>NZ_CP090364.1:0-2400000 GCF_021432065.1 Photobacterium sp. TLY01
ATGTGGGTTCGTCCGCTACAGGCCGAGTTAAACGACAACACCTTGACCTTGTTCGCCCCGAACCGATTTGTGTTGGACTGGGTACGGGATAAGTACCTCAATAGTATCAACCGCCTGTTAAATGAATTCTGCGGTGCGGATACTCCAATGCTGCGGTTCGAAGTCGGCAGCAAACCTGTGACTGTGCCGCCGCCTCAGCCCGCTGCTGTGGTGAGCGGGGAGAAGATCGATCCGCCGTCACCGACCTGGGAGCCGGCACCATCGCCGGTTCAGCCGGAATCGCAAAAGGGCTACCGCTCCAACGTCAACCCGAAACATAACTTCAACAATTTTGTTGAAGGTAAATCGAATCAGCTGGGTCTGGCTGCCTGTCGCCAGGTGGCCGATAACCCGGGCGCGGCGTACAACCCGTTATTCCTCTATGGTGGTACCGGTCTGGGTAAAACCCACTTGCTGCATGCGGTGGGGAACGCCATTGCCGATCGCAAACCGAACGCCAAAGTGGTGTACATGCATTCTGAGCGTTTTGTGCAGGACATGGTCAAAGCCTTGCAGAACAATGCGATTGAAGAATTTAAACGCTATTACCGCAGCGTCGATGCCCTGCTGATCGATGATATTCAGTTCTTTGCCAATAAAGAGCGCTCGCAGGAAGAGTTTTTCCACACCTTCAATGCGCTGCTGGAAGGGAACCAACAGATCATCCTGACCTCAGACCGTTACCCGCGTGAGATCAGCGGGGTAGAAGATCGCCTGAAGTCCCGCTTTGGCTGGGGGCTGACCGTCGCGATTGAACCGCCGGAGCTGGAAACCCGGGTGGCAATCCTGATGAAAAAGGCCGAAGACCACAATATTCGTCTGGCCGACGAAGTGGCTTTCTTTATTGCCAAACGCCTGCGCTCGAACGTACGTGAGCTGGAAGGGGCGCTGAACCGGGTGATTGCCAATGCCAATTTTACCGGCCGGGCGATCACGATTGATTTTGTCCGCGAAGCGCTGCGCGACTTACTGGCGCTGCAGGAAAAGCTGGTCACCATTGATAACATTCAAAAGACAGTGGCCGAGTACTACAAAATCAAGATGGCTGATATGCTCTCCAAGCGCCGTTCCCGTTCGGTGGCCCGTCCCCGTCAGATGGCGATGGCGCTGGCCAAAGAGCTGACCAACCACAGCTTGCCGGAAATCGGGGATGCCTTTGGCGGCCGCGACCATACCACTGTGCTTCACGCCTGTCGTAAAATTGAACAGCTGCGTGAAGAAAGTCATGATATTAAAGAAGATTACTCTAACCTGATCAGGACATTGTCGTCGTAATATGAAATTTTCCGTTGAACGAGAACATCTCATTAAACCGCTGCAGCAGGTAAACGGTGCCCTGGGTGGCCGTCCGGCGCTGCCGATCCTCGGCAACCTGTTACTGCAGGTAGAAGCGGGCAAGTTGTCTTTAACCGCGACCGATCTGGAGGTCGAGCTGGTGGCCAATCTGGCCCTGGACGGCGATTGGGAGCCGGGAGCGACCACTGTACCGGCCCGTAAATTTCTTGATATCTGCCGCGGACTGCCAGACAGTGCGCAGCTCAAGATTGAATTGCAGAGTGACAGACTGCTGCTGCGCTCGGGCCGTAGTCGTTACTCACTGACGACGCTGCCGGCCAGCGACTTTCCCAATATTGAAGACTGGCAAAGCGAGGTCGAACTGCATTTGGCGCAGGGCCAGTTACGTCAGCTGATCGAAAGCACCCAGTTTTCCATGGCCAATCAGGATGTGCGTTATTACCTGAACGGGATGCTGATGGAAACCGACGGTCAACAGCTGCGATCTGTGGCCACCGACGGGCACCGGATGGCGGTCTGCACTGTGGAAACCGGCAGCGACATGCCGGGCAAGCAAATCATCCTGCCACGTAAAGGGGTGATGGAGCTCATGCGCTTGCTCGACAGCCCGGACGCTGAGGTGGTGCTGCAGATTGGCCAGTCGAACCTGCGTGCCGTGGTCAATAATTTCATTTTCACCTCCAAGCTTGTTGATGGCCGTTTCCCGGATTATCGCCGTGTGTTGCCGCAAAATAGCAGCAAGTTTCTGCAAGCCAGCTGTGAGGAACTGCGCCAGGCCTTTTCCCGTGCCGCTATTTTATCGAATGAGAAATTCCGTGGCGTGCGGGTGAACCTCAGCAACAATGAAATGCGGATCACTGCCAACAACCCGGAGCAGGAAGAAGCGGAAGAAGTGCTGGATGTCGACTTCCAGGGCGATGAGCTGGAGATTGGCTTTAATGTCAGTTATATCCTGGATGTGCTCAATACCCTGAAATGCGATCAGGTGCGGATTTCGATGACGGATGCGACAGCCAGTACCCTGATTGAAGATGTTGCTGACAGTGATGCGCTGTATGTGGTCATGCCGATCCGGCTCTAACCCATGGCGTTAACGCGATTTATAGTTAAAGATTTTCGTAATCTTGAGGCATGTGATCTCACCTTGTCCGATGGTTTCAATTTTCTGGTTGGTGCCAATGGCAGCGGGAAAACCAGTTTGCTGGAAGCCATCTATTTTCTCGGCCATGGTCGCTCTTTTCGCAGTCACCTGACCAGCCGGATTATCCGCCATGGTCAGGATGAGCTGGTGCTGCATGGCCGGGTACATGCAGACGGTGAAATGAAAGGTGATCTGGAGCGACCGCTGGGGATCAGAAAGCAGCGGGATGGTACGACTCAGGTTAAAATAGCCGGCCAGACTGGCCAGAAAGTGGCACAGCTGGCGCAGATTCTGCCGTTGCAGCTGATCACCCCGGAAGGGTTCGAGCTGATGGTCGGTGGCCCCAAGTACCGTCGTGCGTTTATCGACTGGGGGGTGTTTCACGTGGAACCGCGTTTTTATCAGGCCTGGAGCCGGGTAAAAAGGCTGACCAGGCAGCGCAATGCGCTGCTGAAAACCGCGCGCAGTTACCGGGAACTCAGTTACTGGGATCAGGAGCTGGCGCAACTGGCAGAAGTGATTGACGGCTGGCGCCGTGATTACATCGATGCCCTGCGTGAGCAGGCCAGCGCCTTCTGTGCAGATTTTCTGCCGGAATACGAGATTCAGCTTGGCTACTACCGTGGCTGGGAAAAAACGACCCCTTACCGCGAGCTGCTGGCCGCCAACTTTGAGCGCGATCTGCAGCTCGGCTATACCGTCAGCGGCCCCAATAAAGCGGATCTGCGGCTCAAGGTGTCAGCCATGCCTGTGGACGATGTCCTGTCCCGCGGCCAGCTGAAACTCTTGATGTGTGCGCTGCGACTGGCACAGGGGCAGCAGCTGCGTCAGGCAACAGGCAAGCAGTGCCTTTACCTGATTGACGACTTTGCCTCAGAACTCGACAGCAGCAAACGTGCCTTGCTGGCAAAGGGATTACACGATACTCAGGCTCAGGTGGTCATCAGTGCCATCAGTGAGGAGCAACTGGGCGATATGAAGGCCGAAAAGGGCAAGATGTTTCATGTCGAACAGGGTAAAATAACCGCAAGATAATTAAAGCGAGAGTAACTCAATGTCCAACAATTACGATTCATCAAGTATCAAGGTATTAAAGGGTCTTGATGCGGTACGTAAGCGTCCGGGTATGTACATCGGCGATACGGATGACGGTACAGGTTTGCACCACATGGTTTTTGAGGTCGTCGATAACTCTATCGACGAAGCTCTTGCTGGTCATTGTGAAGATATCGTCGTCACGATTCATGAGGATGGCTCGGTCTCTGTCAGCGATGATGGTCGGGGTATCCCGACGGACATGCACCCGGAAGAAGGGGTGTCCGCCGCTGAAGTGATCATGACAGTCCTGCACGCCGGCGGTAAGTTCGATGATAACTCTTATAAAGTTTCCGGTGGTCTGCACGGCGTGGGCGTGTCGGTTGTAAACGCCCTGTCAGACAAACTGGAACTGACGATTCACCGCCACGGCCATATCCACCAGCAGGTGTATCATCTGGGTGAACCCCAGGCACCTCTGGGAGTGATTGGTGATTCAGACCGGACCGGGACTCGGATCCGCTTCTGGCCGAGTGACACGATTTTTACCGATACCACTTTCCACTATGAGATTCTGGCCAAGCGTCTGCGCGAACTGTCTTTCCTGAACTCTGGTGTCTCGATTAAGCTGAGCGACGAGCGTGACGGCAAGCAAGACCACTTTATGTATGAAGGCGGGATTCGTGCGTTCGTTGAACACCTGAACCGCAATAAAACGCCGATTCACCCGAAAGCGTTCCACTTTGCCTATGAGCGTGAAGACGGTATTTCTGTTGAAGTGGCGATGCAGTGGAACGACAGCTTCCAGGAAAACATTTACTGCTTCACCAATAACATCCCGCAACGCGATGGGGGTAGCCACCTGGCCGGTTTCCGCGGCGCACTGACCCGGACCCTGAACAATTTCATGGATGCCGAGGGTTACACCAAGAAAGCCAAAGTGGCGACCTCAGGTGACGATGCCCGTGAAGGTCTGACCGCTGTGGTGTCGGTAAAAGTGCCGGATCCGAAATTCTCCAGCCAGACCAAAGACAAGCTGGTGTCGAGCGAAGTGAAACCGGCGGTTGAATCGGCCATGGGTGAGAAGCTGAGTGAATACCTGCTGGAAAACCCGACTGATGCCAAGATTGTCTGCAGCAAGATTATCGATGCGTCCCGTGCCCGCGAAGCGGCGCGTCGTGCCCGTGAAATGACCCGCCGTAAAGGCGCGCTCGATTTAGCCGGCCTGCCCGGCAAACTGGCCGATTGCCAGGAAAAAGACCCGGCGCTGTCTGAACTTTACATTGTGGAGGGTGACTCGGCCGGTGGTTCCGCCAAGCAGGGCAGAAACCGTAAGAATCAGGCGATTCTGCCGCTGAAAGGTAAGATCCTCAACGTCGAAAAAGCCCGTTTCGACAAAATGCTGTCGTCACAGGAAGTCGCCACGCTGATCACGGCCATGGGTTGTGGTATCGGCCGCGACGAGTACAACCCGGACAAACTGCGTTACCACAGCATCATCATCATGACCGATGCCGACGTCGATGGTTCGCACATCCGGACGCTGCTGCTGACTTTCTTCTACCGTCAGATGCCTGAGCTGATCGAACGGGGTCACATTTATATTGCCCAGCCGCCACTGTACAAAGTGAAGAAGGGCAAGCAAGAGCAGTACATCAAAGACGATGAAGACATGAACCAGTTCCAGGTGGCTCTGGCACTGGAAAATGCCTCTCTGTTCACCAGCGACAGTGCACCGGCCATTTCCGGCCTGGCGCTGGAAACCCTGGTCAAGCAATACAATGGTGCGGTGAAACTGATTGAGCGTATGAGCCGTCGTTACCCGACACTGCTGCTCAATGAGCTGACCTACCAGCCGCGTCTGGGTGAAGCGCAACTGGCGGATCAGGCACAGGTGGAAGCCTGGGTCAAAGGGGTGGTGGATGCCCTGAACAGCAAGCAAACCGGTGAGAGCCATTACGGTTATGAAGTGTTCCAGGACACGGAGCATAACGCCTGGCTGCCGAAGATTGTGGTGCGTACCCATGGTGTCGATTATCAGTATCCGCTGAGCTACGATCTGCTGCACTCGAAAGAGTACGCTAAGCTGGCTGACTTGTCTGAAGCACTGTGTGACTTGCTGGAAGAGACGGCCTATGTTCAGCGCGGTGAGCGCAAGCAACCGGTTGACAGCTTTAAGATGGCACTGGAGTGGCTGATTAAAGATTCGACCCGTGGTCTGAGCCGTCAGCGTTACAAAGGTCTGGGTGAGATGAACCCGGATCAGTTGTGGGAAACCACCATGGATCCGAACTCGCGTCGCATGATGCAGGTGACGATCAACGATGCAGTGGCTGCTGATGAGCTGTTTACGACCCTGATGGGTGATCACGTTGAACCGCGTCGTCAGTTCATAGAAGAGAACGCCCTGAATGCCAATCTGGATGTGTAATCGGTATAACGGATTGCACATACTTGATTGACGAACGCCGCTCAGACAGAGCGGCGTTTTTTATGCGGGTTAAGCTGGTGAATCAGGCCGGGCGCAATTCACGACGCAGAATTTTACCGACAGTCGATTTGGGTAATTCCTGATGCACGGAAATACGCTTGGGGATCTTGTAAGCCGTGAGGTGCTCGCGGCAAAAGGCGATGATCTCGGCTTCGTCTAACCGGGCGGACGTGGTGATGTGCGCATGGACTGCCTCGCCGGTTTTGTCATCGGTCTCACCGACCACAGCCGCTTCGACAATATGTTGGTGGCGACACAACACTTCTTCAATCTCGTTCGGATACACGTTAAAGCCAGAGACGATGATCATGTCTTTGAGGCGATCGACTATCTTGATGTAACCTTCTGTTGTAATCAAACCCAGATCGCCGGTTTTGACGAAGCCGTTGACCAGCACTTTGGCGGTCTCATCCGGCCGCTGCCAGTACCCCTGCATGACCTGCGGGCCTTTGATCACCAGCTCGCCCACTTCGCCCTGAGGCAACGGCCGGTGATTCTCGTCCCAGACTTCAACCACAGTATTAATGAGCGGCACTCCGACGCTGTTGATTTGTTGGCAGTCGAAGTTGTTGAGTGTCGATACCGGTGAAGTTTCTGTCAGCCCCCAGCCCTCGGTGATGGTGCAGCCTGTGATGGATTGCCACAGCTCGAACGCTTTGCCTGTCAGGGCTGCGCCGCCGGAAAAGGTGATTTTCAGGGCGCTGAAATCCAGTTTTCTGAATTCCGGGTGCTGGCACAAGCCGACAAACAGGGTGTTGATGCCGGCAAAACCGGTAAAGCGGTGGGCTTGCAGGGTTTTGATAAAGCCTTCGATATCCCTCGGATTCGGGATCAGCACGTTTTGCGCGCCCAGATAGAATAAGCCCATCATGTTCACTGTAAAGGCATAGATGTGGTAGAGCGGCAGTGGACAGATAAAGGTTTCCTCGCCCGGCGTGCCTTTTTGCAAAATGCGGTGACTCATCTGTGCAGCGTTGGCCAGAATGTTGCCATGGGTCAGGCAAGCGCCTTTGGCCACGCCTGTGGTGCCCCCTGTGTATTGCAGTACGGCGATATCATCCGTGCCGGCCGTATTCGGGCGCAGGGCAGGTTGTTCTTTGCCGCTGGCGATCGCCGCATTCAAGGCAATGTAGTGATGGCCAGCCTCGGCACTGTTTGTCAGCAGATCGGTTGCCGCGGTGACCAGGACATTTTCCACCGGCACCTGATCGCGGATGGCTTCATACTTGGGTAACAAATCTTCGAGAATAATCAGTGCTTTCACACCGGCATCGCTGAACTGGTGCTGCATTTCCCTGGGCGTGTAGAGCGGGTTGGTATTGACCACGACCAGTCCGGCGCGGATGGCGGCGTAAGCCGCGATCGGATACTGAATAATATTGGGCAACTGAATGGCAATCCGATCACCGGCCTGCAATCCGCTTTGGTGTTGCAGCCACTGCGCCAGATGCCGAGAGCGCTGCTCAATATCGCTGTAAGTCAGGGTTTGTCCCAGACAGTGAAAGGCTGGATGATGGGTATAGCGGGCAAAACCGTCTTCCAGAAAATCCGCCAGGTTGTTAAAGGTGTTCAGGTATTGATATGCATCCATGATGTGCTCTCTTCTTGTTCCGTTCAGGGATTGCCTCCGTGTCATGACGGAGGCTTATTGTTATCAAGGGATGGTTCAGATTTTGGCCAGTGCCCGTTCCACGATGGATTTTGCATCGATTCCTGCCGGTAGTGTGCCGAACTGGAAATAATGATCGGATAAGCGCGCCTGGGTGAAGGCCTCGGCAATCTGAGGCTCGCCATAGCTGAACAGGGTTGCGGCCTGCCAGATCAGGGCCAGCTGCTCCATCATTTGCCGGGCACGGACCTCAATGTTTTCTGTATCGGCAAACTCAGCTTTCAGTTGTTTCAGCTTGTGGTCAAAGAGTGGGTGCTTTCCTTGTGCCTGATCAAATTCGGCAAACAGGGCGCTGAAGGTCTCGGGTTCGCGCTGCAGCACACGGAGCAGATCCAGACACTGTACGTTGCCTGAGCCTTCCCAGATCGAGTTGACCGGTGCCTCGCGATACAGCCGGCTGGCAACGTTTTCTTCGACATAGCCCACGCCGCCGATGCACTCCATCGCTTCTGCCGTGTGCTGAATCGCCCGCTTGCAGATCCAGTATTTACCGATGGCGGTTGCACTGCGGATCAGTGCCGCCTGGTGACTGTCTTTGATATTATCGAGCGCATGGGCAATACGCATGGTGATCGCCAGCGCGGCTTCTGCTTCCAGTGCCAGATCAGCCAGCACATTGATCATCAGTGGCTGGTCGTGAAGATTGCGGCCAAAGACACTGCGGCCCGAGGTATGCCAGATCGCTTCTTTGGCGGCCTGAGCCATCAGGGCACTGGAGCCTATCATGCAGTCATAGCGGGTGAGGGCGACCATATCAATGATGGTTCGGATACCGCGGCCTTCTTCGCCAAGCAGCCAGCCGTGCGCACCGCGAAACTCGATTTCAGAGCTGGCATTGGATTTATTGCCGAGCTTGTTTTTCAGGCGCTGAATTTGCATCGGGTTTTTACTGCCGTCTTCGCGCCAGCGCGGTACCAGGAAGCAGGATAGGGATTCACCGGTTTTAGCCAGCACCAGAAACGCATCGCACATCGGTGCGGAGCAGAACCACTTGTGGCCGACCAGACTGTACAGCTTGCCTGCTCCGGCATCGGCGACAGGTGTAGCGACTGTGCTGTTGGCCCGGACATCCGATCCGCCCTGTTTTTCTGTCATCGCCATGCCGATGGTGACACCGGCTTTGTCGAAATAGGGTTTGTTCGTGCCGTCATACACAGTGGCCGTGATTTTTGGCAGCCAGATTGCGGCGACATCCGGTTGGTGCTGCAGGGCCGGCACACAGGCAAAGGTCATGGTCAGCGGGCAGCCTGAACCGGGATCGGCCTGGTTGTGCATAAAGGCCAGTGCCGCCCGGGCAACATGGGCACCGGCTTTGGGCTGAGTCCACGGCAGGCTGGTATGGCCGTTTTCGATCGCGTGCGCCATGAGCTGGTGGTATGCCGGATGGTAATCGACCTGATCCACCCGGTATCCGAAGCGGTTATGGGGCTGAAACTCAGGTAAATGCTTATTGGCCAGAAAACCGGCTTCCAGTAATTCATGACCAATATGATGACCAAAGCGCGATAGTTGGTCGCTCGCCCAGTCCCCGGAAAACTGTGTAACCCAGTACTTCAATATGCTGTCAGAGTCATATGCATTGTAGTTTTCTAACGGTTTTGGCTGGTTCAGTACAGTGTGCGTATCCTGGCTGGTGGCCGGGTTGAAAGGTTCCATAGTCGGCTCTCTTTGGTTAGAAGGGTCAGAGTGTTCTGTTGATGTTGTTGGATTTGGCGTGCGTGGCATTCGACATTGTCGGCCAATGACATTAACATCGTCTTAACATGGAACTGTATACGACCACCAAACTTTGGCTATGTCTGTTCACGCCAATTTATTGTTGATCGGTGCAATCGGCCGCTGGGATGACATTTATGGGAGGCAAGCCGCGTTCGTGCGGGTAGTATTGATGGAAGGTTATTACTCAACCCTAAGCAGTTGGATGATTCCTATCGCGAAAGCGATGCAACATCATGGGCTGGATATGGAGCAAGCGCTGCATGAGTGCGGTCTCGACCTCCGTGAATTGCAGAGTCAGGAAGTACGGGTCTCAATCCGGAAATTGTCGGCGCTGATTGATTACTGTAATCGCTTTTTACCCGAGCAGGATTTTACGGTGCAGATTGCACGCTATTTTCACCCTGGGGTTTTTCATATTCTGGGTTATGCCATGATGTCTGCGGATACGCTCGAAGAGGCGCTGTTACAGCTGGTGGCCTACAACAGTGTGGTTTGTGACATCAGTAATCTGCAACTCACCGAAACCCCGGACTCGCTGGTGTTGGATGTTGCGCTGGTGACCAGGAATGAGGAAGCGTCTTTGCTGATGCGCCGTCAGGAACTGGAGGCTTTTATGGCCATGGTGGTTAGCTTTGCGCGTGATGTGGTTGACGCCGATTTGGCACCGGCGTATGTCGAATTCCAGTTTTCCCCGCCAGCCGATCAAAGCCAGTATCTGACGGCGTTCTTTCAGTGCCCGGTCAGTTTTGATCGGCCGCGTAATTTACTGGCGTTTGACCGTGTTGCCGCCAGGCAGCCATTACTCAGCGGCAACCCGGCCATTAGGGCCGGGCATGAAAAGATCCTCAATGAATTTCTGGCTCGTATCGATCGCAACGATCTGGTGCATCAGGTGAAGTGCAAAATTCTCGAACGGCTCTCTCTGGGCGCCCCGACCCAAACCCAAGTGGCTGCTGCCTTAGGGATGAGTGTGCGCAATCTGCAGCGCAAACTCAGTGAGCTGGGTACCAGCTTCACGCAGATACTGGAAGACAGCCGTAAAACGCTGGCGCTGAATTATATTCGCCGGCAGGATTTATCCTTGAGTGAAATCGGTTATCTGGTCGGTTTTGCCTGCGACGCCAATTTTCACCGTGCGTTCAAGCGCTGGACAGGGCAGACACCGGGCGAATACCGTCGTCAGTTGCTGGCCTGAGAGGTTGTCGTCTTGCGAGTTCTTGCCTTCATCATTGGATGAGTTGTCGTTGTGAGCCGGTGTCGAAAAATTTTTTTCCATGATCCCTTGAAGCCAATTCAGAAGCCCTTATATCTATTTGTGAAGCAGAAGGCGCCAGACATTGGGCCTTCACAGGTTTGTCCATGAGGAAAACCCGCTTCCGTTGTTTAACCATTGAATTATTGCTTCAGAGAAGGATAGTGATTATGCGTACCTTAGATTTTACTCCCCTGTATCGTTCTGCCATTGGTTTCGACCGTCTGTTTAACCAGATGGAGCAAAACCTCAATAACAGCAATGGCGGATATCCTCCATACAATATTGAACAGCAAGACGAGAACCACTACCGGATCACCATGGCAGTGGCTGGTTTTTCTGATGATCAGCTCGAGATCAGTCAGCATCAAAATCGACTGATAGTCACCGGAAAACGTGCCATTTCAGAGCAGGACGAAAAGCGCCAGTATCTGTATCAGGGCATTGCGGAGCGCGATTTTGAACGTAAATTCCAACTGGCTGATCATGTCAAAGTGATTGGTGCTGCGATGGAAAATGGTTTACTCCATATTGAATTGGAGCGCGAAGTCCCTGAAGAAGAGAAGCCGCGTCGTATTGCCATTAACGGTCAGCGTCTGCTGGAACAAGAAGACTCGGTTGTGGGTCATTCCGCTGAATAAGACGTGTGAAAGTACGGTATGGAAGGTCAGCCTGTGGGCTGGCCTTTTTTATAGCTGAAGATAACCTGAGGCCAAGGGGCTTATGTTTCACGTGAAACACAGGTGCTATTTCATACTGAAGGTTTCACGTGAAACAACACTGTAGTGCCGCTTTGGTTTGGATCATCTTCTTCAAGCAATGATCTATTTTGAAGGAAAAAAAGTGGGTAAGGGAATCAAACCACCATTAAACCCGGAGCGTCAGCGTGTCAGTGCAGCCTGCCTGCAGCCGTTGTTGCCAGCGAATACACCTGGCGGATTGTCCCTCGCTGCGGCGGCAGAACACCATGAAGGCTTTGCATTCGAATTAAAGAAAGCCGCAGAACGAGCGGCTGTCACTCAGGTCTTTGGTTGGGATGAAGCGTTGCAGTATCAATTGCATTTGACTGAGTGGCAGGAGTGCCAGCCTTTATTGATCTTGATGGACGGCATCCCGATTGGCAGTGTGTTATTAGAAACGATTGCGCCGGAATGTCATCCGGCTGCTGAACAAGACAGTGCCAATGTACCGCAGAGTGATTTCAGCCGCTTCTTTCTTTTACCGCAATGGCAGGGACGGGGGATTGGCAGCGCGGTGCTAGGCGCAGTGATTGCCTGGTCTGACAAAGCCCAGCGCCCCTGTCGCTTAACGTATTTACAGGGCAATCCCGTGCGCGGTTTATATCGGCGGTTTGGATTTGAAAAGCTCACTGAGGATGCTCAGTTTGTCACTATGGTTTACCATCCGCATGGGAAGATCATCCTCTGAGCTGCCTGTGTCTGCGACAGCTATTGCGGTGCTGCAGACGACTTTATCCTGGCTCAGACGAACAAACAGGGCCGTGGATGCCCTGTTTTTGTTGTCTTTCAACGCTTGTTTTCAGTGACACGCTCAGGCTTGCTGATACGCTTTTGCGATTTCTTCGGCAATGATGGCAATGCCGCGCTGCATCTTTTCATCTTCCTGCACATAGTTCATGCGCAAACATTCATGGCCGTGTTGCCAGTCTTGATCCAAGCCAATGAAAAAATATTCACCGGGCACGATCAATACGCCTCGCGCTTTCAGGCGTCGGTACAGTTCCATGGTGGTGATCGGCAGTTCTTGAAACCATAGCCAAAGGAACATGGCGCCCTCCGGTTTATGGATCCGGAAACGCGGGTCAGGAATGGCTTGTTGCAGCCATTGCACTGCCTGTTGCGATTTTTTCTGATAGTAAGGTTGGATGACCGTTTCGCTCAAACGCAGCAAGTCGCCTTGTTCTATCATCTTGTTGGCAATGGCAGGGCCGACACTGCCCGGCGCCAGGCTGAGAACGCCATTCATGTTGGCCAGCGCGGTCGTGATCTCTTCATTGGCGATGACAATACCGCAGCGAACGCCGGGCAAGCCCAATTTGGACAGACTCATGCACAGGATAGTGTTGCGGTTCCAGAATGGCGTGACGTCTTCAAAAATGATGTCCGGGAACGGCATGCCGTAAGCATTGTCGATGATGAGCGGTATGTTGTGTTGCTGAGCCAGCTGATCCAAATGACGGATTTCTTCGTCGGTCAGGACATTGCCGGTCGGGTTGGTCGGCCGTGACGCGCAAATCGCACCCACACTGTCATCCAGGGTCAGGGCATTGAAGTCAACGTTATACTTAAACAGACCATTATCCAGTATGGTGATTTCCGGTTTATAAGAGATGAACATCTCCGGACTGACTCCAGCATCACCATAGCCGATGTATTCTGGCGCAAGAGGCAGCAGGATTTTCTTATGGCTGCCATCGGGGAATTCACCCGCCAGCAGATTGAACAAACTGAAGAAGGCGCTTTGGCTCCCGTTGGTCAGGCTGATGTTTTTGCTGCTGATGTCCCAGCCGTAACGTTCGCGAAGCAGGGTAGCAAGTGAATTGATAAAGGTGTTCTTCCCTTGCGGCCCATCATAGTTTGTCATGGCCGCGGTCAACTCGCCGCTGTGATTCAAGCTGTCATTGAGCTGGGTAAAGTACGTCATCATGGCAGGGATCTGTGCCGGGTTACCGCCGCCCAGCATGATGGCTTCCGGGTTACGCAGGCCATCATTCAAATCATCCATCAGCTGGGTAATGCCTGAGTAGCGGGCAAACTTATTACCGAATGTAGAAAACTCCATCTTGCTTCGACCTCAGTGTGTGTCTTGTTGTGATTTTTATCGTGGGTGAGTCAGACAACATACAACAATGATTCAGACAGTAAAAGTGGCTTGAGTCATCCCGGTAAAACATTGTCTTCCTCAGTTGTTTCACGTGAAACACAGTTGTAAATCAGGCCTGCCACCTTAAGTTTAGATGAAGCTAACCGGGGGATCCTGAAGTGGTGATACGGCCCGCAATGGTGCGAGTGGGGAGTCACGATCCGGGAGGATGATAATCAGCGCGTTGGGGGAATTCTCAGGTGATCTGCAACTGAGATTGGAGCTTGCATCATGGTCTGGGTGTTGTAACCTTGAATGGCGTTGCCTGCGCCTCCTGCTCGCGGAAAGGATATTCTCCAGGGTTACTTGCTTTGCTGCAACACAGCCGACAATGTATTTCTGCCTTCTCTTCTGTCAGGCGAGCACAGGAGTTAAAAAAGAGAATGGGGAAATCATGACTTCAGACAATGCGTTTTCGTTCAACCTAAGCTATCTCAAATCCCAGGCGAAGCATCGCCTGAAAGCCATACGACGTGGCGATCACCATGCCTTGCAATCTGTTCAGCAGTTCCATCCAAAACAGGCGCAGCTCAACCCGGACAATATCAAACTGGCAGATATCCAATTTGTGATGGCCAGGGAGTATGGGCTGCCCAGCTGGAGCCGCTTGAAACACCATGCCGAAATGCTTGAGCATCACAAACAACAAATTGATCAGGGCAGTGAAGCACTGGATAAGGATCTCGCCACTTTACACATTCGCTGCGGTCATGATATTGCGCAGCGCTTAGAGCAGGCGGGCTTTCATGGTGACTTCTTGCCTTTTATTGATCCCTACTGCATGGGCCCGCTATCCGCAGCACCCGATTTCGAATGGCAACGGGCTGACTACATCCGGCAGTATTTACTGAGTGAAATCGGCGATCCGCGCACTACGCATGACATCCTGACTGACACGGCAGACAAGCTAGTACAGCTCGCAAACCCTGATTATCGCAGGCTGGTCTTCTGGGTAGAGCACGATAATTACGATCAGCTCATGCTGATGCGCCTGTTGGCCTATGTGTCGTCACTGCCAGACGTGGCCGACCGACAGCTTGAGATCATCGAAGTGAATCATTTTCCGGGCAACACCCGTTTTATCGGGTTGGGCCAGTTACCGGCCGAGGGGCTGAGATCGCTCTGGCAGCACAGACGTACTGTCGATGCTGTGACACTGAAGAGAGCGAGCGAATTGTGGCAGGGGTTCTGTGCTCCTGATCCTGCGGCGCTGCTTGCTTTGCTCGATGTCTCCTGGCTGAGCCAATTTGAAAATATAGCGCAGGTGATACACCGTCATTTGCAGGAGTTGCCGCATCAGCAATCCGGCTTAAGCCTGACTCAGTCGCTGGCACTGACTGTGTTGTCGACATCGGGCAGGATGACGGTTGCCGATCTGTTTCGTGACTATCAAGCGCTGGAGCCGTTACCCTTTTTGGGGGATCTGATGTTCTGGGTATTGCTCAAGCCCTTGCTGCAAGGCTGTCAGCCTTTAATTGGTCTGGATCCCTCAACCGGCGCAACTTCCTGGCTGGAACAAACTGTCAGTATCACTGAACTGGGTCGATTGTGCCTGACACAGCAGCAAAAGATCGTATCTAGTACGTATTGGGTCGGGGGAATAAAAGTCAGTCCTGAACATTATTGGACCTGGGATCATGCATCGCTGTCTTCATTGCATCAGGTTCAGGAGTAACCGATCCAAATAAACAGTATGGCTTGGCTGTTTCACGTGAAACACGCTGCGGCAGCGAGCCGGCAGTCAGGTCTTTGATTTTGCCTGTCAGCTGCAGGGTCTGAACAGTGGAACCAGCAGGTAAAAAAAGCCCGCAGTAATTGCGGGCTTTGTGATCAGGTCAGTGCGTCGGTGACGCTCTGCAATATCTGTCAGTTCTGAAGCAGGGAGATATCGGCTATCTTCAGGAACTCATTACGCAGCTGATTCAGCATGGTCAGACGGTTCACTTTCAGGGCTTCATCCTCAGCCATCACCATGACGTTGTCGAAGAAGGCATCGACCGAATCACGCAGGGTTGCCAGCTCTGACAGGGCTTGCTGATAATCGCCGGCTGCAAAGACAGGGGTCAGTTTAGCGGTCACTGCTTCCACGTCTTTCGCCAGGGCTTTTTCAGCATCTTCAACCAGTAACTGACTGTCAATTGCTGCAGCTAATTCACCGTCAAATTTCGCCAGGATATTACCGACCCGCTTATTGGCCGCAGCCAGCGATTCAGCCGCATCCAGAGAGCGGAAATGACTGACGGCTTTAACACGCTTATCAAAGTCAGCCGGAGAGGTCGGGCGACGGGCCAAAACGGCCTGAATCACATCAACCGTGTGGCCTTCATCCTGATACCAGGCACGGAAGCGGCCCAGCATGAAATCAATCACATCGGCTTCGACGTTATGATTCGTCAGCTTATGGCCAAACAGCGTTTTGGCCTTGGCAATCATATCAACCAGATCCAGCTGATACCCTTTTTCGACCATGATGCGAAGAGCACCCAGCGCCGCACGGCGCAGCGCGAACGGGTCGTTGGCACCTTTAGGATGCTGTCCGATACCGAAGATACCGACCAGGGTGTCCATTTTGTCAGCCAGTGCAACTGCAGCCGCGACATCAGAACCCGGTAGACTGTCACCGGCAAAGCGTGGCATGTACTGCTCGTTAAGTGCGACGGCAACGTCTTCGTGTTCGCCGTCCAGACGCGCATAGTGCATGCCCATGACGCCCTGAGTATCAGTAAACTCAAAGACCATGGATGTCATTAGATCGCACTTCGACAGCAGGCCGGCACGCTCTGCGTGCTCAACATCGGCACCAATTTGCTGAGCGATGTAACCGGACATCGCGGTAATACGATCGGTTTTGTCACGCAGGGTGCCCAGTTGTTTCTGGAACAGGACGCTGTCCAGTTCGTGCAGGCGATCCACCAGCGGACGTTTACGGTCGGTGTTAAAGAAGAATTCAGCATCCGCCAGGCGAGGGCGAACGACTTTTTCGTTCCCTTCAATAATGTGGCGTGGCTCTTTCGACACGATGTTCGACACGAAGATGAACTTCGGTAGCAGCTTGCCGTCTGCGTCGTAGACAGGGAAGTATTTCTGGTCACCTTTCATGGTGTAAACCAGGGCTTCGGCCGGTACGTTCAGGAATTCTTCTTCAAAAGAGGCGGTCAGTACCACTGGCCACTCGACCAGAGAGGTGACTTCTTCGACCAGCTCGTCTTCCAGATCGGCGGTGCCACCAACAGCGATAGCTGCTTCTTTTGCACCCGCGATGATTTGGGCTTTACGGGTTTCGTAATCAGCGATGACTTTACCGCGCTCTTCAAGAATCGCAGGGTACTGATCGGCATGCGCGATACTGAATTCCGGTTCGCCCATGAAACGGTGGCCGCGGATAGTACGTGCCGACTCGACACCCAGAATTGTGCCCGGGATCAGCGCGTCATTGAGCAGCATCACCAGGGTTTTTACCGGACGGATAAATTGCGTGTCCTTATCGCCCCAACGCATTGGTTTCGGAATCGGCAGCTTTGCCAGTGCCGCTGCTGCCAGTTCGCACAGCAACTCGGTTGCAGATTTGCCTTTGACGGCTTCTTTGTACAGTAACCATTCGCCTTTGTCTGTCTGCAGACGTTCGGCCTGTTCAACCGTAATACCATTGCCGCGCGCCCAGCCCTGAGCAGCTTTGGTTGGGTTACCGTCGGCATCAAAAGCGACACTGACCGCCGGGCCGCGTTTCTCAACCACTTTGTCAGCCTGGCCTTCGGCCAGTGCGGTGACTTTCAGCGCCAGACGACGTGGTGCGGCGTACCATTTGATATCCTGATAAGCCAGCTCTGCGGTATTCAGTTCAGCCGCAAAGTTTTCGGCAAAAGCTTCAGCGAGCGTGCGCAGGGCTTTGGGTGGCAGCTCTTCCGTACCCAGTTCAATCAAAAAATTCTTGTCAGCCATGCGTGATCCTTACTTGTCTTTTTTACACATCGGGAAGCCAAGTGCTTCACGTGAGGCATAGTAGGCTTCAGCCACTTGCTTGGTCAGGTTACGGATGCGCAGGATATATCGCTGACGCTCAGTCACCGAGATCGCTTTACGGGCATCCAGCAGGTTGAAGGCATGGCCAGCTTTCAGAATACGCTCGTAAGCCGGCAGCGGCAGAGGCTGTTCCAGCTCCAGCAGTGACTTACATTCTTTCTCGCATTGATCAAAGAAGGTGAACAGGAAGTCGACATCCGCGTATTCAAAGTTGTAGGTCGATTGTTCTACTTCGTTCTGGTGGAAAATGTCACCGTAGGTCACTTTCCCTAAGGGGCCGTCAGTCCACACCAGATCATAAACAGAATCGACGCCCTGAATGTACATGGCCAGACGCTCAATCCCGTAGGTGATTTCACCGGTAACCGGTTTGCATTCCAGACCACCGACTTGCTGGAAGTAAGTGAACTGAGTGACTTCCATACCGTTCAGCCACACTTCCCAGCCCAGACCCCAGGCACCCAGCGTCGGGTTTTCCCAGTTGTCTTCCACAAAGCGGATGTCATGCACCTGGGTGTCAACGCCCAGTGCTTCCAGCGAACCCAGGTAAAGTTCCTGAATGTTGTCCGGCGATGGCTTGATGATCACCTGGAACTGGTAATAGTGCTGCAGACGGTTCGGGTTCTCACCGTAACGGCCGTCAGTCGGGCGGCGAGAGGGCTGCACATAGGCGGCCGCAATCGGCTCCGGGCCGAGAGCGCGCAGGCAGGTCATTGGATGCGAGGTCCCTGCACCCACTTCCATATCCAGCGGCTGCACGATCGTACAACCTTGCTGGCCCCAGTAATCCTGAAGCGCCAGAATCATGCCCTGAAAGGTCTTGATGTCGTATTTTTGCATTGTCAGCTTCGCGAGATCCGTTGATATAAGTAGAAAAGATAACAATCGAGTATACCTTGGGTCGCCTTGAGGGAGTAGGGGCCGCGCGCGTTTTTTGTGCATAACGGTATCGAATGTAAATTTTTGTCATCAGGCTTCCGCTATAAGCAGAAACAGGGTAAAAAAATTGACAGGTTTTTGATATCTGCCGCCTCTACTTGACTACAATGCAGCAGGATAATGCTGAGCGGAAAAGGCGTTCCGCGGGCAAACAGACAATTTATCGGGGAAAGAACATGCAACAACAAAATTCAGCAACATCACGTAAGTGGGTACGCGCTATCCTTTTGGCCGGTGTTACCTCTATGGTAGCGACGGGTTGTACCACAGTTAACCCTTATACGCGTGAAGATCAGACGGCCAAATCAACCAGCGGAGCACTGATTGGTGCCGTTGCAGGTGCGGCTATCGGTGTGGCTTCGTCGAGCAAAAGTGACCGGGGTAAAGGTGCCCTGATTGGTGCGGCTTCCGGCGCAGCGCTGGGCGGGGGTGTCGGCTATTACATGGATGTGCAGGAAGCAAAACTGCGTCAGCAACTGGAATCAACCGGCATCAGTGTGACGCGTGAGGGCGATCAGATTGTGCTGAACATGCCAAACTCCATCACGTTTGGTGTCGACCAGTCGAATCTGAGTCAGCAGGCGATGAATGCGTTGCAAAACGTGGCTCTGGTGGTGAAGGAATACGATAAAACCCAGCTGAATGTTTATGGTTTTACCGACAGCACAGGGTCTGAATCTTATAACCTGCGCTTGTCTCAGGTTCGTGCCAGCGAAGTCAGCAACTACCTGGTTCGCACAGGCGTAGCGGCGCAGCGAGTGCTGGCAAAAGGCATGGGAGAAGCGCATCCGATTGCTTCTAATAGCAGTGATCAGGGACGTGCGCAAAACCGCCGTGTTGAAATTGTATTGAGCCCGACAGCGTCTTAATCACACAATTAAAATCAACATCATCAAGAGGGAAGCATTGGCTTCCCTTTTTCGTCACTTGATTCCGGTTGCCATTCTGGCTATCATGCGACCTCCTTTGGGGAGTAGCCTTCCGTTCTGACGGAACAATCATCAACATAATTGAAGCAAAATCTTCATGGTGATTGTGACTGACCATTACTCCGGTCAGTTTGGCGAGACCATAGGCAAATCGACATGAACCGGGGTGGGGCGTGTCTGTTTGTCTTTGGTTAGCATAATAATCCTCGCCCCAATGAGCATGTCGTGAGCATTTTAGCTGTTTCTATTACAACGGTTGCCCTGGCTGAAATTGGGGATAAAACCCAATTGCTATCCCTACTGCTTGCCAGTCGGTACCGTAAACCTGTTCCCATCATTCTGGCGATTTTCCTGGCGACTTTGGCCAATCATGCTTTGGCTGCCTGGTTGGGGGTGGTTGTTGCAGATTACTTATCGCCTGAGATTTTAAAATGGGTGCTGGTCGTCAGTTTTGTGGTGATGGCGGGCTGGATTTTGATCCCGGATAAACTGGATGACGATGAGACCATTTCAAACCGGGGTCCGTTTGTTGCCAGTTTCATTGCATTTTTTATTGCAGAAATCGGCGATAAGACGCAGGTGGCAACCACCATGCTCGGAGCCAAATACCATGACGGTCTGATGCTGGTTGTACTGGGCACCACGATTGGGATGTTGCTGGCCAATGTGCCTGTGGTTCTGATTGGTAAGCTGTCTGCCGATAAAATGCCGCTGGGGCTGATTCGCAAAGTGACTGCCGGATTATTTATTTTGCTGGCACTGGGCGCAGCATTCGGCCTGTAAGGTGAAAAAATGTGTCGGTCATTGAACCAGCGCAATGAAAATGTCATCAGGCAGCGTTAGGCTGCCTGATTCATTTTATGCCTTGCCTTTTTGAATCAGAAAACGGTATGGCAGTGACTCTGTGTCTGCGGCCAGCAGGGTATGATCCATAAACCGACAGAAACTCGGGATATCCCGCGTTGTGGAGGGATCATCGGCAAGCACCAGCAGTGTTTCGCCCTCAGCCATTTTGCGGACCGTTTTACGCACCATCATGACAGGTTCCGGACAACGCAGTCCTTGTGCCTCCAGGCTGAGAGTGGCGGAATCAAAATTCGTGTTCATCGTGAAACCATATCGTAAATGAGACCTAGATCATACTCATGGAGATTAAATAATCAACCAGGGGTTGGCAAAGGTAACAATTATGTGTAACTTAGTTAACAACTTGTTAACCAATTTGTCATCGCAGGGAGGCGGAGATGATAACTCAGATGGATAGACTGACTATTTACTGTGTGCTGTGCTTTATCGCTTTCTGCTCGATTGTACTGCGCAATGCAAACGATTTAACTCTCTTTTCGCTGGCGGGCTTGGTCGCCGCGGCGATTGGACTCTGGCTCGAGCTCTCTCATTCTCCTGAGCTCGAAGAAGAGGAAAGCTAACTTTCACATCTACTACACTCCCCAGTTTTCTTGGGCTTCCCCGCTTTTATAGCGGGATTTTTTTTATCTGAATCAAAGTAAACGCCACCGTTTTGGTGGCGTTTGTGGTCGGGCTGAGTCTTGATTGAACCTGATTAGTCCGTGAGCTTGACCAAGGTACGTCCCGTCACCTGACCCTTGATGATGGCTTGGGCGAATTCTGGTACTTGTTCCAGAGAAATGGTCTGGCCGGCCTGCTGATAAAAACTGGCCGGAAGTAACTGACTCAGGCGCTGCCAGGCTTGCTGACGTTTTCCAACAGGACAGTACACTGAGTCAACGCCCAACAGGCGTACATTGCGCAGAATAAAAGGCATGACAGTGGTCGGCAGATCAAAGCCACCGGCCAGCCCGCAGGCCGCAACCGCGCCGTTGTAATCCATTTGGGTCAGCACTTTGGCCAGCATGTTGCTGCCCACAGTATCGATGGCACCCGCCCAACGTTGTTTCTCTAACGGCTTAGCCGGTTCTTCCAGTTCACTGCGTTCAATGATGGACTCGGCACCGAGCTGTTTCAGTAGTGCTGCATTTTGGGCGGCGCGGCCGGTAACCGCTGCAACGCGATAGCCCAACCTGGACAGCAAAGTCACGGCAACGGAGCCGACACCACCGCTGGCACCGGTGACCAGAATCTCGCCAGACTCAGGTGTGATACCCGCATCTTCCAGTGCCTGGACACAGAGCATCGCGGTTAAGCCGGCTGTCCCGATAAACATTGCCTGTTCGGCGTTTAAACCTGCGGGCAGGGGCACCAGCCAGTCGGCTTTCACGCGGGCCTGCTGAGCCATGCCGCCCCAGTGATTTTCACCGACGCCCCAGCCGGTCAGTACCACAGGATCGCCCGCCTGGTAGCGGCTATTACTGGAAGTGATGACAGTCCCGGCAAAGTCGATGCCCGGCACCATGGGAAACTGACGGATAATTTTGCCAGCGCCTGTGATCGCCAGGCCATCTTTGTAATTGAGCGAGGAATACTCGACTGCGACCGTGACATCGCCTTCCGGAAGCTGGTTGCTGTCGATGTTGCCAATATGAGCCTGAGTCGTTTTGTCTTGCTGGTTGAGGATCAGTGCCTTAAACATTACGGTTCTCCATGCTGGAAATAAGCGTCTGTCTGTAATTGTAATGAGTCAGGATGTCTCATATCTGAACGTAAGACAAATTTTTGTCTGATTGTTGATATAAAAAAAGCCCGCGACTGGTGCGGGCTGAATCGGTGTGGTGATAACGGATTAGTCGTCGACCCGCTCAAAGATGGTCGCAATGCCCTGACCCAGGCCGATACACATAGTCGCCAGGCCGTATTTCACATTCTGATGTTCCATCAGGTTGATCAGTGTGGTGGAGATACGGGTACCGGAACAACCCAGCGGGTGGCCCAGTGCAATGGCACCGCCGTTGAGGTTCACTTTTTCATCCATGGCATCCAGCAAACCCAGATCTTTGGCACATGGCAGAGACTGAGCGGCAAAGGCTTCGTTCAGCTCGATCATGCCGATATCCTCGATCGTCAGACCGGCACGTTTCAGCGCTTTTTTCGACGCCGGTACCGGGCCGTAACCCATGATCGACGGATCGCAACCGGCGACCGCCATTGACTTGATGCGGGCACGAATACGCAGTCCCAGTGCTTTGGCTTTGCTTTCGCTCATGATCAGCATGGCTGAAGCGCCGTCAGACAGGGCTGAGGATGTACCGGCTGTCACTGTACCGTTGGCCGGATCGAACACAGGGCGCAGACCGGCCAGACCTTCAACTGTGGTTTCAGGACGAATCACTTCATCATAGTCGAAGACTTTCAGGATGCCGTTCTCGTCATGACCTTCGGTCGGCAGAATTTCATTTTTGAAGCGGCCTTCAACGGTCGCGGCATAAGCGCGCTGGTGAGAGCGTGCCGCGAATGCATCCTGCTGCTCACGGCTGATGCCGTGCATGCGGCCCAGCATTTCAGCGGTCAGACCCATCATGCCGGCAGCCTGAGCCACAGACTTAGACAGACCAGGATGGAAATCAACCCCATGGTTCATCGGCACGTGGCCCATGTGTTCCACACCGCCGACCAGGCAGATCTCGGCATCACCGACCATGATGGCACGGGCGGCACTGTGCAGTGCATCCATCGAAGAACCGCACAGGCGGTTAATGGTGGTGGCACCGACCGTGTGCGGAATACCGGCCAGCAGCGCTGCGTTACGGGCAACGTTGAAGCCTTGCTCCAGAGTTTGTTGGACACAGCCCCAGTAGATATCTTCAATGGCTGTCGGGTCCACCTGAGGGTTACGCTCCAGCAGGCCTTTCATCAGGTGTGCAGACAAATCTTCAGCACGTTTGTTACGGAAAGCACCGGCTTTTGAACGCCCCATCGGGGTACGGATGCAATCAACAATTACGACGTTATTCATGTATGTGTTCCTCGTCCTTAAGCGTTTACTGGTGCGTTGTAATAGCTTTCGCCTTTAGCGGCTTTTTCACGAAGACCGGCAGGGACTTCGTATACGGCGCCCAGGTGGGCAAACTTGTCTGCCATTGCGACATAGTTGGCCAGGCCGATTGAATCCAGGTAACGGAACACACCGCCGCGGAATGGAGGGAAGCCCAGGCCGTAGACCAGTGCCATGTCGGCTTCTGCCGGTGTTGCGATAATGCCTTCTTCCAGACAGCGCACCACTTCGTTAATCATAGGCACCATGGTACGGGCGATGATGTCTTCATCACTGAAATCAGCGGCACGGCTGACAACAGGGGCCAGCAGCTCAGCCACTTCGGGTGCCAGATCTTTCTTCGGCTTGCCTTTTTTATCGACCGAGTAGGCATAGAAGCCTTTGCCGTTTTTCTGGCCCAGACGCTGGCTTTCGAACATCACGTCGACTGCATCTTTGTAGTCTTTACCCATGCGCTCCGGGAAGCCTTCGGCCATCACAGCCTGAGCATGGTGCGCGGTATCGATCCCGACCACGTCCAGCAGGTACGCCGGGCCCATCGGCCAGCCGAATTTCTTCTCCATGACTTTATCGACTTTGGTGAAGTCGGCGCCGTCACGCAGCAGCAGGCTGAAGCCGGCAAAGTAAGGGAACAGGACGCGGTTGACGAAGAACCCTGGGCAGTCGTTGACCACGATCGGGGATTTACCCATTTTGGCCGCGTAAGCCACCACGCGCGAAATGGTCTCTTCCGAGGTATGCTCACCGCGGATAATTTCAACCAGCGGCATGCGGTGCACCGGGTTGAAGAAGTGCATGCCACAGAATTTTTCCGGGCGCTTGAGCGATTTCGCCAGCAGGTTGATTGGAATGGTCGAGGTGTTCGAAGTGATCACCGTATCTTCGCCGACACGCGCTTCCACTTCCGCCAGGACAGCGGCTTTCACTTTCGGGTTTTCAACCACAGCTTCAACAATCACATCGGCTTCTTCAATGCCGGCGTAATGCAGGGTTGGCTGGATGGATGCCAGAATTTTTGCCATTTTCAGGCCGTTCAGTTTGCCGCGCTCCAGCTGCTTGTTCAGCAGTTTAGAGGCTTCATTCATCCCCAGATCCAGCGAGGGCTGAGCGATGTCTTTCATCACAACCGGCACACCTTTCAGTGCAGACTGGTAGGCAATGCCGCCACCCATAATACCGGCACCCAGAACGGCAGCGCGCTGGGTGTCTTTGCCTTCTTTAGCCGCTTGCTTCGCTTTGCCTTTGATGTACTGATCATTGAGGAAAATGCCGACCAGCGCCGGTGCCACTTCACTTTTCGCCAGTGCGACAAAGCCTTTGTTTTCGACTTTCAGCGCGTCGTCGCGGCTCATGCCTGCAGCTTCTTCAATACACTTAACCGCAGTGATTGGCGCAGGATAATGCGGACCGGCCACCTGCATGACCATGCCTTTGGCCATCGTGAAGCTCATGGTCGCTTCAATTTTGTTGAGTTTCAGTGGTGCTTTTTTCTGCTCACGGCGTGCGCGCCATTCCAGCTTACCGGCAATGGCATCTTTGAGCATGGTCAGCGCAGCGTCGCGCAGGGCCTCTGGTGCCACAACGGCATCTACAATCCCAAGTTTTAAGGCTTCATCGGCTTTTTTGGCTTTACCGCCAGCGATGATATCCATGGCCGGATCGGCGCCAATCAGGCGAGGCAGACGTACGGAGCCACCCCAGCCAGGCATAATACCCAATTTGGTTTCTGGCAGGCCTACCAGTGCAGTTGTGTCTGCCACGCGCATGTCAGTTGCCAGCACGCACTCACAGCCGCCACCTAATGCAAAACCGGTAATCGCGGTAATGGTTGGGACCGGGATGTCTTCCAGGCGGTTAAAAATGACATTGGCTTCTGCCAGCCAACTGGACAGTACATCAGCGTCTTGGGTCATGATGTCAGGAAATTCGGTGACGTCCGCACCAACAATAAAGGCGGATTTACCGGAAGTCAGGATGACGCCTTTCAGTTCATTTTGCTGATACAGCGCGTTGATAGCTTCACTGAGGTTTTCCAGGGTCTTACGATCAAGCTTGTTGACGCTGCCTGGCGCATTGAAGTTGATTTCCGCAATGCCATCTTCCAGATAGCTTACGGATAGGGTTTCACCTTGGTAAATCATGTTCTATCTCCGTGAATACCGGTTCATTGCCGGTTTGATTTTGACTGGTTTGGCCTCCAACCAGGTTAAAGATTAGTCTGAACCTGTTGCAAATGGATTTCAACACCTATTTTAAACAATTGTTTAAACTTTGATATGGGTATGTAACTGATGTGGGCCGGCATCACTTGTTTTTGGCTGACCCATGGATAACTGACATCGATATTGTGTTCTTTTTATGCATAATTTCAGTTGCTTGTGAGATTTGTTAACAGGGTTCCGCTTTGGCTGCATGGTGAGCTTTTATTCATATATAGCTCACGAAAATGATAACAATGGCGTTACCCGTTGAAATGTGTGCGGGCTGTTGCGAACGATCTGCCAAACCTATTTTCATGACCTGAATCGAAAAGCAAGGTCGACAGACGGCGCTTTGTGGTTCGCTGTGAATCTGTGAGCGCGTTTATGCTATTCTTGCGCCTTTGTATGGCGTGACGTGAGCAGGCAAAATGGATCAGGCTCCTTATCTAATACCAGCGGAACCCGTTGTTTTCGAACAAGAGATCAAAAAAAGCCGCTTTATTACCTATTTAGCCCATACACCCGGTGCGGAGGCGGCGAAAGCCTTTGTTCAGGACATCAAATCACGGCATGTGGATGCACGGCACAATTGCTGGGCCTTCGTGGCTGGCCGACCTGAAGATTCCATGTCGTGGGGATTCAGTGATGACGGCGAGCCCTCCGGAACGGCGGGTAAACCGATGCTGGCCCAGCTCAGTGGCAGCGGGGTTGGGGAAGTCACGGCCGTTGTCACGCGCTATTATGGTGGTATCCGGCTGGGGACGGGCGGTTTAGTGAAAGCGTATGGTGGCGGGGTGCAGCAGGCGCTTGCAGTGCTCATCACCAAAGAAAAGGTTATTACTTCACCACTTTATGTCCGCTGTGCGTATAATCAGGTGCCTTTACTGGAGGCTGTGCTCGCTGAGCATCATGCTGAAGTGCAGAGCGCTGACTACGGGGTGGATGTCACCATGAACATTCTGCTGGATGCTCGCTTGGCCGAAACATGCAAGGCAGTGCTGATCAATCGCAGTGGCGGCCGGATTGTGATTCAGGACGCAGACAATATTTTGAAGAACTACAAGTGAGCGCCCGCTAGATTATGCAAATTCGTTCCATTATCCGTATCGTTGGCCTGCTACTGGCGCTATTTAGCGTCACTATGCTGGTCCCGGCCCTTATCGCCTTGCTGTACCGTGACGGTGCAGGTTTCCCTTTCGTGGTGACCTTCTTTATTTTGCTGGCGGGCGGGGCGGCACTCTGGCTGCCCAACCGGCATCACCGGCGGGAACTGAAAGCCCGGGATGGATTTCTGATTGTGGTTTTATTCTGGACCGTTATCGGCAGCGCCGGTGCTGTGCCTTTTATTTTGTCGAAAAACCCGGACTTATCCTTTACGGACTCATTTTTTGAATCTTTCTCCGCCCTGACGACGACCGGGGCAACTGTGATTGTCGGGCTGGACGCTTTGCCGAAGGCGATTCTTTTTTACCGTCAGATGCTGCAGTGGTTTGGCGGTATGGGGATCATTGTGCTGGCTGTGGCCATCTTACCTGTCTTAGGGATTGGTGGGATGCAGCTTTATCGCGCTGAAATTCCGGGGCCGGTCAAAGACAGCAAGATGACCCCGCGGATTGCTGAAACCGCCAAGACGCTCTGGTATATCTATCTAACCCTGACGGTTGCCTGCGCGGGTGCTTTCTGGCTGGCCGGGATGGATCTCTTTGATGCCATAGCACACAGTTTTTCGACTGTCGCGATTGGCGGCTTCTCTACCCATGATGCCAGCATCGGCTATTACAACAGTACTGCCATTAATATGGTTACTGTGGTCTTTCTTTTGATCTCCGCCTGTAACTTTTCATTGCACTTTGCGGCGTTCTCCAACCGTGGCCATAACCTTCGGACCTATTGGCGGGATCCCGAATTCAAGGCTTTTCTCGTCATACAGCTGATCCTGCTGTTGATTTGCTACGGCATGCTGATGAAGCACCAAACCTATGATACCTGGTGGGCCACTCTGGATCAGGCGCTGTTCCAAACTGTCTCTATTTCAACGACAGCCGGTTTTACCACCACAGGGTTTTCTGAATGGCCGCTGTTTCTGCCTGTGTTGCTTTTGTTCTCTTCCTTTATCGGCGGCTGTGCCGGATCCACGGGCGGCGGGATTAAAGTAATTCGCGTACTGCTTTTGTTTCTGCAAGGGGTCAGGGAGCTCAAGCGCCTGGTGCACCCGCGTGCTGTCTACACCATTAAAGTCGGAAATAAAGCTTTGCCACAACGGGTGGTGGATGCGGTCTGGGGATTCTTCTCCGCCTATGCGTTGGTGTTTGTAATTTGCATGCTGGTGCTGGTCGGGACGGGCATGGATGAGCTGACCGCATTTTCTGCAGTTGCGGCCACTCTCAATAATCTGGGTCCGGGGTTAGGGCAAGTTGCCGTTCATTTCGGAGAGGTGAACGACGCGGCGAAGTGGACATTAATTGTCGCTATGCTGTTTGGGCGCCTTGAAGTCTTCACTTTACTGGTTTTATTCACCCCGACATTCTGGCGAAACTAAGGAGAAGTTTGTGGAAAAGGTTTTATTGCTGCACTCTAGCTGTGACGGTCAGACGATCAAAATCTTACGCTATATAGAGCAGCAGCTCGGCGGGAATTATCATTGTGAGACGCAGGATATTCATCAGTCACCTGGGATTGACTTCACTCGTTATGATCGGGTGTTGATTGGTGCTTCAGTTCGGTATGGTCATTTAAATAAAAAGCTGTACCAGTTTGTTGAGCAGCACCAGCAAGCCCTGGAGAAACATAAAGCGGCTTTCTTCTGCGTTAACCTGACGGCGCGAAAACCCGGCAAGGATACACCGGAGACGAGCGTGTATATGCAGAAGTTCCTGCAAACATCGCCCTGGCAGCCTAAACTCCTGGCAGTCTTCGCGGGCGCACTACGCTATCCACGGTATTCTTGGTTTGATAGAACCATGATTCAGCTCATTATGCGCATGACCGGGGGAGAAACTGATACAACAAAAGAAGTTGAATATACGGATTGGGGCAAGGTGAGCGCTTTTAGTCAGGCATTCAAGCAGCTTTAATGATTAAAAAGGGATGGTTTTGGTGAGCTTTTGTTCGAAAAACAAGAAAATCAAAAAAAACCTGAAAATGCGCTTGCAGCCTGGAATAAAGTCCCTATAATGCCGCCTCACTGAACGGGGGAACGGCCAAGAAGGTCGAAAACCTAAGGTTCACAGGAAAGTCACTTCGAAATTGGCTGAAAAAAGTGTTTGACACTCTGGTTCAGTTAGATAGAATGGCCGCCCTGTCCACGATAAGCCAAGCGGCAAGTCTGGAAAAGCTCTTTAACAATTTGACCATGCAATCTGTGTGGGCACTCGACAATGATACAGTCATCAAAGATTTTATCAGTGAACTGAGTGACCAAGTGGTAGCTCTTTCTCGAAAGAGTTACCGGCACAGTCAATTCGTTTCAACTTCGGTTGGAACATCAGTAATCACTGAGCCGCTTCTCTTTTGAGAGGCAACAAAACTTTAATTGAAGAGTTTGATCATGGCTCAGATTGAACGCTGGCGGCAGGCCTAACACATGCAAGTCGAGCGGCAGCGACATCAACAATCCTTCGGGTGCGTTGATGGGCGGCGAGCGGCGGACGGGTGAGTAATGCCTGGGAACATGCCTTAGTGTGGGGGATAACCATTGGAAACGATGGCTAATACCGCATAATGTCTTCGGACCAAAGCGGGGGACCTTCGGGCCTCGCGCGCTAAGATTGGCCCAGGTGGGATTAGCTAGTAGGTGGGGTAATGGCTCACCTAGGCGACGATCCCTAGCTGGTCTGAGAGGATGATCAGCCACACTGGAACTGAGACACGGTCCAGACTCCTACGGGAGGCAGCAGTGGGGAATATTGCACAATGGGGGAAACCCTGATGCAGCCATGCCGCGTGTGTGAAGAAGGCCTTCGGGTTGTAAAGCACTTTCAGCAGTGAGGAAGAGGTGGTGTTTAATAGATGCCATCTTTGACGTTAGCTGCAGAAGAAGCACCGGCTAACTCCGTGCCAGCAGCCGCGGTAATACGGAGGGTGCGAGCGTTAATCGGAATTACTGGGCGTAAAGCGCATGCAGGCGGCGTGTTAAGCCAGATGTGAAAGCCCGGGGCTCAACCTCGGAATCGCATTTGGAACTGGCATGCTAGAGTCTTGTAGAGGGGGGTAGAATTTCAGGTGTAGCGGTGAAATGCGTAGAGATCTGAAGGAATACCGGTGGCGAAGGCGGCCCCCTGGACAAAGACTGACGCTCAGATGCGAAAGCGTGGGGAGCAAACAGGATTAGATACCCTGGTAGTCCACGCCGTAAACGATGTCTACTTGGAGGTTGGTGTCTTGAACACTGGCTTTCGGAGCTAACGCGTTAAGTAGACCGCCTGGGGAGTACGGTCGCAAGATTAAAACTCAAATGAATTGACGGGGGCCCGCACAAGCGGTGGAGCATGTGGTTTAATTCGATGCAACGCGAAGAACCTTACCTACTCTTGACATCCAGAGAACTTTCCAGAGATGGATTGGTGCCTTCGGGAACTCTGAGACAGGTGCTGCATGGCTGTCGTCAGCTCGTGTTGTGAAATGTTGGGTTAAGTCCCGCAACGAGCGCAACCCTTATCCTTGTTTGCCAGCACTTCGGGTGGGAACTCCAGGGAGACTGCCGGTGATAAACCGGAGGAAGGTGGGGACGACGTCAAGTCATCATGGCCCTTACGAGTAGGGCTACACACGTGCTACAATGGCGTATACAGAGGGCTGCGAGCTAGCGATAGTGAGCGAATCCCACAAAGTACGTCGTAGTCCGGATTGGAGTCTGCAACTCGACTCCATGAAGTCGGAATCGCTAGTAATCGTGGATCAGAATGCCACGGTGAATACGTTCCCGGGCCTTGTACACACCGCCCGTCACACCATGGGAGTGGGCTGCACCAGAAGTAGATAGCTTAACCTTCGGGAGGGCGTTTACCACGGTGTGGTTCATGACTGGGGTGAAGTCGTAACAAGGTAGCCCTAGGGGAACCTGGGGCTGGATCACCTCCTTACCTAAAGGCTGTGTCGTTGATGCAGTGTCCACACAGATTGCTTGGTCGAAATGTAGAGAGCCACTCATGCTGCCCAACAGCATGGGTACGAATTAGCGAAACATGTTTCGCTGACAGAATTAGAGTCCCATTCGTCTAGAGGCCTAGGACACCGCCCTTTCACGGCGGTAACAGGGGTTCGACTCCCCTATGGGACGCCACGGGTCGTTAGCTCAGTTGGTAGAGCAGTTGACTTTTAATCAATTGGTCGCAGGTTCGAATCCTGCACGACCCACCATTCCTGCCACGGGAATGTAAAAACACAGTGGGCGATTAGCTCAGTTGGGAGAGCACCTCCCTTACAAGGAGGGGGTCACTGGTTCGAGCCCGGTATCGCCCACCACTCTCTAAATACTTTCTGCACGGATACGCAGATTCAATAGCTGAATTGTTGTTGGATCGATTTTCTGACGCTGAAAGCCTTTAGAAAGTGGTTATTGAAAGATAATTCACATGCTCTTTAACAATCTGGAAAGCTGACTAGTAAATTCAATCTTTGAGATTGAATAAAACTGTTTCGAAAGAAACAGAGTTCTCAAGCAATACACATTCAAGTGTCTTGTGTAAGAGTCCGGCGAATAAACCAATTGTCTCTTTGTCAGAGACACAACCTTGGTTGTTTGAACATACGAAACCTCTTGGGGTTGTATGGTTAAGTGACTAAGCGTACACGGTGGATGCCTGGGCAGTCAGAGGCGATGAAGGACGTACTAACTTGCGATAAGCGGTGATGAGGCAGTAAGAGCCACTTGAGTCACCGATTTCCGAATGGGGAAACCCAGCTGCATAAGCAGTTATCATCAGGTGAATACATAGCCTGATGAGGCGAACCGGGGGAACTGAAACATCTAAGTACCCCGAGGAAGAGAAATCAACCGAGATTCCGGCAGTAGCGGCGAGCGAAACCGGATTAGCCCTTAAGCGTGTTTAGTGTCAGGTGAAGGTCCCTGGAAAGGGCCGCGATACAGGGTGACAGCCCCGTAACCGACGATGCTTTACACGTGAAAACGAGTAGGACGGGACACGTGTTATCCTGTCTGAACATGGGGGGACCATCCTCCAAGGCTAAATACTCCTGACTGACCGATAGTGAACCAGTACCGTGAGGGAAAGGCGAAAAGAACCCCTGTGAGGGGAGTGAAACAGAACCTGAAACCGTGTACGTACAAGCAGTAGGAGCAGGCTTGTCCTGTGACTGCGTACCTTTTGTATAATGGGTCAGCGACTTAATTTCAGTAGCAAGGTTAACCGTATAGGGGAGCCGTAGGGAAACCGAGTCTTAACTGGGCGTGCAGTTGCTGGGATTAGACCCGAAACCAGGTGATCTAGCCATGGGCAGGTTGAAGGTGAGGTAACACTTACTGGAGGACCGAACCGACTAATGTTGAAAAATTAGCGGATGACTTGTGGCTAGGGGTGAAAGGCCAATCAAACCTGGAGATAGCTGGTTCTCCCCGAAAGCTATTTAGGTAGCGCCTCGGACGAATACTACTGGGGGTAGAGCACTGTTAAGGCTAGGGGGTCATCCCGACTTACCAACCCTTTGCAAACTCCGAATACCAGTAAGTACTATCCGGGAGACACACGGCGGGTGCTAACGTCCGTCGTGGAGAGGGAAACAACCCAGACCGCCAGCTAAGGTCCCAAAGTATCACTAAGTGGGAAACGATGTGGGAAGGCTCAGACAGCCAGGATGTTGGCTTAGAAGCAGCCATCATTTAAAGAAAGCGTAATAGCTCACTGGTCGAGTCGGCCTGCGCGGAAGATTTAACGGGGCTAAGTGATACACCGAAGCTGCGGCAATGCAATTTATTGTATTGGGTAGGGGAGCGTTCTGTAAGCGGTTGAAGGTGTGCTGTAAGGCATGCTGGACGTATCAGAAGTGCGAATGCTGACATGAGTAACGACAAAGGGGGTGAAAAACCCCCTCGCCGGAAGACCAAGGGTTCCTGTCCAACGTTAATCGGGGCAGGGTAAGTCGACCCCTAAGGCGAGGCCGAAAGGCGTAGTCGATGGGAAACGGGTTAATATTCCCGTACTGCTTATTATTGCGATGGGGGGACGGAGAAGGCTAGGTGGGCCAGGCGACGGTTGTCCTGGTTTAAGGGTGTAGGCTGCAGAATTAGGCAAATCCGGTTCTGCATTAAGGCTGAGACCCGATGTCGAGTCACTACGGTGATGAAGTCATTGATGCCATGCTTCCGGGAAAAGCCTCTAAGCTTCAGATAATAAGCAATCGTACCCCAAACCGACACAGGTGGTCGGGTAGAGAATACCAAGGCGCTTGAGAGAACTCGGGTGAAGGAACTAGGCAAAATGGTACCGTAACTTCGGGAGAAGGTACGCTCTTGGCGGTGAAGTCCCTCGCGGATGGAGCTACTGAGAGTCGCAGATACCAGGTGGCTGCAACTGTTTATTAAAAACACAGCACTGTGCAAAATCGAAAGATGACGTATACGGTGTGACGCCTGCCCGGTGCCGGAAGGTTAATTGATGGGGTTATCTTCGGAGAAGCTCTTGATCGAAGCCCCGGTAAACGGCGGCCGTAACTATAACGGTCCTAAGGTAGCGAAATTCCTTGTCGGGTAAGTTCCGACCTGCACGAATGGCGTAATGATGGCCACGCTGTCTCCACCCGAGACTCAGTGAAATTGAAATCGCAGTGAAGATGCTGCGTACCCGCGGCTAGACGGAAAGACCCCGTGAACCTTTACTACAGCTTGGCACTGAACATTGACCCTACATGTGTAGGATAGGTGGGAGGCTTCGAAGCAGGTACGCCAGTATCTGTGGAGCCGTCCTTGAAATACCACCCTTGTCGTGTTGATGTTCTAACGTCGCCCCGTTATCCGGGGTGCGGACAGTGCCTGGTGGGTAGTTTGACTGGGGCGGTCTCCTCCCAAAGCGTAACGGAGGAGCACGAAGGTGGGCTAATCACGGTCGGACATCGTGAGGTTAGTGCAATGGCATAAGCCCGCTTAACTGCGAGAATGACGGTTCGAGCAGGTGCGAAAGCAGGTCATAGTGATCCGGTGGTTCTGAATGGAAGGGCCATCGCTCAACGGATAAAAGGTACTCCGGGGATAACAGGCTGATACCGCCCAAGAGTTCATATCGACGGCGGTGTTTGGCACCTCGATGTCGGCTCATCACATCCTGGGGCTGAAGTCGGTCCCAAGGGTATGGCTGTTCGCCATTTAAAGTGGTACGCGAGCTGGGTTTAGAACGTCGTGAGACAGTTCGGTCCCTATCTGCCGTGGGCGCTGGATGATTGAAGGGAGTTGCTCCTAGTACGAGAGGACCGGAGTGAACGAACCGCTGGTGTTCGGGTTGTGTCGCCAGACGCATTGCCCGGTAGCTAAGTTCGGCATCGATAACCGCTGAAAGCATCTAAGCGGGAAGCGAGCCCTGAGATGAGTCATCCCTGAGGCTTTAAGCCTCCTGAAGGGCTGTTCGAGACTAGAACGTTGATAGGCAGGGTGTGTAAGCGTTGTGAGGCGCTCAGCTAACCTGTACTAATTGCCCGTGAGGCTTAACCATACAACACCCAAGGGGTTTTACGGACTCCATAAGCACTTGAATGATGTGCTGAGAACTGAAGTCAGATTTTCCAAGATTGTTGAACAAATTTTGCTTGGCGACCATAGCGTTGCGGACCCACCTGATCCCATGCCGAACTCAGACGTGAAACGCAGCAGCGCCGATGGTAGTGTGGGGTCTCCCCATGTGAGAGTAGGACATCGCCAGGCTCTGATTGCCAATTTGTCTATTGTAGCTTGCCGCTTTTGAGTGCTGCGATGCTCATGTACTGAATGTACACTGCGCTTCTCGCATCAAAATCGTCATCGCACAGCGACAAATGATCCAAGCAAAGCAGTGAAGCGTAAGACTTTGTTAGGCAGAAAAATTGAGTGGAGCGGTAGTTCAGTTGGTTAGAATACCGGCCTGTCACGCCGGGGGTCGCGGGTTCGAGTCCCGTCCGCTCCGCCACTCATTGAAAGCCCCAGTCGAAAGACTGGGGCTTTTTTCATATCAGAACTTACGAAAAGTGCGGCGTATTTTGGCCGCGGATCATCGAGTCTCGGTCGTATGCGACCCCAGCCGTCCGCCACTTTTCAGAGAAACCAAGTCAGTAATGGCTGGGCTTTTTGCTGTCTGGCGCTTTGTTATTTTTTGACTGCTCGTCACTCATAAAAGCCTCAGACGCGATGCCTCAGGCGAAAGAGCGTTTTTTTCAAACCAATGCTCTGGAGTTAGCCGCTGTGCGTTAAGTGTAACTATAGAAAAAACGCAACCATTGCTCAGCAATGAAAATTTCATCTTGTGCAGATAAAGCCTGAATACCTGATGCATAGCTGTGAGACTGGCTGCTGAGCTGCAGGCCTGCCAGCAAATGTGCGGCTTCAAACAGATATAGAGTGGGGTCGCCCATACCGGTTTTGAAGGGGGTGTTCGCTGATTCACCGCCAGCAATGAGGTAAATGCTGGCGCCATGCCGATTTTGATATTCAGTGATGAATTGATTGCCCCCTATATACTTTAAAGTTCCTTGTTGGACCAGATCGGGCAGATTCAGCTCGTCGTCGGCAGAGGTGACAGTGGCGATGAATAAGTTCTCGCGTCTGGATTGGATGTGCGCCGTGTGCAGCGCGCCATTGCCGGTACAGCAGAAAATGAGATTGCAGTGTTTGAGCATGGTTTCGGTAGAACAAACCTGAATACCATTTCTGGGTAAGGCGGTGAGTTGCCTGGGATCCTGGTCACTGACATAGATCTCATGGATACCTTTACCTTGGAGTGTTTTACAAATACCCCGGCCCAGATTACCACTGCCTATCACACCGATGGTAAGAAAGCCGAGATTGTTCAATTTCAGACCAAAAGCTTCACGCAGAATTTGATCTGTGTAATGGACGATACACTCAGAAGCTTCGTAGTCGGCTGGGGTCTTGATGCTCAGGTGGGCTACAGATACCAGCGGCTTGATGAGATGACGATTGCGATATTTGGCGATGCCATTGGCGGTTAACTCCGCAATCCCGACACATTGCTCGTAATATCTTTCAAAGATGGCTTCAACGCCCTGAGCAAAATAGCCACCGTGATCCAAAATCAGAAAAGCTTGTCCCGGCTGAGTGTATTGCTCAATAAGCGTCAGGCAACGCATCGGATCTCTCAAGGCGATTTTGTCAAACCCGGCAGTCACAACATCACAGTTTGGAATAGAGCTGATGGTATTGAGCAATGTGCCATTATTGCAAAATGTCGCTTGCTTGGGGATGAAAATGACGTGGTCAGCAAGTTTACACAGCACATTCAGATACGGCAGTGAACCTTCATAACAATGCATGACGGTAAAAACAATCAGGTTTTTCGGCATCATCCGGGTTTGCGCAATTTGCTCTAAAAACTGATAGCCTTTTTCTGCATAAAAAGCGGAGTAGTAGCTGTGTGTTAAAGTGTGCGTTGACGTCATAACTGACCTGCTATTTGAATAATGCCAGCAACGCTTGATAGAGCGGCTCCTGTTGCCGGCTTTGTTTACAACACAACCCCAGGGTTAAGGGCTCAACCGCTGCGGTAGGCAGCTTTTGTATCTGGTCACGCATTGGGCTGTTCTCTATCACAATATCTGGCGCAATCCCTATGCCGCATCCCAATGCCACCATACTAACAATAGCTTCGTGTCCAGCAACCTGAGCATAAATGTTAGGCTTAATTTTATTTGATTTCATCCACTTGTCAGCGTTTTCTCTGGCTTTTCCATGTTCCGGAAGGATAAATGGCAGTTTATTCCATTGAATTTCGGGGGTCAGCAGCGTCTGTAACCCGGAGGGTGCAACTAAAGGACTAATCACTGAGATTGAGACATCACCCAGGTGAATGAAAGTCAGTTTGCTGGAAATATTGTCAGGCAGCGCTGTGATGGCAAAGTCGGCTTCATCGTGGAGCACTTTATCGACGGCTTGCGCCGGATCGCCGGTCACCAGCTGGATTTCGACTTGGGGATAGTGTTGCCGGAATTGATTGAGCACATGCGGCAAATGGCTGTAGCTGGCAGTGACCGAACAGAACAGGGTTAACTTGCCTTTGAGCATTTGATCCGGTTCGGTCAGTTCTTGTTGCAGTTGTTGCCATTCCGCGATGATTCGGTTGGCGACAGGGAGCAACTTACGACCCGCTGTGGTCAGTTCAACACTGCGGTTGTCCCGAATAAACAAAGGTTGAGACACTTCCTGCTCAAGCCGTTGAATGAGGCGGCTGAGTGCGGATGGACTGATATGCATTTTTTGTGCAGTCTGACTAAAGTTTTTGCTGTTACATAAATGAAGAAAGAACTGGAGTGATTTGATGTTCATGGTTTATGTTGCACCATTTGCAATATGATGTTGTGAATATATCACTTTAGACAACATTAAGCCTGATCTACTATCAGGTTATTCGGCAATGACGTGCCGACCAAGGATCAGAATTCACGGAGTAATTTGTTATGGCTAACTATTTCAATACCTTAAACTTGCGTCAGCAATTAGATCAACTGGGCCGCTGCCGTTTCATGGGCCGCAGCGAGTTTGCAACCGAAGCCGATTACCTGAAAGGTAAGAAGGTGGTGATTGTTGGTTGTGGTGCTCAGGGTCTGAATCAGGGTCTGAACATGCGTGATTCTGGTCTGAACGTGTCTTATGCACTGCGTCAGGCGGCGATTGATGAGCAGCGTGCATCGTTTCGTAATGCAAAAGACAATGGTTTTGAAGTGGGCAGCTATGAACAATTAATCCCGCAGGCTGATCTGGTGATCAACCTGACGCCAGACAAACAACACACGGATGTTGTGACCACTGTGATGCCTCTGATGAAGCAAGGTGCGGCGCTGGGTTATTCACACGGTTTCAATATCGTTGAAGAAGGCATGCAGATTCGTCCGGATATCACGGTTGTGATGGTGGCGCCTAAGTGTCCGGGGACGGAAGTCCGTGAAGAATACAAGCGTGGCTTTGGTGTTCCGACGCTGATCGCCGTTCACCCGGAAAATGACCCGCAAGGTGAAGGCCTGGAAATTGCGAAAGCCTGGGCGGCCGCAACAGGTGGCCACCGTGCCGGTGTTCTGGAATCCTCTTTCGTAGCAGAAGTGAAATCTGACCTGATGGGTGAGCAGACCATTCTGTGTGGCATGCTGCAGGCGGGCTCTATCGTGTGTTACGAGAAGATGGTTGCTGAAGGCGTCGAGCCTGGCTATGCCGGTAAGCTGCTGCAGTTCGGCTGGGAAACCATTACCGAAGCCCTGAAGTTTGGCGGTATCACGCATATGATGGATCGTCTGACGAACCCGGCTAAAATCAAAGCATTTGAGTTGTCTGAAGAGCTGAAAGATCTGATGCGTCCGCTGTATAACAAGCACATGGATGACATCATCACAGGTGAGTTCTCTCGGACCATGATGGCCGACTGGGCGAACGATGACGCAGAGCTGCTGGGCTGGCGTGCTGAAACGGCGGAAACGGCGTTTGAAAACTATCCGCAAACCGATGCCAAAATTGCTGAGCAGGAATACTTTGATAACGGCATTCTGATGGTGGCTATGGTGCGTGCCGGTGTTGAGCTGGCGTTTGAAGCCATGACAGCCTCAGGCATTATTGAAGAGTCGGCTTACTATGAGTCTCTGCACGAGCTGCCGCTGATTGCCAACACTGTTGCCCGTAAGCGTCTGTACGAGATGAACGTGGTGATTTCTGATACGGCAGAATATGGTAACTACCTGTTTGCGAACGTGGCGACGCCATTACTGCGCGAAAAGTTCATGCCGAAAGTGGGTACGGATGTGATTGGTAAAGGCCTGGCTGCAACCAGCAACCAAGTTGATAACCAGCAGCTGATTGATGTGAACGAAGCGCTGCGTAATCACCCTGTAGAGCAGATTGGTCACGAACTGCGTGGTTATATGACAGATATGAAGCGTATCGCAGTAGGCGACTAAGTAAACCTCCTTCCTGGTTAGCTAAAAGCCCGGCAAAATTTGCCGGGCTTTTTCATGTCTGTAATGAAACCAATTATTCGGATTTATCTGCCAGCATAGCTTCCAGCTGGGCAACCTTTTGTTCCAGCTCGTTCAGCTTTTGGCGCGTGCGCAGCAGGACCTGGGTCTGCACATCGAACTCTTCGCGATTCACCACATCCAGCTTGCTCAGTTGTGCCTGGATGGTTTGACGCACTTTCTGTTCCACATCCTGACCAAGCGCTTTGACCGGTTGAGGCATGGCTTCCTGAATTTGCTTGGCAACCTGCTCAAGTTTCTTTGGATCAAACATACGCGGGTTTAACTCCATGAGGTTAATGGGATACTTTTAGCCGTTAGTGTACACCAAAAATTTCTGTGGCAGGCAGGAATCCTGGCCAGATTGGGTAAGGTGGGCTGAAAAAAAGGCCGCTTGCGCGGCCTTAGTCTGATAGAAAGTTGCGGATTAACTTTCCCGGGCTTTCAGCGCGAGTTTCGCTTCGTCAGCCCGTTTTAACTTTTCCAGATCCTTGTCCTCCACAAAAACCGGCAGCGGTTTATGAGTACTTGCCAGGTAGGTGTAGATCACCGGCAGCACGAACAGGGTAAAGAGTGTGCCTATCGCCAGACCGGATACGATAACGATACCGATACTGAAGCGCTGGGCAGCACCTGCCCCGGTGGCGTACAGCAGAGGAACCAGACCGGCAATCATCGCCGCGGTGGTCATCAGAATTGGACGCAGACGCACTTTGGCGGCTTCCATTACCGCAGACATTTTGTCTTTCTGGTGATTGAGCTGCTCTTCTTTTGCGACTTCACAGATCAGAATCCCGTGTTTGGTGATCAGACCAATCAGGGTGATCAAACCTACTTGTGAGTAGATGTTCATCGAAGCCGCGCCCCAGGCCAGCGAGACCAGCGCGCCACAGATAGCCAGCGGTACCGATACCATGATCACCATAGGGTCGCGCAGTGATTCGAACTGGATAGCCAGCACCAGGAAGATCACTGCCAATGCCAGACCGAATGTTGCAAACAGGGCATTGCCTTCGGTCACGTACTGGCGAGCCTCGCCCATGAAGTCATACTGATAGCCAGATGGTAGCTGGCTGACGGCTTCGGTACGGAACCAGTCGATAGCGTCACCCATGGCGGTCCCTGGCATAGGCACCACACCTATGGTTGCTGAGTTCAGCTGGTTGAAGTGCGGCAGTGCACGCGGCTCAGCCACAACATCAATAGTGATCAGGCTGCCCAGGGGCACAGAATTACCATCAGCAGCACGAACATAGAAGGCGTTCAGGGATTCAGGATTCAGGCGGTACTTACGTTCTACCTGTGGAATCACCTCATAAGAACGGCCATTGAGGTCGATGCGGTTGACATAACCGTCGGCCATCATGGTGCTTAGGGTGATACCGATATCCTGCATAGTGACGCCATAAGCCCCTGCTTTGTCTTTGTCTATGCTGATCTTCATGGTGGCGGAGTCGAAGTTCAGATCCAAGTTTGAATACACAAACATCGGATTTTTGGTGACATCATCCAGAATCGAACCGGCCACCTGAAACAGGCTTTCAAAGTTGTTGGGAGTCGTTATGACAAACTGGATGGGCAGACCAGAACCCGCACCCGGCAGTTCCGGCATCTGGAAAGCCGTTACCGCCATACCAGGGACATCGTTAACCAGGGTAGTGACACGGCCGACCACTTCTGCCTGACTGGCTTCGCGCTGACTCCAGGGCACCATAGAAGCGATACCGAATGCCTGGTTGGATTGCGGTACACCGGAGAACACCTGAGCAAAAGCCACTTCAGGCTGATTACTCAGCATTTCGTTCACTTCGCTCATGGAGTTTTCAATGTAATCCAGGTTAGCGGTAGACGGGCCGGTACCCATCATCATCAGTACGCCTTTATCTTCTGCCGGTGCCAGTTCACTGGGAATGAACTTGAACAGAACCGGCAGCATAGCAAAGACAATGATCGCAAACACAATCACCACAGGGCGTGATTTCATCACTGTGGTCAGCATTTTTTCATAGCGGCTGGTCATGCGATCCAGAACACTGTGCACTGTATCTTCAAAGCGGTTTGGCTTATCGTGTGCTTTCAGGATCTTAGAACACATCATCGGCGACAGTGTCAGCGCGATAATCCCTGAGATAAAGACCGATCCCGCCAGCGTCAGGGCGAACTCTTTAAACAGTGAGCCGGTAATGCCGCCCATCAGTGCGATAGGTGCGTATACCGCGCCCAGCGTCAGGGTCATGGCGATAACAGGCACCGCAATTTCACGGGTACCGATAATGGCTGCCCGGAACGGTGACTCGCCGAGTTTGATGTGACGATCGACGTTTTCCAGTACCACGATGGCATCATCGACCACCAGGCCGATGGCCAGTACCATGGCCAACAGCGTCATCAGGTTCCAGGAGAAACCGAAGGCCTGCATTACCATGGCCACCCCAATCAGCGACAGCGGAATGGTAATGATAGGGATGAGTACCGCGCGGAACGAACCCAGGAACAGGGTGATCACCACAAGTACAATCAGCGCTGCTTCACCGATAGTCTTGATAACCTCCTGAATCGACTCGTTAATGGCAACTGTTGAGTCGTACAGGACGTTCATCTTGATGTTGCTTGGCATGTTGCGCTGAATTTCAGGCAGCAGATCCAGCACATCGGCGGCAATATTGATCGGGTTCGCGCTTGGCGCCGCATTGATTGCAGCGACCACGGCTTCCTCACCGTTTGCTGTTGCACGGTAAATGTCGTGGCTTTTTGCCCGGGTGACTTTGGCGATATCACCTAAGCGGATCACCTGACCTTTCTGCGTCGAGACAATCAGTTTTTTCAGCTCATCTGTGGTTTTGACCTGGGTATCTGCCGTGCCGTTATACAGCACAAACTCGCCCGTAGCCTGACCCGTGGCCGACTGATAGTTATTGGCATTCAGCACTGTCATGATGTCGCTGGCAGTCAGGTTGTATGCCGCCATCTTGGCCGGATCCAGCCATACCCGCAGCGCAAATTTCATCCCGCCATAAAGATCGATTTTGGAAACGCCGTTCACTGTGAACAGCTGCGGGTTGAATACCCGTTCCAGGTAATCGGTGATCTGGCTGGAATTGAGCTCGTCACTGGTAAAGCCGATGTACATAACCGCCGTGGTAGAGCCGGTCGACATAGTTACAGTCGGGTCTTCCGCTTCACGGGGAAGCTGAGAGCGCACCGAGTTGGTTTTTGCCAGTACATCAGACAGGGCCGCGTTGGGATCGGTATTGAGTTTCATGTTGACGGTAATTGTCGAGGAACCCAGTACCGATGACGATGTCATGTAATCAATATTGTCTGCCTGCGCGATGGCCTGCTCCAGTGGCTGAGTAATAAAGCCTTGGATCAGATCGGCACTGGCACCGTAATAACTGGTCGTCACAGTGACTACGGTATTGGTCATCTCGGGATATTCCCGGACCTGCATTTTGAAAATAGCCTGAAAACCAAGCAGGGCAATCAGAATACTGATCGACACTGCCAGGACCGGCCTTTTTATGAATATATCAGTAAAGCGCATTTAACCTCCGAATCACAGCATCGGTGTTTCAGCCGGGGTTTTCAGGGCATCGTTTTCGACGATACGGACTTTCACATCATTACTCAGGCGCACCTGGCCTGTGGTCACAACGCGGTCTCCCGGTTTCACGCCATCAAGGACATGGATAATATCGCGCTTACGTTCACCGGTTTTCACCACGGACTGACGGACGCGGGTAACGCCTTCGTCATCTTCGTACAGCACATACACATTATCGCCATACAGGGTATAGGTGATGGCAAACTGCGGCAGGACAACCTGATTTTCCAGGGTCGGCAGAATGATGTTGGCACGGGCAAACATACCGCTGCGCAGACGGCCGGCGTTATTTGGAATATCTGCCTGAACCTGAACTAAGCCGCTCTGATAATTGACCGCAGGCTCAATTGCACTGATCTTGCCCTGGAACTTGGCATCCGGGTAAGCATCAACGGCGATGTCCACTTCCTGTCCGATGTGGATGTCAGACAGATCGGTTTGCGGAATGGTGAAGCGCAGCTTCATCAGGGAAGTATCTTCCAGACGGACGATGTCCGTACCGGGCTGAATATACTCACCCAGGAACACATTGCGCAGACCGACATCACCGGCAAACGGGGCTTTAATAATGCGACGGTCGATGGTGGCTTTCAGGCTCTCAATATCAGCAGACAGAGAGAAGTAATCCGCTTGCGCGCCATCAAAGGCTTCCTTAGAGATAGAGCCTTTTTTGTACAGGTCCTGATAGCGGATGAACTTGGCTTTGGCGGCTGGCAGACGAGCCTGGGAGCTCTTGAGGTTGGCTTCCTCAACATCTGAGTCCAGCGCGAGCAGACGTTGGCCTTTTTTCACCGACATGCCTGAGTCGAATTCCAGCGACTTGATCACACCGGCCACTTCCGTGGTGACAGTCACGCCTTGGTTGGGCTCGATGAAACCAATCGCTTCAATGGCCGGTACCCAATTGGTCGGTTTAGCCTCCACCACAGTCACCGGATAATCCGGTTCAGGCATGTTGGCGAAATAAGCCATCTTCCCTTTGATTTCAAAGTACTTGGACGTAAAAAGCGTGCCAAACAGCACGGCAACGATGATGAGCATGACTATCCATGCTACCCATTTTTTCATTATCTTTGCTCCGGAGTCTTAAGTTAATGCTAAGTCAATGTGTAATTACAGCATCCCAGCAAGCTTTAATGGCAGCATCCCGCGCCTCATCACTTACCGTAAACGTACCACTCAGGTGCTTGCGGGCCAGACAGGCGCTGGGTTCAAGGCTGAGTGCGCTTAAAATCTCGTTGTCCAAAGGCTTAAACAGCCCCTGAGCTTTACCCGTGTCAAACATCCTGTGGACAGGGGCAAAGAGCGTTTGCTCTAACGCTATCTTGTACTGCTTCCCTCGGTGCGGCATGTTTTCGAACTGGCCCCGGTTAATCAGCGGTGCTTCATTATCCGTAGCCATGTTCCAGATGTTGAGCCACATAGTACGGAACTGCTGTTCTAAGGGCATGACATCAGAAACGTTCTGTGTGATTTTCCTGGCGACAATCGTCAGTATATGGTCATGCAGCTGATACAGGAGATCATCTTTATCACTGAAATAGCGATAGATGGTCCCTGTCGCGACCCTGGCTTCTTTGGCCACCATATTCATCGACAGACCGTGAAAACCATGTTTTGCCAGCAATTCTTCGGTTGCCTGCAAGATACGTTCTTTTTTGTCAGTCATTAATTGATCACAAAGTGAATGAACGTTCATTCATTATTGTGGATGCTTTATTAGTATGCAACTCATCTGTTACCTTTATTTTTCTGAGCAAACGCGAGGGATTGTCTGAAATAGACACGAGACGAGAACAGGTTACAATGCGGCAGCTGAATCAATCATGACTCATAGGGCAAATGAATGAAACTCAATCCGAGACAAAATGAGGCGGTACGTTTTGTTGCTGGACCGTGTCTGGTTCTGGCCGGTGCAGGTTCAGGCAAAACACGGGTCATTACCAATAAAATCGCTTACTTAGTCCAACAATGTGGCTACAAAGCCCGCAATATTGCTGCGCTGACATTTACCAATAAAGCGGCGCGGGAAATGAAGGAGCGGGTCGGGCAGACCCTGGGCCGCCAGGAAGCCAAAGGCTTGATGGTGTCGACCTTCCACACACTGGGCCTGAATATCATTCGCCGCGAGTATAAGGTGCTGGGTCTGAAAGCGAGTTTCTCCCTGTTTGACGATCAGGATCAGATGGCGCTGCTCAAGGAGCTGACGGAAGATCAGCTCGACGGTGATAAAGACTTGCTGAAAATGCTGCTGTCATCGATTTCCAACTGGAAGAACGCCATGCTGTCGCCCGTCCAGGCGAAAGCGCAGGCGCAAGGTGAACGTGACCAGCTGTTTGCCCATTGCTATGAGTTGTATCAGCGTCAGATGAAAGCCTATAACGCCCTGGACTTTGATGATCTGATCCTGATGCCCGTGCTTTTGCTGCGCGATAACGAGGAAGTGCGGCAGCGCTGGCAGAATAAGATCCGCTACCTGCTGGTGGATGAGTATCAGGATACCAACACCAGCCAGTATGCGTTTGTGAAGCTGCTGGTGGGCGAGCGCTCAAAATTCACTGTGGTGGGGGATGACGATCAGTCGATTTACTCCTGGCGAGGCGCGCAGCCAGAGAATCTGGCCCTGCTCAATAAAGATTTCCCGACCCTCAAAGTGATCAAGCTGGAGCAGAACTACCGCTCGACCAGCCGGATATTGCGCAGCGCCAATATTCTGATCGCCAATAACCCGCATTTGTTTGAAAAAGCGTTGTTCTCAGAAATCCCTGATGGCGATATGCTCAAGGTCCTGACGGCCAAAAATGAAGAGCATGAAGCCGAGAAAGTGGTCGGGGAGCTGATTGCCCACCGTTTTCTCAACAACACTGATTACAAAGATTACGCGATTCTGTACCGCGGCAACCATCAGTCGCGTTTGTTTGAAAAAGCCCTGATGCAGAACCGGATCCCTTATAAAATTTCTGGCGGTACCTCTTTCTTCTCACGCACCGAGATCAAAGACATCATGGCTTACCTGCGCTTGCTCACCAACCCGGATGATGACAACGCTTTTTTGCGTATCGTCAATACCCCGCGGCGCGAGATTGGCCCGGTCACTCTGGAGAAACTGGGCACCTACGCCAATATGCGGGGTAAGAGTTTGTTTGAAGCCAGCTTTGAGCTTGGCCTGGAGCAGCACTTGTCAGGACGTGGACTGGACAGCCTGCGCCAGTTTACGCGCTGGGTTGTTGAGCTGGCCGATAATGCCGAGCGGGGCGACGCCGTCGCGGCCGTGCGCCAGATGATCCGCGACATCCATTACGAGGACTGGTTGTTTGAAACCTCCGCCAGCCCGAAAGCGGCAGAAATGCGGATGAAAAACGTGTCCGATTTATACAGCTGGATCACCGCAGATCTGGAAGGCGATAATTACGATAATGAAGTGCGCACCCTGAAAGAAGTGGTTCAGCGCATGACACTGCGTGACATGATGGAACGGGGTGAAGAGGATGAGGATGCCGATCAGGTTCAGCTGATGACGCTCCACGCCTCAAAAGGGCTGGAATTTCCCCATGTCTATTTGATTGGTGCCGAAGAAGGGATTTTGCCCCATCAGACCAGCATTGATGAAGACAATGTGGAAGAAGAGCGGCGCTTGGCGTATGTCGGGATTACCCGGGCCCAGAAAACACTGACCTTTACCTTATGTAAGGAGCGCCGGCAGTATGGCGAGCTGCTCAAACCCGAGCCCAGTCGTTTTCTCTACGAATTGCCCCAGGACGATCTGGATTGGGAAACTGAGCGCAAACCGGTAACGGCAGAAGAACGTATGGAGCGCGGCCAGGCCCACATTGCCAATATCCGCGCGATGTTCAATAAGAAATAACGCAGTGAACATATGCTGAAAATAAAAAGGTTAGCCATCAGAGCTAACCTTTTTTTCAGGTATTTGCAGGGGAGGCTGGGTTACAGCCCCTCGATCATATGATTGATCGCCGCGACGATTTCTTCATCGCTGCAGTCCATACAGGTGCCTTTCGCCGGCATGGCATTGAAACCATTAATCGCATGATTGGTCAGCGTATCCATACCTTGAGCAATCCGCGGTCCCCAGTCACCGGCATTACCAGCTTTAGGTGCGCCCAGTACACCGCTGCTGTGGCAAGCCACACAGAAAGTGCCGTAGACCTGATCGCCTGAGCGAGGGCCGGAAGCGGCGGCTGTCGCGGCTGGTGCATCACCTTCCTTGTAGACTGAGCCAACAGGCTTGATGCGTTCTGCGATCGCTTCGCCAGACATATCTGCCGCTACGGCTGAGCCGCTGATGGCGACGGTTGCGACTGCAGCGACCATTAGTTGTCGAAGAGAAAATTCCATTGAGCTCACCTTAACACTCCCAGATTATTTGCTCGAATATCACAGCTGTCTAGTATAAGTTATTGTAAATATTACGTAATGAGACGGGGCTGTGAGTTATTAACCAGTGGTTTTTGGGTAAAAAACGTAATGATTATATCCCTTAACGAAGTGGTATTAAACAGAGCGGCTTTGTTTGTATGACGCGAATCAACCCAGAGATGGTTATAAATGAAGCGAATACAAAAAATTTTGCAAAAAAGACTAGACGAGAAGCATGCTGATCCGTAATATTCACCACCGCCGATAGGGCAAGGCGCCCGTAGCTCAGCTGGATAGAGCGTTGGCCTCCGGAGCCAAAGGTCACAGGTTCAAATCCTGTCGGGCGCGCCACTCCGGAAAGTCAGGATGGCACTATTGGGCGTGTAAATTATGGTGGCTATAGCTCAGTTGGTAGAGTCCCGGATTGTGATTCCGGTTGTCGCGAGTTCAAGTCTCGTTAGCCACCCCATATACTTGAGTATGGAGCTTGTTTAAGCTCGGTACTTAGCGGCAGATAACGCAAGTTGTGTATCTCCGGCAAGAAAAAAATTATCGGTGAATAGCGCAGTTTGGTAGCGCATCTGGTTTGGGACCAGAGGGTCGGGGGTTCGAATCCCTCTTCACCGACCACTTATAGTAAGTTTGCCTGTTGAGCAAACCTACAGGTTCGGAAAAGAAGTGCATTGCTCGGGTGCGGAAGCCCGCCGCGTTCAATCCCTCTTCACCGACCACTTTACAATGGTGGCTATAGCTCAGTTGGTAGAGTCCCGGATTGTGATTCCGGTTGTCGCGAGTTCAAGTCTCGTTAGCCACCCCATATCACGTTTTTCAGCCATGTATGGCTGGATGACAAGCAACAAGAAAGTATTATCGGTGAATAGCGCAGTTTGGTAGCGCATCTGGTTTGGGACCAGAGGGTCGGGGGTTCGAATCCCTCTTCACCGACCACTTTTGAAGACCCGCTCATTGAGCGGGTTTTTTTATATCTGTATTTTACTGTTTGCTTGTTTGGAAAAAGGAAAGGCAGCCGGGTCGGGTGCGGAAGCCCGCCGCACGGATGCCCGCCGCGTTAATCCCTCTTCACCGACCACCTTTAAAGACCCGCTCTATTGAGCGGTTTTTTTATACCTGTATTTTGCTGTTTGCTTGTTTGGAGTAAAGGAAAGGCAGCCGGGTCGAGTGCGGAAGCCCGCCGCACGGATGCCCGCTGCGTCAATCCCTCTTCACCGATCCCCTTTGAAGACCCGCTCATCGAGCGGGTTTTGTCTTTATGTTTACCGTTCTGAGATGCAGCTGTTGCGGGTTGTGGGATGGCAGTGAGGCAAGTTGATTTCTTTGTGCCATATTTGTTAGTGAATCACAGTTCATAGCACGGATGACGGATGAAAAATCATGGCTTATTCATGTCTTTCTGCACTGCATCCTGAATTCAGGGTGGTTGTTCATCCTGCAGTGTGTGATCTTGATGGGTTCATATACTGATACTTTTGTTTTTAGTGGTCTAAAATCATATCGTGTTAATGAAATGTTTAGTTTTGTTTGGTGCTTTATGCAGATGCTGGTTGCTGGTTTTTGTGAATACAAATGCTGAAAAATAGAATTGTTAGCTGATTTTAGCCAGTTTTACCAGAGTTTGCCTAAGGTTCTTTACAAGGGTTATGTTTGTTTGGACTGCGGGTTTCAGTGATTATTTATGCTGATTTTGTGCGGTAGCACAGTTTTATAGTATGAAATGTTGATTTTTGGTGAAATCTTTGCCAGATTGTTGGCACTTTATTTGGCCGATATTTTTATCGGTTGATTGGAATGGAATCAATTGCAGACAGGCAGAGTCGCTGCCAGGTTGTTGAGGTCTGAGCATGGCATTATTGGAAGTTAAAAACCTTCGTATTGAATACCCGTCTCGTCACGGTATCCACGCTGCGGTGAAATCACTGTCGTTCACAATAGAGCGCGGTGAGATCGTCGGTGTCGTCGGGGAATCCGGGGCGGGTAAATCAACGGTCGGTAATGCCGTAATCGATCTGTTGAGTCCTCCGGGCAAGATTGCCAGTGGTGACGTCTACCTGGACGGTCAGAAAATTTCGGGTCTGAAACCGGAAGCGATGCGCAAAGTGCGCGGCGCGAAGATCGGTTTTATATTTCAGGATCCGATGACCTCGCTGAACCCTTTGTATACCGTTGAGCGTCAGTTGACGGAAACCATCATCACCAATTTGAATGTCAGTAAAGAAGAAGCGGTTCGCCGCGCGATTAAGCTGATGGAGCAGGTTGGGATCCCGCAGCCGGAAATTCGCATTAAGCAGTATCCGCATCAATTTTCCGGCGGTATGCGTCAGCGCGTGGTGATTGCCATCGCCCTGGCTGGTGAGCCAGATTTAATCATTGCTGATGAACCGACCACAGCGCTTGATGTGTCGATTCAGGATCAGATCCTGACCCTGATTCGCGAGTTGTGTGTGAAGAAAAATGTCGGCTGTATGCTGGTGACCCATGATATGGGGGTGGTTTCCAATGTCACCGACAGAGTTGCCGTGATGTATCGGGGTGATCTGGTTGAAATCGGTCCGACGGAACAGGTACTGGGCCATCCGAACCACCCGTACACCAAAAGCCTGATTTCTGCGGTGCCGCGCTCGGATATCAAACTGGCTCGCTTCCCTTTGGTCAGCTATATCGAAGAAGCAGGTGAAACCACGCAACTGGATGTGAAAAATCACTGGCTGGGTCAGAGTGAAGACCAGCGTCAGTACACAGGCGCTTTATTGCAGGTCGAGAATGTCAATCTGCGCTTTGTGACCAAAGATTCTTTCTTTGAAAGCCGCCGTGAATATGTGCAGGCCTCGAACAATGTCAGCTTTGAGGTGTTTGAAGGCGAGACCTTTGGCCTGGTCGGTGAGTCCGGTTCAGGGAAATCTACCATTGCCCGTGTGATTGCCGGTTTGTATCCGCCTAACTCAGGAAAAGTGGTCTTTGAAGGCATCGATCTGACCGCGCTCAAGAGCGAGAACGAACGGCGCCCGATGCGTCGCCAGATGCAGATGGTATTCCAGAATCCGTATTCTTCCATGAACCCGCGGATGAAAATTTTCGACATCATCGCTGAGCCGATCCGTTTCCATAAACTGGCCAGCAGTGAATCTCAGGTGCGTCAGATTGTTGGTGATCTACTTGACCATGTCGGTCTGGGTCGTGCTGCTGGCGTGAAATACCCCCATGAATTCTCGGGCGGTCAGCGTCAGCGTATTTCGATTGCCCGTGCCCTGGCCACTCGCCCCCGTCTGCTGATTTGTGACGAGCCGACCTCGGCGCTTGATGTGTCGGTTCAGGCGCAAATCCTCAACCTGCTCAAAGATCTGCAGGATGAGCTGAACCTGACGATGCTGTTTATCAGTCACGACTTACCTGTGATTCGCCAGATGTGTGATCGCATCGGCGTGATGCAGAAAGGCACCTTGCTGGAAGTGGCACCAACTGAGCAGTTGTTCACGGCGCCGCAGCATGAATACAGCAAGCAATTGATTTCTTTGATGCCTGAGTTCAAGGGAATGAGTCAGGAAGGCCTGAAACTGGCCTGATACAGAACCTGTTTGCCCGCCGGTGACATTGGTTGCCGGCACGGCTCGTTCTGCGAGCCGGGCTGATGTTGCTTACCTAAACCAATAATAAGCAAACATAACCATCTGGGAGTTCTCTCCCTGCATAAAGGAGCTATGCAAATGAAAACCTTCAAGAGCAAGATAGCCGTTGCGTTAATGGCTGCTGGTCTGAGCTTCGGTGCGGCGGCTGCCAATCTGAATCTGGCTTATGATGCTGACCCGGTCTCTATGGATCCACATGAGCAATTGTCCGGCGGCACGCTGCAACTTTCTCACATGACTTTTGACCCGCTGATCCGTTTTACCCAGTCGATGGAGTTTGAACCTCGCCTGGCAACATCCTGGGAGCGTGTTGATAACAACACCATGCGTTTCAAGCTGCGTGAAGGTGTGAAGTTCCACTCCGGCAACACCTTCAGCGCTGATGACGTGGTCTGGACGTTCAAGCGTCTGAAGTCTTCTGCGGACTTCAAAGGGATCTTCACCCCGATCGTTGATATCAAAAAAGTGGATGCCAACACAGTGGACGTGATCACTGACGGGACTTATCCACTGATTGAAAACGTCATGACCTATGTGTTCCCGATGGACAGCAAGTTCTATACGGGCCAGACCGCGGACGGCAAAGACAAGGCTGAACTGAAGAAAAACGGTTCGACTTTTGCCTCGACCAATATCTCTGGTACCGGTGCATTCAAAGTGGTCAGCCGCGAGCAGGGCGTGAAAGTTGAGTTCGAGCGTTTTGCGGACTACTGGGACAAAGACAGCGAAGGTAATGTGGATCACATCACGCTGCGCCCAATCAAAGAAGATGCCACCCGTGTTGCAGCCCTGCTGTCGGGCGACGTTGATATGATTGCGCCTGTGTCGCCGAACGATTATCAGCGTATCAAGAGCAACGATAAGCTGGATCTGGTGACCATGCCGGGTACCCGCGTCATTACCTTCCAGCTGAACCAGAAAGTGGCTGAGCCGCTGCGTGATGCGCGTGTGCGTCAGGCGATTGTTTACGCGGTGAACAACGAAGGGATTGCCGAGAAGATCATGAAAGGCGCCGCAACGCCTGCCGGCCAGCAGAGCCCAGTGGGTTATGCCGGTTACAATGAGTCGCTGACACCGCGTTACGATCTGAAAAAAGCTCAGCAGCTGATGAAAGATGCCGGTTATGAGAACGGTTTCTCTATTACCATGATTGCGCCGAACAACCGTTACGTGAACGATGAGAAAGTCGCTCAGGCTGTGGCGGCGATGCTGGCGAAAATCAAGATCAAAGTTGACCTGCAAACCATGCCAAAAGCTCAGTACTGGCCTGAGTTTGATAAGTGTGAAGCGGGCATGCTGATGATCGGCTGGCACCCGGATACAGAAGATTCAGCGAACTTTACTGAGTTCCTGACCATGACCCGTAACGCTGACACAGGTAAAGGTCAGTACAACTGTGGTCATTACTCGAACGCTGAAGTCGACAAGCTGGTTGAAGCGGCCAACACGGAAACCGATCTGGAAAAACGCAGCACGATGCTGAAGAAGGTTGAAGAGTTGCTGTACAACGACGCTGCCTTTGTTCCACTGTACTGGCAAGACCCGTCTTGGGCTGCCAAGAAGAATGTGGACATCAAACCTATCGTCAACGGTATGGACTTCCCGTACCTGGGCGATCTGGTGATTAAGTAATACCTTTCGTAATGCAGGCTCCGGCGTTGGCCGGGGCCTGATTATGGATGTCTAAAGAGGCAAGAAATGTTTACGTTTTTGGTCAAGCGCCTGGTGCAGGCACTGGTAGTGATGTTTGTGATCAGTCTGGTGGCGTTTGCTATCCAGGACAATTTAGGCGATCCCCTGCGTGAGCTGGTGGGACAGTCTGTGTCCGAAGCCGAGCGTGATGCGCTGCGGACTGAAATGGGCCTCAACGATCCCTTTATGGTGAAGTACGGCCGCTTTATTTCGAAAGCCGTTCAGGGAGATTTAGGCAATTCCTATTTCTTCAAACGTCCGGTTGTTGATGTGATTCTGGACAAGTTAGTGGCCACACTGGAGCTGGTGTTTGCTGCGTCTCTGATTATTGTTGTGGTGTCGATCCCCTTAGGCGTTTATTCGGCCATCCACCCCAACAGCGCCCTGACCAAAGTGATCATGGGCTTTAGCATAGTCGGGATTTCGATTCCGGTCTTTTTGACCGCCATTATGCTGATGTATGTCTTCTCAATTGAATTAGGCTGGCTGCCCTCGTTCGGACGGGGCGAGACGGCCAATCTGCTGGGCTGGGAATCCGGCTTCTTTACGCTCGATGGTCTGGCGCACCTGATCCTGCCAAGTATCTCGCTGGCATCGATTATGTTGCCGCTCTTTATCCGCCTGGTGCGTTCTGAAATGCTCGAAGCCCTGAGCACTGAGTATGTGAAATTTGCCCGAGCCAAAGGCCTGGCACAGAACAAGGTGTATTATCAGCACGCGCTGAAAAACACTATGCTGCCGGTGATCACTGTCGGCGGGGTACAAATCGGGACCATGGTGGCTTACACCATACTGACCGAAACTGTGTTCCAGTGGCCGGGAACGGGTTTCCTGTTCCTGGAAGCGATTAACCGGGTGGATACCCCGTTGATTACCGCTTATGTGATTTTTGTTGGCCTGATTTTCGTGGTCACCAATACCCTGGTTGACCTGCTGTACGGCCTGATCAACCCAACCGTCAACCTGACCGGCAAAGGAGCGTAATCATGACGACTAAGACGACTGACGCGCCTTCACGTTGGCAGCGTTTTCTGAATTCAGATTTCATTTATTTCTTTAAAAAAGACAAAGTGGCGATTGCCAGTTTTACTGTGTTTCTGATCTTTGTCCTGACGGCGCTGTTCGCCCCGCTGCTGTCACCCATGAACCCGTATGATCTGAACAGCATTGATATTATGGACTCAGAGCTGGCACCGTCATGGATGGAGTTTGGCGACGCCCGTTTCCTGTTGGGCACTGATGACCAGGGCCGTGATATTCTGTCGACCATTATCTACGGGCTGCGTATTTCACTGGCTATCGGCCTGTTTGCTGTCGCGCTGCAGCTGTTTATCGGCATCATCGTCGGGCTGTGTGCGGGTTACTTCGGTGGCCGGATTGACAGCTTCCTGATGCGTATTGCTGATGTCCAGTTGTCCTTCTCGACCATGATGGTGGCGATTATTGTTTCGGCAATTTTCAAAGCCAGCTTTGGCAGTGATTTTTACAGCCAGTACGCCATCGTGATGCTGGTGGTGATTATCGGGATTGCCGAATGGCCGCAGTATGCACGGACTGTGCGGGCCTCTGTGCTGGCAGAGAAGAAGAAAGAATATGTTGAAGCCTCCCGCGTGATGGGCCTGAAATCAATGCGCATCATGTTCCGCCATATTCTGCCCAACTGCCTGTCGCCGATCCTGGTGATCTCCACGGTCCAGGTGGCCAATGCCATTATGTCGGAAGCGGCACTGTCTTTCCTGGGACTGGGAATGCCGGTCGATCAGCCGTCACTGGGCTCGCTGATCAGCATCGGTTTCAACTACATCTTCTCCGGTTCCTGGTGGATCACCGCATTTCCCGGCATTGTGCTGGTGACGCTGGTGCTGGTGATCAACCTGCTGGGTGACTGGCTGCGTGATGTCTTTAACCCGAAGGTCTACAAAGGTTAAATCTGACGCGCTGAAGCTGACTCTCTTCACAACCCCTGCCACGGCAGGGGTTTTTTTTCCTCCCGTAATCCTTCTGTTCATCTTTGCCGCAATGCGCCCAAGCCATGCTGTGAAAGCCGGGCTCTCGCTGAATTTAAGTTTTTCTTTATTTTTCAATTTCTTATTTTGTAAGTGAATTGATACAAACTGCTTACACGTGCTTACCAAGCACTCAGTGACTTACAGACGCTCACAATGAATAATTGATAAACAAAAAGTTAACAAATCAGCAACAATTCGAGTGCCTGTCCATCAGGGCGAACGGTGCCGGGATGCGGCGGTTTGGCAACGACAATAATAGTTATCCAGGGAGGATAAAACGTGACAGGTCTGAACAAAACACTGACAGCGGCAACCTTTGCTGCGCTGATTTCGGGACAAGCACACGCCGGTAATGTGGAAGTACTGCATTACTGGACCTCGGGTGGCGAGGCGGCAGCACTGGCCATTTTGCAGAAAATGATGAAGGACGAAGGACACAGCTGGACGGACTTTGCAGTGGCCGGCGGTGGCGGCGAAACGGCGATGACAGTGCTGAAGTCGCGTGCCATTTCGGGCAATCCGCCTTCCGCTTCCATGATAGCCGGCCCTGAAATTGCCCAGTGGGGTGATCTGGGTGTACTGGCCAAACTGGACGAGGTTGCCACCAGTGAAGGCTGGGACGCTTTGCTACCCAAAGCCGTGGCCGATATTCATAAATATCAGGGCAGTTATGTAGCGGCGCCGGTGAATGTCCACCGGATCAATTGGATGTGGATGAACAAGTCGATCTTAGATCAGGTGAACGGCGGTCAAGTGCCACAAAGCTGGGATGAGTTCTTCGCCTTTATGGACAAGGCCAAGCAGGCCGGCTTTATTGCCTTTGCCCATGGCGGCCAGGACTGGCAGGACGCGACTGTGTTTGAACAGGTCGCACTGGGTGTCGGCGGTGATGACTGGTACCGTCAGGCTTTTGTCGAGCTGGATAAGCAGGCGCTGAGCTCTGACACCATGACTCAGGCTTTTGCGACCTTCAAAAAGCTGAAATCCTACATGGATCCAGGCATGCCGGGACGTGACTGGAACCTGACGACCGCCATGGTGATCGACGGTAAAGCCGCTGTGCAAATTATGGGTGACTGGGCAAAGGGTGAGTTTGCCGCTGCCGGTAAACAGCCCGGCAAGGATTATGTCTGCGCCACAGTGCCAGGCACGCAGAATGCGTTCAACTTCAATGTCGATGCTTTCATGATGTTTGCGCAGAAAAGTAAAGAGGCGCAGGCTGCCCAGCAGGATTTGTCGCGCTTGCTGGTGTCGAAGGAATTTCAGGAGGAGTTCAACCTGAAAAAAGGCTCGATTCCGGTCCGCCCCGATGTGTCACTGGCCCGCTACGACAGCTGCGCCAAGCAGTCGATGTCTGATTTTCAGGCCAGTGCGAAATCCGGCTCACTGGTGCCGAGCTTCGCCCATGCCATGGCGATGGAGCCGGCCGTCAGCGGCGCTGTGTATGATGTCGTGACCAATTTTTTCAATGACAACGACATGACGGCGGATGCGGCCACATCGCGTCTGGTGTCGGCCATCGAGCTGGCGCAGTAATCCCGTTAAGCAGGCCGGTACAGCAGTGCCGGCTTTCCTGCCTATTTTGACAAGAGCCTTGTTATGACGATTGGAACTCAAGCTCAGCCACTGTCGGGCGTGCCGTCACGGGAAAGTCTGGCTGATAAGCTGCAAGCCGTGTTGCCCAAAATAGTACTAGCCCCCTCCATGGCGATCACTTTGGTGTTTACCTATGGATTTATTGTGTGGTCGTTGGTGCTGTCCTTCACCAACTCCCGCATGCTGCCGAACTATGACTTCATCGGCCTGAGCAATTACAGCAAGCTGTTCAGCATGGACCGCTGGACGGTAGCCTATACCAACCTGTTTATCTTTGGTTTTCTGTTTATTGTGATTGCCATTTGCGTGGGCACCCTGCTGGCGATCTTGCTGGATCAGAAAATACGGGCCGAAGGTGTACTGCGGACCATTTACCTGTATCCGTTTGCGCTTTCGCTGATTGTGACAGGGACCGCCTGGAAATGGATACTCAATCCTGAAATCGGCATTGAGAAACTGATGCACGATATCGGCTTTAGCCGCTTTCAGTTCGACTGGCTGGTGGATAAGGACATGGCGATTTACACCATCGTCATTGCGGCGGTGTGGCAGGCCTCCGGTTTCGTGATGGCCATCATGCTGGCCGGATTACGGGGGGTGGATAATTCCATCATTAAGGCTGCACAGATAGACGGCGCGACCATGCCGACGATTTATCGCCGCATCATACTGCCGATCATGCGGCCGATCTTCTTCAGCTGCTTCATTATCCTGTCTCATCTGGCAATCAAAAGCTTCGATCTGGTGGTGGTGCTGACAGCCGGCGGGCCTGGCTACTCAAGCGACCTACCGGCCACATTCATGTATCAGTACGCATTTGGCCGTAATCAGATTGGGATTGGCTCGGCCAGTGCCATGATCACCCTGATGGGCTTCATTGCCATTCTGATCCCCTATCTGTATTCCGAACTGAGGAAGAAAAAGCATGGTTAAGGCTAATTGGCGCCAGCAAGCCGGGCGGGTTTTGACGTATCTGGTGCTGGCAATCTTTGCATTGTATTTCATCATGCCACTCTTGGTGATGGTGTTTAATTCACTGAAAGAGCTGGCCGAAATCCGGACCGGGAATCTGGTGCTGCCGCCTCAGTCTCCGACCTCAGAGGCGTGGCAAAAAGCCTGGTCATCCGCCTGTACCGGGCTGAGTTGTGAAGGGGTGTCAGCGTACTTTTGGAACTCGTTCAAGATCACCTTACCGGCGGTAGTGCTGGCGTCAGCCATTGGTGCCATCAATGGCTATGTGCTCTCGAAGTGGCGGTTCAGGGGCAGTGAAGTGTTCTTTGCGCTGATGCTGCTGGGCTGCTTTATTCCCTTTCAGGCCGTCTTGCTGCCGATGGCACAGACGCTGGGGTATCTTGGGCTGGCGAACTCGGTGCCCGGTTTGATTCTGGTTCATACCATTTACGGGATTCCGTTCACGACCCTGTTTTACCGGAACTATTATGTCGGCTTGCCGACAGAGCTGATCTCCGCCGCCAAGCTGGACGGTGCCGGCTTTTTCCAGACCTTTTACCATATCGTGCTGCCGCTCTCAGGCCCGATCATTGTGGTCACCCTGATCTGGGAGTTCACTAATATCTGGAACGATTTTCTGTTTGGGGTGGTGTATTCCGGCCCGGCGTCTCAGCCCATTACCGTCGCCCTCAACAATCTGGTGAACACCAGTCACGGTGTGAAGGAATATAACGTGGACATGGCGGCCGCGATTATTGCCGCTATCCCGACCATTTTTATCTACATCATCTCCGGCAAGTACTTCCTGCGTGGACTGGTTGCCGGTGCAGTCAAAGGATAATGACGATGTCGAGCTTACATATCAAAGACGTAAATAAGCATTATGGCGATTACCACGCGCTGAAAGCGATAGATATCAAGATAGACAGTGGTGAGTTTCTGGTGCTGGTCGGCCCTTCCGGCTGCGGTAAGTCGACGCTGATGAATACCATCGCCGGGCTGGACAGTATCAGTGACGGCGCGATTTTGTTAGGTGACAAAGACGTGACGCATTTGTCCCCCAAAGACAGGGACATCGCCATGGTCTTTCAGTCGTATGCGCTGTACCCGAGTATGACGGTGCGTCGCAATATTGCCTTCGGACTGGAAATGCGCAAAGTGCCTCCGGCTCAGATTGCCCTGGAAGTGGACAGAGTGGCCGCCATGCTGCAGATCGATCATCTGCTCGACCGCAAGCCGGCTGAGCTGTCGGGCGGCCAGCGGCAGCGGGTTGCCATGGGACGTGCATTGGCCCGGGAGCCGCAGATATACCTGTTTGATGAGCCGCTCAGTAATCTGGATGCCAAACTCAGAGTGGAAATGCGTACAGAAATCAAAAAACTGCACCAGCGGCTGAAAACCACCATCGTCTACGTTACCCATGATCAGATTGAAGCCATGACGCTGGCCGACCGGATTGCAGTGATGAAAGACGGTGTCTTGCTTCAGCTTGCCAGCCCGGAGCAGATTTACAACAACCCGGTCAATATGTTCGTGGCGGGCTTTATGGGCTCCCCCTCGATGAATTTTATCCGCAGCTACCTCAGAGCACTCAATGACGGTTTTGCCATCGAAGTGCACAACCGGGATGGTGAGCGGGTCAGTATTCCTTTGCCAGACAAAGCAAACGATCTGTCGGCCTGGGTGAATCGCGAAGTGATATTGGGGCTTCGTCCTGAGCAGATCCGTCAGGCAACGGCGAATCCGCCAGCCGCGTTTGAAAGATACATCCGCAATCGGCTGGACGTGGTGGAGCCGACAGGCGCGGACACGCTGGTCGTCACCCAATTTAATGATCAGGACGTGACCGCGAGATTAGACCCTGAAAGCCACCCTCAATCGGGACGTGATTTCTTATTCGCGCTTGATGTGAGCAAAGCGGTACTGTTCGACCCGGACAGTGAAGACAGAATCTATTGAGTGGTGAGTTGTTCAGGGACAAAAAAAGCGGCTGTTTCCAGCCGCTTTGTGATGAGTCGTTAAGACGGGTCTCAGAAAATCAGGTGCGCCATCAGCGCAATCACCGGCAGAGTTACCAGGGTACGCAGAATGAAGATCACGAACAGCTCCCAGGCTTTCACCGGAATTTTGCTGCCCAGCAGCAGGGCGCCGATTTCAGACATATAAATCAGCTGTGTCACAGACAGCGCTGCAATCACGAAACGGGTCAGATCGCTCTGAATGTCCGCGGCCAGAATCGCCGGCAGGAACATATCCGCAAAACCAACGACTATGGTTTTCGATGCCTCGGCAGCTTCCGGGATTTGCAGCAGTTCCAGTAGCGGGATAAAGGGTTTACCCAGCCAGTCAAACACAGGCGTGTTTTCAGCAATCAGCAGTGCCAGGGTACCAATGGCCATCACCACAGGCAGAACGCCGAACACCATGTCGACAGCCGCTTTCACACCGTCATTGACGACTTTACGTAAGCTGGTGACTTTATTGGCGCGCTCAAAGGCTTTCTCAAGGCCAAAGCTCAGTACCGTATGACCGTTCGGCAGGGCATCCATGTTGGCATCGGCCGGTGTACCGCACACATATTCATTGCGCTTGCGGCTAAGAGGCGGCAGACGCGGCACAACAATGGCAGCGACCACACCCGCCAGACACACAGTGGCGTAGAAAGGCAGGAACATGTGTTCTAGTTTCACCTGAGCGATCACAACCAGACTGAACGTAATAGAAACCGCAGAGAAGGTAGTCCCGATCACCGCCGCTTCACGTTTGGTATAAAACCCTTCTTCATATTGTTTGCTGGTCAGCAGGACACCGACACTGCCGTCGGCCAGCCAGGAGGCCAGACAGTCGATCGCGGAACGACCCGGCAGGTTGAACAGCGGACGCATGACTTTGGTCAGCATTGCACCAAAGAATTCCAGCAGACCAAAGTTCGTCAGCAGGGGCAGGAAAAAGCCCGCACACAGGAAGACTGCAAACAGCACGGGCAGCAGGTCGTTCAGTACCAAACCGCCGGTGTTGCCGTCAAAGATAGCAGCCGGTCCGACTTTAAAAAACGTCAGAATCGCAAAGGTCGCGCCCAGCAATTGAACGATGTACCAAGGCAGGCTTGGCTTAAACAAATTGGCAATAAAAGGTTTGCGTTCAATAAAACGGGGTTTGGTGAGGCGAACCAGGGTCGAGCAAAGCGCCGTCAGGGTAATGACGGTGGTGACGATGGCCGTCAGGCTACCTTCAAACAGGTTCTGGATTGCTTTCGCCATCAAGGCAATAGGGATGGTTATCTCTCCACCTACGGTGATTGGTGCCATAAACAGCAGCACACCGATGAATGATGGCAGAATAAACATGAGCCAAGGCGCTTTACGTTTTTTTGCGCCAGTTATCACTTGTTCTGACATGATTGACCTTTAAGTAACTGATACAACGTGTTTTTATGCTGAGTTGAGTGAATATTCTCAGCATGAACATGCAGTTATTATTAATATAATCGGGGCGAAGGTTACATTTTTTATCACTGCAATGGAATACTTCTCTGAAAGAATCATCTAATTATGCATTGTAAATTAGACGTTATGATAAGTTACTCACGTTTAACAACGATATATCTTGCATTACATTTTTCACTGGTATTGGCCGCCTGGAAAGATTTGTGCAGCACTTCACTGTTATTGATATTGTCATTGTTAAGCGTAAAACCGCTTATATAATGGGCGCTTCTTGATGACTTTTTTGACAAATTCACAGCAAAAAAATACTAATACTTATGAATATTAAATTGCAGGGACTCACACTGGCAGTGGCAACAGCTATGTCTGTCAGCACATTTTCAGTTCAAGCGGCGGTGAATGGTGCGGATGCACGCAGTGTCGCGATGGGTGGCACAGGGGTGGCATCCGCGAGTTATCTCACGGCCAGTTTTTATAACCCGGCGCTGGTAGCCCATTACAGCCAGACCGATGATTTTGGTGTGCTATTACCCGCGGTTGGGATCAGTATTCATGATCCGGATGACCTGAATCAGAAAGTGGAAGATTTCCAGGATGTGAATGATGAGCTGGAAATGGCGATCAATAATAGCGGTGGCAGCCCGGTTTCAGATGCATTAGTCAATGACTGGAAAGCGGCATTGATGGCCATGGATGAAGGCAAGCTCAAAGCTGACATCAGTGTGGGGGCTGTAGTTGCAGTGCCGAACCGCTACCTGAGCATGAGTTTGTTTACCCAGGCCCAGGTTGTCAGCCTGGCACAGGCCAACATCGATCCTGATGATTTGGCCGGTGTGGATGGTTCGAACCCGCCGGATCTCGACAATCTCCAGTCTGATGTGCTGGGTATTGCCGGTGGCATTGTTGATGTCGGTTTAACCATGGGTAAATCTTTCGAATTACCGATTGTGGCGCTGCCGGAGCAGAAACTGTCGGTGGGTATTTCGCCCAAGATTCAGCAGCTGATTGCGGTCAGCTTCCAAAACACCGTCAGCCAGTTTGATAACAGTGACTTCGAATTTGAAAACGAATATCAGGATGATACGGCCTTCAACCTGGATATCGGTCTGGCATATCAGCCGATCCCGACGGTAACCCTGGGTTTCAGTGGCCGTAACCTGTTTAAGCAGGCGCTGGAAACCAACACACCGGAATCTCCCGCAGGTCAGCCAGGCAAATTTACCAGCAAGACTTTGCTGGTTGAGCCGAAATACACTTTGGGTGCGGCATACAGCAACAGCTGGTTTACTGCCGCTGCTGATGTGGATTTGACGGAGCAGAAGTACTTCAAAGAGTTTGATCTGGCGACGCAATATGCGCGTCTGGGTATGGAGCTGAATGGCTGGGACTGGGTACAGTTCCGTGCCGGTTACAGCCTGAGCCTGACTGACTCTGCAGAAGATACTATGAGTGCGGGGATCGGCCTGAGTCCGTTTGGCGTGGTTGCTGTTGATCTGGCATTGCAATACGGCCAGGACAATAACTACGGTGCGGCCCTGCAGTTCGGCTTTACGATGTAATCACCCGGAATGCATCGTGCGCAGCCCGTCATTCATTTGGCGGGCTGTGTATATGATAAATATATTGATTACATGAAATGCTAGTGTTGAGTCCAAAAATAAAAACAATATTAGCCAGGTTTTTATAATCAATTGAAAATAAATAAAAAACAATTCCTGCTTTATTTATCTTCAGTAGAATTCCCCAGAATCTTAGCTAACCTCATAAGCAATGAAGTGATTCTTCATTGAAAGGCGAAAAAACAAAGGAAATAAAGAGTCGATCTTTATTTTATTGTTCCCGCTATTTTTTTTATCGTACTTATTCTTTTGTTCAGGGTGCGATGAAAAGGGACATTACCATAAAAATATGAGGAACAACGTCATGGCTAGTATTAATAAAGTTGAAATCGTTATCGATTGCGAAGCCATTGAAAATGGTGCACAGGGCTATCAAGCGGTGCAGATGTTTGCTGATCCCAGCCTGGTCATCGATAACTCACAGGGTTCTTATGAGCTGAGTATCAAGGTCAATAATGGCGATGTGATTCGCTGGTCCGCGTTTCCGAAAGTGAGTGTCGCGGAAGATGGCAGTCATTATTCAGTGCTGATTGATGCTGAACATGAATGGAACAGTACCCTGATCAAAGGCTGGTCGGCTTATCAGGGTAATACACAAGTTTATGTCTATCAGGAAGACGGCATTCCGATGAACGACAGTGTCAATGTGCCCTTTGTTCGCCAGACCGCCTACATGCCGTATGTTCAGGCAACAGCCACACTGCCGGGCCGCCCGAATCCGGGCACTCAGCAAAAAGCGGCGTATACATTCTGGGTACAAGTTTTTAAAGATGATCAGCTGATTAAAGAAATTAACTGGGACCCTTATGTGACTGCTGTTCAACCCTAATTACTTTTGATAACACCCAATAGCGAGCGTTATTTTTGCTCGCTATTGGGTTTATTGGTTTTTGATTGGTTTTTGATTGATTCAAGCATTTCATCTTCAAGCGGTTTTCATCACAATCACAGCAGCAATTACCACAAATATCCCGGCCCAGCCAAGAGGAGACAGACGCTGCTGAAATAAAACTGAGCCGCCAACGGCGGTGCCCAGAATACCAATCGCGCCCCACGATGCATAAGCCACCGCTAAATCAATCTCTTTCACGGCCTGAGCCAGCAGCGTAAAGGCACACAAAACCAGCGCGATAGACAAGCCTCCCCAGAACTTGTGTTTAAAACCATTCGAACGGGTCAGCGCCATATTCGCAGCAATATCGACGATAGCCGCCAGCACCACAAAACCGAAGGATAAGGTAAAAAACTGATTCATGACAGACTCCTGGAGGCAGACGCACACCGGGCAGAAGATGTATCCTGATCTTGCTCCGGTTGCGACTCACCCAAGGTCACCATCACAATCCCCACGACCGCCAGGCCCAGGCCCAACAGCTCCTGCAGACTCAGATCGGCCTCAAAGACAAACAGCGAAACCAGCGTGATCAGCGCGATGCCGAGTCCTTCCCAGACCGCATAGGCCACACCGATGGCGATTTTTTTCGCGGCCAGCGACAGAAAGTAATAAGACACAGTGATCAGGAGATACATCACGCCGTATCCCCACAGTGAATTTTCCTCTCCGATCAGATTCATGGTGCTGGTGCCGGCCACTTCAGAAGTAATGGCCAACAGCAGAAAGATTCGTGCAATAAACATGCTATACCTGCCAATGAATGAACATTAATGGATAGCAAAGGATTGCCAGGCCACACAGCGAATTGAAACCTGTTAAAGAATTAGGCTGAGATAACGGGCAATGCTTTGCAATACAAGGCAAGATTAGCCGTTGGCCAGAGCGGGGAACAGGTATATGAGATATTCAATTATGAATATCACTGAACTTTGACAGGTCCCGCTTGAAAACATTTCTTTATGACTCGATGTAAATGCTGGTGGAGCGGGTGATTGCGGTTGGACTGGACAAAACCACCGGAAATCACAAAGTCACTGAATTCACGGTTGACGGCTGGCATCGGGTAGGCGGCCAGCGCCGGAAACAGCCGGGTCGTACTCGTACTGGCATACATGATGGCATCCGTATCCAGCAGCATTTGGGCTGCCAAGCGCAGGTTATAGGTTTTCAGCAGCACCCGTGGCTGGTAGCCCATGCGCTGATATTCCGACTCGACGGTACATAACGGGTTGTATGAGGCCGGTGCCGGCAGGGAAATGATCGGCAACTGCGAGACCGTCTCCCAGTCATTTACATCTTGATGTTGCGATAAAGTCGGGTGGTTCTGCCGTGCCACAATCATTCGCTTTTCGGTAAAGAGCGGCCGCATATAGAGATCTTTGGGCAGCTCGGTTTCCTGATCCAGCATGCAGTAGTCGTGCTGCCCATCCAGCATTTCCTCCTGACTGTAGCTGTTCCAGTTCGAAAAGGTAAAGGTCGCCTTCGGGAACGACTGATGGCAGACCCGCAACAGTTGCTGGCCCTGTTCATCCAGCAGGTATGGATCCACCACCAGCGATAAATGGCCGTCATACTCGGCTGCGCTGAAGTCCTCGAACTCTTTCAGCACTTTTTCGATTGGCGCCAGAATGTTGTCGAACTCTTCCGCCAGGCGTAACGCCATTGGGGAAGGCTCTACCCCGTGGGGCTTGCGGACAAACAGCGGATCATTCAGCGTGGCTTTTAAACGTGCAATTCCCCGGCTGGCACTGGGCTGAGAGATCCCCAACTGCATGGCGGCCACTTTAATACTCTTGTGATCAACCACGGCCTTGAGCAAGCGCATGAGATTGAGATCCAGCGTATCGAGTTGATGGGCCATGCAGACACCTGTGTTTGAGATTCGGAAAAGAAACAATGTCCTAGTGATAGTAATCGACTGAACCGGCAAGGTCACTATCTGTTGTGATGCACTCAACAGGCTAAGGGTTAAGGGTTAAGGGGTTGGGGGAAATCCGAGCAGGGCTTTCTTCAGCATTAACAGACAAAAGACCAGCAATTGTGCTGGTCTTTTGTCTGTTAATGCTGAAGGCGAGCTTGCGGATCAACGCATGGTCACAAACTACTGTCACACGTAGAATCTGGAAATTTTCTGTAACCCCCTGTCTATAAGACCTTAGAGGTTTTCCAGAAAAAGCGCTTTACCAAGCCATTTTCCTGAATTTCATGAGCTTCAATATATCACTTCCAGAGTTTCAAGCATTCGGTATCTTCATTTTGAATCCCTTTTCGGTGCCAGTTCAGCACGTAAGCCTAGGACTACAAAGACCGTGTTTCGAGGTGAAAGAGAAGATCCGGATCTTTTTGTAGTTACAAGAGCTAACAGAAAAAGAAGTAGAGACAAAAAGGTACAGTCTATGCCTGCACCTTTTTCCTAAATTGATTACGAGTTGCTTTCCATTTCTGCTGGCATTGGAGCATCTGGACTTTGATCCGACAAAGTATATGGATTTAATCGTCGGAACTGTCTCTGGTGGCTTAATGTCACTTGATTTTCCGTTTTCAGATCTAAAGCAATGCCAATAGACAAGGTTCTATCTTCGGTCCAATTAACTGTATCACCTAGAGCAACCTTGAACTCATTACGTATGACATTATCGATATCATCATTACTTGCATCAGCAAGCTCAGGCTGGGCCTGCTTAACAGCTCGTCTAAGTGGGCGAAGCATCTTGTCTTCAATGACAACTATCCCACAGACCTCATACTTTTGACCCTCTGACTTCTCTTCCCACGAATCAAGCTTGATATAAACACCAGAAAGGTGTCCATTCCGACGCTCATAGAACTTTTTTAAACGTTTCTCTGCACTTTTGATAGAACGATTGAAAGCATCTGGCCAAACATCACGTCGAAAGCGCTCAGCTAGCCAGTGTTTTAAGCTAAATGAGGAATTATCTTCTACCTGATAATCAACGTGCCTATTGAGCTCAAGCAGCTTGTTACGTTCAAACTGGATAATACTCGAAGCATTAACTTCAAATGCTTCATCCTGCCCATCTTTAGCTACAGAAAAGTGCAACCTCCGCTCATTGCGACCATTTTGAAATTGCTTATTTAGCCCATCGATTTTCTTAGCTATAAGCACATTAACCCATGGCTCCGAAACGAAGCATGGGTTAATTACAGCACAGTCGTACAAAGATATGATCAGGAGATTACCGTCGACACAAAGTTCTTGGACACTCTCTGGTAGTATAGGGGTAAGCCATTCAATAATTGAATCATCAATTAGAATACAACTATGTCGGCACCAGCCTCTTTCTAAGAGTTCCTCACGAACGCCTCTTATCACGTTTTTTCCTTATAGAATCAAGCTAGTAGATCGAATTTCTCGTAGAGTTCATCATACAAAGAAAAAAGTTCTTCTTTACTTGCTCCATTAAGCAAAGCTTCACCGAAAGCAGGATCACCATCGATAGGGCTAAATGCGACTTTGTGCAATAACGGTCTATGTTCCTTGTCCATATCCATCATCAAAGCATTCAAGTTTACAAGTCTAGCCTCAACAGCAGCTTCGCTTCGAGAACTACTTGGATCATTAATCCAGTTGTACAGAGAACGTCTTTTCAAGCCTAACCAAGAGGCAAATTGTGTATGAGAAAGCTGAAATTCATCTTTCAATTCTTGATACAGAGCAACAGAAGCATGTTTTCCTGTATTTGCTCTCTGATCATTTAGTGCTTCCAACACAAACTGAGGTAAGTCGTAATCTTGAATAGAAACAACTGGCTCTGGTTGTTGAACAGCGTAAGAACCAGGAGTGGCTGCCAGCAAACAAACTGATAGTACCTGAGGTGCTACCTGCCTAGTTAGCATAGTTTCCATACGTTAGCTCTCCTTAGTTATTGAACCGTAAGTGCGATTTAAATGCTCGTGAATCTGCTCAAATTTATTTTCAACATCCTGTAGATCTAGATTCACAAGACTCACTCCTTGAGGAGCTCTTTGTTCTTTTCCTTGCTGATGATGCGCAACAGAAATCGTCAACAGAAGGCTTCTCTCCTGTACGACAGGAATCCCGCCCATAAATTGCCATAGTTCCCATTCAGGCTGAGGTATGAAACTTTGACCTTCATGTGCAATTGTACTGTGTACAACCAATCCGATTAGGCCATCGTCTAGCTCATAGTCATGTCTAGTCGCTGCGCCGACACGTTGCCATGCCTCACCGATTCCTTTATCTGCAACAGCAAAAGGAGAATTTTCTCGGATGTTAGCTGCCGCGCCTTCAGCATCAAATGCAAACATATTAATATTTTGCATGGATAGATATCCAACGTATTTTACATCCATTGCGCGCGCAAACATGCTGACAACGTGCAAGAACATTTTTTTTTGTTCTTCAAACGGTACATAGTTACGTACTGAATAGTCAAAACCTTGGTTACCAACCTTTAATGCATGAACATTATCAGCACTCGCCATGTGCAGCTCATAAGCACCATCTTGGTCAATCTGTACCGCATTAGGGTTGGTAAGATCTATGTTTAGAGCTTGAACACGAGGCAAATGTGACTTAGGAAATCGATCACGAAGAGCTTCTTGTAGAGTTTCAAGCTTTGACTTAAGTCCCGAGACTCCTAGCTTTTCAAACCTAATAGACGCTTTTTTCGCAACTATTTTATTTACCATCTCGTCCCCATTCGTACCTTTAAGCACACTCTTGTTTAAGTTTTGCACAGCAATTTTGAGTTCGCATTATATTTTGCACACGTTTTTGCACAAGTCATTATTAGCAAATATTATGTCAATGTAGTGTGATATTCACCTAATCTCTTAACATTAACTATGTTTAATCAAGGATTTCTCCTAAATAACAGATTTGACCTGTACCATCAATCTGAGACACACAGCTAAGCGACTTGGAATGCCTGAATTGATTTATGTATTGCTAATTTAGCAAAGTTATTGTCATGCATTTGTCTCTAGTTTAGGGGGAGGTTTACAAGCCCCATAAAAAAGCTATACACCCCAAGGGGGTATATAGCCTTCTATTTTCAGTGTGGTGATTCGCTGAAGGTGAGCTTGCGGATTAGCGCATGGTCACAAACTCTTCCGAGCCGGTTGGGTGGATAGCGACTACGCTGTCGAAATCGGCTTTGGTGGCGCCCATCTTCATGGCAACGCCGAAGCCTTGGATCATTTCGTCCACGGTATAGCCGATGCCGTGCAGGCCGACCACAGTTTCTTCCGGACCGGCGCAAACCAGTTTCATCTTACAAGGCTGGCGGTGGCTGGTGACGGCTGTGTACATGGCCGTAAAGCCCGACTGGTACACTTTCACGTTGTCTTCGCCGTACTGTGCAATGGCTTCCGGCTCCGTCAGGCCGATGGTGCCGATGGGCGGGTGGCTGAAGACCACGGTTGGCACCAGCTTGTAGTCCATTTTCGCGTCTGGCTTGTTGTTGAACAGGCGCTCAGACAGCTGACGGCCGGCTTTCACGGCCACAGGGGTCAGCTCGATGCCGCCGTCCATGATATCGCCCACGCAGTAGATGCCCGGCACATTGGTTTGCTGGTATTCATCGACCTTGATGTAGCCTTTGCCTGTGGTTGCAACACCGGTCGCTTCCAGGTTGATTTTGTGTGTCACCGGGTTGCGGCCGATGGCCCAGATCAGCAGGTCGGTATTGTGTGACTCGCCGTTTTCAAAATGCAGCGTCACAGTGCCATCGGCTTCTTTGACCACTTCTTTTGGCACCGAGTGGGTGTGCAGGGTCGGGCCTTCGTTGTTCATCACTTCAACCAGGGTATCGACAATCAGCGGATCGAAGCTGCGCAGCGGCGATTCTTTACGCACGAACAGGTGAGTCTCTGTACCCAGTGCACTCAGAACACCAGCGATTTCTACCGCGATGTAACCGGCGCCGATCACAGCAGTGCGCTTCGGTTGTTCGGTCAGCTCGAAGAAACCGTTCGAGTCGATCCCGTGCTCTGCACCCGGGATGTCCGGAATGGTCGGCTCACCGCCAACGGCGATCAGAATATGATCGGCAGTGAAGTGCTGGCCGTTGACTTCAATGGTTTTGGCATCCACGAACTTGGCGAAACCATTGATCACTTCAATCTTGTTCTTGCCCAGCACATTGTCGTAAGCCTGATGGATACGACCGATATAGGCCTCACGGCTTTCCACCAGGGTCGACCAGTTGAAGTTTTTCACGTCCACGTCAAAGCCGTAATCTTTGGCATACAGATGCATGGCTTCTGCAATCTGAGCGCCGTGCCACATCACTTTTTTCGGTACACAACCGACGTTGACACAGGTGCCGCCCAGGGCTTTGGCTTCAATCAGCGCCACTTTTGCGCCGTACATTGCTGCGCGGTTAGCTGATGCAATCCCGCCGCTGCCGCCACCAATACAGATGTAATCAAAATGCGTTGCCATGACTTTTCTCTCTATGCTGTGAAATCTTAGCTGGACGACAGTGTATACCTAAGTCGCCTTCAGATGCTAGGTTCGGCGAAACGGACGTCTTTGCCGTGGAATCGGTGGCGATATTGATGCCGGGACGAAGGGGAAGCAAGCTAATCCGGCACAGGCCATGCCTGCACCGGATATCCTCAAACGGCAGGGATTATTCCGGCACCACCCAGCGCAGCGTGGTGTGGCCGCGGGTGGGCGCAATCACAGACTGCAGCCAGGGCAGCAGGGTCGCCATCTGGCTTTCCAGCTTCCACGGCGGGTTGATGACAATCATGCCGGAGGCTGTCATACCACGTTCTTCGGTATCGGGTTCGACCCCCAGTTCTATCTGCAGAATGTTACGGATCCCCAGACTCTCGAGTCCTTCCAGCATGGCGTCGATATTGCTGCGGTACACCACAGGATACCAGACGGCATAGGTACCGGTTGCCCAGCGTTTGATGCTTTGGCCGATGGCTTTCACCACGTCCATGTACTCATGCTTGAGCTCGTAGGGCGGATCGATTAAGACCAGACCGCGGCGCTCTTTGGGCGGCAGGCTGGCTTTGAGACGGGCAAAACCGTCTTCTTTGTAAATACGCACCTGACGATCGCCGCGAAATTCCTGCAACAGCAGCGGGAAATCGGTCGGGTGCAGCTCGGTGAGAATCATGCGGTCCTGTTCGCGGATTTGCGCGCGCGCCACCTTGGGTGAGCCCGGGTAGTAACGCAGGGTGTCACCCTGATTCAGCACCCGGATGGCATCTAAGTAAGAAGCCAGCGCTTTTGGCAGATCGTCGCGCTGCCACAGGCGGGCAATGCCTTGCAGGTATTCGCCGGTTTTTTCGCTGCGCTCATCCTGCAGATCATACCGGCCCACACCTGAGTGGGTATCGTGATACACAAAAGGTTTGTCCTTTTGCTTGAGCGCATCAAGGATCAGGCTTTGGACAATGTGTTTGATCACGTCAGCATGGTTGCCGGCGTGGAAACTGTGGCGATAACTCAGCATGGGTTACTCTGTGGTGGTCGACGAAGGGCGCTATTATGGCGTAATCCGGCCGATTATGCAGCGGGATTGTGGTCTGTCATCCGCACGGCCACTAAAATAGAGTGAGCTGTGAGCCTAAAATTGCGCGAGGGGATTGAAAATCACCGCAAGCAGACGCATTTCTTCAGGAACTTATATGAAAAGGATACGCTGATGTCGAACCCATTACTGACCATGACGGATCTGCCCCCGTTTTCGCAAATCAAACCCGAACACATCTTTCCTGCGGTTGAGCAGGCCATCAAAGACTGCCGGGCCAAGGTAGAAGAAGTTCTGGCCAGCGGCGAGGCACCCAGCTGGGACAGCATCTGTGCGCCATTGGCGGAAACGGATGATCGCCTGAACCGGATCTGGTCACCGGTGGGGCACCTGAACGGCGTCAAAAACAGCCCGGCGCTGCGTGAAGCCTATGAAAGCTGTCTGCCCATGCTGTCGGATTACGGCACCTGGCTGGGTCAGCATAAGGGGCTGTATGAAGCCTACAAAAGTATCCGTCACAGCGATGCCTTTGCCACCCTGTCGCAGGCGCAGAAAAAATCCATTACTGATGCGCTGAAAGAGTTCGAACTGTCTGGTATTGGCCTGCCCGCGAGCGAACAGCACCGCTATGGGGAAATCAGCAAGCGTTTGTCTGAGTTGTCGTCCACGTTCAGCAACAATGTGCTGGATGCCACTATGGGCTGGAGCAAGCTGATCGCTGATGCCGATGCATTGTCGGGTCTGCCGGAGTCGGCCTTGCAAGCAGCTGCAGCGGCTGCGGAAGAAAAAGGTGAGCAGGGCTATCTGTTCACGCTGGAAATTCCTTCCTATCTGCCTGTGATGAGCTATTGCGATAATCGCGAACTGCGCCGTGAAATGTACGAAGCTTTCGTAACCCGCGCCTCGGATCGCGGGCCGAACGCGGGCAAATGGGATAACAGTGAAATCATCGCCGAGAAACTCAAGCTCAGCCATGAGCTGGCGCGTTTGCTGGGCTTTAATACCTACAGCGAGAAGTCGCTGGCGACCAAGATGGCGGAATCCACCGATCAGGTGCTGGGTTTCCTTAATGATCTGGCCGCCCGTGCCAAGCCACAGGGTGAACACGAAGTTGCCGAGCTGCGCGAGTTTGCCCGTAGCGAGTTCGGGGCCGATGCTCTGGAACCCTGGGATATTCCTTACTATGCCGAGAAACTGAAACAGCACAGATACAGCATTTCCGATGAGCAGCTGCGGCCGTATTTCCCGGAGCAGAAAGTGGTGTCTGGCCTGTTCGAGGTGCTCAAGCGCGTCTTTGGCATGACAGTGACGGAACGCGAAGGGGTGGATGTCTGGGATCCGAGTGTGCGTTTTTACGATATTTTCGATGCCAATGGCGAGCTGCGCGGCAGTTTCTACCTGGATCTCTATGCCCGCGAGCACAAGCGCGGTGGTGCCTGGATGGACGAATGTATCGTGCGCCGCGTGCGTCAGGACGGCAGTTTGCAGCATCCGGTGGCCTACCTGACCTGTAACTTCAACAAGCCGGTCGGTGGCAAGCCAGCGCTGTTTACCCACGACGAAGTGGTGACCCTGTTCCACGAAACCGGCCATGGGATCCACCATATGCTGACCAAGGTCAATGAGTCTTCGGTTTCCGGCATCAATGGCGTGCCCTGGGATGCGGTCGAGCTACCAAGCCAGTTCCTGGAAAACTGGTGCTGGGAAGAAGAGGCGCTGGCCTTTATTTCCGGTCATTACGAAACCGGTGAGCCTTTGCCTGCCGAGTTGCTGGAGAAAATGCTGGCAGCCAAGAATTTCCATTCGGCGCTGGGCATGCTGCGTCAGCTGGAGTTTGGCCTGTTCGATTTCTCACTCTACACCAATTACGATCCGGAAACCGGCGCGCAGGTGCTCGATACGCTGGCTGCTATCAAGCGTCAGGTCTCTGTGCTGCCAAGCCCGGAATGGGGCCGTTTCCCGCATAGCTTCAGTCATATCTTTGCCGGCGGCTACAGCGCAGGTTACTACAGTTATCTGTGGGCCGAAGTGCTGTCATCCGATGCCTATTCCCGTTTCGAGGAAGAAGGGATTTTTAACCCGCAAACCGGTGCAGATTTTCTGGCCTGTATTCTGGAGCGCGGCGGCAGCGAAGAGCCGATGGACTTGTTCAAGCGCTTCCGCGGCCGCGAGCCGAAGATTGATGCCCTGCTGCGCCACAGCGGCATCACAGGTTAATCTCCGTGCTTGTCGAGTCACGCAGGTAAGATCAGAAAAAGCTCCCATCGGGAGCTTTTTTATTGCGTGGTATTCGCGAGCGTCTGCTTGTTAGTCTGCTTCACGGATCTGCAGCGGCCAGCCGAGATCGGTCTGGCGATGGGCTTCCTGTTGTAGTTCTGCCTCGGTCAGCGGATTGGCCGTCAGCCAGGCTTTCGGCAGGATCAGGGTGAGCTGATTGTCATCCACCGTCAGGTGCGCGGGTGGCTGGTGCTGGCTGTCACGCCGATGACAGAGAATGACGGCCAGACGCAGCAGGCGCAAGATACGCACAGCGTTAATTGCGGGGATGGCATGCTGCTCCGGCAGACTGGTTAGGTTGTCTCTGTGCCTGCGCAGCAACTCGCCCAGCAGGTGCTTCTGGGCGCGGGTAAAGCCGGGTAAGTCCAGATGCTGGATCAGGTACGCGGCATGATCGCCACTTTGCTTAAAGCCGATACCCGTACCGATTTCGTGCAAGATAGCACCGGACTGGAGTAAGGCGCGGGTTTGCTCATCGGTTTGCCAGACGGGCTGACAGTCTGCCAGTAAAGCCTGGGCGGTGTCGGCCACGGTATTGGCATGTTCGGTATCCACCTGAAAGCGGTATTGCAGACTGTTCAGGGTTCTGGCTCGCACATCGTCGTGGCGCATTTGGCTCATCATGTCGTACACCATGCCTTCGCGCAAGGCGCCGCCGGCCAGTGTCATGGTCTGGATCTCCAGTGTCTCGAACAAAGCAATCAGAATCGACAGGCCGCTTGGAAACACCAGGGCCCGCTCTAACGTCAGCCCTTCGATATCCAGATCTTCCAGCCGTTCATACTGCATGGCCTGACGCTGCAGACGCTTGAGTTTAGACAGGGTGATCAGCTCGTCCATACCCTGGGCGACCATAATTTCCTGCAGCGCCTGAACCGTACCGCTGGCACCGACACAGTGGTCCCAGCCGAGCGTGCGATAGGGGGCGACGATCGGGGTGATGGCCTCTTTGGCGGCCTGAATGGCAGCGCTGAAGTTTTCTGCGGTCAGGTGGCGGTCTTTGAAGTAACGCTCCAGCCAGGTGACACAACCAATTTTCAGGCTGGTCAGTGCCTTGGCATCAAACCCTTCACCGATAATGACTTCAGTACTGGCCCCACCGATATCGACGACCAGGCGTTTCCCCTGACCGCCAGAGGTGTGTGCAACGCCCTGGTAGATAATGCGTGCTTCCTCTTCACCAGGAATAATGTCGATGGGGTGACCCAGTATACTGATGGCTCTGGAAAGAAAGTCTTCGGCATTCACGGCGGTGCGCAGTGCCGCGGTACCGACAATACGGACCCGTTCAGCCGGAATATCCTGCAGGCGTTCGGCAAACATCGCCAGGCATTCCCAGCCGCGCTGCATGGCTTCCTGGCTCAGTTCATTCTGGCCGTTCAGGCCGGCAGCCAGCCGTACTTTGCGCTTAATTTTAGCCAGTGTATGCACACTGCCTGCGACTTCACGCACGATCCACATGTGAAAACTGTTCGAGCCAAGGTCAATGGCTGCATACAGCGGGGATACGACACAACTTTCCATAGCGTCTTCTTCAGTTACTGTGTTTTCTGTGGTGAACGACGGCGGTTATGATTGCGCTGGCGTCCCTGTCCTTGTCCCTGACGGGAACCACTGTTGCGACGGCCACCGCTCTGGCGAGGTGCCCGCTGAACTTTCACCGGTGGCGGCAGATCATCCAGCAGCGCTTCGGCATCGTATTTCGACTGCGGAATGCTGTGCTCGATGTAGGTTTCAATCGCGGTCAGATTGATCGCATATTCTTCACAGGCAAAGCTGATGGAATGACCGCTGGCGCCGGCACGACCGGTACGGCCGATACGGTGCACATAATCTTCGGCATCGTCAGGCAGATCGTAGTTAAAGACGTGGGTGACCTGAGGAATGTGCAGGCCGCGCGCCGCGACGTCGGTAGCGACCAGAATGTCGACTTCACCCTGGGTGAATTGCTCCAGAATGCGGACACGCTTTTTCTGCGGCACATCGCCGGTCAGGAGGCCAACACGGTGGTTATCGGCTTCCAGGTGTGCCCAGATGTCTTCACAACGGTGCTTGGTGTTGGCAAAAATGATCGCGCGATCCGGCCAGTCTTCTTCGATCAGGGTCTGCAGCAAACGCATTTTGTCCTGATTGGACGGGTAGAACAGCTCTTCCTGGATACGGTGACCGGTTTTTTGCTCGGGCTCAACCACCACGCTTTCCGGGTTGTTCATGTGCTCGAACGCCAGCTCTTTGACCCGGTAGGACAGGGTGGCAGAGAACAGCATGTTCAGGCGCGCTTTCGGGCTTGGCATCCGGCGGAACAGGAAACGGATATCCTTGATAAAGCCCAGATCGAACATCCGGTCGGCTTCATCCAGAACCACAACCTGGATGCTGTGCAGATCGATGACCCGCTGCTTGTAGAAATCGATGATACGGCCACAGGTACCGATCAGAATATCGACGCCATTTTCCAGGTGCTGTTTCTGTTTCTCGTAGGCTTCACCACCGTAAGCCAAGCCAGCGGTCAGGCCGGTGCTTGCCAGTAAGGGAGCAGCATCATTGTAAATCTGAATTGCCAGTTCCCGTGTAGGTGCCATAATGATTGCACGGGGCTGATTGGTTTTTCGCTCCTCGGATGCCGGGTTCAGCATCAAATGGTTAAAGGTGGCTGTCAGGAAAGCCAGGGTCTTACCAGTCCCTGTCTGCGCCTGACCAGCAATGTCACGGCCGGAGAGCACTACCGGCAATGCCAGGGCCTGGATCGGGGTACAATTATGAAACCCTTTGTCTTCCAGTCCTTGTAAAACCAGGGGGTTTAGTCCCAGGTCGGCAAATTTCTGCTCTGTGATATGAGTCGTCTTCATTCGTATAGAATATCAGCTTAGGGTTGCAATACGAAACGTATTCAATTCAAATAGGGCATCGATTTGCTGGTTAAAATAGAATCAGCGTTGAAAATCAACCATTGGAGTGGAAGATGAGCGACAAGATTGTGCAGCTGACAGACGCAAGTTTTGATAACGATGTGATTAATGCTGCAGGCCCAGTTTTAGTCGATTTTTGGGCTGAGTGGTGCGGACCATGTAAAATGATCGCGCCTATTCTTGACGAAATCGCAGACGAGTACCAAGACAAGCTGACTATCGGAAAGCTGAACATAGATCACAATGCCGCGACACCACCAAAATTTGGTATCCGTGGTATTCCGACTCTGTTGCTGTTCAAAGACGGCAATGTGGCCGCGACCAAAGTCGGCGCCCTGTCTAAGTCACAACTGAAAGAGTTTCTGGACGCCAACCTGTAATTGGCCTACAGTAACGCGAAACCGCGTACAATAACGTTTGTACGCGGTGTCAATTTCAGCCCCTAGACGGATGCTGGCTTTAGTGCTAAGTTATTGCACGTAAATTATACGACAGTTCATTTCTTGACCAGCCCCATTGGTCGAAGCTTTTCTCAATTAACCATAGAACCCCTAATTTGACTGACAAGAAACCCACCACTATGAATCTTACAGAACTGAAGAACCAGCCTATCTCAAAGTTGGTTGCGCTCGGCGAAAGCTTAGGACTCGAAAACCTAGCGCGTTTGAGAAAACAGGACATCATCTTTGCCATTCTCAAACAGCACGCGAAAAGTGGTGAGGACATTTTTGGCGACGGGGTTCTGGAAATTCTGCAGGACGGCTTTGGCTTCCTTCGTAGCGCAGACAGTTCTTACCTGGCCGGCCCGGATGACATTTATGTCTCACCAAGCCAGATTCGCCGCTTCAACCTGCGTACCGGTGATACCATTTCAGGTAAAATCCGGCCACCCAAAGATGGTGAACGCTACTTTGCCCTGCTGAAAGTCAACGAAGTTAACCACGACAAACCAGACAACGCCCGCAACAAGATCCTGTTTGAAAACCTTACTCCGCTGCACGCCAATGATCGCATGCGTATGGAACGCGGTAATGGCTCGACTGAAGACATTACTGCCCGTGTCCTGGATCTGGCCTCACCGATTGGTAAGGGTCAGCGTGGTCTGATTGTTGCACCGCCAAAAGCGGGTAAGACGATGCTGCTGCAGAACATTGCACAGAGCATTGCTTACAATCACCCTGAGTGTGAGCTGATGGTGCTGTTGATCGATGAGCGTCCGGAAGAAGTAACCGAGATGCAGCGTCTGGTCAAAGGCGAAGTCATTGCTTCAACCTTTGACGAGCCGGCTTCCCGCCATGTTCAGGTTGCTGAAATGGTGATTGAAAAGGCCAAGCGCCTGGTTGAGCATAAGAAAGATGTGGTGATCCTGCTGGATTCGATTACCCGTCTGGCCCGTGCGTACAACACAGTCGTGCCATCTTCCGGTAAAGTACTGACCGGTGGTGTCGACGCTAACGCCCTGCATCGTCCGAAGCGTTTCTTCGGTGCGGCCCGGAATGTGGAAGAAGGCGGCAGCCTGACCATTATCGCGACCGCGCTGGTGGATACCGGTTCGAAGATGGACGAAGTGATCTACGAAGAATTTAAAGGGACAGGTAACATGGAACTGCACCTGTCTCGTAAGATTGCTGAGAAGCGTGTCTTCCCGGCGATTGACTTCAACCGCTCCGGTACCCGTCGTGAAGAGCTGCTGGCCAAGCCGGATGAGCTGCAGAAGATGTGGATCCTGCGTAAGATCGTTCACCCGATGAATGAAACCGACAGCATGGAATTCCTGATCGACAAACTGGGCATGACCAAGACCAACGACGAGTTCTTTGAAGCGATGCGTCGTCAGAAGTCCTGATACAACGGGCTTGATGTCACAGATTGTAGAAACGCCACCTTGTGTGGCGTTTTTTTATTGCTGATAATATCGGCATGCTGTTTGAAACAGCATTCAATTAACCGCTGATGTTTTCTTCTTCGGACTGTACCGTTCTGCCAGGAAGGCCGGCGGACATGACCGGACACTCAGCGGTTCGGACAGTCAAAAAGAATGAAGTCAGCGATGACACGGAGTATGCAACATGCAACAAGGAAGAAGCATGTGGGTCTGGTTGTGGTTACTGCTGGTCGCACTCCCTCTGAGGGCTGAGGAAATCAGCCAGCAGGAATACCAGCAGGTTACGCAGGACATCACACCGGCATTGAAAGCGCTCAAAACCCTGTACCGGGAAAATGAGATTGCCCAGCTCAATTATCAGCTGGCAGACTTCTCTGTGCTGGAGCAGGAAGCCCTGCGCTCTGCACTGGTGGACTACGCCCATACCTTCAAAAAGCTGGATGAAGAAAAAGTTGCCTGGCTTGAAGCTCAGGCGGCCCGGAAATCCCGTTTTACCCTGACCGAGCAGGGGGATGGCTACCGGGTGACTCGCGCGGCTTTTACCTACGCAACCCAGGCACATCAACTGCTGCAACACTGGCAGCGCGAGCAACTGGCCGAGTCATTTGTCCGTCAGGCGAATGCCGGTGATCTGGTACTGACCGACTGGCTGGCCGGTGATCTCAATACCCAGCGTACCCGGCGTGATATTGCCCTGGCGCAGCTTCCCGCGCTATCCGCTAAAGGCACCCGATACCTCGCGGATCAGTTTTTGTCTGACAGACAGCTGCTCTGGTTGGCTGATAACGGCTTGCTGGCCAAACTGGCCGCAATCACTGAGGATGAGAGCCTGTATCAGCAATTGTGGCGTCGCCGTACCGATCAATATAGCCGGGCCGAGCTGAACCGGCTGGCGGACGCGCTGCCGTCCCCACTGGCGGTGAGCCAATTGATGGCTGCGACCCGTAATCCCTCCCTGAAAGCCCAGGCCTACCAGGCACTGGCGACACTCAAGCCATTGCCGGATGAGGTGGAAATTTTTCTGCTAGGCAAGTTGTCTGAACCGGAAGACGGCGAGCTGGTGGCCAGTAAACTGGTTAATCAGGGTCATACGAACTGGCTGACTGCACTCGCCGCTGGCACGCAGAGCTACACTTTGAAGCGCAACCTGGAATCTGCTTTGTCGGCATCCATGCCCTGATCGCCGGCCAAGTGGTTTGCCGGCTCGGGCACTTTCTCTTCAGTCCCTTGTTTTACTGCCAATAAATGCGTGCTTTACAAGCATCTTGTCAGGGATTCAGTATATAATGTGTCCCATTTTCATCCCGGCTGTCCTGAGCCGGGCCGAACAAACAGATAGGGTGCAGGAATGAAATTCAACGATCTGCGTGACTTTATCGCCTACCTGGAAGAGCGTGGGCAACTAAAGCGCATCAAGCAGCCAATCGATCCCCGGTATGAAATGACCGAAATCTGCGACCGTACGCTGCGCGCAGGTGGTCCGGCATTACTGTTTGAAAACCCGGTGGGCTACGATATCCCTGTGCTGGCGAACCTGTTTGGCACCACCGAGCGGGTGGCCATGGGCATGGGGCGTGAAGATGTGCTGGAGCTGCGGGAAGTCGGTAAATTGCTGGCGTATCTCAAAGAGCCGGAGCCGCCGAAAGGCTTCCGGGACGCTATCGATAAGCTGCCTGTCTTTAAGCAAGTTCTCAACATGCCTGCCAAGCGCCTCAGTAAAGCACCTTGCCAGCAGATCGTCTGGCAGGGCGATGAGGTCGATCTGGATAAGATTCCGGTCATGAGTTGCTGGCCGGGCGATGTCGCGCCGTTGCTGACCTGGGGCCTGACCATTACCCGCGGTCCGGAAAAGAAACGCCAGAACCTGGGTATTTACCGCCAGCAGAAGCTGAGCAAGAACAAAGTGATTATGCGCTGGCTGGCTCACCGCGGCGGGGCATTGGATATGCGTGAATTCATGCAGGCCCATCCGGGGGAGAAATTCCCGGTGTCTGTCGCCTTTGGCGCCGATCCGGCCACGATTCTCGGGGCGGTCACGCCTGTACCTGATACCCTGTCTGAGTACGCCTTTGCCGGTCTGCTGCGCGGCAGCAAAACTGAGGTGGTCAAAAGCATCAGCAACGATCTGGATGTGCCGGCCAGCGCAGAAATTGTGCTGGAAGGCTATATTGATCCCAATGAATACGCAGACGAAGGCCCGTACGGTGACCATACCGGCTATTACAACGAAGTGGAAAGCCACCATGTGTTTACCGTCACGCACGTGACCATGCGTAAAGACCCGATTTATCACAGCACCTATACCGGTCGTCCGCCAGATGAACCGGCTGTGTTGGGCGTGGCGCTCAATGAAGTGTTTGTGCCGATTCTGCAAAAGCAGTTTCCGGAAATTGTCGACTTTTACCTGCCGCCGGAAGGGTGCTCCTACCGGATGGCCGTCGTGACAATGAAAAAACAGTATCCGGGCCATGCCAAACGGGTGATGATGGGCGTATGGTCTTTCCTTCGTCAGTTTATGTACACCAAGTTCGTGATTGTTTGTGACGATGATGTCAATGCCCGTGACTGGAATGATGTGATCTGGGCGATCACCACCCGCATGGATCCGGCGCGGGATACTGTGATGATTGAAAACACCCCGATCGATTCGCTGGATTTTGCTTCGCCTGTGGTTGGCCTGGGGTCAAAGATGGGTCTGGATGCCACCAATAAATGGCAGGGTGAAACACAGCGCGAGTGGGGGACACCTATTATTAAAGACCCGGAAGTGGTGGCGAAGGTGGATGCCATCTGGGATGAACTGGGGATTCTGGCGAAATAGCGCCAGATACGCAGCTTGAAGGTTTAGCGCAATGTATCAGGTTCGGGTACTGCCGCAGGACGTTATGTTCAGCGTCGGGGAAGCAGAAACCCTGCTGAGTGCAGCCCGCCGGGCGGGACTGGCTTTTCCCCACCGCTGTCAGGTCGGGGCGTGTGCCACGTGTTTATGCCGCAAGCTGGCGGGTGAGGTCACTTACCGGCTGGCACCGGTGCTGACGGAGAAGGAGCAGGCCGAGGGATGGATTTTTCCCTGTCTGGCCATGGCCCGCAGCGATCTGGTACTGACTTTGGAATAGAGGAACAGAATGTCGATTCAGTGTGAAGTGAAGTCAGTCGAGTCACTGGCGTGTAATACCTACCGTATTTTGCTGCAACCCAAGCAGCAGGTTGATTTTAAAGCCGGGCAGTATTTGCTGGCGGTGATGGGCGAGAAAGACAAACGTGCCTTCTCGATTGCCAGCAGCCCTTGCCGCAGTGGCGAGCTGGAGCTGCACATCGGAGCGGCGGACCACAACCCCTATGCTGTGGAAGTGGTGGACGCGATGCGCCAGGCGATGGAAGACGGCAGAACATTTGAGGTGGAAGCCCCGCTGGGTGAGGCCTGGTTGCGCGAAGACAGCACACAGCCTTTGCTGCTGATTGCCGGCGGTACAGGGTTTTCCTACGTGCGCAGCCTGCTGGATAACTGCCTGAGCCGCGGCATGAAGCAGCCGATTTTTGTGTACTGGGGTGGCCGCGACGAATGTCAGCTGTATGCCCATGACGAGCTTGTGGCCCTGGCTGCCAAGCACGCGAACCTGACGTATGTTCCTGTGGTGGAAACGGCGCCTCCCGCCTGGCAGGGCAAAGTGGGTAACGTACTTGAAGCGGTCAATGACGATTTTGTCAGCCTGTCTGCTTATGACATTTATATCTGTGGTCGTTTTGAGATGGCGGGTGCGGCCCGTGAACAGTTTACCGCGGAAAAAGGGGCCGATCGCGAGCGGATGTTTGCTGACGCTTACGCCTTTATCTGATGGTCTTGATCAAAAACAAAAGCCCCTGGCATCAACCGATGGCAGGGGCTTTTTTGATGACCGTGCGTGCTTGTTAAGCGTGAGCCGCTGTCACACGCTTCTTCACCCAGGTTTCATTGACCCAGAGTGACAGCAGGATAATGGCACCGCCTACGATCAGGCGTGGGTAGTCGACATCTCGGTTCCAGATCACCAGATTGACGATCAGACCTGCCGGCACCAGGGCGTTGTTCATAATCGCCAGCGCACCGGCGTTCACCAGAGTTGCGCCTTTATTCCAGATGAAATAACCCAGGCCGGAAGCAACAATGCCCAGGTACACCAGAATGCTCCACTGGGTATCTGTGGTCGGCAGTTTTTCTGTGTTACCAAACAGTAAAAACATCGGCAACGCTACACAAACAGCACCGAGATAGAACAGACCAAAGACCGTATGCTGCGGCAAATCGGCTTTTTCTTTCTCCATGATGACTTTATAGCCCACCTGACCGATGGCAAAGCACAGGTTCGCGCCCTGCACAATCAGGAAACCGAGAATGAAGTCTTCATTGATGCCTTCAAATTTGATGACGGCGGCGCCGAGTACCGCAATGACGGCGGTGATCAGATACCAGGCCGAAAAACGGCGCTGCAGCACATCATAGATGAGGGTGACATAAATAGGGGTAAAAATGGTGAACAGCAGCACTTCCGGCACCGACAGGTACAGGAAAGACTGGTAGTAAAAGCAGTACATGATGCCGAGCTGAAAGGCGCCCACCACCATGAGCTTGAGTGCCAGCGTCACCGTCAGGTGCTGACGGCGCAGAAAAGGCAAAAAGACCAGAGCAGCCAGTGCGACCCGGGTCAGTACCGAGAACCAGGCGTCCACCTGTCCGGCCAGATAAACCCCAATCAGGCTGAAGGAAAACGCCCAGAGCAGCGTAATCGCAGTTAAGTATCCCATGTGACATGTCCTTTGAATTTTGGCCGCCTAGTGTAACCGAAATTCTGTCCGAGCCAATGGGAGGCTGGTCTGTCCTGAGCAGAGACTGGCTGGCGCTCACAGTAGCCAGCCAGGTGCGGGTGGATCAGTGCAGCGGCACCATCAGCAAATCCACCGGGGTGTGATTGATTAACTGCTTGGTGGAAGACAGGATTTTGCTCCAGAAATCCTGGTGGTGGCCGCAGATCATTAAATCCACATCCGACTGCTTGATGGTATTGCAGATTTCATCGCTCAGATCGCCGCTGCCGACAAAAGTGTGCGTCACCGGATAGTTCGCTTTTTTTGCCAGATCCTGCAGTTGCTCCTGAGCATGATCCGCCATGCGGTACTGCGCCTCGGCCATGTTGATATCGATCAGGCCGGTATACAGCTCAGCATAGTTGGTATCGATGTGGATCAGAGACAGCTTGGCCCCGAGTTTTTCTGCCAGCGCGGCGCCTTTGCCGACCAGAATGTGACTGTCTTCAGATAAATCAACCGCAACCAGAATATGTTGATAGGTCATAACCCGCTCTCCTGTAAGGTTTTTTATATGCTATCATGGCGTATGAGTAAAAAATGCTGTGCTGATCGCATTGCTTACGTTAACGGAAAATTCTGTGACACGCTTGGGTAAGCAGTTGGATCGTTTTGTGATTTTTATTGCTTACCGGCAGGTTAAGCATGATACCTTGACGCATGAGTTGCAAACTCAGTTATGCATAGTGACAATGTGTTTATTACACTAGATTAGGAAGGAGTAGTTCGATGCTTGCTCAAGCAATGGTTGAGAAACTGAATGAACAAATTAACCTGGAGTTCTTTTCATCCAACCTGTACTTGCAGATGAGTGCATGGTGTGAGGATAAGGGCTTCGAAGGGGCGGCAGAGTTTCTGCGTATTCATGCGACAGAAGAAATGCAGCACATGCAACGTTTGTTTACCTATGTCAGCGAGACAGGTGCGCTGCCGATTCTGGGGACGATTGAAGCACCGCAGCATGAGTTCAGCTCTCTGGGTGAAGTGTTCCGCGCCACTTACGAACATGAGCGACTGATCACTGAGCGCATTAACAAGCTGGCCCATGTGGCGTTTACTACGCAGGACTACTCAACGTTCAACTTCCTGCAGTGGTATGTTGCAGAGCAGCACGAAGAAGAAAAGTTGTTTAAAGGTATTCTGGATAAGATCGAACTGGTGGGTGAAGACGGGAAAGCACTGTTCTTCATCGACAAAGATCTTGCTGCCATGGCGAAGCAGGAATCCAGCTCTGTCATGGGTCAGCAGGCCGGCTAACAGGTTCTGGGAAATGCACGGCGGCGCCCCTTTCCGAAAGTGTGTCGCTGCTGTTTGCCTCCCAACCCTTCCCGGCCAGCATAGAACCATGGTCGTTGTTCGGAGGGTGTTATGTTTAGTGGTGATGCAATTCTGATGGCCCTGTTTCTGGTGGCTGTAGTCAATATCTCTCGTTATGTCAGCACGCTGAAAACCTTACTGGTGGTGATGCGTGACTGCGATCCGCTGCTGTACCAGCAGGTCGACGGCCGGGGTTTCTTCTCCTCTCAGGGAAACGTCAATAAGCAGATCCGGCTTTTCCATTATATTCGCAGCCAGCAATACCATAAGCATCACGACGAGCTGTTCATGGCCAAGTGCGACAAGGTACGCAAGCTGTTTGTCCTTGCCAGCACCAGCCTGATGGTGTTCCTGGTCTCTATCTTTGTTGTCGCCTATCTGGGCATTTAACCGGTGATTGCTGACAGATTTGGTAATCCGCCCGCAGACGGGTAAAATACGCGCACTTGAAAAGGATGCCGGGTAATGCATGTCATTACCGCATCCTTTTTATTTTGTCGCTGAGTCGGATTGCGGATAAGAGAATGGCAGAAAAGTTTGATGTAGTAATTATCGGTGCGGGTGCCGCCGGGCTGATGTGTGCCGCTGAGGCTGGCAAACGCGGCCGCTCTGTGCTGGTGGTCGAACACGGCAAAAAACCGGGCCGGAAAATTCTGATCTCCGGTGGGGGCCGTTGTAACTTTACCAACTATGATGTGACGGCCAGCAACTATGTCTGCCGCAACCCGCACTTTGCCAAATCGGCGCTGGCGCAGTATACCCAGTGGGATTTTATCGCCATGATCGCCAAGCATGATATTACCTACGAAGAGCGGGATCACGGCCAGCTGTTCTGCCTCGATTCGGCCAAAGACATCGTCGAGATGTTGCTCAAAGAATGCGACTTGCCGACGGTACAACAGCGTTATCGCAGTGATGTCCTGGACATCAGCAAAACCGACAGCGGCTTTCACCTGAAAATCAACGCAGACACCGTATCCTGTGAATCTTTGGTGATTGCCACCGGTGGTCTGTCGATGCCCAAGCTTGGCGCCACCCCGTTTGGCTATCAGGTTGCCGAGCAGTTCGGCCTCAAGATGGTGCCGACCACAGCCGGTCTGGTGCCTTTTACCCTGCATGTCGAAGACAAAGACGCCTTTGCCGATCTGTCCGGGATTGCGGTTCCCGCTGTGGTGACAGCCGCCGATGGCACCAGTTTCAAAGAGAATATTCTGTTCACGCACCGCGGTCTGTCCGGCCCGGCCATTTTGCAGATCTCCTCGTACTGGAAGCCGGGCCAGGCGGTGTCGATTGATTTACTGCCGACCCTGAGTCTGGATGACACCCTGCAGGCGATGCGCGACAAACACCCCAACCAGAGCCTGAAAAACTCGCTGTCCCGTTTGCTGCCCAAGCGCCTGGTCGAAGCCATGATCGCGCGTGGTGATATCGAAGACAAGCCGCTCAAGCAGCTCAACCCGAAAGAGGTTCAGGCACTGCACGACTATTTTCACCAGTGGCAGATTGCCCCCAACGGCACCGAAGGTTACCGCACCGCCGAAGTCACCCTGGGCGGCGTCGACACCGACGGCCTGTCCTCGAAAACCCTGGAAGCTAAAACCGTGCCCGGCCTGTATTTTATCGGTGAAGTGATGGACGTCAGCGGCTGGCTCGGCGGTTATAACTTCCAGTGGGCCTGGAGTTCCGGCTTTGTCGCCGGACAGTATGTGTAAGCTGCACTGAATTGAATATTTTGAACGAACACAGCCCCGCCTCGCGGGGCTGTTTTTGTTTCTGAATCGAGAATGTATTTCTCGATTGATTTTTGTGACGATTGAACCATATTCATCCTGAATGGTTTATTTCAAACACCAGGGCGACGAGTGAATTGGAATGAAAGGGCAATCTTTAACTGAATGTGATTTGAGTTTGTTTTTTATAGGCACGGGTATTTATGCCTTTCACCAAAGTGAGTTCACTAAAAAGACAGAGGTCACAATCATTGATCTAGTCTATTTAATCTGAGCTATGCGAATAAAAGGCGTTATATCGAGACCACTTTCAGAAATAACATCAGAAATACGCTGTGATGCCAGATATAAATCAGTCAAATATTGTTCAGCTATTTTATTTTCATCATAGGATGATGTATTGGTATCAAACCATGCCAGATTCATCGAGCCGATTGGCTGTTGTTGATAAAATACAGGGATGGCGATTGCAGAGATATTAAAGGTTTGCTTGAGCTCTTTATAACCCCAAAACTGTTTTTTCCGCGCATAATACATCCCATCCCGATGCTGGCCCGCCAAAGCTGCACTGTACGCTTTCCCCATAGAGGAGTGCTGTAAATCAACCCCTAAGCCAATCACTGCTCTTTTAGCGACACGGGCATCGGTTAAGCCAAAACTGCTCTCCACAATCACTAATTCATCAAACATGAATGTGAAATCTGTTGATAATCCCGTGATTTGATACAGGCCTTCTAAAATGGGTTTGACCAGCACAGCTAAACGCTTTTTCAGGACGCATTCAATTTGTTCATCGCGAAGCTTATCTGAATAAGGTGGAATATAAGTGTATTTATGATTGCCCAGATATCTGTGTACCCAACCGGCTTGTTCCAGGCTCAAAAAAGCACGTGTTAAGGTCGATTTGGATAACCCGGTTAACAGATGAGCTTCTTCTAAAGACAAAGTCTCTTGCTCAGCCATCAGCGTCAGAAGTCGCAGCACCCGCATGACAGGCGTCTCATTTTTTAAATCCATTTTCCAATTGCACTCTTTTTTCGCCCTTAGGTTTCATCGGGTGAAACCTAATCTTCCACATGGGCAGTTTTTTTATGTTTATGTAGATGTTCATCCATTGAATAAAAAGGACAAGATGAATGGACTATCAAACTATAGCAAATTCACCTGCAATGTGGGCAGTGAGCAGCCTCATTGTTTTGATGGTGTGTTTTCAGGCAGCTTTGTTCATTTACAAAGCCAAGAAAACCGCCAAATCATTATCCATTACCGATGAACAAATTAAAGTCGCCGTCCGGACCGCCGCCATCAGCTCGATTGGCCCTTCGCTCGGCGTTGCCATTGCCATGTTATCTCTGATGGTCAGCTTAGGTGCTGCATTTGCCTGGATGCGACTGTCTGTGATTGGTGCGGTGCCGTTTGAGCTGTTTGCCGCCTCCAGTGCTGCGAAAGCCGCGGGAACCGAAATTGGCAGCGAAAGCTTCAATATTCACGCTTATGTCAACGTTGTCTGGACTTGCACCCTCGGCGCACTGGGTTGGCTGGTGATCGTCATGTGCTTTGCCCATAAGTTCGACACAATGAGAAACACCCTGGTCCGGGGACGGGAAGAAATGCTGCCGGCACTGTCTATCGGCGCAATGATCGGGGCGATTTCGTATTTCAGTGCTCCTCAAATGCTGAAAGATGTGCCCAATTTCTCCGCTTTTGCGGTCTCAGGGATCACTGTCCTGGTGCTGTCCATGGTTGCGGATAAATCGGGCAAAGCCTGGCTGCATGACTGGGCATTTGGTTTCGCTATCTTTGCCGGCATGGCCAGCACGCTCGTGCGCTAATCAGAAAGGAATCTCACATGAATACTTATAGTCAGTTTATTGCCTCAATCCAGTTCTGGGGCCGGTTGACCCTGCTGCTCGCTGCGTTGCTCAGTTTTGGCCCGGCAGTATATCTGTACCTGGCTTATGGCTTGAGCCCTGATATCTCTCAACTTTTTGGCGCCTTTGCCATCATCGCTTCTTTCATGGTGATCTCCTATGTCCTCGAGCCGATGACCTATTATCCGGTGCTAGGTTTATCCGGGACTTATATGTCCTGGCTGGCGGGGAATATTTCAAACCTGCGCTTGCCGGTTTCAGCCGTTGCTCAGTTACGTGTCGGCGTCAAACAAGGCTCACCCGAAGGCGATATTATTTCCACCATCAGTATTGGCGTTTCGATCGTGGTGAATCTGATCGTACTGCTTGTGGTCGCCATGTTGGGGCAGGAGGTCTTAACGCGATTACCTGAAAATATTCTCGGCATGTTCGAATACGTGCTGCCAAGCGTCATGGGCGCGCTCTTATTTTTATTTGCACAAAAGAGCATGACGACCTGCGCGATTCTGTTAGCCGCCACAATCGGACTCAACCTGATGGCCGCACCGGGCTGGTCAATCCTGATTGTCTGCATTCTGGGCGGGATTTTGTTATCGATCTGGCTGGAAAAAAGAAAGTTAGCGGCCAGTCAGCCTGTGCCGGTGGGAGAAACCGAAAATGTATGATGTGATCACCTTATCGGGCACGGATTTTGAAATTGGCTTGCAACATGGCCAGCAGTGCCAGCAACAAATCAAGGCGAGCCTGACCAATTATCAAAACATGTTCCGGGAGCTGGCCGGGCTCAGCTGGGCGCAGGTCTTAGAGTATGCGGCGCTGGAGCAGGACAGACTGCAACAGCTGGATCCGAGTGCCTTTGAAGAAATGGCCGGCATTGCAGAAGGTTCGGGGTTTACATTGTTAGAAATTTTGTCCCTCAATATTCGCAGTGAGCTTTTGTTTGCCGTCACGGGGGAAACCACCTCCTGTCATGACGGCTGCACCTCCTTTGCGTCAATGCCGCATGCCAATGACGAACAAGCCATGATGTTAGGCCAGAACTGGGACTGGATAGAAGCACAACGCGAGGCGTGCTTTATTGCCCATGTTCAACCGGTCTCGGGGCCGCATTACTGCATGGTGACTGAAGCCGGGATTATCGGGAAGATTGGCTTTAACAATGCGGGTGTCGGCGTCTGTTTCAATGCACTGTCTTGTGGGTTTGATCCCACAGGTTGGCCGGCGCATCTCTTGCTGCGCAGGATATTGCGCAGCCCGAATCTGATCAGCGCGATGAACTGGCCGCTGCTCAACCAAAGCATGTGTGCGGCGAACTATCTGATCGCCTCTTCGGATGGCGCGGCCTATAGCGTTGAAGTCACCCCGGCCAACGTCGATATTATTCCGGATCAGCAACACAGCGGCGTGATTGTTCACACCAACCACTTAATCGGTGAGAAGAACAAAACTGTCCCGGATCCGACTGTGAAGCTGATGGGGGCATCGACCTACCATCGCCTGCATCGTTGTACCCAGTTGTTAACGGACAACAACAGCGCGTCGTTCGAGCGCTTGAGGGCCATTTTGGGCGATCATTCTGGCGGCCACGAAGGCATCTGTCAGCATCCGTCCAATAAAGCAGGTTTGCTTGGCACTTTATCCAGCGTCTTCAGCATAGTAATCAACCTGTCGGAACAAAAAGCTGAAATCTCAATGACCAATCCCTGCCAGGGTGAGTCATTCAGCGTGCGTTTTGCGGGAGATCAGCTCATTTGGGGGGAAAGTCATGCCTGTCATTCATGAGATTGAGCAAAACCAACCCGCGTTTCTGCAATGGCGGCATGCGTTGCATCAGCATCCGGGGCTGGGCTTTGAAGAAGAATTCGCCGCCCGGTTTGTGGAGCAGAAATTACGGGAATTTGGTTTTGATGCAGTGCACACCCAAATCGGCAAAACCGGTATTGTCGGGGTGCTGAAAGGTAACCGTGCGTCGGATCACATCATTGGTCTGCGCGCCGATATGGATGCTTTACCGATCCAGGAAGAAAATGATTTCGCCCACAGGTCAACTGTGGCTGGGAAAATGCACGCTTGTGGCCACGACGGCCACACGGCAAGCTTGCTTGCAGCTGCCTGGCATCTGGCACAAACCCGGGATTTTTCCGGCACAGTCATCTTTATTTTCCAGCCTGCGGAAGAGGGCTTGGGCGGCGGTTTATCCATGATCCAGGATGGCTTGTTCGAGCGTTTTCCGTGCCGGCGCATTTACGCCTACCACAACATGCCGAATGTCGCCAAAGGCCATATTTTGATGCGTGAAGGCGCACTGATGGCCGGGTCGTTCTTTTTCGATATCCAGATTCAAAGCCAGGGCGGGCATGCGGCTTATCCCCACTTAGCCACGGATCCCGGGCTGATCATGAGCCATATTTACTTATCGGCCCAATCTATCGTGGCGCAGAACCTGCCGGCTGCCGAGTGTGGTGTGCTGACGTTCACCGACTCGCGCGCGGTCAGCAACAGCTACAATGTGATCCCTGACAGCGCGCAGATGAAAGGCTGTTTGCGCTTTTTTAATCAAGAGATTGGTCGTTTAATGCAGCAGCGGCTGGAGCAAATCTGCCAGCAAACGGCACAAATGTATAGCGGCAGCGCCACCATCACATTTCAAGAAACCTTCATTCCCTTGCTCAATGACCCACATGCCACCGATATTGCCGCGCAAGCAGCTGCCCGGGTCGTGGGCAAGACCAATGTCACCACCGACGTTGACCCCGTCATGGGCAGTGAAGATTTTGCCTTTATGCTGGAAGAAGTACCGGGGTGTTATGTTGCGATTGGTGCCGGGGAATCTCAGAATTTGCACCATCATCAATACGATTTCGATGATGATCTTATCCCCATAGCCGCCAGCTTTTTCTGCGAGCTGGTGCAGGTTGAATTAAATTAACGGCACTAGGGTGATGTGATTTTTCGCAAATACATCAGGCCATCACGGCGCCCCCCGATAGGAGTGGCACGAATACCGTGCCACTTGTTTCCCCGGTTCTGCTGTGAAAGCCGGGTTGTCTCAATGATTGGGTCGTCGGTTCACTGCCCAATCTGTACGCTATCTACATCGACTGTGGTGCCGTTGAGGTCTTTATCGACTTCGCCCATCAGGGTGACCTGGGTCTCCGGGCCGACTTGCTGATCGCCCCACAGGTGGTTGTCGATTTCGACAATCATTTCGCCTGTGCTGTCTTTAAAGCGGTAGTCCTCATCGCCGAGTGACGCGATGATATGGCCGGTCAGGGTGACGCGCGTGTCGTCTTTGGCCTGCATTGCCTGGGCAACGGTTGCGCTGGCGCCCTGGGTTTCGTTCGGTCCTGTGTAGCCGCCCTGAGCGGCGGTCGCGGTCAGGGGCAGGGCCAGCGTAGCGAATAAGAAGATTATTTTTTTCATGATTCGGTTCTCCGTTATCGGGCTCATGGGAGCAACGACAGTTTTCAGTATGACAGCTGAGTCACGATTTGCTGCTGTCATTGTGCTGTCTGTGTCGCCAGAATAACGAAGAGAACGTGAAGTAAGCGTGAAATTTCCGTCAGAAATATATGAAAAGTAGCGATAAAGAATCTTTTTTTATCGCCAATTTTCTTTGCGATCAGGTTCGCCGGGCCATGCCGTGCCACAACATATCAAACGCCGCCTGACGTGAGGCGGGATCGGCTGCCAGTGCCGGTTGCTCGGCAAACAGGCTGACGGTGGATAAAAACAGGCTGTGGCAGGTGTTGAGCATCAGGGCGCGCGGCCAGTCGGCCAGTTCCCCTTGCTGTTGCCCTTGTTCGATCAGCTGCGGCAGGAAAGGCAGAGCCTGACTGAGCATGGCATGTTGCTGGCTGAGCAGGTACTGCGGGTCGTTGGCCATCTGGCGCAGAAACTGAAATTGCTGCGGATGGCTTAACCCCCAGCTGATGGCGGCTTGCCAGATATGCTGCAATTGCGCCTGTACGCTCAGGCTGGTGTCCGGTGGTGTCAGGGCCGTTGCCATATCTGTTTTGATGCTCAGATACAGAGTTTCGACCAGCACCTGCTTGCTGGCAAAGTGATGGAACAGCGTGCCGTTGGCGACGCCGGCGGCTTTGGCAATCTTGGCGGTGGCCGTGGCCTGAATACCCTGCTGGGTGAACAGGGTAAGGGCGGCATCTAACAATTGTTGCTTCTTATTCTGGCTCATAGCTCGCTGTCAGTGGAGAAACTGGCTCATCGGGGTGAGCCAGCATAATACAGGTTTAGCGTAAGAAGAAAGCCATCATCAGCTTTTGCACTCTGGCCCGCCAGCCGGTGAAAGGCGGTACGGCCAGTTTGGCGGTATTGATACGGCCTTTGGTCAGCACGGTTTTGGCTTTGGAGAAGGTCAGAAAACCTTCCTTACCGTGATAATGGCCCATGCCTGAGGGTCCGATACCGCCGAAGGGCGCATCGTCGGCCGCGACATGGAACACCGAATCATTGATCGCCATGCCGCCGGCGTGAACATCAGCCTTCACGCGCGCTTGCAGGCTTTTGTCCTGCGTCATCAGGTACAAGGCCAGCGGACGGGGGCGCTGCTGGATATACTGGATGGCTTCGTCAATGTTGCTGTAGGTGATCACCGGCAGTAAGGGGCCGAAGATTTCTTCTTGCATCAGGGTCAGGCTGTCATTCGGGTTGACCAGCAAATGCGGCACCATACGGTGCGCACCCGAGTCGATCGCATCCGGGTGGACGGCTTCAATCCGGGTATTCTTCTGCACAGCTTCTGCCAGCCACTGGCTCAGGCGGTCGAACTGGCGCTGATTGACGACTGAGGTAAAGTCCTGGCTGTGCACGCCTTGCGGATACATTTGCGTAAATTGTTTCTTGAACTCGGCAATGAACGCATCTTCTTTGCCTTCCGGGACTAAAACGTAATCCGGTGCCACACAGATCTGACCTGCATTCAGGCACTTGCCGAAGATCATCCGTTCAACCGCCTGCGGCATATCGGCATCCGGGGCGATCAGGGTTGGCGATTTACCGCCCAGCTCCAGCGTAACCGGGGTGAGATTGTCTGCCGCGGCGCGCATGACATGGCGGCCGACGGCGGTCGAGCCGGTAAACAGCAGGTGATCAAACGGTAGGGCAGTAAAAGCCGCTGCGATGTCGGCTTCCCCTTCGATTACAGCGACCTCAGTGTCATCGAAAATCGCTGCCAGCAGGGCGGTAATGACCTGGTTGGTTTGCGGGGTGAATTCACTCAGCTTAATCATGGCGCGGTTGCCGGCCGCCAGTGCAGGGATCAGCGGGCCGATACTCAGCATCACCGGGAAATTCCAGGGCACCACGATCCCGACCACACCGACCGGCTGGTAAATGACTTCCACTTTGGCCGGCATCAAGAGCAGACCGGCGTGACGGCGCGATGGCCGCATCCATTTTTTCAGGCGTTTGATGGTGTAGTTGATTTGCTGAACACAGGGCAGGATGTCGCTCAGCAGGGTATCCTGATGGCTGCGGTGGCCGAAGTCGGCAGACAGGGCGTCACACAGGGCGTCTTTGTTCTCCAGCAAGGCGGCTTTGAGCTGTTTGAGTTTACTAATCCGGCTGGCATAGTCCGGCATAGTCTGCGCCAGATACTCGTTCCTTTGTGCATGGAACAGTCGCTGCATCGTGAAAATCTGCTGGTTGTCTTGGGTCGCAGTGGCAAAAGTCATCCCTATCTCCTGTTTGACAGAGTGAACCGCATGCGCGCGGTTAAGGTCTCAGAGAATGCCAGCCGGTTTGTCCGTAAACCGACTGACCAGTCGGTTTAATATAGGTCGACTGAGTGTTGTGCGCAAGAAATCGGCAAACTTAAATCCCGTTCTGTGAAGTGCAGCCCGTGAGACGCAGCGCGATTATGGTGCTGTCTGGCGACGCGGATGCCCACTTTTTTCTGCCGGGTAAGCGGCCAGAAAGGCGTCGAAATACTGCTGTAACGCTTTGGCATCCTGATGCTCTCCCAGCAACTCCAGCAGGGCGATACCGGTTTCACAGGTACACAGATGACCCGTCTGCTGATTGCGACGCAAGGTGTAAGCGGAGTCGCGAACCAGACTCAGGCTGAGCCGGGGCAGCTTGGCCAGCCACGGGCTTTTGCGCACCATCTTGCGGGCTTCCTGCCAGGTGGCGTCGAGCAGAATGAATAAAGGGGTTTTGCCTGCCTCGTGCGCAAAGGGCGTCGGGGGATGGGGGTCATCGGCCGGAAACAGCAGCCAGGGCTGGATCTGGTCATCGGCTATCAGCGTCAGCAGCGCCTCGGGCGGCTCAGTGCGAGACCAGAGCACGCGCTGGCAATGCGGCAGGGTTCTGGCCATCAGGGCGCCGGTATTGGTGCTTTTGCCAAATTCCTTGCTGTGGGTCAGCAGCACAAAGATCGCCTGAGCGTGCAGGCGAACCTCGGCATGGCAGATACAATGATGCACAAAGCCGCAATTCGGGCAGGAAGCTGCAGTGGCGGTGCGGGTTTGCTGCGGGTTCTCATCGCTCATGGTTGTTATCGCTTATGGTATGCTTGAATCAGTTCGCTCAGATGTTACTGCGCTGGCACCACAAAATCACGACAACAGGATGCACTATGGCTTATTGGTTATTCAAAACGGAACCCGATACTTTCTCGATTGATACGCTCAAGCAAATGAATGTGGCTTGCTGGGAAGGGGTGCGTAACTATCAGGCGCGTAATATGATGCGTGATGAGGTTAAAGTGGGTGACCAGGTCTTTATTTATCACTCCTCGTGCAAAGATATTGGGGTGGTGGGGATCGCCAAAGTGGTGCGCGAGGCCTATCCGGATCATTTTCAGTTTGATCCCGACAGCCCGTATTTCGACCCGAAATCCGATCCCGCCAATCCGCGCTGGGTGATGGTCGATATTGAATATGTGCGCCATCTGCGCCTGGTCACGCTCAAACGCATCAAAGCCAATGATGCGCTGCATGAGATGCCGCTGGTGCAGCGCGGCAACCGCCTCAGCATTATGCCGGTCACGGAACAGCAGTGGCAGGAAGTGCTGCGAATGACAGGGCAGTTTTAACGCCCTGGGGTTGTGGTTGATGGTTTGAATATTCCCTCCCCTTGGCAAGGGGAGGGTGAGGGTGGGGTTCGAGCGGCGAGCACGGATTTGGTGTCTGTGCTCAGTAACCCCCGCCTGGCTTCCCCCTTAAAAAAGGAAGCAGGGAAAGTGGCTTACAGCAGATGCTCGGCCAGATAATGCGCCACGGCTTCGTCGGCACAGGAGCCAATCACGCCGTTGTCCGGCAGGGCGGCCATCACTTTGTGGTGAGCGGTGCCCATGACCAGACCTTTGCCGGCCATGCTCAGCATTTCCACATCATTCATACCGTCCCCGAAGGCGATGCAGTCTGTCAGTGCATAGCCTTTCGCTTCGGCAACTGCTGCCAGAGCATGACCTTTCGATACACCAACATCCATGACTTCCAGACACCAGGGGGTGGAAAAGGCGATACTGGCACGCTCGCCAAATACGGCGCGGAATTTGTCTTCCAGCACGACCAGCTTGTCGTGATCCTTATCATCACGGGTAAAGAAAACCTTCGCCACGCCATCCAGCGGCGGGTTGTTCACGTCGAACAGTTTATAGGTAAAGGTTTCGTGGAAATCACGCAGATACGCATCTTCGATATTGAGCAGCCAGTCATCATGGCGGTAAATGTGGATCCGTAAGTCCGGCTCGTCTTTGGTGAGTTCCATCAAGCCCAGAATGACGTCAGGCTGTACGTCCTGCTGGAACAGGACTTCGCCCTGACAGGTGTGCACCCGGGCACCGTTCGAGGTGATCATGAAAGCCGGAATGCCCAGTTGCTCACGCATTTCGGCCACATCGACATGGTGGCGGCCGGTTGCGAAGACAAAATCTTTGCCCTGCTGGTGCAGTTGCTGGAGGACCTCTTTGGTGAAAGGGGCTATTTTATGGTCTGGTGTCAGCAGGGTACCGTCAAGATCAGAAGCAACAATTTTATACATGGCACGTCTCTTTCTTTGTGTGGCTGCCCTTGTTCGGTCAGCCGGGTGATTTACCTACACAGGCAGTGTAAACCAGATTGGAGTCAAGAAAAGAGGCTAATCTGCGACCCCGGTTTTTTCCGCTATTCCAGTCAGTGCTGGTTCAGCCTGGCTGGCTGTTGGCGACCAGCGGGGTCTCGGCTGCCGCCGGCTTGCTGAAGCGGGCGAAGTGCGCCAGCAGAGCCGTGACCGCCTCAACTCGCTGCGAGTCCTGCTCGAACAGCACTTCATGGCGGGCGCCTTTGATCACTTTCACCTGGCACTGACCGCCGGCCTGTTTGATCTGCTGGCAAAACAGGTTCTGGGCCCGGTTGTCGACGATGGTGTCTTGTTCATTTTGCAGCAGCAGGATCGGGCAGCGGATCTGACCGGCCAGAGCGACCGACTGGCGGGCCGCGCTCAAGGCCTGCCAGACCCAGCGGGAGCTGGGGCCGCCGAGCTTTAACTCAGGGTGATCTTCATATAACTGGCGAAACCACTCATAGCGGCACTGGCTCTGGCACAAGGGGTTATCGGCAAAAGGTTTGGGATAATAAGGCGCCTGACCTGGCGCATAGCCGGGCTGACGCTGGAGCTGCTCGGCCACTCTGGCCAGCGGTGAGGCAATGGGTTTCATCCAGTGGCTGACTTTGATGCCGTGCATCGGGGCGCTCAGCACGGCGGCCGCAATCTCATCCGGATACTGGGCCAGATACAGACTGGTCACTGTACCGCCCATCGAATGGCCGAGCATCAAGAGTTGCTGGTAACCGGCGGGTTTGATGATGGTCTCGACAAAGGTATGGAGATCACTGACGTAATCGGCAAATTCTTCCACATGGCCGAGCTGGCTGTCCGGGGTTAAGCGGCCGGAACAGCCCTGGCCTCTGTGATCCAGGGCATACACATCGTAGCCCTGACGGGTCAGCTCCCAGCACAGTTCCTGATATTTATGGAAGGTTTCAACCCGGCCGTTCACCAGCACGATGGCTCTGTCTGCGCTGAACCCGGTCAGGCTCATCCAGGCAATGGGTACGCCTCCGACACCGGCGAACTGACTTTGCCGGCGCTGGGCCCAGCACTCGGCGACCGGTCCGGCCATGGTGGCCGCAAAATCGGGTTCCATGCTGATCGCCCCGGCCGGGAGGGAAAATGAAAATCCTTGAGTCATGGGAAGCTTGTCCAACATTTGTCCGCTCTTTGTGGCGAGATAAAGGAATTAGTAATATGTTCCAGTATAACGTAAAGTATTGATGGTTTTGGATACGGCATAAAATCTGCTGCCATTCTATTATTGTTATTGTCTTCCACCGGACAGGATCATTCATTTCCCCAATATGTACGCCTATGTTGCTCGTCAACCTATCCTGAATCGCCAGCAGAGAACCGTTGGTTACGAACTGCTGTTTCGTGATGGGGAGCACAATGCCTTTCCTGACATTGAAGCCAATACGGCCACCAGCCGTTTGCTGGTGGAAAACTACATGGCAGTCGGTGATGATCTGGCCACCGCAAGTCAGCGCACATTTATCAATTTCCCTTATGACAGCCTGGTGAAATTACTGCCGTTATTGCTGCCGCGGCATAAGGTGGTGATAGAAGTACTGGAAACCTGTCCCCCGGATGACGAGCTGTTTGCCGCCATACGCCATCTGTACAAACAAGGTTATACCATCGCGCTGGATGACTTTGATTTGCATCCTGCCTGGCAGCGTTTCATGCCTTATGTGCATGTGATCAAGCTCGATTTTATCAAACTGGGTTGTCAGCGTGCCTGCGACTTCGTTGCCCGGCATGAGAACCGCCGCCTGAAGTTTCTGGCCGAAAAAGTAGAAACCCGGGAAGAGTTTGAAGCGGCCCGGGCTGCCGGTTTTCATTTGTTTCAGGGCTATTATTTCAGTAAGCCTGAGCTGCTGAAAAACCGTCAGGTGACCCCGGAAACCCTGACCACCCTGAGGCTGCTGCGGGAAATCAGTCGCACCCCGGTCGATTTTCCCCGTGTCGAGCGTATTATTTCCAGCGACGTGTCTCTGTCGTATCTTCTGTTGCGCTATGTCAATTCCGCCGCGCACCGAACCTTATCGCCGATCGGTAACTTCAAGCAGGCGCTGGTGTATCTGGGGGAGGAGAAAATTAAGCTGTTTGTCTCTGTGGTGGCCGCGGCGCATGCCTCGATCCGCAAACCGCGCGAGCTGTATATTCTGTCGCTGCAGCGGGCACGGATGTGCGAAGAGCTGGCCAGGGGAAGCGGTATTGCCCTCAACAGTGATCAGGCGTTTCTGGCCGGGATATTTTCGCTGCTCGATGCTCTGCTCGATAAGCCGCTGCCGAAATTGCTGGAGCTGCTGCCGCTGTCAGAGGAGGTACACAATGCCTTATTACTGCGGCAAGGGCCGCTGGGCGATGTGCTCAATCTGCTCGATGCCTATGACAATGCTGACTGGGAAAATACCGCCCGGTATTGCCAGCGGCTGGGGATGAGTGAAGTTCAGGTTGCCAATGTGTATCATCAGACGCTGCGCTGGCTGGCCAGCTATCAGATCCCGTATCAGAAATAAGCGGGGCAACCCGGCAGCGGGAAAAGAGGAAAAACAAAACCGGGCATTTGCCCGGTTTGTCGTTGAGGGGGCGCTGAATCAGCCGCCAATGTTGTAATAGGTTGCGGCGCCCGGTCCGACCGGAATCCCCAGCACAAACACCCAGACATAGAACATCAGGCTCCAGCCCACGATAAAGACCATGGAATACGGCAGCATAGTGGCAATCAGGGTGCCCAGTCCCAGATTCTTCTGGTAACGGGTTGCTACCGCCAGAATCATCCCGAAGTAGCTCATCATCGGGGTGATGATATTGGTGACTGAGTCGCCGATACGGTACGCCGCCTGAATGGTTTCCGGCGCATAGCCAACCAGCATCAGCATCGGCACGAAGATCGGGGCGGTCACGGCCCACTGTGCCGAGGCGGAGCCTATCATCAGGTTGATAAAGCCACACATCAGGATAAAGGCGAAGAACAGCATCGGGCCGGTCAGACCGATGGATTGCAGCATGTCTGCACCCGCGACGGCAAAGACCTGACCAAAGTTGGTCCACTTGAAGAATGCCACGAACTGGGCGGCAAAGAACACCAGCACGATATACATGCCCATGGACGACATGGAAGCCGACATCGCGCTGATCACGTCGCGATCTGTCTTCATGGTGCCGACGACTTTACCGTACGCAAAGCCGGGAATGGCGAAGAACACAAAGATGAAAGCCACAATACCTTTCAGGAAAGGCGAGCCCGCCACCAGGCCGGTGTCAGGATGACGCAGGACGCCATTTTCCGGCACGATCGTCAGCGCCAGCAGCGCAGATACGACCAGGGCAGCCAGACCGGCTACCTTTAGACCTTTCTTTTCCAGATCTGTCAGCTTGCCCATTTTGTCCTTGCCCAGATCGTCGCTGGCTTCCTCGACATTGTAAGTGCCCAGTTTCGGCTCAACAATTTTCTCGGTCACGAAGGCACCCATGATGGTGATCGCGAACGTGGACGCAAACATGAAGTACCAGTTCACTTCCGGGCCAACCAGGTAGGTCGGGTCGATCATTTGCGCGGCAGTCTGGGTAATCCCGGACAGCAGGGGATCCACTGTGCCCAGCAGCAGGTTGGCACTGTAGCCACCGGAAACACCGGCGAAGGCCGCGGCCAGACCCGCCAGCGGGTGACGGCCCAGCGAGTGGAACAGCATAGCTGCCAGCGGGATCAGCACCACATAGCCCAGCTCAGACGCTGTATTGGAAATGATACCGGCAAAGACGACCACCAGAGTCACCATACGGCGCGACGCGCCCATGACCAGTCCGCGCATTGCAGCAGAAAGTAAACCAGAGTGTTCTGCAATCGCGACGCCCAGCATGGCCACCAGCACAGTGCCCAGTGGTGCAAAGCCAGTGAAGTTTTTCACCAGATTGGCCACGATCATTTGCAGACCTTCGGCGTTCATCAGGCTGATCACATGAATCATGCCGTCGGCAGCACGGCCCGGAGCGCCTTCCGGACGCGGGTCTGGCACGGAAACGCCAAAATAGCCGGCAATGCCAGAAGCAATCAGGATTGCCAGGCTGAACAGGGCGAAAAGGGTGATTGGATGTGGCAACAGGTTACCCAGCCACTCCACGGTATCCAGAAAACGCGTAAAGAGCGTTTTTTTGGTATTCAATTGTTTTTGTGAAGCACTCGAATGCATCACGACCTCCATTCTTACGTCTTGTACCCGTCAATGGGCATCGAATCGGTGCGGGAGGTTACGCTATTGTTAAAGCCATAAACAAGATAAAAATGTGTCAAAATGTTTCTATTGTATATTTTATGACTGAATGTTGACGCTTTAATTAGATTTTTATGTTCATTTTTGGGTTGTATTCGGACCATTTTACGCTTTGATATGCTATGTGTTGATTATTTGTGCGGGTGGCTCAAAGAATAAAGGACTGAATCTTGTCAGACAGACCGCCTGTGAAAGGGAACAAAGTGTGACTCATCTCTCGTTTCGGCGTAGATTTAATAAAACATCATTCAAATTATCAATTTGATAACATACTGATCAGCATCTGCCTTTAGTCTGTGACGCTTAATGTCAGTGAGGGATGCAACATGCTCAGCCGGCAAGTGATGGTGCTGAGGATTGAAAACGTAGCTGTCTGTAACCAGTGAAGGAGATCCCATGCGGGAAAAAATCGTCTTTGTCGACTTACTGCGCTGTGTGGCGGCAGCCGCTGTGGTTGTGATTCATGTGCTGGGGCCTTACCGTGAACTGCTCGGGCAAATCCCGGACCATGCCTGGATCACTGCGGTAAGCTATAACAGCTTCAGCCGCTGGGCTGTCCCTGTGTTTATCATGATCAGCGGTGCACTCATGCTGACAGACAGCCGGCCGTTTGAGCTCAATTATTATGTCCGGCGCCGGCTGGGCAAAGTCTTGATCCCCTTTCTGGTGTGGTCGGTGTTCTATGCGTTTTTTTCAGGCCTGACGCCAGCGGGCTATCAGAGCAGTACTGCCTTGGCGACACTGGCTGAGATGCCGGTCCACGAAACCTATTATCACCTGGGCTTTTTCTACTACTTTCTGCCGCTGTATCTGGTGATTCCGTTTTTACAGGCTTGGGTGAAGCGGGCCGAACCGACGGCAGTGAAAGGGGTGACGCTGGTGTGGATGCTGCTGACGGCCTTGTTTCTGTTATATGTCGACGGCCCCTGGAGCCATCAACTGGTGCTGTACAGCGGGTATTTGCTGCTGGGTTATTGTCTGTATCGTTATTCCTGGCCGACCCTGGCCTGGTTACTGCCCCTGGGGATTGTGGCATTGCTGCTGACAGATTATATGGTCCTCAGCCGTAGCTTTGCGGCAGGTGAATATACGGTGGGCCGATGGCTGTCTTACAAAACCCTGAATACTGTGCTCATCGCCGCGATGGTTTTTGTGGTGTGCCGCTCTATCGCCGATCGCCTCAGCGAAGAGACCCTGGCCAAACTGGCCTTTGTCAGCCGCTACAGCCTGGGGATTTACCTGCTGCACCCGATTTTTCTGTGGCCGGTCAGGGCATTCGATTGGTACTTCATTCATCCTGTGCTGATGATCCCATTCTGGACTCTGGTGGCTGGCGGGCTCGCTTTACTGACGAGCTGGTTGCTCAGCCGCCACCGGCTGACCGCCTGGCTGGTGCCCTGATGCAGTCAGTGAATCACGAGATCTGTCCGTGTCAGCGTTTCAGCGCAAAATGCAGAAACCGGCGGCCTCGATAGGTCAGGGTGCCTGAATCACCGGGATTGAGGGCATGGAAGTAGTGCGGTCCGATCTGGAAGTCACGTTTGGGGCCGCCTTTTACCGGCTGGACATAAAGCCAGTACTCCTCACTGTCGCCGCCGGGCTGGGTGCTGTCGACAGCGACACTCTGCTTATCGAGGATCAGCACCTCGATTTGCTTTTCTATCGCCGCGTCACCGGACAGATGGCGGCGGGAGATATAGACAAATGAGGCGACAGCCACAACAAGCAACACCAGAAGAATCAGGAAAGGGGTAACAGGCATAACAGGCTCCTTGGATAACGGCCCGCTATTATGCTTGAGTGCGTATCGGGTTGTCTGTGACAGAATGCGGTTATGGTGAGATCGCTGGCGCTAGATTTGCAACTGGCTGATCTCCCTGTAAGGTTAAAGAAGAAGCAGTGAGCAGGAGAGATGTGGGTGTCAGAGATTGAATTGGTGGTGAGCCGGAGCCGACGGCTCGAGCATTTACTGCGGCACCATTATCATGCGGAAGGAAAAGGGCTGCATCAGCTCATTACCAGCTGTGAAGAGCGTTTACCGCATGAGATCATCCCGACTTTGCGTTATGTGGCCACCATACGCAATAAAGTGGTGCATGAAGAAGGGTTTACCCTGGATGACAGCCGTGGCTTTCGCCGGGCCTGTCAGGCGTGCGAAAAAGAGCTGACGCCGCGAAGCGCACGCAGAGTATGGGCGGTCGCCGTATTGCTCGTGCTGGGGATGACCGCCCTGGCGCTGTGGTTTTATTCAAACAACTGGCACCATATCAAACTGGATCCGTGACAGAGACCGGCAGAATACACGCCAATAAAAAAGGTGCCTCAGGCACCTTTTTTATTGGCTAATTTTATCTTTTGCTTAATAAAGCACAGGCAGCAACATGAGACCGGCGACGACGGCGATCATGACAAGCCCTTGTTTTTGAGAAGGTGATAACATAGTTATAGGCTCCTTTTATGTTGCTGGAAAATTTGTTAAGAAAAGAATAGCACTTTTTTTATCGCCTGATCAAAGGGAGAGTGTGATATTTAGCAATAAATTTACTTTTAGTTGTCATGAAATCCCTTTGTTGAGGATTCTTTGTTGCTGAAAATGTGGTGGTCAAAAAACGCCCCAACCAAGGATTTACGTTTTAGTGTTTATATAAGTTTTTGATTTATATTTATTTTGTGGTGTGTTTCGTTTTTTTTCTTGTTCGGTTGTTACGGCTAGTTCGTATTTTGATGGCTGGGGCTTTGCTGCTGTTCTTAAGTCAGTTTTTCGTTATAAAACTAAAAAATTGTGCCTTGGGTGTACAGGCTGGATAGGGTTTTGCATACGATTTTCGTGATTAATCGACATTGAAGGCTGATTAACTGCACTGGAGGCAGTAAAGCGTGCTAAGGAAAGTCTTACTCCGATATAGAACGAGTGTTTTAATTTATCTGGCTGTTTTTTATGATTTTTTATTTTTATTTTGAACGGGGTTTCTCTCTGTTTCTGTGGCTCTGCCGGATGACCAGAGGCAATATTTATCGCATCAGTGCAGGATGGGTGAGGCTGGCAGTGGAATCGCCCTGTTTTCGTTTCCGGGCAGGGAGCGACAGCCTTAGCATTGAACGAAAAGGAATAAAAGTGGCGGTAAAGGAATAAGTTATATGAAAGTGTGATGGATCACAGAGGTGAGAATTGGCTGGGTTAATGGCCTCTCTGAGCTAGACAAACGGCGTTTGCTTTTTACACTGTCACAGCTTTGATAACTCAGGTGAACGTATGTGGGTCTGGTTAGCTGTCTCTTTTTCTGCTTTGTTACATATCAATGCCGCTTACCGCGGTCCCCAGTGGCAGTTTTATCTGTTTAAGCCGCTGACGATTGTGCTGCTGCTGGCAACGACTCTGCAGTTTGGCCACGGCGATATCTATCAGCAATGGATTATTGCCGGTTTGCTGTGCTCTGTTGCCGGGGATATTTTCCTCATGCTGCCCAAAGATAAGTTTGTGCCGGGCCTGACCAGCTTTCTGCTGGCGCACATCGTGTATTCGCTGGCTTTCTGGAATGAGCTGTCCGGCCCGATAGTCTGGTGGCTGCCTGCCTTGCTGATGGGAGCCGGCATCATTGTCTATCTGCTGCTGCTCCCGTCTCTGGGCCGTTTGGCGTTGCCGGTTGGCGTGTATATCGGGGTGATCATCCAAATGACCTGGGCGGCGGGTGAATACTGGTTAACCACCCGGACCGGATCCGGCCTGGCAGCTTTTGCCGGGGCGATGGTGTTTCTGGTATCCGATACCCTGCTGGCTCTGGATCGGTTCAGGGGCCGATTCCGGGCTGCGACCGGCAGTATCATGACCACCTATTATCTTGCCCAGTCGCTCTTGGTGGTCAGTGTGCTGCTACGCTGAGGATAAAGAGAAGAGGTTGGCAATGACATCACGCTGGCAACAGATCTACCGGGCAGGCAACAGCCTGGAGGCACACACGCTGAAAGGGCTGTTGGAACATGCCGGACTGGCGGTGCGTCTGACCGGGGAAAATCTCGGCTCGGCGGCCGGGGAACTGCCGGCTGATGTGGTGCAAGTGAGCGTTTGGGTCCCGGAGCAGGATGCGGTCAAAGCACGTCAGTTACTGACCGGATACGAAACTGGCAATCAGCGTCGCTGGCGTTGCATATCCTGCGGTGAAGAGAACGAGGGCCAGTTTGACTGGTGCTGGCAGTGCGGCACCGACAAACCGGAGACGGATGCCTGAATACCGCAAGGGCGCCGGTTAGGCGCCCTGATGGTGAGCTTGTTTACACCATGTGCTTTCGGCGAATATCCAGCAGCGCAAAGATGCCGAAGATCAGGATCGACCATTTCTCCCAGCGACTCAGTGACAGTTTGTCACCAAAGGCACCGAGGAAGATCAGCATTTGCAGGCCGTGCATTGCCAGCAAAAACGCTGTCATGATGTACAGGGCAATTGCAGCGACGCCGGGGAAAGGGTGGAACAGGTTCAGCAAAAGGACCACCCAGACAAATCCGATTGCAACTTTCGCCAGTAAAATCAGCGCTTTCATATTTCCTCTCTTTGATACAGGCGGTAGCAGACTTGTCCCGCCGCTTTTTCTTTGATGAGCTGCCAGTGTTCGGGGGTCTCAGGCTGTCCCAGCTCTTTTTCGGCTTCCAGATAAATCAGGGCCTGAGGAGTCAGCCAGCCATTGGTTTCCAGCAGGTGGATCACCTCCGGCAGCATATCGCGCCGAAAAGGCGGATCGATAAACACCAGATCATAAGCCGAGCCCGGCTGACGGAGGAAAGCCAGACTGTCTGCCTGATGCAGCTCAGCCTTGTCGGTTCCCAGGGTGTCCAGATTTCGCTTCAGCTGACTGGCGGCTTTGCTGTCCAGCTCCAGCAGCGTCAGATGGTCAGCGCCGCGCGATAAAGCTTCCAGGCCCAGACTGCCGCTGCCGGCAAAGAGATCCAGACAGCGTGCGCCGTGGATATCCGGTGCCAGCCAGTTAAACACGGTTTCTTTGACTCGGTCAGTTGTCGGGCGTAACCCGGCCACATCGTGGACCGGCAGTTTTCGCCCCCGCCAGCGGCCACTGATGATACGCACAAAGCCTGCCTGGCTGGGCGGGTGAGCTTTGTGTCCGGAATGCGTCTTACGTCTAGTCATACATTTCTTCGACCGCAGAGAAAGTGATAGTATACATGGGCCTGATTATCTTTGTGTTTGTTCGTTGTTGGCTCTGGGGATTGGCAATCTCCGCCAGGCCCGCTGAGCTGGCAAGCCCAAAGATAAACAGGCCCTTTAATTTCAGGCCGTAAATTGTACCAATCAATGTCTAGGATTTGCCAATGGCAGAAAAAAAGAAGCGCGGATTATTTTCATGGCTGGGGTTTGGTGAAGAAGAAAGCACCGAGCAACAAGCACAACAAAAGCCGCAAGAAGAGGCCGCCGCGCCGGAACAGGCTCAGGATGCGGCTGAAACGGTAACACCGCCTGCCGGGGACATGACCGATGCGGAAGCCCCGTTGACACATCGCGAAGATGAACCCGAGCTGCCTGAGCAGAGTTCGCATCTGGATGTTGAGGCCGATACGCAGAACCGGCCGCTGGAAGAAGAGTCTCTGCCAGAAAATCAGCAGGCTGATGATCAAGCAGCTGTCGTTGCCCCTGTCTCTGAAGTGGCGGCGGTGCAGGAAAAACCGCAGCGCGAGGGTTTCTTTGCCCGGCTGATGAAAGGACTGAAGAAAACCCGCAACAATCTGGGCGCTGGCTTCTTCGGGTTGTTCCGGGGCAAACAGATCGATGATGATCTGTTTGAAGAGCTGGAAGAACAACTGCTGGTGGCGGATGTCGGTATGGACACCACGCTCAAGATTATCGAAAACCTGACCGAAAAAGCCGACCGCAAACAGCTCAAAGACGGCGAGGCCCTGTACGGTCTGCTGAAAGACGAGCTGAGTGAGATGCTGGCAAAAGTCGAGCAGCCACTGGTGATCGATACCAGCCGCAAGCCTTATGTCATTTTAATGGTAGGCGTTAATGGCGTGGGTAAAACCACCACCATCGGCAAGCTGGCCAAGCAATTTCAGCAGCAGGGACTGTCAGTGATGCTGGCCGCCGGGGATACCTTCCGTGCCGCGGCGGTAGAGCAGCTGCAGGTGTGGGGCGATCGCAATAACGTGCCTGTCGTCGCCCAGCATACCGGCGCCGACAGCGCGTCTGTGATCTACGATGCGATTGAATCAGCCAAAGCGCGCAATGTCGATGTGGTGATTGCCGATACCGCCGGCCGTTTGCAGAACAAAGGCAATCTGATGGAAGAGCTGCGCAAGATTGTTCGGGTGATGCAAAAAATCGACCCGCTGGCGCCGCACGAAATCATGCTGACAGTCGATGCCGGTACCGGCCAGAATGCGATCAGCCAGGCCAAACTGTTTAGTGAAGTGGCACCCGTGTCTGGTATTACACTGACCAAACTGGATGGCACGGCTAAGGGTGGGGTAATTTTTGCCATCGCGGATCAATTTAACATTCCTATCCGCTACATTGGGATTGGCGAAGGGATTGAAGATTTGCGTCCTTTTGCCGCCCAGGAATTTATCGAGGCTCTGTTCAGCGACGAGGATTAACTGTGATTCGGTTTCAACAGGTCAGTAAAGCATATCGGGGTGGTCGCCAAGCCCTGCAAAAAGTGGATTTCCATCTGGGAAAAGGTGAGATGGCTTTTCTCACCGGCCATTCCGGTGCGGGTAAAAGCACGCTGTTGAAACTGATTGCTGCGGTTGAGCGGCCGAGTGATGGCCGGATTTTTTTCAATGATCATGACATCACCCGAATCGACAGTCATCAGATCCCTTTTCTGCGCCGTCATATCGGGATGATTTTTCAGGATCACCGCTTGCTGATGGACAGAACCGTGTTTGACAATGTGGCGCTGCCACTGCAGATCGCCCAGTCGCCGGCTGGCGATGTAAAGCGTCGGGTGTCAGCGGCGCTCGATAAAGTCGGCCTGCTGGATAAAGCACAATGCCTGCCGATCCAGCTGTCCGGCGGGGAACAGCAGCGGGTCGGTATTGCCCGGGCCGTGGTTAACAAGCCACTGGTGGTGCTGGCAGATGAGCCGACCGGTAATCTCGATGCCGATCTCTCCCAGCAGATGATGGGGCTGTTTGCTGAATTTAACCGGGTCGGGGTGAGCGTCCTGATGGCTACGCACGACACCTCCTTGTTAAGCCGTCACAGTTACAGGCGGCTTGAGTTACATCAGGGCAGTTTGCGAGAGGTAACGTATGGCGCGTGAAGCTCAAAGCTGGTTCTCTGTCCAGCGTCAGGTGGGTAAGCAGGCACTTACTGATTTATGGCGCCGTCCGGTGGGCAATGTCCTGACGCTGGCCGTACTGGCCTTTGCCCTGACGCTGCCGGCCTGTTTTTATCTGGCGGCAAAGAATATTGCGATTGTCAGTCAGGCCTGGCAGAACCCAACTCAGCTGACGGTCTACATGGCACCCGGTGCCAGTGATTCAGACGGCCGTGCACTGAGGGACACGCTGGCGGGCTGGACGGAAATCAGTTCGGCAGATTATGTCTCTCCGCAACAGGGACTGGATGAGTTTCGCGAGCACGCCGGTTTTGCCAAGGCACTGAGCCTGCTGGATGAAAACCCCCTGCCAGCGGTACTGATTATCAAACCCTCGGTGCAGTGGCAGTCGGGCAGTCAGGCGGAAATACTGGCCCGCAAGCTCAGTGAGCAGGTCGGGGTCGATGATGTCCGGCTCGACAGCGACTGGCTGCAGCGCCTGGATGCCATCAAACAACTCAGTGTGACGCTGACCATGATCATGGCAGGCCTGATGCTGCTGGCTGTGTTTCTGATTGTGGGTAATACGCTGCGTCTGCAGTTGCAAAATCAGAAAGAAGCGGTGCAGGTCATGAAGCTGGTCGGGGCGACCAATACCTATATTCTGCGGCCTTTTTTGTATACCGGCGCCTGGTATGGTTTATTGGCGTCAGTGGCTGCGTTAGTGCTTACTACGCTGGTAAGTTTGATACTGGAAGGTGCAGTGGATAAACTGGCCGCCTTGTATGGCAGTGATTTCCACTTAACGGGTCTGGCCTGGGACGAATGTTTGCTGTTGATCGTGTTATCCGCTTTGCTGGGAATCCTGGCAGCCCGTCTATCTGCCGGCCGACATTTAAAAGAAATTGAACCAATCTGAGGAATCAGACTCTACGTATTGGTTATGCATGCTTGCATTTTGTGCAGTATTGAAGGCATTATTATCGGTCTGGCAGTGTTATGCTGCCGGATTGACGTGAAAGTCCAGGGTATTTGGCTCTGGCAAAGCATCCACAGGGGTTACTTGAATGACAAAAGAGATGACTTCATTAGCTTTAGTTTCTGCTGATAGCCTGGAAGGCTATATCCGGTCTGTGAACAGCCATCCGATGCTGACAGCCGAGCAGGAGCGGGAGTTAGCTGAGCGTCTGCATTATGACGGTGATATTGAGGCTGCACGCAGTCTGGTATTGTCGCACCTGCGCTTTGTAGTCCATGTTGCCCGCGGCTATACAGGTTATGGCCTGCCAATGGCTGATCTGGTTCAGGAAGGCAATATTGGTCTGATGAAAGCGGTTAAACGCTTTAACCCGGAAGTGGGTGTCAGACTGGTGTCTTTTGCGGTTCATTGGATCAAGGCTGAGATTCATGAGTATGTGCTGCGTAACTGGCGTATCGTGAAAGTCGCGACCACCAAGGCCCAGCGTAAACTGTTCTTCAACCTGCGTAAGGCGAAAAAGCGTCTGGGCTGGTTTAATAATGATGAAGTCGAGATGGTCGCCGAACAACTGGGCGTGGAAACCAGTGAAGTGCGCGAGATGGAATCCCGTCTTGCCGCGCAGGATGCCACGTTCGATATGCCGGCTGATGATGACGAGCGGGATAACAGCTACACAGCGCCTGTGTATTATCTGGAAGACAAGTCGTCTGACGTCGCGCTCAGTTATGAAGAGAATAACTGGGAAGATCATGCCAACAATCGTCTGTCACTGGCACTGGCGAACTTAGATGATCGCAGTCAGCACATCGTCCGTTCGCGCTGGCTGGAGGACGACAAGTCCACCCTGCAGGATCTGGCAGATCATTATGGCGTCTCTGCTGAGCGAATTCGCCAGCTGGAGAAAAACGCGATGCGCAAATTGAAAGAAGCCGTCGGTGACGCGCTGTAACGATCCGCATGGTGCAGGATCCTGAAACTGAGGATCCCTGTGGGTCACTGGATTTTCTATCCACAAACTTATTGCATGAAGAAACCGGCTGTCAGCCGGTTTTTTTATGCCTGAACACTGATGAAATGGCGCTTTGCTGAATGGTCGCAGAAAGATGTGGTTGCAACAGAAAATGTTATCCACAGATTTTGATCGGATCTTTACTATATCTAGTGGATCCTCTTGGCAGAAAACACATTATCAACGCTATTCACAGTGTTTTCCACAGCTGGTGAAACTCTGATCAGCCCGATATGGGGGAATCCGACCCGCTTGACTAACTCCCGATCCTGTAAGGATATTCGGGGAGATTGTCGGGGAAAGCGCGCGCAGATTTTTTTCAAAGCTGTGAGTAACTGAGTATACTGGCTGGCAACGAAAGAAAGGGGGCAGACAGTTCGGTTTACGCCCGGATCCTTCTCAGATGAAATTGCCGGTTGTTGCGCCGCAAAGTGCGTCGCGTCAGATCGCGTGAACAGTGGGTGTTGTTGCCACAGAATCTGACACCCAGATTGATAATTTAAGAATGAGGCCGTCATGGAGCAGTTTGAACATATTTCTGTTGAGCAAGCGTACGCATTATTACAAGAGTCCGACACCAAGGCAGTACTGGTCGATATCCGTGATCCTCAGTCACATGCGTTAGCCCATCCGGAATCCGCTTTCCATCTGACCAATGATTCTATGGTCAGTTTCATGGAGGATGTGGACTTCGAGCAGCCGGTGATCGTGATGTGCTACCATGGGATCAGCTCTCAGGGCGCTGCCCAGTATCTGATTAATCAGGGGTATGAAACCGTGTACAGCATGGACGGTGGCTTTGAAGCCTGGCGTCGTCAGGCCTATCCGTGCGTTGAGCAGTAATCTGGCTCAGTGATTATCCTGCGCCGTCCGGCGACACCCGCGGCGCATAGACCTTCAACAGAGGGAGTCTGAGATGCAGCGTATCGCCGTACTCGATAACCCCCGAATGGCACAGGCCTTCATCGATTATATGGCCTCTCGCGGTATTGAACTGACCCTGGCCGCAGAGCCCGGCGGCCAGTTTGCCATTTGGTTGTCCGATCCCACACATCAGGTTGAAACTGAGGCCGAGTGGCAGCAGTTTGTCCGCCAACCGGACGATCAGAAATACCAGGCTGCCTCCTGGCAAGTGGTCAACCGCCGCAAACAGCCTTCGTTTCGCTACGACAGTCCCAGTATGATCGACCTGGTGAAATCCGGTGCCGGACCTGTCTGTCTGCTGGTGATGGTGCTGGCGATCGGCATTTACGGCGGCTGGCTGCTGGGCTGGCAAGCGCCACTGTTTTACTGGCTGCATTTTCCGACCATGCAGGGCGACAGCTGGGAAGTCTGGCGCTATGTGTCTCACAGTCTGATCCATTTCTCCGCCCTGCATGTGATTTTCAATTGCCTGTGGTGGTGGGTGCTGGGCGGACGGCTCGAACAGCACAGCGGCAGTGGTAAGTTACTGGAAGTCTTCATCATTTCCTCGCTGGTCTCCGGCCTGGCACAGTTCTGGTTCCATGGCCCCAATTTTGGCGGCTTATCCGGTGTGGTCTATGCGCTGCTGGGTTACTTGTGGTGGCTGGGCTGGCTGGTCCCATCGCGGGGCCTCACGATTCCCAATGGTTATGTCGTGTTTATGCTGGTCTGGCTGGTCTTAGGTTTCGTTGGTGTGATGGGGTTTGAAGTGGCCAATATGGCGCATCTGTTCGGGCTGATCTCAGGATGCCTGCTGGCCTTTGTCGATGCGCATCTGCGACAGCCAGCGGATTCTGCGCAGTAAGGTTTCAGCCAGGAGTGGGATCACTTCCCTAGTAACCAGACCGATTGCCCAGTAAGATGAGCACGCCCGGAAACGGGCCACTAGGGTCATTGGAACTTCGTTAATCAGGAGCAGTAACAGCAGTGAAGCAAAGCAAACGTCATCAGGAGATCATCGATCTCGTGAAAACTCAGGGCTATGTCAGTACCGATGACCTGGTTGCCCGTTTTAACGTCAGCCCGCAAACGATCCGCAGGGATCTCAATGAGCTGGCTGAAGAGAATAAGATCCGGCGCCATCACGGCGGGGCGACTGTACCGTCCAGTTCGGTCAACACCTCATACACCACTCGTAAAGTAATGCAGCTGGCTGAGAAAGACCGCATCGCGCAGGCGATGGTCAAGCATATCCCCGACGGCGCCACGCTGTTTATTGATATAGGCACCACACCGGAAGCGGTTGCGCGTGCCTTGCTGGACCATTCAGATTTGCGGATCGTGACCAATAACCTGAACGTGGCCGGTATTCTGACCGGTAAAGATGATTTCCGGGTGATTCTGGCCGGTGGTGAAGTGCGTAATCGTGACGGCGGCATCGTGGGGGAGGCGACTCTGGATTTCATCTCCCAGTTCCGTCTGGACTTTGGCATCATCGGGATCAGCGGCATTGATCTCGATGGCTCCCTGCTCGATTTCGATTATCACGAAGTGCGGGTCAAACAAGCCATTATTGAAAATAGCCGCTGTGTCATGCTGGGCGTCGATCACACAAAATTCGGCCGCAACGCCATGGTGAATCTGGGCGATATCAGCCAGATTGACATGTTGTTCACCAATAAAACGCCACCAGAGCCGCTGGCCAAGCGAATGGCGGAGCTGGAGACACACCTCGAAATTATTCTCGACTGACAGACCTGGGTGTGAGCGTTTTCGCTCATACAAGAAGATATCGAGCACTTAATTGCCTGCAATATTTTGAGAAGCTGCCTGAAAAGGCAGCTTTTTTTGTGCGTATGATCATATAGGTGTCATCTTTCGAGCATAAAAAAGATGATATTCACGTTCTTATTGGCTATATTGAGCGATATCGAACATTTATGTGAAGTGAACACTTTCGAATGCATGTCCTAATATAAGCAGAGGGCAATGCATCCGGTAAGCGCGCAACGCAGTGAAGGCACAGGTGAAAGGCATGACAGCAGCAAATGAGATTCTGGATATTATCGTCGTAGGGGGTGGCATTAACGGTGCGGGTATTGCCGCTGATGCTGCTGGTCGCGGACTGAAAGTGGCGTTGTTTGAGGCTGATGACTTTGCATCAGCCACCTCGTCTGCCAGTTCAAAACTGATCCACGGGGGTCTGCGCTATCTTGAGCATTACGAGTTTCGCCTGGTTGGCGAAGCCCTGGCAGAGCGGGAAGTCCTGCTGCGCAAAATCCCCCATATTGCCCGGCCGATGCGTTTTCGCCTGCCGCACCGGCCGCACCTGCGTCCAGCCTGGATGATTCGGGCAGGCTTGTTTTTGTATGATCACTTAGGAAAGCGTACCACGCTGCCCGCCAGTGAAGGATTACGCTTTGGCGCCGATTCTGCGCTGGTGCCTGAAATTACCCGCGGCTTTGAATATTCAGACTGCTGGGTCGATGATGCCCGTCTGGTGATCTTAAATGCGATGGAAACCGCGGCCCGTGGCGGTGAAGTGCGGAACCGCTGCCGGGTCGAAAAGGCCGAGCGTGACGGCGAGCTGTGGCAAGTGACTGTGCTGGACTGTCAGACCGGCGAGCGTTTCATTCGTCGCTCACATGCGCTGGTCAACGCAGCCGGCCCTTGGGTGAAAACCTTTTTTGACACCAGTCTGGATACCCCGTCGCCGCGCAATATTCGCCTGATCAAAGGCTCGCACATCGTGGTCCCCCGCGTGCACGACGAACCGCAGGCCTACATACTGCAAAACGAAGATAACCGCATCGTCTTCGTGATTCCGTACCTGGATCGATTCTCCATTGTCGGTACCACGGATGTGGAATACCACGGTGATCCGCGCAAGGTCGCGATTGATGAAGATGAAATCCGCTACCTGCTCAAAGTGTACAACGATCACTTTAAGCACAAACTGCAACGCCAGGATGTGGTCTGGACTTACTCCGGCGTCCGTCCGTTGTGTGATGATGAGTCAGACTCACCGCAAGCCGTGACCCGTGATTACACCCTGGAGCTGGAACAGGAAGGCTCGCAGCCGCCCTTGCTGTCTGTGTTTGGCGGCAAGCTGACGACTTATCGCAAGCTGGCCGAATCGGCACTGCGCAAGCTGGCGCCTTTTTTCCCGAATATGGGACCGGCCTGGACGGCACAAGCCTGCCTGCCGGGCGGAGAAACCGGTTTTGACCGTGAGCGCCTCAGTGCGGATCTACGCACCCGGTTTAGCTGGATGAGCGAGTTTAGCGCCGATCGCATGGCAACGAATTACGGCATCATGAGCTGGCAGATCCTGGAAGGTGTCAGCAGTGAAGCGGAGATGGGGCTGCATTTCGGCGAAGGTCTCTACGCCAGAGAACTTGATTACCTGATGAGCCGTGAGTTTGTGGTCAGCGCAGACGATGCGCTGTGGCGGCGCAGCAAACTGGGGTTGTATCTGAGCGCTGAGCAGCAACAGGCGGTGGCAGACTATATTGCCTCGCAACATGGTAAGGCGCACGCTGCAGCCTGATACTGTGTCATTAAATACGGGAAAGAAAGACCAAAGCGCCCACCGGGCGCTTTTTTTGTAATCTCAGCACCGCAGGTTATGGCGGTGTTGAATGTTTTGTCGGCGTTACTGGTACAGATATTTGGTAAACAGCAGTTCAGTTAACAGTTTCTGATTGGTTTCAGCAATTAAGAGGTCATTGACTTTGTCCAGGCACTGCTGACGTATGGCTTCGCGACCGGCCAGAGATTTGATTTTTACTTCCGGCTGTTCACCAATAATCTGGATAATGGCATCACGGATCAGCGGCGCATGGTGCTCCACCAGAGGGATATAGTCCGGGTCGGAGACCATGAGATCGACTTGCAGGCGCAGATAACCCAGCTTTTTGCCTTGGGTGATATAGTTGGTCGTGATATCTGGCGTCAGGGTGAAATAACTATATTCAGGGGTTTTTGCCGACACAGATTGTGCCAGCGCAGGCTGAGTCAGGGTAATCAGCACGATTGCCAATGTCAGGAGTAGAGATTTCATCTTGCTATCCATCTGTATCAGGGAAAAATCTGTTACCCAAGTGCCTACTTTGGTGAGGAATGATATTCCTGTCCGTGACGGCTTGCTACAATAGGGCATCATTCAATGTTATCAATTGGCCACATTCTATCACCCTTTCTAGGAATTGAATTGGGAAGATGTCGAAATTCAAGCAGATATATCAACCCGCTCTGGACAATGCCGACTGGCAACTGACAGAAAAAATACACCTCAATCAGCCTGAACTGCAAAGCTGGTTACAGGAAAATGGCTCGTTGTCACGTCGTTTTGCCCGTCATTGTCATCAGTTCAGCGTGCTGCTGCTGGGGCAGGAGCCGATCAAAGCCGGCAGCTTACGGCCGGATGAACAGGCGATGCTGGGGCCAGTGGATTGTCTGGAACGTATCGTGCTCTTGCATGGGGACGGTGTGCCCTGGGTGTTTGGCCGCACGCTAATTCCGCTGCCGACTCTGACCGGGGAGGAGCAGGACATCGCCCAGTTGGGCGAGTCGCCGCTGGGCTACCGGGTGTTTACCGATCAGAGTGCCCGCCGTGATGCACTGCAACTGGCGCGAATTCCGTTCCAAGGCGATGAACTATGGGCGCGGCGTTCCCGCCTGTGGGTCAAAGAAAAACCGATGCTGGTGGCTGAGCTGTTTCTGGCCCCCGCGCCGGTATATCAGCAACAGCGCCCCAATGTCGCGCCATTCAGCAGTCAATTATCAGCGGGATCAGGCAGCGAAAAAGCTGCCCATTACGAACAAAAGTAGGAGAGTGAAGGTTTGGAGATGACCAAGGCCAGGGCGTACTGGCAGCTAGCGCGGATGGATCGCCCGATTGGCAGTTTGTTATTGATGTGGCCGACCTTATGGGCATTATTTCTGGCCGCAGACGGCATGCCGGAGATCAAGGTGCTGCTGGTGTTCGTGCTCGGCGTTTTTTCGATGCGCGCAGCAGGCTGTGTCATCAATGATTACGCCGACCGGCATTTTGACGGCCATGTGAAGCGCACCGCCCAGCGTCCGCTGCCATCAGGTTTGATCAGTGAACGTGAAGCCCTGGGCTTTTTTGCTGTGTTGTCACTGGTGTCTTTTGCGTTGGTGCTGACCATGAATACACTGACGATTCAGCTGTCTGTCGTCGGCCTGCTGCTGGCGGCTGCTTATCCGTTTATGAAGCGCTATACCCACCTGCCGCAGCTGGTGCTGGGCATGGCCTTTGGCTGGGCCATTCCTATGGCGTATGCCGCGCAGTCTGGCGGTTTACCGCCTGTAGCTTGGCTGCTGTTTATCGCCAACATCCTCTGGACGATTGCCTATGATACCCAGTACGCCATGGTCGACAGGGATGATGATCTGAAAATCGGCATCAAATCCACCGCCATTCTGTTTGGCCGCAATGACAAGCGCATGATTGGCCTGTTGCAGCTGGGCACCTTAGGGCTCTTGATTCTGGTGGGCATGCAGACGGGACTCTCTCAGGTGTACTACTGGAGCCTGCTGGGTGCGGCAGCGCTGTTTGTCTACCAGCAGATGCTGATTCGCGGCAGGGAGCGTGAACCTTGTTTTAAGGCCTTTCTCAACAACAACTATGTCGGCATGCTGGTGTGGCTGGGGATGGCTGCTGGTTTAATGTTCTGAGGCGGTGATTCTGTTCCGGTTGTCAAAACGCCCGCATCTAGCGGGCGTTTTTTATGGTAAGCGGTCGGATTATCCGTCAGCGGAATCCGGCCCCGGTTCTTTTTTCTCTTCCCGGTTCATGACCGCCTGAATGGTCAGCTTCACTTCCGGAGAGACCAGATCGGCCAGCAGATCGGCCAGGCTGGCGACCGGACGGGACACGGCATGGTTGTCTTCATTCAGATAGCCTTCCTGGCGCAGGGTTTTGACCATGGCAGAGAAGACACCTTTATCGAAGAACTCAGGCGCATTGATGCCGTGCAGGCGGCTCAGACGCTGTGCCATCATCTGGCTTTGCTGTTCCAGATCGCTCTTCATCAGCTGAGGTTCGCTGCGTAGCAGGGTCAGGGCAATGGCGTAGCGCTGCAAGGTTTCAGTAATGGTATTGCCCAGTAACTGAAGCGGCCCGATACGGACACTGTTCAGCGACAATTCATTGCCGTCGCTCAGGATCAGCCGCTGACGGATCAGCTCATCTATCCAAGCATCAATCGCTTCCGGTAAATCGGCCCAGTCAAAACGCAGGTAAAGCTCTGCCTTCAAAAACGGATATAACAGGCTGATCTGACGATGCATTTCGGCCCGGCTCAGGCGCTGGTGCGAGACGACTATGTGGGCAATCAGCGAAGGCAGCGCAAACAGGTGGATGATGTTGTTGCGGTAATAGGTCATCAGCAGGGACTGCTGGCGATCCAGCGACACGATATCGCCCAGGCTGTCGCGCTCAACCATGAACTTGTCCATGCTGATCGCATGTTCAACCAGCTCAGCCGCGGTATCCGACGGCTGGGTACAGTCTGACGAGTAGGGCGTGTTACGCAGCAACTGCAGGTAGCAGTCAATCTGTTGCTCCAGCTCTTCGCGGCTCAGTGCCCGCTGGCGGGAGGCCAGCAAGGCCAGCGCACACAGGGTCAGGCCGTTGGTCGCCGCGGCATCATTGATGTGGGTCATCATTTTATCGGCCAGACTGTTGACCACAGGATTGAGCCATTGCGGACGGGCCGGTTCGATCGGGTCGATATGCTGACGCCACTCGGGAACCTGTTCGTTCAGATAATGGTTGAGCGGAATGGGTTCGCCGAAGTTGACGTAACCCTGGCCAAAGTTGCGCAGTTTACGCAAGGTGCGCAGTACCTGACCCAGGCTTTCTTTTTCTTTGCGCTTGCCACGCAGCTCTTTGGCGTAAGTGGCCACTTCCATCACGTGCTCGTAGCCAATATACACAGGCACCAGAGTAACCGGGCGGTTGAGGCCGCGCAGCATGGCCTGAATGGTCATCGACAGCATGCCGGTTTTCGGTGCCAGCAAACGACCGGTCCGGGAGCGGCCGCCTTCACTGAAATATTCCACCGAGTAACCTTTGGCAAACAGCTCGCCGAGATATTCGCGAAACACAGTGGAATAGAGACGGTTGCCTTTAAAGCTGCGACGAATGAAGAACGCGCCGCCACGGCGGAAAATCGGCCCGGCCGGGAAAAAATTCAGGTTAATTCCGGCCGCAATGTGCGGCGGCACCATACCTTCCTGATAAAGCACATAAGACAGCAACAGGTAATCCATATGACTGCGGTGGCATGGGACATAGACAATCTCATGGCCATCCTGCGCGAGTTGCCGGACTCGCTGAGCATTGCTGACATTGATCCCTTTATAGAGCCGGTTCCATAACCAGCTCAGGAAGCGATCGCCGTGACGCACCAGGCTATAGGAGAAGTCGGCCGCAATTTCTTCCATCATATCAATGGCTTCTTTACGGACTTTTTCCAGGGGTACATCCCGGCTTTCCGCTTCTTCGCGGACCACTTTGTCGATCGCTTTGGAAGCCAGCAGGCGGTTAAACAGCGCCTGACGTTGCGGCAGACGAGGACCGGCCGCAGCCAGCTTCTGACGGGAGAAGTGGATCTTGGCCACCCGGGCCAGTTTGTTGGCAATGGCGTTATCTGTGCCATGTTTATCGGCCATAAAGCGCAAGGACATGGTCGGGCTGAGGCGGACCATGCAATCCCGGCCCTGTGCCAGCACGGCGAAGCATTTTTCCGGGCCGTTTAAGGCTTTCAGTATTGGCTTTTGCTCCCCTTCAGTACCGGGTTTTCGTCCCCATAAAACCGAAGCGGGCAACAGCTGAACGTCCAGTTGCGGATCGGCTTTATGGGCCGCCAGTAAGTCGGTAAACAGCGTGAGGGAGCTGGCCGGTAACTGGCCGTCACTGCCGAAAATACTCGGGCTGTTGGCGACGAAAACATGGCGGGGAAATACCTGGCCATTGATGACGACAGATTCCAGCGGATCGGGCAGTCCCAGGGCTTTGGCTGCCGCACTCAGAGTCAGCAGATCGGTCTGCGAGCTGAAAGGCAGGGTATAGATAATAGGGCGGTCGAGATCCAGTTCCAGTTCAGAAACCGGGTCGGACGGAATGGTACGGGTCTTCACCAGTAAAGAAAGCGGCAAATTCAGAAGACTTTGCGAATATTTCTGCCAACGTGACATGTGTATAACGAGCCTCGAAATCTTAATGCGTGGCAAGGATAGCAGAAAACAGGCCGGGTATTGCTGCGAAAAATACGACACAGGAGGGGAAAGCGTAAAATTTTGTTCCCAGAGATGATGGCCGGCCCGGCACAATCAGCATTTCATTGAATAGAGTCTTTTCAAAACCCTGAACACTGGATATACTCACAGTGAACTGTATAAAAAGACAGGGTATGTCATGAAGCCGTTAACGCCACGCCAACAAGAAGTCTTTGATTTGATCAAAGCAAAAATTGAAGAAGCCGGTATGCCGCCGACCCGGGCGGAAATTGCCCGTGAACTGGGATTCCGTTCTGCCAACGCGGCAGAGGAGCATTTAAAAGCGCTGGCTCGTAAGCAGGTGATTGAAATAGTACCGGGTGCATCACGCGGTATTCGCCTGCTGGTGAATGATGAGGATACACAGGAAAGTGGTCTGCCGCTCATCGGGCGTGTGGCTGCCGGAGAGCCGATCCTGGCTCAGGAGCATGTGGAAACCCATTACGATGTTGACCCGTCCATGTTTAAACCGCAGGCCGATTTCCTGCTGCGGGTGAATGGCATGAGCATGAAAGACATCGGGATCATGGATGGCGATTTACTGGCGGTGCATAAAACCCAGGATGTTCGCAACGGCCAGGTGGTGGTGGCCCGTGTCGATGACGATGTGACGGTCAAACGTCTTGAAAAGAAAGGCTCTCAGGTTTATCTGCATGCTGAAAACGATGAGTTTGCACCGATTGTGGTGGATTTGACTCAGCAGCATCTGACCATTGAAGGCATTGCTGTGGGTGTAATTCGTAACGGTGATTGGGGCTGATGCCTGATCGATGTAAAGGGCAACGAATCCTTTGCAATAGTTAATGATAGTCATTATCATCAAAGTATCACCTTGTAGACGATGACGACTATGACGAAATCTGCCCGCTATCATATTCCGGCTGCACTCTTGCAGCCGCTCTGGCTGCGCAGCCGCGAGAGTCTGGCTGACGGTGGCTTGATTTACGATCCCTTAGCTGCTGCGGCCTGCCAGCAATGTCATCTGGCGCCCGATTGCCTGGTCGGTAATGTCGATCAGCACCAGTTGCTGCACGCAACCCTGACCCTCTTGGTGGATCAGCGGGTACAGCATTTCCTGCGTCGTTTTCCGAATGGGCATGTCATCAATGTCGGAGCCGGGCTGGATACCCGTTTCTATCGTCTGGATAACGGCCGGTGCCGCTGGCTGGAGCTGGATTGTGATGAGAACCTGCTGTGGCGGCAAAAGTTGTTCCATGCCAGTGAACGGTATCGGATGCGGCCGGGCTCTGTGACCGACTTGAGTTGGTTATCCCAGCTGCCGACCTCTTTTTCCTCGCCGGTGATGCTGGTCTGTGATCAGGCGTTGTTGCAGATTTCTGCGCAGGAAGTGGCGAAATTTGTCCAGCGGGTGGGTTGTCATTTCAATCAGCTGGAATTGTGCCTTGTGCTGGCCGGCGATCGCTGTGACAGCGGTCTGGGTCATAAATTAGGGACGCAGGCTTATGCTCACGGCTTTGAAGATCCGGCCCGCCAGTTACTGCAATGGCTGCCTTGGGCCGAGCAAATCTCCAGTCATTCGCCACTGACTGTCCCTTGTCCGCGCTGGCGTCCCTGGCAGCGATGGTTGTCCCATTTGCCTTCGTTCGGCCACAGGCTGACGCCTGTGGTGTCGCATCTGCGTTATTAAGCACCGCACTTTTTTCTGTCTATCTGCTGATCTGTCCGCTCTGTCGACCAGCGCCCATTTCTGACGGGCGTTGACTTTTTCTCACTCAAATTTTTGTTCATTCCGGCAAATCTGTCCTAAGTTAAATGTAAACAAGCTGTTATAGCTATATTTGCGCTGATTAGGGAATCCTGGCTGAGACAGGTGTCTGTTGTCTCCGGCGTGGGACGGTAACTGGCACTTGACTGTCAGGGCGACTGAGGGAGGGATCCACGGCATGATGCGGCAATGGTTTTATGGATTATTGGGCTGGCTGAGTTTGCCTGTATGGGCAGAAACCCAGTCGATGCCGCTGAATATGACTCAGGGTGTCACCGGGGTGAGTCAGCAGGTCTACTCACTGCATATGACGATTTTTTATATCTGTGTCGCGATTGGTATCGTGGTCTTCGGCGTGATGTTCTGGGCCATTATTCACCACCGGAAGTCACGGGGCGCGGTGGCGGCTTCTTTCCATGAAAGTACCAAGGTGGAACTGCTCTGGACCCTGATTCCTTTTGTCATTCTGATTGTGATGGCTATTCCGGCCACCAAAACCCTGCTGGCGATGGAAGATACCTCGCAATCGGATATCACGATTCAGATCACCGGTTCGCAGTGGAAGTGGCATTATCGCTATTTCGGCGAAGATGTTGAATTTTACTCCAACTTAGCCACCTCTCAGGCGCAAATTAACAATGAACGGCAAAAGCGCGATAACTATTTGCTGGAAGTGGATCATCCGCTGGTGGTGCCTGTCGGCCAAAAAATCCGCTTTCTGATGACCTCACAGGATGTGATTCATTCCTGGTGGGTCCCTGCGTTTGCCGTCAAGAAAGACGCCAACCCCGGTTTCATCAATGAAGCCTGGACCAAGATCGATAAACCAGGGATCTACCGCGGGCAATGTGCTGAGCTGTGCGGCAAGGATCATGGCTTTATGCCGATCGTGGTGATTGCCAAACCGCAGGCTGATTTTGAGGAATGGCTGCAGGTCACCAAAACTGCCCAGCGCGAAGCGAAAGCGGAAGAGCTGCGTCTGCTGGACATGCAAATGCCCATGGAGGAGCTGATGGCGATGGGAGAGAGCGTCTACAACACCCGTTGTGCTGTGTGTCACCAGGTCAATGGCCAGGGGTTACCGGGCGCCTTCCCTGCACTGGCCGGGACAGGCATTTCGGTTGACCCGGAAAAAAAACTGGAACACATCAGCGTAGTGGTTCACGGACGTAACGGGACGGCAATGCAGGCGTTCGGCCCGCAACTGAGCCTGAAGGAGCTGGCATCTGTCATTACCTATGAGCGCAATGCCTGGGGTAACAATACCGGTGATATGGTTCAGGCCGCAGAAGTGCAGGCAGTTCTTAAGGGCGAGCAGCTTTAGGGAGTAACAGGTCATGACGGACATGATGCGTGAACAGACAGTGGAAGAGACCAGCCATACTGAGCATGATGCACACCATCATCAAAGTGGCATCAAACGCTGGCTGTTTACTACCAACCATAAGGATATCGGAAGCCTGTACCTGATGTTCAGCTTCACCATGTTCCTGATTGGTGGGGCGATGGCGATGGTGATCCGGGCGGAGTTGTTCCAGCCTGGCTTGCAACTGGTGGAGCCGAACTTCTTTAACCAGATGACCACAGTCCATGGCCTGATCATGGTCTTTGGTGCTGTCATGCCTGCCTTTACCGGGCTGGCGAACTGGATGGTGCCGCTGATGATCGGGGCGCCGGATATGGCACTGCCGCGGATGAATAACTGGAGTTTCTGGATTCTGCCGTTTGCGTTTGCCATGCTGCTGGCGTCATTGTTCATGGAAGGCGGCGGCCCGAACTTTGGCTGGACTTTCTATGCGCCGCTCTCGACGACTTACAGTCCGCAGAGCACCGGCTTGTTTGTCTTCTCGATTCATATCATGGGGATCAGTTCCATCATGGGGGCGATTAATGTCATCGTCACGATCATGAACTTGCGTGCGCCCGGCATGACCTACATGAAGATGCCGCTGTTTGTCTGGACCTGGTTAATCACGGCATTTTTGCTGATCGCTGTGATGCCGGTGCTGGCCGGGGCGGTTACTATGGTGCTGACCGACAAATACTTTGGTACCAGTTTCTTTGATGCCGCCGGTGGCGGGGATCCTGTGATGTTCCAGCATATTTTCTGGTTCTTCGGTCACCCGGAAGTGTACATCATGATTTTGCCGAGTTTCGGTATCGTTTCGGCCATTATCCCGGCATTTTCTCGCAAAAGGCTGTTTGGCTACAGCTCGATGGTGTACGCCACGGCATCGATTGCCGGTCTGAGTTTCCTGGTGTGGGCCCACCACATGTTTACCACGGGGATGCCGGTGGCCGCCGAGTTGTTTTTCATGTACTGCACCATGCTGATCTCGGTGCCGACCGGGGTAAAAGTGTTTAACTGGGTGGCGACCATGTGGCGGGGATCGCTGACCTTTGAGGTGCCGATGCTGTTTGCCATTGCCTTCATTATTCTCTTTACCATAGGCGGTTTCTCCGGCCTGATGCTGGCGATCACCCCGGCAGACTTCCAATACCACGATACCTATTTTGTGGTGGCTCATTTCCATTACGTGCTGGTATCAGGCGCGATCTTCTCCATCATGGCCGCAGCTTATTACTGGCTGCCGAAATGGACGGGGCATATGTTCGATGAACGTCTGGCGAAATGGCATTTCTGGTGTTCTGTAATCTCGGTCAACATCCTTTTCTTCCCGATGCATTTCCTGGGACTGGCTGGGATGCCGCGCCGGATTCCGGATTATGCGCTGCAGTTTGCTGATGTGAACGCCATCGTCAGTATTGGTGGTTTTCTCTTTGGTCTGTCGCAGCTGATTTTCCTGGCGGTCGTGGTGAAGTGTGTGCGAGGTGGTGAACCGGCAGCTGCGAAACCCTGGGACGGTGCCGAAGGACTGGAATGGACAGTGCCTTCTCCGGCGCCACATCATACTTTCTCCACGCCACCTAAGGTGGACTAAGGAGGCGATATGGCTCATGCCGATCAGGAAAAAGGCAAGAAGAAATCGTTGCTGTCGCTCATTGCCATGTCTTTGGGGATGTTTGGCTTCGCCTTTGCTCTGGTGCCGCTTTATGACGTGTTTTGTGAAGTCACTGGCATCAATGGCAAAACATCCAACCAGGCCGCCATTGCCAGTGAGCAGGTCGATGACAAACGCACTGTGACCGTGGAGTTCATGGCCTATATCAATCCGGGTATGGCCTGGCGGTTTGAACCGGAAGTGACCCGACTGGTGGTCCATCCGGGTGAAACCTACACAGTGCTGTATTCGGCCCAGAACCTGACGCAGACCGCCACAGTGGGCCAGGCGGTGCCGTCCGTCTCGCCGGGGCTGGGGGCGCAGTATTTCAATAAAATTGAATGTTTTTGCTTTAACCGGCAACCACTGGCTGCCGGGGCGTCAGCAGAGCTGCCATTGCTCTTCTATATTGATCCCAAGTTGCCTGAGGACATCAATACACTGACACTGGCTTATACCTTGTTTAACGCTCAGCCGGAACCTGCGGCGCAAACGCAATGAGGTCGACCATGGCGAATCCGTACACAGAACATGAGCAGTCCCTGAAACCTTCCCATGAGCATTATTATGTACCGGCGGCCAGCGCCTGGCCGATAGTCGGAGCTGTCGCGCTTTTTTTAATCGCCATGGGCGCCGGTGCTACTGTTGGCGGACTGTTCGGTGGCAATGGTCCCTGGATTTTGATGAGCGGCGTGGGTCTGCTGCTGATCATGCTGGTGGGCTGGTTCCGCGATGTGATCCGCGAATCGATGACCGGCCTGTACAGCTCACAGATGGACCGCTCCTTTCGTCAGGGCATGAGCTGGTTCATTTTCTCGGAAGTGATGTTTTTTGCCGCTTTTTTCGGGGCTTTGTTCTATGCCCGGATGATCGCCGTGCCCTGGCTGGGCGGGGCAAGCAATAATGCGATGACAAACGAAGTGCTGTGGCCGGAATTTGTCGCCCACTGGCCACTGATCATAACCCCTGACGGCACAGAAACCCAGGCCATGGGGCCGCTGGGTCTGCCGCTCTACAACACTCTGATTCTGCTGACTTCTTCAGTGACCGTGCATTTCGCCCATGTGGCGCTGGAAAAAGGGAACCGCCCGCGGCTGACGCTTTATCTGCTGTTGACCGTGCTGCTGGGTGGTTTGTTCGTCTACCTGCAGGGTGTCGAATATATCCACGCCTATCAAGACATGAATCTGACCTTGGATGCCGGGGTTTACGGCAATACCTTCTTTATGCTGACCGGTTTTCACGGCCTGCACGTGACGCTGGGTACCCTGATTCTGTTTATCGTCTGGCTGCGGGTGCTGAAAGGGCACTTTTCACCGGAGCAGCACTTTGCTTTTCAGGCCGGTGCCTGGTACTGGCACTTTGTTGATGTGGTCTGGCTGGGGTTGTTTGTCTTTGTCTATATTCTCTGATGCCTTGTCCGAGGGCATTAGAACGGCCGGGGATGCGGTTCAATGAGACCCGTCGCCAGTGCCAGTAACAACAGGGCAAACAGCAGCACAGAAAACAGCACGCGCCGGCCAAGGTAGTGAGACATCGGCTTGCTTTGCTTGCCTTTCAGCATCACGGGCAAGGCACGAAACAGGTTAAACAGGATAAAGAACAGCAGGCAGACAATCAGGATTTTTAGCAACATGATAGCTCCGTGGTTGGCTGAATCAGGGCGTCAGGGACGAGGCACAGGACGCGATGAGACGGACAGGTTTTATTCTTTTTACTTTGGTGGTCCTGTCGGTGTTGGTCAAGCTGGGAATGTGGCAGATCTCACGGGGACAGGAAAAAGAAACGCTGACAGCCGCATTGAAGCTCAGGGGAGAGCAGACCTTCTACAGTGTCGCCAGTCTGCCGGATGACCCTTTGTGGTACCGGGTCAGGCTCAGTGGAGAGTATGACCACAGCAAAGCTGTTTTACTGGATAACCAGCTGGATCGCGGCCGCCCGGGTTATCACTTGTTTTACCCGTTCCGGACCGAAAACGGCGCCTGGGTACTGGTGAACTTAGGTTGGTTGCCCGCCCCGCAATACCGGGATGAGTTACCTGTGCTGCCCGAATTTCACGGTCAGGTCATGCTGACGGGCATGATAGCGTCGCCGACGCAGCTTCCTGAGCTGAGCGAAACCGGGACAGAAAGCGGCTGGCCCAGGCGGGTGCAAAACATCAAACCAGACGAACTGGCTGCGGCAACAGGATTGCCCTTGCCTGACTGGGTGATACAGATTGACCCGGATGACCCGCTGGCGTTGAAGCAGAACTGGCAGGCTGTCGTGATGGGGCCTGAAAAGCATTATGCCTATGCCGTGCAGTGGTTTTTGCTGGCGCTGGCGGTCGCCGGACTGGCCTGGTGGTGGCTGAAGCGCAGTACGCATTGATAAACAGGAGTCAGGGATGAGAAAACACATCAATTTAGTGCTGTTGTTACTCTTGTTTGTGCTGCCTGTGGTGGTGGCCAAACTGGTGCTGGACAACCACTGGTATCAGGGGGGAGCCATCAATCGGGGACAGTTGCTGGATGAGCCTGTGGTCACCGACTGGCTGGGGATGCGTGGCAAATGGCAACTGGTCTATCTGCTGCCCGAAGCATGTGATGCCCGTTGTCAGGGAGCCTTGTTTAATTTGCGTCAGGTGCCTCAGGCCATGGGCGCCGAGCAGGAGCGGATTGTCAGTCTGGTGCTGGTCTCAGGTCAGGGTGATACAGGCTTGCCTTCGGCAGAGCAGGTGCAGGCCGGCGGCAGTACAGTACTGGCCGCACCGGATCTTGTCCTTGCTCAGATCCGTGCATTGGAATTCGGTGCCCAGGCCATTTATATCTCAGATCCGCAGGGCAATGTCATGCTGGCTTATCCTCTGGTGGAAGGCCAGACCCAGGTCCTGGCTCAGGGGAAAGACATGCTGAGGGATCTCAAACGTTTACTGAAAGTTTCCAAAATAGGCTGATGCTGCAAACCGCATGCGCTAAGGAGTGGCGATGTTCTCAATGGCTTCTTCCCGTTCCCGGCAGACCGACCGGCGCTTTACCTGGCTGGTTGGACTGACGCTCTTATTATCCGTTGCTGTCATCGCCCTGGGAGCCTATACCCGGCTGACAGAAGCCGGGCTGGGTTGTCCGGACTGGCCCGGATGCTATGGTTTCATGACCGTCCCCAAAACGGACGCGCAGCATGCACTGGCCCAGCAGGCGTTTCCGGATCACCCGGTAGAAGTGCATAAGGCCTGGAATGAAATGCTCCACCGCTATATGGCCGGTGCGCTCGGGCTGCTGATTGTGGCCCTGAATGTGGTGGCCCGTCGCCGTGATGACAGGCCGCACCGCTTACCTCTGGTGCTGCTGGCGCTTGTGGTGTTCCAGGCGCTGCTGGGGATGTGGACTGTCACCATGTCGCTCAAGCCGGTGATCGTAATGGGCCACCTGCTGGGCGGTTTTACTACGGCCAGCCTGTTGCTGGTGCTCTGGTTGCGGATGTTGGCGAGAGACAGAGAACGGCCAGCGCCAGCGGTTGCCTCATCGCCTCAGTTGCTCAGGGTCAGGCGCTTAGCCGTGGCCGGACTGATCGTGGTGGCGGTGCAGATTGCACTGGGCGGCTGGACCGCAGCCAACTATGCTGCGGTGGTGTGTACTCAGCTGCCTGTCTGTGAAGTGGATTGGGTGAGCAAATTCGATATCAGGGCGTTTGAACCCTGGCAGCCGGGTTTTCAGACCTATCAGTATGGTGTGCTGAATTTTGACCAGCGGGTCTCAATTCATGCCGCGCACCGCATCGGCGCTATGCTGACAACCCTGGTGATCCTGCTACTGATCTGGCGGCTGTGGCAGATCGGCTGGCGACGCTACGCTGCAGTGATATTGGCACTGCTCTCGGTGCAGATCGCCCTGGGGGTGACGAATGTACTGGCCAGCCTGCCACTGCCCGTGGCTGTGGCTCATAATCTGGGGGGATTGAGTTTACTGCTCAGCGTACTGGCGGCGAACTGGGCGTTGTTTACGGCTCCCTCCGCAGCCATGATCCGTCGGGCTGCACGGATTACGCGAGTGAAAACCGTCCGCCATGCCCTGATTCAGGCGCAGGCAGACACACAGGGAAGGCAAACGCATTTTGGCCGGATGACACCCAAGTCAGGCTAAGTCAGGGAGGGAAGCGACATGGCTAAATTACAGTCACTGGAAGCACGGCAGATAGCGTATTCAGGCCGCGGCTGGCGACAGCTGGGGCGCGATTATCTGATGATGACTAAACCCAAAGTCGTGGCCATGCTGCTGCTGACGGCGCTGGTGGGCATGTGTCTGGCAGTCCCGGGGATCCCTCCGATAAAAGCCGTGGTGTTGGGGTTACTGGGAATCGGCTTGCAGTCCGCGTCTGCCGCGGCCTTTAATCATGTGCTCGACCGGCAATTGGATGCCCAAATGGCCCGCACCCATCACAGGCCTCTGGCGCGCGGGCGGGTACCGACTGTGAACGCAGTGATTTTCGCTACTGTGCTGATGATTGTGGGTTTTGCTCTGTTGTGGCAGCTGAACCCGCTGACGGCCTGGCTGACGCTGGCCAGTCTGGTCGGTTATGCGCTGGTTTACACGGTGTGGCTCAAGCATGCCACGCCACAGAATATCGTGATCGGTGGTCTGGCCGGCGCCGCGCCGCCTTTGCTCGGCTGGGCCGCTGTGACCGGCCAGTTTGATCCGCATGCCCTGTTACTGGTGATGCTGGTCTTTGCCTGGACACCGCCACATTTCTGGGCGCTGGCGATACATCGCCGCGATGATTATGCCAAGGCCGACATTCCCATGTTGCCGGTGACGCACGGCATTGCCTTTACCAAAACCATGGTTCTGCTTTATACCCTGATTCTGACGCTGATCGGCCTGTTGCCCTGGCTGACAGGTATGAGCGGGGCGCTGTATCTGGCGGGCAGCCTGGCGCTGAATCTGGGCTTTGTCGGTTATGCGGTGAAGCTTAAGTTTGCCGATGAACCTGGCCATGCCTGGGCGACCTTCAAGTTTTCAATCTGGCACCTGCTGGGGCTGTTTGTCGTGCTGCTGGCTGACCACTGGCTGGGCATATTGCTGGCCTGACACCGGCAGATGCATGTGAACAGCTGGCAGTCACGGAGCCTGCTGTTACACTGTGCGGCTTAAGCGTGTGAATCATAAGGTTGAAACTGTGCTGGCCGCATTAAAAGATATCTCCCTCCACCGCCAGGTCTTTGCCCTGGCGCTTCCTATGGTGCTGTCCAATATCACTGTCCCTTTGCTGGGGCTGGTGGACGCGGCTGTGATCGGCCATCTTGAGCATGCCTGGTATCTGGGGGGCGTGGCGGTTGGCGGCACCATGATCAGCGTAACCTTCTGGCTGCTCGGCTTTCTGCGTATGGCAACCACCGGGCTGTGCGCGCAGGCTTACGGCGCTAGTAATCGATCTTCGCAGGCGACTGTACTCCTGCAGGGCATCGCGCTGGCTTGGGGGCTGGCGGCGCTGCTGATCCTCAGCCATGGCCTGATCGCGGATGCGGTGTTTTCTGTCAGCGATGCCAGTGACGCTGTGAAAACTTACGCAGATCAATATTACTCGATTCGTATCTGGGGGGCGCCGGCGGCCCTGGCCAATTTTGTCATTATGGGCTGGCTGCTGGGCAGTCAGAATGCCCGGCTGCCCATGTGGCTGCTGATCATCACCAACAGCATCAATATCCTGCTCGATGTCCTGTTTGTGCTGGGGCTGGGCTGGCAGGTGGCCGGTGCGGCCGCCGCCTCTGTGATCGCCGAATACAGCGGCATGATACTGGGTCTGTATTTTGTGGCCTGCCAGTGGAAAAGACTGAATCTGCCGCCCTGGCGAGACCAGCTTAGCCAGGTCGGGCAGGGCATGGGGCGCTTGTTGCGCCTGAATCGGGATATTTTCCTGCGCAGCTTATGCCTGCAGCTGGCGTTCAGCTTTATGACGTTTCAGGGCGCCAGCTTGGGGGATAACGTGGTGGCTGCCAATGCGGTGTTGATGAGTTTCCTGATGCTGGTGTCCTATGGGATGGACGGCTTTGCCTATGCCATGGAAGCCATGGTGGGCAAAGCCATCGGTGCCAGAAACCGTGAAGCCCTGAGCCGGACGCTGATCAGCACCACGTTCTGGAGTGTGGTGATTGCTGTGCTGATGACGCTGGCCTTTGCGCTGTTCGGCGATGCGATTATCGCTCTGATCTCGGATATCCCAGCCGTGCAGCGCGAAGTAAGTCGTTATCTGCCCTGGCTGGCGGCTGTGCCTCTGGTGGCGATGTGGTGTTTTCTGCTGGATGGCATTTTTATCGGCGCGACCCGGGGCAGAGAAATGCGCAACAGCATGTTTATCGCAACCTGCTGTTTTTTCCTGATATGGCTGCTGTTGAGTCCGTTTGGCAATCATGCGCTATGGGCGGCAATGTTAGGTTTTCTGGCCATCCGAGGACTTTCGTTAGCGGCTATTTTTGCGTATCAATGGCAAAAAAATATTTTTCTTGAAGAGGCCTGTTCTAACAAATAGTTATCATATTTTATGCTGTTCAATAAGCTTGTGTGGGCGAATAACTCTACCCTTTCCTATTGATAGTGTTTAAAATATGACCTGTTTTTGGAGTTGAGCAGGTTGAAAATGAAACAAAAAATCGGTGTTTTTTTATTGCTTTTTATGGGTTTAGGATGGTGTTTTAATGCTAGTGCAGTGGCTCCGGGCGCCAAAGTTCGGGTGACAGCAACGGCGTATAATTCCGTACCCGCCCAGACCGACAGCAGCCCTTCGATTGCTGCCTGGGGAGACAGACTAAAGCCGGGAATGAAGGCAATCGCAGTATCTCGAGACCTTTTGAAAATGGGCCTCAAACACGGCTCTAAAGTGAAAATCTCAGGCCTGCCTGGTGAGTATGTGGTGCTGGATAAGATGCATCACCGCTGGTCAAAGAAAATTGATATTTACATGGGCCGGGATGTCCGGGCCGCGAAAAACTGGGGCCGACGCGCTGTGACCATCACAGTACTAAAAGCCTGATACTGCACAATACCTAGCCGAATAATCGCACGAAAGCCTGATTATCCTGATAGGCATTAAGCAAAAGACAAGAATGAAAAAAGCCGCGAAAGCGGCTTTTTTTATGGGCTTGGTTCCGGTGCGGCTGTAGGGACAGTAAGGACTGGGTGCTCGCGCCGGGACACAGCAAGCTTGTGCTGATCAGTAGTAGGAATGATCGCCGCGGGCGTGCTCAGTTACATCACGAACCCCTTTCAGCTCACCTTCAAATTCGGCCAGCAATTGCTTTTCAATCCCTTCTTTGAGGGTCACATCCACCATAGAACAGCCGTTACAGCCACCGCCGAACTGCAGAATCGCGATACCATCTTCCGTGATTTCAGACAGGGATACATGACCGCCGTGACCGGCCAGCTGAGGGTTAACCTGGGTCTGAATCATGTAATCCACGCGCTCCATCAGTGGTGCATCGTCAGACACTTTACGGACTTTGGCGTTCGGGGCTTTCAGTGTCAGCTGTGAACCCATTTTGTCGGTAACAAAATCAATCTCAGCGTCGGCCAGGAAGGGCAGGCTCAGCTCATCAATATAAGCAGAGAACAGACCGAGTTGAATCTCGGTGTCACTGGCTTCTACGGCTTCCGGCGGGCAATAAGACACGCCGCACTCAGCATTGGGGGTACCCGGGTTAACCACGAAGACACGGATGTTAGTGCCTTCCGGCTGCTGGGCCAGCAGCTTAACGAAATGCTGCTGTGCATTTTCTGAAATAGTAATCATAGACACGACGTAATACCTGACTTAGTAAGCGTTAAACCTATTCTACTCTTTGGCGGAAGAACTCGCACCCCTGAATCTTGTGTGGTTTTTTTGAACAGTTCAAACGAGCCGTCACCGGTCAGCGATCATGGGGTGTAAAGGCCAGACAGTAGACATCAATCCGGGCGACCTGCTGCTTCCTGAGCAGCTGAGACAACACAGAGACGGTACTGCCGGTGGTCACCACATCATCAACGATGGCGACGTGATCCGGCCACACCCTGTTGTTATTAAGTATAAATGCCTGCCGGAGATTCTGCAGGCGGGCTTTTCTTGAGAGCTGATGCTGCGGCCGGGCCCATTGGGTCCGGTGCAGCACCCGGTGATCGCTCTCGCTCCCTGTGATCTCTGCCAGGGCGTCCGCCAACAGCGCACTTTGATTAAATCCGCGGATCAGCCGGCGCCAGGGATGCAGCGGTACAGGCAGCAGCAGCGGAGCCGGCTCAGTGATTTGCTCGGCTAATAAACCGGCCAGTGGCTGGCGGAGCCAGAACTTCCCCTGAAACTTGTATTGCTGAACCAGCCGATTGAGCGGAAAGCCATATTCCCCGAGGCGCACCAGCCGATCCCAGGGCGGCGGCTGGCGCAGACAGTAGCCGCAATGGCTGACGGATTCCAGTGTGGTGGCGCCGCAGCGCCGGCAATAAGGCGGCGTAGGCAGGCTGGTCAGACAGTGGTGACACCAGTAGTGATCACTGTCACGCAGCGGTAAACGGCACAAGGCACATCGCTGGTTTGGCCAACGAAAGATTGATCTTACAGCCACAGGGGATAACATCCTTGCCATCCGGTTTGAAGTGAAGGAAGTGTACATGACGGCATCTGTCTACTGGCAAGCATTTGGTCAGGACCCGGCTCAGGGTTCCGATCTGGTTCTCATTCATGGCTGGGGCATGAATGGTGCCGTCTGGCAGCATCTGGTGCCACATCTGGAAGCGCAATACCGGGTGCATGTCGTTGACATGCCGGGCTATGGTTACAGCGCCGGTGTCGGAGCGCAGTCGGTCGAAGCCATGGCGCAAGCCTTGCTGGCTGACGCGCCGGAGCAAGCGATCTGGCTGGGCTGGTCGCTGGGTGGACTGGTGGCCAAGCAGGCGGCGCTGCAGGCGCCCGATCGGGTCAGCAAGTTGATCACTGTGGCCAGTTCGCCGCGTTTTGCCGCGATGGACAGCTGGCGCGGCATCCAGCCTCAGGTGCTGAGTGATTTCCGGCAACAGCTCAGTGACGATTTCAGCCTGACGGTGGAGCGCTTCATGGCGCTGCAGGCCATGGGCAGCCCGAGTGCACGGCAGGACATTAAGTTACTCAAGCAGGCCGTGCTGTCGCGTCCTCAGCCTTCACCGGACGCGCTGGCTGCCGGTCTGGAGATGCTGGCGGATGTGGATTTGCGTCGGCAGCTTGCTCAGATCCAACAGCCCTGGCTACGCCTGTATGGCCGGCTTGACGGGTTGGTGCCGGTAAAAGTCGCCAGCGACATGGACAAACTGGCACCGCAGTCAGAGAAAGTCGTTTTTCCGAAAGCGTCCCATGCGCCTTTCATTTCTCACCCACAGGACTTTCTGCAGGTATTACAGTCGTTTATTGACGGTAACGTTCCGGCTGCCCGGGCGACTGAAGCGACAGAAATATTAAAGTAAACGCGTGATTGGCCGATAATCAGTATATCGCGGCAGCGATCTCTGCCCGATTTGCTGTTATTCATAAGGCGCACAATAGCCGTTGCTCGGGTGCGTCAGCGTAGAGCCAATGGCTCAAAGCGTTGCCTGTAGGAGTCGCCTGAACATGATCGTGTCGCCCCTGAATGCCGGTATCCCGACACTGGCGCCATCGGTGAATCCGATGACGGAGCAGGCTGCGCGGGATAACAAGATCCGTGACAAAGTGCGCCCGGCCAGTGCCAGTCTGCCTTCCGGCGGCGAACCTTCGCTCAAAGGCGATGACAAGCAAATGCGCCGGCCCGGCTGGGATCCCAGTGAGCACCCGGATTATGCGTCGCTGGATGCCGCCCAGCAAAAAAGCTACGGCTATCAGCAGGAATTTGAACAACTGGTGCTGGCACTGTCGGCAGACAGTTATATGAAAGATGTCAGCGAGCTGGGTTACAGCATGCATATCCGCTTGCCAAGGTCGCTACTTGAAGAACTGGCGCAGATCAGCAAGATGGAACGCATCCGCAGCGTGATCCGCTATAAATACGCCCAGGCCACAGTACCGAATCCGCCCACTGAAATGCTGAAGATTGTCTGAGTGATGATATTTTGAGCGAAAGGCTGTATTGAAGAGAAAAAGGCGGGTATCAACCCGCCTTTGTCGTTCAGCTTATCGCGTTTACTTCTTGGCTTTGGCAAACGCCGCGGCAAAGGCACCGCCCATGGCATTGTTGTCCGGCTGTCGGTCACGCTGCTGGCGCGGCGCACGGCGAGTTTGATCGCCCTGACGCTGGCCGCCCTGCGGTTTGTGGCTGGCTTCCTGGCCCGGCTCGTCGCTCAGACGCATCGACAGAGCAATCCGTTTGCGCTGCAGGTCCACTTCCATCACTTTGACTTTCACTACGTCACCGGCTTTGACCACTTCGCGCGGATCGGAGATGAATTTGTCCGACAGCGCCGAAATGTGGACCAGGCCGTCCTGGTGAACACCGACATCCACAAAGGCGCCGAAATTGGTCACATTGGTGATCACCCCTTCCAGCACCATGCCCGGTACCAGATCTTTCACTTCGTGAATGCCTTCAGCAAAGGTGGCCGTCTTGAACTCAGGTCGCGGGTCACGGCCCGGTTTGTCCAGCTCGCGAATGATGTCGGTCACAGTCGGCAGGCCAACTTCTGCTGTGGTGTAGTCGGCTGCTTTCAAACCGCGCAGGAACTCGCTGTTGCCAATTAAGGCATCGAGCGGCTTGCCGTTTTTCGCGGCAATGGCTTTGACCACATCATAGGATTCCGGGTGAACCGCGGACGCATCCAGCGGGTTTTTACCGTTCATGATCCGCAGGAAACCGGCACACTGCTCAAAAGCCTTCGGCCCCAGACGCGACACTTTTTTCAGTGTGGTGCGGGCATCAAAGCGACCATGTTCGTCACGGTAGGCCACGATGTTGCTGGCAATTGCCGGCGTCAGACCGGCTACGCGGGTCAGCAGGGCAGGCGAGGCGGTATTGACGTCCACACCAACGGCGTTTACACAGTCTTCCACCACGGCATCCAGACGCTTGGCCAGATTGTTCTGGCTGACATCGTGCTGATACTGGCCCACACCGATGGATTTGGGATCGATTTTTACCAGTTCTGCCAGCGGATCCTGCAGGCGACGGCCGATGGAAACCGCACCACGCAGCGACACATCGAGATTCGGGAACTCGTTGGCCGCCAGTTCAGAGGCGGAATACACAGAGGCACCCGCTTCACTGACCATCACGCTCTGAATCTTCAGATTGCTGTCTTTGAGCAGCTGCGCCACAAAGCTGTCAGTTTCACGTGAAGCAGTCCCGTTACCGATTGCAATCAGATCAACGTTATGTTTTTTCAGCAGTGCCAGCACAGTGGCGGCGGACTGGGCCACCTGTTTTTGCGGCTGGTGCGGATAAATGGTGGCGGTATCGACCAGCTTACCTGTGCTGTCGATAACGGCCACTTTACACCCGGTACGCAGGCCCGGATCGAGCGCCAGTGTCATGCGCGGTCCGGCAGGGGCAGCCATCAGCAGATCTTTCAGGTTATCGGCAAACACCTGCATCGCGCCGTCTTCGGCTTTCTCACGCAGGGCGGCCATCAACTCGGTTTCCATGTGCATCAGAATCTTGATGCGCCAGGCCCAGCTGATCACCTGCTTGCGCCAGCTGTCTGCCGGTTTAGTGCCCAGGTTCACGCCATAGTGATCGGCAATGATGACTTCACAGTAAGAGCCGCGCACGCCTTCTTCCTGATTCGGATCCGCATTGAGTGCCAGTTGCAGCACACCTTCATTGCGGCCGCGGAACATCGCCAGCGCCCGGTGTGACGGCACCTGAGTCAGTTTCTCGTTGTGCTCGAAGTAGTCTTTGAATTTCGCCCCTTCCTGCTCTTTGCCCTCCACCACGCGGGCGGTCAGTTCGGCATTGCTCTGCAGGTGGCGGCGGATTTTATCCAGCAGGGCGGCGTCTTCGGCAAAACGTTCCATCAGAATGGCGCGCGCGCCGTCCAGGGCCGCTTTGGTATCGGCGACCCCTTTGTCGGCGGACACATAGCTTGCCGCAGTGGCTTCCGGATCGTGGTCGGGTTGTGACCACAGCAGATCTGCCAGCGGCTCCAGACCGGCTTCAATCGCAATCTGGCCCTTGGTGCGGCGCTTGGGTTTATACGGCAGGTACAAGTCTTCCAGACGGGTTTTGCTGTCGGCGGATAAGATTTCAGCTTTCAGCTCAGGCGTCAGTTTGTCCTGCTCGGAAATGGATTTGAGGATCACCTGACGGCGGTCTTCCAGCTCGCGCAGGTAGCCCAGGCGGGACTCCAGATTACGCAGTTGGGTATCGTCCAGCCCGTCGGTCACTTCTTTACGGTAACGGGCAATAAAGGGGACGGTGTTGCCGTCATCGAGTAGCGCCACGGCTGCGGCAACCTGCTGCGTTTTGACGTTCAGTTCAGACGCAATCAGGTGATGGATACTCGCGGTCATAGAATTCCTTTGGCTACAGTTTTCTCAGGCCGACCATCTAACCACAATTCCGCCCGTCAGTCAGCGCCCAAGCCCCCGCAAAATGTCAGGAGTTTGCCAGCCGAAGCGGCGGGTGTGATCTGTATGCAAGCAGCGGCAGGCGGACAAAATGCTAAAACGTGTCGAAGTCATCCCATTGATGAGCCAGACGATTGATTTATTGTCGATGCAATCCAAGACATGATAAGCAATAATTTGCATTTAAATCGCGATACATATAATCAAGCACCATCACATCGAAGAATCAAATCAGATGACAGGAAGACAACAGCAAATCGCCGTTTTGATCATGTCAGGGATGACAAACAAGCAGATCGCACAACAACTGTTTATTTCAGAAAATACCGTGAAATATCACTGTAAACAGCTTTTTGGTACCTATGGGGTCAACACAAGAACTGAGTTGGCTTGTGCAGTTTTGAAATCAGGAATGGTGGGGGAGCGTGCCTGAAGACCTCTGTTGGTTCATCCTATACTTATCTTCTCGACACAATCCCTGAATGATACATGGTTCTTAATTTTGTAAGGTAATGTTCGTAATAACCGCACAGATGTGAATTTATGGAACTCAAGATGAAGATAGCTTACCTGAAGCATATCTTCTTTATCATTGCGAACTTTATCCTTAATAGTCTCGGGACTCCCAACTTCATGAGAATGACGGTCATGAGCAAGGAATAAAATCGGAACGACTATCCAGTCTCTCGATCTTTAAGGCGTAATCAAGAGACAAGGAAAATTTTTCTAACTCTGAGTTAAAAAGGTCTTCAACTCGGATAATAACTCTTGATGGAGGAAAGTCACTTCGACGTCATTTAATATTGTGTTCTCTATTCGCATTGCATCTAGCTCGTTTCCTGATTTGTATTTCACCAAGCTAATTAGCTGATATAAGTCATATTTTGAATGATGATCGACATCTCGTTCGAGCATTTTTTTTGGATCGACCAAGCTACGTTCAATGGATGCAAGCTCAGCATTGAATTGAGTTTTGGCTGTATCATACTGTTGCAGTAATTGGTAATAATGTGCATCAGTATGATCGGGGAGTGAGGATAGCGCTTCATTAACTATCCGATTCAGTTCGCATCCAGAACCTTCATTGAATAAAAAAGCCATGAGCTCAGAATAAGCACCAGCAACATAATTTTCATATTGACTCATATCTTGCTTTCCCATGTGAATTACCGTGGTCAGTAAGCTCTTTTTCTCCATCGATGTAATTGATGGAGGGAAATATCTGGATTTGAAAAATTTCCAGCGAATATTTTCCGGTTCTTCAGTCAGTTGCAAGTTGAGTAACTTGAGATTTCTGTCGTCTTTCTTAGAAAGTAAGTCATCACTGTAACCAGTATGTCTGAATGTTATCGGAACAGAAAGGATTTGGTCTTTTCTTAAGTCTGGTACAATGTATTCGTGGACTCGGCCATGGTAGCGGTTTTGCACTGAGTTTCTAAATAACCGGATGTTGGTTTTAAGGTTGCAACCATTGTTACTGATAATTTCAGGACATAGCAGTAAGTTGTGATTATTGTGTCTTGAGAGCTCTTCAAGGAGCGGATGAATTGTGTCAGCACTATCCACTGTTTCATCCGCATCCAGTACCAGAATCCAATCACTGGTTGCTTTGCTGAGTGCAAAATTCCTGGCTTCTGCGAAGGAGTCTGACCATAGAAAATGGAATATTTTTACTTTATCGCAGTTAAGGTTTTTCAACAGGTCGAGTGTACTGTCTGTACTCCCGGTATCCACGATTATGATCTCATTGGCTGCTTCTAAAATACTGGCAAGGCAGCAAAGGATGTTGTCTTCTTCATTTTTGATAATGATGGTGACGCTAAACGTTTTCATTCTATAATTTATAATCCATCTATTAGTTTCGGAAAGAGAAAGATCGCGAATAAATTCCATGCAAAATGGTAAGATAAGTTTATGATAATGGATATGATATTTCCAAACCGGATTCTGAAATACTCGAATAAGACACAAAAAATGTAACCTAACCCAAGTGTGAATAATGAGTTGGCGACTGAGTTTAAAAGGTGGGTTAATGAGAACAATATGGTGACAATCACTGCGGAAATATAGATGTCACCAAAAACAAAACGACACATGTTTTGTAATATAAAAAAGAAGAAAATGGTTTCTATTAGACAATAAATAAAAACAGATATTACTGTCCTGTCTTCATTGTACAGAGCGTCAACGGTTTGATTTGTGTCAATGAAGATAAGCTTGATAACCGACATAAAAATAACCGCTATTACAAACATAATCTTTACTAGTAACACTTGCCTTATGAGTGATTTTAGATCTTGTTCTAATGTGTTGTAGAAATGTTTTTTTATCATTATGAATTTTATTCTTTCTATATGAAGTATGGAGGTTGTTTAACCTCCATATTAAATTTATCTGTCCTGCTTCCGAGAATGGTGCGAGTTTGCACCACCAACACAACCGCCTCTGGATGGGGTGCTGTGTCTGTGCGAAGATTTCTCCCACTTATCTAAACCACGGCTGACACTTTCACCAGCAAAACCACCGCCTATCATCTTTCCAACCTCTTTCAGTGCTTTACCCATCCAGCCACCATTCACATTTAACATTTCTTGATGATTCAATTCTTTCATGTTTAATCCTTTTATTTTGATGCAATATGCTTGCGTATAATATTGTTATTGGACTGAATGTAACCTACCCAGTTAGGTAGTCATAGATATTTTTTCGCAGAAGATCTTCTCTCTGAAATTCACCAGGATCATCCATCATTATTTCAATTGAATCACCCGGTCAGCCGTCGAAATGGTTTCTGCTCTGTGAGCAATCATAATTCTGGTCATAGTTAGGGTTTTGATATTGTCATTGATCCAGTGTTCATTGCTTTTATCTAAATGGCTGGTTGATTCATCCAGGCATAATATTTTTGGGGACTGATAAAGTGCCCGGGCTAAAAACAGGCGTTGTAGCTGGCCCCCGGAGAAACTGTTACCCATGTCGCCGACGAGCGCGTGGTAGCCCATCGGCAGGGCTTCAATTTCATCCCGGATGCAGGCCATGCGGCAGCATTCTCTGACGCGATTTTCATCATAGTTGGACTCAAATAAGGTGATGTTTTCTGTAACTGTGCCGGAGAGCAACATGTCATTTTGCATCACTGAACCAAAATAACGGCGATATTCGCTCAGCGGTATGTCATTCATGTCAATTCCGTCGAGGTAGATACGACCTGACGTGGGTTTGAGCAGACCAAGGATAATTTTGAGCAGCGTTGTTTTACCGCAGCCGGAAGCGCCGACGATGGCAACCGACTCACCTGGTGCAATTTCCATACAGACATCTGTGAGCACTGCATCGCTGGTATCTGCGTAACGAAAGCTGATGTTTTCCAACCGAATGCCACCCCTAAAGGCTGACTTGGGCAGGGGGGTACTGTAACCAACCGGCTCTTTTTCCTGAAGGGTGATATCTGACAACCGCTCCAGGTGCAAACTGAGCAGTTTGAAGTTCAGGACATGGTCAATCAGCCCGGCCATACTGGACGTGAACTGTCCTTTATAGGCGATAAAGGCTATCAGCATTCCCACGGTCAGGTTGCCATCAATGACAATTAATGCACCGAAATAGATCACCAGAATCGACTCAATACCTAACAGGACAGTGTTGAGGGTGTTTTCAGCGATGCTGAGTTTGCCTAGCCGGATATTGGTGTTGATCACCTCAGCATAATGGTTGAGCCATAAGTTCTGACGATTGGACTCTTGACCAAAGAGTTTGATGGTCTGGATAGCACGAATGGATTCCAGGAAGGCGGTGTCTTCTTTGGCCTCTGCCATAATGTTTTCTTCGGTGATCCGGCGGTTTGGATAATAGAAAGCCAGTTGGATCAGAAAAGAGAACAGGACAATGCCGAGAACGACAGTGGCAAGTAACGGGCTGTAGAGGAACATCATCACCAGTACTACAACAGCCATCACACCGTCGATAACGGCTTCAACCAGACCGGTGGTGAGTGTTTCCCGGATAGCGGATAACGCCCCGAATCGGGAGACAATGTCTCCGACATGCCTTTTTTCAAAATAGTGTAACGGCAGGCGCAGTAAATGATGGAACAGGTTTGCTCCCATCTGCAAACTCATGGCGCTGCTCAGACGAAGCACCAGCCAGCTACGGAAGGCGCTGAGACCAGACTGGAAAATGAGCAGCAGCGTGAAGCCGCAGGCCAGAACCAGTAGCAGGGCAGTGTCTTTACTGAGTAACACAGAGTCGATCACCCACTGCATATAGTAGGGCGAGAGCAGGGCAGTACACTGATACACCAGTGACAGGCTCAATAAGGTGGCGAGTGAGCGTTTAAGGCCAGTGATTTTGCGCCATAGCTGGCGCATTTTCATCACCGCACGTTCATCTTTTTTCTGGAATTCTGCGGTGGGCGTCAGTTCCAGTGCGATCCCGGTAAAGTGCTGGCTGAACTCTGCGATTGAGAACTTACGCTTACCGTGGGCGGGATCGTTAATGGTGACGGCTTTTTTACTGACGCCGGTGAGCACCACAAAGTGTTGTAAATCCCAGTGCAGAATACAGGGGAGCTGAAGCTGATCAATTTCTTCCAGATCGCACTTCAATGCTCGGCCCGCGAGTTGCAAATCTCCAGCCAGCATCATCATTTGTTTGAGGTTCATCCCGCTATCATCGAGCGCCATACGCTGGCGCAGTGGCGGGATATTGATTTGAAAGCCGTGGTAGGAGGCGATCATTGCCAGACAGGCTAAGCCGCATTCTGCGACTTCTGCCTGCATGACCATCGGGACACGTTTCTTGCCGGAATAAGACAGCAGTGAAAGCTGCGGGTCATACGAAACGTTTGTGTTGGTGACGTCAGATAGTTGGTCACTCATCCTAATTTTCCTTGCACGGCATAGAGGGGTTCCAGGATCCACTCAAGTAAACTGCGTTGTTCCAGAATGATATCAGCTTCCGCAATCATCCCCGCTTTGAGTGGGAATGTTTTGCCATAGGCATGCATAGATTGCTGGAGGAGCCTGGCTTTGACCCGGTAGACCGCTTCATCAATATTGACAGGTAAGCGTTTATCGGTTGGCAGAACCAGTGCCCGGTCGACATGAGTGATTTCGCCCGAGATCATGCCAAATTTCTGATAAGGGAAGGCATCAAAGCGAATGTTCACCGGGTCACCAATTTGAACAAAACCAGCGGAACGGGTCGGGAGCAGAAGCTCAATCTCCAGTGGTGAGTGGTTGGGAATAATACTCATCAGGGGCGTACTTTCATCGACCCGAGTGCCGGGCGAGATCTGAATGGCAGTCACCGTGCCTGCTTCAGGTGCCTGCTTGATGAATTCAAATTGGTTGTTCAGCTCTGTCAGCCGCACTTTCAGGCCGGAGATTTCCCGCAAGATAACAGATTGTCGCAAGGACAATTGGCCAGGCAGCAATGCTAATTCCGATTCTTGAGCAGAGATTTCTGCTTTGATTCCGGCAATTTCACGCTGAGTCCGGTCGCTGATTGCCTGCGCTTCGAGGTAGGCCTCTTCCGTTTCATCCAGTTGGCTGGCGGAGGTAAATCCTTTGTCGTGGAGTTTCTGGTGATTCAGATACTGCTTTTCCTTCAGTTGCAGCTTTTTCTGGTTTGTGCGTTCAGCATTTTTGATGGCCTGCAGACTTTTGGTTAACTGTGTGATCTGGGTTTCCAGCCGGGACTGATTCTTTTCATGCATGGCCACATTGGTCTGGAATTCTTTTTCCAGCGTGGCAATCTGAGTGGTTAATTCCTGGCTGAGTGCGGAAGATAATTCAACCCCGGTTGACAGATTCTGGCTGTTCTGGATTTTGACTAAATGTGTATTTTCCTGAATGACCATCCCATCGCTGACATAGATCTTATCGATAATTCCGCTGCGATTGGAATACACCTTGATCACACCGGCTTCCGGACGTAAGTAACCTTTCACTGTCTCTTTGCGTGAAAACTCGGTGCTTATTAGAAAACACATCAAGATAGTGAAGAACATCAGGATGAATATTGCGAATAGGTATAAATATGTTGGCTGGGTCAGGCAGACGTTTCCTAAAAGCCGATGCTTCTGATATTCAAATACTTCTTTGCGAAACAACAAGGTGTCAATCCCATAGGCAGAATCGGCGCAAGATAATTGCAAATATTTTTTAGGGATACATGAATAGATAAAAAATGCGATTCAATTCAATTTATTGCTATTATGCACCAATTTTATCTTGACGCTACTGTCAAAGAAATGGCTTTTTATTTATCGCACCAGTTCAGTGCAGGTTATATTTAAATAGCAGAAAGGAATAAATACTTTGAAAGAATTAAATTTGAATGAAATGAATAATGTTGCTGGTGGAGCTCGAGCTAGAGGTTGTGGTTGTGGGTTCGGTGGGGGAGGTGGTTTTTCCCATCGTCCTGGTAACCGTCAGGCTGATCGTGACAATCGAAGAAAAACAGCTGTTGATGGTGGTACCCGAGGGCATGAGCGAGGTCGGAATCAAGCGGGGAATCGCTCCGAACGTGGCCGAGGTGGCCGACATACTGAGCGCTAATACGATATAGTCCTGAAAAAATCACAATTTATTCAATACCTTTCATGGAGTGAAAGGTATTTTTTTAATTCGGAGTAATAAATGATGCGCCGACATATATCTTACCTACTATTTCTTTGTTCTGTTCATCTTGTTCATGCAGATGAAGTACTCCCTTTTCCTTTTCATAAAGCGTATGAAATTTATTCTGTGTCTGGTCACAGTGATGAAGAAATTGATGCTTCTTATGAAAAAAGGCCCGCTCATTTAAAAGAAATTAACATCGATGCATCTGCAGCATGGGATTATGACTTTTATTATGATGACCAGACTTGTGATATCGATTTTATTACGCTTGATGTGACGTATACGTTGCCGCAGTTAAGAATATCATCTGAAAATCAAGAGTTCATGAAGGCGTATTTGGCATATACGAACAAGATTTATGCACATGAAGAACGCCATTGTGCAATCGCGTTGTCTCAGCTTCATGCGATTTACCAGTTGATTAAGCAAGGTCAGCGTGACGGGTGTGGTACTGTCCAGGATTTGATTGGTGAGCATGAGTCGAACATTACTGAAATGAATCGTAATTTCGATGTGTATACAAACCATGGCGAAATTGAATTAGCGGTTTCTCCGTTCGGCGAGGATGATTTTCTTCCGTACTGTAAGATTGAGGTCCCAGTTTCAGTTCATGTTGATGCAAGTTGAAAACGGTTTTTTTCTGTTGCGCAGAGTGACTGACGAGCGAGGAGATTGAGTATGTTGTAATGGATCATCATCAACAATGTCCTGTTGTTAGCTGTCAGTGGGTTGTTGCGAGTTAATGTTGAGTTCCTGGCTCAAGTCAGGCTGGTCGATTATCTCTTCTATAGTGGTTTTGTCTTCTGGCTGATCGGTGGGATGGCGTTGTTGGGTGGATCGCGCCTGACACGAGAAGATAGCATCAGTGTGGATGACATAGAGAATTACAGGGAGAATTTTCGGTTTTTTATCCTGATGCTGCTCTCGGGTTTACCCATCATTGTCAGTAGTGCTGTCTTGTATCGAATGGGCGTCATTACCTGAAGGTTGGGCGTGAGTTGGAGCTCAACCTGCCATTTTCCCGAATCATATCTCGATGTCGTGACCGCCAACGTCATATAATCAAGCCATTACCAGCAAGCAGAGACAGACACAATGAGAACCCCATTGATCACCCGGGAAGGGTATAACCGGCTCAAGCAGGAACTGGATTTTCTGTGGCAGGAAGAGCGCCCGGAAGTGACCAAGAAAGTGACCTGGGCGGCCAGTTTGGGTGATCGTTCGGAGAATGCCGATTATCAGTACAACAAAAAACGCCTGCGGGAGATCGACCGCCGGGTGCGTTACCTGCGCAAAACCTTAGAGAAGGTGAAAATTGTTGATTATTCCCCGGTACAGGAAGGTAAGGTGTTTTTCGGCGCCTGGGTCGAGGTGGAAAATGAAGCCGGTGACAGCAAAAAGTTCCGCATTGTCGGCTATGACGAGATTTTCGGGCGCCGGGATTATATTTCGATTGATTCGCCGATGGCGCGTGCCTTGCTGAAAAAAGAAGTGGATGATGAAGTGGTGGTGCGCACGCCAGAGGGTGATAAAGTCTGGTTCATCAATACGATAACTTACGTCACAGACTAAGCGCTAAGGGCGTGTCAGGTGTGGGGACACACTCGGTAACAATTTCACGGCGATCATTTGCGCACTGTTTCAGTCACAACAGGCAGCGGTCGCGTAAAATAGCAGCTCGGCGACATCCAGAGTTCGAAGCATAAGGTGGAACGATGCAAGACAATTTCAAGATTTTAGTGGTCGATGACGACATGCGCCTGCGTGCGCTGCTGGAGCGTTATCTGTCTGAGCAGGGCTTTCAGGTGCGCAGTGTGGCCAATGGCGAACAGATGGATCGCCTGCTGGCCCGGGAAAATTTCCACCTGATGGTATTGGATTTGATGTTGCCGGGCGAAGATGGCCTGTCGATTTGCCGTCGTCTGCGCAATGCCAACAACATGCTGCCTATCCTGATGCTCACCGCCAAAGGCGATGAAGTGGACCGGATTGTCGGTCTGGAAGTCGGTGCCGATGATTATCTGCCCAAGCCGTTTAACCCGCGTGAGCTGCTGGCCCGTATCCGTGCGGTACTGCGCCGCCAGACCGTTGAAGCACCGGGCGCACCGAGTGTGGAAGGCAAAATCATCACCTTTGGTGAGTTCCGCCTCAATCTGGGTACCCGGGAAATGTTCCGCGGGGAGGAAGCCATGCCGCTGACCTCCGGCGAATTTGCGGTGCTCAAAGCCCTGGTGACCAACGCCCGCGAGCCGATGTCGCGCGACAAACTGATGAATATGGCCCGTGGCCGTGAATATTCAGCGATGGAACGCTCGATTGACGTACAGATCTCGCGTCTTCGTCGCATGATTGAAGAAGATCCGAGCCGCCCGCGTTATATTCAGACCGTCTGGGGGCTGGGTTACGTGTTTGTTCCAGACGGCAGCGAGGCATAAGTCATGCCGATGCGCCTGTCGCCGCGCTCGACCTTTACCCGCACCCTGATTCTGCTGGCTGGCTTGCTGATAGCCAGCCAGATTTTTTCCTATCTGGCCGTACTGAATTACGCCCTGCTCCCCAGCCTGCAGCAGTTCAACCGCATCATGGCCTATGAAGTCAAACTGATGCTCAAAGAAGATGTGGAACTGGCCGATGGCCACAAGTTTCATCTTGATACCCCGCTGCGCCGGCAACTGCTGGAGCAGTTGGGAGTGACCCTTCATGCCGATGACAGTCCGGAATCGGCTGAATTCAGGGAAGCGACCCGCATTGATTATCTCAGTGAGGAAATGACCCGAGAGCTGAACACCCCGACTGAGGTGCGTCTGGTACTGGGAACAGACAGCTATGTGCTGTGGCTCGACTGTGATGCGATGCCGGGTTACCTGATGCGGGTGCCGTTGTCTGAATTGCAGGAAGAAGACTTTGCGCCGCTGTTCGGTTACAGCCTGTTTATTGCAGTGATGGTGATTGCGGGGGGCTGGCTGTTTATCCGTATCCAGAACCGTCCCCTGGTGGCCCTGGAGCAGGCGGCACTGGAAGTTGCCAAAGGCGGTTCTCCGCCACACCTGGATGTGCAGGGAGCCTCGGAGATCCGGGCGGTCACGAAAGCCTTTAATCGCATGGGCGAAGGGATCAAGCAGCTTGAAGACGACAGAGCATTGCTGCTGGCTGGTGTGAGCCATGATTTGCGTACGCCACTGACCCGGATCCGCCTGGCGACCGAAATGATGTCGCCTGAAGATGCTTATCTGGCTGAAAGTATGATTAAGGACACCGAAGAGTGTAATGCCATTATCAGCCAGTTTATGGAGTATCTGAAATCCACCCAGCTGCTGGAGCAGGAACTGCTCGATCTGAACATACTGCTTGAAGATGTGGCCGAAGCCGAAGGGGGCATTGAGCGCGGGATTGAACAGTCACTGGGTACCATCAATGGCAAAGTGTATGCCAACGGGGTGGCCATTAAGCGGCTGATCAGTAACTTGCTGGTGAATGCACTTCGCTACGGTCACGGCTGGGTGCGGGTGACCAGCGGCATGACGGCCGATCGCCAGATGGCCTGGTTCTGTGTTGAGGATGATGGTCCGGGCATTGAGCCGGATCAGGTCGCCAGAATGATGCAACCGCTGACCCGCGGCGACAGTGCCCGGGGCAGTGACGCAGAAGGCACCGGCCTTGGGCTGGCGATAGTGAAGCGTATTGTGGATCAGCACCAGGGCGATATTCAGTTCAGTAACCGCAGCAGCGGCGGACTGAAAGTCCAGATCAGCCTGCCGGTGCGAACCGGTAAACACAATGGCAAGCGGAGTGTGAAGTCTTAAGTCTTAAGCTCTTTACCCTGACCCCCTCCTAGCCTCCCCCTTGAAAAGGGGGAGGGATCATTCTGAACGAGCTGAAACCACGAATATTCCCTCCCCTTGGCAAGGGGAGGGCGAGGGTGGGGTTCGTGCAGCGCACCTGGATTTGGAACTGTGCCCGTAAACCCCTTCCTAGCCTCCCCCTTGAAAAGGGGGAGGGATCTGACGGAGAAGGCTGGAGTGTAGTGGTTTAATGAACCCGGACACCATTTAAGGTGGTAAAGTAGCCACCAAAGAAAGAGGTGTTCAATGACCAAAAAACGACGCTCATTTAGTCCTGAGTTCAAACGTGATACTGCAAGTTTGGTACTCGACCAGAATTATTCAATTCCTGAGGCATGCCGCTCCGTTGACGTCGGAGAGACGGCACTTAGACGTTGGGTTGATCAGCTCAGAGCTGAGCGCGGTGGCCAAACACCAACATCGAAAGCACTCACGTCAGAACAGCAAAAAATTCAGGAGCTTGAAGCACGAATTAATCGCTTAGAGCGGGAAAAAGCGATTCTAAAAAAGGCCACAGCTCTCTTAATGTCGGACGAACTCGAACGTACACGCTGATAGACCAGTTGAGGGAGCATGAATCGGTTCACTTGGTCTGTTCAGTATTCGATATTTCTTCATCCAGTTATTACGACTACAAGCAACGACAACAACGCGTTGATGTTGAACGCATGGAACTTCGTAGCGAAGTCAATCGACTCTTTACACTCAGCCGAGGTGCTGCCGGTAGTCGTACGATCACCTGGATGATGCGTGAACGCCGTTATTCCATCGGTCGTTTCAAAGTCAGAGCGCTGATGAAAGAAGCGCAACTTATCAGTAAGCAGCCAGGTCCACATGTTTACAGGAATGCGACCGTTGAGCGGCTTGATGTTCCGAACCGTCTCAACCGAGAATTTCATGCGTGTGGACCTAATCAGGCTTGGTGTGGTGATATCACTTACATCTGGGCTGGTAATCGGTGGTGCTATCTGGCTGCTGTGATTGACCTGTTCCGTCGTCGTGTTGTCGGTTGGGCGATGTCAGATAAACCAGATGCTTCATTAGCCGCAAAGGCTCTGACCATGGCCTATGAGCAAAGAGGCCGGCCACAAGATGTACTGTTTCATTCAGATCAAGGCTGTCAGTACACCAGTCGTCTGTTTCGCCAACATCTATGGCGTTATCGCATGACTCAAAGTATGAGTCGTCGTGGTAATTGTTGGGACAACGCACCCATGGAGCGGTTGTTTAGAAGTCTGAAATCGGAGTGGATACCAGCAACAGGCTATACATCGTTGACAGACTCAACCAAAGATATCAGTCGTTATCTGATGGACTACTACAACTGGGAAAGGCCACACAGCTACAATGATGGTATTCCGCCTGCAAAGGCAGAATACCAACCTAATTTACTGTCCGGAATTAGTTGACCACTACAGAGGTACGAATCCCCCGACAATCATCAGGCTTTCTTTTCTTCCGGCAGGATCAGGTTGAGCAAAATCGCCGTCAGGCCACCGGCTGCCATACCGGAGGACAGAATGCTCTTCACTACATCCGGCATGAACTGAAGAATTTCCGGTTTCTGCGCAATCCCCAAGCCCATTGAGAACGACAGCGCCATGATCAGAATCGCCCGGCGGTCCAGTTCACAGCGGGAGATAATCCGCACCCCAGAAGCGGCAATGGTACCGAACATCACGATGGTGGCGCCGCCCAGCACAGGTTCCGGGATCAGCTGAACCAGGCCGGCCACGGCCGGGAACAGGCCGAGCAGAACCAGCATGCCTGCAACAAAATAGCCGATGTAACGGCTGGCAACGCCGGTCAGCTGGATAATGCCGTTGTTCTGGCTGAAGGTGGAATTCGGAAAGCTGTTCAGCACTGCCGCCAGGGCCGAGTTGATACCGTCGGCCAGTACACCGCCTTTGATGCGCTTGAGATAGACAGGGCCACTGACGGGTTGTTCAGACGTTTCCGAGGTGGCTGTGATATCGCCAATGGCTTCCAGTGAGGTAATGGCAAAGACGATCACCAGTGGGATCAGCAAAGACCAGTCAAACCCGAGGCCGTATTGCATTGGATCGGGCACCGCAATCAGGCTGGTTTCCGCGAGCTGGCTGCTGTCTATCATGCCCATTGCCCAGGCCGCGAGTGTACCGGCGGCCATGGCAATCACAATCGACGAGACACGCAGATACGGGTTTTTCATCCGGTTCAGCAGCACGATCAGCCCCAGTACGATGCCGGCCAGCAAGAGTTTGTCCAGACTACCGAAGCTGCCGTTTTCAATGGCCGCATAACCGCCGCCGATAGAGGTCAGGCCGATCTGGATCAGCGTCAGGCCAATCAGAGTGACCACAATGCCGGACACCAGTGGCGTAATGATACGACGGGTGTGCTGTAAAATACGCGAAATAGCTACTTCAGTGAGAGAAGCGGCGAGGATAGTGCCGAAAATAGCGGCCATCATGGTCGTTACATCCGCGCCGCCGGCTTTCATCGCCAGTCCGGCACCGATAATCGGGCCAAGAAAGTTGAAGCTGGTGCCCTGAATCGACAACAGGCCGGAACCGACCGGGCCTATGGTGCGGATCTGAATGAAAGAGGCTACTCCGGAAGCCAGCAGGGACATACTGACGATGGTATTGGTATCGCTGGCGGGCAGACCCAGCGCCTGACAGATAATCAACGACGGCGTAATCACGGCCACGAACATCGCCAGCAAATGCTGCAATGCGGCAAACAGGGTTTGCGGCAAAGGCGGTCTGTCATCGAGTCGGTAGATCAAATCGGATGAACGCGGTGGCGTGATCTCTTGGTGCTGGCCAGTCATGATGCTTCCTTATGGGCGTCGACAGAACGGCCTCAGGCTGCGAGACAGGCAGACGCTGAGACCAGACAATGACTCTTAGGTCAAAAGTGGCCACTATTCTAATGAGGTTGCTATTTTTAGCAAACGTTTGCGCGATTCAATTGACGGTAAAATCGCGATTAAAAGCAGAAAATAGCCACACATTGCAGCAATCAGCAAACTGAAGACGGATGATCAGGCGTTCGAGTAGTTTTCTTTTTGTCCCAGCCAGCGGTCAATGATCGCTTTGGCATTGGCCGGGTATTGATCGTGCAGATAGCGCGCCATTTTCTGAACCTGGGGGATCAGGTGCTGGTCGCGGACCAGATCAGCGACTTTGAAATCGGCAATCCCGGTTTGTTTGGTGCCGAGCAGTTCGCCCGGGCCGCGGATTTCCAGATCGCGCTGGGCGATCACAAAGCCGTCGCTGCTTTCGCGCAGGACGCCCAGACGCTGCTGCGCCGTTTTCGACAGCGGGGCATGATAGAGCAGCACACAGTGGCTGGCCACATTACCCCGGCCGACCCGGCCGCGCAGCTGATGGAGCTGGGCCAGCCCCAGTCGTTCCGGGTTTTCAATGATCATCAGACTGGCATTGGGCACATCCACACCAACCTCAATTACTGTGGTGGCGACCAGCAGGTGCAGTTCACCGGCTTTGAAGCGCTGCATCACGTCCTGTTTCTCGGCCGCTTTCATCCGGCCGTGCACCAGCCCGATTTTCAGTTCGGGCAATTGTGCGGTCAGTTCGGTGGCCGTATCGGAGGCTGCCTGAGCTTCCAGCACTTCGGATTCATCAATCAGGGTGCAGACCCAGTAAGCCTGACGACCCTCATTGAGACAGGCTGCGCGGATGCGCGCGATGATGTCGGCACGACGTGTGTCTGAAACGGCAACGGTCTGGATCGGTGTCCGGCCCGGTGGCAGCTCATCAATGACTGAGGTTTCCAAATCGGCATAAGCTGTCATGGCCAGCGTCCGTGGAATCGGTGTGGCCGTCATGATTAACTGATGCGGGTAGCGACCTTCATTGGCGCCTTTTTCCCGCAGCTCCAGCCGCTGGTGCACCCCGAATCTGTGCTGCTCGTCGATGATCACCAGCGCCAGGTTGCTGAACACGACTTGCTGCTGAAACAGAGCATGGGTACCGACCACCATTTTGGCCTCGCCGCTTTCAATGCGGGCCAGCTCAGTGTCGCGTGCTTTACCTTTGAGTTTGCCGGCCAGCCAGCCGACCTGAATACCAAGCGGTTCCAGCCACTGGGCAAAGTTCAGCGCGTGTTGTTCGGCTAGCAGTTCGGTCGGTGCCATCAGCGCGACCTGAAAACCGTGCTCTATGGCGCGGACCGCAGCTAAGGCGGCAACCAGGGTTTTGCCTGAGCCGACATCACCCTGGACCAGCCGCATCATGGGGACGGGTTTGGCGAGATCGCTTTCGATATCGGCGACCACACGCTGCTGCGCACCGGTCGGGCTGAAAGGCAGGCCGGCCAGTAATTGTTGTTTCAGGGTTTCACTCGACGGCAACGGCCAGGCTTGGTGCTGCTGGCTTTTTTCACGCACCGCCAGCATCGACAGGTTCTGTGCCAGCAGTTCTTCCAGGATCAGACGTTTCTGTGCCGGGTGTTCCCCTTTTTCTAACTGATCCAGCGACACATCCGGCGTGGGACGATGCATCACATGCAGGGCTTGCGCCAGGGTCATCTGGCGATCGTACAAACCTTCGGGCAGTAATTCGCTGACCGCGGCTTTGTCGAGCAGGTTCAGCGCCTGTTCGGTCAGGTTGCGCAGGGTCAGTTGGCGTAAGCCGTCTGTCGTAGGATAGACAGGGGTAAGAGTCTCTTCGACCGCCAGTGCGGTCGGTTCAGAAAACACGCTGTAATCCGGATGGATCACTTCCAGCCCGTGCTGACCGCGACGGATCTCGCCGTAGGCTTTGACCTGTTTGCCTTCGGACAGGGCGTTTTTCATCGCGGCATTGAAATTGAAAAAGCGCAGGGTGACAGTGCCTGTAGTATCGCTGATCTTGACCGTCAGCATCCGGCGCTTGCCAAAACTGACGGCGTGATGCAGCACTTCGCCCTGCACCGTCAGGTGCTGGCCGGGTGTCACTTCGCCAATCGGCCAGATCCGGGTGCGGTCTTCATAGCGCAGCGGCAGGTGGAACAGCAGATCCTGTACGGTGTGAAGGCCGATTTTGCTCAGTTTCTCCGCCATTTTGGCGCCGACGCCTGACAGTTCTGTCAGGGCGATGGTGTCTAGCATCTGTCCGCTCATGCCTGCTTACTCTGTGCGTTGTCCGTTCAGGGTTATTTTTTGCGCCGGGGTTTATCCCTGGATTGTATGGCCTGCCACCAAGCGTCATCAGCCACGATCTGACCGGCGTCGTCCAGCGGTGGGTAGGGCAGTTGTTTACGTTTGGCCACTTTCGCCAGCACCGGATGACCGCGTTCAAACAAGATACGGTGAACCGTATCGGCCGGCAGCGGCGTGGTGTCTCTGTCATACATGCCGGCGAGCTGGCGCTGGCGCTGCGCTTCATACAGGATCAGCGCACTGGCCACTGAGACATTGAGTGACTGTACCATACCTACCATCGGAATGATGATATCCTGATCGGCCAGGGACAGGGCTTCGGCAGTGATCCCGTTTTTTTCGCCGCCCAGGATAATGGCGGTGGGTTTGGTGTAATCAATCTCGCGAAAATCCACCGCGCGATCAGACAGGTGCGTCGCCAGCACCTGCATACCTTGCTGTTTCAGCTGGCCGATGGCATCGGGCATGCTGGTGTGGGTTTCCAGCTCAACCCAGTTGCGCGCGCCGGCGGACGTGTGGGCAAGCACCCGCATTTTTTCCGGCCATACGGCGTGGACTTTGTGCACGCCAACCGCATCGGCGGTACGGATAATGGCGGAGACGTTATTGGGTTTGTGCACTTCTTCCAGGCACAGGGTTAAATCGGGCTGGCGGGTAGCCAGCACTGACTGGATCCGCTGGTAACGTTCTGGCGTCATGATTCTGGTCTTGTTTCAGTTCTGGCTGAATGGCACGATTCAGCGCTCGGGAAAGCACAAACGCCCGGAGCGGGCGTTTGAGTGATCAGTGTTGCTGCGGCGGGCAGACATATCAGTTCTTCTGCCGGGCCACCCGGACCACGTTGGGCATCACCCGGATCCGGCGCATGATGTTGGCCAGATGAACCCGGCCTTTGGTTGTCAGGCGCACTGTGATGGTATACAGGCGGCCGTCTTTTTCTTCCGTCGACAATCCCTGAATGTTGGATCCGGTATTGGCGATGGTGTTGGTGAGATCGGCCAGCGCGCCCTGATGGTTCTGCATATCCACTTTGAGGTTGGTGACAAACTCCTGCTCAAAGTCCCGGCTCCACTCAACCGGCATGTATTTGTCCGATTCTTTCTGATAGCCGCGGATATTGGCGCATTCTTCGCGGTGAATGACCAGCCCTTTGCCCGGACTGACATAGGCCATGATCGGGTCACCATGAATCGGATGGCAGCAGTTGGCAAAGGTCAGCAGAATACCGTCAGCACCCCGGATTGGCATCCGGCGTTTGTCATCCGCCTGGGTTTCGTCATCCAGCGTGCCGAGCAGGCGGCGGGCGACCACCACACTCATCAGTTCACCCAGACCAATCGCAGCCAGCAGGGATTCTGAGTCTTTGAGACGCAGATCTTTGAGGACTTTGTCCAGCGTGACCGGGTCGACCTGATCGATGTTCAGCTCGCCCAGCGCATGATTGAGCAGACGGCGGCCCAGAGTGATCGACTCAGTACGGCGCATGGTTTTCAGCACCTGGCGGATCTTGGTGCGGGCCCGTGAGGTCACCACATAGTTGAGCCAGGCGGCATTCGGACGGGCGCCCGGCGCACTGATGATATCGACTGTCTGGCCGTTTTTCAGTGGTTTGCTCAGCGGATAAGGCTGACGGTCAATTTTCGCCCCGACGCAGGTGTTACCGACATCGGTGTGCACGGCATAGGCAAAGTCGACTGCGGTCGCGCCGACCGGCAGTTCGACAATCCGGCCTTTGGGGGTGAAAACGTAAATCTCATCCGGAAACAGATCGGATTTCACGTTCTCGATGAATTCGAAGGAGTTACCGGCGCTTTGCTGCAGCTCGATCAGGCTTTGCATCCAGCGCTGGGCTTTGACCTGCGCTGTGGTACCTGAGCTTTCACCGTCTTTGTAAGCCCAGTGCGCCGCGACCCCTTTATCGGCCATCTGATCCATGTCTTCGGTGCGGATCTGTACTTCAACCGGTACACCGTGCGGGCCGACCAGCGAGGTATGCAGCGACTGATAGCCGTTGGCTTTCGGGATGGCGATATAGTCTTTCATCCGGCTCGGACGCGGCTTGTACAGGTTGTGTACCTGGCCCAGCACGCGATAGCAGGTATCCAGGTTATCGACCAGCACCCGGAACGCGTAGATATCCATGATGGAATGAAAACGCTGTTCTTTGTTCTTCATCTTGTTGTAGATGGAGTACAGATTTTTTTCACGGCCCAGAACCTGGCCGTCGATCCCCGCATCATGAAGGCGACCTTCAATCTCGGCGTGAATACGGTTGATCATTTCTTTGCGGTTACCACGGGCAGCGGCAACCACTTCTTTCAGGACCCGATAGCGGTTCGGGTACAGTGCCTCAAAGCCCAGCTCTTCAAGCTCGGTCTTGATATTGTGAATACCCAGACGGTGGGCCAGGGGCGAGAAGATTTCCAGTGTTTCGCGGGCAATGCGGCGACGTTTATCCGGACGCAGCGCGCCCAGGGTGCGCATGTTGTGGGTCCGGTCGGCCAGTTTGATCAGGATCACCCGGATGTCATTGGCCATGGCCATGATCATCTTGCGGAAGTTTTCTGCCTGCGCTTCCTTGCGGTCGCGGAACTTGAGCTTGTCCAGTTTGGACACGCCGTCCACCAACTCTGCCACGGTCGAGCCGAAACGACTGTCGAGGTCGTCTTTGGTGACATCGGTATCTTCGATGACGTCGTGGAGCAGGGCGGCCATCAGGGTCTCATAATCCAGGCGCATTTCGGCCAGGATACGGGCGACGGCAATCGGGTGGATGATGTAAGGCTCGCCGCTGGAACGCGTCTGGCCTTCATGGGCGTCTCTTGCGACTAAATAGGCCTGCCTGAGCGCCTCAATCTGAGTCTCAGGCAGGTATTCAATTACAACTTCTTTCAGGCTATCAAAGAGATACAAATTGCCCGCTTCCTTGAATTAGCGCTGGTTACCTGCAATCGCACTGACTGCCGCCAGCTCAGCGGCTTCCTGCTCTTGCATTTCCTGACGCTCACGTGCATCCAGAATGTCTTTGGTGATCAGGCCTTCTTCGATCTCGCGCAGGGCGATCACTGTGTATTTGTCATTCTCTTCAGGAACCAATGGATCCTTACCGCCAGTCTGCATTTGACGCGCGCGGCGAGAAGCAATTTGAATCAGGTCGAAACGGTTGCCGATTTTATCAACAGCATCTTGAACAGTTACGCGTGCCATCGAGGACTCCAGTGGGTTTAATAAAAAGATGGAAAATTGTACAAAATTACTTACTGTTGCGCCAGTAGCGCAGCCAACATGCTGCTATATTTAGCAGCTTGCTTGTCTTGCTTCAATCGCTCAGCGCGGATGATGGCTTTAAAATCGATTAAGGCGACATCAAAATCGTCATTCACGATCACATAGTCATATTCAGTGAAATGCGAGATTTCAGAGCGTGCTTCATCCATGCGTCTGGCGATCACTGCCTCGCTGTCCTGACCGCGGGCGTTGAGACGACGCTCCAGCTCATCTTTGGACGGCGGCAGGATAAAAATACTTTTGGCTTGAGGCATCAGCGTGCGGATCTGTTGCGCGCCCTGCCAGTCGATGTCGAGAAACACATCGATCCCTTTGTTCAGTTGCTGTTCGATCCACAGACGTGATGTGCCGTAGAAGTTACCGAACACTTCGGCATGCTCCAGAAATGCATCCTGGGCAGCCAGCTCTTTGAACTCTTCCACGCTGACAAAATTGTAATGCACACCATGAACTTCACCCGGACGCATACCGCGTGTGGTGTGGGATACGGAGACTTTCATGTCATAGGTCGGGTTGGTTTCCAGCAGGGCATTGATCAGGCTGGATTTGCCTGCGCCGCTGGGGGCCGAAACTATGTATAACGTGCCTTTGCTCATTACCATTGTCACTCAAGTGGAAGAAAGGGCGCGCAGGGTATCATGAACTGCGGCTAAATTGAATCCGCAAGTGTGAAGTTTCGCTCCAGGGCCAAAAACCGCCTTCATGACCTTGCTCTTATAAAAAATAGCAGCTGGTTGCTGGGTTAGCGGGTCAGGGTTGTGAGCCGGGTGAAATTCTCCACCATGTGGTGGAAGCTGTAGTGCTGGCGGGCTTTCTGACAATTGGCTGCGCCAATCGCCTGCCATTGCTCGGGCTCGGACAATAAATGCTGAAATGCGCGGGCGTAGTGAGCGGGCGGTACGACAAAAGGCGTGTTTTCCGCGGCGACTATGGTTTTCACATCGCCCACATCGGTGGCGACAATCGGCAGGGCGGTTGCCATGGCTTCCAGCACAGATAAGGGCATCTGTTCAGTATCGGATGACAGGCAAAAGATGTCGCCCTGGGCCAGAAATCCCCAGACATCATCAATCCGTCCAGCCAGCCTGACCGTTTGTGTCAGGTTACGGGCCACAATGTAGGCCTCAAGTTCGGTCAGCATCGGGCCATCACCGCCGATCAGTAAGCGGCTGCGGGGGGCATGGCTGGCAAAGGTGTCGATCAGACGGTGGAGATTTTTTTCGGCGCGTAAGCTCGCCAGGGTGATCAGTGTGGTCACTGCAGAAGGCGGCCTTTTCTGAAGCGTTTCCGGCATGGCAATGCCATTGGGAAAATAGTGCAGCCGCTGTTCGGGGATCTGCCAGTGCTGCCGGGCGATGGCCATTAAGGTGTTGGACGGTACCACGACCTGGGTGTCCCCACTGAGCGCATGGCGGCGAAACAGATTTCGGCGCCGGTACAACTGGCTGGCTTCATCCGGGCTGAAGCCGTCTTCCCAGTGAATGCCCCGGCACAGGCGCAGCAGGCGGTTGCAGAAGGCCCATTCGATGGCGCCCCAGTTGTAGGTCATCAGGATATCGGGTTGATGACGGCTGATCAGGCGGTGAATGGTGTGCAGTCGCTGTGGCAGGCTCATGGCCTTGAGGGCCGGCATGGGCAGAAACTCGGCCTGCACATCGGTTGCCAGCCGGGACATTGCCTGATCGGCGCCGTCCAGCGAGATGATGGTGTGGCGATATTGTCCGGACAGGGCATTGGCCAATTGCGCGAAGCGGATTTGCGGGCCGCCCACGGCAAAAGTGGAAAAGACATGCAGTAAGCGGATCATTCTGAAACCACTTTGTCAGCATGCACGGGGCGCGGCGTGGCACTTTCACCACGGGTGACTTCGGCTTCTGTCTCAGCCGCAGGCGTCGCCTGATGCACCAGAATGGCCTGTTGATAAAAGCAGTCCCAGTCACTGACCGGCTGCCAGTTCAGCAGGCGCTTCTCAATGCTGGTATCAAAACGGGCATTCATGGCGCGGGAGCGCAGATCGTACAAGGTGGGCACATCGGTTTTGCGGCCCGACAAGCGCTTGATGCCCCATTTACCCAGTTCCTGCAGAAACAGCCAGAAGGTCAATTGCGGTACATAGCGATAGGGGCGGCCCAGTCCCTTGCTGATCATGGCCACGTATTCGCGCGCGCTGGGGCGCACATCACCGACCAGGTTCAGTGCTTTGCCGGCAATGCCCGGCGCGGTCAGGGCAGATACCGCGGCGCTGGCAACATCGCTGGCCAGCACAAAAGGCAGGGGGTTATGGCCTAAGTTCCAGCCAATAAAATACTGGTTGTTATTGAAAAAGCCGACCCCGGTGTGATTCACCAATCCACCCTGACCGACCACAATGCCGGGCCGGAGCACGACAATGTCCAGTCCCTTGATTTCATGCAGCAGCAGGTGATCGGCCATGGCTTTGGCGCGGGCATAATGTGCCCGCTGTGCAGCCGCCGGGTCCGGCGGGGTGTCGCTGTGAATCACAGTTCTGTCGCTGCCGAGATAGAGCGAGGCGATGGAGCCCAGGTGCACCAGACGCGTGATCTGGTGAGTCTGACAGGCCTGGGCAATCAGCCGGGCCGAATCGACCATGGCGTGCTGAATGGTTTCCCAGTCACCGCTGGCACCGCCGTGGGCCAGATTGATGACATAAGTGGCACGTTGTACGGCGGTATCAACGGCCACGGGATCGCACACATCCCCCTGGATTAACTGCACGGCTGGCTGGTGATAAAAAGCAGGTAAAGCCTGAAGATTGCGCGCCATGATGCCGACTGAATCGTGTTTTTTCAGCAAGTGTTGCACCACATGACGACCGATAAAGCCGGTGCCGCCGATCACCAGCACATCGAAAGGCGTGTCGCAAGGTTGGTCGCTGTCTGGTTTAGCGGTGCAATGAACCGGCGGCTTCGCTGTTTTCAGCAGATCGGCCCCCTGGCTTTGGCTGGCCAGAAGATGGCATAGCGCCACCAGATCGCGGCCGAGTACGCCATCATGCAATAAGGGTTGCCCGGTCGCGATCGCCTGATAAAACTGGCCAATACTGGTTTTCATCGACAGGAAAAAAGGATCCTGCGAGTTTTTCAGGCCGGCGGTACTGAGCGCATAGTCGCTCAGTTGCCGCATTCCCTGCGACAGCAGACTGCTGGCCTGGGTACAGGCGGCCACGGCTGTATCCAGCGCCGGCAGAAAACGGCTGCGGTTTTGCACTATGGCTTGCTGGCGGACAAAATCCAGGCTCAGGCAGCCGTCTTCGCCGGTGATCTGCATTTCCCACACCGGAAAATCCTGACCCATCGCAAAGGAGAAATGAAAAGGAATATCCAGCTCGCCGATGGCATCCAGACGCTGAATCAAAGGCTGACCATTGCTGAGCTGCCGGGGCTGAGTGATTTGCGCCAGCACAGGCGCGTTCGGGCGGCCGAACAGACTGAGCAGCTGCGACAGCGGATGCACGGCCTGCTCGAGCAGTAAATTGACGGGCTGGCGGAACATCCAGTGACTGAACTGACCGGCTGCCAGCTGGCGTAACGGCATTTCATAGCGCAGGGAAACGGATTTCACCGGGCCAATGTCATGGTTGGCCAGATGCTGCCTCGCCCGGTCCATCACAGGATGAAAAATGAAATTCTGATTCACGGCCAGCGTGACCCCCTGTTGCTCAGCCAGGGCAATCAGCGCATCGCATTCCGCTTCGGTTTCAGCCAGGGGTTTTTCGACCAGCACATGTTTGCCGTGGCGGAGCAGAGTCGTGGTTAATGCAGCATGGAGATTGGGCGGAGTCAGTACATGGGCGCTGTCAAATTCGGCCTCTGCCAGCGCTTGTTCGATTGTGCTGAAGACAGAGGGGATATGGTGACGCTTTGCCAGAGCTTGTGCGGCAGAGCGATTGGGATCGACAACAGCACACAGCGCAATGCCATCCAGTGATCGGATGGCCGCCGCGTGAACATCAGAGATGTAGCCTGCACCAACCAGGATGACCTTCTTGTCTGTTTTTGCTGTCATGCTGCTACCTCTCCTTGGTTTTTTCTTGAAAAACAGTGACTAGATGAGCGTCGTGATTGAACTTTTATACGATGGTTTTGCCGCTCTTGTTAACTATAGTCAGTGCAGACAGGGACTGAGCTGCAACCTGATAAAGTCATGCGAAAGTTGAGAGCCGTGAACGCAGGCGGTGAGGTGGTGATGCCCGTCGAACGGGGTGGCGCAGGATCTGCTAATCTGAATCAAATCAGATTGATCTGTTCTTATCTGCGGGCTGGGAGACTGGCATCTTTCATCACCTCTCTGCGACGGAGTTCCCGAATATGGCGATTCGCCCCTTACTTGTTTGTCTGCTCTTGCTGCTGACCGGGTGTGGCAGCACAGGAGCCGGTTCATCCAGCCCGGCCAGCTATCACTACAGCAATGCGTGGTGGTACGACGATTATCTGTATTACTGGCACCATTATTATCCGAACTGCTGTCAGGGGGATGGCGAATACAAGGAGATGATGACCCAGTGGTGGCAAAGTCTGGATCCGGACAAGCAGCAGGAAATCAAAAACAAGTTCGACAACTGGCAAGGGGACCATGCTGATATTGCCGACAATCTGCCGGCGGTCAAAGCCCGGTTTGATCAGAAATGGCAGAGCCTGCCGCCGGAGACACAACAACGAGTCCAGCAGCAATTGCAAACCCGCCGCGAGCAAGGCCCGATGGATCGCTCTGCGATTCGCGCAAACCGGCCTGCGCTGCAGCGCGGTATGATGAGTCACCCCAATATTGGCGCGGGTCAGATGCGTGGCCAGGGAGGCGGCGGACTGCGGGGCAGGATGTAACCAGACGTCACACAGGTTCTCTGTTCCGAACCCGAGGACTGATTTTGCTCACGCGAAACATCAAAACTGTCGACACATTGCAGAGCGCCTGTTGTGCTGATTGAGTGTGATTTCCGAGAAATTTGCATTTTTTATGCCTTATTTATCGATTTTAGCTGATTTATCCCCTGGGTTTTGTCACTTTTAACGCGCTGACCTGATTGCGAGTACAGTCACAATTGTCGACAATCTTGTTGATTGTTGACAATCTGTCTTCTATTTTAAGGTCATACTCTTGGGGAGCACGACAGTCAGTGATGATCTTCCTGCTCACCCACTGACAGAAGATGAAAAGACGGCGACGGCACATTTCGGGTTGCCGGCGTTTGATTGAAAAACAGATCCAGAACCCAGCCCAAAATTGAGGAAAATGCCATGAGTTTAAGTCCGGGGGCGAAATTCAGACTCGCCATTCAAAATAACCATCCTTTGCAGATTGTCGGCACTGTGAATCCCTACTGCGCCATGATGGCAAAGCAACTGGGCCATCAGGCCATTTATCTGTCTGGCGGTGGGGTGGCCAACGCTTCTTATGGATTGCCGGATCTTGGGATCACTACGCTCAATGACGTCTTGGTTGATGTCGAGCGCATTACCAATGCCTGTGACTTGCCGCTGCTGGTTGATATCGATACCGGCTTTGGCGGGGCATTTAATATTGCCCGGACCATTAAAGCCATGGAAAAAGCCGGCGCCGCAGCGGTGCATATGGAAGATCAGGTCGCGCAGAAGCGTTGTGGTCACCGGCCCAATAAGGCCATCGTCAGCCAGCAAGAAATGGTGGATCGGGTGAAAGCGGCGGTGGATGCACGTATCAATCCGGACTTTGTCATCATGGCACGGACAGATGCACTGGCTGTTGAGGGCATGGACAGGGCGATTGAACGTGCGATTGCCTGCGTCGAAGCCGGGGCCGACATGATTTTTCCGGAAGCGATGACGCAGTTGGACCAGTACCAAGCGTTCTCAAATGCACTGCGTTCAGCCACGGGGAAACATGTTCCGATTCTGGCCAATATTACGGAGTTTGGCCAAACACCACTTTACGATTGTGAAGCACTAGCACAATCGAATGTTGATATGGTGCTGTACCCACTCAGTGCATTTCGTGCCATGAATAAAGCAGCAGAGATGGTCTACAGCCATATTCTGGAACATGGCAATCAGGAAGCCATGCTGGAGAAAATGCAGACGCGTCAAGAGCTGTATCGTTACCTGAATTACCATGATTACGAAGACAAGCTGGATCAGCTGTTTTCAGAACAATCCTCGTAAGCACAGGCTGCGGTACGGGGAAGTCCGGAAAGAACCAGAAATGCGAAACAGAGCCCTGAAGGGCCGACTCCAATCACGTGAAACCGCTGCGCTATCGAGCTGAAGCTGGCTCAATGAGACCGATTCATCAAGAATCCGAAGCGCAACAAGAAAAGGAATTTCAACATGTCATCTCAGCAACTTAGCGGCGCTGGCCTGCGGGGTCAAAGCGCGGGCAGCACTGCTTTATGTACCGTCGGTAAAACCGGCACAGGTCTGACTTACCGTGGTTATGACATCACAGATCTGGCCAACCATGCTCAGTTTGAAGAAGTGGCCCACTTACTGCTCATCGGGCACTTACCCACGCAGGCTGAACTGGACCGATACAAAACCCGTTTGATCGGCCTGCGGGGCCTGCCTCAGGCCCTGAAAGAAGTCCTGGAGCGTATTCCTGCGGATGCGCACCCCATGGATGTGATGCGCACAGGGTGCTCCATGCTGGGGAACCTGGAGGCTGAGCATGATTTCTCGCAACAGCAAGCCGTGACCGAAAGAATGCTGGCGCTGTTCCCGGCGATAATCTGCTATTGGTATCGTTTCAGTCACGATGGCGTGCGGATCGACACGGAAGATACCCGTGAAGATTCTATCGGCGGGTACTTCTTAAAGATGCTGACCGGCGAAGCGCCAAGTGAACTGTTCAAGCAGGTGATGCACTGCTCGCTGATCCTGTACGCAGAACATGAATTTAATGCATCGACCTTTACGGCACGCGTCTGTGCTTCCACCCTGTCCGATCTCCACTCTTGTGTGACAGGAGCCATCGGCACTTTACGTGGACCGCTGCATGGCGGGGCCAATGAAGCGGCGATGGAGATGATAGAGCACTGGAAAACGCCGGATGAAGCCGAGCAAAATATTCTGCGCATGCTGGAGAACAAAGAGAAAATCATGGGCTTTGGTCATGCGATTTACCGTGAGAGCGATCCGCGCAATGCACTGATCAAACGCTGGTCTCAGGCCCTGTCTGAGCAGGTGGGTGATACGCACCTGTTCGCCGTCTCTGAGCGTGTGGAATCGGTCATGAAACGTGAAAAAGGCCTGTTCTGTAACGCGGATTTCTTCCATGCCTCGGCCTATCATTTCATGGGGATTCCAACCAAATTATTCACCCCGATTTTTGTCATGAGCCGTTTGACGGGTTGGGCAGCTCATGTGTATGAGCAGCGGGCGAATAACCGGATTATCCGCCCCAGTGCAGATTACACTGGCCCGGAACATCAAGCCTGGTTGCCCATCGAACAACGTGGCTAATCTGCTCGCCCTGACTGTGCCTTGTGCACGGTCAGGACATTGAGCCGATATTTTATCACTGGTTCACTCGAACCGGTTCTCTGTGATTTTTGGGATGGACTATGAACAGCCAATACAGAAAAACCCTGCCGGGCAGCCACATTTGCTATTTCGATGCCCGGGAAGCGGTGAATGACATCTCGCCGGGTGCTTATGACACCCTGCCTTACACCTCCCGTGTTCTGGCCGAAAACCTGGTTCGCCGCTGCGAACCGGAAGCGCTGACTGATTCTCTGAAGCAGCTGATTGAACGCAAACGCGATCTGGATTTTCCATGGTATCCGGCGCGCGTTGTCTGTCACGACATTCTGGGGCAAACGGCACTGGTCGATCTGGCCGGTTTACGGGATGCGATTGCTGAACAGGGGGGCGATCCGGCGAAAGTGAACCCAGTGGTGGAAACGCAACTGATTGTGGATCACTCGCTGGCGGTCGAGCATGGCGGCTTTGAACCGGATGCGTTTGAGAAAAACCGGGCGATTGAAGATCGCCGCAACGAAGACCGCTTTCACTTCATTGAATGGTGTAAAACGGCATTCAAAAACGTCAGTGTGATCCCGGCCGGTAACGGCATCATGCATCAGATCAACCTGGAGAAAATGTCTCCTGTGGTGCAACTGAAAGATGGCGTTGCCTATCCGGATACTTGTGTCGGGACAGACAGCCACACACCACATGTCGATGCACTGGGCGTGATCGCCATCGGTGTGGGCGGCCTGGAAGCGGAAACTGTGATGCTGGGACGTCCGTCGATGATGCGCCTGCCGGATATTGTCGGGGTCAGGCTGACTGGAGAGCGGAAACCGGGGATTACCGCGACGGATATTGTGCTGGCCATGACAGAATTTTTGCGCAGCGAACGCGTCGTTTCTGCTTACCTCGAATTCTTCGGCGAAGGGGCGAAAGCGCTCACCATCGGTGACCGCGCGACGATTTCCAATATGACCCCCGAATACGGTGCCAGTGCCGGGATGTTCTACATCGATGAGCAGACCATCAACTACCTGAAACTGACCGGCCGTGAACCGGAACAAGTGGCACTGGTTGAGCAGTATGCGAAACAGACCGGATTGTGGGCGGATGCCCTGGATACGGCGCTATATGAACGAGTCCTGGAATTTGATCTGTCGTCGGTCGAGCGCAACTTAGCCGGTCCGTCCAATCCGCATCGCCGTTTGCCAACGGCCCAACTGGCGCAGCGTGGTATTGCCGCGCCCTGGGAAGAAAAAGAAGGTGAGTTGCCGGATGGCGCGGTGATTATTGCTGCGATAACCTCGTGTACCAACACCAGCAATCCGCGCAATGTGGTGGCTGCGGGCCTGCTGGCGAAAAAAGCCAATCAACTGGGCTTAGTGCGCCAGCCCTGGGTTAAAACCTCTTTTGCGCCAGGCTCGAAAGTGGCCAAGCTGTACCTGCAAGAAGCCAACCTGCTCTCTGAACTGGAACAGCTGGGCTTTGGGATTGTGGGGTATGCCTGTACCACCTGTAACGGCATGAGTGGCGCGCTCGATCCTCAAATCCAGCAGGAAATCATCGACCGCGATCTGTATGCCACTGCGGTGCTGTCCGGTAACCGTAACTTCGATGGCCGTATTCACCCTTATGCCAAGCAGGCCTTCCTGGCGTCCCCCCCGCTGGTGGTGGCTTATGCCTTGGCCGGCACGGTGCGCTTTGATATCGAGCGGGACGCACTGGGCACGGATGCCAGCGGTCAGCCCATTTATCTTCACGATATCTGGCCGAGCGATGAAGAAATCGACAGGGTCGTCAATCAGTCCGTCAAACCTGAACAGTTTCATCAGGTTTACATTCAGATGTTCAAACCGGACGATGCCGAGCAACCCAGTCACCCGCTGTATGACTGGCGTCCGATGAGTACTTATATCCGCCGTCCGCCCTATTGGGAAGGGGCACTTGCCGGTGAGCGAACGCTCAGAGGCATGCGCCCGCTGGCGATTGTGGGCGATAATATCACCACAGATCACCTGTCGCCCTCCAATGCGATTCTGGCCAGCAGTGCGGCGGGTGAATATCTGACCCAAATGGGTGTGCCGGAGGAAGACTTTAACTCGTACGCAACGCACCGGGGGGATCACCTGACCGCACAACGAGCGACTTTCGCCAACCCGAAACTGTTTAATGAGATGGTTCAAGAGAATGGTGAACTGGTGCAGGGCTCTCTGGCGCGTCTTGAACCGGAAGGGACAGTCACCCGGATGTGGGAAGCGATAGAAACCTATATGGCCCGTAAGCAGCCGCTGATCATTGTTGCCGGTGCCGATTACGGCCAGGGATCTTCCCGCGACTGGGCAGCGAAAGGTGTGCGTTTAGCCGGGGTCGAAGTGATTGTTGCCGAAGGTTTTGAGCGCATTCACCGCACCAACCTGGTGGGCATGGGCGTGCTGCCCCTGCAGTTCAAAGCGGGCGTCAGCCGGCTCACCCTGGGGCTGGATGGGACTGAGCTGTATGATGTGGTCGGTGACATCCAACCGGGGGCTGATCTGGCGCTGGTGATTACGCGTCGAAACGGTGAAACACTGGATGTGGCGGTGACCTGTCGGTTAGATACGGCCGATGAAGTGCATGTCTACCAGGCGGGCGGTGTGCTGCAGCGTTTCGCGCAAGATTTTCTGGCCAATTAAGGTAAGGGAGCAAGGACAATGAGTGATGTGAGTTCCCCGTCCCAGTGCAGAGTGCCGGCCACTTATATGCGGGGCGGTACCAGCAAAGGGGTCTTTTTCCGTTTACAGGATCTGCCGCCTGCCGCGCAGATCCCGGGTGAAGCCCGGGACAGCCTGCTGATGCGCGTGATTGGTAGTCCGGATCCGTACGGGAAGCAAATCGATGGTATGGGGGGGGCGACCTCCAGCACCAGTAAGACGGTCATCGTTTCGAAAAGTGAGCAACCGGATCACGATGTGGATTACCTTTTTGGTCAGGTCTCGATTGATAAACCCATGGTCGACTGGAGTGGCAACTGTGGCAATCTTTCCGCTGCAGTCGGGCCGTTTGCGATTCACGCCGGGCTGATCGCACCGGAACGTATCCCGCAAAACGGCATCGTGGCGGTGCGTGTCTGGCAGGTGAATATCCAAAAAACCATCGTGGTGCATGTGCCTGTGGTCAATGGCCTGGTACAGGAAACCGGTGAATTTGAACTGGATGGGGTGACCTTTCCGGCGGCTGAAATTCAGGTCGATTTTATGGATCCGGCCGACGGGGAAGGCTCGATGTTCCCAACAGGCAATCTGGTTGACGATCTCGATGTCCCGGGCGTTGGGACGTTTAACGCCACACTGATCAATGCCGGCATTCCGACGATTTTTGTCGATGCCGCCTCGATTGGCTATCAGGGCACCGAACTGCAGGATGACATTAACAATGACAGCAAGGCCCTGGCAATGTTCGAGACCATTCGTGCCCACGGCGCGCTGAAGATGGGGCTGATTGAGCACTTGGATGAGGCGAAAACGCGTCAGCATACGCCTAAAATCGCCTTTGTTGCCAAGCCGCAAACCTATCTGGCCTCCAGTGGCACAACCGTCAGTGCTGCGCAGACCGATCTCCTGGTGCGCGCCTTGTCGATGGGCAAGTTACATCATGCCATGATGGGCACCGCTGCCGTCGCCATCGCTGCAGCTGCCTGTGTGCCGGGTACGCTGGTGAACCTTGCAGCAGGCGGTGGCAATCAAACCTCGGTGACGTTTGGCCATCCTTCCGGGACGCTTAAAGTCGGCGCCAGCACGGCTCTGGCCCAGCAATCCTGGAAGGTCGAAAAAGTGGTCATGAGCCGCAGTGCCCGGATACTGATGGAAGGCTGGGTACGGGTGCCTGCTGAGACTATTGCATCAGGGTGACGCAACTTTGCTTGTTTACCCAGTCTCTTGCATGCTGGCGGATCAAAAGATCGGACAATGGCAGGCTCTGGGCATCAGGCCTGCCATTGTTGATGCGGAATGCTACAGCTGAGTAACAAAGGTGCCCTCAGGCGTGACGGGAAGGTAGTTGCGGTAGAAATCCAGATAAGCCTGCTCGGGGTTCAGATCGCTGAACAGTTCCGGATACAGGGCTTTGGCATAAAACTGGATCATCGCACCATCCATAATCGTTCGGCATGCCCCGTGGTAGGCGGCGTAAACACGATTGTTGCGCACGGCGGAAATGGACGTCCAACCCAGGCGGTTCTTAAAGCCGGCTAAACGCTGCCTGGCGAGCGCTTCTGGTACGCCTTGTCCCATCAGCATGGCGTCATCAACACTGCCTGATTCATACCCTGTCATGACGATGACGTCTGGGTTCGCGGCAATGATCTGCTCCGGATTCAGTTTGCCCCACCACTCCACATAAGGCGCGGAAATGTTGTCTCCGCCGGCCATGGTGGCAATGGCACCCCACATGTTTTTACCGAATGTGTAGCCAACTTCATTGATACCCGCCGCGCCGTATTCGGTATAGACTTTGGGTTTTGCCAGCTTGGCCGAGGCTAAGCGTTCATTGATCAGTTCGATATTCCGGCGGTATTCACCGGCAATTTTTTCGGCTCTTTCTTTCTGACCGGTAATCACGCCGATCAGTTGGGTGCTTTGGATGTGGCGCTCCAGTGTCTGGGCGTTGTAATCGACCACTATCACCGGGATGCCTGCGCTTTCAATGCGCGCTATTTCTGCGCCTAATGCTTTATATTGCCAGTCTGCCAGCATCAGTAAGTCCGGCTGAAGGCTAATGACTTTTTCAACGGAAAACGTGTTGGTATCAACGCGGCCAATGCCGGGAATATCCTCAAGCGAAGGGCGGTGTTTAACGTACAGTTCCCAGTTTGCTGAACGTGCCTGCCAGATATATTTCGACATGCCGACAACATGGTCATAGGCCGCTTCTGTGCCGATCGCCATGTAATCTTCCGGATAAAACCCGACAATGGCTCTTTTGGCCGGCGCGTCAAAGGTAACTTCTCTACCCAGGACATCCGTGACTGTGGTGACTTCTGCAAACGTTGCCGCACTGAACATCAGTGCAGCAATACTGAGTAACTTTTGATACATCAATGAGAACCCTGCTTTTTATGATCGATACCGGCCGGCATAGCCAGGTGCTTACTTAGCCAGCAATCATAATTCCATCAATAACACTTATGCAAACTATTATCATTTCTGGTAATGTGCGTACGGAATATAACCTGGCCGTCAGCCAGAGCATTGTGTGGCGGCTGGTCGCTATTGTTAACCAATCAAACACATCATCGGGTAATGTCAGATGCAATCTGCAGCAGTATTACAAGCCATTGAGACACAAAGAAAAAATGAATGCCGGCGCATGGTTGTGCTGATCATGTTCTGTCTGGTTTTGATGGCATCTTTTGTGCTGGATATTATGAGTGGCCCGTCCATGCTGGATGCCACCCGAGTATTGCACGCACTCTTTCAGTTTGTCGGCTTGCCTTTTCAGGTCGACAGCTCGACACAAATCATTGTCACTGATTTACGACTACCGATTGCATTGATGGCGATTGTGGTCGGCGGGGCTTTGGGGGTCGGCGGAGCTGAGATGCAGACTCTGCTCAACAACAATATGGCCAGTCCGTATACGTTGGGCATGGCGGCGGCAGCGGGATTTGGCGCGGCAATCACGCTTTACTTCGGCTCTTTAGGCATAAAGAGCTACTATGCCGTGCCGATTGGGGCGTTCATCTGCTGCATGCTGTCGGCCTGTTTCCTGTTCGCACTGGCCTCTATGCGACATATCAGTTCAGGCCAGCTCATCTTGGCGGGCATCGCTTTACTGTTTCTTTTCCAGTCACTTCTGTCACTCGTGCAGTTTGTTTCGTCACCTGAACTCAGTCAGCAAATCCTGTTCTGGCTCTTTGGCAGCTTGTCAAAAGCGACCTGGGGTAACCTGATGATTACGGCGGCTGTGGTGATCTCGGGATTTTTCTTTTTGATGAAAGATTCCTGGAAGCTGACGGCGTTACGTTTAGGCGAGGAGCGTGCGAAAAGCGTCGGGGTGAATGTGAAGCAGCTGCGGCTGAAAACACTGTTTATTGTCGCTCTGATGACGGCAACCATCACCAGTTTTGTCGGAATTATCGGGTTTGTGGGGATTGTTGCGCCCAACATTGCCAAAATTCTGGTGGGTGAAGATCAGCGATTTTTTTTACCGCTCTCGTTTTTGATTGGCGCCTTTCTGCTATCTACGGCTTCGGTGCTGTCTAAAGTGATTGTGCCGGGCGCTTTGTTTCCTATCGGCATCGTGACCGCCATTATTGGGGTGCCGTTTTTCTTCTGGCTCATTATCGCGAAGCGGAGTTAATTCATGTTGACTGTCGACAAGGCCAATATTCAGCTTGGCTCACTGACCTTAGCCCGTGATATGAGCTTCGGCTTAAAGCCGGGGCAGATCACCGCGATTCTCGGGCCGAACGGTACCGGGAAAAGCACGCTGCTCAAGACGTTATTCGGTGAGATTAAGTTAGACAGTGGCGAGATTGCTTATTGCGGTCATCGCTTGTCTTATCAATCGTTAGCACAGTGGCGGCATCAATTTGGGTATATGCCGCAGGATATCAATCTGGATGTCAATTTAACGGTGATTGAAGTGATCCTGTTAGGACGATTGGACGCCCTGAGCCTGCGCGTTGATGATCAGACGCTCAATCAGGTACTGCATATTCTCGACAACATCGGGATTGCGCATCTGGCGAACCGCAGCGTGAATACCCTCAGTGGCGGTCAGTGCCAGATGGTGCTGTTTGCACAAGCGTTAATGCGTGACCCGGCGATCATGATGCTGGATGAACCTGTCAGTGCGCTGGATCTGCATCATCAGCACGTCTTGCTGGAACATCTGGTCAATCAGACCCGGGAGAAGCAATGCATTACGCTGATGGTCTTGCATGATCTGAATCTGGCCGCGCAGTATGCCGATAACCTGTTGGTGCTGAAGCAGGGCGATCTTGTCGCTTGCGGGCATCCCAAACAGATTCTGACATCCGAACTGGTCGAAGAGATTTATAACGTGGAAGCTCAGGTGATCACCGATGACACTGGTGTTCCCTTTGTGCGTACCCTGCGCTCGAAAAAGGCGGCGTAAGTGAGATTGCACCATATCACCCATGACTGGCACTTGCTGTCAGCCGCCGGTCGCGTTCTGGTGTTTAACAGTTTCAGCTTTAATCTCGGCTTTTATATGTTGCTGCCGTATCTGGCTGAGCATTTGCAGAATCTGGGCTTTGACGGCTGGTATATAGGACTGATCATCGGCCTGCGTGTCCTCAGTCAGCAAGGTCTGTTTCTGGTTGGCGGCACGCTGGGCGACCGGTTTGGCTACAAACGGATGATCCTCTGGGGCTGCGCCGTCCGCATTGTGGGCTTCTTTCTGCTGGGCGTCAGTGACAGTTTCAGCGTGATTCTCCTGGGCGCTTTCTGTACCGGATTTGCCGGCGCGCTGTTTACCCCGAGCAGTCAGGCGTATCTGTCGTCCGAGTATCCTGAGCCGAGCGAGCGCCAGCGCGTTTTTGCGTTGCAGAATCTGGCAAAGGAAGCCGGGATGCTGATTGGTCCATTGATTGGCCTGACCCTGTTTAATGTCAGTTTCAGCTGGGTCGGCTTGTCTGCGGCTTGCGTGTTTTGTCTTTTGTTTGTGCTTCAGTGGCATTATCTGCCCAAAGATAGCCATCCTCCAAGCAGCACAGCGCAGCAGGGTTTTCTGCACGACTGGTGGTTGATGCTGAAACATAAAGCCTTTATGAACTTCGTTCTGGCCGCCAGCGTCTATCAGATTCTGTTTCACCAGCTTTACCTTGCTATACCTCATCAGGCTAAGGTGCAAACCGGCACACCTTCTGTCATCACCTGGGTATTTATGGTGTCGTCCTTCATGGGTGTGCTGTTGCAACTGCCTGTCAGTCGCTGGGTGGATGAAACGCTCGGTGTTGCCAAAGGCATGGGGATTGGGATGGCGCTGATGGGCAGTGCCTTTCTGTTCCTGAATCTGCACTTTGAACCCTGGCTGCCATTGCCGTTTGTACTGTGTGCCATGCTGCTGAGTGCCGGCTCCATGATGGTGTACCCGCTGATAGGTGCTTATGTACCGCGTTTTGCCGAACCGGCGAAACTGGCGAGTTATTACGGCCTGCATGCCTGTATCGGTGGATTCTTTGCGTTTGCTGGCAACTGGGGCGCGGGCTGGCTGCTGGACTTACCGGATTTTCACTCTGGCTGGCTGTGGCTGACATTCGCGGTACTCGGCTCTCTCTCCGGGATTGGCTTGTTTGTGCAGGTCAGTCAGCAGGAGAGAAGCGAACAGCAACCGCTTGGTGTCTCAAACGACTCAATCGCAGATTGAACATAGCTATGGCACTAAAACGGAAAGTGAGGCCGTGCCGTTGGTTGAAGCACAGGAAAAATGCTGAAAGCCACTGAAAACAACAAGCCCCTGAAAGCAGGGGCTTGGTCAGAATAAGTCGGCTGAAGTCACTCAGGAATTCTTATTCGATGTTCTGGATCTGCTCGCGCATCTGCTCAATCAGCACTTTGAGTTCAACCGCGGCGGCGGTGATCTCTGTGTTGATGGATTTAGACGCCAGAGTGTTCGATTCGCGGTTGAACTCCTGCATCATGAAGTCCAGGCGTCGGCCACAGGCGCCGCCTTTTTTCAGGATCTTGTGGGTTTCTTTGACGTGAGAATCCAGGCGGTCAAGCTCTTCGGCGACATCGCTCTTCTGCGCCAGCAGGATCAGTTCCTGTTCAATGCGGTTGGCATCCAGCTCAACTTTGGCTTCTTCCAGGCGATTGAGAATGCGATCGCGTTGCCACTGCATCACTTCAGGCATCAGCGCGCGCACTTTGCCGGCTTCTTCTGAAATCGCGGCCAGGCGCTGGTCAATCAGATCTTTCATATTGGCACCTTCGCTGGCACGCGCTGCCAGGAAGTCGTCCACTGCACCGTCAAACGCCGTCAGCAGCTCTTGGTTGATGGTGTCCATGTCCTGCTCAGGCGTTTCCATCACGCCGGGCCAGTTCAGCACCTGAAACGGGCCGATATTGCCTTCACCTGCCGCTTCTTTGACCCAGCTTGCTGCCTTGATGACCTGCTTGGCCAGTTGCTCGTTGATGCGCAGTTCGCTGCTGGAAGCCGGGTTGGCTTCAAAGCGCAGGCTGCACTCCACTTTGCCCCGGGCCAGACGCTGACGGAAGCGCTCGCGCAGGACAGGTTCCAGGCTGCGGAACTGTTCTGGCAAACGCAGATAAGTTTCCAGGTATCGTTGGTTTACCGAGCGGATTTCCCAAACGGCACTGCCCCAGTCGCCTTTTACTTCGCGACGGGCATAGGCGGTCATACTGTGAATCATTGGCTGTCGGCCCTTAAGAAATGATGGCTTGATTATACGCGCCGGTGCGAATAATGGAAATCTCTCCTCGGCCGGCGGATGCGGACAGGCGTGCACTGCGACGCAGATCTGGCTATAATCGCCGGTTAATGTCTGCTGACCGTGGTTCGGTCAGCGCTCAGTACCCAATTTCAGCCAAGGTGAAACCCGATGCGTCCAAGTGGAAGAAGTGCCAGTCAAGTTCGTCCGATTACTATCACCCGTCATTTCACCGCTCATGCCGAAGGATCGGTATTGGTTGAGTTCGGCGATACCAAGGTCATCTGTACCGCCAGTGTTGAAGAAAGTGTGCCGCGCTGGCTGAAAGGCAAAGGCCAGGGCTGGGTGACGGCGGAATACGGCATGCTGCCACGCGCGACTCATACCCGGAACCGTCGCGAGGCGGCCAACGGGAAGCAGGGCGGCCGGACCCTGGAAATTCAGCGCCTGATTGCCCGCAGTCTGCGCGCAGCGGTAGATCTGGAAGTGCTGGGCGAGCAGATGATCACGGTCGACTGTGATGTGATTCAGGCCGACGGCGGTACGCGTACCGCTTCGATTACAGGGGCCATGGTGGCGCTGACCGATGCTATCAATCTGATGCTGGAGAAAGGCCTGCTGAAAAAGAATCCGCTGAAAACCTCAGTGGCCGCTGTATCTGTGGGGATTTATCAGGGTACGCCCGTGTGCGATCTGGATTACGCGGAAGATTCCAATGCCGAAACCGATATGAATGTCATTATGAATCGTGATGGCAAGATCATTGAGATCCAGGGCACGGCGGAAGGGGATGCCTTCAGTACGGAAGAATTAATGGCCATGCTGTCGTTAGCCAAAGACGGCATTGCCGAGATCATCACTATCCAGCAGGCGTCGCTGGAAAGTTAATGTTTTTGGAGCGGTTCCTGTTGGAGCCGCTTTTTTTTGCCTGCAGCACACGGAGGCTGCGGGAATTGACCGGCCAGCGCCCGTGTCTGGCTGAAGCATGCGACCAATCGCTCGAGGAGAAACAATGAAAGCATATCAGCGTCAGTTCATCGAATTTGCTTTGGAAAAAGGTGTATTGAAATTTGGTGAGTTCACCCTGAAGTCTGGCCGTCAGAGCCCGTATTTCTTTAATGCCGGCCTGTTTAATTCAGGTCGCGATCTGGCGCGCCTGGGCCGCTTTTATGCTGCGGCACTGGCTGATTCCGGCATTGAATTTGATGTCTTGTTTGGTCCTGCTTATAAAGGCATTCCGATTGCCACCACAACCGCCGTTGCGTTGGCTGATCACCATGATGTGGACACGCCATACTGCTTTAACCGTAAAGAAGCCAAAAACCACGGCGAAGGCGGCAATCTGGTCGGCAGTCCGCTGGAAGGTCGCATTATGCTGGTTGACGATGTGATTACGGCCGGTACGGCAATCCGCGAGTCGATGGAAATCATCCATGCCAATGGGGCAGATCTGGCCGGTGTGCTGGTGGCGATTGACCGTCAGGAAAAAGGCAAAGGCGAGCTCTCTGCGATTCAGGAAGTGGAGCGCGATTTCGGTTGTGCGGTGATCTCGATTGTTTCGCTGGGCGATGTGGTGAGCTATCTGGAAGAGCAGGACGGCATGGCCGCACATCTGGAAGCGGTGAAAGCGTATCGCGCTCAGTATGGGATCTGAAAGATAAGTGCTTGAATAGAAAACTGAGGTAAAAGCCCAGCGTGACTAGTAAAACGCTGGGTTTTTTATTAGATACGGTTTCTACCTAGTTCAGCCAGTGCCAGAGAAACGACTTTGTCCACACTGATTGAGTTGATACTCTTAGTTTCATCATTGGGAATTATCGACCAAGAATGTTCGCTCGAATGGAACCACTCATTCATCGCATGCATTGGTGAAGTATTTTTTTGAGTTTCCCATCCCCATATCATGATCAAAGGCACTTCCAGCATTTGAAATATATGTGCAGGACCACAATCATTCGAGATAGTTAATCTGGATTGGAGCGCAATAGAGATTAATTCAGGAATGCTTGGTGATTTTATGATGAGGACATTGTCGCCTGTGTGATGGTTGAGAATTATGTCTTCATAATCCGCTTCATCAGGTCCCAGAATGTAGTTGATACATTTAATACTGGATTTTGCTTCTTTAATCCTGGTCGCTGCTGCGCAGTATTTTTCAATATTCCATCGCTTAAATGCCCCAGCACCACCTCCTGGAATTAGTGTCAAGGCATTTTCATCCATACTGTGTCGGGGTTGAGACGCAAGTTGCGAGATAATTGATGGGGAATAGTGACTACCTTCGACTTGATTCAGTAACGCGAGCAAGTAGCGGCCGATGTACTGATTGCCTTTAACCATTTCCAGACTGGATGTATACCGGTTTTTAAGTACAGAGGGGCAAGTTAGAGTGTGTTTTTCCTTTGCCCCCGATAAACAGACGGCTAAGTGAGTTTTTTCAGATCCTGGATACAGGTTGTAGATGGTATCAAATTGGCGCTGGCGTAATTGTTGTACCAGTTTGAGAAAGCTGGTCTTGTTATAAACAACCAGCTCATCGGCTGCACCACACTCAGTAATAAGTTTGCTATTGTCTGTTTTCGAATAAATTGTAATAACAGCATGTGGATGTTGTTGGCGCAACGCACAGCAAAACGATAACTGGGTCAAGATGTTGCCAAAATGGGGTCTGTGCGGTGTAAAAATACAAATTTTCATTTTTTAAGTCTAATTCAACTGATTGGTCAGCAGTTCCCAGTAAGCATCGAAATTGTCATTTGGCTTGTGGCGGAAACTGGAGCGCACAAAGCGGTTATAACTGCCTTCGACCTGACCCAGCAACTGGGCGGATAAGAGGTTTTCATCAATCGGGAAACCGCGGCCTTCGCGCAGTTTGCGTTCACGCAGGATCTGGCGCAGCTGGGTTTCAATGCGCTCGAATAACTGGTTGATGCGCGACTGGAGTCTGTCCTGCTCAAACATCAGAGCGTGGCCTGTCATGATGCGGGTGAGCCCGGGATTGCGCTCGGCAAACACCAGCAACAATTGCAGCACCATACGCAGTCGGGTCATGGTGTCTTTTTCATCATCCAGAATACGGTTAATGCGTGTGGTGATCGAGTCTTCAATGAACTCGATGAGGCCTTCAAACATGCGGGCTTTGCTGGGAAAGTGGCGATACAGTGCGGCTTCGGAAACGCCGACCTGAGCTGCCAGTTTCGCTGTGGTAATACGCTGACTGCCCTGGTTTGATTCCAGCATTTCAGCCAGCGCTTGTAAGATTTCTTCGCGGCGGTTGTTTTTTTTATTGCCAGCCATGAATAACCGTTCCTTTTCGATATAAGACTGTGTCCGGACAGAAAAAGCCTGACTATCTTAGCCATGCGCACAGGGCATGGAAAGTGTCTGGATCAGGCAGTGTTATCTTTATCGACAGCCAGAGTGTAAGCTTGAGAGCTGGCTGCCAAAAATGAATGAACCGCTGAGTGTTGTTGCCGGTTTTGCTGAGCGTTCAACAAATTAGGCTCAGTGTTGCGCGTGGTAGCGGTTGATGATTTCTGTCATTAATTGGCGCCCCAGTGATGCTTTGTCAGTCAGGGGCAGTGCCTTGTCACCGTTCTTCCAATACAGGTGCAGGGCATTATTTTCACTGTTAAATCCTTGTCCCTGCTGTGCCACATCATTGGCACAAATCAGGTCGAGGTTTTTACGCTGTAGTTTGTCTTGCGCATAGCGAGCGACATCCTGTGTTTCGGCAGCGAAACCCACAGTAAACGGACGCTGCTCAGTCAGCGCTGCAACGCTGGCGATAATATCCGGATTTTTCACCAGTTTCAGTACCAGCTCGTCCTTTCCGGGCTGCTTTTTCATTTTTTGTGAAGCCATTTCCGCCGGGCGAAAATCGGCCACCGCAGCACAACCAATAAAAATATCATGCGCCTTGGCCTGCTCAGTGGCGGCCTGATGCATCTCGATAGCGCTTTCTACGTTGATCCGGGCGACGCCTGGCGGGGTCGCAAGGTTGACCGGGCCACAGATCAGAGTAACGCTCGCGCCACGCTGTGCAGCAGCCTGGGCAATCGCAAAGCCCATTTTGCCTGAGCTGTGGTTGGAGAGGTAGCGCACTGGATCCAAGGCTTCCCGGGTCGGGCCGGCTGTAATGGCGATGCGGACACCGGCCAGATCCTGCGGCTGGAAGGCGTTTTCTATCTCAGCCACCAGCGCCATCGGTTCCAGCATCCGGCCTGGACCGATATCGCCACAGGCTTGCTCGCCGCTGGCCGGGCCCCAGATTTGATGCCCCCAGCTTGCCAGCACAGACAAGTTTTCCTGGGTGGCAGGCTGGCGATACATCTGCTGATTCATGGCCGGTGCGACAGCAATCGGCGCATCGGTCGCCAGACATAAGGTGGTTAGCAGATCGTTGCCCATCCCGGCGCGAAGGCGGGCAATCAGGTCGGCAGAAGCGGGAGCCAGCAGCACCAGATCGGCCCATTTTGCCAGTTCAATATGGCCCATGGAGGCTTCGGCGGCGGGGGCGAGCAGGCTGTCGGCCACCGGATGACCGGAAACGGCCTGCATGGTCAGCGGGGTAATGAATTCCTTGGCGGCCGGGGTCATGACGACGCGAACCGCTGCGCCTCGCTCAATCAGACGCCGTGTCAGCTCGGCACACTTATAGGCTGCGATGCCGCCGCTGATCCCCAGAAGTATTTTCTTTCCTGCCAGTGTTTTCATTCGATTGCCTGTGTCGTGAAAAAACTGGCAACAAGATATCACCAAAGCGATGTGGTTTCATCGCTTTAGTCGCGAGAAAAGTGCCGGTCAGGCTGCGACGGATGGCCGAGACCGGGTCATCGCTCGACACCGCACGGGCGAAACGCTGTAACAAGGCAACAAAGCTGCGCCTGGCGCCGCATTTTCAAATGCCGGGCTTTGTATGGAGCGCGACATTTGCGTTTCTTTTGCACAGACACAGTGAAAGGATCGAAACGCCATGGTATTGAAACATTTGCCTGCGGAGGCGCGTCCCAGGGAAAAACTGTTACAGCGCGGCGCCAATGCGCTGTCGGATGCGGAGCTGCTGGCCATTTTTTTACGCACTGGTCTGCCGGGCATGAATGTGATTGAACTGGCCGGCCAGTTGCTGGACGAGTTTGGCTCTCTGCGCGCCTTATTGGCGGCGGACTGCAAAACCTTTTGTCAGCACAAAGGGTTAGGGCCAGCGAAATACGTTCAGTTGCAGGCAGTGCTGGAGATGAGTTTGCGTTTTTTATCCGAGAAACTGGCAAAAGGTGAAGCCCTCAGCAGCCCGGAGTACACGCGGCAATATTTAAGCCAGATGCTGCGTGATCGCCATCGTGAGGCATTTTATGTGTTGTTTCTGGATAACCAGCACAGGGTGATCAGCGGGGAGGTGATGTTTGAAGGCACAATTGATGCCGCCAGCGTGTATCCGAGGGAAGTGGTAAAAAGATCACTGGAACTTAATGCAGCGGCGTTGATTTTAGCGCATAATCACCCCTCAGGCGTGGCGGAGCCAAGTCAGGCCGATCGGCGAATTACTCAAAGGATCAGCGATGCGCTGGCCTTGGTAGATATTCGGATCCTCGATCATTTTGTCGTCGGAGACGGGGAAGTGATTTCTTTTGCTGAAAGAGGATGGCTGTAACTATCAAGCTGATTATTGTTCAGCTTGATGTCAAACTAGGCCGAAATTGATCAAAAAGACGAGAAAGGATCTGCTCGGGACTTGAGCAACTGGTTTTGACTTAGTATAATGCGCGACCTTTGATAGCTTCGGTTAGATGGAATGCTTTTTGCGTTCGGTTAATCGCGGTTGATATCGAGCTGAAACGATTTGGAGAAGACAGTAATGTCCCGAGTATGCCAAGTAACTGGTAAACGTCCTGTAACGGGTAACAACCGTTCACACGCACGTAATGCCACCAAGCGTCGTTTTCTGCCGAACCTGCAAACTCATCGTTTCTGGGTAGAAAGCGAAAAACGCTTCGTTAAACTACGTCTTTCTGCGAAAGGCATGCGTATCATTGACAAGAAAGGTATCGATACCGTTCTGTCTGAAATGCGTGCTCGCGGCGAGAACGTTTAAGAGGATTTGAAGAATGGCTAAAGGCATTCGTGAGAAGATCCGTCTGGTATCATCTGCCGGCACAGGACACTTCTACACTACCGACAAAAACAAACGTAACATGCCAGGCAAGTTTGAGATCAAGAAATTTGATCCAGTTGTTCGCCAGCACGTTATGTACAAAGAAGCAAAAATCAAGTAATTGGTTTATTTTGCTTTTTGATAAAAACCCAGCCAAGGCTGGGTTTTTTTATGGCTGTCGCTCAGGAAGCGGATTATGATCACTGACTCATACTTAGTGCTGGAGAGACGATGAAACTGTCGCGTAAGGGATGGAACAACATCATCATCATTGGAGTGCTGTTGTTTATCGCTATGATTCAGCTGCCGGAATTGATTCAGCAGCGCATGACGCAGGCCACCCCGGCCGAGCAGCAATCTGCCGGCTTGGTGCGCTTACTTCCGGCTGACAGCCACATTAAAAAGCTGGTGCTGCCCAATATTATTTTCAGTCGTCACAATGAAAACTGGCAATCTGAACCGGCCATAACAGATGATCCGTCAGCCATCGTGGCAAACTGGCAGGATGTCGCCGGTACTAACATTGACTCAGAAACCTTCGCCCAGCTCAATGATAAGCTCGAAGCGCCCCGCAGCGTGGAAGTGTGGCTGGAAAATCATGAAGAACCTTACCGCCTGACGGTCTATCAGCTTCCCCAGTTCTGGTTGTTACAAAACTGGCAGGGCGAATGGCTGGCGATCACGGTTGAGGCCAGCTACCTGTTCCCTGAAATCTGATATCCTGCATCCACCACAGCAAAGATGAATCAGAGAAAAGATGCCTGAATTACCTGAAGTTGAAGTCAGCCGCATGGGGATCACGCCTCATGTGGTGGGTCAGACCGTCGTTCGTGTGACGGTCCGCAATCCCAGCCTGCGCTGGCCCGTCCCCGCTGAATTACAGTTGTTACAGGGGCAAACCATTCGTGGTGTGACGCGCAGAGCCAAATATCTGCTGCTGGAAACCGATGCCGGCTTTGCCATTATTCACCTGGGCATGTCAGGCAGCTTGCGTATCTTGCCTGCCGAAGTGCCGCCGGTGAAACACGATCATGTCGATGTGCTGCTCGCCAGCGGTGAAGTACTGCGTTATAACGATCCCCGTCGTTTTGGTGCCTGGCTGTGGCAGGAGCGTGACAGCGAGCATCCTGTGCTGAGTAAGCTCGGTCCTGAGCCTTTGGCTGAGGGCTTTGATGCCGGCTACCTGACGGAAAGGGCCAAAGGTAAGCGCACCGTGATTAAACAGTTCATCATGGATAATCAGGTGGTCGTGGGCGTCGGTAACATTTACGCCAATGAATCCCTGTTTGCCGCGCGCATCCATCCGCAGACCCCGGCAGGGCAGCTAACAACTGAGCGACTGGCTGTGCTGGTCGATGAAATCAAGCGTGTGCTGAGTCAAGCCATTGCTCAGGGTGGGACGACACTGAAAGATTTCAAACAAAGTGACGGGAAGCCGGGCTACTTTGCGCAAGAGCTGCAAGTGTATGGCAAAGCGGGGAAACCTTGCCCTCATTGCGGGCAGATCCTCAATGAGGTCAAAATCGGACAGCGTGCTACAGTCTATTGTAGTGAGTGCCAGCAATCATAATGTTGTCAGAGAGATAGGCCCTCATATCTGTCTTTAGGGAAGAGAAGGAGGGCGCGTGATACGCCTTCTTCGGGGGTGTCTATGCGCTTTTTGGTAACAGGAGTGGCGGGTTTCATTGGCAGTGCAGTGGCGCAGCGTTTGTGTCACATGGGCCATGAAGTGGTGGGCATTGATAATTTCAACAGCTACTACGATGTGAAGCTGAAGCAGGCCAGAGTCCGGCATATTGCCCATCCGGCGCTCTTAGTGCTGGATTGCGATCTTGCAGACAGAGAGGCCATTGCCCGTCTGTTTCTCACCCACAGATTTGAGCGAGTCATCCACCTGGCCGCCCAGGCCGGGGTTCGCTATTCGCTGGATAACCCGATGGCGTATGCCGACAGCAACCTGATTGGCCACCTGACCATTCTGGAAGGCTGTCGTCGCCATCAGGTTGAGCATCTGGTGTACGCCTCTTCCAGCTCTGTGTATGGTCTCAATCGTAAGCAGCCTTTCTCAACCCGCGACAGCGTCGATCACCCGGTCTCTTTGTATGCCGCCACCAAAAAAGCCAATGAACTGATGGCGCATACCTACTCTCACCTCTACGGCCTGCCTACCACGGGCTTGCGCTTTTTTACGGTCTATGGCCCTTGGGGCCGGCCCGACATGGCGCTGTTTCGTTTTACTGAGGCGATCCTGGCTGGTCAGCCGTTAGAGGTCTACAACCACGGCGACATGCGGCGCGATTTCACTTACATTGATGATATCGTTGAAGGCGTGGTCCGGATTCAGGATGTCGTACCTGCTGGTCAGCCGGACTGGAACGCGGAAGAGGGCTCGGCGGCCAGCAGTTCAGCCCCCTACCGGATGTACAATATCGGCCATGGGCAGCCAGTGAAACTGATGGACTTTATTGCCGCACTGGAAAACGCTTTGGGCAGGCAAGCCAGCAAAAACTTCCTGCCGATGCAGCCGGGGGATGTGTACGCCACCTTTGCTGAAACAGAAGATTTGTTTGAGGTGACGGGATTCAGGCCACAGGTCGGCATCGAACAAGGCGTGAAGCGCTTTGTGGATTGGTATCTGGGGTATTACGGGCAAGCCATGAAGGAAAATACCGCGGCCCGCTGAGATGCGGGCCGGCGGTTTCTGTGTTTGGCGTCGAGTGTTATTTGGTCAGCTTGTCTTTCAGCGCCTGAGCCACAGTCGGGTGGACGAACTGATCCACCTGTCCTTTGTGCAGCGCCACTTCTTTGACTATGGTGGAGGAGATAAAGGAATTTTCCTCAGCCGGGGTCAGGAACACCGTTTCCAGCTCTGGCATCAGGCGGCGGTTCATGTTCGCCAGCTGAAATTCATATTCAAAGTCCGACACCGCGCGCAGGCCACGCACCAGAATGGTTGCCTGTTGCTCGCGGGCAAAATCCACCAGCAGTCCGGAAAATCCCACCACTTCAACGTTACTGAGATGACTGGTGATGGCTTTGGCGAGATTCACTCGTTCCTGCAGATCAAATAATGGCTTTTTGCTCGGGCTGAAAGCAATCCCGACAAGCACCTGATCGAACATGGCAGCAGCGCGCTCAATCAGATCCTGATGGCCGTTGGTGATAGGGTCAAAAGTACCAGGGTAAATGACTCGGGTTGTCATTTCTGCGTTCCTTGTTGATGTATATTATTTGGGGCTTCAGCACTCATAGGGAATTGTAAATGGCTTCGTACTGCTTGGCAGTATGCGATATATCAAATAGGTTCATTTTTTCCTGTCCTGCTGAGATGTATTGCTTTTGAAGATTGCTATCCTGAGATATTCGGGCGATAGCTTCAGCAAGCTGTGTACTGCTTCCTACGGGAATTAGCTCACCATTTATACCGTGATCGATAATATCTGGAATACCGCCTGCCCTAGTGGCGACGATAGGGAGGCCCGCTTTCATTCCTTCCAGAATGACAGAGCCCAGCCCTTCAGTGTACGACGGATGGATTTGCAAATCGGCAGCCTCAAACCAGTCTCCCATATTCAACTGTTTACCCATAAAGCTGATATTGGTTAATCCTTTTGCCTGAGATTCCAGTTCAGCCCGCAGCTTGCCGTCCCCCAAAATGGCAATATGAATGTTGGAGGCTTGTTGTTCGAGTAAACGCGCAGCTTCAATGGTGACGTCAAATCCTTTGTGATGAAGCAGGTTGCCTGCATGGATGACAAGAAATTTACCTGCAAATTTAGTGCGAATCGTGCTGACTTCACTGTTACTCACTGGATAAATGACAGGTGAGCTGGGAATTTTGTATGGATGCTGGCTAGGGACTTTCGTATGAATACAATCGACAATAGCTGTGCTCAGACCAATGGTTGCACTGGCATCGGTATAGCATTTTTTTAGTAGCCATCTGTCTTTTAAAGGGTTATCGATGCGGCGGGTAACGATATAGGGACATCTAAACAGTTTGGATTGGATCCAAGCCCAATAAATCGCTCTGCCTTCGTGGACATGTATAACCTGACACTGCCTGGTTATTTCAGCACTGTGATTAAAAAGAAAGTGCTGGGTTAAATACATGCGACATCCGAGTGAGGCCGCTTTTTGAGCGAATGGACTTTTAGGGTTGGCAACGACACTTAAGGTATAACCCAGTCTGATCTGTTCTTTGATAAGCTGTAGGGTTTGTTGTTCGCCACCACTGAAGCCTGTAGCGAGATTTACATGACAGATATGCTTGTTCATTTGGAATGTTTGTCCTTTACGTATTCACGTAACCAAAGGTCGGCATAGCGTGTAAAAACAGTATTGGCACTCAGGATTGCTAAGAGTAAACCGTGACGACCATCCAGAAAGCCACCTTTGATAAAATACATTTTTATAAAACGAGCGATAGCGTGTGCAATTGCTGCGCTCAGGGAGCCGCGCTTTTTACCTTCTCGTTGATCGGTCCACGATTTCGCATATAAGGCTGTCTTGCGTGTATATTGACTTAGATTATCAAAGGTAAAATGCAGTAACCGGCCATCTAGTGGGCGGACAGTCAACCCATCAGTGAGCAATTTTTCATGCACCAGGGCATCGTTGTAGCGGGTTTCGTCACGGCGGTACAGGCGAATCACCCAGTCCGGCGACCAGCCAGAATGGTGAATGGTTTTGCCGAAGGCATCGCTCAGCCGGTTGATCTTAAACGCAACGCCGGTCGGATTGGCTGTGATCGCAGACTGGATGGCTGTTTTCAGCTCAGGGGTGACCCTTTCATCAGCATCCAGCACCAGCACCCAGTCTGTAGTCGCGTGCTGTTGGGCGCGTTGGCGTTGCGGGCCAAAGCCGGGCCAGTCGTCATAGCGGAAGAATTTGTCTGTGTAACGACGGGCAATGGTTTCGGACTCATCCGTACTGCCGGAGTCAATAATGACGATCTCGTCGACCCAGTCTTTGACCGTCTCCAGGCAGGCCGCCAGATGTTTGGCTTCATTCTTGATGATCATCAGCACACCCAAAGTGGTGTTGGAGGTGTTAGGCGCCATTTGGTGTCCAGTTTTCAGATAGATGAGTCGTGACTGTCAATACAGTGATATGCGAACGATTATGCCGACCGGGGTGACGAATGTAAAACCCCGGCCCTGTTTCAGGGATCAATCTATCGCTTTCATTTTGTCTGCAATGCATCCGATCACAGTTCAGCGGTGATTTTGTCGAACATGGCGGTGACGCGCTCTGCCGTGATGCGTTTCATCGCTGTGTCATCTTTGACCCGGCTGCGCCAGGGCAGCTGTTCAGGCGCCTTGCCCGTTTCGGCCGCAATGCATTCATCGTACACACTCACCACATACTGGCGTGACAGATAGGGGCCGGTACGCTTGGGGTTATGGTGGGCATACAAACCCAGCACCGGGGTACCGACAGCCACCGCCATATGGGCCGGGCCGGTATCCGGCGCACACACCAGTGCCGCTTTCTGCAACAGGGCCAGCAGCTGTTTGAGGCTGCTCTGACCAATCAGGTTAGTGACGGGGAAGTCCAGCTTGTCTTCAATGGCATTACCCAGGTCTATCTCAATTTTTGCCGGACTGCCGGCCAGAATAATGGCATAGCCCTGCTGGTGGGCATGGCGGGCTAATGCCGCATACCCTTCCGGCGTCCAGTTTTTATAGCCCTTACTGGCCGCGGGCGTGATGACCAAGGTCGCGTCCTGATGAATTTGTTGATCGGCCCAGCGGTGGTCATCTTCAGATAACGGAATATCCCACTGAGGCGTCAGATCGCGGACACCCAGGGTGGCAGCAAACTGCATGAAGCCATCCAGGACATGGGGGGAATCCGGTGACGGGACTTTGACATTGGTGAAGAGTTGCTGAAGATCGCTGCTGCGCTCGGCATCAAACCCCAGTTTGTACTTCGCTTTGATCCCCAGACTGACGATGCTGGCGCGAATGGCGGTTTGCATATGCAGCAGGGCATCAAAACGCTCACCTTTGAGGGCCTGCCAGACAGCTTTGTAGCCTTGCCAGCCCTGCTTTTTATCAAAGATGATCACCCGGATGCCGGGTAAATCCTTCAGCAGCCGTGCTTCGACTTTGCCACAGATCCAGGTCAGGCGCGTTTGCGGCCATTGCCGTTGAATTGCCTGTGCCATGGCAATACTGTTGCAGACATCACCAATCGCCGACAGGCGCAGGATGCACAAAGACTGGGGAGCGGAATTGAATAATGTCATGACACCTGCTTTCAACCGAATGGATGTGATTGTGTTTTGGGAATTATATACATTAAGCATCTCGGAATCAGCGTGATTGCGCGAACACTGTGCAAAGATTCTGCCTATCTCATGACGGGCACGGACAAACCTGTATAAAATAGATCTTTTCAATCGTTTAGGGTACACCGCAATGGAAATACGGGAGCAAGATAACTGCCGGATCATGTTTGACCCTGCTTTGCTGGCAGAAGATCCCTGGCAGTGCTTTGAGCCGGATTTCTGGCAGCATCAGCAGGCTGTGCTGGGCAGCGCGAAAGGGCGGGGAACCACCTGGTTTGTCCGCGGCGAACGGGTTGACATGGCACTGCGGCATTACTTTCGGGGCGGGCTGTTTGGCAAGCTGGTGAAAGATCAGTATTGGTTTAAGAGCTGGCCAACTTGCCGCAGCATGGCTGAATTTTCCCTGTTGCAGCATCTGGTGGCGCAGGGCGTCAGAGTGCCGAGGCCCGTTGCGGCAAGAGTCTGTAAGTCCGGGCCATACTATCGGGCGGATCTGCTGACAGAGAAAGTACCTGACGCAACTGATCTGGTGGCGCGTTTGCAGCAGGGCGCTTTGTCGTCAGAGCAATGGCAGCGTGTCGGTGAGATGGTTCGCCGGATGCATGACTGCCGGGTCAATCACACTGATCTGAATGCACACAACATCTTGCTGGACGGGCAGGAGCAGATCTGGCTGATCGATTTTGATAAATGCAGTATTCGTCACGGTGATGGCTGGCAGGAAGAGAATTTGTCCCGGCTGCACCGCTCTTTTGTCAAAGAAGTCGATAAAGCCGGAATACACTGGCAGGAAAGCGACTGGCAGCAACTACTGTCGGGTTACCGCCGATCGCCTTCTGATTAATGGATGCTGGCAGAGAGTGCGTGCAAGGTGCGCGCAATGGCCCCTTGATTGGCTTTGACCACGCCAAGGGCGGCCTGGCCTGTTTTGGCCTGCTCTGTGCTGTTTGTCATCAGCCGTGACACGGCGCGTGCTAATTCCTCGCTGTTGCCGACGATTTCTGCGCCCCCCGCGTTTAACAGCTGAGTGGTGATATCGGTAAAGTTGTAATAGCTCGGACCAGTCAGGACGGGTTTTGCCAGTGCGGCTGGTTCAAGCAGGTTGTGACCGCCGACTTTGTCGCCCAGCAGGCTGCCGCCGACAAACGCCAGATCGCAGGCACCAAGCAGCAACATCATTTCGCCCATGGTATCGGCCAGATAGACCTGTTTATTGCTCAGTGGTTCGTTGCTCAGAGTACGGCGGGCGGCGGTAAAGCCCTGTTGAACAATCAGCGTGTAGACAGGGTCGAATCGCTCGGGGTGTCTGGGCACCAGAATCAACAGCGCGTCGGGGTGATGGCGTAAAATCTGTCTGTGGGCTTCAAGTACCTGCTCATCTTCGCCCTGATGGGTGCTGGCGGCAATCCACACCGGACGCTGGCTGCCCAGCTGATCTCTTAGTATCTCGCTGGCCTGTTCCAGCCCTTCGGGTAAAGCAAGGTCAAACTTGATCGAACCGGTAATCTGTACCACTTGTGGCGAAACACCTAAGCGAATGAAGCGCTCGGCATCATCCTGATGCTGACACAAAACCTGATCCAGATTATGCGCAAGCAGGTTAAACAGGGGTTGGACTCTGGCATAGTGCTGGCAGGAGCGTTCAGATAAGCGGGCGTTCAAGATAGTGACAGGCAGGCCGGCATGTTTGGCTTCGGCCAGCGTATTGGGCCAGAGCTCAGTTTCCATGATGCACAGGGCACGTGGCTGCTGCGTACGGAGAAAGCGGCGCAGAGCCCAGGGAAAATCGAGCGGCATATAGCGATGTTCAACCAGTGACCCGAGGCGCGCGGCCTGCGCTGCGCCCGTGGCGGTTGTGGTGGTCAGCAATATCGGTAAATCGGGATATTGGGTTTTCAGTGCTTTGATCAGCGGTGTGACCGCCAGGGTCTCTCCAACGGACACTGCATGGATCCACAGCGGCCGCTGGCCCTGCACTTGAGGGCTGATGCCGAAATGCTCTTTCCAGCGCTGACCAATCGGCGGGACACCCGGACGCTTTTTATAGAGTGAAACCAGCAGCAATGGGGCCACTGCAGTGAGCAGGCAAGTGTAGAGAAAGCGTAGCATCAGTTCTCAGGATTTCCTTCGGTAGTGCAATATCAATGTGGGAGGCATAGACAACCAACTGTGTACAGAATGCCATTCATTCTAGTTCGCCAAACCGTTAATGGCTTGAATGACACGATCCGCCGGTAAGTCTTTCAGGCACTTCAGGTGTCCGTAGGGGCATTCTCGCTTAAAGCACGGACGGCACTCAATCTCTGTATATACGATAGCGACCTGTTCTGCCAGTGGCGGGGTATAGTCCGGTGACGTCGAGCCATAAATCGCGACCACTTTGCAGCCAACTGCTGCGGAGACATGCATCAGTCCCGAATCGTTACTGACAACCGTATCGCAGGCTGCGAGCAGGTCGACCGCTTCAATCAGGCTGGTTTGTCCGGCTAAATCATGGCAGAAAGCTTGTAATTCAGCGGGGAGTGCCTGTTTGATGGCGGCGGTGACCGGCTGATCTTTCGCCGAGCCGAACAGCCAGACTTGCTTGCCCTGCGCAATCATCTTTTGTGCCACCTGGGCAAAATAGGCGTCTGGCCAGCGCTTGGCTGGACCAAATTCTGCCCCCGGACAAAGGCCAATCACAGGGCGATCATTGTTCAGCGCCAGACGTTTCATTGCACTGGCCTGATTGTGGTGGTCAACCGTCAGTGCCGGTTTGGGCAGCGTGGGCAGCGCCGCACTGCCAGTCATTTGCGCTTTGGGATAAGCCAGTGCGCAGTAGCGCTCAATCATCAGGCTGAAATCACGCTTGTTGCCACGAAGATCAGTGAGCAGACCATAGCGGCTTTCTCCTTTCCAGCCGGTACGAACCGGAATGCGGGCAAAAAGCGGGATCAGCGCAGATTTTGCCGAATTAGGCAGGATATAAGCCTGATCATAATGATTGTTACGCAGTGAGCGTCCAATCCGGTAGCGCCCTTTGAGGTTAAATTCGCCGTGTCCGATGGGCATTTCAAGCGCGCGGTGTACCTCGGGCATGCGTTCCAGAATAGGGCGGCACCAGGTCGGTGCCAGTACATCAATTTCAGCTTGCGGATACTGCTGCTTGAGACTGGTATACAGGCATTGCGACATCACCATATCGCCAACCCAGGATGGACCGATAATAAGAATTTTCATGGAGTCAGCACTTTTAACTTACGGAAATAAATTGTTATCTAAGCGGGAACATTCTGCTTTTTCTGCATGCAACCAGCTAAGAAGATTACAGTAAAGACACTGTAAAACATGGTGCCTGAGTTATGGTTCAGGAAATTCTGGCTTAAGCAGTAGCTGGCGACCAGTAATACATGAATGATGCCGCATTGAGCAAATACCCACTGACTGTCATGCCGCTGGTACTCGCGGCTATAGCGCATGAAAATGGCAAATGGGATAGCAAATAACATGATCAGGGCCGTGATACCAATCAAGCCTTTTGTTGCGGCTTCTTCAAGATACTGGTTATGTGCTCGTCCATATAATTCCACTACTTTGTCGACTTTTCCTTCTTCGACAAAGCGTTTTTCAGCGAGATCCCGCCCTGGAAAACCTTGACCAAAAAATGGTTTTTCTTCCAGGCTGTACCAGGCGCTTTTCCACATTTCAAATCTTGCTCCCACAGAGGTATTGCTTCTGTCTTGTTGGGTATAGAGCTCGACATCGGCATAAGCTTGATTGATACGGGTTTCGACTTCAGGCAGAAGTGTTGTGCCTAAAAGAAACAAGCTGACCGACATGACAGCAAACAGTCGTTTCGATAATAAATCGCGAAAATGATAGAGTATAAAAAACAGTACGATAGGGGCCAAAACCCATCCGCCGCGAGAGCCAGACAGTACGGAGCCCGTGATGCCAGACAGCGCGGCAATGAAAAACAATAAACTGATGATATATTTCTGTTTGCCCCAGTAATAGAAAGTGGCAAAAAGTGAAATCAGTCCCAGTGACATGGCCGTATTGCCCGATTGAATTGGCATATATCCTTTTACTAAGTGGCCAGTATATGCTCGTTCCATGTGCAGAATTTCTACATGGTAAATGGCCACGGCACCTGCGACAAAAGCGCCAACACCGACTCCAGCCAGTAACCAGTGTATACGGGGAGGGTAAAGTAACAGCAGGAATAGAATAGGCAGTGTTAATACCGTGCGGCTGGGAATGTCTGCTTCACTGATATTACCCCCGTAGACCAGCAAAGACGCCAGCACGACGAGAAAATAGGTGCTGAAGGCTACAATTAACAGCTTGATATCTTGTGTGAAAAACGGGGTTTTTAATGTGAACAGTACAGGTAGTGCCATCGCCAGCAGAAGAACGGGCACTGGCTTATAGCCGCCACCGATGAGCAAGATAGTGGCAGGGTAAGCCGCAGCGAGAAATGCCACTAGACAGTGAAACGCAAAGGTAAACTTATTCGTCATGAGGCTCATAAACCGCTAATCTTTAGTGTGTTATAAGGATCAGGCTCATTATCCGGCCGGGTTTTTAATAAGCGTAAATTCCACATGTACTGTGTGGGGGTTGGGGCGACCATATTTTCCAGCGACTGGGCTAATGTATCTGCATCCTGCTGCAAGTCACCCGTTGGCAGGTTATCAATAGCAGGTAATATATGGATTTCAAATTTACCTGTGATGCTGTTATAGACAGGCATCATTGGCAAAATTTCTGCGCCTGTCATGCGTACAATTTTTCCTAACCCGGCAAAAGTCGCTTTTTTCGTGGCAAAAAAGTCGGTGAACTGACTTTGCTCCGGGCCAAAATCTTCATCTGGCAGATAATAACCCATATAGCCTTGCTTTACGGCCTTGATATAGGGTTTCAAACCCTCTTCACGTGTATAGCAAACACCGCCATATTGCAGACGCTGTTTGCTGATAAGCCAGTCGTATACGGGCTGGCGGTGTTGTGGCTTCATTAACGCGGCAACCGGTAACCCCAGTGAAGCCCAGTAAATGGCCGGAAAATCAATCGCCCAGGCATGAGGGACCAGCATAATCAGTGGTCGCTCTTCCTCAACGAGCTTTTCTAGGTGCTCAAGACCAAATACTTGCGTTCGTTCGTGTAGATGAGCCCGGTTTTTGAACGTCAGTTCACCCATTGCAAAAATGACTTGAGTAGCGACAGCGAACATATCGTCAATCATGGACTCCCGTTCCGCTGGACTTTGTTCGGGAAAACAGAGTGTCAGATTGACCTGGGCCCGCCGACGGACTTTTTTTGCCCGACGGCCAATGAATTTACCCAGCTTACCTGCGATAGGATCTCTCACTTTCCAGGGTAGTAGGGCAAAGAGCATCAAAAAGCCAATGCTCACCCAGGTACCCCAATGTTTAGGGTGCAAAAAAGCCCACTTGAACGATGGCCGGTAACCTTGATTAGGTAATGGCTTTAAAGTTCGTGATAGTTTCACTTGTCACTACTCGTTGATTTTATTGGTCGTCAGGATTTTGCGTTCAGAATCGCCATATACTCAGCAACGCCTTCGGCAACGGTTTTAAACGCTTCGTGATAACCGGCGGCACGGACTTTGGTCAGGTCTGCCTGAGTATAGGCCTGATAGCGGCCTTTCAGGTGCTCCGGAAACGGGACAGTTTCGACCTGGCCTTTACCGTGATGCTGAATCACAGCATCGGCGACGGCCTGAAAACTTTCTGCCCGGCCGGTACCGCAGTTGAAAATACCGGAGACGCTATGTTGCCAGAACCACAGGTTCATTTTGCAGACATCACCCACATAGATGAAATCGCGCTTAAAGGTGTCTGAGCCTTCAAACAGCTTTGGCATTTCGCCTTTTGCAATTTGTTCATTCAGGTGAAAGGCAACGGAGGCCATGCTGCCTTTGTGCTGCTCGCGCGGGCCGTAGACGTTGAAGTAACGGAAGCCGGTAATCTGCGAGAGCGTTTCGCCGTGGGCTTCGGCATCTTGCCACAGGCGGCGGACATAGTTGTCAAACAGCTGCTTGGAATAACCGTAAACGTTCAGGGCGCCTTCGTAGGCCTTCTCTTCGATGAAATCACGGTCACGGCCGCCGTAGGTCGCGGCGGAAGATGCATACAGGAACGGAATCTCGCGCTCCAGGCAGAAGTGCAGCAGCTCTTTGGAATACTCATAATTATTGAGCATCATGTATTTGCCGTCCCACTCTGTAGTAGCTGAGCAGGCACCTTCGTGGAAGACGGCTTCGATCGGGCCAAAGTCATCACCCGCCATGATCTGGGTGATGAAATCTTCTTTGTCCATATAATCGGCGATATCTAAATCGACCAGATTCGCGAATTTGGTACCGTCTTTGAGGTTGTCGACGACCAGAATGTCGCTATACCCTTGTTCATTGAGCGCTTTTACAATGTTGCTGCCGATCATGCCGGCGCCACCAGTCACTATAATCATGGCACTTCCAGTTTTATCAGATGGACCCGGTAGTCAGAGGCCAAAAGCGTAGCAGAAGAACTGCACCACCGCGTCAAAATTTAGTCAGTAGTTATGATAACATCATCAGGGTTTGTTGATCTGGATTTTGACCCACATAAGATAACAAACCGAGACTGCCCAGGGCGATGCAAGTGAGAGGCTTATGAAAACCCGCGATAAAATCATCCATGCAGCATTAGAGTTGTTTAATGACGGAGGGGAACCCAACGTCACCACCAACCACATTGCGGCACATATGGGCATCAGCCCAGGCAACCTGTATTACCATTTTCGTAATAAAGAAGAGATTATACACAGTATTTTTGATGAATACGCTCAGGATTTGCGGGTTCGCTTCCAGCCGCGGGAAGAGGCGGTGCTGTCGGCTGACAGTCTGCTGCAATACCTGGATGCGGTCTTTATGCTGATGTGGCGCTACCGATTTTTTTACGCCAACCTGCCCGATATTCTCAGCCGGGATCCTGTGCTGCAGCATAAGTATCTGGAAGCGCAGGAAAATCTCCATCAGGATATCATGGTGGTGATGCGCCATTTCCGGACCTTAGGGCTGGTCACCCTGAATGATGATGATTTGCTGAGTCTGGCAACCACCCTCAAGCTGGTGGCGACCAGTTGGATCAGTTATCAAACTGCGCAGGCACCCAAGGCGAAAATTACCAAGGCTGTTATCTATCAGGGCGTGTTGCAGATGCTTGCTGTGATAAGACCTCTGACCAGTGAGGAGGGGCGGCAGGTCGTTCTTCAACTTGAATCACATTATTGTGATCAAGTGGAGCGGGATGTTTCATAGTTGTCGACGGACTAGAGTTTAGCTCTTAGAATCCGGCAAACTTTGTAACATTGTGGTGAATGATTGCTAATTTAATAGTAGGTTGTTCGCTAAAAGTGGCAAATACGCCTTTACATGTTTGGAGAGCAAGATGTCAGCTGCCTTTTATCAACAGATCGCCGATCAGATTCAGGAAGTGAAAGCAGAGGGATTATACAAAAGTGAGCGTGTAATCACTTCTGCTCAGAAAGCCAATATTGCAATTGCCAGTGGTGATCAGGTATTGAATTTCTGTGCCAACAACTACCTGGGTCTGGCTAACCACCCGGCGTTGATTGAGGCTGCCAAACAAGGCATGGATGAGCACGGTTTTGGTATGGCTTCAGTGCGTTTTATCTGCGGTACGCAGGACGCACATAAAGAGCTGGAGAGTAAGCTGTCGGCCTTCTTAGGCATGGAAGACACTATCCTTTACTCTTCGTGTTTTGATGCAAATGCAGGTCTGTTCGAGACCATTCTCGGCCCTGAAGATGCCATTATTTCAGATGCGCTGAACCACGCTTCTATCATTGACGGTGTACGTCTGTGTAAAGCCAAACGCTTCCGCTATGCCAACAATGACATGGCCGAGCTGGAGCAGCAGTTGATCGCTGCCAATGAAGCCGGCGTGCGCCACAAGCTGATTGTGACCGATGGTGTCTTCTCGATGGATGGCGTGGTGGCAAACCTGCCGGCTATCTGTGATCTGGCGGATAAGTATGATGCGCTGGTGATGGTCGATGATTCTCACGCTGTTGGCTTTATGGGTGACAATGGCCGTGGTACCCATGAGTACCATGATGTGATTGATCGCATCGACATCATCACAGGGACGCTGGGTAAAGCTCTGGGCGGCGCGTCAGGCGGTTATACCTCAGGTAAGAAAGAAGTGATCGACTGGCTGCGCCAGCGTTCTCGTCCTTACCTGTTCTCGAACTCGCTGGCTCCGGCGATTGTGTCTGCTTCGATCCGCGTGCTGGATCTGCTGGCGGAAAGCAGCGATCTGCGTGCGACGCTGTGGAAAAATGCAGCGCACTTCCGCACCCGTATGTCTGAAGCCGGCTTTACACTGGCAGGCGCGGATCATGCCATTATCCCAATTATGCTGGGTGATGCGAAAGTTGCAGCGGAATTTGCTGAGCGCGCCCTGAAAGAAGGCATTTACGTGGTGGGTTTCTCTTACCCTGTGGTGCCAAAAGGCCAGGCGCGAATCCGTACTCAGATGTCTGCCGCGCACAGCGCAGAACAGCTGGATAAGACGATCGATGCGTTTATTCGCATTGGTCAAGAGATGGGTATCATCTGATCATCACCGACTTTGCTGCAGGAGCGGTTTGAAACCGCTTCTGGGCCACTTGTGGAAAGCATCATGAAAATTAAAGCATTAGCAAAACTGAAGCCTGAAGAAGGCATCTGGATGACAGAGGTCGACAAGCCTGAGATGGGCCACAACGACCTGCTGATCAAGATTAAGAAAACCGCGATTTGTGGTACTGACGTTCATATCTATAACTGGGACGAATGGTCACAAAATACAATTCCTGTGCCTATGGTCGTCGGTCACGAGTACGTGGGCGAAGTGGTCGCGATTGGCCAGGAAGTGCGTGGTTTTGAAATTGGCGACCGTGTCTCTGGTGAAGGCCACATTACCTGCGGTCACTGCCGCAACTGTCGTGGCGGTCGCACTCACCTGTGCCGTAACACGATTGGTGTGGGTGTCAACCGTGAAGGGGCCTTTGCTGAGTATCTGGTGATCCCGGCCTTCAACGCATTTAAGATCCCGGACAACATTTCAGACGATCTGGCGTCGATTTTTGACCCGTTTGGTAATGCAGTGCACACGGCGCTGTCTTTCGACCTGGTGGGCGAAGATGTGCTGATCACAGGTGCCGGTCCTATCGGGATCATGGCGGCGGCGGTGGCCAAGCACGTCGGCGCGCGCCATGTGGTGATCACGGACGTGAACGAATTTCGCCTGGATCTGGCCCGCAAGATGGGCGTGACCCGTGCCGTCAACGTGGCTGAGCAAAAGCTGGAAGATGTGATGGCGGAGCTGGGCATGACAGAAGGCTTTGATGTCGGTCTGGAAATGTCGGGTGTACCGGCGGCGTTTAACAGCATGCTGTCGAGCATGAACCATGGCGGAAAGATTGCCATGCTGGGTATTCCGCCTTCGAACATGGGCATTGACTGGACTCAGGTGATTTTCAAAGGTCTGGTGATCAAAGGGATTTATGGCCGTGAAATGTTTGAGACCTGGTACAAGATGGCCAGCTTGATTCAGTCTGGTCTGGATCTGACGCCTATCATCACCCACCACTACAGCGTGGATGATTTCCAACAGGGCTTTGATGTCATGCGCTCCGGCCAGTCCGGTAAAGTGATTCTGAGCTGGGACTGATGTCCCTCTCATATGCAAACAAACGGAACGGTGTGCCTCGGCACACCGTTTTTTTTCAGCTGCCGGTGGAAAACAGTTCAGACAGGCGAACCAGAGTGACCTGCTGCTGAATCTCAGGCAGCATGGCATTCAGGGTTGAGAGAGTGACCGGATGAGGATGGCCAATCGCAATCACCGCACCTTGTTGCTTCGCCTGTAAAACAGCCCGTTTCAGCTGGCGGCGGATGAAGGTTTCGCTTGGGACATGATCCAGAAAAACATGGCGGCGCAGGGCGGGAATGTGTGCCGCCCGGGCTTGCGCCTGAGCAACAGACTTCGCCGTCGTGCGGCTATCGAGAAAGGCGAGATGCTCTTGTTTGAGCACTTCCATCACCCAGTCCATCGCAGTCGGGTTCTGGGTCAGGGCGCTGCCCATATGATTATTGACCGCCACCGCGCCCGGCACGCGCGACAGCGCATGGCGGAGTTTATCCTGAAGCTCTTCCTTGCTCATGGTGGCGGTCAGGGTAGTCATTTCAAGCGGCGCCGTTCTGCTCGGCTGCATTGGCATGTGGAGCAGGACATCTCTGCTTTCCTGCTGAGCCTGACGGGCAGTGAGCTGGTCGTAAGGTGTTTCCGGCAAGATCGAGACACTGATTTGCGGCGGCAGGGCTGAGAGCGGGGAAGGCATGTGCTGATAACCCAGATCATCAATCACAATCGCCAGTCTGGCCGCTTGCGCTGAAGATGCCAGAAGCAACAACCAGATCAGACCTACACGAATTAACCCCTTCATTCGAACCATCCTTGTTCTGCTCATGGGTGTTGTGCGCTATAAAAAGTTAACGGCTCAGCCAGGGCTGCGGGTTGGTTGGCGTGCCTTTGCGGCGAATCTCAAAATACAGTCCCGGTGTTTCCTGACCGCCGCTGTCGCCAACCAGTGCGATGGCTTCGTTTCGCTGCACGGTATCGCCCACTTTCTTCAGCACGGTCTGGTTATAGCCGTAAAAAGTCATGTCGCCCTGGCCGTGATCTACGGCGACCATCAGGCCGTAGCCGCGCAGCCAGTCGGCAAAGACGACTTTACCACCATGGACGGCTTTGACTTCGCTGCCCACGGCCTGACTGATCACCATGCCTTTCCAGCGCAGCTCACCCTGAAGCGGACTGCCGTACGCGTGGCGGATACGGCCTGTGACCGGCCAGGGCAATTTGCCTTTGTATTTGCCCAGGCCGTCCATATTGACTCTGGCCTGGCGTGCCGCTTCCTCGGCGGCTTTGCGGGCTTTGGCAATTTCGGCGATCAGACGGGATTCATTGCTTTTCAGCTCGGTTAAGTAGCGTTTATCTGCATTCAATTGGCCCTGTAATTCCCTGACCGTGCTTTGACGCGCCTGCTGACTGCCCAGCAGTGATGCCCGTTCTTTTTTCAACTGGTCGAGCAGGGATTGCTGTTCATGACGCTGTTCGCTGAGCTGATGTTTTTTGAGCTGCAGTTCGGTATCCGTGGCGGCCAGTTCATCCAGCGCCTGGCTGCGAGCCTGACTGAGGTGCGAGGCATAGATGGCCATGCGCTCTAACCGGGCCGGGTCACTTTCACCCAGCAGGTTGGCGAGCGGTGAGGATTTCCCAAGTTTGTATTGGCTGGTCAGTAACTCTTTCAGCAGCTCACGCTGGCCAATCTGACGTTGCAGCAGTGTTTGCTGTTCTTTTTCCAGTTGGCTGATTGAGCGCGTCAGGCCGTCTGTTTTTTGTTCGGCGGTGCGAATGTTACCAGCCGCTTTGGCAATGGCCAGCTCCTGTTGCTTCAGGGTTTTCTGCACATCATTGAGCTGTTGTTTTTTATCGCTCAGCTGTTTTTGCTGTCGCGCGATTTCCTGTTTCATGCCCTGCAGCTGATTTTGATCGTCAGCAAACAGGGGGGCACTGAACGCCAGGCATAGTAAAGCGCCAGTGCCTAAGGCACTGGCGCGGAGTGTACAGATCGCACGATAAAATAATTCCCGCATGGCAGGGATTATTTCAGATCGTACAGCACCTGACCAGTCATCTCTGACGGGATTTGGAGCCCGGTCAATGACAGCATGGTTGGCGCCAGATCAGACAGCTTGCCGCCGTCTTTCAGGCTGATCTGCTTATCGCCGACATAAATCAGCGGCACAGGCAGGTTGGTGTGTGCGGTATGAATCCCACCAGTTTCCGGGTTCACCATCATTTCTGCGTTCCCGTGGTCGGCGGTGATCAGCAGCTGTCCGTCTGCTTCTTTAATGGCTTCAACCACGCGGCCAATACTTTCATCAATGGCTTCACAGGCTTTCACTGCCGCATCGTACACACCGGTGTGGCCGACCATGTCGCCGTTCGGGTAGTTACAGATGATCATATCGAACTCGCCGCCTTTGATGGCTGCGACCAGCTTGTCGGTCAGCTCAGGGGCACTCATTTCAGGCTGCAGGTCGTAGGTAGCGACTTTAGGGGATGCCACCAGAGCGCGGGACTCACCTTCAAACTCGGTTTCGACACCGCCATTGAAGAAGAAGGTCACGTGCGCATATTTCTCGGTTTCAGAAATGCGCAGTTGGGTTTTGCCTTGTTTCGACAGCCATTCACCTAAGGTGTTGGTCAGGCTTTCCGGCGGGAACGCGGATGGCAAATCGATATCGGCGGCATACTGGGTCAGGGTCACGAAGTGCAGCGCCGGGAATTGTTTGCGCGCAAAGCCGCTGAAATCAGCCAGGAACGCGCGGGAGATCTGACGGGCACGGTCGGCACGGAAATTCATGAAGATCACCGCATCACCGTCCTGCATGGCGGCATCCGGCTGGCCGTCGGCACGAATCACAGTGGCTTTGACGAATTCATCGTTCTCTTCGCGGGCGTACGCAGCCTGCAAACCTTCAACCGCAGACGCCGCGGTGAAATCACCTTTGGCCGCAGTCAGCAGGTCATAGGCAGACTCAACACGCTCCCAGTTGTTGTCCCGGTCCATGGCGTAGTAACGGCCAACCAGAGACGCGGTGCGGCCTTTACCCAGTTGGGCAAATAAGGCATCGAAGCGTTCCAGAGAGGCTTGAGCACTGCGTGGCGGCGTGTCGCGGCCGTCGAGGAAACAGTGCAGGTAAATGTGCTCTGCACCGCGCTCTGCTGCCATTTTCACGGCCGCTTCAATGTGATCTTCGTGGCTGTGAACGCCACCGGGTGACATCAGGCCCATAATGTGCACTGCTTTGCCTGCGGAAATCGCGCTGTCCATGGCTTTGACCAGCGCAGGGTTATGCTGAAATTCACCGTCGGAGATGGATTTGGCGATGCGGGTCAGATCCTGATAGACCACGCGGCCTGCGCCGATATTGGTGTGGCCCACTTCTGAGTTACCCATTTGACCATCAGGCAGACCCACATCAAGACCAGAGGCCTGAATCAGGGTGTTGGCTTCATTGGCCATCAGGTTATCCAGTACCGGGGTATTGGCATTGGCAATCGCGTTATTTGCCGTGTCTTCGCGGTATCCCCAACCGTCCAGAATCACCAGCGCCAGTGGTTTCTTAGCAGACATAAGTTGTCCTCTCCATAATGTGAACAATCTGAAAATGTAGACCAATTACCTCAACATCCGGCTTTAAAGCCGCTTCCAGGGGCTCAGGTAAGGAGTCAGGTCGGTAATTTTACTACAAAATTACCGCTTCTTTGTAGTTCAGATCAAACATTGCTGTAAATGGTTTGTTATCTTGACCTCCTAGAATATATGCATTTCCCCGGAGTAACGTAAGAGCTGAGCATACGTTTTTTTCTATTGTAGTTATCGGCGGCGCCTTGCGATATGTGGTTTATTGCGCACAAAGCAGTGAGCCGTAACGCGTAAATGTGGCGGGTGGCTGTACTTCATTCCGGCCACAGGTATACTCAGTTTCCTTAATTTTGGTTGAATCTTACCCCTGTGCGGGAATCCGGCAGGCAGTCAAGGTGAATAGAGCGAAAATCATGCAGCAATTCATAGAGTTTGTTACGAGTAATCCTATTTTGTCACTGGTCTGGGTTGGCCTGGTTCTGGCCCTGATCGCTTCCATGGTGAAGCAAAAAACTGCGGGTTATGCCGTGGTCACCCCGAATCAGGCGACAATACTGGTCAATCGTGAAGACGGCGTTTTTGTCGATATTCGCAGCAAAGATGAGTTCCAGCGTGGCCACATTGCAGGCGCACTTCACATTTTACCAAGCGAAATTAAAGCCGAGAACTTTGGACAGCTTGAAAAGTATAAGTCAGCCCCCATCATTGTGGTATGCAAAACAGGTCAGACGGCGCAGGAAAGCGCCAGCCTGCTGCACAAAGCGGGTTACGCCAAGGTGAGCCTGCTGAAGGACGGATTGATTTCCTGGAATGAGGCCAATTTGCCTCTGGTGCAGGGAAAGAAATAAGTGCTTTGAACTCTCAGGTGGCTGACAGCGTCAGCTGCCCTTTATTTCAGGCCGGAAACTTCCGGTAAAAATGACAGATTTCTGAACGAAATCATCAAAAAAGGACAATATCATGGCTGAAGCAGCGACCAACGAAGCGCAACAGAACTTCCAAATCCAACGCATTTTCCTGAAAGACGTGTCTTTCGAAGCGCCGAGCTCGCCGGAAATGTTCCAGAAAGAGTGGAACCCGGAAGTGAAATTGGATCTGGATACGCAGAGTCGTGAGCTGGCGGAAGGTGTGTACGAAGTGGTACTGCGCCTGACAGTCACAGTGAACAATGCTTCTGAAGCGGCGTTCCTGTGTGAAGTTCAGCAAGGCGGTATTTTCTCTGTCGCTGGCATGGAAGCGCCACAACTGGCCCATTGCCTGGGCGCATTCTGCCCGAATATTTTGTTCCCGTACGCACGTGAAACAATTTCCAGCCTGGTGGTGAAAGGTACTTTCCCGCAGTTGAACCTCGCGCCAGTGAACTTTGATGCCCTGTTCATGAACTACCTGCAAAGCCAGGCGGAAGGAAACCAGGAAAGCACGCAAGCCTGATTGGCAACAACGTATGACCTCAATCACTGATAACGCAATCACGATGACAGTACTGGGTGCCGGTTCTTACGGCACCTCGCTGGCCATCTCGCTGGCCCGTAATGGCGCAAATGTCATTTTATGGGGCCATAATCCTGCGCATATGGCGCAGCTGGAAGCCGATCGGGCCAACGAGGCATTTCTGCCCGGGGTGGCCTTTCCGGAGTCGCTGATCCTGAGTGTGGATCTGGAAGCCGCCGTCAAGGCCAGTCGCGATTTACTGCTGGTGGTGCCCAGTCATGCTTTTGCCGATGTGCTGAAACAGATGAAGCCCTTCCTGCGGGAGGATTCCCGGATCTGCTGGGCCACCAAAGGTCTGGAGCCGGAAACCGGACGTCTGTTGCAGGATGTTGCCCATGAAATCCTGGGTGAAGAGATACCGTTAGCGGTGCTCTCCGGGCCGACGTTCGCCAAAGAGCTGGCTGCCGGTTTGCCGACCGCAATTGCGGTGTCGTCACCGGACGCCGGGTTTGTCAAAGATCTGCAGGATAAAATTCACTGCGATAAAAGCTTCCGGGTCTACAGCAATAACGATTTCATCGGCATGCAGCTGGGCGGTGCGGTGAAGAACGTGATTGCGATTGGTGCCGGTATGTCGGACGGGATTGGCTATGGTGCCAATGCCCGCACTGCGCTGATCACCCGAGGTCTGGCCGAGATGTGCCGTCTGGGTGCGGCGCTGGGTGCGCAGCCGGAAACCTTCATGGGCATGGCTGGGCTGGGCGATCTGGTGCTGACCTGTACCGACAACCAGTCGCGCAACCGCCGTTTTGGTTTGGCGCTGGGGCAGGGCAAGCAGGTTGATGAAGCGCAGCAAAGTATCGGCCAGGTGGTTGAAGGTTATCGCAACACCAAGGAAGTCTGGGTGCTTGCCCAGCGCTTTGGGGTCGATATGCCGATCACCGAGCAGATTTACCAGGTGCTATATCAGGGTAAGGATGCGCGTGAGGCTGCCAGAGATCTGCTGGCACGGGCTAAGAAAGACGAGTAATTGATTGGACAATTGCTCGGAAGCAAAAGATACAGCGCGGGCACTCAAGCCCGCGTTGTTTTTTTTGCTGAGAAGTTTAAAGTGATAACCATGATCAGCAGTCGAGACTCATCCGGTGAGTAGGGTGCAGGCTATGGTGCAAACACATCAAGGATATACAGGGGACGACGTGAGGGAGTGTCAACAGCAAGCCGTCTGGGAGACGATTAAGCAAGAGGCCAAGGTGCTGACTGAGCAGGAACCGATGCTGGCCAGTTTTTACCATGCCACGATTATTAAGCACGATAATCTGGGTGCCGCACTCAGCTATATACTGGCGAATAAGCTGGCCACGCCTTCCATGCCTGCGATGGCCGTGCGGGAAGTGGTGGAAGAAGCCTATATCGCAGACAGTATGCTGACGGAATCGGCGGCCTGCGATATTCGCGCTGTGGTTGACCGTGACCCTGCGATTAACAAATTTTCTGTGCCGCTTCTTTATCTGAAGGGCTTTCACGCTTTGCAGGGCTATCGGGTTGCCAACTGGCTGTGGAAACAAAAGCGCGAAGCACTGGCTATTTATCTGCAAAACCAAATCTCAGTCACCTGTCAGGTGGATGTGCATCCGGCGGCCCGAATTGGCCAGGGCATCATGTTTGACCATGCCACAGGTATCGTTATTGGTGAGACGGCAATTATCGAAAACGATGTGTCTATCTTGCAGGATGTAACGCTGGGCGGGACAGGCAAAGAGTGCGGCGACCGTCACCCGAAAATTCGTGAAGGGGTGATGATAGGCGCTGGTGCCAAAGTGCTGGGGAATATTGAAGTGGGTGAGGGCGCCAAGATTGGTTCTGGCTCTGTGGTGCTGGCCCCTGTGCCGCCTCACACCACAGTGGCGGGTGTACCGGCGAAAATTGTCGGTCGTCCGAGCAGCGACAAACCATCAATGGATATGGATCAGCAGTTCAACGGTATTTATCAGACCTTTATTGCCGGTGACGGCATCTGAGTGCGATTGCCCTCGCTGATTTTCAGTCAGTGTACAAGGGAGCTTCGGCTCCCTTTTTGTCACTGAAGGGGTTATTTTGCCCCGGCAAAATCAAACTGGCGCCAGGCTTCATAGGCAATGATGGCGGCCGCATTGGAGAGGTTCAGGCTGCGGCTGTCCGGATGCATCGGGATGCGCAGCCGTTGCGTTGCTGGCAGGCTTTCAATGATGTCCGCCGGCAAACCGCGGGTTTCCGGGCCGAACAGCAGGATGTCGCCATCCGCAAACTGGGCCTGAGTATGGTACTGGGTGGCTTTGGTGGTGCAGGCAAACAGGCGGCGACCGGCAGTGGCGGCCAGAAAGGCCTCAAAGTTGGCGTGACGATGCACATGGGCCAGATCGTGGTAATCCAGGCCGGCACGGCGTAATTTTTTCTCTTCCAGATCAAAGCCTAATGGCTCAATCAGATGCAGATGCGCACCGCAATTGGCGCACAGGCGAATAATGTTGCCCGTATTGGGCGCAATTTCAGGTTCGTACAGAGCAATATCAAACATGGTCAGGCTACAACAGCGGTAAAAACACTATTGTAGCCTGCCTTGATAGCTGGGGACTAGTGCTGCGCTGCTGCCCATGACAAGAGCGTATTGAGCATCAGGATCAGCCCGACGGCCAGCAGAACGCCAAACACCAGCTTGCTGAAGTGCGCCTGATCGATACGGTGATGCAGCCGGTTACCGACCCATGCGCCGATGCCGACACAGGGCGCCAGCCAGAGCAAGGTTTCCCGGTAGGGTGCCAGTTCGCCGGCCTGCAGGAAATAGATCGTCAGGCAGCCATTGAGGCAGAGCCAGACTGTCAGTAAGGTGGCTCTGAACTGGGTTTTATCCAGCGAGGTGCGGGCCAGCGCATACACCAGCAGCGGGCCGCCGGACGCGAACAAGCCATGGGTGATCCCGGCTGCCGTAATGGTAGAGTGCCGCCGCAGTGCAGGCATCTCAGCCGCCGCAGGTTGCAGCAGGGCACGGGCGGCAAACCAGATGATGAGGCCGGCAAATAAAGTTTTGCTGAGTAACTCTGGCAGATAGGGGGTTAGCAAAACACCGATGGCAGTACCGGTCAGCATCATGGGCAAAACAGTACGCAACAGAAACCTGAACTGAATATGCTGTCGCAGACGCCAGGTCATGGGTGCTGTCATCAGCAGATTCAAGGGCACCAGAATATGCACCAGGGGATCGATCTCCATCACCAGCGCGCCCAGCGACAGCGCCAGCACGATACTGCCAAATCCCGTCATGGCTTCAATGCCAAAGGCCAGAATAATCGCTATCCCCAGCCACACCAGTGTCATGACTTCACCTCAAGCTCAGTGGCAAATTTCCGGGACATCAGGTGCAGGAACACCCGTGGCAGCAGGCGGTAGAGCAAGCTGGAGAAATGGGTGAAGCGATCCGGGAACAAGCGCTCTTTGTGTTGCGCAATAGCGGCAAATATCTGCTCGGCCATCCATGAGCTGGTACGCATTTTGCCGACCATTGAGCGTTTGTGGCGGCTGCGTCCCCCGTCGCCATTGAGGGCATTCTGTTCGATGGGCGTATCAAGAAAGCTGGGATAAACCATCAGTACCGTCACGCCATCCTGTCGCATTTCGGCCCGGAAAGTTTCAAAGTACTGGTGCAGGGCGGATTTAGAGGCGCAGTAACCGGCACGCCCCATCACTGGCATCCAGCCTGCCATTGAACTGATGTTGACCACTTTGGCCTGATGCTGCACCAGCAGCGGCAGCAGCCCTTGAGTCAGGCGGACCGGCGCAAAGAAGTTGACCGCCATGACTTTTTCGATCACCGCCGGTTGCGTGATACGGGACAGCGAACGGTGGGTGATTCCGGCATTGTTGATCAGCAGCGCAATCTCAGGCTCGTGCTGCCGGATATCGGCAATCAGCGTATTCACGGCATGGCTGTCGGCGAGATCGCAGACAAAGCTCTGGCTGTCTTCCAGCGTGGCGGCCAGTTCTGTCAGCTTGTCTTCGTCCCTGTCGATCAGATACAGCCGGTAGTGATATGACAGCCGAATGGCCAGATCGCGACCCAGCCCTGAGGCGGCACCGGTGAGGATGGCAACTGGTTTGTGCTCAGTCATGCGAACACCCCCTGGCCGGGATCAACCCTTGCTGGCTGGCATAAAATTCGAAGACTTCCAGCGAGGTTTTTTTCGGGATATAGCCAAAATCAAATTTCAGCGCGTAGTTTGCCAGCACAGGTCGATAGCGAAGAAAATCCAGCTGCTCGGGGCCGTATTGGGTCAAACGCAGCAGCTTGCCGATCCGCAGGGCGGTTTTCAGCAGCCAGGCTGGTAAATCCCGGGTGTCTTTGCCGAGAATATCGGCGATCTGGTGGACACTGAGGGCGCCGTCGCCCGCCAGGTTGAATTGCCCGGATTTATTCTGGCTGACCCCTTCGGTGATGATATCGATCACGTCCTGATCCCAGATGAAGACAAACGGCGACGGCGAGCCTTTGATGGCCAGTAATTTGTCTTTGCGGAACAGATCCGTGATCAGGTTGTTGGTTTCAGCCCCCAGCACAGTGCCCGGGCGCAGGATCAGCTGTTGCAGTTCCGGGTAGGCGACACGGTATGTGGCCAGCATCTCTTCCACCAGGCGTTTGTGGTAGCTGTAGGAAAAATGCCGGTTGCCCCGCAGCGGGTCGGACTCACGCAGCCACTCGGCATTGTCGGCATGATAGCCGTACGCAGCGCCGCTGCTGGTGACCGTCAGATGGGCGACCTGATGATTGATACAGGCTTTGAGCAGATTTTCTGTCCCGTTGACATCAATGTCGTAGTCTCTGTCCCGGTCACGGGAGGGCTGCACTATGCTGGCCAGATGGATCACATGGCTGATGCGATGCCGGCCAATGAAATCACTCAGCGCAGCAGAGCGAATGTCCATTTTCTGATAGGTAATCCCCTCAGGCTGAGCGTCCTGAATATCTATGCCAAATACCTCGGCGTGCCGGGCGAGGCGCACGCTGAGCTGCCGGCCCAGATAGCCCTGGCAGCCGGTGATTAAAATTCGCTGCGTCATAAGGTCCCTTTATGCTGTTCGCGCGTGGATGAAACAGGTGAGGTGAGGGCGGCGTGGCGGTGATCCAGGCGGTGCCAGCAATAGCACAGTCCCATGCCACTGATCAGATGCCAGATCCCCCAGCCTGCGGCAATAATGGCCATCCCGGTCAGATCGCCGAAAAAGGTGAAAATGATGCCCAGTCCCAGGCCGGAATTCTGCAGCCCGACTTCCAGTGTGATCGCCCGGCGATCGGCAACCGGCAGTTTCATGACCCGGGCACAGAGCCAGCCGATCCCCAGCGCCAGGGCATTGTGGACAATCACCGCCAGCAGGAAAACACTGGCACCGGCAATAAAGCGCGGCCAGTTACTGACCAACGCAATCGCCACAAAGCTGAACAGAGTGAGCAGCGAGATGATGCGGAAAAAGGGCTCGCTGCGTTTGGCAAAACCGGGGGCTATCTGGCTGCAGATCAGTCCGAGCGCCAGCGGTAACGCCAGCACCAGTGCCACCATCATCAACAGACTTTCCGGCGGCACGGCAATTTGCTTCAGCAACTGGGCCGTCTGCGGGTTCATGCCGGCATAGAACATGAAATTAAAGGGGGTCATGAAGGCTGCGGCGACACTGGCGATTCCTGTCATACTGATGGACATCGCCGTATTGCCTTTGGCCAGATAGGTGACGATATTGGAAAAGCTGCCGCCGGGGCAACTGGCCACCAGGATTAAGCCCAAGGCCACTTCGGCGGGCATGGGCACCAGCAGAGTAAGCAGCCAGGTCAGCGCCGGCATCAGCACAAACTGGGCCGCCAGTCCGGTCAGGGGGCCTTTGGGCTGGCGGATGACCTGGCGGAAATCGGCCGGCTTGAGGCTCAGGGCGATGCCAAACATCATCATGGCCAGGATCAGATTCAGTAACAGCAGGCTCGTGCTCGACATTCAGCGCTCCCATTGCAGCTGGCGCATTTCGCGGTTCAGTGCCGCCAGGTAATCGGCTTTGTGTACATAGTAGGCCATCCGCTCCAGGTTGAGATATGCAATGCCGCCGTCAATTCTGCGGCTCGCCTGCTGGCGGACTTTGTTCATAAATTTTTCCGCTTCGGCCGGTTTCTCATGGCGTGCCCGGATGAAACGGGCTACCAGCTGCGCCTGATCATCACGTCCCTGCCAGCCAAGCCCTGAGGCTTCCACCATGCCCATCACAAACAGGTTGTCATGCTGCGGGGTGAACATATTGAGGTACAGGCTGGGCGCATCGCCGTCCCAGTTCAGGTGCCGACGGTCGATAAAGGGATAATGCAGCGAATAGCCGGTGGCCTCAAGGATCAGATCATACTCTGCTTCCTGCCCGTCCTGGAAGCGGGCGCCATTGGGCAGTAACTGCTCAATCGATGGCCGCACGCCAATATCACCGTGCCCGATGTGGTGCAGGAACATGGAATTGACCACAGGGTGGGATTCGTACATGCGGTAGTCGGGATCCGGCAGACCAAACTGACTGGGCTTGCCGGAAATCAGTCTGACCAGGGTGCCGTCGACGAGCTGTTTCAGCCGGTTCGGTAAGCGCACTTTCCCCCCCAGAGTATCTGTGGGGACGCCCGCCACAAATTTAGGCAGGAAGTAATATCCCCGGCGGATCACCATGTCAACTGAGCGGGCGCGATGCACGGCATCGACTGCAATGTCGCAGGCACTGTTCCCGCAGCCGACAATCAGGACCCGTTTTCCGGCAAAGACCTCGGCGCTTTTATAATCGCTGCTGTGAAATTGCTCGCCCCGGAATTCGCCGTCAAAGTTGCCCCGTCTGGGGTGATGCAGCGTACCATTGGCCAGCAGTACCCCGGATGCCATCAGGGTAAAGGTCTCATCATGCTGGCGGTAGGTGACCAGCCAGTTGCCCTGACAAGGCTCGACCTTCTCCACCCAGGCGTGAAAGCGATAATGGCCATAGAGATTAAAATGCCGCGCATAATCCTGAAAATAGCGGCACAGCTGATCATGTTTCGGATAGGTGGCCACATGATCCGCCATCGGAAAATCAGAGAACTCTGTCATTCGTTTGGAGGAAATCAGGTGAGCCGATTCATACATCGTACTGGTCGGGCTGCTGATGTCCCACAGTCCGCCGACATCGGCATGGGCTTCCAGCCCGATCACAGGCAATCCTTGTTCGGCCAGGCGGCGTACTGTGCACAGGCCCATCGGGCCGGCGCCAATTACAACGTAGGGATGCATACTGAATGACTCTCTGTTTAGGTTCTGCATATCATCATTAACTTTTTGTTAACACTTGGCTATGGCCCAGACGGGACATAAACAGGTTAATTTGGGACACTATGGCCCAAAATAACAGTCGGGTTCCGAGCCGCATCACAGCGTTCGCGCAGGGGCCTGTGGTATAACGACCGCAAGTATGAGGAAGCATCACTCGGGTCAGTACTATGTATGCCAGCACGGTCACACCAGGATTTAGCAAGGCAATCCTTAAGTTTCTGCCGTCTTTGGGGATCACGCTGCCGGACGCCCTGCGGCGCCAGGTCGCCGCTTGTCCGGCCGGTGAACGCTTGCCCTTGTCCTTGCAGGATCAGCTCTGGCAGACGATTGCGGATCTTGCCAGTTGCGACGGGGTCGGGTTGCGGATTGGCCGCCAACTGCAGATCGATCAGTTTGATATGCTGGGCTTTTTGTTACTCAGTAGTGTCAATCTGGCCGGTGCGGTAGACAATCTGTTGCGTTTTTCTGATCTGGTCGGAGAAGGCGGACGCTTTGCCCGGTTCCACAGTCAGGAAGGCTGGCATCTGGTTTATCGCCCCCATTTTGAGTCGGCCAGAGCCCCGCGACTGGAAGCCATTTTTGCCAGTGTGATGCAGGGCGCTGCCGTGGTCGCCGGTGGCCCGGTGATCCCGAAGCGGGTCGCGTTCGAGCATCCGCCTCAGGCGCCGCTGGCCCTGTACCGCGAGGTGTTTGGCGAGACTCAGATCTGTTTTTCGCAGACAGGGAACGCCTTGGTTTTCAGTGATGAAGACTGGTTGTGCAGCCGGCGTGACATTCAGCCGGAATTGCAGGCCCAGTTGATACGGCTGGCGCAGCAGCAGATGAAACGACTGGCGCCCGCCTCGTTTCTGGACCAAATCAGCCACCTGCTGACACAGCAACCCAGTCTGACCCGCGCGCAGACTGCGGCCTTGTGCAATCTCAGTGAGCGCCACCTCAACCGTAAGCTGGCGGATTTTGGCGTCAGCTTCAGGACCTTGTCTGAGCAGATAAAAAAGCAGCAGGCTCTGCAGATGCTGAACCAAAAAGGCAGCACCCAGGCCAATCTGGCGCTGCATTTTGGTTATGCAGATGACAGTGCCTTTGCCAAAGCGTTCAAACGCTGGACCGGCATGGGGATCCGGGACTACCGCGCCTCAGGCTGTGACAGCGAGTGACGCTGGCTTTTTTGTGCCAGCGGTAGCATCAGGGTGACTCTCAGTCCGCCCAGCGGGCTGTGGCTGGCGGTGATGCTGCCATTGTGCTGGCGAATGGCGTTTTCTGTAATCGCCAGCCCCAGTCCGGTGCCACCGCTGTGGCGGTCCCGGGCGGTTGAGACGCGGTAGAAAGGCCGGAAAATATCTTGCAGCTGATCATCGGGCACGCCTTCGCCGTTATCGTCTATGGTCACGGTCAGCGAATGGTCATTGGCGCTGAACTGAACATCGATGCGATCTTGGCTGTAGTAGATGGCATTGCGAACCACATTTTCCAGGGCACTGATCAGCAATTCTGCGTTGCCTGCCAGCGGCCAGGGCTGTAACGGGCTGCAGGTGAGCGATTTCTGGTTCTGGCTGGCCTCAAATTCGGCATCTTCCAGCATGTCCTGCCACAGGCTGACCGCATCACTGTACTCGCGGGTTTCCTGCCCGTGGATTTGCATCCGCGACAGTTCCAGCAGTTTGGCAATCATGGCTTCCAGCCGTTCCGCTTCGGTATCAATGCGATCCAGCTCTGTGCTGTTGCCCTGCTTGCGCTGGGCCAGGGCGGTGGCCATGCGGAGCCGGGTCAGCGGAGAGCGCAGTTCATGAGAGATATCTGACAGCAGTCGCTGTTGCCCGCTGATCATCTGATTGACTGAGGATACCATCTGATTAAAGCTGGCGCCGGCCTGGCGGAATTCAAGAGGGCCGGAGGATTCGAGCGTCGGATCCTGAGTAAATTGTCCGCTGGCAACGCGTTGCGCCGCTTCTTGCAGTTTGCGCGCCGGACGGCTTAATGCCCAGGCCAGCCACAACAGCAGCGGGGTACTGACCAGCATAGTCAGCAGCAGCAGATGAAAAGGCTGATCGAGAATACGCAGGAAGAAAGGCGGCGGGCGGTGCGAGATTCTGCCGACATACATCAGCGCGCTTTGCTGCTGATCGGTCACCAGAAAAGGTCCGGCCACCATCCAGCGGCCGTAGAGTTTCTGGCGCGGCGCGTCCGGGCTGTCGGCACTGGTAATGAAATTGCGTAACGCTTTGGTACGCTGATGCGGCGTCAGGAGTTCGCCGTCATCATTGGTGAAATACAGCTGCATGCCTTTGTGGCGCTCGGGATCGGCCAGCGGCAGCAGTTTTGCCTGCAGCGGACCGGGCTGGCTGCTTAACCGCTCTGAAATGCGCGCCGCGGCGTCCTGATAACGCGCCAGCTCTGGCTGAGGAATCGTATGCTGCGAGCGAGGGTCAAGGTGGGGCAGCAGCAGAAGCACCACAACAACCAGCATCAGGGTCAGCCAGAAAATGGCAAAGATCCGGCTGGAGAGGCGGTTGAACACTGGCTTGTTGAATATGGGCCGGCTGAATGGGCTGAGTTTCATCCCGCCTCCACAAACAGATAACCTTTGCCGCGCAGGGTTTTGATTCGGGGTTTACCGTCTTCGCGCGGGGGCAGTTTTTTGCGCAAATTGGACACATGCATGTCGATGGCGCGGTCAAAGGGGGCCAGGCGTTTGCCCAGTACTTCCAGGCTGAGATCCTGTTTTGTCACCACAGTGCCGGGGTGACGGATCAGGTGGCTGAGCAGGGCCAGCTCTGTGGCGGTCATTTCTATCAGCTCGCCGTGACAGGTGACTTCCTGCCGGCCGGGATAAATGGTCAGATCCAGATAGCTCACGCAGTCTGATTCGTTCTGGTTGTCCTGCACCAGTCGAGAGCGGCGCAGGATCGCACGCATGCGGGCCAGCAGTTCCCGGTCGCTGAAAGGCTTGGGTAAATAGTCATCCGCACCCAGCTCCAGCCCCAGCACCCTGTCGATCTCTTCACCTTTGGCGGTCAGCATCAGTACCGGCGTACTGCTGGTCTCGCGCAGTTTACGCAGCATATTAATGCCGTTCATGACCGGCATCATGACGTCCAGCAGGATCAGATCTGTGTCCTCATCGGCCATTAACAGCCCCTGTTCACCATTGTGGGCAATGCGCACGGTGAAGCCTTCCAGCTGAAGGATGTCATTGAGCAATGCTGTCAGTTCATGATCGTCATCGACCAGAAGAATGTTTGCCATACTGATTCCATACCAAGTAAATGATTCAGGTTAAGTATCCCTTATGCCCGAAAGCAGGCCAAGCAGGATAACAGGGCTTTACCCAGCTTTACGTTTGCCCGACAACAGTTTACCTGCCAGCGCGTAGTATTGGCTTATCGGACACCAACAGAGCGAGAACAGAATATGAAAAAGACGATGACCAGAACAATGAAAACGACAGTTGCCATGGTACTTGCGGTACCTATGCTGCTGGGTTCCGTATCGGCCCTGGCGGAAGGCGGAAAATATCATGGTAAGGGTCATGATGGTGACTGCGGGGGGCCTCGTGCCGAGCATGGGGTGATGCAGTCGCTGGATTTGACCGATGCGCAAAAAGAGCAGATGCGCAGCCTGCGTGAGAGCCATAAAGCGGAGATGCGCGACAACATGGCCCAGGGCCGTAAAGCTATGAAGGCGAATCACGACAAAATGCAAGCCTTGCTGCTGGCTGACAACTTTGATGAAAATGCCGTGCGTGAGCTGGCCAAGCAAATGTCGGATCAGCAAATTGAGCATCGGGTGAGTATGATGAAACAACGTCACGACATGCTCAATATTCTGACGCCTGAGCAGAAAGCACAGTACAAGACATTAAAAGCTGAGAAGCAGGCAGAATGCATGGCGAAATGGAAAGAAAAACGCAGTGAATAATGCTGTATTTATCTGAGAACACCGAAGCCACAACGAAATGTTGTGGCTTTTTTTGTTGTCACCATGAGCTTAACTTGTCAATTTTGTTATTAAATTTCATCACAAAACCGCTATACTGCGAATAATATTTGTCTGTTCATGTGGCCGGAAATCCGGCTCGCCGTCGGGGTTCAGGAGAATTCGCTGACAAGGCAGCCGACATGGCGAACTCAGCATATACTTAGTGGCATATAGTCTGGTCGCACCCTGGGGTACAAAATGCACTCGGGGTTCCAGGATGCCAGCAAGGCTGCCGACACATGGCAAGTTTACGTGATATGAATCAATACATCGTTTTTCTAAATTGTAATACTCCTACATTAGTAGGAAAGTTACAGTTTACGCGAGTCGCCACCGAGAGGCAGGCGAGGCGGAGTCGCTGACCAGGGCCAGCTCGCATAGGAAAGGATTTTCATTTCCCAAAGTCAGAGGGTAACCATGATTAAAAAGATTGGTGTTTTGACCAGTGGCGGTGACGCCCCAGGTATGAACGCGGCGATTCGCGGTGTTGTTCGCGCAGGTTTATCAGAAGGCCTGGAAGTTTACGGTGTCTATGATGGCTATCAGGGCCTGCATCAGAACCGTATTCAAAAGCTTGACCGTTCCAGTGTCTCTGACGTGATCAACCGGGGCGGTACGTTTCTTGGCTCTGCCCGTTTCCCTGAATTCCGTGATGAGAAAGTCCGTGCTCAGGCGATCGAGAACCTGAAAATTCACGGGATTGACGCGCTGGTGGTGATTGGCGGTGATGGCTCTTATATGGGGGCGAAAAAGCTGACCGAGATGGGTTATCCGTGCATCGGTCTGCCCGGTACGATCGATAACGATGTGGCCGGAACCGATTATACCATCGGCTTTATGACGGCGCTGAATACCGTGATTGATGCCATTGACCGTTTACGCGATACGTCATCTTCACACCAGCGTATTTCTATCGTTGAGGTAATGGGGCGTCATTGCGGCGATCTGACCCTGATGGCATCGATTGCCGGTGGTTGTGAATACATCATCACCCCGGAAACCGGCCTGCACAAAGAACAGCTGCTGGCCAAAATCAAAGAAGGTATCTACAAAGGTAAGAAGCACGCGATTGTGGCGATTACCGAGCTGATGACAGACGTCAACCAGCTGGCGAAGTACATTGAGTCAGAAACCGGCCGTGAAACCCGCGCCACCGTGCTGGGCCATATTCAGCGTGGCGGACAGCCAACGGCTTTTGACCGTATTCTGGCCTCTCGTATGGGTGCCTACGCGGTTGATCTGCTGATGCAGGGTGAGGGCGGCCGTTGCGTAGGGGTACAAAATGAAAAAATGGTCCATCACGACATTATTGATGCCATCGAGAATATGAAACGCCCGGTGCGCACCGATTTGTACAAGGTTGCCGATAAGCTGTTCTGATCATTTCAGGGCGGGACAGGTAAAACAAAGCCGACACTCAGCAGGTCGGCTTTTTTGTGCGCTTGTCAGAAGACAGGACGCTGCAGGAGCGGCGTTTGCCGCCCCTGATGGTGTCTTATTTCTTTGCTTCTGCTGCGGCTTTGGCAATCGCTGCAAAACCTTCTGCATCCAGTGCGGCACCGCCAACCAGAGCACCGTCGATGTCTGGCATTGCGAACAGCTCAGCTGCGTTACCTGCTTTCACAGAACCGCCGTACTGGATCACTACGTTTTTCGCGACTTCTGCGCTGAAAGACGCGATGTGGGCACGGATCGCAGCATGGATTTCTTGTGCCTGCTGGGCCGTCGCCGCTTTACCTGTGCCGATGGCCCAGATAGGTTCATAGGCAATGATGGCGCCGTTCAGCGCTTCAACACCTTGTGTTTTGATCACAGCGTCCAGCTGACGGGCGCACACAGCCACAGTTTCACCGGCTTCGTTTTGTGCTTCGGATTCACCGATACACAGGACAGGCGTCAGGCCGTGCTCTTTCAGGAAGGCAAACTTCTGCGCCACGAACTCGTCTGACTCGTGATGGTACTCACGACGCTCTGAGTGGCCGATGATAATGTGGCTGGCGCCAAAATCTTTCAGCATCTCTGGTGAGATATCGCCTGTGTACGCACCACTGGCGTTCACATCAACGTTTTGGGCGCCCAGAATGATATTGCTGTTGCCCTGGCTGATCAGGCGTTGTGCCAGATCCAGGTACATCACAGGTGGCGCGACTGCCACATCAACGCCCTCAACGCCAGCCAGCGCGGCATCCAGACCTGTCAGCAGGTTGGTGACCATTTCTTTGCTGCCGTTTAGTTTCCAGTTACCCATAACTACAGGATGACGCATAAGATTTTCTCCATATCTATGTGATGTCTAAAGTCAGACTAAACTGAGTACACCGCTGTCAGGCAGTAGTGTGTTCAGTGCAGCCTGACTGATCATGCTGGTTGAAACGTCCGATAGTATACGCCCGATAGACGTAAACTTCCTTAATCTCGAACAAATCCATGCCCGGTTGTACCTGTTTCAACGGCAAAAGTGAACTCTGAGCTGTAATAAATTTTCAGTGTCGGCTCAGTGCGGCCAGCCGGATGGAGGGTGAAAAGTGATCCACAGGGGATTTCTGCATGCCTGTGTCGCTGTCGTCAGTAAAATCGGCTAACTTAGGCGCCAGTTCATGGAATATCGGGTCGCCCCTGACCAACAAGGAGAGTTGTATGCCACACCTGAAACTGGAATTTGCCGATCCTGTCGCTGAGCGCGTGAATGTTGCCGCCTTACTGGAAGACTTACACCAGTCGTTGTTAACCTGCGGGGTGTTTGAGCCCGCCTCGGTCAAATCCCGCGCTTATCCTTGCCACCAGTGGCAGGTCGGAGAGGGCGGCGATGCCCATAATTTTATTCACCTGGAACTGGCTTTGTTGTCGGGGCGTGACAATGACTGCAAGCGCGGACTGGCCGAACGCCTGATGCCGCTGCTGGAGCAGCACGCCGCGGCGATTGACAGCCTGACGATAGAAATTCGCGATATGGAAAGTGAAACGTACTTAAAGTCGAAGCGCTGATCTGCCTGCCAGGAGCCAGCCGTCGCTGGCTCCTGATTTGTTCAGTTCTGTTTAGCGGTCGCTCAGGCCTGACGGCGAAACGGCATCACTTTCGCTTCATGCTCCGTCAGGGTTTCGGGGGCGGTCAGTGAGCGGGCAAAGCGCTGTAATTGTTGTTGGAGTTCAGCCCGCAGCAGCATATTGGTATGAATCGGATTTTTACCCCGGGCAATGACCTGATTGATATGGCTCATCTGCGCACGCAAGCGGGGCTGCATGGCAGGGCTGGCGTTTTCAATGATTTCCTCGCTCATCCGCAGCCGCAAGGCTTCCAGCTCTTCAGGGGCCGTTTCGGCCAGTTTCTTGAGTTCGTCAAAGGATGGTAACGTCTGCATAACTCATTCCCCAAGCGTCAAATCTGTGACTTACTTAACACTAGATGGCGGGGAATGAAAAAAGCGTCTCATTGATGAGACGCTCAATAAAAGTAACCTGAGTGTACAGAGAGTCAGGCTGGCTGTGGCTTTCGCGCCCGGTTACCTCGGTTACCAATAGTGCTCGACGGTGATCTGGCCGGGTTTGCGGCGCAGGTTTTTCTCAAATCCGCGTGCTTCCAGGACTGCCTTGGTGTCTTTCACCATGGCCGGGTTACCGCACAGCATCAGTTGCGCGGTTTTCGGATCGAGCGGTATGCCGACGTGGCGTTCCAGCTGGCCGTCTGAAATCGCTTGTGGAATACGGCCGGTGAGTGCCAGTGGTGCCGGCTCCCGGCTGACAAACGGCTGGACGATCAGTTGTTCAGGGTGGGCCGCTTTGAGCGCGTTGATTTCCGCCTGATAACTGAGATCGGCGGCAAAGCGAACGGCATGCACCAGCACGATTTTACGAAACCGCTGCCAGGCGGTGGCTTCACGCAAAATAGACAGATAAGGCCCGATAGCGGTCCCGGTAGATAACAGCCACAGGCTATCGCCGTCTGGGACTTCATCCAGGGTGAAGAAACCGTTCGCCCGGGCGGTGATGAAGACCTCGTCGCCGGCTTCCAGGGCGTGCAGGCGGGGGGACAGCAAACCGTCTGCCACCCGTGTGGCGTAGATTTCAATCTGGTTGGTACTGGGTGGATTGACGAAGGAGTAAGCGCGTTGGATCATTTTGCCGTCGCATTCCAGCGCCAGCTTCGTAAATTGCCCGGCTTTAAAGGGCTCAATATTCGCCTCCAGCGTTAAACTGAACAGTTCGCTGTTCCAGTGACGATTACTGATAACCTTGGCAGGGATCCAGTCAGCCATTGTTGATCTCCTTTTACATTGTCAGATTCACCGAGTCAGATGCTCAGGACGGAAGAATGCGGTAGCTGCACCGGCGCTGACCGGCAATCATGTGTTCGTTGCGCTCTATGGTCACGCCATCCCCCAGCAGACGCTGGAAGACCGCCAGTTCAGATCGACAAAGAGAGGGGCAGCGCTTCGCGGCATGGCAGATAGGACAATGGTTCTCAATCAGAATGAAGCCGTGTTCATCGGACTCCAGCTGTGCCATGTAACCTTCCTTTTCCCTCAGTGTAGTCAGAATCTGAAGTTTGTCTTTTAAATCTGTGGCCTTTGCAATGGCCTGCTGATACTGGATCAGCGTGCTTTCTTCGCGCTGCAGCAAAATTTGCTGCAAGCCTTCCTGGCCGAACAGGTTTTCCACCGAATCCAGCATCTGAATGATCAGATCGCCGTGACGATCAGCAAACTGCTCGTGGCCTTTGGCGGTCAGGTGCCAGTGACGGGTCGGCCGGCCGACTTTGGCTTTGATGTCTTCAAATCCCACCAGGCCGTCGTCTTCAAGCCCCTGCAAGTGCTGGCGCACGCCCATAGTCGTCAGGCTCAGCTCCTCAGACAGGGTTTTGGCCGTGACCGGGCCGTCCTGCTTCATTCGGTGGAGAATTTTATCTATGGTTTTCATCGTCGTATTACTTGTATTCATGCGCCTATTATGTGGCCAGCCCAGTATATAAAGCAATGGCTTTACTAAATAGCATAGTCCAGCTTGCCAAAAAAAGCCGTAAAAGTCTGATGATGATCAGGTGGTTATCCCGGCGCCGAACAGATATCGGGAAGGCTGGCACCGGGAAGACAGGGCGCTGTCAGAGAATATGAGGCAGAATCGCCGGATCTTTTCTGTCCAGATAATGAATCGACTTGATTCGGCGGATCGTACGGCATTTGCCGCGGATGAGCAGGGTTTCTGTGGTGGCGATATTACCGTTGCGGGTAATGCCGTCCAGTAAATCGCCTTTGGTGATACCCGTCCCGGCAAAGACCACATTGTCGCTTTTTGCCATTTGTTCCAGAAGCAGGACCTGATTGGGCTCTATGCCCATGTCGCGGCAGCGGTCCATTTCCTGCTGGCCCATGCGATAGTTATCATCACTGCCGCCTTTGACCAGAAAACGCGGCAGCAGACGTCCTTGCATATCACCGCCTAACGCCCGGATGGCTGCCGCCGAGACCACACCTTCCGGCGCCCCGCCGATGCAGTACATCACGTCGACTTCGCTGTCCGGCATGCAAGTGAGAATGGAAGCGGCCACATCGCCGTCCGGCACGGCATAGACACGAATGCCCATGGCCTGCATCTTGGCAATCACCTCGTCATGGCGCGGTTTCGCCAGGGTGGTCACCACCAGGTTCTCTAACGGCTTACCCAACGCGGCAGCGATATTGACCAGGTTGTCTTCCAGCGGCAGATTGAGATCGATCTTGCCCTTGGCCTGCGGGCCGACCACCAGTTTTTCCATGTACATGTCCGGTGCTTTGAGAAACGCCCCTTTTTCACCGGCTGCCAGCACTGCCAGTGCATTGTTCTGACCCATGGCGGTCATTCGGGTGCCTTCGATCGGGTCGACTGCGATATCGACGGCATCACCACCGGCGCCAACCTGTTCGCCGATATACAGCATCGGGGCGTCATCAATTTCTCCTTCACCGATGACAATCTCACCAGTGATCTCGGTTTTGTTTAGCAGGGTGCGCATGACTTCGACAGCAGCGCCGTCAGCGGCATTTTTGTCGCCCCGGCCGAGCCATTGATAACCTGCCAGCGCGGCACCTTCAGTGACACGGGAAAAAGCCATTGCCAAATCGCGTTTCATGGGAACTCCAGAACTACTCAGTAAAAGATATCAGGTCAGTCACAGATATCAGGGTGTCGATTCTCTGCGCGAATTGTAACACAGACGCCAGCGCTGCGTTTCCTGCTGCAAGGGATCGATAAAAAACAAGCCCGCCGGGAAGGGCAGGCTTGGGGTCAGCGTTCAAACACTTAGTGTGACCATTCGTCGGCGGGGATTATTCGTCTTCGTCGATCGCCCAGCCTTTGGCGCATTCCACCGCACGTTTCCAGCCTTTGTAGCGTCGTGCACGTTTGCTGTCATCCGGGCAAGGCGTGAAACAACGGTCCAGCACGGCCTTGTTTTTCAGCTCATCAATACTGTCCCAGAAGCCCACTGCCAGACCGGCCAGATAGCCGGCGCCCAGTGCGGTGACTTCTGTCACCACAGGGCGGTGCACTTCGGTGTTGAGCAGATCTGACTGGAATTGCATCAGGAAATTGTTGGACACTGCACCGCCGTCCACTTTCAGTGCGGCCAGATGGATCCCGGAATCAGCCTGCATGGCATCCAGGACATCGCGGGTCTGATATGCGATGCTTTCCAGGGTGGCGCGGATCAGGTGGTTGTTGTTCACCCCCCGGGTCAGGCCGACAATGGCGCCGCGCGCATACGGGTCCCAGTAAGGAGCGCCTAAGCCGGTGAAGGCTGGCACCACATACACGCCGTTGGCACTGCCCACTTTCTCTGCAAAGTACTCAGAATCTTTGGCATCACCGAGCAGTTTCAGCTCATCACGCAGCCATTGGATCGAGGCACCGGCCATGAAGACTGCCCCTTCCAGTGCGTAAGCCGGCTCGCCTTTCGGGCCGCAGGCCAGGGTGGTCAGCAGGCCATTTTGCGAGTTGACCTTCTCTTTGCCTGTGTTCATCAGCAGGAAGCAGCCGGTGCCGTAGGTATTTTTGGCCTGACCGGGTTCCACACACATCTGACCGAACAGGGCGGCCTGCTGGTCACCGGCAATGCCCGCGATAGGCACCCGGGTGCCGCCTTTGCCGCCAATGTTGGTCTGACCGTAGATTTCAGACGAGGCTTTGACTTCCGGCATCATGGACAGCGGGATATCCATGGCTTTGAGCAGTTTCTCATCCCACTCCAGCGAGTTGATGTTAAACAGCATGGTCCGGGAGGCGTTGGTATAGTCGGTGACATGCACACGGCCCTGGGTCAGTTTCCAGATCAGCCAGGTATCGACGGTACCGAACAGCAGGTTACCCGCTTCGGCCTGCTCACGGGCGCCTTCGACGTTGTCCAGAATCCACTTAATTTTAGTGCCGGAGAAATACGGGTCGACCACCAGGCCTGTGTTGTCACGAATGTAAGCTTCCAGCCCCGGCTGTTGTTTCAGCTGCTGGCAGATTTCAGCGGTACGGCGGCACTGCCAGACAATCGCGTTATAGACAGGTTTACCTGTGTTCTTGTCCCAGACAATGGTGGTTTCGCGCTGGTTGGTGATACCGATACCGGCAATCTGGTCGGTGCGGATGCCGACTTTGGCCAGGGCTTCGACCATGGTAGAGCTCTGGCTGGCCCAGATTTCCATCGGGTCGTGCTCAACCCAGCCAGCTTTGGGGTAGATTTGGGTGAATTCGCGCTGCGCAGTGCAGACGATGTTGGCGTCGTGATCCATGATCACGGCACGTGAGCTGGTGGTTCCCTGATCGAGTGCGACGATGTACTTTTGTTCTGTGGTCATCTGAGTGTCCTCTTCTCTTTAAATTAATTATAGATAGCGCTGCAATCAGGCTTGCGCGACTTCTTTCTCATCATCTGATTCACATTGGTTCGGCAGGGTACAGCGGTTACCCGGCAGATAGACGCCGACGGCTTTCGGGTACAGCCAGGCCCCGAAGCAGGCTCCGGCAATCGGTGCCAGAACAGGGATAATAAAGTAAGGAATGTCTTTGCCGCCAGTCAGCGCCATCTCGCCCCAGCCCGCCAGATAGGCGAAGAATTTGGGTCCGAAATCTCGCGCCGGATTCATGGCAAAACCGGTCAGCGGACCGAGCGAACCCCCAATCACGGCAATCAGAATGCCGATCAGTACCGGCCCCAGCGCGCCGCGAGGAGCGCCGTTTTTCTCATCACCGATGGCCAGAATGGCAAACATCAGCACGGCTGTGATCACAAACTCAACCGCAAACGCACCGCTGAAGGACAGGGCCGGGTTCGGATAGGTGGAGAAAATTCCAGCGGTGGCCAGGCTCTCGGCACTGCCGCGAATTATGCCATGCGCGCTTTCGAACTCGGTGAACAAATTGCTGTACAGGCCGTACACCAGAGCGGCTGAGCAGAAGGCGCCAGCCAGCTGAGACAGAATGTAAGGGAGCACTTTGGTTTTATCAAAGCCGTGAAAAAGGGCGAGCGCAAGGGTAACGGCCGGGTTGATGTGCGCGCCTGAGACACCCGCGGTGCAGTAAATCGCGATGGTGACGCCCAGGCCCCACATAATGCTGATTTCCCACTGGCCGAAGTCAGCGCCTGCTAACACCAGAGCGGCGACGCAGCCCACCCCAAAGAAGATGAGCAGTCCGGTGCCGATAAATTCTGCCAGGCATTCGCCGAGCAGTGAAGGGGGTTGTCGTTTTGTCATGTGCCAATCCTTATGTCGAGTGATAGGTAAGAGAGTTGTTATCGTTATGTGACCAAAAAATACTCGAAGGGTGATTTAACCGAAAGTAACACGAGTTAAAAATGTGCGTTCGAGCATGTTATTTGTTTGATTGGTCGATATCGAAAGGTAATCGAAAGGCACGAGATAGAGTTTATACTCTATTTTTGGGATGAGGCGCGAACACTAGCATGTCAGCGGAAGCGGTTCAAAATGCGCAGAGGAAAACTGAGTGTTCGCTAACAGTTCAGCGCAGCTGGCAGTGCATCCCAACACTGAAATCGTAAAATTTTGTTGAAGTTTGAATAATTTTTATCCGATTGTGATAAAGCGTGGTATTAGTAGATGCCAGACGAATAAGGCCTAGTTAGAATAGGGCTACGTTGGAATTGTAATTTGCCTGGTAGGCGTAGCTTAAGCTGCGGTCTTGCGCAGGTGCTGATAGGGTGAAAACTATGTCTTTAGAGATGCTGGAACAGCTGGAAGCCAAAGTGCAAATGGCTGTCGACACCATTTCCCTGCTGCAGATGGAAGTGGAAGAACTGAAAGAGAAGAACGATAACCTGGTGAGTCTGGCTCAGGAACTGCGCGCCGATCGTGAGTCGCTGGCTCAGGATAACGAGAAGTTGCGTAACGATCATCAGGCGTGGCAGGAGCGTGTTCGCACCTTGCTGGGCAAAATGGAAACGGTTGAGTAAGTCTCATCGTTACCAGAAAGAAAAACAGAGCCGGTTGGCTCTGTTTTCGTTTGTGCGGGGAAGATCCGGCCGTTTAGTCGATGTCCAGTGGCTCTGGTGACAAAATCACCCCGGTATTGTCAGCATAGAGATGGTCTTCCGGCAGGAAAGTAACGCCGCCGAAATTCACCGCGACATCGACTTCGCCTGTACCTTGCTTGTCAGCGCCGACAGGAATCGATGCCATGGCCTGAATACCGATATCCAGTTCATCCAATTCATCGACATGGCGCACACAGCCATACACGATGATGCCCTCCCACTCACTCTGTACTGCCAGTTGTGCCAGCTCGGCATCAATCAGTGCGCGACGAAGCGAACCGCCACCATCGATTAACAGGACTCGCCCGGCGCCCGGTTCGGCCAGCACAGTCTGAAGCAAACCATTGTCTTCAAAACATTTCACTGTGGTGATCTGGCCTCCGAATGAGCTTCGGCCCCCGTAAGAGCTGAACATTGGCTCAACCACGTCAACCAGGTCGAGATAAATATCACAGAGTTCAGAGGTATTGTATTCCATAAGCTCGCTTCTTTATTGGCAGTAAAATTAAGCCGGACAGGCAGCACAAAGCGCCTATTCACTAACTTGCTGAAAGTATAACCAGCTCAGGCGGCATTGCAATCTCGGCGCCATGCTTTAGCGGTCGGCAAGCAATCCGATGGCAAACAGCAAGTTAGTCATCAGGGCGATTTTAGCCAGTAAGCCCAGCATCGGTGCTAATGATTGCGCGTGTTGCGTGGTCAGTACCTGATTTGCATGGGTCAGTAACCAAGGGGCGGCCAGCAAAAATAGCCAGCCCCACGCCGAGTGGGCCATCAGCAGGGCATAGGCGGTAAAGCCAAGCAGGCTGAACACTAGGAGCAGCAGGTGATACCAGCGGCCTGCCTCCGGCCCGAGTCTTGCCGCCAGGGTGATTTTCCCGCAAGCCCGATCGTTCTCGATATCCCGCAGGTTGTTGAGATTCAGCACCCCGACCGCCAGCAGGCCACTGGCGGTCGCGGGCAGTAAGATGAGCCAGTGAAATTGCTGGCTTTGCAGGTAATAGCTGCCGCCGACGGCAACCCAGCCGAAGAAGATCAGCACGGCAGGATCGCCCAACCCGCGATAGCCATAAGGCTTGGTGCCTAGCGTATAGGCCAGTGCTGCCAGGATAGAGACGCCTCCCAGTGCCACAAAGCTGAGCAAGACCGTGAGGGACGGCCGGGCCAGCCACAGCAGGGTGATACCGCTCAGAGTGGTCAACGTCAGGGTCAGGCCAATGGCGGTACGCATGGCGGTGAGGGAAATCCGGCCCTGCTGCAGTCCGCGCTGCGGCCCCAGACGGTGGCGGTTATCCGTGCCTTTGCGCACATCGCCATAATCGTTGGCCAGATTCGACAGGATCTGCAGCAACACAGCGGTCAGCAGCGTCAGCAGGGCGATCGCCGGTGAAAAATGTCCCTGGGCAGCGGCCAGGCTGTTACCGCACAACAGAGCGGCGACGGCCAGCAGCAGGGTTTTGGGCCGGGTCGCATCCAGCCAGACGGAGAAAGAGGACAAAGCCATAATCCCAAGATAAAGACAGCATAGGGTGGAGTATGGCCCGATGACAGAAAAGAATGTTGTTCTGGCGCAACAAGAAGATAAAAAACGGGATGCCAGTTGAGAATCTGGCATCCCGCTGGGGGACGGCACACTGAGTGGTTGAGTGAACCACTCTAGTGGCAGGTCTGGTTACAGAATAAAGCGGCTGAGATCTTCGTCTTCCACCAGTTCGCCCAGATGGGCATGCACATAGGCTTTATCGATGATCTGCTCTTTACCGCTTTGCTCGGACGCGTCATAAGACAGCTCTTCCATCAGGCGCTCCAGCACAGTATGCAGGCGGCGGGCACCGATATTTTCCGTACGCTCGTTGACCTGCCAGGCCGCATCGGCAATCTGGGCAATGCCATCTTCGGTAAAGCTGATGGTGACATTTTCCGTGGCCATCAGGGCGCGGTACTGCTCGGTCAGTGAGGCGTTCGGCTCGGTCAGGATGCGCTTGAAGTCTTCGCTGGTCAGGGCTTCGAGTTCAACCCGAATCGGCAGACGACCCTGCAGCTCTGGGATCAGATCCGACGGACGTGCGACCTGGAAGGCGCCGGACGCGATAAACAGGATATGATCGGTTCTGACCATGCCATGTTTGGTCGAAACCGTGGAGCCTTCCACCAGCGGCAGCAGGTCACGCTGAACCCCTTCGCGGGACACATCCGGACCTGAGCTTTCGCCACGCTTACAGATTTTGTCGATCTCATCAATGAAGACAATACCGTTGTTCTCAACCGCGTGAATCGCCTGCTCTTTCAGCTCTTCCTGATTGACCAGCTTGGCGGCTTCATCTTCGGTCACCGCTTTGAGCGCATCTTTGATTTTCATCTTGCGCTTTTTGGTGGTGTTACCCGCCAGATTCTGGAACATCCCCTGCAGCTGGTTGGTCATTTCTTCCATGCCGGGAGGGGCCATGATCTCAACGCCCATTTGCGGCGCGGCGACGTCGATTTCGATTTCCTTGTCATCCAGCTTGCCTTCGCGCAGTTTTTTGCGGAACGACTGACGGGTGGCCGAATTGGAGTCGCTTTCTTCATTCTTGCCCCAGGCATCACGCGGTGGCGGGAGCAAGACATCCAGGATACGGTCTTCGGCCAGTTCTTCAGCGCGGAAGCGGACTTTTTCGGTGGCCTGCTGATGGGTCATTTTGACCGCAACATCCGTCAGATCGCGGATAATGGTTTCCACTTCTTTGCCGACATAACCGACTTCGGTGAACTTGGTGGCTTCAACCTTGATGAAAGGCGCGTTGGCCAGTTTGGCCAGACGGCGGGCGATCTCGGTTTTACCGACACCGGTCGGCCCTATCATCAGGATGTTTTTCGGGGTTACTTCAACGCGCAGCTCTTCCGGCAGCTGCATGCGACGCCAGCGGTTACGCAGCGCAATCGCCACGGCACGCTTGGCCTTGTCCTGGCCGATAATATGGCGGTTCAGTTCATGAACAATTTCGCGGGGAGTCATTTCAGACATGGGGAATCCTTACTGGGTATCGAGTTCTTCAACAGTCTGGAAGTCATTGGTGTAAACGCAGATATCACCAGCAATGGTCAGCGACTTCTCAGCTATGGTGCGAGCATCCAGCTCGGTGTTTTCCAGCAGCGCCCGGGCTGCGGATAACGCAAAATTACCGCCTGAGCCGATGGCAATCAGGTCGTTTTCCGGCTGAACTACATCACCGTTCCCTGTGATAATCAGCGAGGCGGTGGCATCCGCAACGGCCAGTAAGGCTTCCAGGCGGCGCAGGCTGCGGTCGGTGCGCCAGTCTTTGGCCAGCTCGACCGCGGCTTTCATCAGATGCCCCTGGTGCATTTCCAGCTTGCGTTCGAAGCGCTCAAACAGGGTGAAGGCATCGGCGGTACCGCCGGCGAATCCTGCCAGGACCTGATTGTTGTATAAGCGGCGGACTTTGCGGGCGTTGCCCTTCATGACGGTATTGCCCAGTGAGACCTGGCCATCACCGGCGATGACGACTTTTCCATTGCGACGTACAGAGACTATGGTTGTCACGGTATTACCTCTTAGCATCAGTCCGGCTCGTGGGCCGGTATGGGTATAGCCGCAGATCTGGGGATGACGGTTTCCGATTTCAAGGCAAACCGGAGAATCTGCGTCGTGGAGACCATAAAAAAGGATGCCTTGGCAGCGTTTTGTCTGCGTCAGCATCCTTCATCAGTGTAGTGAGCCATGATCAGGCCAGCAAGCGGATCAGGCGTCCCAATACCAGATGGCGCACGGTTCAATACCGGCCCGGCGCAGCATGTTGCGATCACTTTCGGCTTTGCGTTTTTGAGGATAAGGACCGAGCACCACGCGATACCAGCTGCCTTTTTCACCCTGAGACACTTTGATCTGGCTGGTGAGCCCCTGGAAAGCAATCATGGCTTTACGCTCTTCTGCCTGAGCGGGCGAGCGGTAAGCGCCACACTGCATCAAATAAGGGCGTCCCGGCTTCTCCGGCACCTTTTTCGCTTCCACTTGCACTTCTTTGTTTTCCAGCTCTTCGATGTAGCGCCATTTTTCTGCCGGCTTAGGCGGCAGTTTTTCCTGTGGTTTCGGTGCAGTCACAGGCTTAGTGTCGACTTTAGTGCTGGTTTCCTGCTTGGGTTTGGCGGCAGGGGCCGGCGGCGTTTTGTCTTTGACCGGCGTCTGTCGGGCAGGCGTTGTGTCGCTGACGGCAGGTTGAGGTGACGAAGACAGAAAATACAGGCCATATCCCAGAGCTGTGACCAGACACAGGGCGATCAGCGCCCATTTTACCGGGAACTGGCCGCTGGGTTGACTGCCGCGGGAAGGCGTTTTTCTGGCGGGCTTCTTCGCGGCCCGGCCTCGCTTGACGTAATCTTTGGTTGCCACAATGTTTTGATGATTGCTGGACGAATGGTCAGACATGGTACAAAGAAGTGCCCACACTGGCTAGTGTCGGGAAGCCTGTACCTGCTGCACAGGCAGTGCTTCCCGATTATTCTGTGACCTTTTGCTCAAAGTGATGATTTTTTCAGCTCAGGTCACGGGTGGCTATTGCGAATTGCCTGGCGGTGGCGCGGCACTTTCCCGGATCACCAGTTTGGCATCCAGCAGGCGCGAACCGGCCGCGATGTCTTTACCCTGAAGGATATCCAGCAGCATCAGCATCGACTGTCGGCCAATTTCATAGCGGGGCTGCGACACTGTGGTCAGCGGCGGATCGCAGTATTCGGCGAACTGAATATCATCAAACCCGACGATGGACAGATCCTGAGGGACATTGATCCCGAGGCGTTTGGCTTGCTGCATCGCACCGATGGCCATGACATCGTTGTGGCACAGCAGGGCGGTCGGCGGCTCGGGCAGCGATAACAGGGTGGTCACGGCGCGGGCCCCCCCGGCAAAAGTGAAATCACTTTTGACTGTGTAAGCCGGATTCAGTTCTGTGCCGGCGCGGCGCAGGGCCTGCTGATAACCCTGGGAGCGGAACTGGCAGAGCATGGCACTGTCTGGGCCTGTGATCTGGGCAATGTGCTTGTGGCCCATCTGGGTCAGGTAGTTCACGGCTTCAAATGCTGCGGTCAGGTTATCAATGTGGACGGTCGGCAGCTCCAGCTCTGGGGCAAACTCACAGGCCATCACCATAGGCGGCAGGTTTTTTTGCTCCGGTTTGCTGATATCAAAGGGTAAATCCGTGCCCAGCAGTAACATGCCGTCTGCTTGCTTGGTGAACACCAGATTCACGAATGAGTTTTCCCGGCTTTTCTGCTGGCCGCTGTCGCCCAGCAGTACCAGATAGCCATATTCCATCGCCGCTTCTTCAATGCCCCGGATAATTTCTGTGAAATAGGGATCACAGATGTCGGGGACGATAGCGACAATGGTTTTAGATTCATTGCGCCTCAGGTTACGAGCCAGGGAATTGGGGGAATAGCCAGCATCCATGACAGCCTGTTCGACTTTTTTACGGGTCGAGGCTGACACTTTTTCCGGGTTCATCAACGCGCGCGACACAGTCGCGGTGGAGACTCCGGCCAGCTGGGCAACATCCTTCATTGTCGCCATAAATAGTTCCTCTCTAAGACATTTCTCTCAATAATGCTGGAGGATCGCAACCAACTCGGTGCAGAAACCTGGTCCAACAAGCCTGTTATTGTAGGCGCTTTATGCGGGTTTAAACATGTGCCAAATAGCATAAATTACATTGGGCTTGTGATCCAAATCGCATTAATTGTCTTATCTTCAGCTTAAATCCTGGGGTTCGACGTCCAGCGACCAGCGCACTTTCCGCGCCAATGGCAGCAAGTTAATGGCAGGACGGGCCACAGACAGCAGCGTTTGCAGGGTTTTCCGATCGGGCGCCTGAAGCAGTAACTGCCAGCGGTAGCGGCCGGCGCGGCGGGAGAGCGGCGCCGGATTGGGCCCCAGCACCAGCGTATGGGCTTCAAACAGCGGACTGGTTTCGAGAATCCCGCGCACCTGATGCAGGAACTGTTCGGTCAGTTCACTTTGCGCCGCCTCGGCCCGGAACAAGGCCAGATAGGTATAAGGCGGCAGCATGGCCTGACGGCGCTCTGTCAGCGCCTGAGCGGCAAAGTGGTCATACCCTTTGTAGAGCAGGGCCTGAAGCAGACTGTGTTCCGGATGGTGGGTTTGCAGCAGCACTTCGCCCGGCTTGCTGGCACGGCCTGCGCGACCTGCGACCTGGATGAACAGCTGAGCCAGGCGCTCCGCCGCACGAAAGTCATTACTGAACAGCGCGCTGTCGACATCGACCAGCGCCACCAGGGTGACATCCGGAAAGTGGTGACCTTTGGCCAGCATCTGGGTGCCGATCAGGATCTGATACTCCTTGTTCCTGACCGCTTCCAGGTAATTGTCCAGGCTGCCTTTGCGGCGGGTACTGTCGCGATCAATGCGCACGGTTTTGAATTCAGGGAACAAGCTGGCAAGCTGGTGTTCAAGCTGCTCGGTGCCGACCCCGACGGTCTGGAGCTGGGTTGAACCGCACTGCTGGCACTGGGGCATGACCGGCCGCTGGGTCTGACAATGGTGGCAGCGCAGTTCGCCGGAGTGCTGATGGTAAGTGTAATAGGCGTCGCATCGCTTGCATTCCGCCAGCCAGCCACATTCATGGCACATCAGCGCCGGCGCGAACCCGCGGCGGTTGAGAAACAGCATCACCTGATTGCCGGCGCTCAGGTGCTGGCGCATCCGGGCAATCAGCGGCGCGGACAGCCCCGCCTCCAGATGGAGCCCTTTCATGTCCAGTACCCCGTGGCGGGCGGCCTGCGCGTTACCGGCGCGGCGGGTCAGATGCAGGTGGTGGTATTTGCCGGTTCTGGCATTGTGCAGGGTTTCCAGTGCCGGGGTGGCTGAACCAAGCACAATCGGAATGTTTTCTTTGTTCGCCCGCAGCACGGCCATGTCTCTGGCATGATAGCGCAGGCTGTCCTGCTGCTTATAAGACGGGTCATGCTCTTCATCGACAATGATGATGCCGAGATCGGCGAACGGGGTGAACAGGGCAGAGCGGGTCCCAATAATAATACCGGCCTGATTGTCGCGCCCGGCCAGCCAGGCACTGAGGCGCTCGGTATCATTCAGGCCGGAGTGAATGGTAAACAGCGGCACGTTGAAGCGGCGCTGAAAACGGTTGATGGTCTGAGGCGTCAGGCCAATTTCCGGTACCAGCACCAGGGCTTGTTTGCCAGCGGCCAGCACCGGCTCAATCAGGTTGAGATAGACTTCGGTCTTGCCTGAACCCGTCACCCCTTCCAGTAAATAACAGGCATAATCCGGGTTGGCATTGACGCTGGCAATCGCCAGTGCCTGTTCTTCGTTGAGGCGGGGTTTCTCTTCGGTGACAGCGAAATCCGTGGGCCAGTGGCCACTGTGCGCTGTGGTGTGAAAACTGTCGACCCAGCCTTTTTCGGCCAGCGTTTTCAGGGTGGCGCTGTTCACCTCCTGATCGAGCAAGGCATCGTGACTCAGCGCGCCATGGCGCAGCAGCGTCAGTACTTTTGCCTGCCGCGGTGCCCGTTTGAGTGCCGCCAGAGGTTGTTCCTGGCCTTTTTCTGTCAATTGCCAGTAACGAATCTCAGCATTGGCCGGTCTGCCTTTACGTAAGGCCGAAGGCAGGGCATTGGCCAGGGTATCGCCCAACGGGTATTGGTAGTAGCGGCTGGTCCATTCCAGTAACTGAAACAATGGCGGCTGCCACAGCGGTTCGCTATCGAGCACCGCCTTGAGGGGTTTGAGCTGGTCGCGGGGAAAATCGGACTGCCCGGTCAGGGCAATAACAATCCCGGTTAGCTGCTGACGACCAAATGGCACCCGTACCCGGCCACCGACCACGGGCCGAAGGCCTGATGGGATCAGGTAGTCAAAGCTTTTGTCCAGCGGAACGGGCAGGGCAACCCTGGCGATGGTGGCAGTCATGGGTATTGGCTGATATCACTTATACTTACAGGTAGATGGCAGTGTACCTTGCACAGGGGGTGAGGCAAAGCAAGACAACACTGTGATTGCAGGTTGATCTGTGTCGGCTGATTGATTATCATACGCCGCCTATTTGTCCAGCGCCGTCGGCCTGGCAGTATTTATTAACCACGTGTGGTGCCCGGCTTTGGATCGGGAGAGCGACACGGCCTTAGCTTAGAGGTTTCCCATGAAACAAGGTATCCACCCAGAATACACAGCTGTAAACGCACGTTGTTCTTGCGGCAACGCTTTTGTCTTTAATTCAACTATGAAAAAAGACATCAACCTGGATGTGTGTGACAAATGTCACCCATTCTACACTGGTAAGCAACGTCAAGTGAGCACCGGTGGCCGTATCGACAAATTCAACAAGCGTTTCGGCGCTCTGTCTAGCAAGTAATTGCTTTCAGACAACTGTCGAGAAAAGGGACGCTCAGGCGTCCCTTTTTGCTGTCTGCGGTTTCTGCCTGCCCTTAATGACTGATTTATTTGTTGTCATTGACCCCTATCTGTTCTCCCCGCATATCTTCTGGCCTGCCACGGCCATTGTCTTGGTATTACCAGCTTGTACGAACTAGGATTTTGTGCTGCTATCGAATATGATTGATTGTTCAATACCGAACCGAACAGAACATCCATCCATTCAGGATTCTAATAATTATGTCTGAAGATTTTCGTCAACAAGCACTTCACTATCATGCTTACCCTGTCCCCGGGAAAATTTCGGTTGAACTCAGCAAGCCTGCGAATACAGTAGAAGATCTTGCGCTGGCCTACAGCCCTGGTGTGGCTGAGCCGGTGCGGGAAATCGCCCAAAATGCAGAGAATGTCTATAAGTACACAGGTAAAGGCAACATGGTTGCTGTGATTACCAACGGTACGGCCATTCTTGGCTTGGGTAACCTTGGTCCGCTGGCTTCTAAGCCGGTCATGGAAGGTAAGGCCCTGCTGTTCAAGCGTTTCGCTGGCCTGGATTCAATAGATATCGAAGTGAAACACCGCACCATCGACGAGTTTGTTGATACTGTGGCCAATATCGCCGATACCTTTGGCGGGATTAACCTGGAAGATATCAAAGCCCCCGATTGTTTTGAGATTGAAAAGCGTTTGATTGAACGCTGCCAGGTGCCTGTGTTCCATGATGACCAGCACGGTACCGCGATTGTCACGGCTGCCGGTATGCTGAACGCTCTGGAGCTGCAGGGCAAAGATATCAAAGAAGCGGTGATCATCTGCCTGGGTGCCGGCGCAGCGGCCGTCGCCTGTATGGAACTGCTGATCAAATGCGGCGCCCAGCGTGAAAAAATCTACATGCTGGATCGCAAAGGGGTCATTCACACCCGTCGTGATGATATCAACGAGTATAAGCAACTGTTTGCTAACAACACAGATAAGCGTACCCTGGAAGATGTGATCGAGGGCGCGGATATCTTTGTTGGTGTCTCTGGTCCGGATCTGCTGGCGCCTGAAGCACTGAAGCTGATGGCGGACAAGCCGATCGTCTTTGCCTGCTCAAACCCGGATCCGGAAATTAAACCTGAGCTGGCCCATGCGGTTCGCAATGATCTGATCATGGGAACCGGCCGTTCGGATTATCCGAACCAGGTCAACAACGTCATTTGTTTCCCGTTTATTTTCCGCGGTGCGTTGGATGTGCGTGCCAGCGAAATTAACGATGAAATGAAGCTGGCTGCGGTCAACGCGATCCGTGAACTGGCTAAAGAACCAGTGCCGGCAGAAGTGATCAAAGCCGCCGGGGTGGATAAGCTGGCGTTCGGTCCTGATTATATTATCCCGAAACCGATGGATCCGCGTTTGTTGCCACGGGTTGCCAAAGCGGTTGCGGTCGCAGCGGTTGAATCCGGTGTTGCCCGGATTGAGATGCCTGTGGGTTACATGGAAGTGTAATGACACCCAGTGTGTGCTTATGATTGAAAAAACCAGCCATGTGGCTGGTTTTTTTTTATCTCAAGGCGCTATCTTGATTATTCGTTGATGTCTTCGTACTCAATGCCCAGGCTGTCCATGATGGCCTTGGCTTCTGCCGGCAAATCGTCAGGGCGATCTTTGCGGATATCTTCATCCGTTGGCAGTGGCTGACCTGTGTAGGCATGCAGGAATGCCTCGCACAGCAGTTCACTGTTGGTGGCGTGGCGAAGGTTGTTTACCTGACGGCGGGTGCGTTCATCTGTGAGGATTTTCAACACCTTTAATGGGATAGAGACAGTGATTTTCTTGACCTGCTCATTTTTCTTGCCGTGTTCCGCATAAGGGCTGATGTACTCACCGTTCCACTTTGCCATTGTTTACCTTCTCAGCGATATCGAGTTTTGAAATATTGTATGGGGGGAATTTTAGCGGCATTTACTGCCACAAGCAAAGACATATGGACGTCTAGAAGTGTTGACGTCTTTTTTAAATCTCGCTAAGGTTGAGGCATCTTACTCTCGTCGGCCTCTGACCTGGTCCCAGAAACAAGGAAGCAAATTACATGAGTGACAAGAAAACAGCTACTATCGCTGTTCGCAGCGGGATTGAAACCGATCAGCAATTTCGTGCAGTGGTGCCACCTATTTACTTGACCTCAACTTACGGCTTCCCTGAATTAGGGACCTTACCTCAATACGATTATTCCCGCTCAGGTAACCCAACCCGTAATTTACTGGCAGACACCCTGGCGGAGCTGGAAGGCGGGGCAGGCGGTGTGGTGACCAGCTGCGGCACGGCGGCGATTAACCTGCTGGCAACGGCACAACTGGGGCCGGATGATCTGGTTGTGGCACCTCATGACTGCTACGGCGGCACTTACCGCTTGTTCAATACCCGTGCCGGTAAAGGTGACTTCAAGGTACTTTTTGTCGATCAGGGCAACCCTCAGGCGCTGGCTGAAGCGCTGGCCAGAAAACCGACACTGGTGTGGGTGGAAACGCCGTCTAACCCGCTGTTGCGGGTGATCGACGTCGAGCAGCTGTGCCGTCAGGCGCACGATGCAGGGGCGCTGGTGGCGGTGGACAATACTTTCCTCTCGCCGGCGCTGCAGCAGCCGATTGCCCTGGGCGCCGACTTTGTGGTGCATTCCACCACCAAATATATCAATGGTCATTCAGATGTGGTGGGCGGGGTGCTGATTGCCAAAGACAGTGAGCACGCCGAGACTTTGTCCTGGTGGGCCAACTGTATCGGCGCCACTGGCGCCCCCTTTGATGCCTACCTGACCCTGCGTGGTGTGCGCACGCTGATGGCGCGTATGCGGGTTCATGAAGAAAACGCCGCCCGGTTGCTGGCCTATCTGCAAACCCAGCCGCTGGTGGGCAAGATTTACCACCCCAGCCTGGCCGATCACCCCGGCCATGCCATTGCAGTCCGGCAGCAAAAAGGCTTTGGCTCTATGCTGAGTTTTGAGCTGGCCGGCAGCAGGCAGCAGCTGGAAGTTTTTGTGGCGTCTTTGAATGATTTCTCTCTGGCTGAATCGCTGGGCGGTACGGAAAGCCTGATTGCACATCCTGCCAGCATGACCCATCGTGCCATGTCGGATGAAGCACAGCTGGCTGCCGGTATTTTGCCTTCTCTGCTGCGTCTGTCTGTCGGGCTGGAAGATGCCGATGATTTGATTGCCGATCTGGCCCAGGCCTTTGCCAAAGCGGCGGAGGCCAGTGAATGACCCGGAAACGTCAACTGCACAAATTTGGCGGCAGCAGTTTAGCGGATGCCAGCTGCTACCGGAACGTCGCTCATATTCTGGCACAATACTCCAGTGATGAGGATCTGGTGGTGGTCTCGGCGGCCGGCAAAACCACCAACCGACTGATTCAGTGGCTGTCTTTGCTGAGCAAAGATGGCCGGCTGGCACATGAAAGCCTGCAGGATTTGCGCACCTTTCAGCAGCACCTGATTGAAGAGTTGCTGGAAGAAACCGTGGCGGATGAGCTGCTCACTTCACTGCATCTGGAATTCAGTGAGCTGGGCCAGCTCACCGACAGTGATATCACCCCGGCCAGACAGGCCTGGGTGCTCGGACACGGCGAATTGTGGTCCTCCCGCTTGCTGGCCGCCTTACTGACACAAAAAGGCATGGCGGCACGTGCGCTGGATTCCCGTTCTTTCCTGCGTGCCGAACGCGCCGCGCAGCCTGAAGTTGACCGGGGCCGTTCACTGCCGTTGCTGCAAAATGAACTGGCGCAGCATAGCGGCCATCGTATGGTGATCACAGGTTTTATGGCCAGTAATCAGGCCGGAGAAACTGTGCTGCTGGGCCGCAATGGCTCGGATTACTCGGCCACAGTGATCGGCGCACTGGCCGGTGTCAGCCGGGTGACTATCTGGAGTGATGTCGCCGGTGTCTACAGTGCAGATCCCCGCCTGGTCAGTGATGCCTGTTTACTGCCGCTGCTGCGTCTGGATGAGGCCGATGAACTGGCCCGTCTGGCAGCCCCTGTGCTGCACAGCCGTACGCTGCAGCCGGTTGCCCAGAGTGCCATCGACCTGACACTGCGCTGCAGCTTGCAGCCGGAATCTGGCTCGACGCGGGTTGAAAGGGTGCTCGCTTCCGGTCGCGGCGCCAAAATCATTACCTCGCTGGATGATGTTTGTCTGCTGGAGCTGTCTGTTTCCCGTGCTCAGACGCTGGCGCTGGCGCAGGTGGAGCGTGAGCTGGCGACGCTGCTGCCCAAAGCGCAGCTGATCCCGCTGGCCCAGTCGGTTGAAACCGATAAAGGGCAGATTCTGCTGGCCTATACCGCTGAAGTGGCCAACGGGGTGCTGGCATTGCTGCAAGACAGCGGCTTACCGGCCGAGATCCGTTTGCGCGATGGCTTTACGATGGTCGCTGCGGTCGGGGCCGGGGTGGTGATCAACCCGGTTCACTGTCATGGTTTCCAGCAGCAGTTAAAGGGCCAGCCGGTTGAATTTATTGCCGAAGCCGAATCCGGACTGAGCCTGGTGGCGGTCCTGCGTCAGGCCGATACCCAGGCTCTGGTCCAACTGATCCACCAGAGCCTGTTTCAGGCGCAAAAGCGGATCGGCTTGATTTTGTGCGGCAAGGGTAATATTGGCAGCCGCTGGCTGGAACTGCTGGAAGAAGAAAAAGTAGCGCTGGAAAAGCGGCACGGCATGAGCTTTACCCTGATCGGGGTGGCGGACAGCCGGCGCCACTGGCTGGACCTGCAAGGCATTGAGCCGCTTCAGGCACTGACCCGGTTTGATGATGAAGCCACAGAGGGGGCGGACTGGCTGCCGGCCATCGGGCAGCATGATTATGATGAGCTGGTGGTGTTAGATGTCACCGCCAGCAAAGCGCTGGCAGAGCGTTATCCGGAATTTGCCAGTCACGGCTTGCATCTGATTTCGGCCAATAAAGTTGCCGGCTCGGCAAAAGGCAAAACTTACCGCGCCGTGGTCGATGCGTTCGAGAAAAGCAGTCGCCACTGGCTGTATAACGCCACGGTGGGCGCCGGGTTGCCGGTCAATCATACGGTCAAAGATTTGCGCGACAGCGGGGATACCATTATTGCTGTGTCCGGTATTTTTTCCGGCACCCTGTCCTGGCTGTTCCAACAGTTTGACGGCAGCCTGCCTTTTAGTCAGTTGCTTGAACAGGCCTGGCAGCAGGGGCTGACAGAGCCGGATCCGCGCCACGATCTGGACGGCAGCGATGTGATGCGAAAACTGGTGATCTTAGCGCGTGAATCCGGCCTGGCACTGGAGCCGGAGCAGGTCAAAGTCGAGTCACTGGTCCCCGAGGAGCTGGAACCCCTGAGTCTGGATGCTTTCTTTGAGCGCAGTGCCGTACTCGATGAGCGTTTGCAGGCGCGTCTGAGCAAAGCACAGCGAGAGGGAAAAGTGCTGCGTTATGTTGCGCGTCTGGACAAAAATGGGCACGCCGTGGTGGGCCTGGAAGCGTTGGAGCCTGAGCATGCGCTGGCAAACCTGCTGCCCTGTGACAACATCTTTGCGATTGAAAGCCGCTGGTACCGGGACAATCCGTTGGTGATCCGCGGTCCTGGCGCGGGCCGGGATGTGACGGCAGGGGCGTTATTGTCGGATTTGAACCGCCTGGCGCGGCTTTTGTAAGATTTTCCCGTTATGAGATAGAACCAAAGGGTAGCCGAGCGCTGCCCTTTCTGTTTTCTTGCTTCGGCTTTTTCCTGTATTGGTGCGGGTTGGCGGGCAATCGGCAGGGTAAAACTCTGGACTTGAATAAAGTGGATCTTGATGTTGAGAAAAATTCATGTTGATGCGGTTGACATTAATTTGGTTACAAGACATTCTGTGGACATATAGACGTCTAAATGGTTGTTTGGCGTCAGGGTTCAGAGGGAAGGCCGCAGGCCAGCAGCAGGAAGGTTTCAATTATGGGTTATTCTTACGCCAGTCACTTGGATGCGTTAAATCAGAACATCGCCGATCTGAACGGCGCTATCAATGTATCATTTGAATTCTTTCCGCCAAGTACGCCTGCGATGGAAGAAACCCTCTGGTCATCGATCCACCGTCTGAAGACGCTCAAGCCGAAGTTCGTATCTGTGACTTACGGCGCCAACTCAGGCGAGCGTGACCGTACTCACTCTATCATCAAAGATATTAAAGATCAGACCGGTCTGCTGGCAGCGCCTCACCTGACCTGTATCGATGCCACGCGTGATGAACTGCGCGCCATCGCCCGTGATTACTGGAAAAACGGCATTCGCAATATCGTGGCGCTGCGGGGCGATTTACCGCCGCAGGGGGGCAAGCCGGATATGTATGCGGTTGATCTGGTCAAGCTGCTGCGCGAAGAAGCCGACTTCGATATTTCTGTGGCGGCTTACCCTGAAGTGCACCCGGAAGCGAAAAGTGCTCAGGCCGATTTGATTAACCTGAAACGCAAAGTTGATGCCGGTGCCAGCCGCGCGATCACTCAGTTCTTTTTTGATGTGGAGAGCTACCTGCGTTTTCGCGACCGTTGTGTGGCCGCCGGTATCGATGTTGAAATTGTCCCGGGTATTTTGCCTGTGGTGAATATGAATCAGGCCAAGCGCTTTGCGCAGGCCAATAATGTGAAAATCCCGAACTGGTTAGAAAAACAATATCAGGGACTGGATGACGATTTGCTGAGCCGCCAGATGGTTGGGGCCAGTAACGCGATTGATATGGTGCGAGTGCTGAGCCGTGAGGGCGTCAAAGATTTTCACTTCTATACCCTGAACCGCGCTGAACTGACCTACGCGATCTGCCATACCTTAGGGGTGCGCGCTGAGGCTGAAGCCACGGCCTGATTGCTCTCTCGGGCAGGAAAAAGAAAAAGCCGCAATGCGGCTTTTTTTGTCACTGGCAGGGCGTAATTTATCGGCCCTTGACGTTCAGAGGAGCCGATAGTGCACTGCGCCTGCACATCAGTCTGCAGGATTACTCTGCAGCCATGGCGACATTGCTGTCGGCGCTGTCGATGTCTTGCAGCTCGACCAGAACTTCTTCCGCCCAGTCGATCCAAGCCTGTCGGTTATGGATCCCGCGACGCAGTGTCAGGCGATCGAGGCGCGACTGACGATCCATGTCTTTGTAATTGGCGAAGTGGACTTTTTCCAGCTCGTGGTAATGGTTCATCAGGGTGTGTGATTCCTCGATCAGTGCTTCCAACTGGCGCTGCATCGGCAGTGAGTTGTGAACACCGCAAACCAGAAGTTTGGCAGAGAATTCATCACGAATGGTTGGATTGCGGGCTGGCTCCTGGAACCACTCAAACAGCGCCTGACGGCCCAGATCAGTGATAGAGTAGACCTTGCGATCCGGCTTACCTTCCTGAGGTTCCAGTTTGCAGGTCACCTGGTTGTTGGTGGCCATTTTGTTGAGCTCACGGTAAACCTGCTGATGACTGGCTTTCCAGAAATAGCCGATACTGTGAGAAAACTCTTTAGTTATGTCGTAGCCGGTCGCGTCGCGCGAACTCAGCACGGTCAATATGACGTGTGGTAGTGACATCTCTTCTATCCGTTAAAATACTACAAAAAATAAACCGACGAGGCATAACGTTACCCTTCCGCTCTCAGGCGTTTTTATAATCGTCTTGTTGCAGTGCCCGGTCGAGATCACATAGGATATCATCAATTGATTCTCTGCAACCACTGGAAGCATAAATATTCCATGATGAACAGTGAGCAATTACTTATCTTGTGACGCTCGTCCAATTATGTAGACTGCGCGCAGTGCATAAAGTTTCAATCAAATTGATTCACAGCACTCTATAGACCTTAGTTGAAATGAAAAAAGTCACCTTGTCTAAATTGTAAATAAAAAAACAGGCCACCTGCCGGTGACCTGTTTGATGTTGCGATGAGGCGAAATCTTAACCCGTGTTGCGCATGCCGGCGGCAATCCCGGCAATGGTGACCATCAGGGCTTCTTCCAGAATCGGCGATTCGCTCTCCTGCTGGCGGGTGCGGTGCAGTAATTCCGCCTGCAGCATGTTGAGCGGTTCAACATAGACATTGCGAAGGCGGATAGATTCAGCCCCCCAGGGATCCTGCTCCATCAGATGATCGCTGTTCTCTACGTTCAGCACCACCTTGATATCGCGCTGTAACTGGTCTCGCAATTCCTGCCCCAGCGGCCATAAACTCGCGTCTGTCAGCCGCTGATCATAGTATTCGGCAATCTGGATATTGGTTTTGCTGTACACCATTTCCAGCATACCTAGTCGGGTAGAGAAGAATGGCCATTCACGGCACATTTCTTCCAGCAACTCAGAATGGCCCTGATCGATGACATGCTGAATGGCTTTACCGGCACCCAGCCAGGCAGGCAGCAGCAGACGGTTCTGACTCCAGGCGAAAATCCATGGAATGGCGCGTAAGCTTTCTACGCCGCCTTGCGGGTTTCGCTTGGACGGGCGTGAACCCAGCGGCAGTTTACCCAGTTCCATTTCCGGCGTTGCTGCGCGGAAATAGGGCACGAAGGAATCATGGCCACGCACCACAGAGCGATAGGCCTCGCAGGAAACATCGGACAGCACGTCCATGACATCACGCCATTGCTGCTTAGGCGCCGGTGGCGGCAGCAGGTTGGCTTCCAGAATGGCGCTGGCGTACAGGTTCAGGCTGTTGACGGCCACGTCCGGCAGTCCCAGCTTAAAGCGGATCATTTCGCCTTGTTCGGTCACCCGCAGGCCGCCTTTGAGGCTGCGCGGCGGCTGAGACAGCAGGGCAGCGTGCGCAGGCGCACCGCCACGGCCAATACTGCCGCCACGACCGTGGAACAGGGTCAGTTCAACACCGGCCTCGTCACAGACATTGACCAGGGCTTCCATCGCGCGATACTGCGCCCAGCCTGCCGCCGTAACCCCGGCATCTTTGGCTGAGTCAGAATAGCCGATCATCACCATTTGGTGGTTCTGGATGAAACCGCGGTACCAGTCGATGTTCATCAGCTGGGTAATGACTGCCTCGGCATTATTGAGGTCGTCCAGAGTTTCAAACAGAGGGCAGACATCCAGACGGAAGGTGCAGCCGGATTCTTTGAGCAGCAAATGAACGGCCAGCACATCCGAGGCGGTGCGGGCCATGGAAATCACATAGGCGCCCAGCGCCTGACGCGGCTGCTCAGCCACGACACGGCAGGTATCCAGCACTTCCTGTACCGCTTCCGATGGCTGCCAGTTCCGGGGCAGCAGGGGACGATTGGACGCTAGCTCACGAACCAGGAAAGCCACTTTGTCCTGCTCGCTCCACTGATCGTAATCGCCCAAGCCCAGATAGCGGGTCAGTTCAGAAATGGCATTCGAATGGCGGGTGCTTTCCTGACGGATATCCAGTCGCACCAGATGGACGCCGAAACATTGAATGCGGCGCAGGGTATCCAGCAGCAAGCCGTCGGCAATGATAGACATGCCGCACTCGTGCAGTGAGCGGTAACAGGCATGGAGCGGTTGCCACAGTTGATCGATGTCTTCCAGGATAGCGACTTTCGGCACACTGTCGCTGCCTTTGATCTGAGCATCCAGCACATCGCGGGTCTGGGTCAGTAAAGTCCGCAAGCCTTTGATGATTTCACGATACGGTTCGTGGGCACCATTGGCCAGTTCGCGCACTTCGCTGTTGCACTCGACCATAGACAGTTCGCTGACCAGCTCCTGGATATCATTGAGATACAGGTCGGCCGCTTTCCAGCGGGAGAGCAGCAGTACTTCACGAGTGATCGTGGAAGTGACAAACGGGTTCCCGTCACGGTCGCCGCCCATCCAGGACGAGAACTTGACCGGTGCAGCGTCCAGCGGCAGGCTCTCACCAAGGTGCTGGTGCAGTTTCTCATCGAACTGACGCAGAAATTCCGGTACCGCCTGCCACAGTGAATTTTCAACCACGGCAAATCCCCACTTGGCTTCATCAAGCGGGCTGGGGCGTTGTTTACGGATCACATCGGAATGCCAGGCCTGAGCGATCAGTTGCTCCAGACGGCGTTCGGCTTTCTGGCGCTCACGGTGAGACAGCTCGCTCAGCTCGAGTTTGGACAGGCATTTGTTGATTTGCACCAGCTTGTGAATCATGGTGCGACGTGCAATTTCAGTCGGGTGAGCGGTTAGCACCAGTTCGATATTCAAATCGCGAACGGCTTGCAGCGAGTCGAGCTCGCCGATCTTTTCGTCTTTCAGTTTGGCGAACAGTGAATCCATTTCATCCGGATTACACACCAGCTCCTCGCAATGGCGAGAAATGGTGTGGTACTGCTCGGCGATGTTGGTCAGGTTGAGAAACTGGCTGAACGCATGAGTCACAGGCAGCAACTGATCGTCCGGCAAGTTCTGCAACTCTGTGATCAGTTTTTCCCGGTCATCACTGTTGCCGGCACAAGCCGACTTAGACAGTTTCCGAATGGTTTCTACTTTATCCAGCAGTTCGCTGCCATGGGCGTCCTTGATTGTATTACCCAGCAAGTGACCAAGCATACTGACATTGCTTTTTAACGCACTGTACTTTTCGTTCATATCGCATCCATATCGTAATTTTGTTACATCCAATCGCCAAGGCGTAGCCAACAATCTAGCCTTCATTGGGGCGAAAGGTCAATAAGTGCACCCTTTTTAGGCCAAATTCCCACCGCTTTATCCTGCATAAGGCCGCTGTGTGTCTCATTCCTGTAATTTACTTTCTTTAGTTTTACAGTTTGAGCGTGCGCTTTAACACTGGCCCGGCGTCAGAAAAGGCATTTTTTCTTCTGCTTCACTTGACACAAAAGGCAGGAAAAGGTAAATATAAAAATTCATAATAAGTGAATAAAAATATTCTTTGCTGTATCGGGTTCGCTCGAACCTGTTTCACCAGAGAATGACGTTGAACAACGCTTTTATCCGAATGACCAGAGGCTATCAGTAAGTAGTATGAACCAGGCGATGAATTACAAGCAGTATTCCTTCCGACGACGCTAAGTCTCTATCGCCTGGTGCCTCTGGCACCTTTCTCTTGCGCCTGCCCGGCGCCACGCGCTGAACACAGCAGTCATATTTTCTTGATAGTGAATTTCACAACGATGACAACGGGATCCAATATGTTGAACACATCTATCATCGGTGCCAGCGGTTATACCGGCGCAGAGCTGGCCGCTATGGTCCATAAGCACCCGCATCTGCAATTGGCTGGACTTTATGTGTCTGAAAACAGCTTAGACGCAAATAAGGCGATCAGTGAGCTTCATGGCCAGCTGCGCGGGCAGATTGATCTGCCTCTGCAACCTCTGACAGACGTGGCCGCTGTGGCACAGGCTTCCGATATTGTCCTGCTGGCAACGGCCCATGAAGTCAGTCATGACCTGGCACCTGTTTTCCTGGCGGCTGGCTGTCAGGTGTTTGATCTTTCCGGTGCATTCCGGGTGAAGGGGGATGACTTTTATACCCAGTATTACGGCTTCGCGCATCAGCATGCGAACTGGCTGGATGCGGCTGTGTACGGTCTGGCGGAGTGGAATGCTGAGGCGATCGCTCAGGCTCAGTTAGTCGCTGTGCCCGGCTGTTATCCGACGGCGTCGCAACTGGCGCTGAAACCGCTGCTGGCAGCCGGCTTGCTCGATACCCTGCAATGGCCGGTGATCAATGCCGTCAGCGGTGTCTCTGGTGCCGGCCGGAAAGCCAGCATGACCAACAGTTTTTGCGAAGTCAGCCTGATGGCATACGGTGTCTTTACCCATCGTCATCAGCCGGAAATTTCCGCGCACCTGGGCACTGATGTCATCTTTACCCCGCATCTGGGTAATTTCAAACGGGGCATTCTGGCCACGATTACGGCCAAACTGGCACCCGGAGTGACCCCGCAAGCGGTGACAGAAGCGATGGAAGCGGCCTATACCCAGCCGGGCCAGCAGGCGGTGCGTTTGCTGGGCAATCACACAGCACGTTTGCAGGATGTGGTGAATACTTGCTTCTGTGATATTGGCTGGAACGTGCAGGGGCAGCATGTGATCCTCACGTCGGCGATCGATAACTTATTAAAAGGCGCATCGTCTCAGGCGATGCAATGCATAAATATTCGTAATGGTTTTGCACCATTGACTGCGTTGGTTGGTTAAGTCTGGCTGTTGAAAGGAGAACCGGGATGGAACAGTCGCCGTTAGTAATCAAATTGGGTGGAGCCGTACTGTCGTGCACCGACACCCTGGAAAAAGTATTTGGTGCCATCAATGCCTATCAGGCCAAGGCTAACCGGCCTTTGGTGCTGGTCCATGGCGGCGGCTATCTGGTTGATGACCTGATGAAAAAGCTGAATCTGCCGACGGTGAAAAAGCAGGGGTTACGGGTGACGCCTGCGGACCAAATCGGCGTGATTGCCGGCGCCCTGGCGGGCACGGCCAATAAAATGCTGCAAGGTCAGGCCATCAAGTCCGGGGTGAAAGCGGTGGGGCTAAGCCTGGCAGACGGTGGTCTGTGTCAGGTCACTGAGCTGGATCCTGAACTGGGAGCCGTCGGCAAAGCCGCGCCGGGAAACAGCCACTTAGTGTCCGGCATTATCGCGGCAGGTTATCTGCCGATTGTCAGCTCAATTGGCCTCACGGCCGATGGCGAGTTGATGAATGTCAATGCTGATCAGGCCGCGGTGGCTGTGGCGGCGGCGCTGGATGCCGAACTGGTGTTGCTGTCGGATGTCAGTGGCGTACTGGATGGCAAAGGGCATCTGATTGCCTCGCTGAGCGAGCCTCAGGCGGATGCGCTGATCCAGCAGGCGGTGATTACCGATGGCATGATTGTCAAAGTGAAAGCCGCATTTGAAGCTGCCAAAGGATTGGGACGTGCCGTCGAAATTGCCGGCTGGCGCTACCCGGAACAGTTGGTAAATCTGTTTGACGGGGAGCAAATCGGCACCCGATTTGTGCTCTGAACCCGCAGAATTGAGTACAAACGCTGGCGGCAAACCGGCGTTTGGATATAAAAATTACCCTGATTTCGTTTGATGTTTCAAACAGTAAAGATTGATATCGCCTGAACGGGTAGACCGTCGAGCAGGCAACAAAGGAGAGTAACAATGAGTAAGGTAAGTAAAGTTGTATTGGCCTATTCCGGCGGTCTGGACACATCGGCCATCATCCCATGGCTGAAAGAGAACTATGACTGCGAAGTGATCGCCTTCGTCGCCGATGTAGGCCAGGGTGAAGAGGAACTGGTCGGTATTGAAGAGAAGGCTCTGGCGTCAGGTGCATCGGCTTGTTATATCGCCGATCTGAAAGAAGAAATGGTCAAAGACTATATCTACCCAAGCCTGAAAACCGGCGCTGTGTATGAAGGCAAATATCTGTTGGGTACCTCAATGGCCCGTCCGATTATCGCCAAAGCACAGGTTGAGTGTGCGCTGGAAGTGGGCGCGGATGCCCTGTGCCACGGTTGTACCGGTAAAGGCAACGATCAGGTGCGTTTTGAAAGTGCCTACGCGGCCCTGGCACCACAACTGACTGTGATTGCCCCTTGGCGTGAATGGGATCTGCGCAGCCGGGAAGCTCTGCTGGATTATCTGGCCGAGCGTAAGATTCCAACCACGGCAACGCTGGAAAAAATCTATTCCCGTGACGCGAATGCCTGGCACATTTCAACCGAAGGCGGCGTGCTGGAAAACACTTGGAACCAGTCCAACGAGCTGTGCTGGGTATGGACCAAAGATCCGGAAGATGCGCCGAACACCCCGGAAGAAGTGTCTGTACTGATCGAAAAAGGCGAGATTGTGGCAGTCGACGGCAAAGCCATGTCGCCGTATGAAGCGCTGGTCTATCTGAACAAGAAAGGTGCCGAGCACGGCGTCGGCCGGATCGATATCGTGGAAAACCGTCTGGTCGGGATCAAATCCCGCGGTTGTTATGAGACACCGGGAGGCACCATCATGATGGAAGCCCTGCGTGCCGTCGAGCAACTGGTCCTGGACAAAGAGTCGTTTGAATTTCGTGAAAGCATTGGCCTGAAAGCATCGCACCTGATTTACGATGGTCGTTGGTTTACTCCGCTGTGCCGTTCACTGCTGGCCGCCGCGAATGAGCTGGCGCAGGACGTCAATGGTGAAGTGGTACTGAAACTGTACAAAGGTCAGGTCACTGCCGTTCAGAAACGTTCGCCGAACAGCCTGTACTCGGAAGAGTTCGCCACCTTCGGTGAAGACGAAGTGTACGACCACAGCCATGCGGGTGGCTTTATCCGCCTGTACTCGCTGGCCAGCCGTATCCGTGCCCTGAACGAACAGAAAAAATAATCTAATCAGCGTAAAGCGCATTACTAATCAGACATGTGAGCAAGTCGGTCGTACAGCAAAGGAGAAGTACCATGGCACTATGGGGCGGACGTTTTAGTCAGGCAGCAGATACTCGGTTCAAGCAGTTTAACGATTCCCTGCGTTTTGATTACCGCCTGGCGGAGCAAGACATCGTTGGCTCGGTGGCCTGGTCCAAAGCGCTGCGTCAGGTCGGGGTACTGACCGAAGCGGAGCAGCAGAAGCTGGAGCTGGCACTCAATGAGCTCAAGCTGGCTGTGATGGAGGATCCGCAACAGATCCTCCACTCTGACGCCGAAGACATCCACAGCTGGGTTGAGCAACAGCTGATCCACCGTGTGGGTGATTTGGGCAAAAAGCTGCACACCGGCCGTTCACGGAACGATCAGGTGGCGACTGATCTCAAGCTGTGGTGTCGTCAGCAGGGACACCAGCTACTCATGATGCTGGACCACCTGCAAAGTCAGCTGACGGCAGTGGCCCGTGCACACCAGACCACTGTGTTGCCGGGATATACCCACCTGCAGCGGGCTCAGCCGGTAACGTTTGCCCACTGGTGTCTGGCTTATGTGGAAATGTTTGAGCGGGACCATTCCCGTCTCAGTGATGCGCTGCACCGGTTAGATACCTGTCCGTTAGGTTCAGGTGCACTGGCTGGTACGGCTTACCCGATTGACCGTGAAGCTCTGGCCCACAGTCTGGGTTTCCACCGGGCAACCCGTAACAGTCTGGATTCTGTATCGGACCGTGATCATGTGATGGAGCTGTTGTCGACGGCGTCGATTTCCATGCTGCATTTGTCGCGGCTGGCCGAAGACATGATCTTCTACAATTCGGGCGAGTCTAACTTCATTGAGCTGGCCGATACGGTGACCTCAGGTTCTTCCCTGATGCCGCAGAAAAAGAATCCGGATGCGCTGGAGCTGATCCGGGGTAAGTGTGGCCGGGTATACGGCTCCCTGGCGGGCATGATGATGACAGTCAAAGCGCTGCCGCTGGCTTACAACAAAGACATGCAGGAAGACAAAGAAGGCTTGTTCGACGCACTGGACACCTGGCATGAATGCATGGAAATGGCTGCGCTGTGTTTTGACGGTATCAAGGTCAATAAAGATCGGACGCTTGAAGCGGCGATGCAGGGGTATTCCAATGCCACTGAGCTGGCCGATTACCTGGTGGCCAAAGGCATCCCGTTTCGGGAAGCACACCATATCGTCGGCGTGGCTGTCGTCGCGGCGATTGAGAAAGGCTGTGCGCTGGAAGAGCTGTCACTGGAGGAGATGAAAGCTTTCTCGCCTGTGATTGCTGAAGATGTGTACCCGATCCTGACCATTGAATCCTGTCTGGAAAAACGCTGCGCACTGGGCGGTGTGGCGCCCAATCAGGTCGATCATGCGATTTCACAGACAGAAAAACGGCTGTCAAAACGCCATGCACCGGGCGTGAAAGTGCGTGGGGCGCGCCTGACGGATCTCGACGCCATTGAAGGCATGGTGGCGTACTGGGCCGGGCTGGGCGAGAATCTGCCGCGTCCGCGCAATGAACTGGTGCGGGATATCGGCTCCTTTGCGGTGGCAGAAACCCAAGGGCTGGTCACCGGCTGTGCGTCGCTGTATGTCTATGACTCGGGCTTGGCGGAAATCCGTTCGCTGGGGATCGAGGCGGGCTGGCAGCATCAGGGGCAGGGCAAAGCATTGATCCAGCATTTGCTGGAAAAAGCCAGTCAGATGGCGATCAAGCGGGTGTTTGTGCTGACCCGTGTGCCTGAATTTTTCATGAAGCAGGACTTTATTCCGACCTCAAAATCCTTGTTGCCGGAGAAAGTGATGAAAGACTGCGATATGTGCCCGCGTCAGCATGCCTGTGACGAGGTGGCACTGGAAGTCAGGTTAGATCAGCAGCACGTGATTCCAAGCGTCAACGTCGCCTGATATTCACACTGTCTGCGAGTTAATAAAAAAGCGCCGGTGATCCGGCGCTTTTTTGTCCCCTTCAAAACCACCGCCTATGGGCGGTAGTGATTGTTTCCCCGTCAGTGTCGGGGCTGAATCAACAGCCGGGGCCGCAGTCCATGCAGTGCTTGATCATTTCCGGCCCCAGATGCAGTTTGGCGTTGAGATCGCGCAGTGCGGTACGGACACCTTCCTCGATCACCGGATGGTAAAAGGGCATGTCCAGCATTTGCGCCACTGTCATCTTGCTCTGGTGTGCCCAGGCCAGTAAATGCGCCAGATGTTCAGCATTCGGCCCCATCATCTCGGCACCCAGAAAACGACCTGTGCCATGTTCGCCGTACAGGTTCAGTATGCCCTTATTGCGCAGCATCACCCGCGAGCGGCCTTGATTCTCGAACGAGACAGTCCCGACTTCAAAGCAGCCGCAGTTGCCCAGCCGCTGGGTAATCTCGCGACGACTTTCCCCGATCATGGCAATTTGTGGCTCGGTGAATACCACGGAAATTTTCGAGCGACGCAGTCCGGCACGAATATCCGGGAAGCGGCCGGCATTGTCTCCGGCGATCCGGCCCTGATCAGCGGCTTCGTGTAGCAAAGGCAACTGATTGCTGGCATCACCGGCAATGAAAATTGACGCCACCGAGGTTTGCAGGGTGAAATGATCAGCGACCGGCACGCCGCGCTCATCCAGTTCCACATCAGTGTTTTCAAGCGCCAGCTTGTCTGTATTCGGCCGGCGACCGGTCGCAGCCAGCACATAGTCAAACGTCTGAGTTTCCAGCTCGCCTGATTTGTTAATGAACTGAATCTCAACCCTGTCGCCGATGCGTTTCATGCTTTCGACTTTGACATCGGCATTCAGGTACAGCTCGTCATTGAAGGCGGTGTTGGCATATGCCATGACTTCATCGTCGGTCAGCGGGCCGACCTGGCCGCCGAGACCGAAGATTTTGACCTCAACTCCGAGGCGATGCAGTGCCTGACCCAGCTCCAGCCCGATCACACCCGGACCGAATACTGCTACCGAGGCCGGCAGATCATCCCAGTCGAAGACATCATCGTTGATCACCAGGCGATCCCCCAGCTCATGCCATGCGCCCGGATAGGCCGGACGGGAGCCGGTGGCAATCACAATCCGCTGGGCTTCAATGCGGGTGTGATCATCGACCTCGAGTGTGGTGTTATTGATAAACCGGGCATAGCCGCTGATTTTGTCTGCCGCCGGAATCTCATCGACGCTCTCCAGCACGAAGCCAACGAAGCGGTCACGCTCACGCTTGACCCGGTCCATGACTTCACGGCCGTTGATCTGAATCTCGCCCTGCGGATGCACACCAAAGGCGGGAGCTTTTTCAATGTTGTGGACGCTTTCAGCCGCAGCAATCAGCAATTTTGAGGGCATGCAGCCCACGCGGGCACAGGTGGTGCCGTAAGGGCCACCTTCGATCATGACCACGCTGTCAGTGTGCGCTTTGGCGGCGCGGTAAGCACCCAGGCCAGCCGTACCACCACCAATGACGGCCACATCTACGGTTAAGGTTTTCATCTTTTCTCTCCAACGACATTCAGTTCAACGGTGTGCAATCTGGCAGGGCGTTCGCCCTGCCTTGGTGCGTGGGTTAGCCCAGGTAGGCTTCCAGCTCTTCGCTGCCGCCGATGTGCTTGCCACCAATAAAGACCTGAGGCACAGTGCTGCGACCAGAGACAGCGCGCAGGCTGACTGTGGTGGCATCTTTACCCAGGATTACCTCTTCAAACTGAAGCCCTTTGTCGATCAGGTTCTGTTTCGCCTTGGCACAGAACGGGCAGCCCGGTTTCGTGAAAATGGTAACCGACTCCTGCAGTTTATGGTCAGGGGCGATATAGTTCAGCATAGTATCAGCGTCAGAAACGTTGAACGGGTCGCCCGGTTCGTCGTTCTCGATAAACATTTTTGTGACCACGCCGTTTTTCACCAGCATGCTGTAGCGCCATGAACGGTCGCCGAAGCCCAGGTCGTTTTTCTGTACCAGCATGCCCATACCTTTGGTGAACTCGCCGTTACCGTCCGGGATGAAAGTAATGTTTTCCGCGTCCTGATCGGCTTTCCAGGCATTCATGACAAAGGTGTCGTTGACCGAGACACACAGGATGTCATCCACGCCATGCGCAGCAAAGACAGAAGCCAGCTCGTTGTAACGTGGCAGGTGGCTGGACGAGCAGGTTGGCGTGAACGCGCCCGGCAGGCTGAATACCACCACGGTTTTGTTGCTGAACAGCTCATCGGTGGTAACGTCAACCCACTGATCACCCTGACGGGTACGGAAAGTCACCTGTGGAATCGCTTGGCCTTCTTTTGATGTAAACATATTGTTCTCCTGCTGGATGTTTTGATTTCAATATTTTGTGGAACATTTTTGTCTTGTTCCTGTTGATGGGGCTAGTATGCGAAATTTGGATTGATAGCTCTAATCGTTTGCTGTTATCTTATTAATCGTTAATTTCTATTAAATGAAATGGGAACCGATTGATGAATATCCGAGATCTCGAATATCTGGTGGCACTGTCTGAGCACCGACATTTTCGTAAAGCGGCAGAGGCGTGCTTTGTCAGTCAGCCGACCCTGAGCGGGCAGATCCGTAAGCTGGAAACTGAGTTAGGGGTGTCTTTGCTCGAGCGCACCAGCCGCAAGGTGCTGTTTACCGATGTCGGGCTCAGTCTGGTGACTCAGGCGAGAAAGGTGCTGCACGAGGTCAAGGTGCTGGCAGAAATGGCCAGCCAGCAAGGGGAAAGCATGGCCGGCCCGCTGCATGTCGGTTTTATTCCCACAGTCGGCCCCTACTTATTGCCCCTGATTATCCCGGCGTTGAAAGCGGCTTTTCCTCAGTTAGAGTTGTACCTGCATGAAGCGCAGACTCAGGTGCTGGTGCAGCAGCTGGAAGAAGGTAAACTGGATTGCATTATTCTGGCCGCAGTCAAAGAAAGTGAGCATTTCAAAGAGCTGTCGCTTTACCATGAACCTATGGTGTTGGCGGTGCCAGAGGGACATCCCTGGGCGGATAAAAGTGAGCTGTCCATGCAGGAATTGAATGGCCATACCCTGCTGATGCTGGGGGATGGGCACTGCCTGCGCGATCAGGCAATGGGGTTTTGTTTTGCTGCCGGCGCGAAAGAGGACGGCAGTTTCAAGGCAACCAGTCTGGAAACCCTGCGCAATATGGTGGCGGCCGGCAGTGGGATGACCTTGCTGCCGAAACTGGCGACACCGCATGCGGCAAAACGGGATGGTGTATGTTATCTGAAAGCCTGCGATCCTGAACCGAGCCGTTTGATTACGCTGGCCTATCGTCCAGGCTCACCGCTTAAAGGGCGTTATGAGCAGTTGGCCGAGCAAATCCGGCGCACGATCAGTCTGCATCTGGACAGCTAAAATGAAACAAGCGCGCCTGAAGGCGCGCTTGTTATTCCTGACTCACAACCTGTTGTTCAGGGCGAGCGATCAGAACAGCTCGTCTGAACTGTCGGATTCAAAGAGGCCGCCGTCGCTGCCCCCTTCACCGACATACTCTTTCGGTTCCGTCCCCTGAATGAAGTACTCGAACATTGAGGTAAAATCATTCTTCTTGGTCAGCTTGCCGGTGTCGCGGTCGATACGCACCTGAACAATGTTGGGCGGCAATTGCTTGCGTTGTTCAGGCACATCCTGCAGCGCTTGTTCCATGAAGCCAATCCAGGCCGGTTGAGCCGTTTTGGCACCGGCTTCGGCGCCAGCCGTCTGATCATTATCAATGTTCGGGTTGGTGCTGGTGCGGCCCAGTTCACGGCTGTGATCGTCAAAGCCAACCCAGGCCGTAGCGACAATCCCCGGCCCGAAACCTGTATACCAGGCATCTTTGGAATCGTTGGTGGTCCCGGTTTTACCGCCGATATCACGGCGTTTCAGGACCTGCCCGCGCCAGCCCGTGCCGTTCCAGCCACTGCCGTGGCGCCAGTCACCGCCGCCCCAGATGTTGCTTTCCAGCATTTCACGCACCAGAAAAGCGTTCTGCTCGGTCACCACTTGCGGTGCAATGCGAAGCGGCTGTTGATCGGCTGCCGTGGCACTGCCCGTCGGGCCCAGTTCTTCTTCGCTGATGGCGATGTCATGCATGACTGCGCGGCTGGCCACTACAGAGTTACCTGCCAGTTGCTCTTTGCGCTGGCAATCATCATTACAGACCACATTCGGATGCGCCTGATAGACCAGATTACCGTAGGCATCTTCCACGCGTTCAATGAAATAGGGCTCAACAAAGTAGCCGCCATTGGCAAAGACAGAGAAGCCCTGAACCATTTCCAGCGGGGTCAGGCTGCCAGCCCCCAGCGCAATGGCTTCGGCCCGGGGAATGTCTTCTCGTTTGAAACCAAAGCGGGTCAGGTAGCCGATGGTGTCGTCCAGCCCGACATCCTGCAACACGCGGACTGCCATCACATTTTTCGATTGTGCCAGGCCGATACGCAAGCGGGTCGGGCCGTTGTAGGTCGGCGGTGAGTTTTTCGGGCGCCAGGCGGTGCCCATGCTCTTGTCCCAGCTGTTCACCGGTGCATCGTTGATCAGAGTTGCCAGTGTCATCCCGGAGTTCAGGCCGGCTGAATAGATGAATGGCTTGATGCTGGAACCAACCTGACGGATGGACTGAGTGGCACGGTTGAATTTGCTGTGGACGAAGTTAAATCCGCCCACCATGGCCTGTACGGCACCATTGTATGGCGAAATGGCGACAAAGGCGGTGTTGGCATCGGGCACCTGGCTCAGTACCCAGCTTTCACCTTTTTGCTGGACCCAGATTTGCTGGCCAGGCGCCAGGATCTCAGGCGCTGACTTCGGTGCCGGGCCCTGGCTGGAGTCGGTAATGAAGCGGCGTGCCCATTTCATGCCATCCCAGTCGAGACGCTGATGCTGGCCGCTACGCAGGACGACTTCCGCGCTTTTCTGGTCAACCTTGATCACCACGGCAGGCTCCAGCTCACCGTAGCTTGGTTGTTTGGCCAGATGATCCAGGATCATCTGCTCATCCCATACCGCCTGTTCCGGCATCCACAGGGTGGCCACCGCACCCCGGAAACCGTGGCGCTGGTCATAATCCATCAGGTTTTGTATGGCGGCCTGTTGTGCTGCCCGCTGCAATTTGGGGTTAACCGTGGTGAACACTTTCATCCCGGATGTGTAAGCATCTTCACCATAGCGGTCCAGCATCCAGGCTCTGGCCCGTTCGGCAAAGTAAGGCGCATTGAGCGCAATCTCCGCACCGTGATAGCGGGCAACGATAGGTTCTGCTTTGGCCTGTTCGAATTCAGTGCGGGTGATGTAGCCCTCATCCAGCATCCGGCTCAAGACCACATTGCGGCGTGTGGTTGCCCGATCCAGCGAGTAAATCGGGTTCATGGTCGACGGCGCTTTCGGCAGGCCGCCAATGATCGCAATTTCACTCAGCGTCAGCTGGCTGACATCTTTACCAAAATAGACCTGTGCAGCCGCTCCGACACCGTATGCCCGGTAACCGAGGTAAATTTTGTTCAGGTACAGTTCCAGAATTTCATCTTTGCTCAGCAGTTGTTCAATGTGAACAGCGATGAAAATTTCTTTGATTTTACGCATGATTTTTTTCTCATTGCTGAGGAAAAAATTACGCGCGAGCTGCTGGGTAATGGTACTGGCGCCCTGTTTGGCGGTTCCTGAGGTTGCCACCACAAAGGCAGCACGGGCGATGCCGATCGGGTCAATACCCGGGTGGTCATAATAGCGGCTGTCTTCGGTCGCGATCACCGCGTTGATCATCTGCTGAGGAATTTGATCCAGTGTCAGTGGGATACGGCGCTTCTCACCAAACTGGGAAATCAGTTCGCCGTCAGCACTGTACACCTGCATAGGTGTCTGTAACTCAACGTTTTTCAGCGTTGCGACATCAGGGAGATCCGGTTTCAGATAGAGGTAGAAACCAAAAATCGTGCTGACTCCAAGAATGATGCAAATGATTGCAAAAATAAATAATCGCTTTATGAACTTCACTTGAGAATTCCCGTTACACCTTCGTTTGGCCATCCGCGCTATTTCAGTCAGTAGTATAAAGATAACTCAAATAAATTTAACGCCGTCAGAGGTGTTTATTCGAATAATTTTGCCTTGTTTTTACCAGGGGAGCATACCACGCCATGTTGCACAAGCCAGTCTGGACCGGGATAGATATCGGTCACCATAGTGTAAAGGCGGTCGTGCTTAAGCAAAATAAAGGGCGGCTGGCGTTATTAGATTACGCTGAAGTCGCTTTGTCTCCTGCAGAACATGCCGGGGCGTCCCCTGGCGGCGGGTCTTACCAGAATAGCCTGTCTGAACCTATCTTGTTGTCAGCCTTGCGTAAAATACGGATGCTGCTTCCAAAGCGCGCGGTCCGTACTGTGTTGTCACTGCCCGACAGTGAGGTAGTGCAGCAGGTGCTGACGCTGGAACCACGCTGGGGACAGGATATCGGAACCGAACTGGCAAAGATACTGGCGGGTACGCTGTCGATGGCACCGGAGGCGTTGAGCCTGGATTATTCCCCTTCACTGGTTTCCGAACAGGGTGCGGCAGAGGACAGGCTGCGTTTTCAGGTTGTTGCGGCCAAAACCACTGTGGTTGAAGCGAGAGCCCGGAGTGTGCGTGAGGCTGGTTTTGAGCCTGTGATCATGGAATTGCAGGCGCGTGCACTCTTGTGGCTGCTGGAATACTGTCACCGGCAGGCAATAACGGCAATGGGAGCGAATCCGGCACTAGTCTGTCTGGGCCCTGAGGATACTGATCTGGCCGCCGGTTTTTCACATAACCTGCCGCTGCACCGCACCTTTGAGCAGAATGGCGATTGCCAGATGCCACCACCGGCGCTGATCCGGCAACTGCAACATTATCAAGTACTTTCTCCGCTCACCGGCTTGTGGCTGACCGGCCGCCCTGTGTCTGATGCGGATCTGATTTTATGGCAGCAAGCGTGCGGCTTGCCGGTTGCTTATTTGACACCGGAGCTGTTATTTCCAACGCTGTCGCGCACCACGACCGTGGCCGTGCCGGCGGATACGGCCTGGGCCAGAGCGGCGGCGCTGGCGGTCAGAGGGGGACTCTCATGCTGATCCCCGTCAATCTCTTGCCCTGGCGTCAAGCACAGCTGATCGCGCATCGCCGCCGGTTCTGGTACTGCATGGGGACGACGTTTGTCATGGCCGTGTTGATTGCAGGGAGTTTGCGGCTCTATTACGGGGAGCGGGCAGCACGCCAGCACATCAAAAATGAACGTATTCAACAGCAAATCCTTGCGCTGGCGCCTGATCTGGCCAGGCTGGCGAATGATCAGGGGCAGCATCAGATGTACCAGTCCCGGCTGACGGAGATCAGCCGCTGGCATTCTGCGCGTTTTCCCCTGATCCATGTGCTCAATCATTTACCTGAACTATTGCCGCAGTCCGCCGGGCTGGAGCGGCTGACGCTGCAAGACAATACGCTGGTACTAACCGGTCAGACCCGGCAACTGGCTGCTTTGCCTGATTTTCTGGACAGAATTGAGCGTCAGGAATGGGTCAGTCAGAGTCAACTGCATTCTGTTCAGCGCGGGAACCAGACGGAGCCGGCTGTTCAGCGTGGTGAGGCGATGCAGGGTTTTTCCGTCACTATGGCATTAGCGTCAGCGCTGACGAAGGCAACTGATGACTGACTGGCGGGATCTGACACTGGAATCGATGCCCGAATGGCCACTTCGTTATCAGCTGGTTGCCTGTCTGGTGCTGCTGGTGATGCTGAATCTTGTGGTGTGGCAAGGCAGTATTACCGGTGTGATCCGGCAATATCATGGGCTGCAAGCCCAAGCTCGGACATTGCAGACGCAGTATGATCAGCAGCGAAGTCAGGCCGATTTATTGCCTGACTGGTCGGAACGCGCCGCGAAAATGCAGGCCGGTTACCGGCTGCAGCTGGCCCGGTTGCCTGCCCAGTCCGACTGGCCGCAAGTCCTGGCAGACATTGAAACCCTCAGTGTGGAGACCGGTGTCGTTCTGCACGCGCTCAGGTGGGGGAACAGTGAAAACCACGACTGGTACAGTGTGCAGCCATTGCACTTTGAATGGCAGGGTAGCTATGCCTCATCAGGGGCATTATTAGCCAGGCTGGCATCTATGCACTGGTTGCTGGTGGTGAATGAACTGACGATGGAGCCGCTTGAAAGGCGTTCGGATGTGTTGCAGATCACCGGCAGTGCACGCTTGTATCAGATATCCCAAGTCCTCGCTGGGGCGGTTCCGACGGATGATAAAAAACAGGAGAAGCGCTGATGGCTCTCTTTTTACTCCGTCGCTTTGTTCTCCCCATCCTCAGGTATGTTTTGCTGTCGGTTGCCTGGCCTGTGGCTGGAGACGGCCTGCCAGATGCGCCCGAGTTTAACGCCAGCGCGTCTGGTTCTCCGTTTCACCGCTTTGATGTGATTGAGGCAGAGCCAGTCGCTTGTCAGGCCTCAGTCACAGACATGCTGGTGAAGGGGCTGATGATGAAGGGCAGCGTCAGGGACACGCACGGATGGACGGCGCTGCTGAGCGGGGAGGATGGCCGGTTATTCAAGGTCAGGCCCGAGCAGGTGATCGGGCCGAAAATCCGGGTGCTCAGCGTGAATGCCGGGCAAACCGAGTTAATGTTGGAGACAGGCAGTGTGCCCGGCTGTCCTGGGGTCACGCCTTACACGCTTTATTTGTCACGGAAGCCTCACATCCGGTTTGATATTCAGACCGGGTAGCCAGCGAATTCAATAGTTAATCGTCCCTGCACACACAGTCTGACGCCGGTCTGAACAGGATGATTCAGGAAAGAAAACATGCATACTTTTTACGCCCTGTTCAGGCTGGCAGCCTGCATGATCTCTGTACTTGCTACTGCCGTTGTGATGGCAGAGTCTGAGGCTGTATCTCCAGTGAATGGAGAGCGATTGTCGCTTAATTTTCAGGATGTCCCGGTGCGACAGCTATTGCAGGTGATGGCCGATCACCAGCAGCATAATCTGGTGGTTGCGGACGAGGTACAGGGCAACATTACCCTCAACCTTAAGGATGTGCTCTGGTCTCAGGCGCTCGATATTATTCTCCAGATGAAAGGACTGACCTATCAACGCCACGGCAATATTATGGTGGTGGCGCCAAAAATGGCGATGGCCGCTCAGGCGTCACAGGTTGTCCGGCAACCTTTGCACGGTGGTGAACTGAAAACCGAAGTGATTCTAATCCGTTACGCCAAAGCCACAGATTTAGCCGACATGCTGGCAGGCAAGCCCGGCCAGTCGGGTTTGCTGACGGAATATGGCGCTTTGCATGTGGATGACAGAACAAACGCTCTGGTGGTTAAGGAAGTGGCAGACAGCATGGATAGTTTACTGGCTATCATTCGCGCGCTGGATAAACCGGTCAAGCAGGTACAGATCGAAGCGCGTATTGTCAGCATGAATGAAAAGGATATCACGGATCTTGGCGTACGCTGGGGAATGTTAGACACCCATGGCAGTGTGACGCTCGGGGGTTCCATTGAGGGGAATCTGTCCGCGCTGGGGGCCGATAGTCTTGAGCCGGATGTCAGCGATTATCTCAATGTGAACCTCGGCGCTCAGGCGGGCGCGGCCAGAATCGCTTTTCAGGTAGCCAGGTGGGGAGATCAGTTGCTGGATCTGGAATTGTCGGCCCTGCAGGCCGAGGAGAAAGCAGAAATCATTTCCAGTCCCCGGCTGGTCACGACAAACAAGAAAATGGCCTATATTGAGCAGGGGACAGAGATCCCCTATCTCGAAGCTTCGTCCAGTGGCGCAGTGTCTGTTTCTTTTAAGAAAGCTGTGCTGAGCCTGATGGTGACGCCGCAGATCACTCCGGATGACAAACTGGTGCTGGACCTTGAGGTCACGCAGAACAAGCCTGGCGAGACGGTCATGACAGGCACAGGGGAAGCGGTGGCCATTGATACCCAGCGGATTGGCACTCAGGTACTGGTGGACAATGGCGAGACCATCGTGCTGGGCGGTATTTTCCAGCACCAGTTCAGTCAGGCGGTGCGCAAAGTCCCGCTGCTGGGAGATATTCCCTTACTGGGCAGCTTGTTCAGGCAGGAACTCGAGCGGGATACCCGACGCGAATTATTAATTTTCGTGACCCCGAAAATCCTCCGATAGTGAGGCCGGGCGCAGGCGCAGGGCGGTTTATTTTGCTGAGATGAGGCGCTTGACTGAGACTGGCTATTGCCAAACAGCAGTGAGTCCTGAGATAATTTTCGGTCTTATCACGAATGAAATGTGAGGAAGTTGGCGCCTCAGGCTTGCAAATCAATGGCCTGTGGGCGGTTTTGTCTATTTTTTAATCGCGCGTATATTTGCTAAACATGGCTGAAAAACGAAATATTTTCTTGGTAGGACCAATGGGAGCCGGTAAGAGCACCATTGGCAGACACCTTGCACAGCAGTTACATATGGAGTTTCTTGACTCAGATACTGTGATCGAAGAGCGTACCGGCGCCGACATCAGCTGGGTCTTCGACGTAGAAGGCGAGGAAGGCTTCCGTGCCCGTGAAGAAGCGGTCATCGACGATCTGACCCAGGAGCAAGGCATCGTCCTGGCGACCGGGGGAGGCTCGGTGAAAAGCAAAGAGAGCCGAAACCGTCTGTCAGCTCGTGGTATCGTGGTTTATCTGGAAACCACCATTGAGAAACAGCTGGCACGTACTCAGCGTGACAAGAAGCGCCCTCTGCTGCAAACCGATAAACCTCGTGAAGTGCTTGAAGCGCTTGCAGAAGAGCGTAATCCATTGTATGAAGAAGTAGCGGATTACACAGTACGTACCGACGACCAGAGTGCTAAGGTCGTTGCTAATCAAATTATCAAAATGCTGGAAGAGCGTTAACGACGGAGAAACAACGAGTCATGGAGCGGATTACAGTCAGTCTGGGTGAGAGAAGTTACGATATTTCAATTGGCACCGGGTTACTGTCTGATCCGGATTACTTCACCTCTGTGACTGGTCGACGGGTTGTGATTATCAGTAATGACACTGTCGCCCCTCTTTATGCCGACACCCTGCAGGCCACGCTCAGTTCACTGGCAAAGGACGTGGCCCTGCTCAACCTCCCTGACGGCGAGCAGTACAAAACCCTCGATACTTTTAATCAGATCATGACTTTTCTGCTGGAAGGCAGTTATGGCCGCGACGTGGTGCTGGTAGCACTGGGTGGGGGCGTGATTGGTGATGTCGTGGGTTTTGCCGCTGCTTGTTTCCAGCGCGGGGTCGATTTTATTCAGGTTCCGACCACTCTGCTCGCACAGGTGGACTCATCGGTCGGCGGGAAAACGGCCGTCAATCATCCTTTGGGTAAAAACATGGTTGGGGCCTTTTATCAGCCGCAAGCGGTGGTCATTGACACCGACTGTCTGAAAAGCCTGCCAGCCCGCGAGTTTGCCGCCGGTATGGCTGAGGTCATCAAATACGGCATTATTGTTGATCAGGATTTCTTCACCTGGCTGGAGCAGCATCTGGATCAGCTGCGTGCACTGGATCCCAAAGCCCTGAGCCAGGCGATTGCCCGTTGCTGCCAGATCAAAGCCGATGTGGTGGCCGCAGACGAGAAAGAGTCGGGTGTGCGCGCGCTGCTGAACCTAGGTCACACTTTTGGTCATGCGATTGAAGCTGAGATGGGTTATGGTAATTGGCTTCACGGTGAAGCTGTTGCTGCCGGGACAGTACAAGCGGCGCAAACGGCTTGTCTGTTAGGCTTAATGACATCAGCGGAAGCGGAACAAATTCGTTCATTGCTGGTGCAGGCCGATTTGCCGGTTGTTGCACCGGAAACGATGAACTTTGACCATTATATCAAGCACATGATGCGGGATAAGAAAGTGTTATCAGGTAAGCTCAGACTGGTACTACCGACTGGAATTGGTCGTGCTGAGGTCGTTTCTGATGTACCGAATGATATCCTGCGTCAGGTGATAGAACCCTGATGTTGTAATCATTCATGACGATAGCCGCTTCTCTGACGTCTCTGGATCTGGACAGCCAGATCCAACTGCTTTCCCGGGTACAGTTCCTGACCCGATTCAGCTCCCATTTGATCCAAATCAGCGGCGAAGCCGGGGCCGGTAAATCCTGGCTGGCGCAACGGTATCTTGAGCAATGGGCCGACTCGGACGGTATTCATCAGACCCGACAGGCCTTGCTGATGTGCCACCCGGCACAGAATGACAGCCAGCACAGAACCATATTGCTCAATCAGCTCATTCCAGGTGCCGTGTTTAACGAGAGTGATCCCTTGCATCAGAGTATCGAGCGTTTGCTGACGGGGAAACCGGTCGAGTTACTGCTGGTGATCGACGATGCACACTTGCTCAGTCCGGCACTGATCGGTGAGTTGTGGGCGCTGGTGGTAAAAGCGCAAGAATCAGATGACTGGCAGGTGAATGTACTACTCTTTAGTCAGACTGGCCGGTTAACCAAAGCGTTACACCAGGTCTCTCATGGCCAGGGGCAGGTGCCGCTGGAGCTGGAAATTCCCTTACTGCCTGAACAGGAAGTACAGGCGTTTCTGGAATTGGTGCTGGCGACTCACTCACTGGATGCCAACCAGCGACGCGCCCTGAAAGCGCAGGCGGCTGAGGTGGCACCAACGCCAGGCGCCTTATCGGCACTCAATCACACGGAGGTGGCGAATATGGACAATACAAACGCCAGAGCGCTTTCCCCGGCGGCCCTGTTACTCTTGCTGCTGGTTATTGTAGGGGCCGGCCTTGTTTTCTGGTACTTCCCGGATCAGAGCGCACCAACTCAGGCGGAGACGGCAACGCTCGGCCCGGAGACGACCGCTGCCGATGAAATACTGGCGCAATCTGATGATGGCCTGGTGGCTTCGCCGGATGCGAAGACTGAACCGCTATCTTCAGGCGACCCAGCCGATGGGCTCACCGTCAATACGAATAACCAAAGCGCAGAAACGCCATCGTCTGCAACGGCAGAAACCCGTCCGGAAGTCCTGCCCGAGCCGGTTAAGATCGAAGGATTGACCGTCGGCCGCAGTAATCCCGCAGGCCAGCGCGTGGTCCTGCCTTCGGATGTGGTGGATGCCATGATCACCGAGCAGGAAACCGGTGGCTCAGGCGAGTTGGCAGTGGCTGCCCAGGATGCGCTCAGTCAGGCGGCTACCCCTCCTGTGGCTGAGGGTGAAGCAACCGGTATCCCCGGCGCGGCTTCGGCGCCCGAACAAACGCAAAGTGCTGAACCTGTCGGCACAGCCCCGGCAGAAGCGGCTCCAACAGCACCGCAACTGACCGGCCTGCAGGCGGCTATGGCCGCAGATAAAGCAGCACTTAAGTCAGTCAATAGCCGTCATTATGCGCTGCAGCTGGCCGCCATGCATTCGCTGGAAGCCACCCGCAGTTTTCTTGATGAATACGGCATTGAAGAGATCGCCCAGGTGTACCAAACCCAGCGGCAGGGCGTGCGCTGGTATATCGTGGTCACCGGTGATTACAGCAGCGTGGCTGCAGCTCGCCGGGCACAGGCACAGTTACCGGCCAAAGTGCAGTCCGTACAACCCTGGGTGAAATCTTATACGCAGATCCACCGGGAAATCGATCGGGGTCAGTCCCTGTAGAGTGTCAGATTGGCAGTCATTGAATTGTTCGGGATAATTGTCCCCAAGCAGTATGGGTCAGGTGAGAAATAGGTTACAATCCGCCACCTTTGAAAAGACAGTCGTTATGGGTGGTAGGTTAACCAAATGAAAAAGCAGCGTGCCTTTCTGAAATGGGCCGGAGGCAAGTTTTCTCTGGTCGAGGACATCAGACGACATCTGCCACCTGCACGAAAATTGGTTGAACCTTTTGTCGGTGCGGGCTCTGTGTTTCTGAACACGGACTACGACGACTATCTGCTGGCTGATATCAATCCGGACTTAATCAACCTGTACAATGTGATTAAGCACGAACCCGAGCGTTACATTGAAGATGCCCGGCAGTATTTCACACCGGAATACAACCAGAAAGGTGCTTATCTGGCTATCCGCGAAGCGTTTAACCAGACGCAGGATACCTATCTGCGTTCTCTGTATTTTCTCTATATGAACCGCCATGGTTTTAACGGTTTGTGCCGTTATAACAAGAAAGGCGGTTTTAACGTGCCGTTTGGATCGTATAAAAAGCCTTATTTTCCTGAAGCAGAAATGTACCACTTTGCAGAAAAGGCCAAGAAAGCGACCTTTATCTGTGAGGGCTACCACCAGACGTTCTCCCGTGCCCGCAAAGGCAGTGTGATTTATTGCGATCCGCCGTATGCACCGCTGTCCACCACGGCCAATTTTACCTCTTATGCCGGCAATGGGTTCAGCTTAGATGATCAGGCGGCGCTGGCTGATGTGGCAGAAAAAGCTGCTGCAGAGCGCCATATTCCGGTACTGATTTCCAATCACGACACCACACTGACCCGCCGCTTGTATCACGGCGCGGACTTGTCTGTGGTGCGGGTCAAACGCACCATCAGCCGAAATGGCGGTGGCCGCAATAAAGTAGACGAACTGCTGGCGCTGTTCAGCCCGCCACAAAACGACTGATAATCACCAGCAGTCCCACAAACAGAAAAATAGCAACCAGTCCTGCCACAATGAAGGGCAGGGCACTCGGCTGGCTGAAATCCTGTTGCCGGCTGTGATCGGACTGCACCCCCAGCAGTGCAGCGCCCACGCTGCGCCACAGATTGGTTTTCTTGGATGCGGGCTTGTGCTTCATGTCCAACTCCTGTCGTCTTCGCTTCCTTATGCTTTAGCTTAGCCTGTAAACCCAGCGAGGGCCGTGGAACAAATCGGTAAGACATCGCAGGGGAGATCGGGTAGAATTTTGCCCATCTAGTGCCCCGTATAGCGATACCGCGCGGGACTCCTTTTAAGTACAGAGGCTGAACATGACGGATTTTCTGATCGCTCCCTCCATTTTGTCTGCCGATTTTGCCCGTCTGGGTGAAGACGTTGAAAAAGTGCTGGCCGCCGGTGCCGATGTGATCCACTTTGATGTAATGGATAACCACTACGTCCCGAACCTCACCTTTGGTGCCCCGATTTGTAAAGCGTTGCGTGACTATGGCATTACCGCGCCGATTGATGTGCATTTGATGGTAAAACCTGTAGATCGCATTATTCCGGATTTTGCCAAGGCCGGCGCAACCATGATCACCATTCATGCCGAAGCGACCGAGCATCTGGACCGAAGCCTGCAACTGATCAAAGACCACGGCTGTCAGGCCGGTGTGGTGTTCAATCCGGGCACGCCGCTGCATTATCTCGATCATGTGATGGACAAGCTGGACATGATTTTGCTGATGTCAGTGAATCCGGGTTTTGGCGGTCAGTCTTTCATTCCGCATACACTGGAAAAACTGCGTCAGGTGCGCGAGCGTATTGAGGCCTCTGGCCGTGATATCCGGCTGGAAATTGACGGCGGGGTGAAAGTGGACAATATCCGCGAAATCGCGCAGGCCGGTGCCGATATGTTTGTCGCCGGCTCGGCGATTTTTGGTCAGCCGGATTATAAGGCCGTGATTGACGAGATGCGGGCAGAGCTGGCAAAGGTGAAGCGTTCATGAAAATAGAAGGCATTCAATTCATTGCGTTCGATTTGGACGGCACCTTGCTCGACAGTGTGCCCGACCTCGCTGACGCTGCCGATAAAACCATGCAGGCACTGGGCTTACCCGGCGTCACCGAAGCGCAAACCCAGACCTGGATAGGGAATGGTGCTGAGACGCTGATTGGCCGCGCCCTGAGTCAGAGCATTGAACTGGACCCGGCGCTGGATCCCGAGCTGCACCAAAGGGCACTGATGATGTTTAACCGCTTTTATCAAGAAGGTGGCCACAAGAAGACAGTGCTGTACCCGGGGGTGACAGAAACGCTGGAAACACTGCATCAGGCAGGGATCCCGATGGCGATTGTCACCAACAAACCCTCACAGTTCGTACCGCATATTCTTGAAGAGTACGGGATCAGTCAGTATTTTACCGATGTGATCGGCGGCGATACCTTCCCGAAGAAAAAGCCGGATCCTTACGCACTGCACTGGTTGATGGAAAAACATTGCCTGAGTTGCAGTGAGATGTTGATGGTCGGCGACTCCCGCAATGATGTTCTGGCGGCTCAGGCAGCCTCATGCTATGTTGTCGGCCTGACTTATGGCTACAACTATGGCCTGCCGATCAGCGACAGCCACCCGGATCGGGTGCTGGATCAGTTCAGCCAGTTGCTGGATGTTGTAGCTATCGCATAATCGCAGAGTTGCTCCGACCGGTTCAGGTTCAGCCGGTCATTTATTGTTTTCAGGCGGCATCGGTGTCGCCGGATATGTTTAGGAAAAACAGGAATATCCCATCATGAGTAAACCCATTGTATTTAGTGGCGTACAGCCTTCCGGTGAGTTAAGTATTGGTAACTACATGGGTGCGCTGCGTCAGTGGGAACAAATGCAGGATGAGTACAACTGCCACTACTGTGTGGTGGACCTGCATGCCATCACGGTCCGTCAGGATCCGGCCGCGCTGCGTGAAGCCACGCTGGATGCGCTGGCGCTGTGTCTGGCGGTGGGCGTCAGCCCGGAAAAGAGTACCCTGTTTGTGCAGTCTCATGCTCCTGAGCATGCACAGCTGGCCTGGGTGCTGAACTGCTACACCCAGATGGGTGAGCTCAACCGCATGACCCAGTTTAAAGACAAATCACAGCGTCATTCGGAAAACATTAATGCCGGTCTGTTTTCTTACCCTGTGCTGATGGCGGCAGATATCCTGCTGTACGGCGCGCATCAGGTACCTGTGGGCAATGACCAGAAGCAGCACCTGGAGCTGGCCCGTGATATCGCGATTCGCTTCAACAACCTGTATGGCGAGACCTTTGTGGTGCCTGAGCCTTACATTCCGCCAGTGGGCGCGCGCGTCATGAGCCTGCAGGATCCGCTGAAGAAGATGTCCAAGTCAGATGACAACCGCAACAATGTGATTGGTCTGCTGGAAGACCCGAAAGCGATCACCAAGAAGATCAAGCGCGCGGTGACCGACTCTGAAGAGCCGCCACGTGTGGTGTTTGATATCGAGAATAAACCTGGGGTGTCGAACCTGATGGGTATCATGTCGGGTGTGACAGGCAAGAGCCTGGCCGATATTGAAGCTGAGTACAGCGATAAGATGTACGGCCATCTGAAGAAAGATACTGCTGAAGCGGTCGTGGCCATGCTGGAGCCGCTACAGGCGCGTTATCACGCATACCGTGAAGATCGCGCTTTCCTGGATCAGGTCATGAAAACCGGTGCCGAGAAAGCCTCTGCGCGTGCTGCCGAGGTGCTGAAGAAGGTCTACCAGGCCGTAGGTTTCGTCGGCCGTCCTTAATCGGAACCCTCATTCAGCGTACAAATGTAAGCAGAAGGCATCACCTTCTGCTTTTTTTGTCCCCGTTTGACGCAAATTCCTCCTGCTTATTTTTAGAGTAAGATCACTAAAATGACGTCACAAGATGCATATGTGTAGTGTTTGTTAAATCTGTCACATTTATGAGATGTATGCCTGTTAAATAATGCATTCCTTTTTAGATATAGCTCTCAGTAAATGTAAAGGATTGCAGACATGTTACGAACCACACTTTTGCCATTGGCTGCTGCGATGGGCTTATTGCCTGCGCAGGCAATGGCCGACACCTTTCGCTGTGACACGCAAACCCTGACCCCGATTTATCAACTGCAGGGAGACGGCCTCAAGAGCCCTGTCATTCCTGACGGCCAGTACACCAGCCCGGATGCCTATTACGTGCGCGGAGTGGTGACGGCCAAAGCGACCAGCCTGTATAAAGGCTTCTTCATCCAGGATCCGCAGGGGGACGCCAACCCGGATACTTCTGACGGTATCTTTGTCTACACTGGTGGCAAGGTGGCCGCGGACGTGCAGCCGGGCATGACGGTGTGCCTCAAAGCCAGAGTCAAAGAGCACTATGAGCTGACGCAGTTACTGGCCGAGCAGGACCAGCTGGTGATTGAAGCCCCGGGCGTTGTACCGGCACCGGTTGCCATTAGCGTCAGAGACGGTGAGCAGCTGGCCGATGCCATGGAGCGCTATGAAGGCATGCGTGTCCGGCTGGTGGCAGACAGCCAGCTGAAAGTGACCCGCAATTTTGGTTTCGATTATGCCTCGTACCGTAACAATATGGTGCTGTCCCACGCTGCGCCGTTAATGAAACCCACCCAGCTCTATGTGGCCGGCAGCGAGCAAGCCAAAGCCCTGGCGGCGGCGAATGATCGCAATCAGCTCTATATTGACACGGATGCCAAAGCACCGGATGGCGTGATGCCTTATTTTCCGGGTCTGGATGCCGAGCAGGGCTATGTTCGGGTCGGCGATACGGTTGTGAACCTTGAAGGGGTGATCGGCTACAGCTACGGCGAATACCGTCTGATCCCGACGAATACGATTTCAGCGGCTGATTTTATTCACCACGATGATCGTACCTTAGCCCCACAGTCGGTGCCGGAGACGCAGCTGAAAGTCGCCAGTTTTAACGTGCTCAACTTCTTCACCAGCGACAGCGATATCGGCGGTCCGCTCAATGCCAGATGTAAAGATCAGGCCGATGCCGATGTAGCCAAGGGCTGTAACCGTGGTGCCAAAACCCTGAGTGATTTCCAGCTGCAGCGCAGCAAGATAGTCAATGCGCTCACTGCCATGGATGCCGATATCGTCGGCATCATGGAAATGGAAAACAACGGCTTTGGTGCTGACAGTGCGCTGGCCAATCTGGTCAGCACGCTGAACCAGCAGTTCAGTGATCCGGCGGATCACTATCGCTTCATCACCATTGAGCAGGCTGACATGCACCAGGAGCAGTTTCTCGGGACAGACGCTATTACTGTGGCGTTGATCTACCGTCCGGCCAAAGCAGAACCGGCTCAGGCGGCTCAGGTGATCCGACTGCCCAAGCAGCAACTGACCGGGACTAATCCGCAAGGCGAGGTCAAAGATCTGGAGGTCTTCCAGCGCGACAGCCTGATGCAGTCCTTTACGGTGAAAGGCGTTCAGGGGGCCAAACCGCTGACTGTGGTGGTGAATCACCTGAAATCCAAAGGCTCAGGTTGCTATGAAGACTGGGTCCGCGGCGAGTTTGACAGCGATCCGGCTGATTTGCAGGGCCACTGTAATGCGTTCCGGGTCTCTGCCGCGATGGTGTTGTCAGATAAACTGAAAAATATCGACGGCGATCTGCTGGTACTGGGCGATATGAATGCCTACGGCAAGGAAGATCCGATCCGTATCCTGACCGACTATGATCCGGTCAGTGCCGAGCGCAAAATCGTGTCGGCGTCCGGCACCTCAGTAGCCGGCAAGGTGCTGCATGAGCAGGGTATCGAAGCGGGCAAAGGACTGGGTCTGGTGAATCTGGCCGACAAAGGCCACGACACGCCGGCTTATTCCTACAGCTACGAGGGCGAGCTGGGCAGCCTGGACCACGCGCTGGCCAATGCATCACTGGCTGAGAAAGTGGCCGGAGTCGAAGAATGGCACATTAATTCGGTCGAAAGTACCTTGTTCGAATACTCAAGCCAGCACACCGGAGATCTGGTGAAATCGACCGGGCCTTATTCGGCCTCAGATCATGATCCCATTGTGGTCAGTCTGCGCTATCCACAGCCGGATAACCGCGGTTTCCAGCTGACCTTCAAAAACAAGAGTCCCCATCCTGTCTATCCGGTGTTCAATCGCTGGTACTGGGACAGCACGCAAACTTGGCTGATGCCGGGCAAGCAGCGCCGCTACCGGGAGGACAATCGCTTCTTAAACCATGTCGGCATTGGTGCCGGCGATCAGGTCAGCCTGAGTCTGCTGGCATACGGGGTGTTCGAAGTACCTTGCAGCTACGCGCCGCTGCGCTTAACCGGCCGCCTGAAAGCTGTGTATAACGGTGACAGCTGTCAGATGAAGCACTGATCCCGCGCTTTTGACGCCAAAAAGGCCGGCAGGAGCCAATCCTGCTTGCCTTTCTCTCTCTCTGTTGCAAAATAGGGCGCCGATTTTGCCAGGGCAGGGATCCTTATGCTGTTGATCATTGATAATTACGACTCTTTTACCTACAACCTGTACCAGTATTTCTGTGAGCTGGGCGCTGAGGTGAAGGTGGTCCGTAATGACGAGATTGATCTGGCGGGGATTACCGCACTGGCGCCTTCCCATCTGGTGATTTCCCCCGGCCCGTGTACCCCGGATGATGCCGGGATCTCGCTGGCGGCGATTGCTCATTTTGCGGGTAAACTGCCGATTCTTGGCGTCTGCCTCGGGCATCAGTCGATGGCGCAGGTCTTTGGTGCCAAAGTGGTGCGCGCCCGGCAAGTCATGCACGGTAAAACCTCTCCGGTGCGACACAACAACCGCAGTGTGTTTTGCGGCCTGAATAATCCCCTGACGGTCACCCGCTATCACTCGCTGGTGGTACAACCCGATACGCTGCCGGACTGTTTCGAAGTGACAGCATGGACAGAAAAAGACGGCAAGCCGGATGAGATCATGGGCATCAGCCATCGCACTCTGCCGCTGGAAGGGGTTCAGTTCCACCCGGAAAGCATTCTCACAGAACAAGGGCATCAGTTGCTGGCCAATTTTCTGCGTCGCTGATACCGGCTTTTCTCTCTCTTTTTTATCTTTTCTAATTTTACTTTTTCGCTGTCAGGCCTTGTCAAATGTGGCCTGGCTAATGACCTATTAGTCTTACTAATGGGTGTTTTGGGCGTTTTTGGCTGTCTCACAAGCGCGATCTGTATCACTTTTCTTAACATTGGCCAAAAAATATTCATCCGGCCTTTGTCGCAAGCTTATGCATTTCGTCAAATCATGCGCAGGGGCATTGATTCCTACAGGGAAAAACACCTTTCCTTAAAATCGTCTTAATAAGTTTTCCTTACTCACGCATAAATATGTATCCATGGCAGTTATATGACGCACTTTCCGCAAAGGAAAAACATTTTCTGCTATTGGAATCGGTTAATATTATGTAAATACTATGCGCAAAGCGATATACACAGAAGGAAAGTATAATGGCGACGGATCAAAAAGTAGGACGTCAAACCTTTGATGAGGTCATGGTACCTTGTTATGCCCCAATGCAAATCATCCCGGTGAAAGGGAAAGGTGCCCGTGTATGGGACCAGGATGACCGTGAGTACATCGATTTCGCCGGTGGTATCGCGGTGAGCTGCTTGGGCCATTGTCACCCGGCTATGGTGTCAGCTCTGAAAGAGCAGGGTGAAAAGATTTGGCACCTGAGCAACGTCATGACCAATGAGCCGGCCCTGCGTCTGGCGAAAAAACTGACCGAAGTCAGCTTTGCTGAGAAAGTCTTCTTTGCCAACTCGGGCGCCGAAGCAAACGAAGCCGCGCTGAAACTGGCGCGCCGTTACGCGGCTGATAAATTCGGCCCGGAAAAAGATGAAATCATCGCCTTTAAACAAGGTTTCCACGGCCGTACTTTCTTCACTGTGACCGTGGGTGGTCAGGCTGCGTATTCTGACGGCTTCGGTCCAAAACCTCAGGCGGTGACGCACCTGCCGTATAACGATCTTGAAGCGCTGGCAGCACATATCTCTGATCGCACCTGTGCGGTGATGATGGAGCCGCTGCAGGGCGAGGGCGGTATCGTTTCTCCGACCAAAGAATTTATCCAGGGCGTGCGTGAGTTGTGTGACAAACACAATGCCCTGCTGGTGTTTGATGAGGTACAGACAGGGAACGGCCGTACGGGTGAGTTCTATGCGTATCAGGGTCTGGGCGTGACGCCGGACATCCTGAGCACAGCGAAATCGCTGGGTGGCGGTTTCCCGATTGGCGCGATGCTGACCACCACTGAGCTGGCGCAGCACCTGAAAGTGGGGACTCACGGTTCAACCTATGGCGGTAACCCGCTGGCGTGTGCCGTGGCTGAGGCTGTGGTTGACGAAGTCAGCAAGCCGGAAGTCCTGGCTGGTGTGAAAGAGCGCGAGCAGTGGTTCCGTGACGGGATTGAGAAAATCAATGCTCAGTACCCTATCTTCGCTGAAGTCCGTGGTAAGGGTCTGCTACTGGGCGCAGCCCTGAATGAAGCCTGGCAGGGCCGTGCACGTGATGTGCTGCTGGCGGCCGGTGAAGAAGGCCTGATGGTCCTGGTTGCCGGTACCAATGTGGTGCGTTTCACGCCATCGCTGGTGATTGAAAAATCGGATGTCGAAGAAGGTATGGCGCGTCTGGAACGTGCGATTGCCAAGCTGTACAACCAATAATAAGACAAGGGCAGGCGCACGAGCTTGCCCTGCTTGCTGCCCCGGGGATCGCCCGGGGCCGCTGTTAGAAGAGTCAGAAATAACAGATATTCAGAGTTAGCAACCTGTGTTGCTACCTGCATCAGGAGGGAGTTCGATGCTGGTTATACGTCCAATTACAAAAGCGGATTTGCCTGCACTGATGACGTGCGCCGATGAATCAGGCCACGGATTCACATCATTGCCGGTTAATGAGGAGATCCTCAGCAATCGGATCGCTCATTCAGTTGAAAGCTTTAATAAAGACGTCACTGCACCGGGTCCGGAAGGCTACCTCATGGTAGCGGAAGACACTGAGACAGGCGAAATTGCCGGGACGACAGCGCTGGAAGCCGCGGTCGGACTGGATAACCCATTCTATACTTATCACCTCAGCACACTGGTTCATAATTCACATCATCTGGATGTACATAAAGTGCTGAAGGTACTGACGTTCGGTAATGACTACACGGGTGTCAGTGAGCTATGTACCTTATTCCTGCGCCCGCAATGGCGTCAGGGACTGAACGGAAAACTGCTCTCCAAGTGCCGTTTTCTGATGCTGGCCGAACATCGTCATCGTTTCTCGGACACTGTGATTGCCGAAATGCGCGGCGTGTCAGATGAACAGGGAAATTCCCCGTTCTGGGAATGGCTGAAAGAGCACTTTTTCTCGATTGATTTCGTTGAAGCCGATTACCTGACAGGGATTGGCAAAAAAGAATTTATTGCTGATCTGATGCCGAAACTGCCGATTTACGTCAACCTGCTGAGCAAAGAAGCGCAGGCAGTGATTGGCCAGGTGCACGACAATACGCGTCCGGCGCTAAAATTGCTGGAAGCGGAAGGATTCGTTAACCGTGGCTATGTGGACATTTTTGATGCTGGCCCCACGGTGGAATGCGATCTGCGCCATATTGAGTCTGTCCGTGCATCTCAGCGCTGTACGGTTGAGATCGGCGAACATCACAGCTCGCATAATTACATCATCAGTAATACCCGTTTTGCCGGTTTCCGTGCAACGGTTGGTAAAGCGGCACTGGATGGTGAACGTAATCTGGCCATCATTTCTCCGGAAATGGCCAAGGTGTTAGAAGTGAAAAACGGGGATCAGGTTCGCCTGATTGCTCAATAACTAGGGTGGAATACAAGATGACACAATGGATTGCAGGTAACTGGCAAGCCGGTCAGGGTGAAGCGATGCAATCGCTGAATCCATTCAGCGGTGAAGTGATCTGGGAAGGTAAGAGTGCTACAACCGAGCAGGTTGAGCAGGCTGTGGCCAGTGCGCGTCAGGCGCTGATGACCTGGCGTCATACCCGACTGGAAGAGCGTCAGGCGATCGTTGAGCGCTTCGCTGCCCTGGTCAAAGACAACAGCGAGCACATTGCCCGCACAATCGCTGAAGAAACCGGTAAACCGCTGTGGGAAACGCGCACTGAAGCTGGCGCCATGGTGGGTAAGATTGCCATTTCTCTGCGTGCTTACAATGAGCGTACCGGCGAGCGTGAAAAAGACGTCGCGGGCACCAAAGCCGTCCTGCGTCACCGTCCGCTGGGCGTGATGGCGGTATTCGGGCCGTATAATTTCCCGGGTCACCTGCCTAACGGTCACATTGTTCCTGCGCTGCTGGCGGGGAACACTGTGGTGTTCAAACCTTCGGATCTGACACCAAAAGTCGCGGAAGAAACCGTCAAACTGTGGGAACAGGCGGGTTTGCCTGCCGGTGTACTGAACCTGGTTCAGGGCGCGCGGGCGACCGGTGAAGCGCTGGCGCAGTCGGCCGGTATCGACGGCCTGCTGTTTACCGGTAGTGCCAATACCGGTCATATCCTGCACCGTCAGTTTGCCGGTCAGCCGGGCAAAATGCTGGCGCTGGAGATGGGCGGCAACAACCCGATGGTCATCTCCAAGGCCTATGGCGATCTGAAATCCACTGTATACACCATCATCCAGTCGGCTTTCATCAGTGCCGGCCAGCGTTGTACCTGTGCCCGCCGCCTGTACGTGCCAGAAGGCGCGGAAGGGGACGCCCTGATTGCAGCACTGGTCGAAGCGACCAAAGCCATCAATGTGGACGGCCCGTTTGCCGAGCCGCAGCCGTTTATGGGACCGCAAATTTCTGTCGCCGCCGCGGACAACATTATTGCCGCGCAGGAGCGTCTGCTTGCTATGGGTGGTGAATCTCTGCTGAAAGCCGCGCGTGGCCAGGGCGCTGTCGTCACGCCTGGGATTATCGAAGTCAGCAAGATTGCCGAATTGCCGGACGAAGAATATTTCGGTCCGCTGCTGCAGGTGGCGCGTTACCAGGAGCTGCCTCAGGCGGTCGAGATGGCCAACAACACCCGTTATGGCCTGTCGGCCGGTCTGGTCTCGACTGATGACAGTGAGTGGGAATATTTCATCGATCATATCCGTGCGGGCGTCGTCAACCGTAACCGCCAGTTGACCGGTGCCAGCGGCGATGCGCCGTTCGGTGGTCCGGGTGCCTCGGGCAACCTGCGTCCGAGTGCGTACTACGCTGCGGATTACTGTGCTTACCCGATGGCATCGATGGAAGGTGAGGCAACCGAACTGCCGGCACAACTGTCGCCAGGAATTCAACTGTAACTCATACATAACCCGTATTTTCGAAGGGGAACCGCATCATGGAAAGAGTGGAAAAATTGTTTGATGCCCTGTGGCAGGACTTTACGACCCGTCTGTGCCCGTCAGCGGCGCAGGTGCACGATCTGCTGACAGAGGAAGAGCCTCTGCAAAACGATCATATTGCGCTGCGCACCTTTAATCTGCCGGGTGTCAGTCTGGATGTTCTGGCGGCACCGTTTATCGCCATTGGTTACAAGCCGTGCGGCACCTACCATTTCGAGCAGAAGAAACTGTACGCTGAGCACTTCGAGCACCCGAATCCGGCTGCCCCGAAAGTGTTTATCAGTGAACTGCTGGTCGGTCAGTGCTCTGCCCAATTGCAAAACACGGTGCGTGCGCTGGTCAAGCAGATCCCTGAGGGTGCAATGAAGGATGCGTCCTTCCTCTATGGCGGCCGTTTGTGGGAGCTGGACTTTGCAACCTATGAAATGCTGGCTGCGGAAAGCGAGTATGCCGGTTGGGTTGCCGCCCACGGTTACGGTGCCAATCACTTTACCGTGAGCGTCAATCAGCTGGAGCAGTTTACCGAAGTGGCGGCAGTGAACAGCCTGCTGCGGCACAACGGGTTCAGCATCAATGAATCTGGCGGTGAGGTGAAGGGCAATCCGGAAGTGATGCTGGAGCAATCCTCGACCATGGCGGATCGTGTGGATGTGTCCTTTACTGATGGCGTACGCACCATTCCTGGCGGTTTCTATGAGTTCGCCAAGCGCTATCCGCAGGCAGACGGGGAGCTTTATCCGGGCTTTGTCGAAGCGTCAGCCGATAAAATCTTCGAAAGTACCAATATGTGATTCAGCCATGCTGAAATGCACGTAAAACAGCGGCCTTCGGGTCGCTGTTTTTTTATGTCTGAAATGCCTGATGTCAGTGCTGCTGATCCAAGGGCAGCATCCAGGCCTCGTTGTCACGACTCAAGATGCCCGAGTGCAGACCGGATTCTTGCTCCAGTAACTGGCGCGGCGACTGAAACCCTGTCATTTCTACTGATGCTGTCAGGAAACGGCCCAGAGTGACCACAGGACGGGGCGGCACCTGGCTGTGCTGCGCATTCGGGGCAAAACGTTCGATATCCATATCACTACATCCACATAAAACTGATATGCCAAATGTAGCAGTAGGATGCAGGAAGGCAACTGAAAAACTGTGAGGTCACTAGAGGAACCTGATGTAAAGCGGGTCCGGAGATTCAAATGCAAGAAAAGCCGCACAGGCGGCTTTTCTGATACTCACAATGGCTGCATCACAGCAGGTGATCAGCGTGTGCCGTAAACCACGATGGTTTTACCGTGGGCAGAAATCAGGTTCTGCTCTTCCAGCATCTTCAGGATGCGGCCAACGGTTTCACGGGAGCAGCCAACAATCTGACCGATTTCCTGACGGGTGATTTTGATTTGCATCCCGTCCGGGTGAGTCATCGCATCTGGCTGTTTGGCCAGATTCAGCAGTGTCTGGGCAATACGACCGGTCACATCCAGGAACGCCAGGTCGCCAACTTTCTGGCTGGTGACTTGCAGACGGCGCGCCATCTGCGCAGACAGGCGCATCAGAATGTCCGGGTTGACCTGAATCAGCTGGCGGAATTTCTTAAAGGAAATCTCAGCCACTTCACATGGTGTTTTTGCACGAACCCAGGCAGTACGCTCCTGGCCTTCTTCAAACAGGCCAAGCTCACCGATGAAGTCGCCCTGGTTGAGGTAGGACAGAATCATCTCTTTGCCTTCTTCGTCCTTGATAAGAACGGCAACGGAGCCTTTAACAATGTAGTAGAGGGTCTCCGCTTTCTCGCCAGCGTGGATCAGTGTACTCTTTGAAGGGTACTTATGAATGTGGCAATGAGAAAGGAACCACTCCAAGGTTGGATCTGTTTGCGGTTTACCTGGAACCATATTACTAACTTCCTCTGCAGTGTGTTGCCCAACAACGTCATTCCTTGAATTGGTGTTGGGTATAACAATATCATTGTTTGCCAACTAGGATATTCAGTCAACGGCTGGGCTGCAAGCGCATGTGAACATTCAGTCCAAGAGTTTAACTTTTTTCGGCACGCATTGCTTGATATTGGGTGACGATAAATGCACATTTTGGACGCATTACTGTGCACATGATCACACAGTTGTGACTTAGTTTTTAAATGCGGGTTTGAGGAGTAAGGAGCATCGCATGCAATCACGTGTTAAATGGGTAGAAGGTTTGACTTTTGTCGGCCAGTCAAACTCGGGCCACAGTGTGGTCATGGACGGTAACGGCGGCAAAACGGCGCCGAGTCCGATGGAACTGGTGCTAATGGCGGCTGGCGGTTGCAGCTCTGTCGATGTGGTTGACGGCCTGAAAAGTGCCGGTCAGGCCATCACCGCCTGTGAAGCCAACATCACCTCAGAGCGCCGCGAGCAGGCACCGCGTTATTTCACCTCCGCCAATCTGCATTTCGTGGTGACCGGTCATGATCTGGATGACGCGCTGGTGGCCAAAGCGGTTGGTGATTCGCTGGAAAAATACTGCTCTGTGTGCCTGATGCTGGGTAAAGGGGTCACCCTGACCCATTCTTATGAAATCGTCGCCGCTTAAGGGTGGTTCGGGAAAGCCGTACCGGTTTTCCCACTTATTTTTCGGTGAGCAGTATGATCGTTCCCTGGCAAGAATTAGACCCCGAGACACTCAATAACCTGATCGAGCATTTTGTGCTGCGTGAAGGCACGGATTATGGCGACCGGGAGCTGAGTCTGGCCCAGAAAGTGGCCAAAGTCAGACAGCAACTGGATAACGGAGAGGCAGTGATTCTGTTCTCGGAACTGCACGAAACGGTTGATATTAAACTGCGCCGGTCACTTCGCACAGAATAAAGCTGCCATAATGAAAAGCGGCAGCAGAAAACGGAAGCTGGCGCTGACTGGCAGGGCTGCAAGCTTGACTGCTTGCATTCACCCTGTTAATAACTGATTCCGTTAGGATTAACGACAAGGTATGTCATGTCTGCAAAACACCCGATCATTGCAGTAACAGGTTCCTCCGGAGCAGGGACGTCCACCACCTCGGAAGCCTTCCGTAAAATGTTTAACATGCTGAACATTCATGCGGCCTGGCTGGAAGGAGACAGTTTCCACCGGTTCACCCGACCTGAAATGGATGTGGAGATCCGCAAAGCCAAAGAGCAAGGCCGTCATATCAGCTATTTTGGCCCGCAGGCCAACGATTTTGCTCAGTTGGGCAACTTTTTCCGCCAGTATGGCGAAGATGGCAGCGGCAAGTTTCGCCGTTACCTGCACACCTTTGACGAGGCGGTGCCCTATAACCAAATGCCGGGTACATTCACCCCCTGGCAGGATCTGCCGGAAAATACTGATCTGCTGTTTTATGAAGGGCTCCATGGCGGTGTTGTGGACGGCGATGTCAACGTGGCGCAGCATGTCGATTTGCTGATTGGCATGGTGCCGATTGTCAACCTGGAATGGATCCAGAAAATCGTCCGCGATACCCGGGATCGCGGCCATTCCCGTGAGGCGGTGATGGAGTCGATTGTCCGCTCAATGGATGATTACCTCAATTACATCACGCCACAGTTTTCCCGGACCCATATCAACTTTCAGCGGGTGCCGACCGTGGATACCTCAAATCCGGTCAGTGCCAAAGCGATCCCCAGTCTGGACGAGAGTTTTGTGGTGATCCGTTTTCGCGGTATCAAGAACGTGGATTTCCCCTATCTGCTGGCGATGATCCAGGGCTCTTTTATGTCGCGCCACAATACATTGGTGGTGCCGGGCGGTAAAATGAGCTTTGCAATGGAGCTGATCATGCGACCGCTGATCCAGCAATTGATTGATACCGGTAAGATAGGTTAAGCGAGATAAAATAACGCCTGAGTTCAGGCGTTATTTTTTTTATGCGCCCAGTTTATCCCGAAACCAGGCCGGCACTGTGTGATCCAGCCAGAAGACCGGTTCCCGCCAGGTGCCGCTGATAAAGCCGACGTGGCCGCCATGTCGGGTCAGATGATAATCAATGTGCGCTGGCAGAGGCTGTCTGGGGATCACGGCCTCAGTCATAAAAGGGTCATCGGCAGCATGAATCACCCGCAGTGGCGTTTTCACCTGAGACAGCTTACCCAGCCCGCTACAGCGCTGGTAATAGTCCTCTGCATTACTGAAACCGTGTAAGGGTGCAGTGACGGCATCGTCAAACTGGCGCAGCGAACGGAGCGCTGTGATCTGCTCACTCTGAAATGGCAGTACCTCGGGTAAGACGGCCATTTTTTTCAGCATATTCTTCTTCATGGAACCCAGCAGGTAACGCTGGTAGACCCGCGAAAATCCTTGCTGTATCCGGTCGGAACAGGCCGCCAGATCCAAAGGTGGTGAGATGACCTGAGCGGCAGTAAGCTCAGAGACTTCACCGGTTTCAGCAAGATAATTGACCAGCATATTTCCCCCCAGTGAGACACCGACGGCCAGCAGCGGATTGTGAGGAAAACGTTCCCGAAGATGCCGGATGAAGAAGGTGGCATCTGAGGTTTCCCCTGAATGATAGCTTCTCGGCTGGCGGTTCACTTCGCCGCTGCAGCCGCGAAAATGCATCATCACGCCCAGCCAGCCCTGCTGCCTGGCAGCAAACAGCAGGCTGTGGGCGTAGGGGCTGCGAAAACTGCCTTCCAGACCGTGAAAGAGGATCATGACAGGGCTCTGTGCCGGGTGGTGAGAGGGCGTATCGGTCCAGACCAGATCGAGGAAATCATCATCCGGGGTCAGAATACGCTCTGTTAGCGGCTCGAACTGCGCCTGACGGCGAATCATCCGCGGCAGAATGGTTTGTAGATGGGCGTTACGCAGGCCAGCGGCAGGCTCAAAATGATACATCGGCTTCTTCCTCACAGCGGAAAATCAGGATATGGCTCCTGAGCCAGCAGCTCAGCCAGGATCGCCAGACCTTGTTCAAGTTTATCATGACTGTGCGGCGCGCTGACGGCCAGACGCACGGCCTGGGGGATCGTCGAGCCGGGCGGCGTAAACAGCTCGGCTGATTTGACGATCACGTCTCTCGCTTCGGCGGCCGAGACAAAGTCGCTCAAGCGCCAGTGGTCGGGCAGCGTGAGCCAGGCGTGGAAACTCTGTGCGTGATGTTGAATGTGATAGGGTTGCAGATAGCGCTCGAGCAACAACTTTCGCTGCCCCATATCTTGCCGGATCGTGGTTAACAGCCGGTCGGCATCGCCCTGACGGATCAGTTCGCAGGCCAGGGCACTGAGCAGCGGGCTGATCATCAGGCAGTGATGGTGCAGCGCTGTGTTCAGTCGGTCCTGATATTTGCCCGGCACCTGGATATACCCCAGCCGCAATCCCGGGGCGAGGCATTTCGACAGGCTGCCGAAGTGGATCACCTGTTCACGGTCGAGATTGACCAGCGGCGGCGGGGCGTCGACCGGCAGCAGGCCATTGACATCATCTTCAATCACCAGCACCTGATGACGGCGGCATACCGCCAGAATCGCTTCGCGCCTTTCCCGGCTCATGGTGGCGGTGGTCGGATTTTGCAGCGTCGGTGTGCAGTAAAGCATCCGGGGCTGATACAGGCGGCAGGCTGCGTCCAGACTCTCAGGGATCAGCCCTTGCTCGTCCATCTCGACCGCTTTGACATTGAGTTGCATCTGGCGGGCCAGCCCGAGAAAACCGGGATAAACCAGGTTCTCCGTCAGCAAAGTATCGCCGCTGCGGCAGAATACAGACAGTACCAGCTGAATGGCATGCTGCGCCCCGGAGGTGAAATGCATCCGCGTCGGATCGATCTCAATGCCATGGCGGTTCAGCCAGTGGCAAATCATGTCTCTGTGTTCACTCAGTCCTTGCGGAGCCTGATACAGCATCAGGTGGTTGAGCTGTTCGGCCTGCTGCGAGAGCGTCTGCATGGCCTGGGCCAGCGGTGCTGAGCGGTCGACATAAGGCGGGATGTTATAGCCCAGATTGCACTCATCCGGTGTCTGCGTGGGGTAACTGAACACCCAGCCCGGGCGGTGACTCGGACAGACGTATGTGCCGGCGCCCACTCTGGCTTCCAGCAGTCCCCGGCGTTCAGCTTCGGCATAGGCGCGGGTAATGGTCCCGACGGTCACTCCCAGCGTATCGGCCATGGCTCTGTGTGTCGGCAGCTTATCACCGGGGGCCAACTGGCCGGATTCAATCAGATGTGCCAGGGTCTCGGCCAGACGGCGGTATTTGGGTAGCCCGTCTTCCCCCCGAGCGAAAAAATCTTGCTGAATTGTCTCGATTGTCATGGTGACAATAAATCCTTTGATCGCAAATCTTCCTCTTGATAGTCTGCATTTTGACCACTTTGGTGGGAATAAAGCAAGTGTAAATTAAAATTGTACCGATACAATCGGGTGTGAATCACGGAGTGGCAGATGAACCTGGAATGGCAATTTTTGATCTCACTGGCCGCATTTGCGGCCACGATGACCGGAACTCCCGGACCGAACAATATGATGGTGACAGCCTCGGGGGCCAATTTTGGCTACTGGCGTACTGTGCCGCACATGCTGGGCATCGGCGGGGGGCTGGTGAGTATGATTCTGCTGGTGGCGGCTGGGCTGGGGGTGCTTTTTGAGCGCTACCCTGTGTTGCATGAAGCCCTGCGCTGGCTTGGCAGTGCCTATTTACTGTATCTGGCCTGGAAGATTGCTGCTGCCGGAGGAAGGCTGCAGACCGAAGACAGTGATGCCAGACCGATGTCGTTTTTCGCCGCGGCCTTGTTTCAGTATGTGAACCCTAAAGCCTGGATGATGTCGGTGACGGCAATCAGTACCTTTACCATGAGCGGGGAAGGCTACTGGGGGTCTGCGGCGGCGGTGGCCCTGATTTTCTTTGTGGTGGGCTTTCCCTGCGTCTCACTCTGGGCCGGATTCGGCACTATGATTGGCCGTTGGCTGAATCAGCCGAAAGCCAGACAGATTTTCAATCTGGTGATGGGCGCGCTGACCGCGGGTTGTGTGGTGATGATATGGTAAGGCAGCCAGGCTGCCTTGTTCATGCTGTGTTTCCCGCGCTGGTCAGCCGCGGATCGCTGTGGTCAGGCTGCCGGCATTCAGCTGCTGGCAGTACTGAGCCAGATTGTCGGCAGGTGGCGGCAGCGCTGCTCTGGCCTGTTGTGCCTGATGGTTCAGACAGCGGATCAGATCCTGCTGCTGGTTTTGCTCCAGCAGCAGCTCAAAGTCCAGCATTTGCTGGTAGCCTGGCTGGTCGAGCTGAGGTTTCAGCGCGCGGCGCAGATGACGGTAGGCTGTCAGTTGGCCGTCGCTCGCGGTCAGCGCTTTATTGAGCTGGCGGATCTCTGTTTCTGATAAGGGATACTGCTGGCTGTCCAGCCAGAGCAGTAACAAGGCCAGATTGACGTTCCCCTGAAAATCGTCCTGAAGCTGCAGGCAGGCCTGGCTGACCCCGCCCAGACTGTAGTGCTGCAGGCAAAAACGCCAGAACTGATCCGGCTGAAAAGGCTGGCCGGCATAGTGTTCAGAATTTGGCATTGAAGTCCTGCTCCATCGTTTCTAACTGCTCGTGCAGTTCCATCCATTCCATTTCAACCTCTTCCAAAGCGGCTTTTGCCTGGCTCTGATCAAGCAGTGTCTGGTTGAGTTGAGTTTTGTTGTCCGCTTCATAGATGCTGGGATCAGACAAGGCGGCTTCCGCTGTCGCCAGCGACTGGCCGAGTTTTTCCATCTTAGCTTCCAGTTTTTCAACCTGTTTACGCAGCGGCGCAGTCTGTTTGCGGAATTCCGCCTCCAGACGTTTGAGCTCTTTGCGGGAAGCCGCGCTGTTATCTTTACTGACGGTGTCCGGCTTGCTGGCCTGCTGCTCGCGGCGCTCGGTGCGCTGCTGCTCCGCCAGCCATTTGTGGTAATCATTGAGATCGCCATCAAACGGTTCGACTTTTTTGTCGTGCACCAGATACAAATCATCCGTGGTGGCGCGCAGCAGATAACGATCGTGGCTGACGATGACCATCGCCCCTTCAAAGGACTGCAGGGCCAGCGTCAGCGCCTGACGCATGTCGAGATCCAAGTGGTTGGTCGGTTCATCCAGCAGCAGCAGGTTCGGGCGCTGCCAGACAATCAGTGCCAGAACCAGACGGGCTTTTTCTCCCCCGGAAAAGGGGCCAACCAGATCCAGTGCCTTGTCGCCTTTGAAGCCAAAACTGCCGAGGTAGTCACGCAGTTGCTGTTCTGTCGCTTCCGGTGCCAGGCGGTTCATGTGCTGCAGTGGGGTTTCATCCAGGCGCAGGGTTTCCAGCTGGTGCTGGGCAAAATAACCGATTTTCACCCCTTGCGAGTAAGTCAGCTCACCGGCCTGCACCGCCAGTTCACCTGAAAGTAATTTGATCAGGGTGGATTTACCGGCACCGTTACGGCCCAGCAGACCAATTCGGCTGCCCGGTACCAGATTAAGGCGGATCTTATCCAGGATCGATGTCTCACCATAACCGGCTGCGACCTGATCCATCATCATAATCGGGTTGGGCAGTGAATCCGGCTCGCGGAATTCAAAGCTGAACGGGTTGTCGAACTGGGCGGGCAGTACCTTTTCCAGACGCTCCAGCGCCTTGATCCGGCTTTGCGCCTGACGGGCTTTACTGGCTTTATAGCGAAAGCGATCGATATAAGACTGCATGTGCGACATTTGCTTTTGCTGCTTCTGATACATCGACTGCTGCAGGATCAGTTTTTCCGCCCGCTGGTTCTCAAATGACGAGTAATTGCCCGTGTATTCATTCAGCCGCTGATTTTCGACATGAATAATGCGGTTGACGACCGGGTCAAGGAAATCGCGGTCATGGGAAATCAGAACCAGAGTGCCCCGGTAATTTTGCAGCCATTTTTCCAGCCACAAGACGGCATCCAGATCCAGGTGGTTGGTGGGTTCGTCGAGCAGCAGCAGATCTGAGCGGCACAGCAAGGCCTGCGCCAGATTAAGACGCATCCGCCAGCCACCGGAAAACTGAGTCAGGTTCCAGTCCATCTGAGCCTGAGAAAAGCCCAGGCCATCGAGCAGCTCGGACGCCCGGGCTTTGATGCTGTAACCGCCAATCGCGTCGATCTGGTCGTGCAGCAGGGCAACCTTGTTACCGTCATCGGCCAGCTCTGCCGCCTGCAGTGCCTGTTCCAGCTGGCGGTATTCGCGGTCACCGTCAATCACATAATCCAGTGCGGTGCGTGCTAAAGCCGGTGTTTCCTGGGCCACCCAGGCCAGCTCCCAGTGCGACGGGACAGCATGTTGCCCGGCATCAACGGTCAGCTCGTTTTTGATCAGCGCAAACAGCGTAGATTTCCCGCAGCCATTCTTGCCCACCAGTCCGACTTTATCGCCAGGATGAATAGTGGCTGTTGCCTGATCCAAAAGGACATTTCCGCCCCTGAGTAATTGAATATCAGAAAAAGTGATCATCGCCTGTTACTACCGGCTGTTGCCGCTCCACAACAAATAGGTTTCTGGTGCGGCAGTCTATACTAAACCTCGGTCAACTGCGAACAAGGCCGGAGTCCCGGGAACGGGCAGCGATGTATTTTGCTGTTGAAATCTCAGGAATTAAGCGATCTTTTGGCGCAATAATTCGGTATGATGTTTCAAGAGCCGGGACATCCCGTGAATGCTCATGATGTTACTCAGGGAAATGAGGATCAGGCCTATGGAGCACGCCCCACCACGTATTCTGCTGATTTACGCGCATCCGGACCCCGATGCGTCGGTTGCCAATAAAGCCATGCTCTCTGCGGTGGCGAATCTGCCTCATGTGACGTTCCACGACCTGTACGGCAAGTATCCGGACTTTTTTATCGATATTACCTATGAGCGTGCCTTGCTGGCCCAGCATGATATTTTGGTTTTTCAGCATCCTTTATATATGTATTCCTGTCCGTCTTTGCTCAAAGAATGGATCGATGTGGTGCTCAGCAAAGGGTTTGCTCACGGGGATGGCCGGGCAACCAAGGGCAAATACTGGCGTTCAGTGATCACCACGGGCGGGGCGGCGGAAGCTTATACACCGGACGGGTATAACCGCAGTAGCGTGGACGATATCCTCAAGCCGTTTGAACTGACCGCTGAGCTGTGCCAGATGCACTGGATACCACCTCTGGTGCTGCACTGGGCGCGGCGGGTACCGGATGCCGAACGGCGCGAACATGCACAGTTGTACCGGGAGTGGCTGAACGCGCCACTGGCCGGCGTCGACGCGGGCCGGGAGAAGCGTTATGGCGTCTGATGTATTGAGTGCCGGGGTGGTGTTTCTGGCGGCGGCCGTGGTGGCTGTGCCGGTGGCCCAGCGTCTCGGACTGGGATCGGTTTTGGGCTATCTGCTGGCCGGGATCGGGATTGGTCCCTGGGGTCTGGGGCTGATCAATGATGTGGAAGAAGTGCTGCATTTTTCCGAGTTCGGGGTTGTGCTGCTGCTGTTTCTGATTGGACTGGAGCTGAACCCCAGCAAACTCTGGCAGATGCGACAACCCATTCTGGGCTTGGGCGGCAGTCAGGTGGTCTTGACCAGTTTAGTGATTGCCTCTCTGGTACTGGTGTGCGGACAATTTGTCGGCGCGGTGGATTGGCGGGTCGCCCTGGTAATCGGAATGGGGCTGGCGTTATCTTCCACTGCAATAGCCCTGCGGATCATTGAAGAGCAGGGCATCGGCGGCTCGCAAACCGGGCAGTCTGGCTTTGCTGTACTGCTGTTTCAGGATATCGCGGTGATCCCTATGCTCGCCGTGTTGCCTCTGCTGGCAGGCAGCGATGGTGGCACCTGGCTCGATTTAGGCGCGATGGTGGCAGGCATCGCCGTCTTGCTGGTTGGCGGTCATTTCCTGCTGCGGCCTTTGTTTCGCTGGGTGGTGATGTCCGGGGTGCGCGAGCTCTTTACCGTTACAGCGTTGCTGCTGGTGATAGGGATTGCACTGGGGATGGAAATTCTCGGCCTGTCGATGGCACTGGGCACTTTTCTGGCCGGGGTGCTGCTGGCGGAAAGCGAATACCGCCATGAGCTTGAAATTGCCATCGAGCCGTTTAAGGGCTTGCTGCTCGGCCTGTTTTTTATCTCTGTCGGTATGGCGGTGAATCTCGGTCTGTTGCTGGAATACCCGTTACAGATTCTGGCTGCGGTCGTGGCTTTGGTCGTGGTTAAGGGCTTCATTCTGTATTTGCTGGCCCGGCTGTTCGGCATTCAGGCCAAGTCGCGCAGTCAGATGGCGGCGATCCTCAGTCAGGGGGGTGAGTTTGCTTTTGTGCTCTTTACTGCTGCACGCAGCGAAGGGCTGTTAGCGGCGGATCTGAGCAGCTTTTTGCTGGTGGTGGTCAGCCTGTCGATGATGACCACACCGCTGATCTTACGGCTGCAGGACAAATGGTTCGTCCGTACGTTTAAGGCTGAAGCCAGCCATGAGCCGGAGTCGGATGTGGTTGATCGCGAACCCAGGGTGATCATTACCGGGTTTGGCCGTTTTGGTCAGGTTGTTGGCAGGTTGCTGTTTGCCAATAAAATCCGGGTCACCATCCTGGAACGGGATCCCAGTCAGATTCAGTTTCTGCGTAAGTTCGGCTACAAGGTGTATTATGGCGATGCCAGCCAGCTCGATTTACTGCGGGCGGCGGGGGCAGAAAAAGCAGAGGCCATTATTATCTGTACCGACAATCCGGAAGAGGTGATGCAGGTGGTTGCGCTTTGCCAGCAGCATTTTCCGCGCCTGAAAATACTGGCCCGTGCCCGCAGCCGGGTGGAAGCGCACCAGCTGCTCAGCCATGGCGTGGAAAGGTTTTCTCGTGAAACCTTTGCCGGCGCGCTGGATCTGGGACGTCAGGCACTGGTTGCACTGGGCATGCATCCCTACAAAGCCAAACGGGCAGAAGCACATTTTCGGAAATTAGATACCACCGCCTTGCGGGACTTATTGCCCCAGCATTCAGAAGATGTTCACTTAGCCTCCCGGGCCAGAGAAGCCCGGAAAGAGCTGGAAGAGATCTTCGATCGTGAAATGCGGGGCGAACGCGAACGACATAATGGCTGGGACTGACCGATAGTCGGTCAGCACAACCCGGCAGCAGCAGGAAAGGAACCATGAGTAAGAAACGTTTTATTGCCGGGGCTGTGTGTCCGGCATGTCAGCAGCAGGACACCCTGCGCTGGTGGGTGGAAAACGAGGTCGAGAAAGTCGAGTGTGTGGCTTGCCATCATACGGATACACGGCTGCCGAAATCGGTTGAAGACAGTCAACATGTGGCGGGCACAGCCTCAGAGCAGGTGATCGGCATCTTCAAGCCGGAATAACACGATCGCTGCGAACAAAATTGGCGTCATCGCGGGCTGATCCGGTATGATGGCGGATTAAATCCCTGCTCAAATTCGGAGTAAACATGAAAGTCGCTAAAGACACAGTAGTAAGCCTGGCTTATCAAGTGAAAACGGAAGAGGGCGTCGTTGTTGATCAGTCAACCACGGATGCACCACTTGATTATCTGCATGGCCACAACAACCTGATTGTCGGCCTGGAAAAAGCACTGGAAGGCCGCGAAGTCGGCGACAAATTCGAAGTGACTGTGGCCCCGGAAGAGGCTTACGGCGAGCACCATGACGAAATGGTTCAGCGCGTACCGGCTGAAGTCTTCCAGGGTGTGGATGAAATCACAGTGGGAATGCGTTTCCTGGCAGATACGGATCAGGGGCCAATCCCTGTTGAAGTCACTGAAGTTGACGGTGATGAAGTCGTGGTTGACGGCAACCACATGCTGGCGGGCCAGACACTGACGTTCGACGTGGAAATCGTTGCCACTCGTGCGGCGACTGAAGATGAGATCGCGCACGGCCATATTCATCAGGAAGGCGGTTGTGGTCACGACCATGATCACGATCACGACCACGACCACGATGGCGGTTGCTGTAACCACTAAGTCATCGCGTCATGACGACAAAACGGGAAGCTCAGGCTTCCCGTTTTTTGTTGCTGCTGTCTATCTGCGTTTGCTGTGCGGTCTCAGTAATGCGGAGGCGGCGTCTCTTCGCTTTCACTGGCGAGATTGGAGACCTGAGAGCCTTGTACCTTACCGGCTAGATAGCGCAGTTGTACCTGCATTTTGTCGATCAGAAATTGCTGCTGGGTCAATGCGGTATTCAGCTCTTCAATGGTCTGTTCCTGAAAAGCCTGTTTCATTTCCAGCTCATCAATCTGCGCCTGTAGCTTTTGTTCAATATCTGTCATGGTTCATGTCGCTGCGGTTAGCTGTGTTCAGTCAGTGAGATACCAGTCCTGGGCGATGCCGGCTGAGCTGCCTGAGCGAACATCCCCCTCTGGTGTGATGGCCACATCATACACCACCGCCGACCCCGGACGCTCGTTTTCTTGCGTGGCGGCTTGCCAGTAGGCGGCTCTCTCACCGGTTGCGGTGTGCCACAGTTCTACTCGCTTGGAGGGACTGCCTGTGGCCAGATAACGCCCGTCATCGGAAAAGCGTGCACTGGAAAAATTTTGCTGTCGCAGGCGTATGGCCAGAGCAGCTTGCTGGTGACCATCGGACAGATCCCAGACAAATGCCTGATTACCGCTGTCTGCGGTGAAAGCCAGCTTGCCGTCTCGCTGCAAGGCAACCTGGTTGACTCGCGTCGGGTGTTCAAACCGATAGAGAATCTGACCGCTGACTGTATCCCAGAAGTAGGCCTGGTTGTCATCCCCGCCGGAGAGCGCATATCGGCCGTTGGGGGAGAGGGCGACGGCATTGACTTTTTCTCTGTGAGCGAGGAACTCCAAGCGTCTGCCGTTGCCCAAGTCGACGTACAGGGCTTTACCGTTAGAGAGCGCCAGCAGGATCTGTTTGCCGTCATTGGCGATCGCGACATCTCGGATGATGCCGTCGGAGACAGACCACAATCCCTGAGCCTGGCTCCAGGCCAGATCCCACACCGCAAAGTTTTGTGCGGTTACGGTAATGGCAAACCGCTGATTGTCGGATATCTCACTGTTTGTCACGGTTGTGTGATGTGGGTCTTGAGAACCTAAATCAGCTAACTTTTTGTTTTGCTGTAGATCCCAGAGCACGATACCTTGTTGGACTGAATAAAATAACGCAAAGCGACCATCCCGGCTCAGGCTGAATGTGGTGGCACCGTCAGCGGCAAGATCCCAGCGCTGGCGTTCCGGGCCTGAAATATCGCAACCGGTCAGCGTAAAGAGTGCCAGAATGAAAGTTGCTGCTAAAAATGATTGGCGCATGGATCGTACTTTCCGTTTGAAGACTATTGCGTTCCGACTGTGACGCATTTGTGTCCGACGCAGTGAATGACGGTAAGAAAATAGTTGGTATTAGTATATTGATATGGCATGGTTTTAACATAGCTGTGTAGAACCTTGCGTAAAATTAAGAGCTTAGACTCTGAATAAATGGAGAGATACATGAAACCAGTTCTGAAACCAGTTCTAAAAATGTCTGTGTTGGCAGCAACGATTCTGCTGGCGGTCGGCTGTCAGGATGAGAAAACTTCAGCACCGGCAGAGACGGCTGAGCCAGCAGCAGTAGAGCAGCCGGCTGCGACAGAAGCAGCAAAGGCATTTGAGTCTGATGATCAGAAAGCGGCTTATGCGATTGGGGCTTCACTGGCGCAATACCTGTCGGCGAACCTGGAACAGCAAAAAGAGCTGGGTCTGGATCTGAAAAAAGAAGATGTGCTGGCGGGGGTCACTGATGTCTTTGCCGGTAACAGCCGTATGAGCCAGGAAGAGACTCAGCAGGCGCTGCAGGATCTGGATCAGCGTGTTTCTGACATGATGACGACCAAAGCCAAAGAAGAAGCAGAGAAGAACACCAAAGCCGGTGATGACTTCCGGGCGGAATTCGAAAAGCAGGAAGGCGTGAAGAAAACTGAATCAGGCCTGTTGTATCAGGTGGAGACTCAAGGCGAAGGTGAGATGCCAAAAGCCACCGACACAGTGCAAGTGCACTATAGCGGTACGCTGATTGACGGCACGGAATTTGACAGCTCATACAAGCGCAACCAACCTGCCACTTTCCCGCTGAACCAGGTCATTCCGGGCTGGACGGAAGGCGTGCAGCTGATGCCGGTCGGTTCTAAGTTCAAGTTTGTCATTCCGCCAGAGCTGGCTTACGGTTCACAAGCGAACCCAAGTATTCCGGCAAACTCCACCCTGGTATTTGAGGTTGAGTTGCTGGATATCGTCAAAGCGGAACAGGACGCAGAAGCGACGGCTGATCAGTAAGCATTGCTTCAAGTGAGACCTTCGAGCCCGGCAAATGCCGGGCTTTTTGCATTTACAGCGCTGATTTAGGATCATTTTTGTGCGCTGCAAATTTCATTTTCTGAAGACCTGTTTTCATATTCTGATAAACTTGCAAGCAAGAATTGATTTTTTCCCCGTTTCGTTGAAACCGAAGTTTGCCTTCAAGAGCTGCGAATCGGGAACAAGCAAGGAAGACTGAAAGTGGTATCGACCGATAATTTTGGCACTGAAGTCATGGTGGAAAGTGACTTAATTGAAACCCGTACTTTTACTGAGCACGATTTTGTTATATTGCGCTCATACGAAGCTGTGGTTGATGGACTGGCCACCCTGATCGGGCCATTTTGCGAAATTGTGTTGCATTCTCTGGCTGATCTGAACACCTCGGCGATTAAAATTGCCAATGGCGAAAATACCGGCCGCAAAGTGGGCTCGCCGATCACTGATCTGGCGCTGCGCATGCTGCGTGACATTGAAGGATCAGAGCGCAATTTTTCCCGCGCCTACTTCACCCGCGCCAAGGGTGGTGCACTGATGAAATCTATCACGATTGCAATTCGCAATGCGGATGACAATATCATCGGTTTGCTGTGTATCAACGTGAACCTGGATGCCCCTTTTTCTCAGATTCTGCAGTCTTTTATGCCGACCGATGAGGCCAAGCACGCCGCCTCCAGTGTGAACTTTGCCAGCGACGTCGATGAGCTGGTGGATCAAACCGTCGAGCGCACCATTGAAGAAATCAATGCCGATAAGAATGTCTCGAATAATGCCAAAAACCGTCAGATCGTCATGGAGCTGTACGATAAAGGCATCTTCGATATTAAGGATGCGATTAACCGGGTGGCTGATCGTCTGAATATCTCCAAGCACACCGTCTACTTATATATCCGCCAGCGCAAGACAGAGGATGGCGAAAAATGAGCCTGACGTTTGCCCTGGTGGTGGATGGCCCGGCCTATGGCTCCCAAAATGCCCGCAGCGCCTACCAGTTTGCTCAGGCTGTCCTCGCCAGTGGGCACAGGTTGCAGCGGGTATTTTTCTACCAGGATGGTGTACACAATGGTTCGGCACTGACTGCCCCGGCCTCGGATGAGTTCGATTTACTGGCCGCCTGGCAGCATTTGGCTACCGAGCACCAGGTTGAATTGCAAACCTGCGTCGCCGCAGCCTTACGTCGTGGCGTGGTCAGCGAGCTCGAAGCCAGCCAGAATGCACTGCCGGGCCATAATCTGGCCGAAGGTTTTGAACAGGCCGGACTGGGCGGGCTGGCAGAAGTGTTATTGAGCGCTGATCGCGTGATTCAGTTTTAACCGCCCCGGGAAGTATTATGTCTGTCGGATTTGTTTTCAGAACTGTGCCACATGGCCAAAACAGCGGTCGTGAGGGGTTGGACGCTGTACTGGCAACGTCAGCTTACAGTGAGGAACTGCAACTCTTCTTTCTCGGCGATGGGGTATGGCAACTTGTCAAAGGCCAGCAAGGGGAAGCGGTGCTGGGGCGTGAATACAGTGCGGCGTTTAAAATGCTGTCACTGTACGATCTTGAAGAGGTGTTCGTGTGCGCCGAATCGATGGCTGAGCGCGGGCTTACACGGGATGATTTATTGATCGAGGCGGAGTTACTGCCGCCACAGGAGCTCACAGCCAGACTTCACCGCTGCCAGAAAATTCTCAGTTACTAATTATTCAGCGACTCACTTTTCAGTATCAGTACGGCGTTCAGCGTTCGGGACCTTCTATGTTACACATGATTTTTTCTTCTCCCTTTCAAAATCGGGCATTGCAGCAGTGTATGGCTCAGCTTTTACCCGGTGATGAAATTCTATTGCTGCAAGATGGCGTTGTCGCCGCCACGGCACCGGGGCAGCTTGAATCTGTCTTAACACAAGGGGTGGCAGTCTACGCTCTGGACACTGACTTACTGGCCAGAGGCCTTGCTGGGCGGGTGGTCAGTGAGGTTGAAGTGATAGACCACAACAGGTTTGTTGAGCTCACGGTATGCCATCCTAACTGTATGAAATGGGCCTGAATCAGGCCGGCTGGAAAGGATTCAACCAGCCGTAAAGCGGGTGGTTAAGAAATGATCATTGGTGTGATCGCTGTATAGATCTTGACACCTTATAGCCCGACGCCTAAAATTTCGCGTCCTCCTGTTGTTGGGAGGCAGATTTTTCACCTTTACGAAAGTAAATAATCAGGAGCTATTTAATGGCAACTATTAACCAGCTGGTACGCAAACCACGTGCAAAGCAAGTTGTTAAGAGCAACGTGCCTGCGCTAGAAGCGTGTCCACAAAAGCGTGGTGTATGTACTCGTGTATACACTACTACTCCAAAAAAACCAAACTCCGCACTGCGTAAAGTATGTCGTGTACGTCTGACCAATGGTTTTGAAGTCACTTCATACATCGGCGGTGAAGGCCACAACCTGCAAGAGCACAGTGTTGTTCTGATCCGTGGTGGTCGTGTTAAAGACCTTCCAGGTGTGCGTTACCACACTGTTCGTGGTGCACTCGACTGTGCGGGTGTTAACGATCGTAAACAAGGTCGTTCTAAGTACGGTGTGAAGCGTCCTAAGTCTTAATGGAATCCGTTAAGTAAGGCCAAACACTAAATTATTTGTAATTTTGAAAAAACTGAAAAGTTTTGGATAAAACCTGAAGAAGACAACGGAGAATTTCCATGCCACGTCGTCGCGTAATTGGTCAGCGTAAGATCCTTCCAGATCCTAAATTCAAATCTGAATTGCTGGCAAAATTCGTCAACATCCTGATGGTTGACGGTAAGAAATCTACTGCAGAGAAAATTGTTTACACTGCACTGGATTCAATGGCTGAGCGCTCTGGTGAAGAGCACCTGTCAATTTTCGAAAAAGCTCTTGATAACGTTCGCCCAGCGGTAGAGGTTAAATCTCGCCGTGTTGGTGGTTCAACTTACCAGGTACCAGTAGAAGTACGTCCTGTGCGTCGTAATGCTCTGGCTATGCGTTGGTTGGTTGAAGCTGCGCGTAAGCGTGGTGAAAAATCTATGGCTGCTCGCCTGGCTGCTGAAATGCTGGACGCTGCCGACAACAAAGGTTCTGCTGTTAAGAAACGTGAAGACGTTCACCGTATGGCAGAAGCGAACAAAGCGTTCGCACACTACCGCTGGTAATTTCATTATTACCGCTTGGGCGCAGCAGGCTTGTCCTGCTGCGCCCGTACCATTTTCTAAGGATAACCTTAGTAAGAGGATTCAACCGTGGCTCGCAAAACTCCTATCGAGCGTTACCGTAACATCGGTATTTGTGCTCACGTAGACGCCGGTAAAACAACCACGACCGAGCGTATCCTGTTTTACACAGGTCTTTCCCATAAAATTGGTGAAGTACATGATGGTGCAGCTACCATGGACTGGATGGAGCAGGAGCAGGAGCGTGGGATCACTATCACCTCTGCTGCCACTACAACCTTCTGGCGTGGTATGGACGCTCAGTTTCCTGAGCATCGCATCAATATTATCGACACCCCGGGACACGTTGATTTCACGATCGAAGTAGAGCGTTCTCTGCGCGTACTTGATGGTGCAGTGGTTGTGTTCTGTGGCTCATCTGGTGTTGAACCTCAGTCTGAAACAGTATGGCGTCAGGCTGACAAATACGAAGTACCGCGTATGGTCTTCGTGAACAAGATGGACCGTGCAGGCGCTGATTTCCTGCGTGTGATTGAGCAAATCAAAGTTCGTCTTGGCGCAAATCCGGTGCCTATTCAGCTGAATATTGGTGCGGAAGAAGAATTCAAAGGTGTGATCGACCTGATTAAAATGAAAGCGATCAACTGGGATGAAGCCGATCAAGGCATGAGCTTCACATATGAAGATATCCCGGCAGATATGCAAGAGCTGGCCGAAGAATGGCACACGAATCTGGTTGAGTCAGCGGCTGAGGCATCAGAAGAACTGATGGATAAATACCTTGAAGAAGGTACCTTGTCTGAAGATGAAATCAAGGCCGGTCTGCGCCAACGTACGCTGAATAATGAAATCGTACTGGCAACCTGTGGCTCTGCATTTAAGAACAAAGGTGTTCAGGCTGTACTGGATGCGGTTGTTGAATTCTTGCCATCGCCAACGGAAGTAAAAGCAATCCGTGGTGAAGATATGGAAGGCAATGAAGTGATCCGCCACTCAAGCGACGAAGAACCCTTCGCGGCACTGGCGTTTAAGATCGCAACCGACCCGTTCGTAGGCACTCTGACATTTATGCGTGTTTATTCCGGTGTTGTGAATTCAGGCGATAGCGTCTACAACACGGTGAAAGATAAGCGTGAACGCTTTGGTCGTATCGTTCAGATGCACTCTAATAAGCGTGAAGAAATTAAAGAAGTTCGAGCTGGCGACATCGCGGCAGCAATTGGCCTGAAGAACGTCACGACAGGTGACACTCTGTGCGACCCGGATCATAAAGTGATTCTGGAGCGGATGGAATTCCCAGAGCCAGTGATTCAGATTGCTGTTGAACCAAGGTCGAAAGCCGACCAGGAAAAAATGGGTATTGCACTGGGTAAACTGGCTGCAGAAGATCCATCATTCCGGGTAGAAACCGATGAAGAATCTGGCCAGACCCTGATTTCGGGTATGGGTGAGCTTCATCTGGATATCATCGTTGACCGTATGAAGCGTGAGTTCAGCGTTGAATGTAACGTTGGTAAGCCTCAGGTTGCTTTCCGTGAAACTATCCGTGGTAAAACGGAAGTGGAAGGAAAGTTCGTACGTCAATCTGGTGGTCGCGGCCAGTACGGTCACGTCTGGCTGAAGATTGAACCTTCAGAGCCGAATGCCGGTTTCGTCTTTGTAGACGAAGTCGTCGGTGGTGCAGTACCGAGAGAATATATCGGTGCTGTTGCGAAAGGTATCGAAGAGCAGATGAAAAATGGTGTGCTTGCCGGTTATCCGGTACTGGACGTCAAAGCGACGCTGTTCGATGGTTCATACCACGATGTTGACTCGAGCGAAATGGCGTTTAAGATCGCCGGTTCTATGGCGTTCAGGAAGGGGGCACTTGATGCGCAACCTGTTATTCTTGAACCTATGATGAAAGTTGAAGTAACCACACCGGAAGACTGGATGGGTGACGTTGTTGGCGACTTGAACCGTCGTCGCGGCATCATTGGCGGTATGGACGAAGGCCCTGCCGGGCTGAAGATTATCCGTGCCCATGTTCCGCTTTCTGAAATGTTTGGTTACGCAACGGATCTTCGTTCTGCTACCCAAGGCCGTGCTTCCTATTCGATGGAGTTCAGCGAATATGCTGAAGTTCCGAAGAATATCGCCGATGGAATCATCGCTGAACGCGGCTAAACATTAGCAGAAATATTGCGTCAGCTTCGGTTGGCGCATAAAATACAACTTCTGACGCGTCCCGCCAATATGTGGGGCGAATCACAACTAGGAAGGAACACGATCGTGTCTAAAGAAAAATTTGAACGTACGAAACCGCACGTTAACGTTGGTACTATCGGCCACGTTGACCACGGTAAAACCACTCTGACTGCTGCTATCTGTACTACTTTGGCTAAAGTATACGGTGGTGCTGCACGTGACTTCGCATCTATCGATAATGCGCCAGAAGAGCGTGAGCGTGGTATCACTATCTCTACTTCTCACGTAGAGTACGATACTCCGACTCGCCACTACGCACACGTAGACTGCCCAGGACACGCTGACTACGTTAAGAACATGATCACCGGTGCTGCTCAGATGGACGGTGGTATCCTGGTTGTTGCTGCGACTGATGGCCCTATGCCTCAGACTCGTGAGCACATCCTGCTGGGTCGTCAGGTTGGTATCCCTTACATCATCGTGTTCATGAACAAGTGTGACATGGTTGATGACGAAGAGCTGCTGGAGCTGGTTGAGATGGAAGTTCGTGAACTTCTGTCTGAGTACGACTTCCCAGGCGACGACTGCCCAGTAATCATGGGTTCTGCTCTGGGCGCGCTGAATGGCGAAGCTCAGTGGGAAGAGAAAATTGTTGAGCTGGCTGAAGCGCTGGATACTTACATCCCAGAGCCAGAGCGTGCGATCGACAAGCCGTTCATCCTGCCAATCGAAGACGTATTCTCAATCCAAGGCCGTGGTACTGTAGTTACTGGTCGTGTTGAGCAAGGTATCGTTCGCGTAGGTGACGAAGTTGCTATCGTTGGTATCAAAGACACCATCACTACTACTTGTACTGGTGTTGAGATGTTCCGTAAGCTTCTGGACGAAGGCCGTGCTGGTGAGAACGTTGGTGTTCTGCTGCGTGGTACTAAGCGTGACGAAGTTGAGCGTGGTCAAGTACTGGCTAAGCCTGGTTCAATCACTCCGCACACAACTTTCGAGTCTGAAGTATACGTTCTGTCTAAAGACGAAGGCGGCCGTCATACTCCGTTCTTCAAAGGCTACCGTCCACAGTTCTACTTCCGTACAACTGACGTGACCGGTACTATCGAACTGCCAGAAGGCGTTGAGATGGTTATGCCAGGTGACAACATCAAGATGGTTGTTACTCTGATCGCACCTATCGCAATGGACGAAGGTCTGCGCTTCGCAATCCGTGAAGGTGGCCGTACCGTTGGTGCTGGTGTTGTTGCTAAGATCGTTGCTTAATTAGCAAAGATTGAATCAACACGAAAAAGGGAGCTTCGGCTCCCTTTTTGTATATTCTGAACCTAATAGCAGACCTTCTCCGCTCAGTGTTTTCTTTTTTTGGGAAAACCTCCAAGCTAACTGCCTCTCTTTTCTACATATTCTCCAGGCGCAATTTTCTCCATGATTGATAACTAATTCATCTAGCAAAGTGACGGAACAAAAGTGGTAATGCTAACGGTTCTTGTTTATATTTGAGTCAGATGAGTTGTAGAGAGTTGTTATGTACGTTTGTCTGTGTCACGGAATTTCTGACAAAAAGATTGTGAAATTGATAGAAGAGGAAGGGGTGTCAGATATCCGTGGGATCAAAGCGATCACCCCTCTCGGTTCTCAATGTGGTAAGTGTATTCGCCAGGCAAAGGGTATCATTCAACATGTGGTTCTGGAGCGCGATACTGCTCAGGAGATTCCAGTGATTGACATCACTGAGGTTAGGCTCAAAAAAGCGAGCTAATCTTGGGTTGAACAACGTCTCTTTTTTGACACTCTTCAGATCGGTTCTAAGCTTAAAAGGACCGAGAGAGGAGTGTTAGCTAATGAAAGCCGATCCGAAAATCATTCAACATCTCAATAAAATCCTGGGCAATGAACTGGTGGCAATCAACCAGTACTTCCTCCATGCCCGTATGTACAAGGATTGGGGCCTCAAACATCTTGCCGATAAGGAATACCATGAATCGATCGATGAAATGAATCATGCCGATCATCTAATCGAACGGATCCTGTTTCTGGAGGGGATTCCGAATCTCCAGGACTTGGGTAAACTGCGTATTGGCGAAGATACCAAAGAAATGCTCGAGTGTGACCTCTCTCTGGAAATGGATGCCATTCCGGATTTACGTGACGCAATTCAGTACGCTGAAGAAGTAAGGGATTATGTCTCCCGGGATCTATTCCAGGACATTCTGGAAGATGAAGAAGAGCATGTCGACTGGCTGGAAACCCAACTCGGTTTGATCGAGCGCATGGGTATCAACAACTACAACCAGGCTCAGATTGTAGACGAAGACTAGTTTTGCACCATTCACAAGATATACCAGCCTTCATTTGTTCTCAGCAGATGAAGGCTTTTTTCATTTTACTGCTTAATTTCCCATCATCCCTTGCCTTTCATTTTGTGATCGGTATAATGCCCGGCACTGTCTCGAGAAGACGGTTGTGAACCAATAAGCGTTGAGGAAGGAATCAGTCCACTGATTCGGTAATGTATACTCTGACTTATGTTCGCAGTCATTCAATTGGCTGACAATGCGCCCAAAAGGGGTGCTACGTTCACATAAATCAATCGACATTCTCTCGTCCTTACGAGTTTGAGTGGCGATATTGTTTGTGTAAATTTTTTTGAATTGGAGCTCTGTCTCATGCAGAACCAACGTATTCGTATCCGCCTGAAGGCTTTCGATCACCGTTTGATCGACCAGTCAACTGCGGAGATCGTTGAAACAGCTAAGCGTACTGGCGCGCAGGTTCGTGGTCCAATCCCACTGCCTACTCGTAAAGAGCGTTTCACTGTTCTTATTTCTCCACACGTGAATAAGGACGCCCGTGATCAGTACGAAATCCGTACCCACAAGCGCCTTATCGACATCGTTGAGCCAACAGATAAGACTGTTGATGCTCTGATGCGTCTGGATCTAGCTGCTGGCGTTGATGTACAGATCAGCCTAGGTTAAGGGGAGATAAGAGAATGATTGGTCTAATCGGTCGTAAAGTGGGCATGACCCGCATCTTTACCGAAGATGGCGCTTCTATCCCAGTTACTGTGGTTGAAGTAGAAAATAACCGTGTTACTCAGGTTAAATCTGTAGACACTGATGGTTATAACGCTATCCAGGTTACCGCTGGTGCTAAGAAAGCAAGCCGCGTAAACAAAGCTGAAGCTGGTCACTTTGCGAAAGCAGGTGTTGAAGCTGGCCGTGGTTTGTGGGAATTCCGCCTGGACAATGGTGAAGAGTTCGCAGTAGGCGCTGAGCTGAACGTAGAACTGTTCAACGAAATTAAGAAAGTAGACGTTACTGGCACTTCTAAGGGTAAAGGTTTCCAAGGCGCTGTTAAGCGTTGGAACTTCCGTACTCAAGATATGAGCCACGGTAACTCCTTGTCTCACCGTGCCCCTGGTTCTATCGGTCAATGTCAGACTCCAGGTCGCGTATTTAAAGGCAAGAAAATGGCTGGTCACATGGGTGCTGAGCGTGTAACGACTCAGAACCTAGAGATCGTACGTGTTGACGCTGAGCGCAACCTGCTTCTGATCAAAGGTGCAGTACCAGGCGCAACTGGCGGCAACGTGATCGTAAAACCAGCTGTTAAAGCGTAACGTCGAGGAGTTAGTAATGGAATTGGTAGTCAAAGGCGCTGATGCGCTAGCTGTCTCCGAAACTACTTTTGGGCGTGAGTTTAACGAAGCGCTGGTGCACCAAGTAGTTGTTGCGTATGCAGCAGGTGCCCGTCAAGGTACTCGTGCACAAAAGACCCGTTCTGACGTATCTGGTGGCGGTGCTAAGCCATGGCGTCAAAAGGGTACTGGTCGTGCCCGTGCGGGTACAATCCGTAGCCCACTGTGGCGTACAGGTGGTGTAACTTTCGCAGCTCGTCCACAGGACCACAGCCAGAAAGTTAACAAGAAAATGTACCGCGGTGCGATGAAGTGCATCCTGTCTGAGCTGGTTCGTCAAGAGCGTCTGATCGTTGTTGATAACTTCTCAGTAGAAGCACCGAAAACGAAAGAGCTGGCTGCAAAGCTGAAAGAACTGGAACTGAACGATGTTCTGATCGTGACCGGTGAACTGGATGAGAATCTGTTCCTGGCAGCACGCAACCTGTACAAGGTTGACGTTCGCGATGCCGCTGCAATCGACCCAGTTAGCTTGATCGCATTCGACAAAGTAGTGATGACTGCTGCGGCAGTTAAGCAAGTTGAGGAGATGCTGGCATGATCACCGAAGAGCGTATCCTAAAAGTTCTGCGTGCTCCGCACATCTCTGAAAAAGCGACCATGGCTGCAGAAAACGGTAACACTATCGTTTTCAAAGTAGCGATGACCGCAACGAAGCGTGAGATCAAAGCGGCAGTTGAAAAACTGTTCGAGGTTGAAGTTAAGTCTGTAAATACTCTGATTGCTAAAGGTAAAACTAAGCGTCAAGGTATGCGCCAAGGCCGTCGTAGTGACTGGAAGAAAGCGTACGTGATCCTGAAAGAAGGTCAAGACATCGACTTCGCTGGTAGTGCAGAGTAAGGCTAGGAGCAAAGAAGAATGGCTATTGTAAAATGTAAGCCGACTTCCCCAGGTCGTCGCCACGTTGTTAAAGTGGTTAACTCTGACCTGCATAAGGGTAAGCCGTATGCACCACTTCTAGAGAAAAACTCTAAGACTGGTGGTCGTAACAATAACGGTCGTATTACTGTTCGTCACATCGGTGGTGGTAACAAACAACATTACCGTCTGATTGACTTTAAGCGTAATAAAGATGGTATCCCAGCGAAAGTTGAGCGTCTGGAATACGATCCAAACCGTAGCGCAAACATCGCTCTGGTTCTGTACGCAGACGGTGAGCGTCGTTACATCATTGCACCAAAAGGCATCCAAGCTGGTGATACTATCCAGTCTGGTTCAGATGCTGCGATCAAAGTAGGTAACACCCTGCCAATGCGCAACATCCCAGTCGGTTCAACTGTACACTGTGTTGAACTGAAGCCTGGTAAAGGTGCACAGCTGGCTCGTTCAGCTGGTACTTACGCACAAATCGTAGCTCGTGCTGGCGCATACGTAACTATTCGTCTGCGTTCTGGCGAAATGCGTAAAGTTCTTGCCGAAGGTCGTGCGACTCTGGGTGAGGTTGGTAACGGTGAGCATATGCTGCGTGAACTGGGTAAAGCCGGTGCTTCACGTTGGCGTGGTGTTCGTCCAACCGTACGTGGTGTTGTAATGAACCCAATCGACCACCCACACGGTGGTGGTGAAGGTCGTACTTCTGGTGGTCGTCACCCAGTGACACCATGGGGCGTACCGACTAAGGGTTACAAAACTCGTAAGAACAAACGTACCGACAAGTACATCGTACGTCGTCGTAATAAGTAATTTATATCAGAGGATAAGCCATGCCACGTTCTCTCAAGAAAGGTCCTTTTATTGACCTGCACTTGCTGAAGAAGGTAGAGAAAGCGGTGGAAAGCGGTGACAAGAAGCCTGTTAAGACTTGGTCCCGTCGCTCAATGATCATCCCTCAGATGATCGGTTTGACCATCGCTGTCCATAATGGTCGTCAGCACGTACCTGTTTTCGTTTCTGAAGAAATGATCGGTCATAAGCTGGGCGAATTTGCACCAACACGTACTTATCGCGGCCACGCTGCAGATAAGAAAGCTAAGAAGCGCTAAGAGGAGTATAGGTAATGGAAGCTATCGCTAAACATCGCTTTGCTCGCATCTCACCGCAGAAAGCTCGTTTGGTTGCGGATCAAGTGCGCGGTAAAACGGTTGCACAAGCTCTGGAAATTCTGACTTTCAGCAACAAAAAAGCTGCTGATCTGGTTAAGAAGGTTCTGGAATCCGCTATCGCTAATGCTGAGCACAACGAAGGCGCAGACATCGATGATTTGAATGTTGCGAAAATCTTCGTTGATGAAGGTCCAACCATGAAGCGTATTATGCCTCGTGCTAAAGGCCGTGCCGATCGCATCTTGAAGCGTTCTAGCCACATCACTGTTGTTGTAGCGGATCGCTAAGAGAGTAGGAGACAAAGCAATGGGTCAAAAAGTACATCCTAATGGTATTCGTCTTGGCATCGTGAAGCCTTGGAATACCACTTGGTATGCTAACAGCAACGAATTCGCTGACAACCTAGACGGCGACTTCAAGGTACGTCAATTCCTGACCAAGGAATTAGCAAAAGCGTCTCTGTCTCGTATCGTTATCGAGCGTCCTGCTAAGAGCATTCGTGTAACTATTCACACTGCTCGTCCAGGCGTTGTTATCGGTAAGAAAGGCGAAGACGTAGAGAAACTGCGCGCTCGCGTTGCTAAGATCGCTGGTGTGCCAGCTCAGATCAACATCGCTGAAGTTCGTAAGCCAGAGCTGGATGCACAGCTTGTTGGTGACAGCATCGCTTCTCAGCTGGAGCGTCGTGTTATGTTCCGTCGCGCGATGAAGCGTGCGGTACAAAATGCTATGCGTCTGGGCGCTAAAGGCATCAAAGTTGAAGTAAGCGGCCGTCTGGGCGGCGCTGAAATCGCACGTACTGAGTGGTACCGTGAAGGCCGTGTGCCTCTGCACACTCTGCGTGCTGACATTGATTATGCGACTTCTTCTGCTCACACCCAATACGGTGTAATTGGTATCAAAACTTGGATCTTCAAAGGTGAAGTTCTGGGTGGTATGCCAGTTGAAGAGCCTAAGGCTGATAACAAGCCGAAGAAGCAACGCAAAGGCCGTAAATAAGGAGTTTATTGATGCTGCAACCTAAACGCACTAAATTCCGCAAGACTCATAAGGGTCGTAACCGCGGTCTGGCGAACGGTACTGATGTAAGCTTCGGTACTTTCGGTCTGAAAGCAGTTGGCCGTGGCCGTATCACTGCTCGTCAGATCGAGGCTGCTCGTCGTGCTATGACTCGTCATATCAAACGTCAGGGCCAAATCTGGATTCGTATCTTCCCGGACAAGCCGATTACAAGCAAGCCGTTGGAAGTTCGTCAGGGTAAGGGTAAAGGTAACGTTGAGTACTGGGTAGCCCAAATCCAACCAGGTAAAGTTCTTTATGAAATGAATGGTGTTTCAGAAGATCTTGCTCGCGAAGCCTTTAAACTGGCCGCGCGTAAGCTTCCTGTAAAAACCACTTTCGTAACTAAGGCGGTGATGTGATGAACGCACAAGATCTGCGCGCAAAAAGCGTTGAAGAACTGAATGCTGAACTTGTGAACCTGCTGCGTGAGCAGTTCAACCTGCGTATGCAGGCTGCGACTGGTCAACTGCAACAGACTCACACTCTGAAAGCAGTACGTCGCGATATCGCACGTGTTAAAACCGTTCTGAATGAGAAGGCTGGCGCATAATGAGCGAGAAAATTCGTACTCAGCAGGGTCGTGTTGTTAGCGACAAGATGGACAAGTCTATCGTGGTTGCTATCGAACGTTTCGTGAAGCACCCAATCTATGGTAAGTTCATCAAGCGTACGACTAAACTGCACGCTCACGATGAGAACAACGAGTGTGGCATTGGCGACACAGTTGAGATCAGTGAGTGTCGTCCACTGTCTAAGAAAAAATCTTGGACTTTGGTACGCGTTGTTGAGAAAGCGCGCGTTTAAGCGAGTTTTAGCAACGACATAACTGAGCGGCCCCTGAAAAAACGGGGCCGTTTATTTTTTATCTACCCATTCTCAAAAAATGGTGTTATTATTCGCCGCCCTTGTAATAAAGGCGAATTCGACCCGAGATGGGTCTAGATGTTTTTGATAAGCGGAGCACTAACATGATCCAAATGCAAAGTATGCTAGATGCAGCCGATAACTCCGGCGCTCGTAGCGTAATGTGTATTAAGGTTCTGGGTGGTTCTCACCGTCGCTATGCACATATCGGTGACATCATCAAAGTTACTGTTAAGGAAGCAATTCCTCGCGGTAAAGTGAAAAAAGGTGATGTACTGAAAGCGGTGGTTGTGCGCACCCGTAAAGGCGTTCGTCGTCCAGACGGCTCTGTCATTCGCTTCGACCGTAATGCTTGCGTATTGCTGAACAACAATACAGAGCAACCAATCGGTACTCGTATCTTTGGCCCAGTGACTCGTGAACTTCGCTCTGCGAAATTCATGAAAATTGTTTCACTAGCGCCAGAAGTACTGTAAGGAGTGACGAAAATGGCAGCTAAAATCCGTCGTAACGACGAAGTTATCGTTCTTACTGGTAAAGATAAAGGTAAGAAAGGTAAAGTATCTAAGGTCCTGGCAACTGGTAAAATCGTTGTTGAAGGTATCAACCTGGTTAAAAAACACCAAAAGCCTGTACCGGCTATGGGTATCCAGGGTGGCATCGTTGAACAAGAAGCAGCTCTTGATGCTTCTAACGTTGCAATCTTTAACGCGGCAACTGGTAAAGCTGACCGTGTAGGCTTCCGATTTGAAGACGGCAAAAAAGTTCGTTTCTTCAAGTCTAATGGCGAAACTATCAAGTAATTTTGGAGTAGTACTATGGCGAAACTGCATGATTACTACAAAGAGTCTGTTGTAAAAGAGCTTTCTGACAAGTTCGAGTACAAGAGCATCATGCAAGTCCCAAGGATCGAAAAGATCACCCTGAACATGGGTGTCGGTGAAGCCTTGAACGACAAGAAGCTGTTGGAAAACGCAGCTGCTGATATGGCCGCAATTACAGGTCAAAAGCCGCTGGTTACCAAAGCTCGTAAGTCTGTTGCTGGCTTTAAGATCCGTGAGGGCTACCCGATCGGCTGTAAAGTAACCCTGCGTGGCGAACGTATGTGGGACTTTTTCGAACGTCTGATCTCTATTGCTGTACCGCGTATCCGTGATTTCCGTGGCTTAAACCCGAAATCATTTGACGGTCGTGGTAACTATAGCATGGGCGTTCGTGAGCAGATTATCTTCCCAGAGATCGATTTCGATAAAGTGGATCGTGTACGTGGTTTAGACATCACAATCACAACTACTGCGAACTCTGACGAAGAAGCTCGTGCTCTGCTGTCTGCTTTTAACTTCCCATTCCGTAAGTAAAAAGTAAGGGTTACTAATGGCTAAAGAATCTATGAAGGCACGTGAAGTAAAACGTGCCAAGCTGGTAGCAAAGTACGCTGAAAAGCGTGCAGCGCTTAAAGCTCTAATTAGCGACGTGAATGCGTCTGAAGAAGAACGCTGGGATGCAGTGCTCAAGCTTCAGTCTCTACCACGTGATTCAAGTCCATCTCGTCAGCGTAACCGCTGTAACCAGACTGGACGCCCACACGGGTACCTGCGTAAGTTTGGTCTGTCCCGTATCAAGGTTCGTGAAGCTTGCATGAAAGGCGAGATTCCGGGTCTGCGTAAGGCTAGCTGGTAATTTTATTACCAATTAAGAATCACGGAGTATTGACTTATGAGCATGCAAGATCCGATTTCGGATATGCTGACCCGCATTCGTAACGGTCAGGCAGCGAAGAAAGTTGCTGTTAAAATGCCATCTTCTAAGTTGAAAGTTGCCATCGCAGCTTTGCTGAAAGAAGAAGGTTTTGTGGCTGACTACGCCGTTTCTGGCGAAGTTAAGCCTGAACTCGAAGTTACTCTGAAGTACTTCGAGACTAAAGCTGTAATTGAGCAAATCCAGCGCGTTTCACGTCCTGGCCTGCGTATCTATAAGAAAAAAGATGCGCTGCCGACTGTGATGGGTGGCCTGGGTATTGCCGTTGTGTCCACTTCCAAGGGTCTGATGACTGACCGTGCTGCTCGTAAAGCAGGTCTTGGTGGTGAGATTATCTGCTACGTAGCTTAATAGGAGTAGGAAAATGTCACGTGTTGCAAAAGCACCTGTAGTTGTTCCTGCCGGCGTAGAAGTTAAACTCAACGGTCAGGAAATCACTGTAAAAGGTGGTAAGGGTGAGCTGGTTCGTGTAATCAACGAAGCAGTTGTACTAACCCAGGAAGAAAACACCATTAAGTTCGGTCCTCGCGACGGCTTCAACGATGCTTGGGCACAGGCTGGTACAGCTCGTGCACTGGTTAACAACATGGTTGTTGGTGTTACTGAAGGCTTTACTAAGAAGCTGATCCTTAAGGGTGTAGGTTATCGTGCTGCCATTAAAGGCAACGCTGTTGGCCTGACTCTGGGCTTCTCACACCCAGTTGAGCATGAACTGCCTGCAGGTATTAAAGCTGAGTGTCCAACTCAAACTGAAATCGTACTGACTGGTACTGATAAGCAGTTGATTGGTCAAGTCGCTGCAGACATTCGCGCTTACCGTAGCCCTGAGCCTTACAAAGGTAAAGGTGTTCGTTACGCCGACGAAGTCGTGCGTATTAAAGAAGCTAAGAAGAAGTAAGGTAACACTATGGATAAGAAAGCATCTCGTATCCGTCGTGCGACCAGAGCACGTCGTAAGATTGCTGAACTGGGTGCAACTCGCTTGGTAGTACACCGTACTCCACGCCATGTGTACGCTCAGGTAATCGCACCAAATGGCTCCGAGGTTATCGCTGCCGCTTCTACCGTAGAAAAAGCGATCCGTGAGCAAGTGAAGAGCACCGGTAACAAAGACGCTGCTGCAGTTGTGGGTAAAATCATCGCTGAGCGCGCGATTGAAAAAGGCATCTCTAACGTTGCATTCGATCGTTCCGGTTTCCAATACCACGGCCGCGTGGCTGCACTGGCAGAAGCTGCCCGTGAAGCTGGTCTGAAATTCTAAGGTAGGCGGAAGATGGCTAACGAAAAAACTCAATCAGATCTGCATGAAAAGCTGATCGCTGTTAACCGTGTATCTAAGACGGTTAAAGGTGGTCGTATTTTCAGCTTTACTGCACTAACTGTTGTTGGTGATGGTAATGGTCGCGTTGGTTTCGGTTACGGCAAAGCACGTGAAGTGCCTGCTGCAATCCAGAAAGCAATGGAAAAAGCACGCCGTAACATGGTTACAGTTGCCCTGAACGAAGGTACGCTACACCACGCTGTTAAAGGTCGCCACACTGGTTCTAAGGTGTACATGCAACCTGCATCAGAAGGTACTGGTATCATCGCCGGTGGTGCAATGCGTGCCGTGCTGGAAGTCGCTGGCGTGCATAACGTCCTGGCTAAAGCATACGGTTCTACAAACCCAATCAATATCGTTCGCGCGACTATTGATGGTTTGAGTGGTATGAACTCTCCAGAAATGATCGCTGCGAAGCGTGGTCTTTCTGTTAAAGAAATTCTGGAGTAATCGACATGGCTAAAACAATCAAAGTAACTCAGACTCGTAGCTCTATCGGTCGTTTGCCGAAGCATAAAGCTACACTGCGTGGCTTGGGCCTACGTCGCATCAACCACACTGTTGAGCTGGAAGATACTGCTTGCGTACGCGGCATGATCAACCAGGTTCATTACATGGTTAAAGTAGAGGAGTAATCAGAATGCGTTTGAATACTCTATCTCCGGCTGCGGGTTCTAAGCCTTCTGCGAAGCGCGTAGGCCGTGGTATCGGTTCAGGCCTGGGCAAAACTTGTGGCCGTGGTCACAAAGGTCAGAAATCACGTTCTGGTGGTTCTGTTCGCCCAGGTTTCGAAGGCGGTCAAATGCCTTTGAAACAGCGTCTACCAAAATTCGGTTTTACTTCTCGCAAGAGCCTGGTAACAGCTGAAGTTCGTCTGTCAGAGCTGGCGAAAGTTGAAGGTGACGTAGTAAGTCTGGAAACACTGAAAGCTGCAAACGTGATCACCAAGAACATGGAAACTGTTAAAGTTGTTCTGTCTGGTGAGATCAACCGCGCTGTTACAGTGAAAGGCTTACGCGTAACTAAAGGCGCTAAAGCTGCGATCGAAGCTGCAGGCGGTAAAATCGAGGAATAATTAACTCGAGGATGAGGTACAGATGGCTAAACAACCAGGACAAGATTTTAGTAGCGCAAAAGGTGGCCTAGCAGAGCTTAAGACTCGTCTGCTATTTGTAATAGGGGCTATCTTAATTTTCCGAGCTGGCTCTTTTGTGCCTATTCCTGGTATTGACGCTGCTGTACTAGCCGATCTGTTCGAACAGCAAAAGGGTACCATCATTGAACTGTTTAACATGTTCTCTGGTGGTGCACTTGAGCGTGCATCCATTTTAGCACTGGGCATTATGCCGTATATTTCGGCCTCGATTATTGTTCAGTTGCTAACGGTTGTTCATCCGGCTTTAGCCGAGTTGAAGAAAGAAGGTGAGTCTGGTCGCCGTAAGATCAGCCAGTATACTCGCTATGGCACGCTTGTGTTGGCAACCTTCCAAGCAATTGGTATTGCGACGGGGTTACCAAGTATGATCCCTGGCCTGGTACATAATCCTGGCCTTGGTTTCTACTTTGTTGCGGTCGTAAGTTTGGTCACCGGTACCATGTTCTTGATGTGGTTAGGTGAGCAGATTACAGAACGTGGCATTGGTAACGGTATATCTCTGATTATTTTCACAGGTATCGTTGCAGGATTGCCACCCGCTATTGGACAGACCGTAGAGCAAGCGCGTCAAGGTGAATTGCACGTACTTCTTCTACTGTTAATTGCAGTAATTTCTTTTGCTGTAATCTATTTTGTAGTGTTCATGGAACGTGGTCAGCGTCGTATCGTCGTGAACTACGCCAAACGCCAGCAAGGCCGTCGTGTCTATGCAGGTCAGAGCACTCATCTGCCATTGAAAATTAATATGGCAGGTGTGATTCCAGCAATTTTTGCATCCAGTATCATTCTTTTCCCTGGCACACTGGCTCAGTGGTTCGGTGGAAACGGAGAAGGTACTTTTGGCTTCCTGACGGATGTGTCTCTGGCACTAAGTCCGGGTCAGCCACTGTACGTTATGCTGTATGCTGCTGCGATTATCTTCTTCTGTTTCTTCTATACCGCGTTGGTGTTTAACCCGCGTGAAACAGCAGATAACCTGAAGAAATCCGGTGCGTTCATACCTGGTATTCGTCCGGGCGAGCAGACTGCGAAGTACATTGATAAAGTGATGACACGCCTGACTTTAGCTGGTGCGTTGTATATTACCTTTATCTGTCTGATCCCCGAGTTCATGATGATTGCTTGGAACGTTCGCTTCTACTTTGGCGGTACGTCACTACTGATTGTAGTTGTGGTTATTATGGACTTCATGGCTCAAGTTCAGACACACCTGATGTCTCAACAGTATGAGTCGGTTTTGAAAAAGGCTAATCTTAAAGGCTACGGCCGATAAGCTTGGTTATCCATTTACGGAGTTTAGCAATGAAAGTTCGTGCTTCCGTTAAGAAAATCTGCCGTAACTGTAAAGTTATCAAGCGCAACGGTGTTGTGCGTGTAATTTGCAGTGAGCCAAAGCATAAGCAACGCCAAGGCTAACCAGCAGAAATATTTCTTGCAAATTGAAGGTAGGTTGGCTAAATTAGCCAACCATCTTTTGTGTGTGCAAAAGAATTGTGACACCGCTGCGTATCCTAAACGGGCTTTGCAGCGGTTATTCTTGATAAGTACTAGGAGTGAATAGTGGCCCGTATTGCAGGCATTAACATTCCTGATCAAAAGCATGCTGTAATCGCACTGACTGCGATTTACGGCATCGGTAAAACTCGTTCAAAAGCTATTCTGGCTGATGTGGGTATTGCTGAAAATGTTAAGATCAGTGAACTAACTGAAGAGCAGATCGATCAACTGCGTGATGGTGTAGCTAAGTACACTGTAGAAGGTGATCTACGTCGTGAAGTTTCCATGAATATCAAGCGCCTAATGGATCTTGGTTGTTACCGTGGTCTTCGTCATCGTCGCAGTCTACCTCTACGTGGACAGCGTACTAAAACCAACGCTCGTACCCGTAAGGGTCCGCGCAAGCCGATCAAAAAATAATCGGATAAGGTAGAGTACAATGGCAAAACAACCAACTCGCGCTCGTAAGCGCGTACGCAAGCAAGTTGCTGATGGCGTAGCGCACATCCACGCTTCTTTCAACAACACAATCGTTACCATTACTGACCGTCAAGGTAATGCTCTGGCTTGGGCAACTGCCGGTGGTTCAGGTTTCCGTGGTTCTCGTAAATCTACACCGTTTGCTGCACAGGTTGCTGCTGAGCGTTGTGGTGAAATGGCCAAAGAATATGGCGTTAAGAACCTGGAAGTTATGGTGAAGGGCCCAGGTCCTGGTCGTGAGTCTACAATCCGTGCTCTGAATGCAGCGGGTTTCCGTATCACTAACATTGTTGATGCGACTCCGATCCCTCATAACGGTTGTCGTCCACCTAAGAAACGTCGCGTATAACGTTTCGTTTCTAGGAATATTGGAGAAAGAACATGGCAAGATATTTGGGTCCTAAGCTGAAGCTTAGCCGTCGTGAAGGCACTGACTTATTCCTTAAGTCTGGTGTTCGCGCGATTGATACCAAGTGTAAAATTGATAACGCGCCGGGCCAGCACGGTGCCCGTCGTGGCCGCCTGTCTGACTATGGCGTTCAGCTTCGCGAGAAGCAGAAAGTTCGTCGTACTTATGGCGTACTGGAAAAGCAATTCCGTAACTACTACAAAGAAGCTGCTCGCCTGAAAGGCAACACAGGTGAAAACCTGCTGCAACTTCTGGAAGGTCGTCTGGACAATGTTGTTTACCGCATGGGCTTTGGCGCAACTCGCGCTGAATCACGTCAGCTGGTAAGCCACAAAGCGATCCTGGTTAATGGTCAAGTCGTTAACATCCCATCTTTCCAGGTGGCTGCAAACGACGTTGTTAGCATTCGTGAGAAAGCTAAAAACCAAGCACGCATCAAAGCAGCTCTTGAAGTTGCTACTCAGCGTGAACTGCCGACTTGGGTCGAAGTAGACAGCAACAAAATGGAAGGTACCTTTAAGCGTCTTCCAGAGCGTTCTGATTTGTCTGCCGACATCAACGAACACCTGATCGTCGAGCTTTACTCTAAGTAAGGCTATAGTTAAGAGAGGACACAATGCAGGGTTCTGTAACAGAATTTCTTAAGCCGCGTCTTGTTGATATTGAACAAGTTAATACGACGCATGCAAAAGTAACTCTTGAGCCTCTGGAGCGTGGTTTTGGCCACACTCTAGGCAATGCTCTACGTCGTATTCTTCTGTCATCTATGCCTGGTTGCGCAGTGACTGAAGTAGAAATCGACGGTGTGTTACACGAGTACAGCACCAAAGAGGGAGTCCAAGAGGACGTTCTTGAAATCCTATTGAACCTGAAAGGCCTGGCCGTCAAGGTTGAAGGGAAAGACGAAGTCATCTTGAGCCTCAGTAAATCTGGTGCAGGCCCTGTTGTTGCAGGTGACATCACCCATGATGGTGATGTTGAGATTGCGAACCCAGAGCACGTGATCTGCCATTTGACTGATGACAATGCTGATATCAGCATGCGCATCAAGGTAGAGCGTGGTCGCGGCTATGTACCAGCATCTGCTCGTATTCACAGTGATGAAGATGAGCGTCCAATTGGTCGTCTGTTAGTTGATGCAACTTTCAGCCCAGTTGATCGTATCGCATACTCAGTCGAGGCTGCGCGTGTAGAACAGCGCACTGACCTTGATAAGCTGGTTATCGATATGGAGACCAATGGTACTCTTGATCCTGAGGAAGCGATTCGTCGTGCTGCCACTATTCTGGCAGAACAACTTGACGCATTCGTAGATCTGCGTGATGTACGAGTTCCTGAAGAGAAAGAAGAGAAGCCGGAGTTCGATCCGATCCTACTGCGTCCTGTAGACGATCTTGAACTAACTGTTCGCTCTGCTAACTGTTTGAAAGCAGAAGCGATCCACTACATCGGTGATCTTGTTCAGCGTACTGAGGTTGAGCTACTGAAAACGCCAAACCTGGGTAAGAAGTCTTTGACCGAAATCAAAGACGTGCTGGCTTCACGTGGTCTCTCTCTGGGCATGCGCCTGGAGAACTGGCCGCCAGCATCTATCGCTGAAGATTAATAGTTACTGATATCTAGTTAGAAGGATTAGGTCATGCGCCATCGTAAGAGTGGTCGTCAACTCAACCGCAACAGCAGTCATCGCAAAGCGATGTTCAGCAACATGGCTAGCTCTCTGGTACGTCACGAGCTTATCAAGACTACCTTGCCTAAGGCAAAAGAGCTGCGTCGCGTAATTGAGCCTTTGATTACCCTAGCTAAGACTGACAGTGTAGCTAACCGTCGTCTGGCATTTGCACGCACTCGTGATAACGAAGTCGTTGCTAAACTGTTTAACGAATTAGGTCCACGTTTTGCTCAACGTCCAGGCGGTTACACTCGCATTATGAAATGCGGTTTCCGTGCTGGTGATAAAGCCCCAATGGCTTACATTGAGCTGGTAGACCGTCCTGAAGCTCAGGAAGAAGCTGCTGCTGAATAAGCAATAGTTTAAAACGTAAGAAAGCCGGGCATTGCCCGGCTTTTTTTATCACTGGTTTTCACCGAAAGATCTGGTATTGCCCGGAACTGGGTGGTGATGGATTTAACCATTATTACTTTAGACTATATTCCCACTGCCCTTTTTTATCTCCCCATAACTTTCTTCTCCCGTTGCACTTTTTGTTTTATCCACAGTGAGAGTCTGTCAGCCCGCCGGTTTAGGGTGATTTTGCTGCCTTATTGTGCGTATTACTTATCTGTGGGTGAAAAGTGTTCGCTCGGTGTTTTTTTCTGTTTTTTTACTTGTCATGTGGTTCTGACTCTCTATAATGCCGCCTCACTGACACGGCAGAGCAGCAAAACTTAAGCGCTCGGCAGTGTAAGCGGTTAGAAAAACAAATTGGAAAAAGTGTTTGACACTTGTTTTTGATTGGTTAGAATGGCCGCCCGTTTCGAGAGATGAATCACAAAGATTTGCTTCGGAACAAGCTCTTTAACAATTTGACCATGCAATCTGTGTGGGCACTCGACAATGATACAGTCATCAAAGATTTTATCAGTGAACTGAGTGACCAAATCGATACTTAGGTATCGGCACAGTCAATTCGTTTCAACTTCGGTTGGAACATCAGTAATCACTGAGCCGCTTCTCTTTGGAGAAGCAACAAAACTTTAATTGAAGAGTTTGATCATGGCTCAGATTGAACGCTGGCGGCAGGCCTAACACATGCAAGTCGAGCGGCAGCGACATCAACAATCCTTCGGGTGCGTTGATGGGCGGCGAGCGGCGGACGGGTGAGTAATGCCTGGGAACATGCCTTAGTGTGGGGGATAACCATTGGAAACGATGGCTAATACCGCATAATGTCTTCGGACCAAAGCGGGGGACCTTCGGGCCTCGCGCGCTAAGATTGGCCCAGGTGGGATTAGCTAGTAGGTGGGGTAACGGCTCACCTAGGCGACGATCCCTAGCTGGTCTGAGAGGATGATCAGCCACACTGGAACTGAGACACGGTCCAGACTCCTACGGGAGGCAGCAGTGGGGAATATTGCACAATGGGGGAAACCCTGATGCAGCCATGCCGCGTGTGTGAAGAAGGCCTTCGGGTTGTAAAGCACTTTCAGCAGTGAGGAAGAGGTGGTGTTTAATAGATACCATCTTTGACGTTAGCTGCAGAAGAAGCACCGGCTAACTCCGTGCCAGCAGCCGCGGTAATACGGAGGGTGCGAGCGTTAATCGGAATTACTGGGCGTAAAGCGCATGCAGGCGGCGTGTTAAGCCAGATGTGAAAGCCCGGGGCTCAACCTCGGAATCGCATTTGGAACTGGCATGCTAGAGTCTTGTAGAGGGGGGTAGAATTTCAGGTGTAGCGGTGAAATGCGTAGAGATCTGAAGGAATACCGGTGGCGAAGGCGGCCCCCTGGACAAAGACTGACGCTCAGATGCGAAAGCGTGGGGAGCAAACAGGATTAGATACCCTGGTAGTCCACGCCGTAAACGATGTCTACTTGGAGGTTGGTGTCTTGAACACTGGCTTTCGGAGCTAACGCGTTAAGTAGACCGCCTGGGGAGTACGGTCGCAAGATTAAAACTCAAATGAATTGACGGGGGCCCGCACAAGCGGTGGAGCATGTGGTTTAATTCGATGCAACGCGAAGAACCTTACCTACTCTTGACATCCAGAGAACTTTCCAGAGATGGATTGGTGCCTTCGGGAACTCTGAGACAGGTGCTGCATGGCTGTCGTCAGCTCGTGTTGTGAAATGTTGGGTTAAGTCCCGCAACGAGCGCAACCCTTATCCTTGTTTGCCAGCACTTCGGGTGGGAACTCCAGGGAGACTGCCGGTGATAAACCGGAGGAAGGTGGGGACGACGTCAAGTCATCATGGCCCTTACGAGTAGGGCTACACACGTGCTACAATGGCGTATACAGAGGGCGGCGAGCTAGCGATAGTGAGCGAATCCCACAAAGTACGTCGTAGTCCGGATTGGAGTCTGCAACTCGACTCCATGAAGTCGGAATCGCTAGTAATCGTGGATCAGAATGCCACGGTGAATACGTTCCCGGGCCTTGTACACACCGCCCGTCACACCATGGGAGTGGGCTGCACCAGAAGTAGATAGCTTAACCTTCGGGAGGGCGTTTACCACGGTGTGGTTCATGACTGGGGTGAAGTCGTAACAAGGTAGCCCTAGGGGAACCTGGGGCTGGATCACCTCCTTACCTAAAGACTGTGTTTTTGATGCAGTGTCCACACAGATTGCTTGGTTAATATGTAAAGACGCAACAGTGTCCCATTCGTCTAGAGGCCTAGGACACCGCCCTTTCACGGCGGTAACAGGGGTTCGACTCCCCTATGGGACGCCACTTTCTAACTGCACTTGCGAGTGTGATTAGAAAGTGGCTTTTTTCTCCCCGGAGAAAAGAAACACATGCTCTTTAACAATCTGGAAAGCTGACTAGTAAATTCAATTTTAAAGATTGAATCAAAAACTGTTTCGAGAGAAACAGAGTTCTCAAGCAATACACATTCAAGTGTCTTGTGTAAGAGTCCGGCGAATAAACCAATTGTCTCTTTGTCAGAGACACAACCTTGGTTGTTTGAACATACGAAACCTCTTGGGGTTGTATGGTTAAGTGACTAAGCGTACACGGTGGATGCCTGGGCAGTCAGAGGCGATGAAGGACGTACTAACTTGCGATAAGCGGTGATGAGGCAGTAAGAGCCACTTGAGTCACCGATTTCCGAATGGGGAAACCCAGCTGCATAAGCAGTTATCATCAGGTGAATACATAGCCTGATGAGGCGAACCGGGGGAACTGAAACATCTAAGTACCCCGAGGAAGAGAAATCAACCGAGATTCCGGCAGTAGCGGCGAGCGAAACCGGATTAGCCCTTAAGCGTGTTTAGTGTCAGGTGAAGGTCCCTGGAAAGGGCCGCGATACAGGGTGACAGCCCCGTAACTGACGATGCTTTACACGTGAAAACGAGTAGGACGGGACACGTGTTATCCTGTCTGAACATGGGGGGACCATCCTCCAAGGCTAAATACTCCTGACTGACCGATAGTGAACCAGTACCGTGAGGGAAAGGCGAAAAGAACCCCTGTGAGGGGAGTGAAACAGAACCTGAAACCGTGTACGTACAAGCAGTAGGAGCAGGCTTGTCCTGTGACTGCGTACCTTTTGTATAATGGGTCAGCGACTTAATTTCAGTAGCAAGGTTAACCGTATAGGGGAGCCGTAGGGAAACCGAGTCTTAACTGGGCGTGCAGTTGCTGGGATTAGACCCGAAACCAGGTGATCTAGCCATGGGCAGGTTGAAGGTGAGGTAACACTTACTGGAGGACCGAACCGACTAATGTTGAAAAATTAGCGGATGACTTGTGGCTAGGGGTGAAAGGCCAATCAAACCTGGAGATAGCTGGTTCTCCCCGAAAGCTATTTAGGTAGCGCCTCGGACGAATACTACTGGGGGTAGAGCACTGTTAAGGCTAGGGGGTCATCCCGACTTACCAACCCTTTGCAAACTCCGAATACCAGTAAGTACTATCCGGGAGACACACGGCGGGTGCTAACGTCCGTCGTGGAGAGGGAAACAACCCAGACCGCCAGCTAAGGTCCCAAAGTATCACTAAGTGGGAAACGATGTGGGAAGGCTCAGACAGCCAGGATGTTGGCTTAGAAGCAGCCATCATTTAAAGAAAGCGTAATAGCTCACTGGTCGAGTCGGCCTGCGCGGAAGATTTAACGGGGCTAAGTGATACACCGAAGCTGCGGCAATGCAATTTATTGTATTGGGTAGGGGAGCGTTCTGTAAGCGGTTGAAGGTGTGCTGTAAGGCATGCTGGACGTATCAGAAGTGCGAATGCTGACATGAGTAACGACAAAGGGGGTGAAAAACCCCCTCGCCGGAAGACCAAGGGTTCCTGTCCAACGTTAATCGGGGCAGGGTAAGTCGACCCCTAAGGCGAGGCCGAAAGGCGTAGTCGATGGGAAACGGGTTAATATTCCCGTACTGCTTATTATTGCGATGGGGGGACGGAGAAGGCTAGGTGGGCCAGGCGACGGTTGTCCTGGTTTAAGGGTGTAGGCTGCAGAATTAGGCAAATCCGGTTCTGCATTAAGGCTGAGACCCGATGTCGAGTCACTACGGTGATGAAGTCATTGATGCCATGCTTCCGGGAAAAGCCTCTAAGCTTCAGATAATAAGCAATCGTACCCCAAACCGACACAGGTGGTCGGGTAGAGAATACCAAGGCGCTTGAGAGAACTCGGGTGAAGGAACTAGGCAAAATGGTACCGTAACTTCGGGAGAAGGTACGCTCTTGGCGGTGAAGTCCCTCGCGGATGGAGCTGCTGAGAGTCGCAGATACCAGGTGGCTGCAACTGTTTATTAAAAACACAGCACTGTGCAAAATCGAAAGATGACGTATACGGTGTGACGCCTGCCCGGTGCCGGAAGGTTAATTGATGGGGTTATCTTCGGAGAAGCTCTTGATCGAAGCCCCGGTAAACGGCGGCCGTAACTATAACGGTCCTAAGGTAGCGAAATTCCTTGTCGGGTAAGTTCCGACCTGCACGAATGGCGTAATGATGGCCACGCTGTCTCCACCCGAGACTCAGTGAAATTGAAATCGCAGTGAAGATGCTGCGTACCCGCGGCTAGACGGAAAGACCCCGTGAACCTTTACTACAGCTTGGCACTGAACATTGACCCTACATGTGTAGGATAGGTGGGAGGCTTCGAAGCAGGTACGCCAGTATCTGTGGAGCCGTCCTTGAAATACCACCCTTGTCGTGTTGATGTTCTAACGTCGCCCCGTTATCCGGGGTGCGGACAGTGCCTGGTGGGTAGTTTGACTGGGGCGGTCTCCTCCCAAAGCGTAACGGAGGAGCACGAAGGTGGGCTAATCACGGTCGGACATCGTGAGGTTAGTGCAATGGCATAAGCCCGCTTAACTGCGAGAATGACGGTTCGAGCAGGTGCGAAAGCAGGTCATAGTGATCCGGTGGTTCTGAATGGAAGGGCCATCGCTCAACGGATAAAAGGTACTCCGGGGATAACAGGCTGATACCGCCCAAGAGTTCATATCGACGGCGGTGTTTGGCACCTCGATGTCGGCTCATCACATCCTGGGGCTGAAGTCGGTCCCAAGGGTATGGCTGTTCGCCATTTAAAGTGGTACGCGAGCTGGGTTTAGAACGTCGTGAGACAGTTCGGTCCCTATCTGCCGTGGGCGCTGGATGATTGAAGGGAGTTGCTCCTAGTACGAGAGGACCGGAGTGAACGAACCGCTGGTGTTCGGGTTGTGTCGCCAGACGCATTGCCCGGTAGCTAAGTTCGGCATCGATAACCGCTGAAAGCATCTAAGCGGGAAGCGAGCCCTGAGATGAGTCATCCCTGAGGCTTTAAGCCTCCTGAAGGGCTGTTCGAGACTAGAACGTTGATAGGCAGGGTGTGTAAGCGTTGTGAGGCGCTCAGCTAACCTGTACTAATTGCCCGTGAGGCTTAACCATACAACACCCAAGGGGTTTTAGCGGACTCCATAAGCACTTGAATGATGTGCTGAGAACTTAAGTCAGATTTTCCAAGATTGTTGAACAAATTTTGCTTGGCGACCATAGCGCTGTGGAACCACCTGATCCCATGCCGAACTCAGACGTGAAACGCAGCAGCGCCGATGGTAGTGTGGGGTCTCCCCATGTGAGAGTAGGACATCGCCAGGCTTTCATTGCCCATCTTGGGTGATAGCTCGCATCTTTTGATACTTGCGATGCTCATGTGCTAATGCACACTGCGCTTCTCAGTTCAAAATCTGCATCGCATCACGCAAGATGACCGAAACAAAGCAGTGAAGCGTAAGACTTTGTTTAGATAAAAATTTGCTGGTATAGCTCAGTTGGTAGAGCGCACCCTTGGTAAGGGTGAGGCCCCCAGTTCAAATCTGGGTACTAGCACCAGAATTTGCTTAGCGACAATAGCGCTGTGGAACCACCTGATCCCATGCCGAACTCAGACGTGAAACGCAGCAGCGCCGATGGTAGTGTGGGGTCTCCCCATGTGAGAGTAGGACATTGCTAAGCACCCTCTTTAAAACCCAGCCTTTTGGCTGGGTTTTTTCATTTCTGCTTTTCGTTATTTGTACATTTCCATTTGCTAGCCTATTGCTTTCATTAGAATTATTCATAGTTCTCTTAACTATCTATAATTCTTTTAATGCGGTAATGCTTGCAGAGTGAGTCGAAATTCTATAATTTTTGGGTATCTGGACGTCTGTACATCTTAGGGAGAGCAACACATGCCCATTAAAATTCCTGATCAGTTACCGGCAACGGATATTCTCCGTAGTGAGAATATCTTCGTCATGTCTGCAAAACGCGCTGCCAGTCAGGAAATTCGCCCGCTGAAGGTATTGTTGCTTAACCTGATGCCGAAAAAAATTGAAACTGAAACTCAGTTTCTCCGCCTGTTATCAAATAGCCCGCTGCAGGTCGATGTTGAGTTACTGCGAATTGACAACCGACCGACAAAAAATACGCCCACTGAGCATCTGGATACCTTCTACCGGCAGTTCGAAATGGTGAAGGACAGAAATTTCGACGGCTTGATTGTGACGGGTGCCCCGCTCGGGCTGGTACAGTTCGAAGATGTTTTGTACTGGGAAGAAATCCAGACGATATTGAACTGGGCGAAAGGGCACGTGACTTCGACTATGTATGTGTGCTGGGCCGCTCAGGCTGGACTTAAGCTGATGTACGACTTACCTAAACGTACTCGCAAAGAGAAATTATCAGGTATCTACACCCATAAGGTTCATCATCCGCATCATCCGATTCTGAGAGGCTTTGATGACACCTTTCTGGCGCCACACTCGCGTTATGCCGACTTCTCGCCTGAGTTTTTATCTGAGCATACTGACCTGGATATTTTGGCCACCTCTGATCAGGCAGGCGTGTATCTTGCTACCACTAAAGATAAGCGCAATGTCTTTGTGACCGGGCATCCTGAATACGATGCCCACACATTACATAATGAATATATGCGTGATTTGGGGGAGGGGATGGAGCCAAAGGTTCCCGTGAATTATTATCAGGATAATGACCCGGATAAACCACCTGTTGCGAGTTGGCGCAGTCATGGACATCTGCTGTTTGCCAATTGGCTGAATTATTGTGTCTACCAGCAAACACCTTATGATCTGGAGCATTTCTCAGAAGACAAATTTACCAAAGATGATTGAGTGCCTTCGCCTTTGTAAACAAAAAGACCTGCCGCAGCAGGTCTTTTTTATACCAGAAATCAGATGCTCAAGACTTGGGAGCGGTTTCCGGCTGCGGACGAGTCGGACTTGTTTGCTCATTTTCTTTTGCTTTATTTGCTTCCCAGAGTTTCGCTTTTTCGATCATCGGTGTAATCGTGGAACCCTGAACCAGGATAGAGAACACCACAACTGAATAAGTCATCACCAGAATCAGCTCTTTGACATCAATGTTTTTCTCCGGAATGACGATAACGCCGGCAGGAATTGCCATCGCCATCGCCAGCGCCAGACCCCCACGCAAGCCACCCCAGGTGAGGATTTTTACCGATTCCGGATTGTATTGACGGAAACGTTTAAAGCCGAGGTAAGACAGCTTGACGCTTAAATAGCGTGCCAGCAGTACCAGCGGCACCGCAATCACCATCAGTGTCCAGTCTTCCTCATGGAAGCTGAACGACAGCATGCTCATACCAATCAGCAGGAAGAGTACACCGTTGAGGAACTCATCAACCAACTCCCAGAAGTGATCCAGATGATCTTCACTCTCTTTCGAAAAGCCGATATAACGGGTCCAGTTGCCAATCATGATCCCGGAGACCACCATAGCCAATGGCCCAGACACATGAATCACATCGGCAAACGCATAACCGGCCGTCGGGATCCCCAGAGTCAGCAGCAGCTCCATGGAGTGATCGTCGGTCGAACTGATCAGGTAATGGAACAGCAGGCCGAGGACAAAACCGTAAGTGATGCCGCCAATGGCTTCCTGCAGGAAAAGATGGCCAACCCCCAGTACAGTCGGCGCTTCATCACCAAAGGCGATGGTAAATAAAGTCACGAAGATGACCAGACCAAAGCCATCGTTAAACAGCGACTCCCCTTCAATTTGGGTGGAGATGCGGCGCGGTGCGTGCAGTTTTTTCACAATGGCCAGCACGGCGATCGGGTCAGTCGGCGAAATCAATGCGCCGAACAGCAGGCAGTAGATTAGATCAAACTGGATGCCCAGCATCTGGCATATCCACCACAAACTGCCACCGATAAAGAAAGTGGAGAACAGGGTGGCGCCGAGTGCCAGAATGGTGATTTCCCACTTTTGATCTTCGAGATGTGGCAGCTTGATCCCTAAACCGCCGGCAAACAGTAAGAAGCCTAAAATACCTTTCAGCAGAAAGCTTTCGAAGTCGATTTGACCTAGCTGTTCCGCAGCGATTTCCTCCAGGTGAAACCAGCCGTTGTGACCTGCAATCACAATCCCGAGCGATAAAATAATAGCACCGGCTGTGATGGCGATAGTCGTTTGCATCTTGCCTATTTTATGGTTAATAAAGGCAATCACCATCGCGGCGGCGGCGAGAAAACAGAGGGTACTGTATACCGACATCCTTGATCCTCATCTGTTGTTAAAGTGTTAAGCAAAAATTGTGACAAAATATAAATGTTCGGGCCTCTGATAGCCATAAAAACTTTAGGCTGATGCTTGGAGAATAAGTTTTCGCAAACGATGTATAGACGTCTAGATTTCCAATCAGGCTGTGATAGGATGTTAGCAGCTGATAGGTTTAAGAGTAAGGAAGTGAGCAGTGTCGAAGGGTACGGATTTATTACAAAAGCGACTTAAGGAACAGATCCTCATCATCGATGGGGGCATGGGCACCATGATCCAGAGCTACAAGCTGGATGAAGAGGATTACCGTGGTGAACGTTTTTCTGATTGGCATTCGGATCTGAAAGGCAATAACGATCTGCTGGTACTCACCCAGCCACAATTGATTCAGGATATCCACTCTGCCTACCTTGAAGCCGGCGCTGATATTCTTGAGACCAACACTTTTAACGCCACCACAATTGCCATGGCCGACTACGACATGGAAAGCCTCAGTGCCGAGATCAACTTCGAAGCGGCAAAGCTGGCGCGCCAAGTGGCGGATGAATGGACGGCAAAAACCCCGGACAAGCCGCGCTTTGTGGCAGGTGTACTCGGTCCGACCAACCGGACCTGCTCGATATCACCGGATGTCAACGATCCCGGTTTCAGGAATGTGTCGTTTGATCAGTTAGTGGACGCGTATTCCGAATCAACCCGTGCTTTGATTGAGGGCGGGGCCGATATCATTCTGATTGAAACCATTTTCGATACGCTGAATGCCAAAGCCTGTGCGTTTGCTGTCGACAAAGTCTTTGAAGAGCAGGGTGTGGTCTTGCCTGTGATGATTTCAGGGACAATCACCGATGCTTCCGGCCGGACCTTATCAGGACAAACCACAGAAGCCTTTTACAATTCTCTGCGACACGTCAAACCGATTTCGTTTGGCCTGAACTGTGCGCTGGGGCCGGATGAACTGCGTCAGTATGTGGAAGAGCTGTCGCGTATTTCTGAGTGTGCGGTCTCTGCGCACCCAAATGCAGGTTTGCCCAATGCGTTTGGCGAATATGATCTGGAAGCGGCTGAAATGGCCGAACATATCAAAGAGTGGGCGGAGTCCGGCTTTCTGAATCTGGTGGGCGGTTGTTGTGGCACCACACCAGAGCATATTCGTGAAATGGCCCGAGTGACAGCGAATCTCCCGCCGCGCCAACTGCCTGAGATCCCAGTTGCCTGCCGCTTGTCAGGCCTGGAACCGCTGACCATTGAAAAAGACACTTTATTTGTCAATGTCGGTGAACGGACCAATGTGACAGGTTCAGCGCGTTTTCGCCGCTTGATCAAAGAAGAGCTCTACGACGAGGCGCTGGAAGTGGCGCGCCAGCAGGTGGAAGCCGGCGCGCAGATCATCGATATCAATATGGACGAAGGCATGCTGGATGCTGAAGCGGCCATGGTGCGCTTTCTGAATCTGTGTGCTTCTGAGCCTGAAATATCCCGCGTCCCGATTATGATTGACTCTTCCAAGTGGGAAATACTGGAAGCCGGCCTGAAGTGTGTCCAGGGTAAACCCATTGTTAACTCGATTTCTCTCAAAGAAGGCAAAGAGAAGTTTGTTGAGCAGGCGAAGCTGATCCGCCGCTATGGCGCAGCTGTAATTGTAATGGCGTTCGATGAGGTCGGTCAGGCTGATACCCGTGAGCGTAAGATAGAGATCTGTACTAATGCCTACCGCATTCTGGTTGATGAAGTGGGATACCCGCCGGAAGACATCATTTTTGACCCGAACATTTTCGCGGTAGCCACCGGGATTGAAGAGCACAATAACTACGCGGTGGATTTCATTGAAGCTGTGGGTGACATCAAACGGACTCTGCCGCATGCCATGGTGTCGGGCGGGGTATCGAATGTGTCCTTCTCATTCCGGGGTAATGAGCCGGTGCGGGAAGCCATTCATGCCGTGTTCCTGTATCACTGTTTCAAAAACGGCATGGATATGGGCATCGTGAATGCCGGTCAGTTGGCCATTTATGATGATCTGGCTGACGAGTTGCGCGAAGCGGTGGAAGATGTCGTGCTGAATCGCAGGGATGATTCTACTGAGCGCCTGCTGGATTTGGCTGATAAGTACCGGGGCAGCGGCGAAGCGGTCGAAGATAAAACGGCTGCCGAATGGCGCGGCTGGCCGGTCGAGAAGCGGTTGGAACATGCGCTGGTCAAAGGGATCACTGAGTTTATTGTTGAAGATACCGAAGAAGCCCGTCAGAACGCCGCAAAACCACTTGAGGTGATAGAAGGCCCTTTGATGGCGGGGATGAATATCGTCGGTGATTTGTTCGGTGAAGGGAAAATGTTCCTGCCTCAGGTGGTGAAATCAGCCCGGGTCATGAAACAGGCGGTTGCTTATCTTGAGCCTTTCATTAATGCTGAAAAGCAAGCCGGACGCACGAATGGCAAAATCCTGCTCGCCACGGTGAAAGGCGATGTGCACGATATCGGCAAAAATATTGTCGGTGTGGTGCTGCAGTGTAATAACTACGAGATCATTGACCTGGGGGTCATGGTCTCTTGCGACAAGATCCTGAAAGTGGCCAGAGAAGAGAAGGTCGATATCATCGGTCTCTCCGGGCTGATCACGCCCTCGCTTGATGAAATGGTGCATGTCGCCAAAGAAATGGAGCGGCAGGGTTTTGATCTGCCTTTGCTGATTGGTGGGGCAACAACCTCCAAGGCCCATACCGCCGTCAAAATTGAACAGAACTACCATGCGCCTGTTGTCTATGTGTCTAACGCGTCGCGTGCGGTGGGTGTGTGCTCGGCACTCTTATCCGAGACTCAACGCCCGGCGTTTGTTGAGCGTCTGGATCAGGAATACGAGGTGGTGCGGGAACAACACGCCCGCAAGCGTCCGCGCAGTGCGCCTGTCAGCCTGGAAGCTGCCCGCGCTAATAAAGTGGCGATCGACTGGAATAACTACACCCCGCCGGCGCCGCAAAAGCCAGGGATCCACGTTTTTAAGGATTTCGATATTGCAACTTTGCGCCGTTATATCGATTGGACGCCCTTCTTCATGACCTGGTCGCTAAGTGGCAAATACCCCACCATTTTGCGCCATGAAGTCGTGGGGCAGGAAGCCCAGCGCTTATTTGATGATGCCAACCAGCTGCTGGATGAGATTGAAGCCAGCGGCATGATCAAGGCCAATGGTGTCTGTGGTTTGTTTCCGGCCAATAATATCGGTGATGATATCGAAGTCTACACCGATGAAACCCGAACTCAGGTGCTGACGACCTTGCGCGGGCTGCGCCAGCAGACAGAAAAACCCAAAGGGCCGAATTACTGTCTGTCGGATTACATCGCCCCGAAAGAAAGCGGTAAAGTTGACTGGATCGGAGCCTTTGCAGTAACCGGCGGTATCGGTGAGTATGAGATTGCCGATCAGTTCAAAGCTAAAGGTGATGATTACAACGCGATTATGATCCAAGCCGTGGCTGATCGTCTTGCTGAAGCCTTTGCGGAATTCATGCACGAGACTGTCCGTAAGGAAATCTGGGGCTATGCACCGGACGAGAATCTGAGTAACGACGATCTGATCCGTGAAAAATATCAGGGTATCCGGCCTGCACCAGGCTATCCTGCTTGCCCGGAACACACAGAGAAAGGCGAGATCTGGAAGCTGTTGGATGCCGAAGCTAATACCGGCATGATCCTGACGGAAAGCTATGCCATGTGGCCGGGCGCGGCCGTATCAGGCTGGTACTTCTCGCATCCGGAATCCCGTTATTTTGCCGTTGCCCAGATCCAGCGCGATCAAATGGAAAGTTACGCCGAGCGTAAAGGCTGGGATGCACTTGAAGCAGAGAAATGGCTGGGGCCCAATCTTTGATGGTCGCTGGCTTGACCCGTCCTGAAAAGTGTCAACCCATTTCAGGACGGGACACATGAAAACAAAAAGGCGCTCAACAGAGCGCCTTTTTTACAGCCGTTGGATGCAATATTACTCAAAAATCTTACGGTGCAGGTTCTGAGCAATCGGCATGGCATGCTCGGTTTTGACCAGGAAGCACAGATTGTGCGGGCTGGCACCGTAGCAGATCATGCGCAGTTTATACTCGTCCAGCGTATCGAACACCGTACTGACTGAACCAGCAGTCTGGCTCATGCGGTTACCAATCAGCGAGATCAGGCACAGATCCTGTTCAATCTCGACACGGCATAGCTCGCTGAGCGCAGCATGCGCTCCCGGAGGCAGCGTCGGTGCGCCGCCGCCTGTATCGGTCTGATCCATGGTCAGAGAGACGCTGACTTCAGAGGTCGAAATCAGATCCACAGAGACCTTATGCTCAGCCAGAATCCGGAAGACTTCGGCCAGGAAGCCGTAAGCATGGAACATATTCAGGCTGGTCAGAGTGATCAGTGTCTGGTTGGAACGCAGTGCCAGCGCACGGAACAGCGGCGCTTCCGTCACGGACTTGCGGATCCAGGTGCCGCCCTGCTCGGGTGCTCTTGACGATCCGACAAACACAGGGATCTGACGGCGAACGGCCGGGATCAGCGTTGATGGATGCAGGATCTTAGCACCAAAGTTCGCCATCTCTGAGGCTTCGCTGAAGCTGATTTCTTTGATTGGCGTGGCTTTTGGTGCAATGCGCGGATCGGTCGTGTACATGCCAGGGACGTCAGTCCAGATTTCCAGTGTCCCCGCGTCCACCGCTTCGGCCATCAGGGCTGCGCTGTAGTCACTGCCGCCGCGACCAAGTGTCGTGGTGCGCCCTTGCTCATCGCTGCCAATGAAGCCCTGAGAAACCACAATTTGCGTCTGCAGCAGAGGTAAGAGTTTTTCCTCGGTGAGCTGACGAATCATTTCCGGCTCTGGGCTGGCTTTGCCAAAACGGCTGTCGGTGCGCATCACCTCACGGATATCGTAACGTACCGCGTCAGCCCCCAGCTCATTCATAATTTGGGTAAACAGGTAGGTCGACAGCAATTCACCGTTGGCAACCAACTGATCGGTTAACTCTGCAGACTTGTGCTCCGCAGCTTTCACGGCCAGTTCACTGACCTGATCCAAAAGTGCATCAATCTGATCTGCAATCATCTCTGGTTGCTGTAAATCCGCCAGCACACTTTGGTGAATCGCGCGCAGACGCGTAATCAGCGTGTGTCGGTGTTCGGCATCGGCAACGCCGTTGGCCAGTTCGACCAAAATATTCGTCACACCGGAACACGCACTGATTAACACCAGCTTGGTTGTCGGATTATTGATAACGATCTTGGCACTACGGCTCATGGCAACGAAATCAGCCACACTCGTGCCGCCAAATTTTGCGACTGTGATTTCAGCGTTCAACGCTGAAGAAGAAATTACAGGGCTCAATGTGATCTCCCACTTAACAAAGCGTAAACATGGGGCAAAATTTGGGGAATCTTTCCGACTTGAGTGTCAGAAGAGCCATTAGGCGAGACGTACGAAGACTGCTGCTACCAGAAGCTCTCCACCTGCACTGGATGATGCAGGTGACAGCCAGAAGGATTCAACCTTCAAAGCCGATACGGCAAGCCCCCTGTCTTACCGTATCTCGGCGTTGCTCCCCCTCTCTATGGTGCTTTGGGGTGGGGCCCCGCCGCATAGATACCTGGATAACGCGCCTCTTCCGTTTTCACCTGAAAAATGAGCTTTCTCAGGGTGAACAAAAATTGCCCTTATTGAATATGAGAGGGGGGGCTTTGTCAATGCTTGAATGCATTTTTCTGTGTCAAGATTGTTACTGACTTTGCATAAATTTGCCTGTCTGGTTTCAGGTCCGGAGTGTTCTGTTATGCTCGTTAGAAATACCCTGCGAAAGCTACTGTTGCCAACAATAACTCATGCACTGAATTATAAGTAACTTACGTGTCTGTGCAGATGGAGAAGCCTGATGACAATTCAAAGTTTTTACCCACCTCAACGCATTCTGATGGGACCCGGCCCGTCGGACATTTATCCGCAGGTGCTGCAGGCGCTCAGTCGCCCGACTGTCGGCCATCTTGACCCGCTGTTTATCGGAATGATGGATGAGCTTAAGCAACTGCTCCAGTATGCATTTCAGACCACCAACCCATTTACGATAGCAGTCTCTGCGCCGGGTAGTGCGGGAATGGAAGCCTGTTTCGTGAATCTGGTTGAGCCGGGCGAGAAGGTGATCGTCTGCCGTAACGGGGTGTTTGGCGAGCGGATGCGGGAAAATGTTGTGCGCTGCGGCGGTGAAGCTGTGCTGGTGGATAATGCGTGGGGCGAGCCGGTTGATCCGCAAGCCGTTGAAGCCGCCCTCAAAGCCCATCCGGATGCGAAAATACTGGCCTTTGTCCATGCGGAAACCTCAACCGGTGCGCTGAGCGATGCGGAAACCTTATCCCGTTTAGCCCGTGAACACGATTGCCTGACCATTGTTGATGCGGTGACCTCATTAGGCGGGGTGCCACTGAAGGTTGATGAATGGCAGCTCGATGCCGTGTATTCCGGCAGTCAGAAGTGTTTGTCCTGTGTCCCGGGTCTGTCGCCGCTGACTTTTTCACCGCGTGCCGTCGAGAAAATTCAGCAGCGCAAGACACCGGTTCAGAGCTGGTTTTTGGATCAAAGCCTGGTGCTGGCCTACTGGAGTGGTGAAGGGAAGCGCAGCTATCACCATACTGCCCCGGTTAACAGCTTGTATGCGCTGCACGAAGCATTGGTGCGTTTGCAACAAGAAGGGCTGGAAAATGCCTGGCAGCGCCATGCCGAGATGCACCAAGTATTGCGCGCTGGCCTGGAAGCGATGGGGATCCGCTTTGTCGTGGACGAGAAAAGCCGCTTGCCGCAACTCAATGCGATTTATATTCCGGACGGGGCTGATGATGCGAAAGTGCGCCAGACCCTGCTGGAAGACTATAACCTGGAAATCGGTGCCGGCCTGGGGGCATTGGCCGGTAAAGCCTGGCGGATCGGGCTGATGGGATACGGGGCACGCAGAGAGAATATTGCGCTGTGCCTGAAAGCGCTGGAAGAGGTGCTGAAATAAATATCAGCGTAGAAACGCAGCGGCTGCCTGGGCAGCCGCTTTTTTTAGAAGTCTTTTGCTCTTGTTTTCAGCTTTTGTCTGCTTGTCCCTCAGTCTGTGCTATCTGCGGCAAGGCTGTCACAGTTTTTGGCTTGTAGAGCTGAGGTAAGGCGTCATCACTGAAGTCCACGCCCGGGAAAAGATACCGGGCTTCTTCGCGCACCTGTTCAGCCTGATAAACGTCGTCCAATGCCTGATAGGCGGTGATCAGAAACTGATACAGAATCGGTCTGGGCAGCTCTTTGGCTTTCTGGTTCGCCCAGTGGATGAATCCTGTCAGTAACTCGGGATTATTCTGCTCAATGCCGATTTTCAGTTGAGTCTGATAAAGGTCCCATTCAAACCGGTTGCGCCAGGCCCAGGTGTTATTGACCTTATCCAGGGCCGTGAAATCCGGTGGCGTTGATGATTCAAAACGGGTCAGCATGGCGCCTGAATATAAGGTGGTCGCCATAAAAAAGCTGACAACGACAGGCAGCAGCATGGCGCTGATTCTGAAGGGTTTATACCATTGCAGTGACTGTTTGAAATATTTCGCACTCAGGCCATCAACCCAGTAGATCAGAAAGACAAAAATAATCCAGTGGATCAGAGAGTGGTAAAAAGGGTATTCGAGCTGGGTATGCAGCGTAATCGGAAAGATGAGCGCGACCAGAGCCAGTTGGGTGTTGGCCGGTGCGCGGCGGATTTTAGCCAGTACAGCCGCCGCTGCAATCAGCAGCGCCAGCAGCGGCAAAATGCCCCCTTCGCTGGCCCAGAAAAGCAGCTCGTTATGCGGGTGATCCAGCCCGGGTAAACCATAGGGCGTTTCAGGGTCGGCCTGATGTGCTTGCGCGGTCTGCATCAGGTAAGCGGGTTCAAAATTACCATAACCGACGCCGGTCACCGGGGATTGCAGGAACATCTCCATGGCTTGCGGGTAGATGACTGAGCGGGCACTTTCCAGCGATACTCTGCCCGGTTGCGGACTCCAGTTCAGGGTACTGGTCAGGTTCCAGGCTACGCTGCATCCCATGACCAGCATCATCAGCCACATGCGCCATTGTACCCGGGCGGCAAATTGCTTGAGATAGGGCAGGATCAGCAAAACGCCCACGATACTGGCCATCCAGCCGGTTCGTGAACTGAGCACGTACAGCATGGGGATCACAGCAACAGGTGTGAGTTGAAGACCGAGATGGGAAAGGGTCCAGCGGCCCTGAACCATCGGCTGCCTTGCCAGCAGATAAGCGGAGAGGACCAGTCCGGTGGCCAGGAAGCTGGCCATCACATTGGGTTGCTGAAAAATGCCGTAGGGCCGGTTGAGATCCGTGTTGTAGCCGATGCCGTTGTCCGGTGAGATCCACAGAAACTGGTACCAGGCCAGCGCGGCTTGCAGCCAGACCGCTTTGAGGATCAACCAGAGTATTTGCTGACGCTGTTTCTGACTGAAAGCAAACTGCTGCAGTGCGACAAAAAACAACCAGCCAGCCCAGAGAGTCATGATCCGGTTGACGGCGCCTTCCGGTCGCGCTTCCGGAAACAGTATCGGCACAGTCAGCATCACGCAGCAGCCCAGAAGTACCAGCGTCAGGCGAGAGTAACGCAAGATTTTCTGCCGGCTGATCTCCAGCAGGCCGATGGCAATGGCAAAGCTGAAGGGGATCCAACTGCTGACATTAAAGGGTAATTCCAGTCCGGCGCCTCCCTGATTGTGCTGAAAATAATGCATCGACAGCAGAAACAGAAAAGTCAGCGCCAGAATAAAAGGCCGGGTCAGTGGTTTACTGATGGTGGCAGCGGCCAGTCTGGTACCCCTGAGTTGAATGACGGTCACAGTGTCCGGTCCCTCGGCAGATAGACAAAAAGTCAGGCTGAGTACTCAGCCTGACAGGGTTAACGTGTGTAACTATGCCTGCTGTTTCGCCGTTAAAGCAGGCAGCAGGGGTTTCAGGAAGCGGGCCGTGTGCGAACCGGCGACCTCGGCAACCTGTTCCGGTGTCCCGGTTGCGATGATCTCGCCGCCACCGCTGCCCCCTTCCGGTCCCAGATCGATGATCCAGTCTGCGGTTTTAATCACGTCCAGATTATGCTCAATCACCACGATGGTATTGCCGTGATCACGCAGTCGGTGCAGGACACTTAGCAACTGCTGGATATCATGGAAGTGCAAGCCTGTTGTTGGTTCATCGAGAATATACAGGGTTTTCCCTGTATCCCGCTTGGACAGTTCACGCGCCAGCTTCACCCGCTGTGCTTCGCCGCCGGACAGTGTGGTCGCTGCTTGCCCCAGACGGATATAGGATAGCCCGACATCCATCAGGGTTTGCAGTTTTCGCGCAATGGCTGGCACAGGATCAAAAAACTCCCGCGCATCTTCCACTGTCATTTCCAGCACTTCATCAATGGACTGGCCTTTGTATTTCACTTCCAGGGTTTCACGGTTGTAGCGTTTCCCCTTACAGCTATCACAGGGGACGTAGACATCGGGCAGGAAGTGCATTTCCACTTTGATCACCCCGTCGCCCTGACAGGCTTCACAGCGTCCGCCCTTGACGTTGAAGCTGAATCGGCCTGGTTTATAGCCTCGTGAACGTGACTCCTGGGTGCCCGAGAACAGCTCCCGGATGGGCGTGAAAATGCCGGTGTAAGTCGCAGGGTTAGAACGTGGCGTCCGGCCGATCGGGCTCTGATCGATATCGATAACTTTATCGAAGTGCTCCAGCCCCTGAATATCGTTATAAGGGGCCGGCTCGCCTGTGGTGGCCCCATTGAGTTGATGGTGTGCAATTTTGAAGAAAGTATCGTTGATCAGCGTTGACTTGCCTGAGCCGGACACGCCTGTCACACAGGTCAGCAAACCCACCGGGATCGAGACATCCACCTGTTTCAGGTTGTTGCCTGTGGCGCCTGTGAGCTGAACCGTTTTGGCCGGATCGACAGGCACGCGTTCCACGGGCACTTCAATCTGTTTTTTGCCGCTCAGGTACTGACCGGTTAAGGAGTTTTCTGAGTTCAGAATATCTTCCATGGTGCCTTCGGCGATGATCTGCCCGCCGTGAACACCGGCGCCCGGGCCGATATCAATGATGTAATCCGCACTGCGGATCGCGTCTTCGTCGTGTTCGACCACCAGGACAGTGTTCCCCAGATCGCGCAGCCGGGTCAGGGTACTCAGCAGGCGCTCATTATCTCGCTGGTGGAGACCGATGGACGGTTCATCGAGCACATACATCACGCCGACCAGGCCGGCGCCAATCTGGCTGGCCAAGCGGATGCGCTGAGCCTCACCGCCGGACAACGTCTCGGCACTGCGCGACAGGTTGAGGTAGTTGAGGCCAACATTGACCAGGAAGGTCAGCCGGTCATTGATTTCTTTGAGGATTTTATCGGCAATCTGTGCACGCTGTCCTTCCAGTGTCAGCTCGGTAAAGAAGGTCAGCGCCTGACTGATACTCATCTCGCTGATCGCCGGCAAATTGGTGCTGTCAATGAAGACATGGCGGGCTTCTTCACGCAGCCGCGAACCGTGACAGCTGGCGCAAGGCTTGGTGGAAATATACTTCACCAGCTCTTCGCGTACCGCATTGGACTCGGTTTCCCGGTAGCGGCGTTCCATGTTATTCAGAATGCCTTCAAACGGGTGACGGCGAACGGTCACATCACCGCGATCATTAATGTATTTAAACTCAATATTTGTGGTGCCGGAACCCTGCAGCAAGACGTTCTGTACTTTCTTTGGCAGGCTGCTGAACGGCGCCTCAACGTCAAAATCGTAATGTTCAGCCAGCGACGTCAGCATCTGAAAGTAGTAGTAATTACGCTTGTCCCAGCCCCGGATGGCACCGCCAGACAAGCTGAGTTCACTGTTCTGAATCACACGGGACGGGTCGAAATACTGTTGTACCCCCAGTCCGTCGCATGTGCCGCAGGCACCGGCCGGGTTATTGAAGGAAAACAGGCGCGGTTCCAGCTCACGCATGCTGTAGCCGCAATGCGGGCAGGCGAAGTTGGCTGAGAAAATCAGCTCGGCCATGTCATTGTCGTCCATGGCGCTGACGACCACAGTACCGCCAGACAGCTCCAGCGCGGTTTCAAAGGATTCAGCCAGCCGCTGCTGCAGGTCATCACGCACTTTAAAGCGATCCACCACTACTTCTATGGTGTGCTTTTTGTGTAATTCCAGCGTCGGTGGATCGGACAGATCGCAGACTTCACCGTCGATCCGGGCCCGAATATAGCCTTGCGCCGACAGGTTGGCTAAGGTTTTCAGGTGCTCGCCTTTCCGTTCTTTGACGATAGGCGCCAGCAGCATCAGTTTGCTGCCTGCCGGCAGTGCCAGCACTTTATCGACCATCTGGCTGACGGTTTGCGCAGCGAGGGGCACATCGTGCGTCGGACAGCGCGGTTCGCCGACACGGGCATACAGCAAGCGCAGGTAGTCATGGATTTCGGTAATGGTGCCGACCGTCGAGCGCGGGTTGTGTGAGGTTGATTTCTGCTCAATCGAGATGGCAGGCGACAGGCCTTCAATGTGGTCGACGTCGGGTTTTTCCATCAGCGACAGAAACTGGCGGGCGTAGGCCGACAGGGATTCGACGTAACGGCGCTGACCTTCGGCATACAGGGTGTCGAATGCCAGAGAAGACTTACCGGAACCTGATAAACCTGTGATCACAATCAGTTTATCCCGGGGGATCGTCAGGTTAATGTTTTTAAGGTTGTGGGTGCGCGCACCCCTGACTTCGATCTTATCCATAGTTGCAGTCATCAGCACTTGAATCAATAGGATTGGCATTATTGCATAGCCCTGAGGGGCTTAAAAGACTTGACTGTACAAAAACACAGTGTTTTGATCGTCTTTTATGCGTCCGGTCAAGACACGGGAAGCATGACGTAGCCCGATGACTCGGAGGGCAGCCCATGTTAAACTCGGCGATTAAGTATAAACTTTGAATGAGTGAAGGGTGTCATGATTGGCAGCCTCAACAGCGAAAACCTGGAGTGAACTATGGCCAGTCGTGGCGTGAATAAAGTTATCCTGGTAGGTAACTTAGGCAATGATCCTGAAATCCGTTATATGCCAAACGGCGGTGCAGTAGCGAATATTACTATCGCTACCTCTGAAACATGGCGTGACAAAGCGACCGGCGAGCAGCGAGAAAAAACGGAATGGCACCGTGTTGTTCTGTTTGGCAAGCTGGCAGAAGTGGCAGGTGAGTACTTGCGTAAAGGCTCTCAAGTTTACATTGAAGGTCAGCTGCAAACTCGTAAGTGGCAGGACCAGAGTGGCCAGGATCGTTACAGCACTGAAGTGGTTGTTCAGGGTTATAACGGCATCATGCAAATGCTGGGTGGCCGTGCCGGTGGCCAGGGCCAGGGTGCGCCGATGGGGGGCCAGCAGCAGCAGGGCGGTTGGGGACAACCTCAGCAACCGGCTCAGCAGTCACAACAGCAAAACTATGCGCCTCAGCAGCAGTCTGCGCCGAAGCAAGCCCAGCCGCAGTACAATGAGCCGCCAATGGATTTTGACGACGATATTCCGTTCTGATCCTGGCATACGGTCATTAAAAAAAGCAGCGTTGAACGCTGCTTTTTTATTGCCTGATACCCAGTAACCTTACTGTGCTGGTCACAGATAGTGTGAACTGGCTGACTGAACAGTCTGGCCGGGCGAGGCTTTCTGTTTAATAAAATCAATAAACAGCTTGGTTTTGGTGTGATTGTAATTGAGCTTAGGGTAGTAGGCGTAGGCGGCATTTAACGGCTGCTTCAGCTCTGGCAAGACAGGGATCAGTAAGCCATTGCTGAGCTCGCGTTTGACCGTATTCTCACCCACCAGAATTAACCCCATACCAGCCACCGCCGCGGCGACCAGTGCTTCCGGGTTCTGGGTGGTAAAATTGCCCCGCAGACGTAAGCGGCGGTTATTTTCAAAGACATGTTCCTGCTCATGACCATGACTGCCGAATAACAGGCAGTTGTGCAGCGCCAGTTGCTCCGGGGTTTCGATCACGGGCCTGTCTTCGAGGTAACTGGGCGAGGCATAGAAACCCGCCTGAAAACTGAAGAGTTTGGTGGCAATATAGCTGGTGGAGTTGAAGTCGGTCAGTTCGCGGCTGATAAAGACATCCAGGTTGAGATCCGGCAGCTGCCCCGGAGTCACTGTGTGCAGCTCTACCTGGATATTGGGATAAGTCTGTAAGAACTCGGCCAGATAATGCACCAGCACCCGGCTGCCCGTTGCCAGTGGGGCGCCGATACGCAGTACGCCCTGAACTTCACTGTAGGTGGAGGTGGTTTCTGCCAGTATCTGTTGCCAGTCATCAAGTAAATGGACACTGCGCCGATAAAACACCTTGCCGGCGTCTGTGACTGTCAGATTACGTGTCGTGCGTTTAAGAAGCTGAACACCAAGCTGTTTTTCCAACCATGAAAGCCGCTTGGACAGGGCTGAGCTTGAGGTATTGAGCGCGCTTGCGGCCTGGGCCAGAGAGCCCTGCTCAACCACGGCGACAAAACTTTTGGTACAGGTAATCCAGTCCATATCTCTCCGCTTTGGGGTTACATATTGCCTGGGCGGTGGAGCCAAGTAAGGAAAGTGTCGGTCTGAGCACTGCAGTGTTTGGGAGCCGATGGTATTTTCCAGTATAAACAGGCGTTTTGGTTTTATTGTGTCTGTATCAGAGTTGACCACAGAGCCAGGCGGTTTGGAATTGTTTTTCAGATAAAGTTGGACCTTGCATGAGAAAAGCCTCAGGGATGAAGCTGACCAATAGACTGGTTGCTTTCGTGACCCTTATTGTCATTTGCGCCATGTTTGTCATTTTTATTGGCGGAGCTGTCAGTTTTCGTCAGCTCGGGCAGGATTATCTGCATCATTATCTGGGCGGTGTGGTTGACGTTATCGATCAGGAAATGGCCGATCCGCAAGGCTCGCAGTCCCTGGCCCGCTGGCTGCCTAAACTACTCAAAGCCAGCAATGTGGTGTCTCTGGATGTCAGCAACGATGCCGGCTCTGTCTACCAGTTCCAGGGCTTACAGAAAATCGATGACCCCAACATTCTTTATCACACTGAATATCCTCTGACTCTGAACCCCGGTTACTTTGTCAGCATCCAGTCGGTGCCACCTTATACCGAATTAACGTATTCGCTGGGGGCGATGTCTTCCATCAGTCTGGCGATCATGATCATTATTGCCGGTCTGGTATGGGGCGTTAACTGGCTCAAGCGGCAGTTGCAGGGCTCAGAGCTGCTCGAAGAGCGGGGAAGAATGCTGCTGGCCGGTAAACTGGATGATTTTGCAACAGGCACTGATCTGGAGTGGCCGGATACGGCAAGTCTGGCATTGGACAAGCTGATCTCTGAGCTGAAAGATGCCCGACAGGAGCGCAGCCGCTTTGATACTTTCATTCGTACGCATACCTTCCTGGATCAGCTGACAGGCTCGGCCAATCGGGTATTGTTCGACAGCCGGCTGCAATCTGTGGTGCAGGATCAGGATAACCATGGGGCTGTCATTCTGATTCGTATCGCCGACTGGGAAGAGTTGCTGCTGTCAAAGGGTAAGATTGTCGCCGATGAATTGATTCAGGACGTCGGCATGGTGTTGTCGAACATGGTTCAACGCTATCCGGACAGCGTGCTGTCCCGGTATTTTGACGCTGAGTTTGCCATCATGCTGCTGCAACAGCCCAGCAAGGAAGTGAATCAGTTTGTGAATCAGTTACTGAAAGGACTGGAACGACTGACGCCTTCCGCGCCGTTACAGCGTGAGAACTGGTGCCACATCGGTATGACCTATTTTGCCAGTGGCGAACGGCGCGGACGCATCATGGATGAGGCCGACATGGCGCTGCGCAGTGCGCAATTGCAGGGCACGAATAGCTGGTACGCTTTCCAGAAAGATGTGCTGGGAGAAGATACCCGGGGCAGCGTGCGCTGGCGAACGCTGCTGGATTCTGTATTTAGCCAGGGCGGGCCAGCCCTGTACCAGCAGCCCGCGTATCTCACCGGGGAAAATGTCCCGCTGCACCGTGAATTACTGGCGAGGATCAATGATGAAAACGGTGTAATGATCAAAGCTTCCCGTTTCCTGCCTGCTGTTGAACAGGTGGGCTTTAATGTCCGTATGGATAAACAGGTCATCAGCCAGGCGCTGGATCTGCTCAAAAATGGCCCGACCCTGGATAATTTTGCGATTAACGTCAGTATCGAATCTCTGCTGGATAAAGGTTTTATCCGCTGGTTCCGGGACGAACTGCTGCAAACGCCCAGGCCGGTACTGAAACGGCTGAGCATTGAAGTCCCTGAGCGGAACCTGTCACGTCATATTGATGCCGTACGCACCTTTCTTAAAATGGTGACGGGCCTCGGCTGTCGGCTGGGTGTGGATCAGGCCGGGAGAACCATTGTCAGTACACATTACATCAAGGATGTGAACGTCCAATATATCAAGCTGCACCGAAGCCTGATCCGTGAGATAGATCAGCGTCAGGAAAATCAGTTATTTGTCAGAAGTATGCTGGGCGCCTGCGCCAATTCCGGAGTCGAAGTGATTGCTGTGGGGGTCGAAAATGACAGGGAATGGCAGGTGTTGCAGCAGCTGGGTATCAATGGCGGGCAGGGGCGCTTTTTTGCCCCGGAGATGAGTGTGAGTCAAATGAGTACCAAAAAGCGCAGATAATGTTATGTAAGTGGAAACCTTACATTTTTTACAGGATTTTCTCTATACACCATAAATTCCTGTCAGTATCATGGGTCAAATTATTGACATTATTGGTCAATTGCATGTCTTCAAAGAATGTAGTCGCGGGTTAAAAACGAACGGAAAGTAAAACGGGTTATTACCATGCTGATGAAAAAGCTCTTAGGCCGGAAAACTGTCAGTAAAGTGGCCAGTTTTGCTGTATTCGAAGGAAAACTGACCCTCGTCTGTCTGGCTGAAGACGGAAAAAACTGGATCAGTGACAGTGTGGAAGTGGCTTCACGTGAGAGCTGGACGACTTCCATCGCGCAACTGATTAATACACACCAGTTAAACGGCTGCAGAATTCGCCTGGTACTCGGTCATGGCCTATATCAAAGCCTGGTCATTGATAAACCGGCCTTACCCCGTCATGAGCTGGCCAGCGCTTTACCGTTTCTGGTCAAAGATCTGGTGACTGAACCTCCCGCTAACCTGGTGGCTGATGGGTTTGAAGAGCCCATCAAAGACAGACTGCAAGTGCTGGTGGCGCAGCGTGCTCTGGTTCAGCAACTGGTACTGGCTTGCCTGGCGAATGGCTGTGAACCTGAACTGATCACTGTGGATGAAGTGGTGCTGGGTCAGATGACGGCTGAACAACAGAGCCAGCTGGTCCTTCATTCCCGTCAGCATTCCGGTCTGCATCTGACAGCCTTCAAACAGCAGGTGATGTGTTTCCAGCGCCAGCTACGCGGTTTTTCTCAGCCTCTCATCGGTCTGGAACAGGCTGATTTGCAGATAGACGGCCTGGCGCTTGAACTGCAGCGTTCTCTGGATTTCCTCAGTGCCCAGTTACGTGATGCCCCTATTGCCCAGGTGCTGGTCAGCTGTGACAGCGATGATAATGAGCGGCTGGCCGACGCATTGCGGCAGCGACTCAATGTGCCGGTCGCCACCGTCAGTGCTGCACCCGCTGAACTGACAGACTATGACACCCGTGTTGCCTGGGCCGCGCAGCTGCATCAGTCATTCGTCAATCTGTACAGTGACAGCCTGAAACCGCAATCTAACTGGCTCACCCTGCCGAATTTAGTGGCTGGCTGGGCGGCAGGGGCTGTGGTGATCGGCTCGCTGGCCGGGTGGCAAAGCTGGCAGGAATACAGGGCCACCCAGTTGCTGGCACAGCAGCAAGCCCAACTGACGCAAAAGCAGACTGAGCTGGATAACGCCAAAGCCGCACTGGCCCGTCATCTGCCGAGTGAGTTAAAAGTCAAACTGAGCGGTGAGCTGGAACAGCACCTCGCGGCCAAGCAGGCCACGCTCAAGGCGATAGCCATGCATGATCACAGCCTGCAGGCCGGTTATGCCGGCATGTTGCAGCAACTGGCGCAGGCAGCCAGTCAGGATATTTCTGTAAGCCGGATTCATGCACAGGGCAACCAGCTGGATCTGGAAGGGGTGGCTCGTTCCCCCAATGCGGTGCCCGGCTGGCTACAGAGTTTTGCCCGCTATCCTCAGCTGGCCGATCGCCGCTTCGAAGTGATGTCCCTGGGCCGCAATGAAGAGAACATCGTGACCTTTATGCTGCATGCGCAACGCAAAACCGAGGAAAACCCATGAATATCTGGTCTACTCTGGTCACCCGGTTTGACGCACTGAACCGACGTGAACAGTGGCTGGTGGCTGTGACGGGCTGGCTGATGCTGGTACTGGTCGGTTATCAATTGTTACTGGAACCCATACAGCAATCACTGACATCCCTGACAAGGCAGCAGCAGTCGGTGCAAGCCAGCCTGATCAAAAATGACGGGGATCTGGTCCGGATCCGGCGACAGCTCAGCAGCGATCCCGATCAGGTGCTGGATGAAAAAATCCGCCAGCTGCAAGGCAGTAACGCCCGGCTGGATAATGAGCTTCAAGAGCGTGTTGCCAGTCTGGTCACACCGGTCCAGATGGCTGCGTTGATGGAGCAGGTGCTGCAGCACTCCCAGCGTCTGAAGCTGGTGTCGCTGGAATCACTGCCGCCGGCACAACTGATCAACGGTGAGGATGCCGGTTATTACATTCATCCCGTCCGGCTGACACTGCGGGGCCGTTATTTTGATTTGGTTGATTACCTGCAGCAGCTGGAAGCGTTGCCGGTGAAATACTATTGGCGAAGTCTGGATTATCAGGTAGACAAATACCCGCTTTCGGATATACAACTAGATGTCTATACGTTGGGTGAAAGTAAGGACTTTATCGGTGGTTAAACAATTTTTATCTTTGTTGCTGTTGGTCTTGTTCAGTACTGCCTCCCTGGCTGCCAGCGATCCGACCGCGCCTTTGGGCTGGCAGGCGCCATCAGTCAAGAAAACCGTGACACAGCGTTTGCCTTCACTGGAAGGGATTATTTGTCCGGAGCAGGATCAATGCAGCGTGATTCTGAATAGCCAGGTGGTTGTACCGGGTGAGGTGATCAGTGGTTATACCCTGAAAGGCGTCGACGGTGAGGCCGTGATCCTACAGCGCGGCAGCCGCCAGTGGCGTCTGGCTCTGTATCGCGAAGACATAACAACAAACGAATAAAAAAGTGAATTTTAACATGCGCTTATTGTTAATTGGGATGACAACAACCCTGCTGACGGCCTGCTCTGCAAACATGGGCCACCATCAACCGGTCGAGGTGCAGCAAGCGTTGAATCAGGCTAAAAATGAGGCACAGAGCCGGCCTCTGACGGACTTGCCATCGGCCGTGAGCGCCGATTTGATGCCTAGCCTGAGTCGTTCTGCCTATGGCAGCCGTGGTGCGTACGAGCGGCGATTTCGGGTCAATGCCCGCGCAGTGGACGCCCGCGCCTTTTTTTCCAGCCTGGTTCGTGGCACGGCGTTTAACATGGTGATCCACCCTGAGGTCAGCGGCCGGGTCACACTCACCCTGCAGGATGTGACCTTAGATGAAGTGCTGAAGGTCGCTTCGGATATCTATGGGTATGATATCCAGCGCCAGGGCAATATTATTCAGGTGTTCCCTGCCACATTGCGGACGGAAGTCATTCCTGTGGATTATCTGCAGTTGCAGCGGCGTGGCCTTTCTCTGACCTCCCTGACCACGGGCTCGATCAGCAGCCCGGATAACAGTATCGACAATCAGTCGGACAATCGTCGCAATAGCAACAACGACGATGATGACAACCGTAACCGCGGCAGTAATAACGGCGATCGCTCCTCCTACTCTACGGGCGGTACCCGGATTGAAACGCGCTCCGACAGTGATTTCTGGGGCCAGCTGCAAAAGGCGGTTCAGGCCATGATCGGGACCGGGCAGGGGCGCAGTATTGTGGTGTCGCCGCAGGCCAGCCTGCTGACAGTGAAAGCGTTTCCGAATGAATTGCGCGAAGTGCGCGAATTTCTCGGTGTCTCGAAAAAGCGTCTGCAGCGTCAGGTGGTGCTGGAGGCCAAGATCATGGAAGTAACCCTCAACGACAGTTACCAGCAGGGCATTAACTGGAGCAACATTACCAAAACCATCGGTGGCACCGGCATTATTTTCGGCCGCACCGGGCCAGATATTTTGCCGGGTGGCAGTGAGATTGCCAATTTGCTGGGCGGACAAACCAATATCACCATTTCAGACAGTAATTTCTCTGCAGTCCTGAGTTTTCTGCAGACGCAGGGCGATCTGAATGTGCTGTCCAGCCCGCGTGTGACTGCTGCCAATAACCAGAAAGCGGTGATCAAGGTCGGGGGCGATCAGTATTTCGTCACGGAAGTGGACGGCGGGGAAGCCGTGACCGATGGCGGCGTGGCCTCGCCGGAAGTGGTGCTGACACCTTTCTTCTCGGGCATTTCTCTGGATGTGACCCCCCAGATTGATGATGACGGCGGCGTCCTGCTCCATGTGCATCCTACTGTGGTTGAAGTGACTGAAGAAGTGAAGGAAATTGCGCTGGGTGACACCTTTGGCACCTACAGCCTGCCGCTGGCCCGAAGCTCAGTACGTGAGTCTGACTCTGTGATTCATGCCAGCAGCGGGGATGTGGTGGTGATTGGCGGTTTGATGAAATCGTCCCTGAAAGATCAGCAGACCAAAGTCCCTTTGCTTGGCGATATTCCTGGCCTTGGTTATCTGTTCCGTAACATCAATAAAGTGCAGACCAAAACTGAGCTGGTGATTTTGCTCAAACCCACAGTGGTGGGCGATCAGACCTGGCAGCAGGAAATTGAACGCTCCCGTGCTCTGGTCGATCAATGGTTCCCGGACCAAGGATAACAGCCCATGTATCTGTCGCACTTCGGTTTTGAGCAGTTCCCTTTCCGGTTAACGCCGGATACCGGGCTGTTTCATGCGCTGCCGCCGCATCTGGAAGCGATCCAAATGACTTTGTCTGCGCTGGCGATGGGGGAAGGGGTGATTCAGATCGCCGGGGAAGTCGGGACAGGAAAAACGCTGGTTTGCCGGATGCTGGTCCGGCAGTTGCCTGAGCACTATGATCTGGCTTATTTGCCGACGCCGGCCATGAGTGGACGGGAATTACGGGCGGCACTGGCCAAGGAGCTAGGTCTTCAGCCGGACGGGGATGGCCTGACCCTGACTGAATCGCTGCATCAGTCACTGATTGAACGCAAACGCGGTGGACGCGCTGTTGTGGTGTTGCTCGACGAAGCACAGGCATTGCCCGATGAGGCGCTCGAAGCGTTACGGCTGCTGGGCAACCTGGAAACGGAACAGGAAAAACTTTTGCATATTGTGCTGCTTGGTCAGCCTGAGCTGGATGCACGACTCGCCTCCCCGCAACTGCGCCAGTTTCGCCAGCGTATTACTTTTCGTGCTGTGCTGCGGCCGCTGGATATGGCGGAAACTGTGTCTTATATCGAACATCGTCTGAGCAAAGCGGGCGGTGAGGCGGGGCTGATGCCGTTGGCCCGGCAGAAAGCGATCTGGCACGCCAGCAGGGGCATCCCCAGACTGGTCAATCAGCTCTGTCATAAAGCCTTGATCGTGGCCTGCAGCACAGGTGAAGCCACGGTCAGCCGCAAAGCGGTGCAGGCCGCAATCCGAGATACCCAAACCGCGCGCCAGCCGCGCTGGCACGACCCGATCTTATGGGGATGGAGCTGAGCATGAGTGAAGTGAATAAAATGCTCAATAGTTTGAGCCAGAATCAGGCACCGCAGGCGGTGCCTGAACTGAAACCGGCGCGGGTCAACCCCTTGCCTAAAACGCTGTGGCCCCGCTGGCTGTTTGCTGCATTGTTGATCTCAGGGACGGCTGGTGCCACCGGCTGGTGGTTTGGACACAGCCGCGCGGAGAGCCGCTCAGTGGTTGAAGAGAGACTGGCACCAGTTGAGACCCCGACAGCGCCTGTAGCGGTTAAATCCGCGCCGGACCCGGTCGGGGAGTTTCTGCAAACCACAGGTCAAGCGGCTGATGAGAAAACAGCGTTGAGCAAGCAGCCGGACAACAAGCCTGCAACGGCCAGCCCAACCCAAACGGCTGTGTTGCCCGTTGTGAAAAAAGTGCCCGTTGCGCAGGCTGCCAGCCAGACAAAGACCACAGCTGTGGCGAAATCGGATACGGTGCCAGCGGCCCCTCGCGCGACAACACCTGAGCGTACTGCGCAGACGGTACCGGCCGCCGTTCAGGCGGATACTGGTGAAACTGAGCCAAAGATAATCGCTGCGACGATGGACAGTACCGGGCCTTCAGAAGAAGGAGACGCAGGTTTATCAATTGAAAGCATTGCCCTGTCGCCTGAGCAGCTTGCCCAGACGGATTACGACAAGGCGATGAAAGCTTTAGCGGAAGGGGACACACGCAAGGCCACCAACTACCTGAAATCGGCACTGGACTATCAACCTGACTGGACGGAGGCCCGCCAGCGTTTGTCTGCCCTGTATTACGGCCGCGGCGATGTCAGGCGTGCAATGCTGACACTGCAGCAGGGGCTGGCCAAACAGCCCAACCAGCAGGATCTGCGCCTGACGATGGCCAAGCTGCTGACGCAGGAATCTCAGCCTGAAGTGGCGCTGGAGGTGCTCAGCGAAATGCCGTCGCAGCCAGCCAGTGAATTTCTGGCCTTGCGCGGTGCGCTGGCCCAGCAACTCAATGATCAGCCACTGGCACTGAGCAGTTACCAGAAACTGGTGGATGCTGAACCGTTCGATGGCCGCTGGTGGCTGGGGCTGGGTATTGCCCTTGACCGCAGTCAGGAGAACGCCAAGGCGGTTGCGGCTTATACTCAGGCGCTGAAACTGGGGCAGGTTTCCGGCCAGTCGCAGCAGTTCATTCGCCAGCGTCTTGCCGCACTGAAGACACAGGAGGGCTGAACCGATGCAGCTGAGATTACGCAAACGTCTGGGGGATCTGCTGGTTGAAGAAGGCATCGTCCGGCAGGAACAGCTCGATCTGGCACTGGAGCAGCAACGCAGTACCGGCCGCAAGCTGGGTGATACTCTGATTAGCATGGATTTTTTGGGCGAACAGCAATTGCTGGCCTTCCTGTCCCGTCAGTTGGATATCCCGCTGATCGACCTGAACCGGGTGGCAGTCGACAGTGAAGCCGTTGGCCTGCTACCGGAAGTGCATGCCCGTCGGCTGAGGGCGCTGGTGATCAGCCACCGGGGCGATACTGTCCGGGTGGCCATGAGTGATCCGGCCGACCTGGCCGCCCAGGAAGCGGTGCTGAATCAGCTGTATCAGTTCCGGGTGGAGCTGGTGATTGCCCCGGAACATCAGCTGATTGCCTCGTTTGACCGTTATTACCGCCGAACCAAGGAAATAGCCTCTTTTGCCGAGCAGTTGCATGCCGAGCATCAGGCCAACAGCGATTTTAGCTTCAGTGTTGATCATTACGACAATGAAGAAGTGACAGTCGTCAAGCTGATCAATTCCCTGTTCGAAGATGCCATTCAGGTGGGCGCCTCGGATATCCATATCGAACCGGATGCCAGCGTACTGCGTATTCGTCAGCGCATTGATGGTGTGCTCCATGAAACCCTGCTGAACGAGTCTGCCATCGCTTCGGCTTTGGTGCTGCGCCTGAAACTCATGAGCGGACTGGACATTTCTGAGAAACGTTTGCCGCAGGACGGCCGTTTTAACGTGACGGTTCGCGGCCACTCGGTGGATGTGCGTGTCTCGACTATGCCGGTGCAGTACGGTGAATCTGTCGTGATGCGTCTGCTGGATCAGTCAGCCGGTATTTTGAGTCTGGATCAGATTGGCATGCCGGCCGATATTCTTGCCCGCTTCCGGCGTCAACTCAAACGCCCGCATGGCATGATTTTGGTGACCGGCCCGACCGGCTCAGGTAAAACGACCACCCTTTACGGCGCACTGAGCGAGCTGAATAAACCCGGTAAGAAGCTGATCACCGCCGAAGATCCGGTGGAATACCGGCTGCCGCGGGTGAATCAGGTGCAGGTGAATACCAAAATCGGCCTGACGTTTTCCGGCATCCTGCGGACTTTTCTGCGTCAGGACCCGGATATTATTCTGGTCGGGGAAATGCGGGATCAGGAAACTGTGGAAATCGGTCTGCGCGCTGCGCTGACCGGACACCTGGTGCTGTCGACACTCCATACCAATGATGCGGTAGACAGTGCCCTGAGGATGATGGACATGGAAGCGCCAGGCTATCTGGTGGCCAGTGCGGTTCGGGCCGTGCTGGCTCAGCGTCTGGTCCGCCGAATCTGTCAGGACTGCAGCCATGAGGTGTCGCCGGATGCTGCAGAGCTGCAATGGCTGAAAGCCTGTTTTCCGTCTTCAGCCGAGCAGACATTCCGGCAGGGCAGAGGCTGTCAGAGCTGTAACCTGACCGGCTATAAAGGCCGGATTGGGGTGTTTGAATTGCTGGAAATGACGCCGGCCATGATGGATGCACTGCGCGCCAATGATGCGATGGCGTTTGCGCAGCTGGCGCGTGCTTCTGAAGGTTATCAGCCGCTGATTGAGTCTGCGATGGCACTGGCACTGGCCGGGCAAACCAGCCTGGAAGAAGTGCTGCAGCTGAGTGAAGGGGATTACCTGATCCCCGAGTTCGATGCGTTCACGGCGTCACCGGAGTCTCGCTGATGCCGAGGTTCGAGTACCGGGGACGGGGCAGTCAGGGACAACTGAAGAAAGGCCAGCTAGATGCGGTAAGCGCGGAAGCGGCCGCTGATCAGTTGATGCGACAAGGGATTATTCCATTGGAGATCCGCCGTGGCCGGAGCGACAGTCCGCTGACGCTGGGCGGTCTGTTGCAGCGCAATGTGCCACTGGAAGCCATGGTGATTCTGTGCCGTCAGCTGTACAGCCTGACCAAAGCTGGCGTGCCGCTGCTGCGGGCTATGAAAGGGCTGGAGCAGAGTACCAGCCACCCGTTACTGCAATCGACCATTGATGCCGTGACTGTGGAGCTGACCAACGGTCGAGCGCTGTCGCAGGCGATGAAAATGCATCCGAAGGTGTTCTCCGAGCTGTTCGTGTCGATGATCCATGTGGGTGAAAATACCGGTCGCCTGGAAGATGCCCTGCTGCAACTGGCGCAGTATTATGAGCAGGAACTGGAAACCCGGCGACGGATCAAATCGGCCATGCGTTATCCGATGTTTGTGCTCAGTGCGATTTTGCTGGCGATGATCGTACTCAATACCAAAGTGATCCCGCAATTTGCTTCCATGTTCAGCCGGTTTGGCGTCGAATTGCCTCTGCCGACCCGTATTTTAATCGGTACCTCAGATTTTATGCTGAGTTACTGGCCCTTGTTGCTCGGCGGCTCAGTGGTCAGCTGGATTGGCTTGAAAGCCTGGCAGCGCACTCCGGAAGGCCAGGAAAAGTGGGACCACTGGCGCCTGAAAGTCCCAGTCGTGGGCGATATCATCAACCGGGCTCAGCTGTCACGGTTTGCCCGCACTTTTGCCCTGATGATCCGTGCTGGTGTGCCCCTGAATCAGGCGATCCAGCTATCGGCAGAAGCACTGGAAAACCGCTTTCTGGAAAATCGTCTGATCGACATGAAAAACGGCATTGAAGGTGGCAGCAGTATTACGCAAACCGCCCGGCAAAGTGGCATCTTCACCCCGCTGGTACTGCAGATGATTGCGGTGGGTGAAGAAACCGGTCAGGTCGATGAACTGTTGCATGAAGTCTCGGATTTTTATGATCGTGAAGTGGATTACGATCTGAAAACACTGACCGCCAGGATCGAACCGTTTCTATTGGCTGTTGTGGCTGGCATGGTGCTGATTCTGGCGCTGGGGATCTTCCTGCCGATGTGGAATTTACTCGATGTTGCGCGCGGGGCTTAACGCCGTCGGATGAGATGCGCATTCAGCGCGAGAATAAAGTTTTGTTAGTGATATTGTTGTCATTGAAATACTTTGCTATCCAATTCTAAGTTGCAGTAAATATTAGGAAAATGTGCAATAACCCGATTATTTCCACTGGTATTTTTTTATGATCATGCGAGAATGACTACTTACATCATTTTGACGCCCGTTCGTCATGTTTTTGGCAGCTTATGACTCAGTATCCGAACCGGCAAACCGGATTATCGCTGATTGAACTGGTCATTGTTGTGGTGGTGGTCAGTATACTGTCTATCGTGGTGGTGCCCCGGTATATCGAAATTGCCGACGAGGCTAAAGTGGCCGCCCTGCAGGGCATGGCAGGCAGTTTTTCGACAGCGGTGCTGTCGGCACGCGCGCAATGGGAAGCCGATGGCAAGCCTGGCACTCAAAACCAAAACTGGGTTAATTACGACGGCACCCGGTTTAACCTGACCGCAGCAGAAACCGGCGGCAGAGCGGGATATCCGTTTGCGCTGCAGGGGCAGGGAAGTCACCAGCTCGGGCAGTTATCTGTGCAGGATTGCCTGGCGTTAATGGACAATCTGTTACAAAACCCACCGCCTTCAACCACTCATGCGAGTGAGGCGGGTTCTGGGAAATATCAGTATTTCGTCGAAGTCGGTGCAACCCGTGGGAACCGGTTTTGTCGTTATTACCAGCTGGCTTCGGCCAGTGATTTTTGGACCGGTAAGAAAGCTATAACAGCCGGCCATTCTTTTACTTACACACCGGCTTTGGGTCGGGTTGATATTAACATTGATCGCAATATTTAGGAGTCAGTTATGAAACGTCAAGGTGGTTTTACCCTGATTGAGTTGGTGGTCGTCATCGTGATTCTCGGCATTCTGGCCGTCACCGCTGCGCCGCGTTTTTTGAACCTGCAGGATGATGCGCGTAACTCTGCACTGCAGGGACTGCGAGGCGCGATTGTAGGGGCCTCAGGTATTGTTTACGGCAAAGCTGCAGTGCGTGGTAATGAAACTAGTTCGTCTGCTGTTGATGTTGATGGTGTGCAGGCTGTATTCGGTTATCCGACAGCTGCAGCAGATGGCATTGGTGCCGCGTTTGAAAATGGTGATTGGCTAGCAATTACTTCGGCAGATACCAGCGATGTACCAGAAGTGGATTTGACGGACACTCAGATTATCTATACGTTCGAAGGCCGTGAAACACAAGGGTGTTATGTTCTGTATACCGAAGCGACTGACGCCAATACTCCAGCAACGGCTGAAGTGGTGCTAGGTGATGGCTGTACACCGTAATCACTGAGTGAGTAAGCGGATTAATTACCTGTTGATTACATATAAATTGGGGCGGACTCCTGCCCCTTTTCTCTCTTTGACAGGGCGTCTTGGGTGAATGCATGGCTCGCCGTTTGAGCGCTGGCCGACAACGCGGCTTTACGTTAATTGAACTGATTCTGGTGATCATACTGCTGGGGATCCTCAGTGTGACGGCCGCGTCACGTTTGATTGGCCGCAGCAGTTTTGATGCATACCTGGCCCGCGATCAGGCTATCACTCTGACCCGTCAGATTCAGCTGCGTGCCATGAGCAATATTGATGCTCAGGGCGATCTGGACGGTTGCCTGTCATTGCAGGTGACACCGGATCATTTTGGCCCGCCCGCCTGTGCCGACACCACTTTTTCTGGTCGTGCAATCACAGAAGCCGATGATGCTATCACCGTGACAGGCGATCTACAGGGAGAGGTGCGGTTCGATTTACTGGGACGGCCCTATCAGCAGGATGGCAGCGGGAACAAGACGCCGCTGTGCACCACAGCGTGCCAGATCACCTTTGTTTCACGTAACGCCCAGAGCGCCTCAATCTGTATCAACCGGGAGGGGTATATTCATGCCTGCCCGTAAGCCCTGCCGTTCGACAATTTTCCGCCAGAAAACCTATCGCCAACAACAGGGTTTTACCCTGATTGAAGGCATCATTGCGATTGTGATGATGGCGATCGCCATGGTCACACTGATCAGTTTTTTATTTCCCCGGGCGGAAGAATCTGCGGTACCACATTATCAGGCCAGAGCCGCGGCCATCGGTCAGGCGGTGCTGAATGAGGTGCTTTCGCGCAAGTTCGATGAAGCTTCGGATCCCTTTAACGACAGCGTGATCCGCTGCGGAGAGGATGGGTTTGTGTGCAGCGCGCCGGGCAATCTGGGTGCAGATGTCGGTGAAGTGAACAGCGGCTTTCTGAATGTCGGCGCGGCCGACGATGTCGATGACTTTATCGGCTGTTGGGGCAGCGAGGCGCAATGCAACGGCAGCACACTGACCCGCCGTGGCGGATTACAGGATCTCGTCACCGTTTCTGCTGCCGAGCAGAGCGATTACCGTAATATTTATCTCGAAATCCGTGTGCGTTATGAAAATAATGCTTTCAGTGGTGCCGCAACCGCTGTCAGCCCCCAGAAGCGGATTGATGTGCTGGTCCGAACCAGCCGTTACGGTGAGTACCCGTTCACTGCCTTCAGGAGTAATTACTGATGCAGTCGTTGCGAGGATTCACCCTGATAGAAATGATCATGGCGCTGGTGATTCTGGCGTTTATTTCGCTGGGCATAGGAGCCTACCTGCAACTGGGCGCCCGGGGCTATGCCGACACCATAGAGCGCGAACGTTTACAATCTGAGGCGCGTTTTGTGATTGAACGTTTGACCCGGGAAATTCGTCATGCCGCGCCAAACAGCGTCAGTTTCAGCAGCGGGTGCCTCTCTTATTATCCTGTGCTGTTCACCGCGACTTACCTGAACGAGCCGGATCCCACCACGTCTTTGCTGGCAGTGCTGGTCCCGCCTGATTCACAGCACATTGCCTTATGGAACAGTGGCGTGAACGGCAAGCGCGTGGCGGTGGGATTTGTCAGTGCCAGTGATTATCAGGCCGATGCAGACGCAAGCATAGTTGTTGAAGCGTTAACGAAGGCCCCGACCGCGGCAGATCCCACGGCCAGCCTGCAATTGTCTCAGTGGCTGGGCGATCGCTCACCGGGTCAGCGTCTGTACCTGTTTGATGATCAGGTGGCTTTTTGTCAGGTCGGCAATACCCTGGTGCGACAGGTCAATGATGGCACTGCTTATGTGCTGACGGAGACGCTCAGTCACTTCAATGTTGCCGTGTCAGGGGCGGGCCTGAACAGCAATGGCCTGGTTCATTTGGAAATGACGTTTACCGATCCTGTTAGTCAAGAATCGTCGGATTACAGCCAGAGCGTGCAGGTGATCAATGTCTTATAGTCGTCGGTATGCAAAAAAGCAGCAACAGGGCAGCGCACTGATCGTCGCCATTTTCGTGATTGTTGTCATGGCTGCGATGGCAGCTGCTATGTTGCGGGTGGCGGGTTCCAGTCAGGACATCACCACCCGCGAGGTACTGTCGACCCGCGCCTGGTTTACCGCCCATTCCGCCAATGAAGTCATGATGAGCCAATTGTTTCCGCTGGCCGGTACAGGCAGTGATCCCGCAGTCGAGATCTGTAACCGTTATCATCCTGACACTGGCACGGTTTACACCTTCGCACCTGCCGGGGGCACGGGCTGCCGCGCAACGACCACCTGCCAATCTTCAAATGCCGAGTCAGTAAACACTTACTTGTTGGTGAGCACCGCCAGCTGCGGCGGCAGCCCTCATGCTGTGACCCGGATTCAGGAGCTTTGGGCTAAGGATTTGGAGCATGAGTAAACGATTACTGATTTGCTGGTGCCTTTGGTTCTTGCAGTATTTATTTATTTCCGGGCAGGCTGTGGCGGCAGAGTGCAGCAATAAGCTGAATAGTAATAAAGACTTTTATATTGATTTTGAAATACCGAGTGCGAATTTAAATGAGCGAGTTGTTGTTTCACAAGCAAATTCAGGGAGAAGTACACAAGTTATCTGGACTGATGATGAAGATGAAGATGAAACCAATAAAATTGTTGAGAAAAATTTTGTTGCGGGTGGTCATTACTTTGTCCGTCTTATCTACATATCAGAAAAAAATAAAAGTGGAACGCTGAAATATTTCAATAAAAACTCAGTGTCCGAATCATGGAAATTTGTCAGTGAGAAGTTAATAAACTTGTCTGCAATTAACGCAGCTAGTTTTAGTGTTGTTAGTCGTGGGGATGTCACGAAAGTAGAATGTGCTGAAGGAGAACCACCGCCCTCGCCACTACCTGTCATTCCTGATGTATGTGATTATTTTCCTGGTCCAGTACAAACATGGGTGGGAAATGAAAATAATTATTTCTCAATGAATACGACAAATCGCTTGGTAAATGATGCTTTACCTGACGATCATTCAGTGGGTTTTTCTAATGTGATTGTTGAGAAAGATTTCATTGGTTTCTCCAAAAATACTTATGTACAAGGGAGCTGTAATGGGGAGACGTGTCAATTAGATGGTGTTATGTCTCAAAAGCTGGATTTGTTCTGGGATGATAGCTCGGCAAAGATAGAAAATGACATAGTTATTAACTCAATAGAAACCGCGATACCTAATACGTCCTATAAGTCTACTTTTGGTGGGCATTTTGCGGGCCTTTCGATTGAATCGGGAGGTAAACTCATTATGCCTGAAGGCCAATACTGGGTTGATAATATGGATGTTCGCGGAAACCTGACTACCCAAGGAAGTGTGGTGTTGCATGTATGGGGGCGTTTGGATGTTGCTGGTGAAATTAATACAACCAATGAAAGTGATAATTTAACCATTTTATCGTATGGGTGGGGGAAAAGCTGTCCATTCCCAAGCTCAACCGGTGAACCACCAGCAAGTTTACCAAGTGTATATCCGCCTCAAGTTGCTTCTCCTCTCGCTGTAAACTTGAATATTGGCGGAAGTCTTAATGGAAGAATCTACTCTCAAGGTCCTGTCGCACTGTCTGGAGATGTAACTCTGCGAGGGGCAATAACAGCTTGCCAGTTAGAAATGAGTAACACCGCACAAATAGTCGGTAACAGCCAATGTTTCAATCCGCCGGATAATAATTACCAGCTTGTTGTTAGCCCGAGCCGGGCCCTAGGCCTGTTGTGTGAACGTCAACCCGTAGAATTCCAAGTACTGGATAGCAATGGTGCGCTGGCGTCCCAATTTAATGGCGAGATAGAGGTTTCGACGAATCTGACGGGCAGCGGACAGGCGCTCTGGTATGAGGAGCCGGATGGTGGAACAGGCACAGATGCCAAGCAAAGCCAGCGTTTTTCTGTCGTTAACGGGACAACGCAATTGTGGCTGAAAAGTGATGTGATCGAAACAATCGTTGTCACCGGACAGCTAGTCTCAGACGGTAACCCAAGCGCACAAGGCCAGTACAGTTTTGTCCCGTTTAAATTGCAGATTCAGGAGCAGGCTTTGAAAGTTGTTGCCGGAAAACCTGAGCCTATCAGAATCTCTGCCATGAGTTGCGATACCAGTGCTGCAACATCGTCAGTCGCAAAAGACTACAGCGGCACCCGGACACTGCAACTGAGTACTCGCTATACTTTGCCAGATTCAGGAGGCAGTGCTGTCGAGTTGCGTGATAACAATGGGCACTGGCAGTCCTCCAGCGTTGTGTTGAACTTTCAGGAGGGAAGTGCCGAATCAGAGTTGCGTTATCTGGATGCGGGTCAGACGCAACTCAGTCTTGTGGATCCCAATTGTACGAAAGCCGGTGGATGTAGTATCAGTGGTAATGGCTCGTCGCTGGCCGATCTGGAATTGGGTGACTGGACCCGGTTAGAAGGAGTGCAAACCGTCTGGTCCCGACCTTATACGTTCGCGCTCTGTGATGTGACCTCTGACAATGGAAAGACAGACTTCTCCGGCACTGCCAGTGGCGGGCCGGGCTTTGCGGCGGCGGGTGATAAATTCTCAGTCACCTTTAAACCCGTGATCTGGACGCAAGATGCCGTGATGGCAGATCAAAGCGGCGATGGGATCAATGATATCCGGACCACCACATCAGCCTGGTGCAATCAACTCACCACCCCAAATTACTATTCCGTCTCTGGACTGGTGACAGCGCCGATTCAGTTGTCTATCCCCGGTAAACCGGCTTCGCCAACGGGCGATGGTGTGGTTGCTGGGAGTCTGGGGGGCACGCTGTATCACGAATTTACAGGCTCTGAAGCAACAGCAGGCTGGACCATAGACGATCTGAGCTGGAGTGAAGTCGGTAGCCTTTGGCTGCAGGCCGATGCCGATTATCTCGGTATGCCAGTCGATCAGGGGATAGGACAGCTGGGGCGCTTCTACCCGGCACATTTCGTCATCAAGGAGAGTGCGGTCAGCGACGCGTACGGCAGCTTCACTTATATGAATCAGCCGTTTTCCTTGTCAGCGACAATCGAGGCGCAAAATACGCAGAACCAGCCAACCCAAAACTACGGCTATTTCGCCGACGATTATCAAGAATCGCTGCAGTTACGCGCCGTGAATGCGGGTGCGACAGGGAGCGATGCCAATAACCTGACCAGCCGGTTATCTGAGCAGCTGAGCTATCAGCAATGGGACAAAGCGCTCCAAACGATCACGACCGATGCGCTGGCATTGTTACGTGTGTTGAGCAGCACGAACCCAAACGTGACCGAACCCGACGGCCCGTACCCGGTGGATTTGGGTCTGGTTGTCGAATCCCGAGATGATTGCGCGACTCGCGGCTGCAGTGATTTTTCGAATCAACCGCTGAATGTCTATGAACTGGACGGGGCCACACCGGAAACTGCTGCCGCGCTGGCCGGGGATATTCATGCCCGTTACGGCCGGATGCGCCTGGAAGACGCCGTGGGCCGGGAAGGTGAAAAAATCAATATACCTGTGCTGCTGGAGTACTGGGAGGCAGGCCAGTTTGTCACCCATAGTGACGATTATGATTCGGTATTTAATGGCCAGCGGTATTTCAGGCAGGGCATCACGAACCCGAGCACGAGTGCGATCACTGCATCCGTGGGTGATATCAAAGTGCACGCAGGCCGCTCAGCATCGGGCGATCTGTATGCCACTGAGGGCGTCTCCAGCGAGCAGGTGCGCTTCTGGCAAAAACTGGTGGCTGACATACCAGCGGTGATTGCCGGTGAAAACCCGGTGACCGACTCTGCATCAGGCACCCATGCCGGCAGCGAATCTCAGCCCTGGCTGTTGTATAACTGGCGGGGACAAGGTGATGAAAACCCGTCAGCTCTGGTGACTTTTGGCGTTTACCGGGGCAATGATCGGGTGATTTACCGCGGTGAAAGGAATATCCCGGTCACCATAAACCGATAACTTCAGTGACAATATTCCTGATAACGAAAATGCAATCAAAGATTCAGTGGCTGCTTGCGAGACAGGGCTGAATCTCAGTGCTGGCTACTGTACGATTGCACGGCCTGGGAATGGGCGCGTTGTTTGTTTTTTTGTTAGGCAGAGCGTCTCATCAAGACTTTGCCCGTCTCGTTGGATTGGTTCAACGAAAGGTCTGCCATCTGTCATATGTCATATGTCATATGTCATATGTCACGCGATGAGACACAGGTTTGACATGCTGGGCCAGTTTATATGATTGCGAGGCGGCTGATATTCAGTGCGCTTCATAGTTTCTTTGCATATAGCAGAGCGATGTTCATGCGCGTGCAAACCACAATTCGAAGCAAAAGCACACACGAAAGCGTAACAATCCCTAAAAATGAGGATCTGTGGCAGGTTTGACAAAGCTTATCTTGTCTCGCTACCTGCCACTTGATACATTTAGGCGCAATTTTTACGAAATTTGAGCTTGCAGGATTAGCCGAAAACTATGTTTAAAAAACTTCGTGGCATGTTTTCCAATGACCTGTCCATTGACCTGGGTACTGCCAATACCCTGATTTACGTCAAAGGGCAGGGTATCGTACTTGATGAACCTTCAGTGGTCGCTATTCGCCAGGATCGTGCGGGTGCCACTAAAAGTGTCGCGGCCGTTGGCCACGAAGCAAAACAAATGCTGGGGCGTACGCCTGGTAATATCGCTGCAATTCGCCCGATGAAAGACGGCGTGATTGCAGACTTTTACGTCACAGAAAAAATGCTGCAGCATTTTATCAAGCAAGTGCACGACAACAGTGTACTGCGTCCAAGCCCGCGTGTGCTGGTGGCTGTGCCTTGTGGTTCAACTCAGGTTGAGCGTCGTGCGATTCGTGAATCGGCACAGGGTGCCGGTGCGCGTGAAGTCTATCTGATTGATGAACCGATGGCGGCGGCGATTGGTGCAGGCCTGCCGGTGTCTGAAGCGACAGGTTCCATGGTGATCGATATCGGTGGGGGCACCACTGAAGTTGCTGTGATTTCTCTGAATGGCGTGGTGTATTCCTCTTCCGTACGTATCGGTGGTGACCGTTTCGATGAAGCGATTATCAATTATGTCCGTCGTAACTACGGCAGCCTGATTGGTGAAGCAACGGCTGAGCGCATCAAGCACGAGATTGGCTCTGCTTATCCGGGTGATGAAGTGCGTGAAATCGAAGTGCGCGGCCGTAACCTGGCTGAAGGTGTGCCACGCAGCTTTACCCTGAATTCCAATGAAATCCTGGAAGCCCTGCAAGAGCCGCTGACCGGTATTGTGTCTGCTGTGATGGTGGCGCTGGAACAATGTCCGCCGGAACTGGCTTCGGATATCTCAGAGCGCGGTATGGTTTTGACAGGCGGTGGTGCACTGCTGCGTGATCTGGACCGTTTACTGACTGAAGAAACCGGGATCCCTGTGGTGGTTGCTGAAGATCCGCTGACTTGTGTGGCGCGCGGGGGCGGTAAAGCGCTGGAAATGATCGACATGCACGGTGGCGATTTATTCAGCGAAGAGTAATGTCTACCCCGGCAAACATCCAAACAGGTCATAGTGTTACATGAAACCTATCTTTGGCAGAGGCCCTTCTCTGCAACTGCGCCTGTTTCTTGCCATGTTACTGTCGGCCGGCCTGATGCTGGCCGACAGCCGTCTTGATGCTTTCGCCCAGGTCCGTTATGTCCTGAACTCTGCGGTTGCCCCTTTGCAATACGCAGCGAACCTTCCGCGTGAAATTCTGGATGGTCTTTTCAGTCAGCTGAGTTCCCATCAGCGATTACTGGCAGAAAACAAAGCGCTGAAGCGCGATCTTCTGGTACTGCAAAGCGATGTGCTGCTCCTTGACCAGCTGCAGCAGGAAAACCAGCGTCTCCGTGAGCTGCTGGGCTCACCGTTTGTGCGTGACGAACGCAAGATGGTCGCTGAAGTGATGGCGGTTGACTCCGATCCTTACAGCCATCAGGTCATGATAGATAAAGGCCGTGTTGATGGCGTGTATGAAGGCCAGCCGGTGATCAATGACAAAGGTATCGTGGGCCAGATTTCCTATGTCGGTGCCCATAACAGCCGTGTCCTGCTGCTGATTGACCCGACCCATGCGATTCCGGTGCAGGTGGTGCGCAATGATATCCGGGTGATTGCCTCTGGCAGTGGCGAGCAGGATCAGATCCAGCTTGAACACGTACCGAGCAGTACCGATATCAAAGTTGGCGATTTACTGGTGACCTCAGGTCTGGGTGGCCGATATCCGGAAGGATACCCGGTCGGCAGGGTGACAGAATTCTCGTTTGATAATAAGCGCCCGTTTGCGCAAATCAAAGCCTTGCCAACGGTGCAGTTTGATCGCTTGCGCTATCTATTGCTGGTCTGGCCGACAGACAGGGAAAGGCATACCGTTACCACCACAGGAGAACCGGTCAATGGTTGATACCCGAGCCAATGGCATTTTGCTGATCTGGTTGTCGTTTGTGGTCGCGCTGATCCTGCAGGCCGCTCCCTGGCCCGGACAGCTGGAAGCCTTCCGCCCGTCCTGGGTCATGCTGGTGGCGTTTTACTGGGTGCTGGCCTTGCCGCACCGGGTGAATGTCGGCACAGCTCTGGTACTGGGTCTGATCTGGGATCTGCTGCTGGGTTCCACCCTGGGGATTCGCGGTCTGACCATGTCGGTACTGTGCTACATTGTGGCGCTCAATTTTCAGGTGATGCGTAATTTATCTTTATGGCAGCAGGCCATGATCGTTGCCTTGCTGTCGCTGGCCGGCAAGCTGGTAGAGTTCTGGGCTGAATACCTGGTGGTCGAAATTGAATTTGATCCCACCCGGTTGTGGGCTGTGTTACTCAACTTCCTCCTCTGGCCGTGGTTGTTCCTGTTTTTACGGCGTATTCGCCGTAAGTTCTCAATACGTTAGGGGACGTCAGTCTCCACTTGGATAGCACCATTTGCGAGACGGTTCGCAATGAAAAAGCATGGTGCTATCGTCTTTCTAGGTAAGATCAAGATGACAACACTGTATCTGGCATCCGGTTCACCCCGTCGCAAAGAACTGCTCTCTCAACTCGGTTACACGTTCGATATTTTGTCGCTCGACGTCGAAGAGCAGCATCAGGCCGGTGAAACCCCTGAAGCATATGTCCGGCGCTTGTCGCGGGACAAAGCCCTGGCCGGGGTGGCGGTCACTGACGGTTTGACGCCTGTAATCGGTTCAGACACTATCGTGGTCGTAGACGGGCAGATTCTTGAAAAACCGAGGGATTTCGCGCACAGCCGTGAGATGCTCATGCTATTATCCGGACGAAGCCATCAGGTCATGACGGCAGTCACTGTTGCCACGCAAGCACGCCAGCGAACTGAGCTGGTTGTGACCGAGGTCTGGTTCCGTCCGCTGAGCGGTCAGGATATTCAGGACTACTGGCAAAGTGGTGAACCGAAAGACAAAGCCGGCAGTTATGCCATTCAGGGGATTGGCGGGAAATTTATTGCCCGTATCGAAGGGAGTTACCATGCAGTTGTGGGCTTGCCACTGCTGGAAACCGATGCGCTGATCCGAGAATTTATAGCCAATTGAATCTACAGAGGCACCCATGAGTACCGAGCTGCTTATCAATGTGACACCCAGTGAAACCCGTGTGGCGATGATCGAAGGGGGCAACCTCCAGGAAATCCATATTGAGCGTGAATCCAAGCGGGGCATTGTTGGCAATATTTATAAAGGGAAAGTGAGCCGCGTCCTGCCCGGTATGCAGGCCGCTTTTGTTGATATCGGTCTGGATAAAGCGGCTTTTCTGCATGCCTCTGATATTGTTCCCCATACTGAATGTGTAGCAGAAAACGAGAAGCAGCAGTTTCAGGTCAGGGATATTTCTGAGCTGGTACGCCAGGGCCAGGATCTGGTAGTGCAGGTGGTGAAAGATCCGCTGGGGACCAAAGGGGCCCGTCTGACCACGGATGTCACCCTGCCATCCCGATATCTGGTGTTCATGCCAGGCGCAAGTCATGTTGGTGTCTCGCAGCGCATTGAAAGTGAAAGCGAGCGCGAACGCCTGAAAAATCTGGTGACCAAACACTGTGATGAACTGGGCGGATTTATTATTCGCACCGCTGCGGAAGGTGCCTCTTCGGCGGAAGTGGCACAAGATGCGGCATTCCTGAAGCATCTGTGGCGAAAAGTGCTGGAACGTCGTGGAAAATATAAAAGTAAGTCAATGCTGTACGGTGAGCTTGGTCTGGCGCAGCGTATCCTGCGCGATTTCGTCGGCACTGAACTGGATTCGATTTATGTCGACTCCCGCCTGGCTTTTGAAAATTTAAAAGAATTTACCGACGAGTTCGTGCCAGAACTCAGCAATAAGCTGGTTCGCTATACAGGCGATCAGCCGATTTTCGATCTGTACGATACCGAAAATGAAATTCAGCGTGCACTGGATCGCAAAGTGGAACTCAAATCCGGCGGCTATCTGATTATTGATCAGACCGAAGCCATGACGACGGTCGATATCAATACCGGTGCGTTTGTCGGCCGCCGAAATCTGGAAGAAACCATCTTCAATACCAATATTGAAGCCACCAAAGCGATTGCCCGTCAGTTACGGCTGCGCAATCTGGGTGGCATTATTATCATCGACTTTATCGATATGGCCTCTGAAGAACACAGACGCCGGGTGCTGACGGCACTGGAGCAGGCGCTGTCATATGACAGAGTGAAAACCAATATCAACGGCTTTACCCAGCTTGGGCTGGTGGAGATGACCCGCAAACGGACCCGGGAAAGCATTGAACACGTGCTGTGCGGAACCTGCCCCACCTGCGAAGGGCGCGGGACGGTGAAAACGGTCGACAGTGTCTGTTATGAAATTCTGCGTGAGATCACCCGTGTCAACCGGGCTTATGACGCCGATCGTTTTGTCGCGTATGTCTCTCCTGCTGTGGCAGAGACGCTGGCCGGTGAGGAATATCATGCGCTGGCTGAGCTGGAAGTCTTCATCGGTAAACAGGTCGAGGTCAAAATTGAACCTTTGTATCACCAAGAACAGTTTGACGTCGTCATGATGTAAACCCTGAGGCAATGGCGTGTTATCTGTGCTGATAAATCTGACCCGCGTCCTGAAATGGACCTTGCTCACTCTGCTGGTCATCGGCGCAGTGTTCATCACCTCGTTGCGTTTACTGCTGCCGCAACTGAACGATTACCGCGCTTCGATTACGCAATGGCTCTCGGCGCAAGCCAATATGCAGATCAGCGTCGAGCTGGTTGAGGGACGCTGGCATAATCTTGGGCCGGTGATGGCGCTGCACGGCGTCAGTATTGGCCAGAGCAGTAAGGATATGGTGCAGGTTGGCGAGGTCGACTTTGATGTCGATTTGTGGCGGTCTGTGCTGAACCTGAAGCCGGTTTTTCGTGATATCAGGCTGACCGGACTTACGCTGGATCTCACCCAGTTTCCGGCCAGTGGCCGTCCCGATGAGACGGATAAACCCTTAGATGTCAACCGTCTGGAACAGCTGTTGTTTGTGCAGTTGGGGACATTCTCCCTGCATGATGCGACCCTGGTGGTCAGTTCGCCTGCCGGTCACCGTCAGCCGGTAGCCGTGGAAGAGCTGAAATGGGATCGTCAGGGCGATATGCACCTGGCAGAAGGCATTGTCAGCATTCCCGGCACTCACCTCAATCAGCTCAATGTGATCGCTAACCTGTCCGCCACACAAGGATTGCCGCATTTATCCGGTACGATTTATGCGCGGGCGAAGAACCTGTCGATGACACCCTGGCTCAATCAGTCGGTACTGGGCGGGGATAAAATCACCGGCAGCCAGCTGAATGCGGAAGCCTGGCTGACACTCGACAATGGTCAGCTCAGTCACAGTAAAGTCCGCTTTCTGGACTCCTATGTGCGCTGGCAGGAAAACGGCCGTAAACACGAACTGGCATTACTGCGTGGGATGCTGTCTCTGAGCCCTGAACGGCAAGGGGCCAGCAGCGGATGGCGACTGGACAGTCATAAGCTGGTCCTGGCAACCGATCAGCAAGCCTGGCCGCGCCTTGACTTTTCCGCGAACTGGCTGGCACCGCAGCAAAATGCCCAGGTGGTGTCTGAGCCGGCACCCCTGAAAGACACTTTATCCAGCGGGCACTGGCAGCTGGCTGTCGGTCGTGTCGATCTGGCCAGACTGGCGCCGTTAGCCAGTTTGCTGCCTGAAGACAACGCTGGACGGAAAGCGCTTGAGACACTTCAGCCTGCCGGTTTGGTACGTGATCTTCGGTTCGCCGGACAGGGACTGGCGCTTCCGCGTTTTTCGTTGGAACTGGATGGCGTGTCGAATCAACAGTGGATGTACCTGCCTGCATTTGCATCTCTGGACGCCAGGATTGCCGGAGACGGGCAGCAGGGCGAGATCACGCTTAATGTCGGTGAGCAAACTCTGGACTACGACAAGGTTTTCCAGGCACCGATGGACATTGAGCAGGCCGATGTCCGGGGATACTGGCAAATAGACGAACAGGGATGGCGTCTGTGGAGCGATGCGCTGTCGGTCAGCACACCGCATCTGAGCGCCAATGGCCAGTTCCGGCTTGATTTCCCGAAAGCGGCCCCTTCCTGGCTATCTTTTTACGGTGAAACCCAAGTCAAAGATGCCGGCGCAGCCTGGCGCTATTTGCCTCGCCCGGCCCTGGGACAGGCGCTGACAGATTATTTGTCCGCCGCCATTCGCGGCGGGCAGTCTGATCATGCTCAGCTCTTGTGGTTTGGTGATCTGCCTGCTTTTCCTTATGCCAGTCATGACGGTAATTTTGAAATCAGTGTGCCGCTGAAGCATGGGCGTTTCAGTTTCGATACCGCCTGGCCTGAGCTGACCGACATTGATTTGAACCTGGGTTTTCGCAATGACCGTATGCTGATCAATGCCAGCCATGCCAAAACAAAAGACGCTGTTGCGGATCGGGTCGTCGGCGATGCCTGGCTGCACCCGGATGGTCACCTGAAACTGGCCATTGATGTCAGTGCAGAAGGTGAGCAGGTTCGCGACTATATGATGGCAACGCCACTGGTGGACTCGGTCGGCGCGGCACTGTCGGCAGTGAATGTTGATGGGCCTGTGGCCGCGATGCTGCAGTTGGATATTCCTTTTAGCGGCGCTGAGGTGAAAGCCCGGGGGGAGGCCCGCCTTGACAGTAACCGGGTGACCATCGAAAGCCTGTCGCTGCCCCTGACGCAGGTCAAAGGCACCATCCATTTCGATAATGATCAGATCACAGCAGATGAAGTGACCGGTTACTGGCTCGGCCAGCCGCTGACGGTCAGTTTTGAGGGGGAAAACGCGCAAGCGGGTTATCAGGTCAATGTGGATCTGGCCGGATTCTGGCAGCTCTCATCACTGCAGCAGCGTTTGCAGGATCCGATGCTGGCCAGACTGCACGGCAGTACCAAGTGGCATGGCAATGTCGGGGTGGTGCTGCATGACACTGGCCTGAAGTATCAGGTCTTTCTCCAGGCGCCGCTGGCGGGTATTCGCAGTGAGCTGCCTTATCCGCTGGCATTCACTCCGAAATCGCGCACCAGTGCTGTGCTGACCGCAAGCGGTAATGCCACTCGCTTTGAAACCAGCCTCACCGTGCCCGATGCCCAGTACCGGGCGGAGATCGCTTTGCAGTCACAACCGCAGATTGTGCGCAGTGAGCTGACTGTCGGCCTGGCCGAGCGGCGTAAACTGCCGGCAAAAGGCCACGGGATTCGCATTCAGGCCAACAGCATTGATGCCGATGCCTGGGACAGCCTGGCACAAGAGATCATTGAGAAGCAGCAGAATAAACCGGCAGCACAAGCGGGGATCGAACTGCCGTTGCCCACGCGGGTGAATGCCAGTATTGAGCAGCTGAAGCTGGCCGGACTCAACTGGCACAATCTGGACTTGGCGGTGCGTAAGCAGCCATCTCAGTGGCACGCGGTGCTCGGCAGCCGCGAAGTCAGCGGGGAGCTGTTCTGGCCCGATTATAAACCGCTGACGGTGAATCTGGAGCAGCTTCATCTCAATTTACCCGAAGATAAGAAGCCGCTGGAACCTCTGTCAGCGGCGCACAAGTATGTTCCTCAGCGGGCAATTCCGCCGGTGACGGATTTTGATCGTACTATGATGGCCTACCTGCCGCAGATGAATGTCAAGGTGAAAGACTTGTGGCTGCAGGGATACCGGTTGGGCGCACTCAGCGGCCGTTTGCGACGCGATGCCCAGACGCTGATTCTGGAAGAGCTACAACTGGATTCCGGAACGACATCACTGAGCCTGGATGGTCACTGGACGATGAGTCAGTATCAGAATGAAACGCAGGTCGCCTTTGATATCGCCGGTGAGGACAGCTCGGAGCTGATGGGGCGGCTGGGGATCTCAGGCGGGATCCAGGATGCCAGCTTTACCAGCTATGCCTCGATTCAGTGGCAGGGGGCGCCATGGTCGATGCACCGTGAAACCCTGACTGGTGAAATCAAGACCGAAACCGGCAAAGGAGTGATCCGGGATGTGGGCGGTGCCGGCCGGATCCTCGGGTTGTTCAGTCTGGATTCTATCATGCGAAAAATGCAGCTCGACTTTACCGGGGTATTCGATGACGGCCTGGCTTTTGACTATATCAAAGGGTCAGGGCGGATTGAAAATGGCCGTTTTGAAACGGACGATGTGGAAATGAAAGCACTGGCAGGGGATATGTACATTCAGGGAAGTGCTAATCTGGTTAATGAGACCGTGAATGCCAGAGTGAAGTTTATCCCTGATCTGACATCCGGGATCCCGGTCCTGACAGCGTTTGCTGTCGCCCCTCAGACGGCCATCGTAGTGTTTGCGATTTCGACCGCCCTGTCGCCTGTGGTGGATGTGTTTACCCAGATCAACTATGTCGTCAGCGGCCCGATAGAGTCACCCACAGTCACAGAGCAATCGCGCTTTACAGGGGAGTTTAAGGTCCCTGCCGCACTGAAGCAGCAGGTTGAGCAATAATAACCAGATACTTCCGGTTTTTGCCTCAAAGGCTAAGCTGAGGTAATAATAACAAGAAAATCAATTTGTAATGGAGTGCGTGATGGCTAGAGTCGGTGTCGTACAGATGAATTCCGGACCAGATCCTGAACTGAATCTGCAACAGCTGAAAAAGAAGTTGAAGGGGTTGCAATTGCAAGGGGCGAAACTGGTCGTCACGCCGGAAAATTGTTTGATCTTCGGTACCCGGGCTGATTATGAGCAACATGCCGAACCTCTGGGAGAGGGAACACTGCAACGCCAACTCGCTGCACTGTCCCGTCAGCTGGGGATCTGGTTACTGATCGGATCGATGCCTATCCGGCGTGAAGACGGCAATATGTCGACCACGGCCCTGTTGTTCGATGATCAGGGCCAGCTGCAAGCCCATTACGATAAATTGCATATGTTCGATGTCGAGGTTGCCGATCGCCACCACAGCTATCGCGAGTCAGACACCTTCCGGCCGGGAGAGGCGGTCAAGGTGGTGGAAACACCTTTCGGCAACATTGGACTGTCGATCTGTTATGATGTCCGCTTCCCGCAGTTGTACAGCGCATTGCGGGCGCAGGGCGCCGATATCATTGTGGTACCGGCCGCGTTTACCAAAGTGACCGGTAAAGCGCACTGGGATATCCTGCTGCGTGCACGCGCCATTGAAACTCAGTGCTGGATTGTCGCAGCCGCGCAGTGGGGCGAGCATAACCAGGGGCGGGAAACCTGGGGCCACTCAATGATTATCGATCCCTGGGGGCAAGTCGTCGCCTGCCAGGAGCAGGGTACAGGTGTGATCACCGCAGAGATTGATCTGGGTCTGAGCGCACAGATACGAATGAATATGCCATTGCTGCAACATAGCCGTTTTCAGGTGCAGCAGTGCAACACAGAAGAGTAAGGCAATGATGCTGGAAACCGTAGAACAGACCATGCTGGCCCAATCCGGGCTTGAGTGTGATGACCTCAGCCAGATTCTGGGGCTGATGGCCGCCCGGGATGTAGATTATGGTGATATTTATTTTCAGTCCAGCTGGCACGAATCGCTGGTGCTGGAAGACAGTATTATCAAAGACGGCTCCTTTAATATTGATCGCGGTGTGGGTGTTCGTGCGGTCTCCGGTGAAAAAACCGGTTTTGCTTACTCAGATCAGATCAGCAAACTGGCTCTGACGCAGAGTGCAAAAGCGGCACGGGGTATAGCCCGCAGCGGCGGCTCCGGCAAGGTGCAAGCCTTTGCTTCATCGCAGGTCAAGCCTGTCTATGCCGGTGTCAATCCGCTGGAAAGCCTGGAACGTCAGGACAAAATTGCCTTGCTGCAGCAAGTGGATGCTTATATCCGTGCCAAAGAACCCCTGGTGAAAGAAGTTTCCGTGAGTATTAACGGTGTTTATGAGCAGGTGCTTGTCGCCGCGATAGACGGCACTTATGCGGCGGATATTCGCCCACTGGTGCGCTTTTCTGTCAGCGTGCTGATTGAGAAGAACGGCAAACGCGAAAGCGGCAGTGCGGGCGGCGGTGGCCGCTTCGGTTATCAGTATTTTATGACTGAAAATGACGGCAAATCGGTCGCTTTGCAATATGCCGATGAAGCCCTGCGCCAGGCGCTGGTCAACATAGATGCCGATCCGGCACCTGCCGGGACGATGCCAGTGGTACTGGGTGCGGGCTGGCCGGGGGTATTATTGCATGAAGCTGTTGGTCACGGCCTGGAGGGGGATTTCAACCGCAAGGGCTCTTCGATGTTCTCGGGCCAGATGGGGCAGCAGGTGACCTCAAGCCTGTGTACCATAGTGGATGACGGCACGCTGGCAGATCGACGTGGTTCACTGAGCATTGATGATGAGGGCACCCAGGGCCAGTACAATGTGCTGGTGGAAGGGGGCAAGCTCAAAGGCTATATGCAAGATAAGCTCAACGCCCGCCTGATGGGCGTGGCCCCAACCGGGAATGGCCGTCGTGAGTCTTATGCACACCTGCCGATGCCGCGCATGACCAATACCTACATGCTGCCGGGCGAGCATACGCCGGAAGAGATCATCGCCAGTGTCGAGAATGGCATTTACGCCCCGAATTTTGGCGGTGGTCAGGTCGACATTACGTCCGGTAAATTTGTGTTCTCAGCGTCGGAAGCTTATCTGATTGAAAAGGGTAAAATTACCCGTCCGATTAAAGGGGCGACCTTAATTGGCAGCGGCATCGAAGCGATGCAGAGAGTCTCGATGGTGGGGAACGATCTGGAACTTGATCGGGGTGTCGGCGTCTGCGGTAAAGCAGGACAGAGTGTGCCAGTCGGAGTCGGACAACCGACCCTGAAACTATCCTCAATGACCGTGGGCGGCACCCAGTAAGATGTGCTGAATCACGAGAGACACCGATAAAAATGCCAGCGATTGCTGGCATTTTTTATTCAAGAGCAGGGTTTAGTCCTGGATATACAGCGCCTTTAAAACCTGAAAAATTTCGCGGTAGGCTTTCGCAGGTTTGTTGGCGGCTTTTTCTTTCACGGCCATGCGAACCAGTTGACGCAGTTGCTGGCGGTCAGCATCCGGATGGGCTTCCATCACTTCATTAATCACGGTATCACCGTCATCAATCATGCGATCACGCAAAGATTCCAGCTTGTGCAGCTGTGCTGTGACCTGAGCATGCTTGTTATTCAGTTTGTCCAGTGCGGCCTGAATCGGCTCGATATCGACGCTCCGCATCTGTTTGCCGATAAACTGCAACTGACGGCGGTAGGCTTCCTGCTTAAAGCGCTGGGCATCTTTGATTGCCATGCGCAGCTCATCGCTCAGCGGAATTTTCGCTAATGCACCGGGCTTGAGCTTGACCAGCTCTTCGCCCAGCTTTTGCAGGGCTTCCATGTCACGTTTCATCTCGGATTTACTGACCCAGATGATTTCTTCTTCCTCTTCCCATGGGGCTTTTTTATTTTTACGGCTCATATCAGGCTCATGACAGACTTCAATCTCTCTATTTTATCAGTTTCAAGTTGAATTTGGGCGCATTTTAATTGCCTTGAGTGTTATCCTTAGGGGAAACCGTGTAAATAAAGTATGACTATGGACGTGAAACAACAAGTCGCCCAGCAGCGTAGCGAGCTGGAACAGGCGGTCGCCCGTGCACTTGAGCTTGCGGGTCAGCAGGCCGATGCCGCTGAAGTGGCGATTAACAAATCCACAGGGATCAGTGTCTCAACTCATTTGTGTGAAGTGGAGAATGTTGAATTTAACAGCGATGGTGCGATGGGCATTACCGTCTACCGTGGCCAGCGCAAGGGCAGCGCATCCACCTCAGATTTGAGTGAAGCGGCAATTGCACAAACCGTGGCTGCGGCACTGGAGATTGCGCGTCATACCTCAGAAGATCCTTTCGGGGGGCCGGGACCGGCTGAGCTGATGGCTAAACATATCCCGGATCTGGATCTGTTTCACCCGGATGAACCTGAGCCGGATCATGCTGCCTCAATCGCGATTGCCGCCGAGCAGGCCGCGCTGGATGCTGACAGCCGCATTAAGCAAAGTGATGGCGCCAGTTACGACAGTCACTACGGTATCCGGGTATATGGTAATACGCACGGTATGCTGGCCAGCTACCCGAGCAGCCGCCACAGTATCAGTTGTTGCGTGATTGCCGAAGGCAAAAATGGCGACATGGAGCGCGATTACAGCTATACGGTTGCCCGCCGTACCAGCGATTTGTGGACACCGGAGAAAGTCGGCCGGCTGGCAGCCGAACGTACCGTCAGCCGGATTGATCCGCAGAAACTGTCGACCCGGAACACACCTGTGATGTTTGCTTCGGACATCGCGACCGGCTTGTTCGGTCACCTGGTGATGGGGATTAGCGGGTCGAATTTATACCGTAAGTCAACGTTCCTGCTGGATATGCTCGATGAGCAGATCTTCCCTTCCTGGCTCAACATCAGTGAGCGCCCGCACCTGTTGCGGGGCCTGGCAAGTACACCGTTTGACAGCGAAGGTCTGGCAACCCATGACAGAGAAATCATTCAGGATGGGGTGCTGCAAACTTATCTGATGACCAGCTATGCCGCCCGTAAACTGGGACGCCAGCCAACCGGTCACGCTGGTGGCATTCACAACTGGCAGGTGTCCAGTACAGGTGAAGATTTTCAGGCCATGCTGCGCAAACTGGATACCGGGTTCCTGGTGACCGAGCTGATGGGGCAGGGGGTTAATATCGTCACTGGCGATTATTCGCGCGGTGCCGCGGGTTTCTGGGTCGAAAATGGCGTGATCCAATACCCGGTCAGTGAAGTCACCATTGCCGGAAATCTGAAAGATATGATGGCTAACATAGTGGCTGTCGGCACAGATACCGAAACCCGCAGTCAGATTCAGACCGGCTCTATTTTGCTGGAATCAATGAAAATTGCCGGTGAGTAATCACAGACGCTGAGTCACCAAAAAGGTCTGGCCCGGTGCCGGACCTTTTTTGTTTCTGAACCGTCAGGTGAGAAACACAGTTGCCAGGCCGAGAAACACCGACAGGCCGATAATATCGGTAATGGTGGTTAATGCCATACCACCCGCGAGTGCCGGGTCGACATTGAGTTTTTTGAGAATAATCGGTACGCCGACCCCCGCGATACCGGCGATCAGCAAATTGGTCAGCATTGCACCGGCGATAATGGCGCCGAGCATCAGGTTACCTTTCCACAGAACCACCACGCCGCCAATGATCCCGGCCCACAAGAGACCATTGATTAGACCAACCCTGGCTTCTTTACTGAGCAGCCAGCGGGTGTTGGAATCGCCGATATGGCCGACGGCCAGACCGCGGATCACCAGGGCGACAGTCTGGTTGCCAGCGACGCCACCCATCGAAGGGACGATTGTCATGAGCACGGCGATGGCGGCCATTTTATCCAGGGTGTCTTCAAACATGTTGGAGACAGAGGCGGCGGCAAGTGCCGCCAGGACATTGACGCCCAGCCAGATGCTGCGGCGGCGGGCGGATTTCATGACCGGCGCAAAGGTATCTTCATCGTCGTCCATCCCCGCCATACTCATCATGGAGTGTTCGGCGTCTTCCCGGATGATGTCGACCACATCATCAATGGTGATCCGACCGACCAGCTGGTTATTGGCGTCGACCACAGGCGCAGAGAGCCAGTTGCGGCGCTCAAACAGGTTGGCCACTTCGCTGTCATCCATCTCGACATTGATGGCTTCATCCGGATCGTCCATCACCTCATGGATCTGGACGTCAGGTTGCGTGGTGATCAGGGTGGCCAGTGAGAGATGGCCGATCAGCACATTGTGTTCATCCACCACATAGAGGGTATCGGTGGCTTCCGGCAGTTCGCCCCGCATACGCAGATAACGCAGGACCACATCGGCGGTGACATCGCCACGGATGGTGACGAAGTCGGTACTCATGATACCGCCGGCGCTTTCCTCCGGATAAGCCAGCGCCAGCTCGACGCGATGCCGGTCCGCAGCATCCATCTGTGCCAGTACTTCACGGAAACGGCTGTCAGGCAGGCTACGAAGTACGTAAGCGACATCGTCGCTTTCCATACCTTCAGTGACAGCTGCCAGTTTTTCCGGCGCCATCATGGCTACGATACCGTCTTTGACGTCTTCAGACAGTTCGTCGAGGATCTCACCCTGCTCTTCAGGATCGGTCAACTGCCACAGCACCTGACGTTCTTTGGGCGGACAGGCTTCGAGCAGGTGGGCGATATCCTCCGGCTCCATATCCTGCAACATTCGCCGGACGTGAACGAACATCCCTCGGTCCAGGGCCTGGTTAACCTGCTGTAGTGTCTGGTGGGTTTGATCTTGCTCGAAAACGTCCGCCATAGAGAGAACTACCTTGCTTCGTGAATACACCCAGCCCTGTTGCGATGCAAATTGCCGGGAAATGGCGCAATAAGCTGAATATTAACGTAATCGCGCCGTCTTTGTCTCACTGGATCTGAGATCTTGCTAAGATTTCACCTGGCTGTAAGAAGGGGAGGTCGAGGCTTAACAAAGGGGATTTATCGTCTGTTGCCGGGCGTTTTGTGATTGTTCGATACGGATGCGGACAACATCATGTCAGATCTATCAGATTTCGCAGCGACGGAGCATACTGTGCGAAACTCAGCTGTCTTCATCAAAACCGTTTTCGATCAGTGAGGCCACCGCGTCCAGCGCGACGCTGGCGTCTCCCCCTTCAGCACTGACGATGATCTTCTGGCCCTGTGCTGATTCCAGCATGAGCAAGCCCATGACACTGTCGGCAGTGGCAGATTTGTCTTCGTTGGTGACAGTGATAATGGCATCAAAACTCTGTGCCAGTTCGACCAGTTTGATCGCCGCCCTGGCATGCAGGCCAAGGCGGTTCTTAATGAATAATTCCCGACTGACAGTATTCATGCTCAATGCTTCAGGTGACTTTGTTTTTCCAGGGTACGATGACGCACCTGAACCTGTTGTCCCCGCTGGCGGAAATAGTCGGCCAGTTGCTGGGCAACATATACAGAGCGGTGCTGGCCGCCGGTACAGCCGATGGCAACCGTGACGTAACTGCGGTTGTTTTTCTCAAGCAAAGGCAGCCAGCTTTCCAGAAAGTGCCGGATCTGATAAATCAGCTGGCTGACTTCATAGTGACTGGCCAGATAGTCCTGTACTTCGCTGTCGAGGCCGGTTTGCGGCTTGAGTTCAGGGACCCAGTGGGGGTTGGGTAAGAAACGGACATCAAACACGTAATCCGCATCTGTGGGTAAGCCATGTTTGAATCCAAAGGATTCAAAGACCATCACCAGTTCACGGGCCTGGCGTCCCAGCACGCGAGCGCGCACGGTTTCACTCAGATCATGAATCGACAGTTGCGTGGTATCCAGCACCAGATCGGCGGCTTCTTTCAGATCTGCCAGCCAGGCGCTTTCCGCCTGAATCGCTTCTTCCAGACTCATATTTTGTCTCGAGAGCGGGTGCAGCCGCCGGGTTTCACTGTAACGTTTGACCAGGGTATTGTCATCGGCATCGAGAAACAGCAGGTTGACGTCTGCCTGTTGGCGAACGGCTTCCAGCGCTGAGCGGGTCAGATCATGATCGGCCGGCATATTGCGGACATCAATGCTGACAGCAACATTCTGGGTGTGAGGATCCAGGGTTTTGATCAGATCCGAAAGCAAATGTACCGGCAGATTATCGACACAGTAATAGCCGAGATCTTCCAGTACCCTGAGGGCCACTGATTTACCTGAGCCTGAGCGGCCGCTGACTATCATCAATTTCATGACAAACCCTTCCTGATGGCTGTTATGACGGCTCTGAGGTCATGATCTGGTAAAGCTCTTCATCGCTTTTCGCTGCTCTGAGCTGTTTGAGGACCGCTTTATCGCTGAGCTTTTCGGCCATACTGGACAGCGTCTTCAGGTGTTCTTTGCACTGGGCATCCGGCACCAGAAGCGCAAAAAGCAGATCGACGGGTTGATTGTCAATCGCATCGAACTGGATAGGCTGCTGACACTGGATCAACACTGCAATTGCCTGTTCGCTGTCGGTGACTCGGCCGTGGGGAATGGCAATACCATTCCCTATGCCTGTACTCCCCATTTTTTCACGGCTGAGCATACACTCAAACAGTGGCTGAGGATTTTGGTTTAAATGTTGGCCAGCAATTTCGCTGATGATTTCCAGCGCACGTTTTTTACTGGAGCAGTGGACTGCACTCTTGGTGCAGTCCAGGCTTAATACTCGACTCAGTTGCATGTTAATGACTATTGAGTTTGTCTTTATGTTTGTTCAGTTGACGGACCAGTTTATCAGTTAATTGATCAATTGCCGCATACATATTTTCAGAATCTGCTTTCGCGTGGATCTCTCCCGCGTTAATGTGCAGTGTCGCTTCGGCAATTTGCTGCATTTTTTCTACATTCAGCACAACATGCACGTTATTAATTTTATCGAAAAAGCGTTCCAGCTTATCGAACTTTGTTGTCACATACTCACGCAGGGCAGGGGTAACTTCAATGTGGTGACCAGTGAGATTAATTTGCATAGACATCTTCCTCCTTAATCGCCGGCGATCAGAGCAGGCGTTTTCTTTGGCTTGAAGGCGGAATACCCAGCGATTCACGGTATTTGGCGATTGTGCGCCGAGCCACCATGATGCCTTGATCCGCCAGTAATGTCGCAATTTTGCTATCACTCAAGGGTTTGGCCTGATTTTCGGCCGCAACCAATTTCTTCACCAGCGCGCGAATAGCCGTGGAGGAGCATTCTCCGCCGTTATCCGTACTGACATGGCTTGAGAAGAAGTACTTCAACTCAAAAATACCGCGTGGGGTATGCATAAATTTCTGGGTGGTCACCCGGGAGATCGTTGATTCGTGCATTTCAACGGCCAGGGCAATATCGTTGAGGACCATCGGCTTCATGGCTTCCTCACCGTATTCAAAAAAATCTTGCTGATGTTCAACAATGCAGCGTGCCACTTTCAGCAGGGTATCGTTGCGGCTCTCCAGGCTTTTGATCAGCCATTTAGCATCCTGAAGATGGCTGCGGATAAACTGGCTGTCGGCACTGTTGCGCGTTTGTTTGCTCATCGCCGCGTACTGTTCGTTAACGCGAAGGCGCGGCACGCTGTCCGGATTGATGGTCACCACCCATTTGCCTTTATCCTTGAATACGGACACGTCTGGAATGACGTACTCAGTTTCCGAGGCCACCACACGGTTGCCCGGACGGGGTTCAAGAGAGTGGATCAGGGCCATGACGTTTTTCAGCTCATCTTCTTTGAGCTTAGTGTCACGCATCAGCTGGCGATAGTCGCGGTTGCCCAGTAAATCCAGGTGCTCAATCAGCACCATTCTCGCTTCGTTCAGCCAGGGCGTATCTTCCGGATAGGTGGCCAGTTGCAGCAGCAGGCATTCGCGAAGATCTCGTGACGCTACACCCAGCGGATCAAATTGCTGGACGCGTTTCAGGACGGCTTCGACTTCATCGAGTTCGACGTTTTCATCGCCCATGCTTTCCAGAATATCGTCGCAGGTGCAGGTGAGATAGCCTTTCTCATCCACGGCATCAATGATGGCAAACGCAATCGCGCGGTCGGTATCGCTGAACGGCGTCAGTTCCAGCTGCCACATCAGGTAATCTTGCAGGGTTTCTGTGGTCTCGCCCTGATAGACCGGCATGTCGTCATCCGGCGCAATCCCGGCACTGCCGGTCCCGGCGCTGTAGACATCATCCCAGGTGGTATCGACGGGCAGCTCAGCCGGCATTTCCCGCTGCTCAATGACATCTGTGGTATCGAAGGAATCGCTGCTGATGTCTTCGTATTGCTCTGCAGCATCGTTTTTGCCGTCGGCGTGGATGTCATCCGCATCAGACGACGGGCTGTCGCCATCCGGGTGGCTTTCGTCAAGCTCCAGCAGGGGGTTGGCATCTAAGGCCTCCTGGATTTCCTGTTGCAGATCCAGGGTAGAAAGTTGCAGCAGACGAATGGCCTGTTGCAGTTGCGGCGTCATTGCCAATTGTTGACCAAGCTTGAGCTGGAGCGAAGTTTTCATGCGTGTACAGACACCTTGTGATTATTGTATGAATCGCTTGTTTTGGGGTCTTTAGGCCAGTCGAATCAAAACCTTCGACCAGCCTTGGCAGCTTACCTCGGTTGTATCCTTTTATCTATAACTATAGACGGAACTGGTCTCCCAGATAGACACGTTTTACGTGCTCGTCATTGAGCACATCCGACGGTGAGCCGTGCGCAATCAGTTGTCCTTGGCTGACGATGTAAGCGTGCTCACAAACGTCCAGCGTTTCCCGTACGTTGTGGTCTGTGATTAACACGCCCAGGCCGCGATCTCTGAGGTGTTCGATGATCTTCTTAATATCGATCACTGAGATAGGGTCAACCCCGGCAAAGGGTTCATCCAGCAAAATAAATTTTGGGTTGGCTGCCAGTGCGCGGGCGATCTCTACCCGGCGTCGCTCGCCCCCCGACAGTGCCATGCCCTGACTGTTGCGAATATGCTGGATATGGAATTCATCCAGCAGTTCCTCAAGCTTGTCCTGGCGTTCGGCTTTGGTCAGGTCTGCGCGGGTCTGCAGCACTGCCATCAGGTTGTCATGTACACTCAGCTTGCGGAAGATCGATGCTTCCTGAGGCAAATAGCCAATGCCCATCCGGGCGCGGTTATGCATGGGCTGCAGGCTGATGTCATGACCGTCGATGGTAATCTGGCCTTCATCACGGGCAACCAGACCAACAATCATATAAAACGACGTGGTTTTGCCGGCACCGTTCGGGCCAAGCAGACCGACAATCTTGCCAGATTCCACTTCCAGGCTGACATCGGAAACGACTTTACGGCCGTTGTAGCTTTTCGCCAGATGGGTTGCGGTTAACTTTGACATTCGTTCTCTTATTTATTGTTTTTGTTTGATCTGGTTCGGCTGCAGTATGGTGGTCACACGCTGTTGGTCACCACTGGTCGCAACCAGCTTCTGCTCATCAATTTTGTAACTGATGGTTTTGCCCTTAATTTCACTGCCTTCCTGAATCAGCACGGCTTTGTCTGTCATCTTGAGAAATTCTGTCGCTGTCTCATAGCGCATTTGCATGGCAGAGCCGTTGATGGGTTTGCCGTCATCCATCTTCTGATAAAACGTGGCCGGCGATCCATAGGCATCGATGGTTTGCTGATCGCCATTTTGAGTCTGGCGAGTGACAATGATTTTGTCGGCACGGATATCAATACTGCCCTGACGCAGCGAGACGTTGCCCGTGAAGGTCACTACGTTTTTCTGGATGTCCAGTTCCTGGCTGTCCGAGTTGATATAGATCGGCTGCTCGGTATCGTTGCTTAATGCCCAGCCAGAGGTGCTGACTACCAGGCACAGCAGGGCGCTAATTTTGCAAAGCTTCATATCTACCTTTCACATTATTCATCAGGGTCGCCACACTGCGTTCCATGTTCCCTTTCATGCCAATGCCTTCGTTCTGAAAGGCACTGCCGGTAATCGTGACCGGATCGGGGGTGTCGAAATCTTTGCTGATTAAATCTAATCGCAGTGTATCTGTTTTTATCGCATTAATGGCGGAGTCAGGTAACAGATTGAAGATCCGCACATTACCAGACATCTGCAGTATGTGTTCTTTATCTAGTGTGGCGTGATTTGCACTGATGCGCCATTCACTTTCTTTACCCTCTTTGTAAACCCAGATCACCGGTTGCTGGAACTCGGTATTCCCGCTGAGGTTGTAATACTCCAGGGTGTCGGATTCGATGCGGTAGCTGCGAATACCCGCTTCGTTGTATGAGGTATTTTTCACCCCGGTTCCGGTAAAGATCGGCTTTTCGTTATCGGGCGCGGTCAGAGTGTCCTGCTGCCAGTGCTTTTGCAGCAGGTAGTAACCGGTCCATGCACACAGTATGACCAGCAGCGCACAGAGTAACCGGTTTAACGTCATATACTCAGGCCCTTATGCTGATCCAATTCGCCGCGCGATTCCAGAATCAGATCGCAGACTTCCCGCACCGCACCATAACCGCCTTTGGTGCGGGTGGTCAGGCTGGCTCGTTGCGACAGCAGCGGGTGGCCGTCGGCGACGCAGACGGACAGTCCCACTTCGGCCATCACGGGCCAGTCAATGAGATCGTCACCGATATAAGCCGTATATTCAGCTGCGATCCCCAGTTTATCAACGATATCCTGATAGGCTGCCAGTTTGTTGTCCTGGCCCTGATAAATGTGCCGGATACCCAGTGCTGACATGCGGTTTTCAACAATCTGCGAGCGGCGGCCAGTGATAATGGCCACCTCAACGCCGGCGGCCATCAGAGATTTGATGCCATAGCCGTCCCGGGTATGAAAAGTTTTCAGCTCTTCGCCCTGGTTACCCATGTAAATCCTGCCATCGGAAAACACGCCATCCACATCGCAGATCAGCAGGCGTATGTTTCTGGCCCGCTGAAAAAGGTGCTGCGGGACCGGTCCGTACAGGGTCGGTTGCATTTCTGTCGTCATCACATTACTCCGGCTCTGAGCAGATCATGCATATTCAGAGCACCGACCAGCTGCTGGTCATCGACAACCAGCAGGCCGTTAATTTTTCTTTCTTCCATCAGTTTCAGCCCTTCGGCAGCCAGGACCTGAGAGGAAATGGTCGCCGGATTTGCAGACATGACTTCCCCAATCCGTGTCTGATGGATATCAATGCGTTTATCGAGCAAGCGGCGCAGGTCACCATCGGTAAAGATGCCGCTTAATCTTTGATGATCGTCAACGATGGCCGTCATCCCCAGCCCCTGGCGGGAGACTTCGAGCAGGGCATCTTTGATGCTGGCATCCTGGTGGATCACGGGCAGGCGATCGCCGCTGTGCATCACATCGGCAATGCGCAGCAATAATTTGCGACCCAGCGCACCGCCAGGGTGGGAGAGGGCAAAATCGTCCGCCGTAAAACCACGAGCTTCCATCAGCGCAATCGCCAGTGCATCTCCCATGGCCAGCGTGGCGGTGGTACTGGAAGTGGGGGCCAGGTTGAGCGGACAGGCTTCCTGATTAACAGTGATTTGCAAATGCACCTGAGCCAGCCGTGCCATGGTCGAATCGGGCTTGCCCGTCATGCTGATTAACGCAATGCCCTGGCGTTTCATCACAGGCAACAGCGTCAGGATTTCATCGGCTTCACCGGAATTGGAAATCGCCAGCACGAGATCACGTTTATCCAGCATACCGAGATCGCCGTGACTGGCTTCTCCGGGGTGGACAAAAAATGCTGGTGTCCCTGTGCTGGCAAGGGTCGCGGCAATTTTACAGCCGATGTGGCCAGATTTTCCCATCCCCATGACGATCACTTTACCCTGACAGCGGCTGATGAGCTGACAGGCTTCACTGAAACTGCCATTGATATATTGCGACAGGCCCTTGAGGGCTTCGGCTTCAATGTCAATCACGCGTCGGCCAATCTGGCCGTAGTCAAAGGAATCAGGCATAGTTACGTTCTCGGTTAAGCCGCCATATTATAAAGCAGATAGCTCTGATAGGCGACAAAGCATAAAATCAGAATCAAGCCTTCCAGGCGGTTGATGCGACGGCGTTTGCCCAGTGCCATCAGCACCAGCAGCAGAGACAGGCCCAGCATGACGTAAAAGTCCCGTCCCATTGCCAGTGGACTGATCACTGAGGGATTGAGCAGGCCCGGCAGTCCCATCACGGCCAGAATATTGAAGACATTGGAGCCGATGATGTTACCTACAGCCATGTCGTCTTCACCTTTTTGGAGGCTGGCAATCGATGCCGCCAGTTCCGGCAGGCTGGTGCCGACGGCAATAATCGTCAGGCCGATCACCAGATCGCTCATGCCGAAGTATTTGGCAATGGTGACGGCGGAATCAACCAGCATGTTGGCCGCATAAGGCAGCAAGACCAGGCCAATCACAATCCAGACGGATGCCGCCACATTGCTGACACCCTGGGGAATTTCAGATTCCTGCTCTTCCAGCAGAATGTCCTGAGCGCCGTTGTTTCCGCTGCGGCTGACTTTCAGCATCGCCAGAATGAAAATAACAAATAAAACAACCAGCAAGACGCCTTCGAAGAAGCCTAAATAACTGTCCCACAGCAATACACCTGCAATCAGTGTGACCACCATCATCAGCGGGAGTTCACGGCGAATAATGCCGGAACTGATAGATAATGGCTTGATCAGGGCAGTTAAACCCAGGATTAACGCAATATTTGCAATGTTTGAACCCAGAACATTACCGACCGCGGTATCTGTTTTTCCTGCCAGTGCCGCAGTGGCAGACACCATCATTTCCGGGGCAGAGGAGCCCATCGCCAAAATGGTCATACCGATAATGAGTGGAGCAACCCCTAAATTTCTTGCTAAGGCTGCTGAACCAAACACAAGTCGATCTGCACTCCATACCAGTAACGCAAGTCCGATACAGAGCAACAAGATGGCTTCAAGCATGATGAACCCTTATAGATTTTTCAATGAGCTGGTTTTGAAGGGGGTAATTTTGACGTTTCACTGACGAAAATGGAAGGAAAAGCCGAGAGTATTTACTTTCGTGCTGTGATCTTGATATGGGAAACCCGCAACTGATGACCTGTGAGGGGGTGAATGGTACTGAATCCGCAGCCGGATTGGTTTCGTTCAGGACTTTTATGTTATAAAAAACAAGATTCATAACCTGAGTCGGGATTGAATTCACCGGATAAAGGCCAAGCACGAAAAATCACAACGAGCTGACAGGTATTCCCTTGAGTTGGTCTGCTAATCTACCTATGATCAACCACATGCAATATAACTAATTAATTACATTCAATTATGCTTGTATCGGCTGCATTCAGGATGAATCACGGATACAAGGGTATTTAGGAAGGTTATGACAGCAACCGAAGCGTTAATTCGTATTAACAACCTGACGTTTTCCCGAGGTGAACGCAAAATCTTTGATGATGTGTCACTGGAGGTTCCGAAAGGCAAAATTACTGCCATTATGGGACCGTCCGGCATTGGTAAAACGACCCTGCTTCGTCTGATCGGCGGCCAGATAATGCCGGATCAGGGGGAGATTTGGTTTGACGATAAAAATATCCCAGCCTTGTCGCGCAATGACTTGTACCGGGCGCGCAAGCGGATGAGTATGCTCTTTCAGTCCGGTGCGCTGTTTACCGACATGACCGTGTTCGACAATGTGGCGTTTCCGCTGCGTGAACACACAGAACTGCCAGAAGATTTGCTGCGTACGCTGGTGCTGCTCAAACTGGAAGCTGTCGGTTTAAGGGGAGCGGCGAATTTAATGCCCAACGAATTGTCCGGAGGTATGGCACGCCGTGCCGCGCTGGCGCGGGCGATAGCACTCGATCCAGACCTTATCATGTATGACGAGCCTTTTGTCGGGCAGGATCCTATTACCATGGGAGTACTGGTTAAGCTGATCCATAACCTGAACGAGGCCCTGAGCATCACCTCGGTTATCGTGTCACACGATGTGCCTGAAGTGATGAGTATTGCCGATCATGTGTATTTGCTGTCCGGTGGCAAAATTATTGGCAGCGGCACCCCGGATGAACTGAACGCCAATCCTGATGAGCGGGTTCGTCAGTTTTTGGATGGTAAAGCGGACGGCCCTGTTCCTTTTAACTTCCCTGCACAGGCACTGGAGCAGGATCTTTTCAGCCAGTTTTTGTCGTAACCGCTAACTTGCACTGAGTTGGTGAGTCATCGCGAATGAAGAAAGGTAATTCCATATTATGTTAACGGATTTTATCGTGCAGCTGGGCCAGAGTACGCTGTCCAGTTGCCGTACCATGGGACGGGCGACCCTGCTGTTATCCGGCGCACTGGTGAGTAAACCGCAACCCGCCAAAATGTTCCCATTGCTGTTAAAACAGCTTTATTCGGTTGGGGTGCTCTCAGTCGCTATCATTATGGTATCGGGCTTATTTATCGGTATGGTACTGAGCCTGCAGGGGTTTATTGTGCTGGTGGATTTTGGTGCAGAAACCAGCCTGGGCCAGATGGTGGCACTGTCACTGTTGCGGGAGCTGGGGCCTGTGGTCACCGCTTTACTGTTTGCCGGCCGGGCCGGCTCGGCTCTGACCGCTGAAATTGGCTTGATGAAAGCCACCGAACAGATTTCCAGCATGGAAATGATGGCTATAGATCCGCTTCGCCGTGTGGTCGCACCGCGTTTCTGGGCGGGCGTTATTTCCATGCCGCTACTGACAATGCTTTTTATTGCAGTTGGCATCTGGGGCGGCCAGCTGGTGGGTGTGAACTGGAAAGGCATTGATTACGGCAGTTTCTGGTCAGTGATGCAGTCATCCGTCGAGCTGGGCTATGACATAGGCAACAGCCTGATTAAGTCGCTGTGCTTTGCTGTGACCGTTACCTGGATTGCGGTTTATAACGGCTTCGATGCCGTGCCGACATCAGAAGGGATCAGCCGGGCGACCACCCGGACAGTCGTGAACTCTTCATTGGCGGTATTGGGTTTAGATTTTGTGCTGACAGCACTTATGTTTGGGAATTAATCATGCAACAGAACAGACAATTAGAACTTTGGGTCGGCAGTTTTGTATTCGCAGGTATTGTGGCGCTGTTGGTGCTGGTATTTCAAGTCGCAGATGTGAAAAGCTTCGGTAATTCTGAATCTTACGACTTAAAAGCGCGGTTTGATAACATTGGCGGACTGAAAGTCCGTTCACCGGTCAAAGTCGGGGGAGTGACCATTGGCACGGTGAGTAATATCACGCTGGATACAGAGTCTTATGTCCCTATCGTGACACTCGCGATTGAGAAGAAATACGGTTACTTTCCAGAAACCAGTTCCGCTGCCATCCTTACTTCAGGCCTATTGGGCGAGCAGTATCTCGGGCTGTCACCGGGCTTTGTTGATGAAGGTATCCTGATGCTGGATGACGGTGACTTCATTGAAGACACCAAATCGGCATTGGTACTGGAAGACATGATTGGCCAGGTGCTGTACAGCATAGGCAACGACGGCGACAAATAAGGAAGAAAACAATGAAATTTTTGAAGATTTTATGGCTGACGATAGCGTGTTTACCACTCTTTGCCGGCGCTGCGACCGTTGATAAAACGGACCCTTATAAAATGATGCAGACGGTGTCGCAACAGACATTCGCCCGTCTGAAATCTGAGCAGGCCCAGATTCAGCGTAATCCTGATTATCTGCGCACTGTGGTTCGTCAGGAGCTGCTGCCTTATATCAACACCCGTTATGCCGCTTATAAAGTGCTTGGGCCGCAGTTGAAACAGACAACCAAAGAGCAGCGCAATAACTTTGTGAATGCATTCACTGATTATCTGGTCGCCTCTTATGCACAGGTGCTGACGCAGTATAAAGATCAGGAGATTCGCATGGAACCGGTGAAGTCAGTGCCGGCCAGCAGCTCCATCGTCTCAATCCGTGTGGATATTCTGGATCCGCAACGCCCACCCATTCGGCTGGATTTCAAACTGCGTAAGAATAAGCAGACCAATGAGTGGCAAGGCTATGACATGGTGGCCGAAGGGGTCAGCATGATTTCAACCAAGCAAAGTGAGTGGAGCGGACAACTGCGGACGGAAGGTGTCGACAAAGTGACGCAGGATTTAAGAGCGCTGGCGGCTAAACCCATCAAACCTGAGGAAAAATGACCATGAGGAATCCCGCCATCCAATGGCAGGTGCAGGAAAATGGCCATTACCGCTTGTCAGGGGCGCTGGAACGTGACACAGTGCCAGCCTTTTGGCAGCAAAGACGTGAATGGATGCCACAAGATGCTAAGGTCACGATCGAACTGTCTGGCCTGACTCGGGTAGACTCTGCGGGTATGGTGATGCTGCTGCATTTGCATCAGGAACTCAGTCAGGCAGGACGTCATCTGGTGCTGCAGGGCGTGCCGCAACAATTGTTAACCTTGCTCCGCCTGAGTCATGTCGACACTGTGCTGGCTGCCTGTATGGAATGATCAACAGCTCAAGTAGAGGATAGCTTGTGGAAACATCTGAAATTAAACAAATTCTTGAAAATGCATTGGAGCTGGATGAAGTCATAGTGAGTGGCGAAGGCAGCCACTATCAGGTGATTGCTGTTGGTGCAATGTTTGACGGCATGAGCCGTGTGAAAAAACAACAGGCAGTTTATGCGCCACTGATGTCGCACATTGCCACGAATGCCATTCATGCCTTGTCAATCAAAGCTTACACTCCTGAAGAGTGGGCGCGTGACAAGAAGCTGATGTCTTTGTAAGAGATAACCAATGCAGAAGTTTCGAATTCAGGGCAATGGCCCACTCCGCGGTGAAGTCGCGATTTCGGGCGCAAAAAATGCTGCCCTGCCAATTTTGTTTGCCTCCCTGCTGGCTGAAGAGCCGGTAGAAGTTGGCAATGTTCCTAAGCTGCGTGATATTGACACCACCATGGAACTGCTGAGCCGTTTAGGGGCAAAAGTGGAGCGTAATGGCTCTGTTTATGTCGATGCCAGCAATATTAATGAATATTGTGCCCCTTACGATCTGGTGAAAACCATGCGTGCTTCCATTTGGGCGCTCGGTCCTCTGGTGGCCCGCTTCGGTAAGGGCCAAGTGTCGCTGCCTGGTGGCTGCGCGATTGGCGCTCGTCCGGTTGATTTGCACATCCATGGCCTGGAACAACTGGGGGCGACCATCACCCTGGAAGAAGGCTATGTAAAAGCCGAAGTAGCTGGTCGCCTGAAGGGTGCTCACATCGTGATGGATAAAGTCAGTGTTGGTGCGACTGTGACCATCATGTCGGCGGCGACGCTGGCCGAAGGGAAAACCGTGATTGAGAATGCGGCCCGCGAGCCGGAAATTGTTGATACGGCTGATTTCCTCAATACCCTGGGGGCGAAAATCTCAGGTGCCGGTACAGATACGATCGTGATTGAAGGGGTTGCGCGTCTGGGCGGTGGCTATCATGAAGTGCTGCCGGATCGGATTGAAACCGGAACATTTCTGGTCGCCGCGGCGATTTCTGGCGGCAAAATAGTGTGTCGTCACACCCGCCCTTCGCTGCTCGAAGCCGCCCTGGCGAAACTGGAAGAAGCGGGCGCCCTGATTGAAACCGGTGATGATTGGATCAGTCTGGACATGACGGATCGTGAATTGACTGCTGTCAATATCCGTACCGCGCCGCACCCTGGTTTCCCAACGGATATGCAGGCCCAGTTTTCATTGTTGAATCTGGTCGCCAAAGGAACCGGTATCATTACTGAAACGATCTTTGAGAACCGTTTCATGCACATTCCTGAGCTCATCCGTATGGGGGCACACGCTGAGATCGAAGGGAATACTGTGATCTGCGGTGAAACGAAAGGATTGAGCGGTGCTCAGGTGATGGCAACTGATCTGCGTGCCTCAGCCAGTCTGGTGATCGCCGGGAATATTGCCAAAGGTGAGACGATCGTTGATCGGATTTATCACATTGACCGTGGCTACGAGCATATCGAAGAGAAGCTGCGTGGTCTGGGCATGAAGATTGAGCGCTTCAGCGAATAAGCGGCTGATCAGCTAATCTAAATGTGAAATGTCCAGTCGCTGTTTACAGTGTCTGGACATTGTTTTTTCTGGCCTCTGCTTACCTGTCAGGCTCATCGCCAATCAGGACAGTTAATTTCTTCGGTTTACCGTTGCGCAGGACTGTCATATCGACATAGGTGCCAGGGCGTAGCTCAGTGACGATATCCAGCACATTACGCATATCTGTCACGGGTTTCCCGTCAATCTCAACCAGAATATCCTGCACCTTAAAGCCTGCTTTTGATGCCGGACCATCCGGATCCATGCCCATGACGATGATCCCTCTGACCTGTTCCGCATCATACAAACGAGCCATCACCGGATTAATTTCACGACCATCAATACCAATATAGCCGCGGATCACCCGGCCATCGGCAATCAGTTTGTTCATGATTTTTTGCGTGAGCTGATAGGGTATTGCAAAGGAAATCCCGTAGGTTTCAATATCTGTTGCCTGCTGAAAAGAAGCGGTGTTGATACCGACCAGCTCACCTCGGGTATTGACCAGCGCACCACCTGAGTTTCCTTCATTGATTGCCGCATCGGTCTGGAGAAAATCCTGGCGGCCATAAAAACTCATGCCGGAGCGCCCGGTGGCAGAGATGATGCCATACGTGGTGGTCTGCCCCAGGTTATAGGGGTTGCCGATAGCCAGAACCACATCACCCACGGCGGGGGGATAATCCGGGTTCAGCGGAATGACAGGCAGGTTCTCAGCCTGGATTTTCAGTACCGCGATGTCGGTTCGCCTGTCTTTACCGATCAGTTGGGCGGTAAAAATGCGGCTATCTTGCAACGCCACGATCACCTGATCGGCTTCGGCAACCACGTGATAGTTGGTCACGATATAGCCTTTATCACTCATGATCACGCCCGAGCCCAGGCCCTGCGTACTTAATTGCAGGCGATCTTCCGCATTGTAGCGGCGGTTATAAATATTGACGACAGCAGGGGAGGCGCGGCGGACAGCATAACTAAAGGAAATTTGCTGCGGGACATCGGGCTGGCCATTAAGAGCAGCATCCGGAGAAAACATCTGGCTGCGCAGGCTGGGGAAAGCAAGTAGCAATACTCCAGCCGTCAGCACGCCCATAAAGGCGGATCGACCTAAAAATGCCAGCATTGACGCTCCCCTGATTGACTCAAGCTTTACCATGAAAGCAAAACATTAAAAACCGATTGAGAATAGCATTTACATCCAGTTATCAACAAGTCGAAGCGGGAAGGAGATGACAGAAATGCCGCAGGAAAAACAGTCCGGGCAGTTGCCCGGACCGGATTGTGTCAGCGGATAATGAGGTAAAGCTCGTTATTGCCTCGCTTGATTTCCAGTGCCAGCACCGAAGGCTTACTATCAAGGGCTTTGCGCAACTGCCCCAGATTGCCGATTGGCTGGCGGTTAAGACCAATAATGATGTCACCTTCTTTCAGTCCGTAGCGGGCTGCCAGCGACTGTGGATCGATTTGGGTGACTTTCACCCCTTTGGTATTGTCGTCCGCCGTGGTATTGCTGAATTCTGCCCCGGCCAGACTTTCATGCAGGTGATCGGCCTTGAGGTTACTCATCTCGGCTTCTTGTAAGGTGACGCTGAACTCTTTCTCTTTTCCGTCACGCAGGACGCCTAAGTCAACGTTTTTACCTGCGCCGAGTGTGGCAATTTTGGCGCGTAACTCACTGAAGGTGCGAATTTCTTTGTCGTTGACGGACACGATGATGTCACCCGCTTTCAGGCCGGCTTTCTCAGCCGCAGAGCCGGGCATGACCTGATTGACGAAAGCCCCGTGATTGGTTTCGTAACCAAAGGCCTCAGCCAGTTCTGAGGTCAGCTCGCCGCCCTGAACACCCAGCACACCACGTTTCACTTTGCCAAACTCCAGAATCTGGCTGGTCAGGTTTTTCACCATATTGGCCGGGATGGCAAAGCCAATGCCGACGTTACCGCCGTTGGGACCCAGAATCGCGGTATTGATACCGATGAGTTCACCGTTGAGGTTGACTAACGCACCGCCTGAGTTACCGCTGTTAATGGCGGCATCGGTCTGAATAAAGTTTTCGAAATTCTCAATATTCAATCCGCTGCGTCCCAGGGCCGAGACAATCCCTGAGGTCACTGTCTGACCCAGTCCGAACGGGTTGCCAATGGCCACGGTGAAATCACCGACGCGTAATTGATCCGAGTCAGCCACTTTGATGGCTTTCAGATTTTTTGTGTTGTCCAGACGCAGCAAGGCAATGTCTGACATGCTGTCACTGCCGATCAGCTCGGCTTTGATTTCCCGGCCGTCATGCAGCTGAACCAGAATTTTATCTGCCCCGTCAATGACGTGGTGGTTGGTCACGACATAGCCTTTATCTGCATCAATAATGACCCCGGATCCCAGCCCGCGGAACGGACGCTCCTGCACCTGCTCATTGGGGAAGTCAGGACCAAAGAAATAGCGGAACGCGTCGGGAATTCTTTGCTTGGCAACATGCTTGCCTTCTACAGCGATACTGACGACAGCAGGGGTCACTTGCTCCAGCATGGGGGCGAGGCTGGGAAGTTGTTGATCATTAACAGCCAAAGGAAGCGCGGCGGAAGCGGTGATTGGGGACATCACTGCGCTCATACTCAACGCCAGCGCAGTCATTACAAGTAAAGGTTTTTTCATCATTACTCAACTCCGGTTTAACAAGTGCTAATTGTGACTTGTAAACCGGAGCAAAGTTCCAATAAATGTCAAATTTGTAACAATTCTTAACTGGCTTTTGCGGCTTCAGCCTGTTTCCGCTCAGCACGCAACAGACCGGACGCGCCGTTGGCATAATCCCGCGGCTGATGCGGGTCCAGCTCTACGGCTTCGGCTTCTGGCTCATCAGCAATCGGCGTGAGTGTGCTGATGCGCTGAGAGAAGGGGTTATCCTGTTCCGGCAAATTTGGCATCAGTTCAGCGGAGGTTTTTGCCATGTGCTCATACAATTTACTGTAATCTTTTGCCAGATTGTCCAGCAGATCAGAGCTGCGGGCGAAATGATCAACCAACTCCTGGCGGTACTGCTCCAGCTGGTATTTGGTTTTATCGAGTTCTTTTTGCAATTCTTTCTGTTGTTTCAGGTTTTTGTTCCCCAAACGGGCGGCAAAGGCACCGACCAGCGCGCCGGCAGCGAAAATCAAAATCGCGTAGATCCAAGCCATGAAAAACTCCTTGTGACTGTGAGTACAACAGGTTGACCTGTTTTATTATCTCAAAAGCGTAATGTGCTTATTGGGTGGTTATCTAGTTACTATACATGCACATGAAGTGTCGTGGTACTATCTACGACCAAAGATGGACATATTAGACGCTGTGAATCCGGTTATTTAGTCACCGGGCGTACGGCTATCGGTGATGAGAGCAGGATAAGGATGACACCAGAACAACGCTATCAAGACGATCTCAAAAAACCTGGCTTTTTGCCTGACGCTGCCCAGGCCATGGCGGTTTCCCATCTCAATGATCTGTATCATCGCATGCTGGCTCCGCAACCCGAGCCATCAAAACCTTCTTTGATGGGCAGGCTGTTTAAGCGCCAGCGTGCTGAACCGCTCAAACCGGTCAAAGGACTGTACTTCTGGGGGGGCGTCGGACGCGGCAAAACCTACTTGGTTGACACCTTCTTTGAATGCCTGCCGACTGAGCGAAAAATGCGGATGCATTTCCACCGTTTCATGCATCGCGTCCATAAAGAAATGCAGTCACTTGGCAGCCAGAGCGATCCGCTGGAAAAGGTCGCAGACAGGTTTAAGCAGGACACGGACATCATTTGTTTTGATGAGTTCTTTGTGTCAGATATTACCGATGCCATGATCCTGGGTACCTTGTTCGAAGCCTTGTTTCGCCGCGGCATTACCTTGGTGGCCACTTCGAATATTCCGCCGGATGAGCTGTACCGCAATGGCCTGCAGCGCGCGCGCTTTCTACCGGCGATTGACCTGATCAATACACATTGCGAAGTCGTGAATGTTGATTCGGGGGTGGACTATCGGCTCCGCACTCTGGAGCAGGCTGAAATTTATCACTGGCCGCTCGACGCCAGTGCAGAAGAGAACATGCAGCGTTATTTCATGCAGTTGTCTGCGGCTCCCCGGCATGAGGGGCAGGACATACTGGTCAATGACAGGCCGATTGCGACCCGCCATGAAGCGGAAGGGGTCGTGCATTTCTCATTTGATGCCCTGTGCCGCGGGGCACGCAGTCAGTCAGACTATATGGATATTGCCCATACTTATCACAGTGTTTTGTTGTCCGGGGTGCCTGTGCTGACCGAAAAAGATGATGATGCTGCCCGCCGTTTTATTGCCATGGTGGACGAATTTTACGAGCGCCATGTCAAATTGATCATTTCGGCGGAGGCAGAGATGGACAAGTTGTATCAGTCCGGGCGACTGTCATTTGAATTCAAGCGATGCTGTTCCCGTTTAATCGAAATGCAGAGTCACGAGTATCTGGCCCGGCCACACCTGGCGTAACGCAAGCGGGATGTTACCTGACAAAAGAGCTGAACTTTTTTGGAAAAAAAGGTGATTTTTCCCCCATGCTTCCGTATAATCTCGCGACCCACCGTACCTGTGACGGCGTTATGCCGGGAGTGCCAACCACTCGAAGGGGTGATGACTGGGCTCTATATACAGAGAGAACGCTTTGCGTTCTTGGAAAGTGAAACTATTTAAAATTGGGTAAGAATTAGCATGAAAACTTTCGTTGCTAAACCAGAAACTGTAAAACGTGACTGGTATGTTGTTGACGCTGAAGGTAAAACACTGGGTCGTCTGGCAACTGAAATCGCATCTCGTCTGCGTGGTAAGCACAAGCCTGAGTACACTCCTCACGTTGACACCGGTGACTACATCGTTGTTATCAATGCTGAGAAAGTCGCAGTGACTGGCGCTAAGCGTACTGACAAGATGTACCACCGTCACACTGGCTACATCGGCGGTCTGAAAACTATCAGCTTCGACAAGCTGCTGGAGAAAAAGCCAGAAGCGATCATCGAAATTGCTGTTAAAGGCATGCTTCCTAAAGGTCCTCTAGGCCGTGCTATGTACCGTAAACTGAAAGTTTACGCAGGTAGCGAGCACAACCACGCTGCACAGCAGCCACAAGTTCTAGACATCTAATTGGGGAACATGACAATGGCAGAGAATCAATACTACGGCACTGGCCGCCGCAAAAGCTCAGCTGCTCGCGTTTTCATTAAACCGGGTACTGGCAACATCGTAATCAACAAGCGCAGCATCGAAGAATACTTCGGTCGCGAAACTGCTCGCATGGTTGTTCGTCAACCGCTTGAGCTGGTTGATATGACTGAGAAACTGGATCTGTACATCACTGTAAAAGGTGGTGGTATTACTGGTCAGTCTGGTGCGATCCGTCACGGTATCACTCGCGCTCTGATGGAGTACGATGAGACTTTACGTCCTGCTCTGCGTGCCGCTGGCTACGTGACTCGTGACGCACGTCGCGTTGAACGTAAGAAAGTTGGTCTGCGTAAAGCACGTCGTCGTCCACAGTTCTCTAAGCGTTAATTCAACGCACCAGATATTTATCTGGTTACTGTGTACATCAAAGCCCAGCCATTGTGCTGGGCTTTTTGCGTGTTGTTGTTCAAACGGCTCCAGCTTTTTGTCGCTGCACTTTTATGCTGCCGGTTGCGGCAGAGACAACCAGAGTCGGCGTGATTTATCCTGAACGCTCACATCAGGTAAGGCCCTTCATGCTGTTTTGTCGGCGCATTCAGGGATATTGTCAAAAAAGTTGAATAATTGGCACCATAGTTTTCATTTTTTCATCTTGACGACTCAGGAAATTATCCCCACAAATCTCTCACAATTGCGGTGTTTACCTTGTCTTAAAGTGGGGTTTTCTTTATCATTTGCCGCGATAAATAGCAGCATGAAAATTCTTAATCAATAAGCTGTTGAGTCTTTCCGTAGAAAGTTAGCCGTAAGCTCCAGGGACGCAGATGGAAAGAATAATCCTGAGCGGGAGCACATGGGAGAATGTTGGATGAGCAAAGCGCCAGTAAGTAACGGCCGACGCCGCTTCCTGACTGCGACGACCTCGGTTGTTGGAGGCTTAGGTGCAGTCGCTGTCGCCGTACCCTTTATCAAATCCTGGAATCCGAGCGCCAAAGCCAAGGCTGCGGGCGCGCCAGTTGAAGTTGATATCAGCAAATTAGAAGAAGGCCAGATGATCCGCGTAGAATGGCGAGGCAAACCTGTCTGGGTTGTACGCCGTAGCCAGGCTATTTTGGATGAACTGCCGACACACGATGATCGACTGCGTGATCCGCAGGCCACTGAACCTCAGCAGCCTGCCTACGCACAAAACCAATACCGTTCAGTGAAACCTGAAATCTTTCTTGCCGTCGGGATTTGTACCCACCTTGGCTGTTCTCCAACTTACCTGCCAGACAGCTTCAGTGAGCAGGTCAGTGGTGTACCAGCAGGCTTTTTCTGTCCTTGCCACGGCTCTAAGTTTGATATGGCCGGACGGGTTTTCCAAGGGGTGCCAGCGCCACTTAACCTGGTGATACCGCCTCATATGTTCCTGAACGACAACACAATTTTAGTGGGTCAAGATGAGGAGACGGCATAATGGAAGGCTTGCTGGGTTGGATTGAAAAACGTCTGCCAGTGATGAATGCTTATAAAAAGCATATGTCTGAATATCCGATGCCGAAGAACTTTAACTTCTGGTATCTGTTTGGCTCACTGGCCATGCTTGTTCTGGTTAACCAAATCCTGACCGGGATCTGGCTGACCATGAACTATGTCCCATCGGGTGATGGTGCTTTTGCTTCGATTGAATACATCATGCGTGATGTGGATTACGGCTGGCTGCTGCGTTATATGCATTCCACAGGCGCTTCGGCGTTCTTTGTTGTGGTTTATCTGCATATGTTCCGTGGCCTGATTTACGGTTCCTACAAGAAGCCGCGTGAATTGCTGTGGCTGTTCGGTATGCTGATTTTCCTGGTACTGATGGCTGAAGCCTTTATGGGTTATCTGCTGCCATGGGGACAGATGTCTTACTGGGGTGCCCAGGTTATCATTTCTCTGTTTGGTGCGATTCCTGTCATCGGTGATGACCTGACACTGTGGATCCGCGGTGACTATGTAATCTCCGGTGCCACCCTGAACCGTTTCTTTGCCTTGCACGTGATTGCGCTGCCAATCGTGCTGTTGCTGCTGATTGTGCTGCACATTCTGGCGCTGCACGAAGTGGGTTCGAATAACCCGGATGGTATTGAAACCAAGCTGCCAAAAGGCGCGAAGGGTGACAACTACCAGTCTCGATTCAAGTTCCATGAGTACTACACCAAGAAGTACGACATCATTGATTCAGTCCCGTTCCATCCTTACGGTACGGTGAAGGATCTTGTCGGTGTGGCTATCTTCGCCTTCTTGTTCAGCTATGTGATTTTCTTTAACCCTGAGATGGGCGGCTATTTCCTTGAGCCACCTAACTTTGAAGCGGCTAACCCGCTGAAGACACCGGAACACATTGCACCTGTATGGTACTTCACGCCTTTCTATGCGATTTTGCGTGCGGTTCCTGACAAACTCTTGGGTGTCATTGCGATGGGCCTGTCCATTGTTATGCTGTTTTTGCTGCCTTGGCTGGATCGCTGCAAAGTGCGTTCTTACCGTTATCGCAGCAAGCTGCACCTGGCAAACATCGCTCAGTTCACTGTCTGCTTCATTGCATTGGGTATTCTGGGTGCGCTTCCTGCCACTGCGGTATACACCTTGATGGCGCAGATCTTCAGTCTCGGTTACTTCATGTTCTTCGTGCTGTTGTATTTCTACAGCAAAAATGAAGCCACGAAACCGCTACCAGAGAGGGTCACTTTCAAATGAAAAAGCTGATGGTTATGCTGCTGGCTCTGTTGCCGTCTCTGGCAATGGCAGCGGGTGGCGGAAATGTTCATCTTGATGCGGCAAACAATGATTTGTCGGACAAGGAATCATTGCAGCGTGGTGCACGCACATTCATGAACTACTGCTTTGGATGTCATGCGACTCAGTATCAGCGCTACCAGCGCGTTGCTGAGGACCTGGATATCCCGACAGATCTGATGATGGATAACCTGGTCTTTGATGAGAATGCCAAAATTGGTGATCTGATGACCAACGCCATTTCTGAAGATTATGCGGCGGCATCTTTTGGTGCTCCAGCACCGGATCTGACTCTGGTGGCCCGAGTTCGTGGTACCGACTGGCTGTACACGTATCTGCGTTCTTTCTATGCCGATCCAAGCCGTCCGTTTGGTGTGAACAACGTTGTGTTCCCAAGTGTGGGTATGCCACATGTGCTGGAAGAGCTGCAGGGTACACCACGTCAAGTGTTCGAAACCCGTACGATTGACGGTGAAGAAGTGCAGGAGTTTGTCGGGCTGGAATCAGACGGCAACGGTGAGCTGAGTCCTGGCGAATACGATGCTGTGGTTCGTGATTTGGTGAACTTCCTGGAATACTCGGCAGAGCCGATGAAGCTGGAACGTCAGCGTCTGGGCCTGTGGGTGATGGGCTTTATTGTGATCTTCTTTGTTCTGGCCCTGTTGCTGAAGAAAGAATATTGGCGCGATGTCCATTGATCGGGTAATCTAGTGCGTTAAGAAACTCGCAATGGGGGCAAGTGCCCCCGTTGCTTTTTGTGTATATGAGTATACTGGAGGGGTTGATGGCTGTAGCTGCCAATAAACGCTCTGTGATGACGCTGTATTCTGATGCTTCGGATATGTATAGCCATCAGGTGCGTATTGTACTTGCAGAAAAAGGTGTAAGTGTTGAGATCGAGCTGGTTGAGCCAGACAACCTACCTGAGGATCTGCTTGACCTGAATCCATACAATTCTGTTCCGACCCTGGTGGATCGTGAACTGGCTCTGTATCAGGCCGGTATTATTATGGAATACCTGGATGAGCGTTTCCCTCACCCGCCTCTGATGCCTGTGTATCCGGTTGCTCGTGGTAACAGCCGCCTGATGATGTATCGCATTGAGCGTAACTGGTATTCATTAGCGGAAAAAGTGCAGAAAGGCACAGCGGATGAAGCGGATAAAGCACGCAAACAACTGCGTGAAGAGCTGCTGGCGCTGTCACCGGTCTTTGCTGAGTTTCCTTACTTCATGAGCGAAGAGTTCAGCCTGGTTGACTGTTACCTGGCTCCGCTGCTGTGGCGTTTACCTTCAATGGGTATTGACCTGAGCGGTGCGGGTTCGAAAGAAGTAAAAGCATACATGACCCGCGTTTTCGAACGTGATTCATTCCTGGCATCCCTGACAGAAGCTGAGCGCGAAATGCGTCTGGCTGGACAGTGATGGAGATGGCCGAGATGACCCCGCGCCGACCTTATCTGGTGCGGGCTTTCTATGACTGGTTGGTGGATAATGATCTGACTCCGCATCTGGTCGTTGATGCAACACTGCCTGGTGTGCAGGTCCCGCAGGAATTTGTCAGTAACGGACAAATTGTGCTGAACCTAGCGCCGCGTGCTGTAGGCAACCTGGAACTGGGTAACGATGCTGTGCGCTTCAATGCTCGTTTCGGTGGCCGTCCGCATGTTGTGGCAGTCCCTCTTGCCGCTGTACTGGCACTCTATGCACGGGAAAATGGCGCAGGCACTATGTTTGAGCCCGAGCCCGGCTATGAAATGATGGTGAACGGTGACGGAGAGGGGATCTTTGACGCAGCAGATGCTGTCGGTGATGACGAGCATTTATCTCCGGTCAGTCTGACGGATGCGCCTGAAGAGCTTGCTTCAGAGGAAGAACCACCTCGTCCACGCGGTCGTCCAAGCCTCACAGTGGTGAAGTAAGCCAAGCCACCACTTTGACGGTCACAAAAAACGCAGTGTTTCTTTTCGAAGCACTGCGTTTTTTTATCTGATGTTGTTTGAATACGGATGACGGGATTTAGTCGGTATATTCAAATGCTTTGATCACGTGCTTGACCCCTTCTACATTGCGCGCGATATCCGCTGCAATATTGCCTTGCGCTCTGGTCACAAAGCCAAGCAGGTAAACCCGCTGGTTTTCGGTTGCCACCTGGACCGCGGAGTCCCGCAATTTTTTGCTGGCGATCAGCTGTGCTTTCACTTTGGTGGTCAGCCAGCTGTCCAGGCCGACATCTGACAGGGTTGGGAGCGGACCGATCTGAAGCTGGTTATAAACTTCTTTCACACTATCCAATTCCTGTACAGCGTCAGTTAACTGCCCGGCAGTCGCTTGATCCACCGCCTGACCAACCAGCAAAACCCGTCCTTCAGTCGAGATTGCATTGACCCTGACTTTTCCCTGATAGGGTGGCTTATTGACTAAGCCACCAATTTGCATCGCAATATGCTGATCCTGCCATTGCTGTTGCCCGCTGCGGGGATCGGTTTGCAGTATGGCCCCGCAACCTTGAATCAGTAAGGACAGCATCAAAATAAGAAGCAAGCGTTGCATGATCACCCTTCGTGTTGCGGGAAAAGAATCTGGTCAATCAGATCGCACAGGCAATGCACCGTCAGCAGGTGGCCTTCCTGGATGCGGGCGGTACGCTGCGAGGGAATTCTGATTTCGACATCCTGGACACCCAGCAGTCCGGCCATCACACCACCGTCTTTACCCGTCATCGCGATGATGTTCATGTCGCGGGTCAGGGCAGCTTCCATGGCTTTGATAATGTTTTTGCTGTTTCCGCTGGTAGAGAACACCAGCAGGATGTCGCCCGGCTGACCGAGGGCGCGAATCTGCTTGGAGAAAATTTCATCCTGATGATAGTCGTTTGCCACAGCCGTCAGTGTGGTGGTGTCTGCGGTGAGCGCAAGTGCCGGCAAACTGGGTCGCTCGGTCTCAAAGCGGTTGATCAGGCAGGAAGCGAAATGCTGGGCATTCGAGGCGGAACCCCCGTTACCGCAGCACAGGATCTTGTTGCCGTTCAGCAGGCTTTGCACCATGACCTGGGCAGAGCGGGAAATGGCATCAGGTAGCGCTTCAGCGGCTGCAATTTGGGTCTGGATGCTTTCGGTAAAATTTTCTTTAATGCTCTCTAGCATGTTTTACTCTTCAACTAAAGTGTTGGTCAGCCACGAGATAGCGTGGTCAGTCCCTTCTATGGTGACAACATCGAAACGCAGCTGGCAGTGTTCGGCAGCCATGCCATTTGAATGCAGCCAGTACAGTGCGGCATGCTTGAGGCGTTGCAGCTTGCGCCGATTGACGGCCTCGGCCGCAGAACCGAAACGGTTATGGGCACGGTATTTGACCTCGACAAAAACCCAGCAATCTCCGTCTTTCATGATGAGATCCAGCTCACCACCGCGGCAGTGGACATTGCGGGCAATGGCAGAGAGTCCCTGGCGTTGCAGGTACTGCTCGGCCAGTGACTCGTAATGGTACCCCTGACGGCGCTTATTGAACAGGTGCAATGCCATTGGGTGTGAATACTGCCCAGTCTAACTGGCGCTGAACAACACAATGGTCGTCAATACTGAGCTGGCCGGTTTTCCCTTGCGTGCTGTAATGCTCAACCACTTTCATCTGCGGCAGTTCGGTGATCATCCGGTAGGCATCCATCCCAAAAGCATGGAGCCGGATAGCACTGTTCTTTTGTCCTGGCCACAGTTGTTCAAACTGCGCCATGAAGGGTTGATCCGGTGCGGCGAGCAGCGGGATATCACTAAATTCGATCCCGGACAGCTCACTGACATTGGCATTGTTGTCCGGATTCGTCCGTGAACTGGCATACAGTTTTGGCGGCGTGACATCCGGGTTGATTGCCACTTCGATGAAGGGCTTGAGCAGAGTGACCTCGTTGCGATTGGCAATCAGATACACCGCATCGGTATCGCGGCGGCTGCGGGCCTGGGTTTCCAGTGACATGCCCAGCACCTGCTCCATTTGCTGGCTGCGGGTCCGGCTGTCGGTTAAGCCAAACACAGCGGCCATCTGGTTCTGGATTTCACGGCTGGAGCCAAAGGTCTGGCGTTCTGCTGTGTTGCCGGTCAGGGTTTCCCATTTGGTCAGGAACGCCTGGCTGACCCGCCGGCCAAAGTCATTGGCTGGTGCCATGACCATGGGGCTGCGGTGACCTTTGGCGTATAAATGTTGCGCGGCCTGCTCAGCTTCCTGCTCGGGCGATAATGAGAAATAGCAGGTGTTGGGCTGACTCAGATCCAGGTTCTGCGGCTCATTGAGCGCCAGTTCAGTGACATTACCGCCTTCAGTGGACTGAAATTCGGTGATTTTTTCTTTTTGAAGCGGGCCAATCACCAGCTGAATACCGTCTTGCTGAAGCTTGTTGACAATGCTGAACATCGGTTCGGATTCAGTATCGTAAATGGACAGCTCGGTATCCGGGTTACGCTCGGTATCTTCCAGCATGGCGTTGAGGAAGCCATCGCGAACCGCTTTACCCTGGCTTTCGAATTTGCCAGACAAAGGCAGCAGGAGGGCGACTTTCTCCAGTTCTACCACTTCCAGGCTCATGATGGCCTGCAGTTCTTTGGGCAGGTAACTGTTGGCCGGGTGCTCCGGATGGCTTTGCAGCCACTGTTCGACCTCGGACTTCAGTCTGACCGGACGCTGAGCCGCGGCATTTTTAATCATGCTGAGCTCCACCCAGCCTTGCAGGACGGTTTCATCGGCACTGATGCTGGCGGCTTTGAGCTGGTGGTTATTATACTGAGACAGGTCTTGCCACAGATTCTGCCAGTTGACCTCTTTCTCACTGCTGCTGAGATACTGTGACAGTGAGGTGCGCTCTCTGGCGGCGGCAAAGTGTTGCTCTGTCTGAGTCAAGAGCTCGGCACGCAGCAGGTGGTAGCGACGGTACTGACTGTCGGCCAGCGTCCACCAGGGCAAAAAGTTCAGTGTGTCCAGTGCGGCTTTCGGCTGGCCTTGCTGATAGCGCAGGGTTGCGCGCGCTAACTGCCATTCAGCCATTTGCACCGGAGACAGGTTCAGGCCGGCCAGTTTATTGGCTTGCTGATCCGCCTGCGGCCAGCGGCCTTCTTTGATCAGGGCTTTCAGCGCCAGTAAATGCCAGTCAATGCTCGCTGCACCTTCAGACGACTCGGCTTTGAGCAGGTAGTTGGCCGCGGAGTCAGAGGCCGGCGCCGTGATATCCGCAGAGTAAGACGTTTGCTGAGTGCCTGGCGCTGAACAGCCTGCCAGAATCACGGCAAGGGCTACAGGGGCCAGAATACGTGTTACACTTTTGCGCTTATGGGTAAAATTAAGCATTGAATTCATTCAACTGTGACAAATTACTCTCTATATTAATTGCAGATGAGATCATAGACAAATGAGTGAGACCAATTCGTGCTCGGTGGATGTCGCAACTTTGTACATCGTTCCGACCCCGATCGGCAATTTGGCAGATATCACCCAACGTGCGCTGGAGGTTCTGGCCAGTGTGGATTTGATTGCTGCTGAGGACACACGCCATACCTCACGCCTGTTGTCCCATTTTGCCATCCCGACCCGCACCTTTGCCCTGCATGATCACAATGAACAGCAGAAAGCGGATGTGCTGATTGAGAAATTGCGTCAGGGCAGCAGTATCGCACTGGTCTCTGATGCCGGTACACCTCTCATCAGTGATCCAGGATACCATCTGGTGACCCGCTGTCGTCAGGCGGGTGTTAAAGTTGTGCCACTGCCGGGGCCATGTGCGGTGATCACCGCGCTGAGTGCCTCGGGACTGCCGTCGGACCGTTTCAGTTTTGAAGGCTTTCTGCCAGCCAAAAGTAAAGGGCGGCAGGACACGTTCCGGGAACTGATTGAAGATCCGCGTACCCTGATTTTTTATGAATCGCCGCACCGTATTCTTGATTCGCTGGCAGATATGCAGGCCGTGCTGGGCCCGGAGCGCCATGTGGTGCTGGCGCGTGAGCTGACCAAAACCTTTGAAACCATTCATGGTGCACCGTTAGGTGAGCTGATCCCCTGGCTGGGTGAAGACAGTAACCGGATTCGCGGGGAGATGGTGCTGCTGGTGGCTGGCCACCGGGCCGATAAAGAAGCCCTGCCTGCAGAAGCGTTGCGAACATTAAAGATTCTGGTTGCTGAACTGCCGCTCAAGAAGGCTGCGGCCATGGCGGCAGAGATCCATGGTGTGAAGAAAAATGCGCTCTATAAATGGGGTCTGGAGAATCTGGAATAAGCGCACAGTCGGTCAGCGCTGGCCGTTTTCTCACCAGAGAAAGGAAGAAGTCTAACTTTCTCTGGTAACTCGGGCGGGAGTTTTATACAATCCGCCGCCTGAGTTGACCAGGTAACCGCTGCTTCGTTGATGTCCTTTGGGAGACTGACGAGGGGGAGGAAAGTCCGGGCTCCACAGGACAGGGTGCCAGATAACGTCTGGGGGGCGTGAGCCTACGACCAGTGCAGCAGAGAGCAAACCGCCGATGACTCGCTTGCGAGAACAGGTAAGGGTGAAAGGGTGCGGTAAGAGCGCACCGCGCGACTGGCAACAGTTCGTGGCACGGTAAACTCCACCCGGAGCAAGACCAAATAGGTCCCTAATGGCGTGGTCCGCGCTGGGGACGGGTAGGTTGCTTGAGCCTGCGAGCGATTTCAGGCCTAGAGGAATGGTTACCACCGCGCAAGCGGGACAGAACCCGGCTTATCGGTTAACTCACTTATTTTGGAAAGGTGGTGTTCGCAACATATGCGGGCATCACCTTTTATCGTTTCAGGGCCTGGGAAGCTGTAAATACGGCTGCATCAATTATTTGTCAGAATCGCCGTCTCTGCCTTGACAACTTTTTTGCTGCCTTCGTACACTTCGTGTTGGTTTTTTGTGGGAAAAAATGACGATTTTGTGGCAAAAATTGCAATTTCCCTGTTGCTTGCCCGACAAGGGCAGGTATAAATGAAAGAGGTGCACATGCATCGAAATCCGACGATTTCGGTGTGTTGTCCCTGCTGCCTGTCGCGCAGCAGGCAGAGCAGCGGAAAACCAACGACCCAGTAATCTCTGGTGGAGGCATCCGGCCGGTGTCTTCAGTTCGCTTATTATTCAGCTGAATTAATTATTATGTCCGAACAATTTGCTCACGTTTCCGTGCTGCTCCATGAGTCTGTTGATGGTTTAGCCATCAAACCAGACGGTATATACATCGACGGGACTTTTGGCCGCGGTGGCCACAGCCGTCTGATCCTTTCCCACCTTGGCGAGCATGGCCGTTTGTACGGGATTGACCGCGATCCCCAGGCGATTGCAGAAGCTGCCAAGATCAATGACCCGCGTTTTTCGATTATTCATGGTCCGTTTTCCGGCATGGCCGGCTATATGGCTGAATTAGGTCTGACCGGCAAGATCGACGGTGTCCTGCTGGATTTAGGGGTTTCTTCTCCGCAACTGGATGATGCCGAGCGCGGCTTCAGTTTTATGCGTGACGGCCCGCTGGATATGCGCATGGATCCGACATCCGGTATTTCTGCTTCAGAGTGGCTGGCCAGCGCCGAGGCGGATGATATTGCCTGGGTCCTGAAAGAGTTTGGCGAAGAGCGTTTTGCCAAGCGTATCGCCCGCGGTATCGTGGAATACCGCAGCAATCCGGACAATGTGCCGCTGGAGCGGACCACCCAGCTGGCCAAGCTGATTGCTGACGTTTCACCCTTCAGAGATAAGCACAAGCATCCGGCGACCCGCAGCTTTCAGGCGATCCGGATTTATATCAACAGTGAGCTGGAAGAGATCGACACCGCCTTACACGGCGCGCTGGAAGTGCTGGCCCCGGGTGGCCGTCTGTCTGTGATCAGCTTCCACTCGCTGGAAGATCGCATGGTGAAGCGTTTTATTCGCAAGCAGAGCAAAGGGCCGGACGTCCCTGCCGGCTTGCCGCTGACTGAAGATCAGATCAAAGCGCTGGGCAGTGCCGATCTGAAAGCTGTGGGGAAAGCCATTAAGCCAACCGCCGCGGAGACGCAGCATAACCCGAGAGCGCGCAGTTCTGTGTTGCGTCTGGCTGAGCGCCTATGAGTATCCAGCCAGCCGCTGCAGACAGCCTGATCCGTCAGATCGGCCGTGATCTGTTATCCGTCGGCCGTGTGCCTTTGGTGCTGCTGGTACTGGTGCTTATCTCCGCATTGGGGGTGGTGTATATCACCCACCAATCCCGACAACTGGTCGCGCAACAGGAGCAGCTGCTCATCGAGCGGGACGATCTGGATATCGAATGGCGCAACCAGTTGCTGGAAGAAAACTCGCTGGCTGAGCATAGTCGAATTGAAACCCAGGCTGAGAAGGCGCTTGAGATGAAGCGTCCGAATGCAGCGAATGAAATTGTTGTCCAGTAATGAAAAAAGCCGCCTCTTCCCCTGAACCGCAGCCACCGCGCCCTTCGGCTGCCACATCTGCGTTTATTCCCTGGCGTTTTGCCCTGATCTGTACTTTTGTGGGCCTGGCGCTGGTGGGGCTGATCGCCAGGGCTGCCTATATTCAGGTCCTCGAACCCGGCAAGCTGATTCAGGAAGGGGATCTGCGCTCGTTGCGTGTGAAAGCCATGCCGTCGGCGCGGGGGATCATTTCTGATCGCAATGATGAGCAGTTGGCCGTCAGTGTGCCGGTTCAGGCGGTCTGGGCGGATCCGGTCGATATTTATAAGCATGGCGGCCTCTCAGAACCGGCGCGCTGGCATGCGCTGGCGGATGTGCTGGGGCTGGATCGCCAGGACATGCTGACCCGGCTGGAAGAGAATAAATCCCGTCGCTTCATTTATCTGCAGCGTCAGGTCAGTCCGGCAATGGCGGCCTATGTCGGTAAGCTGAAATTACCCGGCATTGGCCTGAAAGATGAATCCCGTCGCTTTTACCCGGCGGGTGAAGTGAGCGCTCACCTGATAGGCGTCACGGGTATCGATGGCCGCGGACTGGAAGGTGTCGAGCGCACCTATGACGGCTGGCTAACCGGTGAGCCTGGCCGGCGAACGGTCCGCAAAGACAGGTACGGCCGGGTGGTAGAAAATATTTCCCTCAAGCAGCGTGAGCCGGGTAAACCGCTGGCGCTGAGTATTGATCAGCGATTGCAGGCGGTGGCTTACCGGGCCGTGAAGCAGGCGGTGGTCGATTACAATGCCACTTCAGCAACCATAGTGATGGTCGATGTGCGTACCGGCGAGATCCTGGCCATGGTTAACGCGCCTTCGTATAACCCCAATAACCGCGATCAGCTGCAAAGTTTCCGCATGCGTAACCGCGCCATCACAGATGCGATGGAACCAGGCTCCACCATCAAACCTTTTGTGGTGCTGGCTGCGCTGGAAAACGGCGTTGCAGATGAGAACACCGTCATCGATACCGGCAACGGCATCATGCAGGTAGGCGGCAGCCGGGTGCGGGATGTGTCACAGGTTGGCAAGGCCGATTTGGCGAGAATCCTGAAAAAGTCCAGTAATATAGGTGTCAGTAAATTGTCTTTGGCCATGCCTGTGGATGCCGTGCTTGGCATGTACAGCGGTGTGGGGCTGGGGGAAGCCTCAGGCATTAACCTGATTGGTGAGGCGCAGGGATTGTTTCCGGATCGCCGTCGCTGGTCTGATTTTGAGCGTGCCACGCTGGCGTTTGGTTACGGGATATCCGTGACACCGATTCAGTTAGTGCGTGCTTACGCCACTTTAGGGGGCTTAGGGGTCAATCGGCCGCTGTCGATATTGAAAACCGAAGCTGTAGTGCCGGGGCGGCAGGTGGTGTCGGCAGAAAATACCCGCAAAGTGCTCAATATGCTCGAAGGTGTGACCCATGCTGACGGCAGTGCCAAGCACGCGGCCGTTCCCGGCTACCGGGTGGGGGCCAAAACCGGTACCGCCAAGAAAGCCGCGGCCGGTGGCTATGGTGATGAATATGTCGCCATGACTGCAGGTCTGGCCCCGATCAGCGATCCCCGTCTGGCGATGGTGGTGGTGATCAACGAACCCCAGGGCGACGCATATTACGGGGGTCAGGTCGCCGCGCCAATTTTTGCAGAAGTGATGGGCAGCGCCCTGCAGATCCTGAATGTCAAACCTGATGCCGGAAAAGGCGATCAGCTCAATATCGTCCATAACAGAGGCCAATCTGATGCCGGAACCTGATGTTTCTATATCTTTAGGGGCGCTCTTAGCCGCGTGGTTTGCGCCCGATTTTTTTGAGGCTTCCGTCTCTGCTGTGCAGGTGAATGATCTGACCCTCGACAGCCGCGCTGTGGTGCCGGGCAGCACTTTTGTCGCCATTAAGGGCCATGCGGTCGATGGTCGCCAGTATATTGATACCGCGATCCAGGCCGGAGCGACGGCTGTGCTGGCACAGGCTGAAGATAACCAGTTAGATGGCGAGATGCATTATCACAGCGGTATTCCTGTGATTGCGGTGCGCGATTTGCCGATCAAGCTGTCGGCCCTGGCCGGTACAGCTTATGGTCAGCCAGATCAGCAACTGCAACTGGTGGCTGTCACTGGCACCAACGGCAAAACGACGGTCAGCCAGTTGCTGGCACAGTGGGCCGGTTTGCTCGGCCGTACAGCCGGGGTGATGGGCACCACAGGCAATGGCTTGTTGTCCAAGCTGACGCCGGCCGCAAACACCACAGGCAGCGCCATCGAAATTCAGAAAACACTGGCCGGGCTGGTCGGTCAAGGCGCAGATTTTGCGGCGATGGAAGTGTCCTCGCACGGCTTGGTCCAGGGGCGGGTGAAAGCCCTGCATTTCGCGGCCAGTATTTTTACGAATCTGAGCCGGGATCATCTGGATTACCATGGTGATATGGCAAGCTATGCGGCAGCCAAGCAAAGTTTGTTCACGGAACATCACGCCGGCATGGCTGTCATTAATGCTGATGATGAGGTTGGCAGGCGCTGGCTGAACGAGCTGCAAGACGTCGTTGCCGTTGCGACTGAACCGTCACATCTGTCCGGGCACCCGGGTCAGGCGTTGTGGCTGACGGCCGTCAGTTATTCCACTCAGGGAGTGACGGTGTCTTTTGATTCCAGCTGGGGGCAAGGTGATTTTACCGCGCCGCTGGTGGGTGCTTTCAATGTCTCGAATCTGCTGTTGTCGCTGGCGACCTTACTGGCGCTGGGTTATCCCCTGGATGCTTTGCTGGCCACGGCGCCCAGACTGCAGGCGGTGATCGGCCGGATGGAAGTTTTTCAGGCCGCTGACAAACCTATGATGGTGGTTGATTATGCTCACACCCCGGATGCGCTGGAGAAAGCACTGGCAGCGTTACGCCTGCACTGTGAAGGCAAGCTCTGGTGTCTGGTCGGCTGCGGTGGTGAGCGTGATCGCGGTAAGCGGCCGATGATGGCTGCGGTGGCTGAGCAGTTCGCTGATTATGTGATCCTGACGGACGATAATCCGCGCAGTGAATCACCCCGGGCAATCGTGAATGATATGCTTGCCGGGCTGACGCAGCCGGAACGTGCGCTGGTGATTCATGACCGGGCCGAAGCCTGCCGGCGTGCATTCAGCCAGGCGAAGGCACAGGATATTGTACTGGTGGCCGGTAAAGGCCATGAGGATTATCAGGTACTGGCGGGGAAAACCATTCACTATTCAGATCGTGAAACCGTACAGGCCTTGTTGGAGACACACTAAATGATTCAGGTGACACTGAGCGAACTGGCAGCGGCGCTGAACGCCCGCTTGATTGGCCAGGATGTCAGTATCGATGCAGTTTCAACGGATACCCGGACTATCGTGCCGGGTACCTTATTTCTTGCGCTCAAAGGCGAGCGCTTTGATGCCCATGACTTTGCCGCAGATGCAAAGATCAAAGGAGCATCCGCCTTGCTGGTGAGCCGCGAGCTGGATGTGGCGTTACCACAGCTGCTGGTTACTGATACCCGTCAGGCGCTGGGGCAGCTGGGCAGCTGGCTGAAAGCGAAGATGACACGGGAACATGGTCTCAAGACGGTGGCCCTGACCGGAAGCTGTGGCAAAACCACGGTCAAGGAAATGGTGGCCGCGATTCTCTCCCAGTGCGGCAGCGTGCTGGCCACCGCCGGCAACTTTAACAATGATATCGGTGTTCCTCTGACGCTGTTGCGGTTGACACCGGCACATGAGTTTGCCGTGATTGAGCTCGGGGCCAACCACGAAAAAGAAATTGCCTATACCTCATCCTTGGTGCAGCCCGATGCGGCACTGGTCAATAATCTGGCGGCGGCGCATTTAGAAGGTTTCGGCTCGCTGGAGGGCGTCGCAAGAGCCAAAGGCGAAATTTTCGAAGGGCTGATTGCCGGTGGCACGGCTGTTTTCAACCTCGACTCCCATGCGCTGGAGCGCTGGCAGCCGGCACTGGCCGACAAGCGGTTGGTGGGCTTTACTGCATCGGAAATGGGGCAGTGGACTGCTGATAATTCTGACAGCAATTCTGTCGCAGGGTTCTCAGCCAGCAAGATTAGCGTTAACGGCCATGGCTGCCCTTGTTTTACAATGCACACGCCTGTGGGTGATATTTCCCTCACTTTGCCGCTGGCGGGCCGTCATAATGTTGCCAATGCATTGGCTGCGGCGGCGCTGGCCATGGCGATGGGAGCCACGTTGGCGCAAGTGGCGTCGGGATTAGCGCAGATGGCAGCTGTCAAAGGACGCGCATTGGTGCTCGAGCCCAGACAGGGATTGCGTCTGATTGACGATACCTACAATGCCAGTGTGGCTTCGGTGAAAGCAGCAATTGATTTGCTGGCGGATTTTGAAGGGCAACGTTGGCTGGTTTTTGGCGATATGGCCGAAATGGGACAGGAAAGCGAGCGGATGCATCGCGAGATTGCCGATTACGCCCGGCAAAAACAGCTGGATCGTGTCCTGACAGTAGGCAAAGCCAGTGCTGTGGTCAGTGAAGTGAATCAGGGACAGCACTTCAGGGATAATCCGGCATTGATCGCCGCGCTGATCGCACAGGTGCAGCAATTTCATCATGAATCCGGTCAGGATTCTCAACAACAACAAGAAATAACAGTGTTGGCAAAAGGGGCACGCAGCGCCCGTATGGAAGACATTATTGCCGCTCTGCAGGACTTATAAGAATGATATTTTGGTTAGCGGACTTACTCGAGTCGACTTTTCCTTTTTTCCGTCTGTTTGAATACCTGACGTTTCGCGCCATCATCAGCGTGCTGACAGCTTTGTTTATTTCATTGTGGATGGGGCCTCGTCTGATCGCCCGTTTGCAGATGATGCAGATAGGCCAGGTGGTGCGCCATGACGGCCCCGAGTCTCATTTCAGCAAACGCGGTACGCCGACCATGGGCGGGGTGATGATTCTGGCAGCAATTACCCTCACCGTCTTGCTGTGGTCAGATCTCAGCAATCCCTATGTCTGGGCTGTACTGACGGTGATGCTGGGCTACGGTATCGTCGGCTTTATTGATGATTACCGCAAAGTGGTCCGCAAGAATACCGATGGATTGATCGCACGCTGGAAATATTTCTGGCAGTCGGTGATTGCCCTGGTGGTCGCTTTCGCTCTGTATGCCTACGGGAAAGACACGGCGGCGACCCAGCTGGTGGTGCCTTTCTTTAAAGATGTCATGCCCCAGCTTGGCGCGCTGTACATAGTGCTCACGTATTTTGTCATTGTCGGCACCAGTAACGCTGTGAACCTGACGGACGGCCTTGACGGTCTGGCCATTATGCCAACTGTGATGGTGGCAGCCGGTATGGCGTTTATTGCCTGGGCGACCGGCAATGTGAACTTTGCCAATTATCTCAATATTCCTTATATCAGTAACGCCAGTGAACTGGTGGTGGTATGCGCGGCCATTGTCGGCGCTGGTCTGGGCTTTTTATGGTTTAACACTTACCCGGCGCAGGTCTTTATGGGCGATGTCGGCTCGCTGGCACTGGGTGGCGCTCTGGGTACGATTGCGGTCTTGGTGCGTCAGGAGTTGCTGCTGGTGATCATGGGCGGTGTCTTTGTGATGGAGACTGTGTCTGTGATCCTGCAGGTGGGCTCGTACAAGCTGCGAGGTCAGCGGATCTTCCGCATGGCGCCCATTCATCATCACTATGAGCTGAAAGGCTGGCCAGAGCCACGTGTGATCGTGCGCTTTTGGATCATCACGCTGATGCTGGTGCTGTTTGCGCTGGCTACCCTCAAGGTGCGTTAAATGAATCACTTGGCACAGGCAGAGAAGGTTGTCGTCGTTGGTCTGGGTGTGACCGGGCTGTCGGTCGTGAACTACCTGCAAAGACAGGCATCACCGCCGGCAATTCAGGTGATTGATACCCGGGCGCATCCTCCCGGCGAGGAGAAACTGCCGGCCGGGGTCAGTCTGAGTGCCGGTCAGTGGCAGATGGACTGGCTGCTGGCGGCAGATCTGATTGTCGCTAATCCTGGGATCGCCCTGAGTACACCTGAGTTGCAAACGGCCATTGCCGCCGGCATTCCTGTTGTTGGCGATATTGAATTATTTGCCCAGGCGGTTGATCAGCCTGTGGTCGCCATTACCGGTTCGAACGGCAAAAGTACCGTCACCAGTCTGGTTGGTGAGATGGCCGCGGAAGCGGGCATCAAAGCCGGAGTAGGCGGCAACATCGGCCTGGCTGCGCTGGATATGCTGGATCAGGGCAACGCGTTGTACGTGCTGGAGCTGTCGAGTTTTCAGCTTGAAACCACCGCCTCCCTTGAGCTGGTGGCAGCGGCCTATCTGAATCTGTCCGAAGATCATATGGACAGGTACAACAGCCTTGCCGACTACGGTCAGGCCAAGCAGCGTATTTACCGACATGCCCGGCTGGCTATCAGTAACCGTGACGATGCGGCGACACTGCCGGATCCAGCCTGGACCGGCAAGCAAACCAGTTTTGGCTTTGATGATCAGGACTACGGGCTGATTGAGCATCAGGGTGAAGAGTACCTGGCGGTTAACGGTATGCCTGTGATGCCAAGCCGGGACATCGCTCTGGTCGGGCGCCATAATGTGGCCAACAGCCTGGCGGCGCTGGCACTGGCAGACGCGGCGGGTATTGACCGTGACGCCGCCTGCCGGACACTGCGCCGTTATACCGGCCTGCCGCATCGCTGTCAGCGTGTGGTCCAGGCGCACGGTGTTGACTGGGTCAATGACTCGAAAGCCACCAACCTTGCCAGTACGCTGGCTGCGCTCAGTGGCCTGTCCATTCCGGGCAAACTGCATTTGCTGGTGGGCGGTGACAGTAAGGGAGCGGATTTTTCACCGCTCAAACCTGTGCTGGAGACCCTCAATGTTCAGCTGTACTGCTTTGGCCGTGATGGCCACCGGTTTCTGGGTTTATCCAACGCCCCGGTTGTGGTGGAAACCTTAGATCAGGCGATGGCGCTGGCAGCGTCGGACGCGACATCGGGCGACATGGTGTTGCTGTCGCCGGCTTGCGCCAGTCTGGATCAGTACCCGAATTTTATGGCACGTGGCGACGCCTTTGCTGAGCTGGCCCACAGCCTGAAAGATCAGGTGCAGGGAGCGCAGGCATGCTGAAAGGGGTGAAAGAAACCCTGTTTGAAATCAGCCAGTGGTTCAGCCGGCCAGCCCCGCCTTGCCAGTATGACAGACAACTGGTGTGGATCAGTCTGCTGCTCATGGTGACTGGGCTGGTGGTGGTCAGCTCAGCCTCTGTCCCCGTGGCGACACGTCTGACAGACATGCCGTTTTATTTTGCGTTGCGTCATGCTTTTTTTCTGCTTTGTGCGCTGGTGATTGCCGCTTTTATGGTCCAGGTGCCCCTGGAGCGCTGGCGGCAGCTGAGTGTGCCTATGCTGCTGGTATCGCTGGCTTTGCTGGTGATCGTTCTGGTGATCGGCCGCTCGGTGAACGGGGCAGTACGTTGGATCCCGCTGGGGATCTTTAACCTGCAGCCGGCGGAAGTGGCAAAACTCTCGCTCTTTGTGTTTTTGTCCGGGTATCTGGTGCGCCAGTATCATCAGGTCCGACAAAGTTTCTACGGCTTTATCAAGCCGCTGGCCGTACTGGCGCTGATGGCTGTTTTGCTGCTGCAACAGCCGGATCTGGGCTCCTTCGTGGTGATGTTTGTCACCACTGTGGGCATGCTGTTTATAGCCGGCGCCAAGCTGTGGCAGTTCCTGGCCATGCTCTCGATGGCGCTACTGGGCATCGTGATGCTGATTGTATTCGAGCCTTACCGGATGCGCCGGATCACCGCATTTATGGATCCCTGGGAAGATCCCTTTGGCAGCGGTTATCAGCTGACACAGTCTTTGATGGCATTCGGTCGGGGTGACTGGATGGGACAAGGCCTGGGCAACTCTATTCAGAAGCTGGAATATTTACCCGAAGCTCACACGGATTTCGTGTTCGCTGTGCTGGCTGAAGAGCTGGGACTTTTGGGGGTGACCCTGGTGCTTTTGCTTATCTTTGCTCTGGTGTTCAAGGCGTTGTTCATCGGTAAGAAAAGCCTGGAATCCGGCCAGTTGTTCGGCGGCTTTCTGGCATTTGGCATTGGGTTCTGGTTTGCGTTTCAGACGCTGGTCAATGTCGGTGCTGCGGCCGGTATCGTTCCGACCAAAGGGTTAACTTTGCCTTTGATCAGTTACGGCGGCTCGAGCCTGTTTATTATGTCGACGGCCGTGGCCATTTTGCTGCGCATCGATCATGAACAACGACATCAGGCCCGTTTCGGCTCAGCGCAATCAAGTGATGAAGATGACAATGAAGAAAAATAAGCGTTTGCTGGTGATGGCCGGCGGTACTGGGGGCCATGTGTTTCCAGCGTTAGCTGTGGCCCGTCAGCTGCAGCAGCAAGGCTGGGAAATCCGCTGGCTGGGGACGGCAGACCGTATGGAAGCTGACCTGGTACCCAAACATGGGATCGACATTGATTTTATTAAAGTGAAAGGATTGCGCGGTCAGGGGATCAGTAAACTCCTGGCGGCACCTTTTCAGATTGTGGGCGCGATCGTGCAGGCCCGTCGCTATATCCAGGCCTGGCAACCGGATGCCGTGCTTGGGATGGGCGGTTATGTCAGCGGTCCGGGTGGCGTGGCTGCCTGGCTCAGCGGTATTCCTGTGATCCTTCATGAGCAAAACGCGGTCGCGGGTCTGACCAACCGCTGGTTATCGCGGATTGCGGCCAGTGTATTGCAGGCTTTTCCCGGCGCATTTCCAGGCAAGCCTGTGGTTGGCAATCCGGTCCGCCGTGATGTAACTGAGCTGGCGATGCCTGCGCAGCGACTGGCTGAGCGAGAAGGCCCAATACGGATCTTGGTCATGGGGGGCAGCCAGGGTGCACGGATCCTGAACCAGACGGTGCCGGCCGCTGCCGCGAAGCTGGGCGGAGATGTCGATATCTGGCATCAGGCTGGTAAGGGCAATCAGGCCAGCACGGAGCAGGCATACAGCCAGTGTGGCGTGCAGAGATATAAAGTCACTGAATTTATTGATGATGTTGCGGCAGCGTATGACTGGGCTGATCTGGTGGTTTGCCGCTCTGGGGCGCTGACCGTCTCTGAGTTATCGGCAGCTGGCGTCGGCGCGATATTCGTGCCTTTCATGCATAAAGATCGTCAGCAGGCTTTGAATGCAGATCATCTGGTGGCGTGTGGTGCAGCACACATGATAGAGCAGCCGGATCTGAGCGCAGATCGTCTGGCGCAGCTCATAACAACTTTAGATCGCCCGGCTTTGCTGAGCATGGCCGAGGCGGCGAGACAGGCGGCGATTCTTGATGCAGATGCCCGGGTGGCTGATGTGATTAAGGCGCAGGCGAAGTAAAGAAGAGAACAGAGTGATGAGTAAACTGGATAACCAGCAAATAGCCAAAATCAGAACCATGGTGCCAGAGATGCGCCGCGTTGAGCGTATTCACTTTGTTGGTATCGGCGGCGCCGGGATGAGTGGCATCGCCGAAGTTCTACTGAATGAAGGTTACCGCATCAGTGGTTCGGACATTACTCCGAATTCAGTAACTGAGCGGCTTGCAGAGCGCGGGGCTGAGCTGTTTTTTGGTCACGCGGGCACCAATGTTGAAGGGGCCAGCGTGGTGGTTGCCTCCACCGCAATATCAGCGGACAACCCTGAACTGAAAGCGGCCCGGGAGCTGCGTATTCCTGTGGTGCGTCGTGCGGAAATGCTGGCCGAGCTGATGCGCTATCGCCATGGGATTGCGATAGCGGGCACACACGGTAAGACAACCACGACGGCACTGACCACTCAGATCTACTCCGAAGCCGGGCTGGATCCGACCTTTGTCAATGGCGGCCTGGTCAAGAGTGCCGGTACCAATGCTCGCCTGGGTTCCAGTCGCTATCTGATTGCTGAGGCCGATGAGAGCGACGCTTCTTTTATCCACCTGCAACCCATGGTGTGTGTGGTCACGAATATCGAAGCGGACCATATGGAAACCTATGGCGGTAACTTTGAAAACCTGAAGCAGACGTTTATTGATTTTCTGCATAACCTGCCGTTTTACGGGCTGGCCGTGATGTGTATTGATGATCCTGTGGTTCGCGAGTTATTGCCACGTGTGGGCCGTCAGGTGATTACTTACGGTTTTGCCGAGGATGCCGATGTTCAGTTGGTGAATTATCGTCAGCAGGGCCAGCAGGGGCACTTCTCGATCCTGCGCAAAGGCAAACCTGAGCTGACGGTGACACTGAATATTCCGGGGCAGCACAATGCCCTGAACGCCGCTGCGGCCGTTGCCGTGGCGACGGAAGAAGGTGTCGAGGATGAAGCGATCCTGCGCGCGCTGGTTGAATTTGAAGGAACCGGTCGCCGTTTTGATCATCTGGGTGAATTTGACAGCGGCAACGGCAATGTGATGCTGGTGGATGACTATGGCCACCATCCCAGTGAAGTGGATGTCACCATCAAGGCAGCACGGGCCGGCTGGCCGGGTAAGCGCCTGGTGATGGTCTTCCAGCCCCACCGTTATACCCGTACCCGTGACTTGTACGATGATTTCGCCAATGTGCTGGAACAGGTGGATGTACTGCTGATGCTGGATGTGTACAGCGCAGGTGAAGCGCCGATTCCCGGCGCGGATGGCCGGGCATTGTGCCGTACCATTCGTGGGCGGGGTAAGCTCGATCCGATTTTTGTGCCGAACACAGCTGCATTACCGGGCGCTCTGGCCAATGTGATTCAAGAGAATGACCTTGTTCTGACGCAAGGTGCTGGTGACGTTGGTAAAATTGCCCGTCAGTTGGCCGCGATGGCGCTCAACGTGAATGAAATGAAGAAATAATGTGCCGGCGTGGCAGGTAAAAGCTAAAATCTGGATTATTTTGTGTCACTTTCTTGCGCTTCTTCGCTAAGCTTGAAGAGAAAGCCAGAATAATCCTGCTTTTGCATGCACTTTGATGTCTAAGCACAGGAAATTGCGAACAATGGTTGGAGAGCATCGAGTTGGTCGGTATAATCGGCCAGCTTTGTTGCTATATCCTGATTCTGGTGAAATTTTATGACGGGTAAGTCATTCGTTGTCTTGTCTGGCCCATAAAATAACGTCAGACTGACATGATTCAGGAAATAAAGTGTTAAACCATGACAGAAACAGCCTTGAAACAGCGTAATTTGATTGGCGGTACGTTTTCCCAATGGCGGGGATTCAGTTTTCTGGTGCTGGTCATTACGGCAATGGCCTGGATGTTTGTCGCGGTTGTTCACTGGATGACAGATGCAAACCGGTTGCCCTTATCTCAATTGATTATTCAGGGTGAGCTGCACCATCTGACGACAGATCAGGTCAGGCAGGGCATTCTTGAAATGGGCTCACTGGGCAGTTTTATGCTTCAGGATGTGGATGAGCTCCAGCATGCCCTGGAATCTTTACCTTGGGTTGCTCAGGCATCGGTTCGCAAACAATGGCCGGATACCGTCAAAGTGTATCTGGTTGAGCATCAACCGGCAGCGATCTGGAATGATAAGTATCTGGTAAATCTGCAGGGCCAGGTGTTCCATGCCCCGGCTTCCGATGTGTCGGGCGAGCCGATGGTGACGCTGGAAGGACCGGATGGCAGCAGTGAGGAAATGCTCAGAACGTGGCGTGAAATGCAACCTGAGTTGCAGCGCGGCGGTTTAGAAATTGTTAGGCTGTCGTTGAATGAGCGGCGGTCATGGCGAATCTGGCTCAGCAATGGTATCCGGCTGGAATTGGGCCGGGAAGCCAGAATTGAGCGTATCAAACGGTTTATATGGTTATACCCGGAGCTGGAGCAGCAGGGTAAAGCTGTTGATTATGTTGACCTCCGCTACGACACAGGTGTTGCGGTTGGATGGCAACAGAATAATGAATAAGTGGTTCAGGATAAGAGCGTGCGCTAATGACGAAGGCTACAGATAAAAAACTCATCGTTGGCCTTGATATCGGTACTTCCAAAGTCTGTGCTTTGGTCGGCGAAGCATTACCTGACGGCCAGGTAAATGTCATTGGTGTGGGGAGCAGCCCGTCTAAAGGCATGGACAAAGGCGGCGTCAATGATCTGGAATCTGTCGTCAAATCTGTGCAAAGGGCGGTTGACCAGGCAGAATTAATGGCGGACTGCCAAATTGCCTCTGTTTATCTGTCGCTGTCTGGTAAACATATTCGTTGTCAGACCGAAAAAGGCATGGTGCCGATTTCTGATAAAGAAGTGACTCAGGATGACGTGGATAACGTCATTCATACGGCCAAATCGGTGAAAATCAGCGACGAGCACCGTACGCTGCATGTGATTCCGCAAGAGTTCGCGATTGACTACCAGGAAGGGATTAAGAACCCTGTGGGTTTGTCCGGCGTCCGGATGGAAGCCAGCGTTCATATGATCACTTGTCATAATGATATGGCACGTAACATAGTGAAAGCGGTCGAGCGTTGCGGCCTGAAAGTGGATCAGCTGATCTTCTCCGGACTGGCTGCCAGCTATGCGGTACTGACGGCAGATGAGCGTGAACTGGGTGTGTGCGTCATTGATATTGGTGGCGGCACCATGGACATGGCTGTCTGGACGGGTGGGGCATTACGGCATGCGGAAGTGATTCCTTATGCCGGCAATGTGGTCACCAGCGACATCGCTTATGCTTTCGGCACACCACCGGGTGATGCAGAGGAAATTAAAGTGAAGTACGGTTGCGCACTGAGCGAGCTGGTCAGTAAAGATGCCAAAGTCGATGTGCCGAGTGTGGGTGGCCGACCATCGCGCAGCCTGCAAAGCCAGACACTGGCTGAAGTTATTGAACCGAGATACAGCGAATTGCTGGGTCTGGTAAATCAAAAGTTGGTGGAAATACAAGAACAATTGCGTAATACGGGTGTTAAACACCAGCTGGCCGCTGGGATAGTGTTAACCGGTGGAGCCTCACAGATGGAAGGGCTGGTCGAATGTGCTGAACGGGTATTCCGTAACCAGGTACGTTTGGGCCGACCGCTGGCATTGAGTGGTCTAACGGACTATGTCCAGGCCCCGCATTACGCGACAGCAGTAGGCTTACTGCATTACGGAAAGGACAGTCAGACATTTGAAGATGGTGAACTTGAACCGAAACGGTCCGTTGCCGGTCTGTTCACTAAAATTAGTGGTTGGCTAAGAAAAGAATTTTAAACCTGATGCGAACAGGAAGAACGGAGAGAACACATGTTTGAACCGATGATGGAATTGTCTGATGAAGCGGTAATTAAGGTCATTGGCGTTGGCGGTGGTGGTGGTAACGCTGTCGATCACATGGTTCGTGAATCGATCGAAGGCGTACACTTTATCAGTGTGAACACTGATGCGCAGGCCTTGCGCAAAAGTAACGTCGGCACAGTGATCCAGATTGGTGGTGATATCACTAAAGGTTTGGGCGCAGGCGCAAATCCTCAGGTTGGCCGTGATTCTGCCCTGGAAGATCGCGAAGCGATCAGAGAGGCATTAGAAGGTTCTGATATGGTCTTCATCGCTGCGGGCATGGGGGGTGGCACCGGAACAGGTGCGGCGCCTATCATTGCTGAAGTAGCGAAAGAGCTGGGTATTCTCACTGTTGCAGTTGTCACGAAGCCATTTAGCTTTGAAGGCAAGAAACGTTTGGCATTTGCGGAACAGGGTATTGAAGAGCTGTCCAAGCACGTTGATTCCTTGATTACGATTCCAAACGAGAAGCTGCTCAAAGTGCTGGGCCGTGGTATCACCTTGCTTGACGCTTTTGCCAAAGCAAACGACGTCCTGAAAAACGCGGTACAGGGTATTGCTGAGCTGATTACCCGCCCGGGCATGATCAACGTCGACTTTGCAGATGTACGGACTGTGATGTCTGAAATGGGTCATGCCATGATGGGTAGCGGTGTGGCGACTGGCGAAGACCGTGCCGAAGAAGCAGCAGAAATGGCGATTTCCAGCCCGCTGCTGGAAGATATCGATCTGGCGGGCGCCCGTGGTGTTCTGGTGAACATTACTGCCGGCCTGGATATGCGTCTGGACGAGTTTGAAACTGTCGGTAATACAGTGAAGGCCTTTGCTTCTGATAACGCAACCGTTGTTATCGGTACGTCTCTGGATCCGGATATGACCGACGAGCTGCGTGTGACTGTTGTGGCAACCGGTATTGGTAAAGAATCTCGTCCGGATATCACTCTGGTGACGAGCTCAGCCAAGCCTGCAGCACAGGAAAAGCCTGTGATTCAGGAAAAGGAAGAGCCGATCGCAGCGAAAACACCAGCACAACCTGCTGTTGTTGAGAAAGGTGTTCAGTCAGGATCTGCCGCTACGGCTGCTAAGCCTAAGCAGCAAGCCGATCATGACTATCTGGATATCCCAGCATTTTTGCGCAAGCAGGCAGACTAAATTTAAAAAATTTGGGTTAGGTCACGTTTGATGGTAATATGAGCGCCTGGCCGCCCTCAAGTTTGCAGATTGGTGGCCGATAAATAGTCATCAGTCAGTTGAGACGAGTAAGCAGATGATCAGACAACGTACACTAAAAAGCATCGTTAAAACGATTGGAGTGGGTTTACATTCCGGGCGTAAAGTGACGCTTATTCTGCGGCCAGCTGCCGCAAATACTGGTGTAATCTATCGTCGTACGGATCTAAATCCGCCGGTGGATTTCCCGGCGAATGCAGATTCTGTGCGAGATACTATGTTGTGCACCGCGCTGGTGAACGATCAGGGCGTACGCATCTCAACTGTTGAGCACCTGAATGCTGCCCTTGCTGGCATGGGGATTGATAACGTGATTGTGGAAGTGGACGCACCGGAAATTCCGATTATGGATGGTAGCGCCAGTCCCTTTATTTATCTGTTGCAATCTGCCGGGATTGAAACACTGAATGCGCCTAAGCGTTTTCTGCGTTTGAAAAAAACGGTTCGCGTCGAAGATGGCGATAAGTGGGCGGAACTGCGACCGTACAACGGTTTTCGTCTGGATTTCGCCATTGAGTTTAATCATCCGGCGATTGATTCTGAGCAGCAGCGTCTGGTACTGGATTTTTCCAGCCAGTCGTTTGTAAAAGATATCAGCCGTGCCCGTACGTTCGGTTTCATGCGTGATATTGAATACCTGCAATCTCAGAACCTGTGTCTGGGTGGTAGCTTCGATAATGCGATCGTACTTGATGATTATCGCATTCTGAATGATGAAGGCCTGCGTTTTGACAATGAGTTGGTCACGCACAAGGTACTAGACGCAATTGGCGACCTGTATATGTGTGGTCACAACATTATCGGTGAAATGGTGGCTTATAAATCCGGTCATGCCCTGAACAACAAACTGCTGCGCGCAGTGCTGGCGGATCAGGAAGCTTTTGAATGGTCGACATTCCAGGACGAAGCTGAAGTACCGGTCACCTTTGCTCAGCCAGGCATGGTCCTGGCGTGAAGCTAAGCCGTTAAAGAAAAAACGTCAGACTTTGTCTGGCGTTTTTTTTTCGCCTGTTGTGCCGGTTACGGGTTGTTTTGCTTGGCAAGCGCAGCCAGCCGTTCCAAACGTGCTTTAATTTTGGCGGGGGCATCCTGAGCGGTTTCCAACAGAGACTGCGCTGCATGTTGTGAGATAGGCTTACGTTTGAGCACAGAGGTGCTGTTGGACTTCACTGGTGTTGCCGCCAGAGCCGGGTTGACACTGATTCGGATATCCTGCAACTGAGGCAATAGCTGTTCTCGGAGCCGCTGCATCAGTTGGTTCCGCTCATAATTCAGCCGCATGGACCAAGCCGCAGAGGCGACCTCAATCAGTAATATGCCTTGCCGGTAGTTGCTGACACGGCAGAGTTGCGCACAATTGAGATATTGCTGCACTTGTACATTGAGCTTATGCAGCGCCATGGCTCTTTGCTGAATATTGCCCAGCGCTGTGTCATCATCAAGCAGGCTGGCGGTTGTCTGTGGACGGTGATCTCTCATTTTGGCGCCGTAACAATGAATAGGATGAATGTTAGAGCACACCAAACGGAGTGAGATCTAACTTTTACTATCTGATCGTCAAGTTATCGCCTTAATGATAGGCGGACCAGAGAATATTTTTTATCATAACAAATTAAGGACGCAACCAGCGCTTTTTCTGGCGCTGCGGTGCATGGTTCCAACTCGCAAAGCGTGATATTGTGCCTTGATTGCCCTTGAAATTTCACAAGGGAAACACAATATCTCCATCACAGACATTTGTTTTCAACCAAGCTTGACCTTAGCGAACAGTATTGGGAAGGACGGAGCATGGAAGGGCTTCGTTTTGATTGCAATTTATTGAGTACTCAGCCTGCGCTTGTGCTGGGATCTGACATCACAAAGAGTAAAACGGCATCGCCATGTTATCAAAACTACTGACTAAAGTTATCGGCAGCCGCAACGACCGTACCATTCGACGTTTGCGTAAAATTGTTGATGAGATCAACAAGCTAGAACCACAATTTGAAAGCCTGCAGGATGAAGAGCTGAAGGCCAAGACGGCGGAGTTCCGTCAGCGTCTGGAGCAAGGCGAATCGCTGGACCAGCTGCTGCCTGAGGCATTCGCAACCGTTCGCGAAGCCTCTAAGCGTGTGTTTGGCATGCGTCATTTTGATGTGCAGCTGATCGGCGGCATGGTGCTCAATGACTGCCAGATTGCTGAGATGCGTACCGGTGAAGGTAAAACACTGACCGCCACTCTGCCAGCTTATCTCAACGCACTGACAGGCAAAGGCGTTCACATTGTGACTGTGAACGACTACCTGGCCAGCCGTGACGCAGAAACTAACCGGGCTCTGTTTGAATTCCTGGGAATGACAGTAGGTGTGAACCTGTCTCAGATGCCGCCACAGGTGAAAAAAGAAGCCTATGCATGTGACATTCTGTATGGCACCAACAACGAGTTCGGCTTTGATTACCTGCGTGACAACATGGCTTTCCGCCCGGAAGATCGGGTGCAGCGTGAACGCTTTTTTGCGGTTGTCGATGAAGTGGACTCCATCCTGATCGATGAAGCCCGTACCCCTCTGATTATTTCCGGACCTGCGGAAGACAGCTCTGAGCTCTACACCCAGATCAACACATTGATCCCTGAACTTGTTAAAGAAGACAAGGAAGACAGCGAAGAATACCGCGGCGAAGGTCATTACACAGTCGATGAGAAATCAAAGCAGGTTCACCTGACGGAAAATGGTCAGGAGTTTGTCGAAGAATTGCTCAAGCAACGCGGGTTGATGCAGGAAGACGACACCTTATACTCACCGGCCAATATTTCTCTGTTGCACCATGTCAATGCTGCCCTGCGCGCGCATGTGCTGTTTGAACGTGATGTTGACTATATCGTTAAAGATAACGAAGTCATTATTGTTGACGAGCACACCGGCCGTACCATGCCGGGTCGCCGCTGGTCAGAAGGTCTGCACCAGGCAGTTGAAGCCAAAGAAGGTGTGAAGATCCAGAATGAAAACCAGACGCTGGCTTCGATCACCTTCCAGAATTATTTCCGCCTGTATGAAAAACTGTCTGGTATGACAGGGACAGCCGATACCGAAGCCTTCGAATTCCAGAGCATCTATGGCCTGGAAACTGTGGTCGTGCCAACCAATAAACCGATGATTCGTGATGACATGGGTGATTTGGTTTACATGACCGAACGCGAGAAGTTCGCCGCCATCACTGAAGATATTCAGGCCCGTGTGGCCAATGGTCAACCGGTGCTGGTGGGTACGGTCTCGATTGAAAAGTCTGAGCTACTTTCCAGTCAGCTGAAAAAAGCCGGTATTGCGCATCAGGTTCTGAATGCCAAATTCCACGAAAAAGAAGCCGATATCGTCGCTCAGGCCGGTAAACCTGGTTCTGTAACGATTGCGACCAATATGGCTGGTCGTGGTACAGATATCGTATTGGGTGGCAGCTGGCAGAGCGAAGTCGAAGCCCTGAAAGAGCCGACTGAGGAGCAAATCGCTGCGATTAAGACGGCATGGAAAGAGCGTCATGCCGCGGTACTGAACTCAGGTGGTCTGCATATCATAGGCACTGAACGCCATGAATCTCGCCGCATCGACAACCAGCTGCGTGGCCGTGCAGGCCGTCAGGGCGATGCCGGTTCTTCCCGTTTCTATCTGTCGATGGAAGACGGTCTGATGCGTATTTTCGCTTCCGATCGCGTGTCTGCGATGATGAAAAAGCTGGGCATGGAAGAAGGTGAAGCGATTGAGCACCCATGGGTGACAAAAGCGATTGAGAATGCGCAGCGCAAGGTTGAAGGCCGTAACTTCGATATCCGCAAGCAGTTGCTGGAATTTGATGATGTAGCGAACGACCAGCGTAAAGTGGTCTATGAGCTGCGCGACGAACTGATGCACGCCGATGATATCAGTGAAATGATTTCGCATAATCGCGAAGATGTGCTGAACAGCGTGATTGATACTTACATTCCGCCGCAATCACTGGATGAAATGTGGGATATCCCTGGTCTGGAAGAACGCTTGAAAGCAGATTTCGACCTGGATTTGCCGGTTCAGCAATGGCTGGACAGCGATGATAAGTTGTATGAGGAAGCCTTGCGCGAGCGCATTGTTGCCGAAGCGGTCAATGTGTACAACAGCAAAGAAGAAGCGGTTGGTGCCCCTGTGCTGCGCAACTTTGAGAAAACTGTGATGCTGCAGAACCTGGATACACTCTGGAAAGAGCATCTGGCTGCAATGGATCATCTGCGTCAGGGAATTCACTTGCGCGGTTATGCGCAGAAGAACCCGAAACAGGAATATAAGCGCGAGTCGTTTGAACTGTTCCAGGGCATGCTTGAGAACCTGAAAAACGATGTCGTGGCCATCCTGAGCAAAGTGCGGGTACAGCAGCAGGATGACGTAGAACGTGTTGAAGCTGAACGCCAGCGTATGGCGGAAGAAATGGCCCGTCGCCAGCAATTTAACCATCAGGAAGCAACCAGTGCTGTGGCCGAAACCAGTCAGGGCGGGGAAGATTTCTCGACCGGTGAGCGTAAGGTTGGCCGCAACGAGCCGTGTCCTTGCGGTTCAGGTAAGAAATACAAACAATGCCATGGCCGAATCAGCTGATTAGGCAGGGTAATGATTCAAAGGCCGCGAATGCGGCCTTTGTTTTTTTCTGTCACAGGTTAAAATCAACCCAATGCTCTCTTCTCGAGCGAAATCATATTGGAACAGGGAAACAGCGTGAATAAAAAACGAGTCTGGATATCGGCGGGTATTATCCTGAACCGCCAGCAGGATAAAGTGTTTATCACCCGTCGTGCTGAAACGGCCCATAAAGGCGGTTTCTGGGAATTTGCCGGCGGTAAAGTCGAAGTGGGAGAAACGGCAGAGCAGGCCGTGATTCGGGAACTCAATGAAGAAGTGGGGATCACTGCCACTGAGCTGGAACACTTTATTGAGTTAGAGCATGACTATCCGGAAAAAGCCTTAAAGTTCGACTTTTTCCTGATCAAGGCTTTTGATGGCGAAGCGTACGGTCGTGAGGGGCAACCCGGCCAATGGGTGACATTAGAGGCGCTGCGTGAATTCACCTTCCCTGAAGCCAACTATCCGGTCATTGATAAGCTGCTGGCCCGATAAACCAGCAGGCTTGATAGCGGGTTGTTGACCCGCTATGTTACGCGTTATCTTCTGACCAGCCGTCTGAGTCTGACATGTCTGGGGCTCCGGGTATGGCTTTTTCCTCTGCTGCCCATTCGCCTAAATCGATCAGCTGGCAACGTTTGGAGCAAAAAGGCCGGAACGGGCTGACTTCTCCCCATACAACGTCGGCCTGGCAGGTTGGGCATTGGACTATCGTGGGTGTTCTTGGTTGCGACACGGGAACCTCAGCAAATCGCTAGTGTGAATTCAATTTTTTCGTTCACCGGATGATTTGTCGTGTTCTGCGCTTCATCAAAGGGCATGAATCGGATGGCAAACCGGCTACGGTGACCGGATATCATAGGGTAAACCCCATAGCTGGGGCAAATCTGTAAGCGAAGCAGGCTGGCATTTTCCGCATCATGCTGGAAAAAACCGTTGCGGGCTATCTGGGGTTTAAAGTGACCGGACTCCCGGGTGACTCTCAGCCACAGATGAATCGCCTGTGCCATTGGCTTGAGCTGATCGAACCAGTACGCCATATCGGCTTGCTTTCCGTCCTGCGACAGGTGTAACCAGTGATGCAGGCTGGGCAGATCAAAGCAACAACTGCCGCCGGGCAGCGAGAAGCGTTGTTTGATCCCGGCCAGAAAGCGATCTTCACGCAGAATCTGGCCCAGACGCGGTGCGGTGATCAGGTTGTGATGGATCGACGCCATTTGATCCAGCAGCGACAGCACGGCGCTTTGATCCACACCGTCGACATCCAGCCAGAGCTTGAGCTGGGACTGCAGTTTATCGAGATCTTTGGCCAGCTCACTTTTTACCTGGATCTGATCAAGAATATCCAGCACATCAAACAAAGCCCGGAAAAAGAGCTGATATTGCCAGGGATCCTCGGATTCACTGGTGTGATTCATTTGGAGCAATAAATACTCCAGTCGCAGGTAAATACGGACTTTTTCGTTTAACGGATGCTCAAAACGGGTAGTCTGTCGGGGTGTCTGCATAGTGCGGCCCTGTTATCTATCTATTGATCAGCGCGGTATCAATTGCGATCAGCCTGCTCGCTCAGAAGCAGATATTGCTGATGCAGCCGGGCAACTTCACCGCGTAACTGGTGACTGTCACCATTGTTATCAATCACATCGTCAGCCGCAGCCAGCCGTTGTTCCCGGCTGGCCTGAGCCGCCAGAATTTTCCGAACCTGCTCGTCATTGACCTTGTCCCGGACTGTGGTGCGGGCTATCTGTATCTCTTCCCGCACATCGATCACCAGCAGCCGGTCGGTCATGGCTTGCAGCTGATTCTCCACCATTAAGGGGACAACTAACAGGCAATAAGGCGAACTGGCTTGACTGATATCCTGTTTCATCTGCTGGCGAATCATGGGGTGCAGCAGGTTATCGAGCCAGGCTTTCAATGCCGGCTCATTAAAGATAGCCTCTCTGAGTTTACTGCGATTGAGCTGGCCATCTGTCAGCAGGATGTCATTCCCGAAGCGTTCAACAATGGCTTTCAGACCTGCTGAGCCTGGTGCCACGACCTCTCTTGCAATCAAATCAGCATCAATAATATCAATACCATAGTTGGCAAACAGGTTCGCTACTGTGGTTTTACCGCTGCCAATACCGCCTGTCAGGCCGACAACCAAAGTCATAATGGGTATCCTAAATATGTTCCGACATACCAGTGAAGCACGGGGGGGCCCCAGAGCAGGGCTATCCAGCCAGCCAGTGCAAGATAAGGACCGAATGAAAACGGTGTTTGCATACCGGCTTCATTGTCGCTGTGTTGCATACGCAGCAAAATGATGCCACAGATAGCGCCGAGCAAGGAAGAGAGCAGGACAATCAAAGGTAACAGCTGCCATCCGGCCCAGGCGCCCAAAGCGGCCAGGAGCTTGAAATCACCATAGCCCATGCCTTCCTTGCCTGTGAGCAGCTTGAAGACCCAGTACAGGCTCCAGAGGGACAGGTAGCCGGCCATGGCACCAATCACGGCAGATTCCAGGCTGACCGGGCTGATATCCAGCAGGGCCAGCAGCAGGCCGGCCCACATCAGAGGCAGGGTGAGCTGATCGGGCAGCAGCATTTTATCGATATCAATGAAGGTCAGGGCGATCAGGGTACAACCGGCGCCAATCACCGCCAGACTCCAGGCCGAGAAAGGCAACACCAGCGCGACCGCCAGTGCCATGAGTGCCGTCAGGATCTCAATCGCGGGATAGCGGGCACTGATTTTGGCTTTGCACTGACTGCAGCGACCGCGAAGCAGTATCCAGCTGATGACAGGAATGTTTTCCCAGGCGCGGATCTTATGTTGGCAGTGCGGGCAGCTGGAGGCCGGGACACTGAGATTAAAGACAGGCTGGGGGCCGATGTCTGCATGGCCCGGAAAACACTCGGCGCAATCAGCGCGCCATTGTCTTTCCATCATGACGGGCAGGCGCAGGATGACCACATTCAGAAAGCTGCCGGCGATCAGGCCGAAAACCGCAGCAGCAAGCGGGTAAAGCCAGGGGTAGTAGGTCAGTAACGCCATGAGATGACTCATTTTCCATCAAGATATCCGAAGAACCGTTATTTTAGCCTGATTTGGTTGTCCGTAGCGAGTCGCAGAAAAAGAACTCAGCCGACGGCTTTCATCAGGTCAAACACCGGCAGGTACATCGCCAGCAGCAGCGTACCGATAATCGTCCCGATAACAAGGATCAGCACAGGCTCGAGCAGGGTTGCCAGCGTTTTCAGCTGTTGTGACAGCGTGTTGTCATAATAAACCGCCAGCTCGAACAACAGGGTGTCTATGTTCCCGGTTTCTTCACCGACCATAATGAGCTGTATCAGACGCTCAGGAATGCGCGCTTGTTGTTTGTCCATACTTTGCCGGATGGCGGCGTGGAGCGGCTGTCCGCCGGCGACCAGCCGGGCAGTCTGACGGTAGGTGTGTGTCAGCACTTGGTTACCGCAGGTCTCTGCTGCAAGATTCAGCCCGTCCAGCAAAGGGACACCGGCTTTAAAGGTGGTACCCAAGGTTCGGGTAAACCGTGCTTGTGCGGCCAGATGCAAACAAGGGCCGGCGACGGGCAACCGCAGTACCGCACGGTGACAGCGGTACTGCCAGCCCTGGCTGCGGCGATACTGCCAGCGGCAAAGCCCGGTGAGCAGAGCCACACCGGCGATGAGTGGCAGGCTGTACCGGCTGGCGTAGTCCGACAGCGTCAGCACAGCGCGGGTCAGCCAGGGGAGCTGGTGGCCCATAGTGGCAAAAAATCCGGCAAATTGCGGAATGATCCACACCAGCATTAGCACAGTCACCGCCATGGCTACCACACAAACTGCAGCAGGATAGAGCAGGGTATGGAATAGAGTACGCTGCAACTGGTGATACTGTTCACGGTAAGCGGCAATCTGTTCCAGAGTCTGTGGCAGTTGCCCGGCGAATTCACCGGCTTTGAGCAGGCTGGTGGTAATGGCATCGCAGCCGGGCGTGTGGCGGGCTACGGCTTCAGAAAACGGGGTGCCGGATGTGACCTGCTGCTGGATGCGACTCAATATGGTAGCGGCTTCCATCCGGTGCTGCTCTTTGGTCAGAATACCCAGGGCTGCGCCCAGCGGCAGAGAGGCACTCAGCAAGCTGGCCAGTTGCCGGAACATCCCGGTCAGATCCTGCTGTCGGAAACGATGACGGCGATAAGTTCTCCAGCCGGGCCTGACACGGCGGATGGCCTGGACAGTTATCGATTGCAGACGAAGGGAAGCTTCGACCTCGTCGGGCTGGAAAGCGACACGCATGCCGCTGGTGCGGCGGCCATTGCTCAGGCGTCCGCGCCAGCGAAAGTAGCCTACCTTTTCAGCCGGTCCCATCAGCCGCACTCAGTCTCGGGCTGCAGACTGTCATACGCCAGCACCCGTTGCAGCTCGCTCAGGCTGGTGATCCCCTGGCAGAGCAGGCGGATCCCAGCTTGCTCCAGCGACATGTCGTCAGCCTGATCAGTCATAAAATCGCAGAGCGCGGTTTCATTGAACGGGTTTGCCTGACTGGTTGTGCAGGAGACCAGTTCAAATATCCCGGTTCTGCCTAAGTAGCCCTGATTACAGTGCTCGCACCCCTGAGGGTTGGCGGCGAACAAGGATGTTGCGGTGTCTATCGCCAGTCTGTCGCGCTGACTGGCCGTTAACTCAGCCGGCCGCTTACAGTGCGGGCACAGGCAGCGGACCAGCCGCTGGGCGATAATCAGGCTGAGGGAGGCACTGAGCTCATAGGGCGCGATCCCCAGATGTTGTAACCGGTTCAGGGTATCGGCGGCGGAGTTGGTGTGCAAAGTCGACAGGACCAGGTGTCCTGTTTGTGCCGCGCGTACCGCCATGGTTGCGGTTTCCTGATCCCGGATCTCGCCTATCATGATCACGTCGGGATCCTGGCGCAGAAAAGTGCGCAGTGCCGTGGCAAAATCCAGCCCTATCGCCGGGTGAATGTGGAGCTGATTGATCCCGGGAAGTTGAATTTCGACCGGATCCTCTGCGGTACAAATGTTGCGGTGCTCCTGGTTGAGCAAACTCAGGCCGGCATACAGCGACAGGGTTTTTCCGCTGCCGGTCGGGCCGGTCACCAGGATCAGACCTTGTGGTTTGGTCAGCGCCTGCTCAAAGGCACTGCGCTGCCTGTCGGTATAGCCCAGCCGATTGAGCGCCAGCGGAATATGGTTGCTGTCGAGTAACCGTAAAACGACTTTTTCTCCCCACTGCGCAGGCAGTGTGGACACCCGCATATCAACGGTCAGCTCTGGGTTGAGCGGCAGTCTGAAGCGGCCATCCTGGGGCAGGCGGCGCTCAGCTATGTTGAGTCGGGCGAGTATTTTGAGCCTGGCGGCCAGACGGGCTGCCAAATCCGAAGGCGGTGTGGCATGAATCAACAGCAGGCCATCGCAGCGAAATCGGATCCGGCACTGTTTTTCTAAAGGTTCGATATGGATGTCAGATGCCTGGCGCCGAACCGCGTCCAGCAGCAGTTGGTTAAGATAACGGCTGACAGGCGCGTCATCCTTATCGGCTGTGGTTTCGGTCGGCGCAGTCTGGACGGCGGAGAACTGTGCTATCTCATTATTGTTGAGGCTGGCCGTATGCAGCGTACTGGAAATCGGCTCGCCATAAATCCGCCTGATAGCGTTTTCCAACTGTCTGAGCGGTAAAATCACCGGTGAAATCTGATAGCCGGAGGCAAAGCGGCATTCGTCCTGACCGCGGGTATCAAAGGGATTGGCGATCCCTAAGGTCAGGACATCCTGACCCAGGGCAAGGGGCAGCACACTGTGCTTTTCGATCAGCGGTCTGAGGGTCAGCCGTTTACAGACAGCCTGGTAATCGTAATGGTGAACATCGTCCATCGGTAGGGCGCTGAGGTGCGCCAGCTGCTTGGCCAGATCCCAGTCGCTGAATACGCCGGCATTGACGACGGCAGCGATATCGCTCAGGTGATGCTGGCGCATGCCCGTCTGGATCCGATCGGCTTCAGCCGGATTGATGAGGCTGGATTGCAGTAAGGTGTTTATCAGGGCGCTGTTCATTTTATTGCCCCGGACAGAATTGCGACGGGATATCACCGCTGCAGTGTGTTCGCCAGACAATACCATGGGCGTCGCTCTGTGGCTGCAAGCGGATTACCGTGTTCGCGGGCAGGCTGCCTTTGCGCTGTCCTTCCGGAATACGCGCCACGATGGCTGTGCCGTCTGTGATGGCTGGGGTGATCCCCGACAGGCTTGCCGTGACCGTTGAGTAAATTTCAAAGCTGTCACCATTGCTTTTGCTGAAGAGTTGCTTGGCGGGCACGCCGTTACTGCCGCTTTGACAGTCGATCAGCTGTGTCGTACCAGAGGTCAGCCCTGTGATCAGGCACAAACTGACCGCAGTTTTCATCGCCGAGGAAGCCTGCAGCATTTCCGTTGCATGGGCACGCTGGGTGTAGCCCTGATAAGCCGGCATGGCAAACGCCGCCAGAATACTGATGATAGCCACCACGATCATCAATTCAATCAATGTAAATCCACTGTGCCTGGTCATGATGCTCTCTATTTGAAGAACCGATGCGTCATGAAAATAAGCCATGATATTCATAGAGATAGTCAAGGCTCTTGGTTTCTCGGGGCGATTCAAACCCTTTGGATGTAAAAACCGCGCTTACAGGCGGTGGTTGGAGGCTGCTCGAAGAAAGCGGTACTGGGCAGGCGGCGTGAATGTCTGGGGTCACCTGACTTCAGGCTGCTTTGTTCGAATGTGCTCACGGTGCGGTTTGGGTCAAAATAGAGTGTTATGACGTTAACTAGCTTAAAAGACACTGCTTTTACTGGGTTTTTATCAAGACAATACTCAGATCACAGATAGTAAATGAGCATAAACGAAAATGTTTACTTTCATCAATTTGATGAATACGCTCACTCGCTCATAAAAACCATCGCTATAATCATAACAACGAGGTTCCCTCTGAATGTTTGGAATTTTTACCCCCAAAGCGCATCAACCGCTGCTGCCGGCAGACAAGGTTGACAGCACCTACAGACGGCTGCGGTGGCAGCTTTTTATTGGAATTTTTTTCGGGTATGCCGGCTATTACCTGGTCCGTAAGAATTTTAGTCTGGCGATGCCATACCTGATTGAACAGGGCTTCAGCCGTGGTGATCTGGGTGTCGCGCTGGCCGCTGTCTCTATTTCCTATGGTCTGTCAAAGTTTCTGATGGGCAGCGTGTCTGACCGCTCCGATCCACGCTATTTCTTAAGTGCCGGCCTGCTGATGTCGTCGCTGGTGATGTTCTGCTTCGGTTTCATGCCCTGGGCGACCAGCAGCATTACCGCCATGTTTATCCTGTTGTTCCTGAACGGCTGGTTCCAGGGCATGGGCTGGCCTGCGTGCGGCCGGACGATGGTGCACTGGTGGTCCCGTAAAGAGCGGGGCGAAATTGTTTCGGTCTGGAATGTGGCGCATAACGTGGGTGGCGGCCTGATTGGCCCGCTGTTTTTACTGGGTTTGTGGGCTTTCCAGGATGACTGGCGCGCCGCTTTTTATGTCCCTGCCTTTTTTGCCGCTCTGGTTGCTGTTTTCATCTGGCTGACAGTACGTGATACCCCGCAGTCATGCGGCCTGCCGGCGATTGAAGAATACAAAAACGATTACCCGGACGATTACGACAAGTCTCATGAAAATGAAATGTCGGCTAAAGAGATTTTCTTCAAGTATGTTTTTTCCAACAAGCTGTTGTGGTCTATCGCGATTGCCAACGCCTTTGTGTATCTGATCCGCTATGGCGTACTCGACTGGGCGCCGGTATACCTGAAAGAGGCCAAGGAATTTACCGTCGATAAATCATCCTGGGCGTATTTCCTGTATGAGTGGGCGGGGATCCCGGGCACCCTGCTGTGCGGCTGGATTTCAGACAAACTGTTCAAAGGCCGCCGTGCACCGGCCGGAATTCTGTTTATGGTCCTGGTGACTCTGGCCGTACTGGTGTACTGGTTTAACCCGGCAGGCAACCCGACCGTGGACATGCTGGCCCTGATTGCGATCGGTTTCCTGATTTATGGTCCTGTGATGCTGATTGGTCTGTATGCGCTGGAACTGGCACCGAAAAAAGCAGCGGGCACCGCAGCGGGCCTGACCGGTCTGTTTGGTTACCTGGGTGGCGCCGTTGCGGCGAATGCAGTGCTGGGTTACACAGTGGATCACTTTGGCTGGGATGGCGGTTTCATCGTGCTGGTGGGATCTTGCATCGCGTCCATCGTTTTCCTGATGTATGCCTTTGTCGGTGAGCGAGCGCACCATAAACAAAAAGCACGCGAGCAGGCGCTTGCGTAATTTCATGTTTTAATCTTTATATTATTCAGGCCGTTTCATAATAGTGACGGCCTGACTCTTTTCAGGTGTCTAGGTACCAACAAATGGATAATACAATGAAACTGAACGTGATTGGCTTCACTCTGGCTGCACTGACTTACTCTTCTTATTCTCTGGCGGATCCGCTGGTGATTGCCCACCGTGGCGCGTCGGGCTACCTGCCTGAGCACACGCTGGAAGCCAAAGCCATGGCCTATGCCATGAAACCGGACTATATCGAGCAAGATGTGGTGATGACCAAAGATGACCAGCTGGTTGTGTTGCATGATCATTATCTAGATCGTGTGACAGATGTGGCGGAGCGTTATCCGGACCGTGCCCGTGCCGACGGTCGTTACTACGCGATTGATTTTACGCTGGCTGAAATTCAGGGTCTGCGTCTGACCGAAGGATTTAATATCGATCAAGACGGCAATAAGGTGGCGGGTTATCCTGATCGTTTCCCGCTGTGGAAGTCGTCATTTACTGTGCCGACACTGGCGGAAGAAATCGAGCTGATCCAGGGGTTGAACAAAACACTCGGATACAACATCGGTATCTATCCTGAAATCAAAGCGCCCTGGTTTCATCGTCATGAAGGAAAAGACATTTCGAAAGCGCTGCTGAAAGTGCTGAAAGAATACGGCTATGACAGCAAAGACGATAAAGCTTTCGTTCAGTGTTTTGACCCGATTGAACTCAAACGCATCAATGATGAGCTGATGCCGGCCATGAAGATGGATCTCAATCTGGTCCAGCTGATGGCCTACACCGACTGGAACGAGACTATGGTGTATCAGGGCAAGGATGCAACGCCGTACAATTATGACTGGATGTTTGAAAAAGGCGGCATGGCGAAAGTGGCTCAGTATGCCGATGGTATCGGTCCCTGGAAACCTATGCTGGTGGATGACAAGTCAACCAAAGACAACCTGATCATCCTGCCGCTGATGAAAGAAGCGAAGTCGGCTGGTCTGCTGGTTCACCCTTATACCTTCCGTGCCGATGAAGGCCGCATTGCCCCGTATGCGGATAACTTTGATGACATGCTGGATGTGTTTTATCACAAAGTGAAAGTGGATGGGGTGTTCACTGACTTTCCGGACAAAGCCGTGTCTTTCCTGAATCGCGGTTAATCGGAACCATTGCCTCAACATGAAAAAGGGAGCGCTCTGGCGCTCCCTTTCTGTTCTTAGTGCTCTGCTCTGTGTGATCTGCGCTTATTGAAAGCGCATCGACAAGTCCATGGCACGCACATGCTTGGTCAGTGCGCCGACCGAGATATAATCAACCCCGGTTTCGGCAAACTCACGCAGCGTTTCATCGGTAACATTGCCAGACACTTCCAGGGCAACCTGTCCCTGATTCAAGGCAACCGCTTGGCGCATCATGTCGGTGGTAAAGTTGTCCAGCATCACGATGTCGGCACCGGCATCCATGGCCTGTTTCAGTTCATCCAGGCTTTCGGTTTCCACTTCCACCGGCTTGCCCGGATTGAGTTGTTTGGCTGTTTCAACCGCCTGCTTGATCCCGCCACAGGCAATGATGTGGTTTTCTTTGATCAGATAGGCGTCAAACACGCCGATGCGGTGATTATAGCCACCGCCACACGCGACGGCATATTTCAGCGCATTACGCAGGCCGGGTATGGTCTTGCGGGTGTCGAGCAGACGGGTTGGCGTGCCATCCAGCAGATCGGCGTACCGGGCCACCTGGGTGGCGCAGCCGGACAAGGTCTGGATGAAATTCATGGCATTGCGCTCGCCGGTCAGCAGAATGCGCGATGGGCCCCGCAAGACGCACAGCACCTGATTGGGTTCAACCGGATCGCCGTCACTGACCTGCCAGTCTATGGTCACTTCATCACCCAGCTGGCGGAATACTTCATCGGCCCAGAGCTGGCCGCAGAATACCCCGTGCTCCCGGGTAATAATGGTCGCTTCTCCCAGGCTGTCTGCCGGGATCAAACTGGCTGTAATGTCGCGGGCCGCATCAATCTCGCCGCCCAAATCTTCGCGCAGCGCATCAGCCACATTGCGGCGGATATCTTCGGGAAGCTGCTGGCGCAGGTAGGCCAGGCGAGACTGCGTATCATGTTTTTGTTCCGTAGGGCGCATAACTTATATACCGTGTTGGCTGAGGCTGTCGAAATGAAGCCGATCATACTGTGAGATGCTGGCAAGGGGAAGGCATTCTCGGGTTGAGTGAGAGCGGCTACAGGTTTTATCCTTAGCGTCAGGCAAATCAAGTAAACAGGCAGCAGGCATGAACTTCAGAATTAACGACCAACACTGGCTGGACAAAGTAAAACGGGTGCCTTCTCCGTTCTGTGACAGCCGGCAGGATGAAACCGATATCTCACTGTTGGTGATCCACAATATCAGCCTGCCGCCGGGGCAGTTTGGTGGTTCTTATATAGAGCAGCTCTTTACCGGGCAGCTGGATCCGGACGGGCATCCGTACTTTCGAGAAATCCATCAGCTGCGGGTCTCTGCCCATTGCCTGATCCGCCGCGATGGCGAAGTGATTCAGTTTGTGCCTTTTAATGCCAGAGCCTGGCATGCCGGTGTGTCTGAGTTCGCTGGCAGAGATAAATGCAATGATTATTCTGTCGGGATTGAACTGGAAGGCACAGATACCCTGCCATATACCCCGGCGCAGTATGACACTTTGCGCCAACTGACCCGCACTTTATTCGCCCGTTATCCCCAGCTGACCCGTTCCCGCATTACCGGCCACGAATTTATCGCGCCTGGTCGTAAGACTGACCCGGGGTTGGCGTTCGACTGGCGCCACTATAAAACCGGGTTAAGTGACTAAAAAAAATTTGAGCTGTTTTACAAAAAGTGACATTTTTGTATGTGATAAAAATGTTAAAAAATTGGTCTGACCATTAACTTTTTGTGTGAATCTTGTTCGCAACATGCGGGATTCTGGTCTAAAGTTGCGATAATTTTTGGCTTTTATAGCACGAAATGAGGGGATTTACTGCTCGAACTACCATGACATGAATCAAGTTGTCGGTAGACATCCTCAATTATTTCTGTAAAATTTCTGTATATAGTTAAATTGGTATGACCAATTAACCGGTCGTAGGGTCGAACTGTCAGATAAAAAAGTACAAGAAGCAGATACGAATAAATGACTTATAAGCGTATTCGCCAGGCCAAGCTCTCAGACGTCATAGAGCAAGAACTTGAGCGACTGATCCTGGAGGGGATATGGTCCCCCGGAGACCAACTGCCGCCTGAACGAGAGTTAGCGCGGCAGTTTGACGTTTCGCGCCCATCGGTACGCGAAGCAATTCAACGCTTAGAAGCCAAACATCTGCTGACCCGTCGTCAGGGGGGAGGTACCTTTGTGTCGGATCAGTTATGGCAGAGCTTTTCTGATCCCCTGCTGGATTTGCTGGCAGCCCATCCTGAAACACAACTCGACTTACTTGAATCCCGCCATGCCCTTGAAGGATTGGCGGCTTATTATGCCGCTCTGCGTGGCAATGAAGACGACTTCGACCGTATCCGCGCCTGTCACAGCCGGATACAGGAAGCCCAGCAACAGGGTGATCTCAAATCTGAAGCTGCCGCTGTGATGCAGTATCTGATTGCGGTGACCGAATCCGCACATAATCTGGTACTGCTGCATATCATCCGCAGTCTCGCCCCCTTGCTGGAACAAAACGTATTACAAAACTTTGAACTCCTGAACCGTCGCCCTGAGGTGGTGGAGAAGGTGAGCAAACACCGAGCCGATATTGTGCATGCGATCGTTTCCGGGCAGCCGGAAATGGCGCGTGAAGCATCGCATGCACATTTGGCTTATATCGAGGAAACATTGTTGGATTTAACGCTTGAAGATAGCAGACGTGAACGCTCTCTTCGCAGGATTCAACAACGCAAGGACGGGCTGGATTAATACTTCCCTCATATAAGCCGAGGTCGGTATCAAACAGTCGCGACATTGTTAGGGGCGATAAAACCCTGGTTTTGTAGAATATCAACGAAAGGATAGATCGCATGTCTGAAGTCATGAAGCATGACGTGGACGCACTGGAGACTCAAGAGTGGCTAGCAGCCCTGGAGTCCGTCGTTCGTGAAGAAGGTGTAGAACGTGCACAGTACCTGCTGGAGCAAGTACTGGAAAAAGCGCGTCTGGGTGGAGTAGACATGCCAACGGGCATTACCACTAACTACATCAATACCATTCCTGCAGCTCAAGAGCCTGCGTATCCTGGTGATACCACGCTGGAACGTCGTATCCGTGCCATTATCCGCTGGAACGCCGTAATGATCGTACTGCGTGCCTCTAAGAAAGATCTGGAGCTGGGTGGCCACATGGCTTCTTTCCAATCTTCTGCGGCTTTCTACGAAGTGTGCTTTAACCACTTCTTCCGCGCAGCGAACGAAACAGACGGCGGCGACTTGGTGTACTACCAGGGCCACATCTCTCCGGGTATCTACGCTCGTGCCTTCCTTGAAGGTCGTCTGACTGAAGAGCAACTGGATAACTTCCGTCAGGAAGTGGACGGTAAAGGTCTGTCTTCTTACCCGCACCCTAAACTGATGCCTGAATTCTGGCAGTTCCCGACCGTATCTATGGGTCTGGGTCCAATCGCCTCGATTTATCAGGCGCGTTTCCTGAAGTACCTGCACGGCCGTGGTATGAAAGATACCTCTGCGCAGCGCGTCTACGCCTTCCTGGGTGACGGCGAGATGGATGAGCCAGAATCACGTGGTGCGATTTCTTTCGCTGCGCGTGAGAAACTGGACAACCTGTGCTTCCTGGTGAACTGTAACCTGCAACGTCTGGACGGCCCTGTAATGGGTAACGGCAGCATCATCCAGGAACTGGAAGGTCTGTTCAAAGGTGCAGGCTGGAACGTGGTGAAAGTGATCTGGGGTAACAACTGGGATTCTCTGCTGGCTAAAGATACCACAGGTAAACTGCTGCAGTTGATGAACGAAACCATCGACGGTGACTACCAGACGTTCAAATCCAAAGACGGCGCTTACGTGCGTGAGCACTTCTTCGGTAAATACCCAGAGACAGCCGCTCTGGTAGCAGACATGACTGACGACGAGATCTTCGCGCTCAAGCGTGGCGGTCACGAGTCTTCCAAACTGTATGCAGCCTTCAAGAACGCGCAAGACACCAAAGGCAAGCCAACGGTTATCCTGGCCAAAACCGTGAAAGGTTACGGCATGGGTGAAGCGGCTGAAGGTAAGAACATTGCGCACCAGGTGAAGAAAATGGACATGACGCATGTTCTGCACCTGCGTGATCGCCTGGGTCTGCAAGACCTGGTGTCTGAAGAAGACGTGAAGAACCTGCCTTACCTGAAACTGGAAGAAGGTTCAAAAGAGCACGAATACCTGCACGCACGCCGTAAAGCGCTGCACGGTTACACGCCGAAGCGTCTGCCGAACTTCACGCAAGAGTTCATCACACCTGAACTGGAAGAGTTCAAGCCGCTGCTGGAAGAGCAGAAGCGTGATATCTCAACCACTATGGGCTTTGTTCGTGCACTGAACGTGCTGTTGAAGAACAAGAACATCGGCAAGAACATCGTGCCTATTATTGCCGACGAAGCACGTACTTTCGGTATGGAAGGCCTGTTCCGTCAAATCGGTATCTACAACCCGCACGGTCAGACGTATACCCCTGAAGACCGCGGCGTTGTGTCTTACTACAAAGAAGACACCGCCGGTCAGGTACTGCAGGAAGGTATCAATGAGCTGGGTGCTATGTCTTCGTGGGTAGCTGCGGCGACCTCGTACAGCACCAACGACCTGCCAATGATTCCGTTCTACATCTACTACTCTATGTTCGGCTTCCAGCGTGTGGGCGACATGGCGTGGATGGCGGGTGACCAGCAAGCACGTGGCTTCCTGCTGGGTGCAACTGCCGGTCGTACAACCCTGAACGGTGAAGGTCTGCAGCACGAAGATGGTCACAGCCACATTTTGGCCAACACCATCCCGAACTGTATCTCTTACGATCCGACGTTCGCGTACGAAGTGGCCGTTATCATGCAAGACGGTATCCGTCGCATGTACGGCGATCAGGAAAACGTGTTCTACTACCTGACGCTGATGAACGAAAACTACGCGATGCCAGCAATGCCGGAAGGCGCTGAAGAGGGTATCCGTAAGGGTATCTACAAGCTGGAAACTTACGCGGGCGATAAAGCGAAAGTTCAGCTGATGAGCTCAGGTACCATCATGAACGAAGTGCGTAAAGCGGCTCAAATCCTGAGCGACGATTACGGCATCGCGTCTGACGTATTCTCTGTGACCTCATTCAACGAACTGGCCCGTGACGGTCAGGACGCAGAGCGTTACAACATGCTGCACCCTGAAGCTGAGCAGAAAGTCTCTTACATCGCGGAAGTGATGGGAACTGAGCCGGCAATCGCAGCCACCGACTACATGAAAAACTACGCGGATCAGGTTCGTGCCTTCATCCCGGCAGAATCTTACAAGGTTCTGGGTACTGATGGCTTTGGCCGTTCTGACAGCCGTGAAAACCTGCGTCGTCACTTCGAAGTGAACGCTGGCTACGTGGTTGTTGCAGCTCTGAACGAGCTGGCTAAGCGTGGTGATGTTGAGAAATCTGCGGTTGCGGAAGCAATCAAGAAATTCAACATCGATGCCGACAAGATCAACCCGCTATTCGCGTAAGAGGCAATAAATAATGGCAATCGAAATTAATGTACCTGACATCGGTGCTGATGAGGTTGAGGTTACTGAAATCCTGGTCAGCGTTGGCGACAAGGTGGAAGAAGAGCAATCTCTGATCACGGTTGAAGGCGACAAGGCTTCCATGGAAGTACCGGCTTCTCAGGCGGGTATCGTAAAAGAAATCAAAGTAGCGGAAGGCGACAAAGTGTCTACCGGCTCTTTGATCATGATCTTTGAAGCAGAGGGTGCAGCAGCCGCTGCACCTGCTCCGGCCGCAGAAGCCGCGCCTGCTGCAGCCCCTGCCGCTCCAGCAGCCGCTGAACTGAAAGAAGTTCACGTGCCGGATATCGGTGGCGACGAAGTTGAAGTGACTGAAATCATGGTTGCGGTTGGCGACAGCGTCGACGAAGAGCAGTCTCTGATCACTGTAGAAGGCGATAAGGCTTCTATGGAAGTACCCGCGCCATTCGCCGGTACGGTAAAAGAAATCAAGATCGCATCCGGTGACAAAGTGTCGACGGGCTCGCTGATCATGGTATTTGAAACAGCAGGTTCTGCACCTGCTGCAGCGCCTCAGGCGGCGGCTCCTGCTCCGGCAGCAGCACCGGCAGCGGCGGCTGACAAAGAAGTGAACGTACCGGATATCGGTGGCGACGAAGTTGAAGTGACTGAAATCATGGTTGCCGTTGGCGACATGGTGGAAGAAGAGCAATCTCTGATCACGGTTGAAGGCGATAAGGCTTCGATGGAAGTACCGGCGCCATTCGCGGGTAAAGTGAAAGAAATCAAGATTGCGACCGGCGACAAAGTCTCTACCGGCTCTCTGATCATGGTCTTCGAAGTAGCCGGTGCCGCTCCTGCGGCAGCACCACAGGCAGCAGCACCAGCTCCGACGGCAGCACCTGCCGCAGCGCCGGCCGCGAAAGCGGAAGCTCCTGCAGCGGGCGGCGATTTCGTTGAGAACAACGAGTACGCACACGCCTCTCCGGTTGTTCGTCGTCTGGCACGTGAATTTGGCGTTAACTTGGCGAAAGTCAAAGGTACCGGCCGTAAGAACCGCGTTCTGAAAGAAGACGTTCAGAGTTATGTGAAAGACGCGCTGAAACGCCTGGAATCTGGTGCCGCGGCATCTGCATCCGGTAAAGGTGACGGTGCGGCACTGGGTCTGCTGCCTTGGCCGAAAGTGGACTTCAGCAAGTTCGGCGAAACAGAAGTGAAACCGCTGTCTCGCATCAAGAAGATCTCTGGCGCCAACCTGCACCGTAACTGGGTGATGATCCCGCATGTTACTCAGTGGGATGACGCAGACATCACAGCGCTGGAAGCGTTCCGTAAAGAGCAGAACGCGATCGAAGCGAAGAAAGACTCAGGCATGAAGATCACCCCGCTGGTGTTCATCATGAAAGCCGTTGCCAAGTCGTTGGAAGCCTTCCCGGCGTTCAACTCTTCTCTGTCTGATGACGGTGAAAGCCTGATCCTGAAGAAATACGTCAACATCGGTATTGCCGTTGACACGCCAAACGGTCTGGTTGTGCCTGTGTTCAAAGACGTGAACAAGAAAGGCATTTACGAGCTGTCTGAAGAGCTGATGGTGGTTTCTAAGAAAGCCCGTGCCGGTAAACTGACGGCTGCAGACATGCAGGGCGGCTGCTTCACTATCTCAAGCCTGGGTGGCCTGGGTGGTACGGCGTTCACCCCGATCGTGAATGCACCTGAAGTGGGCATCCTGGGTGTGTCTAAGTCTGAGATGAAACCAGTATGGAACGGCAAGGACTTTGAACCTCGCCTGATGCTGCCGCTGTCACTGTCTTACGATCACCGCGTGATCGACGGTGCTGAAGGTGCACGCTTCATTACTTACCTGAACGGCATGCTGTCCGACATTCGTCGTCTGGTGCTGTAAAAGGTGTGACCCGAGATTCCTTGCCCGTATGAACGGGCAAGGAATTGTTGCATGGCTCACAGGGAATGCCATTTTCCTTTTCAGGGTGATAACAGGTCTGTAAACTGTTGCGCGGTCTGAAAATAAAAAAATAACGCATTCTGCCTTACAGCCAGTTAGGGATAGATGACTTACAACGAGGTCAATAATGAGTAAAGAAATTAAAGCCCAGGTCGTAGTTCTAGGCTCAGGTCCTGCCGGTTACTCTGCCGCTTTCCGTTGCGCGGACTTAGGTCTGGAAACGGTTCTGATTGAAAAGTACAGCACTTTGGGTGGCGTGTGTCTGAACGTGGGTTGTATCCCATCTAAAGCATTGCTGCACGTGGCGAAAGTCATCGAAGAAGCGAAAGCCATGGCCGAGCACGGCGTGGTATTTGGTGAGCCACAAACCGATATCAACAAGATCCGTATCTGGAAAGATAAAGTCATCAACCAGCTGACCGGTGGTCTGGGTGGTATGGCGAAAATGCGTAAAGTGACTGTCGTGAACGGTTACGGTAAATTTACCGATCCGAACACTATCGTTATAGAAGGCGAAGAAGCCACTACAGTGAAATTTGACAACGCGATTATCGCTGCCGGTTCACGTCCGATTGAACTGCCTTTCATTCCGCATGAAGATCCACGCATCTGGGATTCCACTGACGCGCTGGAACTGAAAGAAGTACCAGAAAAACTGCTGGTAATGGGCGGCGGTATCATTGGTCTGGAAATGGGTACTGTGTATGACGCACTGGGCTCTCAGATCGATGTGGTTGAAATGTTTGACCAGGTGATCCCTGCGGCAGACAAAGACATCATCAAAGTCTTCACCAAGCGTATCAGCAAGAAGTTCAACCTGATGCTGGAAACCAAAGTAACTGCGGTTGAAGCGAAGGAAGACGGCATCTATGTGTCAATGGAAGGCAAGAAAGCACCGGCTGAGCCTGTTCGTTATGACGCGGTTCTGGTGGCGATCGGCCGTACGCCAAACGGTAAGCTGATTGACGCTGAGAAAGCCGGCGTTGCTGTTGATGAGCGTGGCTTTATCAACACCGACAAGCAAATGCGTACCAACGTTCCTCACATCTTCGCCATCGGCGATGTAGTGGGTCAGCCAATGCTGGCGCACAAAGGTGTGCATGAAGGTCACGTAGCGGCAGAAGTGATTGCCGGTAAGAAGCATTACTTCGACCCGAAAGTCATTCCTTCAATTGCTTATACTGAGCCAGAAGTTGCCTGGGTTGGTAAGACAGAGAAAGAAGCAAAAGCAGAAGGTATCAACTATGAAGTTGCGACTTTCCCTTGGGCCGCTTCTGGCCGTGCGATTGCCTCTGACTGTGCTGACGGCATGACTAAGATGATCTTCGACAAAGACACTAACCGTGTGATCGGTGGTGCTATCGTAGGTACTAACGGTGGTGAGCTGCTGGGCGAAATCGGTCTGGCTATCGAGATGGGCTGTGATGCTGAAGACATCGCACTGACCATCCACGCGCACCCGACTCTGCACGAGTCTGTGGGTCTGGCTGCGGAAGTGTTCGAAGGTTCGATCACTGACCTGCCAAACGCCAAAGCGAAGAAGAAAAAGTAAGTTTTTACCTTTTCTTATTGCATGAAAAAAGCGCCCTTGAGGCGCTTTTTTACGTTTTGAACCAGAGTAAAGGCTTTTAGCGCCTGCCTTGCAAAGGGGAAGCAAGCGTTTGAGTTGCAAGGACTGGTGCGTGCTTTGTTCCTCCCCCTCGTGGCGGGGGAGGTTAGGAGGGGGTGTTCAGGACACGATAACTGAAGCCGCTGCAGCGTCTGATTACTGCTTGAAGCTGCTGACCATACGCTCCAGACGGAGCGACAAAGCGTGCAGATTCTGACTGGACGCGACCATCTCATTGGCTGTGTCTGAGGTGCGCTGGGTATTTTCGTTGATATCTTCGATATTGATGTTGATGTCCGATACAACGGTAGACTGCTCCTCGGTTGCCGTGGCGACCTGGGTGTTCAAATCTGAAATCTGCAGGATCTGCTCATTGATCAGCAGCAGTGCTTTGGTGGCATCATCAGCGGCCTGGGTGCCGGCTTCGGTTAACTGCTGGCTGTTCTGCATGGCATGTACGGCGTGTTGCGCTTCCTGCTGCAAGCGGTTAATCATGGTCTGGATTTCATCGGTTGAGGCCGCGGTGCGGCTGGCCAGATTACGAACCTCGTCGGCGACCACGGCAAAGCCTCGTCCCTGTTCGCCTGCCCGCGCCGCTTCAATGGCGGCATTGAGTGCCAGCAGATTGGTTTGTTCAGAGACCCCGCGGATCACTTCTAAAATCCCGCCAATGGCGACCGTGTTGTCTGCCAGAGTTGCGACCACTTTCGCCATGTTGTGCATATCGCCGGCCAGTTGCTCAATGCTGTCTTGCGCGCTCTGGACCACCTGCTGGCCATTGCTGGTGGCTGAGGTGGCCTGTGAGGCGGATTCTGCTGCATAAGCCGCATTACCGGCAATTTCATTGACAGTGGCGCCCATCTGATTAATAGCGGTGACCACTTGCAGGGTGCGATCGCGTTGATTCTGGCTGTGATCCAGTGTGGCCTGCGCCTGGGCAGAGACTTGCTCGGCGGCCACCCTGAGTTCTGTGCCCGTGGCAGCCACGTCGACAACCAGCGCATGGATCTTGCCGGCAAAGGCGTTGAAACCATTGGCCAGTTCGGCAATTTCGTCTTTACCCGACACCGGAATGCGTCGGCTCAGATCGCCATCACCTTCGCCCAGTTCGCGGAAGGTATCTGCGGCCTGGCGGATCGGTCGGGTGATGGTCTGGCTCAGGTACACCGCAAGGCCAATGAATGCCAGGGTGGTCAGGGCAGCCAGAAGCATCACATAATTGCGGGTCTCATTTAACTGGGCAAACACTTCTTGCTCAGGCACCTGAGCAATGACGAACCAGTCCATCGCCGGAATATAGCTGGAAGCCAGCAGCAGTGTCTGGCCCTGATACTCGGCGGTAAACAGATTAAAAGGGCTCTTTTCCAGTAACACCCGGCTTCCGGCACCAAAGCGATCGGTAAAAGGCGTTTTTTCCGGGTTGCGGTTGTTGGGATCAAGCTGCACCACGCCGCGTGCATCCGTCAGGATCACAAAGCCGGATTGCTCCAGTTTAAACTGCGAGAGCAGATTCGCCATATCATTGAATGAGCGGGAAAAGCCGGACATGCCCATACCGTTTAACTGCTGGTAATTGACGAACAGCTTCAGCTCACCGTTTGCTTCCCTGAACACCTGGGTCATTCTTGACGTGTTGCTGTCACGGAAGTTGTAGAACCAGCTATCCTGAGTGCGGTTCAGGCGGCGCAGGAAACCGTTCTGGTTCCAGTAATCCCCGGTTTCCCGGTTGGCAATTGACGCATCGTTGAGGCCATACTGGCGCTTGAGGCTGTTCAGCTGATCAATCAGCTGCTGTTCATCGGCGGCGCTGACGGGGTGCGCCAGCAGATTGAGCATGGCCCTATTGTTCGCCAGCTGTTCAGTGGCGTTTTGCAGCAGTCTGACTTCTGATTCCACCTGCCCGCTGAAATGAGCCAGCCGGGTCGGCAGTTCATTGCTGAGCAGGCGCGACTGAATAATGTCCTGCGAGGTGCTGAGACTGAGGTAACTGACTAATGCGCTTGAGGCAATGACGGCGATACTCATTGCCAGTGTAAGTTTTTGCCTGATGGAAAGCTGCTTGAGGTTCATGCATCAATTCTCTGTTGCTACCGGGATTTCTGCGGTATAAGTGTGCGAATTAATAGTGTTTTTTAGCCGGTGTACTCCACAGCGGCCTAGTGATCAAAGTGGTGTTTTTAAAGGGATGTTTCGTTTTATTGCATTGTTTGTTGTGATATCGGCCGTATTTACCCCGACTTTAGTGACGGCCGAGCAAAAAAGTGCTGATCGCCTGAAGGTCGGACTTGTGCTCGGTGGCGGCGGTGCCAAAGGGGCGGCCCATGTCGGGGTGCTGAAGGCGCTGGAAGAGCTGCAAATCCCGGTGGATTACATTGTGGGCACCAGCATGGGGGCTTATGTCGGTGGCTTATATGCCTCAGGGATGAGCGCCGATGAGATCGAAGCCATTCTCAATACGGTTGACTGGGAATCGGGTTACGAGGACAGGGTACAGCGCAGTGAGCGGCGGGTCCGTGAAAAACAGCAAGAGGACAGATTCCAGATCGTCACCGATCTGGGGTTCAAGTTCTGGGAAATCAAAGTGCCGAAAGGGTTTGTGCAGGGGCAGACCATGGGCGAGATCCTGCGTACCACGTCCGGTAATTTGCCCTGGATGGAGAGCTTTGATGCCTTGCCTGTGCCGTTTCGTGCGGTCGCCACCGATATTGAGAATCTGAAACCGGTTGTCTTGGCTGGGGGTGATCTGGCCGAGGCGATGCAGGCAAGTATGTCGGTACCCGGTTTGCTGCCGCCTGTGATGCTGGAAGGCAAATTGCTGGTTGATGGTGGTATTACCAATAACCTGCCTATTTCTGTCGTGAAGGAGATGGGGGCCGACTTAATCATCGCGGTGGATATCAGTAACGATTTCAAAACCGCCGATGAGCTGACTGACTATCTGGTGGTGATGGATCAACTGACTGATTTCATGGTACGGGATAACTCTGCCCGTCAGGAATCGCTCTTGTCAGAGGCCGACATACTGCTGCGTCCGGATGTCCGCGGTATCAGCACCACAGACTTTCACCGGATGCCGGAAGCCTTTGATAGCGGCTATCACAGTGTTCAGACGGTGCGATTCCAGCTGTCAGAACTCGGAAACGCCAGTACCTATCAGACCTACATAGATAATAAACAGAATGCCCGGCGTGAGCTGGAATTTCTGGAAGAAGGGCGGATTGACGAAATTGAGCTGCTCAATAACAGCCCTTATGCCGACGAAGTCCTGCTGGAGCGTCTGCAACTGAAACCCGGCATGAAGGTCAATACCGAGCAACTGGAGCAAAGTGTACGCGACCTGTATGCGCTGGACCGGTTTGAGCGGGTGGATTACCGGTTTGAGCGTTTAGGTAACCGCCATATCCTGATCTTTGAAGTGAAGGCTAAAAGCTGGGGTCCCAATTTTATCGACATGCGTTTCGCCTTAGAAGATGACTTTGCCAATAATACCGATTTTTCCATTGGCCTGGGATTAACGGCAACCGGACTGTCAGAGAAAGGAGCTGAGTGGCGAAACGAGCTTGAATATGGCTCAGACAAGCGCGTTGCCAGCGAATTGTATGTGCCTTTTAGCAGCGATCAGGAATGGTTTGCCGTGATGGGCATGGAATATGATGTCACCAATACCTATCTGGCGGTTTCGGGGGAAGAACCGAGCCTGAAGAACATCGATGATTTTATTGCAGCACGTTTTATTGATGTGAATATTGACAGCTCGCTGGGGTGGCAACCTGCACTATGGCAGGAATTCAGGCTGGGTTACTTGTTTGGCGACGGAAAAACACAATTTCCCGGGATTCTGAATCTGGGTGATCAAGACCGCAACAGCCGGCGACTTTATCTGAGATATAATCTCGATACTCTGGATGATTTTACCTTACCGAACAGCGGCCATTTCTTTTTGGCCGAAGTCGCCTCATCAGATGACAGCGTGCGTTTTCAGGGAGAGCACAGGGCAGATACTTCTTTTCATTTTGATCTGGGCTGGAAAGGCGCGTATACCTTTGGCCGCCATACTGTAATGGGCAAGGCGGAATACGGCAATGTTCATTCCGATGAAGATTTACGGCTTGATCCCAAAGAGCTGGGGGGATTCCTGAACTTATCCGGTATCCCGAAAAACAGCCTGTCGGGGAACAATAAAGTGTTTTCTGCCCTGGTGTACCGTTACCATTTGCTCGATAACGACTTTGGTCTGTTTAACTCAGCGGTGTACCTGGGGGGCTCGGTTGAATGGGGCGGCGTGTTCAATAACCCCAATCTTTCGGTTTCTGAGATACCGGGTTATTATGCCGGTAGCATATTCACAGGTATTACCACGCCATTTGGGCCATTCATTCTGGCTTATGGCAGAACGGAAGAAGATTTAAGCTCATTGTATCTGTTTTTTGGAGGAGCCTTGTAATACCGGGATTTTTCCTGTTTTGTGAATGTTGTAAAAGTCCGCCTGATTTTAATGTTTAGTTAAAAATGGTATGCTCCGTAACCGGTTTTGGTCTCTCCTGCACGCCAAAAAGGTCTGAATCAAGTCAAGCATAATGCGTGCGAGAACACCGGAGAGGGCAATCACTTCCAAGGATGTTTAGCCGGTTGGCTAAACCGAAAAATGAGGAATATGTCGTGCTTGAAGCCTACCGTAAACACGTCGAAGAGCGTGCTGCTGAAGGGATTGTCCCTAAGCCTCTGGATGCCGAGCAAACTGCTGCTCTGGTTGAACTTCTGAAAAATCCCCCTGCAGGTGAAGAAGCCTTCCTGGTCGACCTGCTGGAAAACCGCATCCCGCCAGGTGTTGATGAAGCCGCATACGTGAAAGCGGGCTTTCTGGCCGCGATTACCACAGGTGAAGCGACTTCTCCTATTGTCAGCAAAGAAAAAGCGGCTGAACTGCTGGGTACCATGCAGGGTGGTTATAACATCGAGCCCCTGATCAGCCTGTTAGACAATGCCGAACTGGCACCGATTGCGGTGAAAGCCCTGTCTCATACACTGCTGATGTTCGACGCTTTCTATGATGTCGAAGAAAAAGCAAAAGCCGGCAATGACTTCGCCAAGCAAGTGCTGCAATCCTGGGCGGATGCCGAGTGGTTCCTGTCTAAGCCTGAGCTGGCTGAAAAAATTACCCTGACCGTCTTTAAAGTGACCGGCGAAACCAATACCGATGACCTGTCTCCGGCACCAGATGCCTGGTCTCGTCCGGATATTCCGCTGCACGCGCTGGCAATGCTGAAAAATGAACGTGACGGCATTGAACCGGATCAAGCCGGTTCTATCGGTCCGGTGAAGCAAATTGAAGCCCTGAAAGAAAAAGGCCATCAGCTGGTTTATGTGGGTGACGTGGTCGGTACGGGTTCATCCCGTAAATCGGCGACGAACTCTGTACTCTGGTTCATGGGCGATGACATTCCGAATGTCCCGAATAAGCGTGCCGGCGGTTATGTGCTGGGTGGTAAGATTGCGCCTATCTTCTTTAATACTATGGAAGATGCCGGTGCATTGCCGATTGAAGTGGATGTGACAGCGCTGAACATGGGCGATGTGATCGACGTTTACCCATTCAAAGGCGAAGTGCGTCGTCACGGCAGTGATGAACTGGTCTCCACTTTCTCGCTGAAAACCGATGTGCTGATTGATGAAGTGCGTGCCGGTGGCCGTATTCCGCTGATCATCGGCCGTGGTCTGACTGACCGTGCCCGTGAATGTCTGGGTCTGGAAGCGTCGACGGTATTCCGCCGTCCGCAGCCAGTGGCCGATTCTGGTAAAGGGTTTACCCTGGCTCAGAAAATGGTCGGTAAAGCCTGTGGCGTTGAAGGTATCCGTCCGGGCACTTACTGTGAGCCTAAGATGACCACAGTGGGCTCTCAGGACACCACAGGTCCTATGACCCGTGATGAGCTGAAAGACCTGGCATGCCTGGGCTTCTCTGCTGAGCTGACCATGCAGTCATTCTGTCACACCTCGGCGTATCCTAAGCCAGTGGATGTCAACACCCACCATACCCTGCCTGATTTCATCATGAACCGTGGCGGTGTCTCGCTGCGTCCTGGTGACGGTGTGATCCACTCCTGGCTGAACCGTATGCTGCTGCCTGATACTGTCGGTACCGGCGGTGACTCGCACACTCGCTTCCCTCTGGGGATCTCGTTCCCGGCAGGCTCTGGTCTGGTGGCGTTCGCAGCGGCAACCGGTGTGATGCCGCTGGATATGCCAGAGTCTATCCTGGTGCGCTTCAAGGGTGAAATGCAAGAAGGTATCACGCTGCGTGATCTGGTGCATGCCATCCCTTACTACGGTATCAAGCAAGGTCTACTGACCGTAGAGAAAGCCGGCAAGATCAACGAATTCTCCGGCCGCGTACTGGAAATTGAAGGTGTTGAGCACCTGACGGTTGAGCAGGCATTCGAGCTGTCTGATGCCTCGGCAGAGCGCAGTGCGGCGGGTTGTACAGTGAAACTGTCGCAGGAATCTGTGGCTGAGTACCTGGAATCCAACATTGTGATGCTGAAGTGGATGATCGCGGAAGGTTATGGCGATCGTCGTACCATTGAGCGTCGCATTACTGCAATGCAGGAATGGCTGGATAATCCGTCACTGATGGAAGCAGACAAAGACGCCGAATATGCTCACGTGATCGAAATCGATCTGGCTGAGATCAAAGAGCCTATTCTGTGTGCACCTAACGATCCGGACGATGCTCGCCTGCTGTCTGAGGTTCAGGGTACGGAAATCGACGAGGTCTTCATCGGTTCTTGTATGACCAACATCGGTCACTTCCGCGCAGCCGGTAAGTTGCTGGATAAATTTGGTGGTCAGCTGAACACGCGTTTGTGGGTTGCTCCACCGACTAAGATGGACCGTGATCAACTGACAGAGGAAGGTTACTACGGTATCTTCGGCCGTGCCGGTGTCCGTATTGAAACCCCGGGATGTTCACTGTGCATGGGTAACCAGGCACGTGTGGCTGACAAAGCGACTGTAATGTCTACTTCTACCCGTAACTTCCCTAACCGTCTGGGTACCGGTGCCAATGTGTACCTGTCTTCAGCTGAGCTGGCAGCGGTTGGTGCTATTCTGGGTCGCATCCCGACTGTGGAAGAGTACATGGAGTATGCTAAGCAGATTAATGCAACGGCAGCAGATACTTACCGCTATCTGAACTTCCACCGCATGGGTCAGTACACCAAGCGAGCGGATGAAGTGATCATTCAGGCTGCGGTATAATCCTACCCGGCCAGGATCAATGGCAATGAATCAAACAGGGAGCCAATGGCTCCCTGTTTTTTTTCTTCTTTTGGTACTGAGCTAGGTTTCTCCCTGCACCAGCTCAGCGCGCTCAGGTTTCGAAGACTGCACATTGCAGCTTCAGGTTGCATTTTGAGCGGGTTCCTGACAAGGTGCGCGGCGAAATGATCCCGGCTCCCTTCACTCCAGGCAGTATGCGGACGATAGTTAATGAGTGCGCCGCCTGACGGTAAGACACCTATCACTAAAAAACGAATCACAATAATAAAGGGCAGGTATGGACTACGAATTTAAGAAAAACATGCTGGACGGCAGCTATCATGTGGTTTTTTCTATGGGGCATGAAGCCCTTGGCCGCTGGCTGGTGGAAGAAGTGCAGTCTGATGAGGCAAAGATAGCCTTGATCCTGAATCAACTTGGTGCACTGAAAGGCACCACGAGTGAGTGGCGGTTAAGCGGGGAAGAAATGACACTGATTCTGGAAGATAACGAAGCCATCGTTCAGGCTAATTATTTGTTTTTTCAAGATGAAGATCAGCTGGATGAAGATATGAGTCATTATGACGATGAAGCAGTTTCCCTGTGTGGCTTCGAGGATCTTGAACAAGTTTTGCATGCTTGGCGTGCATTCATTCGCGGACGATAAGCGTCAGATTCAGTGTAAATTCCTGCTTTGCTTCTTTTCGGGGAATGAACCGCACCACCATGGTGCGGTTTTTTTGTGCAACTTTTCTGTTGTTTATTTAAGTTTATGTTTATTAAGAGTTTTCAAAGTTGGCACGAAGCTTGTTTATTAACCTGTGTATGTTAGGGATGCACAGGTTTAAGGAGCAAGGTTAATGAAACTCATCAATGCAATAATCAAACCTTTTAAGTTGGATGATGTGCGTGAAGCACTGGCGGACGTCGGGGTTGAGGGGATGACCGTTTCTGAGGTCAAAGGATTTGGTCGTCAGAAAGGGCACACTGAACTGTACCGCGGTGCGGAATACCAGGTTGATTTCCTGCCTAAGGTCAAGCTGGAAATCGCCACCCAGGCGGAGAACCTGGACATCATTCTTGAAGCCATCACCAAGGCGGCGCATACCGGCAAAATCGGTGACGGTAAGATTTTTGTTTACGACCTGGACCATGCGGTACGTATCCGTACCGGTGAGACAGACGCAGAAGCATTATAACAACAAGATGTGATAAGAGGACGACAACCATGGAATTATCAACAACGGTGACAGAGCTGCGCTACGCGCTCGACACATTCTTTTTCCTGATCTCTGGTGCCCTGGTCATGTGGATGGCTGCTGGCTTTGCCATGCTCGAAGCCGGCCTGGTGCGCTCAAAAAATACGACTGAAATTTTAACCAAAAACTTTTGTCTGTACGCCATTGCCTGCACCATGTACCTGATTGTGGGTTATCACATCATGTATGTCGATAACGGCGAAGGGGGCTGGCTGCCTTCATTCGGTACCTTATTCGGGACTCAGGCGGAAGGGGCTGACCACTCGCTGGAATCAGACTTCTTCTTCCAGGTAGTCTTTGTTGCGACAGCCATGTCTGTGGTTTCAGGGGCTGTTGCTGAACGCATGAAGTTGTGGGCTTTCCTGGTATTCTCAGTGGTTCTGACGGCTGTGATTTACCCGGTTGAAGGTTACTGGACCTGGGGCGGTGGCTTCCTGTCGGCCGCTGGTTTTAGTGACTTTGCCGGCTCAGGGATTGTGCATATGGCGGGTGCGTCTGCGGCACTGGCTGGTGTGTTGCTGCTGGGGGCTCGTAAAGGCAAATACGGTAAAAATGGTGAAATCCTGCCGATTCCCGGTTCAAACATGCCGTTGGCGACTCTGGGTACTTTTATCCTGTGGTTTGGCTGGTTCGGCTTCAACGGCGGTTCGCAGCTGATGATTTCCGATTTCGAGAACGCAACGGCTGTGGGTAAAATTTTCCTCAACACCAATGCCGCCGCCGCAGCGGGTGCCATCGCCGCACTGGCTGTGTGTAAAACCACCTGGGGTAAAGCCGATCTGACCATGATTCTCAATGGTGCATTGGCGGGCCTGGTGGCGATCACCGCTGATCCGCTGTCTCCATCACCGATGTCTGCGGTGATTATCGGTGTGATTGCCGGTGCACTGGTTGTCTTCAGTATCATCGGTCTGGACAAGCTGAAAATCGATGATCCTGTCGGTGCAATTTCAGTACATGGTGTGTGCGGTTTCTTCGGGCTGATGGTGGTACCGTTCAGCAACACAGATGCCAGCTTTGGTGCTCAGCTGCTGGGTGCAGTGGTGATTTTCGCCTGGGTATTTGGTGCGAGTCTGGCCGTATGGGCCATCCTGAAAGCGACCATGGGAATCCGTGTCAGCGAAGAGGAAGAAATGGCAGGTATGGATTTACACGACTGTGGTATCGATGCTTACCCTGAGTTTGTCAGTGTGAAGTGATTACTTTAAAGTTGAGCTAATTCACATAAATATCAAAAACGCTGCCTAATGGCAGCGTTTTTTTGTGTTCCTTTGTTTCAACGCATTGTTGGCTGAAGCAGCTACAGTATAATTGAGCGATACTGATAAACGTTATCATTCATTTTTGTATTAAGGGAATGCTCAATGAAAAAACTGCTCGCTTCTGCTGTATTACTTGGTCTGTCGTCACCGCAAATGGTTCAGGCGGCCGAAGAAGTCAACGTCTACTCTCTACGCCAGCCGTTTTTGATTGAGCCGATGCTGAAAGAATTTACGGATGAAACCGGCATTCAGGTCAACGTAAAATTTGCCAAAGATGGCATTGCTGAAAAACTGGCTCAGGAAGGCGAATACAGCCCGGCCGATGTGATTCTGACCGTTGACATCAGCCGTCTGGCAGAATTGAGCGATAAAGGCCTGGTTCAGGCGGTTGACAGTGATGTGATTGACAAGAATGTTCCGGCTCAGTACCGCGATTCTGATGATGAGTGGTTTGCCTTGACGTTACGTACCCGCAGTGTGTACTCATCCAGAGAACGTGTCGGCCGTCTGCCAGCCAGTTTTGATTATCTGGATCTGGCGAAACCTGAGTGGAAAGGCAAAATCTGCACCCGCTCCGGTAAGCACCCTTACAATATTTCCCTGGTCTCCTCGATGATTGCCCATTACGGCGAAGCGGAAACCAAAACCTGGCTTGAAGGTGTGAAGGCGAACCTGGCGCGTAAACCTCAGGGTAACGACCGTGGTCAGGTGAAAGCGGTGAAAGAAGGCCTGTGTGATCTGGCCATTGGTAACAGCTACTACCTGGGCAATATGCTGAGTGATGAAAACCAGAAATCATGGGCAGAAGCGGTTTACATTAACTTCCCGGGCCAGCAGGCGAACGGTACTCATGTCAATATCAGTGGGATGGCAATGGCTAAGTATGCGCCGAATAAAGCCAATGCCCAGAAACTGATGGAATTCCTGACATCAGACAAAGCCCAGCACATGTACGCTGAAGTGAACTTTGAATACCCGGTGAAAGCGGGTGTCGAGCGCTCAGAGCTGGTGGCATCCTGGGGGGATTTCAAGGCTGATACACTGCCACTGGAGAAGGTTGCTGAGTATCACAATGCTGCGACCAAACTGCTGGATGAAGTGCAGTTTGATCTGTAAGTAAAAGAAAAAACAGGGGTCGGTAGGCCCCTTTTTATCGATTGTCTGGTATCTTTGGGGGCGTTTTTTTCGCGAACCGCTTGGACGCATGTGTTGCCCTGTGTTGGGCAAGGCTTTCCCGTGTCAGCTCAAGGATACTAAGTTGTCGGCAATGAAAGACAGATACCCTATTTGGAAAACCAGCGGCTGGACGTTTGGTGTGTTACTGGTTTTGCCCATTTTAGCCATTTTCTATACGGCGCTGGGGGAATCAGATCAGGTGTTTGCCCATCTGATGAGCACAGTGATGGGAACTTATACCCTCAATACACTGGTGCTGGTCGCTGGCACGGCATTATTGGCTGCGTTGTTTGGCTTGCCCGCCGCCTGGTTTATGGCCATGTGCCGACTGCCGGGTGAAAAGTGGCTGCAATGGGCCTTAGTCCTGCCATTGGCGATGCCGGGCTACATCATCGGCTACATCTATACCGACTGGTTTGATTATGCTGGACCGGTACAAATTCTGCTGCGCGACTGGTTTGGCTGGCAAAGTTATCAGGACTACTGGTTTCCGGATATCCGAACCTTGGGCGGTGCGTGTCTGGTGCTGGCTTTAGTGCTTTATCCTTATATCTATCTGCTTGCCCGCACGGCATTTATGGAACAGAGTGCCAGCTTGCTGCAGTCAGCCCGTTTACTGCGCTGTTCGCCGCTGGAGAGCTTCCGGCGTATTTCTCTGCCTCTGGCCCGGCCTTCCATTGCGGTTGGCCTGTCTTTGATTGCGATGGAAACCTTAGGCGATTTTGGCACGGTCAGTTACTTCGCTGTTCATTCTCTGACTACGGCGGTCTACGACACCTGGCTGGGTTATTCCAATCTCAACGCTGCGGCAAAAATTTCTGCCATGATGCTGCTGGCCATTTTTTTGCTGATCAGTGCAGAGCGGTTCAGCCGTCGTCGTCAAAAACTATTTCAGCAACACAGTGAACCGAATGAAGATATCCGCTATCGTCTGTCTGGCTGGAAGAAGTGGCTGGCACTGAGCTGGTGCTGGGGACTGATTGGATTTGCTTTTCTTCTGCCACTCCTTCAATTGCTTTATTATGCCTGGCAGTATTTCGCCGATAGCTGGAATTCGGCATTCAGGCAGTTCAGCATCAATAGCTTGATTGTCTCGGTGAGTGCTGCTCTGTTGGCGGTTGCTGTTGCACTGCTGGTCAATTTTTATCATCGTCTGGATGGCCGTCGCTCCAGCATCGCCCCGATGCGCTTAAGTGTAATGGGGTATGCCGTCCCCGGTACTGTGCTGGCAATTGGTGTGATGATCCCGCTGACCACGGCCGATCATTGGCTCAATGATTTGGCTCGGTATATGGACTGGGGACGCCCTGGACTCTTTTTCTCCGGCACTGTGTTTGCCATGATTTTTGCTTTTGTGGTGCGCTTTGGTGCGGTTGCCGTGGGCAGTATTGAAAGCAGCCTGGCCAAAATACCGCCGTCGTTGGATATGGCGGCCAAGACCATGGGCTGCGGCCCGATGTCGATGCTGAGGCGCGTGCATTTGCCGCTCATCCGGCGGGGCTGCCTGATCGCGGGTCTGCTGGTCTTCATTGAGTCGATGAAGGAGCTGAACGCCGCGCTGTTACTGCGGCCATTTAACTTTGAAACTCTGGCAACCTATGTCTTCAACTATGCCTCAGATGAGCAGCTGGAGCTGGCCGCGATGCCAGCGATTCTGCTGGTGCTGGTCGGCTTGGTGCCTTTGGTTGTTGTCAACCGTTCATTGGAGCAATCACACTGATGAGTCATGCGTTATCTGTCCATAATCTGACCTGTCGTTATAACGGTCACGCCGTACTGGAAAATCTGTCTCTGGTGGTGGAAGACAATGAAATCATCTGTTTGTTAGGGGCCAGCGGCTGCGGGAAAACAACCTTGCTCAAAGCTATTGCCGGTTTATTACCCCAAGAGCAGGGGGAGTTGCGGATCAATGGCCGGACAGTGGTGGATGCCGTGACCTGGGTGCCACCGGAAAATCGTCATATAGGGATGATTTTCCAGGATTATGCGTTGTTTCCCCATCTGACGGTGGCGGAGAATATCGCCTTTGGTCTGCGGGACTGGGAAAAAAACAGTGCGCAAACCAAAGTAGAAGAAATGCTGTCGCTGGTCAGGCTGGAAAACCTTGGTCAGCGTTACCCGCATCAGTTATCCGGGGGGCAACAACAGCGTGTGGCGATTGCGCGGGCCCTGGCGTGCGAGCCGGATCTGATCTTGCTGGATGAACCGTTTTCGAATATTGATACTCAGGTGCGCCATGGTCTGATTCGGGAAATACGGCGAATCTTCAAGGCGCAGGGGGTCACGGCTATCTTTGTGACGCACAGCCGGGAGGAAGCCTTTGCTTTCGCAGATAAGCTGGCAGTGATGCACAATGGTGTAATCGAACAGTTTGGTACCGCAGCGGAGCTTTACTATCAGCCCTGCAGCCGCTTTGTCGCCGATTTTCTGGGCGCGGGGTCTTATCTGCCGGCCACTGTCGGGCATGATGAATTATTGACGCCGTTTGGCCGTATTGAGCTGGCTAAAGCCGTGATCTTTGGCGAAGGCAAGCATGTTGAGTGGCTTGTCAGGCCACAAAATCTGAAGCTGACACCAGCGGAAGACGGGGAAGGAGTGATCCTGGAGCAGCAATTTATGGGAGACAGTTGCCGCTACACTGTGGACTATGAGGGGCACCACTTAATCGTGAATACCCCCATGATCCTGCAAACCGGTCAGCGCGTATCCGTAGAGCTGGATTTATACCAGCCCAGGATACTTGCTGCTGCCAGTTAACGGCAACTGTTATGCCTGCGGGAACATTAGGCTGATGTAAGCGTCGGCCTGTGTTTGCATGCTGTTTTTGTCTGGTTCAATGTTGGCGCGCAAATACAGCACATAACATAAACCATGAAGCAGCCAGGTCAGATCATAAGAGGTGATATCCGTACTGAGCTGACCATCCTGCTTGCCTTGCTCGAAGATGTTTGTCAGCTGTTTCAGGTTCGGACGGTTTGCATCAAGAAACTGCGGCCAGGTTTCTGTCCTGACAGAAGTACTCCACTCAAACCAGACCTTTAACCAGTCTTGCTGTTCGATAACCGCATCTATCATATAGCCGGTGATGCAGCTCAAATGACTATGCAGGGTATCGTGCTCTTCTCCCAGACACAGATTCAGCAGTTCATTAAAATTTCTTTCTACCTGTGACAGAACTTGTTCGACAAGCGCTTCACGGGTCGGAAAATAATTGAAGACCGTTGCCACGGAGACATTGGCCATATCAGCAATGTCGGCATGTCCTGCTCGTCCTATGCCGCGGCGGGCAAACACTTCCAGCGCACACTTGAGAAGTTGTTGTTTTCGTTTCTCAGGTGAGAGACGCGTCCTCGTTTTTTTAACTATGGTGTCCATGCTACAAATTCCCTAGCCAATCGATTTATATGCACTTTGCTTAATAACTCTACCTCAGCAATGGATTTGGTTCAATCTGATTTATACTCGTTGTGTCATATGGCTCGAATAATTGAAGCAATAACTTTTCTTGTTCAAGGATGGTAGAATAGCGTTTTAGTAATCACAGAGACCCATGTGCATGCCAAATGCGCATATGGAGAGATAAATGAAGCATACCATTGAAGTCATGATTTCTGAGCAGGATGTTCAGGCAAGGATTAAAGAGCTCGGAGAGCAGATCACCGCCTATTATCAGGGCTCAGAAAACCTTGTCATGGTGGGATTGCTGCGAGGTTCCTTTGTTTTTATGGCTGACCTGGCCCGTGCGATTGAACTGCCGCACGAAGTGGATTTTATGACAGCGTCCAGTTACGGAAACGCGATGGAAAGCAGCCGTGATGTACGGATTCTGAAAGATCTGGATGATGAAATCGAAGGTAAAGATGTCCTGTTGGTTGAAGATATTATTGATACCGGCAATACGCTGAATAAGGTCCGGGAAATTCTGGCCCTGCGTAATCCGAACTCAATCCGCATCTGTACTTTGCTGGATAAGCCTGAGCGCCGTGAAGTTGCCGTGGATGCCGAGTGGATTGGCTTTGAAATTCCGGATGAATTTGTGGTCGGTGTTGGTATCGATTATGCGCAGAAGTACCGTCACCTGCGGTTTATCGGAAAAGTGATTCCGCTGGAAGACTGATAGATATCAGCTGTCGGCTGGATGAATCAAGTAAAAGCGACCGGATGGTCGCTTTTACTTTATGGGTTATTCTTTGGGTAAAATCGTTGCCATGGCATTCTGGAAAGAAACTTCCAGAGATTCCCGGCTGGTGGCAGTCACGCCTAAATCAGCCAGCTTGCCATCACCAATCCCGTACACCCAGCCGTGAATTTTCACTTTCTGGCCACGTTCCCAGGCTTGTTGCATGATGGTGGAGTTGCCCAAGTTGTATACTTGCGAAGCGACGTTGATTTCACAGAGCTTATCGGCCCAGGCTTCACGGGGCAGAACCCCCAGATCACTGCGGTGCTTGAGGTACAGGTCGCGAATGTGAAGCAGCCAGTTATTGATCAAACCCAGTTGCGGGTTATCAATTGATGCTGCCACACCGCCACAGCCGTAGTGGCCGCAGATAATGATGTGTTTGACCTTCAGCACATCGACAGCATACTGCACGACAGACAGGCAGTTCAGATCGGTATGGATGACCTGATTGGCGACGTTTCTGTGGACGAAGAGCTCGCCTGAATCCAGGCCCGTCAGACGTTCTGCCGGAACCCGGCTATCTGAGCAGCCGATCCAAAGGTATTCGGGGTGCTGCGCTTTTGCGAGATGTGAAAAGAATTCCGGGTTTTCTGCTTTGATCTTTTCCGACCAGGAAAAGTTATTTGCAAAGAGCTGTTTAATTTCTGCCATGACAACACCTTAGTTTGCTACATTGGGTTGTTTATCTTTGGTCAGGCTTTGGCTGGTAACCTACCAATGGCAAAGCCAAAGATAAACAGGTCATTACTATACACTTGCGAGGCGGCTTGCAAATCCGATTTGTTGATTTTTTTACTCTTTATACCAAATAAAAAGCGTATTGTATGAATGCATTAGAAATTACTGATTTAAACAAGGTCTATCCAGGGGTACAGGCCCTGAAGGATATGAGCCTGACCGTCGAAGAAGGGGACTTTTTCGCGCTGCTGGGGCCGAATGGTGCCGGTAAATCGACCACGATTGGTGTGATCAGCTCCCTGGTGAATAAAACGTCCGGACAGGTGAAAGTGTTTGGCTATGACATCGACAAGCAGCTGGTTGAAGCGAAAAATCAGCTCGGTCTGGTGCCGCAGGAGTTTAACTTCAACCAGTTCGAGACTGTCGAGCAGATCGTGATCAATCAGGCCGGTTTTTATGGCGTCCCCAAGGCGCTGGCCAAAGAGCGGGCAAAGAAGTACCTGACCCAGCTGGATCTGTGGAATAAGCGCAATGAGCGTGCCCGGAGTTTGTCTGGCGGGATGAAGCGGCGCCTGATGATCGCCCGGGCCCTGATGCACGAGCCGAAGCTGCTGATTCTCGATGAGCCGACCGCAGGGGTGGATATTGAGCTGCGCCGCTCAATGTGGACTTTTCTGCGAGAAATTAATCGCCAGGGCGTCACGATTATTCTGACCACGCATTATCTGGAAGAAGCCGAAATGCTGTGTCGTAATATCGGTATCATTAATCACGGCGAGCTGATTGAACACACCAGTATGAAATCGCTGCTGGCCAAGCTGGAAGTGGAAACCTTCATTCTTGATGTTGCCCTCAATGGCAGTCAGCCCGAACTCAATGGTGTGACCTGGAAAATGCCCGATAACCACACCCTGGAAATCGATATCCATAAAGGGACGGCTCTCAACGCTGTGTTCAGCCAGCTGAGTGCCCAGGGAATTGATGTACTGTCTATGCGTAATAAAGCTAACCGTCTTGAGGAGTTATTCGTGACGCTTGTTGCCCAGAGCAAAGGAGAGCAGTCCGCATGAGATACCAGTATTGGATTGCTTTTCAAAGCTTAATCAGTAAAGAAGTGAACCGTTTTGCCCGTATCTGGGTACAGACGCTGGTGCCGCCGGCCATCACTATGACCTTATATTTCATTATTTTCGGCAGCCTGATCGGCAGCCGGATTGGTGAAATGGGCGGTTTTACCTATATGGAATATATCGTGCCCGGTTTGATCATGATGTCCGTGATTACAAACTCTTATTCGAATGTCGCGTCCTCTTTCTTTAGTGCCAAGTTTCAGCACAACATTGAAGAGTTGCTGGTTGCACCTGTGCCCAACTTTGTCATTATCGCCGGCTATATCGGCGGTGGTGTGTTGCGCGGATTGGGGGTTGGTGTGATCGTGACAGCGGTGTCGCTGCTGTTCGTCGATTTGCAGATCGCGCATCTGGGGGTCATTATTGCCACTGTGATGATGACCTCCATTGTTTTCTCTCTGGGTGGATTGATCAACGCGGTGTTCGCCAAAACCTTTGATGACATCAGTATCATTCCCACCTTCGTGCTGACGCCTTTGACGTATTTAGGCGGGGTGTTTTATTCCCTCAATCTGTTGCCCGAGTTCTGGCAGTGGGTGTCCAAGCTCAATCCTATCGTGTACATGGTCAATGCCTTTCGTTATGGCTTCCTCGGGGTCTCTGATGTCGGTATCGGCACCGCCTTTAGCGTGCTGCTGGCCTTTGTGGTTGCTTTGTACGCTCTGGCCCATTATCTCATCTCGAAAGGGATAGGTTTGCGTTCCTGAGTCGATACAGCGGGTTTGAACGCGCAATAAAAAACGCCCGGTACCTGTTGGTAACTGGGCGTTTTCGTCTGATGCGGATCCGAAAGGGATTAGGCGCTGTTAATGGGTGGTCTCTGCTGAGACAGAAGCCAGCTCGATGACCTGATTATCAATCAGACGCGCTTTGCCGAGGAAAGCGGACATCAGGATCACTGCCTGTGTGGTCTCTTCGCCGACAACCTGCAAGGTGCGGGCATCGCGGATGTAAATTTCATCCGGCTCCAGACCTGCGGCACGCAACTGATCATTGGCATCCAGCACGACCTCATCAAAGTCACGGCGGCCGCCGCGGATCTGGCTGCTGATCCAGCGCATGGTTTTGGCCAGTACCGGTGCGCGCTGACGCTCATCGACGGTGAGGTATCCATTTCGTGAACTCATTGCCAGGCCATCCATTTCACGCACTGTCGGGACACCAATGATCTCAATCGGCATCGCGAGATCGCTGACCATTTGACGGATCAACGCCAGCTGCTGGTAGTCTTTTTCACCAAAGCAGGCCACATCGGGCTGCACGATATTAAACAGCTTGGTCACTATGGTGGAGACGCCACGAAAATGGCTCGGGCGCAAGGCACCTTCCAGCATGTGAGACAGGCCAGGCACTTCGACAAAGGTCTGCCGATCCATGCCATTGGGATAAATGATATCCGGTGTTGGAGTGAAGACCAGTTCAACACCCTCACCATTTAATTTGGCCAGATCATCTTCCAGAGTACGGGGATAGTTGTTCAGATCGTCAGCTTTATCAAATTGCATCGGGTTCACGAAGATACTGACCACAACGACATCGGCTTGTTCGCGTGCTTTGCGAACCAGAGTCAGGTGCCCCTGATGCAGATTTCCCATGGTCGGAACAAAGGCAATACGGCGGCCTTCACGGCGCCAGGCCCGAACCTGTTCACGAACAGGGGAAATATCAGCAAAAGTCTGCATGGTGGGTTTTCCTTACTCAAAGGTATGCTCTGGACCCGGGAATGTTCCCGCTTCCACTTCTTTCAGATACTGTGCTACCGCTTTGCGGATATCGCCAGTCTGCGCAAGATAGTTCTTAGAGAAACGCGGTATATAGTTGGCAGAAATGCCGAACATGTCGTGCATCACTAAAATCTGGCCGTCAGTCACGTTACCGGCACCGATGCCGATCACAGGAATCTCTAATGCTTCGGTGATACGTTTGGCCAGAGAGGCGGGTACACACTCCAGCACGACAATTTGCGCGCCTGCATTTTGCAGCGTGATGGCATCGGCCAGCATCTGGTCAGCGCGTTCTTTATCGCGTCCCTGGACTTTGTAACCGCCAAAGATGTTGACCGATTGTGGTGTCAGGCCCAGATGGGCGCACACAGGGATGGCACGTTCGGTCAGGGTTCTGACAGTCTCTGCCAGCCAGCTGCCCCCTTCCAGTTTGACCATATTGGCACCGGCGCGCATCAGCTTGGCAGCATTGTCGCAAGCTTGTTCTGGTGTGCCGTAGGTCATGAAAGGCAAGTCCGCCAGAAGCAGGGCGTTCGGGCTGCCGGCACGCACACAGCGGGTGTGATAGGCCATTTCATCAATCGTGACCGGCAGGGTATCCGTCTGCCCTTGCAGAACCATACCCAGGGAATCGCCGACCAGAAGGACAGGCACTTCCTGTTGCTCAAACAGTTGGGCAAAACTCGCGTCATAAGATGTGAGTGAGGCAAATTTACGACCTTCCTGCTTCCACTTCATCAGGTCGTTAATGGTGATTTTCTTCATTGTTATCTCCCTTCTCCCGGGTGTGTCAGGATGACCACACACGCAGGCCGTTACGGTCCACCTCAGGTAGCAGATCTGTCAGCGCTGTACCGTCAGGCAGGACGAGTTCAGGGGCAATTTCAGCCAGTGGATAAAGCACAAACTCACGGGCTTTCATGCCATAGTGCGGAATGGTTAAACGTTCACAGCTGTGCTGCAAATCGCCATAAAGCAGGATATCCAAATCCAGCGTGCGCGGCCCCCAGCGTTCTGCTTTGCGGACTCTTCCATGCTGCTGTTCAATCTGCTGAGTCAGATCGAGCAGCGCCAGTGGTGCCAGTTCAGTGTCAACGGCAACCACAGCATTGATGTAATCGGGCTGGTCCTGCGGTCCCATAGGGCTACTGCAGTACAAGGAGGATTCGGCGACGACGGTCAGTTTGCTGGTCTGACGCAATGCCGCCATCGCCTGATAAGCCTGATCGACCGGATCGTTGAGATTGCTGCCAATGGCAATATAGGCACGAATCATGATGCCGATTTCGCCTGTGGTTTCTTCCGGCGTTGCGGACGGCGGCGGCGACGCTGATGACCGCCACCCAGTTCTTGCACCATCTTATTGCGTTCATCACGGCCGGCGAACTGGAACTTGTGCCACCAGGTTGCCAGCTCAGCTACGTCTTGTCCTTCAAACTGGCCACGCATTTCGAGAAAATCGTAGGCAGCCCGGAATTTAGGGTGTTCCAGCATCGCAAAGGCGCGTTTACCGAAACGTCGGCTGAATCTGTGTTGTTGTTGCCAGATATCACGCACTGTTGTGGTCAGACGGCGTGGGATGGCAATGTTTTTGACCTGATCATCCAAAATGTCATTGGCGGCGATCATGAAGGCGTCATAGTCGCTCAGGCCGCTGGTGCTGGCAATTTCTTCTGCCCGGACATTCATGGGATACCAGAGCATAGCCGCAAACATAAACGCAGGATTGACGCGTTTCCCTTCTGCGATTCTGTCATCAGTGGCCGCCAGAATGTGCTCGATCATCTGCTCGGTCTGGCTGCTGTGATCTTCGGTAAAGTGTTCGGCCAGAATCGGAAACAGCTGCTGGAACAGGTTGTATTCGCGCAGCATTTTGTAAGTTTCCAGCCCTTTACCGGCCTGCAGCAGTTTGAGGCTCTCTTCAAACAGGCGTGCTGCTGGAATGTCTTTCAGCAGGGTCGAGAGTTCCAGAATCGGGGCTGCCGTGTTTGCTTCAATCTGCATGTCCAGTTTGACGGCAAAACGCACGGCACGCAGCATGCGTACCGGATCTTCGCGGTAGCGGGTTTCCGGATCGCCAATCAGGCGGATCAGGCGGTTTTGCAGATCGACGACACCGTTCGCATAATCAGTGACGGTGAAGTCTTTGATGCTGTAATACAGTGCATTAATTGAGAAATCGCGTCGCTCTGCATCTTCATCGATCGTGCCGTAGACATTGTCACGCAGCAGCATGCCTTCATGATTGCGCGAAGCAATGGCTTGCTTGCCGGCTGGCATCTTGACTGTGCCAGCATCATGGTGGCCGCGGAACGTGGCGACTTCAATCACATCACGGCCAAATAAAATATGGGCAAGACGGAAACGTCGGCCGATCAGGCGGCAATTGCGGAACAGCGCCTTGATTTCTTCCGGCGTTGCATTGGTCGCAATATCAAAATCTTTGGGTTCTTTGTCCAGCAGCAAATCCCGAACACCACCGCCGACCAAATAGGCGTCAAAACCGGCTTTATTGAGGCGATAGAGTACCTTCAGTGCATTTTCACTGATGTCTTTGCGGGAGATACCGTGCTCCTCGCGTTGATAAACTTGCAAGCTTGGCTCCTTGTTACCCAGAGCTTTTTGCTCTCTGGTCAATACTTTACGGCAAAAGCTGGCGACTCGACTAAAGATAACACACCTCGTAATTGTGATAAGGCCGGACTGAACAGCCGCATATCATATACCCAAGTCACCTTAAGATGCTAGGTTCAGCGTGATCGCTGTTGTTGGCGGCAGGTTCGCGACATCCCAATGTGCGATCCCCCAACGAAGAATTTCGTCGCGTTCTGCGTCCTGTAATTCTGGTGGCGGGCACATGCCCAGAAACAGCATTGCCTGCCACAGCTGTGGACCCGGCCGATCCGTGTCGATAGCCGGCGCGTGATTTTGTTTGGACAGTTTATTGCCGTTTTCCGTCACGGCAAGCGGCAGATGTAAATAGCTGACCTCGGGATGGCCCAGGCGATGATAGAGACCGATCTGCCGTCCTGTCGGTTCAATCAGATCGGCACCCCTGACCACTTCCGTCACGCCCTGGGCGATATCATCCAAAACGACCGCCAGGTTGTAGGCATACAGGCCGTCACGGCGGCGGATAATGAAATCTTCCCGGGCCAGCGCTTCTGGGATGGCGATCCAGCCGTGTAACTGGTCATGAAATCCTGTGATGGCCTGGTCGACTTTTAACCGTACCGCACTGTGTTCAGCACTCAGTCTGGCATGACGACAGGTACCGGGGTAGTATCCCCCCGCTTCTTTGATCGCTTTGCGGCTGCAACGGCAATAATAGGCGTCGCCCTGACTCAGCCAGTGCTCGATCTGGGCCTGATAGACAGGATGCCGCTGGCTCTGATAGATCACGCTGCCGTCCCATTCAAGGCCAAAAGCGGCCAGCGTGCGCAGGATATCATCCGCTGCACCGGGCATTTCTCGCGGGGGATCCAGATCCTCGATTCTGACCAGCCATTGGCCCTGCCGGGATCGCGCCTGTAAATAACTGCCCAAAGCCGCAACCAGTGAGCCGAAGTGCAGCGGGCCGGAAGGTGAAGGCGCAAAGCGTCCTATGTATGAAGATCGTGTTGTCATGGTGTTGGATAGCAGACAGTGAATCACAATAAAAAAGGGAGCCTTGGCTCCCTTTTATCAGATTACGGTTACAAAGGGCAGATTAGCCAGCCATTTGTTTTTCTTTGATCTCTGCCAGTGTCTTACAGTCGATACACAGGTCGGCTGTCGGACGGGCTTCCAGGCGGCGAATACCAATTTCCACGCCACAGGAATCACAGAAACCAAAATCGTCATCTTCAATACGTTGCAGCGTTTTTTCGATTTTCTTGATCAGTTTACGCTCACGATCTCGGTTACGCAGTTCCAGGCTGAATTCTTCTTCCTGTGCTGCACGGTCAACCGGGTCCGGAAAGTTCGCCGCTTCGTCCTGCATATGGTTAACGGTACGGTCAACTTCTTCGCGCAATTGGTTGCGCCAGGCTTCAAGAATTTTGCGGAAGTGCTCTAGCTGCGCTTCACCCATATATTCTTCGCCGGCTTTTTCCTGATACGGGTCAACCCCAGCAATAGCCAGGATGCCTAACGATTTTTTAACCTTGCTCTCTGGCATATAGCATCTCCTAACATATACCGAATAACCGTCACTGGTTAATTTTGGCGGGTATCTATAGCAGAAAGGATATAACGTGGCAATTGCTGCATATCTTCAATTTTATACCATTGTGAAGAAAGCATCATTTTTCCGCGTTACTGAGCAAATTCTATCCGCTGGCTTAACGTTAAAGCCGTCGGGCTGATGTCTGCGCGGTAACAGAGGACTTCCACACCTGCTTTTTCTGCCTGCTCCAGTAACTCATCATAGACCGGGTCTATATGGTGCGCTGCGGCGACATTTTCAATCCCGGAATGCAGGACGGCGAAAAATAACACAGCGCGCTGGCCTGTGGCTGCGACCTCTGCCAGCTCCCTTAAATGCTTTTGCCCTCGGGTGGTTACTGTATCCGGGAAATACCCATGCCCATTCTCTTCCAGCAAAGTGACACTTTTGACTTCGATGAAACAAGATGGCAGTAAGGGATCATCCAGAACAATATCTACCCGGCTGTTTTCAGTACCATACTTCACTTCAGTGCGCAATGAAGCATAGCCGGATAATTCCGGAATGTGGTTATTTTTGAGTGCTTCGACCACAATTTGATTCGCTCTGGCGGTATTGATGCAAATCCAGTGTCCGTCTTGAGTTTGTGTTAATTCCCAACTGTGGGCGTATTTCCGCTTCGGGTTGTCTGAGGTGGAATACCAGATAGTGGCGCCGGGCTCGGCGCACCCTGTCATGGCACCCGTGTTGGCACAGTGGATCGTGGTGATACTGCCGTCGGGTAAAGCGACATCGGCCAGAAAGCGTTTATAGCGTTGAATGAGCGTGGCTGGCTGCAGGGAAGGTGTGTAATTCATTCGCTGTCCTGTACGGGGATCTCCGGTTGAATCAGTGGCCACTGGTGTGTGAGCCGGTAGCGGACCCCTGGTCCGTCAGGCTCTGAAATATACAGACCAAAGCGCTGAAAGTGAAAAAGAAAATCCGGTTGTTGGTCAGGAATGACAGGGCGCTGGCGCAGGTTCTTCCTGAGCGTGATGTGCGGGGTATAGCGTCTGGTGTCGTGTCTCAGCCCGAGTTCCAGGGCGAGCTGGCTCAGCTGCGCGGCGAGATGCGCTAAAGGTTCAGGGCAGATGTCGCCACCCAGCCAGAGCACCCGGCTGCGTTTCCAGTAACGCAGCAGGTTGAAATGCATTGAGAAGGCCGGGACGGCAAGCTGACTGACGGCGCGGATCAACTGCCCGGTTTGCTCATCGGTGATGTGCCCGAGAAAGGCCAGTGTCAGATGCAGGTTGGCATCTGACACGGTACGTCCTTTGCCGGGTATCGCATCTTTCAGCTGACACAGGCGTTGGTACGGCGCCAGATTCGCTGCAGGTGGCTCTGTCAGCGGCAGGGCAAAAAACATTCGCTGGCTGTCTGGCGGGTGTGGCAAACCGGGTTGCCTGGAGTGATGTGTTCCGGAGTGATGTGTCATAGCGTTCTCCTGCCGGCTGGATGGCACCGTTACCCCTGTTTGAGTACAATACGCCCGTTTTTTCTCAATGTTCTGTATCGTTTGAAACGCAGGCGCCTTCATAGAAGATGACACAAGGTAAAGATATTGTCACAACTCCCCATTGATGCGGTGCTGCCTGATTTGCACCAGGCGCTTGAGTGCAGCGCACAGATGATTCTCAAAGCCCCGCCAGGCGCGGGTAAATCCACCCGGCTGCCGCTGTCACTGTTGGCTGAGGGGGCTGTGGCCGGCAAAATTGTCATGCTGGAGCCGCGCCGGCTGGCAGCCCGTAACATTGCATCCTATCTGGCGGCTCAGCTGGGCGAAACAGTCGGACAGACCGTAGGTCTCAGGGTGCGGGGTGAAACCCGGGTGAGTGATCGCACCAGACTAGAGATAGTGACGGAAGGGGTCATGACCCGGATGTTGCAGCAAGATCCTGAACTGTCCGGTATCGGTCTGCTGGTTTTTGACGAGTTTCATGAACGAAGCCTGCATGCTGACACGGCATTAGCGCTGGCGCTGGAAGTGCAGGAAGCCTTACGTGACGATCTCAAATTGCTGGTGATGTCGGCCACTTTGGATCATCAGGCTTTGCAGTCGTTACTGCCCGATGCGAAATATCTGGTCTCTGAAGGCCGTAGCTACCCGGTGGCGTACCGATACCAGACTCAGGGAACCAGCGCCCAGCAGGGCAATGGTGTTTCGATTGAATGGACCGGGCGCGAAATCCTCAAACTGATGGCGGCCGAGCCTGGCTCAGTGCTGGTCTTTCTGCCCGGCGCCGGTGAGATCCGCCGGCTGGCTGAGTGGTTGCAAGCTGCTGTCGGCCCGGAGGTGATAATTGCGCCCCTGTACGGTCAAATGGATGGCAAAGCCCAGCAGCAGGCGATACAGCCTGCCATCAAGGGGAAACGGAAAATTGTACTGGCCACCAATATCGCGGAAACCAGTCTGACCATTGAAGGGATTCGTCTGGTGGTAGATTGCGGTTTAGAGCGGATTGCCCGCTGGGACGCCAAAACCGGTATCAGCCGTTTGGAATTAGTGCGCATTGCCCGTTCCTCAGCGGAGCAGCGAGCCGGACGTGCCGGGCGGCTTGAGCCAGGTCTCTGTCTGCGGCTGTACAGCGAAGCGTTGCTGGCCCGTCAGCCCGCCGTGCCTGAGCCGGAAATCCTGCGTGCCGATCTGAGCCATCTGGCGATGGAGCTGGCCCAGTGGGGCTGCGTGTCAGCCCGTGAGCTGCGCTGGCTGGATGTGCCGCCTGAGGGCGCGCTGCAGCAGGCGCAGGCATTACTGGTCGCACTGGGCGCGATGGATACCCGCCATCAGCTCACCGCAAAGGGTCAGGCCATCCAGCAACTGGGGACTGAACCCCGGCTGGCGGCGATTCTGGCGCATGCCAGATCGCTCGAGGTCAGTGCGCGCGTGACCGCTGCGATGCTGGTGGCTTTGTTAGAAGATCCAGTCAGAGGCCAGGACAATCCCGATCTGGCGTTTCAGCTGCACCTGCTGGAATCCGGCCAGTTACCCCGCACGGCTTACTACCGGCAGCGTGCCAGACAGCACTTGGCTAAGCTCGGGGCAGCAGAGCCTCCCCAAGCGGGCGGATGGCGGACAGACAGCCGCTGGCTACCGGTATTGATGGCGGCAGGCTTTCCCGACCGCATTGCCATGTCCCGGGGGCAGGGCGGCCGCTTTCAGCTGGCGAACGGTCAGGGCGTGATGCTAGATGAAGTCCATCCGCTGGCGGGCGAGTCTGCGCTGGTGGTGGCTGATGTGGTGAAAACCCGGCAGGGTGACAGCCGGGTATTTTCCGCTGTGGCGGCGGATATCAGCCAGTTGCAGCAGGCGATGCCGCAATTGTTCAGTGAAAAAGAATGGCTTGACTGGGATGACAAAAAAGGCCGTCTGGTCGCAGAAAAGCAATATTGCTGTGGCAAACTGATCCTTCAACGAACGGCGCTGGCAGAGCCTGATCCAGCCCGTGCCGGTGAAGCCTTACTCAATGCCATTCGCCGTAAAGGGCTGAATGTTTTGCCCTGGAATGCACACAGTGAAAGTCTGTTGAACCGTGCGCGCTGTGCGGCACACTGGTTGCCCGAGATGGGACTGCCGGCCATGGACGAGGCGAGCTTACTGCTGGCACTGGAAGACTGGCTGCTGCCTTTCATGACAGGGATTGGCAGCATGAAAGCGCTGGCGAAGCTGGATCTGACCGCGGCCCTGGAATCTTATCTGGGTTGGGAACAGGCCAAGGCGCTGGCCGTTGCGCTGCCGACCCATTATGAGGTGCCGACCGGATCACGCTACCCGATACGGTATCAGCCCGGCCAGGCGCCTGTGCTGGCGGTGCGTATGCAGGAGATGTTCGGGGAGCAGGTCTCCCCCAGGATTGCGCAGGGAAAGGTGTCGCTGGTGCTTGAACTGCTTTCCCCGGCCCAGCGGCCGTTACAGATCACCTCAGATCTGGCCGCATTCTGGCAAGGTGCCTACAAAGAAGTACAAAAAGAGATGAAGGGCCGTTACCCTAAGCATGTCTGGCCTGATGATCCTGCCCATCATGCGCCGACACGAAAAACCAAGAAATATCTGTAGTGGGCCAGCCTGTGCTGCGCTGAAACTGACAGCCTGATAGCCGAAGACATCATGATGACCCAAGAGTCCAAGCACCGCCTGGCGGCGCCTAAAAAGCCCGGTGACAATCAAACTCGCGCACCGAGAAAAAATGCACCGGCAAGTAAAAGCGCGAAAGCACAACCCCGGAAGAAAAGTACGCAGCCAAAGACCAAGCGCCAGCCACAGAAAAGTCGTCTGGCACGGTTCGGGCGCTGGGTCTTGTTTTCCAGCCTCAAGCTGGGCTTGGCGATTTTAGCCGTGGTCGTGGTGATGGGCATTTATCTGGACACCCTGGTGCGGGACAAATTTGAAGGCCAGCTCTGGGATTTACCCGCAGTCGTGTACGGCCGGGTCCTGGATCTGCAGCCCGGCCAGGCGATCACTCTGAGTGAAGTGAAGCGTGAACTGGACGCTTTGCAGTATCACAAAGTTCGTACCCCGCAGCGAGCCGGGGAATATTCAGCCTCGTCGACCCGCATTGAGCTGGTGCGCCGTCCGTTTGAGTTTGATGACGGCTATGAAAGCCAGCGTCATGTGATGCTGACATTCGGCGACAGTGGTCTGAATCGGATTGACGACCTCGGGCGGGAAAAGGCGCTGGGTTATCTGCGTGTCGAACCCAAAATGCTGGGGATGCTGGGCACCAAAGAAGGGGAGCAGCGGATCTTCACGCCAAGGGAAGAGTTTCCTGAAGTGCTGATTGATGCGCTGCTGGCAACTGAAGATCGGGATTTCTATCACCATGGCGGGGTGTCGCCACTGGCTATCTTGCGTGCGGCGCTGGTGAACCTGAAAGCTGGACGTACCGTGCAGGGTGGCAGTACCTTAACTCAGCAACTGGCGAAAAATATCTTCCTGACCCGTGAACGCTCGCTGTGGCGCAAGATCCAGGAAGCTTACATCGCCATCATTATTGATTATCGCTACAGCAAAGACCGCATTCTGGAAGCCTATCTGAACGAAGTGTATCTCGGCCAGAGCGGCAGCCGGGAAATTCATGGCTTTGGCCTGGGCGCCCGCCTGTACTTTGGCCGGCCTTTACAGGAACTGCGCATTGATCAGCTGGCCATGCTGGTGGGCATGGTCAAAGGACCGTCCTATTACAACCCGTGGCGGCATACCGAGCGCGCCAGAGACAGGCGGGATCTGGTGCTCAGACTGATGCTGGATCAAAATATCCTGACCGGCGCTGAGTATGAGCAGGCTGCGTCAAGAAAACTGGATGTGCAAAAGCAACCGGTGATCGCCAGCCGACAGCCTGCGTACTTCCAGCTGCTGCAACGGGAGCTGAAAGAGAAAGTCGGTAACCGTTTTACACCGGGCGTCGGTTTACGAATCTTCAGCACCCTGGATCCTGTGTCGCAGCAAGAAGCTGAAAACGCGGTCGCTCAGTGGATCCCGGTGCTGGAGAAAAAAGCCGGGAGTCCGATTGAAACCGCGATGGTGGCAGTGGACCGACACAGTGGTGAGATCCGGGCCATGATAGGCGGCAGCCGGCCGGGTTATGCCGGGTTCAACCGGGCACTCGACAGTCGCCGGCAGATTGGTTCTCTGGTGAAACCTGCTGTGTATCTGAGCGCCCTGCGTCAACCGGAGAAGTTCAGTCTGGCCACGACACTGGACGATAAGCCGATTTTGCTCAAAGGCAATCAGGGCAGTGAGTGGCGGCCGCAAAACTATGATCGCCAATATCGCGGCCAGGTACCTTTGTATGACGCCTTATCACGTTCGCTGAATGTCCCGACGGTGAACCTGGGTCTGCAGGTCGGGCTGGATAATGTCATCACCACGCTGGCGGAACTGGGTGTTGCCAAAGAAGCCGTGCCACGCCTGCCTTCTATTTTGCTGGGGGCGTTTACCCTGTCGCCGTTTGACGTCAGCCAGATGTATCAGAGCCTGACCAGCGGGGGGCGTCGTGCTGATCAGACGGCCTTGCGTGCTGTGGTTGACCGTCAGGGTAAGGTGCTTTACCGGCATCTGCCTTCCGGCCGCCAGGTGGTGCCGGAGCAGGCGGCCTGGCTGACAACGTATGCGATGAAGCGGGTGGTCAGCCAGGGGACTGGACGGTATCTGCAGCCTCGCTTTGGCTGGGCCGCTCTGGCTGGCAAAACCGGCACCACAGATGATACCCGTGATAGCTGGTTTGTTGGGGCGGACGGCCGGGAAGTGGTGACGGTCTGGATTGGCCGGGATGACAATCAGCCGGTGAAACTGACTGGCGCCAGCGGCGCATTACGTCTCTACGGTGGTTATCTGGAGCGTCGTCAGCCAGAGCGGCTGCAGCTGAACTGGCCGCAGAAACTCAGTACGCTCAAGTATCACAGGTTGCAGAACGGCGCGCTGGGCCTGGATTGCCGGGGCGAGCAGTCGTTGCCGGCCTGGGATCCGAACGGCCAGTTGGCCGCACAATGCCGGGAAAGCAAGCCCGAAGGCTGGATCAAAGAGATGTTTACCTGGTAAGGCGCTGTGCCTTACCAGATTCAGGCGGGAACCGGTTAATTTTCCGGATCGAAGTAGTAGGAAATACGGGCTCTGGGATTGAGGTACTGGCGAATGGGTTCGGGCAGTTTCTGGGGATGCAGTGCCCGCTCGATCGTCAGTTCACTTTGTTCCAGATCAAGCACTGGCGCCTCATTGGATGGCACACTCGGGTCATAAATTAAAATGTTGGGGTAAAGCAGGCGTTTGGCATTCACGGAAATCACCATGCCAAGTTGCTGATTGGACAGCAGCACCACACTGCCCGGTGGGTAAACGCCCATCATACGCACCATTAACGCGATGAACTCCTCACTGTATTGCCCTTTCTTGTGTTTAAACAGGTAAGACAAGGCGCTGTAGGGGATTTTGGCTTTACCGGGATCCATCGGGTGACATAAGTTGTCGTAGGCGTTCACGACAGCAACCAGCTGGGCAAAGCGATTGATCTGGTTGCCCCGCAGCCCCAGCGGATAACCGCTGCCATCCATCAATTCATGGTGCTGACTGAGAATCGGTTTGGCGGCCTCCGGGAAGTCGCTACTCAACTCGGCCAGTTCAAGGCTGTACTTTGGGTGTAGTTTGAGAAAATTCGCTTCTGGCTCTGTCAGCGGGGATATTTTGCGCAGGATATGTGTCGGTATTTTTTGTTTCCCGATGTCATGAAACAATGCACCGAGCGCAATGGTCTTAATATCACTGGCTGGCATCCCGTTTGATTTGGCCAGCAACATGGACAGGACGGCGACATTCAGAGAGTGGTAGTAAATATCTTCCGATTCTTTCGCATCGCTCATCAGGTGCAACACCAGATTATCGTTATCCAGCAAAGCGTCCACCATGTCATTGACCAGCTCTTTCGCATCAGCAAAGGCTGTCACCGGACGGTTTTTTATCTTTTGTGAAATCGCACGTAACTTGGATAGAGAACGCTGAAAGTTCTTCTCACAACGCTGAAGATTGCGTTTGTAGTTTTTCAGGTGCTCAATGCGTCGCTGCTTTTCTTTCCAGAGCTTATCAGCCTGTTTATTGATAAAGCGGGCTTCTTGTTCTGAGAGGGGAGCGGGTTCTGTCTTGTCCGATGTTTCCGTGAGCGGGTGCGTGTCGCTTTTATCCGGATAGAGAATCACAAACTTCAGCCCGAGGTTTTTAATCATACGGATCTGCTGGTTATCTTTAATCTTGAAGTGATTCAGCATAAACGGATGTTCCGTCCACTGCAGCGGTAGCTTGATATACAGACCAGGAGTTAAACACTCGGTAGGGAGTTCTATGCTTGTCATTACCTTGTTCTATGTGTTCACTATTTCAGGCAGGCAATGCACGGTGCATCCTGTGTCTGTCATGCTTTGACAGTCGAGTCAGAGAGAGGTTATTCCGTGCTGTGTGAAATGTTTATCACAATCGTGTTCTGAAATCGATGATTAAGAAGATCGTTAATAAAAAATGGGCTTAATGTCGTGAAAACTGTGCAAAAGAGACAGATAAAAAAAACCTCGCTATAAGCGAGGTTTAAAAGATGGTGCCGACTACCGGAATCGAACTGGTGACCTACTGATTACAAGTCAGTTGCTCTACCTACTGAGCTAAGTCGGCGATTTTTTTGTTCTTAAGTTATTCTTAAAAACTAAACTGGCTCCCCCTGCTGGACTTAACGCGGCCGGCCAGGCCAGCGACATTAAGCACTAAGTGCTTACCAGTTTGGAGGACATACACTGCAGTGAAGCAATGTAATTAATTGGCTCCCCCTGCTGGACTTGAACCAGCGACATACGGATTAACAGTCCGCCGTTCTACCGACTGAACTAAGGGGGAATTGTTCTTTTTTATGACGTTACCAGAACACCATAAAGAATTATGGTGCCTCGAGGCGGAATCTACCGCGCCCGGCCAGGGACCGACACGTTGTCGCATCGCGACAAACAGATATCGTTGCTGCTTAGTAGCACCATACTATTGAATTATGGTGCCTCGAGGCGGAATCGAACCACCGACACGAGGATTTTCAATCCTCTGCTCTACCGACTGAGCTATCGAGGCAACGGGGCGCATTAAAAAGGTTTTGCGTTATACCGTCAATGGTTTTTTTTAAAAAAACGAACAAGATTCCTTTTTTTGTACGGATTGTCTGGATTTTAATCTTTCAGTCCGGCGAGAAAGTGAAAACTGGCAGATTCCAGCGTTGCTGGTCAATCTGCTGATGGTTGTGAATGGAGACGTTTCTCGTGTTTTCGTGAAACATTCAGCCCCCGCAGAAGCATGGGGGCTGTGATCCTTTGCTCGGGGAAATCCAATCAGGATTTCAGACTGAATTTGCCGGTCCAGGTTTCCAGTTCATGATAGAGCTCTTGCAGCGAGCGGGTACTGCTATGGCTTTGATTGACCACCTCAGATAGCTGGTTGCCGTTTTCTTCAATCATATTGATCCGCGCCGAGATATCGTCACTGACCTGTGTCTGCTCGGCGGCCGCAGTGGCAATCTGGTGACTCATTTCGGTAATGCTCTCCAGGGCTGAGACTATCTGGTTCAGTGCATCTGAGGCTTCCTGGGATTGCTGCACAGTGGTCTGGCTGGTTTCGGCACAGGTTTCCATGGTTTGAATGGCATTGCGCGATCCACTTTGCAGGCGGCTGATCATCTGCTGAATTTCCTTGGTGCTGTTTTGCGTACGGCCCGCCAGGTTACGTACTTCATCGGCCACCACCGCAAAACCGCGTCCCTGCTCGCCGGCACGAGCTGCTTCAATTGCGGCATTTAAGGCCAGCAGGTTCGTCTGCTCAGCAATATCACCGATGACCTCCAGCACTCTGGCGATACTGTTCACTTCGGTATCCAGATGGGCAACTGCCTGACTGGCGATGCCTAACTGATCAGCCAGCCCCTGAATATTATCGACGGTTGATAAGATTAGGTTCTGAGTGACCTGGCTTTGCTGATCAGCACGCTCAGTATTGCTGGCCGTTTCGCTGGCCGATTCGGCGACATTATTGGCTGAAGAGGCCATTTCAGTCATCGCGGTGGCAATCATCACGGTCGATTGCTGCTGGCTGTCGGTCAGGCCGGTAATCATGCCGGAACGTGACGTGACCTGGTCAATTTCGCTGCGCAGCGCTGACATGGATTGCTTGAGATTATTGATCAGTTCTGCCAGCGACAGGCTCATGGTCTGGACGGCATAGTAAATGCTGCCCGGCGCCGCCCGGTGGGCAAAATGCGTGGTGATCTTGCCATCTGCCACCGCCTGAACCGCGGCCTGCACATCGTCGGGTTCGCCGCCCAGCAGATGAATCATGCGTTGACTGGCAAAAATCAACACACTGAGAATGGCCACAGTGATGAACAGACACAGAACGAGCTGCCAGCTGGTGGTTGACCAGAAACGCTGATTCACTTCGTTATAGCCAATCCCTGTCCCGACATACCAGCCCCAGTAAGGTGTCTGGCGGGCAATCGATAGTTTTTCTTCAATGCTGCCGTCAGGCTGCTTCTGGGTCCAGGTGTATTGAGCGAGCTTGCCCCCGCTGGCTGCCACGGCCTGCTTGAGAATGTTACCGACACTGTTACCTTGGCCGTCTTTGAAGTCATGGAAACTGGTACCGTGCAACTGAGGATCCAGCGGCGCAGCAATAAACATCAGTTTGCTGTCCGCCACGTAGACATATTCATTGTCTTTATAGATATTTTTTTGTAACAGGCGGGTCGCCAGTGCTTTGGCCTGAGTCTCATCGAGAATGCCTTCCTGCGACATCTTCTCGATTTCAGTCAGGATATTATAGGTACTGCTAAATAACTGCGTGACTCTGGACTCATTGTCCTGATTGCTGGCCATTCGCAGCGTCCACAGGCCAGTCATCATAATCAATAATAAAGCGAACAATATGATGCCGGATAGCCAATATGTTTGTGTCCTGAGTTTCATTCCCTGCTCTCTTGGTAATGCATAAGAGGCCTCCTGACATGCGGTCAGGAGGAGTTATTTTACATCGTGAAAAAATAGTAATTCAGGTTGCGAAACGTTCAGAGAAGGAAAGTGACAAAACATGATCTGGCTTAAGAGGATAAGTTTTCGCTATTTACCTTTTGAATGAATTATGGTTAATGATTGATATAACAATAGCGTTCCGGGCTGGTCATGGCAGGTGCTGCAGAGCGAACAAAGGGTGGTATTTTACAGCTCATACCACCCAGAGTCCGGTTAGTTTAACTGCCAGACATCAGCCTGACCGGGTTGATCGCCTTTCGTCCACCATTTCGCAGTGTAAAGCTGGCCCTGGTAGAGCACCTTGTCGCCGGCGACATAAACCTGACTGGCAATCCACTCAGGGGCAGCCGGGACCACTTTGATATCCAGCTGGTAGGTGTATCCCTGATTTTTCAGGAAAACCTGGTTGCCGAACAAATCCTGAGCATCAAAAGCGATCGTACCACCGCTGTCTTGCTTGCCGACCTGGACCATTTGCGGATAAGTCTGGTTGATTGTGGCAGCCAGATCTTCCGCCCAGATTCCCTGAGCCTGATTGGCTGTGGTAATGGCTAACTGCTCTGAGACAGTTTCCTGACCATTGTGATCAAAAATACGGAACCAGGCTGACTCACCGGGCTGTGCTATGTCTGTTGCTTTGACATAAGCGCCCGCGCTGGTCCAGCTATCCGGTTGACCGCTGTCTGTGCCTGCAAAGCGGATGTCACTGCAGTTATAAAAACCTTCACCGGCCGGGTCGGCGCGCTGCCAGCGTGTGAATAACACGGCATCGCCGGTACGATCCGTCGGCAGGGTGATGGTCATCTGGTAATACTTGAGGCCATTGATTGTGGTGGTCGGCACATTCCCCACTTCAGCCACCAGATCCAGATCTGACCAGGCTAACGGTTGTGCCGCACTGTCGAAACCAGGCTTGCTGAGATAAAACTTCCAGAAGCTGGGACTGTGCGGTGTTTCAGCACGGTACAGCAGTGTCAGCTGGCCATTGTCAGTAAGTTCGACCAGGGTTTTCTGCCAGTAAGGGGAGGGGAGATCGATGCCGGATTTTTTACTATCGGCACCTGAACACAGCGAGCCATCAGGAATGGCTTGCTCGACTGCAGCCTGATTATTGTAATCGGACACCAGGCGGGCAAACTCAGGTTTTTGGATAAAAGGATACCAGCCTGATTGTAAAAATGCGGCCCGGCAGGCGGCGTTTGGAATGGTTGAGCCGTCTGTGGTGTCCCAGTAGCCACCGTCACGGTCGCAGATTTCCTGTCTGGCCGGTGGATAGTCCATATATCCATGGGCGTGAACCGTCGCTGACAGTGAGCTGAGCACTGAAGTGATCGCAAAGCACAGCAGCCCTTTCCTCCATGAAGCGTGTTGAACTAACATTCTCTCTCCTTAAAACAAGTTGAATAGTGCGTCATTGCACCTAAGGGTTTGGACGAAGTGTGCTCGACAGGCAATTCATGGAATGTAAATAAGGGAAGTGATTCAAAACCTGAGATGATAATTTGCATCGCGTATTAAATACTTGGGACTAAAAGCGGGTTTCTTAGATGCCGTTGCTACTTTACTCGTTGATAGAGATCATATCAGTCACTCAGCCAGGTCGACAAAAAGCGGGCTGTGAGGCTTTGCAGCGCGTCCGAGCGGCTTTGGTGACAGCGATGCATCTGATGGCGTGAATGTGGCGACCAGGTGCGGCCGGCCAGGCCAGCGACAATGAATGCACTGCATTCAGGATGTCGAAACGCTGATGGCTGAGGAGAAGAGGATCTGATAGCTCTTGAGGTTTGTCGGGACACATAAAGAAAAACCCCGGTCTTTCGACCAGGGTTTCTGAAGTGGCTCCCCCTGCTGGACTTAACGCGGCCGGCCAGGCCAGCGACATTGAGCACGAAAGTGCTTACCAGTTTGGAGGATATACACTGCAGTGAAGCAATGTAATTAATTGGCTCCCCCTGCTGGACTTGAACCAGCGACATACGGATTAACAGTCCGCCGTTCTACCGACTGAACTAAGGGGGAATTGTATGGTGCCTCGAGGCGGAATCGAACCACCGACACGAGGATTTTCAATCCTCTGCTCTACCGACTGAGCTATCGAGGCAGAACAAAGATTAAAATCTTCGTTTTGCTTGTTTGGCTCCCCCTGCTGGATTTAACGCGGCCGGCCAGGCCAGCGACATTGAGCACATCGTGCTCACCAGTTTGGAGGTCATACACTGCAGTGAAGCAATGCATTTAATTGGCTCCCCCTGCTGGACTTGAACCAGCGACATACGGATTAACAGTCCGCCGTTCTACCGACTGAACTAAGGGGGAATTGTTTGTTATTGTTTTGTCACTATCTGATGACACCACAATGAAATATGGTGCCTCGAGGCGGAATCGAACCACCGACACGAGGATTTTCAATCCTCTGCTCTACCGACTGAGCTATCGAGGCAGGGTAAAGCATGACTGCTTTACTCTCAATAAATGGTGCCGACTACCGGAATCGAACTGGTGACCTACTGATTACAAGTCAGTTGCTCTACCTACTGAGCTAAGTCGGCACACGAATTTGTGCCCCCCTGCTGGACTTAACGCGGCCGGCCAGGCCAGCGACATTGAGCACGAAAGTGCTTACCAGTTTGGAGGATATACACTGCAGTGAAGCAATGTAATTAATTGGCTCCCCCTGCTGGACTTGAACCAGCGACATACGGATTAACAGTCCGCCGTTCTACCGACTGAACTAAGGGGGAATTGTCTTGCTTATGACGTTACCAGAACACCATAAATAAATAATGGTGCCTCGAGGCGGAATCGAACCACCGACACGAGGATTTTCAATCCTCTGCTCTACCGACTGAGCTATCGAGGCAACGGAGCGCTATTAAACGGGTTTTGGCTCTCATCGTCAATACCTTTTTCCATAAAAAAGTGCGATTGTCGATTGCTTGCTCGCTTTTTGTTCGCTGCGGTTCAGGAGTCAGCACTATTCCTGTCATTTAGCGCAAAGTGATTACTCTGTATCAGGTTTTTCCGTTGTTGAACTCTTTTTGATAGCGGGTCACTTTCTCTAAATAACGGCGCGCTTCTGCTTTGGGATGCTTGTTGGTTAGTGCCCAATAAACCTGATTCGGCTGCAGCTGATTTAAATCCTGCATGGCCCGTTTACGGTTGCGATTGAACGCGCTCAACACGCCGCCGGTGCCGCCATTATAGGCTGAGATCATACTGTAGTGCAGCGACAGCGGGTTGCGGACCTCTTTCAGATAGCGGTTTTGCAGCAGGTAAAAATAGGCGGTGCCAGTATCGATATTTTTCGCCGGATCAAACAAATATTGCGGGGAAGGCTGCCCGGCTTGCTTTTTCACCAGCTTAAAGACATCTGCGCCGGCGGTTTTCGGCACAACCTGCATCAGGCCATAGGCATTGGCCGGGCTGACGGCATAAGGGTTGAAGCTGCTTTCAGTTTTAATGATGGCGTAAATGAGGTCTTCTTTAATGCCATAACGGCGAGCGGCATCCCGCACAATGTCAGCGTATTTGTAGCTTCGCTTACTGACGTGATCGGCCACCATGGGGATATCGACGTAGTAGGCCTGCTGAAAGCGCACCTGCTTTTTCTTGAGCTGGTTGTTGACCAGATACTCGGCATAACGCTTCGCCCGCCAGGACCATTCAATGGATTTACCATCCTGATCCAGCACCTGGCCCAGTAAAAACGGGCTGCCGCTCAGGGCAAAATCCTGGGCAGAATACAGATCGACTTCCGCAGGATCGGCCGGCGTGAGCAGTGTGGTTGCGATGGCATTGATCAGGTGTTGTTTGGGGTTGGTGGTCGCGACGGTTTCAATGGTCACGACCCCTTTATCGAAATCAACATGGGCCCGGCTCTGGTAGCCATCGGTATATTTGACGTAGTGGCGCTTGCTGGCAATGAGGACGTTATCATCCCCCCAGCGTTGCTTCACCTGGCCACTGAAAGTATGGATGAGACGGTCAAGAGCCGCGGTATCTTTGGTAAATTGTCCGGGCAATGGCGCCAGATTTTTGGCAAACCGATTGGTCGGTGCGTAATTCACACCATAGATATTTTCAACCAGTTCACGGCTGCAACCACTCAGGCTTAGTGCCAGTGTGGCAAGAAAGAGTATTTTTTTCATGTGATTCATATAAAAAATGACATTACTTGCGTTGAGCAAATCATGTCATTTTATGATTGTTCACGGTACGTTTTTCAGGCATCGGCGCCTGAGAACGTGACATTCGTGCACATGAAACCGGCGTTGAGTGTTACTCGCTTGGCGGTGTGTAACCGTCGATGATCACATCCTGACCTTCGAACAGGAACTTCACCATTTCTGTTTCCAGCAGCTTGCGGTGCTCCGGATCCATCATGTTCAGTTTTTTCTCATTGATCAGCATGGTCTGTTTGCTTTGCCACTCAGCCCAGGCTTCTTTTGAAATGTTATCGAAAATACGTTTACCCAGTTCACCCGGGTACAGCTGGAAATCCAGACCATCGGCTTCTTTCTTCAATCGGGCACAAAATACAGTACGGCTCATGGGATCCTCAATTTTGATGAGTGGGCAGCCTGCATGGCTGCCTGAATCGAATTTCTGGGGCTAGTTTCCTGCTTCTGTCTGCAGGATTCAAGTTTGTTGCGTGCAGGATTTGCCTCAGGCGCGTTTTTCAATGAATTTACGGATTGGCGTCGGCAGGCCTAAATCACTCAGGGCATCCATGGCAAACCACTGCTGGTTACCGGTCTGATCGCTCAGGCGATCCACCGACCAGACGCTGGCGTTCAGTTTGTAATGGGTGAAGGTATGTTTGAAGGTGCCTTTGAGCTCAACATGGCCTCCGAGCTGTTCGGGTTCCAGGTAGATTTGCGGCAGACACCAGAGTGCCCCCCAAATGCCATTCTCTTCCCGTTTTTCCAGTAGCAGCTGACCCTCAGATTCGATCCACAGAAACTGGCCGGGCCGGGTCGGGACAACTTTTTTCGGTTTGGGTGTCGGCAGGTCGGCGACGCGGTCGGTATTAAAGGCGATACATTGGTCCTGAAAAGCGCAGTCACCGCAGGTTGGATTTTTCGGTTTACAGACGGTTGCTCCCATGTCGAGCAGCCCCTGTGCAAACGCCCGGTTGTTTTGCTGCGGGGTGAATTGTTCAGCATGGTGCCAGAGCTGTTTGTCGACCTGAGTGGTGCCCGGCACGCCTTCAATGCCAAAGAAACGACAGAACAGACGTTTAACGTTGCCGTCAACAATCGGGCCATAGGTATTGTAGGCAAATGAAGCAATGGCTCCGGCGGTATAGCGGCCGACGCCCGGAATTTTCAGCAGTTGATCAACCTGTGCCGGAAACTCGCCCGCACAGGCATCGGTGACATAAAGGGCGGCTTTTCTCAGATTGCGGGCACGGGAGTAATAGCCCAGTCCCTGCCAGTGGTTCATGACGTCATCTTCGGTGGCGGCGGCCAGTGCTTCAATGGTCGGGAAGCTGTCCATCCAGCGTTCAAAGTAGGGGATAACCGTGGCCACCTGCGTTTGCTGAAGCATGATTTCGGAGACCAGCACCCGGTAAGGGGTTGGATTGAGCTGCCAAGGCAAGTCATGGCGGCCATGGGTTTGCTGCCATTGGATCAGACGATCCTGAAAGGTTTCGGGTGGCAAAGGAAATTGCTTCATAAAATTATCTTCACAGTGCTGCTGAATCTGACCGCGCTTCAGTATGAACAACATCATCTGAGTGCCGCAGTGCATTGATATTCTTTGACTTGAGCCCGGTTGTCGCACGATGGTTTATCTACGACCCTGAGCCTGCTTTATTCGAGTTGACCATCCGGCCGACATTGCGGTGACGATTGCACCACATTCCGGGGCCGGCTTCAATGCGAAGACGGCACTTGCACTCAGCCGTGAACTTTGGATAATGCCGGATCCATTAGTGCCAAACACTCCAAATTTTAGGTAAGGACCCATGAGCCAAGAATCCAGAACAAACGCTGACGTCACCCTGACGGAATATACAGAAGACGGTAAGCTGGTACGCAAGATCCGCAGCTTTGTGCGTCGTGAAGGCCGTTTAACCAAGGGCCAGCAACTGGCGCTGGAAAATAACTGGTCGGCTATGGGGATTGATTTTGATAAGCAGCCGCTGAACTGGACAGAGGTGTATGGCCGTGAAGGCCATGTGGTGCTGGAAATTGGCTTTGGGATGGGCGCCTCTCTGGTTGAAATGGCAAAGAATGCGCCAGAGAAAAACTTTATCGGGATTGAAGTGCACAGCCCGGGCGTCGGAGCCTGTCTGATGGCCGCAGAAGCGGAAGGTCTGACGAATCTGCGCGTGATGTGTCATGACGCCGTCGAAGTGTTTGAGTATATGATCCCGGATGGCAGCCTGGACACAGTTCAGTTGTTCTTCCCGGATCCATGGCACAAAGCCCGTCACCACAAGCGCCGTATTGTGCAGCCTGCTTTTGTGGAAATGGTGCGTAAAAAGCTGAAAATCGGCGGTATTTTCCATATGGCAACAGACTGGGAAAACTACGCTGAGCATATGGTGGAAGTGATGAAAGCTGCACCGGGTTATGAGAACACGGCCACTGACGGGGATTACATTCCGCGTCCGGACGAACGTCCGCTGACTAAGTTCGAAGCCCGCGGGCATCGTCTGGGTCACGGTGTGTGGGATATGAAGTTCGCGCGTACAGAATAATGTGCTATGGTTCAAAGCCATTGCGGGGCAACATAGAGTAAGATGTTGACCTGAAAACATGATTAGCCTGAAAAGCCAGCCTCTGCGTTGGCTTTTTTGTCCTCTGGAGAGAGTGAATGAAGCCCAGTAAGCAGTTGCTGAATGACATTCTGGAAGAAGTCAGACCCTTAATCGGCCAGGGCAAAGTTGCCGACTATATCCCCGCGCTGGCACAGGTTCCCGCGAACAGGCTGGGTATTGCCGTTTGCTATAACGATGGTGAAATTATTCAGGCTGGCGACAGCGAAGAAGGCTTCTCCATCCAGTCGATCTCCAAAGTGCTGAGTCTGACGCTGGCTATGACTCTCTATGAGGCCGATGAAATCTGGTCCCGGGTCGGAAAAGAGCCGTCGGGACATGCGTTTAATTCCATGATCCAGCTGGAGCTGGAGCAGGGGATTCCGCGTAATCCTTTCATTAATGCCGGTGCGCTGGTGGTGTCGGATCTGCTGCACAGCCGTCTGTCGGCACCGCAATACCGGATGCTGGAGCTGGTGCGCAGTCTGGCGTGTAACCCGGATGTTGCCTACGACAAGGACGTGGCTGCATCGGAAATGCAACACAGCGATCGCAATGCGGCGATTGCCTATCTGATGCGGGCATTCGGCAACTTCAACAACGATGTTGTGCCTGTGCTGGGGAATTATTTCGGCTACTGTGCACTCAAAATGAGTTGTGTTGATCTGGCCCGGACCTTCAGCTACCTGGCCAACAAAGGCATGCCACTGGGCACAGATACCCCGCTGATTTCGCCCACACAAAGCAAACAAATCAATGCACTGCTGGCAACCTGCGGTCTGTATGATGGTGCCGGTGAGTTTGCCTATCGTGTCGGCATGCCGGGTAAATCCGGAGTGGGGGGCGGTATTGTTGCGATTGTGCCGGGGGAAATGTCGATTGCCGTCTGGTCGCCCGAGCTGGATGCCTCGGGCAATTCAGTGGCCGGCACTGCCGCGCTGGCGCTGCTGGCAGAGCGCATCGGCCGCTCTATTTTCTGACCGTCCCCGAACTTCTGTGTGGACGAGTAACAATCGCTGGCAGCAGGCTGCCAGCGAATCATAGCCTGTTACTGGTCTTCCTCGACAAAAGCGGCCAGTAAATCATTCAAAAAGAGCTTTCCCTGTTCGGTGATTTGCCAGTGATCGCCCTGATCCAGCAGATATTGTTTGTCCAGCGCCCAGCTGATCGGCTGTTGAATACTGTCCAGCGACAGGCCGGTCCGCTCGACATAGTCCCGTTTCGGACAGGCCTCCAGCAAGCGGAAACGGTTCATGAAAAACTCGAACGGACGCTCTTCATCACCGACCTGGGTTTCCTGATCCAAATATGCTTTTTTCGGATTGAGATAACCGCGCGGGTGCTTCACTTTCACGGTACGGGTGATGCGACCGTCAGCAAAGCTCACCTTGCCGTGGGCGCCGCAGCCGATGCCAAGGTAATCCCCAAAGCGCCAGTAATTGAGGTTGTGCTGGCACTGCATGCCGGGTTTGCTGTAACCGGAAATTTCATACTGCTGATAACCGGCCTCGGCCAGCAGCACATGGCCCTGTTCGAAAATATCCCACAGATCATCGTCATCCGGCAGAGTCGGCGGTTTGGAATAAAACAGCGTATTGGGCTCGATCGTCAGCTGATACCAGGACAGATGCGGCGGGTTCAGGGCGATTGCTTGCCTGAGATCCGACATGGCATCTTCAACGGACTGATCCGGCAGGCCATGCATCAGATCCAGGTTAAAGCTGTTCAGCCCGGCCTCTTGAGCCAGCCCGGCTGCGCGCACCGCTTCACCTTTGCCGTGAATCCGGCCAAGGCGTTTGAGCTTGTCATCCTGAAAACTCTGCACGCCGATAGAGATCCGGTTGACGCCCACCTCGCGGTAGGCCTGAAACCGGCCGGCTTCCACTGTGCCTGGATTGGCTTCCATGGTGATTTCAATCTTGTCACTGAACGGGATTCTGGCCTCAATGCCTGCCAGCAGCCGTCCGATCTCCGGTGCGGAAATCAGGCTCGGGGTGCCGCCACCGATAAAAATGGAATGCAGCGCCCGGCTGCCATCGGCCAGCTGATAGCGATCAAGATCGATCGCCAGATCCTCTAGCAGGGCGTCAATGTAATCCAGCTCGGGAATGTCGTGCTTCAGCGCATGAGAGTTGAAATCGCAGTAGGGACATTTCTGGACACACCAGGGAATGTGGACATACAGGCTCAGTGGTGGCGGTACTAACATCAGGCGTCCTTCAGAGCAGCAAAGAGGTGTTGCAAGGCTTTGCCGCGGTGTGACAATTGCTTTTTATGTTCAGGGGAGAGCTCGGCTGAGGCGCAATCGGCTTCCGGTACCCAGAAAATCGGATCATAGCCAAAGCCATTCTCGCCTCTGGCCTGGCGGAGAATACGGCCTTCCCATTTACCGTGGCAAACCAGCGGTGTCGGATCATCGGCATGGCGCATCATCACCAGCACACAGTGGAAGCGGGCGGTGCGTTCAGCCTCCGGTACGTCTTTCATGGCATCAAGCAACTTTTCCAGATTCGCCTGATCACTGGCGCCTGCTCCGGCATAACGGGCCGAGTAAATCCCGGGTGCGCCTTTGAGAGCATCCACTTCCAGACCGGAATCATCAGCAATTGCGGGCAGGCCGGTTTCTCTGGCGGCGTGACGCGCTTTAATGATGGCATTTTCAATGAATGTCGTGCCGGTTTCGGCCACATCAGAGACGTTGAGATCCGTCTGGGCGATGACCTCGAAACCGAAATCGGCAAGCAAGTTGGCCATTTCACTGACTTTCCCCTGGTTGCCGGTCGCAAGTACTAATTTGCTCATGAAGACTCCTGGTCTGTAAGGCTGGGGCGCTATGATACCCACAGCCAGAGCAAATGCCAAAGACAGAAAAGAAGCGTGCTCTGTTGCTTTTCTGCTGGCGCGGCTTATTCGGCGAAATAGGTCTGTTCGAACTGAATATTACCGCTGGTGGACTGACGGGAGATATCGATATTGAAACGGAAGCGCTCCTCGTTGGCATGACTCAGTTCGGCAATGTAGTAGATAGCATCGCCTTCGCGCACTTCACGGAAAGTGAGGTTTTTCTCATTGCCGACCAGATTACGTGCTGTGCCTTTCACCAGGGCTGCCACGGCGGGTTTACCTTCAACGCTGGTATCGAGCACAGTGACATTAATCAGTGCCGAATAACGGCTGCGCTGAATACGGTAATTTTTCGCGATATCCGCCGTCAGAAAGGTCGACGGAAAGGTTGAATAGTGCACTTCCAGCTCGCCGATATTTTTAAGTTGTTCTGCCTGTGCGGGCAGGGCCAAACTGATGGTTGCAATTACAGCAATCAGTAACTGTTTCATGGTGTTGTCCTTCTATCCTGTTGAAGAATGCCAGATGGCCTAAGACCTTACATTCAAAAGGGATAATATGGTAATTGTTTACAGTATAGAGTGGTCCGCGGACGGCGTCTTTGCGGGTATCAGAATTACAGCAAGGCGCTGATGAGCGGGGGTATGACTTGTGGCGCTTGTATCCGGATGAGTTTGTGCCGGCCCGTTTCTCCCTTTTCGATGATGATTTGCCCTTTGGCTACCCTAAACTGCTTGGCCAGAAACTTGACCAGGTGGCCGTTCGCTTTGCCGTCAACCGGCGGAGCCGTGATGGCGACTTTGATTTCGTCGCCATGCAGGCCGATCAGTTGATCCCGGCTGGCCTTGGGTTGTACATAAAAGCGGATCAAAAGATCCGCTTTATCATGACAAACAGGGCTCAGGCTCACAGCTGGAACCAGATCGGGCCAATCAGATCGCCCATCAGGATATTGGCGAAGTGCAGGCCAACAAAAAGCACCAGTACGCTCAGATCCAGGCCGCCAATGGCCGGAATGATGCGGCGGATTGGCGCTGTCATCGGCTCGGTCAGCTGATGCATCACGTACTCGATCGGGCTGCGTCCCTGACTGACCCAGCTCAGGATGGCACGGATCAGCAGCACCCAGAACAGCAGGCCACCGGCCGCTTTGAGCAAGGAGAGTCCGGCGATCCAGAACAGATCCGGGCTGAATGCCACGCCGCCATTGGTCAGCACGAATTGCAGCGCAATAAACTTACCGACCGTGAGCAGGTAAGCAAACAGCACTGTGGCCAGATCAAGCGAGCCGATTGAAGGGATCACACGGCGCAGCGGGCCGAGAACCGGCTGGGTGACTTTCACCACAAACTGGGAAAAGGGGTTATAGAAATCCGCCTTGGCCCATTGCAGCCACAGTCGCAGCAGCACCACCATGATATAAAGATCAAAAAGGGTGCTGACTAAAAAAGCAATAGCATTCATATTGTTACCTTAAAATAATTTTTCCATTTCCTGTGCGCGGCTGACAGCGGCCTGCATGGCTTTGGCTACGATATCACTAAGTTGCGCTTCATTAAATGTGCGGATCGCCTCTGCTGTGGTGCCGCCTTTGGAAGTCACCTGTTCACGCAGTGTCGACAGCTCAGTATCCGGGTTAGCGATCACCATACCGGCAGCGCCCAGTGCAGCTTGCTGCACCAGTTCACGTGCGGTTTCTTTGTCAAAGCCCTGACGGATCGCTTCGTTCTGCATGGCTTCCATGAACAGGAAAAAGTAAGCAGGCGCACTGCCGGCTGCGGCAATCACGCCATTGATCCCTGACTCTTCAGATACCCAGCAGGTTTTGCCGACTGCCGCCATCAGGTTGTCAGAAAACTGGCGATCCTCGCTGCTGACATCTGAATCGGCATACATACCGCTCATGCCTTTGCCAATCAGCGAAGGGGTATTGGGCATCACTCGTACCAGGCTGACTTTGGCGGCCAGCATGGCCTGCAGGCGCGCCACTGAGATCCCCGCTGCAATGGAAATGACCAGTTTGCCGTCGAAATTGATGGCTTGCAGCGGTTCACAAACGCTGGCCATCAGCTGGGGTTTGACAGCCAGTACGATGACCTCGGCTTGCTGGGCGGCGCGCAGGTTGTCACTGTCGGTATGAATACCGTATTCACGCGCCAGGGGTTCACGGCGCTCGGCACTTGGCGCGGTGGCCGTGATCTTATCGGCGGGATAACCGCTGGCAACCAGGCCGGCGATGATAGAACGGGCCATGTTACCGGCGCCGATAAAAGCGATTGTACGTTGTTCCATGAGAAATCCTTCTGAACGTATTGAGCGCCTGATGCTTCAAGCGAGTTTAACTGTAATCCCTGGCGCCAAAGATAGCGGTCCCGATGCGCACCATAGTGCTGCCTGCGGCCACGGCCGCTTCCATGTCGCCGCTCATACCTATCGATAGGGTATCCAGTCGGGTTTGCGGCAGACGTTGCTGCAAAGTGTCTCTGGCTTTCGCCAGTGCAGAAAAAGCCTGGAATTGACTGGTATAATCGTCGGCTTTTTCCGGTATCGACATCAGACCGCGCAGCTCGATATTGGGTAAGGCGGCAACCTCTGCAGCCAGCTCTGCCAACTGATCAAAATCGACACCTGATTTAGAAGCTTCGCCACTGGTGTTGACCTGAAGCAGGATTTTCAGCGGCGGCAGCGTTGCCGGGCGCTGATCGCTGAGCCGACGGGCGATTTTAAGCCGGTCGACCGAATGCACCCAGTCGAAATGTTCGGCGATCGGTCGTGTCTTGTTGGACTGGACAGGGCCGATAAAATGCCAGACTAACGTTTGATCTGACTGAGAAAAATGCTGAATTTTCTCAACGCCTTCCTGGACATAGTTTTCGCCAAAGGCGCGTTGCCCGGCGGCTATGGCTTCCGCGATGGCGCTGACCGGTTTGGTTTTACTGACCGCCAGCAGTTGCACTGAATCTGTATCACGGCCGCATTTTTCGCAGGCCTGCCGGATCTCTCGGGTGACCTGTGTAATATTTTGTTTGATACTACTCATAATTGATTCTTTAGGGAAAATGTATGGATATCACCGAACTACTGGACTTTAGTGTAAAGCATAACGCCTCCGATCTGCACCTTTCCGCTGGGGTATCGCCAATGATTCGGGTAGACGGTGATGTCAGGCCGCTCAGCATACCGCCTCTGAGCCATGAGGAGGCGCACCGGCTGATCACCGATATTATGAATGACGGCCAGCGGCGTGAATATGAAGAAAGGCTGGAAGTGGATTTTTCTTTTGTTCTGCCCGATGTCGGACGGTTTCGGGTCAATGCGTTTCAGCAGTCCCGCGGGTGTGCTGCGGTGTTCCGGACCATTCCCCAGTCTGTGCCCTCACTGGAAACCTTGCAGGTGCCTGAGGTGTTTTACCAGATTGCCCAGAGTCAGCGTGGGCTGGTGCTGGTTACCGGAGCAACCGGTTCAGGCAAATCGACCACCATCGCCGCTATGGTGGATCATATTAACACCCACACGCACCGTCATATTCTGACCATTGAAGATCCGGTGGAGTTTGTCCATCAAAGTAAGCGCTGCCTGATCAATCAGCGCGAGGTGCACCGGGATACCCACAGTTTCCAGAATGCGCTGCGCTCGGCGTTGCGCGAAGATCCCGATGTGATCATGGTGGGTGAATTGCGCGATCAGGAAACCATACGCTTAGCGCTGACCGCGGCCGAAACCGGTCATCTGGTGCTGGGTACGCTGCACACCAGCTCAGCGGCCAAGGCAATCGACCGGATCATTGATGTCTTCCCCGGCAATGATAAAGCTATGGTGCGTTCTATGCTGTCGGAATCACTGCGGGCGGTGATCGCGCAGAGCCTGCTCAAATGCCCCGGCGGTGGCAGGATGGCGGCCCATGAAATCATGCTGGCAACGCCGGCGATCCGAAACCTGATCCGGGAAGACAAAGTGGCCCAGATGTATTCCATGATCCAGACCGGCGCCGGGATGGGGATGCAGACAATGGAGCAGGCCGTGAACCGTCTCATGGCACAGGGGTTAATTGAACCCGAGGAAGCCGCCAAGGTGGTGGAACGTAATCAGGGATTATGAGGCAGGAAATCGACCCATGAATTTGGATTTTATGCTCTGCCAGATGACAGACCAGCAGGCGTCCGACCTGTATCTCACCGTGGCTGCGCCCTGCCAGCTGAAAATCAACGGGCGGCTGTGTCCGCTCGGTGAAAGCCTGTCGGCAGAACAATTGATGGCCTTGTGCCAGCAGTCGATGTCGGATGAGCAGTGGCAGAGCTTTGTTGCACTCAAAGAGGCGAACTTTGCGCTGGTACGCGGTGAGCGCCGTTTTCGTATCAGTGCCTTCTGGCAGCGCGAGCAGCCGGGCATGGTGATTCGCCGTATTGAAACCGTGATTCCCGACATGGATTCCCTCTGCCTGCCTGAACCCATGAAGGCGATGGCGCTGGCAAAACGGGGCTTGATCCTGGTGGTCGGAGCGACCGGCTCGGGGAAATCAACCTCCATGGCGGCGCTGACAGGGCACCGAAACCGTCATAGCAGCGGTCATATTCTAACGGTGGAAGACCCGATAGAATTTATTCATCAGCACCAGCAATGCATCGTGACCCAGCGTGAGGTCGGTTTAGATACTGCAAGCTATGAAGTGGCACTGAAAAATTCTTTGCGTCAGGCACCGGACATGATTTTGATTGGTGAAATACGCAATCAGGAAACCATGGCGCATGCGCTTAATTTTGCTGAAACCGGCCATCTGTGTATGGCAACCCTGCATGCCAATAACGCCAATCAGGCGCTGGAACGGATACTGCATTTAGTGCCCAAAGAGCAGCGGGAGTCGCTGTTATTTGATTTGTCGCTGAACCTGAAAGGGATACTGGCGCAGCAACTGATCCCCGATCCCGCCGGAGAGGGTCGTCATGCGGTGTTTGAGTTACTGATCAATACCCCCAGAGTGTCGGATTTGATCCGGCGTGGCGAGTTGCATGAACTGAAAGCCACCATGGCCAAAGGCCGTGAGCATGGCATGATCACCTTTGATCAGTCGCTGTATGCACTGCTCAGCCAGGGAAAAATCTGCGAGAACGATGCGCTCAGCTATGCCGATTCGGCCAATGATTTGCGCCTGATGATCAAAACCGGCCAGCCAGGCCAGAGCTCAGCTGGCGGGCTGGACGGGGTCACGATCCGGTTTGAATGATAGCGGATACGACAAGGGAAGCTTTTGCCCACCCATGATCCCAAAGCGGGATAAGCTGTACGGGCTGTGATGTTGTTACTTTTGCGTTAAATCTTTGTGATCCCCCTAGTGGTTTCAAAATAACCACCTTGTGCTCTGTTTGCTCTCTCTTTATATGTATATACAAATAACGTGTAGAGGGAGTGAATCACATGGAACAATCTCAGTCTCGTGTCAGTGCATCGGATGCACTGGCACGTTTCCGCTTACTGTTTCTCAGTGCTGTCGGGATATTTTTCTTTTTCGTGCCCATTTCGGTAAATGGAAAATCGACGATCCCGTTGGATCATTTGGTTAGTCAAATCAAAGTCTGGCTGGGGAGCGGTGTTGCCTGGTATGCCTTTGCCATGATCGTAATCGGTGCAGTCTATCCGTTTGTCACCGGCCAATGGTCAAAGAGCCTGACAGATAAAGTCTTTTCTGTGCTGAAAGTCATGGGTGCCGGCGCAGCACTGATGGCGGTCACAGGAGCAGGACCTGAGTTCCTGCACAGCAAAGACATGCTGCCGTTTCTGTTCGAGAAGCTGGTGATCTCGGTCGGTCTGATTGTTCCTGTCGGGGCGGTGTTTCTCTCGTTTCTGGTCAGCTATGGCCTGCTGGAATTGATTGGTATCCTGGTGCAGCCAGTGATGCGACCGATCTGGCGTACGCCGGGGCGCTCTGCGATTGATGCGGTTGCCTCATTCGTCGGCAGTTATTCTCTGGGTCTGTTGATCACCAATAGAGTATACAAATCAGGGCAATATTCAGCCAAAGAGGCGGCGATCATCGCTACCGGCTTCTCGACTGTGTCGGCCACGTTTATGATCATCGTGGCGAAAACTCTGGATCTGATGGCGGTCTGGAACCTGTATTTCTGGGGCACGTTGGTGATTACTTTCATCGTGACTGCAATTACGGTTCGTTTGCCCCCGTTACGTCAGATGGATGAATCCGTGGCTGATCCTGAACCGGATGCCGGCAGTGAAGGCCGACTGCAGACGGCGTACCAGACCGGCATGAATGTGGCCCGGCAGGCCCCGGCTCTGGGCAGCAATGTTCTGTCGACCATCAAAGACGGTCTGCTGATGACCATTTCCATCCTGCCATCCATTATGTCTGTGGGCCTGATTGGTTTGCTGGTGGCGAAATACACCCCAGTGTTTGAGTGGCTGGGCTATCTGTTTTACCCGTTTACTGCGGTGTGGGGCATTGAGGGTGCGAAAGAGCTGGCGCAGGCCTCGGCATCGGGTCTGGCGGAAATGTTCCTGCCTGCGCTGCTGCTGCGCGAGGCGGAATTTGTGGTGCGTATGGCGGCCGCAGTGATCTGTGTGTCCAGCGTGCTGTTTTTCTCAGCGTCAATTCCCTGCATTCTGTCGACCTCTATTCCGCTGAGTGTCGGACGTCTGGTGGTGATCTGGTTTATCCGGACCGCGCTGAGTTTGCTGCTGGCGATTCCGTTTGCGATGTTTGTGGCCGGGCAAATGTAATTTCGCTATCACCGCTGATAGCTGATAGCTGATAGCTCACGCTGAGTGATGAAAAAGCCCTGAAGTCGTAACTGTCAGGGCTTTTATTTTGTTGCTGGTTTGAAGGGCTTTGGACCACCGATGATCTCAAAGCTAAAAACGCTGTACAGAGCGCTCAACCGTATTGCTGTTCGAACCAGCTTTCGAGGATCACCACGGCAGACTGAGAGTCGACATTGCCTTTGCTGAGTGAGCGGTAGCCACCGCGGGCAAAGAGATCCGAGCGCGCTTCGACCGTACTCAAACGTTCATCATGCAACTCGACCTGGCACCCGAACCGGCCATGCAGGCGGTTGGCAAATTTGCGCGCGCGAGGGGTGATACTTTCCAGTTCTTGGCCGTATACATCCAGCGGCAGGCCGACCACAATGAGGTCTGGTTGCCATTCTTTGAGTAATTTTTCAATCGCTTCCCAGCTGGGAATACCGTCGTTGGCTTTCAGGGCCGGCAGGGGACTGGCTGTGCCTGTCAGCTCCTGGCCGATGGCGGCGCCAATGCTTTTGGTGCCATAGTCGAAGGCAAGTACCGTACGAGAGGTGCTCATGAGTGTCCTATTTCAGTGGATAAGTTTGCAGAATGGATACCCAGTTTGGCGACGGCTTTGTCCCAGCGTTCATTGATCGGGGTTTCAAACACCACTTCAGGATCGGCTTCCATGGTCAGCCAGCTATTGTCAGCCAGTTCCTGCTCCAGCTGACCGGCGGTCCAGCCGGCATAGCCGAGGGCGACCAGAAATTGGCTCGGCTCATTCTGGGTACCCAGCAGGGGCAGGATATCGGTTGAGGTGGTCATCTTGATTTCTTCGGTCAGAGCAAGGCTGGAGCTGTATTCCTCTTTGCTGTTGTGCAGGATAAATCCCCGGTCACTGGCCACCGGACCGCCTATCATGACAGGTTTTTCCAGGCTGGCAGGATGCGCAACGGGTAAGTCGCGCTCCACCTTGATCTGCTCCAGCATGCTGCCGACAGACACATCAATCGGCAAGTTGATGACAATGCCCATCGCGCCTTCATCGTTGTGCTCGCACACATACACCACACTGCGTTTGAAGTGCGGATCCTGCAGACTGGGCATGGCCACCAGAAAATGATTGGTGAGATTCATCGTTCAGTCCTTACACACTCTCAGACAGGCTCTCACATTAAGTATGGGGATGAATTGGCCTAAATGGTAAGTCTGAGAACAGTGTTGTTAAAAATGAAAACGTGACGTGTTGTCAACTTTGACAGACAACACGCCGAGGTTTCAAAAGGATTATGCGCTTTTCAGGCGACCTTCAATGGCATCCATGAGTTTGCCCGTAATCGAAATATCATACGCCGCTTCAATTTCGCGAATACAGGTTGGGCTGGTGACATTGATTTCCGTCAGCTTGTCGCCAATCACATCCAGGCCTACAAAAATCAGCCCTTTTTCTTTCAGTGCCGGTGCGACTGCTTCAGCAATTTTGCGGTCAGTTTCGCTCAGCGGGCGGGGTTCGCCGCGGCCACCAGCGGCCAGGTTGCCGCGGGTTTCCCCTTCGGCCGGAATCCGGGCCAGACAGTAAGGCATCGGCTCGCCGTCCACCACCAGAATGCGTTTGTCACCGTTACTGATGTCTGGCACGAAGGTTTGCGCCATACAGTAGTATTCACCGTGATTGGTCAGGGTTTCAATGATCACCGACAGGTTCGGATCGCCGGCTTTGACGCGGAAGATCGACGAGCCGCCCATACCGTCCAGCGGTTTGAGAATGATATCGCCGTGTTCCTGCTGGAAAGCGCGGATCTTCTCTGCCCGGCGGGTCACGATGGTGGTCGGTGTCAGTTCCGGGAACCAGGCGGTGTAGAGTTTTTCATTACAGTCACGCAGGCTCTGGGGCTTATTGACGATCAGAGTGCCTTGCTCTTCTGCGCGCTCCAGAATATAGGTGGCGTAGATGTATTCGGTATCGAACGGCGGATCCTTGCGCATCAGTACGGCATCAAGCTCGCTCAGTTCGATTTCCTGCTCACCGTGGAAGCTGAACCAGTCGGTCGGATCTTCTTTGAGTTTGACGATCCGGGTGCGGGCGATTGCTTTGCCTTGCTCCAGAGACAGATCAGCCATTTCCATATAATGGATTTCCCAGCCGCGACGCTGTGCTTCAAGCATCATCGCAAAGCTGGAATCCTTTTTGATGGTAATGGACTGGATGGGATCCATCACAATACCCAATTTGATCATGTCTTTTCTCCTTGGTTAGCCAAGATCGCCAAAGCGGACCTGTAGCGCAGTTATCGCCGTCATCGCGGCAGTTTCAGTTCTAAGAACCCGGGGACCGAGCAGCACTTCGCTGAAGCGGAACGTTTCTGTCATACTGATTTCCTGCTCCGACAGGCCACCTTCCGGCCCGATCAGCAGACGGACGCGGGTGACAGGAGCGGGCAGGGTATTCATGGAATATTGGGCTCTTGGGTGCAAATTCAACTTCAGGCCGTCAAATTCTTCCGCGCACCAATCTTCCAGCTTCATCACAGGACGGATTTCCGGTACCACATTGCGGCCGCACTGCTCGCAGGCGCTGATGGCGATTTTTTGCCACTGAGACAGTTTCTTGTCGAACCTGTCTTGCGTCAGTTTGACACCGCAGCGCTCTGAGATCAGTGGCGTAATGCTGTTTACGCCCAGCTCGACAGATTTCTGAATCGTGAATTCCATCTTATCGCCGCGGGAGATCACCTGGCCCAAATGCAGATCTAAAGGGGATTCGACACTGCGTTCAACCCGGGCTGAGATTGCGACTTCAACCTGCTTTTTACCGGCTTCGGTAATGACCGCCGGGAATTCAGCATTGCTGCCGTCGAACAGCAGAATTTCCTGACCGGGCTGCATGCGCATGACGCGGCCGACATGGTTGGCGGCGTCATCACTTAATAACACTTTTCCGCTTTCAGGCAGGCGCTCAGGATGGAAAATACGTGGTACTCTCATAGTCTCAATTCGTTGGCTTTGATGGTTATTCCTGGCGCCAGTATACCAAGCTTGGCGCTAATGTACCGAACAATGCATCGTGCTGAATCATGCGCGATGAGACGCTGCGGAGCTATCCTGAAGTGTTATCTCGCGCAAAAGCTGTACGAACCAACATTGATGCGGCTCATAACTCCGGCAAAAATTCAGTGGGATTGGCCTCTGTATCCCCTAAAATGCCGGCTTTGCGGCGGCGCTATTGAACAGGGGACAGAACAAGAATGACAATCACACAAGGAATCCGCCGACTGGCGCTCCTTATGACGACCTTGCTGGCGGCGGGCTGTGGCGGTGACGGCAAGTCTGGCGAGCGTAGTCTGAATGTGAATGGCGATCCTTTGCTGGCCAGCCTGCAACCCTATCTGAGTACCAGTCCGTACGGATTGGCAGCTGAAGATTGTGCCATCATCTATAAGCAAGGGCGGTCCTGCCAGATGCAGGATATCGCGCCGCTCGGCTATGACATTCAGGGCGACCTGACCCCGGAGGATATTGCCGAGCGATTGCTGGTGTCTCATCACTGGATGGGGGACAGTTTCATGGATGTGGTGCGTGACTTACCGCAGGATGTACTGAACCTGTTCAGGCCACTGAATGTCATCGTCCTCAGTCTAGATATCCGCCCGTCTTTCTATCACTCAGAGACTGCCGGTATTTATATCGATCCGCGCTATCTGTGGCGTAATCAGGCCGAATGGAATGATATCTACCAGCAGCAGGATTACCGTGCGGGCTTTACCGAGTCGCTGCCGTTTCTGGCTCTGCAGCGCTATGTGCACAGCAATGGCGAGTATGTCACTTACAGCAATACCTTTGACGCGACTGTCAATTCCTGGCGAAGCAAATCTGAAATCGCGCCGGGACTGTTTAACCTGCTGGTCCATGAACTGGCGCATGCCAATGACTTCCTGCCGCCGGATCAACTCAGTGTACTGGATGTGTCAACCAGTATCGGCAGAAACATCCAGCTGATTCAAGGCGACTGGATTCAGACGGCATTGCAGCAAACCCATGGGCTTTCTGCGGACAGTTTGCAGTTGATGGCCGAGCGTTATTTTGGCGGCGCTTCTGCGTCAACCTCCATGTCGCCTGAGCAGGCCGGCGCGGCGTTCGAGCCCGATGGTGCCGCCGATTTTTACGGGTATTACACCGGGGCGGAAGATGTTGCCATGCTGTTTGAAGCCTACATGATGTGGCGTGAATATGATGCGGTCTCAGATGTGGCGTTTACCGCTTCACCGGCTTTTGCGAACTACAGTTGTGACGATCTGATCATTGGCTGGGGCCAGCGCAACCGGCTGGCGCAGCAAGAAGTTATGCCGCGCGCCAGGCTGGTCTCGGAAAGTATATTGCAACAGGATCTGAGTGCGGAATTTGCATCCATAGAAAGCGTCACGCCGGTGGATTTGCCATACGGTTACGGCTGGTGCCAGGCTCGTACGTCAGTCATGTCTGCCCGATATGAGCGCGTTTACCGTCAGGAGTCGGTGCCGGACAACAGCAAACGCTATTTGGATGAGATGCTGCGTCACTAAGCACAGGTAAACGGCTGAGATTCCCTGATCTCAGCCGTTGTTATATTAAAGTCCGGTCTGCTGACACGCTTCCAGCACAAAGCTGTTGTGCTTGTTCTGGATTTTCGCGATTCTCCGATCCCTTTCGCACTCCCAGGGACTGACCGGATAGCTCTTGTGCCAGGCCTGCATCAGCTGACGCTGATTTTTCGCCAGCCGGAAGCGGTATTCCTGCTCCATGTAAAGATAGGTGCGGGCAATGGCGCCTCTGGCACGTGGTGGCGGATCCACCCGGCGGTTCTTGAAATCCACTTTGATATCGCACTGACCGTAATAGGCACCGTCATTTTCACGCCAGGGGGTAAAGCGGTAGTTGGAACGATCGCCGTTCACTTCGCCGATGGCCGGGGTCAGGTTATGCATGTCAGCCTCCATTCGGCTGAAGGTCGGGTCTTTACGGCAGTTTTTACGCCCGCCATCCTGCCAGCATTGCAACTGATGGCCAAATTGCCAGGCTGGCACCACGTGCTCCCACTCAATCCGGCTGGCACGTTTTTCCTGTTTGCGCACCTGATAGCCACAGCTGTTCAAATCCGGAACGCCCTTTTTCCCTTGCCATTCAATCCGGCAGCCACAGTAAAAGCTCTCGTTGTGATCCTGATAAATATTGACCAGCAGTTTTTTGGCTTTGGAGAAGGTTGGCGGTGAGTCTGCCAAGACGGGATGGGGCAGGGCACTGACGCTTAGCAGTACGACGGCTATTCGCCATTTCAGCTTGATTAACATGGGATTTCCGGTGACTGAATACAGGGTTGATGATGTTATCAGTACCGGAATTTTTTAGAAGTGTTTCACGTTATCTGTGTGTAAAAAATCAAATTTTCAATCTCACTGCGGCGCACTTCCAGCAACAAGCGTTAAGGGCTGGTGGCATTGCATGCAGTGATAGATGGCTTGCTGACGCAGAATCTTATGATGCCGTCTGACCGTGAGTTGATGCTCACGGCATTGGCAGCGATAGTGAAAAGTCCGTCCGCTTACAGAAGAGACATCGAAGCTGTGCGTGGTCCGTGCCGGCACATGAAACACCTCTGTCATCATCTTCTGCCATTCCGGGCCGTGCGGACGCACTTTGCCATAGCAGGCATACGTGAGCAGGTGGGCCAGTTCATGGGGAACCACTTCGTTCAGAAAAGCCTGCGGGTTTTCTGCCAGCAATATTGGGTTATAGCGGATCTCCCAGCTCTGCATCCGGGCACTGCCTGCAATTTTACCGCGCTGGGTAAAACGGATGACCGGTTGAGGAAACTGTTTGCCAAGCTTTTTTTCAGCCTGGCGAAGGCAGGCGAGGGTACGCTCAATAATCGCTTGTTGTAGTGAGTCCATAACGCTGAAAGGTGAACAAACAAGGGACTCAGTATGAAAGGTCTGGCGCTGATTTTCTACCCGCGATAGGCCTGAAATGCGTCTTGTACAGCAATGACAGCATTTGGATCATAGGTGTTCAAAACCTCAGTAAGCTGTACAGCCACAGATGATCAGCTGATTGAGCGATTGGATCATGGGAAGTAAAAAGCACTAAAATATTTTTATTTTCATGGTGTTATCTATTTTTTTGAAGAGGGGGGACAGCTTGTTCTGCTTTTAGATCATCGGTGACCTGAAGCTGAAAGCGCTGTACAGGGGAGCGGACGGAGCGAAAGGAAAGCAATGAAAAAGGAAGCCGAAGCTTCCTTTTTTATGAGTAAGAATCACAGCCTTGCTGATTCGGAACGGATTACTTGATGTTGGCGTAATCGCGCAGCAGCTCAGCCTTGTCGGTTTTCTCCCAAGGGAACTCTTCACGGCCAAAGTGACCGTATGCCGCTGTCTTCTTGTAGATAGGCTGCAGCAGATCCAGCATTTCGATCAGGCCGTATGGACGCAGGTCGAAGTGATGGCGCACAGCGTCAACGATCAGATCATGAGAGACTTTCTCGGTGCCGAAGGTTTCCACCATGATAGAGGTTGGATCGGCAACACCAATCGCGTACGACAGCTGGATTTCACAGCGATCAGCCAGGCCAGCCGCGACAATGTTTTTCGCCACATAACGGGCGGCGTAGGCTGCACTGCGGTCTACTTTCGATGGATCTTTACCCGAGAAGGCACCACCGCCGTGACGCGCTGCACCACCGTAGGTATCAACGATGATTTTACGGCCAGTCAGACCACAGTCACCCATTGGACCGCCGATCACGAAACGACCGGTTGGGTTGATGAAGTATTTGGTGTCTTGAGTCAGCCATTCTGCTGGCAGCACAGGTTTGATGATCTCTTCCATTACGGCTTCTTGCAGTACAGGAAGTTCAATGCTGTCACAGTGCTGAGTGGACAGAACGACGGCATCAATCCCTACAATTTTGCCCTGATCGTAGGCAAAGGTAACCTGGCTTTTCGCGTCCGGGCGCAGCCAAGGCAGCGTACCGTTTTTACGGACTTTCGCCTGACGCTCAACCAGACGGTGCGCATAAGTCACAGGGGCTGGCATCAGTACTTCTGTTTCATTGGTGGCGTAACCGAACATGATGCCCTGATCGCCCGCACCCAGATCTTTCGGGTCGCTGCGGTCAACACCCTGGTTGATATCAGGAGACTGCTTACCAATCGCGCTCAGAACGGCACAAGAGTTGGCATCAAAACCCATGTCTGAATGCACGTAACCAATTTCACGCACCGTCTGACGGGTCAGCTCTTCGATATCCACCCAGGCAGTGGTGGTGATTTCACCACCGACCATGACCATACCGGTTTTGACGTAAGTCTCACACGCAACACGTGCTTTCGGGTCTTGTTCTAAGATCGCATCCAGGACTGCATCTGAGATCTGGTCTGCAATTTTATCTGGATGGCCTTCCGATACCGACTCAGAAGTAAACAGGTGTTTCGCCATGAGTATTCTCACTATTAGAAAAACTTTAAAGGTGATTGGAGGTGTGATTTTCAGCAGTCTGAGTGATAAACCATCAGTCTGTATGTATAGAGCTACCTCCGTCTAGACGGCTATAATAACTGGTATGGGATCAAAATCAACAACTAGATATGTGTGGAAATCAGATATTTTTCAGCCAAACGATTATCTTCATTGTGTGGTTTGTTATCTTGTTGGTGAATAATACTGGTTTCAATGAAAAAATCAGACCATTTACCTTCTTTGTGAGTTGGCAGCCTCTTCTTACGTTTTTGCGAAAGGTATCCTGGCCCTCGCGGTCTCGGTGCGGATTGTTTTTATACTGCGATGGCCTGATTACACAGCGGTGATCCATAGTTGGCAGCAATTGTTATTGATAGGTTGCAGAAAAATTATTTCGGACAATGAAAAAAATACGTCAGACGGGCGCTTTATTTATTCCGATGAAGCACTATTTATATATCTGTTATAAGGAAAGATGGCGTGACAGTGGGCGTATTTACTGGCATTGCGCCAGGTTCACAGACAATCATCCTGGGGAGTGAGGCGGGTCACAATTAGGATGAATCTCGTTAACGCTTGGTATACACTAGAGCGGCTTTTCACTTACGTAGCACGGATATGACATTACGAGTCGCAATTAATGGATTTGGCCGTATCGGCCGCAGTGTACTGCGGGCCTTGTATGAAAGCGGCAAACATCATCAGATAAAAGTCGTGGCAGTGAACGAACTGGCTCAGCCTGAAGCGATGGCCCATCTGCTTCAGTATGATTCCAGTCATGGTCGCTTTGGCCGCAAGGTCAGCCATGATCAGGAGCACCTGTTCATTGCCAATGGTCAGAGTGAAGACGCGATTCGTATTCTTCATCTGAGTGATATCCAATTGCTCCCGTGGCGGGATCTGGCAGTGGATATTGTTCTGGACTGTACCGGCGTCTACGGCTCCAGAGCCGACGGTGAAGCCCATATTCAGGCCGGTGCCAAGAAAGTCCTGTTTTCCCATCCTGCTGCCAATGACATTGATAACACCATCATCTTCGGTGTGAACCAAGACAGCCTGTCACCTCAAGATCGCATTGTTTCCAACGGTTCCTGTACCACCAACTGCATTGTACCTGTGATTAAAGTGCTTGATGATGCTTTCGGCATTGAATCTGGCACGATCACCACCATTCATTCAGCCATGAATGACCAGCAGGTGATCGATGCCTACCATACGGATCTGCGCCGGACACGCGCTGCAAGCCAGTCGATCATTCCGGTAGACACAAAATTACACTTAGGTATCGGCCGTATTTTTCCTCATTTTGCGGATAAATTTGAGGCGATTTCAGTCAGGGTTCCTACAATTAACGTCACCGCGATGGATCTGAGCGTCACGGTGAAGACTAATGTCTCGGTTAATGATGTAAATCAAGCCCTGGCCGAGGCTGCCAGGTGTACATTGACGGATATTGTCGATTACACCACAGCGCCACTTGTTTCTGTTGACTTCAATCATGATCCCCACAGTGCCATTGTTGATGGCACCCAGACCCGTGTCAGTAATCAGCATCTGCTGAAGTTGCTGATCTGGTGCGACAATGAATGGGGATTTGCCAACCGTATGCTGGATACAGCGCTGGTGATGCATCAGGTCAGTGGCCAACTGAAAGACGTTTCTGAATTTCCCAGCCAGGCAAAATCGCAGGGCTGAACGTATTTATCATTTACACAGTAAGACTATTGAGAGGACAAACCATGTCTGTAATCAAGATGACTGATCTGGATCTGGCCGGTAAACGTGTGCTGATCCGTGCCGATCTGAACGTGCCAGTCAAAGCAGGTAAAGTAACTTCTGATGCACGAATCCTGGCATCTCTGCCAACGATCAAGCAATGCCTGGCAGCAGGCGCAAAGGTAATGGTTACCTCTCACCTGGGTCGTCCGACCGAAGGTGAATATGCTGACGAGTTCTCTCTGCAGCCAGTCGTGAACTATCTGCAAGACGCGCTCGACTGTGATGTGAAGCTGGCGAAAGATTACCTGAATGGTCTGGATCTGAACGCTGGCGAGCTGGTGGTACTGGAAAACGTTCGCTTCAACGTGGGCGAGAAGAAGAATGACGAAGCACTGTCTAAGCAATACGCGGCACTGTGTGACGTGTTTGTGATGGATGCATTCGGTACGGCTCACCGTGCACAGGCATCGACGCACGGTGTGGGCATGTTTGCGCCTGTGGCGTGTGCCGGCCCGCTGCTCGCCGCGGAACTGGACGCTCTGGGTAAGGCGCTGGGTAATCCTGCCCGCCCTATGGTGGCCATTGTTGGCGGCTCGAAAGTGTCGACCAAACTGACCGTGCTTGAGTCACTGGCTAAGATTGCCGATCAGGTTGTGGTGGGTGGCGGTATCGCGAACACCTTTATTGCGGCTGAAGGTCACGGTGTTGGTAAATCTCTGTACGAAGCCGACCTGATTGATACAGCGAAAGCCCTGATGGCGCAAACCAATGTGCCGGTTGCAACTGATGTGGTCTGCGCCAAAGAATTCTCTGACACCGCTGAAGCGACCATCAAGTCTGCTTCTGAGATTGCAGAAGACGATATGGTACTGGATATCGGTCCGGATTCTGCGGCTGAACTGGCCCGCATTATCAAAGAAGCCAAAACTATCTTGTGGAACGGCCCGGTCGGTGTGTTCGAGATTGAGCAATTCGGCAAAGGAACTGAAGTCGTGGCACAAGCGATTGCGGACTCTGCAGGTTTCTCGATTGCCGGTGGCGGCGATACGCTGGCTGCGATTGATAAGTACGGTATCAAAGATAAGGTATCTTACATCTCAACGGGTGGCGGTGCGTTCCTGGAGTTTGTAGAAGGTAAAAAGCTGCCGGCAGTTGCTATGCTGGAAGAACGAGCGAAAGCCTGATAAAGCGGCGTAGGTATTCCTGCGCTCTGAACACGCAGTGTGTGGCTAATCATGAAGGTTTGGCCGCACACAAGAGTAACGAGTTTATCTTTAAACCCAGACAACAAAGCTAATAGGACTATTGTTATGTCTAAGATCTTCGACTTCGTAAAACCTGGTGTGATTTCTGGCGACGACGTACAGAAAGTATTTGCAGTCGCAAAAGAAAACCAATTTGCGCTGCCAGCAGTGAACGTGGTGAACACGGATTCTATCAACGCTGTGCTTGAAGCTGCGGCGAAAGTGAAAGCCCCTGTTGTTGTTCAGTTCTCAAACGGCGGTGCTGGTTTCTTTGCAGGTAAAGGCCTGAAGCTGGAAGGTCAGAACGGCCCAATCCTGGGTGCGATTGCCGGTGCAAAATATGTTCACGCCGTGGCTGAAACTTACGGTGTGCCAGTGATTCTGCACACTGACCATGCGGCGAAAAAACTGCTGCCATGGATCGATGGTCTGCTGGATGCGGGTGAAAAGCACTTTGCTGAAACCGGTAAGCCGCTGTTCTCTTCTCACATGATCGATCTGTCTGAAGAGTCTCTGGAAGAAAACATCGAAATCTGTGCGAAGTACCTTGAGCGCATGAGCAAGATGAACATGACGCTGGAAATTGAACTGGGTTGTACCGGTGGTGAAGAAGACGGTGTGGATAACTCTCACCTGGATCAATCTTCTCTGTACACTCAGCCAGAAGATGTTGCCTACGCCTACGAGAAACTGAATGCAATCAGCCCGCGTTTCACTATCGCGGCATCTTTCGGTAACGTGCACGGTGTTTACAAGCCAGGTAACGTGGTTCTGACCCCAACGATTCTGCGTGATTCACAAGCGTATTGCTCTGAGAAATTCGGTATTGAGTCCAATGCACTGAACTTCGTATTCCACGGTGGTTCAGGTTCTTCTCTGGAAGAAATCCGCGAATCTATCGGTTACGGTGTGATCAAAATGAACATCGATACTGATACTCAGTGGGCCACCTGGAACGGTATCCGTGAATACTACCTGGAAAACGAAGCTTACCTGCAGGGCCAGATCGGTAACCCAACCGGTGAAGATGCGCCGAACAAAAAATACTACGATCCACGCGTATGGCTGCGCAAAGGTCAGGAATCTATGGTGAAGCGCCTGGAACAAGCGTTCTCTGATCTGAATGCAGTCGACGTACTGTAATTGATCAGCCTGAGCCGATTCGATTGTAAAAGCCCGCATCGCGGGCTTTTTTATTTGGTTTAATAGCCAGAGCTGAATAAAGTTACCTTAAGCCGCATAAAAAAGTCTTGCTTGTGACTGTTATGACGGCAATGATTGCGCATGTCGTATCATAATTATCTGAGTCCAGATATGTGATTCATGTTAGGGCAATTTCGTTCTGTTTGTTATGTATCACGGGACTTGAGCATTACCGCATCATCCCCAATGTAGAGAGAGCGCTATGACTGAGAGTGTAACGGATAAAGTAGTGGATACTATTGCCAATAATGAGCTGGCAGATGGTGTCAAACAAGCGGGTAACTGGGTGGTCGATAATCAGGAGCTGTTAATTCAGTACGGCGTTAACCTGATTTCAGCCCTGCTCATCCTGTTTATTGGTAATCTGGTATCGAAAGGGGTGGCAAGCGGGTTCGGCAAAATGCTGCGCCGCAAACAAATGGATGAGGCGGTTGTCAAATTCCTGCAGTCACTGGTCCGTTACCTGTTGTTTGTAATCGTGCTGATTGCCGCATTGAGCCGTGTTGGCGTGCAAACGGCCTCTGTGGTGGCTGTCATCGGTGCCGCCGGCCTGGCCATTGGCCTGGCCTTGCAGGGTTCACTGTCCAACTTCGCTGCCGGTGTGCTGATTGTAGCCTTCCGTCCTTTTAAATCCGGCGATTATGTTGAAGTGGCTGGTGTGGCCGGTTCTGTTGAATCGATTCAGGTTTTTCAAACCGTACTGAATACCCCGGACAATAAAATGGTGGTTGTTCCTAATGCGGCTGTGATTGGCGGAGCTATCACCAACTACTCCAAACATGAAACCCGCCGGATCGATTATGTGATTGGGGTTTCGTACAAGTCGGATCTGAAAAAGACCAAAGAAGTGCTCAAGCGCGTTGTGGATGCCGAGCCGCGTTTGCTGAAAACGCCAGCCCCAACCATTGGCGTGGTGGCACTGGCAGACTCTTCAGTGAACTTTGTGGTTCGTCCCTGGGTGAAAACCGCCGATTACTGGGCTGTGTATTTTGATTTGCTCCAGGCAATCAAAGAAGAGCTGGATAAAGAAGGCATTGAGATTCCGTTCCCGCAAATGGATGTGCATCTCAACAAAGTTGAAGAGTAACTTCAGCGAGATAGAAATCACAATGGAGCCTGTTGGCTCCATTGTTGTTTTTGGCAGGCGCCATGCTGATGTTAGAAAACATACTGTGCCAGCAGGCGATGCGCCAGATGGGCTGCAATGATGAACATCATGGCGGCAACGGCAATATCGATTGCGCGTTTCACTTTGGGTCTGGACAAGGTTGGCGCCATTTTTGCCGCAGCAACCGATAAGGTAAAGAACCAGACGAAAGATGCCAGTATGGTTCCGAGGGCAAAAGCAATACGGTCCTGGCCTTCAAACTGCCCGCCAATCGAACCCAGAATCACAACAGTATCCAGATACAGGTGCGGATTGAGCACAGTCACGGCCAGCGCGCCTGCAATCACAGCCCGCCTGCCACGAGCCATCATTGCCATTTGCGCCTCTTCTTCAGAAGTCTGACTCAAGGCACTTTTTAAAGACAGGCTGCCGTAAAACAGCAAAAAAGCGATCCCGCCCAGTGTCACGGCGAGTAACAGGTATTCATTGCTGGACAGCAGTGCGCCGCCACCAAAGACCCCCAGGCTGATGAATAACACATCAAGCAGGCTGCATACTGCAGCTGTGGTTAAATGATGATTACGTTTGATACCTTGATTGAGTACATACGCATTTTGAGCGCCAATCGGAATGATCATGCTGGCGCCAAGGCCAAAGCCTTGTAATAACGGCCATAGGCTCATGAGTGATATTGTCCTTATTCTGTGGTGAAAATAACGGGCTATACAGCTTTCATCTGGCTAAAGCTTAAATCGCTCGCTATGATTTAGTAAATCTAATAATTTTTATGATTTATAAGAATTTCTAATAATTCGAGGGCTGACATGGAAGGACTGGATTATCGCTGGATACAGGCGCTGGATGCCGTGGTGTCTCAGCGGGGCTTTGAGCGGGCGGCAGAAATGCTGTGCATTACTCAGTCTGCGGTCTCGCAACGGATAAAGCAGTTGGAAAAACACATGGCTCAGCCACTGCTGGTGCGGGAGCAGCCACCCAGACCTACACCGGCTGGCCAGAAATTACTGGGCCTGTACCGCCGTGTTCGTCTGCTGGAGCAAGAACTGCTGCCGGATATCCGTCCGGGAGAAAACAGCCAGCCACTGCAGATGTCGATTGCTTCAAATGCCGACAGCCTGGCCACCTGGCTGCTGCCGGCACTCAGTCCGCTGCTCAGGCAGCGACGTATCGAAATTAACCTGATGCTGGAAGATGAGAGCCGGACCCTCGACAGATTACGCAGCGGAGAAGTGGTCGGGGCCATCAGCATGGAAGCCACGCCAATGCCCGGTTGTGTGTCTGATTACCTTGGCCGAATGGATTATCTGTGCGTCGCCAGCCCGGATTTTCAGGCGCGGTATTTTGCGGAAGGGGTCAACCGCGAGGCGCTGATGCGCGCCCCGGCTGTGGCATTTGATCAGTATGATGATTTACATGAAGTCTTCATTCAGCAGCATTATAACCTGCCGCGTGGCAGCGTGCTGACCCACAGGGTCCGCTCCTCAGAGGCCTTCGTCAAACTGGCACTGCAGGGCGTGGCATACTGCCTGATCCCTAAAATTCAGATAGAGTCAGAGTTGGACAGCGGCGGCTTGGTCAATCTGACCCCGGAGATCATGTTGACCCGCCGGATTTACTGGCATCACTGGGCGCTGGAAAGCGGCGTCTTTAGTGAAGTGACGGCTCAGTTACTGGCGCATGCCAGAAAGCGTCTGCCTCAGTAAGGAAGGCCAGCCAGTCAGCGAAGCGTGTGCAACTATTGATAATAGTCATTTTAATAAAATGATGTGCAAAATTTTTTGCGATCCCGGGATAATTTTTCTCAGCCCGGTGTCAAAAGCAGCAGAAGGCCAATGCGCTGAAACCTAACGTGATGATTTGGATGGTGTTATGAAGAAAACCTTACTTGCTGTTTGTTTGAGTGGAGTGACGCTGATCAGTCCGTTGGCAATGGCAGAAGACAGCTTTCCCCGTCTGGAAACCATTGGTGTGGGGGAAATAACCGCTCAACCGGACATGGCTGTCTTTACCGTGGCGGTTGAAGAGAATCGTAAAACAGCTCAGGAAGCGAAACAGGCAGCCGACAAAGCCGTCACGGCCTTTATGGATCGCTTGCAAAAAAGTGGCGTGAAGCGGGCAGATATCGAAAGCGCCAATATTTATCTGCACCCACAGTACCACAGCAGCAACGATGCGCCCCCTGAACTGGTGGGTTATCAGGCGTCGCGGCAGGTCACTGTGACAGTCCGGGATTTGGAAAAACTGAATACCTATCTGGACAACGCGCTGGGTGACGGCATCAACCGGATTCAGAATATCGAGCTGAAAGTCAGCGATGCCGAGAAATACATGGAACAAGCCCGTCAGGCCGCCATCAAAGATGCGCAGAGTAAGGCGAAATCACTGGCGCAAGGCTTTGATACCGATATTGATGGGGTGTGGAATATCCGTTATTTCGATCCGATGCCGCGTCCGGTGATGGGGCATATGAAAATGGATGCGGCGATGGAAACTCAGGCTACCTATCAGGATGCCGAGATTACTTTCCGTGACCGAGTGGAAGTGGTGTTCCGTCTGGAAAAATAATCCAGTAGGCCAGATAGCAAAAAGCTCACCTCAGGGTGAGCTTCTTGGTTTCAGGTGGTTTGAAAATTAGTGCAGAATACGGGCACGGATTGTACCGTCGATCGCCTTCAGCTTATTCAGTGCTTCTTCTGAGCGTTCGGTTTCTACGTCAATCACCACATAACCCAGTTCAGGGCTGGTTTGCAGGTACTGAGCTGCGATGTTAATACCTTCAGAGGCGAAAATTGTGGTGATCTGATTCAGGATTCCCGGACGGTTTTCGTGAATGTGTAGCAGACGCGAACAGCCACGGTGCTCAGGTAAAGACACCTCAGGGAAGCCAACGGCCGACACGGTTGAACCGTTGTCTGAGTATTTCACGATTTTGCCAGCCACTTCGATACCAATGTTTTGCTGGGCTTCCTGAGTCGAACCGCCGATGTGCGGCGTCAGGATCACGTTATCAAAGCGTGTCAGCGGTGATTCGAACAGATCTTTGTTGGTTTTTGGCTCAACCGGGAAGACGTCAATCGCTGCGCCTGCCAGATGCTTGCTTTCCAGTGCGCTGCACAAGGCATCGATGTCGACGACTGTGCCGCGAGCGGCATTGATAAAGATCGAACCCGGTTTCATGCGCGCGAACTCTTCGGCACCCATCAGGTTCTGAGTGTCCAGTGTCTCTGGCACATGCAGGCTGATGACATCGGATTTATTGAGCAGCTCGCTCAGGGAATCCACCTGGGTTGCGTTCCCTAAAGTCAGCTTGTTTTCGATGTCATAGAAATACACATCCATACCCAGGTTTTCAGCCAGAATACTGAGCTGAGTCCCGATATGGCCATAGCCGATGATACCCAGCTTCTTACCCCGGGCTTCATAAGAAGAATCTGCTGTTTTTTGCCACTCACCACGGTGGGCTTTAGCATTTTTTTCCGGAATGCCGCGGAGCAGCAGCAAAATTTCACCCAGTACCAGTTCGGCCACACTGCGGGTATTGGAGAAGGGGGCGTTAAAAACAGGAATACCACGACGGTTGGCTTCATTCAGATCAACCTGATTGGTACCAATGCAGAAACAGCCAACAGCAATCAGCTTTTTGGCAGCGTCAAAGACTTCTGCTGTCAGCTGGGTGCGGGAACGAATGCCAACAAAATGGGCATCTTTGATCGCCTCAAGCAGCTCATCACCTGCCAGCGAGCCCTTATGATATTCAATATTCTCATAGCCGGCTTGTTTGAGTACTTCAAGTGCAGAGGGGTGAACGCCTTCCAGCAGCAGAACTTTAATTTTGTCTTTATCCAGCGAAACTTTTGCCATGGTCCTTTTCCTTAAAAACAACAGGTATTCCATTCAGCAGGCAGGATATCGTGTGCATGCAACAGCACATTGTGATGTCGCACGGTGACAGGCGTACATCCTGTGTTGCCGTCTGGTGAGCTTAAACGATTGCGTTCACATTAAAGTATCAAAATTTTCGACGAAGTGGCGAGAATATTACGAAATGGATAATAAAAAACGGCATATATTATGCCGTTTCGTCATCAAGCCTGATGAATCGCGCTGAAACTGTTATTTCGTGACAGTTTTTACGCCATCAGGAGACCCGACCAGCAGAACATCCGCTCCGCGTTGGGCAAAAAGACCGACAGTAACCACACCTGGCAGTGCATTAATCTTACTTTCCAGATCTTTTGCATCGGTGATCTTCAGGTTGTGTACATCTAAAATGATGTTGCCGTTATCTGTGATGACACCTTCACGGTAGACAGGATCGCCGCCCAGCTTCACTAATTCACGGCCGATGAATGAACGGGCCATTGGAATCACTTCGACCGGAAGAGGGAAAGCACCCAAGACATCGACTTCTTTGGTATTGTCGACGATACAGATGAATTTTTTGGCAATTGCCGCCACAATTTTTTCGCGTGTCAGTGCCGCACCGCCGCCTTTGATCATGTCAAAGTCAGGGTTGATTTCATCGGCACCATCCACGTAGATATCCAGCGCAGACACTTCATTGGCATCAAATACCGGAATACCGATAGCTTCCAGACGCTGTGTTGACGCCACTGAGCTGGACACGGCGCCTTTGATTTCTTCTTTGCGGGTTGCCAGCGCATCGATGAAGTGATTGACGGTAGAACCGGTACCAACGCCGACAATGCTGCCTTTGGTTACGTAGTCCAGGGCTGCCCAGCCAGCCGCTTTTTTCATTTCATCTTGTGTCATGCTTTTTCCTCGTGATGGCCTATGGATTGCGGAGCGCTGATTATAGCCGACCATTGCTACTCTGGCAGGTTAAAATCATGATGAAGATCCCTGTTTAGGGAACTGGTGTCAGCTTGATGACCAGCGATGATGCGCCGAAGGCGTGATAATGGCGGGCAGGGGCACATCCCAGGCCTCTGACGGCAGATGCCGGACCTGCTGGCAATCGTGAGCCAGCCCGAGTGGGCGAGGGCCAGTCCCGGTATGGTGCCACTGGCTTAAGGTGCGATCGTAATATCCGCCTCCCATGCCTAAGCGTTGTCCCTGTTCATCGAAGGCCACCAGTGGGGTGCAGATCAAATCCAATTCGTGTACGGGTTTCACCAGGCGGACATCCAGCACAGGTTCGGCAATCCCATAGCGGTTACAATGCATTTTGGTCTCAGGCCGGTAATGGAGAAACAGCAGATGACCTTTGCTGAAAGGATGGAGCACGGGCAGATAGACGTTCTTGTTCTGGTGCCACAGCCACTCGATTAACGGCTCGGTATCTAACTCACCGTCATTGTTGAGGTATAAAGCCACATGCTGCGACTGGCGAACCTCTCTGAGCTGACAAAAGCGGCTTAGCACAGCCTTACTTGCCTGTTCCTGTTGTTGCGGGGTCAGGGCCTGGCGCTTAAGGCGAACCTGCTGGCGAAGTTGCTGGCGTGTGGTTTGGGTTGTTTGTGCGGTGAAGCCTTGCGGGTGAGCTGCATCCATAACATTCTATGCCTGTCGTCGCCTGCTCAAAGAGAGAACTGCGGGCTGTGAGCAGAATAGAAAAAGAGGGGGTGCCCCAAGGTGCCGTTGCGAATTGTTGCCCTTGAACCAGACGTTCAAGGTGGATCGGCAACATTAACCGTAGGCTTCTCAGTCGTGCTGAGCATGCTCAATAGCTAATAAAAGCAAATCCTGGTTTTTTGCTTATCGGCTCGGGGACGTCGATTCGCTGACGCACACCCCAGGGTCAATTCATTATCAACGTTGCGGTTGATTTTGCAATGCCTCAGTCAGAGTTTCTGTTAATTGGCCGATGCGCTCGGACAAAGAATCAGCATTGGTGTTAAATTCTTTTCGTTCATTATGCAGTTCACTGCAAATGTTCAGCCCGGTAAACATGAGTAACTGCTCCGGGTTGGATATTTTGGTTCGCTGTGACAGTTCATTCAGGCGGCTGTCAAAATCCGCCGCGGCTGCCCGTAATGCTGTTTCCTGGCCAACGGGGCAATTTACCTTAATGGTACGGCCTAAAATTTCAATTTCAACTGCCTGCGAGCTCATAGCTGTTTTGTATCCGTGTCAGTCACTGTGAATTCGTGAAGCGAAGATCGGCCGCTAATATAGAAAAAGCCTATTTAACTTGCAAGCCTGCGACCTGTCGGTCTGAAATGCCCGCAAGAGAGATGACAAATCTTCAACAGTTCGGCGTTATTTTTGCCGTTAAGCCAGCGAATGGCAGTAAAAATATCGACTCAATCAACCGCCTTTTGCTTTAGGTTAGCCTGAATCCAGCCTTAGTGGTAGCATATCACAAACCCATCTGACACCAATCTTATTAAGGTGAAAAGCCCATGAGCGAAGTAAAATTGCCGGCTTATGAAGCGGTTGAAGCCGCGCTGAAAAGTCAGGCTCTGGCGGTGACGCCCTCAGAATTACACGGATTACTGACGGGCATGCTGTGCGGAGGATTACCCGCTGCCGGCGAGCACTGGATGGGGCCGATCTCAGATTACGCGAACAATGGCGAATCCCTGGGCGGTGATGCCAGAACACTGACGCAGCATCTGGTGGACATGACGTCGAAGGAATTGGCCGGTACGGGCTTTGAGGCGTCTTTGTTGCTACCAGATGATGAGGAAGATTTGATGGTTCGGGCAGAAGCTTTAAGTGAATGGGTGAACTGTTTTCTGTCCGGATTGGGTCTGATGGGTCTGAATCAGGAAAAGCTGCCGGCTTCGGTGCAGGAAGCGTTAGGTGATTTGCAGGATATTGCGCAGCTGGGGATCGATGATGAGGATGATCTGGAAGAGCAGGCGGCGTTGTTTGAGCAGGTGATTGAGCATGTCCGGATGTGCGCGCTGACCTGTTATTTCGAGCTGGTGTCGCGGCACCAGTCTGGTCAGGGTGATGCGCCAACGCTGCACTGACAGGGTTGGTTTGAGGTAGGACAGACATGAAGCAGTATGATGTTGTCATTGCGGGTGGGGCCATGACAGGCGCCAGCCTGGCGTTGGCCCTGGATACCCTGAGCCAGGGGCACTTGCGCATTGCCGTTGTAGAAGCGGTTTCTCCTGAACAGACAGGCCACCCCGGTTATGATGCCCGCAGTATTGCCATGTCGTTAGGCTCCGTTCGTTTAATGGAGCAACTCGGTCTCTGGTCATCCCTGGCCGGTGAAGCCACGGCTATCTCCCGTATTCATGTCTCTGATCGGGGGCATCTCGGGCTGGCCCGGATGTCAGCCAGCGAGTACGGCCTCGGCGCGCTCGGTTATGTGATTGAACTGGCGCAGGCGGGAGCCGTGTTCCACGAACAGCTGTTGCAACGTGCGGCGATTGATCTCTTTTGTCCGTCCAGAATTGATTCGCTGCATCGCGATCAGGCAATGGTCAGTCTGCAGCTGTCCACCGGCGAGTCCCTGCAGGCCAGCTTGCTGGTCGCGGCCGATGGCGGGGTGTCGGGTTGCTGTGCGCAACTGGGGATAGGCCATCAGAGTCTGGATTTTGAACAGGTCGCCGTGATTGCCAATGTCTCGACTGCTTTATCTCATCAGGGCGAAGCTTTTGAACGATTCACGCCTGATGGCCCGGTCGCCTTACTGCCGATGAGCCAGGGGCGAAGCTCGCTGGTCTGGTGTATCTCGCCGGAGCAGCAGCAGGAAGTCATGGCGTGGAATGACGAAACGTTTCTGGCGAAATTACAGGCCATTTTTGGCTGGCGTATGGGCAAGATGGAAAAAACGGGCCAGCGATTCATCTATCCGCTGAGTCTGCGTCAGGCTGAGCGCCGGGTTTCACACCGTTTTGCTGTGATTGGCAATGCCGCACAGACATTGCATCCGATAGCGGGGCAGGGGTTCAATCTGGGCTTGCGTGATGTTGTGACTTTGGCAGAAGAAGTGGTGGCTGGCTATCAGGCGGGTGAAGATCCGGGCTCCATGGCCATTTTGAGCCGCTTTCGTCAGCGCCGGGAGCCGGATCAGGCCGCAACAGTGGCGATGACAACGGGTCTGGTGAAACTGTTTGCGAATGAGTACTGGCCTTTGGTTGCCGGGCGGAATGCCGGCCTGATGGCGATGAGTATGATGGATACAATTAAAGCGCCGCTGATGAAGCGTGCGATGGGACAGGTAGACAGATAATCATGATGCAAAGTGTGGATATAGCCATTATTGGTGGCGGTATGGTTGGCTTAACGCTGGCGGCAGCCCTGGCAGATACCGATCTCCGTATTGCCGTCATTGAAGGCCATTTGCCTGACCCTGAACTGACCCCTCTACCGGATGTACGTGTTTCTGCATTGAGCCGGGCCAGTGAGCGGATTTTGCGCCGAGTCGGTGCCTGGCAAGGCATGGCGGAGCGCAGAATCAGCCCTTACCAGCAGATGGATGTCTGGGAGCAGGACAGCTTTGCGCAGATCAGTTTTGATGCGGCCTCGCTGGCGCAGCCTGATCTTGGCCATATCGTCGAGAATCGTGTGATTCAGCTGGCACTGCTGGACAAAGTGAATGCTCAGCCAAATGTGACCATGATTGCCCCGGTGCGTTGCCAGCAACTGGCACTGGGTGAGCGTGAAGCCTGGCTGACACTGGACAACGGCCAAAGCCTGACCGCCAAACTGGTTGTGGGGGCGGATGGCGCCAATTCATGGGTACGCAGGCAGATCGATATCCCGCTGACCCACTGGGATTATGGCCATCACGCGATTGTGGCAAGTATTCGCTGTGAAGAATCACATGGGCGCACTGCCCGACAAATTTTTACGCCGGACGGCCCTTTGGCATTTCTGCCCTTGTCAGAACCGGATTTGTGCTCGATTGTGTGGTCTGTGTCGCCGCAAAAGGCGGAAGACTTAATGGCCCTGGATGCCGACAGCTTTAGTCATCAGTTGTCAGCCGCCTTTGATTGCCGGCTGGGGGTGTGCAGGCTGGAGGGGGAACGCCAGGTCGTGCCACTGAAAATGCGGTATGCCCGTGATTTTGTAAGCGATCGGGTGGCTCTGATTGGTGATGCGGCGCATACGATACACCCGTTGGCGGGACAAGGTGTGAATCTTGGCTTGCTGGATGCTGCCAGTCTGGCGGAAACCGTGAGTCTGCTGTGGCGTCAGGACAAAGATATCGGAGCCCACCAGCACCTGCGCTATTTTGAGCGCTGGCGCAAAGCCGAAGCAGCAAAAATGATTGCTGCGATGCAAGCGTTCCGGGAACTGTTTGCCGGCACTCATCCGGCGAAAAAGCTGATCCGTGATGTTGGACTGCTGCTGGTCAATCATGCGCCAGGCGCCAAAGATCAGTTGATGCGCCGAGCTTTGGGACTGACGGGAGAATTGCCTGCGCTTGCCAGAGCTGAGTAAGGATCTGATGACCGGGATTCTCTTGTCCTGAAACCTTAACTGTTTTGATAAAGCCAGTCGCGTCAGCGGCTGGCTTTTTTTGTGAGTCCAATTGCTTTCAATCTGTTTTTTTTCTCCTAAAGTAATCTTAGGCAGGGCACAGTGCCCTGAAGATCAGACTCACCCGTGATTGCTTTTATGTTGGCAAATCACTAAACGGGCACTTCAGACTTTAGTAAGGATAACTTTATGGCTCACGTTCCTTCTGAATTGAAATACACCGAATCACATGAATGGGTACGCCCTGAAGGGGATGGTGTCTATACCATTGGCATCACGGATCATGCGCAGCAATTGCTCGGGGATATGGTGTTTGTTGATTTGCCGGAGGTTGACAGAGCAGTCAGTGCAGGAGATGAGTTTGCGGTGGCGGAATCCGTCAAAGCGGTATCCGAGGTCTATGCACCTTTGTCCGGGGTTGTTGTGGCAATCAATGAAGAGCTGGAGATGTCTCCTGAGTTATTAAATCACGATCCGTACGGGGATGGCTGGCTGGTTCAGATTAAGGCCGATGATGAAGCTGAGCTGGATGAATTACTGGATGCGAACGCCTATACCGAATTAGCGCGTGAAGAAGAAGATTAGCGCTGAGCAAGACTGAATGAGGCCGGTTGTGAACCGGCCTTGATACAATTAAGCGGCTTCTTTGAGTCGACGGATTTCCAGATTGACTTCTTTGACTGTTTCGAAATGACGTTGTTCTGCCTTCACGGGCAGTTTCAGCATGCCATTGTCAAATTCATACCCGCCACGGCCGTCAATGTATAAGCGGCCACTGAATAACCTGCTAACGTGTTTGGCCACAAGTTTCGGTAAATATTGTTTAAACATGCGCATAATGATGAGCAACCTTGCCTTATTTCTATTGTTGTTGTGTTTATGACCGGGCCATTATAAAGAATTGACTATGAAATATTTGTGATATTCTCAGCATAATGTTTATGTGAAATGGCTCATCGCTGTCATTAATTTTTACATATCTCTCATTATTCAGAATAATATTCTTATTTGTAGCGTAAGTGCTCAATTACAATCTGGTGATGATTTGGCGATGGGGAAGTCAATTAATTTTAATTTAATTGTTAGATATCAGTATTTTATTGGTGTTTGGTTTGGGGCGGTCAGGTAACAAGAGGGGATTTGCTACAGAAATGTGTTGGTGTCTTTTTGTACTCGATGGTGAAAAGGTGACAGCAAAAAAGTATTTTCTGCTAGCGAGGACAACTGCTCTGATCTCTGATTTATTGTGCGAAAAGGGTGAATGGTTACGCAAAAAGTGAAACTAAGTGTGGCCGGACTAGCGGCAGATATCACCATATCGTGGCTCACACAGCTGAACCAGGTCGCTCATGGCCAGCTCAATACCCGCCATGCGATTGCCGCTGCTGATATTCACGGTCTGATATTCACACAGGGACCGATCAAAAATCACAGGCAGTGGCTGTTTGAGTCCGATGGGGGCAACCGTGCCGATAGTCAGGCCGGTGACGTCTTCAACATCTTGGGCATCTGCGCAAGTCATCCGGCGACAGTTCAATAAGGTGCGCACCTTTTTCGGATCAACCTGCCGGGTACCGGGCACACATGCCAGAACGTGTAACCCGCCCATATCTCGCAGCAAGATCGATTTCACCAGCCGGTGTGCTTCTACTCCGCGCTCTGCCGCAGCTTCTTGAATGGTGCGGGCGGGTTTGTGATGAGGAAGCAGCAGGAAGTCGATGCCTTCCTGCTGCAGATAACGTGTGATGGGGGTATCCAGCATTACGCGTCTTCTTCCAGCGAATACGGCAATGGTAATTGCTGCCAGCGGCTTTCGGGCTCGTCAGCCAGGCGGAAGGCGGTGCCTTCTTCCAGGTCATTGGGCAGGACGACCAATGCCAGAGATTGTTGATCGCTGAACTGATAGCCCGCAATGATAGTGCCACCTTTACGCCAGTTGTCACCCACACTGCGCTCCAGTACATCGCCGGCTTTCGGGCAGCGTTCAGCCTGACCCGAAACAATGTACATTGCCCGTTTGTTGATGCCGCGCCATTTGGCTCTGGCAACGGTTTCCTGGCCGGTGTAGCAGCCTTTTTTGAAGCTGATACCGCCCAGAGCCTGCAGGTTCATCGATTGCGGGATGAACTCCAGCTCAGTGTCGGTATCAATCCGAGGGCATCCCTGGCGGATGTCGTACAGATCCCAGAGCGTATCATCAGACAGTACGGCGCTGGCGGCGAGCTTCTCGGCCAGGTGACGGACAGTATCGCTGTCTGCAGCAATCAACCAGCGCTGTTCATCAATTTTGACCGCAGTGCCATGCTCACTGGCCCGCACATCGCCTTCGCCACCCCAGACGGTGTCAATGGTGGCTTGTGCCTGTTCTCCCGTTAATCCTAACAAGGCGTCAGTACTGGCCTCTATGGTGGTTTTTGAAAAGATGGCGTACTTTTTCAGCTCAGGTAACTGGCTGTCCATGACACTTTTACGTTGCAGCCAGCCCAGACCGTCTCTGTGATGAAAGAGGCGGAAAATGGTGCGCATCTTACCTTTAGCATCACAGTGTGCCCCAAGGGTGGACTGCCCGGCATGCAGAGACACCACATCGCAGGTGACCTGCCCCTGAAGATAGGAAATGCTGTCCTGACCAACCAGAGTCACCAGCCCCCAATGGGTGAGATTTACCAGGGCAAGCGATGGCAGCGGAGCGTCAGCGGAAAGAGAAAGTGTGTCGAATTGCAAAGTATCTGACCAGGTGCTCATAGTCGAATCCGTCGTTGATAAGGAAAGCTGGTGTCCAGCCTTCAGAAAAGCTGCGAATAAGCGTTATGTTATCGCTCTGACTGAAGTTTGTCAGCCTGCAAGCAACAGTCGCTGCGTTTTTGTGTCGGGGATTATCACGACCAGCTCTCATTTTGTTGCGTCATCTGTGACTGCAGATAGTCGGCAGGAAAACGGGCTGGTAGTATTGCCGCAGAATGAACACCACCAGGAGTTGAGGTTGGAAATGATAGGTGCAGACGATAAAGCACGAATTAGATGGGCCTGCCGTCGTGGCATGCTGGAGCTGGACGTCATTATCATGCCGTTCTTTGAAGAGTGCTTTGATGATTTAAACCCGCAGGAGCGCCAGGATTTTGTGTCTTTGCTGACGTGCGATGACCCGGATCTGTTCAACTGGCTGATGGAACACGGTCAAAGCGCGAACCCTGCGCATGCTGCAATGGTGGACAAGATTGTTGCCCACAACAAGAGCAAGCTTCGCTAACCTGACGCTTCACCCTTCTTCTCTCTTGCTTGCCGCTTTAACCGGAGCATATCTGGCCGTGGCAAGCTTGTTGTCTTTTTTGATGTTTGTGGATGTGCTGCCCGTACCCGTCTGGTGGCTGTTGTGTGAATGGCTGTGGGGCGAGTATCTTTGCGCCAGAATCCAGCTTGCTTCCCTTCATGGTCCGCTGATTCTATTTGATGACCGGCACATTGAATGGCGGCACAACCGCTGGCAATTGGTCCATACCCGGCTGCTGACTTCACGGTTGCTGATCATCGAGTTGAAGCACGCCCATCAGGATTACTGGCTTGCCGTCAGCCGTGATGCCTGTTCAGACAAAGATTTTCGTTTGCTGAGCCTTTTCTGCCGTAACTGCTGACGGTGGCATTGATTGCGGTTAGTCGCAGTTTCTGGGAGCCATGTCATTTTTGAACGGCTCGTTTTTACCGAATTGCGGTTATAAAATCGCACAGAGTAATATTCTGCTTCATATTTGATGTAATTCCTAGGTTGGGAATTTATAATGCCTTACTAGTTTTTCGGTGTATAAAACGCTGACATTTTATGCTGTTAAGGGATTTTGTGTAATGAAGGTTAGGCATAAGCTGCTGGGGCTGGCAGGGTTAAGTATCACAGCCATTTTTTTATTGTTTGGAATCAACAGCTATACCAATCATAAGCTTGTCAGTATGGAAGCGGCTGGCAGCCAGCTTGATCAATTAGAAGTCACCTTGCTGAATCTCAGGCGTAATGAGAAAGATTTTCTGGCACGTATGGATCTGAAGTACCTCCAGACTTTCAATGACAACTACGGCAAATTTCAGTCACAATTGGCACAGCTACAGCAAGACCTGGCTGCTTTGTCGGTTCATCTGCCGCAAGTGGCATCGCTGCAGAGCCAGATACATGACTATCATGCCGGTATGCAGGCATTGGTCTCAGGTTATCAGACGCTGGGACTGACAGCATCGGAAGGAATGTATCAGTCACTGTACCAAAGCGGTGAGCAGTTAATGGCTGTGGGGTCTGAAAGTCCTCAGACTTTGGAGATCTATCGTTTGATACTGACCGCAAAGTTATTTGCGGCAACTGATGATAAAGGCTTGCTGGCGGACTATCAGGCATATGTGGCGCAACATGGCGACCGGCTGGAAAGCCAGTTCGGCCGAGATTACCGTAAATTTAATCAGTTATTGAGCCAGCTGGTGGCGCAGAAAACCCGAATTGGCCTGACACATAAAGATGGCCTGAGAGGACAAATCCGCACTTTATCTCATCAGGTTGAGGCTGAATTCGGACAAATGCAGCAACAGATCGATCAAGAAGCTGCTCAGGTTAAGGTTTCTATCAATCGCATGACCTGGCTTGTTGTTGCGCTCATTATGGCGGGACTTATCGCGCTTTCATGGAAAATCAGCGTCTCGATTCTGGCGCCGGTTGAGCGTTTGAGCCGTTTAATGAACCGCATTGCCACCAGTCATGATCTCACGCTCAGCGCAGACACTTCAGGTAAAGATGAGCTTGCCGCGATGGGGGCGCATTTTAACTCTCTGCTGAACAGTTTACGCAAGCTGGTCGGGGATGTTCAGTCTGCGGTCTCTGAGCTCGGTGCGGCTTCTGCCCAGCTTCAGCGTCGCAGCCAGGAGGCAGAGCAGGCGCTGGCAGCCCAGTTGGTGGACAGTGATTCGGTGGCGGCGGCCAGTACCGAAATGCAGGCGACCATCAGCGAAGTGGCGCATATCACCCATGACGCGGCTGCACAGACGGGTCGCAGTCATGATGAAGCCACGCAGGGGTTAGCGGAAGTTGTCGAAACACGGGCACGGATTGATCAGTTGTCCGCCGGGCTGGCTCAGAGCAGTCAGGAAGTGTCCAGCCTTTCCGGATTATCAGACAGTATCGGCTCAGTGGTTGTGGTGATTAAAAACATTGCCGAACAAACTAACCTGTTGGCATTGAATGCCGCGATTGAGGCCGCCCGGGCCGGTGAGCAGGGACGGGGATTTGCCGTGGTGGCTGATGAAGTTCGCTCTCTGGCCATGCGCACCCAGCAGTCCACTCAGGAAATTACCAGCATTATCAGCTCACTGCAGCAGCAGACGGAACAAGTGGTCAGCCATATTGAGCACTGCCGGACGCAAGGGGAGAGCAGTGTGGCTCAGGCGCAAAGTGCCGAGGCGAAGATCCGAACCGTGATTGCCGATATGCAGCGGATACTGGATTCCAGCATGCAAATCGCTGCGGCGGTCGAGCAGCAGAGTCAGGTGTCTGACGATATTGGCGCTCGTGTGGTGTCGATCCGTGATGTGACCAACAGCAATGTAGTGGTGGTACAGGAAAATGCGCAGGCAGCGCACTCCGTGTCCGTGCAGGCTCATACCTTATCGCAGGCAATCAAAGCCTATCAGGTCTGAGCTGAGCTGAGATGACAAGCGGGAGCCTGTGCGGCTCCCGTTGGTCTGGTTATTATTTTGGATGACGCGGATCTAAGATAGTGGGTGACAGCGTCTCCAGCATATCCGGGTAATCCAGGGTGTAATGCAGCCCCCGGCTTTCTTTCCGCTCCAGCGCACAGCGCACCATCAGCTCAGCGACTTGCAGCAAGTTGCGCAGCTCCAGCAGGTTGTTGGACACCCGGAAGTTACTGTAGTACTCGTCAATTTCCTGCTTCAGCAGTTGGATCCGGCGCATGGCCCGCTCGAGGCGTTTGGTGGTGCGCACGATGCCGACATAGTCCCACATAAACAGACGCAGCTCATGCCAGTTGTGCTGAATGACGACTTCTTCGTCTGAATTGGAGACTTTACTCTCGTCCCACTGCGGCAAAGACGATGGCAGCTTGATTTCATCAAGGTGCTGGCTGATATGGCTGGCCGCCGACCAGGCATAGACCACACACTCAAGCAGCGAGTTGGACGCCATGCGGTTGGCACCGTGCAGGCCGGTATAGCTGACTTCACCAATGGCATACAAGCCGTTCAAATCTGTTTGCCCCTGCTTGTCGACCATGACACCGCCACAGGTATAGTGGGCAGCCGGGACGACGGGAATGGCATCTTTGGTAATGTCGATACCGTAGCCGAGCAGTTTCTCGTAGATGGTCGGAAAATGCTTGGTCACAAAATCAGCGGGTTTATGGCTGATATCCAGATACATGCAGTCAGCACCCAGTCGTTTCATTTCATAGTCGATCGCGCGGGCGACGACGTCCCGCGGGGCCAGCTCAGCACGCTCGTCAAACTCCTGCATAAAGCGGGAGCCGTCCGGGCGGCGCAGATACGCCCCTTCGCCACGCAGAGCTTCGGTGAGCAGGAAATTACGTGCTTCTGGATGGAAAAGGCAGGTGGGATGAAACTGATTAAATTCCAGATTTGCAACGCGGCAGCCCGCCCGCCAGGCCATGGCGATGCCATCACCGGATGAAACGTCCGGGTTCGAAGTGTACTGATAAACTTTCGAAGCCCCGCCGGTGGCCAGCACCACGAATTTGGCGCGCACGGTTTCAACGGACTCACGCTGGCGGTTCCAGATATAAGCGCCGAGAACCCGGTTGGGTGCATCAGTCTCCCCAATTTTGTGGCTGGTGATCAAATCCAGCGCATTGTGGCGCTCCAGCACTTCAATATTCGGGTGGTTGTGAACATTGTCCTGCAGCGACATCTGCATCGCCATGCCCGTCGCATCGGCGGCATGCAAAATCCGGCGGTGGCTGTGACCGCCTTCGCGGGTCAGATGATAGCGCGGATGGTCATCGGTGCTGTTGTCTTCCTGATCAAAGGGCACCCCGGCATCGATGAGCCATTGCACGCAATCGCGGGCATTTTCAGCAATGAAGCGAACCACTTCTTCATCACAAAGATGGGCACCGGCAATCTGAGTATCTTCAACATGAGAGTCCACACTGTCTGTTTCATCAAAAACAGCAGCGATACCGCCCTGAGCATAGTAAGTCGCCCCTTCACTCCGTGGGCCTTTGCTCAGGACGAGCACTTTACACATCGGAGCCAGACGTAAGGCCAGAGAGAGGCCTGCTGCGCCGCTACCGATGACCAGGACGTCACAACTGTGTTCTCGGTTCTCGTTCATATTGATCTCATATCCCTGTGGTAAGCTCGCCATATTACCAAAAAACCCTGTATGTGGGGCTTTTTTGATCTGTAAAGCTGGGTAAGGCAAATTGCCCCAGACGGTGTTCATCTGCCAGAATGAATGGCAGTTGCACCCGGACGAATGTGCCAGTAAGGTGTGCGGGAACTTTGCGCTTTTTTTGGGGTCAGTAATTCTTTAGGCTTCTATGTCCATAGAATATAAATAGTTCTGAATACAGGATGGGTAAAATGGCTGCATCCGGTTCGGTTCAGAACAGAAATGACCTTGTCACAGACAGAGGAGTACACGCTCGAATGAGCGAGCAGTTAACTGACCAGGCACTGATTGAGCGAGTACAACGAGGGGACAAGCAAGCCTTTAATTTACTGGTCGTCAAGTACCAGAATAAGGTTTGCAACCTGATTGCCCGATATGTTGGCAATTCCGGTGATGTGCCGGATGTGGCGCAGGAAGCCTTTATCAAAGCTTACCGTGCGCTACCGTCTTTTCGTGGGGAAAGTGCATTTTATACTTGGCTGTATCGTATCGCCGTGAACACGGCTAAAAATTATTTGGTTGCTCAGGGACGTCGCCCGCCGGCGACAGACGTGGATGCGGAAGATGCCGAGTACTATGAAAATGGCAGTGCATTAAAAGAAATTTCGAACCCTGAGAACCAAATGTTGTCTGATGAATTGAAGCGGGTGGTATTCAGTACCATAGAAAGCCTCCCGGATGATTTGAAAACTGCAATTACGCTTCGCGAACTTGAAGGATTGAGTTACGAGGAAATTGCGGAAGTCATGGGCTGTCCGGTGGGTACGGTACGTTCCCGTATTTTCCGGGCTCGGGAGGCGGTAGAAAAACGTATTGCCCCCCTAATGCAGCGCTAATATTTGGGCCAAACGGTGACAAAGATGGCTGATAAAGAAAAGATTTCGGCTTTGCTTGATGGTGAAGACGTTGATCAAAGTATCATTAACCAGCTTTTGGTGGATGATCATGCAAAGCAAAGCTGGCAAGCTTATCAATTGATGAGCGATGTGATGCACGGTGAGGCGCCAGGGCATCCTAAATGGGATATCGCCGGAAAAGTGGCGATGGCGCTCGAGAATGAACCCGCGCACAGTCTGGCTGACGCCGGTAGTGTCGTGGCGGCGAATGTGGTGTCTCTGCCGCAGGTGGAGCAACCTAAGCCCCATCAGGCTCGCCGCACCCTGCCAGCCTGGCTGACACAATTTGGTCAGGTGGCTTTAGCGGCCTGTGTTTCTTTGGCAGTGATAGTCGGCGTACAACAATATAACGGTGGTGAAGAGGCTGGGTTCGCGAGTGATGCGAATACTCAGGTGCCTGTTTTACAGACCATTCCTTTTGCCGGCACTGCTGAACCTGTCAGCCTGACGCGCGATTCTGTTCGGACCCGGACTGAATCGCCAAGCGAAGCACAACTGATGGAACAAAGACGTCGCATTAATGCGATGTTGCAGGACTATGAGTTGCAACTGCGCCTGAATGCGGAAGACGGCAGTCTGGATAGAACCCTGTTGGAATCACACTGATTCGTGGCGGTGATATGAAGAAAATTCTGGTCGGTGCTCTGACACTGGTCAGCTTGGCTATGCCTTGGCAAGCCTCTGCGGAAGAAGACGCGATGACTTCTGCAGAGGCTTTGTTGCATCAAATGGATCAGGCAACCAGGCAGTTGAGCTATGAGGTGTCTTATATCCTCATCAAGAAAAACAGTATTGAACCCTTACGCTATCGCCATGCGGTAGAAGACGGGGAGACTTTTGCACACCTGGTTTACCTCAGCGGCCCGCCGCGTGAGGTGATTCAGCGTGGCAAAGAAGTCAGTTATTTTGAGCCCGGGCTGGACCCCTTTACGATCGACAGCAATCGTATGGTCGCCCCTTTGCCACCAATTATGCGCACCAACGTGGCTGAGCTGGCCCAGTTTTATGACTTCATTCCCATGGGACGCTCCCGTGAAGCGGGGACTGCCTGTGATGTGGTACGGATTGCACCCAAAGACGGCGCCCGCTATTCCTACCTGTTGTGGATGGACACCCGTACGCATTTAGTCTTGCGGGCTGATCTGCTGGATCGGGACGGTGAGCCTTTAGAGCAGTACCGGGCTGTGTCGTATGTTGTGAATGAGAAAGTCGCCGATATTCTGGAAAGTCTCAAATCAGTTAAGTTGCCTGAGGTGGTTCAGTTACCGCCACAGCCCCAGGTGGAGTTGTCCTGGCAGGTCGACTGGCTGCCGCTGGGCTTTGAGAGTATTTCGCATAACAGGCACCGTCTGATGCTGACTGAGCGTCCGGTTGAAAGCCAGATGTACACGGATGGGCTGTTTAGTTTCTCAATTTATGTCTCGGCCGCAGATGGCTTCAGTGTGCGTGAGCAACTGGTTCGCCAGGGGCGTCGTACGCTGCACAGCCAGTTACTGAAAGACAAAGAGATCACGGTTGTCGGTGACATACCGCCGGCAACGGCGCGCCGGGTGGCTGAGTCGGTCTCTTTTCAGGGAGCCAGGCAGCCATGATGCATTCACTGGCCACAGTGGTGGCCGTTGATAAAAAGCAGATCACCGTGAGTTGTCAGCAGCAAACCAGCTGCGGCTCCTGTGCCTCGCAAAACAGCTGTGGCACAGGTGTGGTCAGCAAAGTTTTGCCTGGTCGCCAGCATCAGCTGACGGTATCGACAGCGCATATTCGTGAGCCCATTCATATTGGACAACTGGTCGAAATCGGATTATCTGAGCGCAGTGTACTGCAATCGGCGCTGTTGGTTTACGTGCTGCCGTTAGTCACTTTGTTACTGGGGACTTTGCTGGGCCAGTGGTGGTTTGTCGAACTGGCCGGTGGCGGCGAAGGCGGTGTGATAGCTGGCGCCCTTGCAGGCGGAGCGCTGGGGCTGCTGATTGCGCGATACCGTGCCAGAGGATTATCGGCTCAGGGCGATTATCAACCCAGCCTGATCCGGGTGCTCGGAAAGCCTGTCACACAAGGGCTGGAAACAAATGCATTATCGAAAGATAGCAGCAGCCGTTGAAATTCGGTAGAATCTGCCAACTTGATCGTAAGATCCCATTCATTTTTTAATCACGAGTTAGTCACGCCAATTCATGAAGCACATTCGTAACTTTTCGATTATTGCACATATCGACCACGGTAAGTCGACGTTATCTGACCGCTTGATTCAAGTCTGCGGTGGCCTTTCCGATCGTGAAATGGCTGCGCAGGTACTGGATTCAATGGATCTGGAACGTGAACGTGGCATCACCATCAAGGCCCAGAGCGTGACGCTCAATTACACGGCAAAAGATGGTGAAACCTATCAACTGAACTTTATCGACACCCCGGGACACGTCGACTTTTCCTATGAAGTTTCCCGTTCTCTGGCGGCCTGTGAGGGTGCGCTGCTGGTGGTCGATGCCGGTCAGGGCGTGGAAGCCCAGACACTGGCGAACTGTTATACCGCGATTGAAATGGATCTGGAAGTTGTGCCGATCCTGAACAAGATCGATCTGCCAGCTGCTGATCCTGAGCGTGTTGCGGAAGAGATTGAAGAAATCGTCGGTATTGATGCGTTAGAAGCCACGCGCTGCTCCGCCAAAACTGGTCTGGGGGTTGACGAGGTGCTGGAAAATATCGTGCGCTCGATCCCTGCGCCGGAAGGCGATCCGGATGCGCCGCCGCAGGCGCTGATCATTGACTCCTGGTTCGATAACTACCTGGGTGTTGTTTCTCTGGTCCGCATTAAAAACGGTGCCCTGAAGAAAAACGACAAGATCAAAGTCATGAGCACAGGACAGAGTTGGAATGTTGACCGTATCGGTATCTTTACCCCGAAACAGGTGGATAAAGACATTCTGAAAACGGGCGAAGTGGGCTGGGTGGTCTGTGGTATTAAAGATATCCTGGGCGCGCCGGTGGGCGATACCCTGACACTGGCCAAGAACGGCTGTGAAAAGGCGCTGCCAGGCTTTAAGAAAGTGAAACCTCAGGTGTATGCCGGCCTGTTCCCGGTCTCGTCTGACGATTATGAGAACTTTCGTGATGCACTGGGCAAGCTGAGCCTGAATGATGCTTCGCTGTTCTATGAGCCGGAAAGCTCGGCTGCGCTGGGCTTTGGCTTCCGTTGTGGTTTCCTGGGCATGTTGCACATGGAAATCATTCAGGAGCGTCTGGAGCGTGAATACGATCTGGATCTGATCACCACAGCACCGACGGTTGTGTATGAGGTGAAGAAGAGTAACGGCGACATGCTGTATGTTGACAGCCCGGCCAAACTGCCGCCTATCAATGATATTGAAGTCATTGGTGAGCCGATTGCCCGCTGTAACATTCTGGTGCCAAGCGAATATCTGGGTAACGTGATCACACTGTGTGTGGAAAAACGTGGCTCTCAGGTCGACATGGTGTACCACGGTAACCAGGTGGCACTGACGTATGATATTCCGATGTCAGAAGTGGTTCTGGATTTCTTCGACCGTCTGAAATCGACATCACGCGGCTATGCATCTCTGGATTATGGTTTCCAGCGTTATCAGGAATCCGACATGGTTCGGGTGGATATCCTGCTCAATGGTGACCGTGTTGATGCATTGGCGATTATTACTCACAAAGACCATGCGCAATCCCGTGGTCGTGATGTGGTTGAGAAAATGAGAGAGTTCATTCCTCGCCAGATGTTTGATATTGCGATTCAGGCAGCGATCGGTAACCACATTATTGCTCGCTCGACCGTGAAACAGCTACGCAAAAACGTTATCGCCAAGTGTTACGGTGGTGACGTGAGCCGTAAGAAAAAGCTGCTGCAGAAGCAGAAAGAAGGTAAAAAGCGAATGAAGCAGATCGGCAATGTCGAACTGCCGCAGGAAGCCTTCCTGGCCATACTGCATGTAGGTAAAGACAAATAATTCGAGTCCGCCTTCCGCCGCATTATGCGGCGGAATGGTTAGGGTCTTCCGACCCTGAGAGACCATGAAACATTCATCATAGGGACATTAGGAACAGCAATGGCAAATCTGTTTTCGTTAATTTTAGTGCTGGCAACCCTAGTGACCGGGGTTATCTGGGCACTGGACCGGTTTATCTGGGCACCGAAACGTCAGCTGAAAATTGATGCGGCGGCGGCAAATGCCGGTGGTCAGGTGGATGCTAAAACCTTAGAAGCCGTTGCGCCTCAGCCTGGCTGGGTCGAGTCCACCAGCTCCATGTTCCCTGTGATTGCGATTATCATGGTGTTTCGCTCGTTTATTTATGAGCCGTTCCAGATCCCATCCGGTTCGATGATGCCAACCTTGCTGGTTGGTGATTTCATTCTGGTTGAAAAATTTGCTTATGGTCTGCGCGATCCTGTTTTCCGTCATAAACTGGTGGAAACTGGCGAACCTGAGCGCGGAGACATTGCCGTCTTTAAATACCCGGTCAGTCCTAACGTGGATTACATCAAACGTGTTGTGGGTCTGCCCGGTGATTTAGTCCGCTATAGTGACAATAAGCAGATCTGTATTGCACCCAAAGGCACCACAGAATGTAAACCTGTGATGATGAGCCAAATGCACGACAGTGACTTTGTTCAGAACAGAACCCGGCTGGTTCAGTTTACTGAGCAGCTCGGTGAGGTCAAACATGACATTCTGATCCATCCGCTCAGGCCGAATCAGACGTTTGATTATCAACCGCGTCCGGGTCTGGCTGAGTGGGTGGTTCCTGAGGGTCAGTACTTCGTGATGGGTGACAATCGTGATAACAGTGCCGACAGCCGCTACTGGGGTTTTGTACCGGAAGCAAATCTGGTTGGCAAGGCGGTCGGGATCTGGATCAGCTTTGAATTTGAACGAAGTGCCGATAGTGTACTTCCCTCTTGGATTCCTACCGGTGTGCGCTTCAGCCGCATCGGAGGCATAGACTGATCGGGAAAAAATGACATCTCCTGTACAAAGACTCCAGCGTAAGCTGGGACACGAATTTAAGAACAGTGAATTACTGACCCTGGCGCTCACTCATCGCAGCGCCAACGGGACGCACAATGAGCGTCTGGAGTTTCTGGGTGACTCTATCCTGAGCTTTGTGATTGCCGATGATCTGTATCATCGCTTCCCTAAGGTCGACGAAGGCGACATGAGCCGCATGCGCGCCACGCTGGTCCGGGGCAAAACGCTGGCGGAATTAGGCCGTGAATTCGAGCTGGGTGACCATCTGTTGCTGGGGCCGGGCGAACTGAAAAGTGGCGGTTATCGCCGTGACTCCATTCTGGCAGATTGTGTCGAAGCCATTATCGGGGCAATTTATCTCGACAGTGATATCGAATGTGTCCGCCAGATTGTGTTGCGCTGGTACCAGAGTCGTCTGGATACGATTCAGCCGGGTATCAACCAGAAAGACCCGAAAACCCGTCTGCAGGAATGTCTTCAAGGGCGTCGTTTGCCGCTGCCGGCATATACTGTAACTAAGGTGCAGGGTGAAGCGCACAATCAGGAATTCACTGTACAGTGCGACGTCTCGGGGCTGGATAACCCTGTGGTTGGTAAAGGCGGTAGTCGGCGCAAGGCTGAGCAGGCTGCGGCAGAACTGGCATTGAAGCAGTTAGAATCATGACAGAGAAAACACATTGTGGCTTTATTGCCATCGTTGGCCGTCCGAATGTCGGTAAATCAACACTGCTGAATCGTCTGGTCGGGCAGAAGTTGTCGATCACCTCGCGCAAGCCGCAAACCACTCGCCACCGGATTATGGGTGTGGACACCCGAGATGGTTACCAGGCGGTCTATGTGGATACCCCAGGGCTGCATATCGAGGAAAAGCGCACCATTAACCGCCTGATGAACCGTGCGGCCAGCAGCTCGCTGACCGATGTGGAATTAGTGCTGTTTCTGGTGGACGGCACCATGTGGACGCCGGACGATGAAATGGTGCTCAACAAGCTGGCGAAAAGCGGCCTGCCTGTGGTGCTGCTGGTCAACAAAGTTGATAACGTCAAAATGAAGTACGATCTGTTCCCGCATATGCAGGAGCTGGCGAAAAAAATGGACTTCAAGGCCATTGTCCCGATTGCGGCCAAACACGGCACCGGGATTGATGATGTCGAGAAGATCGTCCGCGATTGTCTGCCGGAAGGGGAGTATTACTTCCCGGAAGAGTATGTGACTGATCGCTCGCAGCGCTTTATGGCCTCGGAAATTATCCGTGAAAAACTGATGCGCTTTACCGGCGAAGAACTGCCCTATTCTGTGACCGTTGAAATTGAACGCTTTGACTACAACCCGGAGACCGATGGTTTTGATATCAACGGCCTGATCCTGGTCGAGCGTAAAGGCCAGAAGAAGATGGTGATCGGCAAAGGTGGCGAGAAGATCAAAACCATTGGCCGCGAAGCCCGTCTGGACATGGAAGATCTGTTCGAGCGCAAGGTGTACCTTGAGCTGTGGGTGAAAGTGAAATCCGGTTGGGCAGATGACGAACGCGCCCTGCGTAGTCTTGGCTATATCGACGATCTTTAAGGACAGCGATGGAAGGGTTGCAGCGCTGTTTTGTTCTGCACTCTCGTCACTACAGTGAGACGAGCCTGATCCTGGACGTCTTCAGCGAAGAGTCCGGCCGGATCACCCTGATGGCTAAAGGTGCCCGCCGTAAGCGCTCCAATCTCAAAGGAGCGCTTCAGCCATTTACCCCACTATTCATGAAATGGACTGGCCGTGGCAGTATGCCGGTGCTGACCCATGCCGAACCTATCAGTATCGGGCTGCCCATGCGCAGCTATATCCTGTATTCCGCCTTGTATGTGAATGAGATCCTGGCCCGGGTGCTGGAAGTTCAGACGCCTTATCCTGCGCTGTTTCTGGATTATCTCAATGTATTGCGGGAGCTTGCTCAGGCAGACAATCCCGAACCGGCATTACGGCGTTTTGAGCTGGCATTGCTGGATCACTTGGGCTACGGGGTGGATTTCCTACATTGTGCAGGCAGCGGGCTGCCTGTTGACGATGAAATGACCTATAACTATCGGGAGCAAAAAGGGTTTATGGCTTCAGTGGTGAGCGGGCAGCTGACGTTTACCGGTCGACAACTCAAAGCCATTGCCGCCCGGCATTTTGAAACCCAGGATCAGCTCAGGGCCGCAAAGCGCTTTACACGCATGGCCCTGAAACCGTATCTTGGCAGCAAACCATTAAAAAGCAGGGAATTGTTTATCCCTAGAGGAAGGAGTACCGCTACATGAAGAATATACTGCTCGGCGTCAATATCGACCACGTTGCAACTTTGCGTAATGCCCGCGGCACCCGGTATCCGGATCCGGTGCATGCAGCAGAAGTGGCAGAACGCGCAGGCGCTGATGGTATTACCATTCATTTACGCGAAGACCGTCGTCATATTACTGACCGCGATGTCCGTATTCTGCGTGACACCATTCAGACGCGTATGAATCTGGAAATGGCAGTGACCGATGAGATGGTGCAAATAGCACTGGACACTCAACCTGAGTTCGTCTGCCTGGTACCGGAAAAGCGCGAAGAGCTGACCACAGAAGGCGGTCTGGATGTGGTGGGTCAGCTGGACAAAGTGAAAGCGGCGACCGAGAAACTCTCTGCTGCAGGTATTCTGGTTTCCCTGTTTATTGATGCCGATCGCGCGCAGATTGATGCCGCGGTGGCCTGTGGCGCACCTTATATTGAGCTACACACCGGCCATTACGCGGATGCGACATCGGAAACTGAGCAACAGGCCGAGCTGAAGAAAATTGCCGCCGCCGCCAGTTACGCCCATGATCAGGGTATCAAGGTCAATGCCGGCCATGGCCTGACTTATCACAATGTCAAACCGATTGCGGCTCTGCCGGAGATTTACGAGCTCAATATTGGTCATGCCATCATCGGTCGCGCCGTGTTTGACGGCCTGCATAAAGCCGTGGCAGACATGAAAGCCGTGATGCTGGAAGCGCGCTGGTAACATGGCGATCGTCGGTCTGGGAACAGACATTGCTGAAATTGCCCGTGTCGAGCATGTACTCGACCGTGCCGGTGAGACGTTTGCCCGGCGGGTACTGACACCTGAAGAGTTAATCATTTTCAGTCAGCATAAGCAGGCTGGCCGCTACCTGGCCAAGCGTTTTGCGGTCAAAGAAGCGGCCGCCAAAGCGTTGGGTACAGGCATTGCCTGTGGTGTTTCGTTTCAGGATTTTATCGTCACCAATAACGAACGCGGTAAGCCAGAGTTAACATTGGCCGGGAAAGCGGCCGAACTGGCCGCGCAGATGGCGGTCCGCCATATTCACCTGACCATTGCCGATGAAAAACACTATGCTGTCGCGACTGTAATCCTGGAAACGGGCTGAGGCAGCGATGTGCATTTCAGGCAATTGAACAAAGGCCAGACGTCAGTCTGGCCTTTTGTTTTCCTGGACTCCGTTGTTACTGCCGGTAGGCCTGTGACGCCCTGACCACATTGTTCATTTCGTCGATTAGCTCGAACAGCTCCGGTTCCAGCTCGGTCGCTGAACTCCCGGCTTTGAGCTGGGTTTCCAGGGTGTAACAGAGGTTTTTCAGTCTTGGCACGCCACTGTAGGCGCAACTGCCATGCAGTTTGTGGATAGACGGCCACAGGTCAATGTCTTTGCCGTCCAGCACTTCATTGACCAGCATTTCCACTTCGGGCATAAAATCGAGCAGCATCTGCAGCATGTCCCGGGCCAGTCCTTCTTTGCCGGCAGCCTGTTTCAACGCCAGATCCCAGTCCCAGCTGACGTTATTGTTCGCTGTATCTGGTTTAACTGTTGGCGCTGCGGAAGCCACTGCAGGTACTGAACTGTTGTTCTGGGGCTGCGGAATCCATTTTGCCAGCATCTGCTGCAAAATCTGCTCTTCAATCGGCTTGGTCAGGTAATCGTCCATCCCGGCACGAAGCAAGCGCTCGCGTTCGCCGGCCATGGCATGGGCGGTGACCGCAATCACGGGCGTATGGCTGTTCAGTGTGGTTTCATGAATCGCCTCGCAAGCTCTGACGCCATCCATCTCAGGCATCTGAATATCCATGAAGATTAAATCAAAGGCTTTCTGCTGCGCGTATTCCACGGCTTTTCGGCCGCCGGTGGCGGTAATCACGGTTTCGACCCGTTCACTGAGCAGGGCGGCGATCAGCTTCAGGTTCGCCGGGTTGTCATCAACCGCCATCACAGTAAGAGGCAGCAGAGCATCGTTCGCGGCAGCCAGTGGCAGTGGCTCAGGCTCTTCCTGCGGATCGGTCTGGCCAATCAAGGCATCGAACAGTTTACGGCGGGCCAGCGGTTTACCCAGGCAAGCTGTCACTCCGGCACTGAGCAAGCGTTCGGACAACGCCAGTTCTGTGGTGGGCAGACATACCAAGACTTTGTCGGCCAGTTGCTCGGCTTTAAAGACTTTATCCAGAATGGTGGCCAGTGGCGGCTGTTCGCCTGGCGACAGGCAGAGCAGGGCAAAGTCGTGATGTTCGACATCGTCCTCCGGCATGTCGGCCCGGTAGGTCACATCTAGCCCGGCTTGCAGCAGGCGTTGCTGCAGCACGTTGGCCGCCTGCAGGTTGGGTTCGATCAGCAGCAGGTGGCGGTTTTTCAGCTCGCTGGTATCAATGGGTTGCGATACCGGCAGATCCGTTTTGGTGAGTTTGAGGGTAAACCAGAAGGTTGAGCCCTGATGCAGACGACTGGTCAGGCTGATTTCGCCCCCCATCTGAGTGACCAGTTTCTGGGTGATCACCAGCCCCAGCCCGGTTCCGCCGTAGCGACGTGAAATACTGGCATCAGCCTGGCTGAAGGCCTGGAATAATTGCGCTTGCTGGCGCTCTGAGATCCCAATCCCGGTATCGCGGACCATAAATTGCAATTCGAGGCTCTCATCGCGATCGGCTTTGAGCTCGACGGCAATGTCGATATTGCCGCGCTCGGTAAATTTCACTGAGTTACCGATCAGGTTGGTCAGCACTTGCTGAATTCGCAGCGGATCGCCAATCAGGCCGGTTGGGATGCGCTGATCAACCCGCAGGGTCAGTTCCAGACCTTTTTCGTGGGCGCTGGGAGCCAGCAGTCGCATGACTTCATCCAGCGAGTCGGTGAAGTCGAACGGAATATTTTCCAGCAGCAGCTTTCCGGCTTCCAGCTTGGAAAAGTCCAGAATGTCATTGATGATAGTCAGCAGGTTGTTGGCGGATTTTTCGATCGTCAGCAGGTAATCGTGCTGACTGGCACTGAGCCGGGTTTTGAGCATCTGGCGGGTAAAGCCGATGACGCCGTTTAGTGGGGTTCGCAACTCATGAGACATATTGGCCAGAAATTCGGATTTGACCCGGGCGGCTTCCTGCGCGCGCTTTTTGGCGATATCCAGCTCGACGTTCTGGATCTCGAGCTGCTCTAAGGTTTCACGCAGATCGGACGTGGCCTGATCGATGCTTTGCTGCATTTCGATGTGGTAGTCCGACAGCGAAATGGCCATGGCATTGATACCGTTTTTCAGGTTATCCAGCTCGCCCAGCAGTTCCCCTTCAATCCGGATATCGAGATGCCCGCGGCGGATCCGGTCCACCACACTGATCATGTGCGAAATCGGGCGGGTGACATCGCGCATCAGGCGATAGGCAAATAAGCCGGACAGGATCAGTCCCAGCAGCAAGACCATCAGCGCCGTAAAGACTTCCTGATACTGCTGCAACCGCAGCGGGCTCATGTCCATTTCAATGGCAATGTAACCCAGCGCTCTGGCCTGAAACCCGGGGGCGGACAGGTTACTTTGCTGGGCTTCTGTCAAAATCGGCGCCCGCATGATCATGGTGCTGTCATTGATGATGATATCAGGCAGGAAGGGGATCGGTTGATCATCGGGAAACATCAGCGCCTCAAAGTTCCGATGGAAATTTGAGGTGACAAACAGCTCATTGTTACCGTCGAACACCGCAATACTGCGTACAATATCGGAATGCTTGCGATGGGCATAGCTGATGGTGCGTCTCACCGCTTCGCGGTTATGGTCGGCCATGCCGTATTCAGTCGCAATCGCCAGCGGTTCGATGATGCTGGCCCCGGTATCAATCAGCTGATGCTCCAGATCACGATAGCGGCTCAATGTGAAAAATGCGCTCAATAGCAGGCCAATGATCAGGGTTGGTGCTAATGTCAGGGTGAAAACCCGGGCGCGAAGTCCGTATTTGGTCATGGTTACAAGAATTCGATTCTGTGGGAGAATTGCTGTCTATGCTGGTCACGCAAGCATGTTCCAGCCCTTAGCTTAATGAATCTTTACCGTAGCGACAATTGATGTCGATCCGGCGTTGCCCTGAAAAGGCGACAAAACACCGTGAGTTACAACATTATGGCACGCTTTTTTAAGCCGACTAAACGAATTGTCAGCGACACCAAACACAAAGAAGTGACGGTTACACGTCTCGACCATCTGGGCGCAGGTATCGCCCATCTTGATCGCAAGCCGGTTTTTATTCCGGGCTTGCTGCCTGATGAGCGTGCGCTGGTTCAGCTCACTGACAATAAAAAACAGTATGCCCGGGCGAAAGTTATCAAACGGCTGACGGACAGTCCTGAGCGCATTACACCTCAGTGTCCTGTTTATGACCAGTGCGGCGGCTGTAACTTGCAACATCTCTCTCATTCTGCCCAGGTATCAGCCAAGCGTCAGTCGCTGGGGGAGCTGATGGCGAAATTTGCGTTGGGCGCTGACAAGGAGACGGCAACAGCATTCGAGCAGGAAGCGCCGGTGACCGGAGAGACGTGGCAGTACAGACGAAGCGCGCGTTTCAGTCTCAGGGTGGAATCCGGTAAAGGGCTGTGTTTCGGTTTTCGCCAGGAGCAGAGCAAAGCCATCGTGGATATTGACCATTGCCCTGTGCTGGCCACTTCGCTGAACGCGCTGCTGCCGCCTTTGCGTGAATTGCTGGCGCAATTGCAGGGCCGCCGGAACCTGGGACATGTTGAGCTGGTCGAAGCCGATAATGGCCCTGTGGTGCTGATCCGGCATCTCAAGCCATTTTCTGACCCGGATATGACGAGAATTCAGCAATTTGCTGACAGTCATCATGTTATGCTTTTCCTCGCTCCGGAACCGGATGAAGTGATCCAGCTCACGGGTGACATGCCCAGCTATACAGTGAACGGCCTGACGCTGCAGTTCTCGCCCAAAGATTTTATTCAGGTCAATCGGACGGTGAATGCCCGGATGATTGCGCAGGCACTGGACTGGCTCGATATTCAGCCGCAGGACAGAGTCCTGGATCTTTTCTGTGGTCTGGGGAATTTCAGTTTGCCGCTGGCGCAGAAAGCACAGCAAGTTGTCGGTGTGGAAGGTGTTGAAGAGATGGTACAGCGGGCCAGTGCCAATGCTGCACTCAATCAGCTGACGAATACAGCTTTCTATCAGGGAAATCTTGAACAGGGCATTGAGTCGTTCAGTTGGGCCAGAGACGGTTTCGACAAAGTGTTGCTGGATCCGGCACGGGCAGGTGCCGCCGGGGTGATGAAAGAAGTGGCAGCGCTATCGCCCAGCCGGATTTTATATGTGTCCTGCAACCCGTCCACACTGGCGCGGGACAGTCAGGTCCTGTTGCTACAGGGCTATCAGTTGCAACGGTTGGGAATGCTGGATATGTTTCCCCATACGGGGCACTTAGAATCTATGGCGCTGTTTATCCGAACCTGATACCAGGCAGAGCCGACGAAGGCCGCTGGAAGTAAACAGGACGCCATCCGTAATCACGCTATACAGGACAGAATCATGGTCGCAGTTCGCGGTGCGCATTTAAAGGAAAACGCTAAATTTGAGTTGGTACCCTGGGTAGAGAGTCTGCTGCAGGATGCTAAAACCTCGGACCGTCTGATCCAAACCTATCAGCGCTGTGAAGCGCATCTGGACAACAAGGAAGCCGCCAGCCAGCTATTGTGGCGTGGCCGGGAGATGGTTGAAATTCTGGTGATGCTCAGTATGGATACCGACACCTTAGTGGCGGCCCTGCTGTTTCCGCTCGTGGAAGCCGGCTTCTATAAGAGTGATGAGATCAAAGAGGAATACGGTCAGACCATTTTGCAAATGGTCAAGGGCGTCAAACAGATGGCGGCGATCAGCCAGCTGAATGCCATCAAAGAAGGCGCGGCGCAATCGGCACAGGTCGATAATATTCGTCGCATGCTGCTGTCGATGGTGGACGACTTCCGCTGCGTGGTGATCAAACTGGCTGAGCGTATTTGTAATCTGCGCGAAGTCAAAGACGAGCCGGACAACGTACGTCGTGCGGCGGCGCGGGAGTGTTCCAATATCTATGCGCCGCTTGCTAACCGTTTAGGGATCGGTCAGCTGAAATGGGAAATTGAAGATTACGCGTTTCGCTACAAACATCCGGACACTTATAAACAGATCGCCAAACAGCTGTCTGAGCGGCGTATCGACCGGGAACACTATATCGACCATTTCGTAAAGGATCTGGACGAGTCGATGAAAGCCTCGAATATCAAGGCTGAAGTACATGGACGTCCTAAGCATATCTACAGCATCTGGCGCAAAATGCAGAAAAAGAATCTCGCCTTTGATGAGCTGTTCGATGTGCGTGCGGTGCGCATTATTGCGGATCAGCTGCAGGACTGCTATGCGGCGTTGGGGGTGGTGCATACCAAATACCGCCACCTGCCTAAAGAATTCGATGACTATGTGGCCAACCCAAAACCTAACGGTTATCAGTCGATCCACACTGTGGTGATCGGCCCGGAAGGCAAAACCATTGAGATCCAGATCCGTACCAAACAGATGCACGAAGAGTCTGAACTCGGGGTCGCCGCGCACTGGAAATATAAAGAATCCGGCACCTCCGCCGGCGCCCATTCCGCCTACGATGAGAAAATCAACTGGCTGCGCAAATTGCTGGCCTGGCAGGAAGAAATGTCCGACTCTGGCGAAATGCTCGAGGAACTGCGCAGTCAGGTCTTCGACGACAGGGTCTATGCCTTTACCCCGAAAGGGGATGTGGTGGACTTGCCCCTGAATGCTACGCCGCTGGATTTCGCCTACCATATTCACTCTGAAGTGGGGCATCGTTGTATCGGTGCCAAAGTGGAAGGGCGGATTGTGCCTTTCACTTATCATCTGCAAATGGGGGATCAGGTCGAAATCATCACCCAGAAAGAGCCGAATCCGTCCCGTGACTGGCTGAATCCGAACCTGGGCTTTGTCAATTCCAGCCGGGCGCGCGCTAAAGTCCATGCCTGGTTCCGCAAGCAGGACAGGGACAAAAACATGGCAGCGGGTCGGGAAATTCTGGAGCAGGAGCTGCAGAAAATCGGCGCCACCATGAAAGATGCCGAGTCCTACGCCCTGAAACGTTTTAACGTGAACTCGACCGATGAGTTGTTCGCCGGGATCGGGAGCGGTGATCTGCGGATCAATCAGGTCATTAACCACATCAATGCGCTGGTCAATAAACCCACAGCGGAAGAAGAAGATCAACAGCTGCTGGAGCGCTTAACCGAAGCGGGCAGCAAAGCCAGCCAGAAAAAACCGCAGCGTGATGCCGTGGTGGTGGAGGGGGTGGATAACCTGATGACCCATCTGGCCCGTTGTTGTCAGCCGATTCCCGGCGATGACATCGTCGGCTTTGTCACCCAGGGACGGGGGATTTCGGTGCACCGCAGCGACTGTGAGCAGCTGGAAGAGCTGCGTCATGTCGCACCGCAGCGGATCATTCATACCGTCTGGGGCGGCAGTTTTGCCGGCCGTTACACGCTGACCGTCCGGGTCACCGCTTCTGAGCGTAACGGCTTGATTAAAGATCTGACCAACACCATGCACAATGAAAAGGTGAAAGTGGCCGGCGTGAAAAGCCGGATCGATTTCAAAAAGCAGATGGCGATTATGGATTTCGATATCGAGCTGACCGATCTCGACAGCCTGGGCAGGCTGATCCTCCGCTTGGAGCAGGTGAAAGATGTCTTTGAAGCCAGACGACTGCACTGATCTCATCCTATCGACAAAACGGGCTCCGGCCCGTTTTGTGCTAAACAACAACCCGATACAGAGCACAGGAAAACCATCATGAGCGACAAGCCCATCAGCACCTTACTTTCTATCATGACGCAGCTGCGCGACCCGCAGCGGGGGTGCCCCTGGGATCTCAAACAGGACTTTGCCTCGATTGTGCCCCATACGCTGGAGGAAGCCTATGAAGTGGCTGATGCCATTGCCGAAGAGAACTGGGGGGATGTGAAGGAAGAGCTGGGCGATCTGTTATTTCAGGTGATCTTTTACAGCCAGCTGGCGAAAGAGCAAGGTTTGTTTGATTTTGATGAAGTGGTCGGCGCGATAAATCATAAACTGATTCGTCGTCATCCTCATGTTTTTGCAGATAAAGATTTCGCCGATGAAGCTGCAATACATGCGAACTGGGAAGCGGAAAAGGCCAAAGAGCGTGCAGAAAAAGGGCAGGATGACAGTATTCTGGCTAATATCCCTAAGGCAATGCCTGCGCTGAACCGGGCCGATAAAATCCAGAAACGTTGTGCCCAGTTTGGCTTCGACTGGCCAACACTGGGGCCGGTCGTTGACAAAGTACAGGAAGAAATTGACGAGGTGATGGAAGAAGCCCATCAGGCGGTACCCAATCAGGAACGCATCGAAGAGGAAGTCGGTGATCTGCTGTTTGCTGTGGTGAACCTGAGCCGTCACCTGAAAGTGAAACCGGAAATGGCCTTGCAGAAAGCGAACCGTAAGTTCGAACGCCGGTTTCGCGAAGTAGAACGCTGTGTGCGGGAACAGGGCAGGTCGATCGACGCTTGTTCCCTGGATGAGCTGGACGCGGAGTGGGAAAAGGTTAAGCGCAAGGAAAAGTCTGTTTCAGCATCAAAGTGAGCACTAACCCGCAAGCGGACTTTTCATCAAAGATAGTGGGCTTGATTTGGAACAAAAAGCGTCTGGGTTTACTGTGATAGTTTTCACGTTGTGGCAATAAAATGTGTCTGGTATACTAATTTCCCGTCCAGATACTTTTTATCCTCTACACCAATCTTCCAGGTTAAACATGACAACGAATTACATTTTTGTGACGGGCGGTGTTGTATCCTCCCTAGGTAAAGGTATTGCTGCAGCCTCACTGGCGGCCATCTTAGAGGCCCGTGGTCTGAAAGTGACCATGATGAAGCTAGACCCTTACATTAACGTTGATCCAGGCACCATGAGCCCGATTCAACACGGTGAAGTATTCGTTACGGAAGACGGTGCAGAGACCGACCTTGACCTTGGTCACTATGAGCGTTTCATCCGGACCAAGATGACCAAGCGCAACAACTTTACCGCCGGCCGTGTCTATGAAGACGTGCTGCGTAAAGAGCGCCGTGGTGACTATCTGGGTGCAACCATTCAGGTTATTCCTCATATTACTAACGCGATTAAAGAGCGTGTGATTGCCGGTGCTGAAGGCCACGACGTCGCGATTGTCGAAGTGGGCGGTACGGTTGGTGATATTGAATCCCTGCCATTTATGGAAGCGATTCGCCAACTGGGCGTGCAACTGGGCCGTGAGCGTGCGATGTTTATGCACCTGACTCTGGTGCCTTACCTGGCCGCGGCCGGCGAAGTGAAAACCAAACCAACTCAGCATTCTGTGAAAGAACTGCTGTCTATCGGTATTCAGCCGGATGTGCTGATCTGCCGTTCTGACCGGATGATCCCGGCCAATGAGCGTGCCAAGATTGCCCTGTTCTGTAACGTGCCGGAAAAAGCCGTTATCTCCATGAAAGACGTTGACTCGATCTACAAGATCCCTCAACTGATCAAGTCGCAGGGGCTGGACGAGCTGGTGTGTCAGCGCTTTGGTATTACCGCTCCGGAAGCTGATTTGAGCGAATGGGAGCGCGTGATTTATGAAGATGCCAATCCGACTGGTGAAGTGACAATTGGTATGGTGGGCAAATACACCGAACTGCCGGATGCGTATAAGTCAGTCAACGAAGCACTGAAGCATGCGGGCCTGAAAAACCGCCTGTCTGTGAATATCAAATATGTCGATTCGCAGGATGTTGAATCAAAAGGCGTAGAAATGCTGGCAGGTCTGGATGCGATTCTGGTACCGGGCGGTTTTGGTGGTCGTGGTGTTGAAGGCAAGATCATGACCGCGCAATATGCGCGTGAAAATAACATCCCTTATCTGGGCATCTGCCTGGGTATGCAAGTCGCATTGATCGAGTTTGCCCGTCATGTGGCGGGTATGAGCGGTGCTCACTCGACGGAATTTGATGCCAAGTCACCATACCCGGTTGTGGGCCTGATCACTGAGTGGGTCGACAGCGACGGTAACGTGGAAGAGCGCACGGAAGAGTCGGATCTGGGCGGTACTATGCGTCTGGGCTCTCAGCTGTGCCACCTGGAAGAAGGCAGCAAAGCCCGTGAAATGTACGGCAGTGCAACCATTCACGAGCGTCACCGTCACCGCTATGAAGTGAACAACAACCTGTTGCCTCAGCTGAAAGAAGCCGGCCTGAAAATCTCTGGTCTGTCTGCGGACAAGAAGTTGGTTGAGATCATCGAAATACCGAACCACCCTTGGTTCGTGGCGGCTCAGTTCCATCCTGAGTTCACCTCAACACCTCGCGATGGCCATCCTTTGTTTGAAGGTTTCGTCAAAGCCGCTGGACAGAACCAGCGTGGTGAGCTAGCCGAGAAATAAGTTACAAACAGCTGTTGCACATGGAGTGCGGCAGCTTTTTTTTCGCTTTTTTAAATCAAAATAAAGCAAGAGGAAACACTATGTCTAAGATCGTTAAAGTTTTGGGTCGTGAAATCATCGACTCACGCGGCAACCCAACCGTGGAAGCTGAAGTTCACCTGGAAGGTGGTTTCGTTGGTATGGCTGCGGCGCCATCTGGTGCATCAACGGGTTCCCGCGAAGCTCTGGAGCTGCGTGACGGCGACAAATCTCGTTTCCTTGGCAAAGGTGTACTGAAAGCCGTTGAAGCGGTGAACGGTCCTATTGCTCAGGCGCTGGTTGGTAAAGACGCGAAAAGCCAAGCGGACATCGACCAAATCATGATCGACCTGGACGGCACCGAAAACAAATCTAAGTTTGGTGCGAACGCTATCCTGGCTGTCTCTCTGGCAAACGCAAAAGCAGCAGCGGCCGCAAAAGGCATGCCTCTGTACGAACACATTGCTGAACTGAACGGCACTCCGGGCCAGTTCTCTATGCCTCTGCCAATGATGAACATCATCAACGGTGGTGAGCACGCAGACAACAACGTCGACATTCAGGAATTCATGATCCAGCCAGTGGGTGCGAAAACCCTGAAAGAAGGTCTGCGTATCGGTGCTGAAGTGTTCCACAACCTGGCAAAAGTACTGAAAGCCAAAGGTCTGAGCACAGCTGTTGGTGACGAAGGTGGTTTCGCACCAAACCTGGAATCCAACGCTGCAGCACTGGCTGCAATCAAAGAAGCGGTTGAAGCGGCAGGTTATGTGCTGGGTAAAGACGTAACGCTGGCGATGGACTGTGCTGCTTCTGAGTTCTACGACAAAGAAGCCGGCAACTATAACATGAAGGGCGAAGGCAAAATCTTCACCTCTGAAGAATTTAACTTCTACCTGCAGGATCTGGCGAACCAGTACCCAATCGTATCGATTGAAGACGGTCTGGACGAGTCTGACTGGGATGGCTTCAAGCACCAGACAGAACTGCTGGGCGATAAACTGCAACTGGTGGGTGACGACCTGTTCGTAACGAACACCAAGATCCTGAAAGAAGGGATTGAGAAAGGCATCGCGAACTCTATCCTGATCAAGTTCAACCAGATCGGCTCTCTGACTGAAACACTGGCAGCGATCAAGATGGCGAAAGATGCAGGCTACACCGCTGTTATCTCTCACCGTTCTGGCGAAACTGAAGATGCAACGATTGCTGATCTGGCAGTGGGTACAGCTGCAGGTCAAATCAAGACCGGTTCTATGAGCCGTTCTGACCGTGTTGCTAAGTACAACCAGCTGATCCGTATTGAGGAAGCGCTGGGCGAGAAAGCACCGTATCACGGTCTGAAAGAAGTGAAAGGTCAGGCATAAGTCTGAAGCTTCACTTGTGTCACTTTGAGTGACCCCGGATGATAAGCCGCTCAACAGAGCGGCTTTTTTCTGTCCGAATGGCGGGTCCGGAACTGGTCACCTAAGGCGCTTTGTGGGATTATTACCGCCTCAGAGGCTGATGAGATAGCCCGTCGACTTGTATTTATCATCCGAGAATGAGGCGAGCATGCGTGTTTTCAGTGCAGTGTTACTGCTGGTATTTGCCTGGCTGCAGTACGAATTCTGGTCCGGTAAGAATGGCATGTCTGATTATATGGCGCTTAAAAACAATGTGGCGTTGCAGCAAAAAGCCAATGCCGAACTGGTTCAGCGTAACCAGCAGATGTATGCCGAAATCAATGATTTGCACCAGGGCTTGGAAGCGGTAGAAGAACGGGCCCGGCATGAGCTGGGGATGATCAAACCCGGCGAAACTTTTTTCCGCATAGTCGGTGACCATTCCCTGTAGGGATCGTCACGCAGCGTTAATTTGACAGTAAACCCATCATGACTCAAACCTTAACCGCAGTCGTACCTGCTGCAGGTGTCGGCAGCCGTATGCAGGCCGACAGGCCGAAGCAGTATCTGGTGATTGCAGGCAAAACGATACTGGAACATACGGTAGACAGCCTGTTACAACACCCGGACATCGGGCGGGTAGTCATCGCAATTAGCGACGGCGATCCTTATTTTCATCAGCTGCCTTTGGCCCGTCGCCCGGAAATCGTCGTGGTATCGGGCGGCAGTGAACGGGCGGATTCAGTGTTTTCCGGCCTGGCCACACTGGCAGACGATGACTGGGTGCTGGTGCATGACGCGGCGCGTCCCTGCCTGCATCAAGATGATTTATCCCGTCTGATTGAACAGGCGCAGCAGCATGCCTTTGGTGCCATACTGGCCGCGCCGGTCCGCGATACCATGAAACGTGGCGATGGCCTGCAGTCTATTGCGTCGACAGTGGATCGTACCGACCTCTGGCATGCACTGACCCCGCAGATGTTTCGGGTCAGACAGCTCAGGGAGGCGATGGTCAAAGCTCTGGCACAGGGGGCGGTGCTCACAGACGAAGCATCAGCACTTGAATTTTGCGGCTTTTCGCCGCGGCTGGTGCCCGGGCGGGCTGATAACCTGAAAGTCACTCAGCCTGAAGATCTGGCACTGGCTGAATTTTACCTGCAGCAACGACAAAAGGAGCAGGCATAATGCGAATCGGACACGGTTTTGATGTACATAAATTTGGTGGTGATGGCCCGGTGATTATTGGCGGGGTGGCCGTGCCTTACGAGCAGGGTCTGATTGCGCATTCTGATGGTGATGTGGCTCTGCATGCCGTCTGTGATGCACTGCTGGGCGCGATCGGTGCCGGTGACATCGGGCGTCACTTCCCGGATACCGATGCGGAGTGGGCGGGGGCAGATAGCCGTCTGCTATTGCGTGACGTGTACGCCAAGGTGAAAGCGAAAGGCTATCGCCTGGGCAATCTGGATGTCACAATTATTGCGCAGGCACCGAAAATGGCGCCCTATATTGAACAAATGTGCCAAACCATTGCCGACGATCTCGACACCACGGTCGATAATATTAATGTAAAGGCCACAACGACTGAACGTTTGGGTTTTACGGGCCGCAAAGAAGGCATCGCCTGCGAAGCGGTTGTTTTGCTGCGCTCGATCTGACGCCGCCCCTTCCTGTGTAACGGAAAGAATATGACAATTGATATGGACAGCCTGAGCTGGCTGAATGGTAAGCCTGTCTGCCAGGGACAAAGTAAAGTTTGCCCGGAAGATTTTATCGTTAAAGAGCAACTGGGCTTTGACTTCACCGGCAGCGGTGAACATTTCATGGTGAAGATCCGCAAAACCGGCGAGAACACCAAATATGTTGTCAACGAGCTGGCCAAAGCGTGCGGGGTAAAATCCCGCGATGTCAGCTGGGCTGGCCTGAAAGACCGACATGCAGTGACAGAACAGTGGCTGAGTGTCCATCTGCCGGGGAAAGCCGACCCGGATTTGACGCAATTTGTCGCTGAGCACCCCGGTGTCGAAGTGCTGGCAACCGATCGTCATGACAAAAAACTGCGTCCCGGCGATCTGGCGGGGAATCATTTTGAGTTGCGTCTGACCGGTCTGGATAACCCTCAGGATCTGGAAGCGCGGCTAAAGCAGATTCAGCAGCAGGGCGTTCCGAACTATTTCGGGTCGCAGCGTTTCGGCCATGACGGTAATAACGTGGTCAAAGCCAGAGCCTGGGGCAATGATGAGTTTCGTGTCAGGGACAAGAGCAAGCGTAGCTTCTATCTGTCAGCTGCCCGTTCCTGGCTGTTTAACCTGGTGGTGTCCCAGCGGATTGCCGACGGCAAAGCTGCGACCTTATTCGCGGGCGACTGTGTTCAGCAAGTCGGCCGGGAAGACTGGCAACTGGTTGAGCAAGTCACGCCGGAATGGCAGGCAAAGGTGGATGCAGGCGAATGGCTGATTACTGCGCCAGTGACGGGTGACAATGCACTGCCCAGTCAGGGGGAAGTGGCAGCGTTCGAAATGGCTGTGATAGAACAAGAGCCATTGCTGCTGAAACTGATCCGCGATAACCGGATGCGGCACGAACGTCGTCCGCTGATGCTGCGCCCGGCAGACATGAGCTGGCAACTGCATGCTGATCAGCTGGAAGTAGCGTTCTCTTTGCCAGCAGGATGTTTTGCGACCGCGGTCCTGAGAGAGCTGATTGATGAGCCAGAACAAAAGGATGGCAGATATGCGAATTTTGATCAGTAATGATGATGGCATCTTTGCTGAAGGAATCAACACGCTGGCCGATACCCTTAAAGAGCTGGGTGAGGTGTATGTGGTGGCACCGGATCGTAATCGCAGCGGTGCTTCCAATTCCCTGACCCTGGAAACGCCTTTGCGTGTCCGTGAAGAAGGCATCCGGCGTATGTCGGTGGAAGGGACGCCAACGGACTGTGTACACTTCGCGCTGAACGAGTGGCTGACTGAAAAGCCGGATATCGTGGTGGCCGGGATTAATCACGGCGCAAACCTGGGTGATGATGTGCTGTATTCAGGGACAGTGGCTGCTGCGACGGAAGGGCATTTTCTCGGCGTACCGGCCATTGCCGTGTCTTTAGTCGGGCGTGAACATTTTGCCACCGCCGCCCAGGTCGTCAAAGAAGTGGTGGGGCGTCTGATGGCTCAGCCGCTGCCGAGCAATAAAATACTGAATATCAATGTGCCGGATGTGCCTTTGTCTGAACTGGGCGAATGGCAGGTGACGCGCCTGGGTGCCCGTCACCGTGCAGAAAAAATGGTCAGGGATGTCGATCCCCGCGGCAAAACGATTTACTGGCTTGGTCCTCCCGGGAGTTGTCAGGATGCAGGACCCGGTACAGATTTTTATGCGATTGAACACAAGCAAGTATCAATGACACCGCTTCAGGTTGATCTGACAGCACACGATGCGCTGGACGACCTGGCACAGTGGATGAAACAAGTGGAGAGTGACTGATAATGCGCTATGCGGAACAACGCCATAGCCTGATGGAATATTTGTCTCAGCAGGGGATAGCAGACCGTAGGGTATTGCGGGTCATGGATACGGTTCCCCGTGAGCATTTTATTGATGAAGCCTTGTCGCACAAGGCTTACGAGAATAATGCCCTGCCCATCGGGCGCGGGCAGACCATCTCACAGCCTTATATTGTGGCCAGAATGACAGAGTTGCTTGCCTTGCAGCCCGGCACGCGAGTGCTGGAGATTGGTACAGGCTCTGGCTATCAGACCGCAATTCTGTCGCGTATGGTCGAGCATGTGTACTCGGTGGAACGCATTAAGGCTTTGCAGTGGCAAGCCAAGCGCCGTTTCAAACAGCTGGACTTACATAATATCTCGACCAAGCACGGTGACGGCTGGCAGGGATGGGCAAGTAAAGGGCCATTTGATGCCATCATCGTGACTGCCGCCGCGGAGGTTGTTCCGCCTGCCTTGCTGGCGCAGTTGTCCGAAGGGGGGCGACTGGTGATCCCTGTCGGTGAGCAGCACCAGATGCTGAAACGTGTCCGTTTACTGGATGGCCACTATGTGACAGATGAAATTGCGCCGGTTCGCTTCGTGCCTCTGGTGTCAGGGGAGCTGGCGTAGCGCATGACAGGGTTTAGCGGAAAGAAGCACAAAATATCTATGGTACTGACAGCCTGTTTGTTGCTGTCGGCCTGTGCCACTTATCCGCCTGATGGCGCGAACTACGACAACACCCGGCCTGGTAGCTACCGGGGCAGTTACTACGAAGTGCAGAAAGGGGACACTCTTTATTTTATCTCTTACCTCTCGGGTCGTGATGTCAACGACTTGATTGCACTGAATCAGCTGGCTCCGCCATATACAATCTACCCCGGTCAGAAACTGTTTCTGTGGAAGTCCAAATACGTCGCCCCTCAGTTTGGTCACCGAGTGGCAGCTCAACCTGCGCCAGTCATCAACAAGAAACCGCCTGTGCCACCGAAGCGTGAAATTGTGCCGTATCAGCCAGCTGCTGTGGTCGGTCCAGTTTCTACTGCAGCTGTCGCTTCCGGTGCTGCGGGGGGGGCTGCAGTCGTGGTGGCTGCAAAACCACCAGTAAAATCAACGCCCCCGGCAAGTAAATCCGTCAATAAACCTGCGCCTGCTGCGAGCAATTCGGTGACAACACCTGCAAAAACCGTGCAAAAAAGCGTCAATAAAGATGTTGATCGCGCTCCCACAAAAGAGTACTCTCAAGACTCAAAAAGTAACAAAGTTGTTACAAGTAAGGCTGGTACAAGTGACAAGGCAGGCAAGACGCCAGCGTCTGTTGCTGACAAGGTTGATAACTGGGTTTGGCCGGCGAAGGGAAGAATTATTTCCCGCTTTTCCAGCAGTGATAATGGTAACAAAGGCATTGATATCGCAGGCCAGAGAGGGCAGGACGTCAACGCAACGGCTGCAGGGAAAGTGGTCTATGCCGGCAATGCATTACGGGGTTATGGCAACCTTGTCATTATTAAGCACAATGACGATTACTTAAGTGCTTACGCACATAACGACAGAGTACTCGTCAGGGAGCAAGATACGGTAACCGCAGGGCAAAAAATTGCTTTGATGGGCAGCTCGGGAACCAACAGTGTCCGACTGCACTTTGAGATCCGTTATAAAGGCAAGTCAGTGAATCCGCTCAAGTACCTGCCAAACTGACAGACGGCTCGGGCGTGATGAACCGGATTTGCAATACGCTATCTGGGAGGCGCTATGAGCAGAAGTAATGCAGCTACTGATATCGAAAACTATGAAGAGTTTGATGATGAGATGGAGCTCGATGTTGAAGAGCAGGAAGCCGACGTTTCAGCAAAATCAGACTCAGAGGTTGATGACGCAGACGAAGATTTAGACATCTCGTCCTACAATGTCACTCAGAAAGCACTGGATGCAACTCAGCTTTATCTCGGTGAAATCGGCTTTTCTCCTCTTTTGACTGCCGAAGAAGAAGTTCTCTATGCCCGCCGCGCACTGCGTGGTGACGAAATCGCCCGCAAACGCATGATCGAAAGTAACCTCCGTCTGGTGGTGAAGATCTCCCGCCGTTACAGTAACCGTGGTCTAGCGCTGCTGGATCTCGTTGAAGAAGGTAACCTGGGGCTGATCCGCGCGGTGGAAAAGTTCGATCCTGAGCGCGGTTTCCGTTTTTCCACGTATGCCACCTGGTGGATCCGTCAGACCATTGAACGGGCGATCATGAACCAGACCCGGACAATCCGTTTACCGATTCATGTGGTGAAAGAGCTGAATGTCTACCTGCGTACGGCACGTGAGCTGGCTCAGAAGCTGGATCATGAACCCACAGCGGAAGACATTGCTTTGCAGCTGGATAAATCGGTGGATGATGTCAACCGCATGCTGCGTCTGAATGAGCGGGTCGGTTCGGTCGACAACCCGATTGGCGGTGATACTGAAAAAGCGCTGCTGGATATTATCCCGGATGAGCGTTGCGGTGGCCCGGAAACCTCCACGCAAGATGATGATATGAAAACCTCTATTGTCACCTGGCTGCAGGAATTGAATCCGAAACAGCGTGAAGTGTTGGCGCGACGTTTTGGTCTGCTGGGTTATGAAGCATCGACGCTTGAAGATGTCGGTCGCGAGATTGGCCTGACCCGGGAGCGTGTACGTCAGATCCAGGTTGAAGGCTTGCGCCGTTTGCGTGACATGCTGACCCATCAGGGCCTGAACATCGAATCTCTGTTTAATCAGGAAATGTAAGCCGGTTGAACTGAAAGACAATTTGAAAGACTGTCTGCAAAGAGAGTTTGAGAAAGGACGTCAACTGGCGTCCTTTTTTCTTGTCATCCCGAAACCACCGCCGATGGCGGTGGTGATTGTTTGGGCGTGCAGGCAGGCTGCTTACAGCAATGCTTTTAAACGATAAAGCTCATCCAGCGCTTGTCTCGGTGTCAGCTCATCCGGATTCAGACGTGCCAGCGCTTCTTCGACTTCGCTGGGTTCAGGGATCAGTGACAGTTGCTGAGTCTCGCTGCGGTTCTGATTTGGCTGCTCAATGGCCTGCTGATGGCCCGTGGCTTCCAGCTGTTGCAATTTCTGTTTGGCCCGCTTGATGACAGATTTAGGAACCCCGGCCAGACTGGCAACCGCAAGGCCGAAAGACTTGCTGGCAGCCCCTTCCTGCACGGCGTGCATAAAGGCAATCTCATCCCCGTGTTCAATCGCATCCAGATGGACATTGGCCAGCCCGGGGATCAGTGACGGCAACTCTGTCAGCTCGAAATAATGGGTGGCAAACAGTGTCATGGCGGCGATTTTTTCCGCCAGCCATTCGGCGCTGGCCCAGGCCAGAGATAGCCCGTCATAGGTGCTGGTACCACGGCCGATTTCATCCATCAGTACCAGACTGTTTTCCGTGGCGTTGTGAAGAATATTGGCGGTTTCCGTCATTTCCACCATGAAGGTGGAGCGGCCGGAGGCCAGATCGTCCGAGGCACCGATCCGGGTGAAAATCCGATCCAGAGGCCCAATAGTGGCAGAATCTGCCGGCACGTAAGATCCGACATGGGCCATCAGGGCGATCAGGGCAGTTTGACGCATATAGGTGGATTTACCGCCCATGTTTGGCCCTGTGATGATCAGCATACGGCGATCCTGGTGTAACGCGATCGGGTTGGCAATGAAAGGTGCATCCAGCACCTGCTCGACGACTGGGTGACGGCCGGCATTGATATCTAGGCCGGGTTTATCGCTCAGCGTCGGGCGGCAGTAATTCAGGGTGTCGGCGCGTTCTGCCAGATTTGCCAGCACATCCAGTTCAGACAGCGCGGCTGCGGTCTGCTGCAACTGGGCCAGATGCGGCAGCAGGCTGTCAAACAGGGCTTCCCAGAGCTGTTTTTCCAGCGCCAGTGCTTTGGACTTGGAGTTCAGCACTTTATCTTCGTGCTCTTTCAGCTCAGGGATGATGTAACGTTCGGCATTTTTCAGCGTCTGACGGCGAACATAGTGGCTCGGGACTTTGTGGCTCTGGCCGCGACTGATCTGAATATAGAAGCCATGCACCTGATTAAAGCCGACTTTCAGACTGTCGATGTCATGGCGCTCACGCTCGCGTTCTTCCAGTTCAGCCAGGAATTTGGTGGCACCATCGGCCAGATCGCGCCATTCATCCAGCTCGGCATTGTAGCCGGGCGCCAGCACGCCACCATCACGGATAATGACAGGCGGGTTTTCAACAATAGCGTGCTCCAGCAGGCTGCAAATCTCGTCCATTGGCTGACTTTGCTGCGCCAGCTGGCGCAGTGATTCGCTGTTCAACTCGGCCAGCAGCTCAGCCAGTTCGGGCAGATGCTGCAGTGCCGTCCGCATACGGGCCAGATCCCGGGGCCGGGCCGAACGCAGTGCCAGTCGGGCCAGGATCCTTTCCAGATCGCCCATGTGGCGCAGCACGCCGGCCAGCTCGGCGAACAGGCCACTGTCTTTGAGGTTGCCGATGGCATCCAGACGCAGATTTAACTGCTGACGGTTTCTGACGGGCTGATGCAGCCAGCGTTTGAGCAGGCGGCTGCCCATCGGGGTGGCCGTCTGATCCAGCACGGAAGCCAGCGTATTGTCTGTGCCGCCAGCCAGGTTCTGGGTCAGTTCCAGATTACGGCGGGTCGCGGCGTCCAGGATCACCGACTGCTCCTGGGTATCCCGGGTGATGGCACGAATGTGCGGCAGCGCGGTGCGCTGCGTATCTTTCACATATTGCAGCAGGCAGCCGGCCGCACACAGGCCGAACTCATCGTTTTCAACACCAAAACCCACCAGATCGCGGGTGCCGAATTGCAGGGTCAGCTGCTGACGGGCAGTATCCAGATCAAACTCCCACACCGGGCGGCGGCGGGCACCTTTCATGTGGCTGAAAAGACCCGGCAGAGGAAAATCTTCCGGATACAGCAGTTCGACCGGGCTGGTGCGCTGCAGTTCAGCCTGCATGGCTTCTTCGGTTTCGGGCTCAATCAGCATGAAGCGGCCGGAGGTGATGTCCAGCGTGGCATAGCCGAAGCGGCCACTCTGACAGAAAATCGCCGCAATCAGGTTATCGCGTCTCTCCTGAAGCAGCGCTTCATCGCTGACGGTGCCCGGTGTGACAATACGGACAACCTGACGCTCAACCGGCCCTTTGCTGGTGGCAGGATCGCCAATCTGCTCGCATATCGCGACGGAAACGCCTAACTGAACCAGCTTGGCCAGATAACCTTCAACGGCATGATAAGGCACACCTGCCATAGGAATGGGCTGACCGTTGCTTGAGCCTCGTTTGGTGAGCGAAATATCGAGCAATTGAGACGCTTGCTTCGCATCATCAAAGAAGAGTTCATAGAAATCCCCCATGCGGTAAAACATCAGCACATCAGGGTTTTCAGCTTTAAGCCGCAAGTATTGCTGCATCATGGGGGTGTGTGTTTCTAAACCTTTTACTGTCACGCTGTTGCCCGCTTCAAACCGAGAAAAATCAGGCCGTCTAGGATACGTGAAAGCGGAAAAGGGGCAAAGGGGGGAAGTTCAATTTCATGTCGCGACAAATGCTTGAAGCCCTCAGATCATCCTAGTAAGGTGTCGGCATTGATTGTGTCCGGAGGAAAACCGATGGTGACGACATCTTTACCAGCACGGCTGGGGCAGGCGCTGAAATCCAAACAATGGCTCGCCACCACAGCGGAATCCTGTACCGGTGGTGGTGTCTCGGCCGCGATAACCGATATTGCGGGCAGCTCTGCCTGGTTCGACCGAGCATTTATTACCTACAGCAATGCAGCCAAGCAGGAGATGCTGGGCGTTCAACCTGACACCCTGGCTCAGTACGGCGCGGTGAGTGAGCCTGTGGTGCAGGAGATGGCGAAAGGTGCGCTGGCCCATTCACTGGCCTCGATTAGTGTCGCGATCAGCGGGATTGCCGGGCCGGATGGCGGCACGCCGGATAAACCGGTCGGCACGGTCTGCTTTGCCTGGGCGGACAGCACAGGCTGGCTTGTCGCCGAAACCTGTCATTTTCACGGCGACCGACAGGCGGTCCGTGTGCAGGCGGTCGATCGCGCATTGCAAGGCTTACTGGATCGCCTGAACACTCTGCAGTGAAGATCACACTCTGGGCCGGCCTGGCCGCCGGTCAGGAAAAAAATGCCATACAGTGCTAGACACTGTATGAATAGACAGTATACTAACCAGTAATTTGAATCTTGAATTAGCATCCGTTGGAGAGTCGAATGGACGACAACAAACAGAAGGCTCTTGCCGCTGCCCTGGGTCAGATCGAAAAGCAGTTCGGTAAAGGCTCCATTATGAAGCTGGGTGATAACCGTACGATGGATATTGAAACCATCTCAACCGGTTCCCTGTCTCTGGATATCGCACTGGGTGCCGGCGGCCTGCCAATGGGTCGTATCGTCGAAATTTATGGTCCGGAATCGTCAGGTAAAACAACCCTGACGCTGGAAACTATTGCTGCCGCACAGCGTAAGGGCAAAACCTGCGCCTTTATCGATGCTGAGCACGCACTGGATCCGATTTATGCCAAGAAGCTGGGTGTGGATATTGATCAGTTGCTGGTGTCACAGCCGGATACCGGCGAGCAGGCACTGGAAATCTGTGATGCGCTGGCCCGTTCCGGTGCTGTCGATATGATCGTGGTCGACTCCGTTGCCGCCCTGACCCCGAAAGCCGAAATTGAAGGCGAAATGGGTGATTCGCACATGGGCTTGCAGGCGCGTATGCTGTCCCAGGCGATGCGTAAACTGACGGGTAACCTGAAACAGTCTAACTGTATGTGTATCTTCATCAACCAGATCCGTATGAAGATCGGTGTGATGTTCGGTAACCCGGAAACGACCACTGGTGGTAATGCCCTGAAATTCTATGCCTCCGTTCGTCTGGATATCCGCCGTACCGGTGCGATTAAAGAAGGTGACGAAGTGGTGGGTAACGAAACCCGCATTAAAGTGGTCAAGAACAAGATCGCCGCACCGTTTAAACAAGCGGATACGCAAATCCTGTACGGACAAGGTTTCAACCGTAATGGTGAGCTGATTGACTTGGGCGTGAAGCAAAAACTGATCGAAAAAGCGGGCGCCTGGTACAGCTATAAAGGCGACAAGATTGGTCAGGGTAAAGCCAACGCGTGTAAGTACCTGACTGAAAATCCTGAAATCGCTCAGATTATTGATCAGCAATTGCGAGAGCAACTGCTGAACCCGGCCAATGTGTCAGAAGCCGATGCTGAGCTGGTCAGTGCCGATACTGATGCAGTTGATGCTCAGGATGAGGCTTTTTAATCACAACGTATGATGTCACGGCTGGATAGCTGAAGTCATTCTTTAACGGGCGCTGTACAAAGGTGAAAACACCAATGTCAGTGCCCGTTTTGTATTAACAGCCAATGTACCTGAGTATCCAGAGAGTACCGGGGCGGGGGCAGTAAGGCATCTGCCGGGTAAACGTGAATCGGGGAGGGAGAAAGGTGAAAAGGCCAGCGCCTAAAATCTCAGCGAAAGAAGCGGCTGTGGGCTATCTGTCACGGCGGGACCATGCCAAGCGCGAGTTGCAGCAAAAGCTCAAGCAACGGGGTTATAGCGAACAGGAAGTTAGTGACGCTGTCGCCTATTGCCAGGATTACAACTGGCTGGATGATGCCCGATATGCAGCCATGGCGGTGCGTAACGGGGTATCAAAAGGCTGGGGCATGCTGCGTATCAAGCAGGAAATGAAGATGAAAGGGGTGCATGATTTGTGTATCAAGCAGGCACTGGAAGAGGCTGAAGTGGATTGGTTTGAACAGGCCAGAGCGGTGGCACAACGCAAATTCGGTGACACTCAGATGGACACACCGAAAGAAAAAGCCCGCCGGCTGCGTTTTATGCAATCGAGAGGTTTTGACTTCGAGCAGATTCGCTATGCACTCGCGGTCGAAGATGAATACTGAAGCGGATTCGCCCATTGTGCTCACAGAACATTTCCCGTCAAACCCGCGTTGTTTTACAATAGCCGGTAAACCTTTTATCTTAGATTGATTAAACCTGCATGTTGGCTGAACTTTGGTGTTTGGCCTCAGGCAACTGGGCGCAGTTGCAGGCAGGGGGATTAACACAGCATTATTCAGGATTGTCCAATGTACATGAGCACTGATGAGATTCGCCGTGCGTTTCTTACGTTTTTTGAAAGTAAAGGCCACCAGATCGTCGAAAGTTCGTCGCTGGTTCCTGCCAACGACCCAACCCTGCTGTTTACGAATGCGGGGATGAACCAGTTTAAAGATACGTTTCTGGGTCTGGAAAAGCGTAATTACTCCCGAGCGACCACAGCGCAGCGCTGTGTCCGTGCTGGTGGTAAACACAACGACCTGGAGAATGTTGGCTTTACTGCCCGTCACCATACCTTCTTTGAAATGCTGGGTAATTTCAGTTTTGGGGATTACTTCAAAGAAGAAGCAATTCAATATGGCTGGGAATTTCTGACTGGCGTCCTGAAACTGCCGAAAGAGCGTTTGCTGGTTACTGTCTATCAGACTGATGATGAAGCCTTTGATATCTGGCACAAAGTGATTGGCCTGCCGGAAGACCGGATTATTCGTATCGGTGATAAAACCGGCGGTAAGGCGTATGAGTCGGATAACTTCTGGCAGATGGGCGACACCGGCCCGTGTGGACCATGTACTGAAATTTTCTATGACCACGGTGATCATATCTGGGGTGGTCCTCCGGGGTCGCCAGAAGAAGACGGCGATCGCTTCATTGAAATCTGGAACATCGTATTCATGCAGTTTAACCGCCAGGCTGATGGCCAGATGGATTCACTGCCTAAGCCCTCTGTGGATACAGGTATGGGGATCGAGCGTTTGGCTGCGATTATGCAAAACGTTCACTCTAACTATGAAATTGATATCTTCCAGACACTGATCAAAGAAGCTGCAGCCGTCATTGGTTACGACGATTTGTCGAACCAGTCTCTGCGTGTGGTGGCTGACCATATCCGTTCCTGTGCGTTTCTGATTGTGGATGGTGTCATGCCGTCGAACGAAGGACGCGGTTATGTGCTGCGTCGTATCATTCGTCGTGCGGTGCGCCACGGTAACAAACTGGGTGCAAGCGGTGCATTCTTCCATAAGCTGGTTGGCCCGCTGGCTGAGGTCATGGGCAGCGCAGGTGAGACACTGAAGCAGCAACAGGCCATGGTCGAGAAAGTGTTGAAGATCGAAGAAGAAAACTTTGGTCGCACCCTGGATCGCGGTATGTCCATCCTGAATGAAGCGATTGACGCTTTGGATGGCAAAGTGCTGGACGGTGAAACTGTCTTCAAACTGTATGATACCTATGGTTTCCCTGCCGATCTGACCAACGATGTTGCGCGTGAACGTGGTTTCAGTATTGATGAAGAAGGCTTCAACAATGCCATGGAAGCTCAGCGTCAACGCGCCCGTGAAGCTGGTCAGTTTGGGATTGATTATAACGACAGCGTCAAAGTGGATGCGGAAACTGAGTTTTGCGGCTACGACGGTACTCAGGGTGAAGGTCAGGTTGTAGCACTTTTCCGTGACGGTGAAGCGGTGGATTCAGTGGTTGCCGGTGACAAAGCGCTGATCATCCTGGATCACACGCCGTTTTATGCCGAATCGGGTGGTCAGTGTGGTGACACAGGGCTGCTTTTGGCTGACGGTGTTATTTTCTCGGTCGAAGACACTCAGAAGTTTGGTGACGCGATTGGTCATCAGGGCATCCTGAGCGAAGGTGCTCTGGCTGTCGGTGATCGTTTGACTGCTCAGGTTGACGCTAAGCGTCGTGCCGCGATCAGCCTGAACCACTCGGCCACGCACCTGTTGCATGCCGCGCTGCGTCAGGAGTTGGGTGAGCATGTGACTCAGAAAGGCTCACTGGTGAAGCCAGATGGTCTGCGTTTTGACTTCTCACATCTGGAGTCAGTGAAACCTGAGCAACTGCGTAAGATTGAACGCATTGTGAACGAACAAATCCGCCTGAACCATGTGATTGAAACCCATGTCATGGACATTGAAGCGGCGAAATCCAAAGGGGCGATGGCGCTGTTTGGCGAGAAGTACGATGACGAAGTGCGCGTACTCAGCATGGGCGATTTCTCGACTGAGCTGTGCGGCGGTATTCATGCTCGCCAGACAGGTGATATCGGCCTGTTCAAAATCGTGTCGGAAGGTGGGATCGCCGCAGGTATCCGGCGTATCGAAGCTGTAACGGGCGAAGGCGCCATTGCAGCTTTGCATGCACAAGACAGCCTGCTGGCAGAAACAGCCAGCCTGGTGAAATCTGATTCAGCGTCTGTGGCCATCAAAGTGAATGCCTTGGTTGCCCACAGCAAGCAGCTGGAGAAGGAAATCCAGCAACTGAAAGATAAGCTGGCCGCTCAGGAGAGCGCCGATCTGATCAATCAAGTAAAAGAAATTAATGGTACTAAGGTCTTGATTGCTAAGCTGGACGGTGCAGATAATAAAGCACTGCGTGGTATGGTAGACGAGCTGAAAAACAAGCTGGGAAGCGGTGTTGTTGTCTTGGGGAACGTTAGTGATGGCAAGGTTGGCCTGATCGCTGGTGTCACCAAAGATGTGATCACGAAAGTGAAAGCTGGTGATCTGGTGAATATGGTGGCTCAGCAAGTTGGCGGTAAAGGCGGCGGTCGTCCTGATATGGCTCAGGCCGGCGGTACAGATGCCGGCGCTTTACCGGCCGCACTGGACAGTGTGTCGCCTTGGTTGACCGAGCGCCTTTAATTCAGCGCTCTGACTGCAGAACGGCGATTTAAGTGTTGATGTTGACTGTGTTACAGTCGACATCAACCATGAAAAAACTGCTACAATTACAGTCAATTGAGTCGTTGAACCTGACAGAAAATGCAATGGTGGATGGTCAAGTACCGTTTTGGGGCTGATCTGAGTGGTACGCCGGATGCAGAAAGTGTTTGTGGTTGATTGTTAAAGTCTGGATAATCGCCCACTTCTCGCTGTTTCTTGAGCAGTGACCATGAACTCTATGGGCTTTTTTGCGTAAAAAAGCTTAATAAACACTAATTACAAGTAAGATTACTCAAGGAGCAATCGAATGCTAATTTTGACTCGTCGCGTAGGTGAGACGCTGATGATCGGTGACGAAGTCACCGTGACCGTACTTGGCGTTAAGGGAAATCAGGTTCGCATCGGTGTGAATGCGCCGAAAGAAGTGTCTGTTCACCGTGAAGAGATCTACATGCGTATACAGGCAGAAAAAGATACCGGAACACAAGGTTCAGGGAACTACTAATTCCTGTTTGATAAAGAGGTCGGCTATTGAGCTGGCCTTTTTTGTTTTTGCTCGCTGACAACAGGCCAGCTCAGTGAAAATGATGATGAAGGCAGCCCCCAGGCAGCTTTTGTTAGCGGTTTGGTGATTAAGTGTTCAGCCGGGTCTGGAATGGCGCTTTTTCTCAATAAAGTGTTTGACTTATTTCTGCCTGACAGTAATATGAGCGACCGCAAGACGGTGAGGTGGCCGAGAGGCTGAAGGCGCTCCCCTGCTAAGGGAGTATACGGTTTATCCCGTATCGAGGGTTCGAATCCCTCCTTCACCGCCATTTCTTTCAACAGCTTGAAAGTCATGGTATTTGCAATTTGCGCGTCCGTAGCTCAGCTGGATAGAGTACCTGGCTACGAACCAGGCGGTCGGAGGTTCGAATCCTCCCGGACGCGCCATATTTTTGAGGCAGGGCTCAAGGGCTCTGCTGAATAACTGTTTCTGCGCGCTCGTAGCTCAGCTGGATAGAGTACCTGGCTACGAACCAGGCGGTCGGAGGTTCGAATCCTCCCGAGCGCGCCATTATACAGTGTGGTGAGGTGGCCGAGAGGCTGAAGGCGCTCCCCTGCTAAGGGAGTATACGGTTTATCCCGTATCGAGGGTTCGAATCCCTCCTTCACCGCCATTCTTTCTTCAGTGTTTGCACTGACAGTAAGAAGTAAAGCCTGCGCGTCCGTAGCTCAGCTGGATAGAGTACCTGGCTACGAACCAGGCGGTCGGAGGTTCGAATCCTCCCGGACGCGCCATTATTGAAATTGCAATGTCACGCATTGTAAAAACACAAGTTTCTGCGCGCTCGTAGCTCAGCTGGATAGAGTACCTGGCTACGAACCAGGCGGTCGGAGGTTCGAATCCTCCCGAGCGCGCCATTATTTGTGTGGTGAGGTGGCCGAGAGGCTGAAGGCGCTCCCCTGCTAAGGGAGTATACGGTTTATCCCGTATCGAGGGTTCGAATCCCTCCTTCACCGCCATTCTTCCCAATAGCTAGAGTCCCTTTAGATATTGTGTAAGACCCTGCGCGTCCGTAGCTCAGCTGGATAGAGTACCTGGCTACGAACCAGGCGGTCGGAGGTTCGAATCCTCCCGGACGCGCCATATTTGATCAAGTATCAATGGACTGCTACTTCAAAAACTGATTCTGCGCGCTCGTAGCTCAGCTGGATAGAGTACCTGGCTACGAACCAGGCGGTCGGAGGTTCGAATCCTCCCGAGCGCGCCATCATTCCAAGTCGTGATAATTCACGCAGAAAATTCTGTGCGTCCGTAGCTCAGCTGGATAGAGTACCTGGCTACGAACCAGGCGGTCGGAGGTTCGAATCCTCCCGGACGCGCCATTATTTTCAAGTCTCAACGGACTGCTGCTTCATCAACAGATTCTGCGCGCTCGTAGCTCAGCTGGATAGAGTACCTGGCTACGAACCAGGCGGTCGGAGGTTCGAATCCTCCCGAGCGCGCCATCCTTTCGTACCGTGATCACATCACGAACACAATCTGCGCGTCCGTAGCTCAGCTGGATAGAGTACCTGGCTACGAACCAGGCGGTCGGAGGTTCGAATCCTCCCGGACGCGCCATTCTTGTTAACCCAGCCCCGGCTGGGTTTTTTTATGCCCAGCATTCCCCATGGTTTCTTTCTCTTTTCAGCGCGACCTCAACCACTGGCATTTCTGGATGGAAAGGGGTAGCTTTGGCTTGCCTGTACCATGAAGGCGATGGACTCCACCGGATGATAAGGAAAAGAACCATGACAATTCAACAGCTTGCTATTACCGCTTTTGGCGATGCCGATTGCCTTCAGCTGCAACCGGCCACGATCCCTGCACCTGAAGCACGTCAGGTACTGATCAATGTCGCTTATGCCGGCGTGAACCCGATTGATGCCAAAACCCGGGCAGGTTTAGGTTGGGCTGCGCAGCAAAACCGGGACAAACTGCCTTGGGTGCCGGGCTACGATATTGCCGGTGTGATCGCCGCCGTTGGTGAGGAAGTCACTGAATGGCGCGAAGGACAGCGCGTGTGCGGTTTTATCGGGTTTCCTTTACAAGGCGGTGGATACAGCGAGCAGGTACTGGCTGATGCGGACAGCCTGAGTCAGGTGCCGGACAGCGTCTCTTTAGCCGAAGCCGCGGCGTTACCATTGGCGGGGCAGACGGCTTGGCAGGCGCTGGAAAAAGCATCTGTGCAAGCCGGTGAGCGCGTTTTGATCTTAGCCGGTGCAGGCGGTGTCGGGCATCTGGCGATACAGCTGGCATGTCGCAAAGGGGCTGAGGTTGTAGCTAGTTGTTCGGCGGCAAATCTGGCATATCTCACTTCTTTGGGCGCACAGGCTGTGGATTATCAAAAGGGGGAGTTGGCCAGTCAGTTGCAAGCGGTTGATGTGCTGATCGATCTGGTTGGCGGTGATATAGGCATGGCGGCGTTGTCTTGTGTCAAACCGGGTGGTCGTGTGGTCACTGTACCGACCATCACGGCAGAAAGCGTGACAGCGGCAGCAAAAGTCACCGGTTTGCACGCACAAGGTATGCTGGTGTCACCTTCAGTGGCGCAGAACGATCAAATGCTGGCGATGATGGCAGAAGGCGCCCTGACCGTATTGATTGCAGACCAATTCCCGCTGGCACAGGGCGAGGAAGCACATCGTCAGATTGAAACCGGTCGCACCCGCGGCAAAATAGTTCTGGCGATGAAAGACTGACAATGGATTGGAGTTGGTCTGGCGAAGCCTTGTTGTGGGGGCTGTTTTTCACTGGCCTGCTCAGTGCAACCTTGCTGCCGGGAGGCTCGGAGGCCGGCCTTCTGGCCGCTCTCAGTGCTCAGTCACAGCCTGTATGGCTGCTGGTTACCGTGGTCACGGCAGGCAATACTGTCGGGGGTATGGTGAGTTTTTATCTGGGACGTTGCATACCCGATAAAACTTCTGAAGAAAATCAGAGTCATACTAAAGCAGTTACCTGGATAAAAAAATACGGTTACTGGAGCCTGTTGCTCAGCTGGGTCCCTGTGGTAGGTGACCCACTTTGCTTAGCCGCAGGCTGGCTGCGGATGCGGGCAGGACTCTGTGCCTTGTTGATTCTTATTGGCAAAGCCGTGCGGTACGTCATACTGGTGCTGCTGTTTTGATTTTTCACTCTGAAATAAATAGAAGGAAGGCGAACGTGCAAAAGCGGATTCTGAGCCTTGTGTTGCTGGTCTTGAGCGGATGCAGCAGTCAGACGCCCCCCGAACAGGCACAGTCACTGCCTGATGGTGTGCATTTAGTCGAAAGTGTATCGGACACCAGTGGTGACGTCGTGATCCCTTACAGCAAATATGTGCTGGATAATGGCCTGACGGTGATCCTGCATGAGGATAACTCAGATCCTATCGTGCATGTCGATGTGACTTATCATGTGGGATCTGCCCGCGAGCAATTGGGCAAATCGGGTTTTGCTCACTTCTTTGAACATATGATGTTCCAGGGCTCCAAACATGTCGGTGATCAAGAGCACTTTCGCCTGATCACCGAAGCTGGCGGCACCATGAACGGTACCACCAACCGAGATCGCACCAATTACTTTGAAACTGTCCCCTCGAATCAATTGGAAAAAGTACTCTGGCTGGAATCCGACCGGATGGGCTTCTTGCTGAGTGCAGTATCCCAGCACAAATTTGAGATTCAGCGTGCCACGGTCAAAAACGAGCGCGCGCAGCGCTATGAAAACCGTCCGTACGGCATGGTGAATGAGCGGATTGGCGAGGCGCTCTTCCCGCGTACTCATCCGTATTCGTGGCAGCCAATTGGTTATGTCGAAGATCTGGATCGGGTTGATGTCAACGATCTGAAAGCTTTCTTTCTGCGCTGGTACGGGCCCAATAACGCCACGCTGACCATTGGTGGTGATATTGATAAAGCGGAAACACTGGCATGGGTACAGAAGTATTTCGGCGGTATTCCGCGTGGACCGAAAGTCGACAACCCACCGAAAGTGCCTGTCACACTGGATGCTGATCGCTATCTGACTCTGGAAGATAATATCCAGCAGCCGATGCTGATGATGGCATGGCCGACCTCGTACAAAGGAGCGCCGGATGATGCGTCACTGGATATGCTGGCGAAAGTCATCGGGGGCGGGAAGAACAGTATTTTGTACCAGGCGCTGGTGAAAACCGGAAAAGTGGTGGATGCCGGTGCTTACCACGATTGTGGTGAGCTGGCCTGTACGCTGTATGTCTATGCCATCGGCCAGAGTGGTGAGCAGGGACGGCTGGACCGCATTTATGACGACGTGAGCACTGTGCTGAGCAGTCTGGCTCAGCGCGGTGTCAACCAGCAAGAACTGGACGAAATGAAAGGGATGGCCGAAGCTTCTGCCATTTTTGGCCTGCAGAGTGTGCATGGCAAAGTGGCGCAGCTGGCGGCTTACCAGACCTTTTACAGTGATCCAAACCGTTTGGGCACAGAGCTGGCCAACCTGCGCAGCGTGAAACCCGCGGATGTGGAGGCGGTTTATCAGCGCTATGTGGCCAATCAGCCCAAAGTGGTGCTCAGCACAGTGCCCAACGGGCGTACAGAAATGGCCGCAGCCAAAGCCAACTACAGTCCGGCAGAGCGGCTGATCCCCGAGCACAAATCCGTACAAAACGCTGAGCTGAACCTGCGCGAGCCACAGCACGAAAGTTTTGATCGCTCAGTCATGCCAGAGCCTTCTGAGCCGGTGACGGCTCAGGTGCCTGAGTTATACCGCTTCCAGCTGGCGAACGGTATTGAAGTACTGGGAACCCAGTACGACGAAACTCCGACCGTAGAATTACAGTTAGTTTTACCGGCAGGCCGACGCTATGAACCTGAAGGGAAAGAGGGGCTGGCTGAACTCACTGCCGCCATGCTGGCAGAAGACAGCAAACGTCATTCTGCCGAAGCGCTGGTTTCCCGCCTCGACAGGCTGGGCAGCACAGTTACTTTCTCGTCAGGTATGTACGGTGCTGTGGTTTCTGTCACGACCCTGAAGAAGCATCTGACTGAAACGCTGGCCATTATGCAGGAGCGCTTGTTTGAACCGGCTTTCAATGAAGATGATTTTTCCCGGGTGAAACAGCAGGCGCTGGAAGGCCTGGTGTATGATCATCAGCGCCCGAGCTGGCTGGTCAGTCAGGCCACCCGCGAGGTGCTGTACGGCAATACTGTGTTTGGCCGCCCTTCGGACGGCACGCTGGCGTCTGTCCAGTCAATGACATTGGCAGATGTGAAAGCTTTTTATCAGCGTTTCTACACCCCCAATGGGGCACAACTGGCTGTTGTTGGTGATGTCCAGCCCGCCGCGCTGACATCAGAGCTGGCGTTTCTGGCAAGTTGGCAGGGAGCACCTGCACCCAGTTATGTTACCCCAGTGCTGCCCACCCGGGCGAAACCGGCCATCTGGCTGGTCGATAAGCCGGGAGCACCGCAAAGCACAGTGCGCTTAGTGCGTCATGCGCTGCCGTATGATGCGACAGGGGAGCAGTTCGAGCTGCAACTGGCGAACTTTAATCTGGCCGGTAATTTTAACAGCCGGATGAATCTCAATTTGCGCGAGGATAAAGCCTACACCTATGGTGCCGGCGGCTATCAGAGCGGCAATAAAGAAGCCGGGCTTTCTGTGTTTTATGCCGAAGTGCGTGCGGATGTGACCTTAGCGTCGATCAAAGAGATGTTGAAAGAGCTGGACAATTACAGCCGTAATGGTGTGACGGATGATGAGCTGGCCTTTATGCGCCTTGCGGTCGGACAGCAAGAAGCACTGAGCTATGAAACACCGAGTGATAAAGCGGACTTGCTGCGGCAGATCATGACCTATCAGCTGGAGGATAATTTTGTGTCGCAACGCAATGCGATCACGGCCTCAATCAGCAAAGACAGGCTCAATGCATTGGCAGCCAAATGGTTTAATCCGAACGACTATCAGATTATTGTGGTGGGGGATGCGCAGTCATTACTACCGCAATTAAAAACACTGAATATGCCGGTTCATCCATTAAAACCTGTGCAATAAAAAACAGCATAATGACCGGCTGATTAAGCCCTGATTCAGATAAAGATATCAGCCGATACCCAATGTATCGGCTTTTTTTATGGCTGCCGTTACCCCAGGCAGGAAACCCTTTGCTAAATCAACAATAATCATGGTAATCAGCAAGAATTATGATTACCCTAGCTTCCCTGTGATAGTGATGATTGAGAACAGCCTGATGGATTTTTCACAAAGGTTAGAGAGGGTGTCGGCCAATCCGCAAGCGCTGACACAATTCGGTCGTGGCCTGGAAAGGGAAGCGTTACGAATCACCCCGCAAGGGAAGTTATCCACTCAACCGCACCCTGTCGGTCTGGGGTCGGCCCTGACTAATCAATGGGTCACGACGGACTTTGCTGAGTCTCTGCTGGAGTTTATTACTCCGGTATCACGAGATGTCGATGAGCTGTTATCTCAATTGTCCGATATCCATAAGTTCAGCTATAGCCAGCTGGGCAGTGAAATGCTCTGGCCTATGTCTATGCCTTGCTATGTCGGCGATGAGTCGGATATCGAACTGGCGCAATATGGCAGCTCCAATATTGGCCGGATGAAGACCCTCTATCGTGAAGGGTTGAAACGCCGCTACGGCAGCATCATGCAGATTATCTCAGGTGTACATTTCAACTTTTCTTTTCCGGATAGTTTCTGGCAACAGTTGTTTGGTGATCAGAGCGAAGATGAGCGGCAGGCTTCCGTGTCCGAGTCGTATTTTGCCTTGATCCGAAACTACTACCGGTTTGGCTGGCTAATCCCGTATCTGTTCGGTGCTTCTCCGGCGCTGTGTGGCTCATTCCTGAAAAAAGACGGCGCTAAGCTCGATTTTCAAAAAACAGGGAAAGGCACCTATTTTCTGCCGAAGTCGACCGCACTGCGTCTGAGCGATCTGGGGTATACCAATCATGCCCAGAGTGCCTTGAAGATTGGTTTTAATCATCTGGCTCAGTATCTGGACGGCTTACAGAAAGCGATTCATACACCGTCTGAAGAATTTGCGGACATTGGTGTGAAGGTTGACGGCCAGTTACGTCAGTTGAATACCAATGTGCTGCAGATTGAAAATGAGCTTTACGCACCGATTCGTCCCAAGCGAGTAACTAAGAGCGGCGAGAAACCGTCTGAAGCGCTGGCGCGGGGCGGGGTGGAATACATTGAAGTACGCTCACTGGATGTGAATCCGTTCAGCCCAATCGGTATTACGGCCGAACAGGTTCGCTTTTTGGATCTCTTCCTGACCTGGGCGGTATTGTCGCCTTCAGATGATATGGATGATGCTGAACTGGCTTGCTGGCGTGATAACTGGAAGAAAGTGGTATTGCAAGGGCGGGAGCCTGAGCTGCAATTGCAAATCGGTTGTCGCGGGGAACGTCTGCCGCTGCGTGACTGGGCGTTGCGGGTTTTCTCTGAGCTGGAGCAGGTCGCTGTGGCCATGGATCAGGCAAACGGTGGCAACCACTACCAGCAAACACTGACCACCCTGACTGGTTGGGTCAGTGATCCTGAGCTGACCTTGTCCGCGCAAGTCTTGCGTCACATTGAAGCCAACGAAGGCATCGGTAAGTTTGGTCTGGAATTAGCCGCTAAGCATGCGCAGTGGCTGGAGAAGCAGAGTTACAGCCGGTATTCCCAGGCCGAGTTTGAGGCAGAAGCGGCAGCCTCTGTGCTGAAACAGCAGCAAATCGAGCAGGCTGATGAGGTTTCTTTTGAAGCGTTTCTGGCCGATTATTTTGCGGATCTGCAACAAAATCCGTTTAAGAATGCCTGACAACAGAGATAAAAAAACGGGCAGCGACCTTGCTGCCCAATAAAATTACAATTTCGCAGGGATGACGACAGTTTGCACTGCCAGTCATAATATCAGACCTGCCGTTTTCACTTTGGTTCCAATTCAGGGAGTGAAAAATGCTTTTGGCAACAACAAAAGGGTTGGCACTGATATTGTTGGCTTTCATAACAACCGGTTGCGCAACACCTCCACCAAAGAATCAATCGAATTTATGCGACATTTTCCGTGAAAATCCCGACTGGTATGAAGATGCGGTCGACATGGAGAAGCGGTGGGGAACGCCCATTCAGGTCGCGATGGCTTTTATGCGCCAGGAAAGCGCTTTCCGCCATGATGCCCGTCCTCCCCGTCCCTATGTGTGGGGCTTTATCCCCTGGTTTCGCAGCAGCAGTGCCTATGGCTACGCGCAGGCACAAGACCCTGCCTGGGAAGATTACCAGCGTGCGACTGGCAGCTGGAGTTCACGGACCAGCTTTGACGACTCGCTGATGTTTATCGGCTGGTATACCGATGAAACACAGCGACAGCTGGGAATATCCAAGTGGGATGCTTACAACCAGTATTTGGCCTATCATGAAGGGCGAGGCGGCTATCGCCGCGGGACTTATCGCCAAAAGCCAACGCTGCTGCAAGTGTCCCGTAAAGTGGATCAGCAGGCGAAATCTTATGGCTGGCAATTGAAGCAATGCCGGCAGGAATTGGAAGATAACCGCAGCTGGTGGCCGTTCTGATCGGAAAGGACTGCCAGGCTATGACATGACAGGCAAAGGAGAAGGACACCATGCCATTATTAGATAGTTTTACCGTCGACCACACCAAGATGCATGCGCCGGCTGTGCGTGTTGCCAAAACGATGCAGACACCTAAGGGTGATACGATTACTGTGTTTGACCTGCGTTTCTGCCGCCCGAATCAGGAAATTCTCTCCGAGCGTGGTATTCACACGCTGGAGCATTTGTTTGCCGGCTTCATGCGTGCCCATTTGAATTCAGGGGCCGTGGAAATCATCGACCTGTCGCCCATGGGCTGTCGTACCGGTTTTTACATGAGCCTGATTGGTGAGCCGAGCGAGCAGCAAGTCGCTGAGAGCTGGCGTGCCGCGATGGAAGATGTGCTGACAGTGGCGTCTCAAGCGCAAATTCCTGAGCTGAATGAGTACCAGTGTGGGACTTACAGCATGCACTCACTGGACGAAGCCAAACAGATTGCGCAGGATATTCTGGATCGTGGCATTGATGTGAATAAAAACGATGAGTTAGCACTGCCAGACAGTATGCTGCAGGAGCTGAAAGTTAAGTAACTGTGATTGGCTGACAGTTTCAGGATGAAAAAAGCCACCTGTGACCCAGGTGGCTTTTTACTTGGATGCAAAGCGGATTAACCGGTTTTCTGCAACTGGGCCGGCAGAATTTTAACCAGTTTGATCATGTTATCGGAGATTTCAACAATCTCCATTTGATACCCGGCCACTGACACACTGAGGATACTGTCCGGGATATCTTCCAGATGTTCCAGAATCAAACCATTCAGGGTTCGCGGACCATCGGTCGGCAAATCCCAGTTCAGACTCTTGTTCAGTTCGCGGATATTGGCTGTGCCTTCAATCAGCAAACTGCCGTCACTTTGCGGGGTAATCTCTTCTGCCAGGGTGGGTGAGATCGAGGTGGTGAATTCACCGACAATCTCTTCCAGAATATCTTCTAAGGTAATCAGGCCCTGAATATCGCCGTATTCATCCACAATCAGGCCAATCCGCTCTTTGCGGCGCTGGAACTTCAGCAACTGGATATTGAGCGGCGTGCCTTCCGGAATGAAATACACTTTGTCGGCGGCACGCAGCAGATTTTCTTTGCTGAAATCGTTTTTATCCATCATCAGACGGTAAGCTTCCCTGACGCGCAGCATGCCAACGACTTCATCGATGTTGTCCCGGTACAAAACGATTCGGCCATGAGCCGCATGGCTGAGCTGGCGGACGATGGATTTCCAGTCATCATTGATATTGATGCCGACAATTTCATTACGCGGCACCATCAAATCTTCCACGGTGACGTTTTCCAGATCCAGGATCGACAACAGCATGTCCTGGTGGCGACGGGGGATCAGGCTGCCCGCTTCATTGACCACAGTGCGTAACTCATCTGAGCTCAGGGTGGCGTCGTTCATATTATCGACGCGCATGCCGAGCAGGCGCAGGAAACCATTGGTGATACCGTTGACAAACCAGACCAGCGGATACAGGAGTTTCATCAGGATCCGGAGCAGGATACTGCTGGAATAGGCGACTTTTTCAGGGTACAGCGCGGCCAGAGTCTTGGGCGTAACTTCAGCAAAGACCAGGACGGCCATGGTTAGTGCGCCGGTGGCGATGGCCACACCCAGGTCGCCGTACAGGCGCATTCCCAGGATGGTCGCGATAGCTGAGGCTAGAATGTTGACCAGGTTGTTGCCGATCAGAATCAGGCCGATCAGTCGGTCAGGCCGGTCGAGCAATTTTTCAACCCGCTTCGCCCCGCGGTGGCCCTGGCTTGCCAGGTGGCGCAGTTTGTAACGGTTGATCGACATCATGCCGGTTTCAGAGCCGGAGAAGTATCCGGAAATCAGGAGTAGTAATACCAGAAGGGAGAATAACGCTCCCGTGGATATATCGTCCAAAAAGTCAGTTCCTTGTATCGCTGTGGATGTGTACTCTGTACTGAATATGAGTAAGGGTGTCAAGACTGGGTCGTGAAGATGCTAACGGCCCGGCCAGGATTCATCCTGCTTAAGCATGGATAGTGTTGGTTCAATTGTCATCAGCTGCCGATAATGATTTCTTTGACAAAGCGGCTGCCGAAATAGGCCAGCGTTAGCAGAAATGCGCCAATCAGGCTGAACCAGACGACTTTCTTGCCCCGCCAGCCCATCCGGTAGTGCCCCCAGAGCAGCACGCTGTAAACCCCCCAGGCCAGAATCGAAAGGACCGCTTTGTGGGTTTTACCCTGAGCAAACATATCTTGCAGGAAAATAAAGCCAGTGATCAGTGTGACCGTCAGCAGTATATGACCGACCAGAATGATCTTAAACAACTGCCGTTCAACCAGCATCAGCGGTGGCAGATTCGGATTAAAAGCCAGCTTTTTATGTTTGAGCTTATAGTCCAGCCACGCCAGCTGAATCGCGTACAGTGTAGCGATCATCAGGGTCGAGTAGGCAAAGAGCGCCAGAGAAATATGTAACAGGATTTGAGGATGTGCCTCCAGGTGCGTAATGAAGCCCCCGGGTAGCACAGCCGCCGCCGCAAGATTAATCGCAGCAAAGCTGTAAATCACGGGCAACAGAAACCAGATCCGCATTTTGACCATCGCAAGAGTGGTGATAACGGCGATAATCAGACTGATGAGCGAGGCGACATTTAAGATACTCAGGTTCTGGCCGACGCCGCCCAGGATCAGATCTTTCAGAAACACAATATGTAAGATGATCGCCACTGTGGCACTGAAAAACACTGGCCGGGCCTGAATGCCATTATTATGGCTGAGCCCAGGTACGATAAACGCCAGCGCAAGCAGATAAAAACCAGCAGCAGAAAAGGCAATCAATATGTCCATAACACCTGAAAAGATCGTGAATCCGAACTGGTGAGTATACCTTGTGAACGGATAGCACGACAATGATACAAAGGGAACAATCGTGTGGGACAGAGCGCACTTTGCGGTCTGTTTCTGCGTTTTCAGCACGAATGTCTGGTGGATTTGTGCGACAGAAATGGCAAGAATTCTGTCACAGGCTGCATGTATGGCATGAAACCGGGTCACTGATTGCGGTATACTGGCCCGAAATGAGTGCGTAACGAGCGAGTCACACATGTTTGACAATTTAACCGAGCGTTTGTCGTCAACGCTGAAAAATATCAGCGGCCGTGGCCGTCTGACGGAAGACAATATTAAAGATACCCTGCGTGAAGTGCGCATGGCATTGCTTGAGGCAGATGTCGCGCTGCCGGTTGTCCGTGATTTCGTCAAGCGGGTGAAAGAACGCGCTGTCGGAACTGAAGTCTCTAAGAGCCTGACGCCAGGCCAGGAATTTATCAAAATCGTTCAGGCGGAATTAGAAGCCGTCATGGGCGAGACCAACGAAGCGCTGGACTTAGCCAGCCAGCCACCTGCGGTCATCCTGATGGCCGGCTTGCAGGGTGCCGGTAAAACCACCAGTGTGGGTAAGCTGGGTAAATTACTCAAAGAGCGTAATAAAAAGAAAGTACTGGTTGTTTCCGCCGACGTATACCGTCCTGCCGCGATTAAGCAACTGGAAACCCTGGCTGCTGATATCGGTATTGATTTTTTTCCGTCCAGCCCGGATCAAAAACCGGTGGCGATTGCCCAGGCGGCTATCGAGCACGGCAAGCGCAAATTTTATGATGTGGTAATTGTCGATACCGCAGGCCGTCTGCACGTCGATGAAGCCATGATGGACGAAATCAAGGCCGTTCATCAAATTGCTAATCCGGTCGAAACCCTGTTTGTGGTCGATGCCATGACAGGTCAGGATGCGGCCAATACCGCTAAAGCCTTTAACGAGGCGTTGCCGCTGACCGGTGTGATTCTGACCAAGGTCGACGGTGATGCCCGGGGTGGTGCGGCGCTGTCGGTGCGTCATATCACAGGTAAACCGATCAAGTTTCTGGGTGTGGGTGAGAAAACCGATGCGCTGGAGCCTTTTCATCCGGATCGTGTCGCCTCCCGTATTCTGGGGATGGGCGATGTCCTGTCACTGATTGAAGATCTGGAACGCAACGTTGATAAGGAAAAAGCCGAGCAGCTCGCGAAGAAATTCAAAGAGAAGAAAGGCTTTGATTTAGAAGACTTCCGTGGCCAGCTTCAGCAGATGAAGAATATGGGTGGCATGATGGGCATGCTGGATAAGCTGCCTGGAATGTCTCAGCTACCCGGCAATGTCAAAGACCAGGTGGATGATAAAATCTTCGTTCAGATGGAAGCGATTATTAACTCCATGACAGCAAAAGAGCGTGAGCGCCCGGAGCTGATTAAAGGTTCGCGCAAGAAACGTATTGCTGCCGGCTCCGGTACTCAAGTGCAGGACGTCAACCGTTTGCTCAAGCAATTTACCCAAATGCAGAAGATGATGAAAAAAATGCAAAAGGGCGGCATGAAGAACATGATGCGCAATATGAAAGGCATGATGCCGGGTGGCGGCATGTTCCCTGGACGCTAATTGCTTCAATTGCTTGTTTTTTGGTCTCGGTCGGCGATTTTACTGGTGAAAAAGTAGCTAAAGCAGTTGCATTCGCGGGGTGAAAGAGTAAAATTCCGAGGCTTTATTTGGCACGGGCCCCGTTTTTATGGCGGGGCCACTTTTATTTACAGTAATGCAAAGAGGACGATATGGTAACCATTCGTTTGGCACGTCACGGCGCGAAAAAGCGTCCATTTTATCACATCGTTGTTGCTGACAGCCGCGCTGCGCGCGACGGTCGTAACATCGAGCGTGTAGGTTTCTTTAACCCACTAGCTACTGGTCAGGAAGAGCGTCTGCGTCTGGACCTGGACCGTGTAAATCACTGGGTTGGTCAAGGTGCAACTGTATCTGACCGCGCAGCGAAACTGATCAAAGACGCTGCGAAAGCCGCTGCTTAAGATTGGTGAATGGGTAGTAGAGAAGCAATGAGTTCACACAACCAAGACCAAGTTGTTGTCGGTAAAATCGGTGCCACTTACGGTATCAAAGGGTGGCTCAAAGTTTTTTCCTACACAGAACAAGCCGAGAGCATTTTCGCTTATCAGCCATGGCTGATAAAGATGAAAGGGGAATGGCAGACCTTCCATGTAGAAGCATGGAAACGTCATGGCCAGGGGTTAGTTGCCAAGTTGCAGGGGCTGGATATCCGAGAGGATGCTCAGGTCATGACCAACGCGGAGATCAACGTCCCTGCCGACCAATTACCGGCGCTGTCAGATGAAGAATTCTACTGGCGCGAACTGATGGGCATGACTGTTGTGACAACTCAAGGTTACGACCTGGGTAAAGTAACAGACATCCTGGAAACCGGTTCAAATGACGTTTTAGTGGTGAAAGCCAACCTGAAAGATGCTTTCGGACAGAAGGAACGCTTAATTCCGTTCCTCGATGAGCAGGTCATCAAGTCGATTGATCGCACTGCTCAACGGATCGAAGTTGACTGGGATCCTGGATTTTAACCCATCAGTAAGAGCGTAAAGAACCATGCGGGTAGGAATAATTAGCCTATTCCCTGAAATGTTCCGGGCTATTACTGAGTTTGGGGTGACAGGTCAGGCGGTAAAAAAAGGCCTAGTGACGGTAGAGACGTGGAACCCCCGCGACTTTACCCACGATAAGCACCGTACGGTCGATGACCGACCTTATGGTGGCGGACCCGGTATGCTGATGATGGTACAGCCTTTGCGCGATGCCATTCATGCTGCCAAACTGTCTGCCAAAGGCCAGGCGAAAGTGATTTACCTCTCTCCTCAGGGCCGTAAGCTCGATCAGACGGGTGTTGAGGAACTGGCACAGAACCAGAATCTGATTCTGATTTGTGGCCGGTATGAAGGGGTAGATGAGCGCATTATCCAACAAGAGGTAGACGAAGAATGGTCTATCGGGGATTTTGTGCTGACGGGTGGTGAGTTGCCAGCCATGACCTTAGTTGACGCAGTCGTGCGGTTTGTACCGGGCGTTCTGGGTGACTTTGCGTCAGCAGAAGAAGATTCTTTTGCGAATGGCTTGCTGGATTGCCCGCATTACACGCGTCCTGAAGTGTTAGATGGTCAAGCTGTACCTCCGGTGCTCTTGTCCGGTAACCATAAGGAAATTAGCCGCTGGCGATTGAAACAATCGCTGGGCCGTACCTGGCTTAGAAGACCAGAGCTCCTGGAAAACCTAGCTCTGACTGACGATCAGGAGTGTTTGCTGGCGGAGTTTATCCGCGAACATCGGCAAACCATGAGTTAATTTAGTATCAGTTTATTCTAGGGTATATACCAATGAGTAATATCATCAAAGCTCTTGAGCAAGAGCAAATGAAAAAAGACCTGCCTGAATTCGCACCAGGTGACACTGTTGTTGTTCAGGTGAAGGTAAAAGAGGGTGACCGTGAGCGTCTGCAGGCGTTCGAAGGTGTTGTTATCGCCAAGCGTAACCGTGGTCTGCACTCTGCTTTCACTGTTCGTAAGATTTCTAACGGTGAAGGTGTTGAGCGTGCATTCCAGGCTCACTCTCCAATCGTAGACAGCATTACTGTTAAGCGTCGCGGTGCAGTACGTCGTGCCAAGTTGTACTACCTGCGTGAGCGTTCAGGTAAAGCGGCTCGTATTAAAGAGAAGCTGACCAAAAAATAAGAACGCGACACGAAAGACGCGTATTGAGAGGCCCGCCAATTTGGCGGGCCTTTTTTTGTCGCGACGAACCTGCCACCGCCGGGAAATAGTGAACCTACATGTGGTCTTACTCGCACGGGTACTTCTGCTTCATCATCGCAATATGCTGGTTCAGCATCTCTCTCAGTACTGACAGATTGATATCTTGCAGGCGTTTGATATACAGGCAGGACTTTCCCAGTTTATGTTTGCCGAGTTGTTCAAGCTGAGCCTGATGCGCGGCGAACCCCAGCATGAAGTACAGCGTCATTTTCCCCTGCCGTGGCGAGAAGGCGATCATCGGCCAGCTGAAGTGCTTACCGGCAGTGTTGCTGTAAAAGTAGGTGCCAAAGCCAATCAGGCTGTCTCCCCACAGCACAGCTGTTTTGCCGCTCAGTTCGTTCAAGAGTGCCAGTAACTGATGGCTATCTGCCTGTTGCTGGCTGTCGCTGAGTGCTGCGATAAAGGCGGTGACGCTGGCTTGGGTGGGACGGGTTTTGAGTGTGCTCATTGTATGATTCCTGAACTTGGGTCTGTGGCGAGTATAGTCGGGCAGAGAAACGGAGATGAGATAAAAAGTCAGGGTCGGAAACAGGGGATAAAAAAACCAGCCCGGAGGCTGGTTTTCAGTGATGTGCAAGATTAAGCGGTTTCCAGCTTGCCTTTGCTTTCACTTTCTTCTTGATCCAGGTCGATGTCGCCTTTGCCTTTAGATTTCACAATGACATAGGCTGTGATACCAAGCGTTGCGATCAGGCCGATAATTGTCGAGACCATCATGGGCAGACCGAAGCCCAGGGTGCTGTTGTTCAGAATAAAGGTGATCACAACTGTGGTCATGAAAATCGCCGGCACAGTGGTCACCCAGTGCAGTTTGTTGTGGCGCAGCAGATAAGCAGAAGCGGTCCACAGCATCATGACAGCCGTGGTCTGGTTCGCAAATCCGAAGTAACGCCAGATAATCCCGAAGTCAACCTGAGTCAGAATCCCACCGATAACAAACAGAGGCACGGCCATCAGCAGACGGTTACGCAGGCTCTTCTGCTCCATGTTGAAGTATTCAGCCAGAATCAGGCGGCTTGAGCGGAAGGCTGTATCACCGGATGTAATAGGCAGAATCACCACACCCAGGAAGGCGACCACGCCACCCACAACGCCCAGCAGGCCAAAGGATGCGCTGTAAACCACGTTGCCCGGTCCACCGTTTGCTACGGCATCAGACAGGTTTTCAACAGAGCCGAAGAAAGACAGTGCCAGCGCACACCAGATCAGGGCAATCACGCCTTCACCGATCATGGCACCGTAGAACACGAAGCGGCCGTTTTTCTCATTTTCCATACAACGCGCCATCAGTGGCGACTGAGTCGCGTGGAAACCTGAGATAGCACCACAGGCAATGGTGATAAACAGAGCTGGCCACAACGGCAGATCATTCGGGTTCATGTTGGTGAACATCTGGCTGACTTCATAGTCGCCCAGCAGGGTGTATTCGCTGGAAACGGCAATGGCAGTGATCAGGCCGACCGACATGAAGATCAGCAGGAAACCGAACAGCGGGTAGAAGCGGCCGATGATCTTATCAACCGGGACTATGGTGGCGATGATGTAATAAGCAAAGATGATCGCGACCATGGATCCCATAGAAACGGTCATGTCGGTTTGCTCGTTGACCAGGTTGGTGATCATGCCTGCCGGAGCAGAAACAAAGACCACGCCGACCAGCAGTAGCAGCACAATGGCGAAGATGTTCATGAAATGTTTGGCGCCATTGCCCAGATATTTGCCGGAAAGCGTTGGCACGGAGGCGCCGCCATTGCGCACCGACAGCATGCCTGAGAAATAGTCGTGCACGGCACCGGCAAAGATACAGCCCAGTACAATCCACAGCATGGCAGCCGGACCGTACAGTGCGCCCATGATGGGGCCAAAAATCGGGCCAACCCCAGCAATGTTCAGCAGTTGTACCAGGTACACTTTTTTCTTGGACATGGGCACATAGTCAACGCCATCCTGCATCGTGTATGCAGGTGTCTGGCGCTTTTCGTTAATGCCGAACAGTTTTTCAATAAAGGTACCGTAAATAAAGTAACCGCCAATCAAAGCAGCGACGCAAATCAGAAACCAGGCCATATCTGTGCCTCTCTCAGTGTAGGTAGTAGGGTTATTGAATCTTTTATCAGGCTGGCATCTTAACCGGTTGCGGCAAAGACACACGGCCTAAAAGACTGAGTGGCAGTATGGCGTGACTGAGTGGTCAATAAAGCGGTTGAGCGGCGGCGACAGAGGCCGAACGGCTGTGATTGAAATGAAGCGGTAGGTACTTAAGTGATGGGCTGCTAAGCGGATCAAGTCAGGGACTGACCAAGCGGAGTGGCTGTCCCTGATGATTGCTCAGCTCAGCCCGTAGCGATCTTTGATCTCTTTCAGATATCGCCGGCTCACCGGCACCTGCTGGCCATGTTGGGTTGTAATTTCTGCCAGTCCGTTCTCCAGCAGCTTGATCTCACGAATCGCCTGCGGGTGCACCAGATACTGGCGGTGGCATCGGATGAGCGGGGTTTTTTCTTCCAGCACTTTGAGGGTCAGCTGTGTGGTGGCCTTGGTGTCTTTGGTAACCAGGTGCACACCTGATAAATCAGAATGCGCCAGTTCGATATCTGCCGGGCTGAGCAGCAAGATACGGTGATGGCCACTGCAAGGAATCAGCTCGAGCATGTCGCTGATCAAAGGGGTGTAATCCGGCTGGCGCAGCTCGCGCTTCAGCTTGGCCAGCGTTTTTTCAAGCCTTGCCGGTTCGACCGGTTTTAACAGGTAGTCAAAGGCATTATCTTCAAACGCTTTGATGGCGTAGTCGTCATACGCGGTGACAAACACAATTTTGGGCATGGTCTCCGGATCCAGCATGCTCAGGAGCTCGATCCCTGTGATTTGCGGCATCTGAATATCCAGAAATACGACTTCGGGCTTGAGCAGATGAATCATCTTCAACCCTTCGATAGCGTTGGCGCCGCTGCCAATAATTTCGATGTCGCCGCTGTCATGCAGCAGCGCCATCAGCTCCTCTCGGGCATAAGGTTCATCGTCGATGACAAGTGCTTTGATCATGGTTGTCCGTTCTCCTTTGGCAGCGTGATGGTGGCCAGTGTCCATTGATTGGCTTCCCAGCTCATTTGCAGGCCATATGCTTTGCCATAGCGGTTTTTCAATCGTTTATCGACAATTTTCATGCCCAGACCGCTCTCTTCACCCACCGGCTGATACAAGCCTGCATTATCGCGCACTTCCAACACAATACGTTCATCATTCTGGTAAGCCTTGATGGTCAGTTTACCGCTGGCCAGCAAGTTTGACGTACCATGCTTGATGGCATTTTCGACCAGTGGCTGCAGGGTAAAGGTCGGAATTGTGATATTCAATAAGGCATCATCAATGTTGACTTCCACCTCGAGCCGGTCGGCAAACCGGGCGCGTTCAATTTCCAGATAGGCGTGTACGTGCTGCAGTTCCTCTTCCAGCGTGACAGTTTCTATATTCTGCTTCAGATTGCGACGGAAAAACTGGGACAAATGCTGAATCAACTGTCTGGCTTTATCCGGATCACGCCGGATCACTGCATTAATGGTATTGAGCGCATTGAACAGAAAGTGTGGATTCACCTGTGCCTGCAGCAGCCGCAGCTCAGCCTGAGTCAGCAGGGTTTGCTGGCGGTTATAGCGCCCGGTCAGGATCTGGTTCGACAAGAGTTTGGCAATGCCTTCCCCCAGGGTCAGATTGATGGTGGAAAACAGTTTACGTTTCGGCTCATAGAGTTTAATCGTGCCAATCACCTCATGGTTGCCGCCGATTAAAGGAATCACCAGCGCCGAGCCTAATTTGCACTTGTCGTAAAGCGAGCAGCAGTAGGGCACTTCATACCCGTCGGCATAGACCAGCTCGCAGTGTTCAATGGCTTGTTTGGTATGCTTGGAGGAAATCGGGGTACCCGGCAGATGATGATCATCGCCGATCCCGATAAAGGCGAGAATTTTATCTCGGTCCGTAATCGAGACGGCACCGACCCCGGTTTCTTCGTAAACGATACGGGCAATTTGCTTGGAGTTTTCCTGGTTAAATCCCTGACTGAGTATGCCTACCGAACGTTGGGCGATTTTCAGTGCCCGGCTGGAAAACGCGGCTGAGTATTTCTCATAAATGGTTTTTTTATCGCGGATAATGCTCATGAACAGGGCTGCACCCACTGAGTTGGCGATCACCATAGGCAAAGCAATGGCGCTGACCAGACTGTAGGCTTTATCAAAAGGTTCGGCCACCGCCAGAATAATCAGCATCTGCAGGATCTCGGCAACCAGGGTGATCGCAAATACGGTTAATGGTCGGAAAATGGCGTCGAAATTACTGCGGCGGACAAAATAGCTGTGCATGATACCGCCGATCAGTCCTTCCACTGTGGTGGAGATAGCACAGGCGACGTCGGTAAAGCCGCCCATACTGTATCTGTGCATACCACCGGTCAGGCCCACGGCAAAGCCCACAACCGGGCCCCCCAGCAGGCCCCCCATCACAGCACCGATGGCCCGGGTATTGGCGATGGCATCTTCGATGTGCAGACCAAAATACGTGCCTAAAATACAGAAGAGAGAAAACAGCACGTAGCAGGCAAAGCGTTGTGACAAACGGCCAGATACCGTGGTGATCGGCATAAACAGTGGTGTTTTGCTTAACAGGTAAGCCAACACCAGATAAACACTGAGCTGCTGCAGCAGGGAAAGGATGAGTTCCATAACGGTATCGGAAGTAAGCTAAATGGATGTTTATGGTAGCTGTCTTTGCCCCAAAGGCAATAATCTTGCTGTGTGTAAATATAAATTTACGAATGGTATTTTTTCTTTACAGGGTGTTGCTCCATGAAATATCAGTTGTTATTGTCTGTTTACTGACAGGGGAAATCCTGTTGTAACTAAAAATTTACGCCCAGGTATCGCAAAATCAGGATGGCCCCATGCAGAAAGATGTATTGAATAATGTCCACATTCAGGATGAACAAGTTCTTATTACGCCACAACAGTTAAAAGATAAATTGCCAGTCAGCGAGGCTGCGCTGTCGTTTATCGAGCAATCGCGTAAAACGGTTGCCGACATTATCCATAAGCGGGATCACCGTCTGCTGGTGGTCTGCGGTCCTTGTTCTATTCATGACGTCGAAGCGGCCAAAGATTATGCCCGTCGATTTAAAGAACTGGCAGCCGAGTTGGATGACCAACTGTACCTGGTGATGCGTGTGTACTTTGAAAAACCGCGGACGACAGTCGGCTGGAAGGGTCTGATCAACGACCCGCATCTGGATGGTTCTTTTGAGATTGAAGAAGGGCTGCACATTGCGCGCCAGCTGTTGATTGATTTGGTGGAAATGGGTATCCCGCTGGCCACAGAAGCACTGGATCCGATCAGCCCGCAGTACATCGGCGATTTGTTCAGCTGGGCCGCGATTGGTGCCCGTACCACGGAATCCCAGACCCACCGTGAAATGGCCAGTGGTCTTTCGATGCCGGTGGGTTTCAAAAATGGCACCGATGGCAGCCTGGGTACCGCGATCAATGCGATGCAGGCGGCCGCTTCCGGTCACCGTTTCATGGGGATTAACCGTGAAGGCCAGGTCGCACTGCTCAACACGCAGGGCAACCCGGATGGCCATGTCATTCTTCGCGGCGGGAAACAGACCAACTATGATTCAGTGTCGGTTTCTGAATGCGAAACTGAGATGAAGTCTGCGGGCCTTAATCCTGCCTTAATGGTAGACTGCTCTCATGCGAACTCTCGCAAGGATTACCGCCGCCAGCCGCTGGTTGCCGAAGATGTGATTCATCAGATCCGGGAAGGGAATCATTCCGTCATTGGTCTGATGCTGGAAAGTCATCTCAATGAAGGCAATCAAAGTGCTGATCTGGCGCCAGGAGAGATGGCGTATGGTGTGTCGATCACAGACGCCTGCATAAACTGGGAAGATACCGAAACCCTGCTGCGTCGCGCTCGTCAGGAATTAACCCCTTTCCTACAACAACGCATTAAATAATGGATTAAGAGACGAATGGTTGCGGAACTGAGCACACTACGAGATCAAATTGATGAAGTCGATAAGCAGATGGTCGCGCTGTTGGCGCGCCGTCTGGCTTTGGTAGAAGAAGTCGGTCATGTCAAAAGCCAGCACGGTCTGCCGATTTATGCCCCGGATCGTGAAGCCGCCATGCTGGCCTCACGGCGACAGGAAGCGGCTGACCAGGGCGTGCCGCCGGATCTGATTGAAGATATTCTGCGCCGCACCATGCGTGAATCTTATGCCAGTGAAAATGATTCGGGTTTCAAATGTCTGAAGCCGGAATTGCGCCCGATTGTCGTTGTGGGCGGTCATGGACAGCTGGGCCGTCTGTTCTGCCGCTTGTTTGAGTTGTCGGGTTATCAGGTACGTATCCTGGGCAGTCAGGACTGGGACAAAGCGGATGAATTGCTCAAAGATGCCGGCATGGTTGTGGTGACCGTACCGATTCATCTCACCGAACAAGTGATCCGCCGCCTGCCTCAACTACCGGATGACTGCATTCTGGCAGATCTGACCTCGATTAAGAGCGGGCCGGTGCAGACCATGCTGGAAGTGCATCAGGGACCTGTGGTGGGATTACACCCTATGTTTGGCCCGGATATCAGTAGTCTGGCCAAGCAAGTGGTGGTTTACTGTGATGGCCGTAACCCGGAAAGCTACCAGTGGCTGCTGGAGCAGATCCAGATTTGGGGCGCGAGTCTGAACCGGATCAGTGCCATCGAACATGATCAGGGGATGACCCTGATTCAGGCACTGCGGCATTTCACTTCGTTTGTGTATGGGGTTCATCTGGCCGAAGAAGATCCGCGCTTAGATCAGTTATTGTCGCTCAGCTCGCCGATTTACCGCCTGGAACTGGCGATGGTCGGACGGCTGTTTGCACAGGACGGGCAGCTCTATGCCGATATTATTATGTCTTCGCCGCAAAACCTGGCCATGATTAAGCGTTTTCACCAGCGCTTTGGGGATGCCATTGCCATATTGGAAAACAAAGATAAAGCGGCGTTCAAGCAGGCCTTTGATCAGGTGGAAGGCTGGTTTGGCGACTATGCCGGACGCTTTTTGAAAGAAAGCCAGTCGTTACTGCGTCAGGCGAACGATGCGACCCACAGAGGCTGATCGGATTGATGGTTGTTTAGTGATTGATTACTGTTGATCCAGAATGAGAAGGCCAGCGTTTGCTGGCCTTTCTGCGTTTATTCTTCCGGATAGTCGACTTCGGTTGGTTTGACGTTTTCGCTGGGATAACAGCCTAACACCTTGATAAATCGTGTCAGTCGGGTCAGCTCTTCCAGTGCCTGCTGCATGGCCTCAGATTTCAGATTCGTTTCAACATCCACATAGAACATTTCTTCCCATGGATTACCGATCACAGGGCGGGATTCCAGTTTTGCCATATTGATGTTGAGATTGCGTAGCACCAGCAGGCATTCAACCAGTGAACCGGGTTTCTGGCCGGTCGACATGATCAGTGTGGTCTTGGCCGGGATCAGCGGCGTGACATCGACAGCTTTCCGGGCGACAACAATAAAACGGGTAAAGTTTTCCTGCTGGTTGGCAATACCGGTTTTCAATGGCGTTAAGCCATACAGCTCGCCGCTGGAAGCATTGCCAATGGCGGCCACGTTGGGCAATTGCAGCTCGGCAACCTGCAGCATGGCATCGGCTGTGCTGGAAGTATATTCCTGCCTGATATCGCCCATGGTGCGCAGGTACTCACTGCATTGCTGGTGGGGCTGCGGATGGGAATACAGGGTATCAATTTGATCCAGCGAAGTCGGCACGGCTGTCAGCAGGCAGTGTTCGATCGGCTGGGTAATCTCGCCCACAATCGACAGGCTGGTGTGCTGCAGCAAATCGTACACTTCGTTAATCGATCCGGAACTGGTGTTCTCAATCGGCAGGACGCCATAGTCTGCCTGACCGGTTTCGACCACATTCACCACATCACGGAAATTGGAACAGCTCATCTCAACCAGCTTGGTTTGCTTGCGGCTGAAATACTGACGGCTGGCCAGGTTGGAATAGGATCCTTTGGCGCCCAGAAAAGATACGCGCACCACAGGCTGAAGGCTGTCAGGGTTGGTCAGCTTTTGCAGATACGCCTGTTGGAAGAGCACAGAATCTTCAATAATGGTGTGAAAGATTTGCGTGACGTAATTGGCATCCAACTGGTGTTGTTTACCTTCGTCTATCAGTCTGAGTAACAGTGCTTGCTCTCTTTCCTGATCCCGGACAGGCTTGGTGGTTTTGATTTTGCTTTTGGCGACTTCCAGGCTCAGCTGACGCCGTTCTGCCAGAAGTGCCAGAATTTCATTGTCTATCCGAGTGACATGGGTTCGGATCTCGTCCAGTGAGTGATAACTTTTGGTCATTCTGGTTCCCTGTCTGTACTTATTTTATTGTTGTGCTTACAAAAAAGCCTCCCGGTTGGGAGGCTTGCTGTTCGTCTTTCGCTTCTTTCTTGCGTAACGATAGCCCCCACTTATGGTGAGCGAAAAAAGAAGTGAAAGAAAAACAGTGCATATTGAATCATGTGTCAGTCAGTCTCGTGAATATGCTGGCTAAATATTGTCTAGGAATCACCCTATGGTCAGTCGATGATCTTGTCAAGAATAAAAAGCCCCGCCATGCGGCAGGGCTGGATAGGAAGGGTTCAGGCTTCGAAGTCTTCTTCTGCCATTTCGGCTTCAGTCAATACAGGCTTCTGGCTGTGACTGGCTCGACGGGCTTCCGATTTGTGGGATTGTTTGCTCAGCTGTCGCTCCAGTTTCTGATACATGTCTTTAATGGCGGCGTACATATTTTCCTGTTCAGAGGATGCCACTATGTTCCCCCCTGGAATGCCGGCTGTTGCTTCCACCTTGAAGTGCCGGTTGGGTTCTTGGCTGATCACAGCATGCTTGCCGATCAGCGGGACTTGAAAGCGCTCTAACTTACTGAATTTTTCTTCAATGCGCTCACGGATAGCAGGGGTGACATCAATGTTTTTGCCTGTGACTTCTACTTGCATAGTCTCTCTCCTGTTTTGCTACCCCTTGGTGGGTTAACTTCAGATTACTCTTCTTAATCGTGAATAAAGTGATCTGGATCAACTTTAATAAGTAAAATAATTCACCAATATATTTCTGTGACTTGTTCTGCTTTGTGACAAGAAAATGAATAAAAACCCCTTGTCGGGGACATAATGAATGCGGCAGTATGGAGTGAGTTGATGACTGGCGGCCAGTGCTGCTCAGGGGCGTTTTTCGGCCTGAAGCTAAGTGCTTACTTAGCCTTCAATGGCCAGAACGTGGTGTGATGAGATGCAGTGCGGTAATCTGCAAGAACAAAAAACGGCAGCCTTCTGGCTGCCGTTTGTCGTTTTCATTGCTCAGGGATCAGACCGGATTCAGATCAATCAGTCGCTGAGCATGTTCGGCCGGCGTTTCCAGACCAAGCTTTTCATATGCGGTTTGCATCAGCGGCAGCGACTGGCGTGCCGCTTCCGTATCCGGATACAGTCGCTGAATTTGCTGGCAGCGGTTCACGGCGGCCACCCAGGCTTCACGGCGGATATAAAAGTCGGCAGCGGCTAACTCGTAATTGGCCAGACGGTTTTTCAGATAAACCAGTCTGGCTTTGGCGTCTGCGGCGTACTGGCTGCTCGGGTAACGATCCAGCAGGCGCTTAAAGTCACGAAATGCCTGGCGAGCCGGTTCCGGATCTCTGTCGTGGCGATCAATATCAAACACATCGTGCATGAAAGAACGGTCCTGGGCCATGTGTGTCAGACCGCGCATATAGAGCACCCAGTCGGCTTTTTCATGGGTGGGATTTAATCGGGTAAAGCGATCTATGGTTGCTTCGCCCAGCGCCAGATCATCGTTCTTGTAATAAGCGTAAATCAGATCAAGCTGCACCTGCTCTGAATAAGCACCGAACGGATAACGGGAGTCCAGTGCTTCTAATCTTTCTATGGCGGTGACCCAGCTACCACTTTGTAAGGCTTGCTGAGCACTGCCGTACAGCTCAGAAGGCGGAATATCCGGTACCACTTCCTCTGTACTGGAGCAACCAGACACAATAGCGGCGGCAAGAAAGGTCGTGATTATCAGGCGTTTCATTGCGGCGTCAGTTTCCTTGGTCATAATTTATTTCTGTGATCCATTACGGTCAGCGCCGTTAACAGATACAATGACAACTAATATCTGTCATTTTACGCAGCGTTTAGGCTTTAGTCTCACGCTTTTTGAAAAAGTTCTTTATGGCACAGCAAATAGAGTTAAGCAACATAGTAAACGATAGTCAGCTTGGTCAACGTCTTGATCAGGCGCTGGCTGAACTGTTTTCCGATTATTCCCGTTCACGGATTAAAGACTGGATTCTCAATGGCAGCGTCTGCGTCAATGGCACAGTGGTGACCAAGCCTCGCCTGAAAATGATGGGCGGTGAAAAACTCACGGTTGTGGCTGAGATTGAAGATGAGGAGCGCTGGATCGCGCAAGACCTCCCGCTCGACATTGTCTATGAAGATGAGCATCTGCTGGTGATAAACAAGCCGCGCGATTTTGTGGTTCACCCGGGAGCCGGCACACCGGATGGCACTGTGCTGAACGCACTGTTACATCACTGCCCGTCTCTGGCAGAGGTACCGCGAGCCGGTATTGTGCACCGTCTGGATAAAGACACCACGGGCCTGATGGTCGTGGCGAAAACGATTCAGGCTCAGACCCGGCTGGTTCGTGCGCTGCAAAAACGCAAAATCACCCGTGAATATGAAGCCGTTGCCATGGGCAAAATGACCGGCGGTGGTGTGGTTGAAAAACCGATTGGCCGTCATTCGACGAAGCGTACCTCGATGGCGGTGCATGAACTGGGCAAGCCGGCGATTACCCATTACCGGGTTGCGGAGCATTTTCGTGAACACACCAGCCTGGTGCTGCGTCTGGAGACGGGACGGACCCATCAGATCCGTGTTCACATGGCATATCTGTCGCACCCGCTGGTGGGGGATACCCTGTACGGCGGTCGTCCGCGTCCGCCGCGAAATGCTTCTCCGGAAGTGATCCAAGCGCTCCGGGCGTTTGATCGTCAGGCGCTGCACGCTCGTATGCTGAGGCTTGATCACCCGATCACCGGAGAGTTAATGGAATGGCACGCAGAGACCCCCAAAGATATGGTGGCGCTTGTCGAGATCCTGCGTCAGGACAAACTTGACCATCCAGAGGATGATTACTGAGATGTGGATAACCCCAGACTGGCCAGCGCCTGAGAATGTCAAAGCCATCAGTACCACCCGCTCCGGGGGGATCAGCCTGGGGCCTTATGCTGGTCTCAATCTGGGGGATCATGTCGGCGATGAGCCGGCAGCCGTTGCGCACAATCGTCAATGGTTACAGCAACAACTGGGCTTAGTGCATGCACCCGCCTGGTTGTCGCAAACGCATAGCACCCGAGTGCTGGATCTGCATGAGCCGCTCACCCAGATCCCGAATGCGGATGCCAGCGTGACCCGGGAAACCGGTATTGCATGCACTGTGATGACGGCAGATTGTTTGCCGGTATTGCTGTGCGATCGACAGGGCACTCAGGTGGGAGCCGTGCATGCCGGGTGGCGTGGACTGGCTGACGGTATTCTGGAAGAAACGGTCAGGACATTTTCTGCTGAAGCTGATCAGATTCTGGCTTGGTTGGGGCCAGCCATCGGCCCGGCTGCTTTTGAAGTGGGTGGCGAAGTCAGAGCGCAATTCCTGGCCGATGATCCTGCAGCGGAAGCTGCATTTCAGCCTAAAGGTGAAAAATGGCTGGCGGATCTTTATCAACTGGCCCGATTGCGGCTACAGCGGCAGGGTGTAACCCAGATATTTGGCGGGACTGAATGTACCTATGCTGACCCAGCCCGCTTTTATTCTTACCGGCGTGATGGTGTGACCGGCCGACAAGCCAGCCTGATCTGGCTGTCACATTAATCTTCTCTCAATATTAAAAAGCGGCCTTGAGCCGCTTTTTAATATCCCTACAATTTATGCTTGAAAAGCACACGGCGCGCAACCATATACAAAGATAATGACAAGGTCATATCTAGAGTGGAGGACTTATGCGTCTTGACCGGTTTACAAGCAAATTTCAATTAGCGATTTCTGATGCGCAGTCGCTGGCTTTAGGACGAGACCATCAGTACATCGAACCTGTGCATTTGATGATGGCACTGATGAATCAGGACAGCAGCACCACGCGCCCGCTGCTGACTCTGCTGAATGTAGATATTACCCAATTGCGCTCCAGTCTGTCTGAACAACTCGACCGTTTACCTAAAGTCAGCGGTATCGGCGGCGATGTGCAGTTGTCTCATGGCATGGGCGTGTTGTTTAACATGTGTGACAAGCTGGCGCAGAAACGCAAAGACAAATACATTTCTTCCGAGCTGTTCATTCTGGCGGCGGTGGACGACAAAGGCCCGTTGGGCGAGTTATTGCGCAAGTTTGGCTTAAGTGCTGAAAAAGTTGAACAGGCGATTGAGAAAATCCGCGGTGGCCAGAAAGTTGATGACCCCAATGCCGAAGAAAACCGTCAGGCGCTGGAAAAGTTCACCATTGATCTGACCGAGCGTGCCGAGCAAGGCAAGTTGGATCCTGTGATTGGCCGCGATGAAGAAATTCGCCGAACCATTCAAGTTCTGCAACGCCGTACAAAGAACAATCCGGTCCTGATTGGTGAGCCGGGTGTCGGTAAAACGGCAATTGTTGAAGGTCTTGCCCAGCGTATTGTCAATGGCGAAGTGCCTGAAGGGCTGCGCAATAAGCGAGTGCTGTCTTTGGATATGGGGGCACTGATTGCTGGTGCCAAATATCGTGGTGAGTTTGAAGAACGCCTCAAATCAGTTTTGAACGAACTGGCGCAGGAAGAGGGCAGCGTCATCCTCTTTATTGATGAGCTGCATACCATGGTGGGCGCCGGTAAAGGTGAAGGCGCCATGGATGCGGGCAATATGCTGAAACCTGCGCTGGCTCGTGGTGAGCTTCATTGCGTCGGGGCGACAACACTGGACGAGTACCGTCAGTTCATTGAAAAAGACGCCGCGCTGGAGCGCCGTTTCCAGAAAGTGCTGGTGGAAGAGCCAAACGTTGAAGATACCATCGCGATTTTACGGGGCCTGAAAGAGCGTTATGCCCTGCATCACCATGTCGAGATTACCGATCCGGCAATTGTCGCGGCGGCCAGCTTGTCGCACCGCTATATCTCTGATCGTCAATTACCGGATAAAGCGATCGATCTGATTGATGAGGCAGCATCCAGCATTCGCATGCAGATTGATTCCAAACCGGAATCGCTCGACCGTCTTGAGCGCCGGATCATTCAACTGAAAATTGAGCAGCAGGCACTGTCAAAAGAAAACGATGATGCCAGTCAGAAACGATTGGCTGTTCTGAGTGAAGAGCTAGCTGGAAAAGAAAAAGAATACGCAGAACTGGAAGAAGTCTGGAACGCCGAAAAGGCAGCGCTATCCGGCACCCAACACATTAAGGCTGAACTGGAGCAGGCACGTACCGATATGGAAATTGCCCGTCGTGCTGGTGATCTGAACCGGATGTCTGAATTGCAGTACGGCAAGATTCCTGCGCTTGAAAAGCAATTGGATCTGGCGGCTCAGGCTGAAATGCAGGAAATGAGCCTACTGAAAAACCGGGTCACGGATGCTGAAATTGCGGAAGTTCTGTCCCGTCAGACCGGTATTCCTGTATCCCGTATGCTGGAAGGCGAACGCGATAAACTGCTGCGAATGGAAGCAGCACTGCATCAGCGGGTGATCGGTCAGGACGAAGCGGTGAATTCAGTGGCGAATGCGATTCGTCGCAGCCGGGCAGGATTATCTGATCCGAACCGGCCGATTGGTTCTTTCCTGTTCCTCGGCCCGACCGGGGTCGGTAAAACCGAGCTGTGTAAAGCGCTGGCGAACTTCATGTTTGACAGTGATGACGCCATGGTGCGAATTGATATGTCCGAATTCATGGAAAAGCATTCGGTTGCCCGGCTTGTTGGTGCACCTCCGGGTTATGTGGGCTATGAAGAAGGGGGGTACCTGACTGAAGCGGTTCGCCGGCGTCCTTATTCTGTCATTTTGCTGGATGAGGTTGAAAAAGCGCACCCGGACGTGTTCAACATTTTGCTGCAAGTGCTGGATGATGGCCGTCTGACTGACGGACAGGGCAGAACGGTCGACTTCCGGAACAGTGTTATTATCATGACATCGAACCTGGGCTCTGATCGGATTCAGGAACATTTTGGTGAGCTTGATTATGACGGTATCAAACAGTTGGTGATGGACGTTGTCGTTCATCATTTCCGTCCGGAGTTTATCAACCGGGTTGATGAAACCGTGGTTTTCCATCCACTGGGTGATAAGCACATTAAAGATATCGCGCGGATTCAGATTGGTCGTCTGAGCGCTCGACTGGAAGAAAAAGGCTTTGAACTGAAAGTTGATGAGTCTGCCCTGGATTTGATTGCAAGTGCAGGTTTCGATCCGGTTTATGGGGCTCGACCGCTGAAACGCGCGATCCAGCAATACATTGAAAACCCATTGGCTCAGGATATTCTTTCCGGGAAATTAACGGTTGATAAGCCCATTGTGCTTACAGCGAAAGATGAGCATATCTCTACCAGCCAATAAATTATGATGTTCACGTGAGAAAAGCCTGCCTTGAGCAGGCTTTTCTGTTTTTTGGCTTGAATTTGTAGATGTATTGGTCGTTAATTTACTTTTTGGTTAAATTTTGCTCTGTCGAAATTATTTTATGATTTTACGCTTGCCAAGATGAATGAACTCTCTATAATGCGCCTCCGTTGTCACGATAAACCGCACGGCTTAACGAGATAACAAAACGTTCTTTAACAATTTGACCATGCAATCTGTGTGGGCACTCGACAATGATACAGTCATCAAAGATTTTATCAGTGAACTGAGTGACCAAATGGTAGCGCTTTCTCGAAAGAGTTACCGGCACAGTCAATTCGTTTCAACTTCGGTTGGAACATCAGTAATCACTGAGCCGCTTCTCTTTAGAGAAGCAACAAAACTTTAATTGAAGAGTTTGATCATGGCTCAGATTGAACGCTGGCGGCAGGCCTAACACATGCAAGTCGAGCGGCAGCGACATCAACAATCCTTCGGGTGCGTTGATGGGCGGCGAGCGGCGGACGGGTGAGTAATGCCTGGGAACATGCCTTAGTGTGGGGGATAACCATTGGAAACGATGGCTAATACCGCATAATGTCTTCGGACCAAAGCGGGGGACCTTCGGGCCTCGCGCGCTAAGATTGGCCCAGGTGGGATTAGCTAGTAGGTGGGGTAATAGCTCACCTAGGCGACGATCCCTAGCTGGTCTGAGAGGATGATCAGCCACACTGGAACTGAGACACGGTCCAGACTCCTACGGGAGGCAGCAGTGGGGAATATTGCACAATGGGGGAAACCCTGATGCAGCCATGCCGCGTGTGTGAAGAAGGCCTTCGGGTTGTAAAGCACTTTCAGCAGTGAGGAAGAGGTGGTGTTTAATAGATGCCATCTTTGACGTTAGCTGCAGAAGAAGCACCGGCTAACTCCGTGCCAGCAGCCGCGGTAATACGGAGGGTGCGAGCGTTAATCGGAATTACTGGGCGTAAAGCGCATGCAGGCGGCGTGTTAAGCCAGATGTGAAAGCCCGGGGCTCAACCTCGGAATCGCATTTGGAACTGGCATGCTAGAGTCTTGTAGAGGGGGGTAGAATTTCAGGTGTAGCGGTGAAATGCGTAGAGATCTGAAGGAATACCGGTGGCGAAGGCGGCCCCCTGGACAAAGACTGACGCTCAGATGCGAAAGCGTGGGGAGCAAACAGGATTAGATACCCTGGTAGTCCACGCCGTAAACGATGTCTACTTGGAGGTTGGTGTCTTGAACACTGGCTTTCGGAGCTAACGCGTTAAGTAGACCGCCTGGGGAGTACGGTCGCAAGATTAAAACTCAAATGAATTGACGGGGGCCCGCACAAGCGGTGGAGCATGTGGTTTAATTCGATGCAACGCGAAGAACCTTACCTACTCTTGACATCCAGAGAACTTTCCAGAGATGGATTGGTGCCTTCGGGAACTCTGAGACAGGTGCTGCATGGCTGTCGTCAGCTCGTGTTGTGAAATGTTGGGTTAAGTCCCGCAACGAGCGCAACCCTTATCCTTGTTTGCCAGCACTTCGGGTGGGAACTCCAGGGAGACTGCCGGTGATAAACCGGAGGAAGGTGGGGACGACGTCAAGTCATCATGGCCCTTACGAGTAGGGCTACACACGTGCTACAATGGCGTATACAGAGGGCAGCAAGCTAGCGATAGTGAGCGAATCCCACAAAGTACGTCGTAGTCCGGATTGGAGTCTGCAACTCGACTCCATGAAGTCGGAATCGCTAGTAATCGTGGATCAGAATGCCACGGTGAATACGTTCCCGGGCCTTGTACACACCGCCCGTCACACCATGGGAGTGGGCTGCACCAGAAGTAGATAGCTTAACCTTCGGGAGGGCGTTTACCACGGTGTGGTTCATGACTGGGGTGAAGTCGTAACAAGGTAGCCCTAGGGGAACCTGGGGCTGGATCACCTCCTTACCTAAAGACTGTGTCGTTGATGCAGTGTCCACACAGATTGCCTGGTCGAAATGTAGAGAGCCACTCATGCTGCCCAACAGCATGGGTACGAATTAGCGAAACATGTTTCGCTGACAGAATTAGAGTCCCATTCGTCTAGAGGCCTAGGACACCGCCCTTTCACGGCGGTAACAGGGGTTCGACTCCCCTATGGGACGCCACGGGTCGTTAGCTCAGTTGGTAGAGCAGTTGACTTTTAATCAATTGGTCGCAGGTTCGAATCCTGCACGACCCACCATTCCTGCCACAGGAATGTAAAAATACAGTGGGCGATTAGCTCAGTTGGGAGAGCACCTCCCTTACAAGGAGGGGGTCACTGGTTCGAGCCCGGTATCGCCCACCACTCTCTAAATACTTTCTGCACGGATACGCAGATTCAATAGCTGAATTGTTGTTGGACCGATTTTCTGACGCTGAAAGCCTTTAGAAAGTGGTTATTGAAAGATAATTCACATGCTCTTTAACAATCTGGAAAGCTGACTAGTAAATTCAATCTTTGAGATTGAATCAAAAACTGTTTCGAGAGAAACAGAGTTCTCAAGCAACACACATTCAAGTGTCTTGTGTAAGAGTCCGGCGAATAAACCAATTGTCTCTTTGTCAGAGACGAACCTTGGTTGTTTGAACATACGAAACCTCTTGGGGTTGTATGGTTAAGTGACTAAGCGTACACGGTGGATGCCTGGGCAGTCAGAGGCGATGAAGGACGTACTAACTTGCGATAAGCGGTGATGAGGCAGTAAGAGCCACTTGAGTCACCGATTTCCGAATGGGGAAACCCAGCTGCATAAGCAGTTATCATCAGGTGAATACATAGCCTGGTGAGGCGAACCGGGGGAACTGAAACATCTAAGTACCCCGAGGAAGAGAAATCAACCGAGATTCCGGCAGTAGCGGCGAGCGAAACCGGATTAGCCCTTAAGCGTGTTTAGTGTCAGGTGAAGGTCCCTGGAAAGGGCCGCGATACAGGGTGACAGCCCCGTAACCGACGATGCTTTACACGTGAAAACGAGTAGGACGGGACACGTGTTATCCTGTCTGAACATGGGGGGACCATCCTCCAAGGCTAAATACTCCTGACTGACCGATAGTGAACCAGTACCGTGAGGGAAAGGCGAAAAGAACCCCTGTGAGGGGAGTGAAACAGAACCTGAAACCGTGTACGTACAAGCAGTAGGAGCAGGCTTGTCCTGTGACTGCGTACCTTTTGTATAATGGGTCAGCGACTTAATTTCAGTAGCAAGGTTAACCGTATAGGGGAGCCGTAGGGAAACCGAGTCTTAACTGGGCGTACAGTTGCTGGGATTAGACCCGAAACCAGGTGATCTAGCCATGGGCAGGTTGAAGGTGAGGTAACACTTACTGGAGGACCGAACCGACTAATGTTGAAAAATTAGCGGATGACTTGTGGCTAGGGGTGAAAGGCCAATCAAACCTGGAGATAGCTGGTTCTCCCCGAAAGCTATTTAGGTAGCGCCTCGGACGAATACTACTGGGGGTAGAGCACTGTTAAGGCTAGGGGGTCATCCCGACTTACCAACCCTTTGCAAACTCCGAATACCAGTAAGTACTATCCGGGAGACACACGGCGGGTGCTAACGTCCGTCGTGGAGAGGGAAACAACCCAGACCGCCAGCTAAGGTCCCAAAGTATCACTAAGTGGGAAACGATGTGGGAAGGCTCAGACAGCCAGGATGTTGGCTTAGAAGCAGCCATCATTTAAAGAAAGCGTAATAGCTCACTGGTCGAGTCGGCCTGCGCGGAAGATTTAACGGGGCTAAGTGATACACCGAAGCTGCGGCAATGCAATTTATTGTATTGGGTAGGGGAGCGTTCTGTAAGCGGTTGAAGGTGTGCTGTAAGGCATGCTGGACGTATCAGAAGTGCGAATGCTGACATGAGTAACGACAAAGGGGGTGAAAAACCCCCTCGCCGGAAGACCAAGGGTTCCTGTCCAACGTTAATCGGGGCAGGGTAAGTCGACCCCTAAGGCGAGGCCGAAAGGCGTAGTCGATGGGAAACGGGTTAATATTCCCGTACTGCTTATTATTGCGATGGGGGGACGGAGAAGGCTAGGTGGGCCAGGCGACGGTTGTCCTGGTTTAAGGGTGTAGGCTGCAGAATTAGGCAAATCCGGTTCTGCATTAAGGCTGAGACCCGATGTCGAGTCACTACGGTGATGAAGTCATTGATGCCATGCTTCCGGGAAAAGCCTCTAAGCTTCAGATAATAAGCAATCGTACCCCAAACCGACACAGGTGGTCGGGTAGAGAATACCAAGGCGCTTGAGAGAACTCGGGTGAAGGAACTAGGCAAAATGGTACCGTAACTTCGGGAGAAGGTACGCTCTTGGCGGTGAAGTCCCTCGCGGATGGAGCTACTGAGAGTCGCAGATACCAGGTGGCTGCAACTGTTTATTAAAAACACAGCACTGTGCAAAATCGAAAGATGACGTATACGGTGTGACGCCTGCCCGGTGCCGGAAGGTTAATTGATGGGGTTATCTTCGGAGAAGCTCTTGATCGAAGCCCCGGTAAACGGCGGCCGTAACTATAACGGTCCTAAGGTAGCGAAATTCCTTGTCGGGTAAGTTCCGACCTGCACGAATGGCGTAATGATGGCCACGCTGTCTCCACCCGAGACTCAGTGAAATTGAAATCGCAGTGAAGATGCTGCGTACCCGCGGCTAGACGGAAAGACCCCGTGAACCTTTACTACAGCTTGGCACTGAACATTGACCCTACATGTGTAGGATAGGTGGGAGGCTTCGAAGCAGGTACGCCAGTATCTGTGGAGCCGTCCTTGAAATACCACCCTTGTCGTGTTGATGTTCTAACGTCGCCCCGTTATCCGGGGTGCGGACAGTGCCTGGTGGGTAGTTTGACTGGGGCGGTCTCCTCCCAAAGCGTAACGGAGGAGCACGAAGGTGGGCTAATCACGGTCGGACATCGTGAGGTTAGTGCAATGGCATAAGCCCGCTTAACTGCGAGAATGACGGTTCGAGCAGGTGCGAAAGCAGGTCATAGTGATCCGGTGGTTCTGAATGGAAGGGCCATCGCTCAACGGATAAAAGGTACTCCGGGGATAACAGGCTGATACCGCCCAAGAGTTCATATCGACGGCGGTGTTTGGCACCTCGATGTCGGCTCATCACATCCTGGGGCTGAAGTCGGTCCCAAGGGTATGGCTGTTCGCCATTTAAAGTGGTACGCGAGCTGGGTTTAGAACGTCGTGAGACAGTTCGGTCCCTATCTGCCGTGGGCGCTGGATGATTGAAGGGAGTTGCTCCTAGTACGAGAGGACCGGAGTGAACGAACCGCTGGTGTTCGGGTTGTGTCGCCAGACGCATTGCCCGGTAGCTAAGTTCGGCATCGATAACCGCTGAAAGCATCTAAGCGGGAAGCGAGCCCTGAGATGAGTCATCCCTGAGGCTTTAAGCCTCCTGAAGGGCTGTTCGAGACTAGAACGTTGATAGGCAGGGTGTGTAAGCGTTGTGAGGCGCTCAGCTAACCTGTACTAATTGCCCGTGAGGCTTAACCATACAACACCCAAGGGGTTTTAGCGGACTCCATAAGCACTTGAATGATGTGCTGAGAACTTAAGTCAGATTTTCCAAGATTGTTGAACAAATTTTGCTTGGCGACCATAGCGCTGTGGACCCACCTGATCCCATGCCGAACTCAGACGTGAAACGCAGCAGCGCCGATGGTAGTGTGGGGTCTCCCCATGTGAGAGTAGGACATCGCCAGGTTTTCATTGCCCATCTTGGGTGATAGCTCGCATCTTTTGATACTTGCGATACTCATGTGCTAATGCACACTGCGCTTCTCAGTTCAAAATCTGCATCGCATCACGCAAGATGACCGAAACAAAGCAGTGCAGCGTAAGACTTTGTTGGGCAGAAAAATTGAGTGGAGCGGTAGTTCAGTTGGTTAGAATACCGGCCTGTCACGCCGGGGGTCGCGGGTTCGAGTCCCGTCCGCTCCGCCACTTCTTAGAGAAACCCAGTCAGCAATGGCTGGGTTTTTTGCTATCTGGAGATTGCAGTGCCTTTGGTTGTTCGTCACTGATGGATTGCCCAGAATGGGCGCCCCAAAAGTGCGTTGCACTTTGGTCGCGGGCCGGAATGCCGGACCATCGAGTCCCGTCCGCTCCGCCACTTATCAGAGAAACCCAGTCAGCAATGGCTGGGTTTTTTGCTGTCTGGCGATTGCAGTGTCGCCGGTTTTTCCTTGCTTATTGAAACCTCATGATCTGTCTTTGAACTCGCTATAGCAGAGGTAGAAACTGGTTACAATTTGGTTGGTTAAGCGCTTGCCTTCGATGTGAGGCTGTGAGAGGGTTAGGGCAATTTTTCTGGGACGATGAAAGACAATTTGCCATGAGTTTATTCTATGAGCGACAAGAAACCGCTGATGCTGTCACGATTACACTGAAACCGCATTCTTTGTACCTGATGCTGGTCATGCTTGCAGTCTGGTTAGGGAATGATTTCTTGTTAAAATCAGCGCCGATAGCGCAAATTATCATGCCGATATTTATTGTATTTATGGTGATACGTTTCTTTTCGTTAGTCAGAATACAGCGTGAAGTGCTGGTTGCCATGAAGCAGGGCCGGGTTACCACTCAGGGCAGCAAGTTCTCCTTCACAAATCCATTTCGTTATGTGATTCAAAAAGCACAGAGCTCAGACGCCTAAACCTTTCATTTCATGACATAGCCGTCAAATAGTGCGGCTATTCTTTCCTGTCAGGACATAGCTCCTGTAGCCAATGATGGCTTATTCCTGGCCAGTATGCAGGCATAATATCTGTGTTGTTATCGATATAGAGAAATGTATGCCAGCATTCAATTGGAAACCCCTGTTATTTGCCTGTTTAATTGTCAGTATTGGTCAGCTGAGCCTTGGCTTGGTGTTTCCCCTATTGCCCTGGATTGGGCATGATCTGGCGATTTCATCGGAACAGACACAATTGCTGGTTGCTATTTATCTGCTTGGATTTGGCCCCTCTCAGCTTATTTATGGGCCTCTTTCCGATGTCTTTGGTCGCAGGCCGGTCTTGCTGACCGGTGTTTTAATCGCGTTCCTTGGGGTTAGCGTTGTTCTTTTCCTGTCGGACTCTTTTTCCGGGTTGCTGATCGGCCGTTTTATTCAGGGCTGTGGTGCGGGCAGTGTTTCTGTGCTGGCCAGAGCGACCATTCGGGATAGCTACCAAAAACAAAATCTGGCAAAAGCGATGACCTGGCTGGCGATTGTCGCTGCCTTCACCCCAATTATGGCTCCTGTAATCGGCGGGATGATCAATCATTATCTGGGGTGGTTATCTGCTTTCATCGGACTGGTTGTTTATATTGCTCTGATTTGGCTGCTGCTTGTGTTCAGTTTTCGGGAAACCCTGAACACATCTGTTCAGGCGCCATCGGTGAAAAAGCTCGTCGGAAACTATCTGTCTTTATTTCGCGAACGGCATTTCATGACCTTTGCAGGGATTGGCTGGATTAACTTTGCCATGGTGATTCTGGCGATTTCTCAGATGCCCTACATTATGCAGGTTCAGATTGGGTTGAGTTCGGATCAGTACGCACTCTGGGCAATGGTACCCGCATGTGGCCTGCTTTTTGGCGGCTTATTGTGTCAGCGGCTCAGGCCAAAACTCGGCACGGCAAGAATGCTGCAGCTGGCCCCGTGCATGCAGTTGATATCGGCGGCTTTATATCTACTGGCGCCGGTTGATGCGGTTTGGATGTCGGCCGCGCACTTTATGCTGGCGGTGACCAACGGCATCGCCTTTCCTTGTGCGCAGTCGATGTTGCTGATCCCATACAGTGAAAAGGCAGGCACGGTTTCTGCATTATCCGGAGCTTGCCAGATGGTCGCAGCGTCTGTTATCAGTCACTTCTTGTTACAGGTCGGGATCAGCCAGCCTTGGCATCTTGGCGGGGTATTACTGGGGGCATCTTTAATTGGTATCTTACTGGTTCATTTGGGGATAAGCAGCGAATCAGGGCGTCAGGCATCGCTAGAGTTGAGTCAGCCTTGATCATCAGCTCAGATGAGAAACTTTCTCACACCAGAGATATTCTTCCATACTTAAGACACCGGATCGCAGTTCGCTGGGGAGGTTCTATGCGTCAGCTGATCTGTTTGGTGGTGATGATTTTGCTCTCGGCTTGTATGAGTCAGTATGAAGCGAATTTGTCACGACATGGTGAGTGGCAAGAGTTGGGAGCGTACCACGGAGAATATGGTTATCAGGAGTGGGAAAAAAAACGCCTGGGCCGACTGGGTGCGATGTCTGAATCTGACTATGAAAAATACCGAGCGGGCTACTTGCAGGGACGCTATGAGTATTGCACAGGCAAGAAAACCGTGACGACCGCGCTTAACCCGGGTTACCCGGATGAATGCAGACAGGACTCGAGTCAGTTCGGGCTGGCGGAAAGAGGCTACTGATAGAGATAAGAAAGGCTGCCATCGGCAGCCTTTTAAGTTGATGCAGACTGATTGTCAGCAATCAGTTGTTGCTGTGTAGCTCGCTGTTCAGTTCCACGGCGGTTTTGTTGGTCAGACATTCAATCGTGCCGGTCACTGAGTTACGACGGAACAGCAGATCAGATTTTCCAGCCAGATCGCGCGCTTTGACGGTGTCGACGACATTGCCGTCTGCGTCCAGCATGGTGACCTTGGTGCCGGCTGTCACGTACAGGCCTGACTCCAGCGTACAGCGATCACCCAGCGGGAATCCTAAGCCGGCATTGGCGCCCAGCAGGCTGTTTTCACCAATAGAAATCACCACTTTGCCGCCACCGCTCAGGGTACCCATGATCGAAGCGCCGCCGCCAATATCAGAGCCGTTTCCGACCACAACACCAGCCGAGATGCGACCTTCAACCATGCTGACACCCGTGGTGCCGGCGTTGAAGTTGATGAAACCTTCGTGCATCACTGTGGTGCCTTCACCGACGTGAGCACCGAGGCGAACACGGGAAGTATCGGCAATCCGCACGCCAGCCGGCACAATGTAGTCGACCATTTTCGGGAATTTATCAACACAGTCTACAGTCAGCACTTCGCCCTTCAGGCGAGCTTCAATCTGGCGCTCCGCCAGTTCAGGCAGATCGATCGGGCCTTGATTAGTCCACGCAATGTTGTGCAGCAGGCCGAAAATGCCGTCCAGAACCAGACCATGTGGCTGGACCAGACGGTGAGAGATCAGCTGAAGCTTCAGGAAACCCTCTGCCACAGAAGCTGGCGCTTGGTCGGCAGCCAAAATGACCAGCACCAGCGGTTGGCTGGATTGTGCTGCTTTTTCAGCAAAACCAGCGCTGGCTTGCTCGCCATTTGCTGCGAAAGCGCCGGCCAGTTCAGCCGCCTGAGCTGGGGTAATCTCAATCGCTTGATTACCTTCCTGATAATCAACAACTTTTGCGATGGTATCAACCAGAGCCTGAGCCGGATTGAGCAGCGGGGTCGGGAAGAAAGCTTCGATGATTTTACCGTCGCGGTTTTTGGTCGCGGTACCCAGGGCTAGAGAAAATGTCGCCATGATGAAATGGTCTCCATGTCAAAAGGGATAACGACTGCGCTCTGCAACAGTCAGTTTGATGATTCAAAAATTCTGATATGCCCATCATAAAGAGACTGAGCGGGATATTGAAGGGGAAATCAGCCATTCGCATGAAATTGACTGAGAAATGGTGAAAATAGCACTTTATCCTTATAGATAGTCAGTCTTTTTGCATAAAAACAGAGTGCAAAAAAACCTCCCGCAGGAGGTTTCTTCAAGGCGGGTCAGCCGGAATGCTGTCAGGCGGCTTCGCTGTCAGTAGCTTCCTGAACCGCTTCAGGTTTGGCGGGTTTTTTCTTGGCGGTTGGTTTGGCTTTTTTGGCGCCCAGCGCAACCAGCACTTTTTCACGTTCCTGAGCCAGGAACAGCGCTAATTCTTCCTGTTTGGCTTCGTCTTCAAGCAGTTTGCTTTCACTCAGAACAGCAAACAGCTCGTCAGCCATATCCAACATTTTATCGTAGGCATCAGCTTCAGATTTAGAGGTAAAAGTCATCTTCTCTTCTCCGTTGCGCTCTACTACATATTTGACGATAACAGCCATGGTCACCCTCTCCAGATATTGATTAACTGGTTTTTTATACAGTAGGATAGGGGCAGAGTCCAGTGCTGAGTTCTGACAGAAGGTGTTCTTGTGAGCCTGAGAGAAAAATTTGAACAAATTTATACCCGTGCTGCTGATCGCAAAGGAGGCGAGGCGGCGTTGGAAAGTTTGCTGTCGACCCCGCTGAGTGCAGAGGTGTTGGCCACCATTGGCGATGATCGCTGGCTGGCCGCCTTTACGCAGAAAGTGTTCCAGTCAGGGATGAGCTGGAAAGTGGTCAGGAGTAAGTGGGACGGTTTTGAGTCGGTCTTTTTTGGCTTTGATATTGAAAAGTTATTGCTGGTGCCGAACGAAATGTGGGAGCGAAAAGCCACAGATCCGGCCATTATCCGTCATCTTGGCAAAGTGATGACGATTCCGGACAATGCGTACATGATCCACAGCGCCGCGAAAACGCACGGCTCGTTTGCCGCGATGGTTGCCGCGTGGCCATCGGAAGACATCATTGGCTTATGGCGCTATCTGAAAAGCAAAGGGAAACGTTTGGGCGGCAATACCGGCCCCTATACGTTACGGGTGATGGGTAAAGATACTTTTATCCTCAGCCAGGATGTTGAAGCCTACCTGCGCAGTACCGGAATCATTGATGGCGGCCGGGACACCCAGCGCTCTCTGGCGGGGGCACAGGCCGCGTTTAACGACTGGCAACAGGAGTCGGGCCGGCCTTTATGTCAGATCAGTCAGATCATTGCTTTCAGCGGTGGCGATAACCGGATCTGACCCCGCTTGCCATTGCTGGCAGAAGGCAATAAATGCGGATAACAGCGGGCTGGTGTATTTATCTTTGTGGTACACCAGCCAGTATTGTCTTTGCTTGCTCAGCGTGATGGGTAATTCTGCCACCCTTTTTTCCTGTACTGCATGATAAACAGCACGCCGGGATAAGCAGGTCAGGCCCAGGCCGGCGGCGACACTGTTGATGATGGCTTCAGTGGTGTTGAGCTCGAAAGCCAGTTGCCAGTCATTGATATCGGGTGCGAGATGGTGCAGGAAATAATCCCGGGTGCCGGATCCGGCTTCCCTGAGTACCCATTCCGAGTGTTCCAGATCTGACAGAGACAGGCTGTTTTGTTTCAGCAATGGATGCAGAGGATGGCAGATAATCACCATTTCATCCTGAAGCCAGGGCTGGCTGATCAAGTGTTTTTCTGTGACCCGGCCTTCGACCAGGCCGATATCCAGCTCAAAATCACCTAACTTTTTCACGATTGCCGCGGTATTGCCGATCAGCAGGGACTGGTCGGTATGGGCTGTCTGCATCCTGAAATCCCGCAGCAGAAAAGGCGTGAGCTGATTGCCCACAGTATCGCTGGAGCCTATGGCCAAGCTGCCGGACAAGGCACCGGTTTGGCTGAATAGCTGCTCCATGCTCTGGGTGCGCTGGAGCAGTTCATCGGCCAAAGGTAGCAGGCGCTTGCCTTCGCTGTTCAGGGTCAGCCGGTTGTGATGGCGATCAAACAGGGGCTGGCTGAGTTGTTTTTCCAGCTCGGCCAGCGCCATGCTGACAGCCGGTTTGGTCAGAAACAGGCGTTCCGCGGCAGCCGTGATGGTTTTCTCCTGTGCCACGGCCACAAAGACTCTCAGTTGTTTCAGCGCAATGTTCATCGTGACTCTTATTAGGTTAAGTTGAATTGAACTCTTAGTTAAATTTATTCAATTATTCTAAACCATGTGAGCAAAGTACACTGTCTCCATCGACAAAAAGAACAAAAAAACGTATCGGATGTGATGGAGAGCTAATCATGAATCAAGTCTTGAAAGAGCGATTTGCCTTGATGCCGACACCTATGGCCGGATTGGCACTGGCGATTGCCAGCCTGGGCTGGTGCTGGGAAAACGCGGTGCCATTGCACGGTCTGGCGCAAAGCGGCAGTGCCGCGATTGCGGCTGTGATGTTACTGGGATTAGCGGTGAAGTTTGTCTTCCATCCTCAGTTACTCTGGCAGGATTTGAAGCATCCTGTGGTCGGCAGTGTCGTGCCGACTTTTTCGATGGCACTCATGGTGCTTTCCTCTGCGCTGGCGCGATACCTGCCGCATGCCGGGTGGGTACTATGGCTGGTCGCCGTGGTTTTGCATCTGGTGTTTTTAGCCTGCTTCGTTTTTCATCGTTTGAGCCGGTTTGAGTTGCACCATATGGTGCCCAGCTGGTTTGTGCCGCCTGTGGGGATCATCGTGGCTGATGTCACTTTTCCGGGGGGCGCCCTGGCACCCTTGGCGCAGGCCTTGATGGTGTTTGGCCTGAGTGCTTACGCCCTGATGTTGCCTGTGATGCTATATCGCCTGATTTTCTGTCATGAAGTGCCGGATGCCGCCAAGCCGACCATCGCGATTCTGGCGGCCCCGGCCAGCTTGTCACTGGCAGGTTATCTGACAGTAACGGCGCAGCCTTCCGTGCTGATCGTAGCTTTGCTGGCGAGTATCGGGTTGCTGATGACTCTGGTGATTTACCTGGCCTTCTTCAGACTGTTGCGGTTACCCTTCAGTCCGGCTTATGCCGCGTTTACGTTTCCTGTGGTGATCGGGGCGACCGCTTTGTACAAAACGGCCCATTGGATGAGCACTCAGCCCCTGCTGGCCGACTACGCGCACCAGGTTCAGGGGCTGGCTCTGGCTGAATTACTGGTCGCTACTGTGGTGGTCAGTTATGTCATCGTGCGCTATCTGGCTCATTATTGCGCCGCTGAGATTAGCTACCGCAGAGCGACGATGTAACGCGTTGAAGCCAAAGGACGGCGGTCATCGCAGGCACTGCTGTTTACACCCTGCGTGCCTTGATAGACAATCATGGCATGATTCTCTGCCTGCGAGCCTGATGCGTGTTTACTGTTTACCATTCCAACCAACTGGACCTGCTGAAGTCTTTACTGGTTGAGCTGATCCGCCGGGATCCGCTTTCAGACCCCTTTCTCCCTGAGCAGATTCTGGTGCAGAGTCCGGGCATGTCGCAATGGCTCAAACTCGAACTGGCACAGTCGCTGGGCGTGGCCGCAAATATTACTTTTCCCTTGCCGGCGACCTTCATCTGGGACATGTTCACCAAAGTACTGCAGGATGTGCCGGCACGCAGTGCCTTCAATAAAGATGCCATGACCTGGTCGCTGATGCAGGTGCTGCCCGGGTTGCTGGATCAGCCGGAATTTGCACCACTGGCGCGTTACCTGGAAGAGGATGCCTATCAGCAGCGTCGATTTCAGCTGGCCGGAAAAATTGCCGACATCTTTGACCAGTATCTGGTGTACCGGCCGGAGTGGATACAGGCATGGGAAGCGGGGCGCATTGACCCTGAACTGGCGGGCGATCACCCCTGGCAGCCGGTGTTATGGCAGGCGCTGTATGACCACATTCTGGCGCAGGGGCAATCGCCCTATCACCGCGCTAATTTGTATCAACAGTTTATTGAAACACTGACGCAGTACGCCCAGTCCGGGACGGAGCTGCCGGAGGGATTACCCAAACGTCTGTTTGTCTTTGGTATTTCAGCGCTGCCGCCACGCTATATGGACGCCCTGGCAGCCTTGGGGCAGCACATCGATGTGCATCTGATGTTTACCAATCCTTGCCGCCACTACTGGGGCGATGTCAGAGATCGCAAATATCTGGCCCGGCTGGCAGCGCAGCAGCGTCAGCAGGTGATCTGGCGGGATGAACACAGCGAGCAGGCCGGTGCCGTGGGCATACTCAAAGGCTCGCTGGAAGATAACCTGATTGACGAGTCCCATCAGGATGCCGCGGTTGGCAATACATTGTTAGCGTCACTGGGGAAGCTGGGGCGGGACAACCTGTATCTGCTGTCGGAATTACAGGCGTTTGAAGTTGATGCTTTTGTTGAGATTCAGCCCGACAGTCTGCTGCACTGCATTCAGTCGGATATCCTGAATCTGGAAGACAAAGTGAATGACCAGCTGCTGGCCGACAGTCAGCACAAACAGCCGGTTGAGGCGCAAGATCGCTCTTTGTCGGTGCACGTCTGCCATTCCCCGATGCGGGAAGTGGAGGTTCTCTATGATAATTTGCTGGCCATGCTGGATGCGGACCCCGATCTGTCGCCACGCGATATCGTGGTCATGGTCGCAGATATCAATGCCTACAGTCCTTACATTCAGGCGGTTTTCGGCAATGCGCCGACGGAGCGCTACCTGCCATTTTCCATATCTGACCGCAGCGCCGATCAGGAAAACCCTGTGCTGCTGGCCTGCCTGCGCTTGCTGGATTTACCCAATAGCCGTTGCCATGCCTCTGAGCTGACGGAGTTGCTGGAAGTGCCGGCTATCATGAAGCGGTTTAATCTTGACAGCGATCGCTTCATTCAGGTGAAGGGCTGGATTGAGGAAGCCGGCATTCGCTGGGGACTGGATGCCGGCACAGCGCGCGAATTTTCACTGCCGGTGCAGCAGCAAAATACCTGGCTGTTCGGGTTGCAGCGCATGTTGCTTGGTTATGCGATGCCTGCGCAGGCGGGGCTGTATCAGGGGATACTGGCCTATGATGAAGTGCAGGGCATGGATGCCGAGCTGGCCGGTCAGCTCAGTGTCTTTGTCGAGCAGTTAATCCATTACCGCCGGGTACTCAATCAGCCGCATTCGGCGCGTGAGTGGTTCAGTGTGCTGAACCAGTTGCTGGATGATTTTTTCAGCGTGGATACCGAGGGTGAACTGGTATTGCGTCTGATCCGCGACAAGTTGCAGCAACTGGAGCAGCAACTGGATGATGCCGGTTATCAGCAAGCGCTGACGCCTGCGGTCATGCGCGATTACCTTAATGACAAGCTGAGCGGCGAGCGTGTGAGTCAGCGCTTTCTGGCCGGTCAGATCAACTTCTGTACCCTGATGCCGATGCGTTCGATCCCATTCAAAGTAGTCTGTCTGTTGGGGATGAATGATGGGGTCTATCCGCGCACCATTGCCCCTGAAGGCTTTGATCTGATGGTGGGCCGCCAGCGTGCCGGTGACCGTTCTCGCCGTGACGATGACAGATATCTGTTTCTCGAAGCCCTCTTGTCTGCCCAGCAGCAGTTGTACATCAGTTATGTCGGGCGCTCGATTCAGGATAACAGTGAAAAAATGCCGTCCGTTCTGCTCAGTGAGTTACTGGATTACTGCCAGCAGGGATTTTGTCTGCAAGGGGACAGCGCGCTGGCTCCGGAGGATTCAGCGGAGCGTCTGATCCGCTGGTTAACTCACCACCATCCACTGACGCCATTCAGCCCGCTAGCCTTTCTGGGAAGCTCGCCCAGTTATGCGGCAGAATGGCTGCCCGCGGCACGACGAATCACTGTGGATAAGGTGGATTTCCTGTCGCAATCGCTGTCCCCGTTTGTTCTGACGGATCTGGCGGAGTCATCCGCTTCACTGCCTGTGATTGAAATGACAGAGTTGCAGCGCTTCTGGCGCCTGCCGGTACAGTACTTTTTTAACCGGCGTCTCAAGGTCTATTTTGACGCCGCCGCAGGGGCGATGGTGGATGAAGAACCCTTTGCACTTGATGGCCTGCAGAGTTATCAACTGCGGGCAGATTTACTGACGACTCTGCTTGAAGCGCAGACCCGGCCCGACGCTATGCACCGTTTTCAGGCGATGCAGCAGGCGGCCGGCACCTTGCCGATCGCAGCATTTGGTGAGCTGACTCTGGCGCAGGAAAAACAGCAGCTCGCCCCACTGGCCGAAAGGCTCGCCGCTTTGCTTGCCTCGCCGCTCGAGGATCCTGAAATTGATCTGCTGATGACGATCCCTTCAGGTCAGTGCCGATTGCAGGGGTGGATCCGCCATTACACCGCATCCGGGGTGATTCACTTCAGGCCCGGCAAAGTGCGGACGCAAGACCTGATTCATGCCTGGCTGGAGCATCTGGCGATGTCGGTACAGGGGATAACCGCCGACACCCATGTGCTGGGCATTGATAAGCATGTCCGCCTCCGGCCGGTAGAAAAAGAGTATGCCGCGGAGCAACTGAGTATGCTGACAGAAGGCTATCTGGCCGGGCAGTCATCCCCATTACCTTATTTCCCGCGCACAGCGCAGGCCGGCCTGGAGGCGCTACGGGACAAAAGCGGCAACTGGCTGACGGATGAAGAGAGTCTGGAAAAAGCCTTGACCAAAATGGCCGGGGTGTTTAACGACAGTTATCTGTTCAGCGGTGAAGGCAGCAATGCTTACATTGCCCGGGTCTGGCCAAACTGGCAGGACGATCTTGCCATTGAGGCCATGGATTGGGCACGGCGGGTGTTACAGCCTGTGTTGATGCATCTTGAAGAGATCGAGTAGAGAAGGGTGCGAGGTGGCCGCCGGCAAAATCGTTATCAGGTGTAGGGTGTTCACCGGTCGGCCACAAGGTCCAGAGGTAGACCAAATTTCTTGGCAGCGATACTACCGAAAGCCTGGCACCGAAAATGTGAAACGTATCCCATAGTGATAGATGAATCAGAATAAAATATGCTGGCTGAGCACCAATCAGTCAGAGATCACACAGTGCTTTGAAACCAGCGGCAGCTTTCCATCATTTATGCTGCCTGAAACTTAAATTATTGTCGCTGCGGCTGATGCACTGCGTGTTTGAGCCACAGCGAGCCTGACCACAGGAACCGGTTAACGATCATGACTTTGACCCCATCAGCAGAACTTGCTGCCATTACGCCACAAACACTGGAACCTATGGTGTTTCCGCTGCACGGCACGCGACTGATAGAAGCATCGGCAGGGACAGGGAAAACTTTTACCATCGCGACCTTGTACCTGCGTTTGCTGCTGGGACACGGTGATGCCAAGACGGCGTACCCGCAGCCACTGACGGTGGATAAGATACTGGTGGTAACCTTTACCGAAGCGGCAACGGCCGAGCTGCGCGACCGGATCCGCCGCCGCATTCATGATGCCAGGATCGCCTTCAGTCGCGGTATGAGCGAGGATCCTGTGTTGGCGGCCCTGCTACGAGATCTGCCGGATCATGCCCGATCGGCCGCCTTGCTGTTGCAGGCGGAACGGCAGATCGATGAAGCGGCGATCTTCACCATTCATGGCTTTTGCCAGCGTATGCTGACGCAAAACGCTTTCGAGTCAGGCAGCCTGTTTTCCAATGAATTCATCACCGAAGAAAGCCAGCTGCGGGCGCAGGTGGCGGCGGATTATTGGCGCCGGTATTTTTACCCGCTGCCCCGCGAGTTGGCGAATGAAATCCGTCGTTGCTGGCCGGCACCGGCAGCGCTGCTCAAAGACATCAATGCGTTTTTATCCGGCGCCCCGGTCACGCTGATGGCCCCGCCGCTGTCGGGCGATCTGACGCAGCTGCATCAGCACAATCTGCAGCGGATTGAGGCGGTCAAGCAGGGCTGGCGTGAGCATGCGGCAGATTTTCTGGCGCTGATCAGTAACTCAGGGGTGAATAAACGCAGCTATACCAAAACCAGTCTGCCCAAAGCCCTCGATGAAGTCGGACTGTGGTCCACCCAGCCAACGCTGGATTACAGCTTGCCCAAGGCGCTGGAAAAATTTGATCAGACGGTGCTGGAGGAGAAAACCGCCAAGGGCGCCGTGCCGTGGCATCCGGTGTTTGCTGCCATTCATGACTTGCTGGCCGCCAGACCCAGCGTCAGAGAGCCGGTTCTGGCCCATGCTATTCAGGCCTGCCGTGAACTGCTGGCCGAGGCCAAGTTACGTAAAGGCTGGCTGTCGTTTGATGATCTGCTGACCCAGTTGGCGGCGGCGTTACTGACAGATAAAGACATGGGTGAAGGCGCACTGGCTGCCCGGATCCGTCATTTGTATCCCGTTGCCATGATCGATGAGTTTCAGGATACCGATCCGCTTCAGTATCAGATCTTCAGCACGGTTTATATGCCCGACGAACAGGCCGGACCCGATGATATCGCTAAGGTATCGGGATTGTTCATGATCGGCGATCCCAAACAGGCGATTTATGCTTTTCGCGGTGCGGATATTTTTACTTACATCCGGGCAAGGCGACAGGTCAGCGCCCACTATACGCTGGGCACTAACTGGCGTTCGACTGCCAGCATGGTGGCAGCGGCGAACCGGGTGTTTGAACTGCCCGACAGCCCGTTTATTTATGACAGCGATATCCAGTTTTTGCCCGTTCAGCCCAGCCCGAATGCCCAGAGTAAGCACTGGCAACTCAACGGTGAACGTCAGCCGGCGTTGTGTTTCTGGCAGATGGACGCTGAGGCCCCGGTCAGTAAAGGGGAGTATCAACAGGCGATGGCGGAAGCGACGGCCGCACAGATTCAAGCCATTCTGACCCAGGCTCATGATCACCAGGCGTTATTGGTGAAAGGCAGCGAGCAGCGGCCGGTGTCAGCCGGCGATATCGCTGTGCTGGTGCGCACCGGATCAGAGGCGGCGCTGGTGCGTCAGGCGATGGCAGCTCAGGGCATACCCAGTGTGTACCTGTCTAACCGTGACAGTGTTTTTGCCAGTCAGGAAGCGGCAGATTTGCTGCGCTTGCTGGTGGCCGTGCTGCATCCTGAACAGGACACCAGCTTGCGGGCCGCCCTGGCCACTCCTTTGTTTGCGCTCAGCGCTTTTCAGCTCGACAGGCTGAATAACGAGGAAGACGAGTGGGAGCGCTGGATTGCGGAGTTTCGTGACTATCGCAGTCTGTGGCTGCGCCGCGGTGTGCTCCCTATGATCCGCCATGTGTTAACACGCCGCCAGATTGCCGAACGTCTGCTGGGTGAAAACGGCGGCGAGCGCAGGCTGACGGATTTACTGCATCTGGGCGAGTTGCTGCAGCAGGCCAGCCAGACGCTGGACAGTGATCAGGCCTTGATCCGCTGGCTGGCTGAACACATGGCGTCGCCAAACGGTAACAGCGACGAACAGCAACTGCGGCTGGAATCTGACAGCAACCTGGTGCAAATCGTTACTATCCACAAATCCAAAGGCCTGGAATACGAGCTGGTATTTCTGCCGTTTGTCTGCAGCTACCGCAGCACGGAAACCGCCTTGTTTCATGATCCCCAGTCTCAGCAGGCGGTGCTGGATGTCAGGGGGGAGGAGCGCAGTCTGGCGCTGGCCGAACAAGAGCGACTGGCGGAGGACCTGCGTCTGATTTATGTAGCGCTGACCCGGGCCGTGTATGGCTGTTATGTCGGTATGGCACCGCTGCGCAATGGCCGAAGCACCAAGGAACCGACCGGGCTGCATCTGTCTGCAATGGGCTATCTGATTCAGAATGGCAAAGAAGGCGGGCTGGCCGAACTGGCTGAGGCGCTCAATACGCTGGCGCAAAGTGAAGATATCTGTGTGGAAGTACCGCCCTCGCTGCCTGCATCGCCCTGGCAACCGGTGTTGACCGAGCAGCCAGTGCCGCAAGCGGCCCGCTTTTTACATCCCGTTGAACACAACTGGTGGATCACCAGCTATTCCGCTCTGGTGAAACAGGGCCACTCGGCGTTGGACGCCACCAGTGAATTGCCCGGTTTTGATACCGATTCATCGCAAGACAGCCTGCTGGATGATCCGGAGCAAGGCATGGCCCTTGCTGAACCGGAGCGCTCGGTGTTCACCTTTCCGAAAGGGGCCCGGCCGGGCACCTTCCTGCACAGTCTGTTCGAGAATATTGAATTCACTGATGCGGTCGACAGCGCAGCCACCACCCAGGTCATCACAGATTTACTGCGGCAGGAAAATTACGACCCCGAATGGCTGCCGGTACTGCAGCAATTGCTGACCCAGGTACTGAACTGTGCCCTGGATGGTCAGGATTTGCGTCTTGGCGCGCTTCAGCCGTCGCAGCGTCTGGTCGAGATGGAATTCATGCTGCCGATCCACCTGCTGTCATCGGCCCTGCTGAACAAAACGCTGGCCCGGCATGATACCTTGTCGGCCAAAGCGGGGGAACTGGGGTTCTCCACGGTCAGCGGGATGCTGAAAGGGTTTATCGATCTGGTGTTTGAGTATCAGGGGAAATATTACGTGCTGGACTGGAAATCGAACTGGCTGGGCGACACCCATGAGGCGTACCGGGGTGAGGCATTGAATACGGCGATGCGCGAACACCGTTATGATCTGCAATATCAGCTCTATGCCCTGGCGTTACACCGATTTTTGAAAAGCAGAAAAGCCGATTACGATTATCAGCAGCATTTTGGCGGTGTGTATTACCTGTTTTTACGGGGCGTACGGGCCGAAGATCACAGTGGTATTTTTCATGCCCGGCCAAGCCACGCACTGCTGAACGAACTGGAACAGTTGATTGACGGCCAGATCAGCCAGGGAGAGCCTGCCTGATGACGATGTTAGACCACGCAAGAGATACCGGGCCTGCTGCTGTCATCGCTCAGCTTGATCGACTGACCCGTCAGGGCATATTACGGCCGCTGGATAGCCAGTTTGCCAAGTTCATTTGCCAGTCGGTTAACGGACAGGATGATGAAGCCTCGCAACAGGTGCTGGCTGTGGCGGCTGCCTGGCTCAGTCAAGAGCTGGGGCGCGGCCATGTTTGCCTGCCGTTGGCGATGGTGAGCAGCGCGCCACTGGGGCTACCAAGAGAAATGGCAGAATCGCTGCTGGCGGCATTGCCGGCCGTCTGGCGCTTGCCCGCCAGCTGGCCAGCGGTACTGAGCCAGTCTGCTGCGGTGTCTGATGGCTCTCAGCCCACGCCTTTGGTGTTGATTGACAACCGGTTGTATCTGCATCGTTACTGGCAATATGAACAGACTGTTGCGCAGCGGTTGCTGGCATCCGCCGGGCAGGGAACTGTCCGGGGAGCGCGGCAGGCCAGCATGCTGAACATCCTGTTTTCACGCAATTATCACGCTGTGTATGACGCCCTGGCAGACTTGCGGCAAAGCGGCAATGACAGTGCGGAGCAGCGCCGGATGATGGTGTGCGATCAACTGGATGTGGTCGCCGCGGAAACCCTGAACTGGGAGGCGATCGACCGCGTGTTGTGTCAGGCGCAGCGCTTTTCCGATTTGGCGCCGCTGGATCAGCTGATCCCAGATGCCGCTTGTCTGAACTGGCAGAAAGTGGCGGCCGCGACTGCCCTCAGCCGGCAGTTTGCCGTGATCTCCGGCGGACCGGGGACCGGGAAAACCACCACAGTGGCCAAATTGCTGGCGGCACTGGTGATGCAGGAGCAGCCCGATACCGAAACACTGGATTTAACCTGTGTGCCCCATATTGTTCTGGTGGCGCCGACCGGAAAGGCGGCCGCACGCCTGACCGAGTCGATCGGCAAGGCGGTTCAGTCTTTGCCTGTGCCGCCGGCGGTTCAGTCAGCGATTCCGACCCAGGCCAGCACCCTGCACCGTTTGCTGGGTGCCATTCCGGGCCGGGCCGCTTTCCGCCATCATGCTGCGAATCCGCTGCATGCCGATGTGCTGGTGGTGGATGAAGCCTCTATGGTCGATTTGCCGATGATGGCCCGCCTGCTGGAAGCTCTGCCTGTTCATTGCAAGCTGATTCTGCTGGGCGACAAAGACCAGCTGGCTTCGGTGGAGGCGGGCGCTGTGCTGGGTGATATCTGCGCGTTTTCCAGTCAGGGTTACAGTGCCGGGCAAGCCAGGCAGCTCAGTGAGATGACGGGCTTTGTGCTGCCGGCCGGGCCATCAGGCGGGCAAAGTCCGGTCGCTGATTGTCTGTGTGTTCTGCAAAAAAGCTACCGTTTTCATGCCTTGTCAGGCATCGGGCAATTGGCGAAAGCCATCAACAGCGGCCAGCCCGACAGACTGGCCACTGTGTGGCAACAGAATTTTGCCGATATTCATCAGTACCCGCTCAGTGCCGAGCATTACCAGCGTCTGATCAAACAGATGGCCGTTTTCTATCGCCGCTATCTTGAGGCGATTGCTGAGGGGAAAGCCCCCGGTGAGGTCTTGCTGGCGTTTGCCAGCGTCAGGCTGCTGTGCGCACTCAGGGAAGGGGATTTCGGCGTGAAAGGACTCAATGTCCGTATTGAACGGCAACTGGCTAAAGAGGGGTTGATCGCCCCCGGCGAGGAAACCTGGTATGTCGGGCGGCCGGTGATGATCACCCGCAACGATCATGGTCTGGGGTTATACAACGGGGATATTGGGATTGCGATGCCAGACCCTGATGGCCGGACCGACAGCAAAGGCCGCCTGGCACTTCGCGTGTATTTCGACATGCCGGACGGCAGCATTCGCAGCTTCCTGCCCAGCCGCCTGCCGGAGCATGAGCTGGTGTATGCGATGACAATTCATAAGTCACAAGGCTCGGAATTTGCTGATACCCTGATGATACTGCCGCCGGATTTCAGCCCGATCTTGACCCGTGAGCTGGTGTATACCGGCGTGACCCGGGCGAAGGAAAGGCTGTATCTGTACGCTCAGCCGGAGGTGCTGCAGCGCAGTATTCAGCGCTGTATTGAGCGAGCCAGCGGGTTGGAAGCCTGCCTGAGCGAATGACAGCTTGGGCGAATAACAGCTGATCCGCCAGTCAGTGACTGGCGGTCGCGGTTTACAATGCCAGGGTGAGGATTTTTGAGCGCCGTTGCAGGTTATAAAGTGCCTGTTTCGCCATCGGTAAATCAGACACATCGATTTCGACAAAACCGTGTTCCCTGAACCAGTGCAGGCTGCGGGTGGTCAGCACAAAGAGTTGTTTCAGTCCCTGAGTGCGTGCCTGATGGCGAATACGGTTGAGTAGCAGGGAGCCGCGGTCACCGTCGCGATAGTCAGGATGTACGGCCACGCAGGCCATCTCGCCCATTTGTTCTTCCATAAAGGAATACAGCGCCGCACAGCCGATGATCAGGCCGTCACGTTCGATCACCGTAAATTGTTTGATTTCCTGCTCCAGTTGTTCGCGGGAGCGGCGAACCAGAATGCCATCCTGCTCCAGCGGGCGGATCAGCGCCAGAATACCGCCGATATCATCGATGTTCGCGCCCCGGACTTTTTCTGCACTGGCCATGACGATTTGCGTGCCTATCCCGTCGAAAGAGAATAGCTCCTGGATCAGGGCGCCGTCCTCTTTGTAGCTGATCAGGTGGCTGCGCGGCACACCGGCCCGGCAGGCGATCATCGCGCCACGCAGGAAACGCGCGGTACCGGAATCGGCTTTGTTTTGTTCCGTCAGCCGCTGCAGTGCGGCTTCGGCTTCAGCGGGCAGCATTTCCGAAACGATTTGACCATTTTCATCGCGAACGCCTTGGTGAGAGCAAAAGCCAATCAGCTTATCGGCTTCCAGCCGGATCGCCACCTGAGTTGCCACTTCTTCCGAGGTCAGATTGAAACACTCACCGGTGACCGAGCTGGCAATCGGGCCCAGCAGCACAATGCTGTTCTGATCCAGCTGGCGCCGGATCCCGTCGACATCAATGCGGCGAATCCGACCGCTGTGGCAGTAATCAATCCCATCATCAATCCCCAAAGGTTGAGCGATAACAAAGTTGCCGCTGACCACATTGATCTGTGAGCCCGCCATCGGGGTATTGTTCAGACCCATGGAGAAGCGGGCCGTGATATCTAAATGGAGCTGACCTGCAGCCTGCTTGGCAATTTCCAGTGAACGCTCATCGGTCACCCGGACGCTTTTATGGTACGGGGTGCTGTAGCCGTGCACATCAAGCAGGTGGGAGATCTGCGGACGGGCACCATAAACCAGGACGATCCGCAGTCCGAGACAGTTCAGCAGGGCGATATCATTCACGATATTGCGAAAGTTGTTATCGGCGATGGCTTCGCCGCCCAGCATAATCACCAGCGTCTTGCCGCGGTGGGCATTTACATAAGGCGCTGATTGGCGAAAGCCTTTCACCAGCGCAGTGCTTCTGAGCTTCACTCTGTCTTCCGTTACAAAAATTAATAGGGAACAAGCATGCCTGCATGTTGCCTGTTTCTCTTCTGCGCAGCAAGCATGAAAATCACTCAGGACGCGCAGCGCCGGGAGGAAAATATTGAGTCGAGATCCCATTCTGACATTAGGTACTTATTCGGTGAGTCGAAGCGACGCCAGATAAGCGTATAGTTCTAGAACGTGCGGATAACCGGCAATGTTAATGGCATTTAATAATTACACCCGGTGGCAGGCAGCCACAGTACTGTTTATTTTGGTCAGCGGTCTGGCTTTAAGTGGCTTTATCGCGGTGGGTGCCGCCAAGGGGGGATTATTTACCCCAACGCCTGAACCCAGTATTTATGGCACCTGGATAGAACAGGATGTGGCACCTTACGCCGCAGATCAGTTCGAACTCAGAGCCAATGGTGTCTATGTGTCAGGCCGTCTGGTCAGTACGACCTATGAATGGGATGGCAGCCAGTTGCGCTATCGCATGGGGGATGAGACTTACCGCTATACCTTTGAAGAAGGTCAGTTCATCCGCCAGCAGCCCGCACATTATGTGTCTTCGTTCGCACGACAGGGGGCCAAACAGGGCTCTTAAACGCCAGGGCGGGCTGCCCCGTATTTATTCTTCTTCCTTGAGCCGGGAAAACAGCTGATGGACCGGCAATTTATTCAGCGCCACTTTGCGCAGCGTATCGGCGGTCTGGGCGGTACCTCCCAGACAACGCTGGATCACCGTGTTGATTTGTTGCGGAGAATTGCCGTCACTGGCCAGATTGCGAATCCACTGATATTCGACAGCGTTTGGATCAAGTAAGGTTTCTTTGCCAACTTTAAACTGATTGTTCATGCCAGTCCTTCCTGAAATGTCATGATCTGGGGCGCAAAGCCCATGAAAAGGTGCTCTCATTGCTGTTTGTCGTTTTGTTGCCATGCTGACATTGTCTGTCTGCTGGGCAATGATGTCGTTTGTATGACGTTTTTATTAAACCGCTCTATTGTGACACTTATATGACAGTCAGTGCGTATTATTAATCTTTCGTGACAATCAAAACAAGACTTTGACATTGGTTATGATAAAACAGCCTAACATTGTGGCTTTATATAGACATGGTATGTCTGATGAGACCTGCCATACGTTAACCTGTCGATACTACTAAGGCATTTCTGTGTTCCAACAATTTTCCCTGCTAAGAAAACTGACTCTTGTTTCCTGCGTGTTCGGACTGGCCGCGTGTGCCAAACCGGTTGATCGCGGCCAGCAATACCTTGATGGCGAGTTTGATCATCTGCTGAACCCGGTGACCAATGTGGTCTCGGATAAACCCCGCGATTACAGCCGCTTTGAAGCCCAGGCAGAGCAAGTGCTCACCCGCTCTCCGTCTATGATGCTGCGTTATCAGAATTTGTATCAGCAGGTGAAAGACTGGGCAGCAAACGGTGGCGATCCGACAGCGTTCGCTCAGTATGGTTTGACGACTGAGCAGATGGGCGGCGGTGACGGTTACGGCAATGTGATGTTTACCGGTTATTTCTCGCCGGTGATCGAATTGCGTCACGCGCAGGACGACAAGTTCAAATACCCGGTTTATGCGATGCCCGAATGTAACGGCCAATGTCCGACCCGTGCCGAGATTTACAACGGCGCCCTGGCAGGTCAGGGCCTGGAGTTGGGGTATTCCGCCTCCAAACTGGATGTGTTCATGATGGAAGTGCAGGGCAGCGGTTTTGTTCATTTCGAGGACAATGACGAGCTGCAGTATTTTGCGTATGGCGGTAAGAACGGTCACCCTTATGTCAGCATCGGTAAAGTGCTGATTGAACGCGGTGAAGTGCCGAGGGAGAAAATGTCGCTCAAAGCGATCGCGGAGTGGGTCAGCCAGCATGATGATGCCACAGTGCGTGAACTGCTGGAGCAGAATCCGTCTTATGTTTTCTTCAAGCCTCGCGATGAGCTGGATGTCTTAGGCACGGCGGGTATTCCGCTCATGGCGATGGCATCGGTGGCGGCGGATCGGGAGTTTTTGCCGATGGGCAGTGTGCTGCTGGCGGAAGTGCCCCAACTGGATGCGGACGGCAACTGGAATGGTCAGCATGTATTAACCCTGCTGATGGCGCTGGATACTGGCGGCGCAGTCAAGCGCAATCATCTGGATCTCTACCATGGTATGGGCGCTCAGGCCGGAATTGATGCGGGCCATTACAAGCATTTTGGCCGGGTATGGAAGCTGGGGCTGACACCTGAAACCGACGCTGAGCTCACGGAACAGCGGATTGAAGCCAGTCAAAAACCCGTCGTATCGCCGGTGGATACCAGCCTGACCTTCAATGAAGAGGCCGTGATGGCCCAGCCTGCCCAGCAAGCGCAGGGACTGGACAACTGACCCCAGAGCGCGTATAAAACGCGCTCATTCTCAACACACTCTGACAGGCCGTTATGCAGTATCCCGACACTCCAGCATCAGACAATTATAACCAGCGTTTTGGCGGCACCCGCCGTTTGTATGGTCATCAGGAAGTTGAGATCCTGAGGGCTGCGCATGTCTGTGTGATTGGTATTGGCGGAGTGGGTTCCTGGGCAGCCGAAGCCCTGGCGCGCTCTGGTATCGGTCAGCTGACGTTGATCGACATGGATGATGTGTGTGTCACGAATATTAACCGTCAGATTCATGCCATGTCAGGGACGGTCGGTCGCAGTAAGATTGAGGTCATGGCCGAGCGCATTGCGTTAATCAATCCGGACTGCAAAGTGAACCTGATTGACGATTTTATTACCCCGGAAAATATCCCGGAGTACATCGGCAGTCAGTTTGATTACGTGCTGGATGCGATTGACAGTGTGAAGCCCAAAGCGGCGTTGCTGGCGTTCTGCAAGCGAAATAAAATCAAGGTGATTACCACAGGCGGTGCAGGCGGCCAGATTGATCCGACCCAGATCCAGATCGCGGATCTGGCCAAAACCATTCAGGATCCGCTGGCGGCGAAAATCCGCAATATGCTGCGCCGGTTTTATAATTTCAGCAAAAATCCGGCGCGCAAATTTGGTATCGACTGTGTGTTCTCAACCGAACAGCTCAAATATCCTCAGGCGGACGGCAGTGTCTGCGAGGCCAAATCGACCGCGGAAGGCCCGAAACGCATGGATTGCGCAACCGGGTTTGGCGCGGCCACCATGGTCACCGCAACATTCGGCTTTGTCGCCGTCTCCCGAATTCTGCAAAAACTGATCGAAAAGCACCGCTGACAGCAGGTGCGTGAGCCGTGTCTCAGCGGCTCACGTTGGTGATAATGGCATCGACGATGGCTTTCAGGCCGTTGCTGCGAGACGGGCTCAGGTGTGCCAGTAAGCCCAGCTGTTCGAAATACCTGTCGATGTCAAACCCCAGAATCTGCTCGGCAGTTTTTCCCTCGTAGGCGGCCAGCACCAGACAAATCAACCCTTTGACAATTCTGGCGTCAGAATCGGCGGCGAAATGGTAATACCCGTTTTCACAGTGCTGAACCAGCCACACCTGGCTTTCACAGCCACTGATTTTCACGTTCTCACTTTTCAGCGTTTCCGGCAAAGCGGGCAGTTGCTTGCCAAACTGAATCACGTGGCGGTATCTGTCTTCCCAGCCGCTGCTTGCCTGCATCCTGGCCAGAATGTCATCAGGGGTAATCGTGGTGCCGAACGGATGGCTCGGTAGATCGGTGGATACGGTCATGAACACTCTCTCTGGTTACAGCAGGTCACAGGCTTTATGCAAAGCCGCGACAAAGCAGGCAACGTCTTCTTCGGTATTATAGAGGGCAAAAGAGACGCGCAAAGTCCCGGTTAACCCCAGCGCATCCAGCATCGGATGTGCGCAGTGATTGCCGGCACGCAGCGTCACCCCTTGCTGGTCGAGCAGGGTGGCAATATCCTGATGATGAATACCGTCAACCACAAATGAAAACAGGCTGGTGTCGGGCTGTTGGCCGATAATCCGCAGACCTTCAATGTCTTCAATGCCCTTGATGGCCAGCTGGCACAGATGCTGAATATGCGCTTCTGCGCCCTGTCGATCAATGCTGCTCAGCCAGTGCAGGGTGGCTGCGAAGGCGATGACTCCGGAAATATTGGGGGTGCCGGCTTCAAATTTACCCGGCAGACCGGTGAACTGCGTGCCGTCAAACGACACCTTCTCCACCATTTTTCCTCCCCCATGCCAGGGCGGCATGGCTTCCAGCAGTGCCTGTTTACCGTACAGCACGCCAAGACCTGACGGGCCAAAGAGTTTGTGGCCTGAGAAAACGTAGAAATCGGCATCCATCGCCTGAACGTCTACCGCCTCATGCACGATGCCCTGCGCTCCGTCGACCACCACGATGGCACCTTTCGCGTGGGCCGCTTTGATCATGGTTTCTACCGGGTTTCGCGTGCCGGACACATTGGTGACATGCGCGACCGCCACGATCCGGGTTCTGGCCGTCAGGCGCTGATGAAAGGCAGGCATATCCAATGTGCAGTCAGGCAGCATCGGCAGTTTGACGACTTTTGCGCCGGTCTGCTCAGCAACAATTTGCCAGGGGACGATGTTGGCATGGTGTTCCAGTTCGCTGACCAGGATCTCATCGCCCGGTTGCAGGGTGCTGCGTGCGAAGGTCTGGGCGATCAGGTTTAAGGCTTCCGTGGCCCCGCGTGTCCAGATGATTTCTTTCGGGCTGCGGGCATGAATGAACTGGCGCACTGTTTCTCGCGCTTGTTCGAAACGTTGTGTCAGGCTGGCAGTCAGCTGGTGGCTGCCACGATGAACGTTCGCGCTCTGGCCGCGGTAGTAATGGTCCAGCGTCTGGATCATTGCCAGGGGTTTCTGCGCCGTCGCCGCACTGTCCAGGTAGACAATGGGGTGGTCTGAATCCTGCTGAACGGCAGGAAACTGAGCGCGGATAGTTTGAATGTCAAATGGCGCAGTCATGCTTAAACTCGTTGGTAGCCGATAAAGCGGATCATCCTCATTATTGGCCACGGAGGCAAGGGAAGCAGAGCCGATCGCATAAAAAAATGGCACCGCGTTGGGGCGCAGTGCCATAAAGAAGTTTTGACAGACAGGTCAAAAAAACAGGAAGTAAATCGGTAGCACTCCGGCTACCCGCCCAGAAGAGACCGGGCAATATGCAAACACAACATTGCAATCTGAGGGGTAAAAATCTGAGAAAACATTTGCGGTTAAGCAAAAATTACAGCGTGTTACCCTTGAGATTGCGGCGCCAATCTTAGGGTTTCTGTGGTACTTGAACAATCGACAATTTATAATGACCTGGATAAAAAAAACTAATGCAACCAGTATGGCAGGACATTATGTCAAGACGACTCCCACCACTTAATTCGCTGAAAGTATTTGAGGCTGCCGCCCGGCACCTGAGTTTTACCCGGGCGGCGGAGGAGCTGTTTGTTACTCAGGCTGCAGTCAGCCACCAGATTAAAGCGCTGGAGGAATTTCTGGGCCTGAAGCTGTTTCGCCGCCGGAACCGTTCCTTACTGCTGACCGAAGAGGGACAAGGGTATTTTCTCGATCTGAAAGATATCTTCAGTGCCATTTCCGATGCCACCGACAAAGTGTTGGAACGGGGTTCAAAAGGGGCGCTGACCATTAGTTTATCTCCCAGTTTTGCCATCCAGTGGCTGGTGCCCAGGCTGAGTGACTTTAATCAGCAGCATCCTGATGTCGATGTCAGAATCAAAGCGGTGGATCTGGATGAGGGGTCGCTGACCGATGATGTGGATGTGGCCATTTATTATGGTCGCGGAAACTGGCCCGGGCTGCGTTGCGACCGGCTGTATCAGGAATTTCTGGTGCCTGTCTGTTCCCCGATGCTGCTCAGTGGTCCTAAGCCGCTGAACTCTCTGGCTGATCTGCAAACACATACCCTGTTACATGACGGTTCACGCAAGGAATGGAAAAACTACATGCGTGAGTTCGATATTCCGGGCGCTAATGTCAACCAGGGGCCGATTTTCAGTCACTCGACTATGGTGTTGCAGGCTGCGATTCACAGCCAGGGCATTGCACTGGCCAATAATGTGCTGGCGCAGCCGGAACTGGAAGCCGGCCGCTTGGTCTGCCCGTTTGATGAGGCGTTGCTGAGTAAAAATGCTTTCTATCTGGTGTGTCAGGAAAAGCAGGCCGAGACCGGCCGGATTCAGATCTTCCGTGACTGGGTGCTGGAGAAAGCCCGCAAAGAGCAGGAAGAGGGGCCGCTTCCCCAGCCTGAATATCAGGCTGAGGCCATGGCCTGAATTCGCGCTGCTTATTCAGCCGTCCGGAACTGGAGGGGGAGGCCATTCCGGACGGGCGTCGGCCTGACGTTATGCTGGGGTCAGGTATTTATCACCACTGATATTATTGGGCTGAAATTGGTGATCCAATAAGCTCAGATCGGCTTCACTGAGCGGATGCTGAGCCGCTGCGACATTCTGTTTCAGATACGTCAGATGGCGGGTACCGGGGATCGCGGCGATATCATCCCCCTGAGCAAGCAGCCAGCTCAGACAAACCTGCGCTGTCGTCATCTTGTTCCGTTCAGCAACATCGGATAACAATTGAAACAAAGGTTCGTTCTGGTTGAGGTGATGGGCGTCAAAGCGAGGAATATTTTGACGGAAATCGCCGGATTCCAGTGCAATATCTGATTTGACTAATCCCCGGCCAAGCGGGCTGAAGGCAATAAATCGTGTCTGGTTGGCTCTGCAGGCAGCCAGCACGTTCTGCTCAGCTTGGCGGCTCCACAGAGAATATTCCGACTGAACACAGGCAATCGGATGGACCTGATTGGCTCGATGAATCTCATCTGCGGTGACCTCTGACAGCCCGATCGCACGAATCTTCCCTTGCTGAACCAGGGTTGCCATGGCGTCGACACTTTCCTCAATCGGGGTGTCGGGATCGCGGCGGTGCAGGTAATAAAGATCAATGGTTTCCACGCCAAGACGTTTCAGGCTTTTTTCACAAGCACTGATGATGTATTCCTTCTGACCGTTATAGGAGCGGCGAAAGTTGCCATCAGGAAGGATTTCCGGATGGCGGACAATACCGCATTTGGTTGCGATAAAAGGACGTTGACTGGATTGGCGTAAGAATTGACCGATCAAGGATTCGTTGTGGCCATCGCCATATAAATCTGCGGTATCAAACATGTTCACCCCAAGCTCAACAGCCGAGTGCATGACCGCCAGAGAGCGATGATCGTCTTTTTGACCGTAAAACTCCGACATTCCCATGCAACCCAGTCCGATGGGATGAATGGCAATGTCTTCGTGCAGTGTGATGGTTCGCATAAGATGGTTTCCTCTTGGTCTTGTGGTTATTGCATTTCAAGGAGTACAACGCTGCAACTGAAGCCGGCCCCGGCACTGATCACCAGAACGCGGTCCTTTGACTGGAGTTGACCACTCTGGCGCAGCAGGTGTAAGCCCAGTAAGCCGTCACTGGCACCGGTATGACCGATTTCTCTGCCGAACTGCCAGGCATTGTGGGTGGCCAGATCACCGAAGTAGGCTTCATAGGTTTCTTCCCGGATACTGTTTCCGACAAACGGGGGGATCAGCCAGCGGGCTGGGCGCTCACTGAGGTTGTACTGATTCAGTAAGGAATGCCTGAGACGGGTCAGCGCCTGTTGAATGGGTTGAACAAATCCTTCCCGGGAGAATGCCTCCAGAAAGCTTTTCTTGGTTTGGCGGATATCATATTCACTCAGGTAGCTGTCGGTTGTTTCCGGGGACGGAAGCGGCAGTCGGTGTAATCTTTCCAGCGCCGGCAGGCTGCAAATGTCAAAATGCAGAATTTTGGCAAAACCCGATTGTGCCGATACAGTTGCAGCCACGGCGGCATCGCCATAGATCAGGCCATAGTCGCCCAGCCAGCGATTGAAACCCGATTCTGAAAACCTATCCGCAGTGACTAGCAGTCCGACGCGATCAGCCTGGATGTGAGGTGCCATCAGTTTCAGCGCGAGAAAGCCACCGTTGCAACCATGCTGAATACTGACAGGGAGCGCATGATCAACCTTTAACTGGTGCTGCAGATAGGCAGCCGGACTCCACAGCCGGGCATGGCCGTGGCGGTGGATGGAGGCATAACTCAGGGTTGCAACTTGCTCTGGCGCATGACCGCTTTCCGCCAGTGCTTTTTGTGCGGCAAGTAATCCCATGTCTGCCGGGTACAGTTCGTCTTCAATCGCTGCACTGAAATACCCATCACGCTCGGCATTCGGAACATCGTATTCACGGGCTTCAATGGCCTGCTGTGTCGTCATACGGCGTGCAGGCAATGTGATATCCAAACCTGACAGATACATACTCATTCCTTACCCCTTCAGCACATAAGCCAGTTTCCACGCCAGATTGATTGCATCCTGCATCCCTGTATTCATATTCAGGCCTCAATAAACGCTTGGGTATAACGAAATGCCCGCTGGTTTGCTTTACTGTCAAACCGGGAACCATAACCCCCTGTGCCAATCTCTTCTTTGGTGAAGCTGTGCTGGGCATTACCGAGCAATGAGACTTGCCAGTCATTGCCCACAGTTGCCATTTCATCAGCAAAGCGATTGACTTCCTGCATGGGAATATGCGGGTCGTTTGTGCCTTGAATGAGCAAAAATTGGGTGGTGTTTGCTTGCTGGAGAGGCGACGGTGAAGACGGGGTTCCATGGATTGAAATTACTTTTTCCGCCCGCGCTTCTGAGCGGCCGGTTTCAAAAGCAATACTGCCGCCAAAGCATACACCGGCATAGCTGAGCTGCTCTTGTGTTGTCCCCAGACATTCGGCATACACTGGGGCCAGTGCTGCCATTTTCTCGCGCAGCGCCAGCGGGTTACTCAGCGTCTGGCGGATAAAAGGGTCAGCATGGATTCCATAGTTTTTGGGCTGATTGTTCATACCATAAATATCGGTCAGTAACACTTTGCCGGACAGCGCCATCGCAAGCTGTTCAGCTTTCCGGACGGCATAATCTGTTTTACAGCCTTCCCAGTCAGGGAAATAAACAAGATGATGATTGTCTCCGAAATCAAAAAGTTCGCCGTTATATTGGCCATCGGGGGCGGTGATGATCAGTTGCATGTGTTGTATTTCTTCCTTGTGTGTGCCCCTTTCCTTTGAAAGGAAAGGGGGAATATGTTTGGTTAAGCGGCGACAGGTTGTGCTGATTTTTGGGTACTGATCGTCAGGCTGAGTAACAGACCCACCACACTGACTGCTGCAGCAATTAATGGCAGTAGCCCCAGTTCAACGCCGCCATCGATACTGATGCCACCCAGCCAGGCGCCACCAGCGTTGCCCAGGTTGAAGGCGGCAATGTTGAAGGCAGAAGCCAGAACCGGTGCCTTACCGGCTTCGGAAAGGACATAGGTCTGCAAGGATGGAATCGTGGCGAACATGGCCGCGCCAAACAGGAAAGTCACGATAACCATGGCAATGGTGGAGTGAGTCGCGAAGTACAGAGCGACGAGCGCAAGAATCAGTGCCATCAGTGTGACGCGCATACCAAAGACGATGCCTTTATTGGACAGGCGAGCCCCCAGGGGATTACCAACCGCCATTCCGAAGCCAAACAGCAGCAGCATGGCAGGGACGTAATCAATCGACATGCCGGTCAGTTCGGTCAGCATCGGAGAGATGTAAGTAAAGGCTGTGAAGGTGCCGCCGAAACCGAAGATAGTGATCAGCAGGGCGCGAATCATCCCAGGCTGTGCCAGCGCTCGGAATTCTGCGGCCAGATTGCTTGTTGCTTCCTTCTTAATGGATGGCAGTAATTTGGCAATCGACAGTGCAGACAATACGCCCAGAACGGCAATGACGTAGAACGCAGAGCGCCAGCCCAGTTCCTGACCAATAAATGTGCCCAGCGGCGCACCGAAAATGTTCGCCAGTGTGGCGCCCATAAACATGGCTGCGATAGCACTGGCCTGCTTGTCGGCCGGAACCAGTTTGGTGGCAACAACAGCACCCAGACCAAAGAAGGTCGCCTGAGCAAGTGCGGTCACCAAACGTGCAACCAGCATGGTTTCATAACTCGGGGCGATCGCGCAGGCGATGTTGCCCAGAGTAAACAGCAGCATGAGTCCAATCAGGACAGGTTTTCTTTTCAGGCCGACCAGGAAGGGGGTCAGGAACGGTGCCCCCAGAACAACACCGAGCGCGTAGCCGGTGACTAAAAACCCGGATTGGCCGATGGTGATACTGAGATCGTTCGCGACTTCCTGCAATAACCCCATGATGACAAATTCGCTGGTGCAGATTGCAAAAGCGCCGATAGCAAGTGCCCAAATAGCAATTGGCATTGATTATTCTCCTATTTAATTGTGTAACTGAATATTACTGTGGTGTAATGCTGCATGAATCTGGAATAAGTAAAAACACGCTTTTATTTTTTTGACTCATTAGTAAAGGTTTTGAATGGACAAACTCACCAGCATGAATACGTTTGTAAAAGTGGTTGAGCAGGGAAGCTTTGCTGCGGCAGCAAATGAACTGGCTTTATCTTCAACGATGGTCGGAAATCATATTCGCTATCTTGAGGAGTTATTATCGACAAAGCTGATTTACAGAACGACAAGAAAACAGAGCCTGACTGAAGCCGGAAGGATTTATTATGGTCGTTGTATTGAACTGTTAAGTCAGATTACTGATGCAGAAATTGAAATTAAGGAATTTCATGATATGCCGAGAGGCTTGCTGCGTGTGAGTGCTCCGATCACTTTCGGTAATGTTTGCCTTGCATCAGAAATACATGAATATATGGCTCAGGTACCTGAGGTAGAACTGCAATTAATTTTGAGTGATTACTGTGTCGATCTGGTGAATGATAACTATGATGTTGCGATTCGGATCGGCGAGTTGCCGGAGTCGGGTATGGTTGCACGCCCGCTCAGGCCTTATCGCTTGGTCACCTGTGCATCCCCTGATTACCTTGAAAAACACGGTACGCCGAAAACCCCTGCTGATCTGGCTCTGCATAATTGCCTGTCTTTTAGTTATCACCACATTTTACGGCAATGGACATTTCATCAAAATGGTCAGGATTATCCGGTAAAGCTGAATGGTAATCTCAGTATTAATAATGGGCAGGGATTAAAAGCAACCGCTCTCAGTGGCGTTGGTATTATCATTCAGCCGGAGATATTGCTGCATCAGGAACTGAAAAGTGGGAAATTGGTTGAAATTCTCCATGATTTTGCAATTCCGTGTCGGCCAATGAATTTAATCTACTTACCAGACCGGAATATGCCGCCTAAGTTAAGGAGCTTTATTGACTTCATTGTAAATAAATGGGGGTATTAAACCGTTTTATTTATGAGAGAAAAAACAAAAGAGCAGATTAATGCTCCTATTGTTCTATGGCATTGTTAATCTTCTTTATAGTTAAGGAGGTTAATATGAAAAGGATGTTGTTTTTTATTTCTAAACTATCAATTATATTGACTGCATTGATTGCGTCACAAAGTCTTTGGGCAAAGAAAATTGATCATGTGGTTTTGGTACATGGTGCTTTCGTGGATGCATCCAGCTGGAATTCTGTGATGTCTATTCTGCTGGATAAAGGCTATCAAGTCACAGCCGTACAAAATCCCCTGACGTCTTTAAAAGATGATGTCGAGGCCATTCGACGGGTTTTAGACCGCCAGACTGCAGACACAATACTGGTCGGTTATTCCTGGGCTGGTGTGCCAGTGACTGAGGTTGGGAACCATGACAAGGTCAAAGGACTGGTTTATGTGGCAGCAATGGCGCCGGATAAAGGTGAATCCATTCATACATTGCAGCAAATCAAAGCAGAACAAGCCACCATGCCTGGTCTGCAAAGTGTGATTGATGATGGGTATGGCAACTATCTGATTGATCCTGCCGGATACCACTTTGCCTTAGCTCATGATGCAGATCCGGCAAAAACCCGGCTGATGGCGGCGTCGCAGATCCCGATGTCTATTGCGGCGTTTGATGAAGTCGTGGAGCAGGTCGCCTGGAAGACAAAACCTTCCTGGTATGCGGTGTCCTCAGAAGACAAAATCGTGTCACCGCAACTGCAGTTCTGGATGGCAGAGCGGATGGGTGCTCATACCATTTCCGTACCATCCGGACATGCATCGATTTTGTCATACCCGGATAAAATTGCCGCTCTGATTGATACGGCTGCCCGACTGTCTGATTAATCTCAAGTCGGATTGGCTATTGAAATGATGTGAGGGTCAGTAGTACTGTGCAAACCCTTGATCCACTGTAAAGCGGGTCAAGGGTTTTTTATTTTATCAGGGGGATGTTTGGTGGATTATTTAATCGACATGCCAGAAAACGGCCAGTTTACTGCGACCTTTCTGTTTGCCCACGGCGCTGGCGCCGGGATGGATCATGCGTTTATGACGGCGATTGCCCAAGGCTTGGTTGCTGAAGGGATTCGCGTGGTACGTTTCGATTTTCCCTATATGGTGAAACGGCGGGAAGACGGTAAAAAGCGCCCACCGGACCGGCAGCCAAAGCTGCTGACGGACTTTCAGCGTCATATTGAGCATTTCAGTCAGGATGGGCCGCTGGTGATCGGCGGCAAATCAATGGGCGGTCGCATGGCCAGCCTGATCGTCACAGAGGCGGCCGAATCGGCACCGGATGTGCGCAACTGTCAGGACAAGGTCTGCGGCATTGCCTGTCTGGGGTTCCCGTTCCATCCGCCGGGTAAACCGGAGAATTTTCGCGGCGATCACCTGAAAACGATCGCTGTCCCGACCCTGATCCTGCAAGGCGAACGCGATACCTTTGGCACCCGTCCTGAGGTGGAAGGGTGGTCTTATGCCGACACAGTGACGCTGTCTTTTCTGCCGGACGGTGACCACAGCTTCAAACCACGCAAAGCCTCGGGTTTCAGTGAAGCCGGTAATCTGGCGCAGGCTGTCGCTGTGCTGGCCCGCTTTATTCACCAGTGCGTATCAAACTAAGATCATTCCATGAATAAAAACACAGAAGGACAGAGTGAATGCAGAGCCGGAGCATGATTATTTTTGCCGCGATCAGCGGTGCCATTGGGGTCGGTTTCGGGGCCTTTGCCGCCCACGGGCTGAAAGGGCATCTCAGCCCGTATTTGCTGGATGTGTTTCAAACCGGTGTGGATTACCAGCTCTGGCACAGTCTGGCTTTATTTGGCTGTGGTATTTGGGCACGCAATTTTTCTGCAAAAGCGCTATCATACGCGGCCCTGTTATTTGCTGTGGGGATCTGTCTGTTCAGTGGCAGCCTTTATCTGCTGGCATTGACGGGGATGAAGTGGCTTGGTCCCGTAACACCACTGGGGGGACTGTGTTTTATTCTAGCCTGGTTGTCACTTGCTGTGGCAGCCTGGCGTTCTGCGTGAGGACTCGTGGTGAATCAGGTTCTGTTGTACTGCCGTCAGGGATTTGAAAACGAATGTGCCGGAGAGGTGCAGGATAAAGCCAATAAACTCGAATTGTTTGGCTTTCCGCGTGCGAAGAAAAATACCGGTTATGTATTGTTTGAATTTTATCAGGCAGGGGATGCGGATAAGTTCGTACAATTACAACCGTTTTCTGAGCTGATTTTTGCCCGTCAGATGCTGGTCGTGACAGCACGTCTGGAAGATTTACCCACAGATGATCGGATCAGCCCTATTCTGGCTGAGGCGGACGCCTTGCCGCGTTGTGGCGATCTGCGGGTAGAAACCCCGGACACCAACGAAGCCAAAGAACTGCTGAAGTTCTGCCGCAAGTTTACTGTGCCATTGCGTCAGGCATTTCGTAAGCAAGGGGCTTTGTACGCGAAAGATAACCCGAAAAAGCCGGTGTTGCACTTGTGCTTTACTGAGCCAGGCTGTTGTTTTATCGGCTATTCCTACACCAATAACAACTCGCCGTTTTTCATGGGGATCCCACGGCTGAAATTCCCGGCGGATGCACCTAGCCGTTCTACCCTCAAGCTGGAAGAGGCATTTCATGTCTTTATTCCGCGTGAAGAGTGGGATGAGCGACTGGCCTCAGGGATGTGGGGCGTGGATCTCGGGGCGTGCCCGGGTGGCTGGACCTATCAGCTGGTCAAGCGCTCCATGTTTGTCCATGCGATCGATAACGGACAGATGGCCCAGAGTCTGATGGATACGGGGCAGGTGAAGCATCATATGGTGGATGGCTTTAAGTTTGAGCCACCACGTAAGAATGTGACCTGGCTGGTGTGTGACATGGTTGAAAAACCAGCCCGTGTTGCGCACTTGATGGGACAGTGGCTGATTAAGGGCTGGGCCAAAGAAACCATCTTTAACCTGAAACTGCCCATGAAAGGTCGTTATGAGGAAGTGTTGCAGGATATTGAAAACCTGAAAGTATTTCTGATTCAGAATGGCTTGAAATTCCGCCTGCAGGCCAAGCATTTGTATCATGACCGTGAAGAAATCACTGTTCATATCCAGAGCCTGGATAACCGTAGTCCTCACTAGCCGATCATTTAGCGGCGGGCAGTTCAGCCCGCCGTCTGAAATCGGATATCCTGCAAATTAAAGCCAAGCTCTAAATCGGTTTTCAGCCTGGCTACCGCTTTACTGGCTCTGGCGCTGTCTTTGTTGGCTTCAATTTTCTTGCGCCATTTCTCCGGGAGATTGTCGGCGGACAAAATACTGTCGAGATCCGGGTACTGCTGCAACAATTCACACGCCGCCTTGGGGCCGATTCCCGGTACGCCCGGAATTTTGCTTGAGCTGATCCCCGCCAGTCCCCAGTAATCGGGCAGTTGCTCGGGACGAACCCCGAATTCTTTTGCGATGAAGGGGCTGTCCAGCCAGCGCTGCTGAAAGTAATCGCGGATCATTACAGTCGGGCGCAGAAGCTGACAGTAGCCTTTGTCGGTCGATACGATCGTGACCTGGCCGCCATGATCGGCCACTTTGAGCGCCAGGGTGGCAATCAGATCATCAGCTTCATCCCCATCAGACAGCAGGGAGTCGACACCCAGTGTCATGAAGTCGTCCTGGATCTGCTCCATCCCAGCCTGCAGTTCCGGCGGCATCGGTTTGCGCCCTTCTTTGTAATTGGGCAACAGCTCAGCCCGCCAGCCTCTGTCATCACCATGATGGTCAAACACCGCCACGATATGGGTTGGCTGGCTGATGGCAATAATTTTACCCAGTGCCTGACAGCACACTTTACTGGTGTTGGCGATATCGGGCTCGCCCGGCTGGGCGGCATGGACACGGCGGATCAGGTTGAGAGCATCAATGATGACTAAGTGTATGGACATAAATTTCAACAATCGTAAAACAGGGCCTGCTGGCCCTGTATTCTACGTTGCATGGCAAATTATTTCACCATATCGGGGTGGGTGAGGATCCGGTAGCAGGGAATATACTCGCTGCCGGGCAGTTTCATGCGCCGCTGCGCGACGAAGTTTTTAAGCAGCTTATCCATGCGTTTCATCAAAGACGGATCCCCGTTGATCAGAAACGGGCCTTTGCGCTCAATTTCCTTGATCCCCTCTTCTTTGACATTACCGGCGACAATGCCGGAAAAAGCGCGGCGTAAATTTGCGGCAAGTTGTTCCGGCCGCTGATTGAAATGCAAATCCAGACTGCCCATGGCCTCATGAGTGGGTTCAAAGGGCAACTGAAATTCCGGCGGGATTTTCAACGACCAGTTGTAACAGTACGCATCTCCGGTTTCCTGGCGGTACTCCTTGGTTTGCGGCATGGCTGCTTTCATGATGCGGGCCACTTTTGCCGGATCATCAATGACAATCTGATAATGCTTGGTTGCTTCTTCACCTAAGGTATCGCGGACGAAGCTGTCCAGGGTGCGGAAATACGGCTCACTGCTTTTCGGACCGGTGAGCACCACAGGTAAAGGTTGATCCTGATTTTCCGGGTGCATCAGAATCCCGATGATGTAGAGCAGTTCCTCTGCGGTGCCGGCTCCCCCGGGGAAAATAATGATACCGTGGCCGACACGGACAAAGGCTTCCAGGCGTTTCTCAATATCTGGCATGATCACCAGTTCATTGACGATAGGGTTTGGCGGCTCGGCGGCAATGATGGAAGGTTCGGTCAGGCCAATAAAGCGGCTTTTACCGTATCTTTGCTGAGCATGGCCGATGGCCGCGCCTTTCATTGGCCCTTCCATGGCACCGGGTCCGCAACCGGTACAGATATTCATCTCACGAAGCCCTAGCTGGTGGCCGACATCCCGGGTGTACTGATACTCTTCCGGGTTAATGGAGTGGCCTCCCCAACAGACCACGATATTGGGATCTTCCCGTGAGCGGACGGTCTGGGCATTTCGCAGAATACTGAAGATGAAATTGGTGATGTGCGGTGCACTGGTCAGGTTTAAATCGTTGCGCTGGTTGACATGTACGTTGACGTAAATAATGTCCCTTAGCACGGCAAACAGGTGTTCCTGGATACCGCGAATAATTTTACCGTCGACAAAGGCGTGTTCAGGTGGATCTTTGAGTTCGAGTTTTATCCCACGCTCTCTTCTGAGAACATTGATATCAAATGATTTATTGAGTTCCAGCAGTGCGTTGGAATCGTCACTGTTACTGCCTGAGTTGAGAACAGCCAGTGAGCAGTTGCGGTAAAGGCGATACAGGTCGCTGGCCGCTGTGGCTTTCAGACTGTCCACTTCGAGCTGCGACAGCAGCGTCATGGCGCCAACCGGACTGATATGTGTAATCATGCTTACCTCCCTGGAGACGAATACAGACGCCAGATACGTCTGTATGTAAGCGATTTTCCTGGCGGATAAAAGATCGACCGCGGATGGAAATACCGGACATTTTTCCTGGTCCGTATTATTGAACATACACAGGCTTATCAGGTTTGCCTAGGGTTGGGTGAAAAAAAAGAGGTTGTGTAGCAGTGAGTTAGAGCCTGGGAGAACCGCTGACTGAGTGAATTATCAGTGATTAAGCGATCCAGATCAGGTGGTTGCGCCCGGCGTGTTTGGCGCTGGCCAGGGCTTTTTGTCCCCGCTCGATGACTTTGGCTGGCGTGTCGGTATCATCAAACAGCGTCGCGCCGAGAGAGGCAGAAACGGTGACGTTCTTGTCTCTGAACCGGAAGGGAAGTTGCAAAATCGCTTCACGGATACCGGACAGCCGGCGATGACGTTCCTCTTCTGTGATATCTGGCAGGATCAGCATGAACTCATCATTGCCGACTCGGGCGATAAAGTCGGTATCCCTGAGGTGTTGATGCAGGGTACGGGCAATGATTTTCAGCACTTTGTCGCCAGCCTGAAAACCATAGGTGTCATTGAGATCCCCGAAATGATCGAGATTGATAACCGCCAGACACAGCGGATGCTGATAGCGGATCCAGCGGCGGTATTCGTGTTCGAGCCGGTCATGAAAGGCTGCCCGGTTGTAAACGCGGGTCAGTGGGTCAAGGAAAATCCGGCGTTGCAGATCTTCAATCTGACGATGCTGATTCTGTGTTTGCTGATACAGGTGTTCGGCACGATTCTGGTGATAGTGCAGTTGCTCCAGCAGCGCCTGTTCACGGTTTTCCAGCGAGCGCTGGCGCTCGACCAGTTGTTTGAGTGAAGTATCCAGCGCATGTGCGGCGCCGCGCCAGCTTTCCAGGTTCGTGTACTGAGACAGCGCCTGGTGGAAGCGATCGGACAGTTGCCCCAGCTCGGCAGTCAGTTCAGAACGGTGTTTGTGCAGGGCTTGTCCCTGATCGGCGGTCTGACGCGTTGTTTGTTCCAGGGCAGCCAGATCACCGCTGATGACATCCAGAAATTTCTGTGAATGGCGACGTTCGTGAATAAAGCTGTCCAGCGCCAGACGCAGCACTTCCAGGCAAAGCTCGACCAGTGAAATAGGCGCGACACCGGCGAGTAACTGGTGCCGTATCGCCAATAACTGTTCGCCGGATTCTCCCTCAGCATCAAGCTCTGTGATAATCTGCTGCAGCTCGTTGCACAGCTTTTGCTGTAAATCGTCGTCTTTTGACCTGGATTCCCGTTCGATGCTGACCGGGACGGTCAGGAGTTTCAGTGCCCTGTCATACAGTCCGAATAGCTGGGTGATTTGCTGGTGGCTGTGGTGAAGAGAATCCGGTGCCTGAGACAGCAGATCATGAATGTCGCGTTTGAGCTGAACGGGCAGGGCAGGGATACGTTTCAGGCTTTCAGAACTTTGCCGGATCAGTTCAGAGAGGCGTTCCATGGTCGAATGGGTGGAGGTTTGCCGGAGCAACAACCGTTCGACCTGAGCCAGATGCGGCACAATTTTGCTGATATCTTTGTTTTGCTCGAGATCGGTACGCAGGATATCCAGCCGTTTGTCCAGCTCGCTGTCCAGGCCTTTGCAGGCCACGGACATACGAGCAATCAGGCGTTTTAAAATAACGATCTCACGACGCGATTTTAATGACACATCGCGGTAGGACAATTGAGCCTGATCCAAACGCAGCTTCAATTCACTCACATCAGAAGCTGCATTATATTTCGCAGTCACGTCGACTAATGATTACCTTATCTACCCATCCGTTACAGCCAGCGCCAGGCACTGGACAAGCTCGGATGTTAGCAAAAATGTTCTGATGAGTTGAACATTATTAGCGGCTTGTTTTGTCAGACACAAACGCTCGTGTGCTTTTTATGCGATTTCGTGATCTTTGTGCTTCTAAACTGCGGAAATACTGAGCGTTTTCTCTTCACAGATGCCGGTGCCAGTCATATTCCTGATGGGATGAGGTCTGGACTCGGACCAAACCTTTATCCATTGCCAGTATGCATGCCCGGCGGATATTCTCGCCGGCAAAGCTGGCGGCCGGGGCCGCTTCGATGGCACTCAGGTGAACCCACTGGCTGCCCGTTTCGGTTTTGCTGATCTGGCGGGCAGCATGGGTGGCCATCAGCAAAATGTCGAGTAGCTCCTGATCATTAATGGCGGTGCAGGCTCGTGGCAGGAATGGATACTCGGCCATCCCGATGCGTACCCGGCTGTCGAGCTGCCTTTCATTCATGAAGCTGTCCACCAGTTGTCTGATGGAGTCAGCCAGTTGCTGAGGGGCGCTTTCCAGGCGCGAGTTCGGCTCGATGTACAAGAACATGGCATCAGAAAAATGGTACAAACGGGCCGGTTCGCAAATCTGGGCCTTGAGGTAATCACCAAACTGGCGTTCCAGTTCCAGCCCCTGCTGATAACCATGTTCCAGATAGACATGTTTGAGGAGCGGGACTTCAAACAGCGCAAAACGCAACCGATCACTCAGGGGTTCGTTGATAATTTCTCCCAGGTGCCACTGTTCGAAATGCGCGCTGCTCTGTTGCAGTGAGCTGGAGAGTCTGGCATTGAGCATTCTCAGATTGCGCAGACCGCTGCGGGGGTGGGTGTAGAATTCATCCCGCAGCAGTGTCAGTCGTTCTCGCCAGCGGCGTGCAGCTCTGTGGCGGTACCAGAGCACCAGCAGGGCCAGCAGCAAGCCGAACAGCAGCACTGTGGTCATGTTTTTTTGCTGATACAGGGCTTTTTCTTGCGAGAATTGCTGGCGTTCCAGCTCTTCCAGCTGCAGTGCCCGTGCCATCATCCGCTGTTGCTGGCGGAACACTTCGGCATTACTTTTGACCTGATTTTCCTGCAAAGAGGCATACAGCTGCTCGTAACGACGCTGGCTCAGCAGGGCGTTGTAGTAGTCTTTCTGCTTCTCAAATGCAGCTGACAGGCTGGTTTCTCCCTGCATTTGTAAAGCCGGCTGGGCCTTGGGCAAACGGCTGGCCGCCAGCAGGGCTGCCTGAATGGTCGAAATTGCCTGCTCTGTTTTTTCTTCTGCCAGCTCCAGTTGCCCCTGAAGCAGCTGCGTCTGGAGCTGGGTGATCTCATCGTCGCTTTCCTGCGCCAGCTGACGGGCATGGTGCAGGTATTGTTCGGTTTTCGGGTAGTTATAGAGTTTGAGATAGACGCGGGCGATACTCAGGCGCAGCTTGGCAGAGCGAGTGGGCAAGCGGAGCTGATTTTCCTGATCTAAGGCATTGAAATAATGCACCAGCGCAAGGTTGTAGCGGCCCTGCTGTTCGTAAATACTCGCTATCAGCGCCAGGGTGCGGGCCAGCGGAATGGTGCGATTGAAATGTTCGAAAAACTCTCCGGCCTGTGTTGCGTGCTCCAGGGCTTTGTCAAACACTTTACGTTCATCGTAGAGTGTCGCCAATTCCAGATTGGCGATCGCCATTTTGCCGTGATCGTCTGTTTCCTGGGCCAGCCAGTAGCCGCTCAGCAAGCGATCCAGGGCCAGATCATAGTGCTGGTGCCGTAAATAATGCCTTCCGTGATTGAGCAGGAAGTTGATTTCTTCTTTGGGGGCGTCAAGCTCAGACAGATCACGCTTGGCGCGGATATACATTTTTTCTGCCACTCTTTCATCGCCCAGAGTGGATTCCATATCGGCGCGCAGCATCAGTAACTGGTACTGGAGTATTTTGATTTGATCGCTGCGTTGCAGTTTCTCATCACCGGCAATCACCTGATCGATTTTATCCAGCCGGGCTGCCGCGGAGGAGGCATCGCCCATCCCGTGCCACAGGATTTCTGCATGAATGAGCTGGGTTTCGAGCAAGGTATAGCTGAAGGCATTTTCAACCGCCAGTGCTTCAGCTTGGTTGATGGTGTGAATGGCATCGCTTTGCGCATTGAGCAAAGACTGTGCTCTGGCTTTGATTTGCAGGGCATTGATGGTGCTCAGCGGCGTGCGGACAGAGTGGTCAGTTTCTTCATTGACATGAACGCGTGAGTTGTCGGCAGGCACACTGAGCCGGCGTTGGTTCAGATAGCGTTCGGTGATCTCCAGTGCTTTTTCCGGGCTGGTTTCCAGCAGGAGATCCGCATCGGCCAGAATCGGAGTGGCATAAATTTTCGCCTGAGCCGGCAGGGCTGTGAGAAACAAAAGCAGGATGCTGAAGAGCCAGTAACGACAGTTCATAGCGCACTTATCCATCAGGAAACACGGCCCTCATATTACTGCCTCATGACGTCAAGTCCAGCAAAGTAAAGTGATTTGCCGGACTTGACTGCTAAGCAGGCGAGCCTTTACTGACGTGCCATGCGATCGTTATTGCTTGGCGTCTTGCCCTGATTGGTACGGTAAGGGTTAATATCCAGACCGCCACGGCGGGTGTAACGGGCGTAAACAGTCAGTCGCTCCGGCTGACACAAACGCATGAGATCTGTGAAGATGCGCTCGACACATTGTTCGTGAAATTCATTGTGATTGCGGAAAGAGACCAGGTAGCGCAGCAGCTTTTCACGATCGATCCGCTTGCCTTTATAGGCAATCCGCACGCTGCCCCAGTCTGGCTGGCTGGTGATCAGGCAATTCGATTTCAACAGGTGGCTGTGCAGCACTTCCTCAACCACCTCGCCACTGGCGGCATTGTTGAGCAGATCAGGATCAAAGTCGAAACTGGTAATCTCAATATCCTGATCATCGATACATTCACCGGCAAAATCCACGATAGGCTGATCGGTAAAATCACTCAGCGGCTGGATAGTCACGTCCACGTCCATCCCGGCGCAGGCTGATAAATCTTTCTGCAGAATATCTGCCACTTCCTGCCAGCTGCCGAAACGGGTATTGTTCAGGCTGTTCAGGAAGAGTTTGAAAGACTTGGATTCAATCAGGTTAGGGCTGCTGGCGGGCAGGCGTACTTCACCGATAGCCACCTGCGGCAGTCCTTTGCTGTTGAGCCAGGATAGCTCGTACAGTGTCCAGATGTCATACCCGGTGAATGGCAGGTCGTCGCTTAGCGACAGATCATCACGATTTAGCTTACGCGGCACGGCCTGCAGCAGAGTGGGATCGTATTGATCTTTGTATTCGCTTTTTTGGCCAAGAGTTAAACCGGCTAGTTCTTTCGCGTCTTTGTATTTGCTCATATTGTCCTGGACACACACACTTGGATTAGAATAGGCAAAGTTTACTGAATCTTGCTTGAGGTTGCGAATGAATCATCCTGTAACGGCCGCATTGGCTGAATTTTCTTCCCATTTTATTAACGTGTGGCACGATGAGCGCGCCTGTCTGCCCTGCAGCAGCGATCTGATTGGCCTCACATCTCCTTGTGTTGAAACGGATAATGGCGATACCGTGAGCTGGAAGCCGGTAGCGCGTGAGCCTGCTGGTCGTTTTGATGCCGTTGAAACGGGGATTGAACTGCGCCTGCATCCGGATATTACTGCGTTTTACGGCAGCTTTTTCAGTGGCGATATGGCTGCTCGCTTTAACGATCTGGAATTTGATCTGTTACAGGTGTTTAGTGAATCGGATCATCAACGTTTGCAGGAGAATATTCTGGGTCACCTGGTCACTCAGCGCCGGTTGAAACTCAAGCCGACTGTCTTTATCGGGGTGATGGAGGCAGAAGATCAGGTGATCGCTATCTGTAATCTGACCGGCAACGTCATTCTCGAGACGCTGGGCAAACCAGACCGGGAGGTGCTGGCGTACGATGTCGAGACCTTTATCCGCCAGCTCGAGCCTGTTGTGAAGGTGAGTTAAGCCATGTATGTCGTTGAACTACAGTTTGAATGCTTTGACAACACCACAGTTGCGGCGGTGGAGCAGGCGATCAATGGCCTGATGGATGCGCTGCGTTATAACGGCCAGGTGCTGGGGCGGGAGTTCCCTGTCGTGATGGATGAGGCTGTGTTTAAAGTGCGGGCTGTCTGTCCGGAGAAAACCAGCCTGCATAGTCAGTTTCACAGCCCGCAGGTAAAAGCGGGGATCAACCGGCTGACACAGGCCAGTTTGCTGGCCCCGAAAATTAAAGTGTTGGGGCGTGATATCAATTCGGAAGCCACTGCCGAAGAAGCTCCGGCATGGCAGGTGCTGTATACCACGTATGTGCACACCTGTTCGCCGCTGCGCAGCGGTGACAGCTTATTGCCGATCCCTTTGTACCGGATACCGGCGACGTTTAACGGCGATCATAAAGCCTTGGTCAAATGGCAGACCGAATGGCAAGCCTGTGATGAAATTCAGATGGCCGGAGGCTGTAAGGCCGAACATGCGGCTTTGCACGAAATCCGTGACGCCGACAGCGATTTATTCCGCCGAGGCTGGGATTTACGCGGCAGAATTGAATACCTGACCAAAGTGCCTACCTATTATTATCAGTACCGGGTGGGGGGGATCAGTCTGGAGACGGAGGCAAATCGCCCTTGTCCTAAATGCGGACAAGCCTGGCGAGTGGATGAGCCGATCCACGGTATCTTCCACTTCAAATGCGATCCATGCCGGCTGGTGTCCAACCTTTCCTGGGATTATCAGTAGTCGCGGCTTGTCACCGCCCGTCGCTGGCAGGCAACGGGCGGTGAGTGCGCGTAAAATGACGGGTTATGTGTCTTGCAGCGTTTGCTCCAGAGCGGACAGGCGTGCTGTCAGGCTGGCGACTTGCTGCTCCAGCGCGGCAATGCGCTCGCTGTCGCTGAGCTGTGCTGTATCGCGGGTTTTTATCTCTGGCACTTTGGCATGCTGTTTCCAGCTTTTAAGGGCCTGAATGATCACAGGCATAGGCAAAGGCTCACTCAGGCGGGCTTTGACCAGCGCGACACTGGGCTCTTTTCCTTCCGCGATGAGCGTTGAGATGGCGCGTTCCAGCGCATCGGTAATTGCAGATGACATACTTCTTCCTGAAAGAGTGGCTCGGGTTCATTTATTTTCGTAGCAAAGTGTCCAATTGATCAATCACTTCGCACCAATCGGCATCTGCAGCCATCGATTCTTTGAGAAAACGGCGCTGGGCGGGTTGCCAGAAATCAGCCTGGGCGATGGTTTCGCCCTGCTTGAGGTTATGGTCGCGAATGAAGCCCTCTATTGATTCCTTGGATGAATTCATTCCTAACTGATTGAATAAACTGTGTAAGTCATGGCTGAATGTTTCCATCTTGCTATCCCCCTACTGGTGTTTGCAATAAGTATAGTGGGGAATAGCCGTCAATTCGTCTCTGTAATTTGTGAGAGATCGCTTACAAGCCTGTAAGACATACTGAAATCTTGCTATGGCGGTTAGCCTAAATGAAAGTTAATTTGCATTTATTATCAATCACTTAGTTCTGGTTTGTGCATGGGGTGTAATCCGGGGTGCTAACGGGTGTTTCCAGTGTGCTTGTTCGAGCCGGGATATAGCGTAATCTTAACCCTGTCGGAAGGAGCTGACACGGAACAGGAACATGAGCCACGGAGTTGGCAGTCTCAGGAAGAGACACGGTCTTCAGGATGAGGGCTGACATGGAGAGTTCGGAAACTGCAGGATGCAGTCAGTGCAAGCAGGATGTTTGCCGTCAGGATGACACAAGGATGATGCTTCAGGAAGAAGCCAGGGACACCGCCAGGATGGCTGTTGAGAGTTAACCCGGGATGGGGAACGGGTCAGGAGACCAGGACACTTCAGGATGAAGTTCAACAAGGGAAGCGCTGAAGGATACAGCATACAAAGGAATGATGCAGGGAGCACCGTTGTAGTAGGAAGCTACAGGTAAGACCTAAGGGCGCAACGCAAGTTGCGCCCATTCTTTTATAACTGGCATGTCGCATAGCACTCGCTCCAACAGCCCGCCCACTTCTGCTTTCTTGTCTCATACCCTGTATTGGCGGTACTGAACTGCGACGGCTTTTTACGCCTTATACCATTTCATATTTTGCCTGCAATCTTGTAAGCGATCTCTCACAAAATCGTGAGAAATATGCGTTTCCTGTTATCTATCCCAACGCACAAATATAGAAATTTAACTTTAAATTCAATGTCTTATGTTTTTGTTTGTTCGTGAGCCGATCTTTGGGCAATGAGCAAGTTAAAGACAGTACTGTGCCCGGCGCGTAATTATCGTAGTCTTAGAGGTGTCGAAGGAATTGACACACGGAACAGGAAAACGGCCAGGGAGCAGGGTCGGTTACGGATGATAGTGAAGGCGAGGACAGCTTTCACGCTAGGGATGGTTCAGGACATGGCGGGATGCCGGCTGCAGTATTCAGGATGATACTGCTCAGGACGAGACAGGGATACTTTCAGAACGAAAGCAGGGACACCGCCAGGAAGGTCGAAGAGAGTTATTTCAGGATGAAGTAACGGATCAGGAGATCAATGGACACGTTCAGGATGAGCGTTTAAAGGAAAATCGCCGACGGATTCCGGCGCATCAAAGGAATGAGGCAGGGAGCCTATGTGTAGCCGGATTGCTGCAAGTAAGACCTAAGGGCGCAACGAAAGTTGCGCCCGTTTTATTTTGTGGTGTGGCAAAACCGGCGCGGAAAACCGTTCAGCCCGGCATATGGTGTGGCGGCACATAAAATTGTACCGGGCGCAGTCCCTTGAAGGTGGCCGATCCCTGATACGCATCAGCGCCGTCAGCTGAAAACTCAAATAAGTACAGGGTTTGCCAGCACCAGTTACCTGCATCATCTTTCAGGCGGTGCGATCCTCTGGCCACACTGAGCACCTGCAACCCTAGCTGCTGGCAGCGTTGAGTAATAAATTGCTGGGCCAGCTCGCTCTGCCGCCTTTGCTGCCAGAACAGGTAGCCCAGTATGGCCAGTGCCAGTATGCCAAGTAAATTATCCATCCGTGGGATGTCCTTTTTAGTTCCGTTTCATTGTTTTATTGGCCGCGAGTGGCTTGTTGCAGCCGGGTAATGGCCTCAGTCAGCTCGGCATTGGCAGTGCTGTGCAGCACCTGCAACATAGTACCGCGCAGTGCTGGCAGCATGACGAGATCGGCAAACAGCTGATTGAATAAATTCTGATCCTGAGTCTGGGCCAGGCGCAGCAAAAACTGGCTGGCTGAATCTATGTCAGCTAACCCCTTCCAGCATCGGCCGGCAATGGCAACCAGCATTTCAGGATGGCAAAGTTCAGGCTTTGCCAGTATGCCCTGAAGCTCCCGGTTCAGCATAGCCGTCTCGGCACCTGACATGGCACGCAGCAACGCAGACAACAGGAAAATGTCGGTTTCTTGTGCAGCGAGCTCGTGTTGAATACGTTCAGCCAGACGCTCAGACAGCGCCACAGGCAACTCACAGTGTTCCAGACAGCCCAGCAACGCGTACAGCGGCGTCATAGGGAGATTCTGCAGCGCCTTGCGCAGGGCGGTCGCGTTATTTTCCTGCTTCATACGGGCGCAGATATCTGCCAGTCCCTGTAAGCCGACGCCCTGCCATTGTGCCCAATCCAGTTTACCGCTGAGATAGACCTGAGCATGTTCGTAATACTGGCTGGCTGGCAACGCCAGTTGCTGACGCAAATGGGCGTGGAAGATCGCCATTTTGTCGTCTTTTGGCTTGAAGGTGTACGGGTTGGCCGCCAGCTTTTCCTGCTCTTCTTCTGTCGGCACTGCATTGAGAGTGGCGCCCATGGCTTCGATGACATACTTAATGAAATCACCGACTGCAGCCTGTTTGAGTAAGCCCCGCTCATCCAGCGGCAGCCTGAGGAACCAGATCCACGGAGGATTGCCCGGCTGCCAGAATGAAATCGACAGGTGAGCATGCTGCTGTAACGGCCATGGATAAGGCTGGCGGTTATCTTCAACTGCTTTGAAGGTGTCTCGCTCGATTTCACAGACCCGGCGGCCCAGATCGAAAATCTTATACTGGCATCCGGCATTGTCCAACAGTTGGGTCAGGGTGTGAAATTTATCCTTGGGCATGCTACTGGGCTCCTAGAGTTTGACGGCTTATGGTGGCGCATTATAGGGAGTTGAGCGTGAAGATGGTATCCTTGCGCGCCAGTTGTCCGGCTGAGCTCACCCTCAGCTATCAAGTGAGTTATGTTGATCCAGGAGTACAGCATTGGATTGTTACGAAAAAACCACCCGTTTACTGGTACGGTTAGAACAGCAGTTACGCGCGCAAGGACTGTGGCAGCAAAGCCCGCCCAGTGAGGAAGCGCTGGCCAGCACTGAGCCATTTGCCATTGATACGCTGACATGTGCCGAATGGCTGCAATGGATTTTTCTGCCCCGTATGTATCATTTGGTCGAGGAAAGGCTGATGTTGCCGACTCAGTTCAATATTTACCCTTACGCGGAAGAGTCCGCCAAACTGGAACCTGAACTGGCCGGTGTGTTGCCGCTGATTGCTGAACTGGATCACTGGCTGGGCGGCGCGAACCAATGACAGAGCCAAATACTGAACTTGAGATCCTGTACCAGGATGAATATCTGGTAGCCGTCAACAAACCGGCCGGCATGCTGGTGCACCGTTCCTGGCTTGATCGTCACGAAACCCGTTTTGTGATGCAGACCCTGCGTGATCAGCTCGGTGGACAGCATGTGTTTCCGTTACACCGGCTCGACAAACCGACCTCTGGCGTACTGTTATTTGCACTCTCAAGCGAGATGGCCGCTGAGATGATGCCAAAATTTGCGGGCCGGGAGGTGAATAAAACCTATCATGCTGTGGTACGGGGCTGGGTGAAAGAAGCTGCAGTCCTGGATTATCCGCTCAAAGAAGAGCTGGATAAGATGAGCGACAAGCGGGCCTTGCAGGACAAAGCGCCGCAGGAAGCTGTCACCGCGTATCGTCCGCTCGCCAGAGTGGAAACCCAGATCCCTGTCGGCCGTTATGCGACCAGCCGCTATACCCTGATTGAAATGAAACCGGAAACCGGCCGTAAACACCAGCTGCGCCGGCACATGCATCATCTGAGTCATCATATCATTGGTGATGTGAACCATGGTGATGGCCGGCACAATCGCATGTTCAGGGAAAATTATGACTGTCACCGACTGATGCTGCATGCTTCTGCGCTGCAATTTATTCATCCGGTTACCGGTCTGCCGATAGAGATTCGTGCATCCGTGGATCAAAGCTGGCAGAGTGTGATGCAGGCCTTCCAATGGCCGCTGTCTTATCTGGACGAATAAAATCATCGTTTTTGATTGCAGGATCGCGCATTTGTGTTTCGGCATTTGCATCTGACAGGTACAGCGTTCAGAGTAATCTCAGGTTTTTGAAATTTATACAGGGAGTGAGGTGTGACTGTGATGGCAACGATTGGTGTATTTGTGGGCTCCGTGTTTGGCGGGGCTGAGGAAGTTGCTGAAGAAATCGTCAGCGAGCTGAAAACCCATGGCCACGATGCGGAACTGTTCACAGATCCCAGTCTGGATGATTTTCTTGCTTACCGGGATCAGGTCGCGCTGGTGGTTACTTCCACCACAGGGCAGGGGGAGATCCCCGAAAACCTGTTACCGCTGTATACGGCGCTGAATGATCAGTTCCCGCTGATGCCGTCGCTCAACTATGGCGTGATAGCGATGGGGGATTCCAGTTACGGTGAGGACAGATACTGTGGCGGTGGCCGGCAGTTTGACGCATTACTTCAGGAGCTGCAGGCTAAGCCCGTGACTTCGCGTCTGGATATTGATGCCTGCGTCAATTTTGATCCGGCGGAAGCGGCGCTGCCCTGGCTGCAGGATTTTATGAAAAAAGTGCAGTAATTCAAGTCGCTCACACAGCAGTATTCAAACAGGGCACCACAGCAGGTGCCCTGTTTCTGACTTACGACTTATCACTTCAGTTTGGCCAGATCGGATTCGATCTCGGCAATTTTATGGCTGACCACCTGTTCCAGATGGCGTAAATCGTCCAGAATCTTTTTCTTGATGTCGACATCGGTGTGGCGTTTTTTGGTGATTTTATCTAGCTCGTCGGTCACAAAAGTCAGCTTGCGGTTGATCTCCGAGACTTCCTTGGCTTCACGGTTGCCGCTGTTTACGATGACAGACTTAGACTGGCGTTGAAATTTGAACTTCATGCTTTTGGCAAAAAGCTCTCCTTTTGCTTTGGCGAAGTAGATTTTCAGAATGTCATTCGCAGCTTCCTGGCGCAGACTATAACTTTCAATGCGTTCAGGGTGTTCGATGCCCAGGCTGGTAAGGTTGGGGTACATGGCGGCCTCGTGTTGTTTCAGTCAATAAACCGTCTGCGCTCAGTACAACAAATGCGAACCCAAGTGGCATTTCACTGGCGTTGATAGAGGCAGTTTGTTGCTACTCTAGCAATTTATGCGGGTTAAATCTTGCATGCGGCGCAGAATCTGCGTCAAGGATTCGCAACAGCCCGTCATGTTTCGATGACGGGCTGACTGCTTTGGCTATGTCGCGTCGTCAATACGTTCAATCAATGCCGCCTTGAGCGCCGACTCCTGCTCTGTGGTCAGTTGCTGACCTTCCTCATTGACCAGAATAAAAAAGTCTTCTGCTCGTTCCCCTATGGTGGTGATCTTGGCGGCCTGCAGACTGACATTCAAGTCTGCAAACACTGAGCCTATCCGGGCAAGCAGTCCCGGCATGTCCAGCGCCACCAGCTCCATCATGGTCTTTTTGCCGGTTTTGGTTGGCAGAAAATCGACCTGGGTTTTGACGTTGAAATGGCGCAGTTTGCGCGGCGGACGCTTATTGCGCCGCACCGACACCATAGTGTCCAGGGCATGGATAAGATCGTCCCGAACTGTGGCGCGGCGGTTGTCCGTCAGAGGATCGCCGTTTGGATCGAGCACCATGAAGGTATCTAAGGTGTAGCCATCTTTACTGGTCATGATTTGTGCATCATGAACGCTGAGGTTTTTCTTATCCAGCTCGGCCACGACAATGGCAAACAGCTTGGCTTTGTCCCGGCTGTATACGAACACTTCGGTACCGCCACGGGTCGGCTTTTTACTGATCAGGATCAGTGGCTCATCCGGATTATCATGTTTCAGCAGCGCTTCGGCATGCCAGGCAATCTGCTGGTGGGTGTGACGCAGAAAATAGTCGGCTTTAAAACGTTGCCAGAGCACGTCGACTTCACGCTGGCTGAAGCCCTGGCTGCGCAGCAGGGCAGAGGCCATCTGCTGGTTGTGACGAATACGTTCGCGGACATCGGGCGGGTTTTCAAGGCCGCGGCGCAGCGCTTTCTGGCTGGAGTAATACAGCTCGGCCAGCAAGGTGCGCTTCCAGCTGTTCCACAGCTCCTGATTGGTGGCGCAGATATCTGCCACAGTCAGGCAAATCAGATAATCCAATCGCTCCTCATCGCGCACTGCCTTGGCAAATTCCGTGATCACATCCGGATCATAGATGTCTCTGCGCTGAGCGGTGACAGACATCAGCAGGTGATTTTTGACCAGCCAGGTGACCAGATTGGCTTCCGGACGGGACAAACCATGCTCAAGACAGAAACGGTAGGCGTCGTCTGCTCCGAGCTCGGAATGGTCGCCGCCTCGTCCTTTGGCGATGTCGTGGAAAATTGCCGCCAGTATCAGCAATTCTTTTTTCTGAATACGCGGATACACTTCACAGCAGATAGGGTGCAGCTCCCGGTTGGCCGGATCGCTGAATTTGTTCATGTGTTTGAGTAGGCGGACACTGTGCTCATCAACGGTATAAACGTGGAACAGATCGAACTGCATTTGCCCGACGATTTGGCTCCACTGTGGCAGATAAGCGGCAAGCACACCGTGGCGGTGCATCAGGCGGAAAGCTTTGTTCAGGGCATTTGGCTGGCGCACCAGTGCCATGAATTTTTCGCGGGCTTCAGGAATATCGACCAAAAAGCGGTTCAGACGCCGGCGAGCAGTGCGTAACTGGCGCAGCGTGGGGGCTGAAATGCCTTCTATCTCTGAATTGCCTGCGATATGCAGGAACATGTCGAGAATGGTTTCCGGACGCGCCTGAAACAGAGCGGGTTTCCTGGCTTCGATCAGGTTGCCGACCAGGCGGAAATCTTCATCCAGATCGACTGTGGTTAAGGTATCGCCGTTTTTCAGGATGGCCTGATCAAACAGCTGCAGCAGCATTTTATTGAGTTCAGCAACGCGTCTGAGCGTTCGGTAGAACTCTTTCATCATCATTTCGACCGGCTTGTTACCTTCACCGGTATAACCCAGTTTTTGCGCCACGGAGGCCTGATGTTCGAAGGTCAGCCGGTTATCGTAACGTTTGAGCTCGCTATGCAGGGCAAATCGGATGCGCCACAATGAGGCCTGGCATTCATATAACTCACGGTATTCAGCATCGGTCAGAAATCCGAATCGGCTCATTTCCAGCAGGTTGGTCGCGCCGAAATGGCGGCGGGCGACCCAGCTCAGGGTGTGAATGTCCCGCAGACCGCCGGGGCTGGATTTGATATCCGGCTCCAGGTTGTAAGTGGTGTCGTGATAGCGGGCATGACGGATGCGCTGCTCTTCGACTTTGGCACGGTAGAAGGCTTCACTGGGCCAGAACTTGCCGGAATTGACCTGATCCTGTAATTGCAGAAAGCTGTCTTCGCTGCCACACAGCAGGCGGGCTTCCTGAAGGTTGGTGGCCACGGTCAGATCTTCCAGCCCGATATTAATACACTCTTCAATGGTACGGACGCTGTGACCCACTTCCAGCCTGAGATCCCACAATAGGGTCAGAAATTCACTGATTTGTTTGCCTGTGTGGTTGTCAAGCGGGGTGGCACTGAGCAGCAGGATGTCAACGTCAGACAAAGGATGCAGTTCGCCGCGACCATATCCGCCAACCGCGACCAGTGAGAGATCGTCGCGCTGATCAAGCCCGAACTGGGGCCAGAGATGGCGAAGCAGTTGGTCAATACAGTCAGCTCTGGCTTCGACCAGTTCAGTCACCGGGACATGCTGGGAGAAGAGTAGCTGCTGCTGCTCGTTGAACTGATCCAGCTCAGCCTTGAGCACGGCCAGTCGCTGACCTGTGTCTTCGCCGCTGGTTGGTGTGTGTGGATCGGATTGTGTCTGTGTCATTGCTGTCCATGCCATGTTGAGGTGTCAGTGCCGGGCCAAAGTTTTTCCCCGGGTATGCGTGATTGCCAGGGGAAACGACCATCTTTCTACTCTAGCCTGATTTACAGCAACAAAAAAGCCAGCAATGTGCTGGCTTTGAGTCAATCATCAGTTGTTGTTTCACTGCGTGGCGGATTAGGCGTTTTTCATCACCCGCGGCAGGCTTTCTTCTTTACGCAGGGTCAGAATTTCACAGCCGGTATCAGTGACCAGCAGTGTGTGCTCCCATTGCGCCGATTTCTTGCCGTCGACTGTGTAGACCGTCCAGCCGTCCTCATCATCAAGGAGACAGCCGAATTTACCGGCGTTGATCATTGGCTCGATGGTGAAACACATGCCCGCTTTCAGCACAGTCCGGTCGGCGTTTTTATAGTGGACCACTTGCGGCTCTTCATGGAATTCATCACCGATGCCGTGGCCACAGTAGTCTCTGACGATGGTGAAACGGCTGTTGCCGTTCTTCACAAACTTCTGGATCGTGGTGCCAATTTCACCCAGTTTGGCACCTGGCTTCACTTTCTTGATGGCCTGATACAGGCTTTCCTGCGCGACACGGCACAGGCGTTTGTCTTCGAGTGAGACTTCGCCCACTTCGAACATCTTAGAAGTATCGCCGTGGTAACCATCTTTGATGACGGTGATATCAATGTTGATGATATCACCGTCTTTCAATACGTCTTGCTCACTGGGGATCCCGTGACACACCACATGGTTGATTGACGTACAGATGGATTTGGGGAAACCGTGATAGTTCAGCGGAGCCGGGATCGCACCCTGGGTTTCGGTGATGTACTCATGACAAATCCGGTTCAGCTCTTCAGTGGATACGCCAGGTTTGACATACGGCTCAATCATTTCCAGGACGTCGGCGGCCAGTTGGCCGGCCACGCGCATCTTTTCAATTTCTTCAGCCGTCTTGATCTTAATGCTCATGCAAACTTCTCTGCTCTGTCAGTCTCTATACTTTATATGGTATCAGCGGGAGCGGAGGATGAAAACTGACTTTGGTCTGCGCAGAAGATTTTGACTGGATTTTTGCGGTCTGAATATGGTATAAAGCGCGCCGTAATTTGGCATATTGTGCTTCGGCGAAAGTCAGCACAGCGGGTCAGATTACAAAAACATTATTTTATTTAATCACTCACACATATCGACACGTGCTCCGGGGTGCCCAAGGCTTATGCGTAAGTCGGCCGTAATCAGGTCAAGGGTCGGTAGCATGGGGTATGTGGACGCCTAACCCCAATTGAGGAATATTCAATGGCAACTGTATCAATGCGCGACATGCTGAAGGCTGGTGTACACTTTGGTCACCAAACCCGTTACTGGAACCCTAAGATGAAGCCATTCATCTTCGGTGCTCGTAACCGTGTGCACATCATCAACCTTGAAAAAACTGTACCAATGTTCAACGAAGCGCTGGCAGAAATCAACAAGATCGCTGCTCGCAAAGGTAAAATCCTGTTCGTTGGTACCAAGCGTGCTGCAAGCGAATCTATCAAAGACGCGGCAAACAGCTGTGATCAGTACTACGTGAACAACCGTTGGTTGGGCGGTATGCTGACTAACTGGAAAACTGTTCGTCAGTCAATCAAGCGTCTGAAAGATCTGGAGACTCAGTCTACCGATGGTACTTTCGACAAGCTGACTAAGAAAGAAGCGCTGATGCGTACTCGTGAAATGGAAAAACTGGAGAAATCTCTGGGCGGTATCAAGAACATGGGCGGTCTGCCAGACGCGATGTTCGTTATCGATGCTGATCACGAGCACATTGCTATCAAAGAAGCGAACAACCTGGGTATCCCAGTATTCTCTATCGTAGATACTAACTCTAACCCAGACGGCGTAGATTACGTTATCCCAGGTAACGATGATGCAATCCGCGCTATCCAGCTGTACACAGGTGCTGTTGCAGCTACTGTTACTGAAGCTCGTAACCAGGACATCGCTGTTCAGGCTGAGCAAGACGGTTTCGTAGAAGCTGAGTAATCAGTCGCTCCTTTGAGCATCTTAAGTTACCTTGTGTAAACTAAGTATGGTTAACAGGGGCCGTTTACAGGCCCCTGATTTTTACACCAAGATTTAAAAACTGAGGATATAACAATGGCAACAGTTACAGCTGCCCTGGTTAAAGAACTGCGTGAGCGTACTGGCGCAGGCATGATGGAATGTAAAAAAGCCCTGGTTGAAGCGAATGCTGATATCGAGCTGGCCATCGAAAACATGCGTAAGAGCGGCGCTGCAAAAGCGGCTAAGAAAGCAGGTAACATCGCTGCTGAAGGTTCTATCATCATCAAGAACAACGACAGCCTGGCTGCGCTGGTAGAAGTGAACTGCCAGACTGACTTCGTTGCTAAAGACGGCAACTTCCTGACTTTCGCGAACGAAGTAGCTGATGCTGCTCTGGCGAGCAAAGCGGACATTGCTGAACTGCAAGCTCAGTTCGAAGAGAAGCGTGTTGCACTGGTTGCTAAGATTGGTGAGAACATCTCTATCCGTCGTGTTGCTTACATCGAAGGCGAGAAAGTCGCTTCTTACCGTCACGGCGACCGTATCGGTGTTGTTGTTGCAGGTAACGGCGAAGACGAAACCCTGAAGCACATTGCAATGCACGTTGCAGCTTCTCGTCCAGAGTACGTGAACCCAGAAGACGTACCTGCAGAAGTAGTTGCGAAAGAGCGTGAAGTTCAGGTTGAAATCGCCATGAACGAAGGCAAGCCTCAGGAAATCGCTGAGAAGATGGTTGAAGGCCGCATGAAGAAGTTCACTGGTGAAGTGTCTCTGACGGGTCAGCCTTTCATCATGGAACCTAAGAAGTCTGTTGGTGACGTTCTGAAAGAAAACGGCGCTTCTGTTTCTACCTTTATCCGTCTGGAAGTCGGTGAAGGTATCGAGAAAGCAGAAGGCCTGAGCTTCGCTGAAGAAGTAGCTCTGGCGCAGAAAGGTTAATCTTTCGCAAATTGCTTATAGAAGACCGTGGCCAAGGCTGCGGTCTTTTTACAACTCCATATCTCAATCGTAAGCCTGGAAGGTACAATAAATGACCACGAATCCTAAACCGACTTATCAACGGATCCTGCTGAAACTGAGTGGCGAAGCGCTGCAGGGCGACGAAGGTTTTGGTATTGATGCCCATGTGCTTGATCGCATGGCTCAGGAAATCAAAGAACTGGTAGAGCTGGGCGTACAAGTAGGTCTGGTTATCGGTGGTGGTAACCTGTTCCGTGGTGCAGGTTTGGCTGCTGCGGGTATGAACCGAGTTGTGGGCGATCACATGGGTATGCTGGCGACTGTGATGAATGGCCTGGCCATGCGTGACGCGCTGCACCGTGCCTATGTGAACGCGAAAGTAATGTCAGCCATTCCGCTGAACGGAGTCTGTGACAGCTATAACTGGGCAGAAGCAATCAGCCAGCTTCGTCAGGGCCGGGTGGTTATTTTTTCTGCCGGTACAGGCAATCCTTTCTTCACAACAGATTCAGCTGCCTGTCTGCGCGGTATTGAAATTGAAGCTGATGTTGTGCTGAAAGCCACAAAAGTGGACGGTGTTTACAGCGACGATCCAGTTAAAAACCCAGAAGCGGTTCTTTATGATAAGCTAGGTTATCAGGACGTTCTGGAACAAGAGCTGAAAGTCATGGATCTCGCCGCCTTCACACTGGCGCGTGACCACGGTATGCCGATTCGTGTATTCAACATGAATAAACCGGGTGCACTGCGTAAAGTTGTGATGGGTGAGCCGGAAGGTACCTTGATCGCTCACAGCGAGTAAGGGCGCAACATATTGATAGGGTAGGAAAACAGCTTCCTGCTAAGACCGACTATTCAAGGGTACAAACGTGATTAACGAGATTAAAACTGATGCGCAAACGCGCATGGACAAAAGTGTTGAAGCACTGAAAACTCAGCTGGCAAAAGTGCGTACTGGTCGTGCACATCCAAGTTTGCTGGACGGTATTCAGGTGGAATACTACGGATCTAACACGCCGCTGCGTCAGGTAGCTAACGTCATTGCTGAAGATGCCCGTACCCTGGCCATTACGGTATTCGACAAGGAACTGACGCCTAAAATTGAAAAGGCGATCATGATGTCGGACCTGGGCCTGAACCCATCTTCTGCCGGTACTGTCATTCGTGTACCACTGCCACCACTGACAGAAGAGCGCCGTAAGGACCTGGTGAAGGTTGTTCGCGCTGAAGCAGAGCAAGGCCGTGTTGCCATTCGTAATATTCGTCGTGATGCCAATGCCGAAGTGAAGGCGTTGCTGAAAGATAAAGAAATTTCAGAAGACGATGATCGTCGTGCTCAGGATGACATCCAAAAGCTGACGGATGCTGCTGTAAAGAAAATTGATACCATTCTGGAAGCGAAAGAAAAAGAGTTGATGGAAGTCTAAGGTTTTCCTTACTTTTTATTGACTCTGGCTTGATAAGCTCTAAAGCGCTGTGCGTGCAGCACGGCGCTTTTTTGTTGAGGGAAAAGTATGACAGAGCATACAAGCAGCACTGAATGGTACAGCCAGAATCTTCCTAAGCATGTCGCGATCATTATGGATGGCAACGGGCGTTGGGCGAAGGCGAAGGGTAAAGCACGGGTGTTTGGCCACAAAGCCGGTGTTGAAGCCGTGCGTAAAACCGTCTCTGCTGCGAGCCGTCTTGGGATACAGGTCGTGACCCTGTTTGCATTCAGCAGTGAAAACTGGCGCCGCCCGGAAGATGAAGTGTCTTTGTTGATGGAACTCTTTCTGACCGTTCTGGGCCGGGAAGTGAAGCGTCTACACAAAAATAATATCCGTCTGAAAATCATTGGCGATACCAGCCGCTTTAGTCAGCGTCTTCAGGATAAAATCACTGCAGCTGAAACCTTAACCGCTTCTAATACCGGCATGGTTCTGAATGTGGCTGCTAACTATGGCGGGCAGTGGGACATTCTCCAGGCCACTCAGGCACTGGCCCGCGAAGTGGCGGAGCAGGGGCTGACCCCGGATGATATCACCGAAGACATGCTGGCAACTCGCTTATCCACCAGTGGCCTGCCTGATGTCGACCTTCTGATTCGTACCAGTGGCGAATGCCGTATCAGTAACTTCATGCTGTGGCAAACCGCCTATGCCGAGCTGTATTTTACACCTCAGCTCTGGCCTGATTTTGACGAAAATACCTTAGCAGACGCGATTGCCTGGTTCATGGATCGGGAGCGTCGTTTCGGTTGTACGGGTGAACAAATAAAAATGTTACTGAAAACTCAGTAACGCCAAAGAGGGTAGCGTGGAAAATGGAACCCCGCTGCCATTCTGAAAACAAGCTCGTGGCTTGTTGGATTGCTGCCAAGCACTATATTGCTGAGAAGCGACAACGATAAATAATAACGAGAGGAACAAGCTTGCTTAAGCAACGAATTTTGACCGCATTGGTTCTGGCACCTTTGGTGGTTGCCGGAATTTTCCTGCTACCTTTTTCGGGTTTTATGTTGGCTATTGCAGGGATCACCCTGGCTGGCTTCTGGGAATGGACCCAGTTTGTTAATCCCCGTTCACGCCTGCTGGCGATGGTACCCCCTGTTTTCGTCTTACTGGCGTCTTTTCTGGCTCTCCCTGCGGATGCCATCGAATTGGGCCATATACAATTACCACATCACATCATGTTAGCGGCAGGTGGTGCCTGGTGGTTATTTGCCTGCCTCCTGGTTGTGACCTATCCGAACCAATCCGGCTTTTGGGTTCGCTCAACTGCGCTGCGCTATCTGTTTGGTTTACTGACATTGATCCCCTTTTTCTGGGGCGTTGTGATGTTACGTGCTGTTAACTATGCTGAATCTCCCTATCTGGGCGCTAAACTGGTGATGCTGGTGTGTTTACTGGTCTGGGCGGCTGACAGCGGTGCGTACTTTGCGGGCAAGCGATTTGGCCGCCGTAAAATGGCCCCCAGAGTCAGCCCGAATAAAACCCTGGAAGGACTTGCCGGTGGTGTGGTGCTCGCTGTTGTCGTCGCGTGGGCAACTGCGAAATTGCTGGGGGTAACTTTTCATAGCAGCGGTGCGTTATTAGTCACAGTTGTTCTGACTGTGGTTGCTTCTGTCTTTGGTGATCTGGCAGAAAGTATGTTTAAACGGGTTTCCGGTATTAAAGACAGCGGACAGATCTTACCCGGCCACGGTGGTATCCTTGACCGGATAGACAGCCTGACGGCAGCATTGCCCGTTTTCGCATTGCTCTATCTCTGGCTGATCTGAGACCTGATTCGGGGGAAGCGGGTAACCACTTCCCCCATTTTGATTTTGATACCCAAGACAGTGTGTTGACTCTGGGTTTACACACGGATTGGAAATGAAAGGTAGGATGACGGCTGGTCACAGCCAAATCTGTAAAGTAGTGAAGGTATGCGTAAGTTAACCATTCTGGGTGCAACGGGATCAATTGGCACCAGTACACTGGCAGTGGCGGCAAACAATCCTGACCAGTTTGAGGTGGTCGCGCTGGCTGCGGGCACAGATAGCCGTAAAATGTTTGAACTGTGCTGTCAGTGGCAGCCCAGGTATGCTGCGATGGCCTCTGAGCAGGCTGCTCGTGAGCTGTCTGAACAGTTGAAAGCGCACGGTTTCGCTACTCAGGTGCTGTCAGGGGTTGCTGGCATGTGCGAAATAGCTGCGCTGGATGAAGTGGATACCGTGATGGCCGCCATTGTCGGGGCTGCCGGACTGATGCCGACTATGGCTGCGGTCAAAGCCGGTAAACGTGTGCTGCTGGCCAACAAAGAAGCTCTGGTGATGTCCGGGCAGATGTTTATTGATGCTGTTGCGAAGTATGGCGCAGAATTATTACCGGTAGACAGTGAACATAATGCGATTTATCAGTGTCTACCTTTAGATGTTCAACAGCAGACCGGGCGCTGTGATCTGTCTGCAGCTGGGATCAGCAAGATTTTGCTGACCGGCTCTGGTGGTCCCTTTCGCTATACCGATCCACAGGATCTGGCGACTGTGACCCCGGAAATGGCCATTGCGCATCCAAACTGGTCGATGGGACCCAAGATTTCCGTCGATTCGGCCACTATGATGAATAAAGGGCTGGAATACATAGAAGCCCGTTGGCTGTTTAATGCATCAAGGGAGCAACTGGAGGTGCTGATTCATCCCCAGTCGGTCATCCACTCTATGGTACAGTACAAAGATGGCTCGGTACTGGCGCAGATGGGGTTGCCGGATATGCAGACGCCCATTGCCTTTGCCATGGCCTATCCTGAAAGAGTGGATGCAGGTGTGAAACCGCTTGATTTTACTCAGGCGGGTGAACTGACTTTTATGGCGCCGGATATGTCGCGTTATCCATGCCTGCAGCTTGCGATCGAGGCGTGCTACAGTGGACAGGCGGCAACCACGTCGCTCAATGCGGCCAATGAAGTGGCAGTGGCCGAGTTTCTGGCCGGTGCAATACGTTTTACCGATATCGCGCGGGTCAACCAGCAAGTGCTGGAGCGGATTAACCTGGCAGAGCCGCGGAGTCTGGCGTGTGTGATGGCCTTGGATGCTGATGCACGACAGCTGGCGCAGCAAGTGATTCAGAAGGTAGCTAGATAATGGGAATTTTGTGGAATTTGGGTGCCTTTCTCGTTGCGCTGGGCATTTTAATTGCGGTGCATGAATTCGGGCACTTCTGGGTTGCACGCCGTTGTGGTGTGTATGTCGAGCGCTTTTCAATTGGTTTTGGCAAACCGCTCTGGCGCCGTGTCGACAAACAGGGCACCGAGTACATACTGGCCATGATCCCGCTTGGCGGTTATGTCAAAATGCTGGATGAGCGGGTCGACACTGTGCCGGCCGAACGTCGCCACCAGGCTTTCAATCACAAGCCGTTGTGGCAAAGAAGTGCCATTGTGGCGGCAGGCCCTATGGCGAATTTTGTTTTTGCTATCTTTGCCTATTGGGTTGTGTACCTGATTGGTGTTCCTGCGGTGAAGCCGGTGATCGGAGAGGTCGCGCCACAATCAATCGCGGCCCAGGCCGGGATTGAAAGCGGTATGGAACTTAAGTCTGTTTCTGGCATCCAAACTCCGGATTGGGAATCTGTCAATATGGCCATGATCAGCCATATTGGTGATGAGACGATGACGCTGACAGCCGTCCCGTCAGAGGAGTCTTACGAAAAAACATTCAATCTGGATTTGCGCAACTGGTCTTTTGATCCGGAAAGTGAGCGTATACTCACTACGCTGGGGGTGACCCCGTTCTCACCGCCGATCACGCTGGAAATTGGTCAGCTGGTGGATAACGGAGCGGCCAAAAAAGCCGGCTTCGAAATCGGAGATACGATTGTCGCGATCGACAACCAGCCGATTACGCAATGGCAGCAGGTGGTTGATGTGGTTCGCGCCAGCCCGGAGCAAGCACTGACTGTTGAGCTGCGCCGTGGCGACGAGCTGGTTGAAGCCTCGCTGACGCCCATTAGCAAAGAATTGCCGAGCGGTGAGTGGGTTGGATATGCTGGCTTTGCGCCTGTCATGTCTGAGTGGCCGGAGGATCAGCGCTTTGTTCGTCAGTATGGCCCTGTAGAAGCCATTGGTGAAGCGACCGAAAAAACCTGGCAACTGGTGACACTGACCTTTGATATGGTGACCAAGCTGGTGACCGGGGATGTGGCACTGAAAAATTTAAGTGGCCCGATTTCTATCGCCAAAGGTGCGGGAACAACGGCTGATTACGGCATCGTGTACTTTTTGGGTTTTCTGGCTTTAATCAGCGTGAACCTGGGTATCGTGAACTTGTTGCCTTTGCCTGTGCTGGATGGCGGGCATTTACTCTTTTTTGCAATTGAAGCTGTGACACGACGTCCTGTTTCAGAGCGTATACAGGATCTTGGCTATCGTCTTGGATCTGTGATTTTAGTCGTTTTGATGGCTGTCGCGCTCATAAATGATTTTACCCGCCTTTAATAAGTGCGTTTTTAGCAAGGAATAATCAGAACAGTAATGGCGATGAAGAAACTGTTAGTCGCATCCCTCTTGCTTGGCAGCAGTGTGGTACATGCGGAACAATTTGTGGTGGATGATATCCGCTTTGAGGGATTACAGCGTGTAGCCTTAGGTGCTGCATTGCTGAAAACGCCTGTCAGAATTGGTGATTCGGTCGATGAGCGTGACGTCGCGGATATGATTCAGGCCTTGTTTGCTTCCGGTAACTTTGAAGATATTCAGGTTTTCCGTGAAGGCAATGCGTTGGTGGTCAAAGTCATTGAACGCCCGACCATCGCCAGCATTACGTTTTCTGGCAACAAGGCCATCAAAGACGAGCAGCTTCAGGAAAACCTGAACGCCTCTAAGATCACGGTCGGTGAAGCGCTGGATCGCACGACGCTGAGTAAGATTGAAAAGGGCCTGGAAGATTTCTACTACAGTGTGGGTAAATACAATGCCAGCGTTAAGGCCGTTGTGACCCCATTGCCGCGAAATCGTGCGGACCTGAAATTTGTTTTTACCGAAGGCGTCTCAGCGAAAATTCAGCAAATTAATTTCATTGGTAACAGGGTGTTTACCGATGAAGAACTGCGCGACAAATTCAATCTGCAGGCCGATGTCCCCTGGTGGAACTTTCTGGCCGATGAAAAGTATCAGAAACAGGTCCTGGCGGGTGATCTGGAAACCCTGCGTTCTCAATACCTCAACAACGGTTACCTGAAGTACAAGCTTGAATCAACCCATGTGTCGATCTCCCCGGATAAGAAAGGGGTATACATCACCCTGAATATCAATGAAGGCCAGCAGTATACGGTCAAGGGCGTCAAATTCCGCGGTAACCTGGTTGGCGCGCAGGGCGAACTGGCCGGGCTGGTCACTTTTAAAGAGGGCGATATTTACAACGGTGCGAAAGTCACAGGGTTGGAAGAATCAATCAAACGCCGGCTTGGTGAGTTGGGCTATGCCTACCCGCAGGTGAATACCATTCCAGAGTTTGACGATGCCAACCAGCAGGTGTCCCTGCTGGTGAACGTGGAGCCAGGCAAACGTATTTACGTGCGTAATATTGCGTTCTCTGGCAATACCTCCACCCAGGATGAAGTGCTGCGCCGCGAAATGCGTCAGATGGAAGGCAGCTGGCTGAATTCCAAGTCGATTGAACGGGGTAAAGAGCGTCTGAACCGGACCGGCTTCTTTGAATCGGTGGATGTACAGACAGTGCGTGTTCCGGGCACCGACGATCAGGTTGATGTTCAGTACAAGGTGAAAGAAGCCAACGCCGGTAACATCAACTTTGGTGTCGGCTATGGTACTGAATCCGGGGTCTCTTTCCAGGCCGGTATTCAGCAGGATAACTTCCTGGGAACGGGGAACCGTTTCGGTATCAGCGCCATGATGAATGATTACCAGAAAAACGTCAGTGTCGAATACCGCGATCCGTATTTCACGCTGGATGGCATCAGTCTGGGCGGTAAAGTTTACTACAACGAATTTGAAGCCTCTGACGCCAATATTTCTGACTATACCAACCAGAGTTACGGTGCCAGTCTGACCTGGGGCTTCCCGTACGATGAACTGAATTTCTTCGAATTTGGTCTGGGCTATGACCATAACAAGATCTCGAATACCGAAGAGTATTATCAGATCGAAAAATTCAAACAAATTCATGATTTTGATGAAGCGAACACGTCTATCGAGCTGGATGATTTTGACTGGTCGGTGTCCTGGACCCGCAATAACCTGAACCGTGGCTTCTTCCCGACGGCGGGTAACCATCAGCGTGCAACCTTCCGTATGACAGTACCGGGTTCTGATGCCCAGTATTTCAAAGCACAGTATGATGTCCGCCAGTACTTCCCGCTGACCGAAGAACAGGATTTTACGCTGTTGCTTCGCGGCCGGCTGGGCTATGGTAATGGTTATGGCACAACGGATAATGGCAGCGATCAGCTGTTGCCATTTTATGAAAACTTCTATGCAGGTGGCTTTTCGACCTTGCGAGGGTTCCGTTCCAACACGGTCGGTCCGAAAGCTGTTTACGTTGGCGGTTGTGATACCGGCGGTAGCATAGGCGGCAACAACAGTTGTGCGACAGGTTCAGATGATGCGGCGGGTGGTAATGCTGTCGCACTGGCCAGTGTTGAGTTGATCGTCCCAACACCGTTTGCTTCTGAAGAAGCACGGAATCAGATCCGTACCAGCTTGTTTATTGATGCCGGTAACGTGTGGGACACAGAATACGATTTGAGCGGACAGGACGGTGATTTTCTGTATGACTATTCAGATCCTTTCCTGATTCGTGCTTCATATGGTGCGGCTTTGCAGTGGATGTCGCCAATGGGACCTTTGGTCTTTTCGGTCGCAAGGCCACTGAAGAAATACGATGGTGATGACGAAGAGTTCTTTACCTTTACCATCGGACGCACATTCTAACCCATGAAGGAGAGAGCCTTTGAAACAGTGGATTAAAGCAGCCGGACTTAGCCTGGTCGTTCTGTCATCATCAATGTATACCCAGGCTGCAGCAGCAGCTGAGAAGGTCGGTTATGTTGCGACAACGCAAGCGATGGCACAGTTGGCACAGCGTTACAACTTGCAGGATAAGCTGCGTAACGAGTTTCAGGGACGGGTAACCGAGTTGCGCTCGCTGGAAACGAATATCAAATCCAAGTTGGAAAAGCTCAAACGTGATGGTCAGCTGATGAGCGCCAGCGACAAAACGAAACTGCAAAATGAGCTGCAAACCCTGGACAGTCAGTTTAAGCAGAAAGCACGTGCCCTGCAGGAAGATCAGGCGCGTCGTGCGTCGGAAGAGCAGCAAAAGCTGGCCATGAAACTGCGTACGGCGATTCAGGATGTGGCGAAACGTGAAGGCTACGACATGGTTGTTGATGGTCAGGCAATCCTGTTTGCCAACCCGAAAGATGATCTGTCTGCGAAAGTGATGTCAGCGGTGAAATAAAGGGATCTTGTTTCTCTGAATGCTGATGAGTGAGTACACCGGGAAGGGAATCATGGCCCGTCTGGTGTATTCACTGTTAGTATTCAAAATGACATTATTATGTGAACATTGTTCAAATTGTGGGCGTTTCTGCGTTATCCCTTTGCATTGTCTCTTACTCCGCAGATAATAAGGCGCAGTACGTACAAAACGAAAGATTAAGGTAAATAATGGCTGCATTGACGCTTGCTGCATTAGCAGAAAAATTAGGTGCGGAGCTGCGTGGTGACGCAGCGGCCGAAGTCACAGCAATTGCAGGGTTGGGTCAGGCCGGCGCCGGCCAGATCACTTTCCTTTCCAGCAGTAAATACCGTCAGCATCTGCAAACGTGCAAGGCGACGGCGGTGATGTTGACACCCGCTGATGCTGAATATTTCGACGGCAATGCACTGATCGTGAAAGACCCTTACCTGGCCTACGCTAAAGTGGCTCAATGGCTGGATTCCACCCCCGCCAGTGCTGTAGACATTGCGCCATCAGCCTATATTGCCCCTGACGCCATTCTGGGTGAGGGCGTCGCCGTTGGCCATAATGCCGTGATCGAATCCGGTGTGGTGCTGGGCGATCATGTTCAGGTGGGTCCCGGCTGTTTTGTCGGTAAAGGTGCACGCCTTGGCAGTCGCACTAAGCTATGGGCCAATGTCAGTATTTATCACAATGTGGTGCTGGGCGACGACTGCCTGGTTCAGTCGGGGACTGTGATTGGCTCGGATGGCTTTGGCTATGCCAACGATAAAGGCCAGTGGCAGAAAATTCCTCAATTAGGCACGGTGCGCATTGGCAACAGAGTAGAGATCGGAGCTTGTACCACGATTGATCGGGGTGCACTTGAGGATACCTTGATCGCTGATGGTGTTATCATTGATAACCAGTGCCAGATTGCCCATAACGTTTCCATTGGTGAAAATACGGCTGTTGCCGGTGCAACGGTTATGGCTGGCAGCCTGAAAGTCGGTAAACATTGTTTTATCGGCGGAGCCAGTGTGTTCAATGGCCATATGGAAATCACCGATGGCGTAACAGTGACAGGCATGGCTATGGTCATGCGACCGATTACTGAGCCTGGCGTGTACTCATCCGGTATCCCACTACAGACTAACCGGGAATGGCGTAAAACAGCGGCACGTGTTCTGAAAATTGAAGAAATGAATAAGCGATTGAAATCTGTAGAGAAAAAACTCGAAAAAGATAACCAGTAGTTTTTCATTCATATTTTTGCCGCTTTCTGGCCTGCGTCACTGACCGCGTAGGCCATTTACGTTTTTGTCCGGCGCATTATTAACTTTTTAGACAGGAATGCAGTTTTGACTAGCGAAAACAAAACGCTGAATATCACCGAGATCCAAGCGCTTCTTCCACACCGTTACCCTTTTCTGATGGTTGATCGTGTTGTGAACTACGAAGAAGGCAAAACACTGACAGCGATTAAAAACGTTTCCGTCAATGAGCCGCAATTTACCGGCCACTTTCCGAAAATGCCTGTTTTTCCTGGTGTCCTGATTCTTGAAGCCATGGCACAGGCCACAGGCTTACTGGCATTTAAAACCTTTGGGGCGCCGGCAGAAAATGAACTGTATTACTTTGCCAGCATTGATAATGCGAAATTCCGTAAACCTGTTGGCCCTGGTGACCAGTTGGTGATTGAAGTGGAATTCCTGAAAGAGCGCCGTGGTATTGCCATGTTTAATGGCATTGCGAAAGTGGACGGCGATGTTGTGTGTTCCGCTGAGTTGAAATGCGCGAGACGAGAGTTTTCATGATTCACGAAACAGCACAAATTCACCCATCCGCGGTGATTGAAGACGGTGTGAAAATCGGTGCCAATGTCAGCGTTGGCCCTTTTACTTACATCGGCAAAGATGTCGAAATTGGCGATGGCAATGAGATCATGTCGCATGTCGTCATCAAAGGCCCGACCACCATTGGTCAGGACAATCGCATTTTTCCTTATGCCATTGTTGGTGAAGAATGCCAGGACAAGAAATACAACGGTGAGCCGACCCGCCTGGAAATTGGTGACCGCAATGTGATCCGCGAAAGCGTACAGATCCATCGTGGCACAGTTCAGGATAAAGGCGTCACCATTGTTGGCAACGACAACCTGCTGTGTGTCAATGCGCACGTGGCGCACGATGTTGTGATTGGGAACCATACCCATATTGGCAATAACTCGATTCTGGGTGGCCATGTCGTGGTTGGTGATTACGCTGGTGTGATGGCGCTGTCAGCCATTCATCCATTCTGTACTGTAGGCGCTTACAGCTATGTTGGTGGTTGTTCTGCCGTGGTCCAGGACGTCCCGCCTTATGTGCTGGCTCAGGGTAACCACGCCACACCGTTCGGACTGAATATAGTCGGTTTGCAGCGGAACGGTTTTGAAAAGCCAGAAATTCATGCCCTGCGCCGTGCCTATAAAGAGATTTACCGTTCAGGTAAAACTCAGGCTGAGGTGAAGCCGGTCCTGGAAGAGATGGCAAAAGACTGGCCATCGGTTGGTCTGCTGCTTGATGCACTGAACAATACCGAACGCGGAATTATTCGCTGATATGAGTAAGCCACTTCGAATTGGAATCGTCGCCGGGGAGATCTCCGGCGATATTTTAGGGGCCGGCTTTATCGAAGCGGTCAAAGCGCGTTACCCGGATGCCGAGTTTGTCGGCGTTGCCGGTCCCCGCATGCAGGCGCTGGGATGTGAAGCCCTGTTTGATATGGAAGAGCTGGCGGTGATGGGGATTGTCGAGGTGCTCGGCCGGCTGCCTCGTCTGTTTCATATCAAAGCCGAGCTGGTGAAGTATTTTTCGGCCAATCCGCCGGATGTGTTTGTGGGCATCGATGCGCCAGATTTCAATCTGCGTCTGGAAAAAGACCTGAAAGCGCAGGGGATCAAAACTGTTCATTATGTCAGCCCGTCGGTCTGGGCCTGGCGGCAGAAGCGGATCTTCAAAATTGAAGCGGCGACCAATCTGGTTCTGGCCTTCCTGCCCTTTGAAAAAGCCTTTTACGATCAATTTAACGTCCCGTGTGAATTTATCGGTCATACCATGGCAGATGCCATTCCGTTAGAAACCGATCAAGCCGCGGCCCGGCAAAAGCTGGGACTGGACAGCGATAAACGCTGGCTGGCGGTGCTACCCGGTAGCCGTGGCGGTGAAATGGGGCTGCTTGCTGAGCCTTTTATTCAGACCTGCCAGTTACTGAAAGCCAAACACCCTGAACTGGGTTTTATGGTAGCACTGGTGAACGCCAAACGCCGTGAACAGTTTGAACAGGCTTGGAAGGCGACTGCGCCCGAACTGGATTTTGTCCTGGTGGATGACACCGCCCGCGATGTCATGACGGCATCAGATGCAGTGCTACTGGCTTCCGGAACCGTGGCGCTTGAATGTATGCTGGTGAAGCGCCCGATGGTGGTTGGCTATAAAGTCAAACCGCTGACAGCCTGGTTAGCCAAACGCATGCTGAAGACCAAATATGTGTCATTGCCCAATATTCTGGCGGACAGGGAACTGGTGCCTGAACTATTGCAAGATGAGTGTGTGCCGGAAAAACTGGCTGCAGCGGTTGCACAGAGCCTGACGGCCGACAATCATGCACTGATGGCCGAATTTACCCGCTTGCACCAACTGATTCGTTGTGATGCGGATAAGCAGGCCGCCGAAGCCGTGTTGAGGCTGATCGGCAAATCATCTGGCCATAGCCTGTAATCGTAGACCGGACAGAGTGAGACACAGAATGCAATACGAACCTTTTGTATACCCGGATGCCCGATTGATCGCTGGGGTGGACGAGGTGGGCCGTGGCCCCTTGGTCGGCGCTGTCGTGACAGCCGCTGTGATTTTAGATCCGGCCAGGCCCATTGTCGGACTTGCTGACTCGAAGAAGCTGAGCGAGAAAAAGCGCCTGGCGCTGTTTGACGAAATCCAGGAAAAAGCACTGAGCTGGTCACTGGGCCGCTGTGAGCCGGAAGAAATTGACGCGCTGAATATTTTGCAGGCCACCATGGTCGCGATGCAGCGCGCGGTGGCTGGCCTGACGGTCCAGCCCGATTATGTTTTGATCGACGGTAACCGTGTGCCATCGTTACCTGTGCCGGCACAGGCCGTGGTGAAAGGGGACATGCGGGTGGCAGAAATCAGTGCGGCATCCATACTGGCCAAAGTGACCCGCGACAGGGAAATGGAAGCGCTGGATGCACTCTACCCGGCCTACGGCTTTGCCCAGCATAAAGGTTATCCGACCAAAGCCCACTTTGCTGCGCTGGAAAAACACGGCGCGATTGACCAGCACCGTAAGAGTTTTAAGCCAGTTCGAGAGCGAATTGCGCAAAATTTGAAGTAATGGCTTTCGGGCACTTGCGTTGACGAAAAATCATTTTAGACTCAACCCCAGTTTGTGTCTTAACCGCTGAATTGACGACATCATCATGGCAGAACCACGCTTTATACACCTGCGCATCCACAGCGACTTTTCCATGGTCGACGGCCTGAGTAAGGTCCCGCCTCTGGTCAAGAAAGTGGCAGAGCTGGGCATGCCCGCCATGGCACTGACAGATTTCACCAACCTGTGCGGCTTGGTGAAATTTTATTTTGCGGCTCATGGCGCGGGTGTGAAGCCGATTATCGGTGCGGATTTCAAAGTGCGCAGCGATGAGAATGGCGAGGAGCTGTCTGATCTCACTGTCCTGGCGGCAGACAATGACGGCTACAAAAACCTGACCTTGCTGATCTCCCGCGCGTATCAGCGCGGTCATGTGCAACACATGCCTGTGATTGACCGCGACTGGCTGGTCGAGCAAAAACAGGGATTAATCCTGCTATCGGGCGGTAAAACCGGTGATGTCGGACAAGCCTTGCTCAAAGGTAATCAGGCGGCGGCAGAACGCTGCGTGGCCTTTTATCAGCAACATTTCCCCGACAGTTATTATCTGGAGCTGGTCCGTACCGGCCGGCCGGATGAAGAAGCGTATCTGCATTTTGCGATTGAACTGGCCGCGCAAGCGGACTTGCCCGTAGTCGCAACCAATGATGTGCGTTTCATCAGTCCGGATCAGTTTGATGCCCATGAAATCCGTGTTTGTATTCATGATGGCTATACCCTGGTCGATCCCCGCCGTCCTAAAAATTACAGTGCTCAGCAATACCTGCGCAGTGAAGAGGAAATGTGCGAGCTGTTTGCCGACATTCCGGAAGCACTCGAAAACTCGGTAGAAATTGCCAAGCGCTGTAACGTGACGGTCCGGTTAGGAGAATATTTCCTGCCGAACTTCCCGACCGGTGACATGACGACGGAAGATTTCCTGGTTCTGAAATCGAAGGAAGGTTTGGAGCGACGTCTGGAATTCTTATTTCCCGATGAAGAAGTGCGCAAAAACCGCCGCCCTGAATATGACGAGCGTCTGGACATTGAACTGGAAGTGATCAACCAGATGGGGTTTCCCGGTTACTTCCTGATCGTAATGGAGTTTATCCAGTGGTCGAAGGAGAACGGTGTCCCTGTCGGCCCGGGGCGTGGCTCGGGTGCGGGTTCTCTGGTTGCGTATGCGCTGGATATCACGGATCTCGATCCGCTGGCTTTTGATTTGCTGTTCGAACGTTTCCTGAACCCGGAACGGGTATCCATGCCGGACTTTGATATCGACTTCTGTATGGATAAACGGGATCAGGTGATCGATCACGTGGCCGAAATGTACGGCCGGGATGCGGTCTCTCAGATCATCACTTTCGGTACCATGGCGGCCAAAGCCGTGATTCGTGATGTGGGCCGGGTGCTGGGCCACCCTTATGGCTTTGTCGATCGCATCTCCAAGATGATTCCGGCCGAGCCGGGCATGACCCTGGCAAAAGCCTTTGAGGCCGAACCTCAGCTGGGTGAAGTGTACGAGGCCGATGAAGAAGTCAAAGATCTGATCGATATGTGCCGGATACTGGAAGGGGTCACCCGAAATGCCGGTAAACACGCCGGTGGGGTGGTGATCTCGCCGACCACAATCACGGATTTCGCGCCGCTCTATTGTGACGCCGAAGGTCATCATCCGGTCACACAGTTTGATAAGAACGATGTCGAAACCGCGGGACTGGTGAAGTTCGACTTCCTGGGCTTGCGGACATTGACCATCATCGACTGGGCACTGGGCATGATTAACCCGCGCCTGGAAGCACAGGGTAAGTCGCCGATCAATATTGCGGCGATTCCGATGGATGATGCCAAGTCGTTTGCCATGCTGCAGCGCTCTGAATCCACCGCTGTATTCCAGCTTGAATCGCGCGGCATGAAAGATTTGATCAAGCGGCTGCAGCCAGACTGCTTTGAAGACATGATCGCTCTGGTGGCCCTGTTCCGTCCGGGGCCGCTGCAATCTGGCATGGTGGATAACTTTATCGACCGTAAGCATGGTCGTGAAGAGATCTCGTATCCCGATGCCACTTATCAGCACGAATCGCTGAAAGAGATCCTGGAGCCGACCTACGGCATTATTCTGTACCAGGAACAGGTCATGCAAATTGCCCAGGTCCTGGCCGGTTACAGCCTGGGCGGTGCGGACTTGCTACGCCGTGCCATGGGTAAGAAAAAGCCGGAAGAGATGGCCAAGCAACGAGCCACGTTTGAAAGCGGCGCCGTGAATAACGGGGTGGACGGCGAGCTGGCGATGAAGATCTTCGACCTGGTAGAGAAATTTGCCGGTTACGGCTTCAACAAATCGCACTCGGCCGCGTACGCACTGGTCTCGTATCAGACACTTTGGCTGAAGGCGCATTATCCGGCTGAGTTTATGGCGGCGGTCATGACGGCCGATATGGACAATACCGATAAAGTGGTCGGTCTGGTGGAAGAATGTCAGCGGATGAACCTGCAGATGCTGCCACCGGATGTGAACAAGGGATTGTACCGCTTCACCGTGGATGAGGAAGGCGCCATTGTCTACGGCATCGGCGCGATTAAAGGGGTGGGTGAAGGCCCGATCGAAAATATTATCGCGGCACGGGAAAAAGGTGGTCATTTTAAGGACTTATTTGATTTCTGTGCCAGAATAGACACCAAGAAGGTTAATAAACGTGTCCTGGAACGCTTGATCAAAGCGGGGGCGATGGACCGGCTCGGGCCAAACCGTGCCGCCATGATGGCCACACTGGACGACGCGCTGAAAGCCGCGGGTCAGCATCATCAGGCCGAGGCATTTGGTCAGGCAGACATGTTCGGCGTCTTGACAGCGGCACCGGAAGAGGTGGAAAAAGCCTACGCCAATATTCCGGAATGGCCGGAGAAAATCTGGCTGGAAGGAGAGCGGGACACGCTCGGTTTGTACCTGACGGGACACCCGATCAACAGCTATGTGCGTGAACTCAAGCACTATGTCACCTGGCGCCTGAAAGACGCCCATCCGACAGGACGGGATAAGGTCGTGACCATCGCCGGACTGGTGATTGCCGCCCGGGTGATGACAACCAAACGCGGCACCCGGATTGGGGTGCTGACCTTAGATGACAGGTCGGGGCGCATGGAAGTCATGCTCTTCTCCGATGCTTTGGATCGATATCTCGATCTGATTGAAAAAGACCGGATTTTGGTCGTTTCCGGACAGGTCAGCTTTGATGATTTCAATGGTGGCCTTAAAATGTCTGCACGTGAAGTCCTTGATATTTCTGAAGCTAGAGAAAAGCACCTGCGGGGTCTTGCTATCTCGCTGACGGAAGGGCAGATTGATCACACATTTTTTGAGCGTTTCAGCAAAGCGCTGGAGCCGCACCGGGCAGGTACTGTCCCGGTAAATATTTATTATCAGCGTTCGAATGCTCGCGCTAAACTTACCCTTGGCACCGAGTGGCGGATAACGCCAAGTGATGATTTAATCACTGATCTCAAAGTGTTACTGGGCGAGCAGCAAGTCGAATTTGAGTTTAATTAATGAGTCCGGCACCTGTCAGACAGGTCGCTACTGATGGACAAAGGATTACAAGTGGTATGAGCCTGAACTTCCTTGATTTTGAACAACCCATTGCCGAGCTAGAAGCCAAAATTGAAGCCCTGCGCGATGTATCGCACCGTGATAAATCGGCCTCGGTTGATCTGGACAAAGAAATTGCACAGCTTGAACAAAAAAGCCTGGAACTGACCAAAAAGATTTTTGGCGATCTGGGTGCCTGGCAGGTTGCACAGCTGGCCCGTCACCCGCAGCGTCCGTATACGCTGGATTATATCGAGCATATCTTTACTGAATTCGATCCGCTGGCTGGCGATCGTGCATTTGCCGATGATAAAGCCCTGATCGGCGGGATTGCCCGTCTCGATGGTCGTCCGGTAATGGTGATTGGCCATCAGAAAGGTCGCGAGACCCGGGAGAAAGTCTTGCGTAACTTTGGTATGCCTAAACCTGAAGGCTACCGTAAAGCATTACGCCTGATGAAAATGGCTGAGCGTTTCCGCATGCCAATCATCACTTTTATTGATACCGCAGGCGCGTACCCTGGTGTGGGTGCCGAGGAGCGCGGCCAGTCTGAAGCCATTGCTATGAATCTGAAAGTCATGGCCGGTCTGAACGTGCCAGTGATCTGTAATGTGGTCGGTGAAGGCGGTTCGGGCGGTGCACTGGCGATTGGTGTCGGTGATTGCGTGAACATGCTGCAATACTCGACCTATTCAGTGATCTCACCGGAAGGCTGTGCGTCGATTCTGTGGCGTGATTCAGATAAAGCACCACAGGCAGCTGAAGCGATGGGGATGACAGCGGATCGCCTCAAAGAGCTGGGTCTGATTGATAACATCATTGAAGAGCCGCTTGGTGGTGCGCACCGTAATGTACCGGCGATGGCTGGACGGATCAAGCAACAGCTGCTTAATACACTGAACGATCTGGAAGCGCTGGATGAAGACAGTCTGCGTGAGCGTCGTTATCAGCGTTTGCTGAGTTACGGCTACTGCTGATATTGACTTCCGGTTATTGATGAACGGGTCGCCAAAGGCGGCCCGTTTTGCTATCTGCGGCGCGCTGTTGCTGCACGCGGACTAAAGCGGCACTAACACCTGCCCCTGCGCTGAGATAAGATAGCGCTATTGCCACACACCACAGAGCAGAATTGCTGATATCTATGCTGTTGACTCATTTCTCTGACACTCTCTTGCGCCTTTGTCCGCAGCCATCACAGCTGGTGCTTGCCCTCAGCGGTGGGCTGGACTCTCGTGTGCTATTGCATCTTCTGAGCCGGTTCAGACAAAAACACCCAAGTTATCAGGTGTTGGCAGTACATGTGCACCATGGTCTGAGCCCGAACGCGGATCGCTGGGCAGAACAGTGCAAAGTCTGGGCTCAGCAAGATGCGGTGTCATTGTACTGTGAACGGGTCAGCGTGCACGCGGGGAGCCGGATCAGTCTGGAGCAGGCCGCCAGAGCAGCGCGTTACGAGGCATTAGCGAAATATGTTGGTTCACAACAGTACCTGCTCACTGCACAGCATGCCGACGATCAGCTGGAAACTGTCTTGCTGGCCCTCAAACGCGGCAGCGGCCCTGCGGGTCTGGCGGCCATGCCAGAGGTCAAACCCTTTGCCAATGGTTCACACATCCGCCCTTTGCTGGATGTCAGCCGTGCTGAGCTGCACGCCTATGCTGATGCGCATCATCTGGACTGGGTCGATGATGAGAGTAACCAGGACAGGCGCTTTGACCGTAATTTTTTGCGGCTGGATATTGTGCCGGCACTGACATCCCGCTGGCCGGGATTGCGGCAGGCCGTCGCACGCAGCGCGACACTGTGCGGTGAGCAGCAATCCTTACTTGAATCCTTGCTGGCAGACAAACTGAACCAGATTGTTGCGCCAGACGGCAGCATAGCTCTGAGCGCCGTAACGGATGGGAAACAGGGCAGAGCGTTGGTGCGTCTTTGGTTGCAGCGACAGGGCCTGCCTGTTCCTTCCAAAGCACAACTGGAACAAATCTGGCTGGCGGTCTGTCTGGCCCGAGACGATGCCAACCCCTGCGTGTCGCTGGCCGGATACGAAGTACGTCGCTTTCAGTCCCGTCTGTACGCTGTCCGTCCGCGGCAGGATGTAACGAAGTGGCAAAGCGACATGAGCCTGGATACTCCTTGCACCTTACCTGCTTCGTTGGGTGAGGTTACGCTCAACAGTCACTCTGGCGGAACGCTTCGTCGCCCTGAGCCGGGTGAACGGGTGTGGGTTGCGTTTGATCCCAGCGGTCTGCAGGTCCAACCGTTGGGACGGGCTGGTCGCCGTAAGTTGAAGAAGCTCTTTCAGGAGTATGGGGTGCCCAGCTGGCGCCGGCGTCAGACCCCCTTGCTGTTTTATGGTGATCAACTGGCCGCAGTGGCGGATGTATTTGTAGTGAAAGGCTTTGAAGGGAATGAATGTGAGTTCGTCTGGAAGTGTGATCACCTACACTGACACCGGGGTCAGGAATGTAGATAGTCAGGCAGTGTTTGAATGTCGATATAAATAAAATAATGAGGATCTTATGAAAAAAGCAATGACGCTGACACTGGCCGCGACACTATTTTCACTCCCTGTGATGGCTGCGGGTGATGCAGCCGCCGGCAAGGGAAAAGCAGCCATTTGCGCGGCTTGCCACGGTGCTGATGGTCAGGCGGTGATTCCCGGGTATCCGAATCTGAAAGGTCAGAACGAGCTGTATCTGGTGAATGCGCTGAAAGCCTATAAGAATAAAGAACGTACAGGCGGTAACGCCATGCTGATGCAGCCGCAGGCGGCGATGCTCAGTGATACTGATATTGAGAATCTGGCAGCTTATTTCTCGCAAATGCAGTAACGGCTCGCTTTATCCGCCCTTGCCGGGCGGATAATTTCCTTCCTATTCTCGCCATGATTAAACAATCCTCTTGCTGCTGTAATTTTGACCGGTTGAATGCACTGATATTGATAAAATCCCCCAACAATTATATTGTACTAGTTCACTGATACGATAAGGTTGTAAAGCATGGCAGGAACACGCGAACATTTTGGCTCACGGATGGGCTTTATCCTCGCGGCTGCAGGGGCAGCGGTAGGATTAGGTAACATCTGGGGGTTTCCTACGCAAGCGGCCAGTAATGGCGGCGGCGCATTCCTGCTGGTTTATCTGTTGATGATTCTGGTGGTGGCTTTCCCAATGCTGATCGTGGAAATGGCGATTGGCCGCTATGGGCAGGCAAACCCGGTAGACAGTATGCGCAGCCTGAGCGATCACCCAACGGCCAAGCGTGCGGGCGCATTGGTGGGCTGGATTGGCCTGATGGTGCCATGTCTGGTACTGGCGTTTTACAGCATCGTCGCTGGCTGGCTGGTAACTTTCCTGCTGGCTGCTGTGACCGATATTCTGGGGATGGCAGAGCTGACGGCCTGGCTGAAAGGTTTTTCAGTTTCCCGTAACCTGTTTGGGGCGGCTATTTTTTATTTGCTGACCATCTTGATTGTCCAAAGCGGGGTGAAGCAGGGTATCGAAAAGTGGTCAACTCGTCTGATGCCGGCACTGTTTGTCCTCTTTCTGCTGCTGTTTGTGTATATCATGACGCAAGACGGTGCGATGGAAGGCCTGAAGCATTACCTGATCCCTGATTTCAGTAAAGTGCTGGAACCTAAACTCCTGCTGGCTGCCATGGGCCAGGGCTTTTTCTCCCTGACGATCGGCGGTTGCTCCATGTTGATTTACGGCTCTTACCTGAGCAAGAAAGAGAGCCTGCCGAAAATGGCGCTGAGCGTTACCCTGGTGGACACGGCGGTGGCTTTTATTGCCGGTCTGGTGGTGTTGCCTGCCATGTTTGTTGCGATGCAAAAAGGAGTGGCCATCTACGCTGAAGACGGCTCCTTGCTGGGTTCGGATACGCTGGTGTTTACTGTGCTGCCGCTGCTGTTCGACAGCCTGGGCTTGGCCGGTCAGTTCATTGCGCTGGTGTTCTTTGTGCTGATGACCATTGCGGCGCTGACGTCTTCGATATCGATGCTGGAGTGCCCGGTGGCTTTGGTCAGTGAGCGCTTTGAAACGGGCCGTAAAGCGACAAGCTGGGTTCTGGGCGGAGTGATTGCGGTATTCAGTGCGGTGATTATTTTTAACTTTGGTCAGCTGTTTGGTTTGGTCGCCACCATAGCGACCCAATATTTCCAGCCGGTTGCAGCTTTGTTGTTCACTGTGTTTGGTGGTTGGGTATGGTCACGTCACCGTAAACTGAAAGAGCTGAGCGCAGGCAGCCCGGCATTGGAGCAGTCCTTGTTCTGGAAAATCTGGCCTGTGTATCTGAAGTTTGTCTGCCCTGTGCTGGTGATTGCGGTATTGGTGTCCTCGTTCAGTTAACTGAGTGGCGAGAACAGAACATAAAAAACGGAAAGCCTGGCTTTCCGTTTTTATGTGTGCCATTAGCGAAATTGTCTGGCGTCAGGCAAATAGTCAAATCCGGCGGCAGTCAGCCGGGCGATCAGTTTCTCTTTGTCGATCTCGTAGTAGCGGACCAGAGCGTCCAAGTCACCAAATTCATCACGAATCTTCATATTGACGATGCTCATCAGCATCACAGGATCCATGGTTTCGAATGTCTTGAGGTTCATTGTGCATCCTCGTGATCGCTGATCAGTAAATTCGCAGCGGCAAAGGCAGCTTGCTCCCGGATGGCCATTGGCACATCAGAACTGGCCGCGACGTCATTTAAGGCACGGACGGCGCAGGCAATCGCGGCAGGGATATAGCCCTGCTCGCCGCTGCCAATTTGGCTGTAACTCTGGCGGATCAGTTCGCAGCAGTCAGTGACTTTCATTGTGTCTCCTGAATAGGGTCATGATAGATGAGTCAGAGCTTACCGTTATCGGTGATTGAGATCGAGCGCAGCGGGTTATTTAGAACGCTTGTGCTGATAGAGCTGGCGATCGGCACGCTCAAATAAACTGACGGGAGTATCACCGCGCCGGTAAGGCGTTGCGCCAATTGAGGTGCCTATCTCCAGGCTGCGCAAGGTATGGTCTTGCTCAATACGTGTCATCACACGGTGAATAACCTTGCGGGCGGAGTGTTCAGAGGCTGGTTGCAGCAAGAGGACAAACTCGTCCCCGCCCATGCGGTAACAACGATCAGAGGTACGGACAGATTGTTTCAGGATCGATGAAAATCGGCGAATCACGTTATCGCCATCCAGATGACCATACTTATCATTGACCTGTTTAAAGTTATCCAGATCAAACAATAAGAGCACCAGGCCAACCTGGCGGCGCTCACTCATGGCGATGGCATGCAGTATGTCCTGATCCAGGCAGCTGCGGTTGCGCAGGCCGGACAGATGATCCCGCATCGCCATTTCCTTGATCCGGCGATATTCTATTGCACTGAATAATGGGCCGGCCAGCAGCCTGTGGTAGGTGTGAAGTAGGTTGATTTCATCCTGATCCAGCGCATAAGGCGTGTCGTACTGGATCTCCCCCAGTGCGTGATCGGCATAGCGCAGGGCGAAGCACTGGCGGTTGTCTGTGCCTTGCCCGTGGCGTATCAGGGTTGTGGTGGTTTCATGGCGCCACAACATACGACTGATATCAATCTGTTTCTCAACTTCCAGCGCAAAGACTTCCAGCAGCACAGACAGCTCAGGCTTGCCCTGCATTTTTTGCAGGATAAGCAAGCGCAGATCCGCACCCAGCGGTTTGGCCCGGGTTCTGCTGATGTCAGTTTGCTTTTTGTGCCAGATAATGGGATCCATCACTAATATCATTGATAAGCAAGGGTTTTAATATATGAGATTTTGGAACCAGATCAATAGAAAATGGAATGAAATGAAAATCTCCCATTGTTTTTATTCTAAAAACGAACGTAGCTCACTTTCTCGCGCCTGAGCATCCAGGTAGCCGAGATTGATCAGCGCGTGGATGTAATTGGGCTCGAAAAGAATATAGCTGGTCAGGGCTGCATCGTCTTTAGGACTGATCCCCAATACGCGCATCAGAGAGCGGGCACCCAGCGGCATATGGTGATAGAAAGCCTGAGCCAGAGGCTCAAACGACTGACTCGGGTACAAGTGCAGGGTATCAACCGATTTGACGGCCATGTGACGTCTTTCATCGTCAGGCAACTTACTGAGCAATGTATTGGTGTATTCCAGATGTTCCAGTTCAGCGGCCATAGTATCACTGAAAATGGTATCCATCAGGTGGCCGGTTAACATGCCCACCCCTGGGGCTTGAGTGGGATCCTGCGGCCGTAATCTTTGATTGATCAAGTCGATAATCAGAATCTTATCGGCACCCATTTTCATCGACGGACGCAGTGGGGTCAGCTGATTGATCGATCCGTCGCCATAGTATGCCTGTCCAATCCTGCTGGCCGGAAAGACAAAAGGGATGGCTGAGGAGGCAAGCAAGTGCTCTGTGTTGATAAGAGACCGGCGTCCTTTGGATTTCGAGTAAGTCCAGGGCGTAATACTCTGTTGCCCCTGAAAAAAGCTGACAGTTTTGCCGCTTTTATAGCTTGAGGCCGTAATAGAAATGCCGTGCAGATTGCCCGCCATAATCTGCTGCTCCAGCCGGCCGTAATTATTGACCTGATTGAGCAACTGACGCAACGGCCGATTATCCAGCAAACCGAATGGCGGTCTGGGGTGATGACCCGCCCGCAGCCTGGTCAGCAGTTGATGTGACAAGTGCTGGGTGATGCCCCAGCTGCTGGAGCGGAACACCCGTCTGCTGTGCAGGCGCGCCCAGATCCATTCCAGCTTTTTCACGCCTAAGCGAAAACAGGACGCATAGCAGGCAATCGCCGTGGCGTTGATCGCACCGGCAGAGGTGCCACTGTAAATCACAAAAGGGCTGTGGTGATTGCGGGGATACCATTCAGAAATGGCTTTGAGTACGCCAACCTGATAAGCCGCTCTGGCACCGCCACCGGAAAGCAGAAGACTGATTTTTGGCTTTTCCTTGCCCATGCAAAACGTTCCACTCAAGATACTAAACAGATGCGACAGACACTGGTGGCGTCTAGTCTAGTGATAATACTCAGTTTATTTGTAATTTAAACTGGGTAACTGTGGCACAGACACAAAAAAGCCTCCAAACGGAGGCTTTTCGTTACGATCACGAGTCAATCAGCAAAAGCTTAAGCCAGCTTTTGCTTGATGAAGGTAGCAATGTTGTCAGCAGCCACCGGCTCTTTCGTGCCTGTACGGCGATCTTTATATTCCACTTCACCGTTTTTCAGGCTGCGATCACCGATCACCACAGTATGTGGCACGCCGATCAGCTCCATGTCAGCAAACATGACGCCTGGACGTTCTTTACGGTCATCAAACAGCACTTCAATGCCGGCAGCCGTCAGCTCTGCATACAGGGCTTCCGCAGCCTGCTGGACTTCTTCTGACTTATGCATGTTCATCGGTACAATGGCGACCTGGAATGGCGCAATAGCGTCTGGCCAGATAATGCCGTTCTCATCGTTGTTCTGTTCGATTGCCGCGGCGACCACACGGGTACAGCCAATACCGTAACAGCCCATTTCCATCACGGCCTGCTTGCCGTTGGCATCCAGTACAGTGGCACCCATAGATGCCGAGTAGTTGGTTCCCAGTTGGAAAATATGACCCACTTCGATACCGCGCTTGAGCAATATCGTGCCTTTGCCGCATGGGCTCGGATCACCTTCCATCACGTTACGCAGATCTTCGACACGACCCAGTTCGACGTCTCGTCCCCAGTTGATGCCAAAGTGGTGTTTGCCGTCAACGTTGGCACCAGCGCCAAAGTCGCTCATCACGGCAACGCTGCGGTCAACGATGAACTCAACAGGCAGACCGACAGGACCCAGAGAGCCCGGGCCTGCATTGACAACGGCGCGGATTTCTTCTTCAGTCGCAAACTCCAGCGGTTTGGCAACACAATCCAGGTTTTCTGCCTTCACTTCGTTCAGCTCGTGATCACCGCGCACAATCAGGGCGATTAATTCAGCGTCTGATTCTTCAGAAGCTTTCACGAACAGCGTCTTCACGGTTTTCTCAATCGGCAGGCCAAATTGCTCAACCAGCTCAGCGATGGTTTTCGCGTTTGGTGTATCCACCAGTTTCATCTCTTCCGTTGGCGCTGCACGCTCAGTGGCGGGTGCCAGCGCTTCGGCTTTTTCGATGTTGGCGGCATAGTCCGACTCGGTCGAGAAGGCAATCAGATCTTCACCACTTTCGGCCAGAACGTGGAACTCGTGCGAGCCGCTGCCGCCGATAGAACCTGTATCTGCCAGGACAGCGCGGAAATCCAGCCCCATACGACTGAACACGTTGCTGTATGCACGGTACATATCGTTGTAGGTGTCTTGCAGGCTGTCTTTATCCAGATGGAAAGAGTAGGCATCTTTCATGATGAATTCGCGAGAGCGCATCACACCGAAACGGGGGCGTACTTCATCACGGAATTTAGTCTGGATCTGGTACAGGTTCAGCGGTAACTGCTTGTAGGATTTCACCTCATTCCGCACCATGTCAGTGATGACTTCTTCGTGCGTCGGGCCCAGTACAAACGGTCGGTCATGGCGGTCAGCAATGCGCAGCAGCTCAGGACCGAATTTGTCCCAGCGGCCAGTTTCCTGCCACAGTTCAGACGGCTGAACCACAGGCATCAGTGTTTCGACTGCACCGGCATTGTTCATTTCTTCACGAACAATGGTTTCGACCTTACGCAGGACACGCAGACCTGTAGGCAGCCAGGTGTACAAACCTGAGGCCAGCTTACGGATCATACCTGCACGTAGCATCAGCTGGTGGCTGATGACTTCTGCGTCGTTTGGAGTCTCCTTCAGGGTAGAAAGAAGATATTTACTGGTACGCATTGATGGTATCCGTTGGTAATTATGAGGATTAATATTGAGAGCAGTATATTAGCAGCGTATCGGCCTTTCGCCAAAGGGAACCCGAGGCTTATTGGCTGTCCGGTGACCTCAGTCACCGGAAAACAGGCTAAGTATAGTCTGCAGGGGCTGCTTACCCGGGGGCCACAATTTCTTCGACCAGAACTTTATCGTCTACAAACCGGAAGCGTACGTTGTAATCAAACAATAAGACGCCATAGCGTTTTTCATCTGTTTTCCCTTTCTTGTAAGCCGGGCGCGGATCCTGCGCCAACACTTCTTCAATCACAGCTTTCTGATAATCCGCATCTTCGCCATCAAGCTGAGCCAGTGCGGCGGGAGTAAACTCCACCGGGAGCAGTTCAGGGGTTTCTGCTGCAAAGCCGCCGCTGGCATCCGGCACACTGTCTGAATAGGGAATATAGGGTTTGATATCTATGACAGGTGTACCGTCAACCAGATCTACACCGGCCAGATCCAATAGCACCTGACCTTTTTCTTGTCGTATGCCCATCAGTTTAACGGCTGACATGCCTATGCCGTTGGGGCGAAATGTGGCCCGGCTGGCAAAGACGCCAATGCGGTCATTACCGCCCAGTCTGGGCGGTCTTACGGTCGGGCGCCAGCCTGCCGACAGGTTCTGATCAAATAAAAACAGCAGCCAAAGATGGCTGAATTGTGCGATGCCTCTGACTGCTTCCGGTGTATTGGCATCACCAGTTAATGCCAGAGTTGCTCTGGCACTGGGCACCAGCCCGGGCTGGCGAGGGACGGCGAACTTCTCTTTGTAGGGGGAGTGGATAACACCAATCGGTTCAATCTGAAAAGTCATTTTCTCTGTCATTAAACGCATGTCGCTGCAATTCATATCCGCCAGACCTTAGCACATCTCAATCTGGTGTGGCTGAAAATCTTGTTGTAGGCAAATGCCATTAAGTGTTATGTTATATTATAACATTTAGTGCGAGGAGGCATGATGAAACCAGATATCCATCCTGAATACCGTAAAGTGGTCTTTCACGACACCAGCGTAGATAAATATTTTATTGTCGGTTCGACACTGAAGACAGACAAAACCATCACCTGGGAAGACGGCAAAGAATACCCGTATTTTTTACTGGATGTGTCTTCAGAGTCCCACCCGTTTTATACCGGTAAGCAGCGGGTCATTAAGACAGAAGGTCGGATGGCTAACTTTACTCGTCGTTTTGCGGCGTTTAGCAAATAAGGAAGAAAAATGAAGGTATTAAGCTCACTTAAAAGCGCCAAACAGCGTCACCGGGATTGTCAGGTGGTCAAGCGACGTGGCCGCATCTACGTGATTTGTAAATCCAATCCACGCTTTAAGGCGGTACAGGGTACGGTGAAAAAGAAGAAGTAAACGATCAGGCTGTTTGGCCGCTTCCCTGTCCCCCCCTGAACAAAAAAAGCCCCTTTGCAGGGGCTTTTGATATGTTATCTGGCTGATGTGACGAGGCGGATGAATTACCAGCCTTTAACGATGCCACCTTTGAAGATCTCCATCGCAGCATCGTTCACTGCGTCGGACTGGTATGCCTTGATAAACGTCTGCACGTTTTCGGCATTCACGTTGTCTTCACGGGCAACAATCAGGTTCACATAAGGTGATTCTTTGCCTTCGACAAAGATACCGTCATGATCCGGTGACAGGTCGATCGTGCTGGCATAGGTGTTGTTGATAATGGCCAGTTTGACATCGTCCAGAGAACGCGGCAGCTGCGGCGCTTCCAGCTCAACAATCTCCAGGTTCTTTGGATTTTCAACGATATCCAGCACAGTGGCTGTCAGGCCTGCGCCTTCTTTCAGTTTGATCAGACCTTGTTGTTGCAGCAGCAGCAGTGAGCGGCCCAGGTTGGTTGGATCGTTTGGTACTGCGATTTGATCGCCGTCTTGCAGTTCATCGATAGAAGCGATTTTGCTTGAGTAGGCGGCAATCGGGTAGACGAAGGTGTTACCGGCAATCGCGAATTTGTAGCCACGGTCTTTCATTTGCTGATCCAGATAAGGTTTATGCTGGAAAGCGTTCACGTCGATTGAGCCTTCTTCCAGCGCCGCGTTTGGCGACACATAGTCGGTGAAAGTGATCAGCTCAACGTCCAGACCATATTTGTCTTTGGCTTCTTTGGCGGCCACTTCAGCTACTTGCGCTTCAGCGCCGGCCATCACACCTACTTTGATTTTGCTGTTGTCAACGGCAGCGGTTGGTTCTTGTTTCTCACCACAGCCGGTCAGTGCCAACGCTGAGGCCAGACCCGCGACTGCAAAGAAATGTTTAATATTCAGAGCCATTGTACTTCTCCTATTGTTCAGGGAATCCCTGTACTTTGTTGTCGTTGTATTGCTGTAACTTATCGGTTTCGCCGGAAAGCCATGTCCGGCGAATGTGAGTTTTCTGTTGTGTTCCCGTCAAACTTATCTGTGGTCAACGCGGCGGACCAGATGATCCCCGGCAGACTGAATCAGCTGCACTAAAATGACCAGCATAATCACGGTGATCATCATGACAGTGCCGTCAAATCGCTGATAACCATAGCGAATACCGACATCACCTAAACCACCGCCGCCGACTGTACCTGCCATGGCCGAGTAGCTAACCAGAGTGACCAGGGTGATGGTCACAGCATTAATAATGCCCGGCAGCGCTTCTGGCAGCAGCACCTTGCGAATGATTTGCACCGGTGTGGCGCCCATAGCCTGCGCAGCTTCCACCAGGCCGCTGGGCACTTCGAGCAGTGCGCCTTCGACTAAGCGCGCAATAAAAGGAATGGCGCCGACTGTCAGTGGCACGATGGCCGCCGCTGTCCCGATAGAGCTGCCTACCACAAAGCGGGTGAACGGAATAATGGCGACCAGCAGAATAATAAATGGGATCGAGCGACCGATATTGACGATGCCACCCAGCACTTTATTGAATCCCGGATTGGCCAGCAGGCCGTTCGGTTTGGTCAGGTGCAAAGCGACACCCACAGGAATACCAATCGCAAAACCAATCAGGCCGGATGCGAAGACCATCATCAGGGTTTCGCCTAAAGCGTCCGTCAGCAGACCAATCAGGCGTTCGTTGGTTTGCCACCAGGTGGCGATAGAATCAAGCAACATAACCCAGCACCTCTACATTTACTTTGTGTTCGCGAAGGAAAGCGATGGTTTGTTGTGTCGCTTCTTCAGAGCCAAAAAATTCTGCCAGCATCAGGCCGAACTTCACACCGCCTGCATAATCCATGTCGGCACTCAGAATGTTGGCATCAATCCCGAATTGGCGGGATGCCTGACTGAGCAGTGGTGCATCCACAGAAGCGCCTGTGAACTCCAGCCGTATCAGAGGATAGTTGCTCTCTGTGCGCTCGGTTTCCAGCCGGGCTTGATAATCTGCCGGTATCGACAGATCTAAAGTAGAACGGATAAATTCTCGTGCCAGTTCTGTTTTCGGGTGGGCAAAGATATCTCCCACCGGACCTTTCTCGACCAGCTCGCCGTTGCCGATGATGGCCACTTCGGAGCAGATGCTTTTCACCACATTCATCTCATGGGTGATCAACAAAATGGTCAGGTTCAGTTTGTGATTGATTTCTTTCAGCAATTCAAGAATGGACTGAGTGGTGGCCGGATCCAGGGCGCTGGTGGCTTCGTCACACAGCAGGACTTTCGGATCAGAGGCCAGCGCACGGGCGATCGCCACGCGCTGTTTTTGTCCGCCGCTGAGATTAGACGGGTAGGACTGGTGCTTGTCTGCCAACCCAACCAGATTGAGCAATTCAGTCACTTTGCGTTTGATTTCCGCTTTTTCCGTGCCGGCCAGTTCCAGCGGCAGCGCGACGTTGTCGAACACGGTACGAGACGAGAGCAGGTTAAAGTGCTGGAAAATCATGCCGATTTTACGGCGAGCCAGTGTCAACTCCTGATTTGAGAGCTGAGTCAGATCGATACCATCAACAATGATATGCCCTGAGGTGGGCTTCTCAAGCAGGTTAACGCAACGTATCAGGGTACTTTTTCCTGCACCGGACGCACCGATGACACCAAAAATTGTGCCTTGCTCGATCCTGAGATTGATATCGCGTAAGGCGTGGATGTCTTTATCCCCGACCTTGAAGGTTTTATTGACCCTGTTGATCTCTATCATGCTGTGTCCTGCTACTGCTTTTTTAACTTGCTTGCTGTGTTGTAAACCAGCATAGCTTTATGGTCGTCATTTCGCCTAAATTAGTATTTTTGTGTGTGGTTTAGGCGATAGACCTTGTCATCTTCTTGTGTTGCCGGAATATTTCCGTGTCATCTGTTGTGGGATGCTAGGGTGTCTAGATGGCTAAGTCAATAGATATTTTTACGTCTAGACGGCCAAATGAAAAAACTCTGATGTTCAGCCGGAAAAGTGTCAGCCCGTCTGCCTGAGGATAAAGAGATGATTCCGCGTGTCAGCCATGCCATAATTTAGCGAATTTGATTTCTATCTTTAGGTGATCGCTTGGCTAAGCCTGCTGTGTTTATTGATCGTGACGGCGTCATTAACGTTGATCACGGCTATGTCCATACTGTCGACGACTTTGACTATATCGAAGGGGTGTTTGACGCCTGTAAGAAACTGAAAGCACAGGGCTACCTTCTGGTGCTGGTGACCAATCAGGCCGGTATTGCCAGAGGTATGTATACCGAAGATGAATTTCTGACCCTGACAGAGTGGATGGACTGGAATTTTGTCGATAACGGTGTCGAATTTGACGGCATCTATTACTGCCCGCATCACCCGACAGAAGGAAAGGGCGACTATCTGCAAGATTGTGATTGCCGCAAGCCAAAGCCAGGCATGTTCATTTCAGCCCGGGATTTCCTGAAAATCGATATGGCTCGCTCTGTGATGATTGGTGATAAAACCGATGATATGACAGCGGCGAAAGCGGCTGAAGTCGGCACCCGGATTCTGGTGCGTACCGGTAAGCCAGTCACGCCGGAAGGGGAGGCACTGGCATCGGTGGTGCTCGACAGCGTCGCGGATGTACCGGCCTGGCTAGCCGCCAACAAATAGTTATCCGGCACTGCAACGTTCAAAAAAACAGACACGCTCAAAACGTGTCTGTTTTTTTATATCCTGAGATTGATCACCCGATGGCCTGCCTGATGGGCAAGACTATCAGGACAGTATTTTCCCTCTGACGCAAGGGTAAATATAACTTCATGTTTTTATTGTCAAAGAGTGAGCTGGCTGCTGTTTGGATCATCATTAGTGACTCAACCAACTGCTATACTCACTACACCAAGGAACAGGATGACAATGACAGGAGTCATTTCGCTTCATGCTTTCATACTTTTTGCGCCGTTTGGCGCTGGTCATTCCCACTTTTATCGGCATTACGGTTCTGATTTTTGCCCTTACCCGTTTTGTGCCGGGCGGACCGGTCGAACGGATGCTGGCCAATATTCAGGCGCAGCAAAGTATGTCTATGTCCCCGTCCATGGCAGGGGAAAGCAATGCGCTGTCAGAAGATCAACTGGCCGAGCTCAATGCGTTCTACGGATTAGACAAGCCGGTATTTGAAGCCTATTCCGAGTGGCTGATGAAAATGCTGCATCTGGACTTCGGGCTGTCGACCCGTTACTACGAACCGGTTTGGGACATGATCATGGACAGGTTGCCTGTGTCCATGTTCTACGGTGGCGTGACCTTTTTTCTCAGTTATTTTATTTCGATTCCTCTGGGATATTACAAAGCCCTAAAACACGGCAGCGGCTTTGACTCCGGGTCATCAATTCTGATTTTTGTCGGTTATGCCTTGCCGGGTTATGTGGTTGGGGTGATGTTGATTACGCTGTTCAGCTATCACCTGGAATGGTTTCCAATGGGGGGCTTTGTCAGCGACGACTTCGATGACTATGAATCATTCTGGCAGCAGGCAAAAGACATCCTCTGGCATGCCTGCCTGCCGCTGATCTGTTATTTGATTGGCGATTTTGCCACCCTCACAATGACAATGAAAAACAACATGATGGAAACGCTGTCAGCGGATTATATCCGTACCGCAATTGCCAAAGGGTTGCCATTTACAACCGCGGTTCGCCGCCATGCACTGCGCAATAGTCTGATTCCTATTGCCAGCCATTTTGGGAACTCTTTACTGTTCTTTATGACCGGATCTTTTCTGATTGAGGTGATATTCAACATTGATGGTATCGGTCTGCTGGGATATGAATCCATCATTGAGCGGGATTATCCGGTGGTGATGGGAATCGTCGCGATTAATGCTGTGTTACTGATGCTGGGCAATATCATATCCGATGCGTGTGTTGCCATGATTGACCCCCGAGTGAGATTCGGAGCCTGAGATGCTGACCCTGAGCCCGCTGACAAAAAAGAAAATCCAGCGTTTTAAAGCGATCAAGCGTGGCTACTGGTCACTGATCATCTTATCCGTACTACTGGTGCTATCCTTGTTTGCTGAGTTTTTGATTAACAGCAAAGCGCTGATCGTCAAATATCAGGGGGAGTACTATTTTCCGGTTGTCAGTGATGTGTTGCCGGGGACTCAGTTCGGCCAGGTGTACCAAAGCGAGGCACAGTACCGGGAATTACAGCAGGCCTTTGCACAAAGCGAGACAGATAATTTCGTGCTGATGCCGCTCGTGCCCTGGAACCCCTATGAGCAGGATTTTAGCGGTGATTTTCCTCCCACCGCGCCGGACGCCGAGTCCCGGCATTATCTTGGCACCGATACCATAGGGCGGGATATTTTAGCCCGGCTGGTGTACGGGTTTCGGATTACGATGGGGTTTGCCTTGCTGACCATGGCCATTTCCTATGCCATCGGTACAGCCGTCGGTTGCGCGATGGGCTTTTGGGGCGGCAAGTTTGACTTGCTGGTTCAGCGCTTTATCGAAATCTGGTCCATGGTGCCTTTTCTCTACGTCATCATGATCCTTGTCTCGATTACCCAGCCTTCGTTTACGTTGTTTGTCGCCATCAATGTTTTGTTCGGCTGGATGGGGATGACCTGGTACATGCGCACCATGACCTACAAAGAAGTGGCCCGGGATTATGTGATGGCCGCCAAGGCGCTGGGCGCCTCAAACTGGCGGATTCTTTACGCCCACATTTTGCCCAATGTCATGGTGATGATCGTGACATTGGCCCCATTTACCATCGCGGCTAATATTACGGCGTTAACCGCACTGGATTATTTAGGCTTGGGCTTAATGCCGCCGACACCCAGTTGGGGAGATTTACTGCAGCAGGGAAAATCGAATTTAGGGGCGCCCTGGATAGTCATGACCGTGGTGACGGCCATCGTGCTGGTCCTGGTGATGGTGACCTTTATTGGCGAGAGTGTACGCGCGGCTTTCGATCCGAAAAAATTTACCCGTTATAGTTAATAAAGACGTGTCGCCAGATAACAAGGATGTACCATGAGAAAAATACTGAACATATTCGCTTTTGGAGTCATCACACTTGGTTGTTTACCGGCATGGTCTGCCGAGTTGCCGGTTGGCTTGAAGTGGGAGTCCAATCTGCATGAGCCGCGTTTTGCCTCACCACAAGCCAAATTCGGTGGCACCTTCAATACCTATATTGAAAGTTTTCCGCAGACCTTTCGTATCGTCGGACCGGATTCCAACGGCCGATTCCGTACCTGGTTGCTCGACAGTCGCCCCGCCGCGGTGACCCGTCACCCGGATACCAAGGCCTGGATCCCGGATATCGCCACCGAATGGGCTTATGGCAATGACGACAAAACCGTCTATTTTCGGATTAACCCTAACGCCAGATGGTCTGATGGCAAGCCGATTACTGCAGATGATTTCACCTATGTGCTGACGTTTATGCGCTCCAAAGACATCGTCGCACCCTGGTATAACACCTTTTATACCCAGCAGATTGCCGATGTCATCAAATACGATGATCATACCTTTGCTGTGGTTTCGGCAGAAAAACGCAATAAAGAAGAGTTAATGCTGTACACCAATCTGCAGCCTCGTCCGGCTCATTTCTATCAACCGAAAGTCGATAAAAACAAGGATGGAGTAGAAGATAACTTTGTTCGCTATTACAACTTTAAAGCTGAGCCGTCCGCCGGACCGTATTACATTGACGATATCAAAAAAGGCAAGTCGATCACCTTCAAACATGTCGGCAAAGACTGGTGGGGATACTCAAACCCCTATTATCTGTATCGCTATAATGTCGAGAAAATTCGCGTCAAAGTGATACGTGACAAAGACATTGCCCGTCAGCACTTTGAAAAAGGCAATCTGGACTCCTTCTGGCTGGACACCCCAGAGCTGTGGCGCGAGAAGTCGGATACCCCCAATTTTGAGCATGGTTATATCCATAAATTCTGGGGATATAATCAGGTCCCTATGGGCGCGGGTGGATTGTGGATCAATACCGCCAAGCCATTGCTGGGGAATCTGGATATCCGTAAAGGTCTGGCATTCGCCACAGATTTTGATGGCCTGATTGAGAAAGTCTTACGAGGTGATGTCATCAGAAAACCCAATCCCATGGGGGTCGGGCATGGTGATTACACTAACAGCGAGCTGAAAGCGCCGCCGTTTGACCCGGATACCGCGATTGCGTATTTTACACAAGCGGGTTTCGGAAACATTGGCCCGGACGGTATTCGGGTTAATAATAAAGGGCAGCGCCTTTCATTTGCCATCACCTACAGCTATGGCTATTTGACCCCACAAGTGGCTTACCTGAAAGAGCAGGCCAAACTGGCTGGGCTCGAATATACCCTGAATCTGATCGACGGCTCATCGGCATTTAAATATGTGCTGGAGAAAAAACACGAGCTCTCTTTCCACTCCATGGGCACCAGCGAAATCCCCCAATACTGGGAGTATTTCTACTCTGAAAACGCCAATAAACCGCAGAATAATAACTTCACCAATTACAGCACTCCTGAATTAGATCAGCTGATCCTGGCCTATCGCTCCGAATTTGACTTGAATAAAAAGAAAGCACTCGCCAAGCAAATACAGGCCATTGTGGATCAAGCCAGCGTCATTATTCCCGGTTACATGCGCCCTTATGCCCGCGAAGCTTACTGGCGCTGGCTGCAGATACCGCAACCGGCGATGACAAAGTCCACTGAGTTTCTTTTCCCGTCGGGTACCTTCCGGGATCTGGGCACCTATTGGATTGATGATTCGCTGAAGCGAGAAACGAAAGCGGCGATGAAGTCAGGCAAAACTTTCGAGCCCGTCACCATTATGGAAGAGGCCTACAAGCTGTAAGCGGGGGAAAGGCGAGATGAACGACCATCAGGTTATTCTGCAGGTAAAAGATCTGGAAACTGAGTTTTGCACAGATGACGGTGTGGAGAAGGTACTGCACGGCGTATCATTTGATGTCAAAAAAGGCCGTACCCTCGGACTGGTCGGCGAGTCCGGATCTGGAAAAAGCGTGACGGCCATGTCTGTCATGGGCCTGCTGCCAAAGCCTTATGGCCGGGTAACCAAGGGGAAAGTGCTGTACCGCAACACCAACTTGCTTGAACTGTCCGCCCGGGAGATGTGTGCCATGCGTGGCGATCGCATATCCATGATCTTTCAGGACCCGATGACAGCACTCAATCCTGTGTACACCATAGGTAAACAGCTCAATGAAGTGCTGGCGCTTCATCGTCCGGAACTGAGCAAAAAGGAACGTAACCGTTATTCACTGGACATGCTGAAAAAAGTGCAGATACCCATGGCTGAAAAACGTCTGCACGAATATCCGCACAGCTTGTCCGGTGGCATGCGGCAAAGGGTGATGATTGCCATGGCGCTGGCCTGCAAGCCAGACATCCTGATCTGTGATGAGCCGACAACGGCGCTGGATGTCACGATCCAGGCCGAAATCCTGAAATTGATGCAGGCACTGCAGGATGAAACCCAAATGGCGATGATCTTTATTACCCATGATTTGGGCGTCGTGGCGGAAATTTGTGATGATGTGGCTGTGATGTATGGCGGTAAAGTGCTGGAAACGGCCGACGTGTTTGCGTTGTTCGACCATCCCAAGCATCCCTACACCCAACGGCTGTTAGGATTGATGCCCAGCGCTGAACGTCCAAGCAAACAAATGATTCCCCTTGAACCTATCGATCCATCCAGGTTTCCGGAATTTGGGGAATAGAGTGGCAACTGCGTCAAGGAACGGGTGTTTTCATGGATGACATTTTGCGTATTGAGAACCTGAAGCAGCACTTTGTTTCAGGAAAAGGGATATTCAAAAAGGGCTACACAGTGAAAGCTGTTGATGGTGTTTCTTTTTCAATCAGAAGAGGAGAAACCTTAGGGCTGGTTGGTGAATCTGGTTGCGGTAAAAGTACACTGGGCCGAACCATTCTGAAGCTGTATGAGCCGACAGAAGGCAACATCTTTTTTGACGGTAAGGATATTACGCATTTGTCTCCTCGCCAGATGCGCCCGCTTCGAAAAGAGATGCAGATTGTGTTTCAGGATCCGCTGGAATCGCTGAATCAGCGACATACAGTCGGCATGATTCTGGAAGAGCCATTTATTATCCATAATGTAGGAACACCATCTGAGCGTAAGCAATGGGTACTAGAGTTACTCAAAAAAGTCGATTTACCTGCCACGGCTGTCAACCGCTATCCTCACGAGTTTTCTGGCGGGCAGCGTCAGCGAATTGGTATTGCACGAGCGATTGCGCTCAAACCGAAACTGTTAATCTGTGATGAATCCGTCTCTGCCCTGGATGTCTCTGTCCAGGCGCAGATACTGAATTTGTTACTGGCGCTGCAGCAGGAGATGAAACTCACCGTCATTTTTATTTCTCACGACTTGTCAGTCGTAAAGCATGTGTCAGACAGAGTCGCTGTGATGTACTACGGCAAACTTGTTGAGATAGGAACGGCTGATGAGATTTATCATGCGCCGAAAGCGGATTATACGAAAACCTTATTAGCAGCGATCCCTATCAGCCATCCATCGCAACGGAAAAGACCTGCAACACCACAGTAATTTCCTTTTAAGACAGATGAAATGTGCTGTTTTTAGGCGGTATGTTTTGGTGTTGTTTAAAAAATAGACCAACGAAATAAAATTCAAAAAAAACTATTGCGCTGTAAGAGCATCTCTCTATAATGCGCCCTCGTTGTCACGATAAACCGCACGGCTTAACGAGATAACAAAACGTTCTTTAACAATTTGACCATGCAATCTGTGTGGGCACTCGACAATGATACAGTCATCAAAGATTTTATCAGTGAACTGAGTGACCAAATGGTAGCGCTTTTTCGAAAGAGTTACCGGCACAGTCAATTCGTTTCAACTTCGGTTGGAACATCAGTAATCACTGAGCCGCCTTTCTTCGGAAAGGCAACAAAACTTTAATTGAAGAGTTTGATCATGGCTCAGATTGAACGCTGGCGGCAGGCCTAACACATGCAAGTCGAGCGGCAGCGACATCAACAATCCTTCGGGTGCGTTGATGGGCGGCGAGCGGCGGACGGGTGAGTAATGCCTGGGAACATGCCTTAGTGTGGGGGATAACCATTGGAAACGATGGCTAATACCGCATAATCTCTACGGAGCAAAGCGGGGGACCTTCGGGCCTCGCGCGCTAAGATTGGCCCAGGTGGGATTAGCTAGTAGGTGGGGTAACGGCTCACCTAGGCGACGATCCCTAGCTGGTCTGAGAGGATGATCAGCCACACTGGAACTGAGACACGGTCCAGACTCCTACGGGAGGCAGCAGTGGGGAATATTGCACAATGGGGGAAACCCTGATGCAGCCATGCCGCGTGTGTGAAGAAGGCCTTCGGGTTGTAAAGCACTTTCAGCAGTGAGGAAGAGGTGGTGTTTAATAGATGCCATCTTTGACGTTAGCTGCAGAAGAAGCACCGGCTAACTCCGTGCCAGCAGCCGCGGTAATACGGAGGGTGCGAGCGTTAATCGGAATTACTGGGCGTAAAGCGCATGCAGGCGGCGTGTTAAGCCAGATGTGAAAGCCCGGGGCTCAACCTCGGAATCGCATTTGGAACTGGCATGCTAGAGTCTTGTAGAGGGGGGTAGAATTTCAGGTGTAGCGGTGAAATGCGTAGAGATCTGAAGGAATACCGGTGGCGAAGGCGGCCCCCTGGACAAAGACTGACGCTCAGATGCGAAAGCGTGGGGAGCAAACAGGATTAGATACCCTGGTAGTCCACGCCGTAAACGATGTCTACTTGGAGGTTGGTGTCTTGAACACTGGCTTTCGGAGCTAACGCGTTAAGTAGACCGCCTGGGGAGTACGGTCGCAAGATTAAAACTCAAATGAATTGACGGGGGCCCGCACAAGCGGTGGAGCATGTGGTTTAATTCGATGCAACGCGAAGAACCTTACCTACTCTTGACATCCAGAGAACTTTCCAGAGATGGATTGGTGCCTTCGGGAACTCTGAGACAGGTGCTGCATGGCTGTCGTCAGCTCGTGTTGTGAAATGTTGGGTTAAGTCCCGCAACGAGCGCAACCCTTATCCTTGTTTGCCAGCACTTCGGGTGGGAACTCCAGGGAGACTGCCGGTGATAAACCGGAGGAAGGTGGGGACGACGTCAAGTCATCATGGCCCTTACGAGTAGGGCTACACACGTGCTACAATGGCGTATACAGAGGGCGGCGAGCTAGCGATAGTGAGCGAATCCCACAAAGTACGTCGTAGTCCGGATTGGAGTCTGCAACTCGACTCCATGAAGTCGGAATCGCTAGTAATCGTGGATCAGAATGCCACGGTGAATACGTTCCCGGGCCTTGTACACACCGCCCGTCACACCATGGGAGTGGGCTGCACCAGAAGTAGATAGCTTAACCTTCGGGAGGGCGTTTACCACGGTGTGGTTCATGACTGGGGTGAAGTCGTAACAAGGTAGCCCTAGGGGAACCTGGGGCTGGATCACCTCCTTACCTAAAGACTGTGTTTTTGATGCAGTGTCCACACAGATTGCTTGGTTAATATGTAAAGACGCAACAGTGTCCCATTCGTCTAGAGGCCTAGGACACCGCCCTTTCACGGCGGTAACAGGGGTTCGACTCCCCTATGGGACGCCACTTTCTAACTGCACTTGCGAGTGTGATTAGAAAGTGGCTTTTTTCTCCCCGGAGAAAAGAAACACATGCTCTTTAACAATCTGGAAAGCTGACTAGTAAATTCAATTTTAAAGATTGAATCAAAAACTGTTTCGAGAGAAACAGAGTTCTCAAGCAATACACATTCAAGTGTCTTGTGTAAGAGTCCGGCGAATAAACCAATTGTCTCTTTGTCAGAGACACAACCTTGGTTGTTTGAACATACGAAACCTCTTGGGGTTGTATGGTTAAGTGACTAAGCGTACACGGTGGATGCCTGGGCAGTCAGAGGCGATGAAGGACGTACTAACTTGCGATAAGCGGTGATGAGGCAGTAAGAGCCACTTGAGTCACCGATTTCCGAATGGGGAAACCCAGCTGCATAAGCAGTTATCATCAGGTGAATACATAGCCTGATGAGGCGAACCGGGGGAACTGAAACATCTAAGTACCCCGAGGAAGAGAAATCAACCGAGATTCCGGCAGTAGCGGCGAGCGAAACCGGATTAGCCCTTAAGCGTGTTTAGTGTCAGGTGAAGGTCCCTGGAAAGGGCCGCGATACAGGGTGACAGCCCCGTAACTGACGATGCTTTACACGTGAAAACGAGTAGGACGGGACACGTGTTATCCTGTCTGAACATGGGGGGACCATCCTCCAAGGCTAAATACTCCTGACTGACCGATAGTGAACCAGTACCGTGAGGGAAAGGCGAAAAGAACCCCTGTGAGGGGAGTGAAACAGAACCTGAAACCGTGTACGTACAAGCAGTAGGAGCAGGCTTGTCCTGTGACTGCGTACCTTTTGTATAATGGGTCAGCGACTTAATTTCAGTAGCAAGGTTAACCGTATAGGGGAGCCGTAGGGAAACCGAGTCTTAACTGGGCGTGCAGTTGCTGGGATTAGACCCGAAACCAGGTGATCTAGCCATGGGCAGGTTGAAGGTGAGGTAACACTTACTGGAGGACCGAACCGACTAATGTTGAAAAATTAGCGGATGACTTGTGGCTAGGGGTGAAAGGCCAATCAAACCTGGAGATAGCTGGTTCTCCCCGAAAGCTATTTAGGTAGCGCCTCGGACGAATACTACTGGGGGTAGAGCACTGTTAAGGCTAGGGGGTCATCCCGACTTACCAACCCTTTGCAAACTCCGAATACCAGTAAGTACTATCCGGGAGACACACGGCGGGTGCTAACGTCCGTCGTGGAGAGGGAAACAACCCAGACCGCCAGCTAAGGTCCCAAAGTATCACTAAGTGGGAAACGATGTGGGAAGGCTCAGACAGCCAGGATGTTGGCTTAGAAGCAGCCATCATTTAAAGAAAGCGTAATAGCTCACTGGTCGAGTCGGCCTGCGCGGAAGATTTAACGGGGCTAAGTGATACACCGAAGCTGCGGCAATGCAATTTATTGTATTGGGTAGGGGAGCGTTCTGTAAGCGGTTGAAGGTGTGCTGTAAGGCATGCTGGACGTATCAGAAGTGCGAATGCTGACATGAGTAACGACAAAGGGGGTGAAAAACCCCCTCGCCGGAAGACCAAGGGTTCCTGTCCAACGTTAATCGGGGCAGGGTAAGTCGACCCCTAAGGCGAGGCCGAAAGGCGTAGTCGATGGGAAACGGGTTAATATTCCCGTACTGCTTATTATTGCGATGGGGGGACGGAGAAGGCTAGGTGGGCCAGGCGACGGTTGTCCTGGTTTAAGGGTGTAGGCTGCAGAATTAGGCAAATCCGGTTCTGCATTAAGGCTGAGACCCGATGTCGAGTCACTACGGTGATGAAGTCATTGATGCCATGCTTCCGGGAAAAGCCTCTAAGCTTCAGATAATAAGCAATCGTACCCCAAACCGACACAGGTGGTCGGGTAGAGAATACCAAGGCGCTTGAGAGAACTCGGGTGAAGGAACTAGGCAAAATGGTACCGTAACTTCGGGAGAAGGTACGCTCTTGGCGGTGAAGTCCCTCGCGGATGGAGCTACTGAGAGTCGCAGATACCAGGTGGCTGCAACTGTTTATTAAAAACACAGCACTGTGCAAAATCGAAAGATGACGTATACGGTGTGACGCCTGCCCGGTGCCGGAAGGTTAATTGATGGGGTTATCTTCGGAGAAGCTCTTGATCGAAGCCCCGGTAAACGGCGGCCGTAACTATAACGGTCCTAAGGTAGCGAAATTCCTTGTCGGGTAAGTTCCGACCTGCACGAATGGCGTAATGATGGCCACGCTGTCTCCACCCGAGACTCAGTGAAATTGAAATCGCAGTGAAGATGCTGCGTACCCGCGGCTAGACGGAAAGACCCCGTGAACCTTTACTACAGCTTGGCACTGAACATTGACCCTACATGTGTAGGATAGGTGGGAGGCTTCGAAGCAGGTACGCCAGTATCTGTGGAGCCGTCCTTGAAATACCACCCTTGTCGTGTTGATGTTCTAACGTCGCCCCGTTATCCGGGGTGCGGACAGTGCCTGGTGGGTAGTTTGACTGGGGCGGTCTCCTCCCAAAGCGTAACGGAGGAGCACGAAGGTGGGCTAATCACGGTCGGACATCGTGAGGTTAGTGCAATGGCATAAGCCCGCTTAACTGCGAGAATGACGGTTCGAGCAGGTGCGAAAGCAGGTCATAGTGATCCGGTGGTTCTGAATGGAAGGGCCATCGCTCAACGGATAAAAGGTACTCCGGGGATAACAGGCTGATACCGCCCAAGAGTTCATATCGACGGCGGTGTTTGGCACCTCGATGTCGGCTCATCACATCCTGGGGCTGAAGTCGGTCCCAAGGGTATGGCTGTTCGCCATTTAAAGTGGTACGCGAGCTGGGTTTAGAACGTCGTGAGACAGTTCGGTCCCTATCTGCCGTGGGCGCTGGATGATTGAAGGGAGTTGCTCCTAGTACGAGAGGACCGGAGTGAACGAACCGCTGGTGTTCGGGTTGTGTCGCCAGACGCATTGCCCGGTAGCTAAGTTCGGCATCGATAACCGCTGAAAGCATCTAAGCGGGAAGCGAGCCCTGAGATGAGTCATCCCTGAGGCTTCAAGCCTCCTGAAGGGCTGTTCGAGACTAGAACGTTGATAGGCAGGGTGTGTAAGCGTTGTGAGGCGCTCAGCTAACCTGTACTAATTGCCCGTGAGGCTTAACCATACAACACCCAAGGGGTTTTACGGACTCCATAAGCACTTGAATGATGTGCTGAGAACATAGTCAGATTTCCATGATTGGAAAAGATTCCGCGCGCTGTAGGTAGCGCAGGAATAAAGTGCGACAGCAAGGCAAAGGCTGAATCGAGCGAAGGCATGTACATGAGTACATAACTGAGTGAGAAAGGGCTTTAACACAGCTGGCGTGCTTTAGGACAAGCGGAAGATTTTCACCAAATTTTGCCTGGCGACCATAGCGCTGTGGACCCACCTGATCCCATGCCGAACTCAGACGTGAAACGCAGCAGCGCCGATGGTAGTGTGGGGTCTCCCCATGTGAGAGTAGGACATCGCCAGGCTCTGATTGCCAATTTGTCTACTGTAGCTTGCCGCTTTTGAGTGCTACGATGCTCATGTACTGAATGTACACTGCGCTTCTCGCATCAAAATCGTCATCGCACAGCGACAAATGATCCAAACAAAGCAGTGAAGCGTAAGACTTTGTTAGGCAGAAAAATTGAGTGGAGCGGTAGTTCAGTTGGTTAGAATACCGGCCTGTCACGCCGGGGGTCGCGGGTTCGAGTCCCGTCCGCTCCGCCACTTATTAGCTAGTAATAGCTTGCAGGGGATTAGTTCAGCCCGGTAGAACGTCGGTCTCCAAAACCGAATGTCGGCGGTTCGAATCCGTCATCCCCTGCCACTTTTTAAAAGCCTCGTCATCAGACGGGGCTTTTTCGTTTCAGACAGTCAGCGCGTTGCGCTGATGTCGGCGGCTGGTACGCCAGCCCGCAGAGGTGCCAGTCCGATCGTTCGTCATCCTTTGTCACTTTGAAAAGCCTCGTCTCCGGACGGGGCTTTGTTGTTTCTGATATGTCTGGTCAGTGTGTATGGATACAGATTTGTGAGCTGTATCTGGGTGTTTTCTTCTGAGTGGATCTGAGTTGCAGAGATTGCGCTTAGGTGTGGAAAATATCTGATGATAGTATGGTCAAATCAGAGATGGATGCAGGTGTAGAATGTTCAGAAAGCTCGCCATTGTTGTTGGTTTAACCCTGCTGGTTGCCGGAGGCGGAACCTATTACTCATTTGATATCCCTGAGCAAGCGCAGGTGACAGACGCAGTGCAGGGAAAACAGTACAGTATTCATTGCCTTGATGCTAAGCCGAAAGCGGCCATTGATCGGAATGGAATGCTTCAGGTTACAGTCTGGAATATCTATAAACAGCAACGTGACACTTGGCAGGCAGCACTGGAAACATTCAGTGCAGACAGTGATCTGGTATTGATCCAGGAAGCCAAGCTGAGTGAATCTTTTCGCCACTATCTGGCGCAGAGTCCATGGCAGGTCACGATGGCAAATGCTTTTGCTTTTCTGGATACGCCTGCGGGCGTGATGAATCTTTCGCGCCATCAGGCGGCACAGACATGCGCTTATCTGGCTGTTGAACCCTGGTTGCGTATTCCAAAGTCTGCGTTGCTAGCCAGATTCCCGCTGACGAATGGGCAGCAGCTGACGGTGGTGAATCTGCATGGGATAAATTTTGCGTGGGGACTGGACGAATACAGGGCACAGTTTGACGCTTTGTCAGAACAGCTCGAACAAGCCAAGGGACCTGTATTATTGGCCGGCGACTTTAATACCTGGCGCGAAGAGCGTATGGCTGTGGTGGCCCGTTTTATTGAAGAGTTGGGTCTGCATGAAGTTACCCTTGATAAAGATCTGCGTACCCGGGTTCTCGGCTGGCCACTTGATCATTTATTTTATCGTGGCCTTCTGCTGGAACAGGCTGAGGCACCGGGAACCGATGCCTCAGATCATCATCCAATCATAGCTCGTTTCAGGCTGTTAGAATCAGAAGCGGCCAAACAGTGACGACCAGCAACCAAGGCAATGTGGCTATCACAATGGCTTTGGCTCGCTCAATGCCACACCACAGGCTGACTGCTATATAGCTCAGTGCAATGTACCAGGGTGCGAGCAAAGGGATGCTGGAGGCGAAAGCTGCCCAGGGGTGATTCATCGGCAGTTTGATAAATGCATTCAGGCTGTTTAAATCCGCGGCATTTGGCAGGACTTGTGATGGATTGAACAATATATTCAGATAACTGGCTAAATCACCGATCAAGGTCGGCAGTAGAATAAAGCAGCTTGCAGTCAGCCACTTGCCGAAAGGTTGCGGAGCATTGCTGTTCTTTGTTGCCAGATTTAACCACAATGCCAGCATAAAAATGCTGGCAGTACGACCTAAAATATCACTGAAAACTTCACCGGCCAGCAGCACTTCCCGTGACAGCCAATCCAGTTGATTTTCTTGAGTTAACTGAGGTATCTGAGTGCGAAGTGTTTCCTGCAGCCAGGTCAGATCGACCTGATTAAAGTAGCTGCCCCATAAACCAAAGGGGGTGAGTATCAATAGCAGATAGGGGAACAGCGCCCATTTGGGGCGCTGATGCAGTGCGGTGAAGCAATCTACCGGGGAGCGAAACAAGTCCAGTAAAGCGATCAATGGATTGCTTGACGGCGTCATACGCTCACCTTAGTGACATCGACAAACAGCTTCAGTTTTTGGCCCGGCTTGAGGTACTTCTGACTGCCCAACTGATTCCATTTAATCACATCTGCCAGTTTCACATTGAAACGATCAGCGATAGCGCTGAGGTTATCACCGCTGCGGACTTCATAGAAAACTGTTCTGATCACCCCGCCGTTTTGGCTGGTTTTCCAGATATTCAGCTTTTGTCCGACGCGAAGCGTTGATTGCTTGCTTAAGCCGTTCCATTTCATCAGCTCTTTAATGCTGACTTTTTGCTTTTTCGCGATCGTCCACAGACTGTCGCCGGATTCTACCTTGTAAATCGTGCGATATCCGCTGCCGTGGCTGACCTGGGAGCGTACTTCGGTCAGGCTTGGGAAGGCATTTTCACCATTCATCGCCACAGGGATCAAAATATACTTACCGGCCCTGATGTTTGAGCCTGCCATTTTGTTCGCCCGTTGAATGAGATCAACTGAGGTGTGGTGCTTTTTGGCCAGCACGCTCAGGCTGTCACCGGCTTTGACCTGATAGCGTACGACTTTCATGCCCTGCCGGCCATTTTCTTCAAAAGATTGCTTGAAAGTCGCAACCTTATCTACCGGTAGCAGGAGGTGGGTCTGACCTTCGGGGGCCGTTGCCCACTGATTATAAGCAGGATTGAGCGATTTCAGCTCTGAAAGCGAAAGTCCTGCATATTTAGCGGCCATCGCCAGATCCATTTGGGTTTTTGGATCAACGGTTTCAACTGCAGGTTCATTGGCAATGAAAGGAATATCAACACCGTATTTGCTTTGATTCCGGACGATGTCAGCAACGGCCAAGAGTTTGGGAACATATCCGCTGGTTTCTTCCGGCAGGTCCAGTGACCAGAAGTCCGTCGGTTTACCGGCTTTTCTATTCTCACGAATTGCCCGGAATACTCTGCCTTCACCTGAGTTATAAGCTGCAAGCGCATGTAACCAGTTGCCATCAAAACGGCGGTTAAGGTACTCAAGCAGGTCAAGGGCTGCTTCGGTCGACTGGATCACATCACGACGACCGTCGTACCACCAGTTTTGCTTCAGGCCAAATTGGCGGCCTGTGCCCGGGATGATTTGCCATAAACCAGCCGCGCGGCCATGGGAATAGGCAAACTGATCAAATGAGCTTTCTACGATAGGTAGCAGCACCAACTCAAGCGGCATGCCACGCTTTTCGACGGCATCAGTAATATGATAGAGGAAGGGTTCTGCACGTGAAGCGACGATAGTCAGATGCCCGGGGTGGCGAAGATACCAGTTGCGGTAATAATTAACGCGTTTGTTATCCGGAACATCGAGCTTCAGCTGCATCGCAATGCGCTGCCATGCATCGTCCTGTTCCTGTGGCGTTACCACAGGAGCAGGCGGTTCAACCGCAGTCACTTGTGTTTCCAATGCGGTCACTGACTGGTCTTTGGTGCTCGGGTGTTTTGCTGTGGGAGCTGTGTTGTTATTATTTTGCGCTGCGGCTGAACTTTCCTGATTCGTTGCCACAGGCTCTTGTTGAGAATTTCCTGTTATTTGGCAACCAGCCAGAAGCAGCGCACTTGCTAAAAAAAATCGGGATTTCATGTAACCTGCCTTTTGCCAAAATCGCAGGTGATAATACTTGGCGAAAGGTGCAGGTTACAAGTGACCGTCCTTCAAAAATTGTCCTTCCAACGTCTGAGGGCTGCGAAGGTTTCCAGGTCACTGTCGTTAACCGCTTTATCTGAAACAGCTTTTTTGATACTAGGTTGATCACAACGTAAAAACGGATTAACGCGTTTTTCCAGCCCTAAAGTCGTTGGAATCGTGCTGATTCCCCGGGCACGTCGCTGACTGACCTCTTCTCGGTAGCGCTGCAGGTGAGGATTATCCTGCTCTGCAACTAACGCAAAGGCCAGGTTACTACTGGTATATTCATGTGCACAGAAAACTTCTGTTTCGTCTGGCAATGCGGTTAATTTTTGTAACGAATTGTACATCTGAGCTGCCGTGCCTTCAAAAAGACGGCCACAGCCAGCCGAGAACAAGGTGTCGCCGCAGAAAAGCTTGCCGTCGCCAACGTAGGCAATATGTCCCGAGGTATGGCCGGGCAAACCCAACACCATGAAACGTTCGCCAAAAATATCGACCTGATCGCCATCCTCGACCGACTGTGTTAAACCGGGAATGGCTTCAGCGCCAGGACCGACTATCTTGCAGGCAGGGAAAGCTCGTTTCAGTTCACTGATGCCGCCAACATGATCATGATGGTGATGGGTGATTAGTATCGCTTCAAGTGTCAGATTGCTGGTGTTTAAGCGATCCAGAACAGGCGTCGCGTCGCCGGGGTCGACAACCACACAGCGATTATCCGGCCCTTGAATTAGCCAGATGTAATTGTCGCTAAATGCAGGTATGCTCTTAATCGTTAGCATGAAATTGTCTCCAGTCCTTGATGTGTGAGTCATCATTTATGAAGCCAGCCCGCACAATAAAAGAAATCGATACACCCTCTTCCTGGTCTCAGCTGGTTCAGGGAGAATGGGCGGCACAAATGCTTCAGGCTCAGCTGGATGAATGGTGGCCGAGACTCTTTGGCTACCACATGCTGAAGTTGGGCGGCCTGAGCTGCGAATTCGTCAGTGGCCATTGTAACATCCGTCATCAGGTTTGTATTGATCGCGATAATCCGCTTCGGAATCTTGAAGCGGATCCAATGGCATTACCTTTTCTTGAAAAATCCTTTGATGCCTGTGTGTTAGCACATCAGCTGGATTTCTGTGGTGATCCCCATTCGCTGCTCCGCGAAGTGGACAGGGTACTGGTCGATGACGGCTATCTGCTGATCACGGGTTATAATCCGCTGAGCTTGCATGGCATGCGGGGATTGCTGCCCTGGAACCGGAAGCGTGCGCCCTGGTCGGGACGTATGTTCATGCCTATCCGGGTTAAAGACTGGCTGGGTGTGCTGAATTACGAAGTTGTGTTTCATGAAAATCTGGCCATTTTACCGCCGACAAGGTATCCGGCATTCTCTGCCTGGGCTGAGAGCATGTTGTCGGGTTCTTTCTCCGGCATCGGTGGAATTTATCTGATTGTGGCCAGAAAGCGAACTTTCCCGCTCAAGCCGATTAAGCCAAGCTGGAAGCTGCGGCGGCAACTGACACCAATCAGCGTCAATTGCCGTACTCAGGTGAACAAGAAGTCGTCAGGATAAGCGTGGCACAAAGCTGTCAGCTTTCCTGATAACCGGTATCGTCTTTGGAGGGGGATTCGGCTGCCTGACGGGCCAGCTCATCACAGCGTTCATTTTCCGGATGACCGGCATGGCCTTTTACCCAATGCCAGCGGACTTGATGGCGCTGGGTTTCCTGATCGAGCTGTTGCCACAAATCTGCGTTTTTTACCGGTTTTTTATCTGCGGTTTTCCAGCCGCGCTTTTTCCAGTTGTGGATCCACTGTGTGATCCCCTGACGCACATATTGGCTATCAGTGGTTAAATCTACCTCGCAAGATTCTTTGAGGCTGGCCAGTCCGACTATGGCCGCTAACAGTTCCATGCGATTATTGGTGGTCATGAAGAAGCCATCATTAAGCTCTTTGACATGGCCTTTATAACGTAAGATTGTGCCATAGCCGCCAGGGCCTGGGTTGCCGAGGCAAGAACCGTCGGTGAAAATCTCTACCTGCTTGGTCATCTTTGGTAGTATTCATCTTTATTAAAACTCTAGTCTGACATAACCGATACTATGAAAGCCACCAATGAACGCATAATTGTATTTGATACCGAAACCACAGGTATGAATATGACCGGCCCTCACTATGAAGGGCATCGCATCGTTGAAATCGGTGCAGTGGAAATCGTGAACCGGAAATTCACCGGACGGACTTTCCACGTCTACATCAAACCGGATCGGCCGATTGATCCAGAAGCCGTCGCCGTTCATGGTATTACGGATGAATTTCTGCGCGATAAACCTTCCTATGCTGACATTCATCACGAGTTTATGGACTTTATCCGTGGTGCTGAGCTGGTGGCGCATAACGCCCCCTTCGATATCGGCTTTATGGATTATGAATTCAGAAAGCTAGACGCTTCGATCGGAAAAACCACTGACTTTTGTTCGGTGACCGATACCCTGGATATGGCGAAGAAAATCTTCCCGGGTAAACGGAATAATCTGGATATTCTTTGCTCGCGCTACGGTATTGATAACTCTCACCGGACGCTGCACGGCGCTTTGCTCGATGCTGAGATCCTGGCCGATGTGTATCTGATGATGACCGGTGGGCAGACCTCACTGGCCCTCAATGCCGCTGGTGAAGAAAGTGACAGTGGTGCAGAAAGCGGGATACGCCGTCTGGCCTCCGGAAGGAAAACATTAAAGATTATTCGTGCTTCTGCCGATGAACTAGATGCGCATGAAGCGCGTTTAGATATCATCGAGAAAAAAGGTGACGTCACACTCTGGCGTCGATAGGAGAAGCATGCGAAGGCTAGCATTACTGTCTACATTGATTCCGGTGTTGCTTGGCACGCAAAGCGTGCAGGCAGCGTCCTGGCTGGACAACCGGTTCCGGGTTGATCCGACCGTCAAGCAAGTGGCCTTCGTGGTAGAAAGAGAAACCAAGAACCAGAATGTGGTCTTGGTCCGGCCGGACGGGGTGAAATACTATCCGTGGCGACATCCGGACAATGTCGCCTGGCACGAAGAGCCGGGCAGAGACATCATCACGATTGAAAACCCAATGCCGGGTCCCTGGCAGGCGGTTGGTCGGGTCAGTGATAAGAATCAGGTGAAGGTGCTTTCCAACCTCAAGCTGGATGTAGCACCGCTGCCGGAAAGATTGTATCAGAGCGAATCATACAAATTTACTGCTCGTCTGACACAAGATGGCGAGTTGCTGACCGACAGAGATTTTCTCGACAGTGTCAAAATGTCGGTGAATTTCTTTGAATATGTGGACGAGCCTGAAGCACAATCGGAAGATGCACTGCCCACGCCCCTGTCACTAGGGGAATTTGTCGATGATGGCTTAAACCTTGATGAAGCTCCGGGAGACGGGGTATTTACTGTCGCCCTGCCTGTTCATATCCAGCCGGGTCGTTACCGGGTGAAGATCACCTCGGGGAATGGCATTTTTCTTCGTACCCATGAGCAGCAGGTCATGGTTTATCCGCCACCGATTTTGTCCTCTTTTATTCAGGCGAGAGCACCGGAAGATCCGCATCAGCTGGTGGTGACCTCGGAGGAAGGCATGATCGAGCCGGGGTCTGTGTCTGTGCATGTTGAGCAGGAAGCCCCGGATGGCAGCGTGACAATCAGCCAGGAGCAGTCTCAGCCAGAAACAACCAATCTGGACGTTGCCGTTCCGAACTTGCAGCAGCCTGGCAGCTATGCCTGGTCCGGGTGGGTGTATGCAACGGACACCTATAAAAAGCGGCCTTTGGTTTTCCCGTTAGAAAAAAGCCACTTTGCGATTACGTCCGTTTTGCAATTAGATAAAAATCTGGCGGAGTACCGTGCACGGCAAGAGGAAAAAGCCCGGCTTGAAGCTGAAAGACAGCGACTTGCAGAGCAATTGGCCGCCCGCAGCCAGGCATGGAAGCTGATTCTGGCGGGTAACGGTGTGATGATATTGATGGCGCTGGTCTTTGTGATACTGAGAAGACGGCGAGCAAAATCGATTGAAGCAGAGCCGGAAGCACCGAAATTAGAAATTCCACCAGATGTGAAAGTCTAGCCACATAAGGCGCGGTAAATCCTGAGCTGGGTCTCAGGCTGAACAAATCAGATAACATAAAAAAGGGAAGCGCAATGCTTCCCTTTTGGTTTGTGCTTTCAACAAGCAGATATGTTTACGCAAGCAGGCAGAAGCAAATCGTTACGCAGCATTCTCAATGTCTTTCTGCGTATCAGCCACGCCTGCGACTAAACGCTGGGGGTCGAAGTCATCCACATTGATGGTGCGCAGACGACCCGCTTCAGCGCGTCGTAGCAGCTCAGCTTCATCTTCGTTGATAGCTTTCAACTCAAGGCCAGTGTCGGCCACTTGATCCAGCTGCATGAATGGCAGTTTTTTGCCCGCCGCCTGACACACACGGTCGTATAAAGGTTCTGCAGCCAGAATGTCTTTCAGCGCTTCTTCCATCATACCTGCCGGGTTCGTCTCAATCGCTTCCAGGAACTGACCGCGGCCTAACCGGTCACGGGTTTCACACGGTGTCTGCAGCATCACAGCCAGCTTGTGATCCAGTTTGTCGCTCGGTTGCACTCGAGACAGACCGCGCGGTAATATCAGAACGCGCAGCAGCCCGGCAACAGCACGGTTAGGGAAGTTGCGCAGGAACTGGTCGATGGCTTGCTCGGTCTGATACAGCGCATCTTGCAGGCCCCAGTGAACCAGCGGCAGATCTTCTTGCTTACTGCCGTCATCGGCATAACGTTTCAGGGTCGCAGAGGCCAGATACAGCTGGCTCAGGATATCCCCCAGACGTGCCGACAGGCGCTCTTTACGTTTCAGTGAACCACCCAGAACAGCCATAGACATATCAGACAGCAAAGCCATGTTGGCACTGTAGCGGTTCAGTTGCTGGTAGTATCGCTTGGTCGCATCTTTACGCGGTGAAGAAGACCCGCGACCGTCGGTCAGACCCAGCCAGAATGAGCGCATCAAATTACTGATCACAAAACCAATATGACCGAACAGTGCATCATCAAAGTCGATCAGAGCCTGACGCTGGTCTTCGTTGTAGGCAGCGTTCATTTCAGTCAGCACGTAAGGATGACAGCGAATCGCCCCCTGACCGTAGATAATCATGGAGCGGGTCAGGATATTGGCGCCTTCAACGGTGATCGCGATCGGTGCACCCTGATAGCCTCGAGCCAGGAAGTTGCTTGGACCCAGGCAGATCCCTTTACCGCCGATGATGTCCATCGCGTCGATGATGCCGCGCTGGCTGCGGTGCGTACAGTGGTATTTTACGATAGCTGAAATTACCGACGGTTTTTCACCGAGATCGATACCGGAGACCGTGAGGCTGCTGGCGGCGTCCAGCACATAAGCATTACCGGCAATACGTGCCAGCGGCTCTTCAATCCCTTCCATTTTACCGATAGGCAGTTTGAACTGACGACGAATACGTGAGTAAGCACCGGTTGCCAGGGCTGTCGTTTTGAGGCCGCCTGTGGTGTTTGATGGCAGAGTGATACCGCGACCAACCGACAGGCACTCCACCAGCATGCGCCAGCCTTGCCCCGCCATTTCCTGACCACCAATGATGTAGCTCAGCGGTACGAAAATCTTGTCACCCTGAGTCGGACCATTCTGGAACGGCACGTTGAGCGGGAAGTGGCGGCGACCGATTTTCACGCCGTCTAAATGCGTTGGGATCAGGGCACAGGTGATCCCCAGTTCTTCTTCATCACCAATTAAATGCTCTGGATCGTACAGCTTGAAAGCCAGGCCCAGAACCGTGGCCACAGGTGCCAGCGTGATATAACGCTTGTTCCAGGTCAGCTCCATCCCCAGGATTTCTTCACCCTGCCACTGACCTTTTTTGACAATACCGAAATCCGGAATGGCACCGGCATCAGAGCCTGCCTCCGGACTGGTCAGCGCAAAACAGGGAATTTCTTTCCCTGCCGCCAGGCGAGGAAGGTAGTGATTTTTCTGCTCTTCTGTGCCGTAGTGTTGCAGCAGCTCACCCGGACCTAATGAGTTAGGTACGCCCACGGTGGACGACATCACCATAGAGACACTGGACAGTTTTTGCAGCACCAGTGATTGCGCATAAGCCGAAAATTCCAGACCACCAAACTCTTTTTTGATGATCATGGCGAAGAATTTCTTGTCCTTCAGGTATTGCCAGACTTCAGGAGGAAGATCGGCCATATCATGGGTGACTTCAAAGTCATTGACCATGCGGCAAACTTCATTGACCGGGCCTTCCAGGAAGGCTTTCTCTTCTGCACTCAGGCGTGGCGCAGGAATATCATGCAGTTTGTTCCAGTCCGGCGCACCGCGAAACAGATCGGCTTCCCACCAGACCGTGCCGGCGTCGATTGCTTCTTTTTCTGTCCGCGACATTTCAGGCATCACGCCTTTGAAGGCTTTCAGGGCAGGTTTGCTGAGTAATTTCTGGCGGATGGCCTGCAGGTTCAGTGGCAATGCAATGATCAGAAACGCCAGCCAACTGTACTCGCCGGTAATGTCCAGCACAGTACCAACAGCAAGCGCGACGGCGAAAACAAGGGTGAAGGTTCTGAGGCTGGCTCTGTGATAAGCGAGCACTCCGGTTATCCCCAACAACCCCAGCAGGTACACGAGTGTAGCCATTCTTTCTTCTCCTTATCAGGGATATTCCCTTAGGGTATTTTTAGTGAATTTTATATTCGGGTAAGAGGTCATACCACTTGATTTGATTGTAAGGTAATCTTTGGCGAAATGTAAAAATCTTTTTTCGATTTTGCTGAGTAGGTTCTCATCGTCATTTGATGAAAGAGGCAACAAAAAGGTGGGATAAGTAGCAGGAAATCGGTTTCCTTATCAGCCTGGACGCTGATATGAGGGGAAAATCACTGCAATTGCTGCCTGCTCAGTCGACACTTCCTAGTGTTTCTGGGTAAACTGCCTGTCAGGGCATATCCGGCAGGGAATTCCTTGCTTTACACAACAATTCACAGAGAAAAGCCTATGTATCAAGATCTCATTCGTGCCGAACTGACTGAAGCGGCGGACGTTCTGAACCGATTCATCAGCGATGAAAAAAATCTGGCGGATATTCAGGCTGCCGCAAAGCTGCTGGCAGACTCGTTCAAACAAGGCGGTAAGGTGTTGTCCTGTGGTAACGGCGGCTCGCACTGTGATGCGATGCATTTTGCTGAAGAACTGACGGGGCGCTACCGGGATAATCGTCCTGGCTATCCGGGTATCGCAATCTCTGATCCCAGCCATCTGTCTTGTGTCAGTAATGATTTTGGCTATGAATATGTCTTTTCCCGTTACCTGGAAGCGGTGGGAGCGAAAGGCGATGTCTTGTTTGGTCTGTCAACGTCCGGCAATTCAGCGAATATTTTGAAGGCCATCGAAGCGGCAAAAGCGAAAGGCATGAAAGTGATTGCGCTGACCGGTAAAGACGGCGGCAAAATGGCCGGGATTGCGGATGTGGAAATTCGCGTACCGCATTTTGGTTATGCAGATCGAATTCAGGAAATTCACATTAAAATCATCCATATTTTGATCATGCTGGTAGAAAAGGAAATGGAAGGCACCGAGTAATTCGGTCACCTGACAGAGGGCGAAGGAAAGATGTGTGAATTGCTTGGCATGAGTGCCAACGTACCTACTGATATTTGTTTCAGTTTCACTGGCTTGATGCAGCGCGGCGGACGCACGGGTCCGCATGCTGATGGCTGGGGTATTACCTTTTATGAAGGTAAAGGATTTCGTACATTTAAAGATCCTAAACCCAGCTGCCACTCTAAAATTGCTGAGCTGGTGCAACAATACCCGATTAAAAGCTGCGCGGTGATCAGTCATATCAGACAGGCGAACCGGGGGGGAGTGTGTCTGGAAAATACACACCCCTTTACCCGTGAGCTGTGGGGGCGCTACTGGACCTTTGCACATAATGGCCAGCTGACAGGCTATGAAAACCTGGAAGCGGGGCGGTTTCAGTCGGTGGGTGACACAGACAGCGAAATTGCCTTCTGCTGGTTGATGAATCAGATTGACAGCAAATTTCCCCAGCCTCCGGAAGACTGGAGCCAGATCTTTGAGGTGGTGGCTGAGTGTTGCGATGAGCTGAGGAAGCTTGGGGTATACAATATGCTGCTCAGTGATGGTGAGTTTGTGCTGACTTACTGTACCAATAACCTGCACTGGATCACCCGGCGGGCACCTTTTGGCAAAGCCTCACTGATTGATGAAGATGTCACCATTGACTTTCAGCAAGAGACCACACCCAATGATGTGGTGACTGTGATTGCCACTCAGCCGCTGACTAATGATGAGCGCTGGCACAAAATGGCCACGGGCGAATTTGCCGTCTTTCATTATGGCGAATTGATTAATAAACGGGTGCCGGACATCCCGCAAGATCTCCCCTCATCTGCCAGTTAACTATTTCTCTGGCGAAAAAAATGCGGCTTTTAGAGCCGCATTTTTGTATTCAGTGCCTGAACGATCACTCTTCCGAGGCGTAACCCTGCTGTGGCAAACGTACACCATCCAAAAAGGCGGCGTCATCTTGCATGATCACACGTCCTTGCAGGAACCACTGGCAGACTAACGGGTAAATACGGTGCTCTTGCTGCTGAACCCGTGCCATCACATCTTCCGCTGTATCGTCAGCAAAAATAGGCACTTTGGCTTGCAGAATAACCGGGCCACCGTCTAATTCCTCGGTGACAAAGTGCACACTGGTGCCGTGCTCCGTGTCCCCCGCATCCAGCGCGCGCTGGTGAGTGTGCAGACCAGTGTACTTCGGTAGCAGAGACGGGTGGATATTCAGCATACGGCCCTGGTAGTGACGGACAAATTCACCGCTCAGGATGCGCATATAGCCAGCGAGCACCACTAAGTCCGGCTGATAGCCATCAATGAGATCGGCCAGAGCGCGGTCAAAGCTGTCGCGGTCGGCATAATCTTGCGCAGCGAGGTGGGCCGTTGCAATACCGGCTACTCGCGCCCGCTCCAAGCCATAGGCATCCGATTTATTGGAAATCACGGCTGCAATGCGGCCGTTATCGATCACGCCATTTTCACAGGCATCAATGATGGCCTGTAAATTAGAGCCGCTGCCTGAGATGAGGACAACAATGTTTTTCATTGCTTAGCGAATCTCCACCTGGGCTTCACCCTCGGCAGCATCCGCAATGGTTCCCAGCAGCCAGGCGCTCTCACCTTCAGCGTTCAGCAGCGCAACAGCTTGCTCCGCCTGCGTCTGAGGCAAGGCAATGACCAGGCCAACGCCACAGTTAAAGGTGCGGTACATTTCGTGCGTTTCAACATTGCCCGCAGTTTGCAGCCAGTTGAACACAGCCGGCCATTCCCAGCTTTTGCCATCAATGACGGCTTTTGTGCCCTGAGGCAGTACGCGTGGGATATTTTCCCAGAAACCGCCACCGGTAATGTGAGAGATAGCGTGCAGGTCGCAGCTTTCCATCAGCTTGAGGACGGATTTCACATAAATACGGGTTGGCTCCAGCAGGTGGTCGGCCAATGGCTTGCCGTCCAGATCCTGAGTCAGATCGGCCTGTGACACTTCAAGGATTTTACGGATCAGAGAATAGCCGTTTGAGTGAGGACCACTGGATGCGACGGCAATCAGTGCATCGCCAGCTTTCACTTTGGTGCCATCGATGATTTCAGACTTTTCAACCACACCGACACAGAATCCGGCTACGTCGTAATCTTCACCATGGTACATGCCCGGCATTTCTGCCGTTTCACCACCGATCAATGCACAGCCAGACTGCACACAACCTTCACCGATACCGCCCACGACGCTTGCTGCCGTATCCACGTCCAGCTTGCCTGTTGCATAGTAGTCGAGGAAAAACAGGGGTTCTGCACCCTGGACAATCAAATCGTTGACACACATGGCGACCAGGTCGATACCAATGGTGTCGTGCTTTTTCAGATCCATCGCCAGACGCAGCTTGGTTCCTACACCGTCTGTGCCAGAAACCAGTACAGGCTCTTTGTACTTGGTTGGCAGTGAGCACAGGGCGCCAAATCCACCCAGACCACCCATGACTTCAGGACGAGTTGTGCGTTTGACTACACCTTTGATTCGATCAACCAAGGCATTCCCTGCATCAATATCGACACCTGCATCTTTGTAACTAAGAGAAGAATGATTACCGCTCACAACAGATCCTCACCGGTTAAATCGCAAAATCCGCAGTATGATAACAGCAGTCAGGGCGGAAAGGAAAACGTTTGCGTCAAATATTCCTGCTGGGTGAAAGCCAAGCAGATAAGCTGCTATTCCCTACCTGTAAGACTATGGACTAGTGTATAATAGATCGATTTTTTTGAAATTTTGTTGTGTAGGAGTCCAAGATGAAAGTCGTTGAGGTAAAACATCCGCTGGTGAAGCATAAAATTGGCCTGATGCGTGAAGCCGACATCAGCACCAAGCGGTTCCGCGAGCTGGCGACTGAGGTGGGGAGCCTGCTGACTTACGAAGCGACGTCTGACTTCGAAACAGAGAAAATTACCATTGAAGGCTGGAACGGCCCGGTTGAGGTCGATCAGATCAAAGGAAAGAAAGTGACCGTGGTGCCGATTCTGCGTGCCGGTCTGGGTATGATGGATGGTGTGCTGGAACACATGCCAAGTGCCCGTATCAGTACGGTGGGTATTTATCGCGATGAGGAAACGCTCGAGCCTGTGCCTTATTTCCATAAGCTGGCATCAAACATTGATGAGCGTATGGCACTGGTGGTTGACCCGATGCTGGCGACTGGCGGCTCGATGATTGCGACCATTGATTTGCTGAAAGAGCACGGTTGTAGTGCGATTAAAGTGCTGGTACTGGTGGCTGCACCTGAGGGCATCGCGGCCCTTGAGAAAGCGCATCCGGATGTAGAGCTGTACACAGCGGCTATTGATCAGAAGCTGAATGATAAAGGCTATATCGTTCCAGGTCTGGGCGATGCCGGTGACAAAATCTTTGGTACCAAGTAACAGCAGATAACGCGCAAAAAAAACCGGCAGTTTGCCGGTTTTTTTGACGCTGTCTATTTGCTCAGAGCCATGGGCTCAGGCGTCATTCGACTCCATTTGCGCATTGTCCACGACCTTACTTTCCCCCAAGTCTTTTGGCAGCACCAGATTCAGGATAATGGCCACGATACCGCACAGGCTGATCCCCTGCAGGCTGAATTCGCCGATGCCAAACGCCATACCGCCGATGCCAAATACCAGAGTCACAGCCACAATCACCAGATTGCGTGATTTGTGCAGATCGACCTGGTGCTTAATCAGAGTATTGAGGCCGACGGTCGCAATCGAGCCGAACAGCAAAATCATGATGCCACCCATCACAGGAACGGGAATGGTTTGCAGTACAGCACCCAATTTACCGACAAAAGCCAGAATGATGGCCGTGACTGCACTCCAGGTCATGATGGCCGGATTAAAGGCTTTGGTCAGCATCACGGCCCCGGTGACTTCTGAATAGGTGGTATTGGGCGGCGCGCCGAACATAGATGCTGCAATGGTTGCCACGCCGTCACCGGCCATGGTGCGATGCAGCCCCGGTTTTTTGAGGTAGTCTTTGCCCGTGACATTCGAAATGGCCAGCATATCACCGACGTGTTCAACAGCGGGAGCAATGGCAACGGGAATCATGAACAGAATGGCATTGATATTGAATTCCGGCATGGTGAAATTCGGCATAGCCAGCCAGCTCGCCTGCTGTACCGGTGTGAAATCAACCACCCCGAATGCCAGGCTGGTGGCATAGCCGGCCAGAATACCTGAAATGATTGGCACGAGTTTGAAGATGCCTTTGGCAAATACGCTGACCAGAATTGTCACCAGCAGTGAGACACTGGCTATCCACAAAGCGGCATCACCGGCAACAATCTGGATTGCACCATCGCCACTTTTACCCAGCGCCATATTGACCGCGGCAGGTGCCAGTCCTAAACCGATCACCATAATGACGGGGCCGACCACCACAGGTGGAAGCAGTTTATGAATAATGCCGACACCGCGAACTTTGATCACACTGGCCATGATCAGATAGATCACACCAGCCATCATCAGGCCACCGAGGGTTGCAGGGATCCCCCAGGTTTGAACGCCGTACAGAATGGGAGCAATGAAAGCAAAAGAGGAAGCAAGGAAGATGGGGACACTGCGTTTGGTGATGACTTGAAAAAGTAAGGTGCCAATGCCGGCGCCGAACAGGGCGACATTGGGATCCAGGCCGGTTAAAAGTGGCACCAGAACCAGCGCACCAAATGCTACAAAAAGCATCTGCACACCTTGTAATATCTGCATCATTGTCACGAATCTCCCTTGATATAAAAAAATCGCGCAATGCTAGCACAAGCGCAAACGTTTCCCCAATGATCCTGAATATTAATTTTATAACTTTGTCATTATTGTGGCGTGAAAGGCCAACCCCCATTCGCGGGCTGTGATTTCATTTTGCCGGCGGCAAGCGGAAGCCAGACAAATCGGTCTGATGTCAGAAAGCTAACTTGTCCCCGTTTTTGGTATTTTTTTATGGTAAATAACGTCATTTTTTGCCAGCTAAGGTATAGTGAGTCCTGTCAATTTGCTGACGTCTGGTTATGGCGCTTCTGCAGCCAATAACGTTTACAACCGGGTGACTTTCATCCTTAATTAACCATGATATTCGACGAGTGATTTATGTGGCGTGTTGCTTTTTTTCTTGTAGCGCTGATGACCATGCCGCTGCAGGCGGCTACAGTGAATACTTTATATCAGGCTCAGGTGCCTTTGCCTGACTCTGACCGACAGACGGAGCAGACCGCGCGGGTTGCCGCATTGCAGCAAGTGCTGGTGAAAGTGTCCGGACAGCGAGACATCGCCGGCAACGAGGTTATTCAGAAAGCGCTGGAAAACAGCAGCGCATATGTCAGCCAGTTAGGGTATGGCAATGAGCAGGGGCAACCTGTACTGGAAATTAGTTTCGACAGCGAGAAAATCCGTACGTTGCTGACGCAGGCCAATGCCACCTTTTGGTCAGAGCAACGTCCCACTGTGCTTGTCTGGCTGGTTGAGGAGGCGAATCGTGATCGCGCCATCGTGTGGGATCAGACAGGAAACCGTCTTCAGGGGCAATTGAATCAGGCCGCGGCACAGCGTGGTATACCCGTTCTGCTGCCTATCGGTGATTTTCAGGACGTGACTGCGATCAGTGTGCCGGATTTGTGGGGCGGTTTCTCGCAGCCGATTGCAAATGCCAGTACCCGCTATCAGCCTGATGCTGTGCTGATTGCACGCGTTCAGCGTGGTAGCGGCAGTATGCAAGTGGCCTGGCAGCTGTTTCCGGGATCACCGGCCGCCATGCTGGACGGTGACTCGGCACCAGTTGAAGGGCGCCATAGCGGAGACGGCGCGGCAGCCTTGACGGCTATGATGGATCAGGTTGCCGATAACCTGGCAGCACGCTATGCCGTACAGTTGGGTGGTGTCGCTGACGGTGGTTTTGCCATTGACGTGGCGAATGTACGTCGGGTTGAAGACTTTTTTCAGTTGGAGAAACTGCTGAAGGATCTCAGCTCAGTGGCCTCAGTGAATGCCAGCCATTTGCAGGGGGACAAAGTCCGCTTTGCGATTCGGTTGTTGAGCAACGAGCAGGCCTTTGCTCGCGAGCTGAGTATGGAACCCAAAATTCAGGCGCAGCCGGTTTCGTCGCTGGTACGTGATGTCACCTTTGAGCAGCACTCTGCAGGGGAGATAACCTCAGCTAGTCAGGAAGGTATGATTGTGCCGACGTCCCGGGAAGGATCGGCGTCTGAGCCTTTGCCTCAGTTGGATGTGTCTGCACCTCAGGGCGCAACATCAAATGTCGGCCAGTATTACTGGAACCCGAACGCCTGATGGTCGATGGTCATCACATCTGAAAGAACCCCGGCTCAGTGCCGGGGTTTTTATACTGACATTATTTATCGCCGTGGGCTTCGCGCTCTTCCCGCTCAACCTGAGACAGCTTTTTCAGCTTGTTACCCAATTCCCGTCCCCGTGCCCGAGCAAACAGGATGTTGGCGAAAAAAGCCGCGGTGGTCAGTCCGAGCTCAATCAACGCCAGCCAGCGCTCCCCGCCATCTACCCAAAGCAGGGTCAGGGCATGCAGAAAATAAAACATCAGAATGAAGTTTGCCCAGGCATGGGTATAAGGTCTCCCTTGCACGATGCCTTTGAGGGGAAGTAATAAAGGCAAAATCCACAGCCCGGCAACCACATAGTTGTTCAGGTGCGGGTGGGGCGAAATCACGCTCTGCCACAGAAAAACCCACAACAGCAAAGACAGGTTCACTGTCAGTGAGAAGTAGTGTAATTTCCGGGTTGAGGGGCTCATTGGTTTCATATGGGTATCCGTATCTTAAAACTGCACAAGTGCGGCAGGATCATACTGATTGATGCAATTGCCTGGCTGTCTGGGCCAGCCTTTTCCCTAAGGCTTGCGCCAGAGCGGCTTCGTCTGGTGTCAGCCCGTCATTCTGGTTGAGGTGCGAAGCGCCGTAGGGCGTACCGCCAGACTGTGTGGTATGCAGCAGTGGTTCTGAGTAAGGTAGCCCTAATACCAGCATACCGTGATGCAGCAGGGGTAAAAGCATGGATTGCAGTGTCGTCTCCTGTCCGCCATGCATGGAAGACGAAGCCGTAAACACGCAGGCGGGTTTGCCGATCAGGCTGCCCGAGAGCCATTGTGCACTGGTACTGTCGATAAAGTGTTTCAGCGGCGCAGCCATATTGCCAAAGCGGACTGGGCTGCCCAGCGCCAGCCCCTGGCACTGCTCCAGATCTGCTACTGAAACATAGGGATCGCCTTGTTCCGGCGTGTCTTCCAGCTCACCGTTCGCGCGAATGTCCGGTACGGTACGCAACACGGCTTCACATCCTTCGACTTGTCCGATACCCCGTGCAATTTGTCTGGCGAGTTGGCGGGTGCTGCCATGGCGGCTGTAGTAGAGCACCAAAATCGACAGCATTACAGGATATCCAATACTTGCTCGGGCGGACGGCCAAGGGCCGCTTTATCGCCTTTGACCACGATAGGGCGCTCAATCAGTTTGGGATGGGCAACCATAGCGTCGCGCAGTGCCTGCTCTGAGACTGAGTCGTCGCCCAGATTCAGTTCTTTGTAAATATCTTCTTTGGTTCGCATCATCTGGCGGGCAGAATCAAATCCCAGCTTTCGCTGCAACTCGGCTAATTGCTCAGCTGAAGGCGTTTCTTCCAAATATTTAATGATGTCGGGCTGAATGCCTTTGCTCTCGAGCAGGGTTAAGGTTTCCCGGCTTTTTGAACAGCGTGGATTGTGATAAATGGTGACAGACATAATCTCTCCCGGATTGTCGGTATTTTATTGTCAAGACAAAGCCCGCCAGATGAAGCGGGCTGAATCACGAATCGTCAGGTGAAGCGGCGCGCTGGTCAGAGATCGGCAAATCTGGCCCGGGCCAGACGAAGCTGATCAATACGTGCATCATATCTGGCCTGATCCAGCGAGCCAACCTCGACCATCTGGCTGGCCTGGATATAATTCTGGATCGCTTTTTCCCAGTCGCCGCGCAATGCCATGACTTCCGCTCGTGCTGCCAGTTCGCCGTCTCTGCGTCCTGTGCCGGCATAGGCTTCGGCCAGCATGCCCCAGCCATTCACATCGTCAGGGTTATCGTAGGTAAAACGACTGAGCAGCGACAGGCTGTCTTTCGCCCGGCCGGCTTCAAGGTAGGCATGGGCCAGATTGAGTCTGAGTACGGCATTTTCCGGGTTGGATTTCAGCGCTTGCTGTAAGCGGTTGATGGCGCTCTCATAGCGCTTCTCGAACAGATCCAGATCGGTTGCTGAATCAATAAAGAAACGGTTACCCGGCTCGGCCTGCAGCAACGGCATCAGTTGTTCACGCGCCTGATCATATTTTCCGCTGTCCATATACACCAGGGCTTTACCGTAACTCACAGCCATTTTGCTGGCACCATGCGCTTCTTTTTCTTTGCGGTTGAACCAGTCCAGCGCATTACGGCTGTCCAGATTGGCATACCGCGCGATGATTCTGGCCTGAGCCAGCAGATAACTTTCTGAGACAGGGACTCGGTGAGGCGGATATTGGGCGGCCCGGCTGCGGGTATCTGCAATACGTGATTCAGGTAAGGGGTGTGTCAGCAACATCGCGGGTGGTGTGCTGGCATAGCGGTACTGATCGGCTAAGCGGCCAAAAAAGCCGGGCATTGCCTGAACATCGAACCCGGCTTTGGCTAAGGTCGCGATCCCGATCCGGTCTGCTTCCATTTCATTGCTGCGGGTGTAGTTGATCTGGCCCTGCACTGAGGCTGCGGTGGTTGCCTGCATGGCGGCGATGCCCGCTTCCGGTGCAGCAATCGCCAGCATCAGAGAACCAATCAGAGCCGCCATGGTGGCCGGGGATTTCTTGGCCTGATCTTCCATGCTTCTGGCCAGATGGCGCTGAGTGATGTGGGCAATTTCGTGCGCCATGACGGAAGCCAGCTCGCTTTCACTCTGGGCATGGAGGAACAGCCCGCTGTGCAGGGCGACATGACCGCCAAAAAAGGCAAAGGCGTTCACTTCCCGGTTCTGAATCAGAAAAAACTCAAATGGTGTACGCACATCCTGCGCATTGGCCACTAACCTGTGTCCCAGATCTTTCACATATTCGGCAAGCAGAGGGTCATTAATAATCGGTTTACTGGCCCGCAGCAAGCGCATGTAGGCATCGCCGTATTCCAGCTCTTTTTCGATGGTCAGTGTGGAGGCTGCTGTTGTCCCTATCTCGGGCAGATCTTCCAAAGAAGCCTCAGCCCGGCTCACCGGCGCTGTGCTCAGCAAAGCACACAGCAGCAAACAAACGGGCTTTTTGACAAATCGATGCTTAGAAATGGTGATCATCTTCATTCGTATGTTGATATTCCGGTTGCTGCGGGATTGGCAGTAAATCAATCTGCGCGCCTACAGGTATGACAACAAAACCTCTGGGGTGTTTCTTTCTTGTCGTCATAATGTTATTTACAATAACTTGTTGGATAATAACCGCCTGTGCCTGAGAATGGAAATACCTAAGCTGGATTTAACCAAGACCCGTTGTCCGCTGGCTTTATTGATGGCAAAACGCAGCTGCCATCAACTCAAGGCAGGGCAGCCGTTAGAGATACATCTCTGTGATACCGGCTCAAGAAAAGATATACCACGCTATTTGTTGAATCATGGGTTTCAGGTTCAGGTTCAAACAGATAACCCCAAGTTACTTGTAATTACCGTTACTAGAAGGTTGTGACGCTCATATGCTCGAAATGATTAGTCGCTGGTACCAGCGCAGATTTTCTGATCCGCACGCGGTCAGTTTGGTGGCGATCCTCCTGGTGGGCTTCATCACCATCTATTTTTTCGGCAACCTCATTGCACCTTTGCTTGCCGCCATCGTCCTGGCTTACTTGCTTGAATGGCCGGTGATGTATCTGACCCGGATGAAAGTGCCAAGAACACTGGCCGTGACGCTGGTACTCTTGCTGTTTTCCGGCTTGATGGTGATGGCAGTTTTTGTGTTGATTCCGGTTATTTGGCATCAGATCAGTAATTTAATCTCTGATGTGCCCAGTATGTTTAACGATTTGCAGCGTTATGTCTCCAGCCTGCCGGAGCGATACCCCGAGCTGGTTCAGCCGGAGCAGATCACCGCGGTGATGAACAACCTGCGCGCTAAAGTGCTGGGGATGGGTGAGAGTGCGCTGAAAGGATCCGTTGCCTCGCTGCTCAGCCTGGCTACTCTGGCAGTTTATTTGATCCTGGTGCCCTTACTGGTCTTTTTCTTGTTGAAAGACAAGGATGAAATGCTCAGATCATTCAGTCGTATCCTGCCCCGTAACCGTCGACTGGCCAGTAAAGTGGGCGCTGAGATGAACCAGCAGATTTCAAATTATATCCGCGGCAAGGTTACTGAAATTTTTATCGTTGGTATTGTCAGTTACATCACTTTTGCGCTGCTTGATTTACGTTATGCCTTGCTACTGGCGGTGCTGGTCGGTTTTTCGGTCTTGATTCCGTATATCGGCGCTGCAGCCGTGACTTTGCCGGTTGCTATGGTCGGGCTGTTCCAGTGGGGGCTGACGCCAGACTTCTGGTGGCTGCTGGTGGCCTACGGCATTATTCAGGCGCTTGATGGTAATGTGCTGGTTCCCATACTCTTTTCTGAAGCGGTGAACCTTCATCCGGTGGCTATCATCATATCCGTACTGGTATTTGGCGGCCTGTGGGGCTTTTGGGGCGTATTCTTTGCCATTCCGTTAGCCACACTGGTGAAAGCGGTCTGGAATGCATTGCCGGCCACCGATCTTAGTGAAGAGACGCCTTAACGATCACTCCGGCAGTTATCGCACAGGGAGGTTGTGTGAACAGACCACTGAAGATGTTCCTGCTGACCTGTCTGGCGATGCTGGCGTTTGCTGCCAATTCACTGCTGAACCGGGTGGCCTTGTCGGACACGGCCATCGATCCTGCCAGTTTCACGCTGATCCGCTTGCTGGCGGGCGCCGTATTTTTGTGGTTCATTCACGCGTATCGCCCTTCAGGTGAGCGTCTGAAGCGCAAAGCGAGTGTGGGGGGAAACTGGCTGTCTGCCGCGGCACTGTTCATCTATGCTGCCGGCTTTTCTTTTGCGTATCTCAGTCTAACTGCAGCAACAGGCGCATTGTTGCTGTTTGCGGCGGTACAAATCACCATGATGGCTGTTGCACTGAGTCGGGGAGAGCGGCTCAATGCCATGCAAATACTTGGTTTTACTCTTGCCTTGACAGGTTTGGTGATCCTTTTGTTACCCGGCGTATCTGCGCCGTCCTGGCAGGGTGCTGTTTTGATGCTGGTGGCGGGGGTGGCTTGGGGGATATATACCCTCAGAGGGCAAGGCGCTACCGACCCGCTCCAGACAACGGCGGGGAACTTTGTACGGGCTGTGCCCTTCGCTTTATTGTGCTGGTTTGTCTGGGGAGCCGCTGAACCGGATGCCATCGGTGTGTGGTATGCCGTGCTTTCCGGCGGGTTAGCCTCGGGAGTCGGCTATGCGATTTGGTATAGTGTCTTGCCCTCGCTGAGCGCAATGATAGCGGCGACCGTTCAGCTCAGTGTGCCCGTTCTGGCGGCCGTCGGCGGTGTGCTGCTGTTGTCTGAATCTGTAACATTACGCTTACTGGTCGCTTCAATGGCGATTCTGGGCGGCATCGCGATCGTGATTGGGGCCAGAAAAACACAGCGTCAGAGCCCTGATGTCAAAAGCACAAAGGCCGATTGACGGCCTTTGTGGAATGTCGGCAGGTTTAGCTGTTGCCGTTCAGATAGGCCAACACGACCTCGTGGTGATCTTTGGTTTTGAATTTATTGAAGACATGTTCAATCACGCCGTCTTCGTTAATCAGAAAGCTGATCCGGTGCAGGCCATCGTATACTTTGCCCATGAATTTCTTTTCGCCCCAGACACCAAACTGCTCGGCAACCGCATGGTCCTCATCAGAGAGCAGGGTGAAATTCAGGTTGTCTCGCTCGATGAATTTCGGCAGGCGTTTGACCGGATCAATGCTGATCCCCAGCACGACGACGTTCAGCGCATCCAGCTCCGATTTGCTGTCGCGTAATCCGCAGGCTTGTACTGTGCAGCCCGGCGTCATGGCTTTGGGGTAAAAATAAGCGAGTACTTTTTTACCTTTGAAATCGTTCAGGCTGACAGGCGCACCATTCTGATCTGGCAAAGTGAAGTCAGGTGCAGGAGAACCTGCAGTCAAGGTTTGCATGTGTTGTTCCTTAATAGTCCGAGGTTACTTGGGTAAATGGCCGGTAAAGTTCACTGTACCTGTGACTTGCACAGCCTGGCACAGGGCTTCAAATTCTTCCTGTAAGGACATCAGATTACAGCCTTCGGGCAGGTTCGTGCTGAGCTGCAAGGTCAGCTGGTCCTGCTCACCGTTCTCGTCATCTTCCTGCGAATGAGCACTGAGGGCGGAAATGTCTATCTGGCGACTGGCACAAAAATGGGTAAATTTTTCTATCAGCCCCGGCGCATCATTGCCTTCAATGTGGAAGTCGGCGGTATAAGGGTAGAAGCGGTGTTCGTGCTTGGTGGTCCTTTTCATCACGGTCAGCAGATCAAACTGTTGCGCCTGCAGCGGCAGGGTGGCTTCCACTTTTGCAATGGATGCTGCTGTACCCGAGAGTAAGAGGATGAAGGTGAATTCACTGCCAAAGATGGCCAGTCTGCTGTCTTCAATATTGCAGCCGCTGAGTGAGATATGGCGGGTAATTTCATCAGTAATACCCGGGCGATCAGAGCCGATTGCGGTGATGACGAGGTAGTGTTCCATACAGTTTCACATTGATGACCTTTATGCTTGCATGGTAGCACAGCCAACTTATCTCCTGCCACGAAGTTACCGGCGCAAATGATGATATTGTTATGAATGGTATATTTTGTTGTTAAATCCGCTGGTCATGGTGCAAGCCACTGGTTTAATCCACTTTTGACAGGGGATCACAGGACAGAATGAACGCACAGGATATGGTCAGGTATGACAGCTATTTTACATTCGACTTGCTTGTGTTTACCGCCACTGAAAAGTACCATGAGAAATCAATAAAAAAGGGAGATCGACATGTTTACTGGTAGCATGGTAGCGCTAGTTACGCCCTTGGATGAAGTCGGCGAAGTTGATTACGCCAGCCTGAAATCCTTGGTTGAATATCATATTGCAGCGGGTACAGACGCGATTGTCGCTGTCGGTACCACAGGTGAGTCAGCGACTCTGACGGTTGAAGAGCATGTCAAAGTTGTCCTTAAGACTGTTGATTTTGCACAGGGCCGTATCCCGATTATTGCCGGTACAGGCGCGAATGCCACCCATGAAGCCATCACTTTTAGCAAACTTTTCTCGGGTACGGGTGTAGCAGCGTGTCTGACTGTCACGCCGTATTACAACAAACCGACTCAGGAAGGTTTGTATCAGCATTTCAAAGCGATCTCTGAAGCCACCGATCTGCCGCAGATTCTGTATAACGTACCGGGCCGTACCTCGGTAGACATGCTGCCAGAGACCGTTGCCCGTCTATCCAAGCTGGATAATATTATCGGCATCAAAGATGCGACAGGCGATTTATCCCGAGTAGAAAAAACACGGGAACTTTGTGGGAAAGATTTCCTCCAATTCAGCGGTGATGACGCAACAGGTCTGGAATTTGTGGCCCGCGGTGGTCACGGTGTGATTTCTGTGACAGCCAATATTGCAGCACCCGATATGGCCACCATGTTCCAACTGGCCTTAAAAGGCGATCTGGATGAGGCGAAGGCCATCGATGCTAAACTGATGCCACTGCATAAGCACCTGTTTGTTGAGTCCAACCCCATTCCGGTGAAATGGGCAGCACAGCAACTCGGACTGATTCAGCACGGCACACTCCGTTTGCCATTAACGCCATTGAGCAAAGAGGCTGAACCTGTGGTGTTGCAAGCGTTGAAAGATGCGAAACTGCTGCCTTCACTGGCTACCGCATAGGAACCTAAGAACTCTACATGAATGTGAATTACAGGCTGGCCGTTACGGCTGTCATGGTTGCGGCTCTGGCTGGCTGTTCAGGCAGCGCAGAGCGACGCCGACAGGCGAATCAGGATTTTAATTATCTGGACACAGCGCCGTTAAGCAGCTGGAACAGTCCCAGTGGCTCTGCAGCCACGGTGTCGAATGAGTACGCGATCCCATCGAAAGAGTATCCGGGTGCGATTGGCAGAGCTGTCGACATTCGTCCACCGCAGCAAGTTCTGGCCTTGATCCCGGGTGCCAGAACCGCGCACAACAGCGACGGGACTGTGAGTCTGGAGCTCGTGAATTCAGCGGAGCTGGACGAGCTGTGGACACTGACCAAACGGATGGCCACTGAGCGGAATATTGCGTTGGACGTTAATACGGCCCAGATGCTTGAAACCGGGTGGGTGAGCTGGAACAACGAAGATGAAGATACAGAAGTAAGCAGTCGCTATCGGATTTCCCGTTCCACTGACAACGGCCAAAACCTGTATACTATCAAGCTGCTCGACTGGCGTGAAGGTGGCGTAGAGAAGCCTGTCAGTCTGGTGAATCAGGAGCGTTACAGCATTCTGATGACCAACCTGGTGATGGCGAAGTACGATGCTTATGAGCGAGAGAAAGCCAGGTTACGTGCTGAAGAACTGGTCAAACAGATCCCGATCACCATGGGACAGGATCGCAGTGGCTTGCCTGTGATTATTGCTCGCGCGCCTTACAACGTATTCTGGGAACGTCTGCCAAGCCTGTTACAGATGCTGGGCTTTACTGTTGACGGACGGAATCGCTCGCAAGGTACGGTTGATGTGAGTTTCCGGAATCCGGATGAAAGCTTCTGGGTGGATTTAGGCATTCAGCCGGTCCAATTAGAAAACCGCGATTATAAGTTACAGCTAGGTGATTTGGGCAACCGGACTTCAATTACAGTGACAGATGAAGACGGCAAACCCATCACAGACGAGGCCCTCGAGAGCATCGCTCCTGTATTAGCTGCTGTGATTGATAAAGATAATCAGAGTTGATGATCTGCTATCGGCTCGGTAACACGAGCTGATAAAAATAACCTCAACAAAAAACGCTTCGGCATCTGAAAGGATTACCGAAGCGTTTTTTTATACTGTGCGGCCGGAACTCTGGCGTTTTACTTTACTTCTTCGCCTTTCGCCTGCAGATCAGCATGGTAGGACGAACGAACAAAAGGTCCGCAGGCAGCGTGAGTAAAGCCCAGCGCCAGTGCGATTTCTTTCAGTTCATCAAACTCTGAAGGCGGCACATAACGTTCTACCGGCAAGTGATGACGGCTTGGAGCCAGGTACTGACCCAGAGTCAGCATGGTGACACCGTGTGCGCGAAGATCCTTCAGCACTTCCACAATTTCTTCTTTGGTTTCACCCAGTCCCATCATCAGACCAGACTTGGTCGGTACATCAGGGTGCATTTCGCCAAATTTTTTCAGCAAATCCAACGACCATTGGTAGTTCGCACCCGGGCGGGCCTTGCGGTACAGGCGCGGTGCGGTTTCCAGGTTGTGGTTGAACACATCGGGTGGGTTATCACGCAGGATTTCCAGCGCGTGATCCATACGACCACGGAAGTCAGGAACCAGGGTTTCAATTTTAATGTCAGGGTTCTTCACCCGAATTTCACGGATACAGTCAGCAAAATGTTGCGCACCACCATCACGGAGATCGTCACGGTCAACTGAGGTGACAACCACATAACGCAGTTTCATGTCGGCGATGGTCTGAGAAAGCTGAACCGGCTCTTCGGCATTCGGCGGCAAAGGGCGGCCGTGGGCAACGTCACAGAACGGGCAACGGCGTGTACAGATAGCACCCAGAATCATGAAGGTTGCAGTACCGTGGCTGAAACACTCAGCCAGGTTCGGGCAAGAGGCTTCCTCACACACAGAGTGGAGGTTATTCTTGCGCATCGCCGCTTTGATATCCTGAATACGCTGCGTATCAGCCGGAAGCTTGATTTTCATCCACTCCGGCTTACGCAGCATTTCGCGAGGCTTTTCCTCTGTTTCCATGTTACGAACAGGAATCAGGGCCATTTTATCGGCGTCACGGTATTTGACACCAGGTTCAATTACGATCGGTTTGCTCATGATTAATTGCTTTCCGTTGTCCACTCTATGCTCTGGTAACCGAGCAGTTTCACTAACTCATCGACAAGTACAGGTTGCACGTCAGCCAGTTTTGTTGGGCCATTTAGCTTGGCTAGCTGAGTCATTTCCATACCCGCATAGCCGCAGGGATTGATGCGCAGAAACGGTGTTAAATCCATGTCGACATTCAGCGCCAGACCATGAAAAGAACAGCCGCGACGGATACGTAGGCCGAGTGAGCAGATTTTTTTACCGTCGACATACACACCAGGTGCATCAGGACGGGCGTTGGATGCTACACCGAAGCGGGATAGCGTGTTGATTACGGTGTTTTCAATGTGTGTGACCAGTTCGCGGACGCCCAGTTTATGGCGACGCAGGTCAATCAACAGATACATCATTTGCTGTCCGGGACCATGATAGGTCACCTGTCCGCCACGATCGCTCTGAAAAATGGGAATGTCACCGGGATTGAGCACGTGTTCCGCTTTGCCGGCTTGACCCTGAGTAAAGACGGGAAGGTGCTCAACCAGCCAGATTTCGTCGACCGTATCGTCATTGCGATCAGCGGTAAAGTGATGCATGGCCTCATAAGTCACAGAATAGTCTGTCAGGCCCAGATTGCGGACAATGAGATTTTGTTGCACATTTCACCCATGCTGTCTGTCGGTCTCAGCAGAGAACCTTTCGAGACCAATAATGGTGCATTATAAATCGTGGCGGCTAAAATTTCAGCCGCCAATTGCTCGGTAGGACCAGGTATCAGAGCACGACGCGAACAATGTCGATCTCACCCAATTCTTTATACAGGGTTTCTACCTGCTCAATATGCGTCGCTGTGATAGTGATAGACACGGCACTGTAAGTCCCTTTTCCGCTTGGTTTCACAGAAGGGGTATAATCGCCAGGCGCATGGCGCTGTACAACGCCTACCACCAAATCAGGCAGCTCAGGCTTGTTGAAGCCCATAACCTTGAAAGAAAACTGACAAGGGAACTCGAGTAAATCTTTAAGTTTTGGCTGTTCTTGCTGTTGCATGCTGAACTCCCAGGAAGGTATGCGGTATATCACAATTTAGGGCAGCATATTAATGGCTCGCAGTCCATAACACAAGTCAAGCATAGGAGCAGGGTAGCAGGCCTCAGCGCAAAAAAGAAAAAGGACAGCGAGGCTGTCCTTTCTCAAATCAGGCGGCTTAGCTCAGCCAGCCTTTAAAGAGCAAGACGATATAGTCAATCAAGCGGCTGAAAATACTGCCTTCATTAACTTCGCTCAGCGCCAGCAGCGGGTATTCCGCTACGTCTTCATCGCCCAGGCGGTAGTATAGTTTACCGACTACATCACCTTTTTGAATCGGAGCTTTTAACTCTTTTTCCAGCACAAAGTTAGCTTTCAGATCTTTGGCTGATCCGCGAGGCAAGGTCACGAATGTATCCTGACTCACGCCCAGAGAGACTTCATCGTTGTCGCCCATCCAGACTTTTTCAGTGACGAAGGTTTCGTTGGCTTTGTGCGGCGATACGGTTTCGAAGAAACGGAAACCGTAGTTCAGTAATTTCTTGCTTTCAGCTTTCCGTGCATTGGCGCTCTTGGTGCCCATGACGACTGCAATCAAACGCATCTGACCTTCGGTCGCGGTACTGACCAGGCTGTAACCTGCGTTGTCCGTGTGGCCGGTTTTCAGACCGTCGACATTGAGACTTTTGTCCCACAGCAGGCTGTTCCGGTTAAATTGCTCGATCCCGTTGTAACGGAATGATTTTTCTTTATAGATGGCGAATTCTTCCGGGACATCACGGATCAGCCCCTGCGCCAGTAAAGCCATATCATAAGGCGTGGTATACAGGTCATCGTTGTCCAGGCCGTGCACGTTGGCAAAGTGTGTTGAATCCATGCCCAGTGATTTCGCCCAGCCATTCATCAGATCAACGAAGGAGTCTTCAGAACCGGCGACGTGCTCAGCCATGGCCACACAGGCATCATTGCCCGACTGGATAATAATGCCGCGGTTAAGATCTGCGACTTTGACTTCGCTGCCCACTTCAATGAACATTTTTGATGAGCCCGGGAAATTTTTTGCCCAGGCATTTTTGCTGATGACGACAGTATCATCCATCGAGATGTTACCGCGTTTGATTTCCTGACCAATCACATAACTTGTCATCATTTTAGTCAGGCTTGCAGGTGGAATCTTGTCGTATTCCTGTTGCCCGGCAAGAATTTTGCCTGAGTGATAATCCATCAGGACATAACCTTTAGCAGCTATCTGCGGGGCTTCTGGAACGACGGCGGGTGCCGCTGCCGCTGAAAGACTAGTCAGTAAAGCGGTTGAAACAGCGACAGAGCGAAAAAATGCAGCAGATTTATTCATGATATTTGTTACTTGGGTTACGGATATCAAAAAATTGGAACCACTATATCAGATTGAGCTTGTTTAAACAGTTCTCAACCCGAGGAATAGTGGCTCATTGAGGAATCTTGTGAAATTTTTACATTCATTTGTCAGACTTTGCGCTGACAAATTAGTTCAACTCTCGTTGTTCAGAAACAACAAAGGCTTGCGGAAATTGGTTTGCCCGGGCTTTGTTTCGTTGTATCTCCGCTTCCGCGGAGTCAAGATACGGCCCCAGACGCAGCCGGTAGACAGTCGCGGACTCGGCCTGTTTTACTTCCACCTGAGTATTGAACTCTGATTTGAGCTTCTGTGCAGCGAGCTGGGCTGTGCTGAGATCACTGAAGGCCGCCAATTGCACAAAGAACCATTTGGGGTTTGCACTTTGCCACTCTGCGGTGGAATCTGGTTTCGGCATCTGCAACAGCTCAATTCTGACCGGCGCGGTGCCGTGGCCAACCACATCCAGCTTGGTGGCTGCGGCCATGCTGAGATCGATGATACGTCCTTCATGGAACGGGCCGCGGTCGTTAACCCGGACAATGGCGCTTTTACCATTATTGGTATTGGTCACTCTGACATAGCTGGGCAGCGGTAAGGTTTTATGGGCTGCTGTCATTGAGTACATGTCATAAATTTCGCCGTTAGACGTTTTGTGACCATGGAATTTCTTGCCGTACCATGAGGCCAGGCCTTCTTCGCTAAAAGGCTGTTCGGCCGGTACAATACGGTAGGACTGGCCTCTGAGTGTGTAATCCGAGTTACCGGCCAGACTTTTGGGCTCGTATCTTGGCTGGGCATCTTCAATATGGTCCAGCGTCGGGGAACGCTCTGGCGCGCGGTCATCTTTGATCTGATAACGGTCTGATTGGGTGGTGCTGCACCCTGCCATGAGCAGGGCGACACTGAGTGAAAAAGCGAGTGATTTGGACACTGTGTGCATCAGTTAGCCTTGGACAACATTTTTCTGTGGGTGTGGATAGACATCAGAATACCGAAGCCTGCCATCAGGGTGACCATGGAAGTACCGCCGTAGCTGACCAGGGGCAGGGGTACACCCACGACAGGTAATAAGCCACTGACCATGCCTATATTGACAAATACATAAACAAAAAAGCTCAAGACAATACTACCAGCCATCATACGGCCGAAGGCAGTTTGTGCCCGGCTGGCCAGCAGCAGCCCGCGGCCGATCACGAACAGATACAGGGCCAGCAGGCCGATGACCCCGGACAATCCCCATTCCTCGGCGATGACGGCAAAAATGAAGTCGGTGTGACGTTCCGGCAAAAACTCCAGCTGTGACTGGGTGCCGTGGAGCCAGCCTTTGCCGGTAATTCCGCCTGAGCCAATGGCAATTTTCGACTGAATGATGTGATAACCGGCGCCGAGTGGATCGGATTCCGGGTTAAACAGTGTCAGGACCCGGGTGCGCTGATAATCGTGCATCAGGAAAAACCAGAGCACCGGGATGAACGCACCGATCAGCATGCCGGCAAAAATAATAATCCGCCAGCTGATGCCGGACAGAAAAAGCACAAATACCCCGGATGCGGCGATCAGGATCGAGGTGCCCAGATCGGGTTGTTTGGCGATCAGAATGGTTGGTACGAAAATCATCAGGGTAGCGATGATGATATTTTTCAGGCTGGGGGGAAGTGGGTGGTTTCCGATAAAACGGGCCACCATCAAGGGGACGGCCAGCTTGATCAATTCAGAGGGCTGGAAACGGACGACGCCCAGATCCAGCCAGCGTTGTGCCCCTTTGGAAATTTCACCCACCAGCAGGACGCCCACCAGCAGCAGTAAGCCGACCCCGAACAGATAGGGCGCCCAGGCCTCATAATGGCGAGGGGCGATCTGGGCGAGGATAAACATCACTGCCAGCGACAATAACATACGCACGGCCTGACGCTCCATCATGTCCAGGTTCTGGCCACTGGCACTGTACATGACGACCAGAGCGAATCCCATCAGCGTCAGGATCCCCAATAATAAAGGAACGTCTATGTGCAGGCGATCACTCAAGGTGGTTTTGCTGCCTGCCGCTGCCATGATACTCATTGCGAAACCTCAGCCAATGTCGATTTATCTGTGTCATCGTGTTTGAGCAGCATATGGTCGAAAATCTGCCTGGCGACCGGCCCCCCATTACTGGAACCGCCGCCGGCATTCTCAAGCACCATGGCTACTACGTATTCAGGGTGTTCAAAGGGAGCAAAAGCCGTGAACAGCGCGTGGTCTCGCAAATGTTCTTCAAGCTCTTCGGCGTTATATTCTTCATCCTCGGCCAGACCGAAAACCTGCGCTGAGCCGGATTTGCCGCCAGCTTTGTATTCAGCGCCATAGAAAGCGCGTCTTGCTGTACCGCGGCTGCCATGCAGTACCCGGTACATGCCGTCTTTGGCGACCTGCCAGTATTTCGGATCGACGCCCGTAATCGGTGGGAAGACGTCATATTTGGCGGGGGTTTCACCCTCGGCATCCATAATGCTTTTCAGCAAGTGTGGCGCCCGGACAACACCATTATTGAGCAGTACTGTGGTTGCCTTGGCGATTTGCAGTGGCGTCGAAGTCCAGTACCCTTGTCCAATCCCGACAGGAATGGTGTCACCCTGATACCAGGGCTGGCGGAAACGGGCCTGTTTCCATTCGCGGGTCGGCATGTTGGCTTTGCTCTCTTCCGCAATATCAATCCCGGTATATTCACCGTAGCCAAATTTGCTCATCCAGGAAGACAGTCTGTCGATTCCCATGTCATAGGCAATCTGATAGAAAAAGGTATCGACTGACTCTTCAATGGCTTTGTGGATACTCACTTTACCGTGCCCCCAGCGCAGCCAGTCCCGGAATGGCCGGCTGTTGGTGTTCGGGATTTTCCAGTAACCGGGATCGTTGCGAGTTGTTCGGGTCGTGATGACGCCTTCAGCCAGGGCTGCCACAGCAATCGCGGGTTTGACGGTTGACGCCGGCGGATAAATCCCCAGAGTGACGCGGTTGACCAGCGGTCTGTCTTTGTCATTGAGCAATTCGCTGTACTGCTTTGAGGATATCCCATGCACGAACAGGTTCGGGTCATAACTTGGGCTGGATACCATCGCCAGCACGGAGGAATCTTTCGGATCCATCACCACCACAGAGCCCCGTTTGGCCTTGATGTACTCCTCACCGGTTTCCGGATCGATTTTCTTCTCGGTCAGCAGATCTTTCACATACAGCTGCAAGCCAATATCCAGATTCAGGCGCAGATCTTTGCCCGGCACAGGCGGCACATACTTCAGGGTGCGGATGATACGACCGCGGCTGTTGACCTCGACTTCCTGGTAGCCTGAGGTGCCGTGCAGCAGGTCTTCATAGTATTTTTCAATCCCCAGCTTGCCGATATCCCGGGTGGCTTTGTAGTTGTTCAGGCGCTCTTCTCTGTCGAGCATTTCCAGGTCCCTGTCATTGATTTTTGCCACATAACCAAGAACATGGGTGAGTGCATCACCATAAGGATAATAACGTTTCAGGTAGGCTTTGACCTCAACCCCCGGGAAACGGTGCTGGTTGACGGAGAACAGGGCGACTTCTTTTTCAGTGAGCTGGTTGCGCAGGGGAACAGAGTTAAAACGCCGGGTACGGCGACGCTCTTTGTCAAACCGCTCCACTTCTTCTTCTGTGATCCCCAGCAGCGATTTCAGTCGGGCAAAAGTATCATCCAGATCCGGGACTTTCTCTGTGACCACTTCCAGCGAATAGACCGGCCTGTTTTCGGCCAGTAAAACACCGTTGCGGTCATAAATCATGCCGCGGTTTGGCGAGACAGGGACAATTTTGATGCGGTTGTCATTGGAGCGAGTCTGATAATCCTCAAACTCACTGACCTGAATATGATAGAGATTTGCAATCAGAACGCCAATCAAGGCCACAATGCCGACAAAGGAGAAGACCGCCCGTCTGAAAAACAGAGATGATTCGGCCTGATGATCCCGGATTTGAAGTCGCTTTCTGCGCATGCCGTTTATTCCCTGTGGTATGGGTGATTGGCTGTGATGCTCCAGGCCCGGTAAAGGCTTTCGGCCATCACAATACGCACCAGCGGATGTGGCAGCGTTAACGGAGACAAAGACCAGCTTTGTTCAGCGGCGGCTTTACAGGCCGGCGCCAGACCTTCGGGCCCGCCAATCAGTATAGACACATCCCGGCCGTCCAGTTTCCAGCTTTCCAGCTGATCGGCCAGTTGTTCTGTGTCCCAGCGTTTGCCCGGAATATCTAAGGTGACAATACGGTTGCCTTTGGCAACGGCGGCCAGCATGGCTTCGCCTTCTTTTTGCAAAATGCGCGCGATATCAGCGTTTTTACCCCGTTTACCTGCTGTAATTTCAATCAGCTCCAGCGGCATATCTTTCGGAAAACGACGACGGTATTCTTCAAAGCCGGTTTCTACCCATTTGGGCATTTTTGTGCCGACCGCAATCAGTTGCAACTTCATCCGTCAGTTAGCCCCAAAGCTTCTCCAGTTGGTACAGCTGACGCGCATCTTCTTGCATGATGTGCAGCATGACGCTTCCCAAATCCACCACGACCCACTCAGCGTCTTCTTCGCCGCTGATGCCAAACGGCGGGAAGTCTATCTGTTTGGAGGCTGTGTTGACATTATCGGCAATCGAAGCGACATGGCGATTGGAAGTCCCGGTACAGACGACCATGAGATCAGTAATACTGGATTTGCCGCGAACATCCAGAGTGACGATGTCCAGAGCTTTCATGTCATCAATTTTGTCGATGACGAAGTCATGTAGTTCTTGTAGCTGCAAAGGGGTCTCCCTCAATTCAGTCTTCTCTTGTGTTTAGAGTCAGGTGAGCCGATCGGGTTCACATTTTAACCCTGGAGTATATCATGCTCAATTCCGGCTGACGCTTGAGTGGTGTGGTGATGTACAGATTTTTTGAGCATCAGCCAGTTTTAACAATAATTTGCCTGAGGTGTCAGTGCGGCAGTAAAGGTAAGCCCTTACTCAGCCCGCACATCATGGCACACAATGTGCTCAAACCGGGCCAGACACTGGTGTCGTAGTCTGTCTTTGCCTGGCGTTCAAGCTGACTCAGTTGTTGAATAGCCTTGAGCAGGGTTGGTAATGGCAGCCGGTGCAGGGCGCCCACATAGAGTTCACGTCGATTCTGCCAGACCCGAAAATTCTCGAGAATCCGGTTCAGCGGAATACCCTGTTGACCCATTTCCTGCATGCGGTACAGCTGCGTCAGTTCACGCTGTAATGTGCGCAGAACAATAATGGCTTCGACCCCTTCAGCTTCGAGCTGGCGCACAATGCGTTGACTGCGTTTTGCCTGACCGGCCAGTAGGGCATCGAGCAACTGGAATGGGGTGTAGTGATTATGGCGGTTGAGCGCTTCCTGAATCCGGGGGAGGGTCAGGGTGCCGTCGGGATAAATCAAGGTGAGTTTGTGCAGGCTTTGTGCCAGTGCCAGCAGGTTTCCTTCATGCCATTGCGCCAGAATCTGAATGGTTTCTGCATCGGCAGTCAGCCCCAGTTGCTGACAACGCTGCTGGATAAAGCGGGGCAGCTGGCGGGCGTCTGGGGTATTGCAGGGCACGTAAATGCCCTGAGTGGTGAGTGCTTTAAACCAGGCACTGCTTTCTTGCTTTTTATTGAGGCGCGGGCTCTGCACCAGCAACAGGATATCCGGGTGCAGGGCATCAATCACAGTTTGCAATGATTTGGCCTGGGTCGCAGTGATCCCGCTGTCCGGCATGATCAGTTCAATGATCTGGCGCGAAGAGAACAGACTCAGCGCCTGACAGTTATCCAGGACTTCGTTCCAGTCCAGCTGATTATCGATGTTGTAGCTGTGGCGTTCGAGAAAGCCAGTGTCTCTGGCCTGCTGCCGCACGCGATCAGCCGTTTCCTGTAACAGCAAAGGTTCGTTGCCAGCAAGCAGGTAAGCGGAGGCTAAGCCTTGTTTTAACCGCTCAGCCAATTGTTCCGGGTAGACCCTCATTGTGCCGCGCTGTCCATGGTGTCGAACATCTGATCTGCAGCCTGTTTATCGGTATCGGTTTCTGTCTCAATCGTGGTGACACTGCCGTCGTTGGCCGGTTGTTCTGCATCGTCAGCATCCAACTGATTCAGATCGGCGGTCAGACGGGCCAGCTGGCGCATAATCTGGCGTGAGGCCTGCTGACGCATCTCATCTTGTAACATATCGCGCTCCACCGACTTTGCCAGTGCAGTGAGCGGGTTATCCAGGAAACTGCGGTTCACTTTGGTGGTAAAGCGCTTGGCGCCTTTTTCAGGCACCACCACCTGATAGCTGACGGTATAGGTCAGTTCGTACTCGGCAGCCCGGCTGTTCTGGTACAGAGATAAGGTGCGCTCCCCCAGTGACTCGCTTAGCAGGTGCAGATTGGGCACCTGAGACGATGGTGGCACGGCTTCAATCCCGTGCAGTTTGAACTGGGATTTCACCATACGGGTCAGCGGTCCGTATTTATCAAAGCTGGTCAGCGACAGGCGGGCAATATCGTCGGGCAGCATGTAGTTCCCCCGCAAATGAAAGCCGCATGATGCAGTGGCCAGTGCCAGTACAACGACAAAGACCAGACGGAAACGGGACAGTAGGGATGACGCTGCGCTCACCGTGTCGACTCCTTAGTAATCAATTCGAGAGAGTAAGAGAAAACGCCTTCCCACTGGGAAGGCGTTGTTGGCATGCCTGTTTAGTTTGCAACGATGTTCAGCAGCTTGCCCGGCACGTAAATGACCTTACGAATGGTTTTATCGTCGGTGAATTTGGTGACGTTCTCGTCTGACAGTGCCAGCGCTTCGACCTGATCTTTTTCGGCATCTGCCGCGACAGTCAGTTTAGCGCGTAGCTTGCCATTCACCTGAACGATGATGAGTTTCTCATCTTCTACCATCGCGCTGTCATCGGCAACCGGCCAGTCAGCATGGTCAACCTGAGACTCACCCAGCGCATGCCACAGCTCAAAGCAGATATGCGGGGTGATTGGGTACAGCATGCGAACCACAGCTTTCAGGGCTTCGTCCAGCAGGGCGCGATCCTGAGCGCTGTCTTGCGGCGCTTTACCCAGTTTGTTCATCAGCTCCATAATCGCTGCGATTGCCGTGTTGAACGTCTGACGACGGCCAATATCATCGCTGACTTTGGCGATGGTTTTGTGCACATCACGGCGCAGCGCTTTCTGATCGGCGCTCAGTGCTGAAGCATCCAGAGCTTCGACCGCACCTTTGGCTGTATGTTCAAAAACCAGTTTCCAGACACGTTTCAGGAAGCGGTTGGCGCCTTCCACGCCAGACTCCTGCCATTCCAGCGTCATGTCGGCCGGCGAGGCAAACATCATGAACAGACGCACGGTATCCGCACCGTACTTATCAACCATTTCCTGCGGATCGATGCCGTTGTTCTTCGACTTCGACATCTTGGTCATGCCGGAGTGCACCAGCTCGTGACCTTGCTCGTCAGTGGCTTTGGTAATGCGGCCTTTCTCGTCACGCTCCAGCGTCACTTCTGTTGGCGAAACCCAGACTTTGGCGCCTTTGTCACTGGTGTAGTAGAAGGCATCTGCCAGCACCATCCCCTGACACAATAGCTGTTTGAACGGCTCGTCGCTGGTGACCATGCCGCTGTCGCGCAGCAGTTTGTGGAAGAAGCGAGAGTAGAGCAGGTGCATACAGGCGTGTTCAATCCCGCCGATGTACTGGTCAACCGGTAGCCAGTAGTTGGCGGCATCAGAGTCCAGCATTTCGTCAGCTTGCGGTGAGCAGTAACGCGCGTAATACCAGGACGATTCCATAAAGGTATCGAAGGTATCAGTTTCGCGCAGCGCCGGTTCACCGTTAAAGGTGGTTTCGGCCCAGCTTTTGTCTGCTTTGATCGGGCTGGTCACACCGTCCATCACGACATCTTCCGGCAGGATCACCGGCAGTTGATCGGCCGGCACCGGATGGACTTCGCCGTCTTCTGTGGTGACCATAGGAATCGGTGCACCCCAGTAACGCTGGCGGGAAACCCCCCAGTCACGCAGACGGAAGTTGACGGTTTTCTTACCTTTCCCTTCGGCTTCCAGCTTGGCGGCGATTGCATCAAAAGCCGCCTGGAAATCCAGACCGTCGAACTCGCCAGAGTCGAACAGCACGCCTTTTTCGGTGTAAGCTGCTTCGCTGATATCCAGTTCGCTGCCGTCGGCCGGCTTGATAACCGGGACGATGTCCAGCCCGTACTTGGTGGCGAATTCAAAGTCGCGCTGATCGTGGGCAGGTACCGCCATCACGGCACCTGTGCCGTAGTCCATCAGGACAAAGTTCGCGACGTAAACCGGTACGCGGCGGCCGTTCAGCGGATGGATGGCATACAGGCCGGTGGCCATGCCTTTCTTCTCCATAGTCGCCAGTTCGGCTTCAGCGACTTTGGTGTTCTTGCATTCTTCGATGAAGGCAGCCAGCGCGGGATTGTTCTGAGCGGCGTGATCAGCCAGAGGATGACCCGCGGCGATGCCGACATAAGTCACCCCCATCAGGGTGTCCGGGCGTGTGGTATAGACTTCCAGTGGGGTGTTCTGGCCTTCAACGGCGAAAGACAGTTCAACACCTTCTGAGCGGCCAATCCAGTTGCGCTGCATGGTTTTGACCATCTCAGGCCAGCCTTCCAGGTTGTCCAGGTCGTCCAGCAGCTCCTGGGCGTAGGCTGTGATCTTAATGAACCACTGCGGAATTTCCTTTTGCTCTACCGGCGTATCACAACGCCAGCAGCAGCCGTCTTCAACCTGCTCGTTGGCCAGTACGGTCTGGTCATTCGGGCACCAGTTGACGGATGAGGTTTTCTTATAGACCAGGCCTTTGTTATACAGCTTGGTAAAGAACTCCTGCTCCCAGCGGTAGTATTCCGGGGTACAGGTCGCAAACTCACGGTTCCAGTCGTAACCAAAGCCCAGCAGTTTCAGCTGGTTCTTCATGTAGTCGATGTTTTCGTAAGTCCACGGCGCTGGCGCGGTGTTGTTCTTTACCGCGGCGTTTTCTGCCGGCAGACCAAAGGCGTCCCAGCCGATTGGCTGCATCACATTCTTGCCCTGCAGGCGCTGATAGCGGGAAATCACATCACCGATGGTGTAGTTACGCACGTGGCCCATGTGCAGGCGTCCACTCGGGTACGGGAACATGGAGAGACAGTAGAATTTTTCTTTATTAGGGTCTTCACTTACAACAAAGGTTTGGTTGTTGTCCCAATGTTCTTGAACCTTAGGTTCAATGTCCTGTGGACGGTATTGTTCTTGCATCGATGACTTCCGGAATCGTTGTGAGTTAATACAAACACAGTCAAAATAATCGACATAGAATAACTAAAGGTAAAGGGAGCAACAATAGCTGAGGCCGAATCGGCCGGTTATTCTCATCATTCAGCCACGGATTGCCCGTCGCGGACTGGTTACTGACCCAGAGTTATGTGTCAGAGTGCTTATTTCTGGCGGATTATGCCTAGGAGAAACTCACATGGCGAAAGAAAAAGACGCGTATGAATCCATGTTGGAAGAGATCACGGAAGCCCTCAAGCATAGCCCTGATGAGCTCAGACACTGGATTGAGACCAGTGAAAAGTATCGCACTGCGGCCAGTGACATGACCAAAGATGAACTGGCACTGATCCGTGCGTATTTCAAACGGGATCTGAAAGAATTCGGGCAAAACGTACAGGAAAGCCCGGCCCCTTTCTCTGAAAGTCCGTTTTACAAGCTGGTGGCTGAGACGATTTGGGAGGGACTGGCAGAGGTGACGGATAAAACGCAGCTGGAATGGCTGGAGGTGATGGATGACATCAAGCATCAGGGCATCTATAAAGCCGGTGAGGTGGTCGGCCTGGGGAATCTGGTCTGCGAGCAGTGCGGACACCATCAGCAGTACACGCATGTCCGCACCATTGAACCCTGCACTAAGTGTGGGCACACCCAGTTCACCCGACAGCCTTTAGCCCCGTAAATCCCCGGCTAAAAAAACAGGGAGCTGTGGCTCCCTGTCTGGCGTATTTGGTGCTGGCTTTAGTGGACACCTTCTTGTGGGGTGGTGTCCCTGAAATCGCCCCGGCGGCGCTTGATCAGCAGCCAGGAAACGGCAACGGACCAGAGCAGGTACAGATAAAGCGGCCAGCTGCCCAGCGTGGTGTAGGGTGTCAGACCCTTGGTCGGGGTCACCGTGGCACGCAGGACACCGGTTTCGAACTGCGGCAGCTCTGCAATGATTTGGCCCTGGTGATCAACAACGGCTGTCACGCCTGTGTTGGTGGCACGCAGTAAGGGCTTACCCGTCTCAAGAGCCCGCATCTGAGCGATTTCCATGTGCTGATGCGGACCAATGGAGCGGCCGAACCAGGCATCATTGGATAAGGTCAGCAGCATGTCGGTGTCTATGCCCACATTCTGGCGTACCTGCTCGCTGAACGCGATTTCATAGCACAAGGCCGGAGCCAGCGCATAGCCGTTGGCGTCCAGATTGGACTGGATAAAATTGCCACGGCTGAATGATGACATCGGCAGATTGAAAAACGGCGCAATCGGGCGCAGTAAATCACCGAAAGGGACAAACTCACCAAACGGCAGCAGATGATGCTTACTGTACCGGCTGGCGCTATCGTAATGATACTCACCGTCACGATTGATACCCAGTGTCAGTATATTGTTGAAAAACTCCCCCTGTTCGGTTTTATCAAGCACGCCTGTAATCACCGCACTTTGATTGATGCGGGCGGCTTCATCGAGATGACTGAGGAAGGTTTCCACCTGTTTTTCCAGGGCAGGGATCGCCGCTTCCGGCCAGATGATGATATCGGCATCCCAGTTTTCGCGGGTGAGATCCAGGTATTTCATCAGAGTTGGCCAGCGCTGTTCAGGCTGCCACTTTAATGCCTGTGGGACATTGCCTTGCACCAGGGCAACTTTGACCGGCTTGTACGGTTCAGGTTGCACCCATTCAATGCCCTTTACCTGGTACGCCAGCAGCAAGACCAGCACAGGTACGGTCAGCGGTCGCCAGTTACGGTAATAACCGGCGGCCACCAGCGCGCCACAGCTCAGCACCAGTGCGAGGGTCAGGCCTTCAACGCCAAGTATCGGTGCGAAACTGGCCAGCGGGCCGTGAATTTGCCCATAGCCCATCCACAGCCAGGGAAAACCGGTAAACAACCAGCCTCTGACCCAATCCAGCAGCAGCCAGAAAACCGGGCCCAGCAACATCAGCTGATGGAAGGGTTTGCCCTGACCGAAGCGGGCAAACAAGGCACCAAACAAGGCTGGGTAGAGCGCCAGATAACCGACCAGTAGCACCATCAGGAACAGACCGGCAATGACGGGCATGCCACCAAAGTCAGCAATGCTGACATGGACCCACCAGACACCACTGCCAAATAATCCTAACCCCCATGCTAAACCTGTCCAGAAAGCGGTTTTAGGGCGCTGGTTCTGCAGCAGGGTCAAGAAAATAATCAGGGAGAGCGGGGCAAGGTACCAGAGTTTATAAGGGGCGAAAGACAGGGTTGCCAGTGCGCCGGCAGGGGCGGCCAGCAGCAGCCGCCCCATCAGGTTTAGATTGTCGATTCGTCTCATCAGGGCGTCATCGTTGGTTGGTGTGCCTCCTGCGGCACGGTCACTTGTAACTGAATGACCCGGCGGCTGTCTGCAGCGGTGACTTTGAACGCATAGCCTTCCAGCTCGACCACTTCACCGCGGGTAGGCAGGTGACCAAAGCTGGTCATGACCAGTCCGCCTATGGTGTCGATATCATTCGCACTGAAGTTGGTCTGGAACAGCTTGTTGAAGTCATCGATTGTGGTCAATGCCTTCACATTCCAGGTGTGCTTACTGAGCTGACGGATTTCCTGCTCTTCCTCGTCGTCAAATTCATCTTCGATTTCTCCAACGATTTGCTCCAGAATATCCTCAATGGTGATTAAGCCGGATACGCCACCAAACTCATCGACTACGATAGCCATATGGTAGCGTTCTTCCCGAAATTCTTTCAGCAGGCGATCCACCCGCTTGCTCTCCGGCACAACAACCGCCGGGCGCAGAATCGCGCTGAGGTCAAATGGCTCGCTGTCCGGGCGCAGGTAGCGCAGCAGATCTTTGGCCAGCAGAATACCTTCAACGTGATCTTTATCATCACTGATGACCGGATAGCGCGAGTGCTGGGCATCAACAATGATATCAATGAGGTCTTCAACCTTCTGTGAACGTTCTATGGTGGTCATTTGGGAGCGGGGAATCATGATATCCCGAACCCGCATCTCAGAAATCTGGATCACACCTTCGAGCATGTCACGGGTGTGGTGATCGATCAGATCATTTTCTTCGGAATCACGGATCACATCGACCAGTTCTTCCTTATTCTGAGGCTCGCCCTGAAAGAGCTGGCCAATACGTTCAAAGAAGGTCTTTCGACTCGGACCGTCAGAATTTTGGGGGTTATCGTCGTTCATTGCTTTCTATTCAAATATGTGGACAGCGCCACGGAAGGCCGGCGTCGCCACAGGCGCAGCCGACAGTATCTTAGCCAAAGACAGCCAAAAGCTGATGTTAGTATTGGTCAGCTTCGTAAGGATTGGCAAACCCTAAACCTTGCATTATCTCGGTTTCCAGGGCTTCCATTTCTTCGGCTTCTTCGTCATCAATATGGTCATAACCTAGCAGATGAAGTGAGCCGTGTACAACCATATGTGCCCAGTGGGCAAACAGGGGTTTACTCTGCTCCTGAGCTTCCTTTTCAACGACCTGACGACAGATAATCAGATCGCCCAGCAGTTCCAGTTCCACTCCAGGCGGTGCCTCAAACGGGAAAGACAACACATTGGTTGGTTTGTCTTTTCCTCTGTATTCACGGTTCAGCGCCTGGCTTTCGGCTTCATCTACCAATCGCACCGTGACTTCCGCTTCGGTTTGAAACGGGGTCACCGCTGCGTCCAGCCAGCGCTGAAAGTCAGCCTCAGTTGGCATGCCACTCTCATCAGCGGTGGCTAGCTGTAAATCCAGATAAATAGACATCTGTATGATTATTCCGTTTCTGGGCTGGCCTGGCGTGCTTCCTGCTGTTCGCGGCGACGTTGTTCAGCCAGTTTTTTCTGTTTCTGATCTTCTGTTTCCCAGGCTTCATATGCCTGAACGATACGTGCCACAACCGGGTGACGAACCACGTCCGAGGCCTGGAAGAAGTTAAAGCTGATCTCATCCACATCGGCCAGCACTTCAATGGCGTGGCGCAGACCGGAACGCGCACCGCGGGGTAAGTCGATCTGGGTGACGTCACCTGTGATTACGGCCCGTGAGTTAAAGCCGATCCGGGTCAGGAACATTTTCATCTGTTCTACGGTCGTATTCTGGCTTTCATCGAGAATAATGAAGGCATCGTTCAGTGTCCGGCCGCGCATATAAGCCAACGGTGCCACTTCAATGACATTACGCTCAATCAGTTTTTCTACGCGCTCAAAACCCAGCATTTCAAACAGGGCGTCATAGAGCGGGCGCAGATATGGATCGACCTTCTGGCTCAGATCCCCCGGCAGGAAGCCCAGTTTTTCACCGGCTTCCACGGCAGGGCGGGTCAGCAGAATACGGCGGATTTCCTGACGCTCCAGCGCATCAACCGCAGCGGCAACGGCCAGGTAGGTTTTCCCCGTACCGGCAGGACCAATCCCAAAAGTGATGTCGTGACCGACCATATTGGCAATGTACTGTGCCTGGTTCGGTGTGCGCGGCTTGATGACGCCTTTTTTGGTCTTGATGTGAATTTCTTTGCCGTAAGGGATGCTGGAACTCACATCCTGCTCCAGCACGCCCGATTCTTTAATCGCCAGATGAATCTGCTCAGGCTCAATATCCGGGATCACGTTGCGCACCGGAGCGGTGTCAACATACAGATTCTTCAGGATATTGGCGGTGGCTTCGGCAGTGTGTGGCTGACCCACGATGCTGAAATTGTGGCTGCGGTGGTTAATTTCAACGCCCAGACGGCGTTCCAGCTGCTTGATGTTGTCGTCGAAAGGACCGCAAAGGCTGGCCAGGCGGTGGTTATCGGCGGGTTCGAGATTCAGTTCAACAGTAATAATTTTGCTCAAGATTTGCCTCTCAGTGGGCCACCCACTGTGACGGGTGGCCGGAATAGTTGGGCACAGGCAGAAATTTCTGTCCTCTTATTAAGGAGTATAAACGCCTACACCTATTTCATCTTCTTTACGGGTTTTTTCCATGACCTCGCTGGGAGACATGGCAATCCGCAGGTTCATGTCGGCTTCAGTGCGGACAAGCTCACCACGCAGGGAATTGTTGAAAACATCCGTGATTTTGACATCAACAAATTGGCCGATCAAATCCACCGAACCTTCAAAGTTCACCACACGGTTGTTTTCCGTCCGGCCGCGCAGCTCCATGATGTTCTTTTTCGACGGACCTTCAACCAGGATACGCTGTTCAGTATCCAGCATCTGACGGGAGTAACGCATCGCCTGCGCATTGATCTGCTGTTGCAGTTCATACAAACGCGCTTTCTTCACGTCTTCAGACAGGTCACAAGGGTAATCGGCCGCCGGCGTACCCGGGCGTGGCGAATAGATGAAGCTGAAGCTCATGTCAAAGTCGACATCGCGGATCAGTTTCATGGTGTCCTGAAAGTCCTGATCGGATTCGCCCGGAAAAGCCACGATAAAGTCGGAGCTGATGGTAATGTCCGGGCGCGCCTTACGCAGCTTGCGGATCTTGGACTTGTATTCGATGGCGGTGTGCGGACGTTTCATCATCGCCAGAATACGGTCTGAACCGCTCTGTACCGGCAGGTGCAGGAAGCTCACCACTTCCGGCGTGTCTTCATAAACGGCAATGATGTCGTCGGTGAACTCAATCGGGTGGCTGGTGGTGTAGCGAATGCGATCGATACCGTCAATCGCGGCCACCAGACGCAGTAATTCAGCGAATGTTGCAATCTCGCCGTCATGGGTTTCGCCACGGAATGCGTTCACATTCTGGCCCAGCAGGTTCACTTCACGGACACCTTGCTCGGCCAATTGCGCGATTTCAAACAGCACGTCATCGAGTGGACGGCTGACTTCTTCCCCGCGGGTGTATGGCACCACGCAGAAAGTACAGTATTTAGAACAACCTTCCATGATAGACACGAACGCGGTCGGGCCTTCGGCCCGCGGCTCTGGCAAGCGGTCGAATTTCTCAATCTCCGGGAAAGAGATGTCCATGACCGGTGCGTCGGAAGACTGCGACTTGCTGATCATTTCAGGCAAACGGTGCAGTGTTTGCGGGCCAAAGATCACATCGACATAGGGTGCGCGTTGCCGGATGGAATCTCCTTCCTGAGTGGCGACACATCCACCCACGCCAATCACCAGGCCGGGTTTTTTGTCTTTCAGTGTTTTCCAGCGGCCCAGCTGGTGGAAGACTTTTTCTTGTGCCTTTTCGCGAATAGAGCAGGTGTTCAGTAGCAGTACATCGGCTTCTGCTGGTTCTTCTGTTAATTCATAACCGCCATTGGCGTTGAGAAGATCGGCCATCTTGGATGAATCGTATTCATTCATCTGACAACCCCAGGTTTTGATAAGCAGTTTCTTCGCCATGTCTAACTCTTCACTCGTCGTGTTAATTCAGTGCATTTACGTTGCGTTCGCAGCGTCAGAGGTCGCCTCTGGGGCCGCCTTAAATTGCAAGCCGCGTATTGTACTGCTTTCGACACGGCGTGACCAGATCATCCATGCTGATTATAAAATCAGCAGCAGGCGTGTCTCTGCTCTGCGGCAATTGGCACAGATCAAGCTTCAGTACCAAAGATGACAGAAAAGAGGCCGCAGAAAATGTTGAGTGTAGTAAACCCGCGTAAAGCCGTTAGAATGTCGGCTAAGTTATGAAATGAGATACCTGCATGGAACAGTTTGATATTGTGATTGCTGGCGGCGGCATGGTGGGTGCTGCGGCAGCATTGGGAATGGCCCGGCAGGGACGCAGAGTGGCAGTGATTGAAGGTCAGCCGCCGGTGCCATTCGATGCCGGGCAGGAGATGGATCTGCGTGTGTCTGCGATTTCTGCCCAGTCGGTCACTCTGCTGACTCGCCTGGGGGCATGGTCACATATCCAGGCCATGAGAATGTGCCCATTCCGGCGTCTGGAAACCTGGGAGCATCCGGAATGCCGTACCCGGTTTCATGCCAGTGATCTTGGGTTAGCTGAGCTGGGCTTTATGGTGGAGAACCGATTGATTCAGCTGGGTCTGTGGCAGGCGTTTGAAAGCCATTCCAATTTGTCACTGATCTGTCCTGCCCGTTTAGCGCATTTTCAGCGTGCTGGTGATGGCTACGAGATCACATTAGATAGCGGTCAGGTGCTGCAAACCCGCTGGTTGGTGGGCGCTGACGGGGCCAATTCCCGTGTTCGTCAGCAGGCTAATATCGGGGTGACGGCCTGGGATTATCGTCACCATTGCATGCTGATCAGTGTTGAAACCGCGCTGGCCCAGCAAGATATTACCTGGCAGCAGTTTACACCGCACGGCCCTCGCTCTTTTCTGCCGATGCCGGGTCACAGTGGTTCACTCGTCTGGTATGACAGTCCTCAGCGGATTAAACAGCTTACAGCCATGTCGGCGGAGCAGCTCGAACAGGCTGTGCGGCATGAGTTTCCGCCAGAACTCGGCGACGTTCGTGTGTTGAATAAAGGCAGTTTTCCGCTGACACGCCGCCACGCCCAGTCTTACTATCAAGACGGGATAGTCTTGCTGGGTGATGCCGCCCATACCATTAATCCGCTGGCGGGGCAGGGCGTGAACCTCGGTTTTAAAGACGTTGATGTACTGCTCGATGAAATGGCGCATGGCGGCGAGCACTGGTTCGCAGAGCAGGTGCTTCAGCGCTATGAGAGGCGCCGACGGCCCGATAACCTGATGATGCAGACTGGGATGGATGTGTTTTACTGTGCCTTCAGCAATGATCTGAAACCCGTTGCCTTGCTGCGAAATCTTGGCCTGAAACTGGCCGAGCATACGGGACCGCTGAAACATCAAGTGCTGAAGTATGCGCTTGGTTTATAAGCGACATGGTAACTGACTTCTAAGCCACCTCTGTGTGGCTTTTTTATCTGCGTGTGAAAAGAGATGTGAGCAAAAAAGAGGTGTTGGGGCGGCTGTGTTTTTTAGAAATAAAAAAACCAGCCAAAGTGCTGGTTTCTTAAGAGATATGATCCACTGAAGATATCTCAATGTTTTACAACCCCTGTCTGAACAGAGAGTTGGTGCGGAGGGAGAGACTTGAACTCTCACGTCCTTGCGGACACTAGCACCTGAAGCTAGCGCGTCTACCAATTCCGCCACCACCGCAACATGGTGAAAGAGACTGAGTCTCTCACTTTTTTTGACACCTTAGGTCAGTATCAATATGGCAGGGCTACCTGGATTCGAACCAGGGAATGGCGGCATCAAAAGCCGCTGCCTTACCGCTTGGCGATAGCCCTAAAGTCTCAGAACAATGTAAAAGTCAATTGGTGCGGAGGGAGAGACTTGAACTCTCACGCCCTTGCGGGCACTAGCACCTGAAGCTAGCGCGTCTACCAATTCCGCCACCACCGCGTGTATTGACTCTTTTCCATTTTCAACCTTGGTAGGGGATGAAAATGGTGGCTACGACGGGATTCGAACCTGTGACCCCATCATTATGAGTGATGTGCTCTAACCAACTGAGCTACGTAGCCATTTTCAAAACGCTAATTTAACAGCGTGTTGTTAATGGCAGGGCTACCTGGATTCGAACCAGGGAATGGCGGCATCAAAAGCCGCTGCCTTACCGCTTGGCGATAGCCCTGCTGGTGATCTTTTCAGATCTAAGTCGTGTTAACTTTCACTCACAACTAAAAATTTGGTGCGGAGGGAGAGACTTGAACTCTCACGTCCTTGCGGACACTAGCACCTGAAGCTAGCGCGTCTACCAATTCCGCCACCACCGCACGTGGTATTCAGTTTGCAATGTAACTCTGTATCACAGTACCGGCCGAAACCCACACTGTAAAATATGGCAGGGCTACCTGGATTCGAACCAGGGAATGGCGGCATCAAAAGCCGCTGCCTTACCGCTTGGCGATAGCCCTAAATGGTGCGGAAGGAGAGACTTGAACTCTCACACCTTGCGGCGCCAGAACCTAAATCTGGTGCGTCTACCAATTTCGCCACTTCCGCAAATTGTATGATGCATATGCATCTGAAAAGTCACTGGTGCGGAGGGAGAGACTTGAACTCTCACGTCCTTGCGGACACTAGCACCTGAAGCTAGCGCGTCTACCAATTCCGCCACCACCGCATGTGTGACTTTTCGTGCTGGGTGAAACTCACCCGGTTCCCTTTCCAGGGATGATCCCGATAATATTATCGAAACCTGAAACATGGCAGGGCTACCTGGATTCGAACCAGGGAATGGCGGCATCAAAAGCCGCTGCCTTACCGCTTGGCGATAGCCCTAAATGGTGCGGAAGGAGAGACTTGAACTCTCACACCTTGCGGCGCCAGAACCTAAATCTGGTGCGTCTACCAATTTCGCCACTTCCGCAAATTGTCTGCCTGTCAAGGCAAGGATGTCATTGGTGCGGAGGGAGAGACTTGAACTCTCACGTCCTTGCGGACACTAGCACCTGAAGCTAGCGCGTCTACCAATTCCGCCACCACCGCGTGGAATGACATCTTTTTTCTCACATGTTGTGAGATGGTGGCTACGACGGGATTTGAACCTGTGACCCCATCATTATGAGTGATGTGCTCTAACCAACTGAGCTACGTAGCCACTTTGTGTTAAACGCCGGCGTTGCCTACGTCAAGTAATGTGGCAGGGCTACCTGGATTCGAACCAGGGAATGGCGGCATCAAAAGCCGCTGCCTTACCGCTTGGCGATAGCCCTGCAGAATGTCACAAAGAATTGTGCAATTCAAGCAAGAAATGGTTACTTGTCCACTTCTTAAGTGTTCACCTCAGAGATTGGTGCGGAGGGAGAGACTTGAACTCTCACGCCCTTGCGGGCACTAGCACCTGAAGCTAGCGCGTCTACCAATTCCGCCACCACCGCAATACGCTGGGTGAACGATTCATCTTCGAATGATGAATTTATGGTGGCTACGACGGGATTTGAACCTGTGACCCCATCATTATGAGTGATGTGCTCTAACCAACTGAGCTACGTAGCCATACAATTTTTATCACGCCGACAAATATGTCCACGCTGAGTAAGATGGCAGGGCTACCTGGATTCGAACCAGGGAATGGCGGCATCAAAAGCCGCTGCCTTACCGCTTGGCGATAGCCCTAAATGGTGCGGAAGGAGAGACTTGAACTCTCACACCTTGCGGCGCCAGAACCTAAATCTGGTGCGTCTACCAATTTCGCCACTTCCGCATCTTACTGATTTTAATCACCATTTCAAGTGGTGATATGGTGGCTACGACGGGATTTGAACCTGTGACCCCATCATTATGAGTGATGTGCTCTAACCAACTGAGCTACGTAGCCAACGTGTCCGAAACAGTCAGCGCAGGCGCTGTCCTATACAGGGTCGCTGTCTCGGGAACGGGGCGCATTATGCGTATACCAGCTTTGAGCGTCAATAGTTTTTTTAATTATCCCCGTAAAATCTGACTGTTCGATGGTTATTTGGACGAAATGGCCGAATGCCATGCTAGATGTGTGATTTCAAGGGTAAAAAAGAAGCAAGTGGGACAATGAAAATAAAAAAGCCGGCAGAAGCCGGCTTTGTTCGTCTGTCTTGACGATAAGTTACACGTTAAAGCGGAAGTGGACGACGTCGCCATCTTTCACGATGTAATCTTTCCCTTCCAGACGCCACTTACCGGCTTCTTTCGCGCCGTTTTCACCGTTAAACTCGATGAAGTGCTCATAACCGACCACTTCGGCACGGATAAAGCCTTTTTCAAAGTCGGTATGGATTTTACCGGCAGCTTGAGGTGCGGTTGCGCCAATTGGGATAGTCCAGGCGCGAACTTCTTTGACACCTGCAGTGAAGTAAGTCTGCAGATTCAGCAGTTCATAGCCTGAGCGGATCACACGGTTCAGGCCCGGCTCTTCAATGCCCAGATCTGACAGAAACTCTTCACGATCCGCGTCATCCAGTTCAGCAATTTCAGACTCGATAGCCGCACAGACAGGGACAACGACAGCATTTTCTTTGCTGGCGTGTTCAATCACCATATCCAGGAACGGATTATCTTCGAAGCCGTCTTCGCTGACATTGGCGATATACATGGTCGGTTTCAGAGTCAGGAAGTTCAGGTAATCAATCGCTGCTTTTTCTTCTTTAGTCAGCTCAACTGCACGCGCCATGCCACCTTCTGTGAGTGTTGGCAGCATTTTTTCCAGCACTGTGATTTCGAATTTCGCGTCTTTATCACCACCTTTGGCACGTTTGGCCTGACGCTGAATAGCTCGCTCACAGGTATCCAGATCCGCCAGAGCCAGTTCCAGATTGATGATTTCGATGTCTGCTAATGGGTTGATCTTGCCAGCAACGTGCACGATGTTGTCGTTTTCGAAGCAGCGAACAACGTGGCCAATCGCATCGGTTTCACGGATGTTGGCCAGGAATTTGTTACCCAGACCTTCACCTTTGGACGCACCGGCAACCAGACCGGCGATGTCCACAAATTCCATTGTGGTCGGCAGGATACGCTCCGGGTTGACGATCGCAGCCAGCTTATCCAGACGCAGATCCGGTACCGGAACCACACCTGTGTTTGGTTCAATCGTACAGAACGGGAAGTTAGCGGCTTCGATACCCGCTTTTGTCAACGCATTGAAAAGTGTGGATTTACCTACGTTTGGCAGGCCCACGATACCACATTTAAAACCCATGGCTTGAAACCCTTTAGTGATGTTTCCGGCATCCGGCACAGTGCGGGATGATGAAAAAGTCTGTATGAACTTAGTCGGCTTTGAATGAATGTAGCCGGTTTTGCGCCTTGGTCAGGCCGTCTTTCAGCCAGATATCAAGGCAGCGAACGGATTCGTCTACCGCGGCGTCAATCTGAGATTGTTCGCCGGAAGGGGCTTTACCCAATACGAAGCCGGTCACTTTATTTTTGTCGCCGGGATGACCAATGCCTACCCGAAGACGGTAAAAGTTTTTGTTGTTGCTCAGCTTGCTGATGATATCCCTTAACCCATTATGGCCACCGTGGCCGCCGCCTTGTTTGAATTTGGCGACTCCGGGGGGCAGATCCAGCTCGTCATGGGCAACCAGAATTTCTTCCGGCGATATCTGATAAAAATTCGCCAGTGCGGAAACGGATTTACCAGACAGATTCATAAAGGTGGTGGGGATCAGCAAGCGAAGATCGTCACCATTCAGCTGGATCCGGCCAGTTAAGCCAAAATACTTTGGATCGTTTTTCAGGCTGATATTGTGGATCCGTGCCAACTCTTCCACGACCCAGGCACCCGCATTGTGGCGGGTTTTGGCATATTCCGGACCTGGGTTTGCCAGGCCAACCAGTAAACGGATTTTTTGACTCACGCTGGTCTCTCTATGTCATCGGGATCAAATCGCGCGCTATGTTAACACTGCTGCAGAGATAAATAAAAACAAACACGCCCCGCACAGGGCGGGGCGTGTTGACTGTCATTCTGTTTGCTGAGCGATTAGTGCTCAAACATCGCAGAGATAGACTCTTCGTTGCTGATGCGGCGAATCGCTTCAGCCAACATGCCTGACAGAGTCAGTACAGAGACTTTGCCTGTATCCAGCATGGCCTGAGACAGTGGGATAGAGTCAGTGACGATCACTTCATCAATCACAGAGTTTTTGATGTTCTCTGGGGCGTTGCCTGAGAAAACCGGGTGAGTCGCGTAAGCGAACACACGCTTTGCACCACGCTCTTTCAGCGCTTCAGCAGCTTTACACAAGGTACCGCCGGTGTCGATCATGTCATCAACAATGATGCAGTCACGGCCTTCAACATCACCAATCAGGTGCATGACCTGTGACACGTTGGCGCGTGGGCGACGCTTGTCGATGATCGCAATGTCAGTATCATCCATCAGTTTGGCGGTTGCACGGGCACGGACAACACCACCAATGTCTGGAGAAACCACCACTGGATCTTGCAGGTCTTTGGCCAGCATGTCTTCCAGCAGAACGGGCGAACCGAAGATGTTGTCTACCGGCACATCAAAGAAGCCCTGAATTTGCTCGGCATGCAGATCAACAGTCAGCACGCGGTCAACACCCACGTTGGACAGAAAATCAGCAACAACTTTCGCTGTAATAGGAACACGAGCAGAACGGACGCGACGGTCTTGGCGGGCATAGCCAAAGTAAGGGATAACCGCGGTGATACGACCAGCAGAGGCACGGCGCAGGGCGTCGATCATTACGACCAGTTCAATCAGGTTATCGTTGGTTGGGGCGCAAGTCGATTGGATGATAAAGACGTCGCTGCCGCGGACGTTTTCATTAATCTGAACACAGACTTCACCATCGGAGAAACGGTTCACTGTCGCGTCTCCAAGTGAAATGTAAAGACGGTCAGCGATGCGTTGGGCTAGCTCTGGTGTAGCGTTACCAGCAAACAGCTTCATATCAGGCACGGGGTAAACCTCAATTGCGTCCAAGTTGTATTTACTGACTTTCCGCAGTATGTCCGCTCAGGGCGGTCATCAAAGGTGAATGATTCACCCCTTTGGCGACAAAACCATGGAGCCAGTCGGGTAATTTTTTCAGGGTTGCAGTAGCCGCTTGCTGAGAGCTAAATTCAGCAAAAACACAAGCGCCAGTGCCGGTCAATCTCGACGGCGCGTATTCTAACAGCCACGAAAGCGCCTTATCAACCTCAGGGTAAATTCTTCTGACGATTTTTTCGCAATCGTTTTCGTAATTGCCGGCTAATAACACAGATAAAGGCCGTATTGGCGTGTTTCGGGTTAGATCGGGCGCTGTGAATATATCTGCGGTTGCAATGGCGACCTCTGGCTTAGCAACCAGATACCATTTCTCTTCCGGTTGCGCGGGTTGGAGTTTTTCTCCGATCCCTTCGGCAAAGGCACTGAAACCCCGGACAAACACGGGCACATCTGCCCCCAGTGTTAAACCAATCTCGGCCAGTTCGTCTGTACTGAGTCCGGTTTGCCATAAATAGTTTAAGGCGACCAAGGTTGTCGCGGCATTCGATGAGCCGCCACCCAGACCGCCACCCATCGGTAAAACCTTGTCAATCTGAATCGCAGCGCCAGCCTGAAGGCCTGCTTTTTTGCGCAGGGCATCCGCGGCGCGGTAAATCAGATTTTGCTCGAGTGGCACACCCTGAATCGCCGGGGTCAGGGTTATCTGCTCGTCAGCTCGTGCCGTGATCGACAAGGTATCGCCGTAATCTAAAAACTGAAACAGCGTTTGCAGTTCATGGTAACCATCCGGACGTTGCCCTGTGATGTAGAGAAACAGATTAAGTTTAGCGGGTGCTGGCCAGCTTGTCGTTTGTGTGATCATTTTTTGAATGCGCGTCAATTCTTTTGGGTTTGCCAACGGTTGATTATCAGGGTTACTCGCTGTTTGCCTTGTGAAAGGACTAATCTGGCAGGCAGAGCGGGCGACGTTGTTTCATCATAGTCGTTATAGTCCAGTTGCCATCGCTGATCACCCACTTGTTTGGTTAAGTAAGCAACGCGGTTTTGTGCATTGAGCTGATAGGTATCCGCGCCAGTCGGCAGGCCGAGCAGCCAGTCCCGCATCTGATTTACGGGCAAGGCAATATTGGTCAGTGATAAGACGAGCTGAGCAGCGTCGCTGCCCTGATGGCGCTGGCCTTCATTATCAATCAGCACGGCACGGCCGGGCTGGGTGTCCAGTTTCAGCAGCGTTGTACCCAGAAAGTTAGTCAGCAGCAGATGATCGGCACCCGGATTGGTTTTCCAGTTTAGATTCGCACTGAAACGTTGCGCCGGGCTGATGTAGCCCAATTTGCCTGTTGCCTGATAGGTGGTGACTGCCGACAATGCCTGTTTGTGGCTGTTCCAGTCGGTGATTTTTCCGGTGGGCGGTGTCGTGGTACAGCCTGCCAGCAACAAAGCCAGAAAGGCCAGAGTGGGGGCTTGATGTTGCTTTTTTCGCGGCAAAACCGACGGCAACGAAAATGAGAACCCAAAGAGAGGCGCAAACGCCATTCGCATAACATGTCCCTTATACGGCAGGTAACTGAATCATGTGGAAGTAAAAGAATCATAGCATGACTTGTCTGATGAAATCTCTTTCATGGCCCATCGGCTCAATCAGAAAAGGACTGTAAACTGTGCCATGACATTTCCGGTATTTGTCTGTAAAGTCAGGATTTGTGCTGACGTCTGAGCGATAAAATGATGCGCTGGCAGACAGATTCGAGTCATATCCTTTTATTACGCAGGGTCATCAAGTAAAATGACCTGCTGGATCTTTATCATCGGGTAGTAGGTAACACCATCTCCATGACCTTGCTTGCTTTAGGAATCAATCACAAAACAGCGTCTGTAGACCTGCGCGAGCGTGTTGCCTTTTCGCCGGAAAAACTGACCGAAGCCTTGCAGACTCTGGCTCAGCATCCGGAAGTTAACAGTGGCGTGATCGTTTCTACCTGCAATCGCACGGAGATCTATTGTGATGTCAATCACACTGGGCCCGGAGTGATGATTGACTGGTTCAGCCGCTTTCATAATTTGTCAGCGGAAGAGCTGATGTCCAGTCTCTATTTTCACGAAGAGCAGGCCGCGGTGCGTCACCTGATGCGGGTGGCATGTGGACTGGATTCACTGGTGTTGGGTGAGCCGCAGATTCTGGGACAGGTCAAGCAGTCGTATTCCGATTCCCGCGACCATGACAATATGCATGGCATGCTGGAAAAACTGTTTCAGAAAGCCTTTTCAGTGGCAAAGCGCGTCAGAACGGAAACGGATATTGGTGGCAATGCAGTGTCGGTTGCTTTTGCAGCTTGTACGCTGGCCAAGCAGATTTTTGAATCAATGAGTGAAGCCAGAGTGTTGCTGATCGGTGCCGGTGAAACCACAGAGCTGGTGGCCCGGCACATGGTTGAGCACGGTTGCCGCAGCCTGATGATTGCCAATCGCACCCGGGAGCGCGCTCAGGCGCTGGCAGATGAATTTGGTGCTCAAGTCATTAGTTTGCCTGAGATTCCGGACCATATACACAATGCGGATATCATTATCAGTGCCACAGCAAGTCCATTGCCGATTGTCGGCAAAGGCATGGTTGAGAAAGCGCTGAAAAAGCGTCGCCATCAACCGATGCTGCTGGTCGATATCGCCGTACCCAGGGATATCGAAGCTGAGGTCGGCGAGCTGGATGACGCCTATTTATATTCAGTGGACGATTTGGAAAGCATTGTTGAACGAAACCGCGAGCAGCGCAAAGTGGCGGCGATCCAGGCCGAAGCCATTGTCAGTGAAGAAAGTGCGGCATTTATGCGCTGGCTACGCTCGCTGGAAGCGGTCGACAGTATTCGCCAGTACCGTTGCTACGCTGATGATATTAAAAATGACTTACTCAGCCGCAGTCTGCAGGCATTGGCCAATGGCAGTGCACCGGAAAAAGTGCTGGCAGAGCTCAGCAACCGTTTGACGAATAAGCTCATTCATGCGCCAACCAAGGCTATGCAGCAGGCCGCGCATGACGGCGAACCTGAGAAACTGGCCCTTATTCGTGAAACGCTTGGTTTAGGTACATTGAAAGATCAGTCGGCGGACTGACTCAGCGTTTTCGTATGCATTAATTTTTTTGATCGCGCCTTGCCGAACCGGTTGAAGGCGGATCCTTGTTCGGATCTGACGTAGTACACATGATGAAACCGTCTATTTTAGCGAAATTAGAATCTCTGGTTGAACGCCACGAGGAAGTGCAGCATTTGCTGGGCGATGCCACGATCATTGCCAATCAGGATAAATTCCGGGCTTTATCTCGTGAATATTCGCAGCTAGAGGAAGTGAGTCAGTGTTTCCGGGCTTACCAGCAGGTGCTGGCCGATCTGGAAACCGCGGAAGAAATGGCCGGGGAAGAGGATCCGGAATTGCGCGAAATGGCGCAGGAAGAAATCAAACAGGCAAAAGAAGAGATTGAACGGCTGGAAGACGAGTTACAAGTCTTGCTGCTGCCTAAAGATCCCAATGATGAACGCAACTGTTTCATCGAAATCCGAGCCGGCGCCGGTGGCGATGAAGCCGGTATTTTTGCCGGCGACTTGTTCCGCATGTACAGCAAATTTGCTGAAAGCCGCCGCTGGCGGGTGGAAGTGATGAGCTCGAATCAGGCGGAACACGGTGGCTATAAAGAAATGATCGCCAAGATCAGTGGGGAAGGGGCCTACGGTATTCTGAAATTCGAGTCAGGCGGACACCGGGTGCAGCGTGTGCCAGCGACGGAATCTCAGGGCCGTGTTCATACTTCTGCCTGTACTGTGGCCATTCTGCCGGAAATCCCGGAAGCGGAAATCCCGGAAATCAATGCCGGTGATTTGAAAATTGATACCTTCCGTGCCTCTGGTGCCGGTGGTCAGCACGTGAACACCACAGATTCCGCTATTCGCATTACGCACCTGCCAACCGGCATTGTGGTTGAGTGTCAGGATGAGCGTTCGCAGCACAAAAACAAAGCGAAAGCCATGTCTGTGCTGGCAGCCCGTATTATCAAGGCCGAAGAAGAGAAGCGCCATGCGGAGGAAGCCAGCACAAGGCGTAACCTGCTGGGCTCTGGTGATCGCTCGGATCGCATTCGAACCTATAACTACCCGCAAGGCCGGGTCTCTGATCACAGGATCAACCTGACCCTCTATCGCTTAAATGAAGTGATGGAAGGTGAGCTGGAAAGTCTGATTGATCCTGTTGTGCAGGAACACCAGGCGGATTTGCTTGCAGCCATGGCTGATCAGCACTGATGAATCCCGCCATCGAAGTTGCGCTTAAGCAAGCGGTCACGCAACTGATTAATGCCGGTTCTGACAGTCCGCAGCTTGATGCTGCGGTCTTGTTGTGTCATGTGCTGGAGAAGCCCCGCAGTTACCTGCTGACCTGGCCTGAAAAAGTGCTGACCGACGAGCAGTCTGCCGCGTTTTCAGCGCTGCTGGCGCGTCGTGAATCGGGTGAACCGGTCGCCTATATTACAGGTGAGCGTGAGTTCTGGTCACTGCCGCTAAAAGTAGCACCGCATACCTTGATCCCGCGTCCGGACACGGAACGGCTGGTGGAAGCGGCGCTGGAGAAAATTCCTGCAGCAGCGTCGGTACTCGATTTAGGTACCGGAACCGGGGCGATTGCGCTTTCTCTGGCTTCTGAGCGTCCGGATTGTCAGTTCACTGGTATCGACTTGCGCCCGGAAGCGGCGGCACTGGCTGAAGAAAATCGTCGCGCGCTGCAATTACAGAATGTGCGTATCTTATGCGGTAGCTGGTTCTCGCCACTGTCCGAAACTGAACGGTTTGATGTGATTGTCAGCAATCCGCCTTATATTGATGCCAACGATCCACACCTCGTCAGAGGTGATGTGCGATTTGAACCCCGAACGGCATTGGTTGCAGAGGACGCGGGTCTGGCGGACATTCGCCGTATTTGTGTACAAAGCCGGACATTTTTATCGCCAGGTGGCTGGTTACTGCTGGAGCATGGCTATCAGCAGGGCGAAGCCGTCCGGGGCATTTTTTACAATCTAGGTTATCAACAAGTGATAACGGTTCAGGATTATGCCGGACAAGACAGGGTAAGCTTAGGCTGCTGGTCTGTCTGAGGCCGTCTGGCCAGTCATGATTCGAAGGAAACGATAAAGAGAAAAACCAGATGTACATAGCATTAAAACATTTTCACCTGACCATTATTGCCATGAGCGTGCTGTTATTTGTGGTGCGTTTTGGCCTGATGATGGCCGATTCAGCGCTGATGCAGAAAAAAGCCCTGAAAATAACGCCCCATGTGGTTGATACCTTCTTGCTGCTGAGCGGCGTCGCCCTAGTGGTGTACACTGGCTTTACGCCTTTCACAGCAGGCGCTGGCTGGCTGAATGAGAAACTGACCTGTGTGCTGGCTTATATCGCACTGGGTTTTTTCGCGTTGAAATACGGCAAGAACAAAGTCTTTAAAACCTTTGCTTTTCTCGGCGCGTTAGGCTGGCTGGCAATGGCCGGCAAGCTGGCGGTCACGAAAATGCCGTTGCTGGGGTAAAGCCATGTATTTCTCAGATGAAGACAGAGATTTCGAGGCATCTGCGCTGGTCGAAGGTGCCATTGAGATCATGGTGGATCTGGAGCCGGATTTTCCGGTGGCCTGGGTACGCCATCAGTTACAAAAAATGGCCAAAGATGTCGAAGCGGCATTGATGTCAGAAACCAATCCACAGCTGAGACTAGAGGGGCTGCTGCGCCTGTTTTATCGTGAGTGGGGGTTCTGTGGTGATCGCCATCAGTACTATGCGGCTGAAAATGCCTATCTGGACAAGGTGATTGAACGTCGTAAAGGCATTCCGGTCAGTCTGGGGGCCATTATGATTTATCTGGCGCAGCATCTGGAATTACCGGTCACAGGTGTGGCTTTCCCGACCCAGTATATTTTGCGTGTCGACTGGCCCAACAGTGAGCCTCAGTTTATTAATCCGTTTGACGGTGAATTTGTCAGCCGTCAGACACTCAGTGCCTGGCTGCGAGGACACAAAGGTCCGCTGGCACCCTGGCGCGAAAGTTATCTCACCACCACCAGCCATACAGATGTCCTGGCGCGATGGCTGACGGTATTAAAAAGTGCTTTGCTGCGGGAAGAACAGTATGCCGATGCTTTACGCTGCAGCGATCTGGCCTTGTCGCTGCGTCCGGGCGATCCCCATGAAATTCGCGACCGCGGCTATATTTATCAGCAATTAGAGTGCAGCCATGCCGCCGCGATGGACTATGCCTATTTTATTGAGCAGTGCCCGGAGGATCCGGCTGCAGAATTGCTGAAACTGCAAGTGAAAGTCTTGAATGCAAACCCGCAGGTGCTTCACTGATCGCCTGCGGAACAGACCAAATGACAGAGAAGAAGAGTAGCATCATGGAACAGAAAGTGGTTCGTATTGGCGATATTGATGTCGCTAACGACAAAGCCTTTGTGCTGTTTGGTGGCATGAACGTGCTGGAGTCGCGTGATCTTGCGATGCAGATCTGTGAGCACTATGTCAAAGTGACTGAAAAGCTGGGCATTCCTTATGTGTTTAAGGCTTCCTTTGATAAGGCGAACCGTTCTTCGGTCCATTCTTATCGTGGTCCCGGCATGGAAGAAGGCCTGAAAATCTTTCAGGAACTGAAAGATACCTTCGGTGTGAAAATTATTACTGATATTCATGAACAGTATCAGTGCCAGCCTGTTGCCGACGTGGTGGATGTGATTCAGCTGCCGGCTTTCCTCGCACGCCAGACCGATCTGGTTGAAGCGATGGCCAAAACCGGTGCCGTCATCAACGTGAAGAAACCGCAGTTCATGAGCCCGGGTCAGGTGGGTAATATCGTTGAGAAATTTGCTGAATGTCACAACGATCAAATCATTCTCTGCGAGCGTGGCGCGCTGCACGGTTACGATAACCTGGTCGTGGACATGCTGGGTTTTGATGTTATGAAGAAAGCTTCCAAAGGCAGCCCGATCATTTTTGACGTCACCCATGCCCTGCAGTGCCGTGATCCGCTGGGCGCTGCCTCCGGTGGTCGTCGTGAGCAAACGGTGACGCTGGCGCGCGCAGGTATGGCGGCAGGAATCGCCGGACTGTTTATGGAAGCGCATCCGAATCCGGATGCTGCGCGCTGTGATGGCCCTTCCGCATTCCCATTGGATAAACTGGAACCCTTCCTTGCTCAGATCAAGCAGCTTGATGATCTGGTGAAAAGCTTCGAAACGATCGACATTGCATAAGGTGAATCTGGGCTGAACCTGATACGGGGATGGCCGGAGAATCTCTGAGACAAACAAAAGGGGGGTGTCATGACTGACACCCCCCTTTTTCTATCCGCTGAATGCTGATTACAGCTTAAAGCGGCTGATTTCCTGTTGCAGTTCGTGAGACAGCTCTGACAGCTGCGATGCCTGCTGCGCCGCTTCGCTTGCTTCCTGAGCCAGCTCGTTCGACACATCTCTGATCCCTTCGGTGTTACGGGTGATCTCAGAGGTTACAGATGACTGCTCTTCAGCGGCGGACGCAATCTGAGTGGCCATATCGCTGATATTGGTAATGGCCGAGATGATTTGCGCCAGGCTGGCAGAGGCGGCATTGGCATCATCGACACTGGTTTCAGCCAGACGGCGACTGTCGCCCATAATGCCGACCGCACGACCTGTGGTCTGCTGCAGCGTTTCAATCATCTGCTGAATTTCCTGCGTCGAAGCATGGGTGCGTTGGCTCAAGACCCGCACTTCATCAGCCACGACCGCAAAGCCACGGCCTTGCTCACCCGCACGGGCAGCTTCAATGGCAGCATTGAGCGCCAGCAGGTTGGTTTGTTCAGCAATATTCTGAATGGTCGACAGAATGGTGGTAATGCTCTGCGCGTGGGTGTTGAGCTCACCAATGACGTCTGTCGCGGTTTCTACTTCACCAGCCAGATTGGTAATCGAATGCTGGCTCTGATCAACCTGCTCGGCACCGTGTTCTGCCGCCTGAACCGTTTCGGTTGAGGTGCGGGCCGTGTTATCAGCATTCCCGGCAATTTCCTGCGTGGCAGCTGCCATTTCGTTGATGGCGGTGGCCACCATGTTGATTTCATCCTGCTGGTGGCGTATGCGTGTGCTGCGCTCTTCTGCTTGGGAGGCTGTCTGATGCGCCTGCAAGGTCAGCGAGTGAGAGACATCACGCAGACGCGTGACCATGCCATGCATGTTCCCGACAAAACGGTTGAAGTTATGCGCCAGCTGGCCAACTTCGTCGTCGCTGCGTGGCTCAAGGCGCTGAGTCAGATCGCCTTCACCTGTGGCAATCTCGGCCAGTGCGTCAGAGACACGGCTGAGGTCACGGAACAGGAATCCAACCAGCCATGCGACAGCGGCCAGCACAATCAGCGTAATAATGACGGAAGTGATAATCAGGCGGCTCAGCAACTGGCTCTGGCTGGCTTCTTCGGTGGCCTTGTCCATTTCCAGGCCTAGAATCCACGGCGTGCCTGGCACTTGTGCAAAGTACAGTAGTTTATCCACACCCTGAATCGTCTGGTTCAACACGGTTCTGTTACTGACCGAACGCTGAATCTGGCTGATGCTTAACGCTTCACTGTAACCATTAATGGGTTTGAGCAGCAAAGACTGATTAGGGTGCGCCAGGAAAGTATTATCCTGCGAGTTGATGAGCATGGCGTAAGCATTCTTACCGGCATCCAGGCTGATCACATCGGAAATCAGCTGATCAATCAGTACATCAGAACCAATAACGGCCTCCAACTGGCCATTCTTTTTGACCGGTTCAGCCAGAGTGACCAGCAACGCGTTGGTAATGGCGTCCTGATAGGCGGTGGTAATGATAGGCTTGTTCGCCGATTTGGCATCAATATACCAGGGGCGTTGACGGGGATCGTAACCTGCACGGTTTCGCTCAGGGTAGGAGCGGAACATTTCACCGGCAGCAGTGCCAAAATACATTTCATCAAAACCACCGGCGATGCGCGCCTGCTGCAGGTATGGCACAGGGTCTGAGGTTTCCAGGTAAGGTTTAATCGCACTGGTGATACTGCGGCGGATCTCAATCCAGTCACTGATCCCTTTGGTCGCGGTTTTGCTTAAGCTGTCGGCACGGCTAAAAATGCTGTTTTGCGTTTGTTGATAAAGTTGGTTTGCGGCCAGCCATGTCAGCGCGGTTGCCATAACCACGACGGCAGATAAGCTGGCTCCTATGAGTTTTTGCTTTAGGGTCAGTTTCATGATGAGTCTCAATGGATGGAACAGAAGCTGATATCAATATTATTTACTTTTCATTGCACAAAAATTGTGACAAATGAAGAAAAACAATACGGAGAATTCTATATAGCTATACGACGGTTGTATATGGAAATTTAACTTTTTAAGGTGACTGATTATTGACGGTTTTTTGGTTAAAAATTTGTCACTTAAGATCACTTGTAGTGAGTACCAGGACATAAAAAGCAAGAAAAAGGACAATATCTTGTTCGGTTGGGTCTCACAGTAGTAACAGCCAATGTGCCAGAGAGAAAACGTAAAAATAAAACAATATATTATTATCTGTTTTATAGTGATAGAAATAATATTAATTTCATCAGTCTTTAAATGATTGATTTCTATACTCATACCTATTGTTAATGTCTAAAGTGTTTTTAACTCAGGCATTAACTTCATAATTATCAGTAATGCACCTTGTTGACTATTGTTATAGTTGAATATAGCATCCGCCTGTTTGGTCATCATCAAGGATGTAACAATGAGTATAAAGACAAATCATGGATGTGATAAAAAACCGCAACTGGTTATGTTTACCGGGGGCAGAGACAGTACCCTTGCCGCCAGCTATTTAATGCTAAATGGTATTCCGGTTCATTTGTTTACCGCTAATAGTGGTTGCGGGTTACACAGAAAGCTATTGCCTTTACGTGTAGAGGAGTTGAAAGACAGATTTGGCGATTTAGTGCTAACGCATGAAGTGGTAGATATCAGTGGTAGTTTCAGAAGTATTGCAATAGAGAATATTGAAAGCGATTTTGCCAAGTATAAAAAGAACCTGATATTGCTGGGTGAAAAAATGGCGATTCATGCCCACGTGATCGATTATTGCACTCGAAATGGTATCGATATTATTAATGACGGTATCGTTGAATACCAAAAAGAATTTCCAGAGCAGCGTTTAGTCGCAAAAGAATATTTTGTCGATTATATGAAACGGTTCGGTATTACCTATAACAGCCCTGTTTATCACATGGCCCAGTCACAAGATGAAGTAAAGTATCGCCTGCTGCAGTTAGGACTATCGACAAAATCACTGGAAGGTGTGTCGATTTTTGGCGATTCAGCCACCATCGCTTCTGATGAAACCATTTTGGAATATCTGGCGGACAAGGAAAGTCTTTGCGATGACATTATTCATTTTCTGTCAGGTAAACTGAAAAATTATCAAGCATTGAGAAAAGCATCCTGAACGCATTGATACGTTTGTATCTGATATGTTTGACGATGCATTAATGATGTAAGAGTGCTGTTGATACGGCACTCTTATTGTCTTTCGAGAGAAAAGTGACTCTGGAAATGAAAACGATAAAAAAATATGCTGCTGTTATATGCCGAGCCGGGAAAATTTTGCTGGTCAGGAAAAAAGGGACAGATATGTTTATCTCTCCGGGCGGTAAACCCGAAGACGGTGAAACGAAAAAAGCGTGCCTTGAACGGGAGTTAAACGAAGAGCTCGGCGTAGAGCTGGTGAGCGCTGAATATTTTGGCACATTTACTCGAAAAAGTGCTTTTGAAGACACTTTGGTAGAGATTGAAGTAGATATTGTAAAGATATTCGGTCAGCCGAAACCATGTTCTGAAATTGCAGAAATAGCCTGGATGGATGGAGAACACCTGGAAAATGGGGTCGCGATAGGCAGTGTTTTTGCTATTGATGTTATTCCTTCTCTGATCAGAAATGGGTTAGTCAGGAAGTCTGGGAAGAAAATCAATAACGATCTTCCTAATATGCTGGTGTTTGATATTGATGGTACTATTGCTGACGGCGGAATTGTCAGTGACAAAATGAAAGCAGCCCTCCAGACAATCAAAGATGGGTCATCATCCCGTCTGGCATTTGCGACATCCCGAGCTCCCAGGGGGGCGAGAAAAGCATTAGGCGATCTGTGCCGTGAAGTCCCTGTCATCTGCTGCAATGGTTCAGTCATTCTAGATGAAATGCATCAGCAGACGCTTGTGTCCGGTTTGTCGCAAAAAGACGTGAATACCATAGTTCAGTTTCTCGATGAAATGGAGGTAAGCTATTTTCTCGAGTACGGGGATAAGTTTGCCATGTCTGGCAATGAGTTATTATTTCCGGAAATGCTGGCTTATGAAGATAAAGAGACGTTAGATAAAGCAAGTCCGACCTGGGATCAGGGGGTCATAAAAATATCTTGCCGCTCAGAGCATATTCATCAAAAATTGATGCCATTGTATAAGAGCCTCAGTGAAAGTATCGCATTTAACTTTCATGGTGATGATACAGCTGAGCTGAATTGCGATTTCACAGACAAATATAAAGCGCTGAATCTCATCAGCGGAATTAGCCATTATAACCTTATCTGCTTTGGCAATGATGACAATGATTTTACGTTGTTATCGAATGCTTCTGAAGGTTATGTCATCGGTAATGAGTTGCCCGGATTAGAAAGTAGCATGAATGTATCACGCTTGGTCCGAAATGATGATGATATCATTGATAAAATACGACTGTATTTAGCGGGCAATGAATAAAGTGACCAAGCCAAGAATGTTAGTTGATTCTTCATCGATACACCCGGATCTCGTCAAGGCTCTTGGCCCGGGAATGGAAGGGAAAGCATACTATAAGTCCTATTACCGACTGAAATTGGATGTTCAGGAAAAACTGAGAAACATGTACTGCCCTGAACATGATTTATTTATGTTCACTAATACCACGGACTGTCTGGTCAACTTTTTATTTGCCTGCCAGTTAAATAAGGTTAGCGTCAATATTGATTTTGCTGATGAACAGCATTACCCGCAATACCAGTCTTTATTTCAATTATTCTCTAAAGGGAATATAAGTGGTGGCCAACCTGAGATACAACTGGTGACACACCTGTCTCCGGTTACAGGTAATCTTATTGATTTAGGTCAGTTGCATGGCCATTCAATACTGGCAGTGGACGGTGCGCAGTCATTTGCGACCGTGCACCATCACGATCTGATCGCACACTCGGATGTTTTCTTTGCGCCTCTTCATAAGCATGCCGGGCTGCATATCGGTATTGCTTTGCTGGCTGTCAAGAAATCACATCCGCTAAATCAACTGCTCAGTAAGACCTTAGACACAGCCAGTAACGGTGCCCGTTCATTACGGGACTTGATGGCGCTGGATAAACGGCTGTCCTCCGCTCATCCGCAATGTTTCAATAATGCTTTTATCCACATCTCACCCGCCACTGAGGCGCTGCTAAATCGTAATGGTGTAACAGTGATTTCTGCCGGGAAAAGCCACATGGTGGTACTTGAGTGTCAGTCGCCGGTGTTCAGACAAAAGCTGGCGCCATTGTTTTCATGTAAGCCAATTAAAAATACACATAGGCTGCGTATTTCAGTCTGTCATATGACGGATAACATGCGCGGCAATGTCGATTTTTCTGAGGCGTTTTATCAGTCGCTCCGGTTAATATTTGATGAGGATAACCATGCTAAATAAAGGGCGCCATTTAGGGGTTCTGCTTGCCGCTTTCAGCTTCCTGATGTTCAGTGTTATGGATGCATTGGGTAAACAGCTCTCTTCAGATTACAGTTTTGCCCAAATTACCTTTTTCAGCTCTGTATTCAGTCTGATCCCCATTATATTCATGTTAAATGGCAACAGTCTTTCATCAGTACTGGTAACCACGCAGTACAGATACCATCTCGCTCGTGGGATCATTATTCTCGCCATGCGGTTTTCAGCGTTATTTGCCTTTAGCCAAATGGATTTTGCTGACACTTTTTCAATCATTTTAACCGGTCCGTTACTGCTTTGCCTGCTATCACCGGTTTTTCTTGCTGAACGCATTTCTGTCTATCAGCTGCTGTGCGTGTGCCTCGGGTTTGCAGGAACGATAGTCGTGCTCCGCCCGGGAATGGTGACGTTTAATCTTGGTGTACTTGGTGCCTTAGCGGCTGCCCTTTGCTTTGCTCTGAATACTATCGTGATGAGAAAGATGGGGCCAAAAGAAAGCCCGGCTGCTGTCCTGTTTTATGGCATGTTGTTTAATATTCTGGCCTCCGGGTTGCTGCTGACCAACAGTTTTACTGTACCTACGTGGAGCGATCTGGGATTGTTCATTCTTTGTGGCCTCAGTGCCGGGCTTGCGCAGTTGTGCATTTTCCTTGCATTGAAAAGGGTATCGGCTTCAGTCACAGGTATGATGCAGTATACCTGTATCGTATGGGCTGGCGTGATTGGTTATATCGTATGGGATGATATCCCTGATAATTTTGTTATTTTGGGGTCATTGCTGATTGTTATCAGTGGCTTAATGAATATTCGGCATGCGACGAGACAGGTGGCTTAACTGGCGAAGCACTAGTAGGTGGTGTCAGGATAAGTCTCTGGAGTATTAATTGCATATGGATGTTTAGACGTCTGGATGTTGACACGTTTGGATGTAAGTTTTAGGCTATGCGACCAATTCGAAACAATGCCCTGTAGAGATAATGTTGCACGCCAATCCACACACACGTTCAGACTCGCCGTCTCCTTCCGCGCTGGCACTGCTGCCTTTGGCGGTTTTCCTGTCGCTCTTTATCGGTGTGGGCAGCTATCTGACCTGGCAGGGGGTTGATTTCGCCTTCTACCAGTTACCGGCACCGGTTGCGGCTCTGCCTGCCATCCTGGTGGCTATTGTGCTGAGCAAAGATGCGCTCAACAAAACCATTGAAGATTTCATGCGGGGCGTGGGCCACAGCGACATCATCGCCATGTGTATGATTTATCTGCTGGCCGGTGCGTTTGCAGCCGTCGCGAAAGCCACGGGAGGAGTGGATGCAACCGTCAATCTCGGTCTGTCTTTATTACCCCCCAGCCTGATCTTGCCGGGTATTTTTGTCATCGCTGCCTTTATTGCTACGGCAATGGGAACTTCAATGGGCACAATTGCTGCGGTAGCGCCGGTGGCATTGGGCATTGCTGATACAGCCGATCTGGATATTGCTTTGACTGCCGGTGTCGTGTTGAGTGGTGCCATGTTTGGCGATAATTTGTCGATTATCTCTGATACCACGATCGCCGCGACCCGCTCTCAGGGCTGTGCAATGCGCGATAAGTTCCGCGAGAACATCGCCATCGCGTTGCCAGCTGCACTGGCGGCCATCTTGCTGTTTCTTTTCCACTCCACACCCTCTGAAGCACCGACGGTCACCAGCATCGAATGGTTGAAGGTTTTACCCTATATCACGATTCTGGTCCTCGCTGTGTCTGGTGTGAATGTTTTTGTTGTACTGAGCTTGGGCATTATTCTGGCTGGTGGTGTGGGTTTAATGTCAGTGTCTGACTACAGTCTGGCGAGCTGGAGCAAAGATATTTATGCCGGATTTGGCAACATGCAGGAAATCTTCCTGTTATCTCTGTTGATCGGCGGTATGAGTGAGCTGATGCGTCGTCAGGGAGGCCTGGCATTTCTGACGCTGTTAGTCAGTAAACTGATCAGCGGTTTCGGTAAAAAAACAGACGGTGATCAATCGCAAAAAGCGAGCGAAATGGGTATTGCAGGGCTGGTCAGCCTGACCAATGTCTGCACCGCCAATAACACAGTGGCCATTATCGTCGCAGGGGGCGTAGCCCGTGAACTGGCAGAGCAAAATGCCGTGACGCCACGCCGCTCGGCCAGCTTGCTGGATATATTCTCATGCGTGATTCAGGGCGTGCTACCGTACGGTGCGCAGGCGCTGTTGCTGGGTTCGGTATTCGGGCTGTCGCCACTCGCGGTTGTCAGCCATTCTTATTATTGTTTCTTTCTGGCGGCCAGTGCACTGATTGCGATATTTATAAAGCACCAGCAAATCAGAACTGCAGCGGCCTGAAGCGGCGTACCCGTTTGTCGAAAAACACCCCTTTAACGGGGTGTTTTCTTTCTAACTTCTTCAAAAATAAAAATGATATCGATTGCATAGTGATCCAATTAACACTATGGTGAAATCGCCTGCCACCTCGCATTTGATTACTTTACACTGAGCGCTGTTTTTGGCCACAGCCACCGCCAAGGAAAGGAGGTGAGCCATGAGAGTTGACTGTGTAAGGTGATGAAATGAAAAATAAAATGTTTACCCGCACTGCCTTGTCTGCGGGATTGCTGATGGTATTGGCCGGCTGTGCTAGCCAGGAACAAGCCGACACCTGGCAACCAGACCAAACCTATAAGCTGACAATTCTTCATACCAATGACCATCATGGACGTTTCTGGCATAACCGCGACGGTGAGTACGGTATGGCGGCCCGCAAGAGCTTGCTGGATGACCTGAGGAGAGAAGTGGCAGAAGAAGGCGGTACCAGCCTGCTGTTGTCTGGCGGCGATATCAACACAGGTGTGCCTGAATCGGATCTGCAGGATGCAGAGCCCGATTTCAAAGGCATGAACATGCTTGGCTACGACGCCATGGCACTGGGTAACCATGAATTTGATAATCCGCTCGATGTGCTGCGCAAGCAGGAAGGATGGGCTAACTTCCCGATGCTGTCAGCCAATATTTATGACAAGGCAACAGGTAAGCGCTTGTTCCAGCCATACCAGATTTTCGAGCGACAGGGGATCAAAATTGCCGTTATCGGCCTGACCACTGAAGATACCGCCAAAATCGGTAACCCAGAGTACATAGGTGGGATTGAATTTCGTGATCCGAAAGCGGAAGCCAAAGCTATCATCGCTGAGCTGAAAGAGACGGAAAAACCTGATCTGATTATTGCCGCGACCCACATGGGTCATTATGCCGACGGTAAGCATGGTGTGAATGCGCCGGGAGACGTTGCGCTGGCGCGATATCTTGAACCGGGCGATCTGGATATGATTGTCGGTGGCCATTCTCAGGAACCCGTCTGTATGGAAGGGCCGAATATAGCCAATCCGTCATTTAACCCCGGCGAGGATTGCAAACCGGATCAGCAAAACGGTACCTGGATTGTACAGGCGCACGAGTGGGGCAAGTATGTGGGCCGCGCTGATTTCGAGTTCAGAAACGGTGAGCTGAATATGGTCAGCTACGATCTGATCCCGGTTAATCTGAAGAAAAAAATTAAGCTGGCTGACGGCCAGTCCCAGAAAGTCTTTATTGAGCAGGAGATTCCTCAGGATCCCACGGTGAAAGCCTTCCTGACACCCTATCAGGAGCGCGGTCAGGCGAAGCTGAATATTAAGATTGCCCAGTCGAATGGCAAACTGGAAGGCGACCGTAATGTTGTGCGTTTCCAGCAAACCAATCTGGGACGTTTGATTGCCGCCTCTCACATGCAGCGCGCCAAAGCTGATTTTGCGGTGATGAACTCAGGTGGTGTCCGGGACTCGATTCCTGCCGGTGACATTACTTATAAAGATGTGCTGAAAGTACAGCCATTTGGCAACATGGTGACCTATACCGATATGACCGGGGCCGAAGTGCTGGACTATCTGGGCTCTGTGGCGACCAAGCCTGTCGATTCAGGGGCATATGCGCAGTTCTATGGTGTTACCATGGATATCCTGGACGGCAAAATCAGCAACGTGAAAATAGGCGGCAAAGCGCTGGTGCCAAGCAAAACTTATCGCTTTACAGTGCCCAGTTTTAATGCAGCCGGTGGCGACGGTTACCCTAAGCTGGTTGATCATTCCGGCTACGTGAATACCGGATTTGTTGATGCGGAAGTACTGAAAGATTACCTGGAAGCCAACAGCCCGATTAATGTTCATGCGTTCGAGCCTAACGGCGAGATTATGTACCGTTAATTGCTACTGAAGCTCTGTAATGCAGATTCAAGCTCACTTGTTCAGGCAGGTGAGCTTTTTTATTGCTCTCAGGGCTGATACTGGCTTGGCGGGAAGATACCTGTTAGCTATAGTGGGTAACGATAATTATGCCGGAGGACAGGATGACACCCGCTATAAATCTCGCAAAAAAGCACAAAATTGCTCACAAAGTCCATCAGTATCTGCATGATCCGAACAATACCAATTTTGGCATGGAAGCGGCGGAGGTGTTGGGGCAGGATCCGGCCCGGGTATTCAAAACCCTGCTGTTTTCCTGTAATGGCGATCCCAGGCAGTTGGCGGTGGCCATAGTACCTGTGGCTGGCATGCTGGATCTGAAATCGGCGGCAAAAGCGGCAGGGGCCAAAAAAGCGGAAATGGCCGATCCGGCCATCGCTGAAAAAACGACGGGTTATATTGTTGGCGGAATCAGTCCTTTAGGTCAGAAAAAACGCTTGCCTACTTTTCTGGATGATTCTGCCAGGGACTATGACACGATTTGTGTCAGTGCGGGTCGCCGGGGACTGGAAATTGAATTGGCGCCCAAGGATCTGTTGCAACTGACCTGTGGTCAATTGGCGGCGTTAGCCCGTTAATTATTCTAACAATTTATTCCATTTACGACAGGCTGAGTATCGGCCGCAGGAGACAAGGATGACGCTCAGTATCTGGCTTTCATTACTGATGATTTGTATGTTAGGGGCAATGTCACCCGGGCCGAGTTTAGCTGTTGTGGCGAAACACAGTCTGGCGGGCGGGCGCTTACATGGGATTGTAACCTCCTGGGCTCATGCATTTGGCGTTGGCGTCTATGCGTTCCTGACGCTGCTCGGGCTGGCGGTTGTCCTCAAACAGTCGCCCACACTCTTTCAGATCATCACCTATTCAGGCGCGGCTTATCTGGCGTATCTGGGGATCAATGCCCTGCGCTCGAAAGGGGGCGTTGCGGCAAAACTGGCGGCAGGCGAACCTGCGAGTATGGCCGCTGCAGCCCGGGATGGCCTGATGATCTCTATGCTGAACCCTAAATTGGCGCTGTTTTTTCTTGCACTGTTCAGTCAGTTTGTGGCTGTCGGGAGCGGTATCAGCGAGAGAGCGATTATTGTTGCCACCCCCTTATTGGTAGATGGCCTCTGGTACACGCTGATAGCGTTGGTTTTGTCCCGGCCAGCGGTGTTAGAAACACTGAAAACGCGCGCCCAGCTGATCGATCGTTTGTCCGGCGTGGTGCTGATTATGCTGGCACTCAGGGTGGTGTGGCAGGGATAAGTACACTCCCACCAGTTAATAGCTTCAGCTCTGACGTTTCTGATGTCGCTCTCGGTTTTCTAGCTTACGTTCAGGGCTTTTCTTCAGCAAGACGTAGAGGGCACCATTTCCGCCATGCTGTCGTAACGCAGAATGATAGCCCATCACATCACTGATTTGGGTCAGCCAGGTTGCGACATAGCTCTTCATCAATGCCGGAGGCGTTGAACGCTCCCCTTTACCGTGCACAATCAGCACGGTGCGTATGTCCATGCGCTGACACTGCTTAAGGAATCCGAGCACCTCGTCTCTGGCTTCTTTCAGTGTCTTGCGGTGCAAATCGAGCCTGGCCTGAATATCGTACTTGCCCAGTCTTAACTTGCGGATCACCCCGTCCTGAACCCCATCACGTTTGTAATCCAGCATGTCATCCGGTTTGACCATAGTGGCATAATCCAGCGATAAATATTCCGGATCGCTGCCAGCCAGGCTTTGCGCTGCGGCTTGCCGGGCGAGTTGAGCGTCAGTAATTTGATGTTTCTTTTCCGGGGTTACTTTATCCTGCTCCAGCGGGGCCACATCGGCCATCATTTCCCGGAACAGGTCCAGTTCATCTTTATCGGACATGGTGTGTTGTTCTACTGCGGACGGTAGGGAAGATTATACGTGGCTTGGCAAGAAAAAAAAGAATCCCGGGCCTGTCAGCGTCCTCAGGATTCAAAGAAGATTGGAGATAACGGAACGGTTAATCTTGTGGTTTTGCATTCATTGCTTTATAGACAAAATAACCACCATAGAAGAGCATGAGCCCCAATGCACCTAAAATCACTATCATTGATGATAGGCCAACCGGATTACCAAAGAGTAAATCTAGCCAAAATTCCATGTGATGCCCTCTGCCTGGGAAACTGAATTCAAGCTTAATGGACCTTGGTGAACGGGCTGATGATCTGGATCAATCCATCATCGAATCATCACTTTTGTGTATGTTTTTGTGGATTCTGGCAAATTTTTTGATGAACTGGTGCATTCCTAAGCAAGTAGCAGCGAGGAAAGGAAAATTTCTGCCCACCCCCTTGCGTTCAGTAAATTAGCCAGTATTATAGGCCACCTCGAATCGCTTCAGCGTTTCGTTTTTGTCGGTGAATAGCGCAGTTTGGTAGCGCATCTCCGGCTTTTGAGAATAGCGGACCAGAGGGACCCTCTGGCGCAAAACTCAAAGTAGCAACAAAACTTGTCGGTGAATAGCGCAGTTTGGTAGCGCATCTCCGGTTTTTGAGAATAGCGGACCAGAGGAACCCTCTGGAGCAAAACTCAAAGTAGCAACAAAACTTGTCGGTGAATAGCGCAGTTTGGTAGCGCATCTGGTTTGGGACCAGAGGGTCGGGGGTTCGAATCCCTCTTCACCGACCACTATTTCTAAAGTCTGATACGTCGGGCTTTGTAGCTGGTAAGATGGCGACACGGGTCGGGTGCGGAAGCCCGCCGCGTTGAATCCCTCTTCACCGACCACTATTTCTAAAGTCTGATACGTCGGGCTTTGTGGCTGGTAAGACGGCGACACGGGTCGGGTGCGGAAGCCCGCCGCGTTGAATCCCTCTTCACCGAGCACTATTTCAAAACGCGGTTTGAGTAACTCAGGTAACTAGAGTTATACTTTCAAAAGAATCAAATCTCGTTTTTAAGACTGTCCTCAGTCTGAAAAAATTTCGGTGAATAGCGCAGTTTGGTCGCGCATCTCCGGCTTTTGAGAATAGCGGACCAGAGGGACCCTCTGGCGCAAGCCTCAAAGCAAAAACAGAATTATCGGTGAATAGCGCAGTTTGGTAGCGCATCTCCGGCTTTGAGAACAGCGGACCAGAGGGCCCCTCTGGAGCAAGCCTCAAAGCAAAAACAGAATTATCGGTGAATAGCGCAGTTTGGTAGCGCATCTGGTTTGGGACCAGAGGGTCGGGGGTTCGAATCCCTCTTCACCGACCACATTACAGAAGCCCGCTCATCGAGCGGGTTTTTTTATGTCTATTAGCTTTTAATCGCTAGAGAGCGACAGTTTTGGTCCCGTCGGGTCGGGTGCGGAAGCCCGCCGCGTTGAATCCCTCTTCACCGACCACATTACAGAAGCCCGCTCATCGAGCGGGTTTTTTTATGTCTATTAGCTTTTAATCGCTAGAGAGCGACAGTTTTGGTCCCGTCGGGTCGGGTGCGGAAGCCCGCCGCGTTGAATCCCTCTTCACCGACCATATTATAGAAGCCCGCTCGATGAGCGGGCTTTTTTATGTGCAGAATTTGGCTTTTGTGCCCAGTAACCCCCACCTAGCCTCCCCCTTGAAAAGGGGGAGGGATCGTACAGTTCTTGCTGAAACCAAGAATATTCCCTTCCATTGGCAAGGGGAGTTAGACCAGGCGGTTCAGGGCAGGTTGTCAGAGGGGGTTTTGGCTATACCGGATTGGCAGGTAGCAGGTTGCGCGTTGTTGATTTGCTGAACGTTGAATCCGTGTTTGTGCAGCAATGCCGGTAGCCCTTCTTCGCCCATCATGTGGTAAGCGCCGACGACCACCAGGAAAGTCCCTTTCTGGTACTGAGGAGAGGTGGTGAGCTGTTTCGCCCAGTTGTAATTGCGCTGGATCAGCAAGTGCTGTTCGGTTTCATCTGACAAGGCGACTTGCTGGCTGAGTTCTGTCAGGACGGCGCTATTACCCTGTTGCCAGGCGCTGAGCAGGCAGGCCATTTCTTGTTCCAGCAGTGGCCATTCGTTGAGCGTGGTTTGCAGCAGGTTTAATCCGTGATCAGGCAGTGAAGACAGCAAACGAAACTGGGCTTCGATTCCCTCCAGTTCGAAAATGGGGACAGTTTCTTTTTGTGCCCGGTTAAACACCACCTGATCAATGCCTTTGTCCGGGGTGAGGCCAAACTTTAGCGATTGCGCCATTTGCAGATGCATGGCAGTGAGCCAGGGCGGGCTTTCGAGCAGGCTGAAAGCAGACAGTTTGAGTTGAGCGGCAAGATCTCTGAGGGTTCGGATATCGGAAGGCGGTAGCAGTTTACGGCTAACGTGCGCCTCGTCGATTGGTGGCATACTGAATTGCTTCTGGATATTGGCTTCTAAAATCAGGCCATTTGCTTGAGGCCAGTAACGGTTAAAGGCATCAGGCAGGGGGTAGAGTGCATCGCTGCCGACATGGATCGACCCCATCAGCACAAACTGCCGCTGGTTGTCTTTGGCCAGCCAGACCTGAGGTTCGGCAGAGGCACCTGAACTGAAGATTGTCAGCAGGATACCGGCTTTGGTGAGCAGAGATTTAAGCATGCTGTTTCCATTGGCGCTAGGATGCATACAGCCTATGGAATCTGGTGCGGACTGGCAAGAAAAAGCGGCTGACACAGGCAGCCGCTCAAACGTGATTATTTGTTGGGATGGAGCCAGAACCACCAGATAATAAAGCCAATGGCCAGCGCAGCAAGTAAAGCCATCATCTCAGGCCTCCTTTTTTAATGGTGTGTTGCCCTGACTGCCAGGGCGGAAAAGTCTCAGTCTGTTGGCATTACTGACCACAGTGATGGACGAGAGCGCCATTGCCGCTCCGGCAATTACAGGGCTGAGCAGACTGCCTGTGAAGGGGAACAGAATCCCGGCGGCCAGCGGAATCCCCAAGGTGTTATACACAAAGGCGCCAAACAGGTTTTGCTTCATGTTACGCAAGGTTGCTGATGAGAGCTCAAGTGCATCGGCGACGCCGTGCAGAGAGTGGCGCACCAGAGTGAGTTGCGCACTTTCAATGGCGACATCGCTGCCGCTGCCCATGGCAATACCAATTTCAGCTTTAGCCAGTGCAGGGGCATCATTAATGCCGTCCCCGACCATGGCCACATGTTTTCCGGATTGTTGCAGTTTTGCCACCTGTTCGGATTTTCCGTCGGGCAGTACACCGGCAATCACGCGGTCAATACCCGCCTGGCGGGCGATCGCTTTGGCTGTCCGTTCGGTGTCACCGGTCAGCATGATCACCTCGATCCCTTTCGCCTGAAGCCGCTCGACCGCCGCTTTAGAGTCTGATCGCAGCGGATCACTGATGCCCAGCAGTGCGGCCAGTTCGCCGTCTACGGCAATGAAAATAGCCGTTGCACCGGCATCGGCCAGCGAGTGGGCATCATCTTGATGGGCAGAAATGGCGATATTTTCTTTTTCCATCAGTGCACGGTTGCCCAGCAGCACCCGCTGCCCGTTCACCTCACCGCCGACGCCATAGCCGGCCTGAGCGTTAAAGTCTCGGGCAGATTGCAGCGTTAATCCTTTCTCTTCTGCTGCTGAAACGATCGCTTTTGCCAGCGGGTGCTCAGCACCCCGTTCGAGGCTTGCCGCCAGAGTCAGCACAGCCTGCTCAGTGTGATCCCCATAATAATGGCTGTGAGTGAGCACAGGTTTACCTTCGGTCAGCGTACCGGTTTTATCCAGCACCACTGTATCTATGTTGGCAGCCAGTTGCATGGCATCGGCATGACGGATCAGGATCCCGTATTCTGCAGCACGACCAAGACCGACGGTCACCGACATCGGGGTTGCCAGTCCTAAGGCGCAGGGACAGGCAATAATCAGCACAGTGGTCGCTGTGATCAGCATGTAAATCGAGACGGGATCCGGGCCAAAGTAATACCAGAGTGTGGCGGTCACAATGGCGATGATCATCACGGCCGGCACGAATATGGCTGAAATGGTATCGGCCATTTTCGCCAGCTCCGGCTTGCTGCTCTGTGCCTGACGAACCAGACCGATGATCCGGGCCAGCAGGGTTTGATTGCCTACCTGCTCAGCCTTAAAGAGCAGGCCGCCGCTTTGGTTGATGGTACCGGCATGGAGTTTGTCTCCCGGCTTCTTATGAGCCGGGACGGGTTCACCGGTCAGCATGGATTCGTCAAGATAGCTCTCGCCTTGCTCTATCAGTCCATCAACAGGCACTTTAGCGCCCGGACGTAAACGCAGCAGCATGCCCGGCTGAATCTCTGCCAGCGGGACTTCACGCTCGCCTTGCTTATCCACCAGAATGGCGGTCTGCGGCTGCAGGTCGATCAGTTTTTCCAGCGCCCGTGAAGTGCGTCCGCGTGCTTTGGCTTCCAGGGCATGACCCAGGGTGATCAGCCCCAGAATCATGGCTGATGCTTCAAAATAGACATGTCTGGCCTGGGCCGGGAACCAGTCGGGTTTGAGCACCACAAACATGGAGTAAAACCAGGCCGCCCCTGTCCCCAGCGCCACCAGGGTATCCATACTGGCTCTGTGATGAAGGAAAGCTTTCCAGGCATCGCGGAAAAAGTGGCCGCCACAGTAAATGAGCAGCGCCAGCGTCAGCACTCCGATAATGCCCCAGGCCCATTGGCTGGTGGCCGACTCGATCATCATGCTGCCACCGAAAACGCCCCAGGCCATGAGGGGCACACCCAGGGCTAATGCCAGCCCGGCATTGAGCAGATGCTGTTTGTAGGTTGCTGTGTTCTGGGCTTGCTGGCGTTCGCGTCTTGTCGCTTCGTCTTCACTGAGCTCAGCGCCGTAACCGGCATCAGACACAGCTTGGATCACCGACTCTGGATCGATATTGCCTTGAACCAGCGCGGTTCGCTCGGCCAGATTGACACTGACAGCCGTAACCGCATCCACACCCTGAATGGCTTTTTCAACCGAGGACACACAGCTTGCGCAGGTCATGCCGGAAAGCAAAAAGTAGTGGCTGTTATCGGAAGATGGCGCGGTTTCAGCAGCGGCTGATGGTGACGGCTCGGGTTGCTCCGTTTTCGCTTGTTCAGGTGCAGTTGCATCGTGCAAGACAGCTTTTGTCGCATTCGTTTCAACCGCACCAGCTTCAGCCGGTACCTGATAGCCTGCAGATTCAATCAGGGCTATCAGCGCGGATTCGGTCAGTGAGCCCTGCACCTTGGCCCGGGTTTTGCTGACTTCAAACTGAATGATTTCCGGCTCGTTTGCGAATGCGGCCTCCAGTTTGCTGACGCACTTGCCACATGACAGACCCGACAGAGGCAAATCATGCTGATAGCCAGCTTGGTAACCAAGGCTTTCGATGGTGGTGATCACCTCACTCAGATCGATGTGCCCTGTGATATGGGCTTGTTGTGTATCAATATCCAGCGATTCGATGCCATTGAGCTTGCTCAGCGCCTGTTTAATTTTTTCGACGCACTTCATGCAGCGAACCTTGCTGAGCGGCAGCGTCACATCCATGCTTGCCGCAGCATGGCTGTCTGGGGCTGGGGCGTGATTTGAATGATCCATGGGCTTCCTCTACACCACAGTTATGAGATATGCTCACTTTAAAGCTTCCAGTTAATGGAAGGTCAAGCGGTATTTTCAAGTGAGGCAGTGATGAATATCAGTGAAGTGGCAAAACAGACGGGACTGACCAACAAAACCATACGCTTTTATGAAAGTAAGGGCATGATCAGCGAGCCGCAACGGGGCGAGAATGGCTATCGCCGTTACAGCCAGAAACAAGTGAACGAGCTGTTGATGATTAAACGATCGCGTCTGGTCGGATTCAGCCTGGATGAAAGTCGGGAGTTGCTGGACTTGTCACGGGATCCGGACAGAAAAAGTGCTGACGTAAAAGAAAAAGCCGAGCAAAAACTGGCTGAGATTGACCATCAGATCGAGGAATTACTGGCAATGAAACAAAGCCTGCAGAGCCTGATCAGCCAGTGTCCGGGGAATAATCAGCCGGGTTGCCCGATTATTGATGCCCTGACGAAAGGGGAAACCGTGGAAACATAACCGCAGGCAAAGTGTGATTGCCTGCGGCGTTGTTGAGATCAGTACAGCAGAGAATAAAGCTGACGACGATACTGGCTGGCAAGGGCATTTCCCTGACCGAGCGAGGCCAGGATATCCATCATGGTTTTCTTGGCGTTACCGTCGGCAAAGTTGAGATCTTTACGCAGCAGATTCAGCAGGATATCCAGCGATTCCTGGTGACGATTGACCTGACTGTACTGCACCGCAAGATCGTAAGCGAGCTGTCCGTTGCCCGGATCGGCGGCCAGTTTTTCTTCTAACTGACGGATCTCCGGAGAATCGCTGGCCTGGCGGTGGAGCTCCAGCTTAGCAACCAGCCCCTTGTAATAACCGTCCTGATCCTGCATCGGAATTTGTCCCAGCAGCGTTTCCGCTTCGTCAAACTGTGCGGTTTCCAGCAGGCATTCGGCGGTGGCAAGTAACACCTGGCTGTTGCCCGGCAGGCTGGCTGCCAGTTCACGCAGAATGGGCAGTGCTTCGTTGAAGGCTTGCTGGCTGACTAACTGAATGGCCTGTTCCAGCTGCATTTCTTCCTGACTGGGTAAATGTTTACTCAGCATCTGACGCAGGCTGTCTTCGGTTTGCGGACCTGCCGCGCCATCCACCGGCTGACCATTGCTGAAAAGGGCAACGGTCGGCAGACTGCGCACACCAAACTGGGCCGCGACCATCTGTTGTGTTTCACAATTGAGTGTTGCCACCACAAACTGGCCGGCGTACTGGGCCGCCAGACGTTCAAGCAGGGTGTTAACTTCTGCTGTTTCTGGCATGGAAGGAGCCCAGAAGCTGATCACGACCAGCTGTTGCATTGACTGCTCTATCACCTGATGCAGATTGGTTTCATTCAGTTCAATTGCTAATTTGTCATTCATACCGGGCGTTTCCGTGATCGTTTAAGAGTGATGTTCAAGATGTTGGGCTGATTGGCTGGAAAATCAAGGGAAAAGACAGAAAAACGCGGCTGGTAACCGGTCTCAGAGAAAAAAACGGAGAGCAGGGCTCTCCGTTACAGATGGAAGGTCAGAAGCAGAGCAATCGCGACACAAAGACAGAGCGCGTTTATCTGGCGTAATGTCATGCCGAACTCTCCGAAAAATGTAGCACGTTTGTTTAGGGGGATCGCTGGTTTACCCTTTCAGCAGGTAAGGACCAACTTACCCTGAAGCCTAGAAGGTTCAGATGACACAATCATGACAGCTGGCTAAAAAAAACGCATTTTTTGCTCAGTTTCTGACGCTCGGATCAAGATCAAATTTTGCGCATTACGAGTGCGCATTAATCGCTTTTTGCCAGCAGATAATCGAGCCAGCGAACGGGCAGCACTCTGCGCAGGAAGCCAAAGATATAGGTCGGCTGGGTAACATAGTAGCGGGCGGATGGCCGATCACTTTTGATGATCTGTATCAGCGGCTTGAGAACGGCTTCCGGCGTCAGTGTGAATTGATTGGACGGGGAGGGCTTGCCCAGCCGGTCTAATGTTTTTTGATAACTGTCTTTGTGGCGTGATGCCGTCATCTCAATATGGGTTTCAAACTGACGCTTGGCATTGGCCCGGAACTGACTTTCAATTGGCCCAGGCTCGATCAGGCTGACGTGAATCGGGGTGTTCGCCAGTTCCAGTCTCAGGGTGTCGGTATAGCCTTCCAACGCAAATTTACTGGCGTTATAGGCGCCGCGGTACTTCATGGCCACCAGACCGAGCACAGAGCTGTTTTGTACGATTTTGCCGCTTCCCTGAGCCAGCATCACAGGTATCAGAGCTTTCGTGAGCGAGTGCCAGCCAAACAGGTTGGTTTCAAATTGTTCGCGAAGGGCATCGGTGGGGAGATCTTCAAGCGCGCCTGGCTGGCCGTAGGCACCGTTGTTAAACAGCACATCGAGCTTACCTTTAGTGATACGCAGCGCTTCTGCCAGCCCTTGTTCAATCGACTGGCTGTCGGCGAGATCGAGTTTCACACAGTGAAGTCCTTCGTCCCGCAGGCGCGTGACATCGTCATCGTGCCGGCAGCTGGCCACCACCAGATAGCCTGCCTGATGAAGGGATTTGGCGCAGTGGTAACCGATACCGCTGCTGCAGCCGGTAATCAGAATGGCTGTACTCATGAATCGTCCTTATATCCGGGCATCATCGCGCCCTGTAAAATCTGGTTACAAAAAAGGTGTGATGGTGTCCGCCATGAATTCAGCGATCCAGGGCTGGGCGTCGGCTTTGGGGTGCAGGCCATCCTCCATCATCCAGCCGTCACGCAAAATGACCTGCTCCAGAAAGAAGGGCAGCAGCGGTAAAGCGTAGTCTTTACTGAGTCTGGGGTAGATCGCTTCAAACTGACTGGTGTAGCGTTTGCCGTAGTTGGGCGGGATGCGGATTTGCATCAACATTGGCTCACCGCCGCTATCCTTAATAAGGTCAATGATGGCCTTGAGATTATTTTCTATAGTTGCCGGTGGAAAACCGCGCAGACCATCATTCGCACCCAGTTCAATTATGACGTAATCTGGAGCATGCTGTTTCAATAGCTTAGGCAAACGGGCAAGACCATTTCCTGTGGTGTCGCCAGAGATACTGGCATTAATGACGTCAATTTTCAGCCCGTTGCCGTTCAGCATGGGTTCCATCAGACGGGGCCAGCTTTGTTCGGCACGCATCTGATAACCTGCACTCAGGCTGTCGCCAAGCACCATCAGGGTGGCGGCGACACTGCTGAGTGGGGCCATAACAAGTAATAACAGTGCAAGGATCCGCATCATGTCTACATCCGTGATAAAAGCGCAATCAGTAACGAAACAGGTGACAACGGCCACCACGACGCTCACCATTCTGCAGGATGTTTCGCTCGAGGTCGAGCAGGGCGAAAGCATTGCTTTGGTTGGGGTTTCCGGAGCGGGTAAATCGACCTTGATGACCTTGCTGGCCGGACTGGACGTGCCCAGCAGCGGCGAAATCGAGTTGCTGGGGCAGGTCTTGTCGCACATGGACGATGAGTCCCGTGCCGCGCTGCGCAGCCAGGCCGTCGGATTCGTGTTCCAGAGTTTTTTGCTGATCCCGTCGCTGACGGCGCTGGAAAACGTAACATTGCCGGCCATTATCAAAGGGGAAACCGGCGATAGCGAACGGGCAGCAGAGTTGTTACGTCAGGTCGGACTGCAGGGGCGTGAAGCGCATCTTCCCTCCCAGCTATCGGGCGGTGAGCAGCAGCGTGTGGCACTGGCCAGGGCATTCATGACGGCCCCACAGGTTTTGTTTGCCGATGAGCCGACCGGTAATCTGGATCAGCAAACCGCCGCCACCATCATTGATTTACTGTTTGCGCTTAACCGGGATCACGGCACGACTCTGGTACTGGTCACGCACGATCCGCAACTGGCTGAACGTTGTGATCGGGTGGTGCGTATTCATGGCGGACGGGTGGAGGCGGCATGACAGAGATGAGTGAAAGCCAGAGTCCGGTCAGGCCCAAGCGCCAATCCCTGCTGCTGAAATGGAGTTGGCGTGAACTGTGGCAGGGGCAATTGTGGCCTGTTGCAGTGGCACTGACACTGATCATTGCTTGTGTGTTTGCGCTGGCCTCGCTGGTGGTGCGGGTTGAGAAGATCATGATCAACCAGGGGCGCAGTATGATAGCGGCTGATCTGGTATTGAGATCAGCCAATCCCGTGTCAGATAACCTTGTCCGGGAAGCGAAGCGTCTGGGGCTGACAGTCACAGCGCAAACACGATTCGGCACCATGGCGTTCAGTGATAATGCCATGCAGCTGGTCAGCGTGAAATCTGTCTCCAGCGATTTTCCGTTGCGGGGGGAGCTGGTACTGCAGGGCAGCAACCGGACCCAGCAGCAGGTTAATCCCGGGGAGCTTTGGCTGTCTGAGCGGTTATTCTCTTTGCTGAATGTGAAAAACGGCGATCAGGTGGCCATTGGTAACGCTGAGCTGACCGTCGCCGGCACCATAGTGCAGGAGCCGGAACTGTCGTTTAACCCTTTCAGTCAGATGCCGGCCGTGCTGATGCATGAAGCCGATCTGGCCGCCACCGAGGCCATTCAGCCCGGCAGCCGGGTGCGTTACCGGGCTTATTTTAATGGCACTGAGGCGCAGCTCAAGCAACTGCAGGAGAGCACGGTACTGGCACCGGACCAGCGCTGGATCAGTGAAACCACTCAGGGCCGGACCGGCGAGATGATCGAGCGGGTGCAGCAGTATCTGTCGCTGACCCTGATTCTGGTGATCATGATGGCCACAGCCACTCTGGTGCTGACCTGTATGCACTATACCGCCAGTCGGACGGAAACCGTCGCTATGATGAAAAGTCTCGGCGCCGGAAAAGCTTTCCTGTGGCGATGGCTGGCCAGACAATTGGGACTCTTGTTTGCCATTGCGGCTGCTGCAGGCCTGGTACTGGGGCTGTTTCTGGAGTGGCTACTGCGCCTGCCGCTCACAGATGTGCTGCCTCAGCCGCTGCCTGAGATGGGGGCCATGCCCTGGCTGGTCAGTCTGCTGGTGGCGATCCTAGTGTCGGTACCGGGCATCGGGATCGCACTGTGGCGTTTGCTGGATGCACCGGCTCTGGCGGTGATGCAGCGCCAGAGCGCGGACACCAGCGCTAAGCAACGCTACCTGTTGATTCTGCTGCCTGTGGTTGCCCTGTTGCTCTGGGTGGGTGATAACCCCATGATGTGGCTGACCCTGGCTGGTTTGTTTGTGCTGATGGTGCTGCTGGCAGGACTGGGTTTAATGCTGGTGGCCGGGCTGCGTCGTCGGCAGTGGGGACCGGCGATGACCCTGGCACTGAGCCGTATCGGCCGCAGTCCGCTGGCAAGCGGTGCCCAGTTGGCCGCCCTGACCAGCTCGCTGATGCTGCTGGCGGTGATCTGGCTGCTGCGGACCGATTTGCTGGCGGACTGGCAGCAGACATTGCCGCCGGATGCCCCCAATGTGTTTGCGCTTAACATCAGCCCGGATCAGCACCCGGCCTATCTCAATGTGCTGGATGAGAACGGTTTAATGCGTTCCGACAGTTATCCCATCGTGCGCGGCCGGCTGGTCACCATCAACGGGCAGGATCCGAGGGCAGAAGATGCTGAAAACGGCAGTGAGAATGATGACCGGCAGGAAGGGGATGAATCCCTGCGCCGTGAACTGAATTTTACCTGGCGAGATTCCATGCCAGTCCACAATACCTTAGTCGCTGGCGAATGGCGCAATGCCCCCGGCGGTGTATCTGTGGAAACCGGCGTAGCAGAAAGATTGGGGATCACACTGGGCGATACGCTGGGATTTAACGTGAACAGCCAGGTGTTCAGCGCAACAGTGACCAGCTTGCGAGAAGTGGAATGGCGCAATATGCGGCCCAATTTTTACTTCATCTTCACACCGGATGTCATGGCTGACTTGCCTGCCACCTGGCTGGTCAGTTTCAGGGTAGCCGCAGAGCAGAGTGAACTTGTGAACCAGCTCGGCAGAGAGTATCCGACTGTCACCTTGCTGGATCTGAGAACCATGGCCACCCGTATCCAGGCCATCTTACAGCAGGTGTCATTGTCATTGTCTGTGCTGGCTTTTCTGGGGGTGTGTAGTGGCTTGTTACTGGTGCTGACCTTGTTACGCCTGAGCCTGTCACAACGTCAGCAGGAAATTAAGCTCTACCGGACCTTAGGCGCCAGCCGAAGCCGGATCCGTGCCACCATCTGGAGTGAATATGGCCTGATGGCGGTACTGGCGGGTATCATCGCGGTACTGGGGGCTGAAGCACTGGTGGCTGCTTTGATCAAATGGGGCTTCGAGCTGCCGGTCAGCTGGCACCCCGGGCTGTGGTTGGTACTGCCGCTATTGTCGATAGTGCTGATCCTGCTGATCATCAGTACCATGATGAAACAGCTGCTGCGTCCTTTGGGCCGTTAGTGCTTTTGTACCGGGTTACTCTACACGGGTAACCCGGCTTTCCTGATCGCTCAGGGCACTTTTCAGCGCACCTTCCAGTTCCGGATAGCAGAAATGAAAACCATGGGCTTCCAACTTCGCTGGCAGGGCTCGCTGGCTGTCGAGCAGCATCTGAGCCGATTCCCCCATACCAAGGCGTAACAGCCACTCAGGTGTGCTCATCACATGCGGGCGATGCAGTACTCTGGCCAGTGTCTGGCTGAACTCTTTATTGGTCACGGGATTAGGTGCCGTAAGGTTATAGGGGCCTTGGGCATCCGTCTGTTTGATCAGGAAGAGGATGCCTTTCACCATATCCTGCAGATGAATCCACGGGAAATACTGCTGGCCATTACCAATCGGGCCACCCAGGCCCATTTTATACAGCGGGACCAGTTTGGCCAGCGCCCCGCCGCCTTTGCCCAGTACAATGCCGGTACGCAGCACACAGACGCGGGTTTTGTCTGACTGTGCCGCCAGTGCCCGCTCTTCCCAGGTACGGCACACTGTATGGGCGAAATCGTCGCGCTCAACGTCGAGTGACTCGTCAAAGCCGTCGTGCTGTTGATCGCCGTAGTAGCCCACCGCAGAGCCGCTGAGGAAGGTATGCGGCGGGTGATCACCTGCCTGTATTTTGACCACCAGATCCCGGGTCAGCTGCCAGCGACTGCGGCAGATCTCTTCTTTCTGTTTATCCGTCCAGCGCTTATCCGCAATCGGCTCACCGGCCAGATTGATCACCACATCAAACTCATCCAGATTATCCAGTGCATCCAGGCTGGTGATGACTTTAATATGATGGCCCAGGCGCTGATAAGCGCGGTTGGGGTTACGGCTGAGAACCGTCACCTGATCATGATTCAAATGAGGCAACAGTGCTTTGCCAATAAACCCGGTTCCGCCGGTGATCAGAATTTGCATCTTTCGTCCGCCTGTCTGACTGATAAGTTATCCTTGTTTTGTCTAAATTATAACCAACCGGTGAGCTGTTCACTGTTTTTCCAGTGCTTTCGGTTTTGACGTCAGTCAAAAAACGACGATCAGCGGTCCACATGTCCCAGATCGCGCGCGGGATCCAGAATATCCCTGACTCTTTGTTTCAGTTGTTTGGCATCAGGAAAACCGCCATCGGTTTTGCGTTCCCAGATGCGGACATTGTTGCAGAAGACTTCAAACCGGCCACCTGTGTCCGGATGCAGGCTGACGGCGTCCAGATCTTCGCTGAAGGTATGTAACAGCTCCTGGCACATCCAGCTGGCGCGGAGCATCCAGTTACACTGGCGGCAGTAGTAAATATCAATCACGGCTTTGCCGGCCGTTTGCGGTGCATTGTCAGACATAAGAATCCTCACATTCCGAATAACAGTTTGACCCCGATCAGAAACGTCAGGGCTTCGAAACAGCGTTTGATCAGCTTGTTGCTTTGCCTGATAGCCAGGTGTGCCCCGAGGTAGCCCCCCAGCAATGATCCGGCAATCAAAATCGGCAGCCAGGGCCAGAATATTTCTGCACCTGCCGCGTACATGGCGAGCGCACCTGTGCCGTTCCAGAACAGACCAACACTGATCATGGTTAATGCGACGGCCTGTTTATAGTCATAACCAAACCAGCGGATCAGAAATAAGGTCACAAACAGGCCGCTGCCTGCGGTCAGCGAACCATTAATCACTCCGATCCCGGCCAGGCCGAGACTACCGGCAATCAGTCCTTTAGTATCCCGTCGGCGGGCACTTTCATTCTGGCCCAGGCTGGGTTGATACAGGGAGTATACGCCAAGGCCGATAATGAGCAGGCCAAGGGCGGCCTCAGCCAGTCGGCCCGGGACAAACAAAATGGCATTGGCGCCCAGGATGACACCTAAGGTCCCGGATGCAATGACATAGCCCGTCATTGACCAGTTCAGCTTACCGGAACGGATATGTTTGACCGCCGCGCCCAGCCCGAGTGCGACGCTGGCGATTTTATGGGTAGCCAGCGCCACGGAAAAAGGCAGGCCCAGAAAAATCAGCAGGGGAAACTGGATAAGCCCGGCACCGCCGCCGGACAATGAGGCCAAAGTGTTGGCAAACAGGGAGCCAATGAAAAGTCCGAGAGAATTTAACCAATCCATGTATCTTGCTGCAATCCTTGATGATTCAGACTTCACAGCATACGGATTATGTATCGCAAGGCCAAACCCTATGTTGATTTCCTTGCTCAGGTCATTTGCGAAAATTTGTCTTGCAGGTGAGCAAGAAAGGCTCTGGTCTGATTGGGCAGGTATTTTGACTGCGGATACTGTGCAACGATTTGCCCCTGATAATTGCCGTTGATCTGCCAGTCGGGCAGGAGCTCACAGACTTGCCCAGATTCCAGGTACGTGGACATGGTAAACGCCGGAAACATAGAGATACCCATATGCCTTAACACTGCATCCCGGCGGATTTCACTGTGGTTGACGGTCAGGGTGCCCCGGACCTGAAATGACAGCGTTTGCTGATTCCTGGTAAAGCGCCAGGTTCTGTCAGTTGCGGTTTCTCCCAGGCAAATACAGTTGTGGCGGCTGATCGCTTCCGGATGAGCGGGAACACCGTGCTGTGCCAGGTACTCAGGGGTTGCGCAAAGCACCAGTCGGGTCTGGCCGAGAACTTTAGCGACCAGACCATCGACTGGCTTTTCTGAAATCCGGATGATCAGATCGACTTCATCGCCGACGGGATCAATCTCTTGATCGGTAACTTTCAATTGAAGCTGAACTTTAGGGTGATGTTCAATGAAGTCGAGAATCATAGGCGCCAGAACCTGGCGGGACAAGGCTTTCGGTGCTGCAACCCGCAGCAGCCCCGAAATTTCGCTTTCACTGGACTGAGCGGCTTTGACCGCCAGTCTGGCCGATTGGAGCATCTCGCAGCACAGGTGATATACATCTTTGCCGACCGGGGTTAATCGCATCTGGCGCGTTGTTCGCTCAATTAATTTTTCCTGTAACGCGTTTTCCAGCCGGGAAACAGAACGACTGACTGAAGAGGGGGCAACCCCTAAGCGTATTGCTGATTTAGAAAAACTGCCTTCATCGATCACAGTGACAAAGGTGGCCATTTCGGGCATCAGTACAATCAGTCTATTTGTATCCACTGCGCAATTATCCTTTGCGTTTGAGCCGTATTGTTTGTTCCACAGTACTCACGGATAGTATTCGGGTCAATTGATGGTTAGGTCGTGCAAAGGAATGAATATGAGAAAATTCAGAAGTATGGAAGATGAACTCAAGGTTGCAGTATACGTTCAACTGATGGCGGAACAGCATGACTGATACCACTCAAACCTTGAAACGGGGCGGTTTTGCCTTCCCGAAAACGGAATTCCTATTGCTGCTGGTGGCTGTATTTTGGGGAACAAGTTATGGCCTGACCAAGCAGGCACTCCTGTTGACCACGGCACTGACATTTATCGCGATTCGCTTTTCAATGACTTTTGTCGCCTTACTGCCGATCATGGTGATGGATTTCCGGAAAGGTCGGAATAAAGACTGGTTTGCTGCGATACCGACCGGAGGGATCCTGTCTGCTATTTTCTTCTGTGAGGTGTTTGGGGTCTCTCTGACGACGGCATCCAATGCCGCATTTTTGATCAGCCTGTCGGTGATTTTGACCTCCTTTGCTGAGTTCATAATCAATAAGAGGCGCGTCAGCCCTCGGATGTTTTTGCTTGTGCTGATCAGTGTTGCCGGGGTATTTCTGCTCACGCATCGCGAAGGAATGGTCTGGACGCTGAACACAGGGGATTACTTTATTCTGCTCGCGGCAGTGCTGCGGGCGATGATGGTCACTCTGACCAAAAAGTTCACCGACGGGCGGGAAATCACCACGGCGACCTTAACGGCGTTGCAGTCGCTGACGGTAGCCCTTGTGGCTGCGGTCGCCCTCAACGTTGCAATGCCGACAGCGGCTGTCAGCTTACCGGACTCAGTGACGTTCTGGAGCATTCTTGTCTATCTGGTTCTGTTTTGTACCCTGTTTGCCTTCTATGTGCAGAATCATGCAGTCAGGCAGATATCTCCGACCAGGGCTTCCTTATTGATGGGCAGTGAACCGCTGTTCGGAGCGCTGTTTGCTGTGGTTTGGTTGCAGGAAAGCCTGTCTGGAGTGCAGGTTCTGGGCGGGGGGATGATTTTGGTCAGTGTCTTGCTGGCCTCAATGAAAGAGTCACCCGACAGACTGAATGAACGGTGAAGTACGATGGCAAGTGCGACATAAAAAAGAGGAGGCCAAATGACCTCCTCTTACCATGTTAAATGGCACCCAGACTTAAGCGTTTTGCTCTTCCGCCTGTTTGGCCTGAATCGCAGTCAGTGCGATGGTGTAGACGATGTCGTCTACCAGCGCGCCACGAGACAGGTCGTTGACCGGCTTGCGCATGCCCTGAAGCATTGGACCGATAGACACCAGCTCGGCAGAACGCTGTACCGCTTTGTAGGTGGTGTTCCCTGTGTTCAGATCCGGGAACACGAACACGGTGGCTTTACCGGCGACCGGTGAATCCGGCGCTTTCGACTTCGCCACGTTTTCCATGATAGCGGCGTCATACTGCAGCGGACCGTCGATGATCAGATCAGGACGTTTTTCCTGCGCGATACGGGTCGCTTCACGGACTTTATCCACGTCGGCACCCTGACCGGAATTACCGGTAGAGTAAGAGATCATCGCCACGCGCGGTTCAATGCCGAAGGCTTTGGCAGAGTCCGCCGACTGAATGGCGATTTCAGCCAGTTGCTCAGCGTTCGGATCCGGGTTGATGGCACAGTCACCATATACCAGTACCTGATCAGGCAGCAGCATGAAGAAGACAGAAGATACCAGTGACGCACTTGGCGCGGTTTTGATCAGCTGCAGCGGCGGGCGAATGGTGTTGGCTGTGGTATGTACCGCACCCGAGACCAGACCGTCCACTTCGTCTTGTTCCAGCATCATGGTGCCCAGGACAACGGTATCTTCCAGTTGTTCACGGGCAACCACTTCGGTCATGCCTTTGTTCTTACGCAGCTCAACCAGACGGGCGACATACTGTTCGCGCACAGAGGCCGGATCAATAATGTCAACGCCAGCGCCCAGGACCACACCTTGCTGTTCGGCAACGCGTTTGATTTCCGCCGGGTTACCCAGCAGCACACATTCAGCAATACCGCGCTCGGCACAGATAGCAGCCGCTTTGACGGTCCGTGGCTCATCCCCTTCAGGCAGCACGATGCGCTTCGCTGCACGGCGGGCATATTCTGTCAGTTGGTAACGGAAAGCCGGCGGGCTCAGGCGGCGTTCACGGGCAGAACCTTCGCTCAGAGACTCAATCCACTGACCATCAATGTGACTGGCCATGTATTCGTTGACCATCTCGACCCGCTCTTTATCGTCAGCCGGCACTTCCAGGCTGAAGCTCTGCAGGTTCAGAGAGGTCTGCCAGGTGTTCCCTTTGGCAATCATGACAGGCAGGCCGGTTTCAAACGCGCGCTTACACAGTTTTTCAACTGTCGCAGGCAGTTCATAACCGCCGGTCAGCAGCAGCGCGCCAATTTCCACACCGTTCATCGCCGCCAGACAGGCTGCAACCACCACATCAGGACGGTCAGCAGAAGTCACCAGCAGTGAGCCCGGGCGGAAGTGCTCAACCATGTTCGGGATAGAGCGGGCACAGAAAGTGATGCTCTTGATGCGACGGCTGTCGATTTCACCCGGGTTGATAATGTCAGCATTGAGGTGCTTGGCAATATCCGTTGCACGGGTTGCAATCAGTTCAGCATTGAACGGCGCACAGCCCAGCACACGGATCGGGCTGGAGTTGAACACTTGCATCACTTCAACGTGAGTCGGCATGACAGAGTCAGAACCGTCGAAAATTTCAGACAGATCCGGACGGGTACGACCTTCGGCATCCACTGGGGCATTGAGCTTGTTCACAATCACACCTGCGATGTGTTTGTTCTTGATGCCGCCAAAGTTAGAACAGGCAATTTCAATGCGCTCTTTCAGCTGGGCCGGGTTGTCTGTGCCTGGTGCCACCACGAACACGATTTCCGCATCCAGTGTTTTGGCAATTTCGTAGTTGATCTGGTTCGCAAACGGGTGCTTGCGGGTCGGGACCAGACCTTCAATCAGGGCCACTTCAGCGCCTTCAGTGGCTTCTTTAAAGCGGGCCACGATATCTTCCAGCAGCACGTCGCTCTGGTCGCTGCGGATCAGCTCATCGGCTTCCGCCATGGACACCGGCTGAGCAATTTGCATGTCGCTGTTGGCACGGATAATCGACGTTGTCAGATCCGGCTGATCGCCGCCGTGACGAGGCTGGGCGATAGGTTTGAAAAAGGAAACACGGACGCCTTTGCGCTCCATAGCGCGAAGCACACCCAGGCTGACGCTGGTCAGGCCGACTCCGGCACCGACCGGAATGAGCATAATGGTACGTGACACAGTCAATTCCTCAAACTGTTAGCAAACGGTAGAAAGGGAGATCCGGCTGTCGGACAGCGACTCCCGATAATGATCATGCTTGATCGAAAAAGGCCGACGAGGTCGGCCAATTGGTGTTGCTTAGATGTTGGTCAAGCGTGCTGTATCTTCAGCAATCACCAGCTCTTCATTGGTCGAGATAACCATGGCCGGTACGCGGCTGTTGTCAGTGGTGATCACACCTTCGCCACCGAAACGGGCTTTCAGGTTCTTCTCATCGTCGACTTCGATACCGAAGAACTTCAGGCGGTTCAGCACCATTTCACGGATAGGGGCAGAGTTCTCGCCAATGCCGCCGGTGAAGGTGATCGCATCCAGCTGGCCGTCCAGCGTGGCTGTGTAGCTGGCCACGTACTTCGCCAGACGGTGGCAGAATACGTCCATGGCACGGGTTGCTTCTTCTTTCTGACCATAGTTGTCTTCAACGAAACGGCAGTCAGACGTGACTTCTGTCAGGCCGGCCAGACCGGATTCTTTGGTCAGCATGGCGTTGATTTCGTCAACAGAGTAGCCCAGAGAGTCGTGCAGGTGGAAGATGATCGCCGGATCCAGATCGCCGCTGCGGGTACCCATCACCAGACCTTCCAGTGGCGTCAGACCCATAGAGGTATCGACTGACTGACCGTTCTTGATCGCACAGACAGACGCACCGTTACCCAGGTGACAGTTGATGATGTTCAGTTCGCTTTCCGGTTTGCCCATGCGGTTTGCCGCTTCACGGGTAATGAACAGGTGCGAAGTACCGTGGAAACCGTAACGACGGATGCCGTGGTCTTTGTACAGCTTGTATGGCAGCGCGTACAGGTAAGCTTCTTCCGGCATGGTCTGATGGAAGGCTGTATCGAATACGGCCACATTTTGCAGCCCCGGGAAGGCTTTCTGCGCGGCTTTGATACCGATGATGTTCGCAGGGTTGTGCAGCGGTGCCATTGTGGCACACTCTTCGATGGCGTTGATAATGTCATCATTGATCAGCGCTGACTGCGTAAATTTCTCGCCGCCGTGAACCACACGGTGGCCGATCGCTTTCAGATTGTCAGCCAGTTCAGGTTTTGAGGCCAGGATAGTCTCGACCATGAAAGCCAGTGCTTCTTCGTGCGCAGCACCGTTACCCAGTTGTGCTTCATGTTTGGCACCATCAAGTTTCCACTTGATACGCGCTTCAGGAAGGTACAGGCATTCTGCTAAACCTGACAGGTGCTCATCACCTGAAACAGTGTCGATAATGGCAAACTTGAAGGAAGAACTGCCGCAGTTAAGTACTAGAACCAGCTTAGACATGTGAGTGACTACCTATATAATCTTGTCTGAAAGTTGATATTCAATTGAATAAGCGTTAACCATAGAATAGTCGACCCAGTGTATGGCGAGACTAAACCAGGTAATTTTGCTTCTGTCCGTAGAAGTGAAATGCAAACCTGAGGAGTTAACTTATCCTTAATTTATTGCGATAACAGGGTTATCGGCCAACAATTACCTAAGGCGTGCATAGGATAGCCCTTGTTGGTCGATATCACAAAAAAATTTTTAAAAATTAATTCACGGTAGATTGATTGTTGTTGTTTTTGAAGATTTATAATATTTGTTGAGGCTGGTGTGAGATGAATCAGACAAAAATCTGGAAGCAGGTCCAACACGGCCAGCACTACATGTCGGTATGGCCCATGCGCAAAGAGCTGGCGGTTTTGTTCCCGGAGCAGCGCTATATCAAAGCCACCCGGTTTGCGGTGCGGGTGATGCCGGCTGTGGCTGTGATGAGTGTGCTGAGTCAGATGGCATTTCATAATACCTCTGGTTTGCCACTGGCGATGGCCGTGGCCCTGTTTGCACTCAGTATGCCGCTGCAGGGCTTGTTATGGCTGGGTAAGCGCAGCAGAACAGTTCTGCCGCCTTCTCTGGCGAGCTGGTGCCGGGAAATACACGGCAAAATTCTAAGTGAAGGGTATAGCATGCAGCCGCTGAAAGATCGTCCACGTTATCTGGAGCTGGCACAGGTGCTGGACAGAGCCTTCAAGCAATTGGATAAGGCTTCGCTGGAACGCTGGTTCTGATTGCTGTCAATGCAGGTCAGTGGTCTGTGAAACATCTTCTGAACACTGGCGGGCAACAGCCGGTCGAGATCAAGCAACAAAAACAAAAAAACGGACAGGGAAATGACCTTGTCCGTTTTTTTATTTGCTTCAGCCTGTGATTCAGCTGGCCAGATAGCGGCGGATTTGTGCCTCTATGCCCGGGCCATCGATTTCCAGTTCAGCATGCAGTTCGGCCTGGGTGCCCTGATGGATGAATTTGTCCGGCAGACCGATTTGCAGCACCGGCTTGATGCGCTTGTCTTTCATCAAAAATTCGATCACACCGGAACCGGCACCGCCGGCGATGGCGTTCTCTTCCACCGTCACCAGCAGATAATGGCTGTCAGCCAGCTGGCGGATTAAGGCTTCATCCAGTGGCTTGACGAAGCGCATGTCAGCAACTGTGGCATTCATGGCTTCTGCGGCTTCCAGCGCATAGCTCAGCGTAGTGCCGAAGTTCAGAATGGCAATGCTTTCACCCTGGCGGCGGAGGATGCCTTTGCCCAGTTCCAGCGCTGTCATGGTGGTCTCTGGGGTCACGCCGGTGCCGCTGCCACGCGGGTAGCGTACCGCACTAGGCCCCTGATGCTGATGACCGGTATAGAGCATCTGACGGCACTCGTTTTCATCACTCGGGGTCATGATCACCATGTTAGGAATACAGCGCAGGAAGCTCAGATCGAACGCTCCCTGGTGGGTCTGGCCGTCAGCCCCGACCAGCCCGCCACGATCGATGGCGAACATCACCGGCAAATCCATAATGGCGACATCGTGGATCAGCTGATCATAGCCGCGCTGCAGGAAGGTCGAGTAAATCGCGACAACCGGATGATAACCGCCAATGGCCATGCCGGTTGCCAGGGTCACCGCATGCTGCTCAGCAATGGCGACATCAAAATACTGGTCCGGGTATTCTTTGGAGAAGCGGACCAGACCCGAGCCTTCGCGCATTGCCGGTGTGATGGCCATCAGTTTGCGGTCTTTTTCGGCCATATCACACAGCCAGTCGCCGAAAATTTTCGAGAAAGTCGGCTTGCTGTCTTTGGCTTTCGGCAGCGGGTTCTGGCTCAGATCAAATTTTGGGACGGCGTGATAATTGATCGGATCGGCTTCCGCCGGGGCATAGCCTTTGCCCTTTTTCGTCATGATATGAAGAAATTGCGGGCCTTTGAGGTTGCGCATATTTTTAATGGTGCGCACCAGCTCCTGCACATCATGGCCATCAATCGGGCCGATGTAATTGAAGCCCAGCTCCTCAAACATAGTGCCGGGCACGACCATACCTTTGAGATGCTCCTCAGCCCGGCGGACCAGCTCTTTAATCGGTGGCGCGCCGGAGAGCACCTTCTTACCGCCTTCGCGGATGCTGGCATAGAAATTACCGGACAGCAGGCGGGCCAGATGATTATTGAGCGCGCCCACGTTCTCGGAGATCGACATTTCATTGTCGTTGAGGATCACCAGCATGTCGCTGTGCACATCGCCGGCATGGTTCATGGCTTCGAAAGCCATGCCTGCCGTAATGGCGCCGTCACCGATCACGCTGACGACCTTGCGGCCCGCGCCTTCACGCTCGGCGGCAATCGCCATGCCCAGGCCGGCACTGATCGAGGTCGAGGAGTGGCCAACAGACAACACGTCGTATTCACTTTCTTCCCGCCAGGGAAAAGGATGCAAGCCGTCTTTCTGGCGAATGGTATTTAACCGGTCGCGACGTCCGGTCAGGATTTTATGCGGATAGGCCTGATGGCCGACATCCCAAATCAGATGATCAAACGGTGTGTTGTACACATAATGCAGGGCAACCGTCAGTTCTACGGCACCGAGGCCAGAGGCAAAATGCCCGCTGGACTGACTCACAGAGTTGAGCAGATACGTCCGCAGCTCATCGCAGAGCGCAGGTAAACTGTCCACCGGCAGTAAACGAAGTTCGTCCGGTGTATTGGCTAAGGCCAGATGTGGGTATTTAGAAATATCCAATGTCATAACAAGTCGGCGCTTATACTGTTTTAGTTGTTGCGCTCGATAACGTATCGGGCGAAAACTTCTAATGAATCTGTATTGTAGGGTATAGCTTCCAGGGCGTGTAGGGCTTCCTGGTATAGCTGGCGAGCTTTCTCCTGGGCGCCTGCTAATCCGAGCAGGGCCGGGTAGGTGCTTTTTTCCAGAGCGACATCCGAACCCTGGGGTTTGCCCAGTGTCTGAGTATCGCTGATCACATCCAGAATGTCGTCCTGAACCTGAAAGGCCAGGCCAATCGCTTCTGCGAACCTATCCAGCTGGGGCAGGATGGCGACGCCTTTTTCACCGGCCGCCAGCGCGCCAAGACGCACCGCACAACGGATCAGTGCCCCGGTTTTGTGTCTGTGGATGGTTTCCAGCTGCGCCAGACCGACACGTTTGTGCTCTGCGGCTAAATCCAGCGCCTGTCCGGCACACATACCGGCCGCACCGGCCGCCTGTGCCAATTCGCGCACCATGGCGATGCGCTGGCTGTTGCCCTCGGCACTCAGCCGGCCAGCAGCCAGTATTTCGAAAGCGAGTGTCTGCAGAGCATCACCGGCCAGAATGGCGGTGGCTTCATCAAAGGCAATGTGACAGGTCGGTTTACCGCGCCGCAGTTCGTCGTCGTCCATGGCAGGCAGATCATCATGGATCAGCGAATAGGCGTGAATACATTCAACGGCCGCCGCCGGGGCATCCAGATCATCCATCTCCGCGCCCAGCATGCTTCCTGTGACATACGTCAGGAAAGGCCGGGCACGCTTTCCGCCCAGCAGGGTGCCGTGTCTCATCGCCTGAACCAGCGGCTGATCGGAAAAGGGTAACTGAGTCAGCCAGTGTTCCAGCTGATCGTTATTACGGGCCGCGTACTCGGCCAGTTGTTGAGAAAGGCTGTTAGTCATCGCTCGGTTCAAAGTCCGTCAGTGGCGCATTGTCGTCAGCTTGCAGCAGAATCTCAACCCGTTGCTCGGCCTGAGTCAGTTTTTGCTGGCTGTTGCGGGCCAGGGCAATGCCACGCTCAAATTTTTTCAGCGCGTCTTCTAAAGGGATATCACCGGATTCCAGCTCGTTGACTATCACATCGAGTTCATTCATGGCTTCTTCGAAGGCCATCTTTTCTGGTTTTTTGGTCGCCATATCCGGTCCATTGATGGGTTGTGAGCGCGTTTGGAGGTGCGCCCGAAAATGAGGGGAAAATAGCGCACAGGCTATGCCGGGTCAAATTATGGCACAGGGAAGTGTGCGCATTACAGTGTTATTTTTACGGTTTTTATCCCCTGCGCTGCTTTGCATCGCCCATTGCAAGCGGAATGCAATCACAGAGAACAGGCGGAAGTTCGGTTTTTCCCAGCAGAGCACAAAACCGAGGGTTAATCCGTGCTAAACCAAAATCCAAAGGTGCCGATACAGGGTGAGTAAGTTAGAATAGCGCCAGTTTGAGCTGGCCAGAGTAACCCGGGCATTCTGATGTCATTTGGGTTGATAAGAAAAAATTACAGAGGAGTGATCCGTGGATTTGGCAACCCTCATAGGCTTAGTTGGTGCCTTTGCTTTTGTCATTATGGCGATGCTGCTGGGTGGCAGCCTTGATATCTTTTTCAATGTGCCCTCGATTTTGATTGTATTGGGCGGGACCTTATTTGTTGTCTTAATGAAGTTCAGCCTGTCGCAGTTTTTTGGCGCCGCCAAAATTGCGGCCAAAGCCTTTATGTTTAAAACAGATGATCCGGAAGATTTGATTGCCAAGATTGTCGAAATGGCGGATGCGGCACGTAAAGGCGGTTTTCTGGCGCTGGAAGAAATGGAAGTCAATAACAGCTTCCTGCGCAAAGGGATTGATTTACTTGTCGATGGCCATGACGCCGATGTTGTACGTTCGACACTGCAAAAAGATATCGGGCTGACCAACGAGCGCCATGAACGGGGGATCAGTATATTCAGCTCCTTGGGTGAAGTGTCACCGGCGATGGGGATGATCGGTACCCTGGTCGGTCTGGTTGCTATGCTGACTAATATGGACGATCCCAAATCAATCGGCCCGGCCATGGCTGTGGCGTTGTTAACCACTTTGTATGGTTCGATCCTGGCCAACATGGTGGCGATTCCGATTGCCGATAAACTGTCCTTGCGTAAAAACGAAGAACGCCTGAACCGCCGCCTGATCCTTGATGGGGTGCTGGCGATTCAGGATGGCCAGAATCCGCGTGTGATTGATGGTTTTCTGAAAAATTACCTCCATGAAAAACAACGCCGTACCGACGTTGATGAATAAGGAGGCAGGTGATGGACGAGACCGAATGCAACTGTAAGAAAGGCGCACCGGCCTGGATGGCAACGTTCGCCGATCTGGCGACTCTGCTGATGTGTTTTTTCGTGCTGCTGCTGTCGTTTTCTGAGATGGACGTGTTGAAGTTCAAGCAAATTGCAGGCTCGCTGAAATTTGCCTTTGGTGTACAGAACATGGTGGAAGTGAAAGATATTCCGAAAGGCACCAGCGTGATTGCACAGGAATTTCGTCCGGGACGGCCTGAGCCCACCCCAATTGAAGTCATCATGCAGCAAACTATCGACATGACGCAGCGGACGCTGGACTTCCATGAAGGTGAATCAGAAAAAGCCGGCGGCACCAAGCGCGAAGCCGGTAAACTGACTGGCGGGCGCTCCGAGCACACCGCCACTCAGATGAACCAGAATACGCAGTCGGAGATGACGCAAGCCCAGCAGCAATTGGCCGATGTTTTGCAAACGGCCCTTGAGCGTGAAATCCAGGAGAAATTGATTGAGGTTGAAAACCTGGGTCAGCAGGTGGTGATCCGTATTCGTGAAAAAGGAGCGTTTCCGGAAGGGTCGGCGTTTTTGCAGCCTAAGTTTCGCCCACTGGTACGCCAGGTGGCCGAGCTGGTCAAAGACGTCCCCGGCGTGATTACCGTGTCTGGTCATACGGATAATCAGCGGCTGGACTCTGAGCTATACCGTTCCAACTGGGACTTGTCGGCGCAGCGTGCTGTGTCCGTCGCTCAGGAAATGGAAAAAGTGCAGGGCTTTGATCATCAACGGATGCGCGTGCTTGGGCTGGCGGATACTTCGCCGCTGGACAGCAATGACACCCTGGACGGACGGAAGCGTAACCGGCGGGTAGAAATTGCCATCATGCAGGGGAAACCGCATTTTACCAATGAACTGACCAGTGACCCGGCAGGGGAATCTGCCGTCCCGTCAAATTAAGCCTACAATCTGAGTAAGGACATGATGCGTGTTCGCCTGACAGGGCGAGTACGCATCAGGCAGCGAGAGAAGGAGCCAGGATGGACCACGTGTCTGTGAAACTCTTCGCTCGCTGTTTTTTCTGATAATCCTTTGTATTTCAGCGACCGCTTGCTTGCTGTATAATCCGCGCCTTTAGTTAGGCCCTGTGAAGCGAAGCATGTTATGAAATTTATTGTAAAGCCCCATCCAGAGATTTTTGTAAAGAGTGAATCAGTGCGGAAGCGCTTTACCAAAATCCTGGAGTGCAATATCCGCATTATCCTTCAGCGCCTGTCTGATCAAGTGGCTGTGTACAACCGACGCAGCTACATTGATGTCACAGTGAAGGACGACAGCCTCCGTGATCAGGTTCTGACCGTACTGACCCAGACGCCTGGGATTCACCATGTGCTGGAAGTGAAACAAACCGATTTCACCGACATGCACGATATCTTCGAGCAGACTCTGGCCCATGTCGGCAGCGAACTTGACGGCAAAACCTTTTGTGTACGCGCCAAGCGGGTGGGTAAACACGACTTTACCTCCATCGAGCTGGAACGTTACGTGGGCGGCGGTCTGAATCAGGCCGTTGAAAGTGCCAAAGTGCAACTGAAAAATCCGCAGGTGACGGTCAAGATTGAAGTGGACGGCGAGAAACTCAATCAGGTGCTTGCCCGCCATAAGGGGCTGGGTGGCTTCCCGCTGGGGACACAGGAAGATGTACTGAGCCTGATCTCAGGTGGTTTCGATTCCGGAGTGTCCAGCTATCTGCACATCAAGCGCGGCAGTAAAGTGCATTACTGTTTCTTCAACCTGGGCGGTCCGGCGCACGAAATTGGTGTGAAGCAGGTTTCTCACTACCTGTGGAAGAAATTCGGCTCTTCGGCCAAAGTGAAGTTCATTGCCATTGATTTCGAACCTGTTGTGGCAGAAATCCTGGAGAATGTTGATGACGGCCAGATGGGCGTGGTGCTCAAGCGTATGTTTATGCGTGCGGCAGGTCAGGTTGCTGAGCGATTTGGGATTCAGGCGCTGGTGACCGGCGAAGCGCTGGGCCAGGTATCCAGCCAGACGCTGACCAATCTGCGTCATATCGACAATGTGACCGATACATTGATTCTTCGTCCGCTGATCAACTGGGACAAAGAAGATATTATCAATGTTGCTCGTGATATCGGCACCGAAGACTTTGCCAAGACTATGCCTGAGTTCTGCGGTGTGATCTCGAAAAGCCCGACCGTGAAGGCGGTGAAAGAAAAACTGGAAGCTGAAGAAGCCAAGTTTGATTTTGCGGTGCTGGATCGTGTGGTGAGTGAAGCGCGTATCCTCGATATCCGCGACATCGAAAAAGAAAGCCAGGAGCAGGCACCAGAGATTGAGCTGGTGGATCAGATTGACGGCAACAGTACTGTACTGGATATCCGTAGTCCGGACGAGGAAGATGAAAGCCCGCTGCACATCGAAGGGGTGGAAATCAAGCATCTGCCGTTCTACAAACTGGCAACTCAGTTTGGCGATTTACCTCAGGATAAAACCTATCTGCTGTATTGTGCTCGCGGTGTGATGAGTCGCTTACAGGCGCTGTACCTGAAAGAAAATGGTTTCGATAATGTGAAGGTTTATCGTCCATAATCCTCAATTGCTTTGCTTTGCTTTGCTTTGCTTTGCTTTGCTTTGCTTTGCTTTGCTTTGCTTTGCTTTGCTTTGCTTTGCTTTGCTTTGCTTTGCTTTGCTTTGCTTTGCTTTTCGTTCCCTCCCCTTGGCAAGGGGAGGGTTAGGGTGGGGTTCGTGAGGCGAGCGCGTTTTTTGCGCCAGTGCCAGATAACCCCCTCCTGACCTCCCCCTTGAAAAGGGGGAGGGATCGTACAACGATGACTGAAACCGCGAAGATTCCCCCCCTTAGCAAGGGGATAAATGATCAGCCTTTCCCCACCACGTCGAAACACATGCTCGGCCACATCACCATAGGTTCTGCCACTTTGGCGGTTGTGGCTTTCCCCAGCAGCAGGGTGATGATTTCCAGTGCAAACTCTTGCGATGTACCCGGTGCCTGACTGGTCAGCAGATTGTTATTCACATCAAACATCACGCGGCGACCTTCACGGCGGCGGTGCTCAGGAATCCGGTCAACAAAGGCCGGGTGAGCCGTCATCAGTGCGTCCGGATACAGCTGGTGGTGTTCGAGCACCACAGCCGGTGCGGCACAGATCGCCGCCACAAGTTTACCGTCATATTTGTGCTGCTTGACGAACTCTACCGTCAGCGTGCTGTCTCTGAGGTATTCTGCACCAGACAGGCCGCCGGGCAGGACCACACAGTCGAATGGTTCATCGGCAATTTCAACCAGCGGGCAGTCTGCGGTGAGTGTGATCCCCCGCGAGCCTTTCACCGCCAGTGCCCCGTCCTCTGCCACACTGGCGATAGTGACTTGCATACCGGCCCTGATCAGAATATCAACCGTATTGATGACCTCCATTTCTTCGCTACCGGGGGCAATACAGACCGCCACTTTAGGTGACCGGACGGAGGAGGGTTGTGGGTTAGCCATAATTTTGCTCCAAATGTTTGATCTGTTGCCACAGGACGAAGTTCGCTGGTGTGGCAAGCTGAAAATGGTGTGCCTGTTCAATCAGAAAGCCGGTAATGGCGTCGATTTCCGTTGGCCGCTGGTTGGCAACATCCTGCTGCATGGATGAATAATTGGCCGCCGTGGCTTGGATGACGGTCAGCGTGCGTTGCAATAGCGATTCGGTGCTGGTGGTGTGGCCGGCGGCTGTCATGACAGCTGCCACTTCGCGACAGATGTCTGTCAGTTCGGCTGTAAAATCCGGCGCTGCCAGATCGCCATTGCGGCATTGGTGGATGGCCGTCAGCGGATTGATGGCGCAATTGATGGCCAGTTTCTGCCATTGCGGAGCGTGAATATCTTCATGCCACTGGCAGGGAGCCAGCGCCGTATTCAGCACCCCGGCCAGGGATTGCCATTGTTTACCGGCCCTATTGACTGCGCCCAGCCAGGTTGGGCCGACACCTGTATGGCGAACACTCTGGTGGTCGACACGTAAAGCCGCCTGAGAGGTGGTTGCATAGAGTACCGGATTATCCGGCAGCAGTTGCAGCACCTCGTTTTCTGTTCCCATGCCGTTGTGCATCACAATCACAGGTGTTGCGGTGCGCAGCCAGGGGGCGATGCTCTGGATTGACTCCAAGACTTGAAAGGCTTTTACCGTGATCAGAATGACATCGCTCGAGGTCAGCCGTTCGGGCTGATTGCAGCAAAAGGTGAAAGTATCTGTGTCCGGCGCATCCAGGCCTTGCCATTGCAGTGTAAAGGCTGTGTCAGTCTGGCGGCGCCAGAGGTGGATGGCGTGGCCTTGTCTGGCCAGAGCGCCGGCCCAGAGGCTGCCTATGGCACCAGCGCCAACTAAGGTAATCTTCACGGTATTGCCTGTTGGGAAAGGAATCACTGAAGCCTATTGTAGCGGCTGGGAAATCAAGGGGTAAAGTAAAAGTCCGGATACCTGAGTACCCGGACCGGACGGTTGTCAGAACTTATAGGTGACAGAGAAATAATGGGAGGGGCCAGTGGACTCAAAGCTATCTGAATCTTCAATCAGGTAGACATCATAGAAGAGTTTCAGACCGTAGCCGACCGAGAAGCGGTCGGAGTGCCAGTACAGCCCGTTAAACCAGTTCCCGCCATGGGTGGCCTGGGAATTGCCGTTAAACTCATCATCCGCGCCAAACTGGTAATCAATATAGCCCTGGTAAGAAATGAATGTGCCATTATCAAAGGTATAGAAGGGTTTAAACCAGTTGGTGGATATCTGGTAGCCGTTCCAGTCTTTGGCGTTCACATCGTACAAACCATACAGATTCAGGCCGACTTTCCCAAACCAGGGCACCATGATATCGGAGCCGATCCCCCAGAAGGAGTTATTGACGTCCTGCGCACCGCCTCCCCAGTTGAACAGGGTGGCAAAATAAAGCTCCTGCACCGGGCCGAATGAGAGATCGGTTTTGGTGAGCGCATCAAGCGAAACCCGCGGCGCAAATTTCATGAACATTTTAGGTCTGTCTTTCTTGTCACTGGCATCGCTTTCGGTCAGATCGAAGAAATCCACATAGCCGTACAGATCAAAAATACCGGATCGGCCACCAAATTCCATTTCCAGATAGTCATGACCGGATGGATCGCTGGGTGCACGGGGATATTCTTCCAGTGCGTACATCAGGTTGAATTGAAACCATTTATAGTCATTTTTATGGATATCGCCGTCAGTATAGTCTGCGGCAAAAGCGGTTCCGGGTACAACCAGTACTGCTCCAAGAGCCAAAGCTAAACGAGTCTGTTTCATGTTGGCGTTCTCACTTATCGTTTATCGTTGCCATTGCTTAGGGAACACGTCTGCCAAGAGGCTTGTTTCTTAACAGAAAGACAGTGTCTAACTTAAAAGATTAGTGGATTGCGGATGGGATGCCTGAGAAGTAAGAAAATAATCCGTGCTCTGGGGAGTGATACAGATCGTAACTTTAGAAATCAGTCAGCAAATCAGGCAGATGAAAGGGGTTAGCAGGAGGAATAAAATTGTCTCAGGAGTTAGAACAAAAAACAAAGGCGCCGGGAAGGCGCCTTTGCAGAGTTCAGCGTATTGTTCAGGGCAAGACTCAGAACTTGTAAGTCAGGCTGACATAGTGGCTGATACCGGTCGATTTGAAGGCATCAGAGTCTTTAATACCGTAAATGTCTTTGTAGGCTTTCAGGCCGTAACCCACCGCATAGCGCTCAGAGTGCCAGTAGATACCGTTGAACATGGCGCCGCCGTTGCTGGCAGAAGCGTACTCTTCTTTCATGCCAAACTGGTAATCGATGTAACCCTGGTAAGACACGAAGCTGCCGTTGTCCAGCGTGTAGAAAGGTTTGAACCAGTTGGTCGAAATCTGGTAACCGTTCCAGTCTTTTTGGTTCATGTCATAGGTGCCGTACAGGTTCAGGCCGATTTTGCCCAGCCAAGGTACGTTCACATCAGAACCCAGACCTACTTTGTAGTTGTTTACACCAAAAGTGCCTTTAGTACTGTTGGTAGTGCTGCCGTCCCAAGTCAGTTCAGAAGCAATGTACAGTTCTTGCACCGGACCAAAAGACAGATCAGAGTGAGTCAGGGCATCCAGAGAAACCCGTGGTGCAAACTTCATGAACATTTTTGAGTCAGCGTTTGCTTTGTCGCTGTCTGGGCTACCAGTCAGGTTGAAGATATCGACATAACCGTACAGGTCAAAGATACCGGAACGACCGCCGAATTCCATTTCCAGGTAGTCGTGGCTTGATTCGCCTGGCAGCTCGTCAAATGCGTACATCAGGTTGAACTGAGACCATTTGTAGTCGTTCTTGTGGATATTACCGTCGGTGTAATCAGCAGCATTCGTAGCAGCAGACAGGGAAGCTGCCAGTACACTCAGTGCAACAAGGGATTTACGCATCGTCAACTCTCGCTAATTGAATTAAAACACCGGACTTTTTTGACCAGTCCGTATCAATGGCGGGAAGTGTATTGTTTGATGTCACTAATGTGAATGTAACAAACTGGCAGTTGTTTTTTGATTGTGAGTTTGATCTTGTGTAATGGATTTCAAAAAAAATCAAAAGTGATTTTGATCTCTTTTTGTCTGCTATTTGATGTAATTTTTCTGATCTAAGTGAGTAATAGGTCAGTTATTGTTCATGTCTGGTCTAGGGGAAAGTTAACTGAGATCAAATAAAGTCAACTTGAGAGTCAAAATTATCAACAGATATAGAAACAGAGGCGTGCAGGGCGATGTATCTGACCTGGCTTTTTGGAACGCACAGGTCAGATAAAGTTCCCGGATTGGGGAATTTTAATTTTGATGCGGGGCGTATGTCGCCACTGCTTTGATGAGGAGCAGCACAGGTAAGCCGATCAAGGCGGTACTCAGAAAGAAAATGTTATACCCCCAATGATCAACAAACAGGCCAGAAAAACCGGCGAGAAATTTCGGGAACAGCAACATGATGGAGCTGAATAGGGCATATTGGGTGGCAGAAAACGCCACGTTGGTCAGGCTGGACATGAAGGCGATAAAGGCGGCTGTGGCAATTCCCGCGCTCAGGTTATCAATTGAAATCACCAGCGTCAGCATCGGCAGGCTGTTGCCAATATAGGTAAAGGCCATGAACAGCAGGTTGGTGAAAGCGGCCAGTACAGCGCCCAATGCCAGAATTTTCAGGGTGTTATAGCGATAAATCAGGATACCGCCCAGGCCGGCACCTGCCAGCGTCATGATCACGCCGTAGATTTTGGAGACTGTGGCGACTTCACTTTTGCTGAACCCCATATCGACGTAGAAAGCATTGGCCATGATGCCCATGACGATGTCTGATATCCGGTAACAGCTGATCAGTGCCAGTAACAGCAAACCGGCTTTACCGTAGCGGGAGAAGAAATCAATAAAAGGCATGACGGCAGCGGTGTAAAACCAGGCCGCGATGCGTGCCATTCTGTGTGATACCCCTTTGGCTTCCAGTTTATGGCGGATATCTGCTTCCAGATCATCCATCGCTTTGCCATTGACCTTGGGTTCGTGAATGCACAAAGCTGTGATCAGGCCAACGGACATCAGGCCCGCCATGATGAAATAAGCCGTTTTCCAGCCGATGGGGTCATAGCCGGTGTCTGAACCAAATAGAGCAGCAAAAGCCAGAGCCCCGGCCCCGGCCATGATCATGGCCAGCCGGTAGCCTGTCATATAAGCGGCAGCCAGCGCGGCTTGCAGGCGTTCCGTTGCCAGTTCAATCCGGTAGGCGTCAATGACGATGTCTTGCGAAGCAGAAGCAATGGCAACAATGACCGCGAAAATAGCCAATTGAGACAGTTCGGCCTGAGGATTACTGATCGCCATGCCGCACAGTGAAGCGATGATCAGTAATTGAGAGAAAACCATCCAGCCCCGCCGGCGTCCGAGCAGTTTTGAAAACACTGGGACGGGAAAACGGTCAATCAGAGGTGACCAAATCCATTTAAAGCCGTACGCGAGCGCCACCCAGCTGAAATAGCCAATGTCAGTGCGGCTGACTTCGGCTTCACGCAACCAGAAGGACAGGGTGCCAAAGACCAGCAAAATGGGCAGACCGGATGAAAATCCGAGTGCCAGCATGATCAAAACTTTTTTTTCGAGATAAACACGCCACCCTGTGTTCGGGTGCTCGTCGACGGTGTGCTCCATATGGAGTGGCCTCTGTTACTGATGACTATCTGGTTGCAGATTTATCGCTATAAGGTAACAGCAAGCGCGGGTGAGAAAAACCATCGGAAAGTCAAAGTGTGGTGAGTTTGGGAGCAAATTTCGGCTTTAGGGACGAATCCCCTGCATTTTCTCTGGCGCTTCGCCCATCCCCAGCAGGAATTTTGCACCGGCTGTGACACGAAACTGGATAAAGCAGTTCCCCAGCAACTGGTGTTCTTCCAGAGATTCCATCAAATGCAGCAGATACCAGTACACCGACTCATAGGTATTGTCGGGTGTCCCGCTGGGGATCGACAGCATCCACCAGTCATGCAGATGTTCAGTACAGGTTTTTTTGAGGGAGTCGTAGCTGGTATCACCATTGATGGTGCCCAGCATAGAGATCGCCAGAGCCGGTGCGTAATCAGCAATGTGATTGGCAATTTGCTCTGTCGGCACATCCGGTGTCGAGGAAACAAGTTTGAGCATAGGCACCACCCTGGCCGAAGATTAACGGCCAGGGGCGTCAATCTACTTGTTGATTCGGTTCATCGATTTAATAACTATAGGCTGCTGAGGCACATCTTTCATACCTATTGAGCGGACGGTTGTGGTAGGAATCGCGGCCATTTTTTCAATAACTGAGAACCCTTTCACAACTTTTCCGAACACCGCGTAACCCGGCTTACCTGACCGGCCGTCAAGAAAGGTATTGTTCTGGTAATTGATGTAGAACTGGCGCGTGGCTGAATCGGCCACTTGCGTCCGCGCCATGGCGATGGTGGCTCTTTGGTTGCTCAGGCCGTTATCGGATTCATTTTTGATAGGCTCGTAACTCGGACGTTGCTGTAAATCGGCATCAAATCCACCGCCTTGCGCCATGAATCCCGGAATCACCCGGTGGAAAATGGTGCCGACATAGCTGCCGTCTTCGACATAGCGCAGGAAGTTCTTGGTGGTCACTGGGGCTTGCGCTTCGTTCAGCTCAACCACAAATTCGCCCAGACTGGTTTCAATGGCAACCTGAGTAGCGGCCGAGGCTGAAAACGAAAGTGCCAGCAGCGTGGCGGTAATCAAGTGTCGCATTACAGGTTTTCCTCCATGTAGCTGTTCAGTTCCGCATCAGACTGGATGTCACGCAGTACGGCATCCATCAGACCCGTCATTGCCACTTCCATGGATTCTGTTGAGGCTGTCATTGCACCTTCCCGGGAAGATTTGCCCGCATAGCGTTTGATGAACTTTCCGTTGGGGGTTGTCAGAACCAGTTGCAGTTGCAATTTGCTGTTCAGGGTGTGACTGAAAGCACTTTGTTTGACATTCACGATGGCTTCCAGAATATCCAATCGCATTGTGCTTTGGCTCTCGTGACCAATCTGAACGCCCTGGGATGTTAACTGACGGGAGAGTGCGTCTTGTAATGTCAGGCGCAGGTTTTCTTTTGCGTGCAAGGGGTGAACGTTTTGATCCCCGTTATCAATTACAGCAACGAACTGGGCGGTGCGCAGATCGCGGCTTTCAAGAGTCAGATTCTGCCCTTTCAGGTTTGGCTCTCCGGCCAGAGAAGGGGAGGGCTGAATAGAAAGCTGAGAGTCAGTCGGTGCCGTGCAGGCGGTCAGTGCCAGCAGTGATACGGCAAAAATGAAGGGTTTCATCCGGTGTGTTCCTTATTCAACAGGCTGTCGTCAGCCGCAATGAGCAAAATTATGGGCTTATTTTTCAGCTTGATAAACCACAAATTTAGGGTTCTGAGCAATTTTCTGTACTTTAGCAAACAGTCGCTTAAGCTTTCCATCATAGCCAAGATGACGGTTACCGATCACGATCAAACGTCCGTGCTGCTTTAGGCTTTGCTTTGCATCACAGAACATTTGCCAGGCAATATGATCGGTAATGGTATTTTGCTGGTGGAAAGGCGGGTTGCACAATACCAGGTCTGCGTCGCTATTTGCCATACTTTCCAGACAGTTATCAACTTTAGCCTCAAGTTGAGCCGGATTCGTCAGATTCAGGTCAGCATTTTCCCGGCAAGACGCCACGGCCATGTAACTTTCATCGACACAGGTCACTTTCGCCTGTGGGTTGAGTCTGGCTGCCTGCAAGCCAATGACCCCGTTTCCGCACCCTAAGTCAATAATGTGCTTCAGTGCCGGATCCTGAGGAATGTGCTCCAGCAATAACCTGGCCCCGATGTCGAGACTTTCACCGGAAAACACATTGGCATGGTTGGTTAAGGTGAGCTTGTACTCGGGCACCGCCCAGCGCTGGGCTTCCGGCAGCGCCGCCGCCAGATGTTTATCCGGCTGACAGAAAATCAGGCGTGCTTTTTTCACCGCCAGTGACGTACGGGTCTGGCCCAGATGTTTCTCGAACAGTTTGAGTGTGGAGGAATGTATATCTCTGGCTTTCGCGGAAGCAATTACCACACAGTCTTCAGGTAAAGCGGCACAAAGCTGGGTGAGCTGCCACACCAGCAGCCGGTTATTTTTAGGCAGCTTCAGCAGCACCAGCTGGGTTTGGGGAGGAACCGGGGCCAGACAGTCTGCAAATGCGATGTCCGGCAGCGCATTTGCGGCCAGATTGTGCTGGCTGGCCGTTCTTGAAATGTACGAGTCACCTACAGATACCGTCTGTCCCTGACGGGCGAACCAGCATGCTAACGCACCAAAGCTGTCATTCATGATCAGCACAGGGCGCTCTGGATCCAGAGTGAGTGTTTGCTGCTGTTTCATGTCTTCCACCTGATTGATCAGGTATTCGTCCGCCGCATCCCAGGCTTGCAAGGTTTCGTGTTGACGAATCGGATATCGGTTCAGTTGCAGGGTCTGGCCGTGCAGGGTGAGCTCAGGTTTCATTCAGGCTATCTTTAGGGTATGTTGTCGGGTTGAATATTTTCGCAGATGCTGACGTAGCTGCAAAGACTAACAGTGAGAAGTGTGTTGTTATGCTGAGCATAACACAGCGGTTTTCAGAATATCGCCGCATTTTCATTCGTTTTCTTACTCAGACACTGAGCATGCCGGCGTCAGGAGGCCTTATGATCCAGGAACGTATTGAACAGAAACTGCAAGCCGCATTGTCACCGACTTATCTGGAAGTGCGCAATGAAAGCTACATGCACAATGTGCCAGAAGGCGCAGAAAGTCATTTTAAAGTCATTGTTGTCAGTCATGAATTTGAAGGTCAGCGGCTGATTGGTCGCCATAGAGCCATTAACACGGTCCTGGCAGATGAGCTCGCTAATCACATTCATGCGCTGGCGATGCACACATACACGCCAGAGGAATGGCAGACCCAACAGTCTGCGCCGGCTTCCCCTGCTTGTTTGGGTGGCAGTAAGTTTGACTGAGTTATGATCAACGCATCAGGCAACTGAGCCCGGGTGAATCATACCTGAATGAAAAACCGCATCTTGTTGCGGTTTTTTACAGTCCGAAGTTTGAAGTTGATAGTCATCAATCACTGAGTCATGGCGTAGTATACGCACCAATCAATCACAGAGAGCTCTGTGATCACTCAGATGCCGGCCTGACGCAGGCCCAGGATGACGGAGTTCGGCCGTATGTGACCATTTTCTGCGACTATAATGAGTCCCGGATGTGGTGAAATGTTCGGTGTGGCCTGAGCCACCGGATGAAAACATATGTTGCAAATTCGATGCGGTTTTGCATCGGATTTTACTGTTTTATGACCATTGAATGCGTTAGTTTTACCGACTGTCCTTTGGTGTTGATGTTTTGATACCAATTTGTAAATAGCAGAAAAATACAGTTTTCGAGGCTGGCTGCAGAAGATTCAGCGCAAGTGTGCGTTGGGTCAAATTTATCTGTTCTCGTGATTATTAGCACATCAGCTATCGCTGAATTTCAGTTCGATTAGCGAGGTTTGCCATAGTAAAAACCTGTTGATTAATGCTAAAATCCGGCCCTCGAAAAAACTCGTCATCTTAAATGTGTGATGAAAGAGTTAATAGGATGTTGCGGTGCTGGTTGCTGAAAAGCCGGCCTCGGACCAAGGAAAGTCGTGTCTAAGTTGCGCAATAACAAGTTCTTTTTCCCGTTAATGTAGTGCAAGTGCGTATGATTACAATAAAGAAGGGGCTGGATATCCCAATTTCAGGGACTCCTACCCAGGCGATAAATGATGGTAAATCCATCTCTCGAGTCGCCTTGCTTGGCGAAGAATACGTGGGTATGCGTCCAACCATGCATGTCCGCGTTGGGGATGTAGTAAAAAAAGGTCAGGTGCTCTTCGAAGATAAGAAGAACCCAGGCGTGAAATTTACTGCTCCGGCCAGCGGCAAGGTTTTGGAAGTCAACCGTGGAGCGAAGCGTGTGCTTCAGTCTGTTGTCATTGATGTTGAGGGCGATGAGCAAATCACCTTTAACCGCTATGACAAAGCTGAGCTGGCTCAACTGGATCGTGCTGTGATTGTTGAGCAGCTGGTTGAGTCCGGTATGTGGACAGCGTTACGTACCCGTCCATTCAGCAAGGTCCCTGCGATCGATGCTGAAACACAGGCGATTTTTGTCACTGCAATGGACACCAATCCATTGGCAGCGAACCCAGAAGTGATCATCAACGAGCAAGGCGAAGCCTTCGTTGCGGGTCTGTCACTTCTGTCTCGTCTGACCGGTGGCAAGGTGTATGTGTGTAAGTCAGGTGCAAGCCTGCCGCGCAGCAGCGAAACCAATGTGGAAGAGCACGTATTTAACGGACCGCACCCTGCCGGTCTGGTAGGTACGCACATCCATACTTTGTTCGGTGCTGACGCACATAACGTTGCATGGCACCTGAACTATCAGGATGTGATTGCTTTCGGTCAGTTATTCCTGACGGGTGAGCTGTACACGCAGCGTGTTGTTTCTCTGGCAGGCCCTGCCGTGAACAATCCTCGTCTGGTTCGTACTGTGATCGGTGCGTCTGTCGAGCAGTTGACTGAGTCTGAGCTGTTAACCGGTGAACTGCGTGTGCTGTCAGGTTCTGTCCTGAATGGCATTCCGGCAACTGGCCCGCATGCTTATCTCGGCCGTTATCACCTGCAGATCTCTGCGCTGCGTGAAGGTCGTGAGAAAGAATTCATGGGCTGGATCGTTCCTGGAAAGAATAAATTCTCTGTCACACGTGCTTTCTTTAGCCAATTTTTCCCAGGCCAGCTGTATAACATGACAACCACGACCAATGGTAGTGAGCGTTCTATGGTGCCAATCGGTAACTATGAGCGTGTCATGCCGCTGGACATCGAACCGACACTGCTATTGCGTGATCTGTGCGCCGGCGATACTGACAGTGCCCAGCAGTTGGGTGCCTTGGAGCTGGATGAAGAAGATCTGGCGCTGTGTACCTTCGTGTGCCCAGGTAAGTATGAGTACGGTCCAATGCTGCGTGCATGCCTGGACAAGATTGAGAAGGAAGGATAATTCATGAGCCTCAAGAATTACCTCGAGCAGATCGAACACCACTTTGAGCCAGGTGGTAAGCATGAGAAGTGGTTTGCACTGTATGAAGCAGTTGCAACCGTGCTTTACACCCCGGGTATGGTGACCCGTACCGGTTCTCACGTGCGTGACAGTATCGATCTGAAACGCATCATGATCATGGTTTGGCTGGCTGTATTCCCTGCCATGTTCTGGGGGATGTACAACGTCGGCCATCAGGCTGTTGTTGCCCTGAACCACATGTATGCGGGTGATCAACTGGCTGCCATTATCGGTGGCGACTGGCATTACTGGCTGACCGAGTCTCTGGGCGGTACCTTAGGTGCTGACGCAGGCTGGGGCAGTAAAATGCTGCTGGGTGCGACTTACTTCCTGCCTATCTATGCCACGGTATTTATCGTGGGTGGTTTCTGGGAAGTGCTGTTCTGTATGGTCCGTAAACACGAAGTGAATGAAGGTTTCTTCGTCACCTCAATTCTGTTTGCCCTGATCGTTCCGCCAACACTGCCTCTGTGGCAGGCTGCACTGGGGATTACCTTTGGTGTTGTTGTGGCGAAAGAGATCTTTGGCGGTACGGGTCGTAATTTCCTGAACCCAGCTCTGGCTGGTCGTGCTTTCCTGTTCTTCGCTTACCCGGCGCAGATCTCAGGTGACCTGGTATGGACTGCCGCGGATGGTTTCTCAGGTGCGACCGCACTGAGCCAGTGGGCAGCCGGTGGTCAGGCAGCAGTCGTCAACACTGTGACTGGCGAAGCGGTAACCTGGATGGATGCTTTCATTGGTCGTATCCCTGGATCTATCGGTGAAGTTTCGACGCTGTTCATTCTGATCGGCGGTGCCTTTATCGTGTATCTGGGCATTGCGTCCTGGCGCATTATTGCCGGTACCCTGATCGGTATGGTTGCGGCTGCAACCCTGTTCAACATTATTGGTTCTGATACCAACGCAATGTTCGCGATGCCATGGCACTGGCACCTGGTTCTGGGTGGTTTTGCTTTCGGTATGATGTTCATGGCAACCGACCCGGTTTCCGCTGCTTTCACCAATAAAGGTAAGTGGTGGTACGGTGCACTGATTGGCGTGATGGCCGTTCTGGTACGTGTGGTTAACCCTGCGTTCCCTGAAGGCATGATGCTGGCGATTCTGTTCGCCAACCTGTTTGCACCGCTGTTTGACCATGCAGTAATTCAAGGCAACATCAAACGGAGACTGGCTCGTCATGTCAAATAAGAATGATAGCATCAAGAAAACGCTGATTGTTGTTGTTGTCCTGAGCCTGGTGTGCTCGATCGTGGTATCAACAGCAGCAGTGATGCTGCGTCCAATGCAGCAAGCGAACGCTAAGCTGGATGTACAGCGTAATATCCTGTCTGTAGCAGGCCTGCTGCAGGACGGTGTCAAGGTGACTGAAACGTACAATCAGTTTATTGAACCTAAATTGGTTGATCTGGCGACCGGTAACTTTGTTGACTCTGTTGATGGTATGTCACCTGCTGAGTATGACCAGCGTGATGCAGCGAAAAATCCAGATCTTTCTGTGAAGCTGGATCCGGCAACCGATCCGGCGAAGCTGATTCGTCGTGCGGACGTTGCCAAAGTGTATCTGGTTAAAGATGCCAGCAATCAGGTACAGAAGCTGATTCTGCCTGTGAACGGTAAGGGCCTGTGGTCCATGATGTACGCTTTCGTTGCAGTTGAAACAGACGGCAACACAGTATCCGGCATCACTTACTATGAGCAGGGTGAAACCCCTGGACTGGGTGGCGAAGTCGAGAACCCGAAATGGCGTGCACAGTGGGAAGGCAAAAAACTGTTTGACGATAGTTTCGCCCCTGCTATCCGTGTCGTGAAAGGTGGCGCGCCGGAAGGTGATGTTCACGGTATCGACGGTCTGTCTGGTGCAACGCTGACAAGTGACGGCGTTCAGAACACCTTCCAGTTCTGGTTAGGTGATAACGGCTACGGTCCGTTCCTGACTAAAGTGCGTAACGGAGGCCTGAACAATGGCTGATACGAAAGAAATGAAAAAAGTCCTGCTGGGGCCGATCGTTAGCAATAACCCGATCGCTCTGCAGGTACTGGGTGTGTGTTCAGCGCTGGCTGTAACCACAAAGCTGGAAACCGCGTTCGTTATGGCGCTGGCGGTAACTTTCGTGACTGCGTTTTCCAACTTCTTTGTTTCTCTGGTGCGTAACCAAATCCCGAACAGCGTACGGATTATCGCTCAGATGGCGATCATTGCCTCGCTGGTTATCGTGGTTGACCAGGTGCTGAAAGCGTTCGTTTACGACATCTCTAAGCAGCTGTCTGTATTCGTTGGTCTGATCATCACCAACTGTATCGTCATGGGTCGTGCAGAAGCTTATGCAATGAAATCTGCGCCACTGCCATCTTTATTAGATGGTATTGGTAACGGTCTGGGTTACGGTTTCGTATTGCTGACCGTCGGTTTCTTCCGTGAGCTGCTGGGTTCAGGCAAACTGTTTGGTATGCAAGTGCTGCCGCTGGTCTCTGAAGGTGGCTGGTATCAGCCAAACGGTATCATGTTGTTGGCACCGTCTGCCTTCTTCCTGATTGGCTTCATGATTTGGACCATTCGTACTTTACGTCCAGATCAAGTAGAAGCGAAGGAGTAAGGGAAACATGGAACATTATATTAGCTTACTGGTTCGTTCGATTTTCATCGAGAACATGGCACTGTCTTTCTTCCTGGGGATGTGTACATTCCTGGCGGTATCAAAGAAAGTCAAAACCTCTTTCGGTCTGGGTGTCGCAGTGACTGTGGTACTGACGATCTCAGTACCGGTAAACAACCTGGTTTATAACCTGCTGCTGAAAGACGGCGCCATTGTTGAAGGCGTTGATCTGACGTTTCTGAACTTTATCACTTTTATCGGTGTTATCGCGGCACTGGTACAGATTCTGGAAATGATTCTGGACCGTTTCTTCCCGCCGCTGTACAACGCGCTGGGTATTTTCCTGCCGTTGATCACTGTGAACTGTGCAATCTTCGGTGGCGTATCTTTCATGGTACAGCGTGACTACAACTTCGCGGAGTCTGTGGTATACGGCTTTGGCTCAGGTGTGGGCTGGATGCTGGCTATCGTTGCCCTGGCGGGTATTCGCGAGAAGATGAAGTATTCTGACGTGCCTGCAGGTCTGCGTGGCCTGGGTATTACTTTCATCTCTGTTGGTCTCATGGCGTTGGGCTTCATGTCCTTCTCCGGTGTACAGCTGTAATCAGGATAATAAGGAATAATTCATGGATATTATTCTTGGCGTAGTTATGTTCACCTTGATTATCCTGGCTCTGGTTTTAGTGATTCTGTTCGCTAAATCCAAGCTGGTACCATCAGGTGACATTACTATCTCAATCAATAACGACCCGGAAAAAGCAATCACGACCCCTGCGGGTGGTAAACTTCTGGGCGCACTGGCAGGCAGCGGCATCTTTGTCTCTTCTGCTTGTGGTGGTGGTGGTTCATGTGGCCAGTGCCGCGTGAAAATCAAATCTGGTGGCGGTGATATCCTGCCAACCGAGCTTGATCACATTACGAAAGGTGAAGCACGTGAAGGTGAGCGTCTGTCTTGCCAGGTGAACGTGAAAGCCGACATGGACATCGAGCTGCCAGAAGAAATCTTTGGTGTGAAGAAGTGGGAATGTTCTGTTATTTCTAACGATAACAAAGCAACCTTCATCAAAGAGCTGAAACTGGGCATTCCGGACGGCGAATCAGTCCCATTCCGTGCTGGTGGTTATATTCAGATTGAAGCGCCACCACACCATGTGAAGTATGCCGATTACGACGTACCTGAGAAATTCCGTGAAGACTGGGACAAGTTCAACCTGTTCCGTTACGAGTCAAAGGTTAACGAAGAAACAATTCGTGCTTACTCAATGGCGAACTACCCGGAAGAGGAAGGCATTATCATGCTGAACGTGCGTATCGCTACGCCGCCACCTCGTAATCCGGATGTGCCACCAGGTATCATGTCTTCGTATATCTGGTCGCTGAAACCGGGTGATAAGGTGACTATTTCTGGTCCATTTGGTGAGTTCTTCGCCAAAGATACTGATGCAGAAATGGTGTTTATCGGCGGTGGTGCAGGTATGGCACCTATGCGTTCACACATCTTCGACCAGCTGAAGCGTTTGCAGTCTAAGCGTAAGATGACCTTCTGGTACGGTGCGCGTTCTAAGCGTGAAATGTTCTATGTAGAAGATTTCGATATGCTGCAGAACGAGAATGATAACTTTAAGTGGTACTGCGCCCTGTCGGATCCTCTGCCAGAGGACAACTGGGACGGTTACACCGGCTTCATCCACAATGTGCTTTATGAAAACTACCTGAAAGATCATGAAGCGCCGGAAGACTGCGAATACTACATGTGCGGTCCACCGATGATGAACGCAGCTGTTATCAGCATGCTGAAAGATCTGGGTGTTGAAGATGAAAACATCCTGCTGGATGACTTTGGTGGCTAATCCCACCTGAGATCTTCCTCCTAAATGGCTGATCCCCTGGGATCAGCCATTTTTCGTCAAGCCCCGTATTAATTTTCTTTAGAGCGTATCAATGCCGTGTGAACGGCAGCTGAGCAGACATTTTCAGTCTTTGGGAGATCCCTTACATGATGAAATTTTTCACCCGGGCAACCATGCTGCTGGTGATGGCGCTGGTTGTCAGTGGTTGTAGCGAGCAACGTCAGTTAATTCACCTGACCGGCTCAACCATGGGCACCTATTATTCGATCAAGTTGATTGAGCAGGAAGGCTTACCGAGCGAGGTGGCGCTTCAGAAAGAAATTGATCGCCGTCTGGAATTGGTGAATGATCAGATGTCGACCTACCGGGAGGACTCCGAGCTCAGCCAATTTAATCAGCATCAAAGCCGCGAACCGTTTGCCGTCTCAGCAGATACAGCAACCGTGGTGCGGGAAGCGATTCGTTTGTCTCAACTGACGGATGGCGCACTGGATGTGACGGTTGGCCCCTTGGTCAACTTATGGAGTTTCGGTCCGGAAGCTCGTCCGGATGTGGTACCGACGGATGAAGAGCTGAATGCTCGTCGTCAGGAAGTCGGTATAGAGCATCTGAAGGTTGAAGGTAACGCTTTGATTAAAGATTTGCCCGGCCTGTATGTTGATCTGTCATCCATTGCGAAAGGTTATGGTGTTGACGTGGTTGCTGACTATATTGCCTCTTTGGGTGTGAATAACTATCTGGTTGAAATCGGTGGTGAAATTCGTCTGAAAGGCAACAATCTGGAAGGCGTGCCATGGCGGATAGCGATTGAAAAGCCAACTGAAGACGGCAGTCGCTCCATTCAGGAAGTGGTTGAGCCGGGTGAAATGGCTGTGGCTACATCGGGTGATTATCGTAACTATTTTGAAGAAAATGGTGTACGCTATTCACATCTGATTAATCCCATCACAGGTAAGCCGATTACCAACCGTGTGGTTTCAGTCACTGTGATGCATCCGAAATGCATGACAGCAGATGCGCTGGCAACGGCATTTTCTGTGATGGGTGAAGAGAAAGCGATGGCACTGGCTAACCAAGAGAAATTGCCAGTTCTGTTGATTGTAAGTACAGATGAAGGCTTTAAGGAATACGCCTCTGATGCCTTCGTAACTTACATGCAAAAGAAATAAGTTGAGAGCATCGTATGTTGGTATATGTAACAACCTTTGGCGTTTTTCTGTTAGTCATCGTGGCTATGGCCGTTGGCTATATTTTCCAGCGCAAGACGGTAGCCGGTAGCTGCGGTGGCCTGGGTGCGGTTGGCATTGAAAAAGAATGTGACTGCCCTGAACCTTGTGATAAGCGTCTGAAGCGTGAAGCGCGCGCTGCCAAGCAGGAAGAGTGGAAGAAAAACCAGATCATCTGATGGATGACAGACATTCTCGCTGAGTAAAAGCCCGTGGATAATCCCGCGGGCTTTTTTGTTGCTCGCTATCTGCTGGGTGTGCACTTATAATGCTGTATATAAACACAGTTACTTTTCATTCAATCACACGCTGAAAACCCGATGTTATGCCAGAGCAAACCTTGACCGACAGCCAGCAACGGAAAATTATCCATGTGGACATGGACTGCTTTTTTGCAGCGGTTGAAATGCGTGATAACCCTGAGCTGCAACATGTCCCGATTGCGATTGGCGGGCGCTCAGAACAGCGGGGCGTGCTCAGTACCTGTAATTATCTGGCCCGGCAATTTGGTGTGCGCTCTGCGATGCCGACGGCCCAGGCGATGAAGCTGTGTCCTGACCTGGTCCTGGTGCCCGGCAGGATGGCTGTGTATAAAGAGGTCTCCCATCAGATCAGGGCGATTTTCCAACGCTATACCTCGCTGATTGAACCCCTTTCACTTGATGAAGCTTATCTGGATGTCACAGCGTGCAGCCTGCATCGTGGCTCTGCGACTTTGATTGCTCAGGATATCCGCCAGGCTATCCGTGAAGAGCTGCATCTCACGGCTTCTGCAGGTGTGGCACCGGTAAAATTCATTGCCAAAATTGCTTCAGACATGAATAAGCCGGATGGTCAGTATGTGGTGACGCCAGCCGAGGTTCCTGATTTTGTGGCTGACCTGCCACTGGAGAAAATACCGGGAGTGGGCAAAGTCACCATCCAAAAGCTGCACGATATTGGCCTGTATCTCGGCAAAGATGTGCAAGCGTATGACAGGCGGGAGCTATTAAAACAGTTTGGCAAGTTTGGTCAGTCACTGTGGTCGCGGGTACACGGTATTGATGAGCGTGAAGTCGTGGTCTCGCGGGAGAGAAAATCGGTCGGTGTCGAGCGGACCTTTGCCCGCAATATCGGAGACTATGCACAATGCTGGCAGGTTATAGAGCAGTTGTATCCTGAATTAGAAACACGACTTCGTAAAGTACGTCCGGATCTGCGCATTGCCCGTCAGGGCGTGAAAATAAAATTTGCGGACTTTCAGCAAACCACGGTTGAGCATATTCAGCCATTGCTTCACAAACAACAGTTTGCCGCTTTGCTGGCTGAAGCGCTGACCAGACAAAAAGGACGGGAAATTCGCTTAGTCGGTATCAGTGTCGGGCTGGAGTCGGGTGTCAAAGCCCAGCAATTGTCGTTTGACTGGTAGTCAGGGACTCAGCTTCGCAGGAAAAGACAATGGGGGAGCGGATGTGCTCCCCCCTGGTGCAGATCAAGTGTCTGGATCAGGCTTTCACCGGGATCTGTTTCAGGATGGCAACCATTTGTTCCCAGAACAGGCCAACGGTTTGAATGTTGACTTTCTCGTCGGGTGAATGCGGGAATTTAATGGTTGGGCCGAAAGAAATCATATCCATGTTCGGGTAGGGCTCTTTAAACAAGCCACATTCCAGACCGGCATGGATCACCATGATATCCGGGATCATTCCGTAAATATCCTGGTAGGTTTCTCGGAACAGATGCATCACTTCCGAATCCGGATCAGGTTTCCAGCCCGGATAGGCACCGGAGAACTCACACTGGGCACCCGCCAGCTGGGCCAGGGCGCTCAGCGCGTGCTCAACACTGCTTCGGCCGGAGTCAATCAGTGAGCGGATCAGGCACAGCAGGGTCACGCGGTCAGACTCTGTGGTGATCACGCCCAGATTCAGTGAGGTTTCAACGACTCCCGGAATGTCATCGCTCATGCGTACCACACCGTTCGGACAGGCATTGATCAGCGCCAGCAGTCGCTGCTGGCTGCCATCAGATAAGATATCAGCAGGTAATTCGCTGTTTTCAACCGACAGCTTGATACCGGTTTCTGTCTTGCACAGCTCGGCATTCAGTATGCTTTGGAACTGGCCAAAAAGCGATTGCAGCGTATCAGCTTTGTTGGCGGGCAGCGTGACGATGGCAAAGGCTTCACGGGGAATCGCATTGCGCAGTGTGCCGCCTTTGAGGCTGTTGACACGAAGCCCCAGCTCAGCGGCATGGGCAAACAGGAAACGTCCCAGCAGTTTATTGGCATTGGCACGACCGGTGTGAATATCGCAGCCTGAGTGTCCGCCTTTCAGACCTTTGATCATCAGTTTGACCGCCGTGTGATCGGCCGGGACGGGTTCACGCCCAATCGCCAGAGATAGCTCGGCATCCACACCACCGGCGCAACCCATGTAGACTTCGCCTTCCTGCTCTGAATCAGTATTGAGCAGAATATCGCCTTCCAGCCAGCCTGCCTGCAGACCAAATGCACCTGTCATCCCGGCTTCTTCATCTACGGTCAGCAGCACTTCCAGAGGGCCGTGCTCAATGTCTTTCGAGGCCAGCACAGCCAGACAGGTTGCCATCCCAATACCGTTATCAGCACCTAACGTTGTGCCTCGGGCGGTGACCCACTCACCATCGATATAAGGCTGAATGGGGTCAACGGCAAAGTCGTGGTCTGTGTCTTCATTCTTTTGCGGAACCATATCAATGTGGGCCTGAAGCACTACACCTTTGCGGTTTTCCATGCCCGCCGTAGCAGGTTTTTTAATCAAGACGTTGCCAGTGGCATCGCGGCGCACAGCCAGGCCTTCGCTTTCAGCAAAACGAATGATGTGCTGAGCCAGGGCCTCTTCATGTTTGGACGGGTGGGGGATGGCGCAAATTTGATCAAAGAATTGCCACACGATTTGTGGCGAAAGATGGCTGATTTCAGACACAGAACTCTCCCTAATAAACTGTCATTCATGCCGCCTTAACCGAATTATCATAGGGTGATTTTTCGGTTAAGGCAGATGAATATCTTACCTCAACCACAGATCGCTTGCGAATAGTCCCATTGGCTTTTGATTAAATCTTAAATTGAGAGAACTGCAGATTCAGATCACGGCCGCTGGTAAGCAGTTGCTCACTGGCTGCGGCAATCTGCTGGCCTTGCGCAACATGGCTGTGACTATGCTCGCTTAGCTGTGACAGACTGATATTAATGGCCTCTGTTGCATCGGACTGTTGCTGACTGGCATCGGCAATATGCTGATTCAGCTCACGTATCGTATGAATTTGCTGGCTGATCGCTTCCAGTGCACTGGCAACATCCTGCGCATGTTTCACCGTACTGGCGGACTGCTCACTGGTTTGGAGCAGGGCGTGACTGACATTGGTGGAGCGGCTTTGCAGCCGGGTAATAATGGTTTCTATCTCATTGGTGCTGGACTGAGTGCGGGTCGCCAGAGTGCGGACTTCATCGGCGACGACGGCAAAACCCCGCCCCTGCTCGCCGGCGCGGGCTGCTTCAATGGCGGCATTCAGCGCCAGCAGGTTAGTCTGCTCGGCAATGTTGCGGATCACGTCCAGTACTGCGCCTATGGTCTCTGAGTCTTCGGCCAATGCCTGCGCACTTTGATTGGTTTCATCCAGCAAGGCGAGCAGGGCACGCATTTCCTCTCCTGAGCGAGACACGACACTCAGCCCCTGTTCACTGTGAGATTGTGCCGTGATTGCGGCATCAGCAGCAGTTGCGGCGGAACGTGCGACTTCCTGATTACTGGAATGCAGCTCTGTCATGGCTGAGGCGACGGAATCAATGCCCTGATGGGCCTGACTGGCACTCTCGGCTGTGGTTGTGGCGACGGCATTGAGCTGGCTGGCGGCTGAGCTGATATGCTCACTGACAGGTTCAACAGCACGCAGCATGTCACTGATCCGATCAGCGAACTGATTATAGGCTTCTGCAATCCGGCTCAATTCGTCATTGCCCTGAACTGGCAGGCGCCGGGTTAAATCGCCTTCGCCACGGGAAATGTCCTGCATGGCCAGCAAAGTGGACTCACACGGAGCGGTAATGCTGCGGCCAATCACTTTGGCCAGCACCAGCATCAGGATCAGTGAAGCGGCCAGAATAAGCCCAAGGCGTTGTAATTCTGCGTAAAAGAGTGCTTTGACATCATCGACATAAATGCCTGACCCCAAAATCCATCCCCAGGGTGCAAAACCTTTGACGTAGGAAATTTTATCAACGGGTTCTGAGTGACCTGGTTTTTCCCACTGATAATCGACAAAGCCCTGACTTTGTTGCCTGACAATATTGGCCATGCTGACAAACAGTGTATGGCCGAGGGGATCTTTGAATTGGGAGAGATCTTTTCCGTCCAGCTCGGGTTTGAAGGGATGCATCACCATCTTGGGATGGCTATCGTTAATCCAGAAATAATCGTTATTTTCGTAGCGCAGGCTGGCGATGGCTTGTTTCGCCTGCATCTGTGCTTCACTGCGTGTCAGCTGGCCCTGAGTTTCCTGCTGATAGTAGTAAGTCAGCAAACTGTGCGCACTCTCGACCAGATTTCTGGTTTTATCTCGTTTTTGGTCCAGAAGACTTTCCTGATAGCCGGATATGAAGGTTATCAGAGGGAGCAGGGTCAGAATGGTAATGATCAAGCCCAGCAGATACAGACGGCTGCTGATCGATAATGAACGTAAGTGAGGGAGTTTTGTCATAGCGCTTTCTTCCTTGCTTGCACTCAGGCAAATGACCTTCACTGATGTTGTCTGCTTATTCGGGAATTAGGTATGCCACTTTAGTCTCATTTTGGTGGATTTACGGGCGGCTTAACATTAACTGTGACGTAATAAACCATCACGGAAAGGTGTTTTTGAGATTTTAATTCACAAAAATGTGATCTGGTTAAAATTAAAGTTGTAATTAAATTACCTAATGGTTATTATCATCCCAAGTTGAAAGACGATCGTTAGCACAGGGAAAGTCAGTGCGTTCACTCCATGGAACCGAGATTGGTGGCCAGGTTGCTTTCAGGCAGCCTGCAGGCAATAGAAAGAATTAAGGAAGTCGTTGTCATGAATGTATATGAATCCACAGCAAAATTTTGGAACAATCAAGGCGTTTTCAGTGGTGCGTTTAGCTACCCAAGATCTTTTGGTTACTGATAGTTGAATTGCTCACGGCACACATCCCCCTGATGTGCCTGCAGCCTTAGCGTTGCAAACAGATGTTCACCCCCTAACTTTCAAGACTAATCAGATGGTTGCTCTGCTGCAGTGATTGCTGTTAACAGAGACCCGAAAACTTAGTTTTGCCGCCACCCGGGAATGGGTGGCGTTTTTTTTATCTTCCGCTTTACGTATTTTGTTTCATCCGGCATTCATTACGAAAATGTCGTGAAAAAGAATGTATTCGATTACACCCAGTCAAACAGAGTAAAGATTTCACTCTTTATATTGGATTAAGCGTTTGCTTTTGCTGTGAAAAATATAAATGCTTAAAAAACCAGCCATAAAAGGATTTGTTTAAGTTGTTGATTTTTAACTTGTTCTATCGCAATTTGGAAATGGATTGGGCTGAAATCAGCCAGATATCTGACCCTGGCGGATATTTCTGACCAGTCTGGTAATTTACTACTGATAAGCCTATAATCTGCCCCCAAAATTACTGTGACGCAATCGTTTACTATTTTCGGTAATACTTTTTGCGTTTCAGAGGTAGCAAACACTTTTCTCCAAGGACCAGAGAGCAATGCTTGAGAAACTGTTTAAGTTGAGTGAAAACGGTACGAATGTCCGTACTGAAGTGCTGGCGGGTGCAACGACCTTCCTGACGATGGCATACATCATTTTTGTTAACCCCTCTATGTTGTCGGCGACAGGCATGGATAAAGGTGCCGTCTTTGTGGCGACCTGTCTGGCAGCCATGATCGGTTGCTTTGTGATGGGACTGGTGGCCAATTACCCGGTTGCTCAGGCGCCTGGGATGGGCTTGAATGCTTTCTTTACTTATTCCGTTGTACTGGGCATGGGGCACACCTGGCAGGTTGCGCTGGCGGCGGTTTTCTTCTCTGGCCTGTGTTTTATCGCTCTGAGTCTGCTCAAAGTAAGGGAATGGTTGATCAATGCCATCCCTATGTCTCTCCGGATTGGTATCACGGCGGGAATCGGATTATTCCTGGCTTTTATCGCGTTGCAAAGTGCCGGGATCGTCGTCGATAATCCAGCCACTCTGGTACATGTCGGCGATCTGACCAGCTTTCCTGCCGTGATGGCATCACTTGGCTTCGTGCTGACCATTGCCATGGTGCACCGAGGCTTGAAAGCCGCGGTACTGCTGGCGATTTTGATCGTCACAGGCTTGGGCATCCTGTTTGGTGACATCCAATACAACGGGATAGTGTCAGCGCCGCCAAGCATAGCACCGACTTTCATGCAACTGGACTTTAGTGGTGCTCTGGATGTGGGTCTGGTCTCGATTGTTTTTGCCTTCCTGTTTGTGGACTTGTTTGATACGGCCGGTACCCTGGTTGGCGTGGCAACCAAAGCTGATATGGTGGATAAAGACGGTAAGTTGCCGCGACTGAGTCGTGCGCTGCTGGCAGACAGTACTGCGACTTCTGTGGGTGCCGTACTGGGGACATCCAATACCACGTCTTACGTTGAAAGTGTCGCGGGTGTTGCTGCGGGTGGCCGGACCGGCCTGACTGCCGTCACTGTTGGTGTGCTCTTCCTGCTGGCGCTGTTTTTCTCGCCTCTGGCTGGCATGGTGCCAGCGTATGCAACGGCTGGTGCGCTGTTTTATGTGGCCATTCTGATGATGTCAGGCCTGGTGGGAATTGACTGGCGTGACTTAACAGAAGCGGCACCTGTCGTTGTGGTTTGCCTGCTCATGCCGTTAACATATTCTATCGCTGAAGGTATCGCGCTGGGCTTTATCACCTATGCTGCAGTGAAATTGCTCAGTGGGAAAGGCCGCGAGGTGAACATCAGCGTTTGGGTTATTGCCGCACTGTTTGCTGCTAAAATCATCTTTTTATAATTTATTTATCGACCAGCGGTTTTTATTCGCTGATTTAGAGGTTCATCGGATATGAGTAATAAGTTCGTCATCACCTGGGACAACATGCAGAGTTACACACGTCAGCTGGCTGAGAAGCTGCTGCCGGCTGAACAGTGGAAAGGCATTATTGCTGTCAGCCGTGGCGGTCTGGTTCCGGCTGCCATTCTTGCGCGTGAACTGGGTATTCGCCATGTAGATACAGTCTGTATTTCAAGCTATGACCACGATCATCAGCGTGATATGAAAGTACTGAAAAAAGCAGAAGGCGATGGTGACGGCTTTATTGTTGTCGACGATCTGGTTGATACCGGCGGTACGGCGGAAATGATCCGTACTATGTACCCGAAAGCGAAATTCGTCACGGTCTGCGCCAAACCGGCCGGTAAACACCTGGTCGATGACTATGTGGTCGATATTGCTCAGGATACCTGGATTGAGCAACCTTGGGATATGGCCGTGACCTTTGTGGATCCGATTGCCAAGCGCTAAATAAAACAGCGATCCTGTATTTTTCCAAAAAGGAGCGAATGAGCTCCTTTTTTGTGTCTGTCGCTTGGGGTAATGGCTGAGAAAACATATACAATATAGCCAGATTCAATGTTATCGCTGGGGTGGCGGTAGCAGGTTCTGAACCGACAAATGCAGGAGTCCATTGTGTCTGAGCCTTCTAAGGTAAACTTGTCTGAAAAATTGTTTGCCCCTCGTCAAACGACCAAAGAAACCTCGAGTCTGGTGAAACTGGCCCATACTTCATCCCAAGAAGTTCATAATGCGCTCGACGGTGATAGTGTCAGCGGCTGGTACCGGGTTTTGCGACGTCCGCAATGGATCTGGCAGGGGGTAGACCCGATTGAAATGGAAAGTGTTTTCGCCAAAATTGCCAGCGCCAAAGCACAGCGTACTCAGGATGATCTGCTGGATACAGTGATTGGCTACAAGCCGGGGAACTGGGTATATGAATGGTCTCAGCTGGGCAGTAAATACCAGCGTTTAAGCCGTGAGTGCCTGGAGAAAGGCGACAAGGAGCAGGCCGCCAAGTTGTTGCTGAAAGCCAGCACCCATTACGGGATAGCCGCTTATCCTCATCTCAAGGGGGATGATCTGGCCGCGCAGGCGGAGCTTCAGGCAAACTTGACCTACAAAGAGGCCACGGACCTGATGCCGCATCAGGTCAAAACCATCGATGTCTCCTATCAGGGGAAAACGTTTCAGGCTTTTATTCATTTACCTTGTACCGACAAGCTGTTGCCGACCGTGATTGTCAGTGGTGGACTGGATACTTTACAGACTGAGCTGTGGCCCTTGTATCAGGATTATCTTGGCCCTGCCGGTTTTGCGATGATCACTCTGGATATGCCATCGGTCGGCCACAGTGCGGCCTGGCCATTAACCGAAGATACCAGCCGGCTTCATCAGGCATTGCTACAACAGGTGCGTGATGTGCCCTGGGTGGATCATCACAGGGTTGCGATGCTGGGGATACGTTTTGGTGGTAATGCTGCTATCCGGCTTGGCTTTCTGGAGCCGACACGGCTGAAAACCAGTATCAGTATTGGTGGGATGATTCATGGCTTCCTGAGCCAGCCTAAGCTGCTGAGCAGTATGCCCAGAATGTATCTGGATATGTTTGCTTCCCGGATGGGGAAAAACTGGGTCTCTAAAGCCAGCCTGGTGTCGCATATGAGTGCCTGGTCGCTCAAGCAGCAAGGATTGCTCGCCCGTCGTAAAGTCGATATCCCTATGCTAGGGGTCAGTTTAAAAGATGATCCTGTTTGTCCTGAGTCGGATAATCAACTGATCGCCATATCAAGCCGCGGCGGGAAAGCAGTCAGTGTGCCCGCAACGCCTTTGCATGATGGTTACCACAGGGTGATGAGCACAGTCGTCGACTGGCTGAAGGAAACGCTGTAAAGGTCGCTTTCTCTGGTCCGAGGATGTAAATAATATGTTGCCATTTCATATGCATTGTGTGTTAAATGGTCATTCCAACAAGGGATATTTTCAGAACGTTGCGCTTTTTTTGATCTCCGACTAAGGATGGACATGCTATGCCAACACAAGTCATTTTTCCTCCTCATGGCCGCCTGATGACCAAGCTGACTGCGCTTGGCCCGTATCTTCGCCAGCAGCACTCATCCGAAGGGCATTTTTTCTTCGATTGTCTGGCAAGTTGTATTAATGCCAAAAAAGCACCGGAAGAACGTGAGTTCTGGGGCTGGTGGCTGGAAATGGTTGAAACTGAGGCCGGCTATCAGTACCGCTATTTTTTCGGGCGTTATGACATCAATGGTGACTGGCTGGAAGAGAAGGTGCCGGCGAAGCACCTTGAGCCGGTCCAGCAGACGCTGGATGACTTTTACCAGAAGCTGATTACCCTGCTTGAGCAGGAATACTCGCTCACCCTGAGCCCGGCATCGGATCTGTCAGCGCCGACTTTATCCGTTTCGGCCTGATTTCAGGATTAAACCCTGAAAAAACAGAAAATGCGCCGTCACTGGCGCATTTTTCTTGTGCTTTACGGTCGGGGTTGATAAAACAAATGCCATTCATCCGCATCCTTTTTGAATCTTCATGGCAGACAATCACGAAAAACATCTCGGTGAGCAACAGACTCACCATACAGAGCAAGCTGCAATACAGACCATAGTCGTGAAACTGGGAACCAGTGTGCTGACTGGCGGCACTCTCAAACTGGACCGTGCCCATATGGTTGAACTGGTTCGTCAATGTGCGCATCTGCGTCAGCAGGGCCACCAGGTGATTATTGTGACTTCCGGCGCGATTGCCGCAGGTCGCGAGCATCTGGGTTACCCGGAACTGCCCAAAACCATGGCCAGCAAGCAACTGCTGGCGGCCGTGGGCCAGAGCCGTTTGATTCAGGAATGGGAACAGCTGTTCAGCATCTATGGTTTGCATGTCGGGCAGATGCTGCTGACCCGTGCTGATCTGAATGACCGTGAACGTTATCTGAACGCCCGGGATATGCTGCTGGCGTTGCTGGAGCATGGCATTATTCCTGTGGTGAATGAAAATGATGCCGTGGCAACCACTGAAATTAAAGTCGGCGATAACGACAACCTCTCTGCGCTGGTCGGTATTCTGGCCGGCGCCGACAAGCTGTTGCTGCTGACCGATCAGCCCGGCCTGTTTACGGCCGATCCGCGCAGTAACCCGGATGCAGAATTGATCCGGGAAGTGCATACCATCGATGAAACCCTGCGCAAGCTGGCTGGCGGTAGTGTCGGCGGTTTAGGCACAGGCGGTATGGCCACAAAACTGCAGGCAGCTGATGTGGCTCGCCGCGCAGGGATTGAAGTGATTATTGCCGCAGGCAGCAGACCGGAAGTGATTGCCGGTATCGTGCAGGGCGAGCAATTGGGCACTCATTTCCTGCCGCTGGAATCGCCACTGGAAAGCCGGAAGCGCTGGATTCTGGCCGGTCCTCCGCCTGCCGGGGATATTATTGTCGACGCCGGGGCGGCCATGGCCGTGACACAGCGCGGCAGCAGCTTGCTGGCGAAAGGTATTACTGCGGTGAAAGGTGAGTTTGAGCGGGGTGAAGTGGCCCGTATTTACAGCGCCGATGGCATTTTGCTGGCCCGAGGGATCAGCCGCTATTCCAGCCTGGATATTGCGAAAATCGCTGGTAAACACAGCCAGGATATTCACAAGGTACTGGGTTATGAATACGGGCCGGTTGCCGTGCACAGGGATGATCTGGTACTGATATAACCAGATACAGAATTAGACCCAAGCCTTTTCAACTCGCTTGGGTTGAATTGACTTGGCAGAGACAGACCGATAAAGGGGAACAGGGTGGAATTGCAATCAATGGGACAGGCAGCCAGGCAGGCTGCTTTTACACTGGCAACGTCAGCGACAGCGCAGAAAAATCAGGCACTGGCGTTTATCGCCGATGAACTGGAAGCCCGTCAGGCTGAGATTCTGACCGCCAATGAAAAAGATCTGGCGGCAGCGCGTGAAAGCGGTATGTCTGAGGCATTGCTGGATCGACTGATGCTCAATCCATCGCGTCTCGCGGCGATTGCCGGTGATGTGCGTAATGTGATTGGTTTGCCGGATCCCGTGGGTGCCGAGCTGGATTCGCGCGTGCTGGAGAATGGGATGCGCCTGAGCCGTCGTCGAGTGCCGTTAGGTGTAGTGGGCGTGATTTATGAAGCTCGCCCGAATGTGACCATTGATATCGCCGCTTTGTGTCTGAAAACCGGTAATGCCAGTATTCTGCGCGGCGGACGGGAAACCTTCCACTCCAATATGGCCCTGGTCAGTGTCATTCAGCAGGCCTTGGAAAAAGCCGGCTTGCCTGGTGCATCAGTGCAGTATATTGCCAAACCGGACAGAGAGCTGGTCTCTGAGCTGCTGACCATGGATCAGTATGTCGATATGATCATTCCCCGTGGTGGTGCCGGCCTGCACAAAATGTGTAAAGAAAAAAGCACGATTCCTGTGATTATCGGCGGCTTTGGCATCAGCCATGCCTTTGTCGATCAGTCGGCTGATTTGGTGCGTGCGCTGGATGTCGTGGAAAACGCGAAAGTGCAGCGTCCGTCTGCCTGTAATGCGCTGGATACATTGCTGGTCCATGAGGCGGTGGCGGCCGATTTTCTGCCTGCACTGGCAGAGCGCATGAATCAGAACAAAGTGCTGCTGGTTGCTGAGGGGCAGGCGCTGGAGATATTGCAAGGTCAAGCCAATCAGCTGCGCGAGGCGCAAGCGGGGGACTTTGACACTGAGTGGCTGAGTTATACCCTGGGGGTGAAACTGGTCTCTGATGTCGAAGCGGCTATCCGTCATATGCAGGACCACAATGCCAGCCATTCCGATGCGATTCTGACCAATGATCTGATGTCGGCTGAGCGTTTCATCAATGCCGCAGGCTCTGCCGCTGTGTATGTCAACGCTTCAACCCGGTTTACCGATGGTGCACAGTTCGGACTGGGCGCAGAAGTCGCGGTGTCTACCCAGAAACTGCATGCCCGCGGCCCGATGGGGCTGGAAGAACTGACCAGCTATAAGTGGGTCGGACAAGCGGACTACCTGTGCCGCAGCTGATGCGATGTAAAGTACAGCGCTGAATGCATAAAATAACCGGTTCTGAGTAACCGGTTATTTTTTATCTGTCGTATCTGTCGTATCTGTCGCATCATCCTGAGGCTGTTGATGCTTCAGCTTCTCGACTTCCTGCTGTTTTCGCAATAGTTCCTGGGTTTTGTCGTGGCGGCCAAATTTCATATTGGCTGTGTATTTAATGGCAGCAATGTTGCTGACCACCACACTCACAATAATGATAGAGATAACCCAGGGGTTGAGCAGCCATTCCATCTCAGACCTCACAGATGTTGTTGATGTACTTACTATAAAGCGTATCAAGGTTTGCCAGAATATGCGATTTTCCTGCAACAGGTTGATTGCTGATCACAGTGGCAAGCTGGCTTGGCGTGAGCAGTTCCCGAAGCGACTGACTGACTGGAAAATAGCTGATATGCCAGGGTTCGACAGCGACCCCACCTAAATCAACGGCATAAGGCCGGTAGAAACCAAAACGGCCCATGTTGTCCGTCAGCCAGGTGTTGAATGCGGCCTGATGCCCGCCTTCTTCATACTCCCAGGGCTCTAGCTGTAACTGTGAGCCTTCCGGCAGGCAGTTGCGGGCATAAACATCCAGATCTGTTCCCCAGTGATGGCGACTGGCGCCGGGCAGGGCTGACCAGCGTAAAATGGCCCGGATCTTATCCAGTTCATTCAGACAGCTTGTATCCAGCGGCTGGCTGCAGCTGTCCAGTATCGGACGTACGCCATTGAACTTGTTATTCCAGATCAGCATCTGGCGCTCAAAGGAGCGGAAGGCGCTGGCGATTGTCAGCTCAAATCCGGCTTCAGCGGCCGCCTGTTGTAAGGCGGCCAGCGCATCGTGAACGTCCTGATGGATCAGACGCTGCTGATACTCACAGAGATGGCTTTCGTCCAGCCCTGTGAGTTGCTCCAGCGTCAATGTGCTTTGACTGAGTGTCATGCCAGGGCTTTTTCCATCACTTTCTGGTACATATCGGTGAGCTTTTCCAGATCGGCCATTTTCACACATTCGTTGACTTTGTGAATCGTGGCATTGACCGGTCCCAGTTCGACCACCTGAGCCCCGGTGCGGGCAATGAAACGGCCATCAGAGGTTCCGCCTGTCGTCAGCAGTTCAGGACGCTTATGGTTCACTTCCTCAATGGCGCTGACCACAGCTTCCAGTAAGGTACCTTCGTCGGTCAGGAATGGGTGGCCGCTGAAGGTCCAGATCAGATCATAGTCAAGGCCGTGAGCATCCAGGACAGAATGCACTTTGCGCTTGATATCATCCACTGTCAGCTCAGTGCTGAAACGGAAATTGAACTGGACGTGGAATTCGCCTGGGATGACGTTGGATGCCCCTGTGCCAGCTGCGACATTGGCAATCTGAAAACTGGTCGGTGGGAAGTAGTCGTTGCCGTTATCCCAGACAGTGGCAGAGAGCTCGGCTAAAGCCGGCATGGCTTTGTGAACCGGATTATCGGCCAGGTGAGGGTAGGCCACGTGGCCCTGGACGCCTTTCACGATCAGATCGCCGGTGATAGAGCCGCGGCGGCCGTTTTTCACCACATCGCCGACTTCATGGGTGCTGGACGGCTCGCCGACAATACACATGTCGATTTTTTCCTGTCGCGCTTCAAGCGTATCCACAACCCGGGTTGTCCCATTAATGAAAGGGCCTTCTTCATCGGAAGTGATCAGCAGGGCGATAGAGCCTTTGTGGTCCGGATGCTCAGCCACAAAACGTTCAATGGCAACGATCATGCAGGCCAGTGAACCTTTCATATCGGCGGCGCCACGGCCGTGCAGGTAACCGTCTATGATTGTGGGTTCAAACGGCGGGGTGTGCCATTGCGCTGCAGGTCCGGCAGGCACAACATCTGTGTGACCGGCAAACACAAATAAAGGGGCTTCTGTGCCACGGCGCGCCCAGAAGTTGGTGGTGTCTTCGAAGACCATGGTTTCAATCTTGAAGCCCAGTTTTTCAAGGCGGGCAATCATGACATCCTGACACCCGGCATCGGCAGGGGTGACTGATTGTCGGCTGATAAGGTCTTTGGCCAGGGCGATGACTGGGCTGTCTGACATCCGTGTTTCCTTCTAAATATGACGTAAATTAAAGTGGTTTCAAAAATTAAGCAAAAATGGCCTGATACTGATCCGGTTTGAAACCCAGATGATAACTTTGGTTGTGCACCAGTAACGGGCGTTTGATCATGGCCGGTTGTTCCAGCATCAAGGTGAGAGCGCTGTCACGGTTGAGAGTATTTTTCTGCTCGTCACTGAGCTGACGGAACGTGGTGCCGCGTTTATTCAGTAAGGCTTCCCAACCCAGTTCGGCTTCAAAGGTTTCAAGAAGGCTGCGATCCAGACCGTCGACGCGGTAGTCATGAAAACGGTACTCGATGCCTTGCTCATCCAGCCATTTTTTCATTTTTTTGATGGTATCGCAGTTTTTGATCCCGTAGGCGATGGTGCTCATAATCTAACCTGTTTGTCTGTCTGGCAGGAATAATAAAACAAGCCCCTTTTATAACGGGAATGCGCAGGGTTCGCAATGGCAAACCCTGATTGAAATGGGGGAGGAGGATTATCTGTCCTGCGTTTGCAGGTAGATGACGGTGGCTGCAGTTCGAGAGCCGACGTCCAGCTTTTTCAGCAGGCTTTTGATATGCACTTTCACGGTCGCTTCAGAAATGAACAGCTGAACAGCAATATCTTTGTTGCGTTTCCCCTGAGCGACCAGGTGGAGGATCTCTTTCTCTCTGCCGGTTAATTCATTGAGTGGATCCTCGGTATTGGCGTTGTCTGCCAGATACTGACTGATCTGATGACTGAACACCTGCTGGCCGGCAACGGCCTGATGCAGCAAAACCAGAAGTTGCTCCGGTTCGGTATCTTTCAGCAGATAGCCATCCGCTCCGGCTTTGATCAGGGCACGAATGTCACTGGGATTATCGGACACCGTCAGGATGACGACGATTGCCTGGCAGTTTTGTTCACGCAGCGCACGCAGGGTATCTAACCCGGATATACCTTTCATATTCAGGTCCAGTACAATCAGGTCAGGGTCGTGCTCGCTGGCAAGATCCAGAGCCTGATAGCCGTTGCTGGCTTCACCGACCAGCTCAAAACCGGCCTCCAGTTCGAGTAACTGGCCGAGGCCGCGGCGCATCAAAGGGTGGTCATCAACAATTAAAACCCGGTATGCCGGCGTGTCGCTCATGGTTATTATCCTGTGCTTTGTAATGCAAATTTCAGTTGAATCTGGCAGCCTTCACCGGGGGCGCTGGTAATGGTCAGCTGGCCGCCCAGGCTCTCAGCCCGCTCATTCATGATCGTCAGGCCGTAGTGGGCCGTTTTGCTGTGATCCGGATTGAAGCCCTGACCATCATCGGCAATGTTCACCAGAACATGGTTTTCCTGCTGAACACACTCGACTGTAATCGTTTGGGCTCTGGCGTGTTTTATCGCATTGATGACGGCTTCCCGGGTCAGGTGAAGCAGGTGAATCTGCTGCTGCGCTGTCAATTGAATAGACGGTAACTGATTATGCAGCAAAATGCTGGCATTGGTTTGATTCCTCAGCCCGTTCAGCATGTCGTTCAGGGCATCCCCCAGTTTGCCGGGTTTGACCGACAGACGAAAGGTATTGAGCAATTCGCGAAGCTGGCGGTAAGCCTGCGACAGGCCCTGGTCAATATCATCAATCACACCATTGGCAGACTCTGGTGACGTGGCCAACTGACGCTTGAGTAAAGTGAGCTGAATTTTCAGATAAGACAACGCCTGCGCCAGTGAGTCATGTAATTCTCTGGCGATGGTGGCTCTTTCTTCCATCAGGAGTAACTGCTCGTTCTGAACCTGGATCTGGTGAGCATGGAGGGCGCGACTCAACAGATGGCCGACGCTGATGATCATCGCCGGATCGGGACACGGCAGGGTATGCTGCCACCAGAGTGTGCCCAGATGTTGCGCTTCCTGCTTCAGCGCATGATGATGCCATGACTGGTTCTCGTCAGGCTTTCCGGCCTGAAATTCCGTTCGTATCCCTTGCCCTTCTTCAACCACCAGCCTGATCGCGGCAAAGCCTTCCAGCTGCATCAGCCGGCCCAGAACCTGGCTGAAATGTTTAGCCTGAATCCGGTTCATGGATAATAACTGTGCACAGTCATACAGGGTTTTCAGGGCGTTATTGGCTTCCTGCAGCCGGTGCGTTTTTTCTTCGACCGTGTGCTCCAGCGCCTGATAACTTTGCCCCAGCTCTTCGGCCATCTGATTGAACGCTCTAGCCAGAGTACCCAGTTCATTCTGGCTGTCTTCCTGTACCCGAACGGCAAAATTGCGCGACTGCACCTGCTGGCTGGCGATCAGCAGGTTGTGCAGCGGCGGCACGATAAACCGCCGGCTGTACTGAATCGCAAACAATGCCAGCAGCAGGATCAGTCCCAGACCCAGCCCGGCAATGATGGCCATCATTTGGAGTTTTTGCTTTGAAAAGGCCTGTAATTCATAGACGAAGTGATCGATCCGATCGACAAACTCGGGCACCTGACGAATAAAAAAATCAGGGGGCTGATCGGTTAACAAAGCACTGAGCCGCTGCCAGTCGTCCAGTATCGCCTGATAGCTTTGAGTCAGCTCCCTCGGGGTGGTCAGCCCGAGCAGGGAGGTCATTGCCGGTGTCGCCAGCGTCTGGCTGAACTGGGCGATATCCTGCGCATTCGCCTCACCTTGTTCTGCCAGCTGGAAGGCCAGCCGGTAGCTCTGCATGCGCAGTGAACCGGCCAGATTGACGACCTCAGCGTCATAACGGCTGGCATTGACCGCAAACATGGTTGCGCCTGTGGTCAGCAGGGAAAGTAACACAATGGCCAGCATGACTCTGGCCACAGTTCCCGTGACACTGCCAGCCAGCAGGCCAGATTTTGGCAGGGTGTTTGAGGGGAATAAATCCGGACGTTTGGGCACTCGTTCTCCTGCTCAGTGTGGGAGGCTTTCCATTTCAATAAGACTGTTTTCGCTGATGCTGTGCATTTTGTGAAGTTAAGCGTTGTACTTTCTTGATCTCAAACAAGGTTAGGCCCGAATTACCTCCTTCGGGGTATGTTAAGCCCTGAATACCCACACCTAAACTATGTCTATACTTTGACTGTTTATCTCTGAATATGTTGCCTTTTGCAGGCAGTGGAACCCATGTGTAAGACCTATGGCTGATTTAGCACGACGATTTTGGCTGCGGCGAGACAGTGCGCCGCAGGCGCCGCGTTTACCCTGGATGATCGACGATCACGCGTTCACGAATCAGTGTACGCGCTGTCAGGCCTGTCTGAATGCCTGTGAGACCCAAATCATCGTGCAGGGGGATGGCGGTTTTCCTCAGGTTGATTTTCAGCGCGGTGAATGCACCTTCTGTTATCAGTGCGCGCAGGCGTGTCCGGAACCGTTATTCCGTCCACAACAAGAACTGCCCTGGCAGGTCAGTATTGCCATCTCATCTGCCTGTCTGGCCAAACAAGGGGTGGATTGCCGGACATGCGGTGACGCGTGCGAACCGTTGGCCATACGTTTTGCCTTGCAGCCGGGAAAGGTTGCTCAACCGGTAGTCAATGACGCAGATTGCACTGGCTGTGGTGCCTGTCTGTCCGTTTGCCCAACTCAGGCGATTCAGACTCAGTCTGTCACTCAAGTGGAATAACACACTTATGAAGCAACGAAGTGCACCAAGTCATTCAGGTTCAGCGGTATCGGCCGGAACTTCCTTTTTATCTGAAGAAGTACATATTTCCAGTCTGGTGGTGCATGTCAAACCAGAAGGACTTGCGCAGGTCAAAGCACAGATAACTGCGCTGCCACAGGCCGAGGTGTACGGAGAGAGCCCGATCGGCAAGCTGGTTGTGGTGTTGGAAACGCCAAGCCACAGAGAGGTGACTGACATGATTGACACGATTAATGCATTTGAACATGTGCTGACGACCTTTCTGGTGTTTCACCAGGTTGAGCAGCAGGGACCTGACTTTGAGGACACACCATGAAAATGACCAGACGGGCGTTTGTGAAAGCAAACGCAGCGGCGTCGGCTGCAGCCGTGGCCGGGATTACTCTGCCTGCCTCGGCAACCAACCTGATTGTAAGCTCGGATGAAACCAAAATTCACTGGGATAAAGCGCCTTGCCGATTTTGTGGTACCGGCTGCTCAGTCCTGGTGGGAACGCAGGCGGGTCGGGTGATCGCGACTCAGGCCGATCCTGAAGCGGAAGTGAACCGGGGGCTGAACTGTATCAAGGGCTATTTCCTGTCGAAAATCATGTATGGTGCTGACCGCCTGACGACCCCTTTACTGCGGATGAAAGACGGTAAATATCACAAGGAAGGGGACTTTCAGCCTGTGAGTTGGGAGCAGGCGTTCGACATCATGGCTGAAAAATGGAAAGCAGCGCTCAAAGCCAAAGGGCCAACCAGTGTCGGCATGTTCGGCTCGGGTCAGTGGACTGTAATGGAAGGCTATGCGGCCTCCAAGATGATGAAAGCCGGGTTCCGTTCTAACAATATTGACCCCAATGCCCGCCATTGTATGGCCTCGGCCGTGGTGGGTTTTATGCGGGCGTTCAATATGGATGAACCCATGGGCTGCTACGATGATTTCGAGCACGCCGATGCGTTTGTCCTCTGGGGCTCGAATATGGCTGAGATGCACCCTATTTTATGGACGCGCATTACCGACCGGCGGCTTAGCCATCCACATGTCAAGGTCAACGTCTTGTCGACCTATTATCACCGCTCTTTCGAGCTGGCAGACAATGGGATGATCTTCCATCCGCAGACTGATCTGGCGATCGCCAACTTCATTGCCAATTACATCATTGAAAATGATGCGGTGAACTGGGATTTCGTCAATAAACATACCCATTTCAAGCGTGCGGATACCGATATCGGTTATGGCCTGCGCGATGATGATCCATTGCAGAAAGCGGCTGCGCATCCTAACTCAGGTGTCATGCATGACATGACGTTCGAGGAATACAAAAAATCAGTGGCTGAATACACACTGGAAAAAACCGTTGAAATGTCCGGTGTGGAAAAAGACAAACTGTTGGAACTGGCCAAGTATTATGCCGATCCGGAGACCAAAGTGATGTCGCTCTGGACCATGGGGATGAACCAGCATACCCGCGGTGTGTGGATGAATAATCTGGTGTACAACATTCACCTGCTGACCGGCAAAATTTCTCAGCCCGGCAACAGTCCGTTTTCCCTGACCGGGCAGCCATCGGCTTGCGGTACGGCGCGTGAAGTCGGTACGTTTGCTCACCGTCTGCCCGCAGATTTGGTGGTAACTAATCCTAAGCACCGGGCGACTGCAGAAAAAATCTGGAAACTGCCGGAAGGCACGATTCCGCCCAAGCCTGGCTTTCATGCCGTGCAGCAGGATCGGATGTTGCGTGATGGGGTACTGAATGCCTACTGGGTGATGTGTAACAACAATATGCAGGCAGGTCCGAATATCAACAAAGAACGCCTGCCGGGCTACCGCAGCCCAGATAATTTCATTGTATGTTCAGATCCTTATCCGACCGCCACAGCTCAGTCTGCGGATCTGGTCCTACCAACCGCCATGTGGGTTGAAAAAGAGGGCGCTTACGGTAACGCGGAACGCCGTACGCAAGCCTGGTATCAGCAGGTCGCCGCACCAGGCGAAGCCAAATCTGACCTATGGCAGATCATGGAATTCAGCAAACGCTTCAAAATGGAAGAAGTGTGGGACGAGGCCTTGCTCAACAGTATGCCGGAATACAAAGGCAAGACGATGTACGACGTACTGTTCCGGAACGGTCAGGTCGATCAGTTCCCGCTGGAGCAAGCGCAGGCGCTCAATGATGATGCCAAAGCCCAGGGCTACTACGTTCAGAAAGGGCTGTTTGAAGAATATGCCAGTTTTGGTCGCGGCCATGGCCATGATTTAGCCCCGTACGATGACTATCACAAAGCCCGGGGGCTGCGCTGGCCAGTGGTTGATGGGCAGGAAACACGCTGGCGCTATGCCGAAGGTTCTGACCCTTATGTGCCGGAAGGTAAAGGATTCTACTTTTACGGTCAGCCGGACGGGAAAGCTAACATCATCTTTGCGCCTTATGAACAGCCGCCGGAAGTACCGGATGAAGAATACGATATGTGGCTGTGTACCGGCCGGGTACTCGAACACTGGCACACAGGTACCATGACCCGCCGGGTGCCTGAACTGTACAAAGCCGTGCCGGATGCGGTGTGTTATATCCATCCTGATGATGCGCAAAAACGGAACCTTCGTCGCGGCGATGAAGTCATTCTGAGCTCCCGCCGCGGTGAGGTGCGCTGCCGGGTGGATACCCGGGGCCGCAACAGACCACCGGTCGGACTGGTCTTTGTGCCTTTCTTTGATGCCCGGGTGTTGATCAACAAGCTGGTGCTGGATGCCACAGATCCGCTGTCAAAACAGACAGATTATAAAAAATGTCCAATCAAGATCAGAAAGGCGTAAAGGGAGTCGACCATGAAAATGACAGCTAAATTTGCCAGTGGCTTGATGATCTTGATGCTTGCATTCGGGGCGGCGCATGCCGCTGACGAAGAGCTGGTGGGCGGCAACGGTGGTTTGCATTCGCTACGGGGCCAGACGGAAATTAAAGATACCTTTCCCGGCGAAAGCTGGAAAAAGTATCCCAAAGACGGCCAGCCGATTGACAGCGACTATGTCTACCAGCCGCCGTTGATCCCACACACCATTCGTAACTATGAGGTGTCGCTCAATGCCAATAAGTGCTTGTCCTGCCATAGCTGGAAATATGCCAACGAGATGGGGGCAACCAAAATCAGCGTGACGCATTACCGTTCTCCGCGTCAGGGGCAGGTCTTGTCCGATGTGTCGCCCAGCCGCTACTTCTGCCTGCAGTGTCATGTGCCACAGGCCGATGCAACGCCCCTGGTGGATAACACGTTCAAGCGGGTTGATGCCCTGGACGAAAAATAACGACGGAGCCAGTTATGAATATCATTAAACGCTTCTGGCGTCGTCTGAGTTCGCCGAGTAAAGCGGCAGCAGGTGTGGTGCTGTTTCTGGGCTTTATGGGCGGTTTGCTGTTTTGGGGCGCATTTAACACCGGGATGGAGGCCACGAACACCGAAGCTTTTTGCTCGGGATGCCATGCACCCATAGTGAAGGAGATCCGTGAAACCATTCACTATTCAAACCGATCGGGCGTTCGGGCAATCTGTTCCGACTGCCATGTGCCTCATGAATGGACAGACAAAATTGTCCGCAAAGTCCAGGCATCAAAAGAGCTGTTTGCATTCGCGATGGGGACAATAAACACCGAGGAGAAATTTCAGGCAAGGCGAGGGCATCTGGCGCATCGCGAATGGAGCCGGATGAAAAATAATGACTCCAAGGAATGCCGGAACTGTCATCAGTTTGAGTATATGGATTATTCGGAGCAAGGATTGCGTGCTGTGAAACAGCACTCAGAGGCGCTCGCATCGGGAGATAAAACCTGTGTGGATTGCCACAAAGGGATAGCCCACAAACTACCTGATATGAAAGACGTTGAAGGCTGGCAATAAGGAGAAAGCGATGAGTACACTGGAATCGGTGATCTGGCATGTGCTTGGCTATGCCGCCATGCCCGTGATCATCTTAACGGGCTTTCTGATGGTTGCTGTGGTGTCTTTGTGGATACTCTCAATCGGAAAAGACAAACCCGGCCGTTAGTGGCAGCCATTTCCCTGGCCAGGCGGCTTCCGGCTGACGGCGAAAGCAGCCAGCCAGGCGACATAAAGCGGCAGCCATTCTGTCAGAAATACGGCCAATGACGTGTGGCCTGCAAGCCAGATTTCACTCAAGTGAAGAACAGCAACGCAGGCCAGACCGAGCAAACAGATAATACGTAACACATTCCGCTCCATACAGATATCCTTTGAAAAGCTACGGATAAGTATAGATGCAAATGCTAATTGTTATCAAGTGCGTTTGTGAGGCTATTTATATATCACTTAATAAAATGCCAGCCAATGAAACCGCCCCAAGACAGCAGCAGTAAGATCCAGGGTAACGGACTCTGTCTGACGACTGTCTGCGCTGCATCATCCGACTGAGTTGTGTTCTCGGTATTGAATGCCGCTTTTTCTTTTAGTTGCTTTTTACGCAGTTTATCTCTGTCGCGCGCTTTGGCTTTTTGTTGTTTCTTATAGAGCTCAATACCCTTCTGAATCCCTTGAGCGATCAACTTGGTTTGTTCTTTTGTCTGTCCGGGTTTTTGGGTTGCTTTGGCAATTTGCATCGCTTCGGCTTGCGTTTCTGGTGAAGGGGCGTGGGATGTTCTGGTCATTGCGTACTCGTTAATGGTCAATTGATCGGTTTAATAGCATTTTATGTCGTTGCTATCGTTGTGGGAAATAAACCGGATTATGTAGGAATATTCCTACATTTATCGAAAGTTCAGATCTACCTGTGAGCGAGGTTTCGGCTGGCTCACAGGGGGTAAGTAAATGAAATACCATTAGTTATTATCGTGTTATTAAAAATATGGCTTCTGTAGAAATCATCGTACTTTCTATTGTTTGTTAAATATACGTAAAACCGTGATCATGATTGCAGGTTAAGTAATTAATCCGTGCGTTACAACGCAGAACGAATGTCTGTGCCTTTGCCAATTGATCCATATCATTTATTGTCAGCAGAGATAAATACGTTTTTCCCTGTTTCTGAGCGCCAGACGCATGTATTCAATTGATGCTTACGACAGCAATGGTCTGCTAAAACCTTCCGGCTTGTTATGGGTGAGCATGCTGTTCAGTGCCAGGGGATGGGGCGTGTTTGTCATGGCTGGTGTCAGCAGAACGCAAGGTGCTGAGCTGCTCCAGTTATTTTATCCTCACACAGAGAATTTGTACTTTCTGATGGGGATTGGTCTGCCAGCCTTGTGTTTGATGTGGCTGAGCGGACTGCGTCATAAAAATAACAAAATGATTAACGGCGCATGGCGGTATGGCAGATTGATTCTGCTAGCCGGATATGCACTGGATTTAGCGTTGCAAGTGTACCAACTGACATTGTTAAGAGGCGCCTTCAGCTGGCCAGCAGCGGTGACTTTGCTGGCAACCATCTGGCTGATGGCTTATCTGGTACGAAGTTCCCGAGTCAGACATACATTTGCCAATTAGCCCATGGAGAAAGTGTCAGATGAATGATTTGGGAAAAGGGGTGCTGTTCAGCGCCTTGTTAAGCCCGCTGGCAATGGCAGACTGGTTATTGAATGTGAACCTGGAGCTGTCAAGCGCAGGGGTTCACCAGTCGGTCGCCACCTCATTGCAATTGCTGCCAGGTGAGGAGACGGTGATTTTCGGCACTGCTGATGATGATCAGCGCCGCAAGTTTCTGGGCAGCGCTGAGCTACTTGAAGTGTCTGCGGAAGAAGTGAAAATTGCGTTTAAAATTCAGGAGCAGCTGGATGATGGTGCATGGCGGATATTGGCGGCGCCAGTGATTTCGACCGGACTTGATGCGCCTGCATCCTTTGAGTCATCCCAGGAAGATGAACAGTCGGTTAAACTTCAGGTTGCAGTCATGTCAGCCTAACAGCGTTTGAGTATCCTGGTTTCTGCGATGAAAGCGCCTTTTTGGCGCTTTTTGCATTTTCTCAGCCACATATTGTTGGAAATGAGCGCTTTTCTGACTTGGCTGTCCATGATCAATATGCTTAACTCAGAACGAGTTACAATAGACTTTTCTTCCTGGCTACTGCCATCAGACCGTTGGCTGCAGTCAGGCGCTAAGCATAGAAAATGCAACAATGGGAGAATGAATGTGACACCACAAAGTGCCATTTTACCTGAAGCGGGTCCGTATTCTTTGGTCTGCGTGTTTAACCTGGTTGGAAATAGAGACAAGGTTGTCCGTCAGTGCCAGGGACTGTTTGAAGTCGCGGAGAAGCTAAATCAGCAGCATGTCAGTGCTTGTGTTCGTCTGAGCTTTGGTTTCGGCAAAGCATTCTGGCAGCAATTTGAAAAAGGGTGTCCAAACGATTTTGAAGAATTTGCGCCGCTGGGAAGTGGGGATGTGACCGCACCCTCCACCGGGGGGGACCTATTGCTTCATGTTCACTCGAACCGTCATGATCTGAATTTTCACTTGTTGAGCAGCTTCCTGCAGCCGATTGCATCTGAAGTGGAATTAATTGATGAAACCAATGGTTTCCGGTATCTGGATGCCCGCGATCTGACCGGTTTTATCGACGGCACTGAGAATCCGAAGAAGCAGGCTGCCAGACATGAGGTGGCTATCCTACCTGAAGGACCGTTTGCAGGCGGCAGTTTCGTGATGGTGCAGCGTTTTGTTCATAATTTACCGGCCTGGCATGCTGTTCATGTTGCTCAGCAGGAGAAAATTATCGGGCGTACGAAACCAGACTCGGTTGAGCTGGATGAGGTGCCAGCTGATTCGCACGTTGGCCGGGTGGATCTGAAGGAAGCAGGCAAAGGGCTAAAAATTGTGCGTCATAGTTTGCCATACGGCACGATGAGCGGTGAGCATGGCTTGCTGTTTATTGCTTATTGTGCCCAGCAACGTAACTTTCGTGAAATGCTCAGCAGCATGTATGGTGAAAAAGACGGGCAGACGGATAAGTTGCTGGATTTTACCAAAGCGGTGACCGGGGCTTACTTCTTTGTCCCCTCGACGGAAATGCTGATGCAACTCTAGAGAGGATACACACATCCTTCACTTGTAAAAACGCCGCCTTTCAGGCGGCGTTTGATTCATGTTACGAGAAATCAAGAAACGTTATTTCTTAATGCGCAGTACTGGTGTTTCACCCACAGTCACAGCACCGGACAGTTTGCTCAGCTCTTTGATTTCATCCATGTTAGAAATCACAACGGGTGTCAGCGTTGACTTCGCTTTCTCTTCCAGAACAGCCAGATCGAACTCAATGATCGTGTCACCCACTTTCACGGTTTGACCTTCTTCTGCAATACGCGTGAAGCCTTCGCCTTTCAGTTCAACAGTATCGATACCGAAGTGAACGAACAGCTCTACACCATCGTCAGACTCAATAGAGAATGCATGGTTGGTTTCAAAAATTTTACCGATCGTACCGTTTACCGGGGCAACCATCTTGTTACCTGCTGGTTTGATAGCGATACCGTCACCAACAATTTTCTCAGCAAAAACAACATCAGGCACATCTTCGATATTTACGATTTCACCTGAAAGCGGGGCGATGATCTCAATAGCACCAGTTTCATTGGTGTCGTCAGAAACCAGCTTCTTCAATTTGTCAAACAGACCCATAGTGTTGCTCCTAAGCGTTGTTATTCTATCTGCAGCTATCTTAGCAGATGGTTTTTTCTGCGATAAATGTCTCTACGTGTGCTTCGATTTCAGCGGCAGTTGGAAGCGTAAGTGCTTGCTCTGCCATCAGCTTCACATCAGCAAAGTTACTGTTACGAATCACTTTTTTGATGCGTGGGATTGAAATCGCACTCATGCTGAACTCATCAAGGCCCATACCAAGTAATAGCAGGGTTGCACGATCATCACCAGCTAACTCACCACACATGCCAGTCCATTTACCTTCCTTGTGAGAAGCATCGATGACTTGCTTGATGACAGTTAACACTGCGGGTGACATTGGATTATATAGATGAGAAATCAGCTCGTTACCACGGTCAACAGCCAGAGTATACTGGGTTAAGTCGTTTGTACCAATGCTAAAGAAGTCGACTTCTTTGGCTAAATGGTGAGCAATTGCTGCTGCAGCCGGCGTTTCAACCATGACGCCAACTTCAATCTTGTCGTCGAATGCCAGACCTTCTTCACGAAGCTCTGCTTTGTAAGTTTCCATTTCGTTTTTCAGTTCACGAATCTCTTCGACAGAGATAATCATCGGGAACATCACACGCAGCTTACCGTGAGCAGAGGCACGCAGGATAGCACGCAACTGAGCACGCAGGATTTCACGACGATCCAGGCTGATACGCACAGCGCGCCAACCCAGGAATGGATTCATTTCTTTTGGCAGGTCCATGTATGGCAGATCTTTATCGCCGCCGATATCCATGGTGCGGATAATCACAGACTGACCAAGCATGGCTTCTGCCACATCTTTATAAGCCTGGTACTGTTCGTCTTCAGTCGGCAGTGAGTCGCGGTCCATGAACAGGAATTCAGTACGGTACAGACCGACGCCTTCGCCGCCGTTCCGGTTGACACCTTCACAGTCTTTGACTGTACCGATGTTGCCGCACACTTCAACTTGCTGGCCATCCAGTGTAATCGCCGGCAAATCTTTCAGTTTCGCGAGTTCATCTTTTTCTGCCTGATACTCATCGCGAATCGCTTTAAATTTAGACATCTCATCGGCTGACGGATTGATCACGATCTGGTTATTAATGGCATCCAATACCAGCATGTCACCGTTTTTCACTTGTTTGGTGATGTCGTTCGTCCCCACAATGGCAGGTAACTCAAGCGAGCGGGCCATGATGGAGGTGTGGGAGGTGCGGCCACCGATATCGGTCGCAAAACCCAGCACGTATTTCAGATTGATCTGCGCTGTTTCAGAAGGCGTCAGGTCGTTGGCCACCAGGATTACTTCTTCATTGATGGCACTCAGATTGACAATGTTGATACCCAGTGCATTTTTCACCACACGGTTACCGATATCACGGATGTCGGTGGCGCGCTCTTTCAGGTATTCATCATCCAGGGATTCCAGCGTGGTTGCCTGCTCTTCAATGATGGCGTGAATCGCATAGGCGGCCCGCGCTTTGTTCTCTTTAATGAAGGCTATGATTTCCTCTTCAAGCTCTTCATCTTCAAGCAACATGATGTGGCCTTCAAAGATGGCTTCCTTCTCTTCACCGAAGGTAATACGTGCTTTCTCTTTGATTACGTTAAGTTGCTCAGAAGATTTCTGACGCGCATTGAAGAAGCACTCAATTTCTTTCTCGATTTGATCGGCAGAAATGGGTGACTTGTCGAGAGTAATCTCTTCTTCCTGCAGGAGCAGCGCTTTACCAAAAGCGATACCGGGAGATGCCAGGATACCTGAAATCATAGCCTTACCTTAAATTTAACAAACAACTAGGGAAATAATGTGCTGCGGCCGATTAGTGCAGTTGGTCCATCAGGGCAACCAGGTGATCAACAGCTTCCTGAGCTTGTGAACCTTCAGCTGAAATGGTAACCACAGTACCTTTCACCAGGCCTAGTGTTTGCAGTTTGAACAGGCTTTTAGCGCTTGCGCTTTTACCGTTAGAAGTCACAGTGATGTCAGCGTCAAAACCTTTGGCTTCTTTAACGAATTGCGCAGCAGGACGAGTGTGTAGGCCGTTTTCTGCAGTGATCTCAACTTGCTTCTGATACATTTTTCACCCCGATTCTTAATATCGTATTATGTAATAATCACGTAACTGAAAGTAAGCTTAATCCCTATAGCGAAAGCATGCTAATTTAGGTTCTAATTTCACATTCACTTACATTGATTTAGTTTATCTCTGAAACCCATTCTAAGAGGTTTGCGACCCGGCAAACATCGACCAGGTCAATTTTTACCCTTTTATTTCGATGCTGAAAATAAAAGCGTGGTCGGATTTATATTAAAGCTAAGGTCAAAAAGCAATAAAAAAGCCCCTATTGAGGGGCTTGACTTTAACAAATGCTTATCAAAAATGGCAATTTTGTGATCACTGTTGGGTTTCTTTTTCGGTAAAGATACCAGCGAACAATGCCGATGAGAGGTAGCGCTCACCTGAACTCGGTAGCACTACAACAATGTTTTTGCCGGCAAATTCCGGACGCTCAGCAATACGGTTTGCAGCAACGACAGCGGCGCCAGAAGAGATACCCGCCAGAATGCCTTCTTCTTCCATCAGGCGCTGAGCCATTGCGATTGCGTCTTCTGAGCTGACACGCTCAACTTCATCGATCAGAGACAGATCCAGGTTACCCGGAATGAAGCCAGCGCCGATACCCTGAATTTTGTGCGGAGCCGGCTTGATTTCTTCACCGTTCATCGCCTGAGTAATCACAGGAGATTCACTTGGCTCAACGGCAACAGTGGTGATGGCTTTGCCTTTCTGTTGCTTGATGAAGCGGCTGACGCCCGTCAGCGTACCACCGGTACCCACCCCTGAAACGAACACATCAATGCCGCCTTCGGTTGCATCCCAAATTTCCGGACCTGTGGTCTTTTCGTGGATTTGCGGGTTAGCCGGGTTATCAAACTGCTGCAGCAGCAGATATTTTTCTGGATCAGAAGCGACAATCTCTTCTGCTTTTTCAATCGCACCTTTCATGCCTTTGGGGGCTTCAGTCAATACCAGGTTAGCACCGAGTGCTTTGAGCAGTTTACGACGCTCCAGACTCATACTCTCTGGCATGGTCAGAGTCAGTTTGTAACCGCGGGCTGCGGCAACAAAGGCAAGGGCAATACCTGTATTACCACTGGTTGGTTCAACCAGCTCCACACCTTGTTTGAGCACGCCACGTTTTTCAGCATCCCAAATCATGTTGGCACCGATACGGCATTTCACGCTGAAACTTGGGTTACGCGATTCAATTTTTGCCAGAACATTGCCTTTGCTGACACGGTTCAGGCGGACCAGTGGGGTATTACCAATTGTCAGAGAATTATCTTCGTAAATCTTACTCATGCTTGTCGTTCCTTGGTGACACGTTATCAACAAATGATAGTCAAAGCATAATCGCTGACCACGCATTGAAAAGTAATTTATTGTTATATCTTAGAGTTATAAGAAAAGGTGTGAGGTGTGCCGCTTTATTATTCCTGATGCGTAATATCTCGTAACACTCTGGACCGATTGAGGCAGCAAGAAACCGAGAACGTGAGCAAGAAAAATCAGAGACAGAGAAACCGAGAGGAGCACAAACTCCTCTCGGGCAGGGATTAGCGTCGGCCGTTCAGCATGGGCTGGCGGTAATGATCAACCCACATGGCTGTTGCACCGCATACGGCAACAGGCATGACAAACAGGTTGAGGATCGGTGTCATGGTACACAGCATAACGAGGCTGCCGAAGCTGAGGGATTTGCCGCGGCGTGCTTTGAGGGCATCACGCATGGTATTGAAAGGGATCTTGTGGTTGTCGAACGGGTAATCGACATACTGAATGGTCATCATCCAGGCGCTGAACAGAAACCACAAAACCGGGCCGAGGGTCTGGCCCACTGCAGGGATCCACAGCAGGATCAGTAAGCCCAGCGCTTTGGGCAGGTAATACTTCAGTTTGACCCACTCACGGTGCAGGATACGGGGGAGATCTTTGATAATTGCCCCGATTCCGGCGTCTGGCGCTGCTTCCCCTGTCAGTTTGGCTTCCAGGTGCTCGGCTAATAATCCGTTAAAGGGCGCAGCTATCCAATTGGCAATGGTACTGAAAAAATAGGACAGTATGACCAGCAAGGCGATGGCTAATAAAGGCCACAACAGATAAGACAGCCAATCCAGCCAGCCGGGGAGGTTGGATAGCCAGCCGTTAATCCAGTCATCCAATTGAGTCAGTGCGTAACCGAATGCGGCACCAAAGAGCAGGATGTTGATGAATAAAGGAATGATCACAAAACGGCGGGTGCCTGGCTGCATCGCCAGAGAGAAGCCGCGGAAAAAATAACCAGCCCCGCCAATGGGGGTGGTGTTATATGTCGTTTTAGACATGGATGGTCTCCTACTGGATGTCCTGTTGCATTGTCATCTAAGGCGTCAGGCTATGATGCAGGCATAGTAACGGGTACTGCCACGATGAATCAATCGGGAGACATAGCCTCTTAAGTCAAATTTGCCAGCAGTTTGGCGGAAAATTGTGCTCAAATGCACTATATGACATCAATCACCATATTGAACTTCTCTTTCGGATTTGAGTTTTGATACATTAAGGACAATACCTTCATGAGATAGGCTGTTTCGTTCAACAAAAATCTCAGGTGTGACTCGCTAAGTTGGTCTGCGTCTGAACAGCAATCGTATTCAGACTGAATGGATTCACTGCTTCAGGCCGTCTTTGTCAGGTAAACAAGTTATTCAGAGTATTCATAATGCAGGAATTGCGTCTGGTTCTAATTATTGTCGGAGTGCTGGCTATCTCAGCGCTTCTGTTGCACGGGTTATGGTCAAGCCGGAAGGATAAACCCGCCAAGTTCGGTGAGAAGCCGCTTGGTCGACTGGCTGAGAGTAAAGAAAGAGATAATGACGGCTTTGATCAGGACGGCATTGGCTCTGTCAGGGTGGTTGCCGGTAGCCCGGTTCCTGAAGGTGTGACAACGCGAACAGAGCGAAAAGAGCCAGCGCTGCATTTTGGTGACGAACTGGAGATTGATCCTCTGTTTAGTGCTTCCACCGCGGCGGTTGAGCAAGAACCCAAACCGGCCGTATCTGCTCTGGCGAATGAACCGGAATCTCATCGGGCCGCGTCAACTGCACAGCCGGTAGAGACTGTTCAGGAATCCGTTCCGGAAACTGTGCCTGAGTCGGTTCAGGCGCAGACTCAAACCTTGGCACAGGAGCCAGAACCTGCATCCGTCTGGCAATCTGTACAGGAAACGACTGATGAGCCTGCGCAAGTTCAGGCTTCAGAGCCCGCATTGACAGCGCAGAGCGAGATATCCGACTCAGACGCCACCGCAGAACACACGTCACTGGCAGCAACCCAAGGTGAAGCGATTTCACCGCAGACAGAAGCTGAAACAGCCGCAATGCAAACGGAGCAGGTTGCAGAAAAGCCGCCTGAGCCTGATTTCCTGGTTCTGAATGTACATGCCCGCCGCGGTGAAATGCTCATGGGGGTGAAGCTGTTTCAGTGTATGGAGCGGCATCATCTGATTTATGGCGAAAACTCTGTTTATCACCGACATGTTGATCTGGCGGGTACTGAGCCAGTGATCTTTACTGTTGCCAATATGGTCAGCCCGGGGTACTTCCCGCAAGATCAGTTGGATGAATTTGCGACACCTGGCATTGCTTTCTATTTGATGCTGCCTTGTCATGGCCGCGCGGATGAAAATTTCAACCTGATGCTGCAAACCGTTCAGCGCATTGCCGATGATATGGGTGCGGATATTTTAGATCACGAGCGTAACCTGATCACGCCGCAACGCTTGAAAGAATACCGGGAAAAAGCGAAAAAATATCTGTAACTGGGGTGCGTCTTGCCCAGAATGTATCAATACGAGGGCCCCGGTAGGGGCCCTATGTTTTCGTGTTCAGGAAACGGCGAGATGGCCTAGAAAATCAAATGAGGCTGTATTTCCGTTGAGCGTGCCATCGCAGGTAGTGCCATTACAGACAATGCCGTTGAAGCGCCCGCCAGTGATTGCGAAAAGAATGATAGCGATAAAAATTGATCTAGGAAAAGAAACATGACAGACATCCAAGCCAGGCTGACCTCTCTGCGCGAACAGCTTGCTTATCACGGCTACCGGTATTATGTACTGGATAACCCAGAAGTGCCGGACGCTGAGTATGATCGTTTGATGCAAGAATTGCTGACGTTGGAAGCTGCGCATCCTGAGTTGATCACGGCAGACTCGCCAAGCCAGCGTGTGGGCGGTGAACCCTTGGCAGCTTTTACCCAAGTCCAACATGAATTGCCCATGCTGTCGTTGGATAATGCGTTTTCCGATGAAGAATTACAGAGCTTCGATCGCCGGGTCCGGGAACGTCTGGCGGCGACGGCGACAGTGTCTTATTGCTGTGAACCTAAGCTTGATGGCCTGGCTGTCAGTCTGATGTATGAAAACGGCGTACTGGTTCAGGCCGCCACGCGTGGCGATGGCACCATGGGCGAGAATATTACGGCCAATGTCAAAACAATTCGCGCGATTCCTTTAAAATTACGCGGCAGCGACTGGCCTGCGCGCCTCGAGGTGCGTGGTGAAGTCTTCATGCCCAAACAGGGTTTTGAAGATCTCAATGCCAGGGCGGCCCAAAAAGGTGAGAAAGTGTTCGCCAATCCGCGCAATGCAGCCGCTGGCAGCCTGCGTCAGCTCGATCCGCGTATCACAGCCACCCGGCCTTTGAGCTTTTATGCTTACTCAGTCGGTGTTGTTGAGGGGGCGGAGCTGGCTGGCAGCCAGTATGAGCGCTTATGCCAGCTGAAAGAGTGGGGACTGCCCATGTGCCCGGAAACTCGGTTGCTGCAAAGCCTCAGTGACGTGATTGGCTTTTATCAGGGGATCGGAGAAAAACGTCAGACGCTGAGTTACGAGATAGACGGGGTTGTCATTAAGGTTGATGGGATTGGTCAGCAGCAGCAGCTGGGTTTTGTTGCCAGGGCGCCAAGATGGGCCATCGCATACAAGTTCCCGGCTCAGGAAGAGCTGACCCTGCTGAATCATGTTGAATTCCAGGTTGGCCGAACCGGGGCAATTACGCCTGTGGCGAAACTGCAGCCAGTGATGGTCGGTGGCGTCACAGTGAGTAACGCCACGCTGCACAATGCTGATGAAATTGCCCGTCTGGGTGTCATGATTGGCGATACTGTGGTGATTCGCCGTGCTGGCGATGTGATTCCGCAAGTTGTCTCCGTCGTCCTTTCCCGTCGTCCTGAGGATGCTCAGGCGATTGTGTTCCCGGAGACGTGTCCAGTCTGCCAGTCGGCCCTTGAGCGCGTTGAAGGGGAGGCGGTGACACGCTGCTCTGGCGGTCTGATTTGCCAGGCGCAACGTAAAGAAGCTTTAAAGCATTTTGTGTCACGCAAGGCGCTGGATGTGGATGGTTGTGGGACTAAGGTCATTGAGCAACTGGTCGACAAAGAAATGGTCGAAACACCGGCCGATTTATTTAAGCTGTCTGCCGGAATACTGACCGGCCTTGAGCGCATGGGGCCGAAGTCAGCCCAGAAACTGGTCGATGCATTCCAGAGCGCCAAGCAGACCACTTTGCCCAGGTTCCTGTACTCTTTAGGGATACGGGAAGTGGGTGAGGCGACCGCTGCGAATCTGGCCAGACATTTCTTAACGCTGGAAGCCGTCATGGCTGCCACGCCGGAACAACTGGTTGAAGTTCCCGATGTCGGGACAGTTGTTGCCGCCCACACACATAATTTTTTCCAGGAAGAACATAACCGGGCCGTGATCTTTGACTTGTTAAACCAAGGGGTCCACTGGCCGGATATAGAAAAGCCGGCTGATGATGCGCAATTGCCTCTTGCCGGTAAGGTGGTCGTACTGACAGGCACGCTTTCTCAGCTGAGCCGTACCGGTGCCAAGGAAGCATTAGAAGCGTTGGGCGCCAAGGTCACTGGCAGCGTTTCCAAGAAAACGGATTTGCTGGTGGCAGGGGAAGCTGCGGGTTCCAAGCTGACCAAGGCACAAGAGTTGGGCATTGAAATCTGGGATGAAGCGGAACTGCTTGCCAGACTCGAATCCTGATTGTTTATTTAAGTTGTGAAAATAGATGAAAGCCTGTCTGACAAAGACAGGCTTTTTATTGTCAGCCCTAAACCACCGCCTTGGGCGGTGGTGATTGTTCCTTGGGGCTATTGCCCGAAGTAGTGCCCATGTTAGAAGTAAACCTCTTATTCACCACAAGTAAGAGGAAACTAAAAACATGGGCGACTACAGAAGTTCATCACATGTATATTGGCGATGTAAATACCACATAGTGTGGACGCCGAAGTACAGATTTAAGATCTTGAAAGGCAATGTTGGCAAGGAGATTTACCGCTCAATCTACATTTTGTGCAATATGAAAGATTGTGAAGTCTTGGAGCTAAATGTTCAGCCAGATCATGTTCATCTGGTTGCGATACTGCCACCGAAAGTTTCGATATCGACATTAATGGGGGTATTGAAAGGGCGTTCAGCAATCCGACTGTTCAATAAATTCCCACATATTAGAAAGAAATTATGGGGAAATCATTTTTGGGCGAGAGGGTACTTCGTTGACACTGTCGGTGTAAATGAAGAAATCATCAGACGGTACGTAAGGCACCAAGACAAGAAAGATCAAGAATATGAGGCACAGTTAGAGTTGAAGATGAACTAACCGCGCAGGAATGCCCCCTTCCAGGGGGCTGTAAATCAAAGCCGCCTTCTAAGAAGGCGGATTTTTACTTATTGATCGGGTGAATGACTTTTTTCGAATCATGTTTTTTATGATCGGTTGAAAGGCGTTTTAATAGCCATTTCAAGATGAAATAATGGAAATGAAATAAAAATGGCATAAGAAGTAAGATCTTACATTTATATGAAACACTTGTTGAAACATGCAAAAAACTACTACCAAGCTCTCATTAATGAGATGGTTGTTTTCATAACCATTTGTTTTATAAGTGTTTATTTTTGATTTTATTACTGTTATTACAGTTTCATGACTAGGATCACTGTTATCGGATAAATTTGCGCTGAATCATATTTTTTTAACGACAAATTAACTTCTGATTGATGTTTTGCGCTGCGAAAGTAGTCTTAGCTGTGAACTTATAAAGTTCTCAACCAAACAAAAATATGGAAATGCAAACTCACGATAAGTTTGACTGACATATTGGGGAGAATCACCTGACGTCAACGGCGGCCAACCATTTTGACGCAGGTATACAGCTAGTTTTTTAGGAGTTTTTCCATGGAAAATGTGTTCAAGCGTTCGGTATTAGGAATTGCGGTTGCAGCAGCTGCAACTATGGCTGCATCAGCACAAGCAGCACCAGCAACAGATTCTGTTGATCTTTACGGTCAGGTTGCTGTCTCTGTCTGGCAATTCGGCGAAGATAAAATCGGTGGTGGCGACGCACCTCTGAATGTAGAAAATGAATCCCGTTTCGGTCTGCGCGGCTCTAAAGATCTGGCTCGCGGTCCAAACCTGATCTGGCAGCTGGAAGGCGGTAACGTTGGCGATGCCGGCGGCAATTCCGGTCTGGGTGTGCGTGATACTTTCGTGGGTGTGAGCTTTGATGACGGCGGCAAAGTGCGTCTGGGTCGTATGCTGACGCCTCTGTATGAAATGATTGACTGGCCTTACTCTGGCCAGCGTGCCGGCGCTATCTTTGACTGGGGCGGTGATGTACTAGGTGGTGCTCGATACGATCGTCAATCAAACATGGTGCGTTATGACTCGGGTAACTACAGCGGCTTCACTTTCAACCTGGCTGCTGGTCGTGGTACCGAGTCTGATAAAGACTCTAATTTCTACGGTATCGGTGCACATTACTCAACGGGTATGATCACACTGCACGCAGGCTATGAGCTGGGTCAAGATCGTAACGTCAGTGCTCTGAGCGATTTCTACAATACTTTCCTTGCACAGCAACCTGGTAACCCAGCTACCTTTACAGATATTGAAGGATCGCTGAAATCTGACACAGATGCATATCTTGTTGGTTTCGAATTGAACCTGGGTGACTTTGGTCTGTATGGTGCATTCAAATCTGAAGCAGCCGATTACACCGACGGTACAATCTCTGTTGACGGTACTTCTGTCAATGTAGCTGGTAACGATATGGATCAGGACAGCTATTCGATTGGCGCGGTTTACAGTGGTGTAGCAAACTGGCAATTTAAGGCGAACTATGCCGCTAACCTGGCTGCAGACGTGAACGGAAATGAAGTTACCGGTAGTGAAGACTACATCGTATCTGCTCAGGCACTGTACTTCCTGGATGATTCTGCCCTGACGTATGTTCGTCCATACATGATCTCGAAAAACGACTCAGACGCTGAGTTCGGTTGGGGATGGGGAGTAGAATACTACTTCTAATTGCTCAACTGCTACTGCCTTATTTCATTTTGGCCGGCCTTGATGGCCGGTCCTTTTACTTAGCCTGATTGAGCAATCATGATGAAGCTAAGCCGTGTTAAGGCAAGCAATGTCAGCGTTGGACTGGGATTTCAAAAGCACCTTTAAAGGTGCTTTTTTTATGGCTGATACAAAACCACCGCCAATGGCGGTGGTGATTGTTTTCTCAGTTTCAGCTAATCAGGCTTATTTATCCATGTTGCTGATTGCCCAGCTCAGGAAGGCTTTTCTGCTCTCCGGGCTGGCTTGCTCGAACCAGTATTTGAGCATGTTATCGGCATCGGGGTGGCTTGGCATTTGCGCTGTATTGGTTGTTACCGGTTGCGATTGCGGCACATTGCTTAACGAAGCGACACTCTGGGTTTGGTTGTACTCTTTGGTCAATGTGACATAGTTCGGTGAAATATCAAAACCAACAGACAGGGTATCCGACTTCACATCAATAGGCTTGCCATTGTCGAGCAAGTCGAAGCTGGGTGATTTATCATACTGCTGGCCTTGTGCCAGAGTATCAATGCGTGGGACATCCAGTGTCAGTGTTGTATCCCTGGCTTCAAAAAGCGCAACAATCGGGACTGAGTCGTATTTTGTCTTCAGACTGCCCGATTCCATGACAATTTTTCCAATGCGAAAAACAACCTGATTTTGTCCGTCAGGCAATTCCAGAACCGGTTGATGATTAAAGCCAAGTGAGGAATAACCAGCATCCTGGCCATTGACCACCAGAAGATGGACACCTTTCGGCAGTTCTAAATTTACCTGCGCCATTGACGGGGAAGCTAAAGCCAACAGCGCAGACGACAGGAGTAACTTTTTCAATTTCATTGGGGACATTCCTCAAGCGCTAAGGGTATTTTGAGTCAGGTTGATAAAAATACAGTTTACTGAGGCTGCTACTGGGGTAAAGCAGTAAAATTGGCAAACTTGTATAATCTGAAGCGGGTCACTCTCGCCGCGCTCGATTGCATCAGGTTTTCATCTCTTACCGGAATAGCAGGTTGAGGATTGGCGTGTCAGTGGTAGAATGCCGCTATTGCTCACTTATCGTTTGAATCATTTTGATTGAAGGTCTTTTCATGACGGTTAAAACTCGTTTTGCTCCAAGTCCAACAGGCTTCCTCCATGTCGGTGGTGCCCGTACGGCACTGTATTCCTGGTTATACGCTAAACACACCGGTGGCGAATTTGTACTTCGTATTGAAGATACCGATATTGAACGTTCCACCCAGGAAGCGATTGATGCGATCATGGAAGGTATGGAGTGGCTGGGCCTGAACTGGGATGAAGGTCCGTACTATCAAACCAAGCGTTTTGACCGTTATAATCAGCTGGTTGACCAACTGTTGGCTGAAGATAAAGCGTATAAGTGTTATTGCTCAAAAGAGCTGCTGGACGAGATTCGTGAAGAGCAGATGGCTGCTGGCCTGAAGCCCCGTTACGATGCCAATCATCCTCGGATTATTGCCGCTAATGCAGCAGCAACTGAAGACTCCCCGTTTGTGATCCGTTTCCGTAATCCGAAAGAAGGCAGTGTTGTGTTTGATGATCACATTCGTGGTCGTATTGAAATCAGCAACAGTGAACTGGATGATCTGATTATCCGCCGTACAGACGGCAGCCCGACCTATAACTTCTGTGTTGTGGTCGATGACTGGGATATGGAAATCACGCATGTGGTGCGTGGCGAAGACCATATCAATAATACGCCTCGTCAGATCAACATCTACAAAGCCTTGGGCGCACCAGTCCCTGAGTTTGCCCATTGTGCAATGATTCTGGGTGATGACGGTGCCAAACTGTCTAAGCGTCATGGTGCAGTAAGTGTGATGCAATATCGTGATGACGGTTACCTGCCGGAAGCACTGCTGAACTATCTGGTTCGGTTGGGATGGTCGCACGGCGATCAGGAAATTTTCTCTCAGCAAGAAATGATTGAGTTTTTCAGTCTGGACGATATCAGCAAGTCTGCATCTGCATTCAACACAGACAAACTGCGCTGGCTGAATAATCACTACATCAAAACCAGCGCACCTGAGTATGTGGCGAAACATCTGCAATGGCATCTGGACCACCAGGGCATTGACACCAGCAACGGTCCGGCTGTGACTGAGGTGATTCAGCTCCTGGCAGAGCGTTGCGATACCTTGGTTGAGCTTGCTGCCCAGTCTCGTTATTTCTATCAGGACTTTTCCGAATTTGATGAAGCCGCGGCGAAAAAGCACTTGCGCCCTGTGGCGAAAGAAGCCCTGGCGCTGGCAAAAGCCAAAGCAGCTGCATTGGAGAGCTGGAATACAGAAGCATTGCACCAGCTGATTCAGCAAACCTGTGAGGAGCTGGATCTGGGAATGGGCAAAGTTGGTATGCCACTACGTGTCGCGGTCACGGGTCAGGGACAATCACCATCAGTGGATGCCGTGATGAATCTGGTCGGTAAAGAGCGTGTTGTTTCACGCATTCAAATGGCGCTGGACTTCATCGCACAGCGCGAAGCGAATGCGTAACCGTCAGGTTCATGAGTTCTGAAAAACGCTCAAAATGAAAAGCGGAGGTCTGTGCCTCCGCTTTTTCTTTGGGTGGAGTGCTATTTGTTTTGTCTTTCAAATGTATCCACGCAAACCCAGAAGTTTTGTGCGCCAGCACAATATTGCATGGCATCTTGTGGGATTTGTGTTGGTGTTCCGGACAATGTATAAGCCATCGCATTAAAGCTTAACGCCATCAGTGCTGCGGTTACGAACATTGCGAACTTTTTCATAGCTCTCTCCTTTTGTGACGGCACAAAGCAACAGGTAAAAAGAGAATGTTATGGATTGATTCTCTGGTTTTCTACCATTGCTTGGCCTTTATCACTATTAGACTAGAACAAGATCATATTTTTCAATTATTAAAAAGACACAGAATCATGTCATGTAAATAGACTGGCTGAACGGTGAATAATTTCAGCCTGCACAGGGTAAAGGTGTGGGTTATCTCACCGGTGAGACAAGTTTGAGACAGAGAAGTGTCGAACCTGGAAATGGCGCTCCCTGCAGGAGTCGAACCTGCGGCCTTCCCCTTAGGAGGGGGACGCTCTATCCTGCTGAGCTAAGGGAGCCTTTCTGAATATGCAGAAAGGCCATTATACCCAAAAGTGATGGATTATTAAGTCATTAGTATCTGCGGGACGGTTGCTTGGTCAGTAAATCGCCAGGTTGGATGCTGGCCGCCAGTTCACTTTGTTGCACACTACCTTCCGCGGACGTCTCATAAACGCGGTCAATCACCAGTGTCATTGGGGTTTCAACCATTCGGTTGCGGGAAATACCATACTGGTCAATGAAGCCTGCGGTATGCCAAAGTTTTAACTCATCTCCCTGTTTGACGCCATGGACTCTGCCGACATTAATCTGCACTTGATTGCCATGCGCATTCACAACTTCAGGTAAGCTGGCCCGGCAGGCCAGAGACGATTCCATGTCCAGCATGATGTTTCGGCTCAGTCGTTGCAGTGCAGCACCATAAGGCGAGACCCAGAAGCGGGCGCTTTGGGTATCAACCTGACTGATGCGGGAAAACGGCCATTCTGCTACTTCCCGGTATTTTCGCTGGGACAGGATTTCCCCTGTTTTGCCGTTGATCACCATGGTGTCAACGGAAAACTGCCGGTTAATTTTGTCATCAGAGAGCAGGCTTTGATCCAGCGTGGAGGTCAGATCCGTCACCTGGCCGCTGATAATATATTGTGCATCATAATCTTCGGCCAGCATCATCATCGCGTCGGGGTTGCCGGGCTGAAGAGGGATCTCGCTGGTGCCTGTCACAACAAAACTCTGCGATTGTTTACCGATTTGCCGCTTGAGTAACTGGGTAAAATCTTTGCCGATCTGGTAAATGCCACCCAGTGCAGCCTGTTGAGGCACACTGAGGGTGAAATCACTGATTAGCAGCCCTTTCTTGTACTGGACGTTGTGGCAACTTTTTGCCGAGGGGTAAATATCAACCCTGGCAGTGACATAATAATTGCCGTCTTTGACAAACGCCTTGCTGATCTGCACGTGGCGAACTTCGGTGCCGTTAAACTGATAATCCTGCCTGTCTTCCTGAAAGTAAGGCTTCATTTGTGAAAAACTGGAAAAGTCAGCCCCTGAATAGTACATGGCACGGTAGACAGCGTCTTCAATGGCATTGGTCCGGGCCGATGTTTTGCTTTCCAGCAAAATAGCCTGACCGGTTACCTCAAACCAGGCAGCCTGCAGTGGTAAAGCAGTGAACATTCCCAGACCCAGAAGGGCTTTCCTGAGCATCTTTTTCATAGGTTTTCCAATCTCGGGGGCGGTTTCGGTACGATAATTGCTAAGTCTTACATGTCGTTCAGGTTGAATCACCATGGGTTCATGCTGATTAGCCTATCAGCTTTTTGCGGTGTCAACATCCTGAGTCGCTAGTGGATGCATGCAAAGAGTGTTCCCAAAATTTCAATTTGGGAGCGAGGCAATGAAAAGTCGTAAAGTTTTCGAGATAACGGACGATAAAAAGCCATTGTCTCGTTTCTTCCGGAGCAGGGTAGAATGAAAAAATGGACCATCTTGCTGTTGTCACTGCTGACAGCATCATGTGCATACTCACCAATTTATAACGGTAAAGAGAGCTATACGGGCAGTAATTTTTTGCTGGCGGAAACGCCTCGTCATACCATGGACTTTTTTATTGAAGGTCTGACCAAGCAGCTGGTCGACTCGAATCAGTACCTGACAGCGAAAACGCCGCTGGCCGTGACCTCATTTGTTGATATGCAGCAAATGAATGAAACAAACTGGCTGGGAAATGCCGTGTCTGAAGGTTTCATGTATCACATGCAGCAATTGGGATACACTGTGGTGGATTATAAGGCCACCGGTGCCATCCGTGTGACCGCAGAAGGGGATTTTTCTCTGAGCCGTAACTGGAAAGAACTGGCTGCCGAACAACCGGTGGACTATGTACTGACCGGGACCATGCTGCGGCAGGGGGGCGGGGTGTTGATCAATGCGCGTGTGATTGGTATGCGTTCCCGCGTTGTGATTGCCAGCGCTCAGGGGTTCCTGCCGGAAGATCGGATTGGACGCGATTTGGATACCCTCAATAAAATGCGTCTGGAAAATGGTGTCCTGATTCGTTCTGAAGCAACAAAGTTTGAAAATAATTCAATCATTTTAAAACCTTAGGAGTCACTATGCGGTTTTGGTGGATGGCTGTTTTGCTGATTACCCTGTCTGGTTGCCAGCCGTTAACAGAATTTCGCGATATTAATCTGGTTACTGCGGTTGGCTATGCTTCCATCAGCGAACAACGCGGACAAACCCTTGAAGAAAAACGCATTCGTGCGATGCGGGCTTCGAAAGTGGATGCTTACCGTGAGTTAACTGAACAGGTCTACGGCATGCGGATTAGCGCCAGGACTGGGCTGACTGATCAGCAACTGGATTCTGAAGAAACCGATGGTGCAGTGGATGGTGTGATTCGCGGTGCAGAAGTGATCCGCAGTTATCCGGTCGGCGACAGCTATGTGACTGAGATGCAGCTCGATTTAAATAAAATGGAGCGAATGAAGCAGCAGGGCGAAGTCTATCACGTGCCTGCGAATCAGGAAGTGATGTTCTAACCCGATTCATGTCAGACAAGGCGGCAACCTGATGCCAGTCTGCTTGCCGCCTTGTCTTTATCTGCTAACTCTTTGCTTCTTCTTTCGGCTTGTCTGCCGGCTCATCAATACGAAAAACTGGCAGCTGCCAGCTGAAACGAATAGCGGCAAGGCGCAGCAGAAATCCTGTGACCAGCGTGACCCCGATTGCGATATTCTCCGAAATGCCAAAGTGAAGCTGAGCCATGTAGAGCCCGGCAGCAATAAATGCGACCGACGCGTAAAGCTCTTTGTGAAGCACCAATGGCGTCCGGCGGCAAATCAGATCCCGCAACAAACCGCCAAAAACGCCTGTGACCACGGCAGCAACCAGACAGATGATCACCGGCTGTCCCATGTTCATGGCCACCCGGCAGCCTAAGATGCTGAACACGATCAGACCCAGGGCATCTAAAATCACGAAGACTTTGTGAAAGCGCACCACCAGCGGGGCAATCCAGGTGGTCGCTAAACCTGCCAGACATGTGATTAGCAGATATTGCGGGTTAGCAATCCAGTTCAGCGGATAGTGGCCTAACAGTATATCCCGAACGGTTCCGCCGCCGATGGCTGTCGCGCTGGCAACCAGCATCACACCAAACCAATCCATGTGGCGTTTGCCGGCAGCGAGAGCGCCTGTCATTGCTTCAGCAGTGATTCCGACAATGTATAAAATGGTTAACAGCATGAAAATCAGACTCTTAATGAATAGGGATGAGATACTGGGCGCAATGGTAAATGTGATTCAAGTCAATATCCAATGAAATTTTTGAGTGTTTTCATTAGCTGACGTAATTCTGACACCTGAGTGTCAGGAGGCGTCTCGCAAAGCGATTCAGAGCGAAGAGGGGATGCTCAGCTTGAACTGATTCTGTTGTGTGGCTTTGATGGATAACGCTTTTCAGAGTGACGGGAAGACGAGAACTTTGTGTCAAATAAATGACGGGTCATAAAAAGATCAGGCTTTCAGATTGGTGCCTAAAGAACGCAGGTTTTGTGCAACCCCTTCTTTGTTGTATGTCTGGTGGTGGCCCAGGCTCTGCTGAAACAGGTTGTTGAGTTTGTGGAAACTGAGCTGCGCGCGCTGCAAAGCGGCGCCATTAATCTCGTTCTGACTTCGACATTCGTCAAGCAGCGCCTGAATCGCTTCAACCTGACGGCTAAGCTCAGGGTTCTCTTTTAACTGAGCGCTTTGTGAATGACGGGCGATTTGCTGATCCTGAAGCTGAATTTTATCGACCAGTGATTTTTTGTCGCTGGCATGCCGGGTGATGTCGCCCGCCTCACGGTTCACAATTGACGCCCTTTCCTGTTCTAACAGGCGTAACAGAGCCTCAAGCGTGGCATGTTGCTGGGCAAGTAATTGTTCTATGGTTGGCGACATGTTTCTGCACTCCGGCGCTGAATCTGCGAGCTATGAATCATATCAGAGCCCGCGTAATTCGTCCTCAAATCGCAGCATATTACTGGCCAGTCGATCCGCATCCACCTGGTAGGAACCATTGCTGATGGCATTTTTTATCGACTCGACCTTGTTGCGATCAAAGCTCGGTTCCGAAGCCAGTTGCTGATGGATTTGCCCGACAGCACGTGCCTGTGAGCTCAGTGAGACTGCATCCCGAGGCGTGTGACCAGACTCTTCTCTGGCCTCGGTCCTGCCTTGCGTGTTGTTCGTACTGCTACTGTTGCGCAGGTTGCTTAACAGCTGACCACTGCGCAGGGAATCAATACTTGCCATAATCGTGTTGCCTTTAACAGATATTCATCGTTGATGCCCTGCTATCGGCAAGGCTCTGACTAACTTTAGCATTTTTTTCGCTCAGTACTTCACTGTGACTTCACCGACTGCGGTAATGGTCGCATTGATAATGCGGCGTGACTTGTTGTTTTGTACACGGATGTCTTCGCCTAGGGAGCCATCAGACAGTGCTGTCCCTTTCGTCACGATGTTCAGGCCACTCTGACCTGCTCGGATCAACACGGAATCATTGCGGCAAACCAGGCAGATATCATTACCCAGCACAGCTTCGCCCATGTTGATATTTCGTTTGACGGTCGAGCCAATAATTTGCTCCGGGTATTCGAATACGATGCCTCTCTGGTAACGGCTTTCCACCTGGCGTACCTGCAGGTCTGACTCTGCAATCACGGCGCCGCGGGCCAATGGCCTTGCCGCAACGACTCGGGGCAGCAAAAGAGAAACCTGGACAGGTACATAAACCTGCCAGTTTGCGGCAGGACAACTGACAAGAACGGTCACATTGCCGGTCAGAGATTGCTTACCCGGCACAGAAGTATCGAGCGCATCCTGGCAATCACCAATGCGCAACCGATTATCCAGTTCAGAGGCTGTAATGGCCAGTTCCCCGCGCTCAGGCTTGGTGACCAGACTTCTGATGTGATCCGCTGCTGCCTCGCGCACATTACTGAGCATATTATCGCTAGCAGCAATTGCATTCATGCTTAAGAAACCGCACAGTATGCCGATAAAGATGAAACAGAGTGTAAATTGTGTTCTTCCTGTCACGCTTTTCGCTCTTTTTATGTCGCTTTCTGGGGCTACAATTGCTCCATGATAGGGGATTTTGACTCGGATTACCCGTTGATCCTTCAAAATTGTCTATTTTTACAACAATTCATTTCGACAACTTTGGAGTCACGTTATATGTCGGGGATTTTGGATTCTGTGAATCAGCGTACTCAGCTTGTGGGACAAAACCGCCTCGAGTTGCTCACCTTCAAGCTGAACCGCCGCCAGCGCTACGGTATTAATGTCTTCAAGGTGAAAGAGGTGTTGCAGTGCCCCAAGCTCACAGCCATGCCGAATCTTCATCCGCTGGTGAAAGGTATCGCACATATTCGTGGTCAGACCATTTCTGTGATTGACATGAGCCTGGCAACCGGTGGACGTCCGATTGAAAACACAGAAAATTGTTTTGTGATCATCTCCGAGTTTAATCGCTCTGTGCAGGGTTTTTTGGTGTCTGCTGTTGAGCGAATCATTAATATGAACTGGGAAGATATTCTCCCGCCACCGAAAGGCGCAGGCACGGGCAACTATCTGACCGCAGTGACGGAAATTGACGGTGAACTGGTTGAAATTCTGGATGTGGAAAAAATCCTGGATGAAATTTCGCCAAGGCATACTGAAGTGTCACAGACATTGCGGGATGAGATGATTCGTGACAATCCTGTCACCCGCCGTGTGCTGGTGGCTGATGACTCCAGTGTGGCGCGGAAGCAGGTACAACGAGCCATTGAATCAATCGGTTGCGAGTGTATTCTGGTGAAAGATGGCAAGGAAGCGCTCACGAAACTCCGTGAGATGGCGACAGAAGATAGTATCTATAATCAGCTGGATTTGGTGATTTCTGATATCGAAATGCCTGAAATGGACGGTTATACCCTGACAGCGGCCATCAGAAATGATGCCAAACTGAAAGATTTACATGTTATCCTGCACACCTCGTTGAGTGGGGTATTTAATCAGGCCATGGTCGACAGAGTCGGTGCGAATGCGTTTATTCCCAAGTTTAACCCTGATGAACTTGGTGCAGCAGTGAAAGCGGCGATGCCTGAATAAATTAAAGTTAGAGTAGTAGATGACAGCCATAACAATTAAAGACCAGGAATATCGAGATTTTTGCCATTTCTTAGAAGGTCAATGCGGTATCATTCTTGGCGACAGCAAGCAGTATCTGGTGCGGAGTCGCCTGAGTCCTTTGGTCAACCGCTTTGGTCTGGCGTCGCTCTCTGAATTATTGCAGATCGTGATCAGTGGCCGTAACCGTGAATTACGGGTCGCGGCTGTTGATGCCATGACAACGAATGAAACCCTTTGGTTCCGGGATACCTATCCGTTTACTGTCCTGGCAGAGAAGATCCTGCCGGAACTGGCCGCAAATAAACGGCCGATACGGATCTGGTCTTCCGCAAGCTCTTCCGGCCAGGAGCCTTATTCCATTGCCATGACTGTGCTGGAAACTCAGCAGCGTCGGCCCGGCATGTTACCGCTGGGAATTCAGGTGACAGCGACAGATATTTCCCAAACCATGCTGGATATGTGCCGCACTGGTGTGTACGACAGCCTGGCCCTGGGGCGGGGTCTGTCGCCTGAGCGCCGGCAAGCGTTTTTTGAACCGATAGGTGACGGGCGGATGCGTATTGGCAGTAAGGTCAAGCAGATGGTGAATTTCCGCCCGCAGAACCTGAAAGACAGCTATGCCTTACTCGGCAAGTTTGATGTGATTTTCTGTCGAAATGTGTTGATTTATTTTGCGCCAGAGATGAAAGCGAAAGTACTTAATCAAATGGCGGCCAGTCTGAACCCGGGCGGCTACCTGCTGCTGGGGGCATCCGAGTCTCTGACCGGACTGACCGACAGGTTTGAAATGATCCGTTGCAACCCGGGCATTATCTATAAGCTGAAGTGATTCAGCCGGATTTCAATTGCGTTGTCAGAATCAGAAGGGTCCGCATTGGACCCTTTTTTGCTTTATCCCCTCCACCGACACAGACCAGCCACTCTTGTTCCATTCTTGTTCCGACTGTCTCAAATATTGGCACGCCCTTTGCAGGTAAATCAGTAAGTGATTCAGGAGGCAGACGATGGCCATTTCTTTTGATAAAGCATTAGGTGTGCACCAGTACACAGTGGGTGTGAGGGGTAAAAGGGCGGAAACCCTTGCCAGTAACATCGCTAACGCCAATACACCGGGTTATAAAGCAAAAGATATGGACTTTCAGCGCGCGCTGAATGCGGCAACGTCAGAGGCAAAAGTTGGCCTCAGCCGGACCAATGAGCGGCATATTGCTGCCTCCACCAAAGTCATGGGTGAACAGAAGTACCGTGTGCCAAATCAGCCAGACACCGGTGATGGCAATACGGTCGATGCTCAGCTGGAGCAAAACCTGTTCATGCAGAACGCGCTGGAGTATCAGGCATCGCTGGATTTTCTGGGCTCTAAATTCAGTAATTTGAGCAAGGCATTAAAAGGGGAATAATCAATGAGTTTGTTTAACGTTTTTAATGTCACCGGATCGGCAATGAGTGCGGAATCCGTACGGCTGAATACGACGGCCAGTAACCTGGCTAATGCCAACACCGTCAGCAGCTCTGCAGCGCAAACTTATAAAGCGCGTCACCCCGTGTTTGAGGCGGCACTGCAAAGTGCCAGCTATCAGCGTGAAGAAAGCGTTCCTGTACGGGTGAAAGCCATTGTCGAAAGCCAGAAGCCTTTGACGGCGGAATATAATCCGGCACACCCTTTGGCCAATGCCGAAGGCTATATCTATAAACCGAACGTTAACGTGATGGAAGAGATGGCAAACATGATCTCGGCTTCACGTTCCTATCAAAGCAATGTTCAGGTCGCAGATGCCAGCAAGCAAATGCTGATGCGAACACTGCAGATGGGCAAATAAGGGTAGGGAGTAACTGACATGACCGGTATTAAAGGCACAGGTCAAAGCCCTTTGTCCTATATTGACCAGCTTAAGAGCATGCAGGAGAAAAAACTGCAGTCTGAGCAGAAAGTAACTGGACAACAAGAGCTTAAGCAGGAAGATTTTCTGTCACTGCTGACCAAGCAGATGTCGCAGCAGGATCCGTTTAAGCCTGTGGGCAACGACCAGATGATTGCGCAGATGGCGTCGTTTGCCACAGTCGACGGCATCAGCAAGATGAACGAACAGTTTGGCGGTCTGAACGCAGCCATGACATCCAACCAGGCGCTGCAGGCTTCATCTCTGGTTGGCCGTGATGTGCTGGTGCCGAACTCAACCGGCTCGAAAACTGCCGAAGGCGGTGTCGCGGGCATGGTGAAGCTGCCGCAATCGCTCAATAACCTGATCGTCCGGGTTGAGAATGCAGCTGGTGAGTTGGTCCGCAGTTTTGATTTAGGCTCCAAGCCTGCCGGTGACCATCGTGTGGCGTGGGACGGCAAAGATGACCGCGGCAATATGTTGCCAGCCGGCAAGTATCAGCTGAAAGTCAGCGGACTGGCTGACGGCAAGAACTCAGAGTTTGACGTGTCGACTTACGCCAATGTGAACAGCGTGCTGCTGGGCAATGGTGACGGCAACGTCATGCTGAATCTGGCGGGATTTGAATCCCCGATCAAGCTGGCTGAAGTGCTGGAAGTCGGCAAAGCATAACGCCGGATGCATTTACAAATCACCAGCGGCAGATACGACGCTGCGGCTGGTGAACAATAAGTACGCTGTACACAGAATTCAGGAGAGTCACCTATGGGCTTTAATGTCGCACTGAGTGGACTGGGCGCCGCCCAGAAAGATCTGAACACCACAAGTAACAACATTGCCAACGCCAACACCTACGGCTTTAAAGAGTCGCGGGCCGAATTTGGTGATGTGTATTCAAGCTCCATTTTTTCCAATACCAAAACCACCACAGGTGGCGGTGTTCAGAATTCTGTGGTGGCTCAGCAGTTTCATGAAGGTTCCAGTATTTATACCAACAATCCGATGGATCTGCGTATTTCCGGGACCGGCTTTTTTGCCGTCGCGGACCAGCGTCTGGAGCCCAATAATAACAGTCTGACCCGTAACGGCGCTTTCCACCTCGACAAAGATAACTATATCGTGAACTCAGAAGATCAGTTCTTATTGGGTTATGGTGTGGATCAGGAAACGGATCAGGTTGTCTCTTATGAACCACAGGCACTGAAAGTGCCGGATCAGTTTGGTCAGCCGAAAGCCACCAGCCAGGTCGAAATTGGCGTGAACCTGCCAGCCAACGGCGATCCGAGAGATATCAACCAGTTTAACTTTGAAGACCCGGATACTTATAACAAATCCACTTCGGTCACTATGTATGACTCCTTAGGTCAGCCCTACAAAATGACCAGCTATTATGTGAAGGACAATACGCAGCCAAACCGCTGGGCGACTTTCTATACCGTCACGGATGCTGATGGTGAGAAACCACTGGATATTGACGGCGGCGCAGCGACCAATGTGGCCGGACATACCGGCGCACTGATCGATTTTAATTTCGACGGCACTGTGGCGCAGGTCAATGGCGGCAATCCGATGATTTCTGAGCAGTTTGCCGCGGCAGGTCTGAGCATGAACGGTGCGGACGGTTCACAGACGCTGAACTTTAATTTTGATGCCCCCACTCAGTTTGCGGCGCCGTTTGAAGTGCGTAAATTCAGTGAAAATGGTGCCACCACAGGTTATCTGGCCAAAGTGGACGTCGATGCTAAAGGCTCGATTGTTGCCACTTACAGCAACGGGGAAAACATTACCCTGGGCCGTGTCGGCATGGTGCGTGTCCCGAACGAGCAGGGCTTGCTTTCCAAAGGCGGGACGCAGTGGGCGGTTAGCCAGGAATCTGGCGCAGCTGTCTGGGGTGAAGCGACCTTTGGCGCTTTTGGTTCAGTTAAAAGCGGTACGCTGGAGCAGTCAAACATTGATATGACTCAGGAGCTGGTGGATTTGATCACCGCGCAGCGTAATTTCCAGGCCAACTCCCGTGCACTGGAAGTGGACAATAGTCTCCAGCAGACCATACTGCAAATTCGTTAATCTCATCTCGTCTGACATTGCCGCCTGCGCCTTCGCAGGCGGCAATCTTTGTCCTGAGCACATTGCTTGTACGCCATTTCTTTGGCACTCCACTGAATTCCTGTCGTTGTTATGGAAAGCATCTCTCACTAATTACCTGATCTTTCGTGACCTCAATACTGTTTTTCAGTTATTTACCAAATTGGTACGTATATTGCTTCTATTGCAGCAGTACTGATTGGGAGACTCGAAATGGATCGTGCACTGTACCTGGCCATGAGCGGCGCTAAACAAGATATGTATGGCTTGCAGCTTCATGCCAACAACCTGGCTAACGTTCGGACGACTGGCTTTCGCGCTGATTTAGAGCAGGCGCGGAGTATGCAGGCGTTTGGCGAAGGCATGCCGTCCCGCGTGTTCTCCATGACAGAAAGACCGGGGCAGGACTTTGCCCAGGGGGCTGTGATGACCACCGGCCGTGATCTGGATGTTGCCATTGAAGGGAACGGCTGGCTGGCGGTCTTGGATGCCAGTGGCCAGGAAGCCTATACCCGTGCCGGTCACTTGAAAATCGATCAGACAGGCTTGCTGCAAAACAGCAACGGAAGCCTGATGGTTGGTGAAAATGGCGGGCCGATTTTTATTCCGCTGCCAATCAGTAAAATTGCAATTGGTAAAGACGGCACTGTGTCGGTCCGTCCGCAGGGTGCGCCTGCCGACGCGATGGAAGTGGTTGATCGCATCAAAATGGTCAAGCCGGACAACAGTGAAGTGTTTAAAGACGTTGATGGTCTGTTCAAATCCAAAGTGCCGGCGCAGATTTTTGATGCCGATGCGGAGGTCACGCTGCTGAGCGGCGCGCTGGAAGGCAGCAATGTAAATGCCGTGGGCGAAATGACCAGCATGATCGATCTTCAGCGTCATTTTGAAATGCAAGTTAAGTTAATGAAAACCGCAGAGGAAATGGACCAGGCGTCTTCTTCTCTGCTGCGTTTGGGCTAATGAGGAAAGGAATAACACATGCATCCAGCATTATGGGTCAGTAAAACCGGTCTTGACGCTCAGCAAACAAACATCTCGACCATTTCGAATAACCTGGCGAACGCCTCGACCATCGGGTTCAAAAAGAGCCGCGCGGTGTTTGAGGATCTGTTTTATCAGAACATTAACCAGCCTGGTGGTCAGTCTACCCAGGATACGACTTTGCCATCCGGTCTGATGCTGGGGGCAGGTTCAAAGGTGGTGGCAACACAAAAAGTGTTCACTCAGGGGAATACCCAGACCACCAACAACGCCATGGACTTGATGATTGAAGGCGATGGCTTCTTTCAGATCCTGCTGCCGGACGGCAACATCGGCTACACCCGAAATGGTCAGTTCACGATCAATGAGGAAGGCCAGATGGTGACCTCAGGTGGCGGTTACTTGCTGCAGCCTGAAATCGTGGTGCCGGAAGATGCGGTCAGCATTACGGTCGGGACAGACGGTGAAGTCTCTGCCCGTATCCGTAACCAGCAGGAAAGTCTGGTACTGGGTCAGCTGACCACGGTTGATTTTATCAACCCGGGCGGTATGGAACCGATTGGTCAGAACCTGTTCCTGCCAACCGGTGCCAGTGGCGATCCGCAGGAAGGCGTGCCTGGTCTGGAAGGGTTTGGCCAGATCCGTCAGTCTATGCTGGAAACCTCCAACGTGAACGTGACAGAAGAGCTGGTCAATATGATTGAAGCCCAGCGTGTGTACGAAATGAACTCCAAAGTGATTTCAACCGTTGACCAGATGCTGAGCTACGTGAACCAGCAGCTTTAATAAAGAATGGGGTCTAAGATGAAAAACTGGTTGTTGACTGCTGTGATACTGACGCTGACCGGCTGTGTTCAGATGCCGGAACAACAGGATGAGCTGACACAGGCGACGACCAATGTCGATGCCGTAGAAGGAAATCAGGAGTCATCGGGCGGTGATTTGATTGACCTTGTTCGACGTCGTGATGACCCGCAGGCCGGCGATCCGGCCTGGAGCAGTATCCGCCCTCAGGATAAACCGGCCCATTACGCCACAGCGACCGGCTCTTTGTTCAGTCAGGCGCTGGCGCAGGATATGTATGACGATACCCGCCCGCGCGGGATTGGGGATATCGTGACCGTGATGCTGGCAGAGAAAAATAAAGCCAATAAAAGCGCCAGTACCGATCTCGACAAGTCGACAGATTTAACCATGGATCCCCTGACACTCGGCGGTAAACCACTGACGATTGGCGATCGTGACATCTCTTACGATGTGAATAACTCCAATACCTTTTCTGGCAGTACCTCGGCGGATCAGAGCAACAGTATTCAGGGCTCAATTTCCGTCGAAGTGGTTGACGTCCTGGCGAACGGGAATCTGCTGGTGCGCGGCGAGAAGTGGCTGACACTTAACAGCGGTGATGAGTATATCCGGCTGAGCGGCACGATTCGCCCGGATGACATCACACAGGAAAACACCATAGAGTCGACCCGGATTGCCAATGCCCGTATTCAGTATTCCGGTACCGGCGACAGGCAGGATGTGCAGGAGCAGGGCTGGCTGGCCCGCTTCTTTAACGTAAGCTTGTAACCGATTGATTTTTTCTAACCGCCACCTGATGATGAGAGTATGACAGTGACCAGACAGATGCTATGGGCAGGACTCGCCCTGTTGATGGCTTTTCCTTTGCAGGCCGCCCGAATTAAGGATGTCTCTGAAGTCGCCGGGGTGCGGAGTAACCAGTTATCGGGTTACGGTCTGGTGGTTGGTTTACCCGGCACTGGTGAAACTACGCCATTTACCGATCAGAGCTTCAATGCCATGTTGCAAAACTTCGGCATTCAGTTGCCGGCTGGCACGAAACCCAAAACTAAGAACGTGGCCGCAGTGGCGGTCAGCGCGACTTTGCCGCCTTTCACCAAGCAAGGTCAGCATATTGATATTACGGTCTCTTCCATCGGTTCGGCGAAAAGCCTGCGTGGCGGCACGCTAATCCAAACCTTCCTGCGTGGTCTGGACGGTAAAGTCTATGCAGTGGCGCAGGGCAGCCTGGTGGTGGGCGGCTTCAGTGCTGAAGGTCTGGACGGCTCTAAGCTGGTGGGCAATAACCCGACGGTCGGGCGCATCGCCAACGGCGCGATTGTCGAGCAGGAAGTCCCGAATCCGTTCAGCCGCGGTGATCATCTGACGTTCAACCTGTTTGAATCGGATTTCACCACAGCGCAACGGATGTCCGATGCGATTAATGAGTTTCTCGGCCCCGACATGGCCGCCCCGATTGATGCCACCTCAGTGCGTGTACGTGCGCCGCGGGATGTGAGCCAGCGCGTGGCGTTTTTGTCGACGATTGAGAACCTGGAATTCGACCCGGCCGATGGGGCGGCGAAAATTATCGTCAACTCACGTACCGGGACAATCGTGGTCGGGCAGCATGTGAAGCTTAAGCCTGCAGCGATTACCCACGGTGGCATGACCGTCTCGATCCAGGAAAACCCTACGGTCAGCCAGCCCAATCCATTTTCCGGCGGCGAAACTGTGGTGGTCCCTGACTCTCAGATTGAAGTGACGGAAGAAGATTCCCGCATGTTTACGTTCAATCCGGGCATTACGCTGGATGAGCTGGTGCGCGCGGTTAATCAGGTGGGGGCGGCGCCTTCCGATCTGATGGCAATTTTGCAGGCACTCAAACAGGCGGGTGCCATTGAAGGGCAGCTGATCATTATTTAATTTTGGCCGGTACCTGGATCCAGGTGCCGATGGTAAGCGCATTACAGGCAGAACACTGACGATGAAACCGACGGACCCAGGCTTTGTCAACGACCTTGCTAACCTTGACCGCCTTCGTGCTGGTATCAAAGGGAAGGGCGATAAGGAATCTTTGCGCGCAGCAGCAGAGCAGTTTGAAGCCCTGTTCACCCAAATGCTGTTTAAATCGATGCGTCAGGCCAATGAAGCCTTTGAGTCTGATCTGATGAGCAGCTCAAACACCAAATTTTTTGAAGAAATGCGCGATGAACAAATGTCCAGTGAGCTGAGCGCCCGCGGTTCGCTGGGGCTGGCTGATCTGATTGTGGAACAGCTGAGCGTACTCGATAAACCACCGGCAACACCGGAAGAGCAGGCAAAGTCAGCACAGGAAAAAGCCGCGGGTTTCGAGGCCATTCAGCAGTCACGTCAGGTGTCTGCCGATGATGTGCTGGCTAAAGTGTTTGCGCAGAAAGAACCCGCAGAGCCGGGTCAGGAGAAAACAGCGACGCTTTCTGTTTCTGCTGCAGCGGAAGTTGATGCTGGCCGTCCGCCATTGCGCCAGTCGCAGGAAAAACCGTTTTCCTCGCCTGAGGATTTTGTTCATCGCATGCGTCCGTTTGCTGAAAAAGCGGCAGGTATGCTGGGGACCGATCCGGCAGTGCTGATTGCGCAGGCGGCGCTGGAAACCGGCTGGGGCAAGAAAGTGGTTAAAAATGCCGCCGGTGACAGTAATAACCTGTTCAACATCAAAGCGGACTCACGCTGGGCCGGCAATAAAGTGGCCACCCAGACGCTGGAATATCATGACGGTATTCCGGTTCAGGAGCGGGCTGCATTTCGCTCTTACAATAATTATGAAGACAGCTTTAATGACTATGTGCGTTTTCTGAATGACAACCCGCGTTATTCAGAGGCACTGGCCTCGCCGCAAGATCCGCGCCGTTTTATCCGTAATCTGCATCAGGCCGGTTACGCGACTGATCCGAAATACGCCGATAAAATCATCAATGTGATGGAGTCGGTGAAAAAACTGATGAAGTAACGGATTCTGCCGGCATTGTCTGATGGCGGCAGTGATTGTCCAGCGTTGTTCGCCGTGCTGTGTATTCTCAGTGAGAATGATCGATAGATTTTGGCACTTTCAAGACAAGCGCGTCTGAGTGGACAGCATCTGTCATTGCGCTTATTTTCCGCTCTCCCTTCCCCGGCAACGAATTGCCATCTCTGATTACAGTTAACATAAATAACTGAAAATAAACAACTTAAACATTGGAACGATTTTTGCTTATTAATCTTCAGTGAAGGAACTCCCTGAGGTTTACTGGAGGCGCAATGGCGTTCGATTTGCTCAGTTTGGGCTCTCAAGGTGTGTTAACAGCGCAACGGCAGCTGAATACCACCAGCCATAACATCAACAACGTCAATACGGATGGTTACAGCCGCCAGTCTGTGGTGCAGCAGACCAATGATCCCCTGTGGTGGGGCGGCAATAATTACGGGACTGGCGTCCATGCGGCAGAAGTTCGCCGCGGTTATGATCAGTTTGCCACCAACGAGCTGAACCTCACCACGACCAACCACAGTTATGCCACTGAACGCGACGGCCAGCTGGAGCGGCTTGATAAGCTGCTGGCAAACAGTGCCAGTCAGGTGCCGCAGGATATGAACCAGTGGTACGACGCCGTCAAAGCCATGGCTGACAGCCCCAATGATCTGGGTACCCGCAAAGTGGTGCTGGAAAAAGCCAAAATGGTTGCGGCCGGTTTGAATGACACGCACAGGGTACTGGCCGAACAGAAAGACGTCACCAATGACGTACTGGCAAAAACCCTGAACCGGGTGAATGACATTGGCCGCGAGCTGGTGGAAATTCATGAAGCCTTGCTGAAAACCCCGGCCGGCGGCGCGGATAACGATCTGATGGACAGACATCAGCAGTTGATCAATGAGCTGTCGACCTATACCAAAGTCACGGTCACGCGTAAGAACGCGGAAACCTTCAACGTGCTGATCGGCAGTGGTCATACCCTGGTGTCCGGCACCCATTCCAGCGAACTGCAAATGATCAATGGCGATCCCGATCCGCAGCAGACCCGGCTGGCAGTGGTGGCAGGAAAATCTCTGAAAGCCATCAGCTCGGATGATGTTGGCGGCAAACTGGCGTCACTGTTTGAATACCGTGACAAAACCTTGCCACAGGTGATGGATGAGCTGGGCAAAATGACCATAGGTTTCACCGAGTCGGTAAATCAGCTGCAGGCACAGGGCCTGGATCTGAACGGTCAGGTGGGGGAGGCGATGTTTACCGATGTCAATGCCCCTGAGATTGCCGCCTCCCGTGCATTGATCCCTCAGGGATCCAGCGCAGAGGTGAAAGTGTACATCAATGATCTCAGCAAGTTGCAGGCTGGTGAGTACGAGCTGGGGTTCAACGGCAGTCAGCATACGCTGAAAATGCCGGATGGTTCGTCGCAATCTGTCATTCCGAGTGGTCTGCCGCCGACTTTCGAGGTTGATGGCGTGCGGATAGAAATTGCCGCTCCGATTGCCAGCGGCGAAAAAATTCTGCTGCGGCCTACCCGCAATGCAGCCAGAGACGTGCAGGCCGAAATGACCGATCCGGCAAAAATTGCGGCGCAGAGTTATCTCAGCTCGGCAACGCAGGCGCAGGGCAAGGCTGAATTTGCCATTACATCGGCGGGCCCGCTACGGGAGTTTCAGGTGGCAGTCTCGCCCGATTCGTCGCAGTTTGCAGTGCTGGATATGCAGGGCAATGTTTTGCAGGCGCCGCAGCCTTATCCGCCAAGTGGCCAGGTAGTGGTGGGCGGCACCGGGTTCACCCTGAGTAATGGTGCGGCGGGCGGCGACGTTTTTGCCGTCAATCTGAATGCAGCCAGCGGCGATAACGGCAACCTGATCAAAATGCAGGAACTTCAGGACACGAAGATCATGAATCAGGGGCGCTCCAGTGTGATCGATGTCTATGAAGGGCTGAATACCGAAATGGGTGTTCAGCGCGCATCGGCCGCCCGTCTGAAAGAAGTGGGGCGTCAGGAAAAAGAAGCGGCCGAGAGCCGTGTGGCTGAAATTTCCGGCGTCAACATGGATGAAGAAGCGGCAAACATGATGAAGTTCCAGCAAGCCTACATGGCATCGTCCCGCATCATGACGGTGGCGAATGAAACCTTTAATACTTTGCTTAATGCCGCGCGATAAGGAGTTAACGCCGTATGATTAGCCGAATTGCCAGCTTTCATAACTATCAGTCCGTGGCGAATGATATGAATCGCCAGCAAGTGAAAGTGTCGCAGAACCAGGAACAACTGGCGTCCGGCAAGCAGCTGCTGACCGCCGGAGACGATCCGGTTGCCTCAATTTATGTGCAGAATTTTTCGCAGCAAAATACCGAAATTGATCAGTCGCTGCGCTCGATTACCCTGGCACGTAATCGCCTGAACAGTGAAGAAACCGCGATTTCCGATGCCGAAACCCTGCTCGATGATGCCAAGCGCAAAACCATGTCTATGGTCAACGGCTCGCTGTCTGATGATGACCGAATCGCCCACATGCAGGATTTACGCGGCCTGTTCGATTCTATGATCCATCTGGTGAATACCCAGGATGAATCCGGTAACTTTGTTTTTGCGGGCAATCAGTATGACAAGCAGCCGTTTTTCCGTGACGGTAACGGCAATGTCAGTTACGTCGGCGACAGCTATCAGCGGATGTCTAAAGTGTCGCCGAACGTCGAAGTGCCGGTCAATGATCCCGGCGACAAGCTGTTTATGAACATTGAGAACCCGTACGGGGACTACCAGCCGGATTACGATCTGCAGTCCGGTTCGCTGCTGCTGCTGTCCCATGCCCGGAATAACAACCATTCGGACAATGCCAGTTATACCATTGATTTCACGCAAACGGGTTCAGGTGCTGTCTATGATCTTTATCAGGATGGCTTGCTGGTTGACAGTCAGCCTTTTGATCCGAAACGCGGCATCGAGTGGGGAACCTTGTCGGTACAGCTGGAAGGGGAAGTGACCGATGGCGATCAGATCATCCTGAACCGTCAGGAGACTTTCAGTGTGTTTGATTCTTTCAAACGCGGAATCGAAGTCTCTGCCCGTGCCCCTTCAGATGCATCGGCAACCGCTGAATTGCATCAGGTGGCGGAAGAGTTGTCACAGGCCTTCAAACATATTAACCGGGCGCGATCAGAAGTCGGTACCCGGCTGCAGACCCTGGATCGTCAGGCCGACATGCATGAAGACTTTAAGCTGGTGATCAATAAAGCGCGCGGGACGCTCGAAGATCTGGACTACGGCAAAGCCGTGGTGGAGCTCAATGAAAATATGCTGGCGCTGCAGGCTTCCCAGCAGGCGTTTGCGAAAACCAAAAACCTGAGCCTGTTTAACTATATCTAAGTTCTGGTCCTGGCAGGCCATGTGATGAGCCCCTTTACCGGCATCTCAGGTAAGGGGGCTTAGTTTTTACTTTGCCGCTGGCCACTTGCCGGGCGGCAAGGCTTGGCGGCAGAGCGGCTCAATACGCTGGCATGGCTTTGCCGCTTTGCTCCAAGCGGTCATGAAAAATAATGTAAACCATTGAAAGTAAATGACTATAATTTTTGGCACAGTAATTGCTAAATTAATATTGTGATTTTTATTAACGACATTTTTACTAACGCTGGTCCCGCTTCACTCTCTGATGGGTTGACGTTGCGGGTAGCTGTTTCGCTAACAGCGAAAAGTCAAAGGAGAGCAAAATGGGTGTAACAGTGAACACCAACGTGTCTGCCATGACTGCGCAGCGCTACCTCAACAAAGCATCTGAGGGCCTGAGCCAATCCATGGAGCGTCTGTCTACGGGGAGTCGTATTAACAGCGCCAAAGACGATGCGGCCGGTTTGCAGATTTCCAACCGTCTGATTGCGCAGACCCGGGGTCTGAACGTGGCGATGCGAAATGCCAATGACGGGATTTCAATTGCGCAGACCGCAGAAGGGGCGATGCAGGAATCTACCAGCATTTTGCAACGGATGCGTGATCTGTCGCTGCAATCGGCGAACGGTGCCAACTCAGATGACGACCGTGTCGCGATTCAGGAAGAAATTACCGCGCTGCAGGACGAACTGAACCGTATCGCGGAAACCACGTCGTTCGGTGGCCGTAAACTGCTCAACGGTACCTTTGGTGAAGCGGCCTTCCAGGTCGGTGCCGATGCCGGTGAAGCGATTGTGGTCGGTCTGGACAGTGTCCGTGCCGACGAAGCGAAAATGGGCGGCAGCCTGCTGGTTTCCACCAACACGATTCAGCCGGATGCAACGCTGGCTGCAGATACCAGTATTGAACTCAGTGTTACGGCCGCAGACGGCACGGTCACTCCTGTGACAATCGGCCTGATCGGCGGTGATGATGTGGAAGAAATTGCCACCCGCATTAACGGCCAGAATGGCCTGATCAATGCGTCTGTCACAGAGAAAGGCGAACTTCAGCTGGTTTCCAGCGACGGTACAGTGGGTGTTACCAACGGCGCGATCAGCATGATCAACAGCGACGGTACCACAGTTGCGGGTGATATTGCCGGTACGGCAACCGACATTACGGTTTCGCAGATCGATGTCTCAACCGCCGGTGGTGCGCAGCGTGCGGTACCTTTGATTGACTCTGCGCTGAAATATATCGACAGTATGCGAGCCGATCTGGGTGCCAAGCAAAACCGTCTGACACACACAATCAACAACCTGGCCAATACTTCTGAGAATGTGTCTGCCTCGAACAGTCGTATCCGCGATACCGACTTCGCGAAAGAAACCACAGAAATGACCAAGAATCAGATTCTGCAGCAAGCCAGTACCTCGATTCTTGCGCAAGCCAAGCAGATCCCGCAGTCGGCTCTGAACTTACTGCAATAATCGCAATAAGCGGTATTTTCCCGAACGGCAAGGTGGCAATCCCTTGCCGTTTTTTATTGGTGCCCGCCAATAAAAAATAGCAAAAAAATCTTGTAAAGTTTTCTCTCACCTCGCCGATAACCCTTATAGAACAAGAAAGTGCGTCGCCATTGAATCAAGCAAATGAATTCTGATTCGTTGTTTATTGGATTCAGATTCACACTTTTTTGCCCAGTAAAAAAATTTCAAAAAAAACCTTAAAGCTTTCTTCACCCGTGCCGTTAAAGGTGATGTACGAAGAATAACTCGGACTTGCCGGCTGAGCTGGTCAAGCCACAAAGAAGCACAAGTAAGGAGAATTACTATGGCAGTTACAGTAAACACGAACGTTTCTGCAATGACCGCTCAGCGTTACCTGAACAAAGCTAGCGATAACACAGCAGCTTCTATGGAGCGCCTGTCTACCGGTTCACGCATCAACAGTGCAAAAGATGACGCAGCAGGTCTGCAAATTTCTAACCGTCTGATGACTCAGAGCCGTGGCCTGGATGTCGCAGTCCGTAACGCCAACGACGGTATCTCAATGGCTCAGACTGCTGAAGGTGCAATGCAAGAAACCACCAGCATTCTGCAGCGTATGCGTGACCTGTCTCTGCAATCAGCAAACGGCTCTAACTCAGATGACGACCGTAAAGCGATTCAGGAAGAAGTGACAGCACTGAACGATGAACTGAACCGTATCGCAGAAACCACTTCTTTTGGTGGTCAGAAGCTGCTGAATGGGTCATTTGGTACCCGTGCCTTCCAGGTAGGCGCAGATTCCGGTGAAGCGGTACAGATCACACTGAAAAATATGCGTTCTGACAGCACTGACATGGGCGGCAGCCTGCTGGTGTCAACGAATCAGGTGGCAGATAAAAACTCTACCCTGGATGCAGATACCACGATTGAGCTGAGCGTCACAGATGCTGACGGTAATGCGACAGCAATCAGCATCGACCTGGTTGGTGGCGACGATATCGAAGAAATCGCGACCCGTATCAACGGTCAGAATGACCAGATTAATGCCTCCGTTTCTGAAAACGGTGAGCTGCAGTTGTTCTCATCTAACGGTGATGTTGGTGTGACGACCGGTACCATCGCAATGACTGACACCGCAGGTAACGCTGTCGATGCATCAATCGCAGGCACAGCTGCTGATATCACAGTATCTCAGCTGGACGTGAGTACTGTGGGTGGCGCGCAACAAGCTGCGGCAATTCTGGATGGTGCGATGCAGTTTGTTGATTCACACCGTGCAGAGCTGGGTGCGAAACAAAACCGTATGGATCACACCATCAGCAACCTGAACAACATCAACGAAAACGTGGCCTCTTCTAACAGTCGTATCCGTGATACTGACTTTGCGAAAGAAACCACCAACCTGACTAAGAACCAAATCCTGCAGCAAGCGTCGACTTCTATCCTGGCGCAAGCGAAGCAGGCGCCTCAGGCGGCACTGAGCCTGCTGGGCTAATCCGTTCAGTGAAGCGGCAGGGGCAAGCCCTTGCCGCTTTTTTCGATCAGAAGGTGTCAGAAAATGGACGTAAAATCTGTACTAAACCCTTCATTTCTATCCCGCTTTTCTTCAACTGGTGCGAAATCACCTGTTGGCACAGATGTTGCAAACCCTTCTGTTGGTCATCCACGCGAAGATTCTCTGGCGGTCGTAACCCCAGGGCACAATGGCTCAGGTGTGGCAGCAAACACGGACGTCAGGCGCGTAGAGCAGTCGGCCAGGCTGGAAGAACAGCAACAGTTACATCGCCAGCAATTAGAGAAACTGGTGGAAAGTATTGAAGATTTTGTCGGCTCAATGAATAAAGGGCTGGCATTCAGAATTGATGAAGAGTCTGGACGTCAGGTCGTGACCGTTTATGAAAAAGCAAGCGGTGAAGTCGTCCGGCAGATCCCCGATGAAGACATGCTGGCGCTGTCACGGCAGATAGCGACTTATACCACCGGGCTTCTGACCACCAAAGTGTAATCGTAACTGATTGAGGTTGTAGATGAATATTGGCGCAATGGGTACGGCATCCGGCCTGGATATCAATGCCATGGTCGACAAGATAGTCGCCGCAGAGCGGGCGCCAAAAGAAGAGCGCATCAATCAGCGAAAAGAGCAGGCCAATGTTGAGCTGAGTGCTTACGGACGGCTGAAAGGCGCTCTGGATGGGATGAAAACCCTGATGGCAGATATCAGGCAAAATCATACCCTGGCTGAGCGTACGGCTTCTTCAGACAATCAGGATTTAGTGTCTGTCCGTGCCAGCCATGAAGCGCAACCCGGACGATATTCTGTCGAAGTCAAGCAACTGGCGACGTCGCACAAAATCGCGTCCTTGCCTGTTGATGATCAATCAGCCATGGGTGCCGGAAAATTGACACTCTCTGTTGGTGGTCAGTCTTTTGACGTTTCATTCGACCAGGATCAAACCAAACTGCTGGATGTGGTGCGTGAGATAAACCGTCACCCGGACAACAAAGGTGTGCTCGCCACTGTCATTAAAGACGCCAGCGGTGCCCGATTGGTGCTGAATTCTGATAAAACAGGCGCTGGTAATCCGCTGAAAGTGGTTGTCGAGGCGCAAGCCGGCAGTCCGTTACAGTCTTTTGCCTTCGACACGGCTAATCCGGACAGCCCAATGCTGGAGATGCAGGCCGCTTCTGATGCCAAAGTGCTCATTGACGGTCTGGCAGAAGTGACAAGCAGTACCAATACCCTGACCGATGCGATTCCCGGTCTGGATATGGATTTGAAGCAACTGTCAGTGAATGCTGAGAAGCCGCAGGCTGTGATTGAAATCGGTTATGACAAAGATCAGGCCGGGGCACAGATTGAGCGGTTTGTGAATGCATACAATCAGTTTTACGACACCGCGCTGGAGCTGGGAAAATTTGATCCCAATACCCAGAGCAAAGGGCCGCTGGTGGGTGACAGCATGTTGCGTTCCTCAGTTCAGCAGCTGAGAAATGCATTCAGTACACCACTGGAAGACGGGCCTCCGGGCCTGCAAACCCTGAGTGAACTGGGTGTGACCACCACGCTGAGTGGTCATCTGGAAATCGACTACGATAAACTCGACAGGCAACTGAACCAGAATTTTGCCGGCGTCGGAGAATTTTTTGGCAGCCGGAAGGGGTTTGCCCGTCGGATTGAAGATATGTTGCATGCCTATACGGGCGTGACCGGCAGTATCTCCAACCGGGAAAAAAGTATTAACGAGCAAGTGTTATCGCTCAATGATGATCAGCGCGAGCTGGACCGCCGTATGGAAGGTGTCTACCAGCGTACCCACGACCAGTTTTCGGCGATGGACCATGCCATGGGGCAGATGCAGAGCCAGCTGGGATCAATGATGAGTATGATGCCGCAGACCTGACAGCGGAGAACGATGAGGGAAGGCAATGTCAACGAAGATGATGCAAACCCTGGCCGACATCGATCAGCAACTGAACCAGCTGATTGATGACGGTACGGACATTGACGTGGAAACACTGTACCGGTTACTGGCGGATCGCCAGACGGTATTGAATGATCTGAAAGCTGTGCCAGAAATGCTGGATCAGGTCAGCTGGCAGGAAGCTATCAACCGAACATCGGATTTGCTGGCAAGATTGCGTGAAAGACGCGAAAAGTCAGCAAATCAACTGAAACGATTACAGCACGGACAACGTTCGCTGCAGGCATATAATCAATTTCGTTAAGGTAACATCATGGTCATGAGAGGAAATCTACAGGCTTATAAACGAGTCTCAGTAGACAGTCAGTTAACATCCGCATCACCTCACCGTGTGATTCAAATGCTGATGGCGGGTGCCATAGAGCGTTTGATTCAGGGTAAAGCGGCCATGGAGCAAGGGTCAATTGCCACCAAAGGTGAGCGTCTGGGTAAAGCTCTGGATATCATTATCAGCCTGCGTGGCTGCTTGTCGTTTGATGATGGTGGCGAGATCGCCAGCAATCTGGACTCGTTGTACCTGTATATGATTGAAAAAATCACCACAGCCAACCAGAAAAACGAGGTAGAGCATGTGGATGAAGTGATCGAGATGTTAAGAGAGCTGAAGTCCGCCTGGGATCAGATTCCTCCAGAGCATCACAATATTACACAAATGGAGTATTAACTCCTTCATCAGTCATGTTTCCGGCTTCCGTTCTTTGCACGATGTTGGCGAATATTTAGCCAGCAAATTGTGTATCTAGCCTCATTCCGTGGCACTGGGCTCACAGCTTTTCACTGTGCCCGGTTGCCAAGTCCTGTTCTTTTATTACAATGGACAGCAATTAATTTTGGTTGCTGTTCCGTTTGAATACGCCATAAGAATACATAAAGACAGGCAAATATCACTTCTATGCAAGGTTTAGCGAAGACCCTCGTCATTGATGACGACCCGCAGCACCGTCACGATCTCAGCGTGATCCTTAATTTTGTCGGTGAGCAGCATGAAGCGATATCCACCGATGAGGCTGAAGGCGCACTCTGGGAACAACCCTGGGGCGCCTGTTTAATTGGCAATATCCATTCTGTGAAAAAACAGAATCAGGTGCTGGAACAACTGCGTCAGCGATATCACATTCCTGTACTGTCCATGCCTCAGCATGAAAAAGCAGTCTCTGGGATGCCGAATTTTGTCGGCACCCTGGCCCATCCGTTGCATTACAGTCAGTTGATGGATGCGCTGCGTCATTGCCAGGAATTTCAGGGGAAACATCATTTTCAGGTGCCACAGTTGTCCCGGAAAAATACCCTGTTCCGCAGCATGGTCGGCCGCAGTGAGAGTATCAGTCAGGTCCGTTACCTGATTGAACAGGTTGCAGGCACAGATGCCAGTGTCCTGATCCTTGGTGAATCCGGCACAGGCAAGGAAGTCGTTGCCCGTAATATTCATTACCATTCTTCTCGCGGTAAAGGCCCGTTTGTACCGGTCAACTGCGGCGCAATTCCGCCTGATCTGCTGGAGAGTGAGCTGTTTGGTCATGAAAAAGGTGCCTTTACCGGCGCCATCTCTTCACGCAAAGGCCGGTTTGAGCTGGCAGAAGGCGGCACCCTTTTCCTGGATGAAATCGGCGATATGCCAATGCCGATGCAGGTCAAACTGCTGCGTGTGATTCAGGAGCGCTGTTTTGAGCGGGTGGGGGGCAATCAGTGCATTAAAGCCAATGTCCGTATTATTGCTGCGACGCACCGTAATCTGGATACCATGATTGCAGAAAACCTGTTCCGGGAAGATCTCTATTACCGTTTGAATGTCTTCCCGATTGAAACACCGCCATTGCGCGAGCGGCTGGAAGATATTCCTCTGCTGTTGCAGGAATTGCTGTCCCGGATGGAAGCTGAAGGCGCGCGGTCGGTGCATTTTACCCCGCGAGCGATCACCTCGTTAATGGAGCATGACTGGCCGGGCAACGTGCGTGAACTGGCCAATCTGGTCGAGCGCCTGATGATTCTGTATCCGGGTGAAATGGTGGATGTCAATCATTTACCGGTGAAGTACAGATATTGTGATCTGCCGGATTTCCGTCCTGAAGAGCGAATCATGTCCGTTGAGGAAGAAGAGCGCGCTCTGTTAGCCGATGTTTTCTCCGACAGTTACGGTGATCAGGAAGACAGTTTCGGCTTCAGCGATTTACCACCGGAAGGCCTGAACCTGAAAGAGATGCTGGCCGAGCTGGAAATTGACATGATCCGACAAGCGCTTGATGCGCAAGCGGGAGTGGTCGCGCGGGCGGCTGATATGCTGGGTATGCGCCGCACCACACTGGTTGAAAAAATGCGGAAGTACAATATCTCAACCAAAGAGCCTGTGCGTGAATAAGAGCTGCAGCCGGTAAACATCTCACCGGGAACTTATCATTTTTTTGTGGTGTTCCAGGAACCGACAAGAGTGATGTCAAAATTCTGACATCACTCTTTTTTTATGATCTTGTTGTAAATTATTGTTTTTTATTGAGTATTTTTGGCATAAAAAGTGCTTAATTCATATCACAAAGGACAATGCGAAAATAGGTGCAAGGTGGAAGAAGGGCAGTCTGTCTCCCCGCTGGGAAACCTGAGTCAACAGGTCAGCAGGTACAAGCAAGTGATTGAGGTCATGCCAACCGGTGTGATCCTGCTCGATGGAATGGGCATGGTGTGTGAAGCCAACCCTGAAGCCGTCCGCCTGTTAGGAGAGCCGCTGGCCGGGGAGCGCTGGCTGGATGTGATACAACGCGCCTTTGCACCCCAGGAAGACGACGGTCATGAAATTTCTCTGCGCAGCGGTCGCAAAGTTAAACTGGCGATCTCCGCATCAGCCAGCGGACAGCTGATCGTGATCACCGACATGACAGAAACCCGCCTGCTGCAGTCCCGCTTCAGTGAGATGCAACGTTTATCTTCCCTGGGACGTATGGTGGCCTCGCTGGCGCATCAGGTCAGAACGCCGCTGTCCAGCGCCATGCTATATGCTGCGAATCTGTCATCACCACAACTGACCGCGCAAACCCGGGACAGATTCCAGACCAAACTGATGGACAGGCTGCGGGATCTGGAAAAGCAGGTCAATGACATGCTGCTGTTTGCCAAGGGCGGTGATAACAAAGTGGTGGCACCTTTTACGCTCGAAACTCTGTTCAACGAACTGGACGCCATGATCGAGGCGCAGATCGTCGCGAATCAGGTCGATTTCTCGATTGAGTGTGATGATGAAAGCCCTTGTATTTTGGGGAATGCGAACGCCCTGGCCAGTGCGATCAGTAATTTGATCACCAATGCGATTCAGATGTCAGGCAAAGCCTGCACCGTCTGTTTATCGGTCCACGGCAACGCCGATATGATCCACCTTAGCGTGACTGATAACGGCCCCGGCATAGCCCCTGAAATGCAGAACAAAGTCTTGGAACCCTTTTTTACCACCCGTCAGCAGGGTACAGGCCTGGGGCTTGCCGTCGTGCAGATGGTGGCGAAAGCACACAATGGCAGCCTTTCATTGTTTTCGACTGTGGGCGAAGGCGCCACATTTACGCTCAGCCTGCCCAAGGCAGAAAGTCATGAGCAAGCCGATGAATTAACAGCAACAGGAGACAGGCAATGACAAGCCGAGTACTGATCGTTGAGGACGACGAAGGTCTGCGTGAAGCGTTAGTGGATACTCTGGCGCTGGCCGGTTATCAGTGGCTGGAAGCAGACAGTGCCGAACAAGCCCTGTTGCTGTTGAAATCTGAGCCGGTGGATATCGTGGTATCCGATGTTCAGATGGCCGGTATGGACGGACTGGGCCTGCTGCGCAATATCAAGCAACACTGGCCCAAATTACCGGTCTTGCTGATGACGGCCTATGCCAATATTGAAGATGCTGTGCTGGCAATGAAAGACGGCGCGATTGATTACATGGCTAAGCCTTTTGCACCGGAAGTGCTGTTGAACATGGTGAGCCGCTACGCCCCCGTGCAGGTGGTCAGCAGTCAGGCTGTAGCCGCCGACGAGAAAAGCCTGAAATTACTGGCGCTGGCGGAAAGAGTGGCACAGACTGACGCCAGCGTGATGGTACTCGGGCCGAGTGGTTCGGGCAAAGAAGTCATGTCGCGATACATTCATGAGCACTCACTGCGTCGTGAAGGGCCTTTTATCGCGATCAACTGTGCCGCGATTCCTGACAATATGCTCGAAGCAACCTTGTTTGGTTATGAAAAAGGTGCCTTTACCGGCGCCGTTCAGGCTTGCCCCGGCAAATTTGAGCAGGCACAGGGCGGGACCATCTTGCTCGATGAGATCAGTGAGATGGATCTGAACCTGCAGGCAAAACTGCTGCGCGTCTTGCAAGAGCGCGAAGTCGAACGTCTGGGCAGCAGGAAAAGTATCAAGCTGGATGTGCGGGTGCTGGCCACCAGTAACCGGGACCTGAAACAATACGTGGCGGAAGGAAATTTCCGGGAGGATTTGTACTATCGCCTGAATGTTTTTCCGCTGGTCTGGCCGTCGCTGTCTGAACGTCCGGGCGATATCATGCCGTTGGCCAGCCACCTGGCCGAGCGGCATTGCAAGAAACAGGGCATGCCATCGCCGGTCTTTTCTGCCGCCGCGCAAGCCAAACTGCTGCAGTATGGCTGGCCGGGCAATGTCAGGGAACTGGATAATGTGGTCCAGCGGGCACTGATTCTGGCCGGTGATGCCGACATCGGTGGCGAGCATATTCTGCTGGAAGGCATGGACTGGATGGATTCACACAGCCTGCAGCACGCGATTAGTCTCACTCCGGTGGCATCGCAGGAAGTGAACGACACACAGGTCCATGTGATACCACCGGGCGTGGCAGGGGCGGACAGCCTGGGCAGCGAACTTCGCGAACAGGAGTTTGCCATTATTCTGGAAGCCATCCAGGCCTGTGACGGCAAACGAAAAGAAGTGGCCGAGCGATTAGGCATCAGTCCGCGTACGCTCAGGTATAAATTAGCCAAGATGCGGGATGCCGGAATCGAGATCCCAGTTTGACCATAAATGCGGAATTAACAGATTAATTTCATATTTTTGGCGTTAAGCTTGCACAACTTTATCTTTTACGATGCGATTCATATAGATTGTGTCAAAAAAGTACCACGGAGATAGTCGATGAAAGTCAACGGATTTATGTCAGAAATGCAGGCAATGAAAATGGAAGCCAGCAATGCGTCACGTCCGGCGACTGGCGCGAAGGTCAGTGCTGATTTTGGTGCAGCCCTGCAAGATGCAATACAGACGGTAAACGGATTACAGAATACATCCAGTGAGATGACCAGCCGTTTTGATCAGGGCGATCGCAGTATTTCGCTGTCAGATGTCATGATCGCGCGCAATAAATCCAGCGTGGCTTTCGAAGCAACCGTTCAGGTAAGAAATAAGCTGGTTGAAGCTTATAAAGAACTGATGAATATGCCGGTTTAATTCAGGAATTAAGTGAGTGTCGGAACAAACCTCCAACGAACTCGCCATAGCGGGTAGTGCTGCAGTCCCTGTCGCTGGTAACAACGACCTGGATATGCAAAATCCGGATCTTGAAGAGAAGAGTGCCAGCACGCGTGTTGACAGCATGCTGGGCAATCTTGATTTGCTGCGTCAGATCATTCTGGTGCTGTCAGTGGCGATTTGTGTCGCCTTGATTGTGCTGGTTGTCGCCTGGCTGAAAGAACCGGAAATGCGCCCGCTGGGTAATTTTTCCACTGAAGAGCTGATCCCGATTCTGGATCATTTCGACCAGAAGCAAATTGAGTATCAACTGGAAGGCAACACCATCAGAGTGCCTGCCGATCAGTACGGTGCGCTCAAGCTGGAGCTGACCCGCGCAGGTCTGAACAACCCGACGGCGGAAGGGGATGATATCCTGCTGCAGGATATGGGATTTGGGGTGTCGCAACGGCTTGAACAAGAGCGGCTGAAACTGAGCCGTGAACGTCAGCTGGCAAGAGCCATCGAGCAGATCAGACAGGTGCGCAAAGCCCAGGTACTGCTGGCGATGCCAAAGCAAAGTGTCTTTGTCCGTCATAATCAGGAAGCGACGGCCAGTGTCTTTTTGACCCTGGGTACGGGCGGCACACTGGGTCAGCAGGAAGTGGACTCGATTGTTGATATGGTCTCTACCGCTGTCCCTGGTCTGAAACCAAGCCGCGTCACAGTGACCGATCAGCATGGTCGATTGCTCAGCTCTGGTACCGAAGACCCGGCAGCGACGGCACGCCGGAAAGAATACGAACTGGAGCGCAAACAAGAGCAAGCCTTGCGTGAAAAGATAGATGCCATCTTAATTCCTGTTCTGGGACTGGGCAATTACACCTCTCAGGTCGATGTCTCGATGGACTTCAGTGCCCAGGAAGAAACACAAAAACGTTTTGATCCCAATACGCCGTCAACCCGCAGTGAATATACGCTGGAAGATTACAACAATGGTCAGGCTGTGGCGGGTATTCCGGGCGCCCTGAGTAATCAGCCGCCACAGGATTCTGCCATACCTCAGGACGTGATTGATCTGCAAACCGGCAAGAGTGGTAACGGCTCGGTGCACCGTGAGGCAACGCGAAACTTTGAGCTGGATACCACGATTCGTCATAAGCGTTCGCAAACCGGCACGATCAGTCGTCAGACGGTTTCGGTGGCGGTCAATTACAAGTCGCAGCTTAATCCGGAAACCGGCGAAATGACTCGCATCCCGGTGACAGAGGAAGAGCTGGTGAAAATCCGTCGTCTGCTGATGGGCGGGGTCGGCTTCCTGCAGGATCGCGGCGATATGCTGGAAGTGATTTCTGTACCTTTCGCCACCCAGGAGCAGGAACGTATTGTTGACTTGCCTATCTGGGAGCACCCGAATTTCAATACCTGGGTACGCTGGCTGGCGGCGGCGCTGGTGATCATTGTGGTACTGATGGTGCTGGTGCGTCCTGCGATGCGCAAACTGCTCTATCCGAATCAGGCTGCCGATGGCACTCCGTTGGATGAGAATGGCATGCCTATCCTGGCGGGGGACGGCTCAGAACTGATCGGGGCCGATCTGGACGGTGTCGACGGTATTGATTTAACCAATAACAACCTGGATCTGCCAAATCTGCACAAAGATGACGACTTGCTGAAAGCTGTGCGTGCGCTGGTGGCCAACGAACCGGATCTGGCGGCTCAGGTTGTGAAGAACTGGGTATACGAAGATGGCAAATGAAGTCGCGACGACAGATGAAAAACCGTTTGACATTAATAGCTTAAGTGGAACGGATAAAGCGGCCATCCTGTTGCTCAGTCTGAATGAACAGGATGCGGCTTCTATCATCCGTCATTTGGAGCCCAAGCAGGTCCAGCGTGTGGGCGGGGCCATGGCCAGTATGAAGGAACTGAGCAATGACAAGGTCACGGCTGTGCACCGTCAGTTCCTGACCGATATCCAGAAATACACCAGCATTGGCATGGGTAGCGCCGACTTCGTCCGCAATACCCTGATCGCTGCGCTGGGTGAAGATAAAGCCAATAATCTGGTGGATCAGATCCTGATGGGCAGTGGCTCCCGCGGCCTGGATTCTCTCAAATGGATGGATCCGCGTCAGGTGGCCAGCATCATTCTCAATGAACACCCGCAGATCCAGACCATTGTCCTGTCGTATCTGGATCCCGAGCAATCGGCTGAGATTTTATCTCAGTTCCCTGAGCGCGTGCGTCTGGATCTGATGATGCGAATTGCCAATCTGGAAGAAGTTCAGCCGGCAGCTCTGCATGAACTGAACGATATCATGGAGAAACAGTTCGCCGGTCAGGCGGGCGCCCAGGCCGCGAAAATTGGCGGCATGAAGGCTGCCGCCGATATCATGAACTACCTCGACAACAACATCGAAGGTCTGCTGATGGATCAGATCCGTGAGAACGACGAAGAAATGGCCGTACAGATCGAAGACCTGATGTTTGTGTTCGAGAACCTGGCTGAAGTCGACGATCGGGGGATTCAGAGCCTGCTGCGGGAAGTGCCTCAGGAGCTGCTGCAAAAAGCGCTCAAAGGGGCCGACGATATGCTGCGCGAGAAAATCATGCGCAATATGTCCAAGCGTGCATCTGAACTGCTGATGGATGACCTTGAAGCGATGGGGCCGATCCGTGTCTCTGATGTGGAAGCGGCACAGAAAGAAATTCTGTCCATTGCCCGTCGTCTGTCTGAAGCCGGTGAGCTGATGCTGAACGGTGGTGGTGGCCAGGATGAATACCTCTAATTCAGCCGGGGAAGCGCAATGACGATTGAACGCCGTCGGGGCTTTGTCCGTCTGAGTGGCCATCAGGCGGAAGAACTGGAACGCTGGGCTTATCCCGATTATACGGATGAAGATCAGGGTCCGGTTGAAAACGCGTTAAATTATGATCCGGGCTGGCGCCCCAGAGAAATGCCGGATGAAGAGCAAGCGCCTCAGCCATTAACGGCGGCGGATCTGGACGAAATCCGCCAGTCTGCCTACGAAGAAGGACTGGCCGAAGGCCGGGCTGCCGGTCATGCCGAAGGTTTCGAAGCCGGTCATCAGGAAGGTGTCTCAGCGGGTCATCAGGAAGGACTGGCCGCTGGCCGGGAAGAAGGGCTGGCAGACGGACAGGGCATTATTGAGCAGCATGTGGCTCATTTAACACAGGTTTTTGACAAACTCGCCCAACCGCTCCAGCAGGTCGATCAACAGGTAGAAAGCCAGCTGGTGGACATGGTCAGCGTGTTGACCCGTGAACTCATCCGGGTTGAAGTACAAACCAATCCGCAGGTGATTCTGTCCACCTTACGAGAAGCGATTGCAACCCTGCCTATGGCTGCTCAGTCTGTTACAGTGCAGCTGCATCCGGAGGATCTGGCGCTGGTGAGCGCGGCATACAGTCAGCAGGAACTCGATAACCGTCGCTGGCAGTTGCAGGCAGAGCCCGGTCTTGAGCGTGGTGACGTTCAGCTCAGTGCCGGTGATTCTGCGGTGGATTATCGGATGGAAGATCGCATTCGCCACCTGCTGAACCAGTTTCTGGGCATGAATCAGCGTCCGGCTGACGTTTCAGCACAGGATACCGTGGAATGACCCTGTCGCAACGGCTGGGTAGCTACCGTTTACAGGGGCTGGCCTGTCGCCCCGTCGCCTCCGGACGTTTAGTGCGTGTGGTGGGTTTAACCCTGGAAGCCATTGGCTGCCGGGCGCCGGTTGGCAGTGTGTGTCGTGTCGAAGCGGTACAGGGCAATATCGAAGCCGAAGTTGTCGGCTTTAGTGGTGACACCCTGTACCTGATGCCCAGTGAACAACTGACCGGGGTGATGCCCGGTGCGAAAGTCACACCTGTGATGAGCGACGGCGGCCTGCCGGTCGGTCCTGAGTTACTGGGCCGGGTGATTGACGGCATGGGCAACCCCCTCGATGGTAAAGGACCGATTTATACCTCGGCCCGTGCCGCACTGAATGCGGAACCGATTAATCCTCTTGCAAGAAAACCGATCAGTGAACCGCTGGATGTCGGGCTAAAAGCCATCAATGGCCTGCTGACCGTCGGTAAAGGCCAGCGAATTGGCCTGTTTGCCGGTTCCGGGGTGGGCAAGTCTGTCACCCTGGGCATGATGACCCGGGGCACCACGGCGCAAGTGGTGGTGGTCGGACTGATTGGTGAGCGTGGCCGCGAAGTCAGAGAATTTATTGATGAGATCTTAGGGGAAGAAGGCCGCCAGCGTGCGGTCGTGGTGGCCGCCCCGGCGGATGCCTCCCCGCTGATGCGCCTGAAAGGGTGCCAGACCGCCCTGACCGTAGCGGAATATTTCCGCGACCAAGGTTTAGATGTGCTCCTGCTGATGGACTCGCTCACCCGCTTTGCTCAGGCGCAGCGTGAAATTGCCCTGTCGATTGGCGAACCACCGGCCACCAAAGGGTATCCACCCTCTGTCTTTGCCAAACTCCCGGCTCTGGTTGAACGCGCTGGCAATGGTGGTGATCATCAGGGGTCAATCACGGCTTTCTTTACGGTGCTGACCGAAGGTGATGATTTACAGGACCCGATTGCCGATGCATCACGAGCGATTCTTGACGGTCATATCGTGCTGTCACGTGAGATGGCCGACGCCGGTCATTATCCGGCGATTGATGTTGAGCGCTCTGTCAGCCGCGTCATGCCGGCTATTGTTGATGAAGAGCAGATGCTGATGTCGAAAGCCGTCCGGCAAATCTTGTCTGTTTGCCGTAAAAATCAGGATCTAGTGTCTATCGGTGCCTATAAGCCGGGGTCTGATCCGGCGATTGATCAGGCATTTACCCTAAAGCCCAGATTGGATCAGTACTTGCAACAAAGTATGAAAGAGTCAGTTCCCTATGACATGTGCGTCAATATGCTGCGATCTACACTGGGAGCCTGAGTATGAAACCAATAAGCCATCTGGCCGGAGGCACTGATGTCTGATCAGGCTCTGACCCTGATACTTGAACAGGTCAAAGACAAAGAACATCAAGCATTTCTGGCACTCCAGCAGGCCAAGCGGGAGCTGGACAGCTTTTACCAGCAGCGCGAACAAATTGAAAAGTACCGCTACGATTACTGCCAGCAATTGACCGAGCGGGGTCTGAATGGCCTGACGGCCAGTCAGTTCAGCCATCTGCATAAGTTTCTGGGCCAGCTAGACGAAACTCTGGTTCAGCAGGGAGCGGCCGGCCGAGAATTTGAACGCCAGGCAGAGCAATGCGCTGAGTTGTGGCAACAGGCCCGGACTGAGCGAAAGTCCGTTGAATGGCTGCTGGAAAAAAAACACACAGAGCGGGAGCAGCGTCTGGCTCGTCAGGAGCAAAAATTAATGGATGAGTTTGCCACGCTGCAATCTGCCCGCCGCCGGTGTTAACGGCTGATTGCCGCTGTCTTAATAGCTGGTTCACTTCTTGCATGGTCTTGGGTATATCCACGACTTTGGTCGTCAAATAATTGTCAGTGTAGGTAGTTATGAAACCGTCCAGCAGCATTTCTGTCGATTTTAGTACGCCCGGACCTTCCGTCCGGCCGGGTAAGCCTGCTCGTTCTGACAGCCGTGAAGATACAGGATTATCGGGTTTTTCATCACGACTTGAATCTGCCGTTCACAGCGAAAACAAGACGCGGAGTCAGCGTCAAAAAATTGAATCGTCTGCTGTGCAGCCGGCGAAATCCAGCGACAAAACAGCGCAGGCACATCAGGCGAAAGACGCTCAGCGGCAAGAAAGTGCAGAGCAAGCCGCAGCGGAGAAACCATCGGAAACCGCGGCTGATAGCAACCAGACAGTGGCACATGAAACGCCTGAGTCTGAGAGTGCGGAAGAAAGTATCCGCGCTGAGGCTGAGGCTCTGTTAGACCGGCTCAATGCCTCCAGCCAGCAACTGCAGGTGGCAACAGATGGCAAAGAATTGCCACCTGAGTCTGAAAGCAGTGACGTGCAAGGGGCAGATGTCGCCTTATTATCGGCAGGCGTCCCTCTGCAATCTGGAGCTCAGGCGCAAAATGCTGACATGTCTGAGGCCGGAGATGAGCTGAGTGCGGCTGGCGGGCAATCGGGTAAGCTTTCCGAGATGCTGGCCGCAGTCAGCAAAGGGACGGCGTCTGATGGGAAAGGTCAGGGTGAGAAGCCTGATCTGACACGCGTGGCAGGTTCAGTTCAGTCGGCCATTCAGGGCGACGCTGCGACGGGCAGCGAAGGAGATGCGCAACCAGACTGGCTCAGTGATGCCATTGCCCGGTTGTCAGCCTCCGCCAAAGGCGGGGAAGCAGGCACGGCTGACACGACTCATGCGAATCAGGCGGGAGCGGGTCAACCTGGTGTCTCCGCTTCACTTCAGGCCGCTTTGTCTGATGCCGGGCTGCAGATGGAGTCGGTGCAAAAAGACGCTCTGGCGACCGGGACGGCATCCGGCACCAATGCGATTACCGGCCAGTCTACTTCACTGGCTGCGATGCAGCGGGCTGAAGCACAGACGCAGCCCACCGCACTGCCATTACAAAAAGAGATGGCGGGTGAGCAACTGGCGGAGCGGGTGCAGATGCTGATGAGTAAAAACCTCAAGCATGTCGATATTCGTCTGGATCCGCCCGAACTGGGCCGGATGCAGATCAAACTGGCCATCAATAACGACCAGGCCTCAGTCCAGTTTCAGGTCGGCAACGCGCAGACCCGGGATTTGATTGAACAGGCGATGCCGCGATTACGGGAACTGCTGCAGCAACAAGGCATTCAGTTAACTCAGGGCAGTGTGCAACAGGACAGCAATCCGCAGTTTGCCGGCCAGCATTCCGGCTCACAACCGGGTGAAGAAGGCATGGCCAGAGGCGGCCAGAACGGCCAGTCGCAGCAGGATGATGACGATGCTCATGCGATTGCCGTGACTGTCAGTGAGCAAAGCGACGGCATTGATTATTATGCATAACCCCCGGCGGCGCAGCGGGTATGTTGCGACAACCAAATGACGATGATTGACCCGTGAAGGGAATGGGAAATATGGCTGACTCAGCAGCAACAACAAATAGCAAAAAACGCATTATATTGATTTTAATTGCATTGGTCCCCGTGCTTTTGGGGGGCGCTGCAGCCTGGTTTTTCCTGTCTGGCGATCAGCCTGAAGCGGGTCACGACAGCCTGTCGGCAACCTCTGCTTCAGGGAAGCCGGAACCGGCTTATTACGTGATCTTGCCACATCCCTTTATTTTTAACGTGACCGGGGATACCCAGCAGCGGCTGGTCCAGGTCAAAGTACAACTGATGGTACGCGGTGATGAGAATGATACGCTGGCCCGTCAACACATTCCTTTGGTCGAAAGCACCCTGCTTCAATCGTTCGGTGCTGCCAGTGTAGAGCAGCTTCGTTCACCCAGCGGGCGGCTTGAACTCCGTCAGCAGTCCCTGCAATCGGTGCAGTCTGCGCTGGTGAAAGTGTCTGGCAGCCCTGTGGTCGAACAGGTTCTGTTTACTGGCTTTGTAATGCAATAGGTTCCCAGTGACTGATTTATTAACCCAAGACGAAATTGATGCGCTGCTGCATGGCGTCGATGATGTAGAGGATGATCACCCCCGGCAAGAGGAAGGCACCGGGGTTATCTCGTTTGACTTCTCATCACAAGACCGCATTGTCCGTGGCCGGATGCCGACGCTTGAGCTGATCAACGAGCGTTTTGCCCGCCATATGCGGATCAGTTTGTTTAACATGCTGCGCAAGACGGCAGAAGTGTCGATCAATGGTGTACAGATGCTCAAGTTCGGTGAGTATCAGAACACCCTCTATGTCCCGACCAGTCTGAACATGGTGCGTTTTCGCCCTTTGAAAGGCACGGCCTTGATTACCATGGAAGCCCGGCTGGTCTTTATTCTGGTTGAAAATTTCTTTGGTGGCGATGGCCGTTTCCACGCCAAGATTGAAGGGCGTGAATTCACCCCGACAGAGCGCCGCATTGTTCAGATGCTGTTGAAACTGGTGTTTGAAGACTACCGGGAAGCCTGGTCGCCTGTGATGGGAGTGGAGTTCGAATACCTGGATTCCGAAGTGAACCCGACCATGGCCAATATCGTCAGCCCGACAGAAGTGATTGTCGTGAGCTCTTTCCACATTGAAGTGGATGGCGGCGGCGGTGATTTCCATGTGGTGATGCCATATTCCATGGTGGAGCCGATCCGCGAATTGCTTGATGCCGGTGTCCAGAGTGACAAGATGGATACCGATGTCCGCTGGAGCAAGGCACTGCGGGATGAGGTGATGGATGTTGAAGTGAATCTGCGTGCCAAATTACTCGACATTGACCTGACCCTGCGGGATCTGATGGAGCTGCATGCCGGCGACGTGATACCGATTGAATTGCCGGAGACGGCCACGCTTTATGTCGAGGATCTGCCGACTTACCGCGGAAAAATGGGTAAGTCAGGGGATCACGTGGCGATAAAGATTTCCAAGAAACTGAAGCGGCCAGATACGGTGAAAACGGACCTTGCCTTCTTAGATGGCGACGAACTGAGTCCGACTTTCTCCGCCACTGACCCGATTGACGATTAATACAGGTGACTTATGTCAGATAAAGATCAACAAATTGCTGACGACTGGGCGGCAGCCCTGGCTGAACAGGCCGACGACCATATTGAAGCGGCACCGCTGGAAGAGCTCACAGACGAAAGTACCCCGATTTCGGATGAGGAACGTCGTCGTCTGGATTCCATCATGGATATTCCGGTCACGATTTCGATGGAAGTCGGGCGTACCAAAATCAGTATCCGTAACTTACTGCAACTGAATCAGGGGTCGGTCGTTGAACTGGACCGTGTCGCCGGTGAGTCGCTGGATGTTCTGGTTAATGGCACCTTGATCGCCCACGGTGAAGTGGTGGTGGTCAACGATAAATTCGGTATTCGTCTGACTGACGTGATTAGTCAGACTGAACGTATCAAGAAGCTGCGGTAACAGAATGAAAGCATTGAAAAGCACATTGCTCGCCGGTCTGGCCCTGAGCAGCCAGCCGGTCTGGGCGGCCGGGGCACCGGAGCTGGATATGGGCGCCACGATAGGGTCGTTGCTGCTGGTCCTGGTTCTGATCGTTATTCTGGCCTGGCTGCTGCGCCGCATGAAACTGCCGGGAGTGAGTGGCGGAGAGAACGGGCTGCAGATTGTCCGCCAGGTGGTGGTGGGCCAGCGCGAGCGAATCGTGCTGGTGCAGGTGGGTGACGAGCAGTTGCTCATTGGTGTGACGCCGCAAAATATTTCAATGCTGACCAAGCTGGAAACCCCCTTGCCGGTCAGTGCCGGTGCAGGCAACGGTGAGTTTGCACAGCAACTCGGTAAATTGTTGAAAAGACAATGATGTATAGATCTCACTTCTTAATCTGGGTCGTCGGTGCACTGTGTTTGCTGCTGTCCGGCATCGCCAGTGCGCAGAGCGAAGAGGGCGGTCTGGGCAATGTGGCGGGCAGCAATGTCACTGTCAGCGAGATGCAGAGTGACAAAGGGGCGGCAACCCTGCTGACCACCAAAGGCGGTGGCGGTATTCCGGCATTTTCTGTGTCGGTGAACCCGGATGGCACCGAAGATTATTCAGTCACGCTGCAAATCCTGGCGCTGATGACAGCGCTGGGCTTTTTGCCCGCTATTGTGATCCTGATGACCTCATTTACCCGTATCGTGGTGGTGATGTCGATTTTACGTCAGGCGCTCGGTCTGCAGCAGACCCCGTCAAATCAGGTGATTATCGGGATTGCCTTGTTCATGACTTTCTTTGTCATGTCTCCGGTCTTGGATGAGATCAATACCAAAGCCGTTCAGCCTTACATCAATGAAGAACTCTCTGCCCGTGAAGCGCTGACGGTCGCCCAGGATCCGCTGCGCCAGTTCATGCTCAAACAAACGCGGGTCAAAGATCTGGAAACGTTTGTTGATATGTCAGGATCGCAGGCAACGGACCCTCAGCAAGTGCCGATGACGGTCCTGATCCCTGCCTTTATTACCTCGGAGCTCAAAACGGCGTTCCAGATTGGCTTTATGCTGTTTCTGCCATTTCTGGTCATCGATCTGGTCGTGGCTTCCATACTGATGGCCATGGGTATGATGATGCTGTCGCCGATGATCGTCTCACTGCCGTTCAAGCTCATGCTGTTTGTACTGGTGGATGGCTGGAACCTGATCCTGTCAACACTGGCTGGCAGTTTCGGCACCTGATGACAACGGAGAAACACAGACAATGACGCCAGAAGCCTTCGTCGAAATTTTTCAGGAAGCCCTGTATATGGTCCTGGTGATGGTCTGTGTGATTGTCATCCCTGGCTTGCTGATTGGTTTGGTGGTTGCGGTTTTTCAGGCCGCCACTTCTATTAATGAGCAGACGTTAAGCTTCCTGCCGCGTCTGGTGATCACCCTGGTGGCGCTCATGGTGTTTGGTCATATGATGACCCGAATGCTGATGGATTATTTTCATCGCATCATTGAGCACATTCCTCAAATCCTTTACTGAGCAGACTGGTCATGACGTATCCGGCGGAGGTCATCTTAGATTGGCTGGCCAACTATTTTTGGCCACTGACCCGCATCGGCGCCATGATGATGAGCATGACCTTTTTCGGCGCCCGGTTTGTGTCGATGCGCATCCGGCTGTATCTGTCGCTGACGGTCACTTTTGCTGTGATGCCCATGCTGCCCCAGGTGCCTGACATACCTTTGTTATCCTTTCAGGGCTTTCTTACCACAGGCCAGCAAGTGATCATCGGGGTTGCGATGGGGCTGGTGACCCAGTTTGTCACTCAGACTTTTGTTTTATTGGGACAGATACTGGGGATGCAGTCCAGTCTGGGCTTTGCCTCCATGGTCGACCCGGCCAACGGACAGAACACTCCAGTACTGGGGCAACTGTATATGATGCTGGCCGTGATGCTCTTTCTGGCAACGGACGGGCATCTGGCAATGCTCAGGCTGGTGGTGCTGAGCTTTACCACTTTGCCGGTCGGCCAGTCGATGTTGCAGGCGGTGGATTATCAGCAACTGGCGGGCTGGTTCGGCTGGATGTTCAAAGCGGGATTAAACATGTCGCTGGCAGGCATTATTGCGCTGTTGACGGTGAACCTCTCATTCGGGGTGATGACCCGTGCGGCACCTCAGCTGAATATTTTCTCTCTCGGCTTCTCATTTGCGCTCTTGCTGGGGTTGTTTGTCAGCTGGTATCTGCTCATTGGCATTCAGGCGCAGTATGAAGAGCACTGGCAACTGGGTACCGAGCAAATCTGCAGCCTGATCAGGCTGGATTGCTGATGACAGGTAGGAGGGAGTCTGATGGCTGAGTCAGACGGACAAGAACGTACTGAAGACGCAACCCCCCGACGGTTGCAGCAAGCGCGGGAGAAAGGTCAGGTCGCGCGCTCAAAAGAACTGGCGTCGGTCGCGGTACTGGTCGCCGGAGCGGTTGGCCTGATGTGGTTTGGCGAAATGCTGGCCGTTGCTTTGAGTGAAGTGATGCGCAAGTTCTTTACGCTCAGCCGGGAGGAAGTGTTTGATTTTACCAAACTGCTTTCGGTGACCGGGGACGCCATCGCGCATATGCTGTGGCCTTTGCTGCTGGTGCTGATCTTTCTTTTTGTGGCGGCACTGATCGGCGCTTCCGCCCTGGGCGGAATCAGTGTTTCCGCTGAAGCGGCCAGACCTAAACTTTCCCGGATGAACCCGGCCAGCGGCCTTAAACGTATGATAGGCAAGCAAAGTGCCGTTGAGCTGGTGAAATCCATCCTCAAAGTCACTTTGGTGGCCGGCGTTGCGTATTACCTGATGTACAGCAGCCTGGAAGGTTTCTTTCAGCTCAGCATTGAGACCTATCCGAGCAACATCTTTCATGCGCTGGAGATTTTACTGCGCTTTGTCTTGCTGATCTGTTGCTCGCTGCTGGTGGTGGTGGCGATCGATGTGCCGTACCAGATCTGGCAGCATAACGAGCAGCTGAAGATGACCAAGCAGGAAGTCAAAGACGAATATAAAGATGTCGAAGGGAAACCTGAGGTCAAAGGTCGTATCCGTATGCTGCAGCGTGAAATGGCGCAGCGGCGCATGATGGCGGAAGTGCCTAAGGCCGATGTAGTCATCACCAACCCGGAGCACTTCTCTGTGGCCTTGCGTTATGACCCGAAACTGGATCGGGCGCCTGTGGTCATCGCCAAAGGAACCGATCACATGGCGATGAAAATCCGGGAAGTGGCCAACCAATACAAGATTGACATCGTGCCTGCGCCGCCGCTGGCACGTTCCCTCTACCACAGTACCGAACTGGAACAGCAAATACCGGATGGTCTGTTTGCTGCAGTCGCGCAGGTACTGGCGTACGTGTTCCAGCTGAAACAATACCGGCGCGGTCAGGGTAAGCGGCCCAAGTTATCTGCTGGTGCTGTGGATATTCCTCCTGAATTACGCCACTGATCCTTTGCGGCAGAATGTTTTGGCTGCAGGTCAAAAAATTGACTTATCAAAGCGGTATAAATTTTGCTTTATGCGAAGCTTAGCCCGTTCAGATGTCTGATATTCACGGACAACGCCCAGTGAAGTCACCGAGCGCGCTGTGAACACTGACGATTAACCGATCCCAACCCAGTAAGAATGCATGAAGCTGCCGATACCCTTTTCAGATAAATTGCCTTTACACAGATTACAGTCATTGCCTGCAATCGGTGCCCCTGTCATGGTTCTGGCAACATTGGCGATGGTTGTGTTGCCAATGCCGCCCCTCCTGCTGGATATGGCCTTTTCCTTTAATATTGCCCTGGCTCTTGTGGTGCTGTTGGTGACTGTGTACACCCGTCGCCCGCTGGATTTTGCGGCTTTTCCGACCGTACTGCTGATTGCCACCCTGCTCAGGCTGGCACTGAACGTGGCATCTACCCGGGTTGTACTGCTGAATGGTCATGAAGGCCCGGAGGCGGCAGGTCAGGTGATCGACGCCTTTGGCTCTGTGGTGATCGGGGGAAACTATGCGGTGGGTCTGGTGGTCTTCCTGATTCTGATGATCATCAACTTCATGGTCGTGACCAAAGGTGCCGGCCGGATTTCAGAAGTCAGCGCCCGCTTTACCCTGGATGCCTTGCCGGGTAAGCAGATGGCGATTGATGCTGATCTCAATGCCGGGCTGATTGATCAGGAGCAGGCGCGCACACGCCGCAGCGAAGTTACCAAAGAGGCTGACTTTTACGGCTCAATGGACGGTGCGTCTAAGTTTGTGAAAGGGGATGCCATTGCCGGTATCCTGATCCTTTTCATTAATATTATCGGCGGCCTGATTATCGGGATGGGCCAGCATGGTCTCGGCTTTAATGAAGCGATTGAGATTTACAGCCTGCTGACTATCGGGGATGGTCTGGTGGCGCAAATCCCGTCTTTGTTGCTGTCCATTGGCGCTGCCATGATGGTGACTCGTCAAAATACTGACGAAGACATGGGGCAGCAGATGCTGTTCCAGATGTTTAACAATCCCCAGGCTCTGATCATCACAGGCGGAATACTGTTTGTGATGGGGATTGTTCCCGGCATGCCGCATATTCCGTTTCTGCTGCTGGCGCTGATGATCGGCCTGATTGCCTATTGGCGGGTGAAGAAAGCGCAACAGGCAAAAGTATTGGCAGAATCCGCCCCGCCTGAGGCGCTCGACAGCAAGCCTGTGACCAAAGAGCTGTCGTGGGATGATGTCCAGCCTATGGATACCATCAGCCTGGAAGTTGGCTACCGCTTGATCCCTATGGTCGATAAAGAGCAGGGCGGCGAGTTGCTGGAGCGGGTCAAAGGTGTCCGGAAAAAGCTGTCACAGGATTTTGGCTTCCTGGTGCCGCCTGTTCATATCCGCGATAACCTGGAACTGCCGCCCAACACTTACCGCATCAGTCTGATGGGGGTGAACAATGGCGAATCCAACATTCACCCGGACATGGAGCTGGCGATCAATCCGGGTCAGGTCTTTGGCAGCCTGGAAGGGGAGCGCACCACCGATCCTGCATTCGGGCTGGAAGCGGTGTGGATTTTAGAATCACAGCGCGAGCATGCTCAGGCACTGGGCTATACCGTTGTTGATGCCGCCACTGTCCTGGCTACTCACTTGAGTCAGATTCTGGTGAACAATGCTTCTCAGCTGCTCGGCCATGAAGAAGTACAGAACCTGCTGGAAGTGCTGGGGCAGTCGACGCCGAAACTGGTGGACAATTTCGTCCCGGATCAGCTGCCGTTAGGGGCTGTGGTAAAAGTACTGCAGAACCTGCTGCATGAAGGGGTACCGATCCGTGATATCCGCACCATCGTCCAGACTTTGTCCGAGTATTCCGGTAAGAGTCAAGATCCCGACATTCTCACCGCAGCGGCACGGATTGGCCTGAAACGCCTAATTGTTCAGGAAATCAATGGAATAGAGCCTGAACTGCCGGTTATTACTCTGGTTCCTGAGTTGGAACAAATTTTGCATAAAACTATGCAGTCAAGCGGGGGCGAGTCCTCCGGGATTGAACCGGGTCTGGCTGAACGCTTGCAGCGCTCTCTGACCGAAGCCACACATCAGCAAGAGTTGAAAGGCGAACCGGCGGTACTGTTAACGTCTGGCGTACTGCGCGGCACGTTAGCCAAGTTTGTGAAAAACACCATCCCGACACTGCGGGTGCTGTCTTATCAGGAAATTCCTGATGAAAAGCAAATCCGTATTGTGAATGCAGTGGGTAACTAGGTGTCTCAGGCTGACTGAGTCAGCCGAAACGTGCAGGGTAATCCGTCACCGGATGGGAAGACTGAATTGAAAATTAAACGATTTTTTGCCAAGGATATGCGAACCGCGCTGAGTGAAGTCAAAGAACAACTCGGTGCGAATGCGGTGATCATGTCCAATAAGAAAGTGACCGGCGGGGTTGAGATCGTGGCGGCGGTGGACAATGACGCCAGCGAAGCTAAGGTCCCCTCACCGTCACAACCTGCCCGTGATGCCCTGGCGGAACGTTTTGGTGAGGCCAGACGCAAATTGGCGGATGACAAGGTCCAGTTGCAGCAGCCAGGCAGCGGTCACTTTGCCCGAGTGCTGCAAAATTACGCTCAGGAGCCTGAAACTGAAGTGGACTCTCTGTCTGCTTTGTTGCAGCGTCAGTCGAAACACAGCAGCGGCCACTCGGCTGAGCGTCAGGGATATGACTTTTCCTCCCGTCCTCCCTCGGAAAAAAGCCCTTACGGCGGTGACAGACGTCAGACGACACACCCTTATGGGGCTGCCGGACGTCAGTCTCAGACCAATGCTTACGGTGATTACCGCCAAAATCATGACGCAGATGCACCGGCAGGGCGAACCGGCCGAACAGCTCAAGCCGGCGCCAGCCAGAAAAACAGTGGATTTCAGAACCGTCTGGATCCCAGCCGTTATGAGTCGCGTGCACCCCGTCGCGACGATGATCTGGATGCGATGCGCAGCGAGATGGCGTCGATTCGTCGTCTGCTGGAGCACCAGTTGTCCGGTTTGATGTGGCAGGAGGTTGAGCGGCGTGAGCCGATGCGGGCCATGATGATCAAACGGCTGGAAAAAATGGGCTTATCTTCAGAGCTGGCCGATCAGCTGGCTTGTTATATTCCGGAAGATGTCCCGCCGCACAAGGCCTGGGCATCCCTGCTTCAGTTACTGGCCGATCAGATCATTACCACAGATGACTGCATCCTCGAAACCGGGGGCGTGGTCGCGCTGCTCGGTCCGACCGGTGTCGGAAAAACAACGACCATTGCCAAACTGGCCGCCAGAGCGGCGATGGACTTTGGTCCTAATGAAATCGCATTGGTCACCACAGATACTTATCGTATCGGTGCACATGAACAACTGGCAACCTATGGTCGAATTTTGGGCTGTCCGGTCAGAGTTGCTAAAGATGCCGAAGAGCTTGCCGATATACTTCATCAGTTACGGCATCGCCGCCTTGTCCTGCTCGATACAGCAGGCATGGGGCAAAGGGATCTCCGCCTGCAGGAACAGCTGGATACCCTGATGCACAATAGTGGCTCACAAATTCGTAGCTTTCTGGTATTACCGGCAACCTCCCAGCGCCGCGTTCTGCACGAAACCATTGAGCATTTCCGTCGTATCCCGCTGTCGGGCTGCGTGCTGACGAAGCTGGACGAAACCCTCAGTTTGGGTGAAGTGATCAGTGTCACGCTGGAAAGTGCGTTGCCGATCGCCTACCTGGCGGATGGTCAGCGGGTGCCTGAAGACATTAAAGTCGCCACAGGACACTTCATGGTGAATCGTGCAAACGAGTTGTTGGAAAACGACATGGGCCAGCAAACCCACTTCTGGAGCAGCGATAGCGCAGATAACCAGGGGGCGGATTTTTATGATTGAGAACATGATGCACGATCAAGCAAGCGGCTTGCGCCGTATGACAAAACTGGCCTCGACCAAAGTGATCACCGTCAGTGGTGGTAAAGGCGGTGTGGGTAAAACCAACATCACGCTCAATATGGCGATTGCCATGGCCCGGCAGGGCAAGAGAGTGATGGTGCTGGATGCCGATCTTGGCCTGGCCAATGTTGATGTGATGCTGGGGCTGCGAGCAGGTCGTAACCTGTCTCATGTCCTGTCGGGAGTGTGCGATCTCCGGGATATCATCATTGAAGGCCCTTACGGCGTCAAAATCATACCGGCTTCTTCTGGCACGCAAAATATGGCGGAACTGTCCAGTGCTCAGCACGTGGGCCTGATCCGCGCGTTTGCCACCCTGGAAGATGAAGTGGATGTTCTGCTGGTCGATACTGCCGCAGGGATCTCAGATATGGTATTGAGTTTTGCCGGTGCCGCCCAGGATGTACTCATTGTCGTATGTGATGAGCCGACCTCAATTACCGATGCGTATGCGCTGATTAAAATCCTGAACCGGGAATACCAGGTGCAGCGGTTTAAAATTGTGGCCAATATGGTCCGCAGTTACCGTGAAGGGCGAGAGCTGTTTGCCAAGCTGACCCGGGTGACTGAACGATTTTTGCAGGCCAACATGGAGTTGGTTGCCTGTATTCCATTAGATGACAGGGTACGTCAGTCGATTAAGCGGCAAAAAGTGGTTGTGGAAGCGTTCCCGCGTAGCCCAGCGGCACTGGCCCTGACAACGCTTGCCAACAAAGCGTTAACCTGGCCGGTACCGAATAATCCGGCCGGACATCTGGAATTTTTTGTTGAAAAGTTATTAGTAAAACCAACACCTGAAGAGGTACCTCTGGGTGAATAAAGCACAAACATACGGCCGATATCAGGAATCCCCCCATGCGTTTGTTGAGCGGTATTCGTCACTGGTGAAGCGGATCGCGCATCACCTGATGGCGCGATTGCCACCCAATGTGCAACTGGAAGATCTGATCCAGGCTGGCATGATTGGTTTGCTGGAAGCACAACAGAACTATGATCCGGGCAAAGGAGCCAGTTTTGAAACCTTTGCCGGAATTCGAATTCGGGGCGCCATGCTGGATGATATCCGTCGTGGCGACTGGGTTCCTCGCTCCGTATACAAAAACAACCGCCGGATATCTGACGCTATTGCTCAGTTGGAAAGCCGCCTTGGCCGCGATCCAAATGACCAGGAAATTGCTGAATATCTCGAAATGACACTCGAACAGTACCATCAGGCATTAAATGATGTTAATTGTGGTCGCCTAGTGGGTATGGACGACCTGGGTGTCTCAGAAGATACGGTAGCAACCGAAGATTCAGTGGCAGAAAACCTCCCTTTTCAGGATGTTGCGGATGGCAGCTTTCGCCATGCATTGGCGGGTGCTATTCGTACTTTGCCGGAAAGGGAAGCACTGGTGTTGTCGTTGTATTACGACGAGGAACTCAACCTCAAAGAAATTGGTGCCGTTTTAGGTGTCAGTGAATCCCGTATTTGCCAGATTCACAGTCAGGCAATGCAGCGTCTGCGGGCCAAGTTGTCTGCTTGGACTGCTTCATAAACACACGATTTAGAAGAAACACTGTGACCTCAGTGGAGGCAACTTTGAATAAAAATATGAAAATCCTCATTGTTGACGACTTTTCAACAATGCGCCGTATCGTCAAGAACTTACTACGTGACCTGGGCTTTAATAACACCCAGGAGGCGGATGATGGATTGACTGCGTTACCCATGTTAAAGAAAGGCGACTTCGATTTCGTCGTCACCGACTGGAATATGCCGGGCATGCAAGGCATTGACTTGCTCAAGCAGATCCGGGCCGATGCCAGCCTGAAACACCTGCCAGTACTGATGATCACTGCTGAAGCTAAGCGCGAGCAGATCATCGAAGCTGCTCAGGCCGGTGTGAATGGCTACATTGTTAAGCCATTTACCGCTGCGACGCTGAAAGAAAAACTGGACAAGATTTTTGAGCGTATGCAGTGATGCCGTCAGTCTGACGCTAACTAGGGTAGGCACATATGATTTCACTTGAACAGGCGAAACAACTCGTCGCGCTGCTGGAAGAAGACCGGCAGGCGGACGCGGATGAGTTGTTCCGAAGCCTGGTGTCGGATTGTCGGGATCCGATGTATCTCGAAGTGGGGAAATTGACGCGTCAATTACATGACTCATTACAGAATTTTCGTCTGGATCCCCGTATTGCTGATTTGGCGACGACTGACATTCCTGACGCGCGCGGACGTCTGAATTATGTGATCGATAAAACCGAGGAAGCCGCCAACAGGACCATGGATGCTGTTGAAGGCACGCTTCCAATCGCAGATTTATTACGTGAACGTCTGATGCAAGTGAAACCCCAGTGGCAAAGTTTAATGCACGGGGCGATCACCCTTGGTGAGTTCAAGCAGCTTTGTCACGATATTGACGCATTATTAGTTCAGCTCGACGGTGACAGTGAGACGCTGCACCGTCATCTGACTGAGATTCTGATGGCACAGGACTTCCAGGATTTGACAGGCCAGGTGATTCGCCGGGTGATTGAACTCGTTCATGAAGTGGAGCATCAGCTGGTTGAGATTCTGAAAGCTGCCGGTATTGAACAGAGTGAAAGCTCAGTGGTCGTGAGCCAGAAAGACAAAACACTCTCCCCGGAAGGGCCAATTATCAACAGTGCTGAACGCACTGACGTTATGTCTACTCAGGATGACGTCGATGATTTGCTATCAAGTCTTGGATTTTAGGGGAAGCTTATGAGCTTTGATTTAGATGAAGATATCCTGCAGGACTTTTTAATCGAAGCCGGGGAAATTCTGGAATTACTTTCCGAGCAGTTAGTGGATCTGGAGCGTCGTCCGGATGATACAGATCTACTGAATGCAATTTTCCGCGGCTTCCATACGGTCAAAGGTGGTGCCGGGTTTTTGTCGTTAACAGCACTGGTTGACGCTTGTCACGGTGCAGAAAATATTTTTGATTTACTCCGCACTGGTAAACGCACGGTGACGTCAGAGTTGATGGATGTCATTCTTCAGGCGTTAGATACCATTAATGTGATGTTTTCACAGGTGCAGGACCGTGAGCTGATTGAACCTGCTGAACAGAGTCTGCTGGATGCGCTGCATTATTACAGCCAGCCACCGGGTGCCGAAGAACTGGCGGCAGCGGTTGCAGCCCCGGCATCGGTTGAAGTTCCCGTAGCGGCACCGGCTTCGCCTGAACAGCCTGCGATTGCTGGCGATTCGGTGGATGAAATCACCCAGGATGAGTTTGAGCGTCTGCTGGATGAGTTGCATGGTGCGGGGGGCAGCCCAAGCGCCAAGCCAGCCAGTGCCGTTCAGAGTGCACCCGTCTCGACCGACATTGATAATGGCGATATCACAGATGATGAGTTTGAACGCCTGCTGGACGAGCTGCACGGTATAGGAAACGCACCTGGCGCCGAAACGCCGGCCGCACCTGTTGCTGCGCACGTGCCTGAGCCACCGGCTGCTGCCAGTTCGACTGGCGACAGCGACTTAATGACAGATGATGAATTTGAACGTCTGCTTGATGAACTGCACGGGAGCGGTAAAGGCCCGTCAGATGAAGAGCTGGCGATTGCAACCAAACCGGCTTCCGCGTTGCAGGCGAAAGCGGAACCTGAACCGATCAGCGTTCAGCCTGTTGCTGAGATGCCACAGCCTGTGGCTGAGCGTAAAGCGACCGGGGTGAAAGAAAAATCCAAGACGCAGACGGAAGCGACCGTCCGTGTTGATACCTCGACCCTGGACACCATCATGAATATGGTTGGCGAGCTGGTATTGGTCCGAAATCGCCTGATCAGCCTGGGTCAGAACAGCAATGACGAAGAAATGTCAAAAGCTGTAGCGAACCTGGATGTGGTGACCGCAGATCTTCAGGGCGCGGTCATGAAGACGCGTATGCAGCCTATCAAGAAAGTTTTTGGCCGTTTCCCCCGCGTTGTACGCGATCTGGCCCGCAGCCTGAAAAAAGAAATTGTGCTGGAAATGCGCGGTGAAGAAACCGATCTCGATAAGAATCTGGTGGAAGCACTGGCCGATCCGCTGGTCCACCTGGTGCGTAACTCGGTTGATCACGGCATCGAAATGCCGGATGTGCGTGAGAAATCCGGCAAGCCACGTATTGGTACTGTACTCTTGTCTGCCGCGCAGGAAGGGGATCATATTTTGCTGACCATCGAAGATGATGGCGGCGGTATGGATCCGGATCGGCTGCGTCAGATTGCCGTTGAGCGCGGTGTGATGGATGCGGATGCCGCTGCGCGTTTGTCAGACAGCGAATGCTATAACCTGATTTTCGCGCCCGGTTTCTCAACCAAGAAAGAAATTTCAGATATTTCCGGCCGTGGTGTCGGTATGGATGTTGTGAAAACCGCGATCAGCCAGCTGAACGGTTCTATCTATATTGATTCCAATCTGGGCAAAGGCACACGCATCGATATTAAAGTGCCGTTGACGCTGGCGATTTTGCCAACGCTGATGGTCGGTGTGGCCGACCAGCCTTTTGCTTTGCCACTGGCCAGTGTGAATGAAATCTTCCATTTGGATCTCAGGAAAACCAATGTGGTTGATGGGCAACTGACCATCATCGTGCGCGATAAAGCGATCCCGCTTTTTTATCTTCAGGATTGGCTGGCAGGCAACAGTGTTGCCAAGCGGGAAAAACAGCTTGGGCATGTGGTGATTGTGCAGATTGGCCACCAGAGAATGGGATTTGTCGTCGATACGCTGATCGGTCAGGAAGAAGTGGTGATTAAGCCGCTCGATGAATTATTGCAGGGCACGCCGGGTATGGCGGGTGCCACCATCACCAGTGATGGCCATATTGCACTGATTCTGGATGTCCCCAACCTTCTGAAACATTACGCAGGCCGCAGATAATAATAACTGACAGGGGCTTAGAAGGCCCCTGTTCATTCAGGCCTGATTGCTTACGGAATGATAAAACATGGCTGTAAAAGTGTTGGTGGTGGACGACTCCAGTTTTTTCCGCCGCCGGGTGAGTGAAATTATTAATGCAGATCCGCGCCTTGAAGTGATTGGCGATGCAGTAAACGGCAAAGAAGCCGTTGAAAAAGCGCGGACACTGAAACCGGATGTCATCACGATGGATATTGAAATGCCTGTGATGGACGGTATCACCGCAGTACGCGAAATCATGAAGTCGAACCCGACGCCGATCCTGATGTTTTCGTCGCTGACCCATGAGGGCGCGCGGGCGACGTTAGATGCGCTGGACGCGGGGGCGTTAGACTTTCTGCCGAAAAAATTTGAAGATATTGCGCGCAATAAAGATGAAGCGATTTCTTTGTTGCAAAAACGTGTTGCCGAGCTGGCCCGTAAACGTGTGTTCATGCGAGCGCCGGTGCGACCCAGTAGTCCGGTCGCGCCATCGCCCGCCGAACGCCCGCTGACGTCAAGCCGCACGGCTGTCAGTTCTGGCTCTGCTGCTACCACGACGCTATCACGGCCGGCTCCGGCGCAGGTTCGGCCTGCAGCGCGATTTAAGGCGACAGGCAAGCAGTATCAGCTGATGGCGATTGGCACATCGACCGGTGGTCCTGTCGCATTACAAAAAATTCTGACTCAGTTGCCTGGCTCATTTCCGTATCCCATTGTCCTGGTGCAGCATATGCCCGCAACATTCACCGCGGCCTTTGCGGCGCGTTTGAATAACCTTTGCAAAATCGGCGTGAAAGAAGCCGAAGATGGCGATATCTTACGTCCCGGTACCGCTTATCTGGCACCCGGTGGTAAACAAATGATGCTGGAAGGCCGCCCGGGTAATGTGCGTTTGCGCATTATTGATGGGGGAGACCGGATGAACTACAAGCCCTGTGTGGATGTTACTTTTGGCTCTGCAGCCAAGGTATATCATGACAAGGTGCTATCCATGATCCTGACCGGCATGGGCGCGGACGGCCGTGACGGTGCACGTATGCTGAAGTCTGCCGGCGCAACCGTCTGGGCACAGGATGAAGAAAGTTGTGTGGTTTATGGTATGCCACAGGCGGTGGCCAAGGCGGGAATCTCAACCGAAGATCTGCCTTTGGACCGCATTGCTGAGCGTATTCTGATTGAGGTTGGCTTAGCTTAAGGAGATGTCGTGGTAGTCTGGAGCATTGCTAACCAGAAAGGCGGCGTGGGGAAAACCACCACAACTGTCAGCCTGGCGGGCCTGTTGAGTGAGCGAAACAAGCGTGTCCTGTTGGTGGATACTGACCCGCATTCATCACTGACAACTTATTTGAATTTTGACTCAGATCGCCTTGAATCCAGCCTGTTTGATTTGTTCCAGCTGTCAACGATTGATCGCGACACTGTCAAACCCCTGGTACTGGAAACGCGGTTTAACAATATCCATCTGATACCCGCGCACATGTCGCTGGCGACCCTGGACAGAGTGATGGGTACCCGCAGCGGCATGGGACTGATTCTGAAAAAGGCACTGAAATGTCTGGAAGAAGAATATGATTATGTGCTGATTGACTGCCCCCCGATCCTGGGTGTCATGATGGTCAACGCACTGGCGGCCAGCGAGCGGATTCTGATCCCGGTACAAACGGAGTTTCTGGCAATGAAAGGCCTGGAGCGCATGATGCGTACGTTGCAAATCATGCAAAAATCCAGACCGGATGAATTTAAAGTCACCATTGTGCCGACTATGTACGACAAACGGACCCGGGCATCGCTGGAAACGCTGCAGGAACTCAAGCTGCGTTACGCCAGTCAGGTCTGGGCTTCTGCTGTGCCGATTGATACCAAATTTCGTGATGCCAGTATCAAGCATATGCCGCCATCTCTGTATGCCCGTGGCTCTCGCGGTGTGTTTGCGTATAAAACTTTACTGAATTATCTGGAGCGGCTTGGTCAAGATGAGCGATAACGCAAAGCTGTCCAGTGAACAGGCATTAGATGATTACTTTTTTGGGCTGCTGGATGATTCGTTGCTGCCCGAAGACGATAGCGCGGGTGTCTTAGACTCGCAGGATGACTTGTCAGTGTTCGCGGAAGAGCACGACGGCCAGGCGTTGTTGTCTGATTCTGCTGTTGAGCAGGCTGAGTTGCAAAGCGGCAGTGAGTCCGATGATGCGGTAAGCCATTCGGAGAAAATCCAGAGTCATCAGCCCTTTGATTTTAATCGTCTGGATGAATCCGGGCGAGATAACGCGTCTGTGAACTCCTTTACTGAAGGTGGCGAACCACCTTCATTGCGGGCAATGGCAACCCAGCTGCCAAGCACTGCTGCCCCGGTTTCGTTTTCCGCAGAGCCGGAGCTGAGCGTGCCTGAAGTCAGGTTTACCCCGCCGCGTAGCAGAACTGATCTGGAGCAGTTGCAGCGTCTTCTGGACCAGATGTCAGAGATGCAGGAGGAAGTCATTATTGAAAGTGAAGCCTGGATTGCCGAGCAGCAGCAACTGGCTGAACTGGAAAAACAGCAAACAGATGATATTCAGCCAGCACTTTTAGATGATCCGGGCTGGTTTGAGGACGACAGTACACAGACACAGACCTCTGCGCCTGAACCGCTGCAAAAATCGCTGACAGAGTCTGCTCAGACGTTCGCTGAGAATTCAGCACCGTATGCAGAACCGGAAAGCAGTGTTCAGCTGATGCAGATGCTGCCGAAGGTCGCCGAAGCACCAGTCGTCTCAGAAACAGCTGAACCTGTGGCTGAATTGGAAACAAGCTCTCAGCCTCAGGATGAAATAGTTGCAACCGAGCCTGCGCAAGACATCCTTGATCAGGAGGCGTCTGCGCAGGACAGAGTGTCTGAAGTCGTTGCTGAGCCGCCACCGCCGCTCTGGACCTTACCTGATGCCAGTGAGCAGACGGAGTTTCAGGCGCTGTTTTTTGTGGTCAACGGTGTGACTTTTGCCGTACCGCTGACAGAGCTGGGGGGGATTCACCAACTGGGTGAGCTGAACCATCTGATCGGCAGACCGGATTGGTATCTTGGCTTGCAGCCGGTCCAGAACCGAAAACTGGATGTGGTAGACACCGCCAGATGGGTGATGCCTGAATCGATTCGCAATGATGACCATCAGGAAAACTACCGTTATGTGGTCATGTTGGGAGAAAGTAAATGGGGACTGGCTTGTGATCAACTTCACGGAACAGAAACCCTGACAAAACAAAGTGTTCGCTGGCGGGAAAAGGCAGGTAAAAGGCCTTGGCTGGCGGGTATGGTGAAAGAGAAAATGTGTGCTTTAATTCATGTCAATGAGCTCATTTCCATGTTGAAAGCGGGTTTGGACGTGAAGAGCGTTTTGTGACGATGGCCGGAGAGGATACAGCATGTCGCAGGTAAGTGTTGCCGAGATTCAAAAAGAAGACAGTAACGATCAGGTATTACAGTGGGTGACTTTCCAGCTGGAAGAGGAAACCTACGGTATCAATGTCATGCAGGTTCGTGAAGTGCTGCGTTACACTGAAATCGCCCCGGTGCCGGGTGCACCTGATTACGTTCTGGGAATTATCAACCTGCGTGGCAATGTGGTCACTGTGATTGATACCCGTGCACGGTTCGGTCTGATGTCGGGTGAGATCTCAGATAATACCCGTATCGTCATCATTGAAGCTGAAAAGCAGGTGATCGGTATTCTGGTCGACAGTGTGGCGGAAGTGGTTTATCTGCGCAGTTCTGAAATCGACAGTACACCAAGTGTGGGTACGGATGAAAGTGCCAAGTTTATTCAAGGTGTCAGCAACCGTGATAATCAACTGCTGATCCTGGTTGATCTGAATAAGCTCCTGTCTGATGAAGAATGGGAAGAGATGGCGTACCTCTGATGCGCGCAATGTTGCTCGAATGGCTGCCATTGGCTGTTGCTTTGCTGGCCATGGTGCTTGCTGTCATACTGGTCCGGCGTGAGCGCAAAGCACGTCAGGATCTGGAAAACAAGTTTGCTGCCGCAGAGCTGTTGTTAAAAACGGCCAGGCAGCAGCAGGAAAGCTTAACCAAGCAGTTTCATGAGTTGCGGGCGGGGACAATGGCGATGAGTAACAAAATGGCCATCCTCACCCGTCAGCAGGAAGAACTGTCTGAGCGTCAGGGCGAAATGGCGATGCAGGATCCCGACGGTCGCCTGTATAGCCGTGCCAGTAAAATGGTTGAATTAGGCGCTGACGTGAATGAGCTGATGGAAGAGTGTGATTTGCCCAAAGCAGAAGCCGAGTTGTTGCTCCGGTTACAGCAGCGCATGAATAAAGGCCGGCGCTAGCCACCTAGGTGCTTTCCGGGCACTTCGATTCATCGCGAAAACGCTCCCTTTCACCCACAGAACAGAGGGAGCGGTGCAACAGCCTCAGACGGTTTCGTTGACAGACACAGGCCCTTCCCATCCGGGAGGGGTTTTTCCGTTTAAGACCCAGGAAAAAGCAATCAGTTCGGCAATGATCACAAACAGCGCCGGCGGGATGTTATCCCCGGCCTCCAGGTTGTTGAGGTAGTCAGCCAGTACCGGATCCTGGTGGATCAATCCTCCCTGGGCTTTGACCTGCTCGATGATCTCTCTTGCCCAGTCGTCATAGCCTTTCGCTGACACATACGGGGTGTGATAGCCATCGTAGCTCAATGCGATAGCCCGGCTTTGTTCTGTTGTCATACGCTGATCCTGATGCCGTGTTGCGGGAGTATTTCTGGTGCTGAATCGTCACTGATCTGCGCCTGATGAAAACTCACGGACTCACAGTGAATCTCCAGCTGTTTCAGGCGACGCATCAGCTGAGGCATTAATTGTTCAGTCAATGTCAGTATGTCTGGCTGCTCGCAACTGAACGTCAGACTAAGCGCGCTGTCCTGCCAGACGGCTGTGGCTTCCAGGGTATTTGATTCACCGACAGGCAGTCCCAGTCTGACTGTCCAGGCCCGGCCGGACGATGGTCGCTTCGAGGCTTGTCGTGCGGGTTTCGCATCCACATGAAGTCGGATTTCACGGCCGTTGCTTTGTGGTAAATGCAGGATAAAACCTGTGTTCTCGTCGCGCCCGGCGGGTGCGCCAGCGATGCGTTGCTCAGCGGCCAGACGGATCAGGGCTTTGAGCTCGGCTTGCGATTCAGCCGGCAGGCTGGCAAGCAACCGGGCCAGCGGACTGTCGGGCTGTGACAACTGAGTCACCAGTGCTTTCAGGCTGTTACTGCCGGCACCTTGTTGCAGCCAGGTGGCGATATCGGCCGGCGTGCGCGGCAGCACCAGCTGTGACAGCCATGGTGCGATCGGTGAACCCTGGCCGCTGACCGCCGGAGGCAAACTGGCAAATAATCGTTGCAACACATGAAGTTGTGTTAGCAAGTGTGAAAGTTGGCTGATTTGCTGACCGGATTGGAATACAGTTGCACTCGCCTGAGGCTGAGCCGGACTGACCGAAGCGGTCTGCTGCGGTGCTGTTGTTTTCGACGCGCTGGCCGCTGCAGGCGGATAAGCAGAAGATTGAGATATAGAGGTCACATTTACTTACCTTGCTGCCGGATTGATAACAGGCTGAAACTAACAAAGATCTCAGTCGCTGTGATATTATCCGAGGATTATTTGTGTCATTCAGGATGTCTCATCCCTATGTTATCAGTCAAAGGATTGAGCTGTACCCGTGATGAGCGCGTATTGTTCGATGACCTCCAATTTCATGTTGCTTCTGGCGAGCTGGTTCAGATTGAAGGCCGCAACGGGGCCGGTAAAACGACCTTATTGCGTATCATCGCAGGGCTCGGCTCTCCTGATACCGGCGATGTCTATTGGCACGATAACAAGATAGGCCATGTGCGTGAAGAGTATCATAGCCAGATGCTGTTTTTGGGACATCAAACTGGGGTCAAGCGCGAATTAACCGCTTCAGAAAACCTGGCGTTTTTCCAGGCCATGCATACGCTGGATAACAGCGAGAGACTCAGTGGTCAGGCGAGAGTATACGGGGATGATGCTATCTGGCAGGCCCTGGCCCATGTGGGCTTGGCCGGACGCGAAGATGTGCCCGCCGGACAATTGTCCGCTGGTCAGCAGCGCCGGGTGGCACTGGCCCGCTTGTGGCTGAGTAACCATCCGTTGTGGATTCTGGACGAGCCGTTGACCGCCATTGATAAACTGGGGGTTAAAGTGCTGGAGCAGCTGTTTGTTTCCCATGCCGAACGCGGCGGGATTGTGCTGCTGACGACTCACCAGGATATGTTTTCTGCGCAGAACCGATTGCGCAAAGTAACACTGGGGCAGGCACTGTGATGTTGCATTCTGTGTATCAGGTCATCCGGCGTGAATTGTTGATCGCGTTTCGTCGTCAGGCCGATGTGTTCAACCCTTTGTGGTTTTTTATTATCGTGATCACCCTGTTTCCGCTGGGGATAGGACCGGAACCGAACCTGCTGGCGCGTATTGCGCCCGGTATTATTTGGGTGGCCGCCCTGCTTGCGGCTTTGCTGTCACTGGAGCGTCTGTTCCGGGACGATTTTGTTGACGGTTCGCTGGAACAAATGATGCTGATGCCAACCCCGTTATCGGTCTTGGCACTGGCAAAAGTGGTGGCTCACTGGTTGCTGACGGGCTTACCTCTGATAATAATCAGTCCGTTATTGGCAATTTTATTGTCACTCGACTGGTCAACTTGGACTGCGGTGGTATTGACCTTGCTGCTGGGCACGCCAACACTGAGCTTTTTAGGTGCGATTGGGGTTGCGCTGACGGTGGGTTTGCGTAAAGGTGGAGTATTATTGAGCTTGCTCATCTTACCGTTGTTTATACCCGTGCTAATCTTTGCAACGTCAGCGATAGAGGCGGCGTCGCTGGGAATGAGTTATCAGGGGCAACTGGCTTTGATGGGAGCAATGTTAGCCGGCTCAGCCACACTGGCTCCTTTTGCCATCTCAGCATCACTGCGTATCAGTGTGAACTGACGCGTGAATATCACGAATATTATTATTAATCATAGAGTAAAAAACTATGTGGAAGTGGTTACATCCCTACGCTAAAGCAGAAAACTGCTACCGCCTGTGCGGAACCCTGCTGCCCTGGTTTGCAGCACTGTCTGTGATCAGCCTGATAACAGGCACTGTCTGGGGGCTGGCTTTTGCGCCAACCGATTACCAACAGGGGGACAGTTTCCGCATTATTTATCTGCATGTCCCGGCCGCGATCTGGTCCATGGGGGTTTATTTCTGGATGGCAGTGGCTGCTTTTATCGGCTTAGTCTGGCAGGTGCGCTTGTCTGACATGGCGGCTGCAGCCATGGCACCGATTGGCGCCGTATTCACCTTTATTGCATTGCTGACCGGCGCTGTCTGGGGCAAACCCATGTGGGGCGCCTGGTGGGTGTGGGATGCACGCCTGACATCTGAACTGATTCTGCTTTTCCTCTATCTGGGTGTGATTGCACTGTATAACGCTTTCGACGATCAGAAAACGGCGGCCAAAGCGGCCGGTATCCTGGCGATCGTGGGTGTGATCAATCTTCCTATCATTCATTACTCCGTCGAGTGGTGGAATACCCTGCATCAGGGGGCCACGATTACCAAATTTGCCAAACCGTCGATCGACAGCCGGATGCTGTGGCCATTACTGCTGAATATTTTGGGTTTTGCCTGCTTTTTTGGTGCGCTGACTCTGATTCGGTTACGCAATGAAATTCTGACCAGGGAAAGCCACCGCCCCTGGGTTCGTCAGTTGATGCAGTGAGGTGAGTATGCATTTCGATTCGTTCAGTGATTTCCTTGCCATGGGCGGTTACGCCAGTTATGTCTGGGCGGCCTATGGGATATCTGCTTTATCTTTGCTGATTCTTTTATGGTCCAGTATCCGTAAGAGTCGCCGTCTGGCAGCTGACATTAAAAATAAAATTGCCCGTGAGCAACGCATCAAAGCGGCCGAGAATTTGGAGAATACCTTATGAACCCAAGACGTAAAAAACGCCTGACCGTGATCATTGCCTTGCTGGCCGGTCTCGGGGTGACGGTTGCCCTGACCTTGTATGCCATGAGCCAGAATATGGACCTCTTCTATACCCCAACGGAGCTGGTAGAGGGCAAACCGGATGGCACCAAACCCGAAGTGGGTCAGCGTTTACGCATTGGCGGCATGGTCGTCAAAGGCTCAGTCAGCCGTGATCCCCACTCGCTGCAGGTCAGCTTTAAAGTGGCTGATGTCGGCCCGGCCGTGACGGTAACTTATGACGGTATTTTGCCTGACCTGTTCCGTGAAGGGCAGGGCATCGTTGCTCAGGGCGTGCTGGTTGATGCTCAAACGGTGGAAGCCCATGAAGTGCTGGCGAAGCACGACGAAGAATATATGCCGCCAGAAGTGGCTGAGGCGATGCAGAAAAATCATAAGCCTCTGAAATATACCGAACAACAAATGCAAGGTAGCGTGCAATGATTGCAGAATTAGGCCAGTTCAGCCTTATCCTGGCACTGGGTTTATCGCTTCTGGTGAGTGTCTATCCGCTCTATGGTGCCCATCAGGGCAACCCGGTGCTGATGCGTTTGGCCAGACCCCTGACCTTTGGTGTCTTTGCAATGCTGCTCGTGTCTTTTGCATTGCTGTCGTGGGCCTTTTACATCAATGATTTTACGGTGACTTATGTCGCCAGTAACTCAAACAGTAATCTGCCCTGGTACTACCGACTGACGGCGGTCTGGGGTGCGCATGAAGGGTCATTACTGCTTTGGGTCTTAATTCAGGCTACCTGGGCTGCAGCCGTGGCCATGTTCAGCCGGGGCATGCCGCAGGAATCTGTGGCACGGGTACTGGCTGTGATGGGAATGATCTCAGTTGGTTTCCTGCTGTTTATCATCATTACCTCCAATCCGTTTGAGCGTACGCTGCCTTATTTCCCCGTTGATGGCCGCGATCTGAACCCCTTGTTGCAGGATCCGGGCTTAATCATTCACCCGCCTATGCTGTATATGGGCTATGTCGGCTTCTCTGTGGCTTTTGCCTTTGCCATTGCTTCTTTAATGACAGGCCGGCTGGATACGGCCTGGGCGCGCTGGTCGCGTCCCTGGACGATTGCCGCCTGGTCGTTTCTGACCGTAGGGATTGCGCTGGGCTCCTGGTGGGCCTATTACGAGCTCGGCTGGGGCGGCTGGTGGTTCTGGGATCCGGTCGAAAATGCGTCTTTCATGCCCTGGTTGGCCGGTACGGCACTCATGCATTCGCTGGCCGTGACGGAAAAGCGCGGCACCTTTAAAGCCTGGACTGTGTTACTGGCCATTTCGGCGTTCTCTCTGAGCTTGCTCGGTACTTTCCTGGTCCGTTCCGGCGTACTGGTTTCCGTGCATGCCTTTGCCTCCGACCCGGCACGGGGCATGTTCATTCTGGGCTTCCTGGTGGTGGTGATCGGTGGCTCGCTCCTGCTGTACGCCCTGCGCGGTGCGCAAATTCGCTCTCATGGTAGTTTCAGCCTGTTTTCCAGAGAGAACTTCCTGCTGGCGAACAACCTGCTGCTGATCACCGGCCTGCTGGTGGTCTTGATCGGTACCTTGTTACCTCTGGTACACAAGCAGCTTGGTCTGGGCTCCGTCTCGATTGGGGTGCCTTTCTTTAATACCCTGTTCACCTGGCTGATGATTCCGTTTGCTTTCTTCCTGGGGATTGGCCCGCTGGTGCGCTGGAAGCGTGAGAATTTCTCGACGATTCGCCGGCCTTTACTGATGACCGCCTTGATTACCCTGCCATTAGCCCTGTTGGTGCTGTGGCTGCGCCCTGATCCCATCCAGCCGCTGGCTGTACTGGGGATGGTGATGGCCTTCTGGATCATTATCCTGCAGGGGTATGAGGTTTATGAGCGCGCTACCCATCGCCATCGCCTGATGGTCGGCCTCGGTAAGCTTGGTCGCAGCCATTGGGCCATGGTACTGGGCCATATTGGTCTGGCCGTGACCTTGATCGGTATTACGCTGGTTTCCAATTACGATCTGGAGCGTGACGTTCGCCTGGCCCCTGGCCAGAGTGTGAATGTTGAAGGATTTGATTTCAGACTGGCCGGCTTGCGCAATGTGGAAGGGCCGAACTATGACGGCTTTATCGGCGACTTTATGGTCTCTCGCAACGGGAAACACATCGCTGAACTGCATGCTGAAAAGCGTTTTTACACCGTATCCGGCTCAATGATGACCGAAGCGGCGATCGACAGCGGTGTCACCCGTGATCTATATGTGGCGCTGGGTGAACAACTCGATGACAACGCCTGGGCGGTCCGGATTTACTATAAGCCGTTTGTGAACTGGTTATGGCTGGGTGCGCTGATGATGGCATTGGGTGGCGCTTTAGCCATCAGCGACAAGCGTTACCGTTTCCGTCGCCGCTTTCACAAAGAGGCGAAAGACGACACGGTTGTCAGTACCCCGCATGCGGAGGTGAATGGATGAACAAGAAGCTGCTTTTTATTCCTTTAGTCCTGTTTCTGGGCCTTGTGGCTGTCTTTCTGGTGCAGCTGACCCGTAATGCTGACGGTGACGATCCGACGAAACTCGAATCTGTGCTGGTCGGTAAGCCTGTGCCAGCGTTTCGTCTTGAAGATTTGGCTGATGCGAACACAGTGTATCAGCAGGATATTTTCCTCGGCGAGCCACTGTTACTGAATGTCTGGGCAACCTGGTGTCCAACCTGTTATGCCGAACACCGCTATCTCAATGAGCTGGCCAGTCAGGGCGTCAAAATTATTGGTCTGAACTATAAAGACGAGCGCGATAAAGCCAATCGCTGGCTGAAAGATCTCGGTAATCCTTATGTGCACAGCCTGTTTGATGGCAGCGGCATGCTGGGGATGGATTTAGGTGTATACGGCGCACCAGAAACCTTTCTGATCGATGCCAGTGGTGTGATCCGTTATCGTCATGTCGGCGATGTGAATCCGCAAAACTGGGAAGAAACCCTCAAGCCGATTTATGAACGTCTGCAAGAGGAAGCGAAAGGATGAAACACGCGATAGCGGTATTGACGCTGATGTTCGGGAGTTGGTTTGCCGCCACTGTGCCCGTTCAGGCGGCGATTGATGTCTATGAATTTGCGACGCCGGAGCAGGAAGCTGCGTTCCAGGATTTGACGGCCACATTGCGCTGCCCGAAATGTCAGAATAACAATATTGCTGACTCCAATGCAGAACTGGCCAAAGACATGCGTCAGAAAGCATACGAGATGCTGAGTGAAGGGAAATCCCAGCAGGAAGTGATTGATTATATGATTGCCCGCTACGGCAATTTTGTGACTTATGATCCGCCTCTGATGCCATCGACCCTGATTCTGTGGCTTGGCCCTTTGTGTTTCCTGCTGATTGGCGCCAGTGTGCTGGTGTATCGTTCCCGCAAGGGAGTGATGTCTTCATCTCAGCGCATGGATCAAAAAGAATCCGCCCGTCTTCATGCATTGCTCAATGAGATTGAAAAAGAGGCAGACAACCCGCACGCCGCCAGTGGTTCGGCAGGTGAAAGCAAGGTGAAAAAATGACGTTATTTTGGATCTCCACCCTGATACTGGTGCTGATTGCGCTGGCTTTTTTCATTGTCCCGGCTTTTGTCGGAAGTAATCAGGATCAGGTTGCCAGCCGGGATGAGCTGAACAAAGCTTTCTTTCGTGACCGGTTGGGTGAGCTGAAAGAAGAAAGCAATGAAGGGCTGGTGTCGAATCCGGATGAACTGGAAGTGGAACTGCAGCAGTCTTTACTTGATGACGTGCCGGAAACACAGACACAGCAGAGCAGCCAGTTTAAACCCTGGTTATTGCTCCCGGGTATTCTGGTCGTGGTGGGTGTAGCTTATGGCCTTTATGGGGCTGTTGGCCATCAGCAAGAAGTGACGGACTGGCAGCAGACGGTCTCTAAATTGCCTCAGCTGACTCAGCGTCTGATGGGCGATAATGCTTCCCCGCTCACAGATCAGGAGATGGAAGAGCTGACTTTAGGCCTTCGGACCCGGCTTCATGAGCGTCCGAATGATGCTACCGGCTGGCTGTTGCTGGGCCGTATCGGGATGGCAAACCGAGATGTTGAAACGGCCCAGGGGGCGATGAAGCGCGCCCTGGATCTGGAACCGAATGATCCGAGCTTGCAACTCAGCTATGCTCAGACCCTGATGATGGGCGGACAGCCAGGTCAGGTGCAGTTGGCCCGTAATATGCTGACGCATTTGCTGGAGCGTGATCCTGAGAATCTGCAGGCTTTATCCCTGATGGCATTTGATGCCTTTGAGCAGGCAGATTACCAGGCTGCTGTGACCTACTGGGAGCAGATGAAATCGCAGCTCAACCCGGGAGATAACCGCATTGCTATGCTTGAACGCAGTATTGCTCAGGCCAAGGCAGAACTGTCGCAGGCTGCTAATCCCAGCCCGGGTGTCAGTGTGACTGTTGCGCTTGGCGACTCGGTGATCTTGCCGGCGCAAGGCATGCTTGTTGTGTCTGTGCATACCGCAGATGGTGCGCCCATGCCGTTGGCCGCCAGACGTTTGCCCTTGTCCCGTTTTCCGTTGACGCTCACCTTAACTGATAAAGACAGCATGATCCCGGATCGGCTGATGTCGAAACAATCCGAGCTGATCATCAGGGCCAGAGTAGACAGTGACGGTAACGTTGCAACCAAAGAGGGTGACTGGTTTGGTGAAAGCGGCATTGTGCCACTGGGCGGGGAAACAACAATCACAATTAACACTCAGTATTAAAACATACTGGCAGTTAAGAAACAGACTGGATATTATTATCCAGTCTGTTTTGCATTGAATAAGTGGCTAACACATTGAAATCAAATCTGTTCGTATCCCTGTTTTTTACATTCATCCTGATGGGATGTGCCAGCTCGCCGCCAGAACCGTCGCCGGAAAAACTGGCAGGGAACGAATACGGTCTGGATGATGAGGAGCTGGAAGCAGCGGGTCTGGATGTCGAAGAACTGGAAGCTCTGGGTGAACCGGAAAATGCGGTTTATGATCCTTTTGAAGGCTTTAACCGTGCGATGTGGACAGTCAACTACGATTATCTTGACCCTTATTTTGTCCGTCCTGTCTCACTGGCTTATGTCGATTATGTGCCGTCGCCGGTGCGTACCGGGTTAAGAAACTTTCTGTCTAACCTTGAAGAACCGGCAAATATGCTGAACAGCTTCCTGATGCAGAACCCGGAAAAGGCGGTGGATCATTTTACCCGTTTCTGGATTAACAGTATTTTTGGTCTGGGCGGATTGATTGATATTGCCGCCGCGGCAGATATTCCCCCACCGGGAGAGCAGGCATTTCCTGACACTTTGGGTTATTACGGTGTCGGCAACGGTCCTTATTTCATGATACCGGCTTATGGTCCTCTGACTTTACGAGAAGGGATCGGGGACCGCGTCGATGCGCTGTATTTCCCGCTCAACCTGCTGACATTCTGGCAAAGCGTCGGCAAGTGGGCGCTAGAAGGCATGGAAGACAGGGCTAAACTGGTGGCACAGGAACCTATGCTGAACAACTCACCGGATCCGTACGCCTTCACGCGCGATGCCTATATTCAGTATAAAAACTTCCGGGCCGGCGGTAGCGAATCTGAACCGGCACAGCCACAAAACGAAGAATATCTTGATGATTTTCTTGATGAAATAGACAGCGAGTAGCTGTTGTTGTTTGAGTGTCAGAAAAACCAGAGCCTGAGTGCTCTGGTTTTTATCCACCCGAATGAGTCTGTTGTTAATTTTTTGTAAATATAAACATTTCTGACAAAGTTAACACTTTGTGTGATTTGTTGTTCAGTCACTCTCAGTCATCACGCGAAAAAGTGCTTCTTATTTGCTTTGCTGAATGAAGGGGTTTCAAACGAACCCAATATCTGCATCAATTATCATTTCACTACATTTCATTGCCATGAATTTCATTTCGGTTGGCATAAGATCACAAAGCGTAATACCCAAAATAAAAATCCCACTTTCTTTCTTTGCGACAAAAAGAAACTGAACTATTGATTATCAGGCATGGTTTCATATCCATGCTTTATTACTTACTTTTTAACTCAAGGAACGAAGTAATGTTTTTCAATAAGTTGAATCCTATCGCAGCAGGTATTGCTGTGATGACTATGTCGTGGGGAGCGATGGCTGCACCAGGTACACCGCAAATTGCCTGGATGGAAACAGATTATGCTATCGTCGAGGTTGATCAGGCGGCCTCAGCCTATAAAAGCTTAATTACAGTGAAACCGGCGGCAGAAGTGCCGGTTGCCTGGCAGCGTTATTCCGGTGAAACCGCGGATCTGTGGCGAGTGAAGCTGAATGGGGAGGTGGTGTTTGAGCAGAGCATTGCACCGGCTGCCAGCGGAGCCGGTTCAACCACCTTGTCTGTGGCACAGGGCGGGCAGTATGCCATGACAGTCGAGCTGTGTAGCGGTACAGGAGCGGCACAAGCCTGTACCAGCAGTGCGGCAACCAATATTGTTGTTGCCGATACCGATGGCAGCCACTTAGACCCATTACCGATGAACGTGGATGGCAATAATGGCAATTACACCACGCCAGCGAACACTGTGGTCGGTGCTTACTTTGTTGAGTGGGGCGTGTATGGCCGTAAATTCTCGGTGGATAATATTCCGGCGCAGAACCTGACCCACATTTTGTACGGCTTCATTCCTATTTGCGGACCGAATGAATCTCTGGGTGAGATTGAAAATGGTAACAGCCTGGCCGCACTGAATCGTGCCTGTCAGGGAACACCTGATTATGAAGTGGTAATCCATGACCCTTGGGCGGCAGTTCAGATGCCTCAGCCCCAGTCAGGCCATACTCACAGCACACCGTATAAAGGGACTTATGGTCAGATGATGGCGCTGAAGCAGCGTTATCCGGATCTGAAAATTGTGCCTTCTATCGGCGGCTGGACTCTGTCCGATCCTTTCTACTCCTTCACCGACAAAGCCAAGCGTGACATTTTCGTCGCCAGTGTGAAGAAATTCCTCAAAACATGGAAATTTTTCGACGGTGTTGATATCGACTGGGAATTCCCGGGCGGTAAAGGTGCAAATGCGAACCTGGGTGACCCGGTCAATGATGGTCCGGCGTATGTGGCGCTGATGCGTGAACTGCGTGCCATGCTGGATGAACTGGAAGCCGAAACCGGCCGCCAGTATGAGCTGACATCTGCAATTGGTGTGGGCTATGACAAGATTGACGTCGTGAACTATGCCGATGCGGTTCAGTATATGGACTACATTTTCGCCATGACCTATGACTTCTTCGGCGGCTGGAATAACGAGCCTGGCCACCAGACAGCATTGTTCTGTGGCAGCCACATGTCTGCTGATGTCTGTAACGGCACGGGCGTGGATGAAAACGGCGAACCGCGTCAGGGTCCGGCTTATACCGCCGCAAACGGTATTGACCGCCTGTTGGCGCAGGGTGTTCCTGCCAACAAACTGGTTCTGGGAACAGCGATGTACGCAAGGGGCTGGACGGGCGTCACCGAAGCCAGCATGACCGATCCGACAAATCCAATGACGGGTAAAGGTACAGGTCCGGTCCCTGGTTCGTGGGAAGCCGGGGTCATTGACTACAAAGACGTGGTGACGGATTACATCAATAACGCTGCGGTGACTAAGGGTTATGACGCACAGGCTGAAGCGCCGTGGGCGTACAATCCAAGCAGCGGTAACCTGATCACCTATGACGACCGTCGTTCCGTGCTGGCCAAAGGTCAGTATGTCCGCAATCTGGGTCTGGCTGGTTTGTTTGCATGGGAAATTGATGCCGATAACGGCGACATCCTGAATGCAATGCAGGATTCACTGGCGGGTGGCGGTGGCAACTATGCCCCGGTTGCGAAAGCCGGTGCCGATCAAGTGGTCAGTGGCGCGGTGTCAGTGACGCTGGACGGCTCTGCATCCAGTGATCGTGATGGTCAGATCGTGAGCTACCAGTGGACACAGACCAGTGGTCCGGCACTGACGCTGACCGGAGCAGATACTGCAACAGCGACTGTTGCGGTTCCTGAAGTGACGGCTGATACTCAGTATGTGTTTACACTGACAGTGACCGATAATGCCGGCGATACTGCCACTGACAGCGTCACCGTCTCGGCGAAAGCTCCGGGTTCAAATAACGCGCCTGTGGTCGTTGTGTCTGGTCCGGCGACGGCCAGTGCCGGTGATACCGTGGTACTGGATGCCTCGCAATCCACAGATGCCGATGGTGATACCCTGACCTTTACCTGGACAGTGCCTGCTGGTGTGAACGCGACTGTGAATGGCGCAACGGTGAGCTTTGTTGCTGACAGCTACACAGTCGATACACCACTGAACTTTACGGTTGCAGTCTCAGATGGGACGGATTCAGCGACCGACTCAGTCTCAGTGACAGTACTGAAAGATGGCGGCAGCACTGGCTGTACCAATGCCTGGGCAAGCGGTAGTGTGTATAACGCCGGTGATATCGTGACGCATTCAGGCAAATCCTGGAAAGCGAAATGGTGGACAACCGGTGAAGAGCCTGGAACAACGGGCGAGTGGGGCGTCTGGGAAGATTTAGGCGCGGCTAACTGCCAGTAAATTCTGATATCCGCCTGATGGCTGAGAATTTAGAACAGGCGTAAAGAAAAGCCGCTCTAACGAGCGGCTTGTTTTTTCTGGCAATATTTCGTTCTTCGTTAGAAAGAGCGGCTGTACTGTACACCGTACAGCAGTGCATCTGCACGGGTTGTCGCACTGATAGCGGTTGCTGTCGTTTGTTCCGTGGCTTTGATGTCTTCACCCATAAGATAGGTCAGGCCAAAGTCCAGTGTCGACTTGCTGTCCAGGTTATAGCTGAAGCCGCCGGAGAACCACTGGCGATCTGAATCCGGCACAGAAATCGAGGTTTTTTTGTCTTGAGCACTGGTGTCGTACATATAACCGGCACGCAGGGTCCAGTCAGCATTCACAGTGTAAGTACCACCAATCGCATAGTGCCAGCCATCCTGCCACTGGTAATCATTCAGTGTCACGTCTTGGTTGGTCTTCAGCGCATCAAAGCTGCTCCACTCAATCCACTGAACGCTATAGTGAACGGCGAACTGGCTGTTCAGTTGGTGGAAGCCGGAAAACTCAACCATGTCCGGCAAAGGCATCAGCAGCTTCTGACCCTGGAGGTTACCGCCGGCTGGCTGGGCATACATATCCCCTTCGGCTTTCAGCTCAGGGCTGTAATGATAGGACAAGCCGAAACGGTTGGCATCATTGAGTTCGTAAACTGTACCCAGATTAAAACCCAGTGCAGTACCGTCAACATCCACATCCAGCAGTGGGCCGGCGACACCGGTTTGCTGCTGAACCAGTCCTTCTAAGGTCTGATTGGAACGCTGCAGTTTACCCTGACCGTAAATGATGTCTAAACCGCCACCGACGCTCCACTGATTATTCAGTCGATAAGCTGCATTCAGCGTCAGGTTCAGACTTTTCACATCTGTCAGACCACCAAACTCGTTGGCAGCGAAGCTGTCGCTGAATTCGGTTTTGGTGCCGAAGTTTGAATAAATCCCTGCACCCAGTGCCAGTTTGTCATTCACCGGATGTACATAGTACAGGTTCGGCACATAAGAGCTGCCGCCAATCTGGTCATCGTCCAGCGATGAAGTTCCAAATGGCGTAGTATATTGGCTGTTTTTCACGGTAATGTCAGTGTCAATGACATTCAGGCCCAGTGACATTGCAGGTGCATTAAACAGGGTCATCGCCGCGGCGTTACGCGCCATCACGGAAGCATTGTCAGCAATGACGGCATCACCGGCAAACGCACGGCCCAGGCCGGTGGCAGATTGTGAGTTAAGCTGGAACCCGGCAGCCAGTGACTGCTGAGAGGCCAGCATGACGGCGGTTGCCATCAGAGTTTTTGTAAACAGACGCTTCTTGTACATAGTTATTTTTATCCTGATCGTTTTTTGCTGGCACTTTCACTGGGCCAGTCGCGGGGGGATTGTAGGAGCAGGCAAAAAAACAACAAATCAGACCAGTAGGTAATTTGTTGTTTTTTATAGAGTGGCTAGTGTCTGTTTGACGAAAAGATCGGCATTTTTTGCGGTGGTCACTCTGGAGGAGACCACCGCAAGGTTAAATACGGGTCCAGCGCATAGCGTCTTTCAACTGTTCGGCAACAGGCATGACATCTTCACCTTTGTTGCCCACCACGATCAGACTGGCGTTCTGAGAAGGCATGACAACGCCGCGCATTTTGCCGTCTTCGAAGCTTCTCATGGCGTTGGAGGATTGAGGCACGACAAAGACAGTGATCTTACCGTGCTTGCCGCCGATCACCATATGTAAGGCTTCGCCACCATCAAAACCGCAATGGTTGAGATAGTAAACATGCGCCGGCAAGCCACTGAGTTCCGGCCCGAAAGGCTTGAGTTTGGCGTTTACCTGAGTCAGTGAGACACCTTCATCGACCTGATCGACAAACGGGGCTTCATTATAAATATGCGCCAGTGCTATCTGACCCATGTCTTTGTCAGGGCTCAGCGTAAACCCTGGCTGAAACAGACCGATCAACAAGCCGCACAGGAAAGCGACGGACGCCGCAATGGCTAAATGGCGACGCACTTTTTTCTCGGCCTGATAACCTTGTCCGGATTGGCGGAACAGGATTTTGTCAGCCAGATCATCCGGGACATCGACTTTCATCGCTGCAGACAGTTTACTGTCTAATTGTTGTAACTCATCATGGAGTTTACGGTTCGCGACTGACGCATTTTTTGTAGCGACCATTTCTGGACTCTGATCATTAGGATCTGCCAAAATTCGGCGACGAAATTCAAGATCGTCCATTCTGCTGGCCCCTCCGTTCGGTTTGCTTCTCTAAAGCATCTTTTAACTGATTACGCGCCCTGAACAGTCGGGTCATGACTGTATTTCTGTTCAGCCCAAGGATAGTCGCAATTTCATCGCCGTTGAATCCAGCCATGACCTGTAAAACCAAGGGCTCACGGTATTCGGATGGTAGTTGTTTGATCATGTATTGTAACTGGCTCAGCTCAGATTCCTTTAAACCGCCTGCGTCTGAGTCCTGATCATCCGCAATCGGGTGTTCTTCTATATCAACCAGATCGAGTTGCTTACGCTCAAAGCGGCGGGCATTTTCACGACGCAGAATGGTGATCAGCCAGGCTTTGGCCGCGCTGTCATCCTTCAGACTGTCTAAAGAGCGCCACGCGCGCAGGCAGGTTTCCTGCACTAAATCTTCGGCAATATGTTGATCATGGCACAGCCAGTAGGCGTACCTGTAGAGGTCTTTGTGCCAGGCCCTGACCAGGGCTTCATAACGTGTCTGCTTATTCATATCCACAGAGACCGAGGTATCTGTGTTTTTCTTGCGAAAAAATTGCTTCATCATGATGTAGCCCGTCCGTATCCATTGAGCCGTTGTCAGTAATACGGGAGATAACAGGAATTGGATTCATAAAATAGACTGTTGTGTTCTTGATTTCCCTCAATATCTGTCAGCCTGCTTTCGTTATAGTCACTGTGTTATCTGGGTTGACCCCTGATAATGTCCTTTACGGACTGAGTATACCCTTCAACGACTTGCGTGCAGGACGTATCAGTGCTTCGATTGATAACTCAATAAGGAATACTGATCGTTATTGTCCGCTATTTTATCAAATCTTGCACAATTGACTGACATCTTGAGTGTGTCAACCATACCACAGCGGTGTGGTTTTTTTTTGCGTCATATTTCATTCCTTACATTTTTCATTGTTTTGGGCTGCTCCAACTTCTTAAACATTAATTTGAATTAAATAACAATGCCGTTACAATCAGTGTGGTCTGACCTCTACCATAATGATAAGGAGCCGCGATGACACGTCGCCAGAATCTCACGACCCAACAGGGTGAACGCATCGCTGTTGTCACCGGATTACGAACCCCTTTTGCCCGCCAGGCCACAGCCTTTAACGGTGTGCCCGCACTGGATTTAGGCAAAATGGTGGTCAATGAAATGCTGCAAAAGATTGATTTTGATCCCGCTTTGATTGAACAGGTGGTGTTTGGTCAGGTCGTGCAGATGCCTGAAGCGCCGAATATTGCCCGTGAAATTGTGCTGGGCACGGGGATGAATATCCACACGGATGCTTACAGTGTGACCCGGGCGTGTGCAACGAGTTTCCAGGCAGCGGCCAATGTGGCTGAAAGTATCATCTCTGGCACAATTGATATCGGGATCGCCGGTGGTGCCGATTCCTCATCAGTTTTACCTATAGGCGTGTCGAAAAAGCTGGCAGCCACATTACTGGCGCTCAGCAAAGCGAAAACCATGAGCAAAAAAATGGGCCTGCTCAGTAAGCTCAGCCTGAAAGATTTAATGCCGGTTCCGCCTGCGGTTGCCGAATACTCAACAGGCCTGAGTATGGGCCAGACGGCGGAGCAAATGGCAAAAACACACGGAATCAGCCGTGAAGAGCAGGATGCGCTGGCTCACCGTTCTCACAGCCTGGCAGCCCAAGCATGGCGGGATGGGTTGATTCAGGGGGAGGTGATCACCGCTTTCCCTGAACCCTATCGTCAGTGGATCGATAAAGACAACAATATTCGCGAAGATTCCTCGGTAGAAGGCTACGCTAAACTGCGTCCGGCTTTTGACCGTAAATTCGGCACAGTCACGGCGGCGAACAGCACGCCGCTGACCGACGGCGGCGCAGCGGTATTGCTGATGCGCGAAGGGCGGGCAAAAGAGCTGGGCCTGAAACCGCTGGGCTATATTCGTTCTTATGCCTTTTCTGCGATAGGGGTTGAGCAGGACATGCTGATGGGCCCATCGTATGCGACACCGCTGGCACTGGACCGTGCCGGCCTGACACTCTCCGATCTGACGCTGATTGAAATGCACGAGGCATTTGCCGCGCAGACCCTGGCGAATGTGAAAATGTTTGCTTCCAAGAAGTTTGCGCAGGAAAAACTCGGCCGCAGTGATGCAATTGGCGAGATCGACATGGATAAATTCAATGTCCTGGGTGGCTCGCTTGCTTATGGTCACCCCTTTGCCGCAACCGGCGCACGGATGATCACACAAACGTTGCGCGAGCTTCAGCGGCGCGGTGGCGGTCTGGCACTCAATACTGCCTGCGCCGCCGGCGGTTTGGGTGCTGCCATGATCCTGGAGACTGAATAATGACGGATGTAACCATGACTGAACAGAATAATACTGAACATACTGTTGAGCAGGCGCAATCAGCCTTCAGCCTGAGCTACGGCGAGAATGGTCTTGCCTGGCTGAAAATTGATGTGCCGGGGGAGAAAATGAATACTCTCCAGGCCGCCTTTGCCGCTCAGGTCGGCAGCGTGCTGGACGAGCTGGAAGCGAAAAAAGCAGACATCAAAGGCTTGGTGGTGTATTCCGGCAAGCCGGATAACTTTGTGGCCGGGGCGGATATTCGCATGCTGGCAGCCTGTACCACGGCCAAAGAAGCCGAGCAGCTGGCGACGCAGGGGCAGCAGATGTTCCAGCGCATTGAAGCGCTGCCGTTTCATGTGGTCGCCGCCATTCACGGTCCGTGCCTGGGCGGCGGTCTCGAACTGGCGCTGGCGTGTCATAGCCGGGTATGTAGCGATGCCGACGCCACCAAACTGGGCCTGCCCGAAGTTCAGCTTGGTTTACTGCCAGGCTCAGGCGGTACACAGCGCCTGCCGCGCCTGATTGGTGTCGCCAATTCACTCGATATGATCCTGACCGGTAAACAGCTGCGCGCCAAAAAAGCGAAGAAACTGGGCGTGGTGGATGAGTGTGTGCCGGAAAGTATTTTGCTCAAAGTGGCAGAAACACTGGCCCTGAAAGGCAAGCCGGTACGTAAGCACAGTTTCCAGGACTGGGCGATGGGCGGTAATCCTGTCGGTCGCGGTCTGGTGTTTGATCAGGCCCGTAAGAAAACACGGGAAAAAACCCGTGGCAATTATCCGGCGGCGGAAGCCATTTTAGATGTCATCAAATATGGCTTACAGCACGGTATGGTCAAAGGGCTCAAAGAAGAGGCACGTCGGTTCGGCGAGCTGGTGATGACTGCCGAGTCGGCCTCACTGCGCAGTATCTTTTTTGCCACCACTGCCATGAAGAAAGAAACCGGTGCTGGTGAGGATGTCAAACCGGCCGAGGTGAAGCGTGTCGCTGTGCTGGGTGGTGGACTCATGGGGGGCGGCATCAGTCATGTGACCGCATCAAAAGCCGGCTTGCCGGTCAAAGTGAAAGACATCGCCAACGATGGCATTCTGAATGCACTGGCGTATAACTACAAGCTGCTGGATAAAAAGCGGAAGCGCAAAATTATCAGTAAAGCTGAGTTGCAAAAACAAATGCTGATGATCAACGGCGGTGTGGATTATCAGGGCTTTGATAAAGCCGATGTGGTGATTGAGGCGGTCTTTGAAGATCTCAGCCTGAAGCATCAGATGGTGAAAGAAGTAGAAACTCACGCCAGACCCGACACCATTTTTGCCACCAATACGTCCTCGCTGCCGATCAATCAGATCGCTTCGGCTGCTGAGCGTCCTGAGCTGGTGGTCGGCTTGCATTACTTCAGCCCGGTCGAAAAAATGCCGCTGGTAGAAGTGATCCCCCATGCCGGGACCTCGGCGCAAACGGTCGCGACCGTGGTGAAGCTGGCGAAAAAGCAGGGCAAAACCCCGATTGTGGTTGCCGATAAAGCCGGCTTTTATGTCAACCGTATTCTGGCGCCGTATATGAATGAAGCCGCGCTGGCTCTGCTGGGCGGAGAGCCGGTAGAACATATTGATAACGCGCTGCTGGACTTTGGTTTCCCGGTCGGACCGATCACTTTGCTGGATGAAGTGGGCGTGGACATCGGCGCCAAAATCAGTCCGATTCTGGAAAAAGAGCTGGGCGATCGATTCAAGAGCCCGGATGTTTTCGACATCTTACTGAAAGATGGCCGCAAAGGCCGTAAGTCTGGCAAAGGTTTCTATCTGTACAACGGTAAGAAAAAAGGGGTTGATAAAAGCGTTTATAAACTGCTGCAGCTCAATCCTGCGCGCAAAGCATCAGGCCACGACATTGCAATCCGCTGTACACTCATGATGTTGAATGAAGCGGCCCGTTGTCTGGATGAAGGTGTGGTTCACAGCGCCCGTGACGGCGATATTGGCGCCATCTTCGGCATCGGCTTCCCGCCGTTCCTGGGCGGTCCGTTCCGTTATATGGATCAGCTCGGAGCCAAGCGTGTCGTTGAGTTACTCAATGAGCATGTGAACAAATACGGTGATCGCTTCCGCCCTTGCGAGCGTCTGTTGCAGATGGCGCAGGATGAGCAGCGTTTCTACGACTGATACCCAGCCAAAGAATGCATCAATCAAAGGCCTGCTTAGCAGGCCTTTCTCGTTAGAGGGAGTTGGAGATGGAACAGAATTTTGTGAGCAGATGCAAGGTTAAGTCGTTAAGTGATTTTGTGCTGTTTTAACCCTTGCTGCACGTTGATGCCCAGGCGAAAGCGGCGGTAGAGGCTTTTCGGGCGAACTAAGTGCAGCAGCAGGATGACCGAGCCAGCCACCATCAGTGGATTAAAGCCAATCCACAACATAAACGTCAGTGAGCATACGGCGATCACTGTGAGCAGACACAGCATGCTGTCTGGCTGGCGGGGATGAATCGCCTTCATACAGGAGCGGCAGAACAGCTGGCTGTGTAAGCTCTGGTTTTTCGCCGTAATAGACTGACGGCAGATCGAACAGGCGTGTGACATAACAGGTTCCTGAACATAGTTCTGAGAAATGATGCTTATTCGACCTCACGGCTTCTTGCATCACTTTCCGATGCAGACGGCCAGCCTGAGGCTGTACTTTTTGATTTGTTAATCTAGTTAATCGACTGACAGAAAAAGGAAAATTAGGCGTGATGTCAAAAGTGGAATCGTGATTCCACTTTTGACGGTTTGACTATGCACACAGTCACCCCTGAGCAGGAAACTCAGGGGAGGGGTTATTGGGCGTGACGCTGAAAATGGCTTACGGAGGCAATCGGCTCACCGACTTCCAGCGGAGTCAGATTCAGGTGGGCACCGCCTTGATAATACATCACCAGCCGGTTTGCGGTTCTGGGTTTAATGTCTTCGACCAGAAAGCGGACGAGCTCAGCACGGGACAACGCGGCCATTTCACGGGCAATTTTCTGTCTTTGGTCGAAATGATCATCTTTGTGACCGATACTGACCCAATAGCGCTGAGCTCGTGCGCGCAAATTGGTGTCCGGCTCGGATAGCTGAGCAATCAGCCCTTGTTTGCTGGCTTGCCACTGGCTCTCATTGAGCTCTAGCAGCACCAGTGCAAACGCATTGGTGAATTCATCAATGGCTTCGAGCAGTTGCAGAGGGCCGGCCACCGGCGACTGAATATACAGCAGCAGGCCCGGATAGCGGTTCAGTGGCAGATTCGCAGTACCAACCATATAGCCCAGCTGTTGTTCGGTTCGCAGCTCGTGGAAGAAAGTCGTCGACATCAGATGATTGGCCAGGGTGTAGGTGGCAATTTCTTTGGGCGACTGTTCCCGCGACTGGTAGTAAATCAGGATGGCGGAATCGGCATGGCCGCAATCGACCTCATAGCGCAGTGTGCCGCATTCCCCCAGATGGACCAGTGGCCGCTGTGCTTCACCATAGAGCTGATCGGTGACCCGAAACGCGTCTTTCAGCACCTCGGCCAGTGCCAGCGCATCGTCTTTGCGCCAGTCGCCATAGACGAAAGTATCGATGTGCAGTTCGGCAAACATGGCTTCAACAAAACCGGGCAATTCCTCCACTGCAACGGTTTCCAACTCTTTGATCATGGCCGGGTAGGGCGGGTTATTCGGTTGCAGCAGACCTGTCAGCTGATTAAACAACTGAGAAATCGGCTTATCTTCTGCAGCATTGCGCCAGTTACGCAGCATCTGTGCTTTGATGCTGTTAAACCGGTCGATATTGAACGTGCGGCCGGAGAATTTTTCCAGCAGCAGTTTGAGCAGCAATGGCTGCTTCTCGCTGAAACCGGATAACTGGAGTGTTACCCCGCCCTGATGGGCGTACAGGTTATAGGCCATCCCCGCCACTTCTGCCGGGTAGGCCACTTCGTTGCAGGATTCCATCAGCATTTCGACACACAGGCGCGTCTTGACGATATTGCGCACAGAGCTCACCGCGTGCGGGCTGTCGATAGCGACATAAACCAGGCCTTTGGGTACTCTGAACTCATGTTCTTGCATAAACCACAGCCTGAACCCTGGCAGATCCTGAATTAACTGAGGTATCGCTTCTTGTTCATCGGTCAGCGGGTGAGGATCCAGACGCTGGCACAGGTATGGATTCTGCTCAGGCAGCAAGAGTGCCGGGTTGTCGCCTGGCTCAGCCCAGGCACTGAGCTGTGCTTCAGTAAAGGGCGTGACCGAATAAGGGGTGTGATACCAGTCGGCCACCCGATCGTGCTTTTGACCCTTAGCAACCAGCGTCAGGCGCAGGTTATCCGGACGAAAATAGCTGAGCACCTCTTTGAGCAGTGCTTCATCGTACTGGCTCATCATGTAATCGCCGTAGACGATATCTTCCGGCGCATAGTGCAGCAGGTTCATCACCAGATAGCTGACGGTATCAAGCGGCCTGCTTTTTTCCTGATAGCGGAATGCCTGCTCCAGCACGGCTTTTTTTTCCAGGTAGCGCCACTCGGCCAGCCCTTGTTGGGTAATGAGCCGGATGTACTGGAAAATGGTGGTGACGATATGATCAACACGTTTCAGGCCATTGGGGGTCAGGTTCAGACCGATAGTAAATTCCCGGAAATTACTGCCGCTGATCCCGCCGCCCGCCGCCAGGGTATTGATCAAACCTTCGCTTTTGAGGACTGACATCAGGCTGCCTGTACCTTCATTGCCCAGTAAATGCGCCAGATACGATAATGGCTTGCTGCGATAATGGGCATCCATGGGGGGCAGGGAAAAAGACAGCGTGAGTTTGCGCACTTCTTTAATCGGTTCAATCGCAATAAAACAGGCGTTTTCTCTGTCTGTTACCAGAGGAACATCGATCGCAGGTTTGTCTTTGCCCGAGTTGGGGATCGCCCCAAAGAACTGCTCGGCATAGGTCGTCAGTTCTTCCAGCGACTGCGGCCCCTGCAGCACCAGGCCCATCTGATTGGCAGAATAATGCTGCTGGTAGAAAGCAATCAGTTCATCGCGAACCGGGTTATCCGGCCTGTCTTCCAGGGTGGTGATATCGCCCACGGAAAACTTAGCAAACGGGTGCTCAGGGTTAATGGTTTCTTTGTGAACCTGGTAAAGACGGCGCACATCGTCTTTGAGCTTGAGTTTGTATTCAGAATCGACCGCCTGGCGTTCCTTGTCGACTGCATCAGCATTGAACAAGGGAGCAATAAAAAATTGGCCGAAACGTTCCAGACCGGCAGCAAATGCTGGTGGGGCGATGTCAAAAAAATAGGTAGTGTTTTCTGTGCCGGTCCAGGCATTGTTACTGCCGCCGTACTGGTTTACGAAGGACTGGAATTCACCCGGATTCGGGAATTTTTCCGTCCCCAGAAAGAGCATGTGCTCAAGAAAGTGTGCCATTCCCTGACGATCCAGAGGATCATCAAAGTGGCCGATGCCGACAGAGAGCGCTGCTGCAGCCCGGGGTGCCGTGTGATCATGAACCAGCAAGACCCTGAGTTGATTGCCCAGTGTCAGATAGCGGTACTCTTTGGGATCGTTCGGACTTTTGAACACAGGAAGCGCCTATATTTACAGGGAATTAGGGTAATTATGACGCCCATTAATGGCACTGGCAAATTCTGTCTGGCAAGGATGTGTGACTGTGTGCCAGTAAAAAGAGCGATTCAGCCGTCACGCTTTCACATTGCGTAATCGGAAATGGCTACCCGGTCTGTGCCAGCCTTTGCTAGCATAACGACAGAAACGCGCAATCGGATTGGAGACTATGCGAATTTTTATCATGCGTCATGGCGAAGCACAGCATTTTGCCCCAAGTGACGCGGAGCGCCCCCTGACCGCTCAGGGGAAGATGTATTCCCGGCAGATGGCCAAGCAGTTAGCGAGCCACCTGGACGAACAGTTGGATCTGGTATGGGTCAGTCCGTATCTGCGCGCTCAGCAAACCTGGCAGGCGATGTCGGAAGAACTGCCTGTACCAAAGACTCTGATGACGGTCGATGATATCACGCCTTACGGTGACGCCAGTCAGGTCGCGGATTACCTCAAAGCCGTGATTGCGCTGGAGAAGCCGAAAACGGTTCTGCTGGTGTCGCATTTACCGCTGGTGGGCTATCTGAGCGCCGAACTGGTGCCGGGATTACAGCCCCTGATGTTCCGAACTTCATCCATTGCCGCGGTGGATTTTCATCCTGAGGGTGAACCGTCCGCCTTATTATGGCAGGAGAACCCTGTCGAAGCTGTCCAGCCCAATCACCATTGATGGACTGCGGGACGCAGTTTTACTTTGCCAGCCTGTCCTGATCCGGCAGGTCTGGTACAATGCACAACAAAAATAAAGACTGATAAATAAAGTGGTTATGAGAAAGATTGCATTCGTATTGCTGGGCTGTCTGGGACTGACGGCCTGCGTAACAAACATGGTGAAGCCCAACATTGTGGCCAACGGGGCGATCAAGTGGGCCAATGGCGTGAGAGAAGAAATGAACATTTCTCAAACCGGCAGCACCTTAACATTTCTGACGCCGGCTTCAATGCTGAATCCGGGTGGTATCACCATCTTTTCCCGAATCGACAGTGCCCGTAACGGCAACTGTGAGCACTATTACAATGAAGGCTCGGTCAAAGTCAGAATGCAGGTCTGCGATACCGGCGAAGTGACCCTGATCCAGGACGGCCAGGTGGTGAACGTCGGTTCATTGTCTCAGGCTGTGTATTGATCAGATAAAAGCAGCACTGCTGAGCGAGGCGTCAGGCGCAGTTGCCTGACACGCTTTCGTTTCGGGGGGGAAGTTGCTTTACCGCTCGGGCACTTCAATCAGCACTAACAGGGCGCCGGCGCCACCAAACTCCAGCGGCGCCTGGTGAAATGCCATCACATCCGGGTGTTGTGCCAGCCAGAGCGGCGCTTTCTGCTTCAGAATATGTTTGCCGATCCCGTGCATCACACAGGCGCACGACACCCCGTCCTTAATGCAGGCTGCAATCATGGCTGCCAGTTCACGTTTGGCTTCTTTTTGTGTCATGCCATGCATATCGAGAAAAATATCCGGCACATAGACACCGCGCCGTAATTTTTTCACTTCATACTTGGAGACGCCGGATCGGGCATATTGCATCGGGCCATGTTCGCTCAGATGAGGTTCGAACTCGTCTGAGAAATAAAACTCGTGATTATGACTCTCTTTGGCACTCACATTGCGCTTATCGGTCTTCGGGCTCTGTCGGCGCGAAGTGATTATGGTATCATGCGACAACTTTTTAACGCCCTTCACTGCATCCTGAAAGAGCGAGAAATCGTCCTCTTCCAGTGCAGGGTCTTTTTTACTCATAATGAATTTCCAACTACTTTATCGCGGTATTGTAGCGCCATTTGGAGGCTATTTTGGATAAGATTTTTGTCGACGAAGCCGTCAACGAACTTCACACACTGCAGGATATGCTACGTTGGACCGTCAGCCGATTCAACGATGCCGGCCTGTTTTATGGCCACGGCACAGACAATGCCTGGGATGAAGCGGTGCAGCTGGTGCTGCCAACCCTGCACCTGCCGATAGATATTCCGGCTGACGCGCGTTTCTCGCGCCTGACCAGCAGCGAGCGCCGAACGATTGTCGAGCGCGTGGTGCGCCGGGTGACCGAGCGTACTCCTGTGTCCTACCTGACCAATAAAGCCTGGTTTTGTGGCCTGGAATTTTTTGTCGACGAGCGCGTGCTGGTGCCACGCTCACCGATTGGCGAACTGATTGATAACGGGTTCGAACCTTTCCTGACCCGTGAACCCACCCGCATCATGGACTTGTGTACCGGCAGTGGCTGTATCGGCATCGCCTGTGCCTATGCGTTCCCGGAAGCCGAAGTGGATCTGGTGGATATTTCCACCGATGCCCTGGCAGTGGCCGAGCAGAACATTCACGACCACGGTCTGGAACAGCAGGTGATCCCGCTGCATTCGGATCTGCTGCGTGACGTACCCAAAGACAAGTACGATATCATCGTATCCAACCCGCCTTATGTGGATCAGGAAGACATGGACAGTCTGCCGGAAGAATTCCGTCATGAGCCTGAACTGGGTCTGGCTGCCGGTTTTGATGGCCTGGATCTGGTGCGCCGCATTCTGGCCAATGCCCCGGATTATCTGGCAGACGACGGTATTCTGATTTGTGAAGTCGGTAACTCCATGATCCATATGGAAGAGCAGTATCCACACATCCCGTTCACCTGGCTGGAATTTGAAAACGGCGGCCACGGCGTCTTCATGATGACCCGTGAACAACTGGTCGATTGTGCGGGCGACTTCGCCGACTACAAAGACTGATTCCTGCTTCAGCGCTCTTAAATAAAACGAAACAGCCAGATTGCAATCTGGCTGTTTTTGTCTGCGATTTTTTCATCACATCCCTCTAAAAGTTGTTCTAAGCCACAGATACGACACACCAAATTCGCATAATAATGATACCTCTCCCATATCACCATATGATGCTTAATAAACCGAGCTTCACTATCTAAACCGAGGTGACTTGATTGTCAGGGGCGGTAGCGTCTTTCACAGTGAGACTCACTGGACATCGTACTGGTCGATGGAAAAGTCAGTGCTGGGCAGTGGATACAGTGTTTTATTGGTCATCCCCTTGTCTGCGAATCGACCTTGGTTACTTTCTCGGGCTAGGTGCTGAACCTTATCGTGGCCCGATCAATATCGACAATAAATAGAGCATTGCCTGATTTACCCCACCGTGGATGCTGAAATAGTATATTGTTAAATCAACACCATAGACAGATTGTGGCATGGTTGTATCTAATGATTCGGTAATCAGATTTACCAAGTGTGTAAGGTCTAGCGAGGGGGGGAGTTCATGCTATTCGTTATGTATAGTCCACCTGAGTGTTTAGCCGCGGATGGTCGAGGTAATGGGATTCGGCTTTAAATGAATACGACCCAGGTATTTATCACGAGTTTTAAAGGTTGCATTTTATGAAAAAGATTGAAGTATTTTTCGAAAAGTTACTGTGGAGCTCAAGGTTTCTGGTTCTAATTGCTGTTGTTTCTAGTCTGCTTGGCTCCTTAGTTCTTTTTCTAGTTGGTACCTTGGATATACTTGAGGTGACTAAGAAAGCATTTTATTATTATCTTGGTCGAAATGGTCATGATATACACGAGTTCATTATTACTGATATAATTATTGCCATCGATATTTATTTGGTGGCGGTTGTTCTTCTTATTTTTGGTGTTGGTTCATATAGGCTGTTTATTTCACCAATTGATGAATTGGTGGATAGTAATCTCGCACACCCTTTTAATATTCAAACATTTGATGAGCTTAAGGATAAGATTGTTCGGGTTGTCATCCTTGCAGTAATCATCGAGTTTTTCAGGGCGGTTGTGGATATTCGGTTTTCCACGCCACTGGATGCGATATACTTAGCATTGTCTGTTTTGGCACTAGCAGTATCTGTTTATCTGATGAATATAAATAATGATAAGAAGAGAGAGAACTATAATGGAAAATAAGCTGTATGAAATAATATAAAAGTTTAAGTGAGAGCATATTTTTTATTCGGTATATCTAGTTAATCAATCATATAGATTTTGTGCCATTACTGGTGCCATTGATATCAAAGTGGCACCTCAAGACAGCTTGATAATAGCATGATCTTTAGCGAACGTACGAGATTATTATTTTTTGTCCCGTAATGAGCAATGCTAAAGATTCCCACTTCGATGATAACTGACGGAATATTTTAAAAAATATTAAAGACCTTCGATTGAATGATTTTATTGGATCTGAATATTTTCTGATGTAGAGGATGTTACTCGTTATATATGAAGAAGGAGATCTTATGGCATTTTCTGATCGAGAAAGAGAGCTGCTTTTGGCTGTGAAAGGTGTTGGCCCGACTGTCATCAAAAGGTTCGAGGAAATTGGAATCAACACTCTGTCTGATTTAGCCACTTATCAGGTCGATGATATCGCTGAAATGGTGGCTTCCATGTTACGAACCACCTGCTGGAAAAATAGCCCCCAAGCCAAAGCTGCTATTGCGGCTGCCATTTTATGTGCCAAAGAAAGTGTGTAACCAGAGCGGTAGCCATACAGAGCAAGGGATTCGGGTGCAGCTGCTGGATTTTTCCGTCCTTGTTAACACTTTGTCTTGGTGATTTTCAGTGTGGATAACGAAGCTATGTTTCGCTAAATCAATACCATGAACCGAATGTGGCAGAGTGGCCTCCGGTTCGTGTGGAATCGGGTTGATCCAGTGCAGTGGGGGGAAACGTAAGATGAGTAACACATACCAAGGGTCTTGTTTATGCCGGGGCGTTCAGTTTTCTGTTAACGGTTTCAGTGAACAGGCGGCGAACTGTTATTGTTCTATGTGTCGTAAATTTCATGGTGCTGCTTTTGGAACTCTGGTTGGGGTGCCAGGGCGGGATCGCACTTTGTTAAAAACTATGATCTAATAAACGTAAACTCTTAACTAGCCTACGAAATTGAACCTTATTGAATATCTTTCTGTGGTGACAGAAAACCGCTCTGACATTAATCGAAAGCATGATCTTGTTGATGTCATCTTCCTTGTTATCAGTGCCATCACATCAGGTTGTGAAGGCTGGCAAGACATTGAAACTTATGGTGATGAGAAGCTTCACTGGTTGCGAAAGTACCGCCCGTTTACACATGGTATCCCGCGCCGACATACCATTGCTCGCATATTACGTTCGGTGGTGGCAGAGTCATTACTTGAAGCACTCGCTCTTTGGATTAATGACCAGCGAACGACTCAAAACAAGCCAGTCATCGCTTTTGATGGCAAGGTACTGCGTGGTGCCTATCGTGGCGATAAGAAAAACGCCTTACAGCTCGTCACTGCCTACGATACTGAACGTGGTTTAGTCCTTAGCCAAAAGCCAACTGAAAGCAAAAATGGTGAAATCAGTGTTGTGAGGCAACTACTTGATATAATTAATGTAAAAGGAAGTATCATCACGCTCGACGCTTTGCATTGTCAGCGCGAAACTCTCGAAAAAATTTCAGAGAAAAAAGCGCACATTGTCGTTCAAGTGAAAAACAACCAGCCAAAGCTTCGTGAAGCCGTTGTTTCTCAGTTTCAGGCGGTATTCGACGCACAAAAAGAGCAAGTTGTTACAGAAATTGTTCAAGAGCAACATGGTCGTAAAGAAGAGCGGTATGTTTTTCAGCTGAAGGCCAATTTACCCGACGATTTGAAAGAAAAGTGGCCGACGGTTCGAAGTATCATCGCCGTGGAGCGGCATCGTGTTATCAAAGGTAAAGGTAGCGTCGAAACGTCTTATTACGTGAGTTCATTGTCACCAAAGCATAAGCTTCTCGGGCATTATATTCGTCAGCATTGGCGTATAGAGAACAGCCAGCATTATGTGTTAGATGTTGTTTTAAAAGAAGATAGCTCACGAATAACCCTAGATGGTGCGGTTGAAAATATAGCGCTATTCAGGCGTTTTGTAATGAACATGCTAAAACAGTGTGACTGTGGCGCCCCAAGCCAAAAAGTAAAACTGAAAAAGGCTGCTTGGAGCGATGATTATCGGACAAGAGTTTTCTTCGGGCTATAAAGTGAGCAAAGTATGCTCCCGCCCTGGGTTGGGGTGCAGGGCTTAAACTGGCTTTCTGGCAAGCAGTTGCTGAAAGAGTTCGTTGCCCCCAATGGCACGATTCGAACCTTTTGTTCCCATTGCGGTTCCAGTTTGGGATTTCGCGTAAAAAATGCGACGCCGGATGACATTGAGCTCGCTATCTCGGCGTTTGACGGCGATATTCCCGTTCAAGTCGATGCTCAAATTTACACCGCATACAAGCCAAACTGGTGTCAATTGCATTCCAATTTACAGACGTTTTCCGAAAGTCGCGAAGATTAGGTGTGCGTGGTTGTCTGATGCGGCTTATCTTATTGCGGGTTACATGAAAATCTGGAGAGCATTGTGTTGGATAGAGAGAGCGCTAAATTTTCGTATTCGTGTATGTCCAATGCGAAATGGAGGAAACTATTTCGCGTCATTAATGACTCTCATTTAGTACTGGAAAATTGTATTTGGAAACTCGTTGGGGAGGACGAAGCAAAACATGGTTTTGTTCCCGATGACGAACAACTTGGTGAAAACTATGTTGGTGATTGTGGGGCTTTGAATGGTCCGTTTGAATTCAAGAAAATTGAGTGGCTTAAACTGCCAAATCGCGTTGGATACAAGCCATATGAAAATGCACCGACACAGTATAAAACGCAGAACCTTTCTATCATGATCGAACAGCTTAGTATGATAGGGTGCTTTGAAATTGATACTGATGCAGAAGGTGTCACAATCTACGGGTACAAGCCGTAATCAGCACATGTTGTTGGTCAAATATCTCGATGAGGGATAAACAATAAAATCAGTCTTCATCAGCCCAAACAGGGAGTCAGAAAACAATGGAAGAGATTAATTATCTGCTCATTATTGTGTCTGCTTTCGCAGCGATTGCCAGCCCGGGGCCAGCGACGTTAGCGATAGCCGGTGCCTCTATGAAGCATGGACGTTATCTGGGGTTATCGCTGGCCGCCGGCGTGCTTACCGGTTCATTGTTGTGGTCTGCTTTTGCCGCGTTTGGTCTGGCAGCCTTAATGCATACGAATGTGTGGCTTTTTGAAACGATGAGGTACTGCGGGGCGTTGTATTTGCTGTATTTAGCATGGAAGTCGTTACGATCCGCTTTTCAATCGGCTTCGTTAACACTGCCAGACAGTCAGATATCGACAGCAAAAGGCAATTACTTAAAAGGTCTGCTGATTCATCTGACGAACCCCAAAGCCGTGTTGTTTTTTGGCGCTCTGTATTCCATGGGCGTGCCAGCAGCGGCCAGACCCGCTGATCTGATCTCTGTCATTCTTGTGGTTGGTTTGGTCAGTGCATCTATTTTTCTGGGCTACGCAGCGCTTTTTTCCCGCTCAGGGATCCGGCAGCTTTACCTCAGGTCCAAAAGGGGATTTGAAAGTCTGTTTGCATTGTTTTTCGGAGCCGCCAGTTTGAAGTTGCTGCTCAGTGCGAGTGGAAAATAAGCTTTGCGGCGACATGAGCAATTGATAGGGCTTGGCTCGCAAGTCTGGTAAAATCGCCGTTCTCCAGCAATCGTGTTGATTGCCATGGCATACCTAAGACTAGGATCTATTTTGACCAATAATGATATCTTGCGTCGTGTACGCGATACCTTTGATTTTAAAAACAATACTATGATTGAAATCTTCGCGATGGCGGATTTCAGTGCAACCGAAGAACAGGTTGCGGGTTGGTTAGAAAAAGACGCTGCCGAGACCTTTATCAAGCTGACAGACACAGAATTAGCCGTGTTTCTGAATGGGCTGATCAATTTCAAACGTGGTAAGCGCGACGGTGAGCAACCCAAACCGGAAGCACACCTGAACAACAATATGGTATTCCAGAAATTACGCATTGCCCTGAATTTAAAAGCAGAAGAGATTCTTGGGATGTTGCAGACGGTTGGTGTGAGCTTAAGCAAGCATGAACTGAGTGCCTTTTTCCGCAAACCAGAAAACAAGCATTACCGGGAATGTAAAGACGACATCCTGCGTCAATTTTTATCCGCTGTTCAGCGCCAGTCAGGTGCCAACGCTAGCGGTACAGAATCCGGCGCGTAATGATAAATCCATAGCTTCCCCTGTTCTGTTCGGAACAGACTGATGATGGCGTCAAAGAATCAAGCAGAAGTATTGCTAAGCTTTCTTCTTGATTTGACGCCATTTCACCACATTGCTCCTGGCAGCCTTCAACTTTCCCACTTCTATGCTATCGTTTGCTGACGACATTCTCTTAACGTTCAGAAATAGAAAGGAAATCGAATGACAAGTCGCGTTTATGTGTTGGCTCAATTTAAACCCAAAGCAGGCAAAGAAGCCGAACTGTTTGAAGTGCTGAAAGCACTGGAACCGGATTCGCTTCGTGAGGAAGGCTGCGTGCAATACATCCTGACCCGCCAGATCGACCACCCGAGTGCGACCAGAAACGACTATCCCATCGTATTTAACGAAATCTGGGCAAGCGCTGAAGACTGGTCTGCGCATGGTCGCCGGCAACAAATTCAACACTTTTTCGAAACCCAGGTGAAAGCGGAATCAGGCTTGGTTGAAGATGCAATCGTGACGGCCTATTCCGATGAAGGGTACAACTTTGACGCCCCTGTTTACGACTAACCGCTGCGTATAGTGCTCATCTTGATTTGTGTTCACCGCAAGCGGCTCAGCGGAATGTGTGCCGCTTGCGGTGTTTTTCTCACCGCCGCCGAACCGGCCCACCTGCCGCATGACCCCGCCACACGATAGAGCGGTTGGGCTATGCTTACGGAGCAAGTCTTACGAGGCAACGCTTGCATACGTGAGGCATTGCAGAATCGTGCGGGGTTGCGGGTGCATGGCTGATGAAAACGGTGAAAAACTTTCCAGAGAACATCGACCTGAGGTGATCCGAGAGAGGCTGACAAAGCCGGCGAAGGAAAACCTTGCGTCAGATATGGTTCTCGGGGGGATTGATGGCTGCGTAACCACCTTTGCTGTGGTCTCTGGTGTTGTTGGCGCGGGCTTTTCGCCCATTGTGGCTCTGGTGCTGGGGTTTGCAAATTTGCTCGCCGATGGTTTCAGTATGGCTGTCAGCAATTATGAATCGATTAAGACTCAGGGCGAATTTATTAAAAGCCTTCGCGATCAAGAACAGGAACACATCAAAAAGATACCTGAAGGCGAAAGGGAAGAGATTCGGCAAATCTTCAAAAATAAAGGTTTCTCCGGGGAGACGCTGGAAAAAATTGTAGACACCATCAGCGCCGATCAGCAGTTATGGATTGATACCATGCTCATTGAGGAGCATGGGGTGCAAAAAACACACCGAAATCCGGTGAAGGCCGCTATTGCCACATTTACGTCGTTTGTGCTTGTTGGATCTGTGCCGTTAATACCCTTCATGATCTCCGGATTAGAACAATCCGGGCAGTTTACCTTCAGTGCCTGTCTTGCCGCGCTTATGTTCTTTTCAATTGGTGCTTTGAAAAGCCGGTTTTTTGCCAAGCCCGTCTTTCTTGCCGGAATCAGCACGCTTCTCACCGGTGGCGTCGCTGCCTCGCTGGCCTTTCTGGTCGGTTACGTTCTTCGGGAAATTTTTGGGATCGTGGCGATGTAGGGGCATTGAATCCGAACAGAGCCCCTAAAAATCTGCGTATCAACCATGGTCCTGATGTTATTTCAGTTGAGTTTGATAAGTGGACTCAATACTGCAATCGAAAAGACCGCAATAAATTAAGGTTCACGCAACGATCTGACATCATGGCCTATCAGGGATTCGATCACTGAGTGTGAACCCGAATATGTGTTGCTCATTCGGTCAGGTTGACCATTCATGATTGGTATGGCGATCCAATAAAAGAAACTTGGATGGTTTCCCGTCTGATGAAGCCAAAAAAATTCAGATATGCTCACCTTCAGTGTACTTGTTACCAAGAAGATATTCTTTTTGTAGAAGGCTTTCGTCAATTCGCTGATCGATAAAGAGAATGTTGTGATCTCGCATCTGGCATAAAAATGGGTGCAAAAATAAGCAGGAATAAATCATGAGTAACTTTATGAATGCAGGCCTTGATCCGGATAGCGGGACGCAAGAACTCATCTATATCGATCCTGAACATGGTGCGCCACGGGTTTATTACCTCAGCCCGAATCACGATGAAGCGAATTTAACTCTGGTTTGGGCCACTGCGCTGTTGAAAGCCAAAGGCAATATCAATCTGACCGGTTTTTTCAGTGCCGAACCTGGTTATGAGCGATGCCGTATCGCTTATGACCGCAGTGGTTGTTTATATCTGGTGGATGAGAAGAATCAAAAGGCAGATTTTATTTATGACTACGGCATCGATGATATCCGGGCGGTCATTCTCTCTGATGGCCGGACACTGGCTGTTTTGTTTGAACCGGAGTGGGCTGACAATCATAGCGTGGAATTCTGGCAGTTTACCGGCACCAAACTGAGCCGTTCCTATCCGATAGAGCTGGATTGTTCTGCTGAAGAAGACGAGGACAATGACGAGCCATCGGGCAATCTGTTGCCCCTGTACGAGATTCAATTTGATGACTTTCTCTTCGCGGGGCCGGATAACAGCCTGATTCTTTATGCCTGCGGTGAGCGCAGTTTTACCGACCTGAAAAGTCGTCCGCTGCAATTTCTGATGCGGATCGATCTGAACCTGCCCCAGGGGAAAGCCAGTATTCGTGTTCAGCGGCTGGAGACGCCGCCGAAGCGGTGGAACCCGGAGAGGTGCTGTATTGCCGTGGATATCAAGCGTGGTCTGCTGGCAATGCCCGGTATGGCGATTGAAACGACACCCGGTCATGACATGGGCCAGCCAGGCTATCTCCAGCAGGTCAACCTGATTGATTTGAACCGTATTCCGCCAGCAGGAGAGGCGCCGTTACCTGTGCAAGAGCTGATGTTGCGTATCCCGGTGCGTTCTTATTCAGCAGAGGATCTGGGCAGTCGTTTTGATCCGGAAAATCAAAGAGATCAGGCCGCATTGATCCAACGCATAAATAGTTTGCAGTTCAGTGAGCAGGAGGATGCCCTCTGGGTTTGCTGGCACGATCATGCCATACGCAAAACGGCCCTGGATGGCCAGTGGCGTTCTCCTGTTCTGGCCGTTGCCGATAAAGCGGACCCGGAGCGAATTCGTACGTCTCGAAGCGAGGCAAGCCTGCTGCAGGCGATGCCTTCTCCGGCCAAGCCGAGGATCCTGCTGGGTGGCTGGCATGATTTGTATACTCTGAGGTTATCGACGGAGCAGCTGGCTGCTCTGGCAATGACAAGTCCAAGTGCAGCGCTTGAGGGCTGGTCTGTGGTGCAGGAAGAGGTCTGTGACTGGGGAGATGACTGGTCTCAGCCGCACAAGCAAAGTGACGAGCAGAAACTGCATCTGGCGCTGCTGGGAAAGCGGAAAACCAGAGTTGCCGATTTCGGGTCTGAACAGGCGCTGGGGGCTGCGCTTTATTACCTGTCGCTGAAATGCAGTGATATGGCAAATTTTTGTACCGGAAATCATCTGATCCTCGCTTTTACAGACGGCAAAGAAGTCTGGAATGAAGAACAGTTTTTCAGCACAGTGATACAGCTGCCTTTTGAATCAGCTGCAGAATTGATGGCAGATATTCTGAACAGTTTTATCGCTTACGAAGGCGCTGATTATTGTTTCAGTGAAAATGAAAAACCGGCACTGGCAGATTGCGCACTGCATCTTGGCCTATCTGACAGTCGTTGGCTGCCGCTGATTAGCCGTTACCTGAATGCCATCGACCCGGATCATGAAGCGTTTTTTACCGGGGAGGGAGTCCGCCTGCTGGAATCACGTCACGGTAATAGCCCTGAATGGGACAGCTTCTATCAGTCTTTGCCTGACACGATGGCCTACCACGAAGAAGACTTTGATGATGCGGACGAAGACGAGGAGGACAATGACAATGATGCTCCCCGGCGTTCGGATGAAGAAGTACGTGCCAGCATACCTGCTGAACTGCTGGCGCAACTCGCCGTCAAAGAGCAAGAAGCCAGGGACGCTTACCAGCACCAGATTGATCGGGTAAGTGAAGCTGAGACCCAGGCGCAGATTAGCGTGCTGCTCGATGAGTGGCTGAACGAAAGCCACAAGGCTTATATTGATCCGGAGATTGCCAGTATTAATTACACCTCGCGCTTTCGTCAACGGTTCAAAACCGAAGCGCATCTGGCTCTGGAAGCTGAAATCGAAAGCTACTTTACAGACTTGATGGACAGCTTCGCCGTCTCGGAAGGCGATTATTATGATCTGGATATCAATACCTTTCTGGATGCCTTGTTTGAAAAAGCGGAGGCATTGCAATGCTGGGACGCGCTGGAGCGTTACCTGAAAGCCCAAATTCAGTGGCTGGATGAAAACAGCGAAGGGAACGCCTGGTATTTTGATCAGACAACTTATGGCAATTACGCCGCAGAAGCCTTGTTACGCCATGACGCAAGTTATGGTCCGCTTTATGCGCAATACCTGACCTCATTGCGTCTGGCTGTGCCAGAAGAAACTGTGGGTGAATTTCTGCGCGAGATCATCCCTGAGCTGGGGATCAGCGCAGACACTTATCCGATCATTCTTGCCCGTCTGACGTATGCTGAAGGCCAGTGTGGCTGGGAGGATGTTGCACATTGGTGTGAGGTGATTCCAATTCGTGACTGGCTGTATCAGAACAATAAAGTGGGTGATTTCATTGCCGTTGTTCAGGCTGATGCCGAGAGATATTGCCGCAGCGACGCGGATGCCAAAGAGCGTGTTGATGCGGTCAAAGAGATGCTGAACATTGAGGATCCTGCTCAGCAGGCACTCCTGAGAGAACATTCCCAGGCTGAGTTATTACAATCACTGTATCTGCAGCGCGATGAACTTTATCAGCAGGAACTCAGCCGGATTGCCGCGATTGACTCTCCAAAGGCGATGGCAGCAGCGCTGAGCCGCTGGCAGGAAGAGCTTCGTCATCCTGATGCGCGTGTCTCACTGGATCCTCTGTGTTACGACTACGAAAAACGGTTTGAACTGCGATTCATGGGACAGGAGATCCGCCAGTTGGAGCAATCCATGGATAAAAGCCTGCTCGAACAGCTCGATCTGAAAAAGCCGCGTGTTTATGGCGAGGCGATATCGTACTGCCTGTTTGACAAAGCCAAAGCGTTGGGTGCCTGGGAGGTGCTGGAAGCCTATCTGAAAGATCAAATCCGCTGGTATCAGGACAATCAGGTCAGTTCAGCGTTTTACATCGAAGAGCTGCCTTATGGTCATTATGCCGCCGGTATGCTGGCCGAAGCACACAGCCGTTACATTCCGCTCTATGTTGAATACCTGAAAGCCTTGTCTGTCATCACTGAGTACAAAGGGACCGGAGAGCAAATTGATGATCTGTTTGATCACTATTGCCGATACAAAGAGGGGATTCACGGCGGCTTTGAGGTTTTCCTGCCGGTGATACAAGCCAGACTGACTCATGCGCGGGGCGAGTGCTGGGCGGAGAGTGTCCGAGACTGGTATGAGGATTATGGGTTAGCCGAATGGCTGGATAGCAACCGGAAAGCTGCAGAAAAGTTGCGCGAACAGGTTCAATATGAACTGATGCAGCAGGGGTATGATCAGGATGATATCAACAGTACCCTGGCGTTAATCGGCCAATCCGGTTGATGGTAATTCTCCGGGCGAATTGAGCTGTATTACTTCAGATTAGGGCAGATCTTGTTTTCAGCGTTGGACAGAAACAGGATTTGCCCGCTATCAGACATTATCGTCCCCGAATATTCCTGAACAGTTCTTCACTCAGCTCGCGCAAGACACCAGGTGCGGGGCAGGTGTGCGAATAGGCGCGAATGCCGTAAATACCCATCACCAGATAGCGGGCTAATTCTTCCGCGCTGCGATTACCCGCGATTTCTCCATCGCGAATCGCCTGTGCAAATTTGTGGGCGAAGCGTTGTTCCCAATCTTTCAGTTTGTGGCTGATCAGTCGCTCAATTTCTTTATCGTCCTGCGCCAGTTCGCTCAGGGCTTTCTGCAACAGACAATCTTTAATCTGTTCCTGCTCGCATTCGATCACCATTTGTTCCAGATAAGCAGCAATACCCGCCATGGCGGACGGCTGATTCTCAAACAGTGCCTGAAACGCGAGATCACGCTCTTTTTGGTACTGTTCCAGTGCCGCCACCAGCAAGCCGCGCTTATTGGTAAACGCACAATAGATAGACCCCGGATGCAGACCGGTAGCCTGCTTGAGATCCTGCATGCTGGTTTTGCTGTAACCCTTGGCGATAAAGGCATCCATCGCGGAATGTAACACCGTTTCGCGGTCAAATTCGGCGCTGCGCATTAATTTTCTCTTATCCATGTGGCCTGCAGGGATTTTATCCGATCTTGAATGCGCATTCAAAAAATACTTGAACGTCCATTCAAGATCGACTAATTTGAATGAGCATTCAAGAATTACTGACTAGGTGTAGTGACAATGGATAACTTGTTTCAAGCTGTAGCACTGAACGCTTCAATCACGCTGAAAAATCGCCTGCTGATGGCGCCTTTAACCCGCTGTATGGCGGATGATGAGCTGGTGCCGACTCAGGCGATGGCCGATTATTATGCTCGCAGGGCGGATACTGGTTTGATCATTTCTGAAGCGACTATCATCCGTCCGGATGGGCAGGGTTACCCGAATACACCCGGGTTGTACACCCCGGCACAAATTGCGGGCTGGCGTAAGGTGACCGATAAAGTGCATGACAATGGCGGCAAAATTTTTGCTCAGTTATGGCATACCGGGCGTGTTGCACACCCTCATTTCTTCGGCGGCGATGATGTGCTGGCGCCTTCTGCGCTGGGTGTGGAAGGTACAGTACCGCGGATGCGCGAGCTGACTTATGTCGTGCCTAAACCGGCGAGCAAGGAAGAGATCGAAGAGCTGATTGCCGATTACGCCCAGGCGGCGATTAATGCGCTGGAAGCGGGCTTTGATGGTGTCGAGATTCACGGTGCGAATGGCTATCTGATCGATCAGTTCCTGCACTACAGCAGCAACGTGCGAGAAGATGAATTCGGCGGCAGCCCAGAAAACATGGCGCGCTTCCCGCTGGCCGTGGTCGATGCCGTAGTGAAAGCCATTGGCGAAGATCGCACAGCACTGCGCCTGTCACCGGGCGCTTACTTCAATATGGATGCTGATGCCCGCGATCGCGAGGTGTTTGATTATCTTCTGGGTGAGCTGGAATCCCGTAACCTGGCGTTTTTGCATGTGGGCGTGTTCGACGACAGTATGGCATTTGATTATCTGGGCGGCACGGCTTCTGAGTATATGCGCTCACGTTACAGTAAGACGCTGGTTGGCGTGGGTGGTTTTACACCGGAAAGCGGCAGCCAGGCGATTGCCAGTGGTAAGTTCGACTTGCTGGCGATTGGCCGTCCCTTGATTGCCAATCCCGATTATGTCGCCAAAGTCCGAGCCGGCGAAGCACTCACCGAATACTCCGATACCATGCTGGCCGAGCTGGTATAAGCAAAGTTTTACCTTGTTATATAAATCGAACGGAAGGCTTTGCCTTCCGTTTTTTGTTGGGTGAGCAAAAATGACTTTTGAATCTGACCCGTCGCACTTTTTCCATCGGCTGCTTGAATCGGTCACAGGGAGAAGCCGTGCAATGATTGGTAATGTGTATAAAGTGAGTCACGCCAGTCTCCCCCGGTAAGCCACACTCAGTCATGGGTTCTGTAACTGATATAACAAGGATACCAAGATGAGTGTTTTACTGGCTCAAGCAAGACTGTTTTTCGAAGCGTGTGAAACAGGAAAAGGCTGGCAAGTGTGTAAAACCTATTGTCATTCAGATGCGACTTTCTCATCGCAAACAGCGGTGCTTGCTGAGGTGAATTCGCTGCAGGCATATACTGAATGGATGAAAGATCTATTCACGCCGTTACCGGATGGCCGTTATGATCTTAAGTTTTTTGCGGAAGATGAGAAACGGTCATGTGTTGCCGCTTATGCCGTTTTCCATGGCACCAGCAGTGGTCCGGGTGGACCGGTTGATCCGACAGGAAAAACGGTTGAAGCAGACTATGTCTATGTGATGCAATTTGAGGGAAATCTGATTCGGCATATGACGAAAATATGGAACGATGGCATCAGTCTCCAGCAGTTGGGGTGGATGTAATGCTGGTAACGAAAGGCAGTCACCGGCGGTTAAAGGCAACAAAATTGAGGTTCATTAGGGAATGATGACAGTGATAGAAATAAAACGGCCGCAGGATCTGGCGCGTTTACGGCGCCTGGCGTTGGCTGCACAGGGTTTACTTCAGGCTCAGCCTTATGGGCGCGGCCTGACCGGAGCACGCAAAGCGATTCACCACTTAGGCTATGTGCAGATAGACACCATCTCTGTGGTGGAGCGCGCACATCATCATGTCATTCATTCCAGAGTACCTCAGTTTAAACCCGAGATGACCAACCAGATGTTGCTGAACGGCGACATTTTTGAATACTGGTCGCATGCGGCAGCGTTTCTTCCCATGGCTGATTTTCGCTTTTCCCTGCCTTATAAACAGGCCATCAAAAGCGGGCAGATTCACTGGTACCGGGAGCGGGATCAGAAACTGATGGGGGAGTTGCTGGCCCGTATCCGTTCGGATGGCCCGCTTCGCTCCAGAGATGTCGAGACCAAAGCGAAGAAACGAGCAGGCTGGTGGGACTGGAAACCTGCCAAAAAAGCCCTCGAACAGCTGTATATGGAAGGTGACCTGATGGTCAGTAGTCGCGAAGGCTTTCAGAAAACCTACGATTTAACCGAGCGGGTGCTGCCCGCCCACGTGGACACCCAAATGCCAGAGACGGCGGATTTCGCAGCGCATTTGCTGGAGCGTCAGTTGTGCAGCCATGGGTTGATGTCCATGAAAGGACTGACTTATCTGCGCCGAAGCACCGAACTGCGCAAAGCGGTGAAAGATTTAGTGCAGGAAAAGCTGGCGCTGGGCGAGCTGGAACAAGTGAAAGTCAGCAGCGGAGAAATCTTCGTGATGGAAGCCGGCGCACTGGAGCGTCCGGTTCCCCGGCTGAATCAGCGCATGCTGATCCTGTCTCCGTTCGATAATGCAGTCATTCAGCGCGACCGTCTCAAAGCACTGTTTGACTATGACTATCAGATTGAATGCTATGTGCCTGAAGCCAAACGAAAGTATGGCTATTTCTGCCTGCCGCTGCTCTATCGCGGTGAGTTTATTGGGCGGATGGATTGCAAAGCGCACCGCAAGATCAGTCATCTGGAAATTAAATCTCTGCATATCGAAAACCATCGCTTTGATGAAGAACAGCTGATTGCCGCCTTTGCTGTGGCTGTCGCGCAGTTTTGTGATTTCCAAGCGTGTAATACAGTGTCTTTGACTCAGGCTTCTCCCAAACCACTTGAGTCACAGTTACAAAGTGCGCTGAAGGCGCTGAAAGATGAGCAGGAATCCGCAACAGATCGCTGAAAAAGCCACAGGTCGCTGAAAAAGAAGGGCAGCCGCCTGCGTATGAAGATCAGGTTTTTGTCGTTCATAGGCAGGTCGCTGCAAGATGCTCAGGCAAAGGTACTCAGGTAACGATACTCAGGTATAGTTAGCCACAGCACTTTTTGTATTTTTTACCGCTGCCGCAAGAGCAAGGATCGTTGCGGTTGGGTGTCTTTTCAAAGGTGATGGTGGCGGGCTTGTTCAGCAATGTATCCAGCGCAACCGTGTTCTCTGCCTGAGCGGCATCGACAACAATATTGGCCACGATCGCGTGTTCAGCAACGAGCGCCTCAATCTCCGCTTTACGTGCTTCCGTGTTCACTACAACAGAAACGGGCGCTTCTTCAGTGCCTGTTTTGACGTCACGGTTGACGTTATAGCCCGACTGCGCATGATTTTGCATGACATCTCTGCGGCCTTTGAAAAAAAATTTTGACATTGAAACTCATCACTCTTGGTATGACGTAACGGAGCGGCGATTATACGCATAAATGGTCATTGATAAAGCAGTGATCAAACAAACCTGTCAAGAAAACGCTCTTCAGGGAAGGCTGCAAAGGTGGATTGAAAACGTTGATTGAAAACGTGACCTCCTGCTTCAATCTTCGGTCGTTTCTGCTGGCACTCAGGCCGGGGGAAGGCCATCATCGGTATTGAATCAAGAATAAGGAGAGTCAGTTATGTATCAAGGCCAGTGTCATTGCGGCAATGTCCGGTTAACCATTGCGCGACTCACCGAAACCGCCACGCGCTGTAATTGTTCGCTCTGTCACCGTTATGGGGCATTGTGGGGATATCTGACTGAGTCTGAGGTGGCGGTTCAGGTGGGGGAATCCGGTACCGAATATTATGAACATGGTGATAAGTGCATTCATTTTCATCGCTGCAAACGCTGTGGCTGCGTGACTCATTATTCCTCGGCGCCAGCTTCCGGCAGTGATCGGCTCGCAGTAAATTACAGTATGTTTTCAGCCCGGGAGATCAGACCGATTCGTATCCGGTTGTTTGATGGGGCGGATACCTGGCAGTTTATTGACGAGTGAGTGAGCCATAGCGCACTGATCAGGTCAATTGAACGAGCGCCAGCGCATTGAGCCTGATTCAGCAGACTGGCTGATGTGACAGACCGCAATAAAAAGGAAAGTGACTTTACTGTGACTTTCCTTTTTTCTTTTCCGATTGTCTCAAAGGATGGTACTGAAAAGTGAGCCGGAGTGCGGCTCAACCGAATGCTATTGATGGAATTGTTTTAACTTATTGTTTTTATTGTTATTTACTGTCATTTCTGTGACGTATTTTTGAAATAAAACTGTCATCTGACCGGTGTAAATTTCCTGACTCAAATCTGTCATGATTCTGAAAATAATTTGTAACGTGAAACAATAAAAACATGGAGTGTCTGATATGTCAGTTTGCAATTTATTGGAATTTTCAGAGTCTGGTGGCTGCGGATGTAAAATCCCGCCTCAGATGCTGACGAATATTCTGAAAACAACACAACAGAAAAACACCGTTAAAAATAACGATATTTTATTGGGCTTTGAAACCTCTGATGACTGCGCCATTTATAATTTCGGTGGTAAAAAGCTATTATTTTCGACTGACTTTTTTAGTTCAACTGTCAGTTCTCCCTATCTGTTCGGGAAAATAGCTGCAGCCAATGCACTGAGTGATATTTATGCGACCGGCGGCCGTCCTTTAATTGTCAATTCCATCCTGGCTTTTCCACCTGATGATATCCCCATGCCGTACATTGAAAAAATGATTGAGGGCGCCCAGGAAGTGATGGCGGAATGCGGGGCAACTGTGGTCGGTGGCCATACCATTAAAAATGCGCAGCCCTTGTATGGCTTTGCGGTGATTGGTGAAGTTGAGGATGCGCATATCCGGCAAAATAATACCCCCCGAAATCATGATCTGGTGATTATCACCAAACCGCTGGGGATTGGCATTATTTCAAACGCCCTGAAAGTGGGGAGATTGAGCGAAGCAGAGTTACCCGAGTCAACGCTCGAAATCATGAGTCGTGTGAATCGGATTGGTTACACTTTGGCTCAGTATCCTGGTGTCAGTGCGATGACAGATATTACCGGTTTTGGTCTCGCCGGACATTTGAGTGAGCTGGTGGACAACACTGGGTTTAACGTCAGCATTGATGGGGATGCGGTGCCTGTCATTGAAGGTGTGGAAGCTCTGAGCCTGGCGGTGACGAAGAATCCGAGCGGTACTTACAACAATATCAGCCGTTATGCCCGGTTTGTGAAATATGAAGCCGACATCAGCGATGCGCTTCGTCTGATTCTGCACGATCCGCAGACGAACGGCGGATTATTGTTTACCGTCGACGAGGAAACCTATCGGGATCATATTCTGCCGCTGTTTGAAGCGGAACAGTCTGACCATTATGTGATCGGGACAATCAGCGCAGGGCAAGGGCAGATCATCATCAAATGAGTCAGGAAATTATCGTTGGCCTGTTAGGGACCATCACAGGCAGTTTGTCGGGTTTACTGGGTATCGGTGGCGGCATTTTGCTGGCACCTTTACTGATTATTTGCATGCCCTGGCTAAACGGAATCGCACTGCCGATGGTGACCATTACCGGATTGACGGTCGCCCAGAGCTTCTTTGGTTCCGTCAGTGCCCTGTTTCATCACTCAAAATATCAGCAACGGGATAAAAATCTGATTTACCGTTTCGGCGTCCCTATGGGCGTCGCCAGTCTGGCGGTTTCTTTATTCACGTTTCATTTATCCGACCAGGTGATTTTAATCACGTTCTCTGTGCTGGCGATCAGTTCCGTGGTGATCACGACCTTAGGCCCGGAATTCTGGCGAAAGTGGCTGGGCGAAATCCGGTTAGATTCTATGGTATTGCCGATCATGGGTCTGTTGCTGGGGTTTACTTGCGGGATTGTCGGCCAGGGTGGCGGCTTTATTTATCTGCCGGTGATGATTGCTTTCTTCGGCTGCCTGCCCAAACTGGCTATTGCGACAGCGCCTGTGATCGGGATTATCTCTTCTTTTTCATTGTTTTTCGGACGTGCGGCTTCAGACACTCTGGACTGGACGCTCTGTGGTTATCTGGTGGCGGGCATATTCGTCGGCGCAAAGCTCGGTAGCTACCTGTATTTTCGGTTGAACGAAAAGATGCTTGCGCGTTGCGTGAATATTTTCGTGCTGCTGAGTTCTATCAAAATCATGTCGATGGCTATCGGCTGATCCAAACCGATTGGTGGAAAAATGATTAATGCGGATGTAAGCGGGTCTGACTGGATCAAGCCCGAGGTTTTTGATTACCTGAAACAGCAGTTTTCAGAACAACGTTTTGGCAACCCGAACTCAAATCATTTCATCGGAAACAGATTGTTTCAGGAGATTGAGATGGCGAGGGGGACATTGTGCGGGGTATTGTCCTGTGACAGCCACCAGCTGATCTTCAATGGTGGTGCAACCGAAGGGATCAGAAATGTGTTTTTCAGTTTCTTTGAGCACCACAGTTATCAGGATGCAGTGATCCTGCATTCGCCCTATGAACATTCTGCGACGCTGGAAAACATTCGTTACTGTCGTGCGAAAGGTGCTGATTCTATTGTCCTTGCGCATGAACAAAACGGGCTGCTGGATTTGGCCGGGTTACAGGCCGCACTGAAAGCCTGTCAGGGGAAAGCGGTTCTGGTGGCGGTGATGGCCGCGCATAATGAAACGGGGGTGATTCAGGACTATCAGCAGATTGCTGAATTGTGCCATGCATATGATGCGGAATATCTGTGTGATACCACGCAACTGATTGGCAAGCAGTCGTTTGATTTTGAGCGAAGCGAGGTGGATTACGCTGTCGCTTCCGGTCATAAGTTTGGTGCTTTACCCGGCACTGGATTTCTGCTGGTGAAAAATTCCTGGCATTTCAGCCCGCTTTTGCTGGGCGGCGGACAGGAATCCAGCCTGCGGGCGGGCACCCAGAATTATCTGGGCATTGCTTCTATGGCCATTGCTTTGCCGCTCGCGCATCAACGGATGGCGAACCAGGCGGAAGTCACCGCGGTGCAGCGACGCTTTGAACAGGCGCTGAAGCACCACTTTCCCGGAACGGTCATTATCGGAGAAGCGGCACCGCGTGTTCCGGGGCTGACTTTCTGCGCCATTGGTGGCGTCAGCCGGGAAGCTTTGCAGGCGGTTCTGGAAGATGCCCGCATCATGGTGTCGTCCGGCTCGGCTTGCTCAGACCGGAAATCAGCCTTGTCGAAAGTGGCAACCGGGCTGGGGTATAGCGATGATGTGGCAAAAAATACCCTGCGTTTCAGTTTGGGGTACTCCGGGACGGAAGCAATCTACGCCAGTCTGGCAGAAACACTCCGGCGTGTTGAGCCCAAAGCGCTGGTCGCCTGATGTTCATGGATGATGTTTGAGCAAAGCGCCAGCTGAAGATGCTGGCGCTTTTTGTTTTCACTGTTTCAGTACGACAGCGATCATCGTTAAACCCGTGCTGATGGTCGCCCGGCGGCGGGTTTAGAGCCACTACGAGAAGAAGCTCGCCGTCAGAATTAATAAAACTTGTCTCATATCGATTGATGATGCTCCGCCATGCGCCGCTTGCAGGCGCTGAATCCCGGAAGCATTGCCGGTGAGTGGCCGGCGGTGAAAGCGAATCTGCTCAGTAAGCTCAGAAATTAGGGTAGGGCTCGATAGAACAATGGGGGGCGGTTTCAGTCGGTCCGGTAGGTTCAAGTGCGGACATTTCAGTTTTCAGCCACGCCATGAATACCTTTAATCGCGCCAGTCTGGCTGAGTTCGGGTCATAGACCATATAGCGCCTGACCGGATTCGGGTGAGGTAACTGAAAAGGGATCACCAGCTGCCCGGCGTCAAGCTGGCTCTGATATAAATAGGGGACGGCCAGTGTAACGCCATGGCCGTTTAACACCGCCGTCAGTGCCATATCGGTACTGTTGACCCGGGTCCACTTGGCGTGCTGTTTGCTGGCTGGCACACCTGTGTGTTCAAACCAGCTTTGCCAATCGTAGGCGCCGGGGTGTTCCAGGGTAACCAGCCAGGTGGACAGCAGATCTTCGGGGAAACTGAAAGCCAGATCACGGGCAAGTTGCGCAGAACAAACCGGATAGACGGCAGATTGACCGAAGTACTCACAGGACAGGTTGTCCGGTGCGTGTTTTTCCACTTCAGTGCCGAAACGAATCGCCAGATCAATATGTGCTTGCCTGAGATCATCAAATCCCGCGGACGAAACCACGCGAATCTGGATATCAGGATGCAATTCGGAAAAGCGTTGCATCCTTGGCATCAACCAGAGTGTGGTAAAAGCCTGTGTTGAGCTGATGGTGAGCTCCCCTGCAATTTCTTCCTGATGAATTTGGTTCACTCCCTGCGAAATGATCGCCAAAGCTTGTTGCGCGCACTCGAACAGGCTTTGTCCTTGCTGGTTCAGCAGCATGCTTTTGCCTTTCCGGATAAATAATCGGCATCCTAAATGCTGTTCCAGTTGCCGCATTTGCTGGCTGACGGCAGCCTGGGAAATACAGAGCTCATGCGCCGCCAGACTATAGCTGTTGTGTCTGGCTGCGCATTCAAAGGTGACCAGTAGATTGATATTTTTCAGCAAAATAGGGGCGTCTTGTCTGTGTAGGGGCTCAGTATTATAAGTTTTTCTTATATTTAAAGTCGATTTGTATCGTTGGTGTTGAACTGCGTCGGCACACAAAATGGGCATGCAGGGAACAGCCCGGCCCATTCGTGGTTTTCCAGTCAGGAGACAGACATCATGCAAGAATTTAAGCAGTTACATCAGCAAACGACGCCTTTCATCATCGGCAATGTTTGGGATGCTGCCAGTGCCCGTTGTGCTCAGCAGGCCGGTTATCAGGCGTTAGGGACTTCCAGCGCAGCCATCGCGAGTTTACTGGGCTATGAGGATGGTGAACACATCCCGTTTGCTGAGCTCGTTTTTATGGTTCGGCGCATTGCCGCAGTCAGTAAGCTTCCCCTCAGTGTGGATATTGAAGCCGGGTTCAGCCGGAATCCGGACGTGATCGCCCATCATATTCAGCAATTAGCGGCGTTGGGTGTGGTCGGGATTAATCTTGAAGACAGCCGGGTAGACGCAGAACGAACTCTTGTTCCGGCGGAGGAATTTGCGGCGATAGTGTCGGGCGTGAAAGCGATCCTGCAACAACATCAGACAGAGGTCTTTCTCAATGTTCGCTGCGACGCATTTTTACTGGGTTTAGACCATGCTTGCGCCGAAACGGTAAAGCGCGCTCAAATCTATCAGAGGGCAGGTGCTGATGGCTTATTTGTGCCCTGTATAACTGAGGCTGACGATATCAAGGCCGTTGTTGCAGCAAGTCGGCTCCCGGTGAATGTGATGGCAATGCCTGAGTTGCCTGCCTTTGATGAATTAGCGGGCTTGGGGGTGAAACGGATCAGTACCGGTAACTTTGCTCATGATGCGATGCACAGATATCTGCTCAATCTATGGGGTGAGATAAAACAATCGGGATCGTGCGAATCACTGTTCGGTACGGGCACGGCCGGATGAGCGGTTTTGCTGCTGCTGTTGATCCAGTTCAGAATGGGAGCGGAGAGCGCGATCTCGGATGAGGACGTTGAGTTGGTGTGAAACACATTCAGGTTTATGGCTGCCGACCGCATGATGCGGCCGGCGTTTTTGTTAGATGTCAGATCGGCATTTAAGCCTGGTTTGCAGCCTGCTTGTCGGTCAGTGCTTTCATCACTGCGTCTTTATCATTCAGATAAGACTCCAGACCTTCACGGCGCAGATCGCAAGACGGGCAGTTGCCACAGCCGTCACCAATCACACCGTTGTAGCAGGTCAGGGTCTGGTTGCGGATGTAATCCAGCTTCCCGTGCTGATCGGCCAGTGCCCAGGTTTCGGCTTTGTTGAGCCACATCAGCGGCGTTTCAATGCGCAGCGGACGATCCATACCCAGTACCAGGGACTGATTCAGTGACTGCACAAATGCATCGCGGCAATCCGGATAGCCGGAGAAGTCGGTTTCGCACACACCGGTAATGACGGCTTCGGCGCCTATCTGGTAAGCGTAAATGCCTGCCAGCGTCAGGAACAGGATGTTACGACCCGGCACAAACGAATTGGGTAAGCCGTTATCTTGCAGCTCATGAGACACCGGAATATTGTCACGGGTCAGTGAACTGATAGCCAGTTCGTTGAGCAGGCCGACGTCCATTACCTTGTGGGCGGCAACGCCTAAGTCTTTCGCAATGGCCTCTGCCACTTCGATTTCCAGTTTATGGCGCTGACCATAGTCAAAGGTGATGCAATGCACTTCATCATAATTGGCCATAGCCTGAATGAGACAGGTGGTCGAGTCCTGTCCGCCACTGAAAACGACAACGGCTTTGCGCATGGTGTTGCTCCGAATCTGGTTCAAAAAAGAAGGCACATCCTACCCTGAGAGTCAGGATATGCCAAGTGAGCCGTCCCTTCACACATGCTTATCAGGCGTGAAGACTCAGCTGAGTTGTCCTGTCTGTTCGAAGGCAGCCAACTGATCGAGATAGGGCTGAATATTACCGATGTTAGTGGCGACCCAGTCGGCGTCGAAATAGGTATCCAGATAGCGTTCGCCACTGTCGCACAGCAAGGTCACGATTGAACCTTGTTCACCGCGGGCTTTCATGTCGCTGGCGAGTTGCAGCACACCGTACAGGTTGGTGCCGGTAGAGGCGCCGGCTTTGCGGCCCAGCAGTTTTTCCAGCCAGTGAACGGTAGCGATACTTGCCGCATCGGGAATGGTGCGCATCTCATCGACCACATCCGGAATAAAGCTGGGTTCGACACGCGGACGGCCAATCCCTTCAATGCGGCTGCCACGCTCCCCTTTCAGGGCCGGATCCCGGGTGAGGTAGTAATCGTGGAAGACCGAATGCTCAGGATCCACTACACACAGTTGGGTGCCGTGCATCTGATAGCGAATATAGCGGCCGATAGTGGCGGAGGTGCCGCCTGTACCGGCACTCATGACAATCCATGTCGGGACAGGGTGTGCCTCTAACTGCATCTGCTCAAAAATGCTCTTGGCAATATTGTTATTGCCCCGCCAGTCAGTGGCACGTTCCGCATAGGTGAACTGATCCATGTAATGACCGTTCAGTTTTTCAGCCAAACGACGAGATTCGTCATAGATCTGGCAAGGGTCGTCTACAAAATGTGCCTGGCCGCCATAGAATTCAATTTGTTCAATTTTTTTACGGGCAGTCCGGCGCGGTACAACGGCAATAAACGGCAGGCCCAGCAGCCGGGCGAAATAGGCCTCAGAAACTGCAGTGCTGCCTGATGAGGACTCGATGATCGTGGTGTGCTCGCCAATCCAGCCATTGCACAGGCTATAAAGGAAAAGAGACCGGGCCAGACGGTGCTTCAGGCTGCCGGTGGGGTGGGTGCTTTCATCTTTCAGATACAGGTCGATCCCTTCGATGGCCGGAATATCCAGTTTGATGAGATGGGTATCGGCAGAGCGCTGAAAGTCGGCTTCGATTTTTCTGATGGCCTGGTTCACCCAGAGTGGATCGTGACGCATGAAACATCCTTGAAAATGGCTGATTAACTGAGTGAAAGTTTACGCGAACGAGCGGAAATTTCTTTGCTATTATTATTGTTGCTTTGATTAATTATAGAAATTTTTTCTTCATAATGGATTTTTCAGGGAAAAATATGGCCGAAAAAAAGATAGCGGAGATAGATACCACGGATCGATTATTGCTGGATTTGCTGCAAATGGATGCCAGTCTGTCACTCAACGATTTAGCCGACGCGGTTAATCTGACCACCACACCATGCTGGAAACGGCTAAAACGGCTGGAAGAAGCGGGAATCCTGAAACGGCGGGTGGCCTTGCTGGATCCGGTCAAATTAGGCCTGTCATTCATTGCCTTTGTCCAGATAAAAACCAGCGATCATTCACAAGAGTGGTATCACCGTTTTGTTGCGACCGTGAGTGAATTTCCGGAAGTGATGGAGTTCTACCGCATGGCTGGTGAATATGACTACATGATGAAAGTGCAGATGGCAGATATGGCTGCGTTTGACAGTTTTTATAAAAAACTGGTCAACAGTATCAGCGGATTAACCAATGTGACTTCTACCTTTGCGATGGAGCCCCTGAAATACACCACAGCGTTACCTTTATAAATCTCTGATTTGTATTGAAAAAGCACTGTATGAAAACAAATATTCCGTTAACACCGTAAAAATAGGCAGCATCACCTGCTGTTTTGCTGCCATTCCTTACATTTGGGTTGATAATTAGCCTGTCTTTTTGCCAATATGTTGCTCAATTGTCACTTCAGTGTGACGGGCGATTTTATCCTCTCGATCCACCCGAATTTATAATATTTTTCTGTTCTTCCGCTTACTTCTCGTGAGCAGAGCGTGTTTTGCTGGAGGAAACATGCAGGTTTTTTGGCAACTCAGATGGTACTTTCGGCAAGAATGGCGGCGCTATGGCGGCGCAATTGCGATTTTTGTCATCATTGCCTTTTTTGAACTGATCCCGCCCCGGGCCGTGGGTTGGATCGTCGACGGTGTGGTCGAAGGGCAAATGACCATCAACACCATGCTGATGTGGCTGGGCGGACTGGCCGCGATGTGGGGGCTGGTTTATGTGCTGCGGATCGTCTGGCGTCTGTGGTTGTTTGGCAGTGCTGCGAAACTGGGCACTGTGCTCAGAGACAAGCTCTATCGCCATTTTACCCGGCAGGCGCCGAATTTTTTTGAGCGCCACAAAACCGGCGATCTGATGGCCCGCTCAACCAATGATGTCAATGCGTTGGTGATGACCGCCGGCGAAGGCGTACTGACCGCGGCGGACTCGCTGATCACCGGCCTGGCGGTTTTGCTGATCATGACGACCCAGCTCAGCTGGCAGCTGACCATTTTGGCGCTCCTGCCGATGCCCGTGATGGCCTTGCTGGTCTCACGTTTTGGCAGCCAGTTGCATGACAGGTTCAGCGAATCGCAGGCAGCTTTTTCTGCCCTGACAGACACCACCCAGGAGTCGCTGAACGGCGTCAGGATGATCCGCGCCTTTGGTCTGGAGCAACGGCAGCAGGCCGCATTTGAGAAAGTCGTTGACCATGCCGGGGAAAAGAACTTCGGTGTGGTCAAAGTAGATGCCAAGTTTGACCCTGTGATCCAGTTAACTATCGGAATGTCTTTTTTCCTCAGTGTCGGCGGCGGGGCTTATCTGATTCACCAGGGCGAGCTGACTCTGGGCGATCTGACCGCGTTTACCCTCTATCAGGGCTTGATGATCTGGCCAATGCTGGCCATTGCCTGGTTGTTCAATATTCTTGAGCGCGGCTCGGCGGCATGGAAACGCCTGCAGGAGATCCTGGAGCAGGCCCCGACGATTGTCAGTGGCACCCAGGCACTGCCGGACACCCGTCAGGCGCTGGATATTCGGATCGAGGCGTTTTCCTGGCCGCAGCAACGCCAGCCCGCGCTGCAGGCGCTGGCGATCCAACTACCGGCGGGTCAGATGCTGGGGCTGGCCGGACCGGTCGGTTGCGGCAAGTCTACCTTGCTGGCGCTGTTGCTACGCCAGCAGGAACTGAGCCAAGGGAAAATTACCTATGGCGGCGTGTGCATCCGCGACGCGGTACTGGAGCAATGGCGCGGCCGTTTTGCTGTGGTCAGTCAGAGCCCGTTTCTATTTTCCCGCTCGATCGCCGAAAACATTGCGCTCGGCAAGCCGGATGCCAGTCTGGATGCCATACGTCACGCTGCCGGATTAGCCTGTATTGATGAAGACATCATGCTGTTTCCCGAAGGGTATAACACTCTGGTTGGAGAGAAAGGCATCACGCTGTCCGGTGGTCAGAAACAGCGTATCGCGATAGCCCGGGCGCTGCTGCTCAACGCTGAAATTCTGGTGCTGGATGATGCGCTGTCGGCTGTCGATGGCAAAACAGAACACAGGATCTTGCATAATCTGCGCAATCAGCCTCAGCGGCAGACCGTGATTGTCATTGCCCATCGCCTGACCGCGCTGGAGCAGGCTGATGAAATCGTCGTGCTGCAACAAGGCCAGGTGAGCGAGCGCGGAAAACACGCCGCTCTGCTGAGCAACGATGACTGGTACGCCGAGATGTACCGCTACCAGAAACTGGAACAAGCCATTGAGGAGGGGCAATGAAAAGACAGGCAGTTAACCGGGCGGTACTCCAACGGCTGCTCAGATACGCGCTGGACGATAAGCGCAACCTGTTCATTGCGATTGCGCTCTTGTTTGTGGCCTCTCTGGCGGATGTGTCCGGTCCCTGGTTGCTGCAGCGTTTCATCGACCATTACATTGCTGTTGATCAGTTTCCGGTGGCTGATGTGGCGACACTGGTGGCGGCGTATATCGCGCTGATGATTCTGGCGGGTGTGTTTAAGTATGCCCAGTCACTGCGTTTTAATCAGATTGCCATCGGCGTGGTGCAGAAAGTCCGTAAGCAATTGTTTGCCCGGGTGATGAATCAGCCTTTGTCGGCGTTTGATTACATGCCCAGTGGCAAGCTGATTTCCAGACTGACCAATGACACTGAATCCATTAAAGATTTTTATGTTTTCGTCATTGCGACTTTTTTAAAGAACGTCACGCTGATTGTGGTGATGCTCACTGTGATGTTTATCATGAGCTGGCGTCTGACGCTGGTGGTACTGGCGTTGTTGCCGGTTGTGGTGGGCGTGATGGTGGTGTACCAGCACAAAAGTGCCAGTGCTTATCGACGCATGCGCGATTTGCTGGCGGACATCAACTCTTCGATGAGCGAGTCCATTCAGGGGATGAGTCTGATCCAGCTCATGCGACAGGAAAAAGCGTTCAGCGCCTACTTTGCCGGGCTGACCGATCAGCACCTCAAGGCGCAAATCGGCGTGACCAAACTGAACAGCGTACTACTGCGGCCCCTGATTGATTTGCTGTCAGGGATAGCCTTGCTGACGCTGGTGGCGCTGTTTGGTGTGGGTGGCACCGAGCTGATCGGGGTCGGGGTGTTGTATGCATTTCTGAGCTATCTGGGGCGGGTCACCGAGCCGCTGATCGAAATGACACAGCAGTTATCTTTGTTGCAGCAGGCACTGGTAGCCAGCGAGCGCATTTTTGCGCTGATCGATTCACGCCAGCAAGCGTACGGTGAAGATGAAAGGCCACTGACCAGCGGGCATCTGGCGTGCCGACGTCTGAGTTTTAGTTATGACGGCAAGCAAAAGGTGCTGAACAACATCGATATTGAACTGCCGCATCAAGGGTTTCTGGCGCTGGTGGGTCATACCGGCAGCGGCAAAAGTACCCTGGCCTCGCTCATGATGGGGTTTTATCCCAGCTCAGAAGGTGGCGTCGAGTTAGACGGCCGCCCATTGGAAAGCCTGAGCCGATCTGTGCTGCGTCAGGGCATTGCCATGGTCCAGCAGGATCCGCACGTACTGAGTGACACCGTGAGAGAAAATGTCAGCCTGGGTCGGGAGATGACCGATGATCAGATCTGGCATGCCTTAGAGACGGTCGGCCTGGCCGGACAGATAAAGCAGTATGAGTTCGGTTTAGACACTGTGCTGGGGGGCGGAGAAGTGAACCTGTCGGCCGGACAGAAGCAGTTACTGGCGCTGGCACGCGTGCTGGTCGAGCAGCCGAAAGTGCTGATCTTGGATGAAGCGACCGCCAATATAGACTCAGGGACAGAGCAAAAAATTCAGCATACGCTTTCGGTGCTGCGTCAGAACATGAGCATTGTGGTGATTGCGCACCGGCTTTCAACCATCATGGATGCTGATGAGATTGTGGTATTGCACCACGGCGAAGTGATTGAAAGAGGCACGCATTTTAGTTTGCTTTCTGAGCGAAAACAGTACTGGCAAATGTACCAGTTGCAGCAGGCGAGTGATCACCTCCACCATTTGGAAGAAGCATCCACCGAGACAGCAGAAAATTGACATCACCCTGACAAAAATGTACAAGTCATTCACTATAAATGGCTCCCGGGACAATGGTGGCATATCGCCAATCCGGGAGCTTTGCCGTGAGTGAGTACTTATGTGCTGTGAGATGAATGTCTGTCTGATGAATCAGTCTTCACGCTTGCGCATCAAACCTTCCTGCACGGCGGAAGCAACCAATTCGCCGTCACGGTTATAAATCTCCCCCCGGACCAGACCGCGTGAACCGCTGGCTGATGGACTGTCAATGACATACAGCAGCCAGTCGTCCATACGAAACGGGCGGTGGAACCACATGGAGTGATCGATGGTGGCCACCTGCATTTTCGGGGTCAGTAAGGTGACGCCATGGGGTTGCAGGGCAGTGACCAGAAATCCCCAGTCAGAGGCATAAGCCAGCAGATACTGGTGAATGCGAGGATCGTTCAACATTTCACCATTGGCTCTTATCCATAGGTATTGTTTGGCCGCCTCTGATTGAGGATGGAGCGGATTGATCACTGTGACCGGACGCACTTCAATCGGTCGCTCGCAGCCAAAGGTCTCGACAAATTTGCGGGGCAGCTGGTCTGCGATGGCTTTGACATGGTCTTGTTCTGATTTCAGCGATTCGGGTGGTGGCACATCTTCAGGCATCGGAAACTGGTGATTAAAGCCGTCTTCCAGCGCCTGATAAGACGCGGTCAGGTAAAAGATAGGGCGACCGTTCTGAATCGCTTTGACCCGACGGGTGCTGAAGCTTTTGCCGTCACGCAGGTTTTCGACATCGTAGATAATCGGTTTTTGCGGATCGCCCGGCAGCAGGAAGTAGCTGTGGAAGGAATGGACAAACCGGTTCTCCGGCACAGTTTCTTTTGCTGCTGAAAGGGATTGTCCGATGACCTGACCACCATAGACCTGGGGTAAACCAAGATGTTCACTCTGACCGCGGAACAGACCTTGTTCCAGTTGTTCTAAGTGCAACAGATTGAGAAGTTCGTTCAGTTCTTTGCTCATCGGAGCTCCAGTTATAATGCTATTATTAGCCAAATTTTTACAGTTAGTTATCCATAAACTCAAGGTGAAAGGTTCCGAAGTGTTAGAACCATCAGTTTGTGGGAGGAATATCAAGGGCAGGGTACAACGATGAAAAAGATGTTTGCGTTACTAACCTTATTGGTCACGGCTATGGTTATCTCAGCATGTACAAATATGATCAATAAAGATGCAGGTGTCGGAAAAGTTGAAGGTAATCTGACTTATCGTGAGCGTATGGCGCTTCCTGATGATGCGCTGATTACGGTGACCTTGTCAGATGTTTCTCTGATGGATGCGCCCGCGAAAGTGATCAGCCGCCAGTCGTATCTGGCTGCAGGCAAGCAGGTGCCTTTTTCGTTCAGCCTTCAGTATATGGAAGAAGAGATTAAGCCATCTCATACCTATGCTGTGAGCGCTCGAATCGAAGTGAACGGTCAACTGCTGTTCATCACAGACACCGCCAATCATGTGATTACCGATCCGGCCAAAACTACTCAGCTGGATCTGATGCTGGTACGCGTCAGCCAGTAATCTCTGAATCAGAATCCTCAAAGCCCGGCCATCGCCGGGCTTTTTGCATTTGGCCATTCCGGGCTGTTGCTCTTGTTCCTCCCCTTGAAATGGAGAGGGAAGAGATCGGTATTTAATGTCGGGTACTTTGCTCTTGTTCCTCCCTCTCGTGGCGGGGGAGGTCAGGAGGGGGTCTTCAGGGCACCAAGTTTCGGGGGATTTTCTTACCGCTATACCTCCGGAAACCCGTCCCAGCGGTAACGCTTCAAAGAAATCCTGCCCGTAACAGAAACCTCAATGCCATCAGCAATCAGACATTGTCGCTGGCGCAGGAAGTCATCACCCTGCTGTGAGATTTTCCCCTGACTGTTGATCACCCGGAACCAGGGTAGCGTAGAACCTTCCGGCAACTGGCCTAACAGTTTTCCCACATGACGGGCATAACCGGGAAAGCCTGCAAAGCGGGCAATATCACCGTAAGTTGACACTTTGCCAAAAGGAATCTGCGCGATCTGGCTGTAGATTTGATGCTTAAAGTCGTCCATATTGGGATCCTGGGTAACAATTTGTGCAGGGAGGTGCAAATGTTATATACCACAATCCTGGCTGTCATGAGCATGTTACTGACCATTGTCGGGGTCAGCGCCCTCGGGCTCGCACAGCATCATTTAACTGTGCTTGCGGTAGCTATCCCCGCGCTGTGGCTGTTGCCGCAAGGTGGTCTGCCTGCTGTGTTGCTGCTCATGGGCATCGGTATGTTTGGTGCCGTATTGCCTTTTCAGCCACTCGCGCTTTCAGTGAGTCTGCTGATGATGCTGCCTGTCCTGACGATCTCTTTCTCACCCCGGGGAAACTGGCAGGTTGCGGCGTTACTCTTTGCTGTGGTGATCGCCATGGATGCCGGCTTGCTGGCCTTGCAGGGCGAAGCAAAGCTGGCGGGGCAGGCTGGTTACACCTTGCTGCAGGTGCTGGCGGTGTGTTTCATCTGGCTTGCCGCCCGTTACTGGCAACCGGTTCGAGCGAATTATGGCTGGCCATTACTGCTGGCGGTGCCTTTATGGCTTGGTGGGCTGGCATCGGCCGCATTGGTTGTCCTGTGTATCATCGGGGTCATCGTCGCACTTCAGACCCTCTATCAGCAGAATCAGCTGGTTTGGGTATCCAGACTCAATTGGGTCTTGCCGGCGATCGCGTTTGCTACCTTAGTGGTGATCCCTGAATTTGATGTGCCTAATCCTGTTTTAGTTGCCTGGCTGCTGGTACTGGGCAGTGCCTCACTGGCCGAATACTTACTGAACGAATTCGAAAGCAGTTAAAGGAAAACCGGCAGATGGGCAATATTCCAGCAGTCAGTAACACGCGCCCTGGCAATGCCTTGCATTGTCTTTGGGGTTAGTGGATAATCCCTCCCGTTCTCGCAATGACCTGAACGGTTAACCGTGAGAGATCGAATCTATGGAGGCCCCCATTGGTCCTCCCGCAACACTAACTCGTGAACCCGGTCAGGCCTGGAAGGGAGCAGCCGCAGCGAGCGACGTGTGTGCCGGGATGTGGCTGGTGGGGGTCTCCACCCATCTGGTGTTTGTCAATTTCCTGCTTCAAAAGTGACTTCTTGATTCTTTGAATTTCTCTGTGTTGCGATGTCCGCAGTCTGTTTATTTGTGTGTCTGTATATCTGTTCAAGCTAATCATCGATGCATGGTTTGTCTTTGGTAACGGTGCGGTAACCTGTTATTGGCCCCTTTTGAATTTTTCAGGTCCAGAAGAGCCGTTCCACAGGACTATTATTCCAGATGCAGCCAATGCCTACTCATGCCTTGTGTAATCCGGTAGCGCTATGGCCGTTGCCGGAGTTTACGCTTGATGTCGCGGGTAACCCAACCTCCATTGCTTCGGCAGCTTCTTTATTGCTGTAACTTGAGCAAGCACCAAACATAGCAGTTCTAATCAGGTGGCTAAATTAGCTATGCCACTACATCTTTGCTCCCCTCAAAGGTGTTTTTTATAAGCATTAAGTTTCATTTTTTATTATTTAACCGAATTGAAGGCGTCTCAATTATTAATTGGGTAGAGGTCCAAAAATAGGTTTAAGCTATAAATCTGGGCTTCTGAGGGGGGAGTGGGCATGTCCATACCACACAATAGTTCTAGGCGTAGGTTCATTAAACAATGCGTGATTGGTGGCGTTACCATTTATAGTGCTCCAATGTTGCTAAGCAGTGTCCATGCCTCGGAAAACAACCAGATAGAAAAATTTCGGGCGAACTGGAAAAAAGATAACAAACCACATTTTCGGTTCGATGCCATTGAAAAGGTCACGGGGCAAAAAATCTACGGTCGGGATTACCGTGCTGTTGATATGCCAGGCTGGCCTGATGAGCAGCATCACGCCTTGATCATCCGCGCCTCCATCGCAAACCGTGTTTATCAGGGGTTTGATATTTCTTTCCTGCCAAGCGACATGCAGCCTTATAAGGTCATTACTGCTGAAGATCTTAAAGCGCATCATATTGATTGGATTGAAGAGTTTGGCGGCAATATGTTGCTTGAAAAGGGGCGTACACCAGATTATCTCGGTCATGAAATTGCGGTGCTTTTATTTGATTCGTTTGACGCCTTCAATAAGGCAAAAAACCGCATTCAGTTCAATAAAGATGTGGTGCAGTATGGTGAAAAAACACCTTTGGTGGCCGCATCCCGAGATCCTTACGCTTCCTGGCGTATCATCCGTGAGCAAGGTCTGTCGGGGCAAAATGATCGTTACAGCGCATTACAAGACGGCTTGTTTTTTCCTGATTATGTAAAGCACAGACCCGTATGGCCGGATGCGGAAAACAGCCCGGATGATAACGGTAAGCGCGGCATGTTCTATGCGCAGCAGTTACACAATGATATGGCTGATCAGGATGAGTGGTTTGTTCTGAATCGTACCTATCATACTCAGTCGATTGAGCCGATGGCATTCGAGCCCGAATCCTACAATGGCTGGTATGACAAAACGTCTAAGACCATGCACATCGTAATCTCAAGCCAGTCAGCACAACATTTTTACTATGAAGCAGGAAAAGCCATCGCCAAAAGTTCACTGGCCAGTGATATTCAAAACGTGGTGGTGCATACGCCCTATATTGGTGGCGGTTTTGGCTCAAAGGACCACACCCATTTTCCTTATTACGGCATCCTGGCCTCGCTCTTTGCGAAAGCCCCGGTACGTTTGGCAAACGACAGATTCGAGCAGTTTCAATACGGTCTGAAACGCCACCCATTTAAGATGGTGAACCAACTGGCCTTTGATAAAAAGACCAAGAAAATTGCTGGATTGGTTTCTGATATGGAAGTGGACGGTGGTGGCCGGATTAATTTCTCGCCTTCAGTGACTATGGTTGGTGCCAGCGCGCTTCAGGGGATCTACTACATTCCACGTAATGATATCGCCGCGGTATGTTACCCGTCACAAACGCCTCACGCGGGGTCGATGCGCGGCTATGGCACATTACAGTCGATGTCAGCAATGGAAATGATGTTGAATGAAGCAGCAGCCGAGTTAGACATCGATCCGATAGAACTGCGTAAAATCAACGCCCTCAGGCCGGGAGAGAGAAATACACAAGGCGCACGCCCGAATGGTGATATGCGTTATGTTGAGATGCTGGAACTGGCTGAGAAGCATCCGACCTGGGTGAACCGGCAGTCGGCGAAGAAAGCGTTTGAGGCCAAAAATCCGGGTAAACTTTACGGTGTTGGCTTTGGTATCGTCTCTAAAGATTATGGGACGGGCGCAGCTGCACCTTCATCCAGCGTTGAGCTGACCCCAGAAGGTAAGATCATCGTGAAGACCTGTTCTGTGGAAATGGGGACAGGTATTGATACATCGCAAGGCTCGCTGGTGTCTAAGTATTTAGGGACCGTTGCTGATGAAGTGCAAATGGCGGTCACGGAAGAATTTGATGCCATGGAACTGTTCGCCACCGATAATCCGTATATCACTTCACAGGAACGTCAGGATCAAATGTCGAAAAATCCGCGCTGGACGCCCGTCGTTTCTATGTCAACAGCGGCCAGTATGTCGAGCTTCTATCAGGCCCAGACCACAGAGAATGCAGCGCGTATCTTGTTTGAACACTCCTTGTTCCCTGCAGCGGTCGAGATTTGGAAGAAGCGTTATTTTAACGGCGAATTAGCCACCCCGGATTTTATCGATATTACAGAGGCACATTGGAATAAGGACGGCCTGACGATCAAAGGTTACCCGCCCATTGATTTAGTGACTCTGGCAAAAAAAGCACACCTCGATGGCATGATCACCGCTGTCATGACTCATGCGTTTAACCGCTGGGCCTGGGCAACGGCTGAGTTCGAAATCAATGGAGAAACTAAGCGCTACCCCTTAGACGCGATAGCCGTCAAACGCGGCATTGGCGCCCGGAATGTGGCAACGAACCGCTTTGGGTATCAGGTGATTGAACGCAAGAGTGTCGATTACCCCAGTACTCAGCTGAACAATGCCATGGTGACCTATTACGCCCCTTGCGCCACCTTAGCTGAAATCTCGGTAGAAAAAGCCTCGGGTAACGTGGAAATCTTATCGACCCACACTTGGTTAGAGCCGGGTAAAGTACTGGTTGAGCAGCTCGTTGAAGGTCAAGTCGAAGGCGGCCTGACGATGGGGGTGGGTCATGCGCTGTATGAATACCTGCCAAATGATGAAAACGGTGCAGGCAATGGTACGTGGAACCTGAACCGTTATCAGGTGCCGCTGGCTAAACATAATGGTGTGTGGCACCTCACACACACCATGCTGCCGCCGTTATCTGAGTCAGATCCTGCCAAAGGTATTGCGGAAGTGGTCATGATCCCTGTGGTGCCTGCATTGATAGAAGCGATTTATCAGGCCACCCATATCCGCTTTTACCATACCCCGGTCAGGCCACAAGATATTATCGAGGCAATGAAGTCATGAGTATGATCAGTTTAACTATCAACAATCAGTTGTACGGTCCGCTGGAGGTTGATCCTGAAGTGAAAATGACCGACTTTCTGCATGAGTTCTTAAACTTAACCGGCACCAAATTCGGCTGCGGCCAGGGGGTCTGTCAGGCTTGTACCATTATCGTGGATAATGACGATGGGACCAGTGACACAGTGCGAACCTGCATTACGAACGCTGTGGTCTTTAATGGCAAGAAGCTGCGTACAATTGAAGGCCACGCGACAACCAATCAAGCCGGAGAAATTATTGCACTGCATCCGGTACAAGAAGCTTTTGTGACGAATTTTTCCTTCCAGTGTGGCTGGTGTACATCGGGCTTTACCAATAAAACCGTGGCTTTAATTGAGAAACTGAAACGCAATCCGATTCCCAAAGATCAGGTTCAACAAGTCATTGAGGCTGAGCTCAAAGATCATATTTGCCGCTGTACTGGCTATGTGAAGTATTACAAAGCGGTGAAAGCGCTGATCTTAGCGACTGAAGGAGCGACGGTATAATGCAGAAATTGGTCACTCTTGCTCTGTTATTCGCCATCAGCCGGGTGGCCGTGGCCGATACGGACACCGAACTTATCAAAAAAGGCAAATACTTATCAGAGATGGCTGACTGCTATGCCTGCCATACCGCGGAGGGGGGAGAACCGTACGCGGGCGGATTAGCATTTAAAACCCCGTTTGGCACCATTTATTCAACCAATATCACCTCAGACAAACAGCATGGTATTGGCGACTACAATTTTGAACAGTTCGATAAGGCTGTGCGTTTGGGTGTTGCTCCGAAAGGTAATTTATATCCGGCCATGCCTTATACCTCTTTCGATAAGATCACCCATGAAGACATGCAAGCGCTGTACGCGTACTTCATGGACATCAAGCCCTCACCGCAGCCAAATCCGGATAATGATGTGATGTTTCCGGCGAATATCCGTATGGGATTGAAAGTATGGAATTTTTTCAATCACAGCCCGCAAAAGTATGTGATGGATAACAGCAAAAGTGAAGTCTGGAACCGAGGGAACTATATCCTTAACAGCTTTGGGCACTGCGGTGAATGCCATACTCCCCGGGATATGACTTTTGCTATGGAAGAAGACAAACATTATCAGGGGGCCATGATAGGCAATGTATGGGCACCGGATATCACGTCAAAAACGTTGGTTCAACAAGGCTGGAGTACTCAAGATGTGAAAGATCTGCTCCGTTCCGGTTCTTCCCGCAAGGGTACCGTTGTGGGTGAGATGTATACTGCCATTTATCACAGCTTGAGTAAGTTTGATGATCAGGACTTACAAGCCGCGGCGGTCTATTTACTCGATAGTGATGCAGAGGTGGCAGGTAAAGATCTGGTTTCAAATACAGAGGCTAACCAGGGTGAAGGTTACCAGCTTTACATGGGGTACTGCGCAGGTTGTCACGGCATCGAAGGAAAAGGTAAGCCCAATTTTGCCCCGGGCCTGGCGGGCAATGGCTCTCTGGCTCATGACAATAGTATCAATTTGTTAGTGGCGACGTTGTACGGCATCAAACCCCAGCATTACTCCACTTTAGTGTCGTTTGATGATATGCCTGCCTATGGGGATAAGCTCAGTGATGCCGAGCTGACAGAGCTGGTGAACTATCTCAAGGCAGCCTTTACCGACTCGCCTGTTCGTTACTCCGTGGCACAAATGAGCTCTCTGCGCAAAGAAGTCGAGGAGAATCAGAAACAAGCAACCCACTGATATGAGTTTGTTGAAATGCTGAGTTATGCCCCGACGCTCTTATCCTTTCGGTTGATTCGGCACTTATTTGAGTTGATTTCAGAAAGGGACGACGTTTGATTTCAATGTACCGAGTTTAAATACTTTTGGGAGCAAGCATGTCTAATCATTTGTTGTCTTTGCTGACCCAATGGCGTGATCTGAAAGACGAAGCAAACTGGGTTCTGGGTACCGTATATAAAACGGAAGGGCCGGCTTACCGTAAATCAGGGGCCATGATGTTGTTCAGTGATGCAGGACATCAGCTGGGCATGCTGAGTGGGGGCTGCCTCGAATCAGATATCCATCTGCACGCCCGGAAAGCAATCGTCAGTCAGCGAGCTGTCACACTGACCTATGATGGCAGCGATGAAGACGATGTGGCGTTTCAGCTCGGCATCGGTTGCGGCGGAACTGTGTACATTCTTTTGCAGCCGTTGACAGAGCGCAATCAATACCTCGGGCTGCTGCAGGTTGTCGATGCACTGCACGACTATCGCAAAGGTTATTATTTTCAAAAAATCTCCAATAAAGACATTGTTGCCCGTTTCATGGCAGAGCCGATGCACAGTGATCACCCTAGTTTACGCGCTCAGCTACTTGTACAGGACGATGGTCTGTGGCTGTGCACCCCGATTAAAGCCCCGCTGCATTTGCTGATAGTCGGCGGCGGTATTGATGCCAGACCGGTTGCTCAGCTGGCGCATCAACTCGGATGGCGCGTCAGCTTATGGGATCCAAGGCCAGCGAATGGCCGCCGGGAATATTTCCCGCATCTGGCGCAGCGACTGAGCGGAGAGGCCCGTGAACTCAGTGATTATTGTCTGACACATCATGTGTCGGCGGCAGTCTTGATGAGCCACAATGCAACGTTAGATGCCGAGGCACTGGCGGCACTGGCGGCACTGGCCGGGGCTGAGCTCAAGTATCTTGCACTTTTGGGGCCGGTGAACCGCCGTGAACGCGTGATTGAACTGTCTGGCATCGATACAGGCAAGTTGCCGGTACCGCTATCAGGACCCGCCGGGCTGGATGTGGGGGCTGAACTGCCTGAAACGATCGCGCTGTCGATTCTTGCTGAGTGCCAGGCTGTCATCACGCATACCAGTGCCCGATCGCTAAGCGGGATATCAACAACTGGCGAGATGAGACGGCATGGAATTTAAGAGATGCAGATCGCTGTAATGATCATGGCTGCCGGAGAGGGAAAGCGCTTTGGTGGCTGTAAACTGCTGAGCGAGCTGGATGCCAGCCACAGCATATTGTCTCATGCCGTTGAGATGGCCACGGCCAGCCAGATAGGGCCGGTGTTTGTGGTCACCGGCCGGTGGCATAACGAGATTGCAAAAGCACAGAGGCTGGGGCTTCTGGCTCAGGTACCTTTGTATTACTGTCCTCAGTGGACGCAAGGATTAGGCAGTTCAATTGCTCATGGAACCCAAATACTAGCCGCTGATTTCGACGCAATGATGATCACTCTTGCCGATCAGGTGGCACTGAGCAGTCAAGACTTTAAACAATTTGCGATATCCGCCACCCCTGAACACATCGTTTGTGCAAGATATAACAACAGGCGCGGGGTGCCTGCACTCTTTCCTGCCAGCTGTTTTTCACAGCTAACACAATGTGCCGGAGAACACGGTGCCCGTCATCTGTTGCGCAGTCATTCCTTCCCGGTACATGAAATTCTACTGCCCCACGCCGCGTATGACATTGATACGCAGGAAGCACTCGCTGACTGGCGGCATCGCTTGCAACGTTAAGCCTCTGTCACACCGCTGTTAAGACGCGGATTGTAAATCGCCACATTCAACGACGAAGAGAGGCGGTGAAGCCTCGGCTCTTGCTGTGAGTTTTTACGCTTTTTTTACGCGAACTCTCAGGGGCCATTTGCTAGAGTGTCCGCACTGATTGTTTACTGACTCCGTACTATGTTTACTGATTGGCGAAGCAGCCATTTTCTGTTTTCTTTCATTGCGTTGGCGAGTGCGCTCATGGCTTCGTGGCTGATTGATCGGGCGCTGGGTTCTACGATAGCCGTTCTGCTGATTTTACAACTTGCCGTTGTGGTCGTGGCCTTGCAATGCACTTCGCGTTTTGCCTATGGCTTTGCGGTGATAGAAGCAATGAGTTTCAATTTCTTATTTACCACACCGCGTTATTCACTGCAGATGTTCCATGCGGAAGATATGATTAATCTGGTTGTTTTTATTATTGTGGCACTGACAACCAGCCAGCTTGCAGAGCATTATCGCCGCCAGCAGGATGAGCTAAAGAAAACCAAATTGCGCAACAGTATTTTGCTCTCGGTGTCCCATGATCTTCGCACGCCGCTGGCGACGATTATTGGCACACTCACCACGCTCAACGAATACCTGCCCAAACTCAGCGAGGGTGAAAAAAGGGAGTTGCTCAACAGCGCTACCGCAGAAAGCCATCGCTTACATCAGTATATCGAGAACCTTCTGCAAGCAACTAAGCTGCAGCATGGTGCGCTGAAAATCACCCGTAATGACGAGTCTCTGGCTGATATTGTTCATCAGGTGGTTGCACGATTACCCGATGCCCAAAGCAGGGGCAGGGTGCAGGTACAAGGTCAGGTATCGCGCGTTTTGGTAAGCGGTGTGCTCATTGAACAAGCCTTGTTTAATGTATTGGATAATGCGTTACGTTTTTCACCTGCGCATCAACCTGTCATTGTCACACTCTTTCAGGAACCCGATGTTATCCGGATTGATATTCAGGACAGCGGCGACGGCATTGCGGCTAAAGATGCGGAGCAGATTTTCGATCTCTTTTATTCAAACTCAGGCAAGAAAACGGCAGATTCAGGCACAGGCATAGGTTTAGCGGTCGCAAAAGGCATTATTACCGCGCATCAGGGTCATATTGAGTCTGTGCCTGTGTCAGAAGGCTGCCTGATCCGAATCCGCTTACCGAACGATCAGCCCACAAGCAGCCCTTAAGGTGAAAAATCATGAGCTATAAAATTTTAGTGGTGGATGATGAACCTCAGATTCACACCTTTATCCGCATATCCCTTGCCGCTGAGGGATTTGACTATCTGGGGGCCGATACTCTTCAGTCGGCAACAGCGTGTTTTGAGGCGCATGCTCCCCATGTGGTCGTTCTGGATCTCGGTCTGCCTGATGGCGATGGCGCGGCTTTTCTGGCCCGTCTCCGCACATCTCATAAAACCCCGGTACTGATTCTGACAGCCCGGGATCAGGAAGAAGAAAAGATCCGTTTACTTGAAGCCGGCGCCAACGATTATCTGAGCAAACCCTTTGGTATCAAGGAGCTGATCGCGCGCATTAAAGTGCTGGTCAGAGATTTGGTCGATGACCAGGTGACCAATGATGAAATGATCTGCGGCAGGCTGAAAATAGTAAAAAGTACCCATCAATGCTGGTTAGACGGTCATGAAATACCGTTAACAAAGAAAGAGTTTGCCTTTATTGAGCAGCTTATTCAGCAACCGGGCAAGCTGGTGAAACAATCGTCTCTGCTCGATGTTATCTGGGGAGCGACCCATCGTGATGACACGCATTATTTGCGTATTTTAGTCAGCCAGCTGCGCAAAAAACTCAATGACAGTGCAGACGAGCAGCAGTTGATTAAAACGGAATCCGGGCTCGGTTATCGGTTGGTTTCTGGCCCGTCAGATAGCGGTTAACCCCTGATTTATCCGCCGTATCGCGTTCTTTACGGGACTGGCGAGTTTTTTCCCTCATTGTTGGAATAAATAACTAAGGTATTGTAATGGCACATTTTACAGTCATTGGCTTAGGACGCTTTGGCGTGTCCGCCAGCCTGGAATTGATTCATCTCGGGCATACAGTAACAGGGGTAGACAGAGACCCGAAAATTGTCGAGAAGTATATCGAAGAGCTCACGCAAGCTGTGATTTGCGATTCTACCGATGAAAGCGCGTTAAGGGAGCTGGATCTGACCAGCAGCGAAGCTGTGCTGGTGGCTATTGGTCAGGACATGCAATCGAGCCTGCTGTGCACGCTGGCGCTGAAAAATCTCGGGGTAAAGGAAATCTGGGTCAAAGCGAGTACCAAAGCGCACCATACGATTGTGTCGAAACTGGGCGTGCAACGCATTATTCATCCGGAAGAAGAAATGGGGATCCGCGTTGCACAGTCGCTCAATTATCCCATGGTCAATAACTACCTGGCGATCGGGCATGGGTTATACGTGGTGGAAATTCATGTGAAACCCGCGCTGCATGATGTGCCGGTTTCCCGGGTATTAGGCGATGCGAGAGGCAGTGTGCAGGCTGTGTTGGTGAAGCGGGAGCAGGAGGTGTTCACCAGCATTAACACGAACTTTGCACTCAAAGAACACGACATACTTTTACTCTGCGGCACTCGGGCAGAACTGAAGTATATCGCGCCAAGGTTGGTGTAGCATGGTATTGTGGCATCCCTCCGTCTCTCCCATCGAGCGTCGCCCCAAGGCCGGTAAAAAGCTGCTGGGCGCACCGCCTTTCATCCTGAGTGCCAGCTTTATGCTGTTAATTCTTATTGGTGCCGGGCTGCTGAAGCTGCCGATTGCGACTCACGAGCCTATCAGCTGGGTGCAAAGCCTGTTTACGGCAACCTCGGCGGTAACGGTCACCGGACTGGTAGTGGTTGATACCGGCACTGTGTTTACGCCATTTGGCCAAACTGTGATTGCCCTGCTTATTCAGTGCGGAGGGCTTGGTTTAATGACCTTTGCGGTTGTAACCCTGATTGCACTGGGGGGAAAAATCGGCTTTTTAGAGCGTACTGTCGCCCGGGAAGCCTTTAATCAGACCGATTCATCGACACTGGCTGCCACGGCGAAATCGGTACTGGGGTTTGCCCTGATCGTCGAGCTGATAGGTATCACTGTGCTCACCCTGTACTGGCGGGAGGAACTGGGCTGGCAAACGAGCCTGTTTCACGGTTTTTTCTATACCATCAGCGCCTTCAATAATGCCGGATTTGCGTTAAGCGCAGACAGTTTAATGCCCTATGTGGATGATCCTGTTGTGAATATCACGATAACCGGCCTGTTCATTATTGGCGGTCTGGGGTTTTCGGTCTGGATGGATCTCAGGCGCAATCGCTGCTGGTCGCGCCTGACGGTGTACAGCCGGATGATGATATCAGGTACAGTCATCATTAACCTGGTGGCATTAATCGCCATTTATCTGATTGAGTACGACAACCCGAATACCCTGGCCCCTTTGAGTGAATCCGGCAAGTGGCTGGCATCCTGGTTTCAGGCGGTGACGCCGCGCACGGCGGGTTTCAATACACTGGCGATTGACCAGCTGGAAGATGCAACTACCGCAATCATGTTAGTGCTGATGTTCATTGGTGGCGGCTCTCTGAGTACCGCGAGCGGGATAAAAGTGGTGACCTTTATCGTGCTTATTTTAGCCACCTACGCCTATTTACGGCGCGATGAAGCGGTGGATGTCTTTAAACGCGAGATCACCAAAGAAACCATCAGCAAGGCGCTGGCGCTGACGTTAATCTCTGCCGGCGTAACCTGGCTGGCCATTTTTGCCCTGTTACTGAGTGAAAACGCGCCCATGCTGGATATCGTCTTCGAAGCGGTGTCTGCGCTGGGCACTGTGGGCCTGTCGAGAGGACTCACCGGTAATCTTTCCGCCGCGGGGGAGTTTATCATTATCTTTATGATGTATATGGGCAGGTTAGGACCGCTGACACTGGCGTACTTTTTAGCCAGCCCCAGAAAGAAAAAAATTCGCTACGCTGAAACCAAACTGGCGATTGGCTAGTGTGGGCTGGTTGAGTGAATGCTTGTTTCTCCGTTGGCATCACAGTCGCCGAGAAGTCTGACGCCATGGTCGGCAACTCTGAGGATATTCATAGTGTTGGATGAATAAAAAGTGGGTGAGATAAAAATAACCTGATGATTTCCCTGATTTGATGACAGTGTGTGACGAGGTTATAAATACGATGTATGAACAATGTCATTTATTTCTTTAAAGGGGCGAAAAAGTGGCATTGTTTTTATAATAACAATGCCGTTTTTATATCCAATATATACTACTGGCATCGTGTTGAAGTTTAAATGTCATTCGGCGCTGTTTAATTTTATTTGATATTAAAAATCAACATCTTAATATCATTATGCAGTGTTAAATATTAAAAGACTGCATGCATATGCATTTGGGTTTAATTCCCCGTTCAGCTTGAAAGATGGGCGAAAACCAACCAACCTTATTCATAGTATGCTGTTTTGCTAAATTTTAAGGCAACGATAATGCCTGCACCCAATGATCCTTCTTCCAGTGAATCGTTTTATGGACTAAAAGCCCGAGCGCCTGAAAACCTTGGTCGCAGTATGAAAAAAAGTGCGAGTAAAATCCGGCGCTTTTTTCCTGTGAGTAATATGCGTAGTGCTGTGATTTTCATGCTGATAGTCGTTACTTTAATCAGTTTATGGCAGGCTATTTACACTGTCCCCAGTGACTCTATCGCTGTTGTTCAACGCTTTGGCAAGTTTTATTCAGAAATACAACCCGGTTTACATTTCAAATTACCACTCGGTATAGATGCAGCAACAGTCGTTCCTGTTAAACGCCAGCTAAAACAAGAGTTTGGGTTTATCACGCTTGGTGCAACTGATCCTTATCAGAATCCGTCTGAACAAGATCGCGAGTTAGAAACTCAGATGGTTACCGGCGATTTAAACGCAGCATTAGTGGAATGGGTCGTTCAATACCGTATTGCCGATCCGGTGAAATTTTTATTTGAAGTTCGCGCCCCCACTGCCACCTTGCGTGATGTTTCAGAATCAGTCATGCGAGAAGTGGTTGGTGATCGCACCGTTGATGAAGTTATCACTATTGGCCGACAAGAGATTGAATCTGAAGCGCTCGTGAAAATGCAGGCACTTGCAACAAAGTACGTAATGGGAATCAATATTGATCAGGTGCAACTGAAAAATATTAACCCGCCTAAACCCGTTCAGGAGTCATTTAATGAAGTCAATCAGGCACAGCAAGAAAAAGAAAAGCTCATCAACGAAGCGCGACGCGACTACAACAAAGTGATCCCGCTGGCGGAAGGTGAGAAAGATCAGCGCATTCGTGAAGCAGATGGATACCGACTAAAAAGAATTAATGAGGCAGAAGGGGATGTGGCTCGGTTTAATGCTTTGCTTACTCAATATGTTAAAGCGCCAGGAGTGACTCGATGGCGAATATACCTTGAAACCATGCAGGTCATTTTGCCCGGGATTCATTCCAAAATCATCATAGATGAACAAACACACAGTATCTTGCCATTTCTGGATCTTAAAGCCGAAACAATACAGCAAGGCAAGCAGCCATGAAAAAATTTGTTCCAGTGATTGTTATTGTGGTACTCGCTTTATTCATGCTGACATTGCGTGGGACCCTTTATACAGTCAGTGAAGTGGAGCAGGTTATCATTACCCAATTCGGTAAACCTGTTGGCCAGCCTATTACGCAGGCCGGCCTCAAGACTAAAATACCTTTTATTCAGGAGGTTAATGCGATAGATAAGCGCGTTTTAGAATGGGATGGCAACCCTTCAGATATGCCGACTAAGGATAAACTCTATATTTCGGTCGACTTGTTTGCACGTTGGCGGATCACAGAGCCTTTACAGTTTTTCCTTCGTCTGCGTGATGAACGCAGCGCTCAGTCCCGGCTGGATGACATTCTTGGTAGTGAAACGCGCAACGCGGTGGCCAAACATGAACTGATTGAAATCATCCGAACGACCAAAGGTCGGCAGCCATTAAGGGATGCATTGTTGGCAGATGCGGTACGAGATTCAACAATGGGCAATTTGGTGCCAATTCATAAGGGACGCCAGATTATTGAAGATGAAATCTTTACTGCGGCTGCTGATAAAGTGCGTGTATTTGGTATCGAATTATTGGATATCCGCTTCAAACGAATCAACTACAACGCAAGTGTCAGACCCAAAATCTATGAAAGAATGATCAGTGAACGCCGCCAGATTGCTGAACGCTTTTTATCTGAAGGATACGGTGAAGCGGCCAGAATCCGAGGTAATCGCGTGCGTGATTTGAATAAGATTCAATCAGAAGCCTATCGTCAGGTGGAAGAGATTAGGGGCTTGGCTGATGCCAAGGCCGCTGAGATTTATGCTCAGGCATACAACCAAAGTCCTCTGGCCGCGAATTTGTATGAGTTCACCCGGACTCTGCAAGCCTACAAGGCCATCATGACCGAAAATACCACGCTGATACTGTCCACTGAAAGTGACTTATTTAAGTTTCTGAAGCGGATATCCCCACCTGTCAGTGAGCAAATCACACCGGAAGGGCCATGAAAAAATCAGCGTTTCGTCCTCATGAAAGAGGGCATCCTACGCAATTACCTAAAGAATATGTTGATTGGATAACCCAGCCCATCACCCGTTTTCTGCGAACTGAGGCCGCTGCCGGGGCTATTTTGCTATTTTTTACCCTTGTGGCTTTGGCACTATCGAATTCTCCCTGGGCGGAAACATTTTTATCGTTCTGGGATGTACCTATCGGAATATCAATAGGGTCGGTGGCGTTTACCCGGTCGCTGCAGGCCTGGATCAATGATGCACTGATGACATTGTTTTTCTTCCTGGTTGCACTGGAACTTAAACGTGAAATTGTGTTGGGAGAATTAAATACGCCGCGTTTGGCAATGCTCTCTATTTCAGGAGCCCTTGGAGGCATGCTGGTGCCGGCATTGATCTATCTGGCTTTTCAACTGGGCCAGCCAGGGCAAGAGGGATGGGGAATCGTCATGGCGACAGATACGGCATTTGTTATTGCTTGCCTTATTTTACTTGGTCCTCGTGTCCCGAAAAGTTTGCGGGTATTTATGCTGTCTTTGGCCATCATTGATGACATTGGTGCCATTGTGGTTGTTGCTGTCGGTTACGGGGAAAACATTAATTTTTATTATGTTGGTCTGGCAGTGATCGGATTTATAACAGTTAAGGCCATGACCCTTCTCGGCGTTCGGAGTATCGCCTTGTATTCGTTGATAGGTGGACTGATCTGGCTCGCGGTGGACATGTCAGGTGTACATCCCACGGTAACCGGTGTGATTCTTGGGCTGATGACGCCGACAGGTCGTTGGATCAATGAAAAGCGTTTGTTAACTATCATGGAATGTGTTGTGCCGCCATCTTTGCCAAAACAACACGGTGTGAAAAATCTCGATCGCCAAGTTCTGAAAACCGCAGAAGCGGCAGCACGCGAAGCACTCTCGCCTCTGGAGCGCTTGGAAATGTTACTCCATCCTTGGGTAGGTTTTGTCATCATGCCTCTGTTTGCTTTTGCAAATGCAGGTGTTTCTTTTTCTTTTTCTGAATCATCCGGCTCTTTGTATATGGCTATATTTTTCGGACTCGTAATAGGGAAACCCATAGGTATTCTTTTATTCTGCAGGCTGGCGATCCTGATGAAACTGGCTGTCCGGCCGCCTGATTTACCCTGGCTCTATCTGGTGGCGGGGGGGATGCTTGCCGGCATCGGGTTTACCATGTCGTTGTTTATTGCCCATTTGGCTTTAACTCCGGCACTCGCTGGCGTTGCAAAACTGGGTATTTTATCCGCCTCATTAGTTTCGGCCCTGACAGGAATTATCCTGCTCAGTGTGTTGTTAAGGCGAGATGCTTTGCGCATGAAAGAGAAAGCGTAACCTTTTTACTCAGCTCAATGTGTATCCCTTCGTGAATGCACAGGACCTTCTCTTCTCTGATGGAAATTCGATGGCAACAGATCTAATTTTATATTGAGGAGGAAAGGTCATGGTCATGGGAAATGCGAGGTCTGATGATGCAGGCCCGCCCGAGCATAGCGCAGGCCTTAGGGTAGGCAAGGAATTGCTTGACGCGACCAGGCCTTATACTGAAGAGTCGCCGGCAATAAGTTGGTGGTATGTCAGCTCTACCTTTGTGTTAATGCTAACAGCATTGGCGGCAGCAGGAATAGTGTCGGCGTGGCCCCTCCGGCTGGTCTTTTCTGTTTTGGGAGCGTTGCTCATTGTTCGCTCTTTCATCACCTTCCATGATTATCTGCACGGTGCAATTCTCCGTCGTTCACGTATCGCTTTCTGGCTCTTTCATGCTTTTGGAGCCTTTGTATTAACACCGCCCCGGTCATGGCTTGAAAGCCATAATTATCATCATGGTCATGTAGGGCAAATATCGAGCATCAGTGCGGGGGCATTTCCCATTATATCCACCCAAATGTGGCACACCTCAACGCGTTGGCAACGGCTGGCCTATCGAGTCCAACGACACCCGGTGGTAGTGTTGTTGAGTTATCCTATTGTATTTGCTATCAACATTACGCTTATCCCATTGTTACGCTCTCCGGCTAATCATCTGGATTCGCTTATAGCCCTCGTTGTTCACTTCGGACTCATTGCCTTGCTGTGGGTACTGGGTGGATTCAACCTGGTCTTTTTTGTCATCCTGTTGCCTATGACGATTGCCTCTGCGATTGGATGCTATCTGTTTTTTGCGCAGCACAGTTTTCGACGCATGCAGATTGTGTCTCCGGAGGCCTGGAATTATTACAGAGCGGCAATCGAATCTTCCAGTTTTTTGCGTATGAACCGGATTATGCAATGGTTTACCGGCAATATCGGCTATCACCATATTCATCATCTGAACGTTCGCATTCCTTTCTACCGATTACCTGAAGTAATGGCAGCGATTCCTGAATTGCAAACCCCTATAGTGACAACGCTTTCCCCCAGAGATATTGCAGACTGCTTTCGCTCGGCCTTATGGGATGAAGAAAAACAACGCATGGTTTCTTATCGTGAAGCGAGCACAAGCAAAGAAGACGCAGCCAGGTAAGGTTCGTGTCGTTAAAGGTGCGCTTTAATGGCATAGTCTCATCGTTGAATTTGCTATAGCGATCGTCGTCGCAGGCCCGTGACGGATAGCACATCAGATCGATTTCTTGCTTTCGCAGGGAAAACATCATCGCAGTCACTGTCGGCTATTCAGTTGTTGTTTCGGCAGGTACAGGCTGGTGAAGATGGATAAATTTCGCCAAAATTTTCTGCAAGTTGCTCATTTATCGCCATAATTAGACCAAGCAATCATAAAAAACGGCAACAAATTTTTCGGATCGACCGGGGTAAGGAGACCAAATGAAACATCAGGTGTTGGGAATCAGTTTGACGGCGATATTGACGATTCAGCTGTCGGGGTGTGGTGTGTTGTTACACCCGGAGCGAAAAGGCCAACGGGGCGGTCAGGTAGATCCGGCCATTGCGGTTTTGGATGCGGCGGGCTTGCTTTTGTTTGTTGTGCCCGGACTGATCGCTTTTGGGGTGGATTTGTATTACGGCACCATTTATCTGCCAGGAACAGCGAAAACCTTAAACGAAGAAGAACTGAACATGCTCAAGACACAGGATGGACAGATCCAGCCAGAGCAACTCGCCAGATTGGTTTCAGAGCAAACCGGTCAGCACATTCAACCTGAAGCAATGGTGTCTTATTCGGTCGGCTCCGTTGATGAGCTCAAATTCATGCTGACAGAGGTCCAGATTCATAAGAAGACGGCTTCATAGACAGGGAGTCGTGTGATTGACGTTGCGACATCATGCTCAATCATCTGCGATCTGATGCCGTATTCATGTTCAGAATCGTTGTCTATCCTTCCGTTGGCATCCAGGTTTTGACAGCTCGTTTTTGACATGGTCTACGAAAAGTGCGACCGAACGAGCCGGACTGCCTGGATGCCATACCATATGAATATCCCACTGTGTGTTTTCCTGAAACGGGATTAATTGGATGGCATCGTAAATACCGAGAATTGATTTCTTCGGTAAAATTGCAACACCTGTATTGGATAAAATTAAAGTGATAATCGTTTGTAAGTCTGCAGAAATATTTGTGATCTTGTATGTTCTGCCTTTTAATAAAGCCATTGTGTGTAAGTTGATCTGAGACTTGCTGTGATTACTCATCATCAGCAGATTATATTTCTGTAAATAGCCGTCAATGTTGTCATCGATATACTGATTTTTTGAAACGGCCAGAACAAATTCATCCTTTGACACCGGAATACTATTAAGCGTCTGAGAGATTGGCTTTCTCATAAATCCAATGTCTAATGCACCTGAAAGCAATTGTTCCTCTTGCTCCTGAGAGCAGATATCACTCAGAGAAATCAATATTTTATCGTGATTTTTCTGGAACTCACGAATCAGAACAGGCAGGAAGTCATTACTGGACTTGCCAAACGCAATTGATAAAGGTGACAGGTTGTTCCTGGAAATACTGGCAATGAATTCATCTGTTTTTTGAAGATGTCGGTTTAAAGCGGTGATTTCATCAATCACAAGTTTTCCTGCCTCGGAGAGAGTCACTCCCTGATTGTCTCTGATAAACATTTCAATCTCATAGGCATCTTCAAAGTTTTTAATTTGTTTGGATAGTGCAGGTTGTGAAATACAAAGTATTTGTGAGGCAATTCTGAAGTTTTTCACTCTGGCCAGAATTTCAATCGAGCGTAAATATTTTGGATTCACCTTCATAACTTTAAGTTATCGCCATAAAATTAATATCACTAGGCACTATAGCATAAATGGCGATAATTCTGATATCGAATGTTGATGGATGGTTTTTGTATGAAATTTTGTGTGCTGGTAAAAGAAGATGTATTGGTTTTTGAAGCCCTCAATGCAGAAAGCTCATCGGATATTATTCTGAGTTTATTCAGGCAGGGGTTTGTATTAGCGCCGGTATTCATTGAGGCAAACAACGCAGAAAATGCCCGTGCCAGTTTTATGAGCCGGTTTGAATGGCATGAAATTGCAGCGGCATTTCAGCAGAAAAAAATATTGGCTTGTTAGTTTTATTTTGATAAATGTCTGGAATCATCAAAAAGTGGCAAACATTACGGTGAATCGCTGCGGTGAATAGCTTGCGCCAACAGTAAAGAAGAAATCCCTGTGCTTCCTGTCGGATTGACTGACAGCGGAGCACAGGGAAAACAAGGTGAAGTGCTGACGAACTATTTTACGGCAGCATTCAAAATGGCATACGCCGCTTTGATGCGTTCGGCGTTGGGGTAATTTTTGTTGGCCAGAATCACGATACCGGTTCGTTCGGCAGGGATATACGCCACATAAGCGCCGAATCCGCCGGTTGAGCCGGTTTTATTCACCCAGATCTGTGCCGGAAGTGGCTTGGGGGAATCAATTGTCTGAATCGGCATCGGGTTGAGAATCATCTCGGTGGCGTTGCCTGCCAGCAGGGTGTCCAGCGACACCGGATACGGATACATTTCCCAGCCCAGTCCCTGGGTCAGCGGACCGGCCTGATAATACCCGATTCTGGTATTGGTCAGTGCTTGCGACATGGCATGGCTCACCTGCGCCGTCCCGACGTTTGCTTCGATATAGCGCACCATATCGGCAGCCGTTGATTTAATGCCATAAGCTTCGGCGTCCAGTACGCCGGGAGTCACCCGAACCGCCTCGCCAGCGGCGTTGTAGCCGAAGGCGTAGTCAGCCTGCTTGGAAGCGTGGACTTTCACAAAGGTCTGAGTCATGCCAAGCGCTGGCAAGATCTGGCTTTCCATCAGCGTCGCGTAGGACTCTCCCAGACTCATTGCCGCAATATGGCCAAAGAGACCAATGCTCGGATTTGAATATTGCCTGCGGGTTCCGGCCGGAAATGCGGGCTGCCAGTGACGGTAGTAGTCCAGCATGGCCGCGTGATCTGTCACCGGGTCCGGAAACTGCAGCGGTAATCCGCCTGCGGTATAGGTAGCCAGCTGGATTAAGGCGGTATCGCCGATGGCACTGCCTTTCAGTTCGGGCAGGTATGCCGATGCCTGATCGTCAAACGACAGCTTGCCCTGACGCTGGGCATCACTGGCCAGCGTTGCGGCAAAGGTTTTACTGACTGAACCCAGTTCAAAAATCGTGTGTTCTGTGACGGGGAGACCATGCTGGACATCGGCCAGACCATAGCTGTAGTAATGTGCTTTGCCACGGATGGTGATGCCGAAAGCCATGCCCGGAATCTGATAAGCAGCCATGAGTCTTGCTGCCTGCTGATCAACGACTTGTCTGATCGGGTCGGTCGCGGTTTGACTGTGGACCGGTGCTGCGACAGAGAACAGGCACAGGGCAGATAAAATCAATGTTCTGGTGTTGCAGAGGATAGGTTTCATGGTGACTTCTGACTCGGTTAAACGTGAATGATTTTGTTCGGAACCCCGGGGTGATGGGCGGATATTAAAGTGAGTTCATTTGAGGCACAATCTGTGAAATCTAAGATGAGCCATCAGAAAATCTAGGGTCTGAAGATGAATGTTACCCACTTACCGTTGAATGCGATGCGTGCCTTCCTGGTGTCGGCAAAACATCTGAATTTTACCAAGGCGGCGGTCGAACTGTGTGTCACTCAGGCTGCTGTCAGTCAGCAGGTCAAAATGCTTGAAGCGCAGTTGGGCGTGTCTTTATTTATCCGTCAGTCCAGAGGACTCAATTTAACGGAAGAGGGGAGCATACTGCTGCCTGTGGTGAAAGGGGCGTTTGAAAACCTGTCTGAAGCGATGGACATGCTGATGCAGGGAATTCGCAGAGAAGTCGTTTCTGTGGGGGTTGTCGGCACGTTTGCAGTGAACTGGCTGCTGCCTCGTCTGGCAGATTTTCAGGCGCGTTATCCCCTGATTGACCTGCGTATCTCAACCCATAACAACAAAGCAGACCCGGTAGCAGAAGGTTTGGATTATCTGATCCGTTTCGGGAAAGGCAGCTGGCATGCCACGGAGGCGACTGAGCTTTTTCCCGCGCCGTTGACTGTATTGTGCCCGCCGGGAATCGGCCTGGCACTGTCCTCACCGAGAGATGTGCTGAACTACACCTTATTGCGATCCTATCAACCCGATGAGTGGTCACTGTGGCTGAATGAAGCCAAAGTGGCAGTGCCAAAAGCGAAACTGAGCGCTATCGTGTTTGATTCCTCCATCGCCATGGTCGAAGCGGCCATGCAAGGCTACGGGATCGCGTTGGCGCCCTCTGTCATGTTTGAAAGGTTGTTGACGGAAGAAAAGCTGGTGCAGCCGTTTGATATTTATCTGCATAAGGGATCTTACTGGCTCACCAAGCTGCATGCGCAGAAAGAGAGCCAGGCTCAGATTCATTTTAAACACTGGTTACTCGCACAGGCTGGTGCGGGGGATGGCGCCTTGGAATGAAATGCGAAGTTCGCGGACATAGTCTTCAGTGAATTCACTGAAGGGGATGCTTGTTATCGTGAAGGCGGCGATTCATCGTCGCCATACAACCCGTGCATCACCGCAATCACATTTTTCATCGCAAATCGCAGTGCTTCAGGCTGGATCACCTGAACTTCCGGGCCGAATCTCAGCATTTCCACCACCGCCTGTTCGGTTTTTCCTGAGGGTAAGGTGACGCTTGTCCAGCCCGTATCATCGGTTTGTCCAATCTGCGTGTGTTGCCGGACATAAGGCGGACTCAGGCTGCTTAGCATTTTCAGCCCTTTGGCGGTGAGTTTGATCTCGGCGGTATTGGGGTAGAGTTCAGCTTCCATCTGGCGATTGCTTTGCTGCCAGTAGGCGGGTAAGTCAAAGTGTGTCTCTGATTCAAAACACTGATTCAGGATGTTCAGATCCCGGATGCGGGCGACCCGGTACGTTTTGAACTGGCCCTCAGACTGAGCCACCAGATACCAGCTGCCTGCTTTTAATACCATGCCCAGCGGATTGACGACCCGCTGGCTGCTGCCACGCCAGCTTTGATAATGAAACGAGACTGGGTTTTTCTGCCAGATTGCGCTGAACAGCTGCGGCAGGTCGCCAACCGTTTCTTTTTCGGTAAACCAGCCCGGGGTATCGAGTAAAAAACAGGACTGAAAACGTTCGGCATGCGTGCGAAGGCTGGTCGGAATGGCGGCCAGTAACTTGAGTCTGGCTTCCGACATCGCGGGCTCAAGTCCCAATTCCTGCACCGGGCCGGACAAACCGAGCATGAACAGGGTTTCGATTTCCTGTTTTGAGAAACCATTGAGTTGTGTCCGGTAGCCTTCCAGCAGCCGGTAGCCGCCATGGACGCCCTGTTCGCTGTACACCGGAATGCCCAGCGCACTCAGGCTGTCGATATCACGGTAGATACTGCGCACCGAAACCTGACAGTCGCGGGCGAGCTCTGTGGCGCTGACCCGATCGCGCGATTGCAGGGTCATCAGAATGGTCAGAAGCCGGCTGGCGCGCATCAGTTTTTCCTCTGTTAAAGAAAGCAATCACAAAGAGACAGAATCGTGTTGAAACCTGACAAAATCTGACAGGTATGGCCAATATAGTGACCCGGACTGATAACAACAACAGGAAATCACCATGTCCGATAAAGCAATGGGTCACGAACTAATCTTGTTTCATTCACCGCATACGCGCTCGTCCAGCGTACTGATCTTGCTCAATGAGCTGGATGTGCCTTTTCAACTGAATGTGCTGAATATGCTGATGGGGGAAAACAGACAACCCGATTATCTCGCGATCAATCCGCTGGGTAAGGTGCCGGCTTTGCTTGATAACGGTGCCTTAATCACTGACCAGGTGGCTATCTATCTGCACCTAGCCGATTTATTTTCCTCCGGTGAGCTGGCGCCCGGTCTGAGTGATCCGCTACGTGGTCCCTACTTGCGCTGGATGCTTTTTTACTCCGCCTGCTTTGAACCTGCTGTCTGCGACAAAGCCATGGGGTGGGTGCCCAGTGCGCAAAAGATCAGCCCTTACGGAGACTATGACACAGTGATCCAAGTACTCATTGAGCAACTCAGCGCAGGCCCTTATTTGCTGGGCGAGCGTTTCACGGCGGCAGATCTGTTATGGGCAACCGCGTTGAAATATTGCACGGCATTTGGATCGGTTGAGCCAGATCCCGTGATTACTCAGTATCTGGCGCGGGTCACCTCGCGGTCCTGCTTTGCGTATGCCGAAGCTCTGGATACCCGACTGGCGGTTGAGCATGAGGACGAGCGGTTGGCGCAGAAGGCTGCAAACTAAATTGACTTACGGTGCTTAAGCCAATAGGCTCTTCATATTCGAAATTTCATATATGAAAAACATGTGTGACGCATTAACTTTTTACAAATCTCTAGCCGAGGAAACTCGGCTTAAGTCATTGTTATTGCTGGTGTCTAAAGAAGAGTTATGTGTGTGCGACCTGATGTCTTCGCTGGATCTGAGCCAGCCTAAAGTTTCTCGCCATCTGGCAGAACTCAGGAAGAATGGTCTGGTCAGCGATCAACGTCGTGGCAAATGGGTGTACTACCGGCTCAATGACGGACTGCCTGCATGGATGCAAGAGGTGCTGAACTACACACTGAAAAACAATCCGGAACTGATTGTCAGAGAGCTGAGCAAACTTGGAGACAATCAGTGTGTCAATGAGAAAAGCGCAATGCCTGAATGGCAGCAATCGTCACGTATTTAACGGATATCAGGAATGAAAAACATGACAAATTCACAAGCCTGCGCGGATGTGGCTGTATCCCAGAAGATGAGTTTTCTGGACCGGTATTTAACTGTCTGGATTTTTTTAGCCATGGCGGCAGGTGTTGCTCTGGGCGTGGCTTTTCCTGAGGTGGGGCAATGGAATGAATCGATGTCAGTGGGAAGCACCAACATTCCGCTGGCGATCGGCTTGATTCTGATGATGTACCCGCCGCTGGCGAAGGTGAACTACAGCTTGCTGGGTGAGGTGACCCGGGATAAGCGTGCCATCACTCTGTCGCTGATCATGAACTGGGTTATCGGCCCGATTCTGATGTTTTCACTTGCGGTGATCTTCCTGCGCGATCAGCCAGGATACATGGTTGGACTGATTTTGATTGGTCTGGCGCGTTGCATTGCTATGGTGCTGGTATGGAACGATATCAGTGGTGGGAACAAAGAGTACGGAGCCACTCTGGTTGCCCTGAACAGTGCCTTCCAGATTTTAACCTATAGCTTGATGGCCTGGTTCTTTATTACTGTACTGCCACCCATGTTCGGGCTGCAGGGATTTGCGGTGGATATTACCATTATCGATATTGCTGAGAGCGTATTGATTTATCTTGGCATCCCCTTCCTTGCGGGCTTTCTGAGCCGCAAATGGCTGGTCGCTGCCAAAGGCGAGGATTGGTACAACCAAGTCTTTATTCCGCGAATTTCGCCGATCACCCTCATCGCTCTGCTGGCGACCATAGTGCTGATGTTCAGCCTGAAAGGCGAAATGCTCATTGAGCTACCTATGGATGTGGTACGGGTAGCGATACCGCTGGTGATTTATTTCTTGATCATGTTTTTTGCCAGCTTCTTTATCGGCAAGAAAATGGGCTTACCTTACGATCAGAATACCTCGATTGCTTTCACCTCATCTGGCAATAATTTTGAACTGGCCATTGCGGTGTCGATTGCGGTTTTTGGTCTGAATTCTGATCAGGCTTTTGTTGGTGTGATTGGCCCGCTGGTGGAAGTGCCGGTTCTGATTGCTCTGGTGAATGTGGCGCTGAAAATGAAGCGTAAGTATTCTCAGGTCTAGTCTGTTTGTATACATCGGGCTCGCGCAGGTCGTCAGTAACGGCATGCTGTCGGGCCAGTACCTGACAGTCGCAGGCGAGTTCCGTCGTACGGAGTGGCTCGCAGATTGTCAGCAATAGGAATGCCATCGAATTCTAACGTTTCGACAGCAGTAATAAATGGAAATATGGGCGTGCTTTTCATAGATTTGAACATTCCATCACTTTGATTTAGTTATCGCAAAAGTGAATATAAAACATCTTGTGTATCAATAAGCCTATGTTTAAGATAAATTTTATTTTCCGATTGAATTAAGTATGTTTTACCAAACCGACAGACTCAAAAAACCAATTCGGGCTATTAAGTACACCTACCAAAACGGTATTAAAGAGCCTGTTCATGACCATCAGGTTGTTCAGGTTTTACACATACTGGAAGGGGTAATTCGAGTCTATGCCAAAGATAATTGTTGGGTCATTCCTCCATCTCGGGGCCTACTGATTCCAGCAGGGGTACCTCACAGCTTAGTCGCGGTGGGCCAAGTTGAAGTACGAACTCTTTTCATAGATCCCTTAGCACGTGCTGATCTTGGTAATGAGTTAGGTATATTTCAAGTTAACCCGCTGCTCAGAGAGCTGATTAATGCAGCTTCTGATTTCTCGGATAATCTTACAACAGGTTCACGCGAAGAACGTATCAACGAACTTATTCTTGATGAGTTGCGCTTAATTCACCTCACCGACTTTAATGTACCCATGCCTTCATCAAAAGTACTTAAATCTTTCTGTAAACGTGTGACCGCTCATTTAGAGCGCCCCTGGGAACTAGCCGATGTTGCGCTCTCACTGAATGTGTCGGCACGAACTATTTCCCGTAAATTCCACTTAGAGACTGGTTTAAGCTTTGGAGAATGGCTCAGACGTTTTAGGATACTTAAAAGTATGGAGTTACTGGCCAGTGGCTATTCTGTTATGGATGCAGCAGTAGCTGTTGGTTACGATAGCCACAGTGCTTTCAGCACAATGTTTAAGAAGCGTATTGGTATTTCACCAAACTCATTCGTTGCCTTCCCAAGCCTGGTTCAAGAAAGTGACGTATCACTGAACACAGAACAATCGTCAATTGGATAAGTGCAACAAGCAAGCCTTATCCCTTTCTCGATACTATGCGTGTCTAATACGTCGGTACAGCCTCCTCGAGTATTCCCTTCCACCCTAACCACACATGCGCCGCACAAACCATTCCTACATACTGAGTTGATGTAAGCACCAGCATCCTCGGCCAACTCCAGTATTGATTTTTCGCCATTTGCTTTATCACAAAGGACTTCATTATCTAGCTGAACTTTTACTCGAATTTCTTGCCCCAAAGGAGTTTGACTCATAAGTGAAAAATGCTCTGTGACAATATCACTCGGCTCAACTTTCAGCGCTAGAAGGTGATTGGTTATATCAGCAACATAGTTTCCTGAACCACTAATAAATGCTTTGAATCGCCCAATATCTGGGCACTGAGAATGTATTACCTTTTTTTGCAGCCGATAGGTATCAACATTAGAGCAGTTTGAATGTTGAGTGTAATTTATATGTAAATATGAATTTTCCATTTTTTGCACCAGTTCAGTGAATTCACTTTTGAAAATAAAATCGTCAACTGAACTGAAGCTTAAGAAAATGTGCAGTGGTTGTTTAAAGTTGTTTGTGTGTAAAAATTGTAGCATTGGCAATAAAGGGGTTACCCCACTGCCAGCACCAAATACAACCAATGGATGCTCCAGATGGGATTGAGTTATGATGAAGTCTCCTAATGGTTGGGAGATCCAGGGCGGGAGCATACTTTGCTCACTTTATAGCCCGAAGAAAACTCTTGTCCGATAATCATCGCTCCAAGCAGCCTTTTTCAGTTTTACTTTTTGGCTTGGGGCGCCACAGTCACACTGTTTTAGCATGTTCATTACAAAACGCCTGAATAGCGCTATATTTTCAACCGCACCATCTAGGGTTATTCGTGAGCTATCTTCTTTTAAAACAACATCTAACACATAATGCTGGCTGTTCTCTATACGCCAATGCTGACGAATATAATGCCCGAGAAGCTTATGCTTTGGTGACAATGAACTCACGTAATAAGACGTTTCGACGCTACCTTTACCTTTGATAACACGATGCCGCTCCACGGCGATGATACTTCGAACCGTCGGCCACTTTTCTTTCAAATCGTCGGGTAAATTGGCCTTCAGCTGAAAAACATACCGCTCTTCTTTACGACCATGTTGCTCTTGAACAATTTCTGTAACAACTTGCTCTTTTTGTGCGTCGAATACCGCCTGAAACTGAGAAACAACGGCTTCACGAAGCTTTGGCTGGTTGTTTTTCACTTGAACGACAATGTGCGCTTTTTTCTCTGAAATTTTTTCGAGAGTTTCGCGCTGACAATGCAAAGCGTCGAGCGTGATGATACTTCCTTTTACATTAATTATATCAAGTAGTTGCCTCACAACACTGATTTCACCATTTTTGCTTTCAGTTGGCTTTTGGCTAAGGACTAAACCACGTTCAGTATCGTAGGCAGTGACGAGCTGTAAGGCGTTTTTCTTATCGCCACGATAGGCACCACGCAGTACCTTGCCATCAAAAGCGATGACTGGCTTGTTTTGAGTCGTTCGCTGGTCATTAATCCAAAGAGCGAGTGCTTCAAGTAATGACTCTGCCACCACCGAACGTAATATGCGAGCAATGGTATGTCGGCGCGGGATACCATGTGTAAACGGGCGGTACTTTCGCAACCAGTGAAGCTTCTCATCACCATAAGTTTCAATGTCTTGCCAGCCTTCACAACCTGATGTGATGGCACTGATAACAAGGAAGATGACATCAACAAGATCATGCTTTCGATTAATGTCAGAGCGGTTTTCTGTCACCACAGAAAGATATTCAATAAGGTTCAATTTCGTAGGCTAGTTAAGAGTTTACGTTTATTAGATCATAGTTTTTAACAAAGTGCGATCCCGCCCTGGGGTCAACGTCGAGTGATTCAGCCCATATTTCTCTCAATTCGGTTTGCAATTTAGTCCAAACTTCATCTTTGGTGGTACCAAACGATCGCACTTTGAATTCTGCAAGTTTTTTACGGTCCACTTTACCGTTGGCCGTGTAAGGAAATTCTTGGAGCTCTTTGATTAATACTGGCATCATATAATCAGGTAAGCATTCGCCCAACTTAACGCGTAATTGGTCGGTAGAAACATTAGATTTCGGACCTTTAACAAAAGCTCTGATCTGTTTTTTATCGTCAGCTATAACTACACACCCTGTGTAAAGGTCTAATCGAAGAATCGTGTTTTCTATCTCACCGAGCTCAACTCGAAATCCTCGAATTTTAAGCTGATTGTCCCGACGACCAATAAAGTTAATGTCACCATTATTGTCCCAAAAGCAAATATCACCCGTCCGATACGTTATGCCTGCTTTTGAATTCGATTCAATCGGGGCAAATCGTTCATTAGTTTGATTAATATCTCGTACATACCCTGGTCCAACTCCTTTCCCTGCTATATACAATTCACCTTGTTCGAGAGTCTGGCAAGGCTCGCCTTTTTCATTAATTAGGTAAACCTGAGTATTATTGATTGGCTGTCCAATGACTTTGTTATTGCAGCCTTGCTCTAGTCGTTTAAAGGTAGCCAGCACAGTACATTCAGTAGGCCCATATATATTGACCAAATTTGTCTGTCCGGACCAATGATCGATCGCTGCACTGTCGCAGACATCGCCTCCGGTGATGATGTATTCCATAGATGGCCATGAATACTGCGGCATTGCCGATAACATTGCTGGTGGTATGAAACAGTGTGTGACTGACTCTTCCAAGATTAAATTGTTTAGTTGTTCGAAGTCATGTCGCTGTTCTGATGAAGGTACAATAAGTGTCCCCCCAGTTGTAAATGTAGGGAAGATATCTAATAGAGATGCGTCGAAGGAAATTGTTGTGAACTGAAGACAACGAGAATCATATGATAGATTCGTTTCTGTGATATACCAGTGACAGAAATGAACCACATTCTGATGAGTCAGTTGCACTCCTTTTGGAACACCCGTTGAACCTGACGTATAGATCACCACAGCATTTTGACTTGTGTTTTCTTCGTATTTAAACGGTGTCGCTGTTGTTCCAATATTTGTATTTTGCTCTATGGCGTCTATTGAAGTAGCTCGCGTTTCTGTCTCAAAATTTAACTTCCCAATTAATAATTGTGGTTTGGAGCCTTTCAATATGTTCTTAATTCGGTCTTCAGGGTACTCGGGGTCGATAGGCACATAACAAGCATTTATTTTTAACACTGCCAGAATCGTTGCATATAATTCGATTGACTTTGGTAATGCGATTGCTATTACTTGTTGTTCTGCACAACTACCTGAACGCAGGAGGTTTTGAATATTTGACGCATATCTTTCAACCTTACCTTCCAGCTCTTTGTAAGAGATCGAGGTATCACCAAATTTGACCGCTGCCTTTTGGGGGAACAACCTAACCGTATTTTCAAAAGCTTCGTATAAACCTTGATAATACTTTCCGTTCTCGATCGTCTCATTTGACTTGTGCCAAAATTTTAATTCATGAAGGTCAACCTCTGAATAGTGCACTAATTCATCACTAGGAATTGTGTTATCTTTGGTTAAACCTTGTGACAAGCGTGTTAGCGTCAAAGAAACACACTGTTCTACAACTGTACAAATTTCTTTGTGAATATCTGCCCCATTATGTGTGAATCCGTACTTTATGACTGACTTAGTAATTAGCACCAACTGCCCGTCAAATGGTGCTAATGTAGAAACAATGTATTGTTCATTATCACTCTCATGAGCCACGCTAATATACACTGACGACCTTGAACCTAAATCGATGTCATCAGGTTGGTAACGCTTAAGAATGAAATCGACCTTCATTGAGTCTTCAATTTCAGAAACAGTTTCGTCGGGTTTTGATGAAATAATGTTATGACCAAGCTCGTAAATAAGATTGGTTAGTTCATGCGAGCAAGGACACTTGCTATCAAGTGCAATAGAATAAAGTTTCATTGTCTTTCCATGATCTATGAATATTGGGCGAGAAGATTTCGGGTCGGTGCGTGCTCAAAAATGCCTGACGCAATTAGGAATCGGCGGATATTTGCAACCATAGGGTGCTGTCCAGTAATAGGGTACCCACTGTAACCCTCCCTACTTTAATGGCAGCCTAAATTAGAGTTTTTCCTGCTTTCGTACCTTGCTAAGTATTCCCACGGGGTCAGATCATCCAGGGCATCATGAGGGCGTTCATCGTTATATTCCTTCATCCATTGTTCGGTTAACTCTCGAACTTCACTCAGCGTTTTAAAAACGTACATATCGAGAAGTTCTGTGCGATAGGTTCGATTAAAGCGCTCAATATATGAGTTCTCAGTGGGTTTTCCTGGTCGAATAAATTCAAGTTCAACTCGATTTTCTTCGGCCCATTCGGCTAACGCTGTGGAGATAAATTCTGGACCATTATCCATCCTGAGTTTGCCGGGCATCCCGCGCCACGCTGTGATACGCTCCAAAACCCGGATGACTCTTGGGGCTGGTAAATTTAAGTCCACTTCGATGGCTAACACTTCGCGGTTAAAATCATCGACAACATTAAACGTACGAAAACGTCTGCCGCAAGCCAGAGCGTCACTCATAAAATCAATCGACCAACAGCCGTTCACCCCGTCAGGACGTGCCAGCGGGACTGGCTCCCGTTTCGGTAACCGCTTTTTTCCTTTGCGCCTCATATTGAGCTTGAGTGAGCAGTAAACACGGTAAACGCGCTTGTGGTTCCATGGATATCCCCAGCGTCTGAGAACTTTAAATAACTTGCCAAAACCATAAGCAGGATATCGCTCTACGGCTTCTTGCAACTTGGCGATGACCTCATCATCTCGATGAGGGTCTGGTTGATATCGATAGACAGAATCACTGATGCCAACTGCGCGGCAGGCCATTCTGAGACTGACCCGAAATTGCTGACGAACATACTCCACGAGTTCGCGTTTAACCGCTGGCTTTACAGCTTTTTTTCCAGAATATCTTTCACAATACGATGCTCAAGGCTGAGGTCAGCGAACATCTGCTTGAGTCGGCGATTTTCATCTTCAAGCTCTTTCAGCCGCTTCACATCGGACGCTTCCATACCACCATATTTCGATTTCCAGTTGTAATAGGTAGCGTCAGAGATACCGTATTCACGACAGACTTCGTTGACCTTACGGCCAGCCTCCACTTCCTTCAGGATCTTCACGATCTGTGTTTCTGTGTAGCGTGATTTTTTCATCATGCGTTCTCCGTTTATTTCAGTGTAAACGGAAAAGCTCTAATTACTAGCGACATGTTTTTCGGGGAGGGTTACACCACCAACAAGGTTTTCAAGTACTTTAGCTTTAACGACATCTGGAAGGGATAGTTGGTTGATCAACGCTGTATCAAATTCTTTCTGGATATCATTTGTAAGATATTCTTCAAGAAATTTTGGCAATGCAGACCCAATAGCCAATCGAGATGATTCATCAATCTCGGCCCAGTAAATCTTGACTAGCTCTGTCCAAAACTTTGAGTGGCGACCTTCGTCTGCAAGATGATCTGCCATAATACCCTTAATTGAGCGCTTAACACTGTCGTCACTAGCAAAAGCAGCAACGTCAGAAGTTACAGTGTTCTCAGAGATGGCCACAGCAATCAGTTCAACACCGGCTTTATGGTTAGCGTCATCTAATGAGGCGATTGCTTTCGGGATTGCTCGACTAAGCTCAATTTCATTAAATACCTGAAAGGGCTTTGAACCAGTTTGTTGTTCCATCTGATTCTGGAAATCCATTGCAACAAATGCGTGGTAGTCTTCATCAATAACAACTGACATTGCGTCATATCTAGCCTCGAATGAGAACTCGAAAGGAAAACGGCCTTTAGCAATATCTAGTGCCGTTTTGTTAACGATTTCAGTCTCAAAAATTACAATATCATTGATATATTTGTATAGGCTTTGAAGCAAAATCGTATTTTGTACCTCTAAACCCAACTTCTCAATTACCGGATCAAAGCACAATGGCTGTCTTTCCTTTGGGTAAAATGAAAGTTCATCATCCTCAATAATACGTCTTGGTCTTGTCCGGATTGTCGCTCGTTGTTCCCATGAATTTGCGTGTGATTGATAAGCCATTTTATGTTCCCTTTCAACTGCGTTTTTCGTTTATTTGTTTAGTAATAGTGAATTTCTAGAAGGACACACCCGTCGTCGCTTTTGAACGGTCCATGATGAGTACCTGCTGGTCTTATAAAGTATTCACTACTGTGTATTTATGCTTTAGTTCTAAGGTGTCTTTATTGAGAAGAATTTGGTCACCCGAAACCAGATATACCTCTTCATGGTAATCATGAAGAAATACTTCCTTGGTCCCAGCACCAGGGTTAAAGCGAACAAAGCGTGTTCTTATCCCAGTTTTCTTTTCAGTATCTAGGGTGTCTTCGATAATGATCTGTTCGATGCCAGGGTCAAAACCAGTCGGGATAGTCCAATTTTCTGAAGGGATATTTAAAATTTTTTCCATAATTTCCAAACTCAGTGTGTATTAAAAAGAAGGCCTTGCTTAGTCGAGCCAATTAAAGGATTCGTACTGATCCAAAAATGAAGAAACCGCATTTAGAGTCGCCTGCAGAAGAGCTTTTAATGAGTCACTATTAATTGAGACGCCAAAGTAACTTACCTGTAAATTGGATTGGATCTCAACGTAAGTGACGGCTCTACTTTCAGTACTAAGCCCCAGCGTATGCTCAGAATAACCTTTGATATTTATATCGATATCGAAGGCTTGTTTTATGCCATTAACCAAAGCACTCATGATTCCAGAACCAAGCCCTTCAACATCAACTCTGCGCCCCTTGTGATTTAAAGTTGAAATGATACATAGCTCACCCGATTCAGACTTGCTTTCATAATCTATAAGTTGAAGATCTGGTTTATCTAAAACGCCATATGACTCTCGAAATAGCCGCCAAATTTCATTCAGGTTCATTTCGCAACCCGAGTGATTAGTAAATGATTTAACCTTTTCGCTGAAGTCGATTTGTAGTGGCCTAGGAAGCTTCAATCCGTGGTTCTGCTCTATGAGCCAAGCTGCACCACTTTTGCCTGATTGGTTATTTACCCGAATTACCTCTTCATAAGCACAACCAATATCAATGGGATCAATTGGTAGATATGGGACATCCCAAGTGACTTGCCCCGTTTCAAACCGCTTTGCAAACCCTTTTTTAATAGCATCCTGATGTGAACCTGAAAATGCCGTAAAGACCAACTCACCCGCATATGGGTGCCTAGGATGTACCGGAATTCGATTACAATATTCAGCTACTTCCACGGTTTTCTTGATATTTTCAAACTTAATGTTTGGGTTAACACCTTGGCTATATAGGTTCATGGCCAGTGTTACTAAATCAACATTCCCTGTTCTTTCACCATTGCCGAACAAACAGCCTTCAATTCTCTGAGCGCCACCAAGAACACCAAGTTCAGCTGTAGCAACGCCAGTACCGCGGTCATTGTGTGGGTGGATACTGATAGTTACATTATTGAGATCGCTAAAATTTCTAATGAATAGTTCGATCTGGTCGGCAAACACGTTCGGTGTGTTGACTTCAACCGTAGTCGGTAGGTTTAGTATTAATTGTCTGGATTCATTAGGGCACCATAAGTCTTTTACTGCTTCACAGATCTCTAAGGCAAATTCAAGCTCTGTAAAGCAAAAGGTTTCCGGAGAGTATTCCAAACACCATGTAGTTTCCGGTTGTTCCTCACATAGCTGCTTAATCAATTCAACAGCGTCTAAAGCAAGCTGAATGGTTTTTTCTTTTGAATTTTGAAAAACCACATCCCTAAATACGGGAGCGGTGGCATTGTAGACATGAACAATTGCCTGTTTTGCTCCTCTCAAAGAATCCATCGTCATTCGAATCAGATCCGGACGTGCCTGAGTAATTACTTGAACCCAAACATCATCAGGTATGTGGTCCTTTTCTATTAGCTTACGGACGAATTGAAACTCAGTATCTGACGCAGAAGGAAACGCGACCTCGATTTCTTTGAAACCACATTGCACAAGATGGTCGAAATACATAAGTTTTCTATCGTGATCCATAGGGTTAGCCAGGGCCTGATTTCCATCCCGTAGGTCGGTTGAGCACCAACGAGGTGCTGCTTCAAGTCGCTTGCTAGGCCATACTCGTTCCGGATTAGATACAATAGATGCTGGTGTATATTTTTGAGATGGTTCAGAAATCATGTTTGCTACCTCGTTTAGTTCAGTTTCATTTTAAAGTTGAGAACTGAATTTGCTTTCGCGTGAGGGACATGAACTTTGTCTTAATAGACAAGCTTCTTTTATAAAACTTGAACTATCCTAGAAGTATCGACATCGATTTTTAGTTTGGTCTCTTACTACTGTCCACTTCTTTAAGACCTCAGCAGCAATGCTGGGGTTTTCTTCAATCTGGGAGACCAAATTTAGGGGGGGTAGCTCCAATTGGCAGAGCAGCGGATCCCAAAACGCATGCCTGAACTGCCATTGGTGTCGGAAGTCTGAGTGATGCCAGACAATCAAGCGGAAGCAGGGTTCTCCTGATTGTCTGGCACAGGTCTTTGCAGAGATTCAATCCCAGTCAATGTGATTGCTGAGCAATCTCCGACGTGGTGTATTTATCCACGATCCCTTGCAGCCTTTCTTTAATCTGCTGATTCTGCTCTACATCAATCTGCTGCTGGAGCTGCATCAGGGTATTGCTGTCCAGCGCGCGGTAACTCAGAGAATTGGCGGCGACTTCAAGGGTGGTGACATTTGCATCATCTTTGAGAGTCTGCAACAAATAGTCGGTGGCATCCGAGCCGGGAACAAACCGCAGGGCATGGGTAGCCCGCTGACGAATGTCAGCATTGGTTTGTTCGGTATACGTTTGCAAATCCCCAAAGCTCAGGTATTGCCCCATATTGCCCAGCACCGTCAGATGATGAAGGGTGGCCGAGGTATCGGGTGCAGTCTTGAGTTCCCGCAATTGTTCAGAGACATAAGCGTTGGCCGTTGTGCTGTCTTCCACGCCCATGCGCTGAACCATGGCGCTTTTCGCCAGATCGACATTGGCTGTCATCGACTCCGCTAACTGGCTGTTGCCGACCATATTCGAGAAGCGTTCAAACGTTTGTGTATTGCCCTGCGGTGACAGTGCCAGCGATGCCATGATTGAGGCTGCTGCCTGTTTCTCGTTCATCCGGGCATTCAGTGTGGTCAGCATAGCCTCCTGTGAAGCGCGGCTGGCGACTGTACTCAGTGCACTCAGGTACAGACTGAACCCTGGTTCATGAGTGCCAAATTTCGCCAAATCATCCGTTAGCAGATCCAGATCGCCGGGATAGGTGCGGGCAAAGTTTTGCAGCAGGGCGCTCAGCTGACTTTCTGCTTTGACTCTCTCGAGGCCATCCAGAGACAGCATGGCATCATAAAGATCTTTGATTTCCTGATAGGCCTCTTCGGCAGAGGTGCTGGCACCCTGAGTTGCCTGCTCTGAGTGTTGTTGTTCATCGCTCGCTTCGTCCAAAGTGCCGGCACCTTGGCTTACTTTGCCTCCGGTGGAGAGAAACACCTCAGCGGCGGTTAACTCGATCTGACGCTGCGACTGGACCTGTTGGATCAGGGCGAGTTCAGTCTGGCTGATGTCCTCAGACCATGATGTCAGGTTCAGAATCAAGCGATTGTTATTGCTTGCCAGCGGCTGACCGTTAAGCAGGTGCTCGACGCTTTCATCAACCGACAACGATTGCAGCATACGATGTTGCTGATCCCAGCGGGCCTGGTGACTGAACGAGTAGATGGGCCTGAGTTTGTTTTCCAGTCCACGGGCCTGATCTCCACTCACTTGATCATAGACGGCTTTTTCCAGCTCACGGCGTTTAAATAACGCGTAACTGTCGGTTGCCGGCGTCGGTGCTGTGTCCGGCTGCAGGCTGTAGAAAGCAGTGAACTCGCCGTTGTAGTCTTTTTCTGAACGTTGCCATTGTGTGTTGGCGCTGAGTGTTTCAGGAACAATGTGCTGCATCATGAAGGCAATAGTTTCCATGGACTTCAGCGACGGATGGGGCTGTGACAAATAGACTTCCAGGATCTCTCCTTCAGGGGAGCTGATGAACTCTATCCCTTGCTGTACCTGCTGGCGCAGAGCTGCCACTATCTCTGGATTGGCCTGCTGATTGACGGCGGCGGTAATGTCCGGCGCCGGCATTCTGATCAGTTTATAGATGTGATCATCCCGGGTTTGCCGGTACTGGAGCATGTCGCCGCTGATATCGAATCGGATTGTTTGCTCAACCGTGGTGCCAGGGGCTGAAAAAGCGATATCGGCACTGTATTGCAGCGCAAAGACTTGTTTGGCAAATGCCTCAGAGGCGGTGTTCTTACTGTGTGAAGACGCTGTGCCTGTGTGCTGAAAAGCCGGAGGATGACTGTTCGGGTTGGCTGGCGTAGCGGTTGGCTGGGCTGAGGCAGAACCGGATTCATGGTCAGGTACGGCGGAAGCGGGCGATCCCGAAAGACGAAACAGCGCGGCGCCGGCGGCTATGCAGCTGACCAGCACCAGAATAAAAAGTAATTTGTTCTTCATAGACTATTGACTCATGACACAGAGATGCTCCCCGCATTCTGGATGCGGGGAGGAAGGGCGCTGAGATTACTGAACGGGCAGGAAAGTGTTTCCTTGCGCTAACGTTTTCTCAAAGGTGTAGCCAGGCCATTCATAAATGGTCAGTTTGTACTTGTCGTTCACTGAGCCGTAGATATTGCCACCGGCCAGGTTGGCGGTGTTGGTAATGCCGTAACCAAATGCAAAGCCGTTCTGCGGCGCATCCCAGCGGCCATAGGTTTCAAAGGCCAGATCATCTGAGATAATAGACACTTCACCACCGAGAGAGATTTTATTCAGCAAAATGCGGGCGGAGGCTTCAGTGAATCCTGTCACATCGGCGCTTGGCACGGCTTTGGCGGTCAGTGCCAGGTTGTCGTAACCCGCTTCCAGTGCCACGTTGAGCTTGGTTCTTACACCGACACCAACATCCAGAATGACAGGTCCCAGTGGAATACCCGCATACAGGCCAAGATCCGGAATCGGCAGGATCGGCAGATCTTTCTTCAGGGATGGCCCTTCTTCAGCAGACATAGTGTATTCCTGAGAAAGGATATCGGTACCCATGACATTGACGCGTCCGTCAACGCCGAATTGCGCCGTATTGGTGGCAGTGGCACCCGCAGTGACAGAGGCAACCTGAATATCATTGTTCAGTAGCTTGCCATCAATACCGGCAACACCTTCGACACGCAGGCAGCTGCTGCGGCCTTGCACGTTCAGATAGCCTTTAATGGTGGAAGAGGCCAGATCCTGTGAGGAGTCATCCACATCTTTGGTGTAGGAGCCGCCGAAGCGGGCGTCGACAAGCGTCTCACCTGAAGCAACACAGTCGCCATACAACGAGGCGTGAGCAACCGGAGTCAGGCTGAATAAGGGTAAAGCGATGATCGCTAATTGCTTAAATTTGGCCATAAAGGTTTCCTTATAAAATAGGCGTGTTAACGCATCTTGAGGTTTTTCTGAATTACACAAACTTGGTGGATACCTTTAGAAAGTATGTTTACGCTAAATTATTATTATCTAATGTTATAATTATCTGACTGACATTGTTTGTGATAAATAAGGAAACTAATTGTCAGGTATGTATATTTACCTGTTCTAATAAAGGGGTTTATGTTTTGTTTGTTGTTTTTTTAGCGTATTGATCGCTGTTTTTTATTCTTTTGCTGAAATTATCAAAATGAAAAAATAAAGTCCATATAATTTTCGTTCGAGCGTGTTTTTATCTGATTGATGCTAATGTGAACAAAGGAAGTTAAATGAAACACCCGTTGATGAGTTGTTATGAATGCTAACGAAAGAGGCTTGCTATGGGGATAAACGGGCTATTAATGAAAACTGAGTTATTTAATTTATTATTATTTAGCGATAGCTAATGTTTTGGTAAATAAAACTATCGGCTTGGTTTTTATGTCATTAGGCGGATGGTGCCGATTGTCAGTGTTTAACGTTGTGTGAAAATCTTTTTCCTTCTGAATAACCTTACCTTATCCCTGATCCTGATACCGGATATTTTTACCATGGCTAATAATTGAAACGACTGAGTCATCAGTGAGTCACTACACTGTCTGTATTGTGTCGCTTGTATGCAGACTAATGACAGGTATCGGGCGTTGTGTCAGAACTAAGTGGACCTTACTGGCCTTAGTGCCGGTATGTATTGCTGCGCCTGTGACTCACTCGGCATGGCGCACTGTCGCCTCGGCAGGATTGCATGATACCCGGGTTGCCGAGGCAGATTCAGATACCCTGGGCGTAAATCTTGGTCTTCGTCTCTCCTATACCGGTGCTGAGCATCTGGCCGGGCAAACCGGGGTGATAGCTCATTATGATCACGATATTGATCATCTGGACCCGGATCACGACCCTTTTTGGTTTATGGCAAGCGGCTCGCTCTCTCAGCCCATGATTCGTCTGGGTCATTCTGGGGTAACAATCGGCTGGCGGACAGATGTCAGCTGGCTTCAGAATACGGTGTTCGGGTTGGAAGAGACGCTGCAGGCACAATTGGGGATCGGATTGGATTATCAGCGTCAGGCTGACGCTGTCGGACTGGCGCTGGGCGGTGGCTACTACGGGCTGGAATGGGATGATGATGTCCCTGAAGCCCGCGGCTATAGCCGCGAAGCACTGAAGCGCAGCAGTGACGCACTCGTCTGGAAGCTGTTTTTTCAGCGTTCAGTCAAGACGGAGCTCAGCTGGGACGGGTACTGGCAGCAGTGGCGGGATCAGGATGACTGGCTGGAAAATCAACTCTTTCTGGCAATTCATTACCCGGTAAACCATTCTGTAATGGACAGCCTGAATGTGTCAGTATCATACACCCGCTATAATCTGGCGCCTTACCGTCTCCAGGGTAAAGCGCCGATCCTGCCCTGGGACGAGAACCTTTTATTCAGGCTCTATGCCGAGATCCCGCTCGCTTGGTAAGATTTCGAATGGTGGTTCTGGCGTCACCGCTAAGGCTTGCAGCAGGTTGTTTGCCATGGCTTCAGACGCCAGCAAACCCCGGCAGTTGGCCCAGTGATTGCTGTCAACTTCAATCAGCTGCCCGCTGGAAACGGCCTTGAGCGATTGCCAGGCGGGTTGTTGCTGCCACTGATTCAGAAGACTGTCTGGCTGCAGATGGCCAGACAGCAGAATGTCGGGATCCATGCTGGTGATATCGTCAAAAGTCAGCTGTCTCAGCGCTCTGTCTTCTTCGCCGACTTTCTCGGGTACCGTCAGCTTGAGCGCTTTCAAGACGCCGCCAGGATAGGCGGCTCCGGAATAGGCATATAAGCCATTTTCGGATGCCACAGCGAAAAGCACACTTCTACCCTGATAGTCGCTGAGTGCGTCTGCCGCACCTTGCATGATGTTTTGGTGCTGCAGAAGCCGTGCCTGCATCACCTCGGAATGGCCTGCGATATCACCAATCTTCAATGCGACATCCAGATTTTCCTGATAGGTCTCACCGCGGGATGCCAGCAGTACAGTCGGGGCAATCTGGCTGAGTGCGGCATACATCGCCTGATGCCGGTTCACATCGGCGATAATCAAATCCGGCTTCAGCGCGGTGATTTTTTCCAGGTTCGGTGTCGCTCTGTCACCGACAGAGACCCAGCCCTGCAGCTTCGCCACGACCGCAGGGTGCAGATTGAGCGGATCATTGTCATCGGCAATCCCCACAGGACTGAGGTCAATCGCTGCCAGTGCATCAGCGAAGGCATATTCCAATGTGACAATTCGCTGGGGCGGTGTGTCCAGGGTAAACGGGTTCCCAAGACTGTCAGTGATGGTCGTGGAAAAAGCTGTGGGGCTGGTAAAAAGGAAAAGAGAAAAGGTTATCCAGCGCAAATATCCCAACAGTGACATGGTACTCCCTTAAAAGTCAGAGAAAAATTTTACTTTTACTTGATAATGAAGTGCTTTTCATTGCGCGTCATTCTAATGGCTTTTGTTGCCAGTACAAGGGGGAGTGGTGGGCCGGCCATGAGTATTGGATCGTGATCAATGCCTGTTGCGCATATTTTTCTGACAGCAGAGAAGTGAGAAATACACGACATTCCTGCGTATGAAAATGCGGCATACTCATGCTAACACATTGAATTTCAGCTCATCTTAGCTAGCTTTTACCTTACGGTCTGTCTTGGAGTGGCGTTAAATGAAATCTGTCTGGTCTTTACCCTTTCTGGTGCTGGCGCTCATGTTACTGGCCGGGTGCGATCATCGGCCATCGTCGCAGGCACTGGGGACTCTGGAGCGCGATCGTATTACATTGACGGCCACGGCAAATGAAATCATCCGCGAGATGCCCGTCGCAGAAGGTCAGCCAGTCACAGCCGGAGAGGTGCTGGTCAGGCTGGATACCACCCGGCAAGCCGCGACGCTGGCGCGAGCCAAGGCTGAGCAGGCCAAAGCAGCGGCCTACCTGCTTCGGCTCACCAATGGCGAGCGGGTAGAAGATATTGCAGCAGCAAAGGCGCAGCTTGAGCAGGCGAATGCCCGTTTGACGGACGCGGAAAAAACCTATGTGCGCCGTGAGAGTCTGGTGCGTCAGAAGTTGATCAGTGTGGCCGAGCGGGACACGGCAAAAGCTGAGCGGGACAGTGCCAGGGCGCAGGTGGCTGCGGCGCGGGAAAATTTCACCAAGCTGACCCGGGGCGAAAGAATTGAAGATATTCAGCAGGCGCAGGCGGAACTGGAAGCAGCAAAAGCCAATGTGGCTCTGCAACAGCGGATTTTCAATGATCTCACGGTCGTAGCAACCCGCGATGGTATTTTGGACAGCCTGCCCTATAACCTGGGCGAGCGGGTGCCCATGAGCGCTGTGGTTGCTGTCATTCAGGCCAGCAGTCAGCCTTACGCCAGAGTCTATGTCCCTGAACCTTACCGGGTTGCCTTGCAGCCGGGCAGTACGGCAAAGGTATATGTCGATGGCGTTTCAGAACCTTACGAAGGCACTTTGCGCTGGATAGCGACTGAGCCGGCCTTTACCCCTTACTACGCACTGAATGAAGATGACAGGGCGCGGCTGGTTTATCTGGCGGAGTTCGATTTGTCGGATGCCGGATCCTTACCTTCCGGCGTACCGGTTCAGGTGGAGATGTCTTTTGAGTGATCTGGCAATCAAGGCAACCGGTCTGACGCGGCGGTTCGGCGATTTTACCGCCGTGAACAAGCTGAACCTGCATGTTCCCAAAGGCAGTATTTATGGTTTTCTGGGGCCAAATGGTTGCGGTAAATCCACCACGCTGAGGATGTTAACCGGGCTGCTGAGTCCCAGTGAGGGAGACATAGATGTGCTTGGGTTGCGCATTCCCGAACAGGCGGAAGCGCTCCGGATGAAAATTGGTTACATGACGCAGAAATTTTCCTTGTACGAAGATTTGTCAGTCAAAGAAAACCTGCAGTTTATCGGCCAGATTTTTGGCTTGCCCGCCAGAGCGCTGAAACCCAGGGTGGCAGAGCTCGGCAGCGTTTATCACCTGAATGAATTGATGAAACAACGGGTGGGCAGCATGAGTGGCGGGCAGAAACAGCGGCTTGCCCTGGCAGCGGCTGTGATGCATAAACCCGATTTACTGTTTCTGGATGAACCGACCTCTGCGGTAGATCCCCAGTCGCGGCGTGATTTCTGGGAGCAGCTTTTTGACTTGTCTGACGCAGGCACCACCATTTTGGTGACCACTCATTACATGGACGAGGCTGAGCGCTGTCATGGCCTGGCAATTATGGAAGCCGGTGAAATCAAGGCAGACGGCCCGCCTGATGCCTTAATGGCGCAGATGGGGGTCAGTGTGGTGGAAATCAAAGCACCGGGACTTCGGCAGATCAAAGACAGGCTACTGGCTCTGCCGGCTGTGGTGTCTGCTGCCCAGTTAGGGATCCGCTTGCGTGTCTTGGTGCGCGCAGATGAGCCTGATCCTGTGGCCTGGCTGAAACGTCAGATTCCCGAGCTGGCGCAGGCTGAGCTGGATGCCGTTCGCCCCAGCCTGGAAGATGTATTCGTCACCAGCACGGGGCGCAAATGATGAATGCTGTCACCGCCAGTCTGATCAGAATGAAAGCAATTCTGGTGAAAGAGTTTCGCCAGCTGTCCCGGGATAAAATTACCTTCGGCATGGTGGTGATGATCCCCCTGATACAGCTGTTGTTGTTTGGTTTTGCCATTAATACGGATGTACGCAATATCCCCGTTGCGATTGTGGACCAAAGCCAGTCGCAGTATGGCAGGGTGATTACCGAAGCGGTGAAGGCCACTCAGGTGGTGACTGTAGTGGCCCGTTATGCCACACCCAAAGAAGGGGAGCGAGCCATTACCGCTGGGACAGTCCGGGGTGTACTGGTGCTGCCAAGGGATCTGGATCAGCGGCTGGCACAGCACAGAAAAGCCGGGCAATGGCTGGTGGATGGCTCAGATACCATGGTCAGTTCTGCCTTGCTGCAATTACAGAATATGCCGGTCGATCATCTGGTGTCGGATTACAAAGCGCAGCAGTCGAGTGTGATGACGCCGACCTTCGAAGTCGCGCTCTATTTCAACCCGGAGCGGCGAACGGCGGTCAACATTGTGCCGGGCCTGCTGGGCGTCATACTGACCATGACCATGATTTTGTTCACTTCTGCGGCGATCGTCCGCGAGCGGGAACGAGGCAACCTGGAGCTGCTGATCACCACGCCCGTGCATTCCCTTGAACTCATGATGGCAAAGATCGCGCCTTATATCGTGATCGGTCTGATTCAGGTGGTGATTATTCTTGGGCTGGGGCACTACATTTTTGCGGTGCCGATCAATGGTCCGGTCAGCCAGATTCTGTGGGGCACCTTGCTGTTTATTGCGGCCAGCCTGACCCTGGGACTGGTGATTTCGACCATTGCCCGGACTCAGCTGCAAGCCATGCAGATGACGGTGTTTATTCTGTTACCTTCGATTCTGTTATCCGGCTTTATGTTCCCGTATGAAGGAATGCCCGTGCCTGCTCAGTGGATTGCAGAGATACTGCCTGCAACCCATTTTATGCGGATGATCCGGGGGATCGTGCTGCGCGGCGCCGATGTGGCCGTCTTGTGGAAAGATGCGCTCTGGCTGCTGGGTTTTACCCTGTTCGGATTGCTGCTGGCTTCCTGGCGGTTTAAGAAAACGCTGGACTGACCCGGATCCCATATTCGCAACATCCTGAGTCTTTGGTGGAAAATGACATCGCCAGGAACGATGGCGGACTGATATCATCCTGTGCGTTGAGTCGGGTCGCCAAATATTCGGATATCAGGGGGTAATGTGGGTCGAGGCGTGTTTCTGTCAGTGATGTCTTCTTGTCTGTTCGGGGCGCTGTATTACTACTCAACCTTGCTCGATCCTCTCAATGGTGAAGCGATTTTCAGCTGGCGTCTGTTACTGACGTTACCTTTTCTCACCGCCTTTCTGCTGCTCAGTAAAGAATTGTCGCAGGTGGCTGCCATCGTGTCGGCCGTCCGCCAGCGTCCTCTGTTATGGCTGGGCTTACCCTTGTCGGCATTTTTGCTGGGTGTTCAGTTCTGGCTCTTCATGTGGGCCCCGATCAACGGGCGCGCGCTGCCGGTCTCCCTGGGCTATTTCATGATGCCGCTGGTGATGGTGGTACTGGGCCGCTTTGTCTATCAGGACAGACTGAGCGGCTGGCAGAAAATTGCAGTGGCTTTTGCTGCTGTTGGCGTTGCCTACAAGCTTTGGCTTTCAGGAGGTTTATACTGGGAAACCCTGGTGGTTGCGATAGGTTATCCCGGCTATTTTATGCTGCGGCGTAAACTCGGCACAGACAGCCTGGGGGGCCTGTGGTTTGATATGGCGATCATGATTCCGCCCGCCATCTGGTGGTTATTTGTCGAGCACGAAAGCCTGAGCGTTTTTGCTCAGCATTCGCAGCTGAGCTGGCTCATCATGGGGCTGGGTGTCATCAGTGCTTTTGCAGTCGGCAGTTACATTGTGGCGAGCAAACTGCTGAGCTTCAGCCTGTTCGGATTATTGAGCTATGTAGAGCCTGTGTTGCTGGTGGTGGTGTCACTGGTGCTTGGGGAAAGTATCGGCGAAGGAGAGTGGCCGACCTATCTCTTGATTTGGATGGCCGTTCTTTTTCTGATTCTGGATTGTGTGCGCCAGATCATGACCCAGAAACAGGTGCAATTGGCAGTAAAGGTGAAAGAGTGAGGCATGCCTGCGTATTGCAGGCATGCCGGGAAGGGATTAATGATCCAGATACAGGAAGTTCTGCCAGCTCTTCATGCGGATCAAAATCTTACGCATCACCGCCAGATGATGCGCGTGATCTGAATACACGGCGATTTCCATATTGGCCCCTAAAGGCAGTTGGTATTCACTGAGGTCGTCTATCATTTTAAACCTGACCAGCGGCCGGCCCTGACGCATTAACATATCGGTGCCAATCAGTGTGCCTTGCGCCTGTGCCTGACCTTCACCAATCGCGGGTAATACGTCGATAATTTCGGCTTTGAAGGTTTTCCCGGGAATGGCGCGGAAAATGATGTCGGCTTCATAGCCAGGTTTGAGGCGCAGCAGGGAGTTCTGACGGAAAGCACCTATGATGAAGTCATCGTTGGTGTTGATAAAGGTCATCACCGGACGCAGTGGCAGTGGCACCGCCATCATGCCAGGGCGCAGCAGCACCTGAGTAACAAAACCATCCGTAGGCGCGCGAACAGTCGTCGAATCCAGATTAAACCGGGCTTTGGTCAGCTGGGCCTGGATTTGAGCAACAGCCGTGTTCTCGCCATTGATGTTGGACTCATAAGCCAGCTTAGCCCGGCGCTCATCAGCTTGCGCGGCTTCCAGGGCGGCTTCGGCGCTGCGGTAGAATTGCTCACGGTTATCAACATCGGCTTTGGTGAAGGCGCCGCGTTTATAGCCTGTGGCATAACGCTGGTACTGCTGATAGGTGCGATCGCGTTCTGCCTGCGCTTTGATGCGGGTTGCCATTGCCGCTTTGTAGCTGGCTTCCTGTCCGAGTACGTTTTGCCGGGTTTCTGCAAGCTGGGCTTCCAGCCGGTCAACTTCGGCCTGGAAAGGCGTGGGATCAATTTTGAACAGTATGTCGCCTTGCTTGAGCGGGGCGTTCGGGGTGACAGGTACCTCAATCACCTTGCCGCGTACGTTCGGCATAATAGGTGTTGAGACAAAATATTCTCCGCCCAGGCTGGTATGCGGGTGATTATAGTTCATGAACAGAACCAGGGCACCGACAAGGACGATACCGCCAAGTACCGCAGTCGGCACTGTCCATTTATTTAGCGGAATACGGAAAACTTTGAAGATAAAAATACAGATGGCCGCGTAAGAGAGGACCAGTAACGTTTCCATTATTGATTACCCTCAGTGTTATTATTGCTGTTATTCATAGGCTGTTGTTGTTTTAACGCGGTAAGTTCTGATTGCAGTAGCTGGAGTTGCATTTCCATTTTGGTTAACTGGGTCTGAAGTAATACCTGCTCATCATGAACCTGTTTGAACCCCCAGCCTCTTTCTTTACGCCACAGGGTTGCCCATATCCATAAAAATGGCCACAGAGCATGTAATGTGAATAAACTTACCCAGCCAGCATAGTGAATGGCATCCTGATGAGGATGTTCTCGCTCTTTGGCAATCTCGTAAGGAATATCGTGAATAGCTATGATGCCGTAAAACAAAACAAGGGCTACAAAAATAAGTAATCCCAATGCAAAATAATCCAAGAACATATATTTACCGTCAAATTTGAACCATGATCTCAAGAATATAGCTAATAAATAAACTTAGCAATTATGAGGTTATTTGTCTTTCAGGTTTAATTCAGATTACATCAGGCCAGCATGAGAAGCTGGCCTGGAAATATAGTATCAGATTAATTGCATAGTTCAGCTATTAAGATGCATCTTCAGCGGCTTTTTTTGCCTGATTAATCCAACTGTTAAACTCTTGCTGGTGAGACTGAATCCAGCCGTTAACATGGTTTTCTATGTCTTTCTGGGAATTCTGGCCCTGACTCATACGCATATTCTGAGCACTGACATCATTGATATTCAGTGTCATCACTTCAAACAGTTTGGCCGCCGCCGGATTGTCTTCTGCGAACTGTTTGTTGGCCACAATGCGCATGCTGTTCATTTCAAAGCCGTAGTTTTTACCGTTCGGCAGGGCGGTATCCACGTTTTCCCGCTCGCCCGGTAATGACGAAAACGGCACTTCCAGCCATACCACATCTTTGCCCGGTACCAGCACACCGCTGACCCAGTAAGGGGTCCAGGTGTAGTACAAAATGGGCGAGCCATTGCGGTAGCGTGAGATGGTATCGGCAATGATGGCGGCGTAATTACCCTGGTTATGGGTGACTGTGTCGCGCAGCCCGTAAGCATCCAGTTGGTGTTCGATCACCCCTTCACATCCCCAGCCCGGGTTACAGCCGGTCAGATCGGCTTTGCCGTCTCCGTTGGCATCAAACAGCTTTGCCAGCTTAGGGTCTTTCAGCTGACTGATATTGGTGATGCCGTATTGTTCGGCGGTTTTTTTATCAATCAGGTAGCCCTGGGCGGCGCCGGTGATGTAATAGCCTTGGCGGTAGAATTTGTCGTCCCCGCCTGATTGGATGAACTTATCTTTATGGAGTGGTGCCCAGTTCACGGCCAGGAAAGTGGCGTCGCCATTGGCAATCGAGGTGTAACCCACGTTGTAATCCACCTCTTTGGTGGGTCTTACGTCGTAACCCAGCGCTTCCAGCGCTTTATTGACGATCAGTGTCTGGAAGGTTTCTTCCGCTACTGTACTTTGTACGGGCTGTACGGTAACGCCTTCGCCGGGTAAATCGGCTGCCATTGCAGGAAATGAAAAGGCACCGGCCAATATGGCCGCGCTTAGTGAAAGTGACTTCCGGGACCTTGTCATTGTCTTCTCCTTAGGGTTGTGAATGTGTTGTCAGGTTTGGAGCCTCGTCTTTTTTGAACCGACGGTATATGAACCCGATAGGGCCATGTTCATACCAGTGGCGGTAAGATCGGCCACGTTCGGATGCCCCCATCGCCTGTGTAAGCCGGTCGAGCAGGATAGCCAGAATGACAATACCCAGCCCGCCAATGGCTGCCAGGCCCATATCCAGACGACCAATACCGCGCAGTACCATCTGTCCCAGCCCGCCAACGGCTATCATGGAGGCAATCACGACCATGGACAGCGCCAGCATCAGGGTTTGGTTAACACCGGCCATAATAGTGGGCATAGCCAGCGGCAACTGAACCTTATAGAGCATTTGTTTCGGGTTCGCGCCAAAAGAATGGGCTGCTTCAATCAATTCTTCAGGCACCTGACGGATACCCAGAATCGTCAGCCGGATGATGGGGGGCAGGGCGAAAATGATGGTTACCACCACGCCGGGCACATTCCCGATACCAAATAACATCACTATAGGTACCAGATAGACGAAAGCCGGGGTTGTTTGCATCGCATCAAGGATCGGCCTGACAATTCTGGCGGCTTTTTCACTCCTGGCCAGCCAAATACCGGTCGGCAGTCCGATCAGTAAACAAAAGAAGACAGATGTCAGCACCAGCGCCAGCGTGACCATTGCCTGATCCCAGGCACCAATGGCACCAATCAGCAGCAGCGAGACGACACTGGCAATGCCCATACGCGGTCCGGCAATCTGCCAGGCCAGGATCATGATCAGAAAAATCATCAGAAGTGCCGGTGTGTTCTGTAACGTGGTCTGAAAGGCAGTGAGAATGTAATCAATCGGCACACTGATAGCCTGAAACGCTGGCCGGAAGTTAACAACCAGCCAGTTGATGCCGTCTTCGACCCATTGATCAAACGGGATCAGGGCATCCTGAAACGGATGTATCCAGTCGATGGAAGGGTCAACGGGTGTTGAATCTGTGGTATTGAGCCAGTCGGAACCTGAGTTAGGCGTCGAGGTCGCTGGATTGCCCCAGGGATCGGTATTGCTGGTGTCTGTACTGGACCAGGGGTCTTGTGAGGCAGGTGCTGACGGGGTATCCGTTACCGGCGCGGAGGGTTCTGGGCGATTTTCCTGGCTCATATCAGGCCTCCCGATCTAGAGTCTGTAACAGGCGAGCTTTTGTAATAACACCATGATAAACCTGGTTTTCATCGACAACGGGTACACCATAGGGCAGGTTGGCAACCCGACCTATCAGCTCACCCACAGGGGTTTCAGGCAGGAAAGTTACGGTATCGTCCAGCAGTGCCTGAGTCAGGGTTTGACCTGATTTACTGGCCGTTTGCAGTGTGTCTGTCGATACCAGTCCGACATACAGGTTGCGGCGGTCGACCACAATGCCGAACTCCCTGTCATTATCATTGAGCAGTTTCAATGCGGCGCGCGGGCCGTCCGTTTCAGTTTTTTTAATCACAGTGACCTGATGTTTGCGCGCGACGTCTTTGGCCGTAAAGACATGGGTGACATCGACGCCCTTAAAGAAAGATCGCACATAGTCATTGGCCGGGTGATGGAGGATTTCATCCGGTGTGCCTATCTGAACCACTTCACCATTTTGCATAATCGCAATCCGATCGCCTATCCGCATGGCTTCATCCAGATCGTGAGAAATAAAAACAACCGTGCGTTTGTCATCGCTTTGCAACCGGATGAGTTCGTCTTGCATTTCGGAGCGGATCAATGGGTCAAGAGCAGAAAAAGCCTCGTCCATCAGCAGGATGTCCGGATCATTGGCCAGTGCTCTTGCCAGACCGACCCTTTGCTTCATCCCCCCGGAGAGCTCGTCCGGATAGGAGGCTGCGTACGCCTCCAGCCCAACCCGTGCCAGCGCCTGGAGTGCGGTGTCGTAGCGGGTGGCTTTATCGACGCCTGCGAGATCCAGACCGAAGGCGGTATTGTCAATCACCGTCATATGGGGCATTAAGGCAAAGGACTGGAAGACCATGCTGATATTGTTGCGCCGCACGGTCCGTAATTCGTCCTCGGAGATGCTGGCGATGTCTTTGTTATCCAGCAGCACCTGGCCGCTGGTGGGTTCGATAAGGCGGTTCAGCAGGCGAACCAGCGTTGACTTTCCTGAGCCGGAGAGGCCCATGATGACGAAAATTTCGCCCTGATGAATCGTGAGCGTGGCATCTTTGACGCCGACAGTCAGGCCGGTTTTTTCAAAAATGGCGTCCTTATCGAATCCCTGTTCCAGTAACGGAAACGCCCTTTCCGGGGCGCGACCAAACACCTTGCAGAGATTTTTCACTTCCATTTTGACAGTCATAAATGAGGGGGTCCGCTATAAATTCCTTACAGATAAAATGTTTCGCTATCTAAGTAATTATGGCAGCTGATTGAGACAGGGTCGGGTTTAATTTGCCACGTACTGTGTAATCGCTCAGTGCGATTTATTCTTTTTATATTTTCAAAACAAATGAATATGGACGAATTGAGCCGTGCGCTGAGGGTTATTGTGTCTGGTTAGACAACGATTGAATCCGGCCGGTTTTGAGCGGAAGTGTCACCAGAAAACAGTTCTTTTCTGCCGAAGACTGCGATTCCAGTGAAATCGTGCCGCCATGCAGTTCAGCGATGTCGCGGATGATCGACATGCCCAGTCCGGCGCCATCGCCGCGTTCTGTGTTGGCCCGGAAGAATTTTTCGAAGATACGCTCGCGAATTGCTTCAGGAATGGGCTGACCTGAATCGCAGACACGAATCTGGACCTGATCTTCCCCCTGTGTCTGAACTCGGATATTGATGTCCGCATGCCCGCCGGCATAGCGGATGGCATTGTCGATCAGGTTGCTGAACAGGCTGCGCAGAAGCGGCAGATTGGCTTCAACCGTGAGCGAGGTCGGGCCATCAAGAGACAGGTTCTGTTCTTGCCTTAATGCGAAAGGCGCCAGCGAAGCAATCACATCACGCAGGCATGCCATCAGATCAAGCGGCTTGAACGAGAAGCTGTTGCCGCTTTCGACTCTGGCCAGCATCAGTAACTGCTGAATGAGGCGATCAGTTCTGTCGATCCCTTTGAGTATGTGACTGAGGTCATTTTGCAGCTCGGCCGGGTTCTCGCTGGACAGGGCGTTTTCCGCGTTGAGTCGCAGGACAGCCAGCGGTGTTTTCAGCTCGTGTGCGGCTGTGTGGGTAAAACGCTTTTCGCGCACCCAGGCTTTATCAAGCTCTGACAGCAGGTAATTGAGCTGATCAATCAGGGGTTTGAGCTCAACCGTGGGCTGTGACACTCTGATCGCATGCAATTTATTAATGGTTCTCTGTGAGAGGGCTTGCTGGAGTTCTCCGACGGGCTTCATGACATAGTTCACCAGCAGAATAATGGCCAGCGCCAGACAGGGAATCAGCAATAATTGCGGAATGCCGGTGGAAAAAGCAATTTCATCAATCAGCTCATCGCGGATTGCTTGTTTTTCAGCCACCACCAGAAAAGCCGCATCCTGGTTGTTGTCGTGAAATGGCAGACGAATCTGAAAACTTTGCCAGCGCTGGTCATCAAAGGTCATCGGGTGGTAACCAATGTTATCGGGAGTCGACAGCGGGTGCTCGGGTGCGCTGGGAGAGCGCAGTAAAACATTTCCCTGAGTGTCGAACAGCTGGAACATCAGCTTCTGTTCATAGGGGTGGCCGTATGGGGTCGGATCATCGTCACTGACATTGGAATGGGAATGGTTGCTGATGCCCTGATACCAGTCGTCATAAAACTGCGCCATTTGCTCCGGCGGCATTTTCAGCAGTTGCGGTGCACTGAGTGCCAGGAGTTTTGCCGATTGTCCCAGCCGGGCATCAAAGATCTCATCAATTTCATGTTTGGATTCAGCAAAGATCAGGCTCCATGAAATGGCAATCAGCACAGTGGCAGCCGCCACGGTCAGGGTGATCAGCCGTTTTTTGATGGAAAGCACAGGTTTGGTCTCAGCGGTTTTCAATGATATACCCTACGCCGCGAATATTTTTAATCACAGGACTGCCGAGTTTTTTACGGATGTTGTGAATATGCACTTCAATCGCATTATCGCTGGCCGTGTCATCCCAACCGTGCAGTGCTTGCTGGAGTTTGTCTTTACTCATCACCCGGCCCGCCTGTGTGACCAGCGTGCTGAGGATCTTGAATTCATTGCGGGTGAGTTTCACCGGCTGGCCACGAAAGCTGACGTCGTTATTGAGCAGGGATAAGGTGAGTTCCCCTAACTGGATTTCTGTTTCAGTGCTGCCAGACAGCCGACGGATCATGACCCGCAAGCGGGCCAGCAGTTCTTCCAGTGCGAAGGGTTTAACCAGGTAATCATCTGCGCCGCCGTCCAGTCCTTTGACGCGATCGTCTATCCCGTCGCGGGCGGTGAGTATCATCACAGGAAGCTGGTGGCCTGCGCGGCGAATCTGCCGTAATACCTGTAAACCGTCGATATCCGGCAGGGTTAAATCCAGAATCACGGCCAGAAAGTTCTCGGTTTTCAGGGCAAGTTCAACCCCAAGACCATGCTGTAACCAGTCAACGGTGTAACCACGGCGGCTCAGTGAGGCCACCATGGATTCACCCAGCATCATGTCATCTTCGATTAATAAGATGCGCATCGGTTATTGCAGCTCCTTCAGTTTTTGCCGGATTTCCAGTTGTCTTCCCGTATCGGCCAGTTTGCGACCGGGGCGAGGCTTGGCCTGACTGGCTTTCTTCAGATAGTGAATGGCATCATCACGGCGTCCGTTTTGGGCCAGAAAGTCGCCATAAAAGTAATTCGGATCGATACCGTTCGGGTTGATTGCCAGTGCTTTTTTCAGCAGCGCCTCAGCTTTGTCGTCATCACCAAAGCCAATCGGCCAGCCCGGTACCTGATAGTATAAGGTGCCCAGACTGGTGTAGGCCGAACCATCGAGCACATTCGGGTCGGTATGGATCACATCTTCTAACAATGACTTCGCTTTTTTTACCAGTGGCAGGGCACTCAGTCCACCTTTTACGCCGGCCAGGCTGCTCTGATTAATTGCCAGCCAGACTTTGAGATCGGCACGGGTTGGTGCCTGGCGCAGGGCTTGCTCATTTCTGATGATGACCTGATTGAGGCACTTCACTTTATTGTCTTTATTCAGGATATCGTACTGACATTTTGCCCACTGCTGCTGGATATCACTGAGTTCATCTGCAACCGCCAGGCTGCTGAAGCCCATTGACAGGCCGGCGAAACAAGCCATGGCCAGCAGGGATGCGACCGGTGAAAAGGTGAATGTTTTCATATTGCCTCCAATGAGATTAGATGACTTCGGCTTTGATGAGGTACTGGCGAATCGTTTTACTTTGTTTTCGGATGGCGCTGGCGACCGGCGCGGGAAAGATCTGGTTGACTCTGACCCAGAGTTTCTCCGGCCATCCCAGCCAGCGAACTTGTGTTTCTTTGATAAGACATTGCATCACCTGCTCAGCAACCCAGCGGGGATCATCAATTTGATTACCCAGTTGCTGATTAAGCTCAGTGACTGCGGCTGAATTGAGTGTGGTGTCAGTCGCACGGGGGGCGAGGTACAGCACTTGCACGCCGGTTCCGTCCAGCTCACGGTGCAGCGCTTCACTGAATCTTTGCAGTCCGGCTTTGCTGGCACAGTAAGTGGTGTAGCCGGGATAGCCGATTGCTGAAAATGTCGAGCCGATGTTGAGGATCAGCGCTGGACGGGAGAGCCAGTTCAGGGCCTGTTGGCACAGAAGAACCGGCACGGTCAGGTTCAGGTGAATCTCATTGCTGATGCTGGCTGGTTCACGTTGCGACAGACTGGCAAAGCAGTTACTGCCGGCATTATTAATCAGGCCGTGAATCGGCGTGCCTCCCCGTTTCCATTGCTGGCAGGTCTGGTGAATCGTTTCAATGCCTTGCGGTGTACTCAGGTCTGCCACAATCAGGCGATGTGAATCAGGCTGGTTCAGTGAAAGCTGCAAGGCTCTGAGTTTGCTTTCATTGCGACCAACCAGAATCAGGCTGGCGCCGGCGTCGGCCAATAGAGCGGCAATCTCAGCGCCGATCCCTCCACAAGCGCCGGTCAGCAGCAAGCGTTTATTGTTGATATCCATGCAAGATCTCCTGTGCACCTAAAGGTAACCTATGGTCTGATTCGTGCTGCTTGGGTAGGGGCAGGGAAGCCAGCATCTGGCCGTAAAGGTCATAGACCATATTGGCGCTTTCGATAATGGCGCGTTGATCTGCGGGATCGTCAATCCGGTTCATCAGGCTTTCAAAGGTCTGAATATGGCTCTGATCCAGCTCACTGTGTGACTTGAGATAGGTCATGGCATTATCAGGCAGGCCGAGTACTTGCTGGATCTGCTGAGCAATCTGACCCCCAATACTGACACTGGTCCCTTCCAGCACCCAGACCATGCCGAACAGTCCCATCGGATTACGACGGTCTATCTGGTGATAGAGGTAGGACACCATGAGTTCAATCGCGGCACTGACCCGGCCAACTCCCTGATTTTTGCGAACCGGGTCGGGATCTCCGCCGCAGGCTGCAATGTCGTTCAGAATCCAGGCCTGATGGCCCATTTCTTCTTCAATGTAATGCCCCAGGGCCTGACGAAGCCATTCGTCGTTTTCGGGTAATTTGCTGCCGCAAGCCATCAGCAGAGGCACCGTATGTTTGACGTGATGATAAGCCTGCGTCAGAAAAGCCAGATACGTCGTGTGATCAATCATCCCTTGCTGGCAGGCCGCAAAGATGGAGGCATTTGTCATGCGGCTGCGGGCGGCTTCTGTTTCTGTTCTCAGGGTCTGGAAAAATCCCGAATTCATAGGGGGGTCCTCATGGGTCTTGTACGAAGTGAGCGCAAGGCGGTCTGGCTGTGTGGCAGCGGTGTAAACGGACAATAACGGCCGGCGGTTGAGCGAGACCTGTGCCGCTTTCTGAGCGACGAGCAGGGCAGGCATAAAGGAACGATGCAGCGCATCGCGTTTGGGGCGGCCATTGGCCGTCATCAAGCCCGGGATATGAGACAGTGGCTGGTCTGTGATGATCAGATTGCCGATTCGGGCGTAATCCGGCAGCTGTTGATTCAGTGCTTGTATCGCTGGCAGCACCGAGTCCGGTGACTGACTGAAAAGGATGCCGCTCAGCGTGAGTTGTGCGTCACCAATCACCACCATGCCAAACAGCGAGGGAAATGCCTGGGCTTCCGATTCAATCCATTCTGGCGAGACATTCCGGCCAAAGCTGGTGATCAGCAGGTTCTTGCGCCGGCCGGTGATATGGAGAAATCCGTCGTCATCCAGATAGCCTGTGTCACCTGTGTTGATGAGGTCTGGGCTTGGTTCTTCCCCCAGGTATCCCAGCATACTGTTGCCGCTTACCTGAATGTCGCCCTCGGCCGTGACGCTGATTTTTGAATGGGGAAGGGGGCGGCCACAACTACCGGGTTTGCTGGCACCGGGCAAATTGAGACTGACGACAGAGCCGCACTCAGACAAACCATAGCCTTCATAAGCCGGGATATTCAGCGCATGTGCCTGTGCCATCAGGGCGGGGGCAACCCGCGCGCCACCGACCGCCACAAATTGCAGTGACCTGACCAGCGCCGGCTGCTGAGTGGCAATCTGACAAAGCGCCATCAGCAATGCCGGGGTCAGCACCAGACTCTCTGGCTGATGTTCGGCCAGCACCTGCGCGAAACGCACCGGATCAAAGGTACTGGATCCCGTCAGGCCAACCGACTCTCCCGGTAAAATCACCGAAGTTGCACCCAGCAGCAGTGGCACATACAGACCGGTAATGTTCTCCAGCAAGGTTGTCAGCGGCAGCATGACCAGATGTTTTCTGGGACGGACACTCGGGGTGATCGCATCGGCTAATGCCTGGCTGGTGGTCGCCAGATGATGCGGACTCAGGCAGACCCCCTTCGGCTGGGCGGTGGAGCCTGATGTAAAAGTGACTTTGCCGGTCTGAGCTGGGAATGCGGCTGACCGGCCGGGGGATGCAATCCGGTAAAACGGCAGACTGGCAATCTTAGCGGACCCGGTCTGATCGCCGGTGAACCAGTGTCCCCAAAGTCCATCAACCTGTGACGCAGTGAGCAGGTGCCGGATTTGTTGGTCAGAGAAAAAATCCGGCACAGGTATCAGCACTTTTTCTGCGGCCATGGCCGCCAGATCGGCAATCGCCCAGGCCGGTCCATTCTCGGTTTTGAGGGCCAGACAATGAACCTTTTGCTGGTTCAGCGAGTGGGCAGCCAGAGCAACCTCATCAGCCAGTTGACTGAAACTGAGGTGGGTGGCTTCACCGGTATCGGGATCGCGTCCCTGAAAAGCAATCTGCCGGGGCGAGGTGTCCGCGAGTTCAAACAAGCGACTCAGGATCAGGTTATTCATGCCTGTCCTCCCTGAGTGGAGCTGATCGCAGACAGGGATGTCTGCTGCCGTCGGGTCAGGGTTTGCAGGCCAGCTGCCAGATTGCCTCCCGAGACTCTGGGCTGGTGACAATAATAAGTGCCCCAGATTTTTTCCGCATCAGGAATGCGATCAGCTGATGCATCAGCAAGTATGTGAGGGGTTAATCCCAGCCGACGCATCATGGCCTGCAGTGGCCCGGTCGCGGTGAAAATACACCAGTGATAACCCAGGTTGACCAGATAGTGGGCTATCAGGGTGAAGTGCAGAGACGACATCCCGTTAGAGAATGCCGCAAGCTGTCCGAATTCAATCAATTCGCAACGGGAGACCGTCAGGCCCAGTTTTTCTGACATCAGCCGATCGGCAGGCTGATCCAGATACTGTTCCAGAAACAGCGGGCCTGTGCCGGCAGACTGGTAACCACACACGGACAGCAGTTGATTCTGTGCATCGACCAAGGCCAGAAAATCAGGCATAAAGGTGTTGATACGCGCCTGAAAGGCAGAAGCATAGCGCGAGGCGACATAAAATTCTGTTTTCTCACGCAAAGGATGATCTCTGTCAATATGCATCAGAGTGAGTTTGTTAGCATTATTCTGATTCATCGCACACTTCCCTTTAAGGTATGTATACACACCTTAGAAAGGGAAACTTAAGACAGACTTAAGACATAAAATTAATCATCGAATCTTTGCGCCTTTTCAGTCGCCATGAGGTGATAGATTGATTTTAGTTATGTTTCCTCTCTTTAATATTTGTGACCTTGCTCCTGATGATTCAAGTGGTACGTCCAGATTATTGAGGGATATGTCAATTTCTTACAGGAAATTAACGTTTAACATAAATGTCACATTGAGATTTATTCTTGTCATATTTTGTTGCGATGATGACCGCCAAGGAAAGGAGTGTAGAAGCGCAATGAACATGAAAATTCGAGCCAATCATCTGGAACCTATGGGATTTGAAGAGTTTTCCCGTTTAATCGATATGATGCCGGCTTCTCGCAGTCCTGTGAAAGTTGAGCCGCTGCTGGGCAAGGTGCTTACCCATCACTCGGGTGAAGCACGGGAAGGGAAGATTGTGATGCTGTCGTCCGGTACAACTCAGTGGCCGAAACGCCTGCGCACTGTGAACGGGTGTTAAGTCAGGCGTGTGACGCAGACAACGCTAGATCAGGGATGATTATTTCTTTTCCAGGCTTAACAGGTAATTCCTGAGATTTACCCCTCTGTTTGTGATTCCCAGTTTGTTGCGTAAGCTGTTTCTGTGGTTTTCTACTGTCTTGCGCGCCACATTCAGGGTACTTGCAATTTCCTTACTCGACATCCCGCCTCGAATAAATTCTGCAACCTGTAGCTCCGACGGGGTCAGCACCTCCAGCAAACGGCTGTTCATCCCCGGCACATCGCTGAGCAGGTTTTCCATATTGGATTTTACGATCTCAAGGCACATTTTCAGTCCGGGATCCTGCACCTGCTTCAGGCGGGCTTCTACTTCCGGTAAATGAATCTCGCGCACTTCCCGCTGTAAATGCTCAGGCAGATGCTGCTCCGATGCCGTGGTCAGGAAACTCAGGGAGCTGGCAAGCTCGTTGATGATCTTATAATCCTGCTCTATGGCTGACAGTTTCGGCTCGGCTGCATGGTCGTCCTTGGCTTTGATGTGCAGGCAATAGACAGCAGGCGCATTTCCCTCTTGCAGACACAGTGTTTCGAAGGTCAGGTTGGCGACAGAGAATCGGCATTGATCGGTTTGCTGCTGCAGTACCGCGCGGATCTGCGCAAGATTCGCCGGGCCGACCAGGAAAACGAGATCATCCAGCTGTTTGAGCGTGAGTGTGGCAACCGGGTAGTTACTGGCGATCACCTGCTCATTGCGATCAAAGGCAATGAAGTAGATATCGTGATGCGCCAGGATTTGCTGGTAAATGCCGGCTGTGACCTGGGCTGTGCTGTTGTTTTGATTCGCGGTGTGCTGACTCATGTTTCCTGGATACCTCGTCGGCGACTGACCGCGGCCTTGGTCAGTCTTACCCTGCCATGATACCCAGATTTTACCTATCAATCACCTGGCATTTTTGTTTATAGGTATTTAGTGAGTAATTTATCTCATTCCATTGTGTGTTCTCTCCTGCGATTGGCCTGATGAATGATTTATCTGTTGATTTTTCAATCATTAGTGTGATTGTTATCACTATGTAAAAACAATGTGTCGCGATCTTGATCGCATTAAATACCTAAAAAACACCTATATTAATACTCATGTAATACTCAACACACAGGTGGGACAGGGAATGAAACTGAAGAAAATCGCTCAGGTATGCCAAACCTTAGGCTTCTCAGCGCTTTTGGCGGTGGCTATGCCGTCATTAGCAGAAGTCACTTCAACGCAAGGGCCAAACGGAGAAACAGCCACGCCTTACACTGAGGTGACATTAAATGCCTCGCAAGAAAGTGCGATTAAAAGCAAGGATTACACTGCGGCGATTCTGATGCACAGCACCTCAGATTGGTCGAACGCCCTGATTGATGGTGCGAAAGACATGTTTGCCGAACTCAATATTGATGTCGTGGCCGTGACAGACGCGGAATTTGATGCCAACAAGCAAAAAACCGATGTCGAAACCACCATGGCCATGAAGCCTGACATTCTGATTGCGCTGGTGGTGGATCCGGTTTCCGGCGCGGCGGCCTTTAAGCCCGCGGTACAACAGGGCAGCAAGCTGGTGCTGATCAGTAACCTGCCCAGTGGTTTTGAGCACGGTAAAGATTATGCCGGTATCGTGACCGATGATTTGTTCCAGATGGGGAAACTGGCCGCCGACATGATTGCCAAAGCCGTGGGTGACAAAGGCAAAGTCGGGTTTATTTATCACGAAGCCAATTATTACGTGACGAATCAGCGTGATCAGGCGGTCCTGACCAATCTGCAGAAAAACTACCCGGGTATCGAGATTGTGGCAAAACGCGGGATTGCCAATGCGAATGACGGCGAGGTGGTTGCCTCGGCACTGATTACCCAGTACCCGGATATGACCGCCATTTATGCCCCCTGGGACAGCATCGCCGAAGGCGTAGTTGCGGCAACGCGCGCCGCAGGTCGTAAAGACATCAAAGTGGTGACCATGGATCTCGGTGCTGCCAACGCGCTGGATATGGCTAAAGGCCGAAACGTTGCCGGTATCGTGACCGATTTGCCTTATGACCTGGGCCAGACCCTGGCCCGCATGGGTGCGCTGGCAAAACTGGGTGAATACACGCCACCTTTTGTCACTGTCAGTGCCAGTGCCGTGACCCGCGACAATCTGGCGGATGCCTGGCAGCAGGCGCTGCGCCGAGAAGCACCGGCTTCCGTGCAAAAAGCCCTGCGTGACTAATTGGAATGACAGGTATGCCAGGGTGCAGTCGGCATACCGTTTGAAAGAGGTATTCAATGGAAGTGAATGCAATTGAAGCCCGTCGCCTGAAAAAAGGCTTTGATGGTAATCCGGTGCTTAAAGAGGTGAATTTCACCCTGAAAGCCGGAGAGGTCCATGCCCTGGTTGGCCAGAATGGCGCCGGTAAATCGACTCTGGTCAAACTGATCAATGGTTTCCATCAGCGGGACGGTGGTGAGATCCGTCTTTTTGGCGAAGCGAGTGCTTTCGCGACTCCGAAAGAAGCCCAGGCAAAAGGGATTGCGATGGTCTATCAGGACCTCAGTCTGATCCCCAGCCTGAGTGTGGCGGACAACATTTTTCTGACGCACTCAAAGCAGCGCTCTGCACTGATCTCCAACCGGGAGCGAGTACGCGAGGCCGAACCGATACTGGCAACACTCGGGGTCGATATCGATCCTCGGCAGAAAGTGGAGACCTTAAGCGTCGGGGAGCAGCAGTTTGTTGAGATCGCCAAAGCCATGGCGATGGATGCCCGCATCCTGGTGCTGGACGAACCGACGGCCTCCTTGTCGAACAATGAGATTAATGCGCTGTTTGCGGTGATTAAAAATCTGAAAAGCAGAGGCATTTCAATTATCTACATCACGCATTATATGAGCGACATTATGCGTATCTGTGATGCGGTGACTGTGCTCCGGGATGGTTATACGGTTCTGGAAACTCAGACCGCAGACACTTCAGTGGATGCGCTGGTCGAAGCCATGCTCGGCAGTAAGACAGACACGGAATTTGTCTGGGATCGGCCTGTCGCTTCGCACTCAGCAACCGTGCCCTTGTTAGAGTTGCGCGATGTGACAACTGCTGATCTTGATGCGGTCTCGCTCAAGGTGATGCCGGGTCAGGTGGTTGGTCTGGCTGGGTTACTGGGCAGCGGCAGAACAGAAATTCTGGAAGCCATTTATGGCTTAACGCCTGTTTTAAGTGGCGAAGTGCGGGTAAACGGTCAGCCGGTGAAGATTCACTCTCCCCGCCAGGCCATTGAAAACGGGATCAACATGGTGCCGGAAGAGCGCCGTTCGCAGGGGCTGGTGCTGGATTTCTCTGTCGAAGATAACGTTTTGATGGCGTCGTTTGACCGGATTTCCCGATCCATGGTGCTGGATAAAGCCAAAGGCCAGTCCATGGTGGAAGATACCATTCAAAAACTGGGGGTGAAGACCACAGGAGTGTCTCAGCCGGTGCGTTTTTTATCCGGCGGTAACCAGCAAAAAGTGGTCATTGGTAAGTGTCTGTCCACCGACGCGAAAGTCCTGCTGCTTGATGATCCGACCTTCGGCATAGATATCAATGCGAAGTACGAAATCATGAAAATTGTGAATCAGTATGTCGCTCAGGGGAATGGCGTGATTTTTGTGTCCAGTGAATATGCCGAAGTCGGCAGTTTCTGCGATGTAATTTATGTGGTCAACAAGGGGCGGATCGTTCGCCATTTCAGTGGCCAGCGGATGACGGAAGACGCACTGCTGGCAGCAGTGCAGTAAGGATAAGGAATTGCGTATGAACGAGAAAACACTTCAGCCGCCACGGACAAGCCGCATTAACTGGCGCGATTACATTATTTACTTTGTCTTTATCGGCATCTTCATCTTCTTTTCGGTGATGCTGCACGATAAAGGATTTCTCACCTCAGTGAACCTGATGAACATTGCTCGTCAGACCGCAACCATTGCCATTATGGCGGTCGGCATGACCTTTGTGCTGAGTGCGGCCGAAATTGACCTGTCGTTTGGTGCAACGGTTGCGTTAGCCGCCATTGTGTCAGCCCTGACACTGCAGGAAACCGACAGCATTTTGCTCGCGGTGTCTGCCGCCCTGATGGTGGGGACCATGATAGGTTTTGTGAACGGCGTCTTTGTGACTCAGGTGGGGATTCCATCTTTTCTGGTCACGCTCGGTACCACAGGTATTATCACGGGCATTGCCCGCTGGTCGACGTCGTTGCAGTCAATTCCGATTGACAATGATACCTATACCTTCATTTTTGGCTCCGGCGACATCGGCCCGTTTTCCATCCTGTTTATCTGGACCATTATCGTCACCGTCATCGGCGCCTTTGTGCTGCGCAATACCACTTTTGGTAAGCATGTGCTGGCGACGGGGGGCAACAAAGTTTCTGCCATGTATTCAGGGATCAATGTCAACCGTATCAAGCTGTATGTGCTGATGCTGAACGGTTTTCTTGCCGCGTTGGCCGGTATCTTGTACTCAGGTCGTCTTTACAGTGCCCGTTACACCTTAGGTGAAAACGATCTGATGCTGGTGATTGCTGCCGTGATCATCGGCGGTACCAACCTGTTTGGCGGTAAGGGGACTGTGATCGGCTCTGTGATTGGGGCGCTCATCATGGGCATGGTCAACAATGGCTTGATTCTGATGGGGCTGAATGTCGATCAGCAACTGATTCTGCGCGGCATTATTGTGATTGTGGCGGTGACTTTCACCATGGGCCAGATTCGCCAGTTACGTAAGAAATAACGTTTTTACTTTGATTAAGGATGATGGGGAGAGAAACATGGCTGCAGAAACACAAGTGGCGGAGCTGATTGCTGGCTGGACACTCAAGGAGAAAGTGGGTCAGTTGTTTATTCTGGCATTTCCCGGCAAGTCTGCCGAAGCGGCACGTAAGATGGTGGCCGAGTATAACCTGGGGGGATGTTACTTAAGCCAGGATAACGCGGAAACCTTCACTGAAGCGCATCAGCTGAATCAGTCGCTGGATGTCATCGTCAAGCACCACCACCGCTTACCTTTGTTACTGGGCGTGGATCAGGAAGGCGCCTGGGGCGTTCTGGTGGGTGAGTCGACGACCGGACCGGGCAATCTGGCGCTGGGAGTGCCGGACACGGTGACGGGTACAGAGCGCATGTATCAAGTGATCGGTGATGAAATGCGTTATGCCGGTTTTAACTGCATTCTTGGTCCCTGCTGTGATGTGAACTTTAATCCGGAATCGCCGATCATTGATACCCGTTCGTTTGGCGATCAGCCAAAGAAAGTCAGTGCCCATTCTGCTGCTGCGGTTCGCGGATTACACCAAGGCGATATCACCGCCTGTGCCAAGCATTTTCCCGGCCATGGTGACACGCAAGGGGACACCCACAGGGATATTCCCCGCGTCGATAAATCGTACGATGAGCTGAAAGCCAATGATCTGGCGCCGTTTCAGGCCGCGATCAATGCCGGCGTGGATCTGGTGATGACCAGCCACATTCTTTATCCGCAGCTCGATGACACTTACCCGGCGACACTGTCATCAGTGATCTTGCAGCAGGTGCTACGCAAGGATATGGGATTTGACGGCATTATTATTTCCGACAGCATGAACATGGGCGCCATCCAGCATCATTACACGCCGGTCGAAGCCGCCGTCCGGGCCATGCAGGCCGGGATTACCATGATCATGCTCTCAGAAGAGCATTATGATCATTCAGAGGCGTATCTGGATAAGCAACTGGCGATGATTCACGGTGTGATTGATGCCGTGAAATCTGGCGAACTGTCTGAGCAAGTGATTGATACCGCGTTACAAAAAGTGGTGCGCTTTAAACTGGATAAGCTGCTGCCCATGCCGTTGTTCCACAAAGTGTCGATGCCAGCCAGCCAGATCGTGGCCAGGAATGCGGCAGAAGCGGCGGTGACCTGGGTGCGTGGCGGCGTAGAGACCAGTGGCCAGAAACTGTACGTCATCAATGCCACGCCAGCGGCCAGTTACCATAACCTGATGAACCCCCGAGGGATTGGTCCGAATCAGTCTCAACCGGCTTATGAGGCATTCATCCAAACCCTGCGCCAGACCGAAGCAGTGTGGCAGGAGGTCAGTGTTGACCAACTCCCTGACAGCTGCAGCGATGGTTATCTGGTGGTGATTACAGAAAATCATCCGTTGCCCGGTGAAGACTTTGATCAGGTGCAGGCTCAGCAACTGGTTCAGCAACTCAGTCAGGACTTCAGCAATCTGATCGTTGTGGCATTGCGCAGCCCGTATGATCTGCTGCGCTATCCCAGCGTCTCTCACTACCTCTGTGCCCACTCGTCCCGTCCTGAAAGTGCTGCCGCGGCAGCCAGGGTGCTGGCAGGTGAGCACGCAGCCGGACATGGCTGTGCGGTGAGCCGGGTAGACTAGCGATATAAGAATAAAGATAAGCGGGTTGAACTCGCATTAGCAATCAAGGTTCCTTGAGATATCTCTCCCGGCACTCTGTGCCGGTTTTTTATGTCAGAGATAAAATCTTTCATTAAGAATTAATTGCGATACATCATCACGGGAAAACTCAGCTAAGCTTCTTTTGAACGTGGTCAATTCCGATGAGAGGAGTGAAAAATGGGTATTATTTCCTGGATTATTCTGGGCCTGATTGCGGGTGCACTGGCCAAATGGCTTATGCCGGGTGAAGATGGCGGCGGCTGGATTGTGACTATGGCTCTGGGGATTGTCGGTGCTTTTGTCGGGGGCTGGATTGGCAGCTTAATTGGCCTGGGGCCAGTTACCGGGGTGAATATTGGCAGCCTGATCACCGCAACCCTGGGGGCATTTATTGTCTTGCTTGTTTATAACAAGTTTATTCGTTCTTAGTTGTTTCTCTCCTGACCAATAAGCCGCTCGTGTTGAGCGGCTTATCCGTCATCGTGCAGGGTTACGCGGCAGGCTCGGCGGATGGCTCAGTAGGGTGTTCCTCCGGTGCTTGTGGCGCGGCTTCCGCTTGTATTATCGGTTGAATGAGCTCAATGGCGGTGGCCGGAGACTCGGGTGTCTGGCTTGATTTTTCCGCCGGATGGCTGTTAACGGTCAATTGGGCAATTTGCTGGATCAGCAGATTCTTTTCAGCCACATGCTGGCGCTCCAGTGCGGCAATCTGAGCTTTCGCTGCCACCAGTGAGGCAGCCAGCTCATCACCGCGCTGGGTCTGCTCTGCCAGCTGGTTTTTGGTTTGCGCAAAGCGGCTGGCTTCATCGCCTTGCTGATTCAGGGTTTCATGAATTGTGGTCACCAGTGTTTTACCCTGATCTGGAATGGGCTGATTACGCAGGTCATCTGTGCCCAGCGCCTGACTGATCGACAGCAGAATGTTTTCATAGCTCAGAATGTGGCGCTCATAATCACTGGTTTTCATCGCTTTCAGCTGTTTGACAACATGCGCGATATGCCGGGTGTGTGCCAGAGCGAAAGCCGTTGCGTCCGCTTTTTGCTGAATCAGGCTTTTTGCGCGGGGTTCAGCGTGAATGAACGCTTCTGTCGCCTTGAGCGTCGTCTCGGCATGCCTCAGAGTTTCGGGAGCATGCTGTCCGGCCTGTTCGTTCTTGAGGCGCTGGAGTGCTTTCTGACTGTCCGCCAGATAAATCGTTGTTACTGTATCCACTTCTAAAGCGCGCTGTTGTCGTAACAAATCCGCCTGACCTTGAATGGCGCTGTCATGGTCATTTTCAGCGATGTCATCCACGAGCTTTTTCAGCTCTTTTTCAGCTTGAGCCATGGCCTGAGGGAAATAAGCCGTGGCATTGATTCGGTTTAACTCGCTGCGGTTACTGAACGCTTCGCTCAGTATTTTCATGGCTTCTGCTTGCGTGTGTTTGGCAGATTCAATCTGCTGGCTGAACTGGGTTAAGGCTTCCTGGGTTGCTTCCAAATAGGTTTTCGACGAAAAAATCCCAATGGTGTCGTTCGCCTTACTGGAATCCAATTCATATTCACTGAAGTATTCCTGTGCATCGTTCAGCGACGTTCTGGCCTCATGCATGGTCTCTGTGGCAAACCAGGTCAGTTCGCCGCTTTGTGCAAAAGTCTGTTCGGCTGTGTTGATTTTTGCCTGCATGTCTTTTATCGGATCAATGCTGGTAGCAGTGGTGCCGGCATTTGTTTCAATGGTTGGACTGGCAACTGATGCTGAGTCTGAGGCGCAGCCGGCTAAGAGCAACAAGCTGGCAATACTGGTGAGTTTTATGCCGTTCACCACAGAAGGTTGGAATCGTTTGGTCATTCTTCTTTATCCCTGGAAAAGCAAACCACCATCAGGTATCCGTTCTGATACTGGCTGATTCATTATTCTTATCAATCTGAACCGGTATTTTAGAGAAGAACAGAATGAATCTGAATTGATATATTGCTTTTTAAGATAAATAAAAATCGCGATTATGAAACGACGGGGTTTATTTTATTTTTCGTCATTATTTTGACGGCCTAAGCTTATTCATCGCTTTTTCGTTGCAGTTTCGCTTGCAGATCGGTTTTGACGATTTCCAGCGCGGCCAGTGCCAGTTCGGGGTCAACCTTGTTGGTTTCCAGCAGATAGATCAAATCCACCGCCAACTGCACTTCTTTCGGGGCGTCGGTGAGAGAATGTTTCACTGTGTTTGGTTCGGTTGACTGTGTCGGTTGTTTTTTGTTCATCATGCATCCTGAAAGTCAAAAGCAATATCTGGTGCGGTGAATTGTTTATCGGGTTGATGGACGGCCAGCGCTGCCCAGAAGAGCTGGGCATGGATATGAACCAATTGCTGGTGATCGTCACGATATCCGCCTCCGACCACAGCGGCAAGCGGGATGTTGTTCTCGTGGCACTGGCTGATGACAAAATGATCCCGCTGAAAAATACCCTCAGTGGTGACGTTAAAATAGCCGAGTGCGTCGTGCTGGTGGATATCCACCCCGGCATCATAGATCACCAGATCAGGCTGATGCTGTGCCAGCGCCAGTGTCAGCACAGCTTTGAAGGCTGATAAATATTCATCGGTATTTGTGTCGCGCGGTAAGGCTAAGTCAATGTCAGAGTCAGGCTTGCGCGCCGGAAAGTTTTTGTCGCAATGGACGGAAAAGGTCAGGATATTGTCATCATTGGCCAGTAAGGTGGCGGTCCCATCTCCGTGATGGACATCGCAGTCAATGATCATGACCTTATCAATCTCAGGCCGCGTCAGGGCATGACGGGCCGCCAGAGCCAGATCATTAACCAGACAGAAACCACTGCCGAAGTCATAGTGTGCATGGTGATAACCGCCACTTAAATGCAGACTGATACCGTACTGACAGGCTAAATCTACAGTCATTCGTGTGCCGCCTGCCGAGGTCAGGGTCCGCTCGATCAGCTGCGGACTCCAGGGAAAACCAATCCGGCGCATTTTTGCTGCGGGCAAGGTGTTGTTGATCAGACTGTCAATATACTCGGCCTGATGCAAGGTTTTGAGGAGATCGGGCGTGACTGCTTCTGGCTGGAAAAAAGCCACATCAGCCCATGTTTCTATCTGTTTTTCCTGAGTGAGATGCAGGAACAAACGTTCATATTTGGTGATAGGGTATCTGTGCTTTTCTGGCAGAACCAGCTGAGAGTACACCGGGTGATAGACGAGTGGCAGCATAGTTACCCTTTGCGTTCAAGCTGTAGGATTGCCTTTTCAAGGCGGGTCATGGCCTGCTGGCAGCGGGCAAGCCGGCCTTCCAGTGCAAGCAGTTGTTGCTGCAAAGGCTGACGTGAACTGGCTTGCGGTGCCTGTTCCAGCGCAAATGCCTTGTCTTTCACCATCGCGGCAAGCCGCCTTTCCCAGTCCTGATGCTGCGCCAGTTCATCGTACAGCTCATGCAGGGTTTTCCGTTGTTTGACCTGGTATTTCGGCTCGGACTCACGAATCTGCTTGGTGGCCATTTCCCGCTGTACCGCTTGGATCTGGGCCAGAATTTTTTCGCAGACATAACGGGCTCTGGTAGCGTGTAACCGGCCGGATGCCTGCTCGTTTTTCAGTGCCGCAATTTCCTGCTGAATCTCGCGAACACAGGGGACCAGCAAGCGGGACTGGCCGTGAAATAATTGTTTGTCAAAAAGAGGTTTACTGCTTTCTTTGCGCTGATGATCCAGTGCTTCGGCAGGAGAGAGCAGCTTGTCAACCAGATCAGAAAGGCGATGGAGATCGTTCGTCATCGCTGTTTTTCCTCTTATCGTTTTCTTCGTTTAAAACCAGGCTTGCCAGGCCAGCCGGATGGCCAGAATAACCACCACGGTGACAAATACAGGTCGAATGAACTGACTGCCAAAGCGAATGGCAGAGTGCGCGCCAATGTAAGCGCCGAGCATCAGGCAGACGCCCATGGTCAATCCAAGGGCCACATTGATATGACCGAGTATGGCAAAGGTTATCAGCGAGGTCAGGTTGCTGGTGAAGTTCATGGCTTTGGCCAGGCCTGAGGCCAGCAAGATGTCCAGTCGATAGAGCGCCATGCTCGACACCGTCCAGAATGCTCCGGTTCCCGGCCCGGCTAAACCGTCATAAAACCCCAGCCCCGTGCCTTGCAGCCACTGTTTACGCTTCAGGCTGGCATTGGGCTCTGGCAACTTGTGACTGTCAGCTTTCGGGTGCGGATGCCAGATGGTATAAATTGCTGCTGCAAGAATGATCAGCGGGAGCACTTTCTCCAGCCAATCAGTACTGATGATATTTACAACCAGCGTACCTGTTACGGCGCCGATCAGGGTTGCCACAAACGAGGCTTTCCAGAACGCCGGGGAAAACAACTGCTTTTTATAGTAAGTCAGCGCGGCAGTGGAGGAGGCAAACGTCGCCGCCAGTTTGTTGGTGCCTAACGCGATGTGCGGTGGCAATCCTAACGACAACAAGGCCGGGACGGTCAGCATGCCGCCGCCGCCAGCGACCGCATCAATAAAACCGGCAGCCAGCGCTACCAGACCGAGAATGAGCCACATACCCGGATCTATCATTTCAATCATTAATTATTCATTTTTCTTTGATGGTGTGTTCAATTACGCGCTTAAATGGCGGCAATGAATCAAGCAGTGCTTTGCCGTAGCGCCGTGTGATGATCCGTCTGTCGAGCAGCACAACTCTACCAAAATCCTGCTCTTTGCGCAGCAGTCGGCCCACAGACTGGATCAGCTTCTTACTGGCTTCCGGTACGGCAATCTGTAAAAAGGGATTGCCGCCCCGGCTCTCTATGTATTCCGCATGCGCTTCCTCAACTGGTGAGGTCGGAACGCCAAACGGTATTTTTGTGATCACCAGATTTCTCAGAAGATGCCCGGGTAAATCGAGGCCTTCTGAAAAGCTGCCGGTGCCGAACAGAATGCTGGCTTTGCCTTGTTCACAATTACTCTTGTGTTTATCCAGCAGGATTGTACGTGACTCCTCGCCCTGTACCAGCAGTTCCCAGCGGTTTTTTTGACAAAGCGGCTTTAAGGCTTCGGCAACCTTGTTCATCTGCCAGTAGGAAGAGAACAGCACCAGGCTGGCCGTTTCGCCTTCAAAATACTCAGGTAAGGTTTCTATCAGTAAGTCAGTGAATTGCTCTGCCTGTGGCTCGCATTTCATCTGCGGGATCACCAACCGGCCGTTATTCTGGTAATCAAACGGCGAGGCGAGGGCGAGAAAGCGTGTTCCTTCCGTTTCGCTGATCCCGGCCTGGCGGCAGAAATAACTAAATTGATTCAGAGCCCTGAGTGTCGCTGACACTAAAATGGCACCTGCTGCCCGGCTCCACAGGAGCTGATCGAGACGATAGCCGATTTCCAGCGGGGAGACCTGAACGATAAAATCCCCGTCCTGCTCCGGGTTTTTTTCCAGCCAGCGCGCTAACGGGGCGCCCTGATCTTTGATGGGTTGCGCCATGAGCGACCAGACTTTCTCCAGATTTTCAAGCCGCTGCAGATAGTGGCCTGATTCTGCCAATGCCGGCTCTGCACTGCGCGCCGGTACTTCGTCATCTTTCAGGCGCTCCGTGATCATGTCATGCATTTTTGCCAGAGATTGCCTGGCTTTTTTGCTGGCATCACGGCAGCCCTGCGCCTCTTCTGCCAGCCAGGCAGGCAGTTCGCCGTGCGGAAAACGGTAACTGCCGTCTTTGCTGAAGACCGCTGGATCGACCTGACCAGCCAACTGGCGTAACGTCGGCACTAAGTGCTGGATGGATTCCTGCAGGGTATTCTGAAAACGGCCAGCCTTTTGGGCGTCAGCCAGATCAGCCAGCTTACTGACCGACTGATTGAGTTTTTCCAGCCAGTTGCTGGCACCTTTCAGGCTGGCGGCCGCAGCGGAAAAGTCCCTCGCCACTTGCGGCAGGTGGTGCGCTTCGTCAATGGCATAAATGGTGTGTTCAGGCTCTGACAGGATAATGCCACCGCCTAATTCCAGATCGGCCATCAGCAGCGCATGGTTGGCAATAATCACATCGGCTTTATCCATGTGCTCTCTGGCTTTCGCAAAAGGGCAGCTTCTGTGTTTGGCCATGCCGGAATTGCAACTGTGCTTATCCGAGACGATTTGCTGCCAGACACGATCCGGTACCACTGTGGGCCAGCCGTCTCTGTCACCATCCCACTTTCCCTGCTGCCAGGCAGCAAGCATCCGCTTGAGTAAACCGAGATCGGACTTTTTCGGCTTCTCCTGCCAGAGCGCCAGCTGACTGTCGTCCTGGCCGACACAGCTGGCTTCAAGGCGATGACTGCAACAGTACCGCTGACGCCCCTTCGCCAGAATAAAACTAAATTCTTTCGGAAAAATTTGCCTGAAAAGCGGTAAATCCTTATGCACCAGCTGCTCTTGTAAGGCAACGGTTGCCGTCGCGATCAGTACTTTTTTGTTATTGAACAACGCGAATGGGATACAGCCCATCAGATACGACAGAGACTTGCCGATACCTGTACCAGCCTCTGCAACCAGCATGCGCTGTTTATCATGGTATTCGCCCGAGAGCGTTTTCGCGATTTCAGCAACCAGATAGTTTTGCGCACGACGAGGTATAAAATGCTCAAGTTGTGCACTCAGGTTGGTATAGCACTGTTTAATATCAGTTTTTATCTGGTTGTGAAGCATGATTGAAACTTAATGTCGGCAGGGCCCGCCATTATAACACGAAGCTCTGAGCGTGGGCATCTTGGTGAGACTCGTGCATTTTTGACTTGAAATGGGATTCTCCTCACGAAATAAGATTGAACCCTGGTTGAACGACGTATTGTTAACTACTTGATTAATGTGATTATCTGTTTTTGTTGTTTTTAGTGGATTAATATTCTGTATTGTGTGTGTGTTCTATGTTTTTGTGGCTATAAATTCTTTTATTTGGCGCTATTAAGTAACCATTAAATTCCATGTGATAAGTGTGTGCTTGTTAAATTTCTGCTAAATTTTTCTCATAACTTATTGAAATTAAAGGATGTATGAAAAATTTGTTGTTACACAGTGAGAATTTGACATGGTAATAATTTCTCTGTCAGGATGAGTTCCGCAAGTTACGCCATCCCGGCATGGTTTTGCATGGTCAGGTTTTTCTGAACCGCACACAGGCTGCCGGGAAGGGATATAAAAAAACAATAGGGATTCTGGAAATAGGAATTCCATCCATAAGAAAAGGCAGTGGATATCATGAAAAAAACGCTAATTGCACTATCTGTACTGGCTGCAGGCTCTGCAAACGCCTCTGTAAACCTGTTGGATCAAGACGGTGTTCTGGTTGACTTGTCAGGTACTGCTGAAGTTCAGCTGTATCAAGGCATTCAGTCTAAAGATGCAGACGTTGATCCAACTGTTCGTCTGGACGACGGTGACATCACGCTGAACACAACTGTTCCAGTGAACAACAACCTGAACGTGGTTGCTGGCCTGAGCTTTGACCTGGCTGCAACTGACAAGTCTGGCGCAACAGGTGACTTCTTTGTTGACGAACTGTACGCTGGTTTCCAGGGCGCTAGCTTTGGTACGCTGACTTTCGGTCGTCAGTACCTGATCTCTGATGATGCTGGTATTGGTAAAGATTACGAGTTGGGTAAAGAACAACTGGGTCTGGGTCCAACTCAGGGCAGTGAAGTAATCAAGTACGTTTACGACAACGGTCAGTTCTACTTCGGTACGTCTTACGACATCAACGCTAGCGAAGAAGTTAAGACAGAAGTAAATGGTGTAGAAGTCGTTTCTTATCCGAAGAATGGCGGCATCTGGGATGCACGTCTGGGTGCCCGTTTCGGCGGTCTGGACGTTCGTGGCTACTACTACACATCTGAAGATGTAAACACCAATGGTGACGTAGACGGCTACAACATCGAAGCTGAATACGTATTTGGTGCTGTTGCTCTGGCAGCCTCTTTCGGTAACGTTGACATTGAGAATGTTGGCGATTCTGACGTAATCGAAGCCGCTGGTTCATACACCATGGGTAAAAACACTTTTGCCCTGGGTTATGTCTATGCCGATGCTGACGAAACTAACAACGTTTACGCTAACGTGACTCACCAACTGCACAGCAACGTGAAGTTGTACGGTGAGCTGGGTTGGGCTGACGGTGATATTAACGAATATGACCTGGGTTACGTTGCTGGTATCGAAGTACTGTTCTAAGAACGGTTTCTACTAGTACACAGATATTGCAAAAGCCGCCGTTTGGGCGGCTTTTTGTTTTGGCGAACAAGATAACAAGACTGATTGGCTATGAGAAAAATTCTATTGATCGCATCGCTTTTGGCGACGCATGTGCAGGCAGCAACTCTTTCGGTAAGCAATGGCATTGAGTTGTTAGTGGTGGACGGTAAAGAAGTGAGTACGTCGCTGTGGTCACGCGCGACAGAGGTGGAGCTGCCTGCGGGTAAGCATCAGGTGGTTTTACGTTATGATGCCGAACTGAAAAACGGCAGCAAGAACACCATGTATACCACCCGGCCTTACTTGTTTGAGTTAACGATGCCGGCGCAGGATGCCCGTATTGAGCTGCCAGCGATGGTTGCTCTGAGTCAGGCTCAGGCTTATTTTCAGCGCGGTCCGGAGTGGACGTTGGTGCTGGCCGATGGCAGCAAACGCGTTTTGCCATTTGTGGAATTACAGGGCGATGGCATTGCAGCCTTCAGTGATATGGAAAAGTTGGTTGCTGAATATAACCGCCAGCACGGGATTACCTTTGAGCAGGGCTATGCCGTTGATCTGCAGCAAGCGGCAGTGGCAGTCGGCCAAGACGGCAGAGTAGAAATTACCGGTGATTCGCTGGCGCAACTGAAGTTGTGGTACAGCAAAGCGAAACCTGAAGAAAAGGCCGCCTTCAAGGCATGGATGGCGAACCAGCCATAAAGGCGAGACGCTGTGGGACAATACCACGATCAGTTGAGGGGCTGGTTATGAGCGCTGATGGTGGTATTTACTGTGTGACTGGCACTGATGGCAGCGGGGCTGCGCGGGGTCCTGCGCAAGCGTGGCTTTATCAATCGGCTCTTCGCAGTCGGTACAAATGCCGTATAAATCTAGTCGTATCGCACAGAGTGCGGCATCAATGGCTTCCAGGCGCCGTGCTTTCGATCTCAGTTCTGGTTCGGCACTGTGCGTGGCCAGCGTCAGTAATTCGTTGATGGCTTTTTCGGGCTGTTCTTTTTCTGTACTGTCAGCACGAATCGCATTCAGCGCTGAATAGAGCTCCACTGACAGTGCCTCATATTCTTGCTCGAGTCGAGTGGACTGCTGTTGCAGGTAATCACGATTCATAGAGAGACTCCTAGGTAAACTGAATCACAGTGTATGCCTAAACGCCTCGCCAATACTGACTTAAGTCAAAGCAACGGCAGAATAACCCTTCTTTTTGTCGGTTTTTGTTATCAACAGAATGCTTTATAGTTCCTTGCTGTTTTTATGTGGCCACTTTGCCACTTTTTTCTATTTTTCAGTACGTTAAACTTTGGAAAAGGAAGATATAATGGAACATGATTTCAAAGAACCGTATAATCTGAATTACTTTATCGGTTTTCTGATTGCGATGCTGCTGCCAACATTGCCTGCGAGCCTGACTTGGCTGGGTATTCTGAGTAACTAATCCGTCAGCAGCGGAAAGCCTGAAACAGGCTGAAAGTAAAAGAGAGGGAATGTGAAACAACTGATCTGGCGAACCCTGTTGCTGGTTTCCGGCTGGTGTTTCGTAATCTTAGGTGTGTTGGGCATTTTCCTTCCTCTTTTACCGACCACTGTCTTTCTATTGTTAGCCAGCGCCTGCTTCATGCGTGGCTCCCCCCGAATCCACGCCTGGTTACACAGCCATCCGAAATTGGGACCCGTACTGGATAACTGGCATCAGCATCATGCCATCAGCCGGGCAGTCAAACGACGTGCTAACCTCACCATCACGCTCAGCTTCGCTTTCTCTATTTTTATCGTGCCGGTCGCCTGGGTGAAAGTTCTCCTGTTTGTGATTGCCATTGTGCTCTTGGTTTGGTTCAACCGTTTGCCTGTCAGGGAAATGGCATGTTCGGAACGCGGAGAAAGCCGTTAGCACCTGTGAGCTCTTACATTTCAGAGTGAAAGTTGCCCCTTCCTGTAAAAATCACTACTATTTGCGCCTAAACTGCCTGATCACAGGCGTCAAATACCTAAACAGACTGCTGTAAATATGCAGCCGGTGGAAAAGACTATGAGCCAAGATACCCTTGTTCAAGATGATTTCAGTTTGATCAAAAGCAGCATCAAGACGATTCCGGATTACCCTAAGCCAGGCATACTGTTTCGCGATGTGACCAGCCTGATGGAAGACCCGGCCGCATACGGTGCGACGATGCAAATTTTTCATCAGCAGTTCAGTGACAAAGGGATTACCAAAGTGGTTGGCACTGAGGCTCGGGGCTTTCTGTTTGGCGCTCCGCTGGCGCTTGCTCTGGGTGTCGGTTTTGTACCAGTGCGCAAGCCGGGTAAATTGCCGCGCAATGTGATCAGTGAAAGTTATGAGCTCGAATATGGTCAGGACACGCTGGAAATCCACGTAGATGCCATCGTTGAGGGCGATAAAGTACTGCTGGTTGACGATCTGCTGGCAACTGGCGGTACCATTGAAGCCACCACCAAACTGGTTCGCCGTTTGGGCGGCATTGTGGAAGATGCGGCTTTTGTGATTAATCTGCCTGAGATTGGTGGTCAGCAGCGTTTGCGTAATCTGGGTCTTAATGTCTTCAGTATCTGCGATTTTGACGGCCATTAATGCATCCGTTTTGTTGACAATCAGGGGATGTAGATTTTCAGGTTCATCTGTTGCCACTCACAATCTGGAATGAGAAACATCCCCTTGAGTTCTCTCGCGCCTTTTACCTCCCTGTGCTAGCATGGTCGACTGGATTCAGTCTGGCGGATCACCGTCACTGATTGATCGGATTCTGTAGGATTTATCACCATGAGTTACCAGGTTCTGGCTCGGAAATGGCGACCACATCGTTTTGACGATGTGGTGGGCCAATCCCATGTCCTGACAGCCCTGACCAATGCGCTGACACATAACCGACTTCATCATGCTTACCTGTTCAGCGGCACCCGCGGGGTGGGTAAAACGACCATTGCCCGTCTGTTCGCTAAGGGGCTGAACTGTGAACAGGGCATTACTGCATCCCCCTGTGGTCAGTGCCACACTTGCCTGGAAATTGAGCAAGGGCGTTTTGTTGATCTGCTGGAAATCGATGCCGCTTCCCGGACTAAGGTGGAAGACACCCGGGAACTGCTGGACAACGTGCAGTACAAACCGGCACGGGGGCGCTTCAAGATTTACCTGATCGATGAAGTGCACATGCTGTCTCGCCACAGCTTTAATGCTTTACTGAAAACGCTGGAAGAGCCGCCAGAGCACGTCAAATTTATTCTGGCGACCACAGATCCTCAAAAGCTGCCAGCGACCATTCTTTCCCGTTGCCTGCAGTTTCATCTCAAGCATCTGGATAATACGCAGATCCAACAGCAGTTGAGCCATGTCCTGACAGAAGAAGGATTAAGCTTCGACAGCAAAGCCTTAAGCCTGCTGGCTCGGGCTGCAGAAGGCAGTATGCGTGATGCCCTCAGCCTCACCGATCAGGCGATTGCGCTGGGCAATGGCCAGGTGCAGTCTGACACAGTGGCGGCTATGCTCGGCACGCTCAATACAGAACAAGCTCTGTATCTGCTGGAAGCGATGGCACAGGGACAGGCTGAGCCTGCGATGGCCTGCCTGGCAGAGCTGGCCGCTGTTGGTGTGGAATGGGATAGCTTGCTGAGTGAATTGGCAGCGCAACTCCATCGTGTGGCGATGTATCAGGTGTTACCGGCTGCGCTTGATTTGTCTGCACCCGATGCCGACAGAATCGTCCAGCTGAGTCAATCCATGCCGCCGCAAGATGTCCAGCTCCACTATCAGATTGCTTTGCAGGGACGTCAGGATCTGCCTTTAGCACCGGATGGCCGTACCGGGCTGGAAATGGTATTGCTGCGTATGCTGGCCTTTCGTCCCGTCACTGCAGGCGCATTAACCCCGCAGGCAGTGCCAGTACCGGCATCAGCCCCAGCGGGGCGTCCGGCTGCGCCTCAGACAAGAACGGCACCTCAAGGCATGCCACCGGTTCGACCGGCAGTGCAGCCAGAAGCGGCAAGGCCAGCACCTGAAGGTGACTCACGGCCGCAATCAGTTCCGGCACCTGCGCCTGAATTGCAACCGCCGTCTCAACCTGAGAGAACTGGACTGCCGCCTGAGCACAATCCGGCGCAATTGGCCACACCACAGGCTTCATCCCCGGCATCCGGGTTGCTGGCGGCAAGAAATCGCTTGCGCAGTCAGAGCCGGCGAGGCCAGGAACTCGCTGAACCAAAAAAGACTGAACCGGCGTCGGTGAAGAAACCTGCTTCCAGTGTGCTGGAGCGGATTTCGAACCAGCACGCCGGTCGTCGTTCTCAGCAGGCAGGAATGAATCACGGATCGCCGGTTGCTGAGTTGCCGGCGACAGAGCCGGCCAAAGCCGAAGATTATCAGTGGCAACCGACGAGTCAGCCTGAGCCTGAGATCCAGGCGCCAGCCGTGATCGCGCCCACCGAGCTCAAGCAAGCGCTGGAGCACGAAAAAACACCCGAGATGGCAGAACAGCTTGTCAGTGAAGCGGCAAAACAGGATAGTTGGTCAGAGTTGGTGACCCGGTTAAATACGGATCGTTTGGTACAGCAACTGGCATTAAATTCTGCGATGGAGCAGCAGGGGAGTGATCTGACACTGTATCTGCGTCCGTCTCAGCAACATCTGGATACACCAAAAGCCAGAGCTCAGTTAAGCACAGCGCTGGCTGAGATACTGGAACAAGAGATAGAATTACACATTAAGCCTGGTGATAATGGACGTACCCCCCTCGAATGGCGGGAGTTTATTTATCAGCAGAAACTGGATCAGGCGAAGACAAGTCTGCAGCAGGATCCTCACGTGACTTTCATCTGTCAGCGATTCAGTGCTGTTCTTGATGAAGAGAGCGTAAGACCCTTATAAATTAACCAGACCGATAGAGAGAGAAGATATGTTTGGTAAAGGTGGTATGGCGAACATGATGAAGCAGGCGCAGCAGATGCAAGAGCGTATGCAGCAAATGCAGGAAGAAATCGCCAACATGGAAGTGACAGGTGAAGCGGGTGCCGGTATGGTCAAAGTGACCCTGACCGGCAGTCACAGCGTTCGTCGCGTCGAGTTGGATGACAGCTTGATGGAAGACGATAAAGACATGCTGGAGGACTTGATTGCAGCGGCTTTTAACGATGCTGCCCGTCGTATCGAAGAAGCACAGAAAGAAAAAATGGCCAGTGTGACCGGCGGCATGAACCTGCCCGCTGGCTTTAAGATGCCATTTTAATCAATGCGTACCAGTCCGTTACTTGAGCAGTTGATGGACGCGCTGCGCTGCCTGCCCGGTGTTGGGCCAAAATCAGCGCAGCGTATGGCTTTCAGCCTGTTGCAACGCAACCGTCAGGGGGGCCTGCAACTGGCTGATGTGCTGGGGAAAGCCATGACGGAAATCGGTCATTGCCGCGACTGCCGCACGTTTACGGAAGAAGACGTGTGTGCGATTTGCGACAATCCCCGTCGCCTGGAAAATGGCCAGATTTGTGTGGTGGAAAGCCCGGCAGATATTATGGCCGTTGAAGCAACAGGGCAGTTTTCAGGCCGGTATTTTGTGCTGATGGGTCATCTGTCGCCTTTAGATGGCATCGGTCCGAGCGATATCGGGCTGGATGTGCTGGAATACCGCTTGCAGAATGAACCCATTGCTGAGCTGATCCTGGCCACCAATCCGACGGTTGAAGGTGAGGCCACGGCGCATTTCATTGCTGAGCTTTGTCAGGCCTACCAAGTACCTGCGACCCGGATCGCACATGGTGTGCCGGTTGGCGGCGAACTTGAGCTGGTGGATGGGACAACCCTGTCGCATTCTCTGGCTGGCCGGCAGAAGCTGTATTAACGCTTTTTTTCCGTATTCCGACGTACTATGAATAACCGACGCTCATCGTCGGTTTTTTTTCCTTACAGGTTGGCGTTCAGCACCTGAGATCGGGTATTCAGCCCGGTTAACAGTAAGGCTTTTTCACTCAGGATATCAATCCGGTTACTTTGCTCCGCATTGAGCTGAAAATACTGGTTGATGGCGGTAATTTGTTTCGGGGTGAATGCATTTTCATCGCCGGTTTTCAGCTCATTAAAGTGGGTCGGCCGAACCTGCAAATAACCCCCACTGACCTCCCACCGGCCGTATTCAGTAATCGTCAGGTGAAGCTGGTCTTGTGCTTCATTGAACAGCGTAACCCGCGTAACCCGGGAATATAACTGGTTGGGCATATACACAATATGGCTGGTTTCAGTGGTCTTTTTCAGATTTTCAAGCCCCGGTACTTCTGTTGAGGCTACCTCTGTGACTGTGTACGACTGCCAGTTGTGCGCAGTCAGAAAACGGGAGATTTTATGGTCACTGCTGAAGAAATAGTAAAGGCTGCTCAGAGTTACCAGACTGAGAATGGCAATCACAGTCAACACGGCATACCTGTATCGTTTACGCGGCTGGGTTAGTGGACTGAACATGGCAACTCCTTTTCTCTGTCGAGTGTCACGATTGTGAGTGTCATATTATTGCGGTAATCCGCAGGTCGATAAATCAGGTTCATCCACAACTGATTATGCGCGCCGCCGGTCACAATGATTTTGGTTGGCGCGGCAGATTGTGTGTCGCTGGATGTCTGGATGTGGGAAGAAACGCATTGCTTAATCAGGGGGTGCCATTCTTGAGCAATCTTAATCTTGTTGGGGATCAGAACGGGAATGTCGCGGATCATAAACGCATTGTAGAAGGCGCTGGATGAGGGAGGAGGAGCCAGGTAGGCCCAGAGCGGTACGGCAAGACACAATATCAATGCCGCCAGGGCGCTGATAAGGTAACTGGGATACCGGCGCGTCACTGCTGGGGGCGTTACAGGTCTTTCTGACGGGATAGACAGTGTGCCGGGCGCATCGTCAGGCTGATACTCAGTGACAGGGACAGTGGCGCGTGAATCTGTGATGTCATCTGGTGTTTCCGCCTGTATATCTGCGGGGATATCCGCAGTGACTGCAGCATCAATCCGGTCGACGCTGGCAATCATCTGATACCCGCGTTTGGGAATTGTTTTGATAAAAGCGGGTGAGCGTGTGGAGTCTTGCAGATATTTACGCAAAGTAGAAATCGATTGGGTCAGGCTTGAATCATCCACCTCAAACCCTTGCTCACGCCAGATAAAATCATGCATCCGCTGGCGGGAAATGATGGTTCCCGGCTCCTCAAGCAACAACTGTAATGCCCGGCTTTCATTGATACCTAAATAAATCGTTTCTTCCGGCTGAATCTCATCGGCCAGGCTATTGTGTTGGGGGGAGAAAGTAAATCTGTTGCCAATCAAAAATTTACAATGCGTATGATCCATTACCAGCCTTTTGGTGACTTGCGACTCGTATATCATAGACGTCTGTTAGTCTGTTGAATAGCGAAGCGGCTGACTTTAGAGCAGTCTTAGAATTTTTTACAGCAAGGCTTGATTTAAGCTGAACCGACCATATCTAGGTATCAGTAATGAGGTAAACCTGGATTACGGAGTTCAAATGAGCGAGCAAACCTTGCAAAAAAACAAAGAAACACGTGGCTTTCAATCTGAAGTAAAGCAATTGCTTCACTTAATGATCCATCAAATCACTAAATAATTACCAACTTAAACCAATACTAAAGATATCGATTGTTATTTACTGTTTTTAAAGCGCTTATTATCTCAATTTCAAACCGTGAACCTTTCATCAGATATCATCAAATAACCCCTTAAAACGCCTTCTATCATAGCGATTGTGTACCAATTTTTGTACCATGGTGGTAACTGGCATGAATTTGGTACACAGTATGGCGCTATCCGCACTCACGCTAAAGAATCTACATGGCAAAGAATACTCAGGCAAGCCTGAACTGGCCGACGAAGGCGGTTTGTCTATACGAGTTTCACCGAAAGGTAAGATCAGCTTTCAGGTACGTTATCGACTGAGTGGTAAACCCGTTCGGCAGAAAATTGGTGACTATCCAGCAATGAGTTTGCGGGAGGCTCGAAACGAACGTGACAGCGTTATGCAGCTAGTAAAGGAAAACCGAGATCCAAGGCGGGAAGCAGGGAGCAAGAAGCCGGAAACTCTAGGGCAGCTAATTGACTATTGGTACATAAACTACTGTGTACCAAACCGAGACAAGCCAGATAACATCCTACACCGCATTACTACTATGATTCCCTCCCACTGGATGAAGGGAAACGTGAACGGTTTCAGCATTGATGACTGGCGAGAATTGTTTAAGGACATGGCTGATACAAATTCTGAAAAAGGGAATGGTAGCGGCTACGCATTCAACTCAATCATTGAGTTGCGCTCAATCGCTCGATATGGTGTTCGCCAAGGCTTGATGCAAAACATACATTTTGAAACTTTAAGACCAGGTGATTTTGCCAAAGACTACATGCCTGTAGAGCGCTACCTGACACCGTTAGAAATAGGCAAAATATGGCGGAACATAGAAACACTATCGATGCAGATTCGTAACCAGGCAATCCTGCGGTGCTTAATCGTGTTTGGTTGTCGGGTGGGTGAAATTGCTCTGGCCGAAAAGAAAGAGTTCGATCTTGAAAACCTCATTTGGACGGTACCAAAAGAGCACGTAAAAGGAAAAAAACGCGGCGTTGTGAGGCCAATACCAGAGGGTTTGGTTCCATATTTAGAACAGTTACTGAACGAGACTGAAGGGAATCTGGTTTGCCCATCCAGAGTGAACCCATTAAAGCCAGCATCCGTTTCGTCACTTAGTAAGATAGCCGTTCGGACAGCGCATGATTTAGGGCTGGATGAGTTTGACAACCACGATTGGCGACGTACTCTGTCTACGCATTGGACAGATCTCGGAGCACCAATTTACCTATCTGAGAAAATGTTGGGCCACCACTTGCAAGGCGTAATGGCTGTTTACAATCGTTCTGAAATGCTCGAAGAAAGAAGAAAATGGGTCAATATTTGGTTTGAGGCTATTGAAGGGTGGGCTAGATTGTATTAACTCATATAATATCTCACAGCTTCGGTGGTGTAACTTGACCTAATCGTACAATCTGTATAACAGCACCATTAAACTCGCTTCTGGATATAAATGTGTTAGTGGTTTTACTAATTTAGAAACATATGAAATGTCTCAAGTAATATGAGCCTCTAGTCTGCTGATCAAATTCATCTTTCCACTCCATTTTCAGAAATCTCGACGATGAGTTGGTACGCGTCATGTATTTTCAGGCTTTTAAGTAGCAACGGCCAGCAAATAATTTTACTGGCGCGCTGGGAAGATACGTGAAACGTTGGTTGTGTTGGACAGGTTTAAGCGGGAATATCAGTGAATATGATCCGAACGATGTTGTGTGCGTTTAAGCCCCCCGATGACAGCCAGGACGATGACTAACATCAGTAACAAAGGCGGTTCAGAGATTTCCACTGAGGATGCAGACCAAACCGCAAAAACAATTGAGGGGCTCAAAGTGTAGTCGTTAGAATTCAGGGCATTCAGTGGGGGGACGATATTGTTATTCTGTAAATTGTTACCCACGGATACGTATTCGAAGATATGTGGGGAGAATGATGCAATCGTGAATGGGGTATAGATACGACACAGATCTGGGTCTTCACATCCTAACGTCAGATCAGGTGATGAGTCGAATTGTCCATCGATGCCATCAAGGAATACGGTGTCTAACAGGGCCTGAGAGGCGGCCGTTGCCGCAGAAGACGTTGTAAAATAAAAATCCGTGGAGGAATCGCAGCCGTTGAACAATTCAATACAAGTTCCATCCATGAACTTTACATCAAGTAGTGTTCCCTCGACCTCAACATTCCAAGCCCCGGTGAGTTGTCCCGCACCATTAATTTGCAGGATCGGTGTGGCTAGCACCGGTGTCACTATAAATGAAAATAACAAGAAAAAAAGTCCACGTATTTTACTCATCGTATTCACTCCAATCATGAATGGGAGTTCAAATGTATGCATAAATCGATCCATCACTTACAATCAATGAGTTATGGGGTTTTTGACTCATAAGTGTAAAAAAAATCGGCATTTTTGTTTTTTATTGTCGTTTTTGAATGTTGCTGTTGAGCTAATCGTTGCCTGGCGAAAGGGGCGAATTGAACATTGCGCCTACAACAAAAACAGAAGGTCAGCCGCTGGCTGACTTTCCGCAGTTGGAATAGAAAGAGAAAATGTATAGCTATATGGCATTATTAGGCTGGGAGTGAGCTTTAGCACTAACGTACAATAGGGCAGAACCGGCAGATTGAGTCCAGACTAATCTGGCGAATTAGCCCATTGAGTTCACATAATTTACTACATCAGGAATGAAGTAACGCCCAGGATTAGAATTCCCCTTTGGTGCCGGAAACCCCTTTTTACGCCAGCGCCATAGCGTCATGGTGCTAATTCCGAAGAAAGCTATTACCTGAACGCTGGTCACAAACATGCATTTCGGTGGTATGCCTAACGCTGTTTTGAAGTCAGCGATAGATATGTTCACATCAATTTTATCAGCGGTATTCATTGCACTAATCTCATTGCACGATTGGTTTGGAAAGCCGGTGGTCAATCCGGCTTCAGTTATTTATTTTGGTGTTTATTGCTAATCAGCCAGGCGAGGTAAAACACTGCGCAGCCCAAGCCATAAATTAGCGGGGACAGGTATTCCATCAGCCAGCCCTCTGCGTAATATCGTGGATGCGAACACGGTTCAGGGTGTGCCAGCAGCGGGCGTCGCCTTTGAACAGGCCGCCTTCACGCAGTTTGCCGCAGCCTTCAGGCAGGCATTCGCCGCAGTATTGGCAGTTGCCCAGTTTTTCGCGAATTCCCGCGATATCACTGTGAACACGGTGAATTAGCATTTGTAACCCTTCGGCGTGGCCGCAGGGTGGGTTAGGATGTGAGAAGAACTGGCAGATCGCATCTAGCTTTTCGACTTCCACTTTCTCTAAGGGCAGAGGAAAGGTTGTGATTCCGCTGGCCTTGCGGTTCTCGCGTAACTTCTGGGCGCGCTTTCTTCCTTGCTCGCGCTTTTTATCTTCAGCTTTCATGCGGCCTCCTTCTTTGCTTTTGGCTTAGATTTTTTGGCCGGAGACACCATAGCCTTGGCTTTCGCCAGGCAACTTTCGAAGACTTTGCCCTTTTTGAAAGTGCAGGTGGTGCGGTAAAAGCGAAGGGCTTCGTTTACACCTAAATCCACCTCGCTTGAACCGTAGCCTTCTTTATCTAAAGCAGCGGCAACGTTATTACAAATAAATGCTTCAATGCTGTTTCTTACTGGTTCTCTCATTGCACGATTCCTTATGGTTGAATACTGGCACTCAAGGGAGTGCCTTGCGGTGTGGTCAGCACTGCTGTATTCTTTGTCTTGAGCCTGAGGGTTCATTGCACGAATGGAAACCCCGCTTGGTTTGGTCACTGAGTGGGGTTTTCTGCTTAATGAAGCGCCATTTCCCGCTTAAAGGCTTCGTCAATGCTAGCGGCCATGTGGCCAATCTTTTCAAACTGACGAATGCAAGATTCATCAACGCTTACGTGGAAGCCATAAAAGAAGCTCTCTAACTGCTTATCCATTTCTTGTATCTTGAGTTTTAGTTCGTCATTGGCAGGTAGACGGGATTCAATGATTTGCATTTCTGCCCGAGCCTGAGCAAGTTTGTTTATTCCGCTGGCAAGCTGAATAAATTTGGCGGTATTTAGTGTTTTCATTTGTTTTTCCTTTCTGATTGGGGTGGTCAGCCCTGATTTAATGTAAATTTCTCATTGCACGAGATGGTTAATTTTTTGTGAGGCGCTATTTCAAACTAGTTTTTATTTTCGATGACTTGTGACTGAGTATTGTCATGGTGTTATTCCCAAATTGATGCCCGTTTTTAACCACGTTTTTTTTCGTGCTATCCTTTTGAATTCAAACTAACAAAAGGGAATAAAATGTTAGGGACAATTGTGTACATCATTCCACGTCGCGGGATGTTTGCCATCAAGTCAGACGATGGATCCTTCACGGTTTCTGAGCACATTGATACGTGCAACCTGGAAGTTGGCCAGCGGGTTCGTGGCCCTCTGGATTCTCTTGGTTGTGAGACGCTGTACAACATTGATGAGCAGGAGCACTTTGAGGTTTGCAACGAGTGGTGTCAGCTTTCAGAAGCTCAGGCTCGTAGTGCGCTTGCTCAATTTCTTTGATCTTCCGAAGGATTGCCCCGCAAGCATTTTGAGCACCGGCTCGGAACTGAGGATGCATTTGTTGGTGCTCTGACAATTCAGGATTGTTTGGATACTTTTTAGGGCAGAAGGCTTGATTCACCTGCTCAACATGGTGACGAAGTTTATCTAGCTCCGGTGTTGATGACGGTATTGCAATATCGGACCCGAATGATAGATCTACGATTACTTCGCATGAGCAGCTACTGTTTAATTGAGCCTGCGTTTTATATGCCTCATCAATTGCGAGTACATAGCCCCAAATACCGGATGATTTGATATCTTTCTCCCGGTACAGGATGGTGTTATCCCGTTGTACATTAATTACATTGATCAACTCCGATAAAGCCAGGTGCATGCCATGAAGACTTAAGCGGACGGTACGGCCGTTCGTTGGACTAGGGCATTGCTGTGCTGCTTCGAATTCATTCCGTGCGTTCATTTCGGTCTCCTAATTTGAAGCGGGTGGTCAGCCCGCGAGTTCATTACACGATTGCAAAATTATGCTGCGAGACGTCTCGCAAATGTCTACCTAATCAGTAACTTCCGTTTGTATCCGATAAATCAATCGTTTAACTTTCATCCCGCACATAATTCCTAAGTGTGTATTCTTCGCTATCAATGTCCTTGCTGTTTGGCAAGGCACGACACTTCGGTGTCGTTCTTAAGCCGCTGGGAGAGTAATCGCTCTCAGTGGCTTTGTTTTATTCCGAACTAATCCAGAGATAATCAAAACTTTAAGTTATAAAAAGACTATAACCTAAAGTTGTTTTGGTCAATACTTAAAGTTATATTTTGGTGCTTAACAACAGTCGAACTGCGCTTATATATATGAAAAAAAAGAGTTTTCTTGGTCTTGATTTTTTGGTATGAAGTTGATTTGAGTGATCAAGGGGAGTTGCGAAATAATGAAAACAGCTGAAGAGAATAGAGTGGCAAACTCACGTAAACTTGCTGCAACTGTTGGGAGCTTGGCGAATTTTTCCGATAAGATAGACAGGTCTGCAACTCAAGCAAGTCGATTTATGGGTAAAAACCCTACGACAATAATTGGCCCGAAAATGGCACGACACATAGAGACTTGCTTCGGTAAGCCTGAAGGTTGGTTAGATGTAGATCATTCTCACACTTTTGATTTTAATGATATTTTTGCCAAACGGCTCAATGCTGCCTGTGATAGGGCTGAAATTCCAATAAGAGGAAGAGCAAGATATTTTCAAGATCGGTTGTCTGAAAAAATTACGATAGTCGCAATTCGCAGATGGTTTCTGGGGGAAAGTACTCCAGATACAAAGCGGCTTCCTGAGGTTGCGTTGATCGCTTCCACAACCGTTGAAAACCTTTTAGGCTTGGAAGCTGTTAGTCATTCTCATCAGGAAATTGTTACTATTCACCGAATACCTGTTATCCAGTGGAAAGATATTGAAGATTTTTGCAACTTTGGGACGAAAGCAGTTGAGCCTATTGAGGAGTTGTATTACCCCAAATCTAATATTTCTTTAAAAACTTTTGCGCTAAAAGTTATTGGTGACACAATGAGTAGCCCTCATGGTAAAAGTTTTATTGAGGGCGATATTATTTTCGTCGACCCTCAAATTGTGCCGAAGGTAGGTATGAGAGTAATAGCAAAAATAAAGAAAGGCTTTACATTCAGAGAGTTGGCTCATGATGAGCTTGGTCAAAAATACTTGAAACCACTAAATTCACATCATCAACCTATATTCGAAGAGTCGCTAGACATACAGGGAGTTGTTATCGGAAGCTTCTATTTTGAGCCACCTTACTCTTTGAAATAACTACCAATTACAACACCACAAATTTCTATGCCTTCTTCAATTATTAATTCATGAGAAGGGTTTGGATTGAGTGGTTTAAGATAGAATTCACCAAAATCATTCTGGGCTAGTTCTTTAAATGTATGTCCTTTTGAAGTTCTGGCAACAACTCTATCGCCAGGCGCAGCAGTTTTCAGTGGATCTACAAAAATAATCGTTCCTTCTGGATAGCTACGTCCATAAGGGTTTGTCATTGAATCGCCAACTACTCTTAGAGCAAACGTTTTTTCTGATGCGTTTTTCTCTGGGCAGATGATTAACTCAAAATCATCAATATTCATTTGTGTTTCAGTATTACAAAAATCGCCAGCTCGTACCCAAGAAACAATCGGCACTTCCCGAACGTGCGGTATAACTACATAGTTTACACCAGGTTCACGAACTACATTTTCTTCATTCGGAGCCCAATGTGGTGGGTTTATTCCATAGATTAACCATTCGGGAGACACTCCCAAAAGCCCTGCGAACATCTCAAGCCTTCTAGGTTGAAGTGTTTTACCAAGTTCAATCTTGGAAACCATTACTTGAGAGGTATGCGCCTTCTCTGCCAACTCTAGCTGTGACAGTCCTTTGTGGATGCGCGCTTGCTTAAATCTATCTTTTAGTTCCATTTACTCATCATACAACATTAAGTTTTGAAATGAGCAATAGCAAAAAGTTTTGAAAGAGCTAAAACTTTAAGTTATATTTCATTTCAGAAGGAGGTGTCTATGTATGCTAATGCCTTAAGAAAAGCCATTGGTAACTGCAATGGTCAAAGCCAATTGGCAGAAAAGGTTAACCAAGTGACTGATAAAGATAAGTATTTGAAGCAATTCAATATCAGTAAGTGGATACAGATGGGGCGAGTTCCGTCTGAATGGGTATTGGATGTAGAAAATGCATCCGGTGTTCCATGCTGGGAACTCAGGCCAGATCTTTATCCGCCAAGTCGCTTTGCTAATGCAGCCTAGGTTAAGAATAGAACATTAAGTAATCAAAAGCATGAATGCTGTATTTCAACCAGTAAGGAGAACAACATGCAGAGCTTAAAAAGCGTTACACGTAACGCTGTGGAAGGATGGCGCACAGAGGTGTCGAAAAACTTCATTGCCTCGAAAATTGCGCATTTCTATCACAAATTTGATTTGGCTTCGGAATCCGACGCGCAACGCAAAGTGCTGCTGAAAGTGCCGGGGGCCGACGACAAAAACAACGAGCAAAATTTCTGGCGTTATCTGGAAAAGCCAAGCGATGAAGCCAAAGCAACCATCATGGATTTGCTGCCTGCCATTCTGGCTGCGCTACCCAAAGCTCGCGGCTGCCAAATGCTGAACACCTTTCTGAACCCGTTAGGGTTTTCTGTCGCGGTGATTGGCGCCAATGAACATACCGTTAACCGGGATAACCTGCTGGCCGCGCTGAGCAAAGAAAGCTCCGAGGCACTGGTATCTGTGTTGAAACTGCCTGAGAACGCATCGCTTGACCAACTCCGCACCGCTTACAAAGAAGTGCAGGAGAGCGCCGGTTCTCATGAGCCACTGCTTCAGTACCTTGAAGCGGAAATGACCCGTAAAGCTGCCTGATTACAGGAATTCGTGCAATGAATCTTTTATTTAAAACCATTAACGGACAGTCGTGCTGGGTGCTGACCACACCGCGTGCCGCTGTCATTATCAGCCGGGCCGAGGCTGAACATATCTACCGTACCAAAGTGCAGCAGGCGAGGTTAGCCAATGTCCATTAAAGTGATGACCATGGTGTGGGACTCGCCGGCCTTTTCTGGCAACACCAAGTTGATCATGTTGTGCCTGGCAGACTACGCGAACGATGAAGGGCTGTGCTGGCCCAGCATCGATTCCGTGGCCCGCAAATGTTCTCTTTCCCGTTCAACGGTAAAAGCCCAGCTGAAGAAGCTGGGCGAACAGGGCGTGCTATCTGCGCAACGCAGAAAGAAAACCACTGAAGAGGGTACGAAAACCAACGACACCAACCTGTATCAAATTCACATTTCGGTACTGAAAAACACCTTGGAAGAGGGGGGCGAATTTAACCCTAGGTCGAAATCTGACCTAGGTCAGAATAGCGCAGGGGGTAGGTCGAAATCTGACCCCAAACCGTCATTAGATCCATCAGATATTAAAGATCCCCCTAAAGCCCCCCTTAGCGAACATTCTGAATCGAATTCAGAACCAACCGCTGAAGGCAAAAAACGAAAGCGATCGGCAATCAGCCTGCCGGATGATTTCACTGTGACCGACGCCATGCAGCATTGGTATGCCGAGCAGGGTTTCACTCTGAGCATTCAGGCAGCCACACAGCAATGGCGAGATGCCATGCTGGCGCGGGGCCAGAAGTATTCCGACTGGATTGCCGCCTGGCGGAACGGTATGCGCAATGCCAACAAATGGGCCAGTGAACGCGGAGGCAGCCAGCAGCAGGGCATGTTCAGCCGTATGGGCCGCAGCGATGGAAACTATGGACCACCGGAGGGTTACCGATGAACGCATTTCAACGCCTGCAGGCCCGGGTGCCTGCGCACATCAAACCGTATACCGCTGAGCAAATGGCGGCGATTCGTCAGCAGGAGGCCGAGAAAACGGCCAGTAAAATTCGTAACGAACACCTTGCCGCAGTGGCAGCGAAAGCCGTTGGCCGTAGTGGTATTCGTAAAAAACACATCCACTGCCGGTTTGAAAATTACTACACCCACACACCGCAGCAGCGGCAGACGTTTGCTGAGGTTCGCCGCTGGTTTGATGGTTTTCTTGCTGGGAAATCAGGCGGGTTTATTTTTGCGGGTACCAGTGGCACTGGCAAAAACCACCTGGCTTGTGCCATGGGTAACGAGCTGTTGAGCCGTAAGCGTTCGGTGTTGGTGATCACTGTGGCAGAGCTGATGAGCAAATTCCACGAAGCCTACAGCACCAAGAACACCACCGAGGCCGCGATTATCCGGTACCTTTCGGGCGTGCATTACCTGGTGATTGACGAAGTGGGCCGCCAGCGCATGAGCGTGAATGAGCAGGTATTGCTGGGCCGGATCATTGATGGCCGTTACCAGAACGAACTGCCAACCGGCATTCTGACCAACCTTGAACAAAACGACCTGATCGCTGTGCTGGGCGAGGCATCGGTTGATCGCATTATGGAAGACGGCGGCGCGTGGCTGAGCTTCAACTGGCCCAGCTACCGCCGCAACAAACACATGGAGAAAGCAGCATGAACGAGCAGCAAGAAGCAATGTTACTGGAACTTCGCGGGCTGGCCGTTCGTGCCGCCATTCGCCATGTGGTTATGTTTGAAGGTATTGAATACCGTTCGGCCATTAAGCTGATCGCCGAGCACTGCAATGTGCTGTCAATGGATGTGGTGAAGTGGCGGGAATTCGGTGTGCCATCAGACAAGGTTGATTTGTTGTTGGAACTGTTGAACCGGTATTCACCATGGGCACGCCATCAGCTGCGGCCACGGGTACGCGAAGCGGATATCTGGCTACGTGTGGAAGCGGCACAGGAAGAACAGGCGAGGGCAGCGTAATGGCTATTCTGATTCGGTCCCGTACTACCGTGGACGATAAAAACCGCTGGGGCACGCAGTGGAAATGCTTTTGGGATGCAAAAGCCCTGTATGGCCGTGAGTTCAACCTTGATGTGTGCGCGGAACCGGAAACCGCCAAGGTTAACCGGTTCTATACATCGCTGGAATGGTTGGAAGAAAAGGCCGGAAACTATTTCAAACGTGGGACAGGTTTTGGAAATACCTTCTTTAACCCGCACGCTAAAATTGTGGGGTTCGATGCCTTGCAGCAAGCATGGGAGCCGCACTGGTGGTGTAACCCGCCGTTTGATATGAAGATGCAGTTTGTTGCTAAAGCAGCCGCTGAGGCCAGAGCCGGAAACCCGGGCATGATGTTGTTGCCCTATGAGCCGTTAACCGGATGGTGGCAACAGGGCATAGAAGGTGTGGCGGCAGCTGTGTACGAGCCAGACGGGCGTTATAACTTCCTGAGAACAGACGGCGTAACCCAAAAGAAAGGCGCGAACTTCGGTAGTGTGTTTGTGCTGTTTACTCCTGGTTATTTCCCTATCACACAGCGGATTCGGTTTAAACGCGGGATAGCGGAAGATTTAACGATCAACTTTCGGGAAAAGCTGGAGGTAGCAGCATGAGAATTGAAAAACTCATAGGGAAGTTTGGCCTGAAAGGCATTAACTATGCCCCCAGTACCGGAGGCAGGGCGCTGTTAACGCTAGAAGAACAACTGGCGATTGTAGGGTTGCAATGGCGGGTTTCGCCTGCAGGCTGGTTGCTGCTGTTTGAAGAAGTGCAGAGCGATGAAGCTTCACGCAAGCAGCTGATTCAGATTCTGATGGGCGAAGCGAACCGGCTGATGGAAAACTGGCGCGGCACCTACCCGGATAAGGCACTGATTGCGTTAGCCGTAACGGCGATTGCTGAGTGTTCACAACAGTTCGGAGCGCTCTGCCCCGAATGCAACGGCACTGTCTATACCAAAAACAAACGCCGGATCACCCGCAAGTGTCCAGCCTGCAAAGACGGTCGTGTACCCTGGACCAACGAAACCCGCTTCGCCAAATTTGCGCAGGTATTACCCGTTCCCTTCAGCCGGTTCAACCGTTACAAGCCGATACTGGAAGAGTTAGTGCGTTGGTTGAACGACGGGAGGACAGCTGCCTTGCTATCGGTTCAGCAACAGATTGAGCTGGAGGAAAGGGAGGCGAGGAAAGTGGCTTGAGGCCAAATAAGGCTTAGCGGGGCTAAGCCTTATCCTTTCTGTTTGGCATTCGCATATCCATTGAAACTAACTGTAGGTTTGACTGAATTTGATGGCGATGGTTCTCTGTATCGTTCAGCTAGAGTCATTTTCCGACCGATGACACATCCACCTCCCCAGCCAGCTGAAGACCGTTTGAGGCGCTGTGTCCAACCTCGTTCAAAGTCGTCGTACTCTCGGCTGTTTGGAGGGTATGGATTGTGATAGTGAGGGCCGGAATTAAATCCTTCATCATACGCATCGCTGTGGCTGCTCATGAAATTCAATCATTATGCAATTTGTTGATTTAGGGTGAGTATCGTTAATCGTATTAGAAATTGGCGTATCAATTAGAATTGAATGCGGAATTCCCTGTTGAATCATCATAGCACCTTTAATTCTGTACTTTTTGATTATGGATATGCTACAGGCATAGTAAAAGAATAATCACCCGTATGGGTGAAGATTAGGTGCGGAGTTCTTTGTAAGATAACACTGTAAAAACGAATTCTCCTTAATGGAGTGGTTGTTGAAATAACGATTAATAGGAGTTTGATATGAAAGGCACAATGTTTTTTCTGTTCATGATTATTAATTTCCCATTAATGGCTGGCGATGCGGATATAGATGTAATTAACGGCAATCCAGCTGAGGTTGGAGAGTTTCCAAATATGGTTTTTCTGGAAATTGACCTTGAAAATGGGTTTGTATCAAATTGTGGTGGGACTTTAATACAAGATGAGTGGGTTCTTACTGCAGCACATTGTATTTATAATGAATTCGGGAAAATATATAGTAACATTGATGTGATTATTAATGAGCTATATATCCCACCTTCGAATTCAAATAACATTTATAGCTCAGCTGCTGTTATACCTCATCCGGAATATGATCCTACTTTAGATATTCCAAATAAATTCAGGGATGACATAGCTCTGATATATGTTCCTAATCTTTACAAGTTAATAAATTCTTATTTGCCGTCTTTCAATTTCGTGGAGTCAATACCATTTAGTGATTTGGAACTTCAAATAGCAGGCTGGGGTATTACTGAAAGTGGAATGGCATCAAGTAATTTACAAAAAGGTTCAGTTGGAATGTTGAATTTTTTACAATGCTTGCCATTTTGGTCTGGTTTACTTGATAATTTACCAAATGTTGTATGTATAGAAGTGATTAATGAACAAACTGCATGCTTAGGTGATAGTGGTGGACCTTTATACACATCATTAGAAGGTAAGCAAATTCAGGTTGGAATTACGAGTTTTGGTGATGGGAGTTGTAGTAAAGGAATTGTTCCTGAATTACCAGCAGTATATACAAACGTATCTAGTTATATTGACTTTATAAATGGGGTAATAGTAGATAATGGTGGTCAACCTGTTGAAGTAATTGATGAAGACATTAGGCGAAGTGCTCCACCATCAAGTGATTCAACATCAGCTGATGATTCTGGAGGAGGGGCTTTTGATTGGTTTGTAATATTAATAACTTTAGTATTCCTCTTTAAGTATCGGTTTTTCAAAGTAAAAAAATAGTCAGCATTAGAATAGTCTCAAATATCTGAGACTATTCTCTATTTTAAGACATCATTAGTTTTTTTAATGCATATAATTGATAGTTAATAGAATTTTTGATTAAGAATGCACATGAATATTGAATTATTTTCTGAGTTGGTTCGGTATTTATATGATGGAATGATTAAAGATGATTATAGTGAGTTTTTGAATTTACTGAAAGATGTTACGAGAAGTAATAAAGCGGTATTGTGTACGGGGAGTGATTTACATCTAGATGTTGATAGTGAATCTTGGAGGGAGCCAATACATTCATGGTTTGATATTGTTGAGGATGATCCTTTAACAAAAATTGCATTGTCATTGAAACCAGGTGTACTAATCACTACCACCCCAGCGATACATGATTGTATTAATGGCACTAAATTTCATAAGATTTACAATGATGTGGAAGCGTATCATGTATCTGGTTTTCATAATGTTATTAATAATATCCCTATTACTCTATCGATAAACAGGTCTAAAAGTCACCATGAGTATAGTCGTGACATTAATAATCTTATTAGCGTTCTGTCTAAACATGTTTCCCAATGCATGTTAATTAAAAGTGGCAAACAAAATCATGAGTTTAGAAAGAATTTGATACTTCCATTAATGGAGTTTTGTAATTTTCCAGTATGCGTGCTAGACGCAAGATGTAATATTATCGATATGAATTCAAATTTTTGCAAATGGGTGATTGAAAGAAGAGGGGATATTAACACATATAAATTGAACTTTCAGTTTCATTCAGATCAAGCTCTCCTTGAGAGGAATGTTAATCAATTTAATTTTATTGGGTTTAGCGAGTTCGTATTACATGATGGTTCACTTATTAGGCTGCTTCCAGCTCCATCTGAATCGGGTAAGACCCGGATTTTTTTGACGATTGTTTCTTACCATACAGTAGATACTGAATGGTGTATAAAAGCCTACAGCCTAACACCTAAAGAGAAAAGGCTTGTGGACGGGTTAATTGATGGATTAAGTTTGCAAGAATTTTCAGAAAAATATTATGTATCTATGAATACAGTTAAAACGCAAATGAAGTCTATCTTTAGAAAAACAAATACACACTCTCAGCAAAGTCTGATTGCCAAAGTTCTGGGAAAAACTGTTTACTAAACCTTTGAAATTTCGATGTGGTTCTTAGAGCTTCTTGAAATTACACAGCTTTGAATCCATTCGTATATATCTTCTTGGTTGATAATGACAGGTATTCTATGATGAACAGGTTTACAAATCTCATTCGCTTTCGTGGTCAGCGTTACAAGCAACGGCTGTTCACCTTCAAACCAGATACCGGCCATGTAGAGTGGCTGTCCTTCAGGGTGGCTAAAAAAGTACTTCTGTTTTTTGGTACCACCTTCATCACGCCATTCGTACCAACCTGAGCAGGGCACAATGCAACGATGGGTTTGCATGGCACTGCGCCAGGTGGGTTTTTGCATAGCAGTTTCTGCCTGTGCGTTGATCAGCAGTTTCTTCGACCAGTTGGGCTGAATGCCCCAGTGCATGTCCAGCTGCTCCAGGCCATTCGGGCTGCTGATCACAGTCGATACTTTTTGCGTTGGCCGCAGATCGGAATTTTCTTCCGCTTCGAACCGAATGCGAAGCTCGTCCGATACCTGATTGTTCAGCATGTTAGCCAGAATGTTGAGCCGTCCGCACATGGTATACCTCCATTTGAAATCGCTAATATTGAACTTGATCAGTATTGACCAAGAGCAAAACTGTGCCCACAATGATACTGTATAAATAAACAGTATATCCAGTATGAAAGTAATCCCAATATCAGCAAGTGCAGGTATAACAGGCTTTGAAAGCCCTGCTGCCGATTATCAACAACTACCTCTGAGCTTAGATGAACTCTTGGTGGAGCACCCGAGTGCGACATTTATAGGCCGAGCTTGTGGACGCAGTATGGAAGGCGTGGGCATTTACGATGGTGACATTCTCATTGTTGATCGTCATGTGCAGGTTCAAAACATGGATGTGGTTGTTGCGAACATCAACGGTGAGTTTGTTTGTAAGCTGGTTGATACCAAACAGCGGCGGCTTTTATCGGCTTCGCCTGGCTATCCACCTATGTGGATTTCTGAAGTAGATCAGTTCTCGGTCGAGGGAGTCGTTGTGCGTTCTATTCGCTGTCACCGCCAAAGCCGGCTGCTAACGGAACAATAAGTATGTATGCCTTAGTTGATGCGAACGCTTTCTACTGTAGTGCTGAGCAAGTTTTCAGGCCGGATCTGCGCGGCCGTCCGATGGTTGTTCTGAGCAACAACGATGGCTGTGTGGTTGCCGCGAATCGGCAGGCTAAGGAGGCTGGCGTTGAGAAGTTCAAAGCCTACTTTGAAATGCGGGCTATGTGCGAAGCGCGGGGCGTGATTGCCTGTTCTTCAAACTATGAGTTGTATGGTGATCTCTCCGCGAAAATGATGCAAGTGATCGGCAGGTTCGCTCCTGAGCAGCATGTGTATTCTATTGATGAATCGTTTCTGGCATTTCATCGTTGTGAGAAAGCGATTCCAGATTTGTTGGTGCATGGCCAGCAGCTGCGGCGAGCTGTGTGGAAAGAATGTCGGCTGCCCGTTTGTGTTGGCATTGGCCCGACGCTGACGCTGTCAAAAGTTGCAAACCATGCGGCTAAAAAGGTTGAGGGTTACCACGGTGTTTGTGTGATCGACAACGAACCGCAGAGAACAGCGATATTGGGGCAGATGAAAACGTCAGACGTTTGGGGAATTGGCTCCCGGATTCGCAAGCGGCTGGAATTCATGGGAATCAATACCGCGCTACAGCTGGCAAGAATGCCGCCGGGCATTGCCCGTAAAGAGTTCAATGTAGAAGTCGAGCGTACTGTCCGTGAGTTAAACGGGGAAGTCTGTAAAGGCTGGGACGAAGCAAGAGCAGACAAGAAGCAGATATTCAGCACGCGAAGTGTTGGGGAACGCATTACTTGTCCGCAAATGTTACGTCAGGCGATCTGCAAACATGCTGCAATTGCTGCTGAGAAACTCAGGCAGCAGCAATCGCTGGTACGTACAATGATGGTCTTCGCTGCGAACTCACCGTATGACGAAAAGCCGCAAGGCTTTAAGACGGTATACCGATTTGCTTTTCCAACAGACGATACGGTGGCGATCACGAAGGCTGTTGCAGCACAACTGGCAGCACTCTATAAGCCTGATGTGCGGTACTACAAAATCGGGGTCGGTTTCATCGACCTGACCAGCGGCAAGCACAAGCAAGAAGACTTGTTTGATGATTCACCCAGTAACCCGGCCCTGATGAAAGCGTTCGACGGGTTGAATCAGAAGTACGGCAGCGGGGCGTTGTTTCTGGCTGCTCAGGGCATCGATCCCCGTTGGGCAATGAGGCGAGAATTTCTCTCGCCTCAGTACACCACCAAGTGGCGGGACTTACCGAAGGTGCGGTGTTGATGATTAACCTTTTAGTTTTTTGTTGATGGCTTCAACTATGTTAGTCAGAAGTTCGCTTAACGGGCCAGCAACAGTTACGCTCTGTTGTTGAACCTCTTGCTGATTGTTAAAAGTAAACTTGATTAATGTAAGCATTAATGTAAGTCCAACACCTAACATAAATGCAACTAAAGTAATGATTGAGCCGGCTGACAACATAGGATCCATAAGACTTTTCTTTGCAGGAGCATTTTTTTGTGAAGGCGTGTCTTTGCTCGCTTGTTTGCTTTCTGATGACTTTTGAGGTTGAGAGTCAGTAGATTGGTGGTTACTTTGTAGAGTTACAGATTGTGCAGATTGCATTTGCAAATCTTTAATATGGCTGATGGATTTCGTTGTGGAGCAAAGCCCTACAATCAAAAATGCGACAGCAAGAAGCATCACAACGGCAAAAGATACACCTTTTAGCCATAGAAAAGTTGTCTGTTCTTTTATTCTGAAATCAACTTCTCTTTCATTTTGTAACGATGTGCCTGTAGGTAATGGACCATCGCTCAAATCAGCACTTGGATCAATCGTCCCAACACTGCTTGCTGGTATAGTTGTACCTGCCTGATCATCATCAATTGCCATCAAAAAGGCCCTCATTTATTAGAGGGCCTTAGAGTATATGGAATATCTCTGGTAATCAATTAATTAGGCGCTAATTGATAGAACACCTAAGTTTTTGAGTCTGAATTGCATCGCAACTTGAGATACTTTGAAGTGGCTTGCAAGCTCTACAATTGAGGAAATTTTCAAATTATAAATAAAGTGCCGAATGGCATCATCCGGCATGAGTAACTCGGCAGCAAAGTTGTTTGCTTCTCTTTCTTCCCAAGCAACAGAGTCAGTAGAGAATGACCCTGGATAATCTCTACGTTTACCTGCTCCTGGGTAGACGTGTCCTAGTACATGGTGTCCAATTTCATGCGCAAGAGTGAATCTCTGTCGGTTGGGCGAATCACATAGGTTTGCATAGGCAAACTTACGCCCATCATCTGTTACTTCAGCATAACCGCTGAGTGACTGCATTTCGTCTAAACCGGGATCAAAAGGGGATATATACCCTACATCGATGCCAAGATTGCTTGCTATAGCCTCAATATTTACAGGAACACGCCTATCCCAATATTTATCAAGGACTTGCTTAACTGCTGGCATTCCCATTATTTTTCTCCTAATGGCACAAATAGCACAGTGGTATGTTCCTCTGTGCTTGGTACCTAGTCTTTTGTCGTGCTCTTTAGCTCATCTACACAAACTGTGTGAATCACACAGATCGTCTAATTGACACAACGTAAATTATAGCAATTAGAAAAAAAACTCAATTTTTTTGATAAGAATTACTGTGTAAAATCACAGTGTTGAAATTCACATTTTAAATGTGATTCATGTCACATGATGCATACATCTAGTGCCTGAGTGTTGACACTCACCCCCAAATGAAGCAAAATTCCCACAGTGCAAAACCTCGCCCACTCGGCGGGGTTTTTTGTTATCTGCTGTTTTGTCTCTTGTCAGACCGCCATTCCGGCGGTTTTTTTATGTCTGAAATTCGCCTATGAAAGAGAAAATCATTACTTGGTTCGCCTACTTCTGGGCGGGTTTCACTGGCTTTTTTTCGAGCCTGTCATTCAACGAAGTGGGCGTGCTGGTTTCTATTATTGCCACGCTCATCACCATGTTTGTGAACTGGTATTACAAACGCCGCACCTTGCAGGTACTGGAAAACCACCCGGATACAAGGAAAGCCTATGAACAAATGGAAGACTAGCGGCGGCTGTGTAGTCGCCGTGGTGTTGGGGCTGGTGTTCACCACAAATACTGAACTGAAAACCAGTGAAAACGGTTTAAAGCACATTGCTGATTATGAAGGCTGCATGGTCGCAGCTTACCAATGCAGCGCCGATAAATGGACATTAGGGCTGGGCCACACACAAAACGTGAAAGAAGGCGATGTGGCAAGTTACCGCGACATGGCCGACTGGTTTATTGATGATGTTCAGTTGGCAGAGCGGGTGGTTGATCGGCTGCTCAACGCCAATGTTAGCCAGGCCCAATACGATATGAGCGTCAGCTTCGTATTCAATTTGGGCGCTGGGAATTTTGCTCGTTCCACCTTTCTGAAAAAACTAAATGCTGATGATGAAACGGCCTGCGATGAACTGACCCGCTGGGTGTTTGTGAACGGGAAAGATTGCAGGGTGGCTGCCAACAACTGTGCGGGGATTGTGAAGCGCCGCCAGTCTGAACGGGAGATTTGCCTCAATGGTTACTCGGTTCAAAACCTACGGACTAGCAGTACTGGCGCTACTGTTGGCCGTCGTATTTATTGATAACTGCCTGACCACCCGTAAGCTGAAAGCCGCTCTGGCAGAAAAGGCCAGTGTCGCGCAGCAACTGACGCAGGCAATTTCCGTCAATCAGTCGATGGAACAAACCGTGGCATATCTGGAAGCCGTCGCAGCGCGTGAGCGTTTGGCTGCTGAACAGGCAGCGCAGCAACGTAAGCAGTGGGAAGCCAACGCCACACAGGCCAGACAGCAAATAGACAAGGATATTGCCAATGCGGAGTGTGCTGATTTGCCTATTCCTGGTGCTGACCGCTGGGTGTACTACCACCAAAACGCAGGTGGTGACGCAATACAAAACCAAACTGATTAAACCGCCTGCCACTTACTTACTTTCCTGCACTCAGCCATACCATTCACCACCGCAAACCTGGGGCGATGCCGCAAGGCGCGATCCTGTCTGGCTGATGTATTTCGATTTATGTGCATCTCGCATTGAAAATCTGCGTCGGTGTTATGACGACCCCGAGCAGTGCGGAACCTTGCCCGAGGGGATCAATGAACAATGAAAAACGCCTCTGGAATTTATCGGAGCTGGAAGCCTTCGGGCTGAACCGGGCAACGATTCGCAAACGATTTAAAGCCGTCGGGCTTGAGCCAATGGCAACCGGCCCGAAGAACGCGCCGCTTTACGATGTGATTCAGGCGGCCATGCATTTAAGCCAACGCCCGGTGAAGCAAAGTGATGCACCGGATCTGATGGGGTTTAAAACGGCGGCTGAGTTGCGTGCATTTGTACAGGCTGAGCGGGAAAAACTCAGCTTGGGAAAAGATGCTGAGGACTTGGTCACCCGTGAGGCCCATGAGATTGAAATTGCATTGTGTATTGCCGGGGTAAAGAGCTTTAAAGAGAAGGTTATTACCCGCATTGAATCGGCAATTCCGACTGCCACCCCTCAGCAACTTGAGGACTTGGAGCGGTTATTTAACTTTGACCTGAAGGCGGTGGCCGATGAGCTTGAAACAGTTTGATCCACGTCTGGGTGTGAAATTTGCCGATGCTGCTGAGATTCGCCGCAGCCTGGCGTACTTGTGCCGTCCCTCTGATAAAACGCCCGTTGAAGCCGCAGATGACGAGCTTTGGATTTCAGACGGCACCGATGTGACCAAGTTTTTATCCAGTCAGGTTCCTTATATGCGGGAGCCGATGAATTGTTTATCTCGCCGGATATATGAAGCCGTGATTGTCGGTGGTCCCGCCCGGAGCGGCAAAACCAAAGCCATGGTGGAAGGTTGGATCAACTATGCCGTGACTCAAGCCCCGGGCGATATGCTGCTGATTTACAGCACCAAAACCAAAGCTGAAGAAATGTCGAAGGTCGATTTAGATCGATGTTTCAGTGCTACGCCGGGTATTGTGAAACTCCGAACCGGGCGTAAATCCGACGATAACCTGACGTTCAAACGCTTCAAGAACGGCATGAACCTGAAGCTGGATTCAGCGACGGAAACGTCTTTATCTGCCAGTACCTATCGTTACGCCGGGTGTTCTGATTACGACCGTTCAGATGAGTCGGTTGGGCAGGAAGGCAGTAAGTTCCAGCTCATGCTGAAGCGGATTCAAAACGCAAAGTCTTCCGGCATGGCGATGGCGGAAAGCTCTCCCGGCCGGATTGTCCGGCACCCTAAACCGGTGGAACAGTTAGGGCCGCACGAGGTGCAACCCTGTGGCGGTATTGCTCAGCTTTACAATACGGGTGACAGGCGTCGCTTTTACTGGCAATGCGATGATTGTGGTTTTTATTTTATGCCGCACTTTGAAACCCTTCATTGGGATGATGACTATCAAGATCCGCAGGATAAGGCGAAGAGTGCGCATTGCCGTTGCCCTCGTTGTACACACCGAATTGATGAAGTTCAAAAGCAGGATAAAAGCCTTGCTGGAAAATGGTTCCGGGAAGGTGCGATTGACCAGTACGGTGAAGAAGTCACCGATGAAGATCGTATCCGCCAGTCGAAATGGGCTTCGTTCTGGTTTGAAGGGGTGGTTGCCACTTATCAAAGCTGGGAGAACCTTGTTTACCGTTACCTGACGGCGCAAGCGCTTCATGATTCCAGTGGTGATGAAGAAACCCTGAAATCCTTTTTTAATATCGATGTCGGGCGGCCTTACATTCTGCAATCTCGCGGGCAGGATATCGGTGCTCATGAACTCCAGCAACGTGCCATGGCGCATCCTTATGACAGGGGTGTGATTCCTTTGGGCGGGCGCTTCCTTATCATGACTGTGGATGTACAGGGCGGTAAGTCAAACCCGCGGTTTGTGGTTCAGGCGCAGGTGTTTGGTGAGGGGTTACAACGCTGGGTGATTGATCGCTTTGAAATTCTCACTACACCGCACCGAAACGGTGACCGGATTAATCCGGCTGTGTATGCAGAAGATTGGGATTTACTGATCGATCAGGTGATGCAGAAAACCTATCCGCTGGCTGATGGTTCAGGGCGGGTGATGAAACCGCTGATCACCCTGTGTGACTCCGGTGGTTCTGGAGATACGCGGGATAACAAATCGACCAGTGTTACCGAACTGAGTTATCAGTTTTACAACCGCCTGAAGGGCAAAGGTTTGTCTCACTTGTTCCGGCTGCTCAAAGGGGCCAGCCGCGAACAGGATAACCTGGTGAAAGAGAGTTATCCCGACAAGCGCAGCAAACACGCCCACGGTGAAATTCCGCTGTTGATCCTTCATACCAACCGTTTGAAAAACCGTGTGTCTGCCAGCTATGAGCGGGCAGAATTTGGCTCGCGCTATTTCTGGCTGCCGAGCTGGGCGGAGCGGGATTGGTTTGATGAACTCACGGCCGAGTATGTCGACGAGAAAGGCAACTGGCAAAAACCGGAGCGGGCCAGAAATGAAAGCTTCGACCTGTGCGCTTACGCTGAAGCGGCGATGCATTACAAGGGCGGGGATGAAATCAACTGGCAGAACCCGCCTGCATGGGCGGCCGACTGGCAGTTTAACTCTAACGTGGTGGATGCGGATCAGCAGCCTGTGTTTGAACGGCAGGTGCAACCGCGCCGCAGGCATTCAAGAGGTATTTTCGGATGACAACGAATCGTGAGCGCCTGCAATGGTACCTGGACGCTGAACGGAAAATTCTGAATCAGCAGGCGGTGGAAACCGCCGAAGGCGAGAAAATGACACTTGCCAGCCTGGCAACGGTGCGGCGGGAAATTGAAAGATTACAGGGCTTGATAGCCCGGGAGCAGCAGGGCGGTCGCAGCAGTATGATCAGGAGGAACTACCTTGAGTAATGCCAACCTGATTGATCGCTTTGTCGGGTTCTTCAACCCGAAAGCCGGGTTGCAACGCACCCATGACCGCATTCTTTTAAACCGGTATCAAGCCGCACTTCCCCGAAATCCCAATACGCGCAAACCCAACCGGAAATCGTCCGGGACAGCAAATCAGCTCAATCGCGATGCCAAAGCCCTGATGCAGCGGGCACGGCACTTTGATGAAAACAACCCGTTTGTCACTGCGATTCTGGATGAATTGTGCGCCAATGTGGTTGGGCCGAACGGCATCATGATTGAACCGCAGCCACTCAACAAAGACGGCGAAGTGCATGTTGAGTTTGCGCAGGCGATCAGCAAGTGGTTAGAGCTGTATTCCCTGAAGCAGAACATCGACAGCGAGCATTCCCGGGCAGAAACCGAGTGGCTGGCTTGTCGTACCTGGCTGCGGGACGGGGAAGTATTCGGGCGCTATTACATGGGCGTTCACCCGGACATTCATTACCCGACTCGCACGCCGTTTGCGGTGCAGCCGTTTGAGCCTGATTTCATTCCGCATCATATCATCGAGGAAGAACGCGGGTTGATGGAGGGCATTCAACGTAATGCTCTGGGCCAGCCATTGAAGTACTTGATTCAGAAAAATGCATTGGGTTTTGATTTCGTGGAGGTGGATGCCGCTTATATGGCTCATTTGAAATTTAGCCGGCGGCTGAATCAGAACCGGGGCGTTTCCTTGTTGCATTCGGTGATGGACCTGATTGCTGATCTGGAAGATTACGACCAGAGCGAGCGCATCAGCGCGCAAATCGCCAGCCGCTTCAGCTACTTCGTGAAGAAGGATGGTGCCGCGTTTGGTGAAGGGGATGGCTTCAAAGGGGCGGGTGACCCGGTTGATATGACGCTGGGTTATGGGAACTCGTTTGAACTCAGTCCGGGTGAAGACGCGGGCATTATTGAGTCGAACCGCCGGGAGGCGATGAGCAACCCGTTTCGCGAGTCTCAAATGCGTATGGCCAGTGCCGGGGCCGGGGTGAATAACTCCAGCGTGACCCGGCATTACACGGGCAGTTATTCCGCTGCACGGCAGGAGCTGATTGATTCTTTCACTCGTTACCGGGTGCTTCAGCGCAAGTTCGTCACCAGCTGGACCCGTCCGCAATATCGGCTGGCGTTGCCTATGGCAGTACTGGCAGGCGAGCTGAAGGTGCCGAAGGATGTTGACCGCGAGTCAATTCTGAATGCGATTTATCAGGCTCCGGTAATGCCGTGGATTGATCCGGCGAAAGAGATGACCGGCATTGAGAAAGGTACCCGCCTTGGCCTGCATTCTCTCAGTCATTCGCAGCGTGAGCGCAACATCAACCCGCTGGCAACCCGCCGAGAAATTCAGGCCGAACGCAATGCAATGAATGATATGGGCATCGTGAGCACGGCAGACCCGGCCCATAACCTGGTCAAAAACATTCAGCAAGAACAGAGAGGCGAGCATGCCAAAGAGTAATAAGTCATGGTTCACCCTGAAAAATCAGGGTGAGGGCCAGCCTGTGAAAGTTTGGATTCACGGCGATATTGGTGCGTATGACATTGAAGCCATGGATTTGATCCGTTCATTGCAGGTGGTGGGTGAGCAGGATGTTGAGCTTCGTGTGCAAAGTTACGGCGGCTCTGTGTATGAAGGGCTGGCGATGTACAACGCCATTAAGGCCCACAAAGGCAAAACCATCGGGATTGTAGATGGCATTGCGGCATCCGTTGCCAGCTATTTTTTGATGGCGTGCGATGAAATCCATATGCCGGAGAACGCCACGCTGATGATTCATGACCCGATGATTGGGGCGTGGGGTGGTGAGCAGGATTTAGAAAGTGCGCTAACTCAACTGAAAAATGCAAAGCAGACGTTGGCCGAAGCCTACGTCGAGCGCAGCGGACAATCACTGGAAGATGTGCTGGCCGCAATGGCGGCTGAAACCTGGTTTACCGCAGAGCAGGCGCTGGAATTTGGACTGATTGATCAGGTGATTGACCCGGTGAATCTGACGAACTGCCTGAAAGCATTGAGCTCTGACGCTTTGAAAGGCTTCACGCATCCCCCGGCTGATTTAGTGAACCATTTGAAGCCGGTACCGGAACCAGAAAATGAACCCGAGCCGGAACCCACGCCGGCTCCAGAGCCGGACAGTTCCGAACCTTTACCGCTGGCCGCGAGCGCGGCTGTAACTATTCCCTCGCAACAGGTAAACAACATGCCAAAACCAATTGATTCAGCATCACTGCAGGCGGCAGTGAAACAGGAAAACGCACGTCAGCAGGCGATTCGTGTGCTGTGTGCTCAGCATAAGGTCAGTGATGAACTGCGCGATGAAATGCTCAATGATATGGAATGTACGGAAGCACACGCGGCTCAGAAAATTCTGGTCAGTTTGGGCAACAGTTCAGCCAATGGCGCTGATCCGCAACCCGTGAATATCACTTCAGCGGTGCATGCAGGAAACGGCAACATCACGAAAGACGCTTTGCAAAATGCGCTGCTGGCTCGCTGCTCGGTGGCCGAGCTGGAAAAAGATAACCCATACAGTCTGAAGTCTTTGCTGGATATGGCGGAAATCTCGCTGGGGAAAGATGCCAAGGCCTGCAGTACTAAGAATGAGCTGGTGGCGCGGGCATTCAACAGCCAAGACTTTTCCGGGATTATCACGGAAGGGGTTCGCACCGTGATGCGTGAGGAAGCCAAGCTTCGCCAGCCGCTATTTCGGGAGCTGGCAAATACCGAGAACCTGCCGAACTTTAAAGAAACTGACATGGTGACGGTGAACGATGCACCGGACCTGATGGCAGTATCTGAAGACGGCGAGTACAAAACAGCCATGCTGACCGGCTCAGGTGAGAAAATTCAGCTGGCGACCTTTGGCCGTGAAATCTCATTCACCCGACAGGCAATCATTAACGATGACATCGCGCTGGTGTCCAAAGTGCCGCGTAAGTTTGTGCAGGCAGCCTACCGACTGGCGGACAAATTATATTTCAATGCGATCTTGGCAAGTGCCAAGATGGGCGACGGGAAAGACGTTTTCCTTGCGCCGCAGAATAAGGGCTGGGGCAACCTGTTCAAAGACATTGCCGCTGGTGATTATGCAGCGTTGGTAATGGCGCTGCATAAGTCTTTTGCCACAGCGGTGAGCAGTGGCGGGGATGCGCTGGATCTGCGCGGTGAGATTTTGCTGGCGAACCCGGACCATGCCAGTTACCTCGAAGCAGTGCTGAATACCGCGAGTAAGCCGGATACTTTCAATCCGGGCTACAAGAAATTCGGCAAAGTGATTGAAACCGCACGACTGGCCGACATTAACGGCGCGATTGCCCTGACCGGGAAAGACTTTGATAGCGTACTGATGGGCTTCCTTGATGGTCAACAAGAGCCTTGGCTGGAAACCCACGAAGGTTGGTCGTCTGACGGAGCCAAATTCCGAATTACATATGACCTGGCTGCCAAAGTGGCAGACCGTCGCGGGCTGGCAAAAGCAACGTTCAAAGCCGCCGCTTAAGTGCCCTGAACTATTCCCTCAAAGAGCGCCGATTTGGCGCTTTTCTTTTTTAGGAAACCTGACATGCATATTTCTGAAGGTAAGAAAATCGACATTGTTGCCCCGGCTGGTGGTGCGACCAAAGATATCCCGTTGCTGTATGGCAATTTGGTTGTGGTTCCGAACCTGAGCGGAACTGCTGGCGCTGTGATCTCTGCGCGATACACAGGGCACTTTGATGGCCCGATTAAAGCGGGTGATACACCTGCTTTTTTGGGAGAGTTTGCCTATTTCGATGAAGGTGAATTTACTAAGACGCAGCCGCAAGGCGCTGGAAAGGTCACTGCGTCTGTGGGTGTGTTTAATGACGGCGGGGTGTTGCTGACGGGCGAGTTGGTGACACCTGAAGCCGCGGCCTAATGGCTGCCTTTGATGAGGCCCGTGCGTTGTTGCGGGCTTCTGTACTGGATTGTTTTAGCAATGCGATGCTGGCAATCACACCGGATGGCACGCCGTTACCTGTTCGAGGGTATGTTCGCCCTCAGGAAACAGAGGGGCGCACCGTGTACTCACTGATGACGAATGATGAGCTGCCGGAACTCTCTACGCTGTCATACAAAGGAAAGCTGTATCAGCTGGTGTTTCAGGGACCGGCACGCGGCCGGGGTAACGATGAAAGCCAGTTGATTCGGCAATACACCATGAACCTCAAAGAAACCGGGGGGAGACGTGGTTGGTCTGAATACGCAGATGGTGGTTGATACCGACTTTTTAGAAAAGTTTAAGCACTTGCCGGATGAGCTAAATAAAGCTGTTCGCCGGGCAATCCGTTCCGTTAATAACTGGTTCAAGGCAGTGACGATGGCGGAACTGGGCTTTGAACTTAACATTGAAGCCAAATCATTCCGTACCCGTTTTCGGGTATATCAAAGCGGCCGCACCTCCAAGCTCTGGGTGGGTGTGAGGAAGATTGGTGTTCATCGTTTGGGCAAACCAGTACAGACAAAATCTGGTGTGCAGGTCGGTGAGCATTTTTTCGATGGTGCGTTTATCAACCCGATGGATAGCGATCAGCTTTTGGTGTTCCGCAGGACCATGAAAGGGCGTAAGTCTATTCGTCTGGTCACCATGGATATTTCTGATCAGGCAGAAGAGATTATTGATTCGTACTTGCCTGATCTTAATCGCAAATTTGAGGAGCATTTTCACCGTGAATTCCGATACGTTCTTTCGGGTGCCCAGTGAGTGGGTGAAGCATGTGATCAGCTCGCTGGAGCAATCCCTTTCTATTTCGATTCAGAACGCATACCGCAGATCGCCCGTTGAACTCAGTGAAACAACGATCAGCTATCAGGTGGGCGAAAGTGAACCGGTGAATCATACGGGAAACGATGGCCGCAAGCTTCATGACATTGAGCTGCGGTTTCTGGTGGAAGTACCGACCTCGACCGATTTCGATTTAGAAGCGCTGGATGCTTCAACACGGCTGGAGCGCGAATTGCTCAACCAGCGCTTTGGTTGTTTTGATGATACAGAAGAGAGCCGGTTGGTCTCGAATGTGCCGCGCAAGTTTGACCCCACTCTGGGTGTGTTCATGCGGGTGGTGACCCTTAAGCAGCGCATCTACATGGGCCCAGTGGATCACTTTGATCTGGAGTTTTGCGGGAGTGACTTGAATGCTGCATTTGGTGAATCGCCTGCTGTCACTGGAACGTGAGCTGCTGAGCTTAAAGCAGGAAGTGGAAGAAAACCGCCGGGCTGCTGCGAATATCATCCGGCTGGGCTACGTGAATGCGGTGACCGAAAACGCAGTGAATGTGACAACGGGGGATAACCTGGCGACAGGCATCCCTTTTTTTGTGCTCGCGTCCGGCCGGGTGTCGCAATACCGCAGGCCAAGCCTTGGCGAACAATGCTTGCTGCTGAATTTGGGCAGCGGGGACAACCTCAATAATGCGGTGGCTTTGATGGGGCTGCCTTCCAGCCAATACCCATGCCCGACCACCGCAGAAAATGAAGTGATGACGGATTACGGCAATGGAATGACAGAGCTGTACGATCTGGATTCAGGACAACTGACTGCGAATTATCCGGGCGGTCTGATCATCAATGCGGATATGACGCACACCGGGAATATGGAGCATACGGGCAATGTGAATCGAACCGGCGACACCATCCTGACTGGAAACACGGTTAGTACGGGTAACTTTAATCACATGGGTGGCTTTGCTGTTGCAGGTGGTCCCGGCGGCGGGGCTGCAACGATTTCAGGCGGTATGGCGATCACCGGTGGTGATGTGTCCGTTGATGGCTTGAGCCTGACGCAGCACCACCATGATGATGCTGAAGGCCGACCAACCAGTAAGGCGAAGCCTTGATAGGAACAGCATGATAGGAATAGACCCGAAAACAGGGCGCACCGTAACAGGTTTGCAGGCGCTGGCCTGTCGGTTTGAACGCATCCTGACTACGCAGGTGAGCAGCCGGATAAAGCGCCGCGGTGTGGGGAATCGGGCCATTGCTTACTTAGGAAAATTACAGGACCCAACCACGGCCATGATAGTGCAGAACCTGACACTGGAAGCACTGGCCAGCCCGGTAAATGGCTTGCAGAGTTTTAAGGCTTCCCAGTGCCGGGCTGTACCCACAGGAAAAGGGTTTCGGGTAGAAGTCACAGGGCACTGGCAGGGCCAGCCATTCACGTTAAAAGGTGGTTTATGAATATCCCAAATGCGTTTCAGGTACCGGATTTTGAAACGCTGCTCGCTGAATATAAACAACACGCTATTGATTACCTGACGCAGAAAGACTCGGATAAAGCTGCCGAGGTGGCAGAAGCCTTTGCCAATGAATCGGAGCTGCTGGCGCAGATCACCCAGGCGTTTGTACTCAAGCGCATTGCAGAGATTCGGGAGCAGAATTACTGGGCATTGCAGATGTTTCGTAAGTTCGTCACAGATTCTGACATGGTGGATTTGCTGGCGCTGCAGTACAACCTGAAACGGCAGGTACTGGAGCCGGCGGATGACTCGGTGTTTCCGCCGGTGCCGGCGGTAATGGAATCTGATAATGATTTACTGCGCCGGTTTGACCTAGCTCCTTACCAGTTTCACACTACAGGCACGCGTATGGGATACAAGTTCCATGCCCTGACGCTGGATGAGCGGCCTACCATTACGCTGACCACTGAGCCCCATGCCCTAGTGATGCGTTACGACTTCCCGAACCTGACACGACCCATGCCAGTGAGGGATGCGGTGGCAAAAACCCTGATCCCCCACTCAGGCCAGGTGCATATCGCGGTACTGAGCCGGGAATCACCGGATGGCACCGCGAGTGACGCACTACTTAACCGGGTGAGTGGGTACCTGAACCGCGACGACATCGCGCAGGAGTCTGACGAATTGATTGTGCAGTCGGCCCGCGCCAAACCGTACCGCATTGAGGCCACCTTGATTACCGGGGGTGACCCGTTGCATGCGGTGTCGCCGAACGAGGCGAAAGCCGCCGCCCAGGCGTTTGCGGACAGTGTCCAACAACTGGGTGGATTTGTGGACAGGCTGAAACTGGGCGACGTGCTGTACAGCCTCAGCCCCAAGCGCGTGATCTTGCAGAATCCGGCGGATGACATCGAGTGTGAATGGGATGAAGCGCCGTATTGCACGGAGATTGTTATCCATGTCCAAGTCGCCTGATTTTGTGTCGGTGCAGCCGGAAAACCGCTCCACGTTGGAAGAAGCGCTGGAGTACGCCTGGCACCGACTGATTGAAAACACCGAATGCCCATACCCGCTGCTCAAACAGCCCTTACATACCCCGAATGCTTTTGTGGCTTTGCTGGCTGCAGAGCGTGGCGTGCTGGACTGGCAGCCGGATGACTCACTGGCCCAGCAGCGACAGACCGCACACAGGGCATTTGAAATCCACCGCAAGGCAGGTACCCGGCACGGGTTAAAAGTGGCGCTGGATGTGCTGGATTGTGATTTGGAAATTACCCCCTGGTACCAAATGGAAAACTCGCCTGGCCCATATCACATTGACGTGATTGCCTGGCGGCGTAATGAAGCGGTCAACAAAAAGACTGCTGACAGGGTGCGGGCCCGCATTGATAACACTAAATCAGAGCGGGACACTGTATCCCTGACGCTGGCTTTTGGTCTGGATTCTGGCTTTACCGTGGCAGGCGCGGCCCACCGTGCCCTCACGCACTCTGATGACAGCGCGACCGGCAACATGCCGCCGGTGGCTCAGCCGTCCGGCTCTTTGTGTCTGGGGGGCGGGCAGTATCAGGTGGCGGTGTCGGATGACAACGTCCCGGGCGCTTTACCTCCCTCTACGGTGTGCGTGGGCACTTTATTTTTTTATGGCGCAATCCATGCGTGGGTTGTGTCTGATCTGACCCCCGGAGCAACTGCATGACAACACCTGTCGTTCAATACACCAAAGCGGGCCTGGCTGAACTGATCAGTGCCAAAAACCAGGGCATTAAAGGAGCCATCAAGTGGATTGCCGCCGGTAGCCGCAGCTACACGCCAAGCGCTGGCCAGACTCGGCTTTATGACGAAAAACAACGCGAGCCAGTGTCTGATTGGGAAGACATCAGCCCGACACAAATTCGCATGGCAGCGGCCTTTAAGGGCAATAAAGAATACGAAGTGCGCGAGGTGGGCTTTTTTCTGGAAAGCGGCACCCTGCTGGCGGTGTATTCGGTACCTGGCGAACTGCTGGCTTATAAGTCGGCGAACGCGAGTTGGTTACAAAAGTTCACCCTGGACATTTCCCCTCTGCCCACGAACAGCGTGATGGTGGAGCTTGGTACAGAAAACCTCAACCTGCTGATCACGGAAGAACTTGCCACCCTGGCGGCGGCCAATGTGTCGAACATGGCTCGCCATGTGGGCCTGTTGTTCCGCGTCATGGATTTGGAAAATCACCATGGATAATTCCCCACCCGACCTGCGGATTGGCAGAGGTACCACCTTTCGTTTTGAAACCAGCTGGATGACGGATGATCCCGATAACCCGGCGGTGAAGCTCGACGGTTGCACCGCTGTGTTCGCCGTGGCGGACGGAAATGGCACGCGGCGAGTGGAATGCTCCACGGCCAACGGCCTGATCCGCATTATCCCCAAGCCAGACGACGAAAGTGATGTGATTGAAACCACCATTACCCCGGCGCTCACCGAGGGGCAGTTACCTTCCGACTGGCAGGGGGCGCATTACGAGCTGAAAATTACGTTCCCCAGTGGCGACGTGTACAGCATTTTGCGGGGTGCGGCGCTATTGCTTAAGGGGGCAGCATGAATATCACACAAACAGTCACCCTATGGCGTGAGCGGTTTGTGACGGTGCACCTGCCCACCATGGTGGTGCAGTACCGCGAAAAGCAACCTGCGGGCCTGCAAGTGGTCACGGTCGGCGCGCAGGGTCCGGTGGGCACGGTGGCTGAGGAAATTCTCAGTCGTGTGGAAGTTGTCGAAGCGGCTGCGCAAACGGCGACGCAGACAGCGGCCACGGCGTTGCAGGGCTATGCAGACAACCGGCAAAGCCTAGATGACGTGATCACAAAAATGACCAACCGTTTTAACTATCACGCTGGGGTTATCTCAGCTTAAACCCACAAGGGGGAGGAATGTCACTCACCACCAAAATTGAAGGCATGATCGCCGCCGTGAATAACCTCATGGGGGTGATTGATGGCAAGTTAAGGGGCAAGGCGGAAGCCTCGGACGTTTACAACCGCACTTACCTGAACGACTCAGCCAACACCTTGGGAGCTAATGCCGCCACAGCCAACAAACTGAAAGTGGCCCGCAGCATTGACCTTGCTGGGGATGCGTCCGGCAGTGTGTCGTTTGATGGTTCGGGCAATGTGACCTTATCCGTAACCGTTCCAACCCTTGACGATAAAGCCAACAAAACTGACACGCTCACCCCGGCGCAGATTGATGCCCGGATTGAGCAGGTGATCGGTGCGGCCCCGGAAGTCTTGGACACCTTGCAAGAAATTGCGGATGCACTGGGCAACGATCCGAACTTTGCGGCCACCATGACCGCAGAACTGGCAAAGAAAGCCGACAAAACCACGGTTTTCACCAAAGAAGAATCAACCACTAACTTTCTGGGTAAGAGCGCCAAGGCGGCGGATTCAACCCTGTTTGGCGGCAATGCACCAAGCCATTACGCCACCGGGGCTTCCCTCAGCGCACTGGAACAGGAAGTGGGTGACGCATTTACTCAACTTGCTACGTCATTCAACGATGGCGCGGCACAAATTAACGCAACTGGGAGTTAATGAATCGATGAGCTTAGAACAGCAAGTGAGCGCGCTGGTATCAGCGGCGAATAACCTCACATCAACTGTGAATGGTAAAATAAATCAGATTGATGCCAAAGTTAATGAAGCGACGGCTAAAGTCCCGGAAGCTATCCGCAAGGAAGTAAACAAAACTTTCTACATTGATGCCGCCAATGGCAATGATAATTATGGTGGCTCAGAAGCGAACCCATTAAGAACCATTGATAAAGCAGTAAGCCTTGGCATGGCCGGTGGTAACGTTACTTTATTTTTGCGCCGAGGTCAGGAGCACATCGGACCGTCGAATTTTATGCTGCAAAGTGCAGCTGGCAAACTTAGTTTAGTCATTGGGGCTTATGGCTCTGAGTTGACTCGTCCATTGGTTAAACCAGCAAAATCCTATTATTTAGATGATGCAAACAAAGTTTTAGCTACCTTTGCACGAAGCTCTGAGTCTCGTAGTATCAATATTGCTTTTCGCTTTGTTGATATAGAAACAGCTTCGCTAGCAGATGGTGAAGGTCATTTTGCAGACTATGGGGCATTCTTTTGTCGAGGTGGCGGCCAGGAAGAGTTGTTTGAGTTTAACGTGGCTTTTCATGAATCAAGAATCACCATTAAAGATACATTTTTATTTGGTGGTTATGTTGGTTTGGTTAAGCTTCGCATGAACAAAACAGATATTGTAAAAGCTGATGGCGCAAAAGTGGACAAGCTATTTGTTGGTTATGAAGGTCGAGATAGATATCCGAAAGTTATTGACGGCAGTCGTGTGACAGTCACAGGGTTCAACGTTCAGACAATGGAGCATGTTTTCTGTATTAGTCCGGCGGAAAAAGACTCTATCTACAACGCTGACAGTATCGTTTTTTCATAAGGAGTGAAAAGTGAAATACGTTGATTTTAATGGTAAAAGAATCTATTCGCCTTCACCTGAATCCCTAAAAGAGATGGGATTCCCAGATGATGATGTCACTCAGATAATGTCAGCCTACCAATGGATTGATATCCGTGAAAAACGAGATGCATTGATTACGGAGACAGACTGGACACAAACAGGCGATGCACCTATATCTGCTGAAAAAAAAGCTGAGTTTACGGCTTATCGTCAATTGTTGCGCGATATTCCGCAAACCTACAGTAATCCTGATGATGTGGTTTGGCCGACTAAGCCAACGATTTAAAGCACGAAAGTAAGAAAGCACGAACGCCGCGTAAGCGGTTTTTTTATATCTGAATGTTGGCAGAGAGACTCAACATGAAAGCACGTATCGACCCAATCACCATAGTGGTGATCAGCATTTTGCTGGGATGGGGCTGGACTGAGCTGACTCATGAGCCTGTATGTGAACAAACCATTGTCAGGCAGGGCAGCGAGTACACCATTCCCATTCAGTGCGACACCATTCCACAATAAATCCCGACCCGCCCATTGGCGGGTTTTTCTTTATTAACCAACAGGAAAAGCACATGGCAACCCCGAAACAACAGGGGCGGCAGGATTACCCGATCCTGCAGAAGTTCCGATTGAATGGCCGCTGGTACGACACCAGCGAAAAAACCATTGCGCTGCTGCCTGCTCAGGCTTCTTTTTTGCTGTTGAACGGCAAAATTGGCAAGCCTTCGCAGGTATTGGCAAAGCAGGGAGATAAATAATGCTGACACCGATTCAGGACTTTGAACTCAATGGCGCGGAGGTGAACACCATTGAGCCGTTGCCCAGTATGGGGCCGTTGGCACTGCAGGTGGTTCACTTAACCGGGACTGCGCCCAATAAGGCCGGACACTTGGCATTCAACGAACCCACACGGCTTTGGAATTATGCAGATGCGATGCTGGCGCTGGATTCAACCGGTACCCGGCAAGGATCGCTGCCCAACGTGGTGCGCTATTTGATGGAATACGTGCGCTGTATTCTCTACGTCACAATTGTGCCAGAAGGGGCGACTGCAGCCGAAAATGAGGCCAATGTGGTTGGTGGTGTGGAAGCGGCAACGGGGGCGATCGCCGGTTTGGAAACCGTCAAGGGCTGCCCGGAGACGCCAACCGTGATTGCTGCACCAGGCTTTAATAGTAAACCTGTGGGCCAGAAGCTGGCATTGCTGGGGCGTGATATCCGTTGCCGCCCAGTGCTGGATGGACCAAATACCAACGATATGGCCGCTGCGGAATTCGCGGGGGAATTTGGTGCTGAAGGGACGGGGGAAGACAAGCTGTGCATAATTGATCCGTGGTTTCTGAAAACCTACGACGGGGCGCAGGTGCTGATGCCTGCCTCGATTGCACTGGTGGCGGCCATGGCATCAGTTGAAGGGTATGAGAGCCCGCATAACCGTGGCGTGCTGTGTGATGAAACGGCGCGGAATGTCTCCTACAAAATCAATGATAAAACCACCCAGGCCAACTTCCTGAACAAGCATGGGGTTGTCACCATTGCCCGCACGCGCATGGGTGGTTATTCGATCATCGGTAACCGAACAACCACGGGCCGCTTTATTGCGCATGTTGGGTTGGAAGATTTGCTGGCCCGCAAGCTGGAAGAAACCAGTCAGCCGCTGATGGGTAAACTGCTCACCGAAGAATTCATGCGGCAGGTGATCGACCGACTGACGAACTGGGGGCAGAGTCTGGTGCCGAATGTTATTCCGGTATTCAAAGCGTTTTTGCACCCGAGCAAGAACAACCTGGAGAACTACAACGCGGGGCGCTGGTTCCTGTGCGTGAATTATGGCCGTTATTCACCCAATGAGCACATGGTGTATGAGCTGAGTGTGGATAACGGATTGATTGAAGCCTGGCTGGAAGAGGTGGTGAATGGCTGATCGTATTCGACTGCGGATTGCGGCACAGGTTGAGTCTGTGCCTTTGGTGAATGAGATTGTTGAATTCACCCCGCCGGAAATTAAAACCAAGCTGGCCAGCAATGAAGGGGCGTTCGTGGCCTCGGAAGATGCTGTTGGCATAGAAAAGCTGAGCTGGTCGCTCAAAGTGCGCGGTGAGCACGGAAAGATTGCCGCAGCACTGGGCCGTTACCTCATGGGTAATGCACAAATCAACGTGGTTGAGAAAGGCAAAAGCACTGAAAATATCCCGTACACGGAAGAGTTTTCTTTATATGGCCCGATCACCGGCATCAAGAAAGACGCGCTACGGATGGGCGATAAACCCACGGTCACCATTGAAGGTACCTGCAAGGCGTTTACTCAGCGTGATACGGGCGCGGTGATCCACGATATCAACGTCGATACCGGCAAAACCATCGTTGGCGGCGTCGATCTGATGGGCGAAGCCGGTATTCAAGGTTAACTATTCTCCACAATTAACCAAGCGCCTGCGGGCGCTTTTTTTGTATAGGCAGATGATGAAAAAGACCAGCACACTTCCATTTTTCAAACGTAATGACAGCGCCATTTTGGAGCTGAAAACCCTGTCCGTTGAGACATTTCGCGCACTGCCTTTCATGGGTGTAGACGGCACCATGTCGGCCAAGCAGCACTTTGCCCAGCGCAAAGCGGCAATCATGGCTTGTACCGATCTGACGGCTGAAGAATTCGAGACGTTCACCGCGCCTGATTTTAACCAGCTCTACAGCGATATTGCCGCTTTCATCCTGAAACCGTCTGATGAACTTCGCGATCAGCCTCTGACGGGCAAAGACTTCGAATTCACTTTGCTGTTTCCGTTTGAAAATGAGCTGGGTGAAACCATTGAGCACATCCGCTTTAAAGTGCCCAAGGTGGCGCACTCTGAAGCCTTGGCGGAAATCACCGATCAGCATGAGCGGGAAGACTTCATGTTCCGCGTGGTCTGTGGCCTGGAGAAAACCGATTTCAACCGCATGGCGATTAACGATTACCTGGCGATTAAGCCGCAGGTCGGCGCTTTTTTTCAACAGTCGGGGGACTTCTTTCGCCCGACGACGTTGAAAGCCTCATTGATCTGATCCCGATGCACCGCAACACCACAGAAAGTGAGCTGCGCCAGTGGCCGCAGGATGTGGCGATGCGTCGGTACGAAATCATACTCGCCAAGCTCGGAGTGAAGCGATGAGCGAAAAAATTAGCTTCGTCCTTGATGCCACAGTCAAGGGCACAAAGGATATCGTCACCACCACAACGGCCACAGAACGCCTGACCCAATCGTTAGAAACTCAACGTGGTGAACTGAAGTCACTCAACCAACAATTGAGAGAGGTGAAGGGCTTTGAATCGGCGATTGCACGGGCCAAAAAGCTCAATGAGCAGATTGATAAGTCCCGGGAAAAGCATCACCAGCTGGGAAAGGCACTGGCGGAGCAAAAAGCCCAGTCGGCCAGCCTGCGGGATGAATACCGCGTCGCGCAGCAGGAAGTGAAAAAGCTCTCGTCTGCGATGAAAAAAGCCGGGGATGAGGGCGCAGGTGAACTCAAGCAAAAGCTGGATCAGGCTCAGGGGAAAGTCTCTGCACTCAGCCAATCCATGCTGGAAGGTAAGCAGAAAACCAACGAGCTCAATGCTGCCTATAAGAAGTCCGGCACTTCGTTAAAGACGCTGACCGAGAAGCAGGACCAGCATCGGATCAAAACCAACGGACTGGCGGCAGAGCTGAAAAAGGCAGGCATCAACACCAAGCGGTTTGCTGATGAGCAAAAGCGGCTGGATTCTCTGGCTGAAAAAGCCAATGCCACCCTTGCCAAACAAAACAGCCGGCTAAAGGAAATGCAGTCCATTCAAAGCCGGATTGATCACCGCAATACCAAGCTGGGCGAGATTGGCGGGCAGGCCACAAGCCTGGCGGTTGCCGCTGCGCCTGTCGCGGCAACTATGTGGTCAGCGATGAAAAACGAAAGCTCTTTTGCTGACGTGAAGAAGGTGGTCGATATGTCGCCCGAGCAGGCGGCGGATCTGCGTTCGTGGTCGCTGAAAACCTCAAGTAACACGCCCATGAATGCCAACGATATTAACGCCATGCTGGCAGCGGGTGGGCAAAGCGGCATCAAAGATATTGGCGAGCTGCAACGCTTCGTGCTCGATTCCGCCAAGATGGGCTTGGCTTTCGATATGGAAGCCGGAGACGCCGGGCAGACGCTGGCAACTTTTAAGGCGGCGCTCGGGTTAGATCAGCAAGGTGCTTTAGGGCTGGCTGGCCTTTCCAACCACCTTTCAAATAACTCCAACGCCAAAGCAAAAGACATTGCCGCCGTTATGGCCCGGGAAGGGGCATCGGCTAAAGCATCTGGTTTTAAAGTGAACGAATCCGCCGCACTGGCGGCTGCCATGCTCTCTACTGGGATGAGCGAAGAACGATCCGCTACGGCGTTGAAAAACATCTCCGGCCGCCTGACCCTGGGGGATGCGGCCAGCGGGACTCAGAAAAGTGCTCTGGCGGCAATTGGCTTTGATTCGCGTTCCTTGGCTTCGTCCATGCAGCAGGATGCGTCCGGCACGTTGTTGGAAGTGCTGGAAGCCATCAAAAACGCTCCATTAGATGAGCAAAGTGCCCTCATTAGTCAGATTTTCGGGGAAGAAGCCAAAGGCGCTGTTGCTGCACTGGCAGGCAATACCAAGAACTTCACCGATGCCCTCAAACTGGCGAATGAAGGGCAGGATGTTCACATTCAATCTTTACAGAAAGAATACGACGCCAGGATCAACACCAGCGAAAACGGCGTGAACCAGTTCATTAACAAGTTGAATCGCCTCAGCGTGGTGATTGGGACGGCCTTGCTTCCGGCCCTTAATTGGGTACTGGAGCCGCTGGGCTGGATAGTTGATGGCATTGCCGATTTTGCTGAAGCCAATCAGGGCTTAACAGCCGTTGTGGGTATTGGTGCCGCCGCCTTCATTGGGCTGAAAGCGGCCTTGCTGGCGGGTAAAGCCGCATCCCTCATTTTTGGCAATACGCTGGATAAGGGGCGCTTGTTCCGAAAAGGCTTGAACCGGGAAACTGAAGAAGGCGGCCGGATTGCAGCGCGTGCTGCTCGGCAGTGGAGCCGGTTAAATGCGGCCGTTGCTTCTGGTCGTGGTCCTTCAGGCGGTGGGGGCGGATTAGGTGAAAGAGTTCGCTCCCGAACCCGCACACTACGTGCCCGGGGCGGTCGTGGGCTAGGTGGTTTGCTCCGCCGCGGGTTCAGCGCGATTAATCCCAAAGGGGCAGCGTTGTCGCTCGGTGGTGGCGCGGTTGCCATGATGCCCATGAGCGCACTGGCGGAAAGTGCGCTAGAGATTGGCGGCGACGTAGCAGAATCCGCCGGAAAAACGGGCCTCTCGTCAGTGCTCAAACCGCTGGGATTTGCCATGAGCGCCGTGGACGTTGCCCAAGGGCTGGCCAGTGGAAACATGGAGCAGACCGGGGCAGCCGTTGGTGATTTGGGTGGCTCATTGGGTGGGGCCAGTCTGGGGGCGGCCATCGGTACCGCTATTTTGCCCGGCGTCGGTACTGTGCTGGGTGGCATTGCCGGCTCCATCATTGGTGGTATGGGTGGCGAGATGATCGGCGGTTGGTTTGGCAAAAAGCTGGAATCACCAGACCAGATTGCAGAGAAAGTGAAATCCGTCGAGCAGAAAGAAGCGTTAGCACGGCAGCAACCGCCTGTGCATTTTGCCCCTGTCATTCAGGTGAATGCCTCACCTGGGCAAGACCCCAAAGATATCGCCCGGGAAGCCATCCAGCAGATGAACGATCAATACGCCTCGCTTATGGGTGGCAACACCATTTCAACGCAATTGGGCTATGCAGCCATTGATCAGGGGTAGAGGGGAAGATGCATCACTTAGTGATTGGTGAATTTGTGTTTAGTGTCGGGGGCAAAACGCCCCTGACGCGTTTTAACCGGACAACACCTGGTGCTTTCAGTGAAGTGGCGATCATTGATGGCGCCCGTTCTGAACGTACCGGACGGCCGCTGGAATCTATCGATTTATCGGCAAAATGGCTGCAATACGGAGCCACAGCCAAGGTGGACAAGATCCGCGCTTTGATTGATGAACCTCAGCAAGTCAGCGACGGCCAAGGCAACAATCTCGGGCGCTGGACTATTCGCAACCTCACCGAAGGCAAAACCGAATTTATTCACGATGGCCGGGCCATGGTCACCGACGTACAGCTGCAGCTGTTGGAGTACCGCAATGAAGATTAAAGCCCCCGGCGGTGAGCTGGTGACAGACTTTCTATTTAAGCAGCTCGGGCAGGATGATGATGCCCTTGAAGCTGCGTTTTATAGGCTAAACCCGCATGTGCGGGGTGAGCTTTTCACCGCAGAGACATACGTGCTTCTGCCGGAAGCCACCCGTATACCCAATGTGAAAAAGGTAACAAGGAGCTGGGATTGATGATCACGTTAGAAGGCAAACATGCCGACATGATGATGTCGCGGCTGAAAAGCTGGCGGCTGGAAGATGGCAACGGACTGGAAGGGGATTCCCTCACGCTGGTTCTCAACTCAGACGATATCGACGGCTTGCCGCCCAAAGGTGAGCAGTACCTGGTGAAATTGGGTGAGGTGGTGCGCGACACCTTTCAGATCTCAAAGCGCAGCTTTGGCCTGTCGCCCCGGGAAGTCACCCTTGTGTGCACCGTGGCCCCATTTTCAATTAAAGATTCAACAGGCTACCGGGAACGCAAAAGCGCGAGCTGGGATAAAACAACATTGGGCCAGATCGTCAGTGACTGTGTGACACCACATGGTTATGCCATTTTTGTTCACCCCAGATTACAGAAAATTGAAATCGAACATATCGACCGAACCGACGAAAGCACGCAACCATTTTTATCGCGCCTAGCGAAACAGTTCGATGCGATTGCCAAGCCGGTCAACGACACCTTTGTCGTGGTGCCGATTGGTGAATTGAAATCGGCTACGGGCAAAGCGATTGAAACCATCACACTTTCATTGCCGCAAGGCAACCAACCCGGCAGTGCTCAGTTTGTGAATGTGAGTGGTGATCTTGATGGTCGGAACAATTTCAACGGCGTCCGGGCTTTTTATGTATCCACAAATGATGGGACAAAACAGGAAGTGAAGGTGGGAGCTAGCCCGTTCAAGTTACTGGGCAAAGACAAGAACAGCAAAACCGAAGCTGAGCAGGCCTGCGCTGCAGAGCTTCGGAAGCTGCAACGGGAAGGGCGCAAGCTGACTATTGATGCTCCGGCGAACCCGGCCGCGTTTGCCGAAGGGCTGATTGTGCTCGATGGCTCTTTTCCTTCGGTTGCTGCCGGAACATACAGCATCGACCGGGTTTCCATCTCTGGCCAGGGCCAGCAACCGAACCGAATGTCTATCAACGCAACGTTAACGGGCGACATGCATGAATAACCTGAAACTCAACGCAAACGCATACAGTGCTAAAACCATCTCTTTGAAAATCTCCGACACCCAAATCAACAAGCACCTGCGCGATCCGCGTATTCATCAGCTCAAAGATGAGCGTTGCTCGCTGTACCTGAAATTCAACAAGAAACGCATGGGCGGTACCTGGGTGCTGATGGAGTACAAAGACGGCAAGCAGTTTGGACACCGAATTGGCAAATGGCCGGCTTTACCTGCCAAGCACATTATGGAGGTGGTTGGACACGCAAAGAAGCAGCTTTCGTCAGGAAAACCGATTGACTACAGCGGCTTTGAAACCGTTGATCAAGTGGTGAACTGGCACATTGAGCGAGAGTTTAAAATCAAGCAATCGTCTAAGGCGCGGCTCAATAACCTGAAAAGTATGGGGGAGCTGCATCTGTGCAGTATTTTCGAAGGTCATCCGGCATTAAAGCTCGAACATCAGACGATAGACAGCAAGCTCATTCAGCCCATGTTTAAGCAGGGATATTCGGTGAGCTATGTGCGGGCCAACTTCAACTTACTGAAAACGGCTTATTCAACGGCAAAACGTCTCGGACAGATCAACTCCAACCCCTTAGTGGGTGTGGGATTTAAGCAGTTTTTTGGTGAAACGTTCTCGGTGTCGGCGGCGCAAGTGAAAGGGTGCAGACTCAATACCGACCAGATGCCGGCACTGCTGATGAATGCTCAGCAGCAACTTCCCATGGCACGCATGCTGGTGACGATGATTGCCGCCCATGGTTCGCGAATTGGAGAAACACGGATGGCGAATTGGCAGCACATTGATTTCACTCGGCGGTGCTGGTCCATCCCCAAAGAGAACACTAAGAATGGCAAGGCGATGGAATATCCGTTAACGCCTGGCATGGTTGAATTGCTTCGCTCATATCAGCAGTGGCTGTTTGAGCTAGGTTACAAAGGCAACTTTTTGTTTCCGGCCAGTAAAAAGGATCAGGACCCAATTTACAGTGCTGCTGCCTGTGAGTGGGTGAAGTCAGTTTCGAAAGGTCAGTGGACGTCCCATGACATCCGGAAGCGGGCAAGGTCAATCTGGCTGGAGCTGGGCATTGATTACATCATCTGTGAGTCATTGCTGAACCATTCACGGGATATGCTGGATCAAGCCTATATCCACACGCACATGACGCTGCAGAAGAAAGAAGCGCTGGAAACGTACCACAACTGGCTGAATTCCTGCTGGCAAGACTGGCTATTACCTATTTCGATTTCTTCACGCATAGCCGCTTAGGCTTCTCTTCATTTGGATCAATTGAAGATCCTCCGATAAACCTTACAGGATGATTCAAAAATGGAAAAAAATGCTCAAATCGGGCAGATCGACGCTCGTCTGGTGCAAGCTGCACGCCTGGTACCGCAACAGGTTGGACAGGTGAAGCTGAGTAAAACGCAACTGCGAGTGCTGCAGGCAATGATAAAAGGTGAGCAGGTCACACCGTCACAAATTGCGGAACGTTGCGACCTGTCGAACTCATGGGCGAGTACGTTACTGCGGCGGCTTTCTGAAAAAGCCTATGTCACCCGCCAGGCATTTGCGTGCCCTGCGGGTGGGGTTGAATACGTGTACGTTATCGCCTGACAATTCATATCAATCAATTTTTCGATTGCGATATTTACGCTGATATTCTCTTGCCCGATCTGCATCACGACCATCAGCGCGCTTCGCACCAGGCGGTAACTGTTCATGCGGGATTTGGCTGGCGCGTTCTGCCTGTGCTGCTAAATCGAAGTCACGTCGCTGACCTCGACCAGCCGTTCGTGCAATGTCAGAAGCGGAAGCTAGGTGCTTTGTGTCAATCCGCCCCTCTGTCCGCATCCGCAGCAGTTTTTCCCGCTGTTGAGCGCGATAGGTTTGGCCAGCTAACGGTGCGCTCACCGGTAGGTTGTATTTCTCACGGTATTCCTCAGAGGTCATGTGATGCGTGCGGCGTATGTGGTGTGGTAGAAAGGCAAATGTCCTGCCACATTCCAAACATTTAATATGTTCATGGCTGAGGTATTCAGCCACCTCTTCGGCGCTGGTAAACATCAGTAACCTAGACGTTCCACTAGTGCTAGTTTCTGCGCGTAGTTGGCAGTTGAGAGTTTCTGATACAGCGAGGTTGCAGCCGCATCATTCTCAGCATAGCGGTCACTGTCCATAATCTCCAATTGCAGGCACTCTATCCAGCTTGGTTCAATGAATGACCCCTGACAAACGTTGTGTAGCACTTCAATCTCTTGTGGTGTTAATTCGATAGCATCAGAACGCAGCAGGTGTTCATAGCGATCCCATATCTGATTTAGCCTTGCGGTAACCCCCTGTTTTGATCGCTCTAAATTTTTTCGAAGCGTAGGGGACGGGGTAAATGATGGATTACGTGAAATTGTCATTAGTCCTCTCTCAACAATTAGCCCGGCGCTTGGCCGGGCATCGAATGTTCAGGTGTTATAGCCAAGCGTCCAGCTCGTTCAAAGCTGTCTCCAAGTCGCAGTCATTGCGAAACATGAATTCAATGATCTCTTGTTCACGTTCAATGTCTGCAGCTTCAAAAAAACCGTCATTTGTGTAAGCAACTTGTGCGTCGTTGATAGTATTGAACTTTGTCATATTGGTATCTCCTTTGCCTCACCCACATTATGTGCTTCGGCTCTCTGAGTGGGTTTCGGCCCATTGCCTCAACCTCTGATAAACAGTGTATGACAGGTGTCATACACCTGCAAGGTATGCATTGGGTTTCTTGTGTGATTCATCTCACGATACAAACTGAAATCCGAATACAAAAAATAGGTTCTTCTGGAGCTGTAAACCCTGCAAACGAGGGCGACCCCCGCGATAGAAAAAATTTTCGGCCGCTATGGTCATCACCAACAGGTGCCCAGAGCGGCCGTATTTGTCGTTACTGCTTCTGATGCGTTATGCGTAACGCGTAATTTTTTCCTCTTCACTTACAACGGGTTCTGCATCAAAACTGGATGTTTTAGCGTTTATCTGCTTCGCTTTAAGTGAGGCGTAATCAGCAAGTAACTCAATGAGACTATATTCAAACGAATTTGACTCAATATGCTCAGTCAGAATGCAGAGCGTGTTTGATATACCGTTGAGAGCGTGTGTAGCATTGTTGATTCTGTCTTCCATGTAATTTCCAACTGAAAGTTTAACGATATCAATGTGATGTAACTTTATGATTGTTTTCGTCAGAAAGGTTACTCAACTGTGTGAACAACTGAAAGGGGAAGATTTCCCCAATAAAACAGGCAAAGTTGATCTGTCTTGCAAACATTTGAAGAAAATAGCAGTTTCCTTCATCAGCTAGCTGACCACTACATCACTGCGAACCATATAATCTTACTGTATGACAAGTTTGGTAAACAAATGGGCAGAGCAGCGAAGTTTCAAAATTGTGTAGGTGTTGATTCGTTGGCTGATGTTCAAGAAGAACTGTGGAAAAACCATCCCAGGCTTGCTAACTCGTACGAACAGCAAGTGGAGTTGATATTGTCTACTGCACGTCCCATAGTCACAATTGATTACATTCGAAGCCGAGATTCAGTTGGATCAATCATTAAGTTTTATAAGAGGCCGATTAAGTCTAGATCCCAGATTGTTGGTGTAGAGTTTTGTGGTTTTCAAGTCTTGGCTGCTGATTTGTTCGTGACACAGCTTCTTAACCTTCCCACTAGAAACCCATCTCGGCATGATATAAAAATATCCGAAATTGATGCCCAGATACTGCTCTTGATCAAGCATGGTTATAATGCAAAATTTGCTGGCGAAGTTGTGAATATTTCTCATAAAGCCGTGAATAAGCGGCTGGAAAGGCTGATGGTGATGCTGGAATTGTCCTCACGAATTGAGCTTATTGAAGTGTTACGTTCTGAAGAAATGCTGAGAATAATCATTGATAAGCTGGTGACCGTTTCTCATTCTAAATTGCTTAGTTCTCTATAACTCAAGATCATAGCGTTATTCGTAACGGAGCACTTGAAAACTAGATAGACGGCCGCATATCTAATCCCAAGCGTGACACTAACAAACTGAAATGTGTACCAACTTGTGTACCAGTAAAAACGTTGGGATAGAGATATGACAGAAAAAACCATTGAAAAACGAAGTTTTAGCTCTGATGTATCTAACATACTTCACTTAATGATCCACTCATTGTACTCAAATAAAGAGATATTTTTACGGGAGCTGATTTCCAATGCTTCCGATGCGGCTGACAAACTGAGGTTTCGTGCCCTTTCTGCCCCAGAGCTGTATGAAAACGATGGCGAGCTGGCTGTTCGTTTGTCGTTTGATGAAAAAGCAGGCACAGTCACGATCAGTGATAATGGTATCGGGATGACCCGCGATGAGGTCATCGAACACCTGGGGACGATTGCAAAGTCCGGTACCAAAGACTTTTTCTCCAAGCTCAGTGAAGATCAGAGCAAAGATTCTCAGCTGATTGGCCAGTTTGGCGTCGGCTTCTATTCTTCATTCATTGTTGCCGATGCTGTGACCGTCAATACCCGTGCTGCGGGCGCGGCTGCCGATCAGGCGGTCAGTTGGTATTCAACCGGTGAAGGCGATTATACGGTTGAGGATATCGAGAAAGCAGGCCGTGGTACCGAGATCATTCTTCATCTGCGTGAAGAAGAAAAAGAATTCCTCAGCGAGTACCGCCTGCGCAATATCATCAGTAAATATTCGGATCACATTGGCATTCCTGTGCTGATGGAAACGGCTGAACACGATGAAGAAGGCAAGGAAACCGGTAAGAAATGGGAGCAGGTCAATAAAGCGCAGGCGTTATGGACCCGCAGTAAAGCTGACATTTCAGATGACGAATACAAAGAATTCTACAAACACGTCTCCCATGACTTTGCCGAGCCGCTGAGCTGGAGCCATAACCGCGTGGAAGGTCAGCAGGACTATACCAGTCTGCTGTATATTCCGTCCAAAGCGCCGTTTGACCTGTATAACCGCGACAGCAAACACGGCCTGAAACTCTATGTGCAGCGTGTCTTTATCATGGACGATGCCGAGCAGTTCATGCCGATGTACCTGCGCTTTATGCGTGGTCTGATTGACTCAAATGATCTGCCGTTAAATGTGTCCCGTGAAATTCTGCAGGACAACAAAGTGACTCAGGCGCTGCGCAAAGCTTGTACTAAGCGTGCCTTGTCTATGCTGGAAAAGTTGTCGAAGAAAGATGAGTATGCATCCTTCTGGCAAGAGTTCGGTCAGGTACTGAAAGAAGGCGTGGCGGAAGATTTCGCGAATCGCGAGAAAATTGCCGGCTTGCTGCGTTTCAGCTCAACCCATAACGATACGTCTGAGCAAACCGTTTCTCTGGCCGATTACGTCAGCCGGATGAAAGAAGGCCAGGAAAAGATCTACTACATTACTGCAGATAGCTTCAAGGCGGCAAAAAACAGCCCTCACCTGGAACAGTTCCGTGCTAAAGGCCTGGAAGTTGTCCTGATGCACGACCGCATTGATGAATGGCTGATGGGTTATCTGCCGGAATTTGACGGTAAGCAGTTCCAGTCTATTACCAAGGCGGGTCTGGATCTTTCCAAGTTCGAAAACGAAGAAGAGAAAGAAGCGCAGGAGCAGACAAAAGAAGAGTTTGCCTCGGTTATTGAACGCACCAAAACGTATCTGGGCGATCGTGTGCAAGATGTTCGCGCAACCTTTAAGCTGCAAGATACACCGGCTGTGGTCGTAACGGATGAAAATGAAATGGGGACACAAATGGCGAAACTGCTGGCTGCGGCCGGGCACGAAGCGCCGGAAGTGAAGTACATTTTTGAGTTGAATCCGAAACACCCAGTCGTGAACCGTATGGCCGATGAAGCGGATGAAGACGCGTTTGGCCGCTGGGTTGAGATGTTACTGGGGCAGGCAATGCTGGCTGAACGAGGCTCGATGGAAGATCCATCCCAGTTCCTTGCTGCCGTAAATAAGCTGTTGGCACAGCCATAATCACTCACGGGCGCAGAGGCAATCTGCGCCCGTTTTGCTTCAAAGAGTATGCTGATACAGAATGTAATCGTTTCGCTTCCGGGGACGCGGACTTGCGAGTATGGTCTAATCAGTGTATTTTTCTGACTTTCCAAAACTCCGGCTAATGACTAGAAAAGGGGATCAAGATGCGCATCATTCTTCTGGGCGCTCCAGGTGCAGGTAAAGGCACACAGGCACAATTCATCATGGAGAAATTTGGTATTCCTCAGATTTCGACGGGTGACATGCTGCGTGCGGCAATCAAAGCGGGTACTGAGCTGGGTAAACAAGCGAAAGCCGTGATTGACGCAGGTCAGTTGGTGTCTGACGATATTATTCTGGGTCTGGTCAAAGAGCGTATTGCTGAAGACGACTGTGCAAAAGGCTTCCTGCTGGACGGTTTCCCACGTACGATTCCTCAGGCTGATGGCCTGAAAGAAGTTGGCGTGGCAGTGGATTACGTCATTGAATTTGACGTTCCAGACAGTGTCATTGTTGAACGTATGGCGGGTCGCCGCGTACATTTGGCATCCGGCCGTACTTACCATGCGGTTTACAATCCACCGAAAGTGGAAGGTAAAGATGACATCACTGGCGAAGAGCTGGTGATCCGCGAAGATGACAAAGAAGAAACAGTGCGTGCACGTCTGGGTGTATATCATAACCAAACGGCACCGCTGATCAGCTATTACAGCAAAGAAGCCGATGCTGGCAACACTACATACATCAAAATTGATGGTACACAGCCCGTTGCTGATGTCAGTGCAGAGCTGGAAAAAGCTTTGGCTTAATCGATGATTGGTTATGTTCACCGGTTAATCAGGTGAACAGACAGGATGGACAAAAAGCGGGAGGTGAACAGCCTTCCGCTTTTTTTATACCAATAACAGTGATACTCAGGGCAAATCAATTGCTTAATGGTACACTATCCTTGTCATTGAATAACAAGATGAACTGCAGGTGATGATGGAGAATAAAGGCATTGGCGTACTCTTGGTCAATCTGGGTACACCGGATGAAGCAACCCCGGCAGCAGTAAAACGCTTTCTGGGCGAATTTTTGAGTGACCCCCGTGTTGTCGATCTGTCTAAGTGGCTATGGCGACCGGCACTCTACGGCGCCATTCTGCCGATTCGTTCACCCAAAGTTGCGAAACTGTATCAGTCGATTTGGCTTGAGGAAGGCTCGCCGCTGATGGTCTATTCGCAGCGACAACGCGATGCGCTGGAGGCAAGGCTGAACATACCGGTCGCTTTGGGGATGACGTACGGGAACCCCAGCATTCAGTCAGCCTTATCGATGCTCAGCGATCAGGGATGCCGTAAGGTAATTGTTTTACCCTTATATCCGCAGTATTCGCGCACGACAACAGCTGCCGTGTTTGACAAAGTGGCGCGCAGCCTGAAGCAGACGGATTACTTGCCGGAGCTCAGGTTTATCAACCATTATCAGGACCACCCTGGCTATATTTCGGCGCTCGCTGAATCAGTCACGAATGTCTGGGCTGAACATGGAGAGCCCGATTATTTACTGTGTTCTTACCATGGCATTCCCAAACGTTACGCGGACCTGGGCGATCCTTATCCCGAGCACTGTAACCAGACAACCGCACTGCTGGCGGAAGCACTGGCGATGCCAAGAGACAAGATGAGCATGAGTTATCAGTCGATTTTTGGTCGTGAGGAATGGCTAAAGCCTTATACCGAGCCAACGATTATTGAATTGGCCCAAAAAGGGGTTAAGCGGCTGGATGTGATTTGCCCTGCTTTTTCAGTCGATTGTCTGGAAACCATCGAAGAGATAGCGGAGGGCTGTAAAGATGCCTTCATCAATGCCGGTGGTGAAACCTTTAACCTGATCCCCTGCCTCAATGATAACAGTGCCCATATTGCTATGATGGAAAACCTGATCAAACAGCATATTCAGGGCTGGTAACCTTTTCTTAACTTCAACACATTCCATGATCTGGCTCGCACTTATTGTTCGGGCCATTTCTTCACTGAACTATATTTTGTGATATCATCCGCAAGTTTTTTCTACCCGGCAGCGCGATATCATGAAATTTCCTGGTCAACGTAAATCAAAACACTATTTTCCCGTCCATGCCCGAGATCCGCTTCTGACTCAGGCCAGCAGCAAACCGCTTGAGCGTACCCATGTCGTAGGCATAGACCAAACGCTGGTGGACATTGAGGCTTGTGTCGATGATGAGTTCCTGAATCGTTATGCGCTGAGCAAAGGACATTCTCTGGTGATCGCCGAAGACGCCGCAGAAGCGCTTTATCGTGAACTGAAAGAAAAAGACCTGATTCGTCATGAGTTTGCGGGTGGAACAATCGGAAATACGCTGCACAATTATTCCGTACTGGCGGATGATAAATCCGTGCTGCTGGGCGTGATGAGCCAGGATATCCAGATTGGCAGCTATGCCTATCGTTATCTGGTCAACACCTCCAGCCGTATGGATCTGAATCACCTTCAACCGGTGGACGGGCCGATTGGTCGCTGTTTTGCCCTGATCACTCCAGACGGTGAGCGAACGTTCGCCATCAACGAAGGCCGGATGAACCAGCTCGAACCGGACAGCATTCCGGAATCGATTTTTGAGCGTGCCTCTGCGCTGGTCTTGACGGCCTACCTGGTGCGTTGCAAAGCAGGCGATCCAATGCCGGAAGCCACCATGCGTGCCATTCAGTATGCCAAGAAATACGATGTGCCGGTGGTGCTGACCCTGGGCACTAAATTTGTGATAGCAGACGATCCGCAATGGTGGCGCGATTTCCTGCGTGAGCATGTTACGGTCGTCGCCATGAATGAAGACGAAGCCGAAGCACTGACCGGATTTTCCGATCCATTACTGGCTTCTGATAAAGCCCTGGACTGGGTTGATTTTGTGCTGTGCACCGCGGGTCCTGTGGGTTTGTACACAGCTGGTTATACGGAAGAGAGCACCAAGCGAACCACCAGTTTACCGCTGCTGCCTGGCGAAATTCCTGAGTTTAACCGCTACGAATTCAGCCGCCCGATGACCAAAGCCGATTGCGAAACGCCGCTTCGCGTTTATTCGCATATTGCCCCTTATATGGGCGGGCCGGAGCGGATTAAAAATACCAACGGTGCCGGGGATGGCGCACTGTCGGCGCTGCTGCATGATATGGCGGCAAACCGTTACCATAAAGAAAATGTGCCAAAATCCAGCAAGCACAGCTACGATTTCCTTGCCTATTCATCGTTTTCTCAGATCTGCCTGTATTCGAATCGCGTCAGCTACGAAGTACTGGCTCAGCACTCTCCACGTTTGTCGCGAGGATTACCTGAGCGGGAAGACAGTCTGGAAGAGGCGTATTGGGAGCGTTGATAGCCCGGTACCAGTGAAAGACAGTGATTTTCATGTTTGTAAAAAACCGCCATTTTGGCGGTTTTTTGTTATCCGGCGTTAGCAAAATTGGTATGAATCCGGGGTAAGCGCTGCGCTAATATTCAGGCAAACGATTTCGTTTGATAGGTTTTGTTAATTACTTTCAGAAAGCCCATCAAAGCGCTTGTCTAGCATGTCGTGGTGAAAACGAGCCGGTGAGGATGATTTTGAACTACGGGCACAAGGGAAAATGAGCCCGGTATTGGTTTGCCTGCTATGATTTTTTTTCAGTCGATAAAATATTTAAATTTTAATTTTCGCTTATTATCGTGGTGTTTTACGTGATTTTCCTGCAATTTAAGCTCAAGTCATCTGATAAAGGAAAGGAGGTAACCTGGAAGTGAGCGGGCAGTGAGATATTTTATCCAGCCTTCATGTTTCAGTTTTTATGTCAGTTGATAGAATTAGCGGGATGTAACTTTGTGACAAATGCAGATATAGTGTGCTCCATCTTGGGGAACTCCACTTTCTGATAGGTATAACCTATTAAATTGAGAGGCCAGGACATCAGCACATTGTCGTTCTGAATGTTATGCTTTGCCGGAATTAGACCCGTCAAACTTGTATACCTGTTAGGGAAAGATAAAGAACATGGTCATACCTGAAAACAGCGATATTGTTATTTTTGGTGCCTCAGGCGATTTAACGTATCGTAAGCTTATCCCAGCGCTGTATCATCTGTATGTAAATCAGATGCTACCTTCTGATTTCTCTATCCTCGGCGTCAGCCGTACTGCAAACAGCGATGAGGAATACAGAGAAAAAGTCCGGGCTTCTCTGGTCAAGACCGAGAAGACGGATCCTGAGAAGTTGGCTGCATTTTGTCAGCATGTTGGATATCAGGCCATCAACACGTTAGATTGTGATGACTATGGTAAGTTGCAACAGCGACTGGAAGAAAAAGCCGCTCAGTCTGCTGCTCCACGTAACACTCTATTCTATCTCGCCACTCCCCCCAGTTTATATGATGTGATCCCGGCCAGTCTGGCAGCTCACGGTCTGAACGATGAAAGCACCGGCTGGAAACGACTAATCATCGAAAAACCGTTTGGTTATGACCTGGAAACGGCTCAGGAACTGGATAAGAAGCTGCACAAGCACTTCAAAGAAAGCCAGATTTTCCGTATTGACCACTACCTGGGCAAAGAAACGGTTCAGAACCTGCTGGTCTTCCGTTTTGCGAACGGTATGTTTGAGCCATTATGGAACCGTAACTTTATTGATTACGTTGAGATTACCGCAGCGGAATTCCTGGGTGTGGAAGAACGCGGTGGCTATTACGAAAACGCAGGTGCGGTGCGTGATATGCTGCAGAACCACCTGCTGCAGGTGCTGGCCATGGTTGCGATGGAGCCGCCTTCGGCCATCAACGGTAACGTGATGCGTGATGAAGTGGCCAAAGTGCTCAATAGCCTGCAACCGCTGTCTGAAGAAGACTTGCGTAAGAACCTGGTTCTGGGGCAATACACCGCTTCTGAATTACGCGGAAAAGAGCTGGCCGGTTATCGTGAAGAGCCGGGCGTTGCGGAAGACTCCCGGACCGAAACCTATGTTGGCCTGAAAGCATTTATCAACAACTGGCGCTGGAACGGGGTACCGTTTTATATCCGCACCGGTAAACGTCTGCCAACGCGTGTCACCGAAGTGGTGATTCACTTCAAGAAAACACCGCACCCGGTATTTGGTAAAGATGCGCCTGATAACAAGCTGGTTCTGCGTATTCAGCCTGATGAAGGTATTTTGATGAACTTCGCCCTGAAACGTCCGGGTGCAGGTTTCAAAACCCAGGAAGTGGCGATGGATTTCCGTTACGACGAACTGGTCGACAGCAATGTGCTGACGGCATACGAGCGTTTGCTGCTCGATGCCATGGCTGGTGATTCCACCCTGTTTGCACGCAGCGATGCGGTTGAAGCTTGCTGGCGTTATGTTCAGCCGATTCTGTCATTCAACCAGGATCCGCATGCCCTGTTTGGTTATGCTTGTGGTACCTGGGGACCGAAAGAAGCCGATGAACTGCTGGCCAGGGATAACCGTCAGTGGCGCTTCCCGTGTTCCAACCTGACTGATACCGAATACTGCGAGTTATAACGATGACTGATCTTAAAATTCATGCTGATGCACAAGCCGTGGTGAAAAGCCTGGCTGACGACATGATGGCCATCAGCCAGCAAGATAAGCCTGTACATATTTCGTTGTCGGGGGGGAGCACGCCGAAGCAGTTGTTTGCCGCCTTGGCCCAGGCGCCATATGCCGAAGGTGTCAACTGGCAGAATTTGCATTTCTGGTGGGGCGACGAGCGTTGTGTTGCACCGGATGATGCAGAAAGTAACTATGGTTGTGCCCAGGCACTGCTGTTTGATCACGTGGCGATCCCGGCAGAAAATATCCACCGTATCCGTGGTGAAGACGAACCACAGGCTGAAGCGAAGCGTTTCGCAGAAGAAATGGCGGCGGTGATTCCGGCTGAAAATGGACTCCCTGTTTTTGATTGGATTTTACTAGGTGTCGGCGACGATGGTCATACTGCGTCTCTTTTCCCGGGCCAGACGGACTATGATGAACCCGGTTTAAGCCTGGTGGCGCCTCATCCGCAAAGCGGTCAGTTACGTGTCAGTAAGTCAGCACGTTTGCTGGAAGCGGCAAAACGAATTTCTTATCTGGTTATCGGTGCGGGTAAAACCGAGATTGTGGCAGAAATCCATTCTCAGCCAGCCGATAGCCTGCCTTATCCGGCCGCCAAGATTCAGGCGCGTCACGGAAAGACAGAATGGTATTTGGATGCAGTAGCAGCCAGTAAGTTAGCGATTGGAGAATAAATGAATGAAAGGTGATATTGGTGTAATCGGCCTTGCCGTGATGGGCCAGAACCTGATCCTGAACATGGATGACCACGGTTTTAAGGTCGTTGCGCATAACCGTACAGCTGCCAAAGTCGACGAATTTCTGAATGGCCCGGCGAAAGGCACTCAAATCCAGGGCGCTTACAGCCTGCAGGAGCTGGTCGATAAGCTGGAAACCCCTCGCAAAATCATGCTGATGGTCCGTGCTGGTGATGTGGTCGACAGCTTTATCGAGCAACTGATCCCGTTGCTGGACAAAGGCGACATCATCATTGATGGCGGTAACTCGAACTACCCAGACAGTATCCGTCGTGTGGATTACCTGAAAGACAAAGGTTTGCGTTTCATCGGTGCCGGCGTATCCGGTGGTGAAGAAGGTGCGCGTTTCGGACCGTCTATCATGCCAGGTGGTGATGCGGAAGCATGGCCATTTGTGAAGCCTATTTTCCAGGCGATTGCCGCTAAAACTGAGCAGGGCGAGCCTTGCTGTGACTGGGTTGGCGAGTCTGGCGCTGGTCACTTTGTGAAAATGGTTCATAACGGGATTGAATACGGTGATATGCAGCTGATCAGTGAAGCGTATCACTTTATGAAAACCGGTCTGGGCATGACTCACGAAGAAATGGAGCAGGCGTTCCGTGACTGGAATGAGACTGAGCTGAACAGCTATCTGATCGAAATCACAGCCGATATTCTGGCATATCGTGATGAAGACGGTGAGCCACTGGTTGAGAAAATCATGGACTCGGCCGGTCAGAAAGGTACGGGTAAGTGGACAGGCATTAATGCTCTGGACATGGGTATTCCGTTAACACTGATCACCGAATCTGTGTTTGCGCGCTGCCTGTCTTCGCTGAAAGGTCAGCGTGAAGAAGCAGAGAAGCTGTTTGGTAAAACAGTCGAAGCCGTTGAAGGTGATAAAGCAGAGTGGCTGGAAGCGGTACGTCAGGCACTGCTGGCGTCTAAGATTATCTCTTATGCACAAGGCTTTATGCTGATGCGTCAGGCGTCTGACGACAACGGCTGGAATCTGAATTACGGTAACGTTGCTCTGATGTGGCGCGGTGGCTGTATCATTCGTTCAGCTTTCCTGGGTAACATTCGTGATGCGTTTGAAGCGGACCCTTCACTGGCGTTCCTGGGTTCAGACCCTTACTTCAAAGCAATCCTGGAAAACGGTATGAAAGCCTGGCGTAAAGTGGCAGCCAAATCACTGGAGATTGGCCTGCCAATGCCGTGCCTGACCTCTGCACTGACCTTCCTGGATGGCTATACGACTGCGCGTCTGCCGGCAAATATGATTCAGGCGCAGCGTGACTACTTTGGTGCGCACACTTATGAGCGTACTGACAAGCCACGCGGTCAGTATTTTCACACCAACTGGACGGGCACAGGCGGCGATACGGCCTCCACAACCTACGACGTCTAATCGTAACGCGCTGCTAAGCCGTTCACAGACAGCAATCAAAAGGAGCCTTTGGCTCCTTTTTTCATTTTGCTATCCAGAGTTCCCGCGCTGTGCTGCGCGTACATTAAGTTGTGATGCAACAGAACTACCCGTTGTTAGTTTGTGGGCACAGTTGTAACAGGTACAGTGTGGCAAGACATAAGTCGATGAGGCAGTAGTGCGGGTGGTAAAAAGGGGAAAGGGGCCTTCCTGGCCCCTTTTTGTTGCCTTTGCGTGCGGAGATAAGGCAGGCAAAGGCGGACGCGCTCTTGGATGGAGTAACGCTCGGTATTAAGCCTTCTGATAGGCTTCGTTGTGGACGGCAGCCACCGCACGACCTGACGGGTCAGCACTGTTTTTAAAGCTCTCATCCCATTCAATGGCTTTGGCACTGGAACAGGCAATGGACGGGCCACCCGGTACACATTTTGCCGCGTCTTCCAGTGGGAACAACTCTTCAAAGATTTCACGATAAACGTAGGCTTCTTTGGAGGTTGGTGTGTTGTAAGGGAAGCGGAAACGGGCAGTTTCCAGCTGCTGATCCGTCACTTTCTCAGCGGCGACGGCTTTCAGCGTGTCAATCCAGTTGTAACCTACACCGTCGGAGAACTGCTCTTTCTGGCGCCATGCGACAGACTCAGGCAGCATGTCACCGAAGCACTCACGGATAATGTGTTTTTCAATCTTGCCGTTGCCGCACATTTTGTCTTGCGGGTTGATGCTCATGGCAACTTCCAGGAACTCTTTATCCAGGAATGGCACACGCGCTTCAATTCCCCAGGCTGCCATGGATTTGTTCGCCCGTGCACAGTCGAACATGTTCAGAGCCAGCAGTTTGCGCACGGTTTCTTCATGGAATTCCTGTGTGTTCGGTGCTTTGTGGAAATACAGGTAACCACCGAAGACTTCATCCGCCCCTTCACCTGACAGGACCATTTTGATCCCCATGGCGCGGATTTTACGGGACATCAGATACATAGGTGTGGAGGCGCGAATCGTTGTGACATCGTAGGTCTCAATGTGATAAATCACATCGCGAATTGCATCCAGGCCTTCCTGAACCGTATAAGTCAGCTCGTGGTGGACCGTACCGATGTGATCAGCCACTTTTTTCGCAGCTTTCAGATCCGGCGCACCTTCCAGGCCAACGGCAAACGAGTGCAGGGTTGGCCACCAGGCATCAGATTTCTCGTCATCTTCAATACGGCGAGAGGCAAACTGCTTAGTGATCGCTGAAATCACTGAGGAATCCAGGCCGCCAGACAGCAGAACACCGTAAGGGACGTCTGTCATCAGCTGACGCTTCACTGCACTTTCCAGGGCTTTTTTCAGTTTGTCTTTGTCTGTTTGAGCATCACGAACCGCGTCATATTCCATCCAGTCACGTTTGTAATAACGGACAGGGGCCTGAGCCGGTTCACCTTTTTTGCTCCACAGGTAATGACCCGGAGGAAATTCGCTGATGGTTTTACACACGGGCACCAAAGCTTTCATTTCTGATGCGACATAATAGTTACCGTGCTCATCATGACCGTGATAAAGCGGGATGATACCAATGTGGTCACGGCCAATCAGGTAAGCATCTTGCTCTTCGTCATACAGAATAAAACCGAAGATACCGTTCAGGTAGTCGAGTAATTCAGGGCCTTTCTCTTTATACAGAGCCAGAATAATTTCACAGTCAGACTCGGTCTGAAACGGGTAGTCGGCAGCCAGTTCAGCACGTAAGTCTTTGTGGTTGTAGATTTCGCCATTGACGGCCAGTACATGGGTTTTGTCCGTGTTGTACAGTGGCTGCTCGCCGCTGTTCAAATCAACAATGGCCAGACGTTCATGGACAAGAATGGCCTTGTCTGATGAATAGATCCCTGACCAGTCCGGACCACGGTGACGCATTTTCTTTGACATTGCCAATGCGGTTTCACGCAGGGCAGATGGGTCACTTTTAATATCTAAAATCCCGAATACTGAGCACATACTGACTACTCCAACATAAAGTTAAACTTGGGAAACAAAGCGATTCAGAAAGGGTTTATTATTTTATCCCTGAGCTTTTGTTTCGTTCTGATTGTTAAAATTGCGTATTCAACAAACAAAAGCAACCAAAAATCCCATATCAATGTAAAAAACTCGTCTTTGGTGAATATTTTTTAATAAATTTGGTTTTAACTGAATGAAATCTTAAATTAGGTGGTTTTTAGCCCAAATACTGAACGGCAACTTTCGCTGCCATTCAGTAACACGCTGCCAATTAAAAGGATTTGATGTCGGTCGTCACCGACTCGCAGACATGGCGAGCAAAACCGTTACCAGCTTCGCGATAGATATTGAAAGCGGCATCCACCCCCAGCTCTCGCAAGGTTGCTTCCTCATCTTCATAGCGGGCAATAGCGGCAATTTTGCCTTTATAGCCCAATTGCCTGATCTGCTCGAGGGCGAAGGTATTCGCCTGACTGTGCGGCATCGCCAGTAAAATTAACCGCGTTTGATGGCGAGAGACCACCCTGGCCCAGAAGTCTGGGTCGGTGGCATCACCGAGAATGACATGGCGGCCTTCTTTGGTGTGCTCTTCAACGGACTCCTCCCGGTTTTCTATGCCGACGACTTGCGGACCAAAGCGACGGATCATTTCTTCATAAGCCCCAGTACCAATACGGCCCATGCCCAGAATAAGAATTTGTTTATTGCCTAAGTCAATCAGCCTGTCATTGCTATTGAGTTTTTCCGGTTCAAATTCTTTAAGCCATCGGGTGCTTTCCATATAGATACGATGGCTGAAACTGTTCAGCGGGGCTGATAGCAGAAAAGAAAGTGATACTGCGATAGCGATGGCGACAAGAAAATCACCCGGTAACCATCCCAGGCTGTAGGCGAGCCCTGCGACTATCAGTCCAAATTCGCTGTAGTTAAAGAGTGTTAAGGTGCCGAGCAGCGACGTGCGTACCCGGAAGTGGAAGCAGTGGAAAACGATGTAATAAAGCATGCCTTTGAGCGGTAATAATGCCAGCAGCAGCAGAGCGAGCCAGAAGCCGGTCCATGTGGCAGGCTCGGCCAGACCAATATTGAGAAAGAAGAAAACCAGCAAAAGTTCTTTGAGGTTAAACAGTGACTTGGACAGCTCTGAAGATTTGGGATGGGCCGCCAGCATCATGCCCATGATTAGTGCCCCGAGATCGGCTTTCATACCCACAAAAGTGAACAAACCGGCGCCGGCAACAAGCGCCAGGAAAATGCCGTACAGTACCAGCATTTCACCATGACCGGCTTTATCCATGATCTTAAACAAAGAGGGGCGCAGCAAGGGCAATGCGAACAAGGCCAGCGCGGTGATTTCTGGCAGTTTTCCGGTTGATGCCGTAATAAAAATCACCGCGAAAATGTCCTGCATGACGAGAATACCGATGGCGATAGTGCCATAGGTTGCGTTTAGCTCACCTTTTTCCTGTAATGCCTTGATGGCAAATACTGTGCTGGAAAAAGAAAGGGCAAAACCCAGTAAGGCGAGCTGTGCCAGTTCAAGCTCGCTAAAGATCCCTAAGCCGAGTTGCTTTAAACCGAACAGGGCCAATGTAAACAGAAGGGTCGTGAGCAGGTTATGTATGGTGGCGCCGGCCCAGACTTCTTTTTGTAACAGTGTTCGGATATCGAGCTTCAGTCCGATACAGAAAAGCAGTAAGGTTACGCCCAGATCAGCAAGTGTATTAATTACAGGGGTTGAGGTGTAACCGAATGAATTTAAAGTAAATCCTGCTAATAAAAATCCAACTAGCGGCGGGAGTTTGGCACGCAGTGCCAGATAGCCGGCGAGAAAGGCGGCGATAATGTAAACCAGATCCATCATGACATGTGATTTCCAGACGATTAATAAGCGATGGCATTTCAATGAGTTGCACTGGTGGGGAATATAACACAGGGCATGTCTCTGGCGATACATGCCCTACAATAAACAGGGTTTTTGCAAGATCAGCCGGGAAAGGGGATCCCGGCCTAGAATTAATCTTCCAGCAGGCGTTGCAGCAGAACGCCATTGAGCATGGCACGCTTGATCATAGAAAATGCACCAATTGTTGGCTGCGTATAAAGCTGAGACTCAACGATAGGCAGTGACTGATGGAAGGTTGACAGCGATTGGGTTTCAACACAGCGGCGAATCGCGGGAAAAACGATATCCTTGGCTAAGGTGATATTGCCCGCCACCACAATTTTCTGCGGATTGAACAGGTTAATGGTCATTGCCAGGGCTTTCCCTAGCTGGTAGCCCACTTTGACCAAGGCCTGGGTCGCCAGTTCATCACCCTGATTGGCTGCCTCGCAGATGGCAGGCATCGTGACATCTTCGAGTTTTTGCAGGCTGCTTGGGTAACCTTGGTTCAGAAGCGCTTTCACATGGCGAATAATTGCCGGATCGGCGGCAACGGTTTCCAGGCAACCAAAGTTACCGCACTGGCACTTCTCACCGAGCGGATCAATCTGGATATGGCCGATTTCACCCACGTTGCGGTTATACCCGAGAAATACCTGACCATTGACGATAATGCCGGCCCCTGTACCACGATGGACACTGACCAGAATTGAATCCCGGCAATCCTGGCTGGCGCCAAAATAATGTTCAGCCAAGGCCAGTCCGCGGATATCGTTACCGACAAAGCAGGATACGCCATATTTATCCGTAATGATATCTGCCAGCGCCAGAGACTCGACCGAGATATTGGGCATGTACTCGACAATCCCTTTTTCCGGATCAATCAGGCCGGGAAGAGTAATGCCGAATGCAATCAGTTCCCTCAGGACGGATTGATTGGCACTGATAAACTGACGGATGTGTTCGAGCAGGCCATCAACCAGTTCTTGTTGGTTTGAGTAGGGAAAGTGATGCGCTGTGCCAGCCAGACTTTTACCACTTAAATCGTACAGAGTCAGTTCAATATAATCGCGGCCCAGGCGGACAGCGACAGAGTGAAAGGGCGCTGCTTCTGTTGTCAGCGAGATGGCTCGCCGGCCACCGGTTGAAGCCTGCTGTGCGACCTCTTTAATGAGGCCGCGTTCCAGCAATTGGCGGGTTATCTTGGTCACGCTGGCCGGGGCTAATTGACTGACGTCTGCCACTTGTATGCGAGAGATTGGGCCTTGCAAGTCAATGAGTCTGTAAACCGCTGCACTATTCAGCTGTTTTACCAGGTCGACATTACCGATTTGTCCGCCATTCATAGTTATGTTTGCTCGTATTTACCGTTAACCACTGTCGCCCGGACACGGAAATCATGATCAAAAATTGCCAGGTTAGCCACCATGCCTTTTTTGATAGCCCCCAGTGTCTTATCCATACCTATGGCACGGGCAGGGTACAGGGTGGCCATGCGAATCGCTTCGTCCAGGGCAATACCTACATGTTCAACACTGTTTTGAACAGCTTCAATCATCGTCAGGGCTGAACCGCCGAGTGTGCCATTTTCATCCACACACTTGCCATCGCGGTAATATACTTTCTTACCGACAAAAATAAAGTGATCTATGTCTGCTCCTGCCGGTGCTGTTGCATCTGTCACCAGAATTAATTTTTCCTTTTTAATTCTGTGGGCTATACGAATATTGGCATAGTCAACATGAAAGCCATCAGCGATGATGCCTGTGTATACCTCAGGCGTATCATAGATAGCACCCACCATGCCAGGCTCGCGGCCAGCAATGGGGGTCATGGCATTGAACAGGTGGGTGGCAAAGGTCACGCCGGCTGCAAAGCCTTTGCGTGCTTCAGCATAGGTTGCATTGGTGTGTCCAGCGGAGACCACGATACCTGCTTCAGCCAGTCGTTCAATATGCTCTGCCGGGGTCAGCTCCGGCGCCAGGGTCACTTTGGTGATGATGTCGGCATTCTCGCACAGCGTCGTGATCATGGCCTCATCTGAACGGCGAATATGCTCGACGCTGTGGATGCCCTTTTTCATGACATTCAGGTATGGCCCTTCCAGATGCAGTCCGAGTGATTGATTCTGGTAGTGTGCTTGATAGTCACGAGCGGCTTTGATCGCAGCCTTCATATCCTCATCGGACGAGGTGATGAGCGTGGGCAAAAAACTGGTACAGCCTGATTTCAGGTTTGCCAGATGCATCGTCTGAATTGTGTCGGCGGTGATCTCGTCATTAAACATCACTCCGCCACAACCATTCAGCTGAAGGTCGATGAAGCCAGGAGACAGGTTTGCTCCGTCAAGATCCTGAGTGGGCATATCAGCAGGTAGCTCTGCCTCAGGACATACAGCGTGAATGTTCACTCCGTCAATAATAACAGCGTGGTTATTCAGCACATCGCTACCTGTAAAAATGCGGCAGTTGGTCAGCGCGTACATGAACACTTCCTATCAGTTAAAGGTGTTTGATGTTTTCTGCTTCCAGTTCCTGGAAATAGCGAACGGTTTTCACTTTCAGTTCCTGTGTGGCAGGGTCATCGCACACAATCAGTGATTTCGGGTGTAATTGCAGCGCAGAGACAGTCCACAGATGGTTCACACAACCCTCTACAGCAGCTTCAAGTGCCTGAGCTTTGTTATGACCTGTGACCAGAATCATGACTTCTTCTGCGTCCAGCAGTGTGCCAACCCCAATCGTTAGTGCATATTTAGGCACTTGTTTGATATCACCATCAAAGAAACGGGAGTTGGCGATGCGGGTATCTTCGGTCAGGGTTTTGATACGTGTGCGGGATGATAATGAAGATGCGGGTTCATTAAACGCAATGTGCCCGTCGTTGCCCACGCCACCCATGAACAGATGGATCTTGCCAAATGATTTAATCTTCGCTTCATATCGCTGACATTCAGCCTGATGATCATCTGTGTTACCGTTCAGCAGATTGATATTTTCTTCTTGGATATCAATGTGATTAAAGAAGTTGTTAAACATGAAGCTACGGTAGGACTCCGGATGGTCGGAGGGCAGGCCTACATACTCATCCATATTGAAGGTCACCACATGCTTGAAACTTACTTCGCCTGCATTATAAAGCTCAATAAGACGCTTGTAGGTGGTCAGAGGGGTACCGCCGGTAGGCAGACCTAGTACGAATGGACGGTCTGCAGTTGGTTTAAATTTGTTAATACGATCAACAATATAGCGTGCTGACCACAAACCAACTTCGTTCGCGTTGTTCAGTGGGATAAGTCTCACGGTAACACCTCGTTGCTAGAAAAGAATATGTGTTAATTTTAGCGGTATATCGCCTTTCTTTCGAATAATAAAATAAGTTTTATGACCGGGCTAGCAAAATCGCTCAAACCCGCCAAATGCTGGTGATTGGGATCACAAATGATAAGGTTTTAATTTGCGGGGCGAAATTAAAGGCATACACTGCAACTTACTTAATCGGGTAGCTAAAATAAGTTATCTCAACCGCATCTAAGAAAACCATAGGGGGAACTAAGGGTGAATATTCTTGGATATTTTCAAAAAGTAGGTAAGGCTTTGATGGTGCCGGTCGCCACGTTGCCTGCCGCCGCAATACTCATGGGTATAGGTTACTGGATTGATCCGAACGGCTGGGGTGCCAACAGCGCACTGGCAGCTTTCCTGATCAAAGCCGGTGGCGCGATTATCGAGAACATGGCTGTACTGTTTGCTATCGGTGTCGCGTATGGTATGTCAAAAGATAAAGACGGTGCAGCAGCGCTGTCAGGCTTCGTTTGCTTTCTTGTTGTCACCACACTTTGTTCTCCAGCGGCCGTAGCTCAAATTCAAGGCATTGATCCAAGCCTTGTGCCTGCAGCATTCGGCAAAATCAAAAACCAGTTCGTCGGTATTCTGGTCGGTATCATCTCGGCTGAGCTGTACAACCGTTACTCAACCGTTGAACTGCACAAGGCACTGGCTTTCTTCAGCGGTAAGCGTCTGGTACCTATCCTGACATCCATTGCTGGTATTTTCCTGGCTTTTATCCTGATGTATGTCTGGCCACATGTTTATGGCGGTCTGGTTCACTTCGGTGAAGGCATCCAGGGCCTGGGCGATGTAGGTGCGGGTCTGTACGCCTTCTTCAACCGTCTGCTGATCCCTGTGGGTCTGCACCACGCGCTGAACTCAGTCTTCTGGTTCGACGTAGCGGGCATTAACGATCTGCCAAACTTCCTGGGTGGTGCCAAGTCGATTGCTGACGGTGTCGCAGTCCCTGGCCAGACAGGTATCTACATGGGTGGTTTCTTCCCTATCATGATGTTCGGTCTGCCTGGTGCGGCACTGGCGATGTACCACACCGCGAGAGCTGAGAACAAAGAGAAAGTCGCATCTATCATGATTGCCGCTGCTTTCGCTTCATTCTTTACCGGTGTAACTGAGCCGCTGGAATTTGCCTTCATGTTCCTGGCACCTGCATTGTATGTCGTGCACGCAGTGCTGACGGGTATCTCTGTGTACATCGCAGCCAGCATGCAATGGATTTCCGGTTTCGGTTTCTCTGCTGGCCTGGTGGATATGGTCCTGCAGTCGAAGAACCCGCTGGCAACTCAGTGGTACATGCTGATTGTTCAGGGTCTGGTATTCTTCGCGATTTACTATGCAATCTTCCGCTTCGCGATTGTCAAATTCAACCTGAAGACACCAGGTCGTGAAGACGCTGATTCAGATGAAGTACTGGCTTCTGGTTCTCAGGAAACAGGTGAGCTGGCAAAACAATACCTGAAAGCTCTGGGTGGCCATGGCAACCTGGAAAACATTGATGCCTGTATCACACGTCTGCGCCTGACGCTGAAAGACAGCAGCCTGGCTGACGAGAAAACACTAAAAGCACTGGGTGCGATGGGTGTGGTGAAACTCGGTTCAAATAACCTGCAGGTTATTCTTGGTCCGCTGGCTGAAATCGTTGCTGGTGAGATGAAGAAAATCCCGGCGTCAGAAGACCTGTCTGCAGTCAAACTGCCATAATCGACAGTTAATCTGATCGCGAAAGATAACTGAAAGTGAGGCCGGCCCGTCAGGGTCGGCTTTTTTTTGCCCTAATCATGATTCAATACACACTAATTGTTGAGTCATGGCCTGTATTTGTGGATCATAACAGGTTCGAAGATCCTTTTAGCGCACGAGGTGTAATTGATGAGTGAATCTGAAGCTCGTCCAAGCAATTTTATCCGCCAAATCATTGATGCGGATTTAGCCAGTGGGAAGCACACCAGCGTCCACACACGTTTTCCGCCTGAGCCGAATGGTTACCTGCATATCGGCCATGCGAAGTCTATCTGCTTGAACTTTGGTATTGCTCAGGATTACCAGGGACAATGTAATCTGCGTTTTGATGACACAAACCCAGAAAAAGAAGACATCGAATACGTAGAGTCGATTAAGAAAGACGTAAACTGGCTGGGCTTTGAGTGGAGCGGTGAGATTTGTTACTCATCTAACTACTTCGATCAGCTGTATGCTTATGCGTTGGAACTGATCAACAAAGGTCTGGCGTATGTTGATGAACTCACACCTGAAGAAATGCGCGAGTATCGCGGCACGCTGACAGAGCCGGGTAAACCAAGCCCGTATCGTGACCGTCCTGTGGCCGAGAACCTGGCACAGTTCGAGAAAATGAAGAACGGCGAAGTTGAAGAAGGCAAAATGTCACTTCGGGCCAAGATTGATATGGCATCGCCGTTTATGGTGATGCGTGATCCTGTGCTGTACCGCGTTCGCTTCGCCACTCACCATCAGACCGGGGATAAGTGGTGCATCTATCCGATGTACGATTTCACCCACTGTATCTCTGATGCGCTGGAAGGCATTACGCACTCGCTGTGTACCCTGGAGTTCCAGGACAACCGTCGTCTGTACGATTGGGTGCTGGATAACATCACGATTGACTGTCAGCCGCGTCAGTATGAGTTCAGTCGTCTGAATCTGGAATACACTGTGATGTCCAAGCGCAAGCTGAACCAGTTGGTCACCGAGCAGTTGGTTTCAGGCTGGGATGATCCCCGCATGCCGACCATTTCAGGTTTGCGACGTCGTGGCTTTACGTCGGCTTCCATTCGTGAGTTCTGTAAGCGCATTGGTGTTACCAAACAGGACAATACCATTGAGATGAGTTCTCTGGAATCGTGTATCCGTGACGATTTGAATGAGAATGCACCTCGGGCCATGGCTGTTCTGGATCCGGTGAAAGTCGTGATCGAAAACTTTGGTGATACCGAGATTCTCAAAGTGGGCAATCATCCGAATAAACCAGAGATGGGCGAGCGTGATGTGCCATTCAGCCGTGAGCTGTACATTGAGCGTGAAGATTTCCGCGAAGAAGGGAACAAGAAGTACAAGCGTTTAGTCTTGGGTAAAGAAGTGCGTTTACGTGGTGCCTATGTCATTAAAGCCGAGCGGGTTGAGAAAGACGCCGACGGCAAGATTACCACGATTTTCTGTACTTATGATGCTGATACGCTGGGTAAAAACCCAGCAGATGGCCGTAAAGTGAAAGGCGTGATTCACTGGGTGTCCGCTGAGAAAGCACTTCCTGCTGAAATTCGCTTGTATGATCGTTTGTTTACGGTACCGAACCCAGGCGCAGCAGAGGATTTTGCATCGACAATCAACCCGGAGTCACTGATCCTGATGAATGGCTTTGTTGAGCCGAGTCTGGCAGCCGCCGCTCCTGAACAGGCATTCCAGTTTGAACGTATGGGTTATTTCTGTGCGGATAACAAAGATTCATCGGCTGATCACTTAGTGTTCAACCGCACTGTGGGTTTGCGTGATTCATGGGCAAAAATTGCTGACTGACAGATTCAGACTGTGATTGCAGCCTAAGATAAAAAAACCAGCCATTCGGCTGGTTTTTTTATCGATGTAAGCGTGATTAATTATTTTCGTTGTGCAGGCTTTCATCTTTATTACAATCACCGGCAGTGCAGTGACCGTACAGATAAAGGCTGTGGTTGGTCAGACGGATATTATAGCGTTCGGCAACCTGCTTCTGGCGATCTTCAATGATATCGTCAGAAAATTCAATGACTTTGCCACAGTCCAGGCAAACCAGATGATCGTGGTGATGCTGGGTAGACAGTTCAAATACTGACTTACCACCTTCAAAATGGTGTCGGGTGACAATGCCGGCATCATCAAATTGGTTCAGCACTCGGTAAACAGTGGCCAGGCCAATCTCTTCACCAATATCGATCAGCTTCTTGTACAAATCTTCGGCACTGATATGCTGGCACTCAGGATCCTGAAGTACTTCCAAAATTTTCAGACGCGGAAGTGTGACTTTTAATCCTGCTTGTTTAAGTGCTTGGTTGTTATCTGACATTCGAGTTTCCTTTGGCTAGCCGTAACAGGAAAATGGAAGGTTACGGTAGTCTTTCTCATATCTGTTCATTATAAGTGACGACAGCACAACAATAAACCTTAATGCTGAATGGGTCTAGGAAAGTTGTGACTTTTATTCGGCTGATATAAATGTTAAAAAGGCATACTATACTCATCGTACCAGATCATAAGGACGTGTAGGTGTGAATCAGTTTTATAAGCCCCGGATCGTGAAATTTGCGCTCAATATCTGGCCACCTTTTTGGGGGGCCGGTATTCGAATTCTGCACATCAGTGAAGATTTCCGGCATGTGGAAATTTGTCTGAAATTAAGGTGGTGGAATAAGAATGCAAACCGAACCCAGTATGGCGGCAGCATTTTTTCACTGACAGATCCTGTCTATGCTCTGATGCTGATGGGGATACTCGGGAAAGAGTATTTTGTCTGGGATAAACAAGCCGAAGTCAATTTTCTCAAGCCAGGTCAGACGGATCTGAAAGCGGTATTTACTATTTCAGATCAGTGTATTGAGGATATTAAGCGCTCAACTGCTCGCGGTGATAAATATTTTCCTGAATTCATTGTCAATGTGTCGGATAGTCAGGGGGACGTGGTGGCTCAGGTCAAGCGCGTGCTGTATGTACGGAAGAAACCACAGTACCGGAATGCGGCACTTGAGGAAGGCGAAAACCGTTCGGGTGAGTGTGTGAGTGAGCAATAAAAAACGCGCCTCGGCGCGTTTTTAACAGTGAGCAGCAAGATTAGTCAGCCAGTTCGGCCAGACACATTTCTTCGTAGATCTGCTTCACCCATTTCTCGACGCGCTCGTCAGTCAATTCTGGCTGACGATCTTCATCAATGCACAGGCCAACAAAATGTTGATCGTCCACCAATGCTTTTGATGCTTCAAACTCATAGCTTTCAGTTGGGAAGTGGCCAACGATGATAGCACCGCGACCTTCAACGATGTCACGCACTGTACCCATGGCGTCGCAGAAATACTCGGCGTAATCTTCCTGATCACCACAGCCAAAAATAGCAACCAGCTTGTTTTCGAAATCAATGCCTTCCAGTTCAGGGAAGAAATCATCCCAATCACATTGCGCTTCGCCGTAATACCAGGTCGGGATACCCAGCAGTAACAGGTCGAAATTTTCAATATCTTCTTTGCTGCTCTTCGCAATGTCTTTGACTTCAACCAGGTTTTTACCCAGCTGCTTTTGGATCATTTTAGCGACGGCTTCAGTGTTCCCCGTGTCGCTACCAAAGAAGAGTCCTACACTCGCCATAGTAGAGATTACCCGTGTTTTAGTTGTTGACCGCCAGCTGCGAGGCTAGCGATGTACAGAAATTGAACAGGCTGCCAGATCATTCTAGCGTTGATTGTTGCCTGATAATAACATTTGTCGGTGACTGTGGCGTCAGTTAGGGGAGAAAAACCTTTATCATTAGGCTTCTCATTACGCATTCTTAGCCAGCTAGCAGGCATCAGCAGAGATTATCCTATCCCCACGCCTTCCATTGTCATCTGAATCACACCTTTGGATATGAATCCAAAGCACCCTAAAAACAAGACCAGCCAGACGATTTTTCGGCCAAATGGTGGCACATTGCCTTGCTTGAGGACATCTTTGATCGCCATACCAATGAAAAAGAAGATGGCTGCGAACAATAAATCAAGTCCGACTGATTCCAGCAGGTCCATGTGCTCGTATAACATCTGTTTCTCCTTCGCAAGATCAGACTTGCATCCGGCGCGCACTATAGCACAGAGAGTCGTGCGTGTTAATTGTTAGGCTGTGTATCCTTCTCTAAAAAACCGAGAACGATACGGTTAACCGTGTCTGGTTTCTCCGCATGAAGCCAGTGGCCTGTATTGGCGACCATATGGGCCTTAGCGTTCGGGAACTGGTTGGCAATGTGTTCGCGGTGTTCAGCCAGAATATATTCTGAGTCCTGACCTTTAATAAACAACGTACGGCCATGAAAGGGGGATATAGCCGACCAGCCCATAATGGTGCTGTAGTTGTTGATGAGTGCGTCAACATTGAAGCGCCACTGGAAGGATTCGTGCGCTTTATACAGAGATTTGAGCAGAAACTGACGCACACCGGGTTCCAGAACATGCTGTGATAAATACTGTTCGGCTTCTTTACGGCTGGTGATCCTTTGTTCGTCAACGGCTTTGAGACCGGCGAATACGTTCTGATGTCTGTGGACCTGATAAGCCACAGGTGCCATGTCGAGCACGATTAGGTGCTCGATCCGCTCACCAGCCAGTTCGGTCAATGCCATGGCTACTTTTCCGCCCATGGAATGGCCAACCACGCTAAAGTTTTGGATATCAAGTTGATTCAGCAGTTCAACTACATCTTGTGCCATGTCTGAATAAGTGAAGTGCTCACTATGCGGGGAGCGGCCGTGGTTACGCAGATCCAGACTAATAACCTGATAGTGCTCCTTGAGTGTTCTGGCCAGCAGACCGAGATTGTCTGCACTGCCAAACAAGCCATGAATAAGGACGACCGTCTGGCCTTGACCCTGTATTTGATAATGAAGATTCACAGACTATTTCTCTTGTTGTTAACGCTTTGCCGTAGAGTATACCTTCGCTTCACGTTATAATCTCACGGTGATTTTTTAACGGAACGATAATGAACACTACGATGAAAACGATTGAGGTAGACGAAGAGCTGTATCGTTATATTGCCAGCCAGACCCGGCATATTGGTGAAAGTGCATCAGATATTCTGCGCCGTTTGCTGCTGGAAGACTCCAATAGTCAGCCTGTCATTCCAGCACGCCCTAAAGCTGCGCAAGGCATTGTGGTTAGCAAAGATGCCGGTAATTTGCCACAGTCGGAAGACAGGGTCAAAGCCATGCGCTCACTGCTGATTTCAGATGAGTTTGCTGGTCAGGAAAGAGCCATTGGCCGCTTTATGCTGGTGCTTTCTGCGCTCTATCGTATCGATCCTCAGGCTTTCACCGATGCGACGGCGATTAAAGGCCGAACCCGCATTTACTTCGCTGACAGTGAAGAAAAGCTGTTGAACAGCGGCAAGACGACGAAACCGAAAGCCATTCCTGAAACGCCTTTTTGGGTGATCACCAATACCAATACCGACCGTAAACGTCAGATGATTGAACAGCTGATGCAAAAAATGCAGTTCACACAGGATATTGTAGAAAAAGTTTGCGGTGAAATTTAACTGTCGCTGATGCGGCTTTATTGACGTACAAGGATATGTTGATGGCGATTCATCCTCGTGCCGGGCAGCAAGCCCGGCAAGAAGACATGCATAACATTCCGGCTCTTGTGGCCAATTATTTTCTGATTGAACCTGATGCGTCGAATGATGCTCAGCGTGTTGCGTTTGGCACCTCCGGTCATCGTGGCTGTGCCGATAAGGGAACCTTCAATCAACATCATATCTGGGCAATTGCCCAGGCGGTTGCCGATGTTCGTCGTGAACAGGGCGTAACCGGGCCTCTGTTTTTAGGGAAGGATACACACGCTTTGTCTGAACCGGCGTTGCTTTCGGCTTTGGAAGTGCTGGTGGCCAATGACGTGAATGTGGTACTGCAGACGAAGCAGGGCTACACACCCACGCCGGGTATTTCGCATGCGATTCTGACGTTTAATCGTAGCCATACAGAAAAAGCTGACGGCATTGTCATCACCCCTTCGCACAATCCTCCGCAGGATGGCGGGATTAAATATAATCCGTCCCATGGCGGACCGGCTGAAGGCGCGATCACGAGCGCCATTGAAAGCCGGGCCAATCAACTGATTGCCGAAGGTTTAGTGTCAGTGAAGCGGGTGAGTATTTCTGAAGCCTTGTCCAGTCATTACGTCACTGAGCAGGATCTCGTCAAACCTTATGTGGCAGATCTGGTGAATGTCATCGATATCGCTGCGATTCAAAAAGCCAAGCTGAAACTGGCCGTCGACCCTCTGGGTGGCTCCGGGATCGAATACTGGCGAGAAATCGGGCGTCACTACAACCTGGATCTCACTCTGGTTGATGAATCTGTGGATCCGGCGTTTCGCTTTATGAGCCTGGACAAAGATGGTGTCGTGCGGATGGATTGCTCGTCACCGTATGCCATGGCGGGTTTGCTGGCGCATAAAGACAGTTATGATCTGGCCTTTGGTAATGACCCTGATTTTGACCGCCACGGAATCGTGACGCCGGCCGGCCTGATGAATCCTAACCATTTCCTTGCGGTCTGCATCGACTATTTGTACCGCCATCGTCCTGACTGGAATGACAAGGTGGCCGTAGGCAAGACCCTGGTCTCCAGTGCGATTATTGACCGTGTTGTGGCGGATCTGGGCCGTGAACTGTGTGAAGTGCCTGTGGGCTTCAAATGGTTTGTTGATGGTCTGTACAGTGGTGAGCTTGGCTTTGGCGGTGAAGAAAGTGCGGGTGCATCCTTTTTGCGCAAAGATGGTACGCCCTGGTCAACCGATAAAGACGGTATTTTGCTCTGCCTGTTAGCGGCAGAAATCACTGCGGTGACAGGGATGAACCCGCAACAGTATTACCAGACCTTAACGGAAAAGCACGGTGAGTGCCGTTACAGCCGATTGCAGGCCGTGGCAAACAGTGCGCAAAAAGCTGTTTTGAGTAAACTGTCTCCAGACATGGTCAAAGCTGACACATTGGCAGGTGATACCATTACCGCGCGTCTGACCCATGCTCCGGGTAATGGTGCTGCAATTGGCGGACTGAAAATTACCACAGAGAATGGCTGGTTCACGGCGCGACCTTCAGGTACTGAAGAAATTTACAAGATCTACTGTGAAAGCTTCAAAGGTGACGCACATCTTCGTCAGATAGAAGATGAAGCACAGAAGATTGTCAGTCACGTCTTTTCTGCCGCTGGCCTGTAAGCCGCTTTTGTTTGACAACCCGTAGCTGTTGCTGCGGGTTTTTTATTGCTCATTATTTGGCCGCTGGATTGTTACGGAGTTGACGGCCGATCATGCTGATGCCTGTCGCGGTTGTGCAGTGGCCAGTGGTCAGGAACAATGAACCAGACCTGATTATCTTCAGCAACACCCTGAGTCGGCACCGTGATCGCCGAAGGTACCATCAGAGTTGGCATTGATGAATAGCTGGGTGGGGTTAACCAGTCTCTCTTGGTGAGGATTTTTAACGATAAGTCTTCTGCCTGGCTCTGGAAACACCAAAGCCCTTTATGAACATCAGGATTGATGGGCAAGGCGGAACCTGATTCTTCATTCCGGAAGTGATCGAAAAGTCTCCCCTGTACGATTAGTCGCTGGCAGGAGGGCTGACCCAGCGATTTGGCATACTGATCTTTGTAGGCCTGATGTTGTGTCATTGCCAGCTGGTGCTGAATCATTTTGTTGATCTTATTATCCAGATTATCCGCTGAGTTTGGTCCCAGCCATCGTTGTTGATAAGCCAGATAAAACTTAATGGCCACTTCCCAGTGTTCTAACTGGTTAGATTGTTTATTGAACACCAGAAAATCAATGGCACCCAGCGTACGTTTTGCTTCGTGTAACTGTATCTCTTCGCCGACAAGTTCAAAATCGGGGTGGTGGTTGATGAGCTGCTGCCACAGCCACTGGTAATAAAATCCGAGTCTTTGGTTGCCGTCGTAATGAGCATCTGCCGGGATGATTGCTCTGTCTCTGAATTTGCCCAGCCACTTATCACTGACCTGATGGTCGACACCTTGCGTTAACACTGGCATATCCAGCACATGGCGAAAATGCCGGATGTTATCGTTGTGTTCTTTTGTTACGTTTTTGTTTATATCATTCATTGAATTACGTCTTAATCTGTATTTAACCGGTTTTTAACACCAATTTTTTAAACAAAAAGGTAGTAAAATTTCAAAAATGAGCTAAAGTATAGAGGTATGACCAGTTGGTTAATCAGGAGGCTATCATGTTTACCCCGTTATCTATGCAACACATTCTTGCACGCCGCACCTGCGTTGTGATCGCCGGTGTGCTGAGTTTTCCGGTGATGGTATTCATGCCTACGTCCGTTAAGTCACGTTTCTATAGTTATCTGCATAAAGTCTGGCTGAAAACCAGTACCAAGCCGGTTTGGTTACAACACTCTGAGCAAGGTGCGCAAGAACTCTATTGAAATAGCACTCAATGAGTAGCTTACTGGTATCACAGATGAAATGCTGCCTCAGGCAGCATTTTTTGTTGTGATTTATCTGCATTATCTGGCCGCTTTTTCGTTCCTGCTGGTTCTGCGGCTTCCGAGTTGGTTAAAATACAAGTAACAGCTCAAAAGGAAGCAAGCATGAACAACCTCAAACTCGAATCATTGTTAAATACATTACTCAGCCCGCACCTGATCAAAGATTATTGTCCGAATGGGCTGCAAGTTGAAGGCCGTAGTGAGGTACAAAAAATTGTAACCGGTGTGACAGCTTGCCAGGCACTGATTGATCAAGCGATTGAAATGAAAGCCGATGCTTTGCTGGTGCATCATGGTTACTTTTGGAAAAATGAACCTTCTGAAATTCGCGGGATGAAATACCGACGGATCAAAGCATTGATTGAAAACGGGATTAACCTCTACGCCTATCATTTGCCTTTAGATGTCCACCAGGAACTGGGTAATAATGCCCAGCTTGCTGACCAATTAGGTATCAAGCATCTGGGAGGACTGGAGCCTGGTAATCCGCACCCGGTTGCCGTTTACGGGGAATTTCCAACGGCGCTGACGGGTGAGCAGCTGGCGAACCGTATTGAGAAGGTGCTCCATCGCAAACCCTTACATATCGGAGAGGGTGGCCCTGATCTGATCAAAACAGTGGGCTGGTGCACCGGCGGCGGTCAGGATTTTATTGATCTTGCCGTTGCGCAGGGACTGGATGCCTATATCACAGGTGAGGTGTCAGAGCGGACGGTCCATACGGCGCGGGAGCAGGGCATTCATTTCTTCAGTGCGGGACATCATGCGACTGAGAGATACGGTGTTGAAGCGCTGGGGGAGTGGCTGGCCGATGAGCATCAGTTTGATGTCACCTTTGTAGATATTGATAACCCGGTGTAAACCAACAAATCACCCGATCAAAAAAGGTTGAGCATCAGCTCAACCTTTTGTGTTTAATCTCAGTAATTGACCAATCACTCACGCTCGTGAAGTGGTTGGAAATCACGTTGCTGATGGCCAGTATACAGCTGACGCGGACGACCGATACGGTTGTTTGGATCACTGTGCATTTCATTCCAGTGCGCAATCCAGCCGATAGTACGGGACATCGCGAAGATAACCGTAAACATTGAGACAGGAATACCAATCGCTTTCAGGATAATACCTGAGTAGAAGTCTACGTTCGGGTACAGTTTCTTCTCAACAAAGTATTCATCAGACAAAGCAATACGTTCCAGCTCCATCGCAACATCCAGCAGTGGATCCTGGATTTTCAGCTCTTGCAGCACTTCGTGACAAGCTTCACGCATCACGGTTGCACGTGGGTCATAGTTCTTGTACACACGGTGGCCGAAGCCCATCAGACGGAACGGATCGTCTTTGTCTTTCGCACGCTCAATAAACTCAGGGATATTCTCTACGCTGCCAATTTCTTCAAGCATACGCAGGCAGGCTTCATTCGCACCACCGTGAGCAGGGCCCCAAAGAGAAGCGATACCAGCTGCAATACACGCAAACGGGTTAGCACCGGAAGAACCAGCCAGACGTACGGTAGATGTCGAAGCATTCTGTTCGTGATCGGCATGCAGGGTGAAGATTTTATCCATTGCACGGGCGACAACCGGACTGACTTCATACTCTTCACATGGCGTTGCAAACATCATGTGCAGGAAGTTTTCAGCGTAATCCAGATCGTTACGAGGATAGATAAACGGCTGGCCAATGGAGTACTTGTAGCACATTGATGCCAGCGTCGGCATTTTTGACAGCAGGCGGAATGCAGTGATTTCGCGGTGCTCGTCGTTATTGATGTCCAGTGAATCATGGTAGAAGGCTGCCAGCGCACCGACAACACCACACATGACTGCCATTGGGTGAGCATCGCGACGGAAACCGTGGAAGAAGCTTGCGATTTGCTCATGCACCATCGTATGGCGAGTGACAGTTTTGCGGAATTGCTCGTACTGGGCGCGGGTAGGAACTTCGCCGTACAGCAGAATGTAACAGACTTCTAAATAATCAGCGTTATTAGCTAATTGGTCGATTGGATAGCCACGGTGAAGCAGCACACCTTTCGCACCATCAATGTAAGTAATTTGAGATTCACATGATGCAGTAGCTAAGAAACCTGGGTCGAAAGTGAAATAGCCAGATGCGCCGAGTTTACGAACATCCAGTACTTCTGGACCTAGTGAGCCCCCGAGAATCGGCAGTTCGACCGGTGCTTTCCCTTCAATATGAAGAGTAGCTTTCTTGTCTGCCATAACAATCTCCTTTGTTATTTTATAATCCTAATCCGAAATCGGATGTGCCGTCTTTGTACAGCTCGGTCATGTTGTTGTCAATTCCTCTTCTCGGGAGTGTGCGCTTGTTAATAACTTTAAGTAAAAGCGGGTCAATATCTCAAACCGTGTTAGAGGTCATGTAACGGGGTTTGTAATTGATTGTTGCGAGGCGTATACTCGGCCGCAGGTCTCTGGTTCTGCCATCGCCAGAAACAATGATAAAGTTATTAGTAATATTAGCGACTTAGCTGAAACGACTTTTGCTTTGCTGTACATACACTTGTGCTATCTAAATGTAGCACACTTGTTGTGCCTTTGTTGCGCTTGTTTTGGCGTATGCATACCGGAGGTTTTATAAAAATAAAACGCTTCTATGGAGCTGAGTGGGCAAAGACCGTGAAAGTTAACAAGCCAAGACCTGTCAACCTCGACCTACAGACGATACGCTTTCCGCTGACTGCGATTTCGTCAATCCTGCACCGTGTATCGGGCGTGATCACTTTTGTTTCCCTTGCCATCCTGCTGTGGCTACTGAACCTGTCTCTTTCCTCTCCCCAAGGATTTGCTGAAGCCGCTGACATCGTGGACAGCTTCTTTGTCAAATTCATCCTCTGGGGTGTGCTGACAGCACTCTTCTATCACATTGTTCTGGGTGTTCGTCACCTGATGATGGATATGGGATATTTTGAAGAGCTGGAATCTGGCACCACAAGTGCGAAAATCAGTTTTGCGATTGTGGCGGTTCTGTCTGTGTTTGCAGGAGGCCTGGTATGGTAAGCAATGTTTCAAGCATTGGACGTAATGGTGTTCACGACTTTATTCTGATTCGTGCAACCGCAATTATCCTCACTCTTTATACCATTTATATGGTGTGCTTTTTCGCTTTTGGCCCTGAGCTGAATTTTGAAACCTGGACAGCGTTCTTTTCAAAACTAAGCACAAAAGTCTTTACTATGCTGGCGTTGGCCTCCGTTCTGATTCATGGGTGGATCGGCATGTGGCAAGTACTGACTGACTACATTAAACCTGCCTTTTTACGTGCAGGGCTGATGTTTGCAATTGTCGCTGTGCTTTTTGTTTATCTGTTATCTGGTTTCTTTATTGTGTGGGGTGCGTAAGTGAGCATTGCAGTTCGAGAGTTTGACGCCGTAGTAATCGGTGCTGGTGGTGCAGGTATGCGTGCTGCACTGCAAATTTCTGAGCAGGGCCTGAAATGTGCACTGCTGTCTAAAGTGTTTCCTACCCGTTCTCACACTGTATCTGCGCAGGGTGGTATCACAGTTGCGTTAGGTAACTCGCATCCTGATAACTGGGAATGGCACATGTACGACACGGTAAAAGGGTCGGATTATATCGGTGACCAGAATGCCATCGAATACATGTGTAAAAATGGCCCGCAGTCCGTCATTGAACTTGAAAAAATGGGGCTGCCTTTTTCCCGTTTTGAGAATGGTCGCATTTATCAGCGTCCGTTTGGTGGTCAGTCAAAAGAGTTTGGTGGCGAGCAGGCAGCGCGAACAGCCGCTGCGGCAGACCGGACAGGCCATGCATTGCTGCACACCTTGTATCAGCAAAACATTAAGCACAAGACAACGATTTTCTCTGAGTGGTATGCACTGGATCTGGTGAAGAACCAGGATGGCGCGATTCTGGGTTGTACTGCCTTGTGCATGGAAACCGGTGAAGTTTGTTACTTCAAGTCCAAAGCGACAATTTTAGCCACGGGTGGTGCAGGTCGTATCTATCAGTCCACGACAAACGCACACATTAACACGGGTGACGGTGTCGGTATGGCACTGCGCGCTGGTGTGCCTATGCAGGATATCGAAATGTGGCAGTTCCACCCAACCGGTATTGCCGGCGCCGGTGTACTGGTTACCGAAGGCTGCCGTGGTGAAGGTGGTTACCTGCTGAACAAAGACGGTGAGCGTTTCATGGAGCGCTATGCACCTAACGCGAAAGACCTGGCAGGTCGTGACGTTGTTGCCCGCTCTATGATGGTGGAAATCCGTGAAGGACGTGGCTGTGATGGCCCATGGGGACCACACATTAAACTGAAATTGGATCACCTGGGTAAAGATGTTCTGGAATCACGTCTGCCGGGTATCCTGGAATTGTCTCGCACCTTCGCACACGTCGATCCGGTGAAAGAGCCGATTCCTGTCATTCCAACCTGTCACTATATGATGGGCGGTGTACCGACTCAGGTTTCAGGACAGGCGATTAAGCAAAACGCAAACGGTCAGGACGAAGAAGTTCAGGGTCTGTTTGCGTGTGGTGAAATTGCCTCTGTTTCTGTGCATGGTGCGAACCGCCTGGGCGGAAACTCCCTGCTTGACCTGGTTGTATTTGGCCGTGCGACGGGCCTGCATCTGGGTGAAACTCTGGCAGCTCAAGCAGAAGCGCGTCCGGCAACAGAATCTGACATCGAAGCTTCCCTGACGCGTCTGAACCGCTGGAACAGCACGCAAAAAGGCGAAGATCCGGTACAAATCCGTAAAGATCTGCAATCTTGCATGCAAAACAACTTCTCGGTATTCCGTGAAGGTGCTGCCATGGCAGAAGGTCTGAGCCAGCTGAAAGAAATCCGCGAGCGTTTGAAAGAAGCACGTCTGGATGACACCTCCAGCGAATTCAACACGCAGCGCATCGAGTGTCTGGAGTTGGATAACCTGATGGAAACTGCCTATGCAACGGCAGTCGCGGCGAACTACCGTACAGAAAGCCGTGGTGCTCACGCCCGTTTTGACTTCCCTGAGCGTGATGATGAAAACTGGCTGTGTCACTCTATTTACAACCCGGAGACAGAACAAATGTCCAAGCGTGATGTAAATATGACACCCGTCCATCGTGATGCATTCCCGCCGAAAGCGCGGACTTACTAAGGGAGGTAACAACATGAAACTGAATTTTTCGATTTACCGTTATAACCCTGATGTAGACAACGCGCCGCACATGAAAGGGTATACGCTGGAAGTGCCGGAAGGCTCCGACATGATGGTTCTGGATGCCCTGATTTTGCTGAAAGAGCAGGATCCATCGCTGTCTTTCCGTCGTTCATGCCGTGAAGGGGTTTGCGGTTCTGATGGCATCAACATGAATGGTAAGAACGGCCTGGCCTGTATCACCCCTTTGTCAGCGCTGATGAATCAGAAAACGATTGTGATTCGTCCATTGCCGGGCTTGCCTGTCATTCGTGACCTGATCATTGATATGGAGCAGTTCTACACCAACTATGCCAAGGTGAAGCCATTCCTGATCAATGACAGCGAGCACCCGCCTGCGCGGGAAAACCTGCAGTCTCCGGAAGAGCGCGCACATCTTGATGGTCTATACGAGTGCATTATGTGTGCATGTTGCTCGACCTCATGTCCGTCATTCTGGTGGAACCCGGACAAGTTTATCGGTCCTGCAGGCCTGCTGGCGGCGTACCGTTGGTTAATCGACAGTCGTGACACAGACACTGAAGCGCGCTTATCTGATCTTGACGATGCATTCAGCGTGTTCCGCTGCCACGGGATTATGAACTGTGTCAGTGTGTGTCCGAAAGGGCTCAACCCAACCAAAGCTATCGGTAACATTAAATCTATGTTGCTGAAGCGGTCGGTGTAAATTTATAGAATTATCGATATGCCAGCAGAGCAATTTGCTGGCTTTTTAGCCCGGCCTAACATCCGGTGCAAGTGGCGATAACAAGTGGTTAAGGGAAAACAATGCAGAACGGCGTTATGAAGGCTTGGCTTGAGTCTTCACATCTGGCTGGCGCCAACGCAACTTACGTAGAAGACCTCTACGAGTTGTATCTAAGCGACCCAGAATTAGTTGACGAAGAATGGCGTCACGTTTTTAGTGAGCTGCCTGTTGTGAATGGCGTTGCTGTTGAGCAGCCGCATTCGCGTGTTCGCGATTACTTCCGGCGTTTAGCGAAAGAGACGACCTTTTTAAGTGCTAACGTCAGCGATCCTGATGTTGATGCCAAACAGGTTAAGGTACTGCAGTTGATTAACGCATACCGTTTCCGTGGTCATCAGCATGCAAACCTGGACCCGCTGGGATTATGGCAGCAGGAACGTGTTCCGGACCTGGATCCTGCGTTTCATAATCTCACAGCGGAAGATTTTGACCAAAGCTTCAATGTCGGTTCATTTGCCGTAGGCAAAGAGACAATGAAGCTTTCTGAGATCTATGAGGCATTGAAAAACACCTATTGTGGCTCAATAGGTGCTGAGTACATGCACATTACTGATACTGAAGAAAAGCGCTGGATTCAGCAGCGCCTGGAATCCGTTGTCGGTAAAGGCACGTTTACTCAGGAAGAAAAGCAGACGTTTTTGGACGAACTGACTGCCGCAGAAGGTCTGGAGCGATATCTGGGGGCGAAATTCCCAGGCGCCAAACGTTTCTCGCTGGAAGGTGGTGATGCTCTGATCCCTATGATGAAAGAGCTGATTCGTGCTGCCGGAAAAAGCGGTGTTCGTGAAGTGGTGGTGGGAATGGCCCACCGTGGCCGTCTGAACATGCTGGTGAACGTTCTGGGTAAAAAACCTCAGGATTTGTTCGATGAATTTGCCGGTAAGCATGGTGAATCCTGGGGAACCGGGGATGTGAAATACCACCAGGGTTTCTCTGCAGATTTCGCAACACCAGGCGGTGATGTACATCTGGCACTGGCGTTTAACCCCTCTCACCTTGAAATCGTGAACCCGGTTGTTGTCGGCTCTGTTCGCGCACGTCAGGACCGTTTGGGTGACAAAGACGGTTCCATGGTACTGCCAATCACGATTCATGGTGACTCAGCAATTGCGGGTCAGGGCGTCGTGGCTGAAACCTTCAACATGTCCCAGTCCCGGGGCTACCGCGTTGGTGGTACGGTCCGTATTGTGGTGAACAATCAGATTGGCTTCACGACCTCGAACCCAATGGACACCCGCTCAACTCAGTACTGTACTGATATCGCGAAGATGGTGCAGTCGCCGATATTCCACGTCAATGCTGACGATCCGGAAGCGGTTGCTTTTGTGACTCGTCTTGCGCTGGATTATCGTAATGAATTCAAGCGTGATGTAGTGATTGATCTGGTCTGTTACCGCCGTCATGGCCACAACGAAGCGGATGAGCCCAACGCGACTCAGCCGCTGATGTACCAAAAGATCAAAAAACACCCAACGCCTCGCAAGATTTACGCGGATATTCTGGTTGACGAAAAGAGCATTGACGCTGAGACAGCGACTGCGCTGGTCAATGAATACCGTGATGCGCTCGACCGCGGTGAGTGCGTCGTCAAAGAATGGCGCCCGATGAAGCTGCATTCAGTCGACTGGGCACCTTACCTTGGCCACGACTGGACGAAAGAGTGGGATAACAAGGTTGGCCGTCAGCGTCTGCATGAATTGGGTCAGCGTGTTTGTCAGTATCCTGAAAGCCACAAACTGCAAAGCCGTGTACAGAAACTGTATAACGACCGTCAGGCGATGGTTGCCGGTGAGAAAGAAGTCGACTGGGGCATGGCTGAAACACTGGCTTATGCAACGCTGGTTGATGACGGTCACCGTATCCGGATTACCGGACAGGACTCTGGACGAGGTACTTTCTTCCACCGTCATGCTGTGCTGCACAACCAGACGGATGCCAGCACTTACATGCCTTTGGCTAACCTTCATGATAAACAAGGCCCGTTCCAGGTTTTCGACTCAGTATTGTCAGAAGAAGCGGTTCTGGCCTTTGAATACGGTTATGCCACAGCAGAGCCAGGTGGCCTGACTATCTGGGAAGCGCAGTTCGGTGATTTCGCGAACGGTGCCCAGGTTGTGATTGACCAGTTCATCAGTTCCGGTGAGCAAAAGTGGGGCCGTATGTGCGGTCTGACCATGTTGCTGCCGCACGGTTATGAAGGCCAGGGTCCTGAGCACTCCTCAGCACGTCTGGAACGCTACCTGCAGCTATGTGCTGAACAAAACATGCAGGTTGTGATCCCTTCAACGCCGGCACAGGTTTATCACATGATTCGCCGTCAGGTGCTGCGTCCGATGCGTCGTCCTCTGATTGTGATGTCACCTAAGTCACTCCTGCGTCATCCATTGTGTACATCCACGATGGACGATCTGGCAGAAGGTAATTTCCTGCCTGCAATCGGTGAGATTGATGCGCTGGATCCGAAACAAGTGAAACGTGTTGTACTGTGTTCAGGTAAGGTGTATTACGATCTGCTGGAACAACGTCGCAAGCGCGAGCAGACGGATGTCGCCATTATCCGGATTGAACAGCTGTACCCATTCCCGAAAGAGGATGTGGAAGCTGCACTGGCTGATTATCAGCACGTGACTGACTTCGCATGGTGTCAGGAAGAGCCGCAAAACCAGGGTGCCTGGTACAGCAGCCAGCATAATTTCCGTGCTGCACTACCTGCAGGTGCGCAACTGGCTTATGCCGGTCGCCCAGCGTCAGCTTCCCCTGCCGTTGGTTATATGTCAGTACACCTGAAACAACAAAAAGCGTTGATTGATGACGCATTGAACACAGAACAATAAACCCAGAGCTGGAACAAAAAGGACAAACTGAGATGACAATCGAAATTCTGGTTCCCGATTTACCTGAATCAGTAGCAGACGCAACCGTAGCCACTTGGCACAAGAAACCAGGTGATGCAGTAAGCCGTGATGAAGTTCTGGTCGATATCGAAACGGATAAAGTTGTGCTGGAAGTCCCTGCACCTGAAGATGGCATTCTTGAAGCTATTTTTGAGGAAGAAGGGACCACAGTACTGACCAAGCAGCTGCTGGGTAAAATTAAAGCCGGCGCAGTAGCCGGTGAACCGACCAAAGATACGACAGCCAGTGCGGAAGCGTCACCGAACAAGCGTACGACTGCCTCTTTGGCTGAAGAGACCAATGATGCACTGAGCCCGGCGGTACGCCGTCTGATCAGCGAGCACGGTATCGACGCATCAGCGCTGAAAGGCAGCGGTGTTGGCGGTCGTATCACTCGCGAAGATGTCGAAGCGTTCGTGAAAAATGGTCAGTCTGCCTCAGCTGCACCTGCAGTTGAAGCAAAAGTGGAAGCGCCACTGGCACACCGCAGTGAAAAACGTGTCCCGATGACACGTCTGCGTAAGCGGATTGCAGAGCGTCTGCTGGAAGCCAAGAACAGTACAGCGATGCTGACAACGTTCAACGAAGTCAACATGAAACCTATCATGGATCTGCGTAAGCAGTATCAAAGCATCTTCGAAGAGCGTCATGGTATTCGTCTGGGCTTCATGTCTTTCTATGTGAAAGCTGTGGTGGAAGCGCTGAAGCGTTTCCCTGAAGTGAATGCGTCTATTGACGGTGATGATATCGTTTATCACAACTTCTTCGATGTCAGCATTGCCGTGTCTACGCCTCGTGGTCTGGTCACCCCTGTGCTGCGTGACTGTGACAAGCTGAGCCTGGCCGAAATCGAAAAAGGTATCCGTGAGCTGGCAATCAAAGGCCGTGACGGTAAGCTGACAGTGGATGAACTGACTGGCGGTAACTTTACCATTACCAACGGCGGTGTATTCGGCTCACTGATGTCGACGCCAATCATCAACCCACCTCAAGGTGCGATTCTGGGGATGCATAAGATCCAGGACCGTCCAATGGCTGTTGATGGTAAGGTTGAAATCCTGCCGATGATGTACCTGGCACTGTCCTATGACCACCGTCTGATTGACGGTAAAGAGTCGGTCGGCTACCTGGTTACGGTGAAAGAGTTACTTGAAGACCCAACACGTCTGCTTCTGGACGTGTAACACTGCGCTTAACGATCCGCCACTGTTCTGAGGTGGCGGTTGTTGAGCCGGATTGATTGACGAAGGAATACCCAAGAGTATTTCAATGGATATAACACGTCCCACAGGGATTAGATAACGGATAGAACATAATGAATCTGCACGAATATCAGGCAAAACAACTTTTTGCTGAGTATGGCCTGCCAGTTCCTGAAGGCTATGCTTGTGATACCCCACAAGAGGCTGCTGAAGCGGCAAGTAAAATCGGCGGTAATAAGTGGGTCATCAAATGCCAGGTTCACGCTGGTGGCCGCGGTAAAGCGGGCGGCGTAGAACTGCACGATACCAAAGAAGGCCTGAAAGAGTTTGCTCAAAAGTGGCTGGGTAAAAACCTGGTGACTTATCAGACAGATGCAAACGGTCAGCCGGTAACCAAAATCCTGGTTGAAGAAGCCTCTAACATTGCAAACGAACTGTACCTGGGTGCTGTTGTCGACCGTGGTACACGCCGTATCGTTTTCATGGCATCGACTGAAGGTGGTGTGGAAATCGAGAAAGTTGCTGAAGAAACCCCTGAGCTGATCCACAAAGCAGCGATCGATCCACTGGTTGGCCCACAGGCTTATCAGGGCCGTGAACTGGCCTTTAAACTGGGCCTGAAAGGCGACCAGATTAAGCAGTTCGTGAAAATCTTCATGGGCCTGGGTCAGATGTTCGCTCAGTATGACCTGGCTCTGCTGGAAATTAACCCGCTTGTGATCACCGGTGAAGGCAACCTGCTGTGCCTGGACGGTAAAATCAACATCGATTCAAACGCCATGTACCGCCAGCCAAAACTGCGTGATATGCACGATGCTTCTCAGGAAGATGCCCGTGAAGCACATGCAGCGCAATGGGAGCTGAACTATGTTGCTCTCGACGGTAACGTGGGCTGTATGGTCAACGGTGCGGGTCTGGCCATGGGTACCATGGACATCGTCAACCTGCACGGTGGTAAGCCGGCAAACTTCCTGGATGTTGGTGGCGGCGCAACCAAAGAGCGTGTTGCTGAAGCATTCAAGATCATCCTGTCTGACGACAATGTGAAAGCCGTACTGGTGAACATCTTCGGTGGTATCGTGCGTTGCGACATGATCGCAGAAGGTATCATTGGCGCGGTTAAAGAAGTCGGCGTCACTGTCCCTGTTGTGGTTCGTCTGGAAGGTACGAACGCTGACCTGGGTCGCGAAGTACTGGCTAAGTCAGGTCTGGATATCATTGCTGCTGAGTCGCTGACCGACGCAGCTCAGAAAGTTGTTGCTGCTGCGGAGGGCAAATAAGAATGTCTGTACTAATTAATAAAGACACTAAAGTGATCTGCCAGGGCTTTACTGGCGGTCAGGGAACTTTCCACTCTGAGCAGGCAATCGCATACGGTACACAAATGGTTGGTGGTGTATCACCAGGCAAAGGCGGTACGACTCATCTGGGTTTGCCTGTGTTTAACACAGTGCGTGAAGCGGTTGAAGCAACAGGCGCAACCGCTTCTGTGATCTATGTTCCGGCGCCTTTCTGTAAAGATGCCATTCTGGAAGCGATTGATGCAGGTATTCAGCTGATCGTAACCATCACAGAAGGTATCCCAACGACGGATATGATCGACGTGAAGGTGAAGCTGGAAGAAACCGGCGTTCGCATGATCGGTCCAAACTGCCCAGGTGTCATCACGCCGGATGAGTGTAAGATTGGCATCATGCCTGGTCATATTCACAAGAAAGGTAAAGTGGGTATCGTTTCACGTTCAGGTACGCTGACTTATGAAGCCGTGAAACAAACCACGGATGAAGGTTTTGGTCAGTCGACTTGCGTCGGTATCGGTGGTGACCCGATTCCAGGTTCAAACTTCATTGATATCCTGAAGCTGTTCCAGGAAGACCCTGAAACAGAAGCAATCGTCATGATTGGTGAAATCGGTGGTACAGCGGAAGAAGAAGCGGCTGCGTTCATCAAAGAGAACGTGACTAAGCCTGTTGTTTCTTACATTGCTGGTGTCACTGCGCCTCCGGGTAAGCGTATGGGCCATGCCGGTGCGATTATCTCTGGTGGTAAAGGAACCGCGGAAGACAAGTTCGCTGCTCTGGAATCTGCAGGCGTGAAAACTGTGAAAAGCCTGGCCGATATCGGTAAAGCACTGAGAGAAGTCACTGGCTGGTAATGACCGGTTCAGCATATGACCTTATCAAAAGCCCGTTATTGACGGGCTTTTTTGCTTTCAGTGTCCCGTCTTCGTGCTTGGCTGGCCAATTAAAAAAGCCCAGTGTGATCACTGGGCTTTTTCTCAATGTCTTGTGCGCACTGGCTTAGTACTTGAAGCGAGTGGTCATTAACAATTGATCACCGTAAACATCGTTAAAGCGGCCTTCGGCACCAATTGAGAACAACTCAGTAGCGTGGAACCGGCCGTAAACAGAACCAAAGGTTTCTTCAATCTTATGGACGTTGATATGACCCAGTTTCGCACCGACTTCAAGTTGCGGGCCTAACCATTGACGAACACCTAGGTTGATTTCCATACCTGTTTTGCCTGTGCTGTCGTTAAACTCGTCTTTGTTCTTGATGTTGCGCGCTTTCAGTTCACCCGTCAGATCGGCCCAGTTGTTGATCGGTGCATGAAAGCCAACACCTAAGGCAAGATCCCAGTCGCTTTCGAATTCAGAATCGATGCTACCGGTTAAATGGGCATTCGGGTGGATAGATTTGCTGAAACCTGCACCATAGGTCAGTGGGCTCAGGCCAATTCGCACTTCTGTATAGTCGTAGCTGAAGTTGCTCATAGTATTAGCTGAATTAGCTTGAGCTGCTGAAGCCAATGATAGGAGCAGGGCACCAGCGATAAACGATTTACGCATGAATCTTCATCCAAAGAGCAAAAAATGAATTGGAGCATTTTAATCAACTCGTCCCTGCAATAACAGGTTGGCCTTAGATTAAGTGCCGGATTACGGGGACAATCGCGTAAAAATGCAGCAAAAATCACATATTTGTGATCATTGACAAATTTTAATGAGCTAGCTTATCACAATCAGGGCCAGAACATTTTTATTGTATTAATTCGTTGCCAGATTTTGTCCCTTGTGCAAAATGATTGAGATTCGACAGCGTGGTGTCGGCGATGTTGGCCAGTGCTTCTTCTGTTAAGAAGGCCTGATGACCGGTGAACAGCACATTGTGGCAGGAAGACAAACGGCGAAAAACGTCATCCTGAATAATGTCGTTGGACTTATCCTCAAAGAATAAATCTTTTTCATTTTCGTAGACATCCACACCGAGTGAGCCGATTTTCTGGCTCTTCAGAGCATCGATTGCATCTTTTGAGTTCAGCAGTTCACCACGGCTGGTATTGATGATCATGACGCCATCGCGCATTTTACTGAAAGCCTTTGCATCCAGCATATGGTAATTTTCCTTGCTCATCGGACAGTGCAGGGTGATGACGTCTGCCTGACGGTAAATCTCGTCCAGTGAGGTATAAGTCGCGCCCAGTTTTATCGCTTCCGGGTTTTCATAAGGATCATGGGCCAGAATGGTCATCCCCAGACCTTTTAAAATGTGCATGGTGGCGATACCGATTCGGCCAGTACCGATCACCCCGACGGTTTTGCCGTAAAAGTTAAAACCCGTCAAGCCATCCAGGGAAAAGTTGGCATCTCTTGTCCGCTGGTACGCACGGTGAATTTTACGGTTAAGGCTCAGCATTAACCCGACAGTATGTTCCGCGATGGCTTGTGGGGAGTAGGCCGGCACCCGAACAACCTGCAGACCGTACATGTTCGCTGCATTGATATCTACTTTATCAAATCCGGCACAGCGCATGGCAATGATACGCACGCCCAGAATAGATAACGCTTCGAGCACGGGTTTGCTCAGATCGTCGTTCACAAATGCGCAGACAGCATCATAGCCGTGGGCCAGTTTGGCGGTTTGCAGATTAAGCTGAATATCAAAGAAACTCAGTTCGTGCCCAAAAAGCTGATTGCTCTTATTGAAAGAAATCTGATCGTATTTTTTGGCGCTGAACACGGCAACTTTCATCATTGCACTCCTTTAATCTGGAATTGTGATCACTTTCCCACAGTGCGCAGCGACTGACAAGCAGATTCATTACCTGTGTTCAGTGATAAAAGTCATTGATCCATAGAGCAAAGATGGTGTTTGTAATACACTCATTGCACTCATCCCGGAATAACTATTGGAAACAAACATGTTAGGTAAAATTGGTGCAGTTGCAGGCGCGGTGGCAGTCGTGTTGTGCTGGCCTCTGGCCGTGGGCCAGATTGGTGAACGTATTTATCAGGATACGGTGGGGGAGTACAACAGCCCTTATGTTTCTGTCACAACAGAAAGTTATGAGCGTGGTTACCTGACCTCGCTTGCGGTTTCGAAAATTGCCCTGAAATCCAGCTGGAAAGAGGTTTTTGAAGAGCAGGGCTGGCCAACAGAATGGCATATTGCGCATGATATTCATCATGGTGTGTTCGGGGTCACTTCCAACAGTACGCTGGTGATTGATGATCAGGTGGCATCTCAGGTTGCGGCTTGGTGGGGCAGTGATGCAGTACCATTACAGTTAACCACTCGCACTGCGCTGACAAGAAAAACAGATCTGGATCTCACCCTGAATCCTTTTGTCTATGACGATGAAAATGGGACTGCGTTTAAATCTGAGCCGCTGACGTTTTCCGGCGAGGTGTCGGCTGATGGTCATGGCAGTTTCAGCTATATGCTAAAAGACGCATTATTACAGACTGTGGCAGATGAAAGCATGCAGGTATCCGGTGTGACCGGTGGCGGGGAAGGTCGCTGGGATGGTCGCTTCTGGATTGGCAATCAACAACTGCAGATTGGAACACTGGCGTTTGCTAATCATGAGACACAAGAGTCCGTCAGCCTGGATCACATCAAGGTTGCTTCTCTCAACACTTTGATTGAAAGCAAAACAGGGACAGAAGAGAGCCCGGCAGTCAGCACCCGTCTGAATAACAGCAATCAGCTCAGTATTGCTTCTCTGACCAGCTTAGATGGGCAGCAATTCCAGACATTCAATATCGATTTGCTGCTGTCTGATCTCGATTATGAGGCTGTCACCCGTCTCAGTGCCCTGGGTGATCAGTTGGATGGCGAATTGTCTTCTTCTCAGGTTCAGGAGATGTCACTGGCGCTGGATTTACTGGTTGCCAAAGGACTGACCGTCAATCTGAAAGACATCAGTGTCGTCGCTCCGGAAGGACCAATCAAAGGAAATGTCCGCCTTACTGTGCAGCCTGGCCTGGCGCGCGCATCCCAGAATCTGGCACAAGTGACCACCAAGCTTGATGGTGAAATGTATTTTGAGTTTCCCTCTGAGTTACTGTCATTGACCGAAGGGCTGGAACCTCAGACCGACCGGCTGGTTCAGAGCGGCGTGTTGACGATGAAAGAAGACAGAGCATTTCTTTCGCTGAAACTGGTGGGCGATAAGGTGATTTTGGGCAATGGCGATCAATTACCTCTGGCTATGTTGATGATGTTACTCCTTTCTTAGGTCCGCATCATCGATAACGACAATGAATAAAATAGAAGGTATCAATTTAGACATTTTGCTGAAATCGACGACACTTAAGGTATCGGCGCAGGGATAAGCACTCAGATTGACATTCTGAACCTGCCTGCGGCTACAGAAGAAAAATTCAGGGGGATACATGGAGTCGATTAAAGTCAGAGATTATATGAACACCCGACCGGTAACCTTCGAAGCAGGGATGTCGTTGTCTAAAGCGTTGGACAAGATGTTGTCGTCCAAGCAAATTGGTGGACCTGTGATTGATGAGTACCGCAGAGTGGTGGGCTTTGTATCTGAGCAGGATTTTATTCAGAAGTTACTGAAAGTGGGTTATCACTGTCAGGACACGCACACCGTCGGTGATGTTATGCGTACAGAGGTACTGACCGTGAATCCGGAGACCAGCATTATTGCCCTTGCGGAAACCATGTCCGGGCAAAAGCCTAAATTGTACCCTGTGGTGGAAGGCGGCAGACTGGTTGGCATTATTACCCGCCGCAATGTGCTTTCTGCTATCAGTGATCAAATCGGGGATTGCTTCAAACACCCGGTTTAACGAGATTTTCAAAGGCGCTGACAGCGCCTTTTTTTGTTGAGGCTGTCTCTATCCTTTCACTCAGCGATTGGGCACTGTAATTAACCCTTGACCTTGGAGCTAACTCCAAGGTTTATATTGATACAGAAGCCACTGTGATTGAATAAGGAATAACAGTATGTGTCATCAATGCCATAATAAAAAACCGCACATCCACGCAGTTAAGCCAATCAGTACCGGCACGAGTGTTCGTGTTGAGCAGGGTTCAGTGACAACCACTGCGACAGGCTGTCTGTCCGCGTCTGTCGCTGCAAGTTGCTGTGAGGGAGCGTGCGATTCCGGAGGCAGTGAAGAAAGCGACCCCGCCCGGCCACGCGCTATCTTGTCAGCACAACCCGATAGCGTGCAGGCGGCAGCTTTGGCCGATATCCGTAAAATTACCCCTCATACCACGCCGTCAGGCTCTGCCGCCACTTCTCCCGAGACAGCAGATATCCCCCGCGATACCGACCGGGAATCCACGCAGGCAAAAAACGCGGCCTCTCAGCAACGTACTGAATCTGAATCTGTTTCTCGTTTTAGCTGGCAGGTGCAGGGCATGGATTGTCCGAGTTGTGCCGCCAAGCTGGAAAAAGCCATTCTTGCCATTGATGGTGTCGAGCAGGCTTCGGTGATCTTTGCGACAGAAAAGCTGGTGGTCGCCGGCATCACATCACACCTGATGCCTCAGGTGGAGGCCACAGCCAAAGCAACGGGCTTCCCATTGCGCCGGTCACAACGGAGCAAGGATGAGCCGGCACCGGGATTCATGCAGACCTATGGCATGCTCGCGCTAACGGCTGCCATGGTATTTGTGTCTTATGTCATCTCAACTCAGTCTGACACCTTGGGGCTGATTGCCTTCTCAGCCACGACTGTGGTGGGATTAATTCCGATCGTGCGTAAAGCCACGCAACTTGCCAGAAATGGTTCGCCATTTTCTATTGAAACCCTGATGAGTGTGGCTGCTGTTGGTGCGCTTTATCTGGGAGAAACAGCTGAGGCAGCCATGGTATTACTGCTGTTTCTGATTGGTGAACAGCTTGAAGGCTATGCGTCTGCCCGTGCCCGCAGCGGGGTAAAAGCCCTCATGGCATTGGTGCCGGAGACGGCGATGCGGGTTGATCCCGATGGCCAGTTACGTGAAGTTGCCGCGGATCAACTCCGCCCCGGCGATGTGATTGAACTGGCGCCGGGCGGCCGGCTGCCGGCGGATGCCATATTGCTGGATAAAGCTGCCAGCTTTGATGAAAGTGCATTAACCGGAGAATCCGTGCCTGTAGAGCGTTTTGCAGGCGAGCGCATTCTTGCCGGTTCACTGTCGGTCGATCATCTGGTGCGGGTGACAGTTGAATCTGAACAGGGGCAAAATGCCATCGACCGCATCCTGCACCTGATTGAAAACGCAGAAGCCAGTAAAGCACCGATAGAACGCTTTATTGATCGCTTCAGCCGCTGGTATACACCCGCGATGATTGTGCTCGCGGCACTGATTGTCCTTGTACCGACTGTACTTTTGGGTCTGTCCTGGGATGAGTGGCTGTATAAAGGACTGACATTACTCTTGATTGCCTGCCCTTGTGCTTTGGTGATCTCAACCCCGGCAGCGATCACTTCGGGGCTGGCTGCCGCGGCGCGTCGCGGCGCCCTGATTAAGGGCGGTGCGGCCCTGGAGCAATTAGGTCAGACGCAGGTTGTCGCGTTTGATAAGACAGGCACTTTAACCCAGGGTAAACCGCGGGTAACCGATGTGCTTGTCTGGCAAGGGGATGAAAAAAGACTACTGAGCGAAGCAGCAGCGATCGAAACCGGCTCCTTACATCCGCTGGCACAGGCTGTGATCGACAAGGCGCGTGGCCAGGAGCTGTCGATCCCACATGCGGAAAACCGCAAGGCACTGCCTGGTCGCGGAATACAGGGGGAAGTTGATGGCACTGTCATCCATCTTCTTGCCCCGGACCGTCTCGATAATCCCAGTCAGATAACGTCCTCCTATCAGGCTGACATCGACAGCCTGAGTGATCAAGGTAAAACCCTGGGGGTTGTGCTGCGCAATAGCGTACCGGTTGGGCTGATTGCCTGGCGGGATAATCTGCGTGAGGACGCTCAGGTGGCTGTCGGCAGGCTCAAAGCGCTGGGCATTCGCAGTGTGATGTTAACCGGTGATAATGGGCGGGCAGCCAAAGCGATTGCTTCTGAAGTCGGTGTTGATTTTCGGGCTGGCTTGTTACCTGAAGATAAAGTGACGGAAGTGGCGCAGTGGAGTCGTGACTATCAAGTGGCCATGGTGGGCGATGGTATTAATGATGCGCCGGCGATGAAAATGGCCAGTGTTGGGATTGCGATGGGAAGCGGTACGGATGTTGCGCTGGAAACTGCTGATGCGGCACTGACCCATAATCGTCTGAACGAACTACCGGACATGATTGCCCTGTCACGGATGACACTGGCGAATATCCGTCAGAACATCAGTCTGGCTCTGGGTCTGAAGTTGATCTTTTTGATCACCACCTTACTGGGCTGGACGGGGCTTTGGGTTGCCGTTCTGGCAGACAGCGGCGCCACTGCGCTGGTGACTGTCAATGCGCTGAGGTTGCTGCGGTTTAAACCGGATGCGTAATTTGACTCTGGTCCGACACTCAGGCTGAGGCAGAGCGACAATCAGAAGGCTTAAGCGCAGGCTTGAGCCTTTTCTTGATGCGGAGTGTAAAGATAGCAATCAGTGAGATTGATTGCTTCAATTAAGCGTCAGCAAGATGAAGGACAAGGCTGAGCAGTCACCTGTTTCACGCAGACCGGCAATTGGAATTATCATCCAGGTTGCATACTAGTGTGACAAATGATCTGTTTTAATGTTTCTGTTGCATTATCACATCCGTTTAATGTGATTAAAATCACTAATATGGTGGCGGTGATCAGCTATGGTTAGCGGGTATTAAGAGTTCAAGTTGTTGAATAAGATCCCAATAAGATAATCGGCCACATACAGTGAGCTAAACAATGAAGGATTGAATTATGTCTGAGACCGCGGTATTCCACCTGGGTGTAACGAAAGCTGATCTTCAGGGCGCTGAAATTGCCATTATTCCCGGCGATCCGGCGCGTGTTGAGAAAATTGCCAACCTGATGGATGAGCCTGAGTTTTTGAACAGCGCCCGTGAATATACCCTGTATCGCGCAAAGCTGGATGGCAAGTCTGTTGTGGTCTGTTCAACCGGTATCGGTGGCCCGTCAACGTCGATTGCTGTTGAAGAGCTGGCTCAGCTGGGAGTGCGGACTTTCCTGCGTGTCGGGACAACGGGTGCAATTCAGCCGCATATCAATGTGGGTGACATGATAGTGACCACTGGCTCTGTGCGTCTTGATGGTGCCAGCCTGCACTTTGCGCCGATGGAATTCCCGGCTGTGGCTGATTTTGAGGTGGCGACGGCGATGAAAGAAGCCTGTGACGCAGAAGACACTGCTGTTCACACAGGTGTAACCGCGTCCAGTGATACTTTTTATCCGGGGCAGGAGCGTTACGACACATTCTCTGGTCGCGTGGTGCGCCGTTTCCAGGGCTCCATGCAGGAATGGCAGGAGATGGGTGTGCTGAATTTTGAAATGGAATCAGCCACTTTGCTGACCATGTGTGCCAGCTCGGGTCTGCGTGCCGGTTGTGTGGCGGGTGTGATTATCAACCGGACTCAGAAAGAAACGCCGGATCATACCACGCTGAAAGAAACAGAAGCACGTGCAATCCGTGTGGTTGTGGACGCTGCTCGTCGTATGCTGAACAAGTAATTCATTGTCAGAAACAGCAAAGAAAAACCGATGCCTGAGCATCGGTTTTTTTATCTCTGCTGAAAGATGATTACAACAGCCGGTTGGCCTGGCCGCCAGCCGCTTTGAACCAGGTATGCAGGTGTTGCTCCAGCTCACCCAGCTGGTCCGGACCTATGATAGCCAGTCCTAAATCTTCAGCCCGTATCAGATCATGGTGACGCAGCGGACGGAAACTCACCAGCATGGCACGCGCCTGCAGGCCGCCCAATAAATCTCGCAGGGATTCCAGCTTGTAGAGGGTATCATCGCCATCGTCGCGCATCCCTTTGGTTTTACACTCAATGATATGCAGTTTGTTATTCACGACAGTGGCGACGTCCAGTTCATTACGGACTTCCCGCTCACCAATCTGGCGATATACCTGAACGCCCAGCGAGTGGTCCTGTATGGTTGGCAGCTTACCCTGAATGGCCCGCACTGTGCTGTGGACCAGATTCTCCAGCCACTCACCGTTGGCAAAACGGCGGGCTTCTTCGTGTTTGAACGTCAGAATGCCGTTGTCGTAACTTGCCAGACCGGTTTCCTGCAAGTCATTAATCAGCAAAGCCAGCTCTTTATAACCTTGCTGTTTGTCGCTCAGTGCCACATCCAGTTTTTGTTCCTTGCGGCAGGTCGTTGCCAGATAGTTCAGTGTTGCCAGTCCCGGGCCAAGTTCCAGCGCTGAGCTTGCCCAGCGTTGACCCAGATCCCAGAGTTGCTGATTGAGCGCTTCCGGGACTGTCGTTTCCGGCAGTTCAGCCCGGGCGCCAAAGATCGTCAGGTAATCGGTGAGCTGAATACGGTCTTCAACCTGCTGTTGCTCCCGGCCGGCCGGGTACAGCCAGCACATCTCATCACTGTAGGGCTCAATGACATAAATCGGCCATTGGTAGCTCCTGAACACCTCATAGGCAGACAGCAAGCGGTGGCGAAGGCCGCAACTGGCATTAAACCAAACTTCGCTGTTTGACTCTTTTAAACGGGTTGCCAGTTCATTCAGTCGCTGGCGAAGGGTTGTAATATTGATGGAATCGGGAATGGTGAAAAATTCAGTTTCAATATCGCGGGGGATCAGGATCGAGCTCAGCCGCTCATACGTTTCCTGTTGCGCTTCTGTGCCGATAAAAATCATCTTTCCGGCCGGAACACCGTGGTCTAAAAGGGAAGTGATCAGCCTGACCGGGTCCTGATCGATAATGCCAACATGAGTAATCATAATTATCCTTTTGTACTTCGGCTGATACCGGCAATAAACCGAGAGCCTGAAACGGCCGACACCAGAAAGTGAGCCAATGTTTATTTGATATGGGTGCAAGAAAAACTTATTTCAAGCACTTAAAGAAAGTATCGGATATCTCAGCCGTTTTTGTTGGCGCATTGTCAATTTGCTGCATTTTTTGTGTGAGGGGATGTTGCGGTATAAAGGCATTGCATTTGTCTCTGAGACTGTGACAATACTGCCTTGATACAGGTTGTGGACGTAAAGCCCTTTTCCCGGGGATGCATTGAACTGAGGGCGCGATGACACAAAAACCGTCACAAAAACTGACCATTCTCGATATTGCTAAACTGGCTGGTGTGGGTAAATCAACCGTCTCCAGGGTACTGACACAGGACCCGCGGGTGAAGCCGGCCACACGTGAAAAAGTGACCCAGGTGATCCGTGAATCCGGCTATGTACCGTCCAAGTCAGCACAATCAATGCGCGGCGGGAACAGCAGGGTCATTGGGATTCTTGTGTCGCGGCTGGATTCACCGTCAGAAAATAAAGCGGTACGGGGGATTCTGGAAGTTATCTATGCGGCTGATTATGATGCCGTGATCATGGAAAGCCAGTTTTGTAATGATAAGACCCGCGAGCATATCGCGGTGTTGGAAAAGCGCAATGTCGACGGTGTCATTGTCTTTGGTTTTTCCGGATTCGACTGCGCGATTTTAGATAGCTTTGCACAGCGTGCGGTTGTGATTGCCGTTGATACCGATTCTGTCTCATCTGTCAGTTATGACAACAAGGGGATGATAACCCTGGCAATGGATCAGCTCACCAGCAAGGGCATGAAGCATGTCAGTTATATTGGCGTTGACCCTGCCGACCGGACAACAGGACAGTTGCGTCTGGACGCTTATCTGGATGTCTGCGCGCAGCAGCACATTGAGCCGTGTTATCGAACCGGCGAGCTCAGCTATGACAGTGCTTACACATTAACAGACGCCGTGCTTTCTGCTCAGACTCAGGCCATTGTCTGTGCCAGTGATACCCTGGCGATGGGTGTGGCGAAAAGGCTGCAAGAGTTAAACCGGACCGATGTCCTGGTGTCTGGCGTCGGGGCAACAGATCTGCTGCGGTTTATGTTTCCCAATACCTTCAGTGTCGATCCCGGATATTTTGACGCGGGTCAGTGCGCTGCCGATCTGCTGTTACAACACCTCCGCCAGGATGCCAAGATTACGCATCTGGTGCAGCGGTCCTGCCTGCCCGTCTGATTGTGTGCCTGAGTATTCAGGCACATCTTTCCCGTTTAACGTCTATTCTGAATAAAATGACACGCTTCGTGAGCTGAAACACAAAATGGGAACATTCCCATTTTCAATGTTTGCTATCGGGTTCATCATTGGGCTTGTTGGTTGGGAACATTCCCATAATAGAAGAAACAATAACAACACCCTGTGTACCTTACGACTTAGACGGATATTGGCATGAGTAAAATAGAGAAGCAGCAGATAGAGCAGCTGGTCGCCAGAATCGGCGGCGAGGCAAACATCGTCAGTGTCAGCCACTGCCTGACCCGGTTGCGGTTTGTCCTGAAAGACCCGGCAGCGGCGAGTGTGCCGGAGCTGGAAACCATTCCCATGGTGAAAGGTTGTTTTACCAACGCCGGACAATTTCAGGTGGTGATTGGTACTGAAGTTGACCAGGTCTATAAGCAACTGAATGCGATGCTCGGTGATAAAGCGGTCAGTAAAGACGAGGCAAAGGTCGCGGCCCGCCAGAATATGAGCTTGCTGGAGCGCGGTATTTCTCACCTGGCTGAAATCTTTGTCCCCCTGCTGCCAGCCATTATCACCGGCGGTCTGATCCTCGGCTTCAGAAATGTGATTGGCGATATCGCCATGTTCGATGGCCAGACCCTGACCCAGATCAGCCCGTTCTGGGCGCAGGTACATGCCTTTTTGTGGCTGATTGGTGAAGCGATTTTCTTCTTCCTGCCTGTGGGTGTGTGCTGGTCAACCGTGAAGAAACTCGGCGGCACACCGATTCTGGGTATCGTACTGGGGGTCACCCTGGTCTCGCCGCAGCTGATGAATGCGTACCTGATCGGTAAACAAGTGCCTGAAGTGTGGGACTTCGGCTGGTTTGTGATTGAAAAAGTCGGTTATCAGGCTCAGGTGATCCCCGCCATGCTGGCCGGTATTGCGTTAGCCTTTATTGAAAATAATCTCAGACGTGTTATTCCGGATTATTTGTACCTGGTGATCGTTCCCTTTATTTCGCTAATCACGGCGGTTGTGCTGGCACATGCCCTGATCGGTCCGTTCGGGCGCATGCTGGGCGACGGTGTCGCCTATGTCGCGAAAGCGGCCATGACCGGCGATTTTGCAATTCTCGGCGCCGTATTATTTGGTTTCCTGTACGCCCCACTGGTGATTACCGGGATTCACCACACCACCAACGCCGTGGATTTGCAGCTGATGCAGGACATGGGCGGCACACCTATCTGGCCGCTGATTGCGCTGTCCAATATTGCTCAGGCATCTGCCGTGGTGGGCATTATCATTATCAGTAAAAAAGAAAATGAGCGTGAGATTTCCGTACCCGCCGCGATTTCAGCCTATCTGGGGGTCACTGAGCCGGCCATGTACGGGATTAACCTCAAATATAAATTCCCGATGTTGTGTGCCATGACAGGCTCAGCGCTGGCCGCAGCGATCTGCGGTGCCACCGGTGTGATGGCCAATGGCATTGGTGTAGGTGGTCTGCCGGGGATTCTGTCCATTCAGCCTCAGTACTGGCTGATTTATCTGGTGGCGATGCTGGTGGCGATTCTGGTGCCGCTGGTGCTGACGCTGGTGATGTACAAACGCGCGGCGGCGAAAGGCAAACTCGAGCAACAGGCACAAACAGCTTAATGGCAATCCCTATAACGGCAGCATTTGGCTGCCGTTTTTCTGTACAGGTTAAGTAACATGACGAAGACAGCGCAGCCCTGGTGGCGAACGGCGACGGTTTATCAAATCTACCCCAAGAGTTTTGCTGACAGCGGCAACAAAGGCACAGGGGATCTGAAAGGCATTACGCAACGTCTGGATTATCTGCAGACGCTGGGCGTGGATGCAGTCTGGCTGACACCGGTTTATGCCTCACCTATGGTGGATAACGGTTACGATATTTCTGATTACTACAGTATCAATCCGGATTTCGGCACCATGGCCGACTTTGAGCGCTTGCTGGATGCCGCCCACCAGCGGGGCATTCGCATCATTATGGACATCGTGGTGAATCATACCTCGACTGAGCACGCCTGGTTTCAGCAGGCACTGGCGGATAAGCACAGCCCGTATCGCGATTACTACATCTGGCACGATGCCGTGGATGGCGGCGAGCCGAATAACTGGCAGTCAAAATTTGGCGGCAATGCCTGGCAGTGGCATGAACCGACCCAGCAGTATTACCTGCATCTGTTTGCCAAAGAGCAGGCTGATCTGAACTGGGAAAACCCGCAAGTGCGGGAGGAGGTGAAACAGGTGATCCGCTTTTGGGCCGACAAAGGGGTGGACGGCTTCCGCCTGGATGTCATCAATCTGATCTCAAAACAGCAGGATTTTCCGAATGATCCTTCAGGTGACGGCCGGCGTTTTTATACCGACGGGCCGAGAGTGCACGAGTATCTTCAGGAAATCAGTGCCGATGTGTTTCAGCAATACGGCTCGGTTACTGTCGGGGAAATGTCATCGACCACGCTGGCACACTGCCAGCAATATTCTGCGCAGGACGGCAAAGAGCTGTCGATGGTGTTTAACTTCCATCACCTGAAAGTGGACTATCCGAATGGCGAAAAGTGGCAACTGGCGCCGATGGATTTTCTGGCGCTGAAACAGCTGTTCAGCCATTGGCAGCAGGGATTACATCACAAGGGCTGGGGCGCCTTGTTCTGGTGTAATCATGATCAGCCCCGGGTCGTCAGCCGGTTCGGTGATGATGGCGTCTACCGTGAACTGTCAGCCAAAATGCTCGCCACGTCGCTGCATATGATGCAAGGCACCCCTTATGTCTATCAGGGGGAAGAGCTGGGGATGACCAATCCCGGCTTTTCAGATATTGCTCAGTATCGTGATGTGGAAAGCATCAATATGTACAGGATTCTGACTCAGGAGCAGGGGCTCAGCGAACGGGATGCGCTGGCGATTCTGGCCGAGCGCTCGCGGGACAACGCCCGCACTCCGATGCAGTGGGACAGTGGTCCCAATGCTGGCTTTACCCGGGGGACACCCTGGATTGACGTTGCCGAGAACTATCCGGTGATTAATGCGGCGCAGGCGCTGGCCGATCCGAGCTCCGTGTTCCACTATTACCGGCAGCTGATTGCATTGCGGAAGACAGTCCGTGTGATCGCAGACGGCGATTACACAGATTTGCTACCGGACGATCAGGCGCTGCATGTGTATCGCCGGCAGCGCGATGGGCAGGTCCTGGTTTGTCTGAATAACTACAGTGCTGATGGGGTCGCGTTCGATTTGAGCGCTTTGTCGGATCTGCCTGTCAGCAGAGGGGAAACCTTGCTGGCGAACTATGACGATGAAGAAGCAGGTGAGATCCGCCTGACCGGCAGGCTGCGGCCTTTTGAAAGCCGGGTTTGGCTCTTTAGCTGATTGGATAACAATCTGAAAAAATGGCCTCACTGGGATCAGGAGGCCATTTTTTTTCAACTGTGATCACGGTCTGAAGTTGGTGCGTTATACCTGCGGTAACTGAGCAATCAGCAGCCAGACGGCCAGCACGATGAAAATACAGCCCATGAATTTATTCTGGTTCGCCCGGAAGCTTGGATTGTTCAATAAGGGCTGCCCGAGGGTGCCCGCCAGCACGACCAGCAGCAGATTAAACGTGAGCCCCATGATGTTCAGCAGCAGACCCAGCGCCAGCATCTGCTCACCTGAGCTGGCTTCAATCTGGCTGGAGACAAACTGAGGCAGAAACAAGACAAAGAAAATCAAGGCCTTCGGGTTGAGCAGATTACTGATGACGGCACGGCGGTACAGGGATCGGGCCAATCCCTTTTGCTGGCCGACGGTGGGAGAGTCAGCCGGTGCGCTGCGCAGACAGTCCCAGCCCATCTTGAGCAGGTATGCACCGCCCAGAAAACGCAGTGCCTCCAGTGCCAGCGGGTTCATGGCGATGAGGGCAGAGACACCCATGGCCGCCAGAACGGTCAGCACCAGTCCGGAAGTGGCATTGCCCAGGCTGGCAAACAGGCCGACGCGTTTGCCATAACTCAGACTTGAGCTGGCGATGAGCAGCATATCCGGGCCGGGAACCAGCAACAGGGCTACCACTGCAGTGAGGTATAAGGGCAGTGTCGTGAAATCAATCATAGTCAGCGAATGTGAATCAGAAAATTGAGAAGGGCGGGATTCTATACCATCTCAGGTATAAATGAAGAAAATATATGCCTGAGATGGTGTGATTGACTGATTTTTTATCAGTGATTGTGTTAATTACATGGTCTTCTGTGCTGTTAAAGGTTCGCTGGCCTGCTGAGTTCTGGCGGCCAGTTTGTTCGCCAGTGAATACAGCTCCGGCATCATACGCTGAATCAGAAACAGTTGCTGCAGGATCAGCCGGACAGACTGATCATCTCCTTCCCGCCAGGTCGCCAGCGCCTGCTCCAGGCTGCTGTCCGATTCCGGCGGCGGCGCGCATTGCTTGTCGGCCAGTTGCTGGGCCAGCGTATCGAGCTGAATATGGATCTGGCTGTGCGCCTGGGCAATTAACTTGTGCGTTTTGTGCTCATCGATCTGCGTGCGGTGCGCACCTAAGGTCGAGATGTAATTCAGCATTGCATGATTGAGAGTCAGAAAACGGAAGCACTCTTCGATAGCCAGCCGGTAGCGGCCCGGCTCTGCCAGCATATTACTGATAGCGGTACTGAGCTGGGCATCGGTATTGTGGGCTTCACGGCGGGCGACGCGGTAGCTCAGGCTGTCTTTTTTACCGATTCGGTATTGCCCGATGATCTGGGCCAGATAGTCGCGGTTCGTCGTCACCGCTGCCGCCATGATTTTATGTAAGCGACGTGCTTGCCAGTCCGGCAGAATATAGACCACAGCCAGCACGGCCAGCAGGCAGCCCAACAAGGTATCGCCCAGACGGGGCAGCACCACAGCAAAACCGGCCCCCAGCTGGTTGAAGCAAAAGAGCACCAGTAAGGTGATAAACCCTGTGGCCAGCGTGTATTTGTGGTTACGGAGGACAAAAAAAGCGACCCCCGCCAGTATCATTAAGACCAGCTGGCCTTCCTGGCCGGGAAACAGATACAGCAGCGGCAGACCGACCAGCAGGCCACCGAGCGTCCCGATGATCCGCTGCGTCAGTTTCTGACGTGTGGCGCTGAAGTTGGGCTGGCAGACAAAGAGTGTCGTCAGAAGAATCCAGTATCCGTGCTGTAAGTCCAGCCAGTGAATCACGCCGTAACCTGCGGTCAGGGCGGTGGCAATCCGCACGGCATGACGAAACAGCTGGCTGTCGGTATGCAGCTGACTTTTTACCCGTTGCCATAAACCGGCGAAGGTATGCGCTTCTGAATCGGCCAGCTCGGTATCTTCCTGCGATTGTGCCGCGTCGGGGTTATTCAGGTTCACAAGCTGACGTTCAATGGTCGCAAGGTTGTTGAACAGATAGTCGAGCTGAGTCAGGAAAGCGCGCCACTGAGGATTATTCTGTGATTTCAGATAAGTGAGAGATTCGTTTAATTCGTCCAGCGCCAGGCTGTTCTCCAGACTGTGCCGGTAATAATGGCCCATCGCCAGACTGCTGCTGATGCTGCGGCATGCCGTTGCCTGTTGCTGCATCAGATCCTGAAAACGGAATAAAATGTCACTGCGACGAAATGCTGCGGCCAGATCCTGATAGCGCTGATGAGAGGAGCTGATCCGCTCATGAATATCCTGCGCATGGAAATACAGGCTGAGAAAGCGATGGCCCCGCTGGTTGTGCTGTACCCGCTTCACCCGGTTCAGCAGCGTCTGCTTGGCCTGATTGAGTGCCGAGACCACCCTGGCATTGCTGGCCGCTGCCTGAATACGTAGTTGCTGCGGATCAAGGTTGTCGACCGGGCGAAACCAGCGGCTTTTATCATCCAGATAATCGGCCAGGGCTGTAAAGACATTGGCCAGACTGTGCTGAACCGCCTGGTTCGGCCAGAGCATCTGCCATAATATCGACAGCAAGCCGTAGCCAATGGCCCCACTCAGCAGCAAGGCGGGCTGAAACCATAAATTCTGGCTGTTTTCGGCGCCCAGCATGGTATAGATAGCCAGCAGCAGAGAGGCAAAAGCGATGCTGGCATACCGGGTGCCCATTGCCCCCAACATCATAAAACCAAAGCTGGATGAGAAGAGCCCGATGGCAAAAAGAATCGGGTAATCAAACAGTAATTCAACCGACATTGAGGCAATCAGGAAACACAGCAAGGTCATGGCCAGCGCTTTGAGCCTGCCGGTCAGGTTGTCATCGGTTTCCGCCAGCGCTGCGGCAATGATACCCAGGACTAAAGGCGTGACAGCCGTGGTGGCATTCAGATACCAGCAGGGTACAACAGCGCCGATTAAAGCTAACGCGACCCGGGCGCTGAGGTGGAGGCGGTCTTTTGCCCAGTAACGTCGAAAAGTGGTCTGCAGAGAAAATGTTGTCATCGGGCATCCGGTCGGTGCTGATCATAAACAGGGTTGTTCATTGAAGCAGCGGGTATTTTTGTCTCAAATTTTACGTAAATAAAGCGCTTACCGCTATGGTCTGTGCCTAGTTCTTGATAATCTTCTCGCTGAGTAAATCAAGGTGTCAGGTAACACAATGCGATTAACGGCCAATTGGCTCGCACAATGGTTAGTGCAGGGCGATTATTGCAGTATCGAGCTGGATGAAGAACAGGTACTTCTTGAAAGCCTGCAAAACAGTGAAGTTCTGTCATTTGATGACTGGGACGGTTCAGTCACGCTTCACCGCGGAGTGCTGTGGGGGGCGATGGAACTGACCTCGGCGGACCAGACGGCAAGCTGGACTGTGCATGGACTGCCCTGGGCCGAGTGTCAGTATTTTGCCCGCCATCTTGTGGACACTTACCGCCAGTGGGCGAAAGGGCGGGTCGAAAAGCTTGATGCGCACCTGCCACAGATGCTGTCCCGCATTGATGCCTTTATCACCCAGCCGGGCTACAAACGCCGTTCCGATTACCTGAACCTGCAACAATCTCTCCATCATGCTTTATCAGAAACCGGCCTGACGGACGAGCTGGCCGCTTCTTTCCGGCCCATGGCGTTTGAGCAGATCTCTCCCTGGCTTGAAGATAATGCCGACTGGGTCAGTGAAACCAATGCGACCTGGATGCAGGAAGAAACCGAGAAGTGGTCATCCTGGTTCGACCGGATTGAATCGTCACCGCTTAATGATTCTCAGCGACAGGCTGTACTGCTGAATCAGGACCATAATCTGATACTGGCCGGGGCCGGTTCAGGCAAAACCAGTGTGCTGGTGGCCCGGGCCGGTTACCTGCTGGCGAGCCAGCAAGCCCAGCCGGACGATATTCTGATGTTAGCCTTTGGCCGCAAAGCGGCGGAAGAAATGAGCGAGCGGCTGAAAGACAAAGTCGGCCGGGAGATCAGAGTGGCGACCTTCCACAGCCTGGGCTGCCAGATCATTCAGGCCGTTGAAGGTGAATTACCGGGCGTGTCGCCGTTAGTCCAGGATGAGCAGGCCCGCAATGAGTGGTTATCCGCCCTGCTCAAAGATCAGTGGCAAAACGACACGGCGGCCAAGCGCTGGCAGAAACACCTGACCCAGTGGCGGATACCGGGTTTTCGTGGCGACAATTCCATCGAAGAACAAGCTCGCAGCGAACCCTTGCTGAACTGGGTGTGGCGTCATATTGAACTGATGGGCCAGCAGGGCGGTAACAAAGCTGAATTATCCGCTTTGATCGATAGCGCGATGGGCACGGGTGATAAAGCTCAGATGAAAAGCGAGCTGGCTCTGCTGTGGCCGTGTTACAAGGTATACAGCCAGCACCTGAAAGCCAATCGCCAGATTGATTTTAACACCATGATCCAGACGGCCACTGACTATGTCAGACAAGGCAAATTTGTTCCGCAGTGGCGTTTTGTCATGGTCGATGAATATCAGGATATTTCGCCACACCGGCTGGCGCTGATCGATGCCATCTGCCAGGTACCGGGCCGGGATCACTTAGCCCCCAGCCTGTATGCCGTTGGTGATGACTGGCAGGCGATATACCGTTTTGCCGGTGCGGATGTGAACCTGACCACAGGCTTTGAGCAGCGTTTTGGTGCTAGCCATGTGATGGAACTCGACACCACTTACCGCTTTAACAACATGATTGGTGAAGTGGCCAATATGTTCATTCAGCAAAATCCGCAGCAACTGAAAAAATCGCTGGTCAGTGTGAAAAAACAGAAGCGAAAAGCGGTGACCTTGCTGGCGCAGGATCTGCTGGAACAGGAGCTGGTACAGCTTGCCTCTAAAGTGAAAAAAGAAGCCAGTGTGCTGTTGCTGGGGCGCAATCACGATCAACGACCGGAAAAGCTGGCCGACTGGCAGAATCAGTGGCCTCAGCTGAATCTGCAGTTCATGACCTGCCATGCCAGCAAAGGTCGCGAAGCCGATTTTGTGTTTGTGCTCAATGTGAACCGCGGCGTGTTCCCGGCTCAGGATCGCGATAAGGGACTGCTGGCTTGTCTGCAGTCAGGCGGTCGCGAAGGCATTGCCGATGCTGAAGAGCGCCGTCTGTTTTATGTCGCGATGACAAGGGCCAAAGAGCATGTCTGGATCTGCGCCAATCCGGAAACGCTCTCACCGTTCGTGAATGAACTGATAGAAGACAGGTATCAGGTGAATAATAAGATCAAAAAAATGAAGCCTTGATACCGGCGCTTCCCGTGGTGCTTAATCCAGCACCACCACCAGTTTTCCACTGTGCTGCTGCCGGTGCAGCAGCAGCAGCCCTTCCTTCAGTTGCTCAAAAGAAAACAGCTTATCTATCATCGGGTCCAGTTTTCCTTCGGCGATCAGGTTGCTCATGCTGTTTCCCATATCAGACAGATGATGGATATCCTCGGGCGCACCGTGCGCATAGGTACCATGCAGCGCCACTTCATGCATGCTGAGTGCTTTTGTCGTTGCCAGTAAGGGGACCTGATTGAATTGATCGGCCACCATGACTATCTGGCCGTTGAAGCGGATCAGCGCACTCATGATACTGCCTGAGCGGGCAGAAACGCAGTCAATCACAGCATGCAGCAGCTTATCTTCGGTGAGTTCAATGATTTTCATCGCGACATTATCATTGTCTGAATCAATCACGGCATCGACGCCATAGCTGAGTAATCGGGCGTGATGCTTTTCAGCGGCAATGGCATACACAGTTGCGCCCGCCAGTTTGGCTAACTGGGCGGCAAAACCACCCACGCCACCGCCGGCACCTGTGATGGCAACCCGCTGACCGGGCTTGAGCCTGAGCTTATCGTGCACAGCCAGCCAGGCACTGTAGCCAGCAGAGGGTAAAGCCGCCGCCTGTTCCACACTGACAGCGGCAGGAAGACGACTGACAGCGCCTGTTTTACAGCAGGCATACTCAGCAAAACCACCGCAATGACGCGGGTCGAGAAAGGTAAACACCCTGTCACCTGGTTTAAACTGGCGCACGTTCACGCCGACCGATTCCACGGTTCCTGCAATATCCATCCCGATGATTTGCGGATAGTGCCAGGTGGCGTATCCCCAGTCTGCCAGCTTGTAGTCAATTGGGTTGAGGCCCATGGCGGCAACTTTGATGCAGATTTCATCTGCACCGGGTTTGGGGCGGGTGGTCCGTGTCAGCTGCAGGCTGTCCAGTCCGTTGGGTTCAGTCAGAGTCCATGCTTTCATAAGCCACCATGCGGGTAACAGGTTGTTTTTGGTATTGATTTAAAGCATATACCTAAACGCCCGGCTTTGCTGGCGAGAAACACGGAAACCAGGTCCGGCGCTCTTCACCAGAGAGGAATGGATGTGTCCCCGCCTGAACGGGGACGATATGAATACGGCGGGGCTATCGCGGGCTGTGATTTGTCCTGATGGCGCTCTCAGCACTCAGGGTGGCTTAAGTCAGGCGTTCGGCCAGGTATGCTTCATAGTCGGGAATTTCTATCGACACGGTTTCTTCCATCATGGTGGAAGCAATCATGAAATTGGCACTGGCACGGTTGGTGGCAACCGGGATATTCCAGACCGCAGCAATCCGGAGCAGGGCTTTCACGTCCGGGTCATGGGGCACGGCATTCAGCGGATCCCAGAAGAAAATCATCATGTCGATTTTGCCTTCGCAAATCAGCGCACCCAACTGCTGATCGCCGCCCATCGGACCACTCAGTAAACAGTGAATCGGCAGGCCGGTTTGTTTGGCAAGCAGATGCCCGGTTGTGCCGGTGGCATACAGGGTGTGATTTTCCAGTTTACTTTTGTGTTCGCTGACCCAGCGCTGCAAGTGGCTTTTGCAGTTATCGTGAGCCACCAGGGCAATATGTTTTTTGGCTTGCATCTGTCGGGTAGTTGCGTGCATGTGTTACTCCGTTCAATCGGCATCATCTCCGTATCACCTGATACTAAGCTTGCTGTGATTCGCTTGTCCAGTGAATATCCCATGCCAGAATCGGATGCCGGCAAAGTTACTCGTTATGGTGAGTGATCAGCTGTTCGAACCGTTCGTGACCATGCAGGGTTTCAAAATCATTTTCTTCTTTGGCCAGTTCACGTAAAAAAGCACTGCCCTGAATCGCCCGCTCCAGATCAGACACGGCCTGATCTTCCGCGCCCAGACAAGCGTATGCACAGGCGCGCTGGTACAGGGCGTTGGCATTGGTGCTGTCCACTTCCAGCACCCGGTTACAGATACTCAGTGCCCAATGGAATTCACGGATTTCCATCGCCGCATCCGCTTTGTGCGTCAGTGCTTCCAGATCGCCCGGTCGCAGTTTGAGGATCTCATCATACACTTCCATCTGCTGCTCAGCAGTTTGCGAGCTCTGTGCTCTGAGCCAGAGATTATGTACCTCATTGATAATCTCAATCTCTTTGTTGTTCTGGGCAATGATCCGGGTTTTACGTTTCAGATCCCGCTCCAGCATCTGGAATTTTTTCTCGTACTGATCTGTGATTTCCTTTAACTGCTGTTCGGCCATTTTCTTGGTATTGACCTTGATTTCTTTCAGCGATTGCCAGCCCACCAGGGCAATGAGCGAGGCGGCACCGGCGATCAGATAGAAAAAATAGGTGACTGTCACATTGGCATAATTGAGCGATTTATCTGCCACTGCCAGTTCGCGGTCGGTAAAAGCGAGGGTTAAGCGACGTTCAAGATCCTGCTGATCCTGGCGCAGCGATTTCATTTCATCAAGAATATACCTTTCCATTAAAGGCTTATCTAACACTGGCTGCTCCGAGTAGGGAGGCGCTTCTTCTGATTCCTGCGCTATGGCAGGCATAGCGAAAAGCAGACAGAATACAGCGGCATACAGCAGTTTCAGCATCATATTTTCCTTGTGAACGGGAATGTACGTGAAAGTAGTAACAAGCATAACCCATTGAGTTCGTTATCTCTATGTAACGGGCCAAAACCTTGTGGTCGGTGCAATTGACCGCGTATTCACAGAGAGGGCTGGATTGACAGCAGGAATGATGCGCAGCGCGGGAGGGCAAAGTGGTATACTCACAGCATTCTCAGTAAAAACAGGTCGAGCACCGTGAGTCAGGATCAGGAAATAGAAGTTGAAGCGCTTGGGATCGAAGTGTCTGCCCAGCCCATCGAGTTATATAAAGTGCTGAAAATTGCCAATGCCGTCGGAGGCGGTGGCGAGGCCAAAATGGCGATCTCCGAAGGTTATGTTGCCGTGAATGGTGAGATTGAACTGCGGAAACGCTGCAAGATTTATGACGGTGATGTCATAGAGTTTAACGGTGAGTTTTATGTGGTGCTCTGTGATCAGCCAGTAACGGAAACGGTCAGTGAGCCTGTTGCCAAGCCCACAGCCTCCAAACCGAAAAAAAACCAGTCGGCGAAGCACCGTTCTGCCAAAGCGGGCAAAAGCTCGCCAGCCGGAAAAGGCGGCAACAAGAAGCCAAATACAGGCAAGTCTGCCTCAATTGGCAAAGATGCCGATCAGCAGACCGGCCGCAAACGCCTGATGTTCTGATTAAACCCGATAGTGACTGTCAGAACCGCGCAGGTTCGGCGCTTTCAAGCCAGGTCATAATAAACGCTGCCACACCGGCAGGCTGATTTAAATCCAGCGCAGGAATCGGGTGAATGTCGCCCGGTTCGCTGGTGGCTATGGCCACTATGTTTGTATCTTTGGGGTACAGCAGAGGTTTTCCGTAATCCGGCCGGTGAATTTCAATTTTGGTGATTGGCTGGTCGCGAAACCCTTCTACCAGCACGATATCCAGGCGGCTGTGATCCAGCTGCATCAGGCAATCTTCCAGTACCGGTTCACGCTTTTGATCATCCGGATATTCAAAAAACAGAATGTGTCGATGCGGCGTCGCCAGCAACAGCTGATCGCTGCCGGCATGGCGCAGACGATAGCTGTCTTTTCCCGCTGTATCCGGCTCAACATCATGATGACTGTGTTTCAGCAGACCAACACGCAACCCATATTGCTTTAAATACGGGATAACCTGCTCAATTAATGTGGTTTTTCCTGCGCCGCTGAAACCGGCGAAACCGATGGCGGGTGTCATAGTAAGTCTTTGGCCTGTTAATGAAAGATTGGCACTAAAATAACATGATAGTCAGTGCCGACACAGTATCTTGCCTGGGCACCTGACGTTTTGCTGTGTCAGATCAAACCGGAGGCTGAAATGGCAGATTTATTGGTATGGCAGGGCGACATCACGACCTTGAATGTGGATGCGATAGTTAATGCAGCGAACAACAGCTTATTGGGGGGCGGTGGTGTCGATGGCGCCATTCACAAAGCGGCGGGTCCGCAGTTACTGGAAGAGTGCCGGCGCCTGCATGGCTGCCCGACGGGTGAAGCAAAAATCACCCCCGGATACCAGTTACCAGCCCGGTGGGTGATTCACACGGTGGGGCCGGTATGGCAGGACGGTAAACAGAATGAGGCTGAATTACTGGCCAGTTGTTATCGGCAGAGTCTGGCGCTGGCGGATGAAGTGGGCGCCGGCACGATTGCTTTTCCCTGCATCAGTACCGGGATTTACGGTTTCCCGAAACAGCTGGCGGCCAGTATTGCCGTGCAGACAGCCCGGCAGTGTCTGGAAGGCAAAAGTACGCCGGACAAAGTGTATTTTGTCTGTTTCAGCCAGGAAGATGCTGAGATTTATCACAGCTTGTTACGGTCTGACTGAGTGTATCAATCCTGCGTCAAGCAGATGAAATAGCGGGTAAAGTATTATCGCGGGTCTACAGTTAATGAGAAGGCAGTCGGTGACACAGTCTGGATGCGCTCTCGGGGTATGAGAGGGGTCTGCAGAGCTGCTGTGTTCACTGAGAGATGTCCGGCTCGGCTTACCGGCAATTTGTAATTGCAGGTAGGGAAGGAACCAGAATGGCTGAGCCGTGGACGACATAAGCATCAGGGAGAGTGCAATGTGGGCAACACTAGATTTTGAAGCGTCAGGCTTATCGGACCAATCCTACCCTATTGAAGTGGGCTATGTACTTCCTGACGGCAACGGGCAAAGTATCCTGATCAACCCACTGACCGCCGGTGATGTCTGGCAGTACTGGGACAGCTACGCCGAGCAACGTATTCACAGAATCCCCCGCAGCGAACTGGAACAGCATGGTATGCAGGTGCTGGAAGTCTGCCAGCATTTGAACAGTGTGCTGGGGCAACTGGACTATGTGTTTTGTGACAGCCAGTGGGATTTGTTCTGGCTGGGGCGGCTGTATCATGCGGCCCATATGCGGCCCTCCTTCACACTGACCGAAATCGGCCACTGGCTGCAGCAGGAAAACGGCATAGAAAGAGCCCGTTTTCAGCGTGCGCTGGAAGCCTTGGGGCCTGCGAGGCACAGAGCCATGCATGATGCCAGGCAGATTTATCAGGCGATCAGCAGCCTGGTGAATATTCCGGGCTGATGTCAGGCGCTGGAGCAAGGGAACAACACAGCGTACAATCAATACAGACTATTGAATTTCAGTCTGTTGGGAGTGCGTTGTGCCAACACCTACCTTAAGAGTTGCGGTATTTAATATCGCCCTGTCTGATCCTGTTGCCGGCCGGATACGGCAGAAGCTGTCGGCGCCGGGCCACGCAAGAATTTCCCGGCTGGCAGCCATGATTCAGCATATGCAGCCCGATGTCCTGCTACTGTGCGAGTTTGACCACCCCGGTGAAGGGGGCGATGACGGTGGCCTGACGGATTTCTGCCGCTATTATCTCGCCGAACCGCAACATGGTCAGGTCGCAATTGATTACCCTTACCGTTATTGCCCGCCTGCGAATACCGGCTTATTGTGCGAGGCGGATCTGGACGGAGACGGGGAACGCACCCTGCCTCAGGATGGTCAGGGCTATGGGTTTCATCATGGTCATTTCAGCTTTGTGGTGCTGTCGCGTTATCCGTTGATAGAAGAGGATATCCGCAGCTGGCAAACCCTGCTGTGGCAGCAGATGCCGGATAACCATATGCCGGAGGGCTATTACAGCCCAGAAGCAATGGCACAGCTCAGGCTGTCATCGAAAAATCACCTTTTAATTCCGGTACAGGTCGGGCACAGGCGATTCCAGCTGCTCTGCGCTCACCCGACGCCGCCTGTGTTTGACGGCCCCGAGCGGCGTAATGCCCGCCGTAACCATGATGAGTTGCGACTCTTAATGGACATTATCAATGATGAAGCCTATCTGACCGATGATCAGGGTAATTCTGGCGGTCTGAACCAAGACACGCCTTTTGTGTTGCTGGGGGATCTCAATGCCGATTTGCATGATGGTGAAGGTATGGTGCTTGCACTCCGGCACCTGCTGTATCACCCCAGAGTTCATCGGGCTGTTGCAGAAGGTAAACTGACCCCGAAAAGCTTGGGCGGGCGATTTTTCCGGCCCTGGAAATTACGCCGGGGCAGAAGTTCGGAGTGGACACACCTGAGCGGTCTGCGGCTCGATTATGTTCTGCCTTCTGCTGATTTCGATGTGCTGAACAGCGGCGTGTTCTGGCCGGATAAGAAAGATCCGCTGCGCAGACTGGTCACTGGCGAAGACGGCAAAGAGCGGGCCGATATCAGCTCTGATCACCGGCTGGTATGGGTCGATGTACGTCTGCCTGCGGTGAAGGACGAGTACAGCTGATGCACAATCTCGACTTATTCGGTGAAGCCAGCTCGCCGGGCGAGTGGATTGCTATTGATGGCGGCTTGCTGTTCTGGGCGCCGGCCTTTTTTACCGTTTCCGACTCAGATCGCTATTTCCGCGCGCTGCGCCAGTCGCTCAACTGGCAGCAGGAAGCCATTACACTGTATGGTCGCCGGGTGATGCAGCCGCGTTTGCAGGCCTGGTGCGGGGAGGCTTCCTATACCTACTCGGGGCTGACTATGCAGCCGGACCCATGGACGCCAGCCTTGCTGCAGATAAAGGCCACCTGTGAACAAGTGGCGAATACCCGTTTTAATTCGGTGCTGGCGAATCTGTATCGTAACGGACAGGACAGCATGGGCTGGCATCAGGATAACGAGCCCGAACTCGGCCCCGCGCCTGTGATTGCCTCGGTAACCTTAGGCGAGACCCGGCGTTTTTTGCTGAAGCATCGTAACACCGGGCAGAAAATTGATTTTCAGCTCAGTCATGGTTCTTTGCTCATCATGGCGGGCCAGACTCAGTCCCACTGGGTGCACAGCGTGCCAAAGACCACTCAGCCTCTCAGTGAGCGGATTAACCTGACTTACCGATGGATTAATACGTAACTGCTCAGCACCGCAAACGTAAAAATGCAGATATTCCGCAGGTTTAAATGACATACCACTGACGTGAACAACGGCGCCTTTGCTATGATTGTGTTGTTAAATCGTTGCGGGGCTGCTATGAATATTCGTCGTTTTGTTGTTTATCTTCTGATTACGCTTCTTTCACTGCCTGGCTGGGCGGCGATGCAAATTTCGCCCAGACCGGCAGAACCGCCTGTACAGCAACAGGTATTGCCATCCTATGCCGATGATGCCGCATTGATACGGCAAACCTTTGAAACCCAGCTGTTTACATTACCGGCATTTAAAATGGGCCATTATGGCCTGAGGATGTATCGCCAGACGATGGATCCCAAATACCAGTCGGCCGTGTGGTCAGACTTGGCACGTGTGGCCAGCCGGCTCAATGCCGTGACGACAGAAATTTACACGCCGGCACAAATAAAAGCCTATTCGGAAGCCCGCGAAGCCAGGTATCAGCGCAAAGACGATGCCCGCAGCGATTTACGTTATCTGGCCACCAGAGATTACCCTGAGTATTATTTTCTGGGCGTCGATCTGCTTGGCTCTATGGCCCGTGCCAATGAATACGGCCTTAAACACAGAGAAGACCACAAATTACGCGACATCATCCGTCGCTATGATTTTGCCCGTTATGCCACCGACCCAGACATGATCCGCGCATGGGCAGCGCAGCTGGCCAATCAGGTTTACTGGTTACGTCAGCTTGGCGAGCAGGACGTGGTTGAGCCTTTTATTACTGCTTTCCGGGCGACCTATCCGGACAGCCAGGATAAACAGCTCAGCGAGCAGCAGTACATGAATAAGATATACGGCATGACCCATATTATCTTTGCGGCATCCTCGTATTATCAGTATCAGCTCAAGGAAAGCGATTTTCAGTGGATTTATGATCACTTTCGCCGCCATATCGACGATATTCTGTTGCATACCAAGGAAGATGTGGTGGCCGAAGTGGGTATCAGCTTCCTGTTAGCCGGCCTGCAGGATGATCCCGTGGTCGAAAAAACGCGCCAGTTCATCCAGAAATCGATCGACCGGCAAACGGGTATGGTGCCGTCAGTCAAAGGCGAAAGCGAGCTGTATGACGGTGAGCACCGCAACACGCTGGCAATCATGCTCCTGGACTGGCGTGGCGTCCATGCCGCCCCGACTGTCACCAACCAGCCGGCTATGTTTGAGAGCCTGCCTTATGGTTTGGTGCCGCGGTAGTAGAACGATTCCCCAGTGATGCCCGTGAACTTGCCTGTGATGTCAGAACAATGATATTGAAGTGGACGTTAACTTGATGCATAAAAGGACAAGCATTTGAAATATATCTGGCTCTCTGTGTTTACGGTGGTGTTTATTTGGTCCGGCATCAATCCGAAAGATACCTTTACCTGGTTTCTTGAAGTATTGCCTGCGCTGATTGGCCTGATCTTGATAGTGTTCACTTATAATACATTCAGGCTCACCCCTTTACTGTACGGGCTGATTTTACTGCATTGCATTGTATTGATGGTGGGTGGTCATTACACCTACGCCGAAGTGCCTTTGTTCGACAATCTGTTCGGGGCCGAAAGAAATAACTACGACAAAGTCGGTCACTTTTTTCAGGGATTTGTCCCGGCGATTCTGGCAAGGGAAATACTCATCAGAAAGCAAATCGTCAATGGCCGGTTTTGGGTGAGTGTGGTTGCTGTGTCTATGTGTCTGGCCTTCAGTGCTTTTTATGAACTCATAGAATGGTGGGTGGCACTGGCGACAGGCGAAAACTCGGAAGCTTTTCTGGGCACTCAGGGCTATGTCTGGGATACCCAGTCTGATATGGCATTTGCGCTAGTCGGCGCTGTATGCGCGACGTTCTTACTGTCCCGCTGGCATAACCGTCAGCTGGTTTCTCTGCATCAAACGAATGAACCATCACAAAGGAATGAATCATGGTGACTTGTTTTTTACGCTACGTGATTGACCCTTATAAAGTCAGCGAATTTGAAGAATATGCCCGGATGTGGATCCCGCTGGTCAATCAATTTGGCGGCCAGCACAACGGCTATTTCCTGCCTTCTGAAGGGGCGAGCAATATCGCGTTGGCGCTGTTCACCTTTCCCAGCCTGGCGGATTACGAAAACTACCGGAAAGCATCCACGACGGATCCGGATTGCCTGCGCGCCTTTCAGTTTGCCGAGGACACCCGCTGTATTATCAGCTACGAACGTAACTTTTTCCGCCCGGTGTTTGGGGATGAATAACACGCTTGCGATCATACGTAGTCTGGCTGCAATGCCAGTGATATTGAATGAGCCGGGATAGATCAGAAGAATGCCAGCCGACACCGGCTGGCATTGTCAGGAGGGGGGAGGTCAGGTATCAGAAGCCGACATTCATGCCAACCCAGTAACGGCGGCCATCTTCCACATAGCCATATTCGTCATAAGTGACTTCTTCATCCAGCAGGTTATAAATGGCGGCATTGACGGCCACATTATCCGTTAACTGATAACTTACCCCCATGTCTAGGAAGGTATAAGACGGTGCTTCCAGGCTGCTTGATGATGGCCCTGTTGTTGGTTCCATCTCTTCACCGTGATAGGTGACTTGCCCCCAGGTCTCTAAGTCAGCTGTGGCTTGCCAGGAAAGATCGGTACTGAATAAGTGCTTTGGCAACTGAACCAGTGGCTGGCCCTTATAGTCGCCCGATTTTTGCTCAGAATCGTTAAAGGTGTAGCTGGCATTCCAGAAGACACTGTCACCCAGTGGAGTGCTGAGGCTGAGTTCGACACCTTGTGTCGTCGCTTCATCGATGTTGATGCGTTTTGTTGCTACGCTGCCACTGCTATTGGTCGGGCCACAACTGGAACATTCGATACGAGAAATCTTATCTTTGAAGTCGTTATGAAAGAGCGTGGCACTCGAATTTAGCCCGTTATCATTCTGGTAGTTCAGACTGACTTCGGTATTTACTGACTTTTCAGGCTGCAGATCCGGATTACCATAGATATCACCGCCGCGGCTGCCTTGTGCCCATTCTGCAGAGGTTTCTCGCAGTGTCGGCGCGCGATAACCTGTAGATACACCGCCTTTAAACACCCAATTTGATGTGATGCTCCAGACACCATAAGCCCGTGGGCTGACATGAGTACCATAGTTTTCATCATCATCGACACGTGCTCCTAAAGTCAGGCTGAATGAGTCGGCAATGGCCCATTCATCTTCAAGAAATACCGCTACACGGTCACTGTCCAGCTCAGTCAGGTCGGAAGCACTGTTAGATGTGTAATCTTGAAGTTTTTCATATTGATATTCAAAACCTGATGTCAAAATATGGGAATAGACTGGCGTAACCAGGCTGGTCTTGAAGACAGTATTTTTACTTTCCATTTCCCGGCTTTTATTTTCCGAGTCTTCATATTTCAGGTAAGTGTTGGATTGCCCGATTGAGCCCCAGTCACCCAGGTGCGTGATGGCGTAATGGGTACGGGTATATTCTTCTAAAGTATCAACACATTCTCCACGGCAACCTTCAGTCGCAACTGACTTACCGACCGTTCCGGCACGGGATTGCTCGCTGATCCCTGCTTCTAACGACATCGCGTGTAGATCATTAAGCTGGTAAGTAAGTTTGGCGTTGAAGCTGTTCAGATCTTTATTTTCATAGCCATTGGTGATCGCGTCTTCATCGCGGACTGTAGTTTGTCCGTTAAATTGTGCGGTGAGATTTTCCGTTAATGGGCCGGTCAGAAAGAAGTTAGCGCTGCGCTCATCACCAGAGTCGCGATTTTCCTGAATGACAGTACCCAATTGGAGATTGCCGAGCCAGTGCTGGTTGTCTTTGCGGGTGATGATGTTGACAACACCGCCAATGGCATCTGAGCCGTACAGTGTCGACATCGGGCCACGGATAACCTCAATGCGCTCAATCGCTTCTAAAGGCGGTAACCAGCCCTGTTCAATACCCGGACCGTCACTATTTGGTCGGGTCTGACGAGATGATTGGCGTTTACCATCAACCAGAATCAAAGTGTACGCTGAACCCATACCACGGATACTGATGTCTTTATTATCGCCACCCCCTGTGATGGTGACACCGGGAACGGTTTTCAGTGCATCTGTGACATCACGATAATATTTATGCTCAAGCTCCTCACGAGTGATCACGCTGATGCTGGCGGGCGCGGTGATTTCTGCTTGCTCGTAACCGGACGCAGTCACTACCAGGGTTTCGGTCACAGGGGATTGTTGAGCGGCCTGTACACTGGCAGCCAATAGTACTGATCCTGTCAAAGTGGAGAGGGGTAAACGATAGCTAGACATTATTTTTTCCATAAATGATAATGATTCTTAAATCTATTTGCGATTATTGCTATATTCGCTGCTACTGACTAGATCAATGAGTGGAACGGGCCGTTCCGAAAATGGGATGAGGATGAAAACAGAACTGCAGGGTATCCGGGCATTTGCTGCACTGAGTCGTTTTCATAGTGTGACTGCCGCAGCAAAGGCATTGAATCAGCCGAAATCGACCATCAGTCGCCGCCTGGCTCAGTTAGAAACTGAACTGGGACAGCGGCTTTTTATCAAGCAAGGTTCACGTCTGATGCTGACACGTGCTGGAGAGGTCTTTTCTGAATACTGTCAGCGTTTACTGACAATGGCTGAAGAGTCACAAAATGCGCTGCAATCACTTAAGCAAAGTGTGGCTGGGGAAGTCACTTTACTGGCGCCCCAAAGCCTGGTGCGAGGCTGGTTAAGGCATGAACTGCATCACTTCCTGGATGCCCATCCTCAGGTCAATATCCGCTTATTTACCGAAGACCGTGATGAATATTTCCAGCACGAGCCGGACATTGTGTTAGCGATTGGGGAGCAGGATCTGCCGGGAACATGGCGTAAGAAAACGCTTGGTTACTGGCAGTTTGGTCTGTATGCATCTCCGCGTTATATCCAGAAATACGGGGTGATTATACACCCAGAACAGCTCCATGCGCATCAGTGGTTGCCGTTTGACAGCGATAAAAGCAATACCGTTTATCTTTCTAACGGGCAGGAGGACTGTGTGGTGATGCCGCCCATCAGCCGGTTAACCAGCGATAACCTGCTGCTTCAGCTTGATTCCATCTCATCGGGATATGGCGTCGGGTTATTACCGACTTGGATTGCCAGTAATTACCTTAAAGCACACCCGGGTAATTTAATGCCCTGCTTACCCGAATGGTATGGCGCAGCCCGCCCAGTGCTGTGCTATTTTGCCGCCGGCGTGCTGCCGCTCAGGGTGCAAACCCTGATCAAAACGCTGAATGAGCATGCCCCGAAAGAATGGCTGGAGCCTATTAACGTGACAGCCCATACCCCTGATAGCTTGTCTGAAGCGGGTTGATGCAGAGTGGATATCAGCACTTACGAGAAGTATAAACACATACGTTTTCCGCCGATTTCGATAACGTTAAAGGGGGTTTCGTAAATCTCAGACAACACATCAGCATCAATCACTTGATCAACCCGGCCCTTAGCAACAATTTGACCTTTTTTCAGCGCAATGATGGTGTCGGAATAGCAGGAGGCAAAGTTGATATCATGAATGACGATGACGACTGCTTTATGTAACTCATGGGCTAAACGCTGAATGGTGTGCATGATTTGCAAAGAGTGCTTGATATCTAAGTTATTGAGCGGTTCATCCAAAAAGACATAATCGGTATCTTGCGCGATGACCATGGCAATAAAAGCAAGCTGACGCTGCCCGCCACTGAGCTCGTCAAGGTATTTATCCTGGATGTTACCGAGATCTAAATATTCGATGGCTTTATCGATCACATCGTTATCTTCTGTGGCTAGGTTGCCCTGGCAATAAGGAAACCGGCCGAAAGCGATAAGCTCCCGCACGGTAAACCGCAGGCTAACGTTGTTAGCCTGGCGCAATACAGATAAACGTTTGGCCAACGCTTTGGTATCCCATTCAACCAGTTCCTTGCCATCAATCCAGACTTCGCCCTCGTCACGCTTCAATAAACGTCCGGCGATAGAAAGCAGTGTACTTTTTCCGGCACCATTGGGGCCAATAATGGCCGTCACTTTCCCTTTTGCAAATTCAGCACTGGCATTTTTCACCACAGGGTGCTCGCCAAAGCGTTTAGTTAAATGTTTTAATTCAATCATCAGGGTTACACCACTTTACTTCGTAACAGTAAGAATAAGAAATAGATGCCGCCGACAAAGTTAATCACTACGCTCAGTGTGGTTTCAAAGCCAAATGCTTTTTCGATAATCCATTGTCCGGTTAGCAAAGTGGCAACAGACATCAAGCCACAGACAGTTAATAAATATTTGTGCTGATAGGTTTTCAGCCATTCCCGGGTCAGGTTTGTGATCAAAAGGCCAAAGAACATAATCGGGCCAATTAATGCGGTTGAAATGGCAATCAGTACAGAGGAAAGTAATAAAACGGTACGCGTTGTTCGTTGAATATCTACACCCAGGCTGGTGGCGTTATCCTGGTCGAGTAAATACACATCAAGCGTTCGGTGAATGTTAAATAACCAGACTGTTACCATAATAAGAACAGGTAATGTCCAATATACTAATTCCACATGAATACTATTGAAACTTGCAAACATATTAGCTTGTACATTGGCAAACTCATCCGGATCCATCAGCATGGTAAAAAAAGACGAACCGTTTTGGAAAAGCTGCCCAAAAATAACACCTAATAAAAGCAGTGAAATAATATTCCTGGCGGAATACCGGAAATAGAGTAAAAACAAAATAAAAGAGAATGCCATCATCAAGATCACGGAGATCGAAAAGTTGATCACAGCATTTGTCATCATCATACTCAGCCCGCCAAACAGGCTTACTACCAACACCTGAATAAGTAAATACAGCGAGTCAAAGCCCATAATACTAGGGGTTAATATCCGGTTATTGGTGATGGTCTGAAAGCAAAAAGACGCCATGCCAATAGCCAAGCCAGCAATGATCATCGCCAGCACCTTGGGAATTCGGCGCGATAAAAAGTATTGGTAGTTGTCTGCCGTTAAGCCATAACCAATGAACAGTGCGGTCATGACTATGCATAAGATCAGCAGGATGAACATTTTATGTTTATCCGTTATCTGTTTATTGATCATGGCGCATTCCTTTCAACACCAGGAAAATAAAGACACTGCCACCGAGCAGGCTGATTACCATGGAGATTGGAATTTCGTAAGGAAATATCAGCACTCGGCCAACCAGATCGCATGCCAGAACCAGAATTGCACCTAACACAGCAGTGCGCGGAATGTTCTTGCGTAGATTATCGCCGTAGAAATGGTTAACCAGGTTGGGAACAATCAAACCGAGAAAGGGCAGTTGGCCGATAATCATCACCACAGTAGCGGCCATAATTGAGACCAGGGCGACACCAATCGTCATCACTTGCTGGTAATTCAAACCAAGATTGATTGCGAAGTCTTTACCCATGCCTGTAGCCGAAATACGTGTTGCGTATAAATAGCTGAAGATGGCCACAGGCAGGGCAACATAGAGCAGCTCATAATTACCTGCCAGGATATTGGCAAAATTAGCAACAGCCCAACCAGACAGATTTTGCAGTGCATCATATTTATAGGCGATAAAGGTTGCCATAGAAGCAATGATATTGCCGAAAATGATCCCGATTAAAGGTACAAAAACCGCGTTTTTAAACTGAATTCGCTGGATAAGCTGTACAAAAAAAAGCGTGCCGATCATCGCTGTAGCAAAAATAAGCCACAGCTGATCGCCGTTGCCAAAAATCACTAAACTTAAGACAAAACCCAACATTGAGCACTCAATGGTGCCCGAGGTTGAAGGCGCAGCAAAGCGGTTCTGGCTGATTTGCTGCATGATAAGGCCTGCGATACTCAGCCCCCCGCCGGCCAGCAATATTGCAAGTAAACGGGGAACACGGCTAGAAATAAACAGTTGCCAGGCATTGGCATCATTATTAATAAGGTGGGCTAACGATACGTTGCCCACCCCGATAAACAATGAAGACAGACTCAGGCAGACTAAAATAAACAGCAATTTAGTCACAACAACCTCGGATCTGATTATTGCGCTTTGCTCAACGCTTCAATGTCTTCAATCATGGTTTGTGTGGCTGTAATACCAGAGCTGGCGACATACCAGGCTGGAATATCAAGGTAAACCATACGATTGTCCTGATAAGCTTTGGTTGATTTGACCAAGTCGTTATCAAAATCCTGGCGGGTGGTACTTTTGCCTTTATTAACTAATTGATCGCGGTCTAAAATCAGCAAGGTGGAGGGGTTTTCCTGGCTGACCAGTTCATACGAGACCAATTGACCGTGACCGCCAGTTTTCTCTGATTTTGTCTCTTTTGCGTCTGTTTCAATGGTGGGTTTAAAGCCGAAATCCTGATACAAGACCGCGAAACGAGAGCCTTCACCGAATGACGTCACATTGCCCCCCGAGCTCATCAGCATGAGCGCGTCCATATTATGGCTTTGGTTGTAGTTTTTGATTGCAGCAAAGCGCTGGTTTAAGGTTTCGATTTTTTGATTGACGACATCCTGTTTATCAAAGATTTCCCCTAAGTCGTGCCACAGCGCTTGGGTGCTTTGCCAGTAATCACTGCCATTTTCCACCGCAAAAACAAAGGTTGGAGCAATTTTAGTCAGCTCTTTAAAGTGTTTGGAACTGCGAGGGCCGACAATAATGAGATCAGGTTTCTGGGTATAAATGGATTCAAAATCGGGTTCAAAAATGGTGCCCGCAGAAGAGACATTATTATCATTATATTGAGTGAGATAGCTGGGTAATGTTGTGCCTTTTGATACCGCAACCGGCTTTATGCCCAGCGCATCAACAGCATCTAACGCACCAATTCCGATCACCACGACACGTGTGGGCGATGTCTCAATAGTGGTTGAGCCCATAATGTGGTCAACGGTGACGGATTCAGCCATGGCAGGCAGCGTGGTTATAACACCGAAACTGATTAAGCCCGCTGTGATCACACCTGATTTAGCGAAACACTTCATTTCCATTTCCTTTACATAATCGATAATTATTATCATTTCGATTACTGTATGGTTTTTGAGGAACAAATCAATATTTCTTATGTAAAGTTACGAAAAGAGCGGTCGGGCTCATGATGACAAATGAATGCGGCCAAGCTTGACTTTTCGCTGGAAATCTAAAGGGAAAAGTGACAAAAGAAATGAGACTGCATTGAGCAGCCTCATTGTTTAGTTATGCTTATTTGTAATGTTTAGTAATAATGTAATAGGGCTGGTGTCGACTGTTAAATGGAGTGTTCGCCACACTCGCGTTTATCATCCGTCTCATGTTTTTCTCTTATCATTCACCTTCATTCTAAACTTCAGTCAGCATTGGGTGTGGTATCAGGTTTGTCGGAGCGTTTTAAACGAACTGAGAGAAATACTTCCCTTTGATTTGCGTCGTGGTGAAGGTTTTGACTCGGATATTGGCTGACCAGTGGTTGATCGGCCAGCCAGCCTTTTGTTTCAGCGCTTTGATAAAGGCAGCCGGCGAGGAAAGCTTGTCCCAGACCTGAGGCAAAAAGACTGCCTGCGAATGGTGCTCTGTCAGGATCACCCCCACTTTGTGCTCTTCAAGATAGGCGATCAGTGCTTCTTCGGAATCGACCTGCAGCAGTTTTGGATCGGAAAGCACTGAAATCTCAATGGTCAGGCTGCTGAGCTGATCTTCGGTCAGCGGCATGAAGCGTCTGTCCTGATAGGCGCTGTCTCTGGCTTTGTTGTGCACTTCAAGGACCAGAGGCTCATTGGCGGTCACGGTTCCCAGACAGCCCTGCAATTCACCGTCAACTTCCAGCGTCACAAAACATGCGCCGTTAGCGAGTAACTTGCGATTGTATAAATCCAGTTGTGGTGGTCGCGGCAACGCTTCAGAGAAATGGCTGCGAATGGCCTCTCTGGCGATATCCAGCAGTTGGGTCATTTCGCCTTTATTCAGGGCCGGTTTGGGTGGTGGCGGACACGAGGTAACTGACATATCCAACGACTCTCTCCTTATCTCCGGCTTCTGTGTCGCCGGAATTTTTGTATTCTATTTGTGTTAAGAAATAGCCTCTTTGCTTTGCCAGTAATAACAAGGTGTTGATCCCGGTCGACCCGCAGGCTTGCTGCGGGGTCAGGCTGGGGTCGAACGTTTCGATCACTGTCAGGGTACGGTGATCGATATCCTGTGCATCTGCATAGGGGTGGTAATGGCTCAGATCACTGCTGATCACCAGCAGGGTGTCGTCCTGCCACAGGGGATCGATCATCTCTGCCAGCCGGGCTGGTGCAATGCGGCTGGTCAGAATCGGCAGCAGGGTAAACGCAGAAAGGCAGCTTTGCAGGAAAGGTAACTGTACTTCCAGACAATGCTCCAGTTCGTGTATACGATCTGATATCTCAATATCATTCAAATGCGACAGCTTTTCAACACCTTGTAAGTCGATTTTGACTTCACCTAACGGTGTGGCGAAATACTGGTCAGCAGGCAGGGCGCAACCGTCAAACGCATAGTGGTGGCTGGGGCCAATCAAAATCACTTTGCGATACTGACTGTGCGCTTTTTTCAGCCAGCGAAACGCATTGGCCGCTACTTTTCCGGAGAACATGTATCCCGCATGCGGCACGATCAGCGCCCTGGGTATCAGTTCAGCGTCACAGGGTGCAGCCAACCATTGCTGAAGCTGTTTTCTCAGCCCGAGCGGCGACGCCTGATAAAACCGTCCAGCCACAGCGGGGGCGCGAATACTCATGGTCTGGCCTTTGTTCTGGGTGATGATTGCAACAAGGTCACGCACTGCTTGCAAGCAAGAACAGAGCGCCACCAACTATAGTTAAGTATAGGAAGGAATCATGACCGGGCTGTGACCAGAACAGCCACCGGAACCATGTTCAGCAACCCAACCGGACAGTAAGCATCGCCATGGCACGACTCAACCCAGCACCGACAGTACAGATTGAAACAGGAAGCGGCTCAGCTGACAGCTGGCCGACTGAGTTCTGGCATCAGTTGGATGATGGCCGGGTGGTGTGTGACGTTTGCCCGCGGCATTGCCGGTTACGTGAGGGCAAGCGCGGTGCCTGCTTTGTACGTATGGCGGAGCATGGCCGGATCGTGCTGACCAGCTATGGGCGCTCAAGCGGTTTTTGTATTGATCCGATTGAGAAAAAGCCGCTGAATCATTTCTATCCCGGCAGCTCAGTGTTGTCGTTCGGTACGGCGGGCTGCAACCTGGGCTGTAAATTCTGTCAGAACTGGAGCATCAGCAAATCGCGCGAAATCGACACCTTAGGCGCCACGGCCATGCCGGAGCAGATTGCCCGTGCAGCCAAGGCGTCCGGCTGCGATTCGATTGCTTTTACCTACAATGATCCGGTGATTTTCATGGAATACGCCATGGACTGTGCGCAAGCCTGTCATGCGCATGGCATTCACAGTGTGGCGGTGAGTGCCGGTTATATCTGTGATGCCCCCCGGCAGGCGTTCTACCGCCAGATGGATGCGGCCAATATCGATCTGAAAGCCTTCACTGAGCACTTTTATCATAAAATCTGCAGTGGCCATCTGGCCCCTGTGCTCGATACCCTGTTATACCTGCGCCACGAAACCCGGGTATGGTTTGAAATCACCACTTTGCTGATCCCGGGTGAGAATGACAGCCCGGCCGAAATAGCGGCGATGTGCCGCTGGCTGATGGACAACCTTGGCCCGGATGTGCCTTTGCACTTCAGTGCTTTTCATCCTGATTTTAAAATGATGGATACGCCGCCGACACCGCCGGCCACGGTTTTGCAGGCCAGACGGATTGCGCTGGAGGCCGGTCTGCATTATGTCTATGTGGGGAATATGTTCGATGAGGCTGGCGACAGTACCTATTGCCCGGGGTGCGGTCAGCGGGTGATTTCGCGCAACTGGTATGCACTGGGCGATTACGATCTGACTGAGACCGGCTGCTGCAAACATTGCGGTTTTCATCTGGCAGGACGCTTTACGGCATATCAAGGCAGTTTTGGCCGCAGGCGGATTCCAATCCAGATTCATGCCTGAAAGTGGATAAAACCAACAAGTCGGGCCCTGAGATTTTACTCCTGTGTTGCTTTGCATTATCTTACCGTTTTTCCGGTACCAAACAGAGAATGTCCCGCATGACGATTGAAGAATTACACCAGTTTCAGAATCTGGTCATTACCCAACCCAACTGTCCTTACTGTGTGAGAGCAAAAGCGATTCTGGATGATCGCGGAACTGATTATACAACCCTGGTACTGGGTCAGCATTTAGAAAAAACCGAGATGGTTACTTTTATCGAGCAAGTGGCGAACACCACAGTCCGCACTGTGCCGCAAATTATCCTCGATGGAAAATATATCGGGGGGCACGATGATCTGGTCGCTTTTTTAGAGCGGCAGGTCGAAGCCGATGCACTTGGTGATTTTGAATTGTGATTAGCAAGGCTCCCGTTGGGAGCCTTTTCTTTATTGATTAACTATTCATTAGGAGGTCGGTATGAGTTTTAACGTCAAAGTCGCCTGGCAGGGTTACTCTCAGCCGGGTGAAGCATTCAGCCGGGATCATCAGATCCAGTTTGGCAGCGGGCAAGCGCTTGAGGCTTCATCCGCGCCGGATTTCAAAGGCAGTGCCGATAAGGTGAATCCGGAAGAAAGCCTGATGGCGGCCCTGTCGTCCTGTCACATGCTGACTTTCCTGGCCATTGCTCATCTCAAGCGTTTGCCGGTTGCCAGCTATCAGGACAATGTCACGGCTGAACTGGGTCAGAACGAGGCCGGAAAAACCAAAGTGGCTGTGATTGATCTCAACCCTGTCATTACTTTTGTGGATGGTGTCGAGGTATCGCCGGAAGTGCTGGAAAAAATGCACCAGAAAGCGCACGACAACTGTTTTATTGCCAACAGCCTGAATACCACAGTCCGGCTGAACGGAAAGGAGTTCACTCATTGATTCAGCTCGATACAGCAATCGTATTAACTGGCCTGTACTGCGGAAAAGTGGCGCAGAAATACGGGATCAGAACGGCCATGGCCAAGCAGGCGGTCAGCGGCAAGTGCTATCTTTCAGCCACCGGACTGGACGGCGATGAATGCGCGGAGCCTAAATTTCATGGCGGTACAGAACGAGCGCTGCATCAGTATCCGCTGGAGCATTATGCATTCTGGCAGCAGCAGTTTCCGGAACGTGACTGGCCAGCCCCCGGGGTGGGAGAGAACATCAGCACTCAGGGGATGACGGAAGAGAAGGTGCGGATCGGTGACCGCTTTCAATGGGGTGAGGCGGTGATAGAAATCAGCCAGCCCCGCTCGCCTTGCTATAAGCTCAGTCGTCGCTGGGAACTGCCGGAATTCTCTGCCGTGATGCAGCAGACCGGGCGTTGCGGCTGGCTTTACAGGGTCATTACGCCGGGATATGTCAGCAGTGATGATCCTTTGGTGTTGATCAAACAAGGAGAAGACAGGTTCACAGTAAAGCGGGTGCTGGACTGGTATTTCAATGATCCGATGAATCTGGACAAACTGCGCCTGCTGCAGGAATGCGAGGCGCTGTCGGTCAACTGGCGCAATACGGTGGAAAAACGCCTGAAAACAGGCGAGCTGGAAAACTGGCATTTTCGCCTCAACGGAGCGGGCTGATGCTGAAAGGGATCCACCATACGGCGATTATCTGTTCCGATTATGCCCGATCGAAAACGTTTTACGTCGATCTGCTCGGGCTGGAGATTGTCTCTGAACATTACCGTGAAGCCCGGCAATCCTGGAAGCTCGATTTAGCCTTGCCGGACGGCAGTCAGATTGAGCTGTTCTCTTTCCCTGACGCCCCGCCGAGGCCAAGCTATCCTGAAGCTCAGGGGCTCAGGCACCTTGCCTTTGCCGTTGAATCGGTAGAGGCCGCTGCACTATGGCTCAATGAGCAGGGTATTGCGACGGAACCGGTTCGTATTGACGAACTGACAGGAAAAGCCTTTACGTTTTTCAGTGATCCGGATGGTTTGCCGCTTGAGCTGTATGAATGTTAATGAGAGGAAAGGACTGTCTGAAATGAATAACGGGCTACTTGGGTAGCCCGTTGTCTGATTTGCAGATGATTACGACAGGGCGTAGCCAATCAGGCTGGCAAAAATAATGCAAGCCCCGCCAAAGACGCCGTATTCGACGCGCTTTTCAACGATACAATCCACTTCTTCTTTTTGAACGGTCAGCATGCTGAAGATGCAGCCTCCCGCCAGAGCAACGGCCAGCACGCCCAGACTAAACAGACCTGCCTGGACGACATCAATCAACGCCATATCAATCCCCTTTTATGAGCCCAAGGTGTATGCATGCTTGTGTTGACCTTTCCGGCTGATAGACAGCCCCGGACGAACTGCATGTCTGATCCCAACCGGAACAATGCCCGCATTGGTCTTTATTTCGGGGCGAATCATACACTTTCTGGCCGCCCGTGTAATCCCGGCGGTTGTAATCAAGGGTGACAAAGCTGTAAAGACGCGCGGATGTTTGTCTGTTGCTTTTTATACGAAGGCCAGTCTTGCTGCAAAGGCAATCAGGACCACACCTAAAGAGCGTTCAATCACGTGCATCTGGCGGTGAAACCACAGACGGGCTTTCTCGGCGGAAAACAACAGGCTGACCAGGACAAACCATAAGGCGGTGACTGCACACATCCAGACGCCGTAGAAAATCTGAATCGTCAGTGGCGTATCCAGGCTGACAACATTGGTGATAATGGCCAGAAAGAACAGCGTGGCTTTCGGGTTGGTGGCATTGGTCAGAAAACCGATGCCGAACGCACGACGTAGCGTCTGATGGCCTGACTCAGGTGTCGTATCGACCGTCGGGGCGTCGCTGGGGGCTGGTTTACTGCGACATAATTGCACGCCGAGATAAACAAGATAAGCAGCCCCCAGCAGTTTGGCCGCGATCAACAGCCACTCTGAGGTATGCATAATGGCGCTGACGCCAAGCAGGGTATAGAGCACGTGAACGGAAAGGCCAGCGCCGATACCGAAGGCAGTCACGATACCGTGTCGGCGGCCAAACCTGAGGCTCTGGCGTACTGTCATGACAAAGTCGGGGCCGGGGGCGACAACGGCCATAAAATGGATCAGCGCCAGGGAAATAAATTCGGGCCAGTATTCACTGAACATTGGTTACATCCTTATTCTTGCTGAGCTTAGCCCACATCCATGATTTGATAACGAACCTGAAGCTTACCTTTTTTCAGCTTGGTTGAAACCCGGATATTTGCCGGGATCTCACCGGTTGCCGCAACATGCGTACCGCCGCAGGGCCAGGCCATCAAATCACCAAAGGCAACCCAGCGTGTGCCGTCTGATTTCGTGTGTGAACGCATGGGCAGATTGGCCGCGATCAGTCGGGTCAGGTGCTGCAATAAAGTGTGTTCGTCCAGCTCGATAACATGCTCGCGGGGGGAGAATTCGACCCGGCATTCGTTCGGCCAGTGATGGGCTTTCTCAGGCTGCCAGCCATTTTGCTGACCAATATTGCCGATCAGGTGACCCAGACTGTGCAGGATGCTGTGGGTGTTTCTGGGCTCTTTATCCATGGCAATCGTGACTGGACCTGTCGGCAGCGGCTGGCTGATCACATGCTGGATAATGTCCCCTGCTTTTTGGGTGTGCAGGACTTGTGCCCGCTCACCACAATGGGTGGTGATGCGGCCTGTGTCGCCGGGCTGGCCACCACCTTGGGGATGAAAGACAGTTTTGTCCAGCACGGCAATCCAGTGTTCGCCTTCCTGAAAGCAGGCGAGTAACTCGGCTTCACAGTGAAGGGCATGTGAATCCAGGTATAAGGCTTGTGTTGTCATCTTGTGCTTCCCTGTCCGCTTGTCTGTCATTCATTGTAATCGTGGCGGCACTACATGATAATCCATCATCAATTCAAATAACTTTTGCGCAGAGCGCATCAATCAGAGGCGGCATGAGCAGCAATAAACACATTGGCCTGATGCAGGATATGGCGATTTTTGTATCTGTGGTGAAAACCGGCAGCTTTTCCGAGTCCGCCAGATTATTGGGTGTGTCGCCTTCTGCGGTCAGCCGCGCGATCAAACAACTGGAGCAGCAACTGGGGGTGTGTTTGTTGCAACGCACCACACGCAAACTGCGGTTGAGTGAAACCGGCCGGACAGTGTACGAGCGCTGTCTGCAGCTGGATGACACCGCACGAGAAGTACTGGCACTGTGTGAAAGCCAGGACAGCTCAGCCCGCGGTGTGGTGAAAGTGGCCGCGCCTAAAGCCGTTGCGCATTCGCTGATTCATCCTTATGTGGCGGAGTTTCTCAGTCTGTATCCGGACATTGATGTGCATCTGGTGCTCGATGATCAGGCGCTGGATCTGATTGAGCAGGAGATTGATATCCTGTTCAGAATTACCCGTCAGCCGCCGCAGGGACTGATAGGGCGCAGCCTGATGCCGATCGATCATGTGCTGTGCGCATCACCGGATTATCTGAGCCGCAGAGGAACGCCGACCCACCCCAAAACGCTGACGCAGCACAGCTGTATTTCACTGGGTGAAAACGATGCGGATTCCAAATGGCGCTTCAGACAGGGCGAAAGCCGGCTGACCGTGCCTGTGACCGGCCGCTACCGGGCCAATCATTCCCGTGTGCGGCTGGAAGCGGCGGAGCAGGGCATCGGCATCGCCAGCCTGCCGGTGTTTGTGGCAGAAGCGGGCATCGCCAATGGCAGCATCACACAGGTGTTGCCAGATTGGGAATTTGAAACCGCCTACACAGGTGATTTGTGGATGCTGTATCCGGCAACGCGCCATATCCCGGCGAAGGTGACCCTGTTTGCAGATTACATTATGGGTAAGTTAGGCCGCTGAGCGAGTGCTGAGGTGCTGTGACATTCGCAGCACAGGTACAAGGGAAAAACAGCCACCCGGGGGCGGCTGCAGTGTGATGGCATCAGCCTGTGATCAGAAGCGGGTATCCACGAAATGGGTCACTGTATCTGTATTATCAGCGACACTGATGTAGCGCCATTTGTCGAAGGTCAGGCAGGGGTGTGAGGTCGAGAACACCAGAATATCCCCGACTTTGAGATCGCAACCGGCCGGCACATTGACAAAGGTATGTTGATCCATAATTGCAGTCGCTTCCAGCCCCTGCACATTCAGCGGCTGACCGTCGCGGAATCCGCGCTCGACAAGAGGCAGCCCGGCATCAAAGGCCACATCCCGTTTACCCATCCCGATCACGGCTTTACAGGCTTCAGGTACAGACAATACATAGGCCCACAGTTCAAGGGCCGATTCCAGATCGCCGCCCAGCTCGCAGGCATAGCCCTGATTGCGTCTTGCCCGGGACATGACCTGCTGCTGGGCATCCTGATAAATCCCTGTGTCGTGGATCAGATAACATCCCGGACGGATGATAGCCGTTAAGTGCGGATGTGCCGAAAACTCATCGGCCACGATATCGTACCAGGCTGAGCCGGCCCCTGTGATAATCGGGCTGTCGACTGTGATCAGCTTTTTCTCGGTCAGCTGTTCAACCAGCATCACGGCATCGCGCAGAAACAGCCGGATCTTATCTTCTGCATCCGCCCCGTGAATCACCCCTTCATAGACCTCCAGGCCGTATAACCTCAGGCCTTTGGCCGCTTGAATGAAACCGGCCAGCGTCTCGACTTCTTCGTGATTACGACAGCCACATCGGCCGCCTGGTACGCCGTATTCAATCAGCACATTGAGCGTGAGGGACGCTTCTGAAAAAAAGCGGCTCAGCTGAGCTGCGTTTTCACAGGAATCCACACAGGCATAGAATTGCACGTCGTGCTGGCGCATCAACCGAGCAATCAGCGCCATATTGGCTTTGCCGACCAATTGATTGGCCATCAGAATGTGTTTGGCTCCTGCGATAGCAGCAGTCTCAGCTTGTGCCGGAGTCGCCACCGTAATACCCCAGGCGCCGGCTTCGAGCTGCTCTGAAAACAGCGCCGGTGTCATTGTGGTTTTACCGTGCGGTGACAGCCTGACCTGATGATGATTAGCGAACTGCTGCATCCAGTTCAGGTTGTTTTTGATCGCCGATTCCCGGATTACGGCGGCAGGCAGGCAGATCTCCTCGTTGATCAGGCTGTATCGACCGTCACTTTTCTCATTGACCCACACACCTTTGGTGCCGGCAGGAAAGATTTTGTGATCGAATTCTTGGTATTTACTAACATGCTTTTTGTTTGCTTGAGGCATTGGTTATTCTCCTAACATAGCCCTTAGGCCTTGCCACATATGGTTTGTGGCGTGTTGATAGTATTCCTGATGTTAGAAACTATCAAACAATACAAGATGAATTGTGCGGTTTCTCACTGTTTATGACCGCCCGTCTTACTAGTATTCACCCCATAGAGGAAAGGCAGCCGTGACCATTGAAGTGGACATTGTGTCCAGAATTACAGAGTGCTTCCCTCAATTAAGAGAAGCAGAAAAAAAAGTTGCCCGCTTGGTGGTAGACGATTTAAGTGGCGCAGCTTCAGCCAGCATCACAGAACTGGCTGAAGAAGCGGGTGTCAGTGAAGCCACGATTACCCGTTTTGCCAAAGCGGTGGGCTGTAAAAACGTACGCGACCTGAAAATGAAGCTGGCCCAGTCACTGGCGGTAGGACAGCGATTCATCCATGAAAGCCCGGATGAGTCGGGGATTCAGGGGGTGTACGAGTCGATTAAGAACGTGATTAATATCAATCGCAAAATCGTGAACGAGGCCGATGTTGCCAAAGCAGTTGAGATCTTGCTGGGAGCGCGTCAGGTGCTGTCCGTCGGCATGGGGGGCGGCTCGACCATCCTGTCGCAGGAGCTGCAATTCAGGCTGTTTCGGATTGGCTTTGCTGTCAGTGCCTACAACGATGGGCTGTTAGCCCGGATGGTGGCTTCAACGGCCGACAGCAAGGATGTGATGGTTGCCCTGTCAGTTACAGGCTACACGGCGGAAGTGGTGGAGCCGGCGTCGATTGCCAAGCAGTACGGGCTGAAGGTGATCGCAATTACCGCGCCGGATTCACCGCTGGCAAAAGTCAGTGATGTGGTGCTGCCGCTGGTCACAGATGAGACCGACTTTATTTATAAGCCTTCAGCGTCGCGCTACGCCATGATGGCAATGATTGATGTGTTGTCGACAGAACTGGCCTTGAGTCAGAAACGACGCTCCCGCGACAGGCTGCGTCGGTTGAAACTGGCGTTAGACAGCCACAGGGGCGGCGATGATCGCCAGCCATTAGGAGATTAACCTGCCAGCCTGAGTGATCATGGCATGGTGGGAATCAAGCATTGAAAGAGAGGAAAACGTATGCAGTTTGAGACCGTGTTCCGCCATGTCACCATTGTTGACGGCACAGGCACTGATGCTTATCAGGCCGATCTTGCCGTCAAAGATGGCCGCATTGCCGCCATTGGTGATCTGGCCGGGTGTGAGGCAACTCAGATCATTGATGGTCAGCATCTGGCACTGTCTCCGGGGTTCATTGATGTCCATACCCATGACGACACCAATGTCATTCGTTATCCCGACTGCCAGCCGAAGATCAGCCAGGGGGTCACCACTGTGATTGTCGGTAACTGTGGTATCAGTGCTTCGCCTGCGATTCTGGCCGGGGATCCGCCAGATCCCATGAACCTGCTGGGTAAACAACAGGACTTTCAATACCCGACATTTGCCGCTTACGCAGACGCTGTTCGTCAGGCGCAGCCTGCGGTCAATGTGGCGGCGCTGGTTGGCCATACCACTTTGCGAAATAACGTGATGGATGATTTGTACCGAGCTGCCAGCGCGCAGGAAATCTCGGCAATGAAAGCGCAGTTAAAGCAGGCGATGGCAGACGGTGCGTTAGGATTAAGCTCCGGTCTGGCTTACGCCTCCGCAAAACAGGCACCGACCGAAGAAGTGATGGCGCTGGCAGAAGAACTGGCGGCATACGGGGGCATCTATACCACCCATATGCGCACTGAATTTGAGCAGATCCTGGATGCCATGGATGAAGCGTTCCGTACCGGTATGCACGCCAAAGTACCTGTGGTGATTTCGCATCTGAAATGTGCCGGTGCCGGCAATTGGGGGCGGACAGTCGAAGTGCTGGAACGAATGGAGTCTGCCGCTCAGCGTCAGGACGTTGCCTGCGATTGCTATCCGTATTCCGCCAGTTCCTCAACCCTGGATCTGAATCAGGTCACAGATGAGTTCGACATCTTTATCACCTGGTCAGAATCTCATCCTGAGCATGCGGGCAAAATGCTGAAAGAGATTGCGGCAACCCTGGGGATGTCGCTGATGGAGACTGCCAAAGCCCTGCAGCCAGCCGGAGCTGTCTATCACTGTATGGATGAAGCTGATGTTGAGCGTGTCCTGAAATATCGCCTGACCATGGTGGGTTCAGACGGTCTGCCCAATGATCCGCACCCGCACCCACGCTTGTGGGGCGCATTCCCCCGCGTGCTGGGCTATTACAGCAGAGAGCGCAAGCTGTTCTCTTTAGAGCAGGCGGTACACAAAATGACAGGCATGTCGGCGAAGCGTTTTGGCCTGCAAGACCGCGGCGTAATTGCGCAGGGCGCGCATGCGGATCTCGTGCTGTTTAACCCGGACACAATTAAGGATGCGGCCAGTTTCGAAAACCCGATTACCGCCGCAGAAGGCATTGAGCTGGTGATGGTGAACGGACAGATCAGTTACCGGCAGGGCCGGGTCAGCCCGCAGCGTCATGGCCGTTTTTTGAGCAGACATCAATCTTGATGGATGGACCGAATTTTTAGCAGTAAACCCTATTGGAGAACAAAGTATGACAATTATTCGTTACGGCGTTGAAGGTGGCACAGGCACCGGCGGTCAGCATCTGCCATTTGCACGTGCGACCCAGGCTGGTGGCTTCCTGTATGTGTCCGGGCAAACCCCGATGACAGATGGTGAAGTGGTTGAAGGCGGCATTGTTGATCAATCACGCCTGGCGATTCAGAACTGTGTCGACATCATGACAGAAGCAGGTTACGGCCTGGAAGATGTGGTGCATGTAAAAGTGGTACTGACCGATTCACGTTATTTCCAGTCTTTTAATAAAGTCTTTAAAGAGTTCTTCGGCGAGCATCCGCCAGCGCGTATCTGCATGGTGTGCGACCTGGTGGTGGATGTAAAAGTTGAAGTAGATGTGACCTGTTACCGTGAAGATCGCCGTTAATTCGCCGAACTTCATTGAAAGATCTGAAGCCTGAAAATCAGTAAGACAATCACTCTGATCTGGAATCTATCAGACGGAGACATAGAAAAAGGGCTGGCAAAGTACCAGCCCGTAAAAAGCAAATTACTGATATTAAAAATAAATAGCAGTAATACATGGGATAACCAAGCAGGTCTATCCCCAAGCAAATAAAAGCAATGACGGATTATAAGAGGTATGGAATGAACAGTACACTCTTTCTCACCGGATTCGGTGCATATGTGGTGTTTATGATCTGGTTGGGATGGTTTGTGTCCCGCTCGCAGAAATCGGGTGAAGATTTTCTGCTGGGCGGTCGCGGTCTCCCATTATTCCTGATGTTAGGGACAACAGTGGCAACTATGGTTGGTACCGGCTCCAGTATGGGGGCAGTGGGATTCGGCTATAACAATGGCTGGGCCGGTGCGCTTTACGGGATTGGCGGGGCGTTGGGTATCCTGCTGCTCGCCTGGTGGTTTGCGCCTGTGCGTAAGCTGAACTTCATGACCATGAGCGAAGAATTGGCTTACTATGTGGGCGCGAATAAAGCGGTGAAAAACGTGGTCGGCTTGCTGATCTTCATCGCTTGTATCGGCTGGCTTGGCGCCCATATTCTGGGTGGTGGCCTGTATCTGGCCTGGATTGCCGATATCGACCTGAACACCGCCAAAATCATCATCGCAGCCGCCTTTACGATTTATGTGGTAATAGGTGGCTATACCGCTGTGGTGTGGACAGATACCATTCAGGCCGTCATTTTGTTTGCCGGTTTTATCCTGATGGCGGTGCTGTCGGTCAATCAGATTGGCGGGCTGGAAAACCTGTACGCTGCCATGGATCCTGCCGCTGTGAGTCTGTTCGGTATCGAGAAACTCGGTGGTCTGCCAGCACTGTCTCTGGCTATGGTTGTTGGTGTTGGGATTCTGGCGACCCCATCTTTCCGTCAGCGGATTTATTCCGGTAAAAATGTGTCTACCATCCGACGTTCCTTCGTGATGTCTGGCGTGCTGTATCTGTTTTTCTCTATCATTCCGGCCATCATTGGTATGTCAGCGCATGCGATCAATCCTGATCTGAATAACGCAAATTATGCCTTCCCGTATATCGCAGCCACAGTGTTGCCTGTCGGTATCGGTATGGTCGTGCTGATTGCCGGTTTGTCAGCCACGATGTCCAGTGCCAGCTCAGATGCCATCGCCGGGGTGTCTATCTTGCTGCGCGATGTCTTCATCCTGTTTACCGGCAAAGTGCCATCCAAAGACAAAATGGTGTTGTACTCCCGTCTGTCGCTGGTGATCGTGATTGGCATGGCGCTGCTGTTTGCCCTGACATCCAATGACATTATCAGCTATATCACCAAAATGATTTCCACCGTGATGTCAGGCATGTTTGTCTGCGGCATGCTGGGACGCTTCTGGCAACGTTACACCTGGCAGGGCGCGCTGGCGACACTGGCCGGTGCATCGGCAGCCTCCTTTGCCATCATCCTGAATGCCGAGTGGGGTGCTTACTGGGGCAATCCGTGTATCCCTTCTGTGATCACAGCGCTGGCCGCCGGTGTTGTCGTCAGCTTGGTCACGCCTGCCAACAAGGTGACGCCAGCTCAGGCGAAAGCCATTCTGGATGCCGAACGTGAAGCGATGGAAAACACTGTTCAGAAGGACATCGGTACGCAAGCGGCTTGTGCGAAATAATTCGCTGAAACTTGTAAAAATGCAGGTCTTTGTGATGAACCAAGGCCTGCATCATGAATTAGGCTTTTATTAGAAGCGGTTAACCTCTGCGACTGGTGTTTGTGAAAGGACTCAGCGGAAGATGTTGGCCGGATCTAATGTTCAATCTCATTGAAGGGTACCCGTGTGAAAATCGCATTTTTTGGTGAATGTATGGTCGAACTCAGCGGCCAGCCACTGCGTCGTACGTTTGGGGGAGACACCTTAAATACGGCGCTGTACCTGTCGCGCCTGGGGCGTTCCCGCCGACTGGATGTCAGCTATGCGACAGCGCTCGGAAAAGACAATATCAGCCAGGATATGCTGTCTGCCTGGCAGGAAGAATACATTGATACGCGGTTGGTGCGGCGCCTGGATGACAAATTGCCCGGATTGTATCTGGTTGAAACCGAACCGAGTGGTGAGCGTCATTTTCATTACTGGCGCAACGACAGTGCGGCGAAGTTCTATTTTGCTTCAGACGTCACGCCACTGGAAAAGTCGATTGTAAACAAAGAGTTTGATGTTCTCTATATCAGTGGTATCAGTCTGGCGATTCTGGCGGAAGAAGCCAAAGCCATTCTGATCACCTTACTGGAAAAGCACAAAGCCAACGGCGGTAAAGTTGTCTTCGATAATAACTTCCGTCCGCAGCTGTGGACGGCGAAACAGGCACAATACTGGTACAAACAAGTGCTGCCTTTTGTCGATATAGCTCTGATCACGGAAGATGACGACCACAAAGTGTGGGGCCAGAGTGACGTGATCGAGCGGTGTCGCGATCTGGGCTGCCACGAGGTGGTCATCAAACGCGGCGCGGCACCCTGTGTTGTCGTGACCGGTTTGCAAAATCGTCAACCCGACATCTGTGAAGTGGCAGCTAATCCGGTCGACAATGTGGTCGACACCTGTGCTGCCGGCGATTCCTTCGCGGCCGGATACCTCGCGGGACGCTTCAGCGGTCAAACCGCCAGCGCCGCTGCCGAACTGGGCCATCAACTGGCCGCAATCGTTATTCAACACCCAGGCGCGATTATTCCGCCTGACGCTATGACAGACATTATGTAAGGAGCTAGAAGTTAATGTCTCAATCCCTGATTGAAAAACTGAAACAATTTAAAGTCATTCCTGTTATCCAAATCAACCGTGTTGAGCAGGCCGTCCCTCTGGCGAAAACCCTGGTTGAAAATGGTCTGCCTGTCGCTGAAGTGACTTTCCGGACCGATGCTGCGGCAGAAGCGATCCGGTTGATGCATGAAGCGTATCCGTCGCTGTGTATTGGTGCCGGCACTGTGTTGAATGCCGAGCAGGTTGATCGCGCGCAGGAAGCCGGCGCAGAATTTATTGTTGCACCAGGACTGAATCCAAACACGGTTCGCTATTGTCAGGAGAAAGGCATTGCTGTGGTGCCGGGCGTGAATAACCCAAGCCAGATTGAACAGGCGCTGGAGCTGGGGCTGAATTTCCTGAAGTTCTTCCCGGCAGAAGCGTCAGGTGGCATCAATATGGTGAAATCTCTACTGGCACCTTACGTTGATGTCAGCCTGATGCCTACCGGCGGGATCAGCAAAGCGAACGTTCGCGATTACCTGGCCGTTGACCGTGTACTGTGCTGTGGCGGAACCTGGATGGTTTCTCCTGCGCTGATCGACAACGGCGACTGGGATGAAATCGGTCGTCTGGTGCGCGAAGCCGTCGAGCTGGTTCGCGACTAAGACAACATTCCTATCTTGTTTGAGTTGTTTGCCACCCTAATCGGGTGGCTTTTTTGTTGTTATGTTGCCGACCCAGATGGATGAAAACGACACTGTGTCAGGTGCCCTCTGGCATCAAACACCAGGGCTAAATTATCTGTCCGGTTCTGGGAGAACTGTGCCATGCAGGCGTTTTTTGCCAGTTGTGTCTGGCTGTGCTCGCCGGTACTGATAACCACATCGATGCCCTGAATGGCTTGCAGCAAGTCCGGTGAAACACTGGCCGGATACTGGCTTAATAAAATAATGTTTTTGATGCCTTTTATCTGAAGACGGTCGACACTGTTACGCAGCAACTCAAGATCCTGTTCCTGTAAGCTGTCAGTTTGATCATGATACGGATTAATTAACGCCAGATAAGCCACCCGCGTATTGCCATACCAGCGAATAAGCGCATCTGCCCGGCCTTTATAACGGTTATAGGCATAGACACCTGTCTCGCTCTGCTTCAGACCAAAATCAATGTTGCTTGCCAATACCGGATAATTTGCCTGTGGCAGCAGGTTTACCGAATCCTTGTATTCTCGCGCCTCAGAGGTAATAGCCGTGATATAAGAAAACGGCTGACGCTCCACATTCGGATTTTGCGCGGAATAAAAGGTGATGCCTTCGCTGCTCGGCAGGGTAACCTGATCAAGATCAGCCTGGCTCGGCGAAGGTGGCAACTGGGTCAGAAAGCGAACCTGCAGATGAGCGCTATCCTGCAGGTCGGGCGTACAGCCTGCCAGTAAGGAATACATCAGAGAGAATAGGCAAAAGATGTAACGGCGCATAACAATATCGGAATGTGATCTGGGTCGCTATTTTCTGCTTTTTGCAAAGAAATGACAAGGGGCCAGGTGACAGGGTGTAATAGCCGGTGGCAGAAAAATCGGTAAATGAGCAAAAAACCAGGCGACTGTTTTTACCTGTAAAAGGGGCTAACTCCCTCTTATAGCGCTGAAAACTCAGCCTGTGCTCATAGGCTACCGGGCAAAAAACGAGAAGAAAAACCCGTTTTGAACGCAAAATAATCACTCAGTTCAAAATGATGAATTTTGCAGTTGACTCGATCTCTCCATTGCGTAGAATGCATCCCGTACCGCAACGGAGGTTAACGACGAAGCGGTCATGGTAGTAAACAATAACCAAATTGGTTTATCAGTTTAAGGCGCGTTGGCAGAGTGGCTATGCAGCGGATTGCAAATCCGTGGACCTCGGTTCGACTCCGGGACGCGCCTCCATTTGCGACACTAGCTCAGTTGGTAGAGCGCAACCTTGCCAAGGTTGAGGTCACGAGTTCGAACCTCGTGTGTCGCTCCAAATTTTAAATCACAACGATAACTTTCGGTGTGAAAGATGGTGTCTGACCCATCGCAATCCAGAATTGCGTGCCCTGGTGGTGAAATTGGTAGACACAAGGGATTTAAAATCCCTCGACGTTCGCGTTGTGCCGGTTCAAGTCCGGCCCGGGGCACCATCAAAATCAACGGCTTACAGGCTAGCGCTTGTAAGCCGTTTTTCTTTTCCGAATGTTTTCCGAATATCTTTTCCGAATATAAATCAGCCTGTCTGCTCGGGCACATTAGCTTTGCTCATGGTTTTGACGATCTGAATCCTGCGATCATAAGTGGCAACCTGACGTTCAGTTTTATGGCCGGAGAATGCCTGTTTCTCTTTTGAGCTGCCTTCATAATCACTGATGTCTCTTCATATTCCTTTACCGCCTTGTTCATTCTGCAGACCACACCTTAATTTGTTTTACACCCGTTTTGCCTTGTTCTAAAAAATGCCTTCTTCGCGCAGTTCGCTTTTCGTTAAATTCAACACGTCACAGCAACAAGCTGTTGCTTCGCAGCTTGGGTTAGGGGGCATGCATGCTTTAACGTCCGCTGAGCTATGCTGGTGGGCCGTTCGCATGAAGTGTATCCACACTTGCCCGAAGCTTCATGGATGACATTTTCAAGCGGGAGGAAGCACACAAGCGAGTTGGACTTGGGGCCAAACGCTCAACCAATGCCAGATACACCGAACTGACGGCTGATGTTGTTGAAAGATTGGAAAATTCCACGACCTGTTTGTAACCCTCCCTACTTTAATGGCAGCCTAAATTAGAGTTTTTCCTGCTTTCGTACCTTGCTAAGTATTCCCACGGGGTCAGATCATCCAGGGCATCATGAGGGCGTTCATCGTTATATTCCTTCATCCATTGTTCGGTTAACTCTCGAACTTCACTCAGCGTTTTAAAAACGTACATATCGAGAAGTTCTGTGCGATAGGTTCGATTAAAGCGCTCAATATATGAGTTCTCAGTGGGTTTTCCTGGTCGAATAAATTCAAGTTCAACTCGATTTTCTTCGGCCCATTCGGCTAACGCTGTGGAGATAAATTCTGGACCATTATCCATCCTGAGTTTGCCGGGCATCCCGCGCCACGCTGTGATACGCTCCAAAACCCGGATGACTCTTGGGGCTGGTAAATTTAAGTCCACTTCGATGGCTAACACTTCGCGGTTAAAATCATCGACAACATTAAACGTACGAAAACGTCTGCCGCAAGCCAGAGCGTCACTCATAAAATCAATCGACCAACAGCCGTTCACCCCGTCAGGACGTGCCAGCGGGACTGGCTCCCGTTTCGGTAACCGCTTTTTTCCTTTGCGCCTCATATTGAGCTTGAGTGAGCAGTAAACACGGTAAACGCGCTTGTGGTTCCATGGATATCCCCAGCGTCTGAGAACTTTAAATAACTTGCCAAAACCATAAGCAGGATATCGCTCTACGGCTTCTTGCAACTTGGCGATGACCTCATCATCTCGATGAGGGTCTGGTTGATATCGATAGACAGAATCACTGATGCCAACTGCGCGGCAGGCCATTCTGAGACTGACCCGAAATTGCTGACGAACATACTCCACGAGTTCGCGTTTAACCGCTGGCTTTACAGCTTTTTTTCCAGAATATCTTTCACAATACGATGCTCAAGGCTGAGGTCAGCGAACATCTGCTTGAGTCGGCGATTTTCATCTTCAAGCTCTTTCAGCCGCTTCACATCGGACGCTTCCATACCACCATATTTCGATTTCCAGTTGTAATAGGTAGCGTCAGAGATACCGTATTCACGACAGACTTCGTTGACCTTACGGCCAGCCTCCACTTCCTTCAGGATCTTCACGATCTGTGTTTCTGTGTAGCGTGATTTTTTCATCATGCGTTCTCCGTTTATTTCAGTGTAAACGGAAAAGCTCTAATTACTAGCGACATGTTTTTCGGGGAGGGTTACATGTTCACCTGCCTATGCTGCTGGTCAATGAACATCAGAAGTTCCACCACAAAGCCAGGGAACAGCAGCATGGCCCGCAGTTGGGGTATGTGAAAGAAACAATAAAAAAGCTTTACAGGTTGGAGCCGTTGTATGAATCAACTAGGTTGAGTGGGCTGATACTTTCTGAGTTTTTAGGCTGTTGCTATGTTTTTTTGGGTTGAATAATTTAAAGAGCGCATTATTTACTAAATTCCAAAATATGTCTCTATTCCTGATAATAGATTCGTCATCGCAACAGATGCAAGGATTAATCCCATCACTCTACTGATAACTGTTGCACCACTTAGGCCGATGATTTTATTTATTTTTCCAGCTAAAATCATCATTATAAATGTGATGAAAAGGACTGTAAGTAGCACAATAAATGTTTGAGCTTGTTCAATAAAGCTGAAGCGCGCATTTTCAGTTAACAGTACTGCGGTAAGCATTGCACCTGGACTGGCAATTGATGGGACGGCTAAAGGGAATATGGCTCTCTCGTGATGATCAGTAACTAACCGTATTTCTTCATCAGGCTTACTTTCACCAAATATCATTGTGAGTGAAAAAATGAATAGAACTATACCTCCAGAGATTTGAAATGCTGAAAGCGGTATCGACATGACTGTTAAAATAAATTCTCCAGCCAGAATAAAAAACAAGAGAATTCCTGCTGCTGCAATTGTAGCATTGATAGCAATCCGTAATTTTAATTTATCATCAATCTGACGTGTCGCAGCGATAAAAACTGGAATCGTTCCTATTGGATCTACAACAGCAAAGAATGCGATAAAAGTAGCAAAAATATCAATCATGGCATATTCCAACATATTGGGGTCGGACTATTTTTTTGTTTAAAATCACACTAATCTGAATGTCACTGAATTTGATAACAATACTACGTTTAGAGGCGATAATTTCGCCTCTGGTGAATGGGATAATTCAGGACATTAATCATCCATATGGCTTTGTCTCGGAAGTTGATGAATTAGCCAATATCCTATACTCATGCTAAGTGCTACGGCTGAAATAGCGAATAGATAAATCGCTTCCATTTGTTCCACATCAATGATAATTACTTTTCGTGAAATTGCCATTAATGCCGTTGCCATGACAATTTTGACATGGATGACATTTTCCCTAAGATAAATTGTAATGTTAATAAATATTTCTATGGCAATTAGGACTGCCATAAATGCACCAAAAGTTGCCAACATATCGGAGATCGTCAGTATATAGACTGGCGGTGTTATAATGCGTTGATAAAGTATCCAGGCTACATCAAGTACCCCCATGAAAATCACGAATACCATGAGGATAGACAACGTTCTTACCGACCAGTGAATGACTTTTTCCAATCTTTTGGATAGTTTGTCATCATTATCTATTTTCATAACGCCTCCATTAGACGTTCAACCCCCACAGATTTCTAGCCAAGCACGGGAGAGTGAAACTCATTTGGTTTAAGAGTTAAAACTGAGCAACTAAGTTGATCCAGCATTGACTCCGCTGTATTGCCTATCAGAAAACCGGCAATTCCAGCTCGAGCTAGCGACCCCATTATCACCATGTCGATAGATTCTTTATCAATAAATGATGGAATTATTTGTTTTGCATCGCCCTCTAACAGCTTTATTTTCCGCTTCACCAAGTTGTTTTCATAAGGCTTCAGTAGTGATTTCATGCGCCCAGCATGATCCTCTCTCATTTTTTTAGCCAAGAGTGCAACATCTAATTGACTGTAACCACTCCACTTGCGTAAGAAACCTTCGGTATCAAGTCGCCAAGCATGTATCAATATCAACTCAGCATCGGTCAGGGAGCAAAACTCCATGGATAATGACAAGATTTTTTCGTTGAACTGGACCTGTTCTTGATTGGATACATCGACGGCTACTCCGACTCGACGTATAGCCATTGGCTTCATGCTGCATGACCAGATTGGTATATCTGATTTGCGCATGAGATGCCGTGTAGTACTGCCATATTGGCAGGGTTTTGATTTCTTCTTTCTATGTGTATCAATAACAATCAAACTTGCCTGTACTTCATGAGCTGCTTTTATGATCTCTATAAAGGGAACACCAATCTTGATAAGTGTTGCGAACTTGATGCTTGGATATTGAGCCCGGAAGGCATGAACATGGTGTTTAAGCGACTGGTGATAGAACTTGGTCGCATTGTCCAGTAAGCCTAATGTGGTGCCAGTATAATGAGATATCTCAATGTACTCATCTAGACCTTCAATCACAGTAAGCAAGGTAACATTGGCTGAGTTTTCATTAGCAAAGTACAGAACTTCCTTAAAGGATTCATCAAGTTGCTGATCTGGTGCGATTGGAAGTAGGAGGTGGCGAAAGTTCATAGCGATTCTCCTCAATACTAGGGTGGTTAGTGTTTCTTGAGGAGGATAATGACCTAGAACAAATATTAATTATAATTAAATAAACACATGCGTTGTATAGACATTCATCTATGGGTCGATATGTTGGAGGGTGGCAGTTATGGCTCAGCACCTGAGAAACAGATTGAATAGCATTAGGCCTTTACGCGTTTTTAGTCATGTTTATGAACTCGGTTCTGTAACACTTGCAGCCCAAGCGCTCAGTCTTACTCAACCTACAGTATCAATCCAATTGAGACAGCTCACAGAAGTCATTGGCTCTCCGCTGTATCAAATGAGAGGAAAGCACATCATATTCACTGAAGCTGGGCATGCCGTGGCTCGTTACTGCCAAAGAATAACCTCTGCTACAGATGACCTAGAGTCTGAACTTGCTGATCTAGTGGATTTAAAGGCCGGCACTTTACGTGTAGCTGTTGTAACATCGGCAAAATATTTCACCCCTCACCTGTTAGGCGATTTTTGTCAAAAATACCCTTTAATAGATATCGTTCTAAAAGTTGGAAACAGAGATACTATACTGAGTCGTTACGAACAAGGTTTAGATGATGTTTACTTGTTTAGTCATCTTGAAAGTGAAATGAATGAGTCAGCGATTAGGTTTTTACCAAATTTACTTTATCCAGTGGCTCACATCGATCATCCTCTGTCACAAAAGAAAGAAATTTCAATCAATGAGTTTTTAACTTATCCGATCTTAGCAAGAGAACCAGGATCTGGAACTCGATTTGCTATTGAAAGTCATCTGAGAAAACTGAACTTATCATTTAAACCAAAGCTGGTTATAGAGAGTAATGAAGCAATTAAACACTGTGTTCTTGCAGAAATGGGACTGGCTATTCTCTCTCAGTATGCACTTTATTATGAGCCAAATGATAATATCACCTACTTACCGGTGGAAACATTTCCCATTGAAACCTACTGGCATATTGTTAAATCACCAATGAAAATTCAAACGCCGTTGTCTAAAGTTTTTACTCAGCATTTATTAGATGAGAAAATAATTTATAATAAATTGTTGTCATCATGAATTTGTGGCGATTGATGAAACTACAATAGAGTGTTTAATACATTTTCATCCTACATTTAAGTGTGTTCTCCACTAGACTATTAAGGATGATAAAGTTAATTACGCTACATTATTAAACCTTGGTTTATATTGGTGTCAGTTTGGGGTCCTACTATAGTTTTGGGATGATTTTCATTCATCCATAACTGAGGCTAGCAACATGCTTATTAAGCGCTGTTCTATTTAGCCCTAATGGAAATTTAATGCTTGACTCAATTGAAGAGTATTTTACAAGCCCAATATCCTGAGGTTAGTGTTGAGGTATACAGAGAGGTAAAAGAGATAGCATGCTCTGATTCTTCAATATTTAAATTAAACTTACTGGATGGTTTCGGGGGATGTGTAGTCCATCTGATCACGAACGATCACTCAATTGTTGACGCAATTTTAGACGCCAATTTCTCCCCACCAGAACCAATGATTTCATTCCCCGACATAAACCCGGATGAGTATGGGAGTTTACAGGGAGATATAGATTATTGGTTTACTTGGCTCTGGGTTCCCTACTGGGAGTCTTTGACACAAGATGAAAGGGCTGAGCTAAATATTACTTCTTCATGGCGGGAGTTTACAGAATTTCGAACAGAAGATGTCTAACTTTCATGCCAGAAAGATATTGTAATTTTTCAGCTATCAACTGAGTCATATATGCCTTTACTGTGAAGCCTCCTACAACAATTTCTGAACCAGGGTAGGTTTACGCAGCAACGAAAAGCATGGTTATCATCATACTGAAATTTTATCTATTCGCTTTTACTAAAGTGCTGATTTTATAATGTTTACTCCAAAATTAAGGTCATATACACGCTTTTTTATATACAGTTATTGGTGTGATTATTTGAGGGTACAGCACTCGGAAGATGATCATGGGCCTGCAACAAACATCGAAAAATGGGACATCTCAGCTGCGATTGGTATGGCGAGTGAAGGCATCCATTCTTATTATAATCAGGTGGCGGTGGCGGTGGCGGTGGCGGTGGCGGTGGCTTTGGTGCTGCTGACAGAGAAATAGACACACAAATTGATGGAGCTAATGCTCATGAATCCAGCCCGGATAACCCCTTTATGGAGAAGAAAATGGATCTTCATAACAACGATGTCGGGCTGCGTATCGGAGCAAGAGGTGGAAGTGATAGCTCTCTTTCCAATGCATGTATGGCTGCACTTCAAGGTGGCGAACTTATGATTATTCAATAGGTAGTAATATGTGGAAAAAAATTTACCTTCTAACGGCAGCACTGGTTCTTTCAGCATGCTCTGAGCAGCAAAGTAATGACGCATTTTTAGCCTTAGGTGATCAAGCATTCAGCCAGAGTGCCTGGAACGAAGCAGATGAATCAACCAGAGGGACGATGGTTTATTCTTTTCTCAAAGAATATAGCGTTACTGGAATGAAAAGCGAAACCTTGATTGATTTGCTTGGTGAGCCAACCGGGTATCATGAGTACGATCATGATCTGCCTTACCTCATTGGCGGAAATGTTCAAAGCCAGTACGGTGAAGGATACTTACTCGTTTTCTTCATCAAAGATGGCATAGTCGATGAGTATCGAACCTTTCCGGCGATTGAGTAGTTTGCTGACTTCAGCTTTCGACTTTTTGCTGAAATTGACGCATCGCTGCCAAAAAATACTAACAATGCACTCAAAAGGATCGTGCATTTCGCCCATAATCCATTTTTCACCTTCAGCGCGATTTCGCAGCAACTAAATTCCAGGCAATTTTTTTCAAACGGAAGAGTGAATTTCAGATTCGGTTTCAAACAGGCAAAGTTTGATATGGCTCCGAGAAGATAATCAGCCTGTCAGAATCACAGTAAAAATCGTGAAAACAACAGCAATAAAAGTGATAAGCACGCCTGCTTTCCGACAATATTTGATGGCGTTGTGAATTATTCATCGCCATGACGCTATGTCTCACTTTCTCCTTTTGGGCAAAATGAATTGTCGGCAAAGAAAGGGGGTGATAAATTCCAAAAACCTTGTTTAACGTTTTCTTATATACGGTCGCAAGATGTGACTGGCTTCCTGAAATAAACTGAAATTGATAATTCTATAAATTAGTTGGTGCGCATGACCATTCAAGAAATGATCTCGATATTGCTCTCTTTTCCAACGAATGTTTTTTTCATTCCCTTTGTCATCTTTTTGGTCGTGATGCTGGTGGATCTGGTATTCAACATAGTGGAAAGTGTCGCACCGGATGTTGATCTGTTTGATGCGGAGAACATTCCGGGGGCGGGTTTGATTCTGCCGCCGATTCTGTCGAAAGTGCCATTAATGGTGGCATTGTGTGTCAGCTTCTTTGTCGGGACCATTGTCTCTTTTTATCTGGCACAAGCACTGAGTGCCGTCTCTGACGCTGGTTGGATGATGGTTGTGGAAGTGGTGTCGATGCCATTGACGGCTTATCTGGCTCTGTTCATTGCTGCCTGGATGCTCAAACCTTTGGCACCATTGTTTGATAAAAAGAAAAGCTTTGCCAGGGTTGATTTTATTGGCCTGAAAGGCCGGGTTCACAGCAGCTTGGTGAACCAGAACCGGGGTGAAGTTGTCGTGCAGCATAACGGCAGCGAATTCTTACTTGATGTCCGGGTGATTGAGCCTGAGATGTCAATGGAATATGGCGATGAAGTGATCATCGTTTCTCAAAACAAAACAACAAAACATTATATAGTAGCGAAAAATAGCTAAGTATAAGGAGTTGGCTATGCAAATCTCTCCAAGCGTTATCTTTATTAGTGCTGGAGTCGGTATATTTTTACTGATTTTAATTTTTCTCACATCCAGATATAAAAAGGTTCGAGGGGAAGGTGATGCGTTGATCGTCAATGGTCTGCATGCCACCCGTGCTTCTCTGACCGGTACTTTCGTCTGGCCGGTCATTAACCAGCACGAATATATGGATATCACACGTAAGAAGATTTCTGTAATTCGTAGCGGCCGTAAAGATCAGGAAGGCGAAGAATACGAAGGTCTGCACTGCCGCGATAATATTCGTGCCGACCTGAAAGTGGATTTCTATATTGGTGTCAATCACGAAGAAGAAGATATCATTCGTGTGGCCAAGCTGTTTACCGCCCATGAAGCCTCGAATATTGAACGCCTGAAAGAACATTTCCAGCCCAAGTTTTCTGAAGCACTGAAAACAGCCGTTAAGCAGTTTGAATTTGAGGAACTGCTGACCAATCGCCGTACGTTCCGTGATGCTGTGGTTGAAGTGATCGGCAGCGAAATGGATGGCTTCAAAATCTATGACGTTGTCATTGATAAAATTGACCAGACGTCACTGGACGCGCACAGCCCGGACAATATTCTGGACGTTGAAGGTATCCGTAAGATCTCCATGATCACTGCGCAAAAGAATACGGAAACCAATGCGATTCGCCAGGATGAGCGCACAACCATCAAGAAGAAAAATGTTGAAGCCGAAGCAAACCGTTTGCAACTGGATAAGCAGGAGCAGGAGAGCATTGCGCGCGCGAAACGGGAAATCGATATTATCAAAGCGCAGGAAGAAGCCCTGTCTTCCGAGAAGCGTGAAGAATACGAACGCGTAACGCAGCTGGCGAAGCTGGAAACCGAAGAAGAAGTAGCCAAGAAACGCGAAAGTGTTCAGATGGAAGTTGAAATGACGCGCATCACCAATCAGCGTCAGGTGGCCATCCAGCAAGAAGAGCTGAACCGCGCCGTTGAAACGGAAAAAGTCCGTACCGCAACCGAAGTGGCAGAGAAAGAAATGCTCAAAGAGACCACAGTCGAAGAGTCTCTGAAAGCGGTGGCGGAAACGCGTTCTCAGCGTGTGGAAATCGAACGTAAGATTGCACGCGAAGAGGAAGAAACCGAGAACCTGCGTGTTCACGAACAAGTAAACCGTCAGAAACGCGTGACGCTCACAGAAGCAGAAGCGATGGCTGAAGCGAAACAGCTGGAATTGCTGGTGGCAGCGCGTGCTGAGAAAGACGCTGCCCGTGAGAAAGCGGAGCGTCTGCTGATTGAAAACGATGCAGCACTGAAGATAAAGACCCGTGATGCTGAAAACGCACTGGCTGTGAAGACCCGGGAAGCGGAAGCGGATCACATTGTTGCAACCAAGCGCGCTGAAGCGGAGTTTGTGGCGAAAGAGCGTGAAGCCGCAGCGAAAGAGCGGATGGCGAAAGCTGAGAAAGAAATGATCAGCTCAACCGGCCTGGCTGAGGTTGAAGTGGAGCGTGAACGCGCATTGGCGATCCGTGAAGTGGGTGAAGCAGAAGCTTACGCACTGCAAAGTGCGGGTGAAGCGGAAGCGCAGGCACTGCGTGCGAAAGGTCTGGCGGAAGCCGAAGCGCAGACTGCTCGTTTCGAAGCGGCTCAGCAGTACGATGAGCACACACGTGAGCATGATAAGTGGGTGATGAAACTACAACAGGATAAAGAGTTGGAAATCGCCCGTATCGACGCGCAGAAATCTGTGGTGGGCGAGAACGCGAAAGCGCTGGCTCAGGCCCTGGCTCAGGCGGATATCAAACTGTTTGGTGGTGAAGGCATGGAGCAAATCCGTCGTACCATTATGGATGCCGCTTCAATGGATGCAAAATTTGCCGAATCTAAAGTACTGAATCCACTGGTTTCTGAATATGTTGAAGGCCTGCGCAGCATGCCTCAGGACATTAAAGACATCCTGGAAAACACAGATCTGAAAAGCAGCGACCTGAGTAACGTTGCGCTGGCCGGTTTGCTGAATTCACAGGGCGGTGCATCAGAATTGCTGAAGAAAATTCAAAGCACACTGAGCACTCACTCAGAAGACAAACTGTAATTTACGTCAATCATCCCACGCTTCCCGCCTCTTATGAGGCGGGATTTATTAGGTAATTGCATGTCCGAAACAACTCAACAAGCGGTGAGCGAGGGTGGGGCGTACGAAATACTGAAATCCCGTCTATTTCAGCAAGGTAAACAGCTCAAGTCCCTGTCTCAAACCTTTAATCATAATCGTCAGACAATCTTTGGCAGCCGGGAAAGTCAACTGGTTGGCAAAGCGAATGTCCAGACACAGGCCCGCTCCATTCCCATCGATATGGCGCAGGTCAATCAGCAATTGCTGTTCGGTTATCAGGTTCATGTCGGCCTGAAATCCTCTCCGTCCCTAGAGGATGTTTTTGGTTTATATCAATTACACGAGCAGGACGGCACGTTCCGGATTGAACCTTTATCGTTGGAAAACAGTTTTCTGACGGATGCCCGTTTTCTGCACGAATTCACCGAACTTTTTACTTACTACAGCGATGCCCGCCTGACACAGATCTCTCGTCAGGAAAGCATTCTGTACATTGCATTCCAGATCGGGATGCGTCCTGAAGACCGTAAAGTCTTCCGTTTCCAGCTCAATGCCAATTCGATTGAATATATTGACTCGCTGGGTAACAAACAGCTGGAAAATGTTCAGCAGCATGACTTTGACTGGATTGCCACAACCCGGGACGATCAGGTTGCGGGTACTCATCCGCACGTGTCGATCCGCGACAAATTGTTTGTCGAATGCATTGGCGGCGATCTGACCATCAAGGTGGAAGACAACACAGATGACGGTAAAGGGATCTACAGTGAATCGGTGGACGATCCGCATCAGAGTGTTGCCGATGCTTTCATTGAATATGCCTTTATTGGTGAGCTGATCGCGTTAAAAATCAAACCGCACCGTGAAAAGCATTCGCGCTATTTTATTTATAACCCGATCAATCAGTCTGTTGTCCGTGCTGATGCGTTAGGACTGAGTGCCAAAGCGCTGCCGGAAGATCACGGTGTGCTGTATTCCCACGGGTTTGTACTGGCCAACGGCGAGAGTAAGCAGTTTGACATGCCGTGGCAGCATCTGAAGTTCTTCCAGAAAATTGCCTCCCCCAACGGTGAAGATATCCTGTATTTCTTCTTCAACATGCTCGAAGGCCACTACGTTGGCTTTACCTATAACATGATTGAGAAGAAGTTTGCGGCGCCGCTGGAAAGCCATGGTTTCAGTTTGTACCCCGATGGCCGGATGCTGGTGTTCCAGTTGTCTGAAAATGCCGAAGCGTCCACTATCCATCCGCTGCGGATCTGGGACACGCCGTTCTCTACCCCGGAACACTATGCCGCGCAGAATGCCAGTGCTGACAGCACCAGCCCGCTGTTTAATCTGGGCAATGCCGAACTGGTTCGTGCCTTGTCTTCCGTCTTGTCAATCTGCCAGCTTGCCCAGACAGAAGATGTCACTCAGGCGGCTTTTGAAGTACTGCTGAAAGAGTGTCAGACCACGCTGGATCACTATCACTGGCTGAATCATCACTATGCGCTGGGCATGGGTGAGGTGATTAACAGTCTGATGGACACGGCAAACAAGATCATCGATGAGTTTGCCAAAGTGCTCCAGATGCAGCGTCATGCTGAAGAGAGTCTGGCTGAGCATCAGCAGGTTGTGGCGGATCTGATTGCGAAAATCAAACTGGCTCCGAAAGAGCAGGCCAATGTGCTGTTGTCCCTGCTGTCGGAGCTGAAAGCGCAGGTGGGTGCGACCATGGCGCTGCGTCAGCAGCACTATATGGACAGCGACAGTGTTGATGGCTTACTGGCGAACCTGCAGCAGCATCGCGAGCAGCTGAACCAGCAGTTACTGGCGTTGTTACAGGAAGAGAAGGCGTATCAGCCGTTTAAGCAACAGATTCACCAAATAGAATCATCGCTGGCGGATGTCAGTAAGACAGCAGACATTCAGGCCCTTCAGCAGCAGGTTGACTCGCTGCGTGCAGACTTGCAGCTGGTGTCTGAAGAAGTTACAGACATTGAAACCGATGATCCGACCCAGTCGACCCGGATTCTGGATCTGACCACTGAAGTCTCCTCGTTACTCAATGCGGTGTCGGCCAAACTGAGAAACAAATCGCAGAGTCTGCAAAGCCATGAAGCACAGGCCGAATTCAGTGCTCAGTTCAAATTGCTGAGTCAGTCGGTCAGCAGCTCGATGGAGCAGGCGACCTCACCGGATGAATGTGATACCCAATTGGCGAAACTGGTGGGTCAGCTGGACAAACTGGAGTCCCGTTTTGCCGATTTCGACCAGTTTCTGGTGGAGATTTACGCCAAGCGTGATGAAATTCAGTCAACGCTGGACAACCACAAGCAACAGCTGATTGCAGCGCAGCAGCGCCGGGTACAGAACCTGATGCAGGCTGCCAATGTCACCATGGGCAGCGTCGAAAAGCGGGTATCCCGCTTTGATGATGTGAAAGCGCTCAACAGTTATTTTGCGACCGACGCCATGGTGCTCAAATTGCATCAGCTGTCGCAGTCGATTCGTGATCTGGGTGACAGCGTCAAGGCCGACAGTCTGGATGCGAAGCTCAAATCGCTGCAAGACCAGTCGTTGCGTTCGCTTCGCGATAATCAGGATATCTTCGAAGAGGGCGGCAAGGTGCTGCGGCTGGGCCGTCACAAGTTCAGCGTCAACCAGCAGGCGCTTGATCTGAGTCTGGTAGAGCACAACAAACAACTTTGCACCCATATTTCCGGTACCGATTTTTATCAGCCCATCGAAGATGAAACCTTCCTGTCGCTGCAGCAAATCGCGCGCCTTGATGTGTCTTCTGAAAGTGACGGAGTTTACCGCGCTGAATACCTGGCCTATTTGATGCTGCACAGTGCGATGAATCAAGCCGACGATCTGTCGCTTGCCCAGCTTTATCAGGCTGGCCGTGATAAATCCTTGTTGCCGCTGGTTCAGCGCTTTGCTGCACCGCGCTACAAAGAAGGGTATGTCAAAGGGATCCACGATCACGATGCCGCTCTGATACTGCAGGGTGTGCTGCCGACCTTTGAACAGGCCGGATTGTTGCGATTCAGTCAGCGGGCGCGGGCCAATGCATTACTCTGGCTGATGATGCAGACGGACGCTGAACTGCATGGCTGGCAGGAAAAAGCGAAAAATGCACAGTTGCTGAAAGAGCATCTCAATTCAGCAGATGCATTCCAGTCGCTGCAGCAAACGCTGGCCGAGTTGGTTCCGGGGCTGGCTGCCATGGAGAGCAGCGATTATCTGATCCGGTTACTGGCCGGCACGGATGGGCGGATTGAAGTCAGTCAGGATGCATTTGAGCTGAGTGAAGATTACCTGCAATTTCGTCGCAGTCTGGGCTGGGCAGGCGAGCAACAGGCGCTGGATGTTGCCTTTGCCGATCATCAGCAATGGCTGAGTGCTTACACCGCTCAGAAATCTTACGGTCAGCCGTTTGTGGTGGAAGCCGCCGCGATTGCGGTCTGTAAAACGCATTCCGAGCGGCTGTTGAGTCCGGTGGACTTCTCACTGGCTTGTCCGGTTGAGGGCTTGTTGGGTGAACACGATCGGGTTCAGGAAGGCAAGCTGACACTGGTTCTGGATGATTTCATTCAGCGAAGCGAACATCACCGCAGCGTGGTGGTCCCTCAGTTTGACGCCTATCTGAATCAACGGACGGCATTGCTGAATCAGGCCAAAGAACAGTTCAGGCTCAGTGAGTTTAAACCGCGTCCGCTAACCTCTTTCGTTCGCAACAAGCTGATCAGCGACAGCTACCTGCACCTGATTGGCGACAACTTTGCCAAGCAGATGGGCACAGTGGGCGACAAGAAGCGAACGGATCTGATGGGGTTGCTGCTGCTGATCTCTCCGCCGGGTTACGGTAAAACCACTCTGATTGAATATGTGGCGCATAAGCTGGGCCTGGTCTTCATGAAGATCAACGGTCCGTCGATTGGTCATCAGGTCACTTCGCTGGATCCCGCCGATGCGCCGGATCAGAACTCAGCGCGTGAAATTGAGAAGATCAATCTGGCCTTCGAAATGGGTAATAACGTGTTGCTGTATCTGGATGATATTCAGCACACCAGCCCGGAACTGTTGCAGAAATTTATCTCGCTCTGTGACGGGACGCGACGGATTGAAGGAACCTGGCAAGGCAAAACCAAAACCTATGATATGCGCGGCAAGAAATTCGCTGTGGTCATGGCCGGAAACCCGTACACAGAAACCGGTGAAGCGTTCCGGATTCCGGACATGCTGGCGAACCGGGCCGATATCTATAACCTGGGCGATATGCTGTCGGATCAGCAACATGCGTTTGAGCTGAGCTTCATTGAGAACTCACTCACCTCCAATCCGGTGCTGGCACCACTGGCAACACGAGATCTCAATGATCTGTATCGTTTTGTCAAAATGGCGCAGGGGGATGGTGTTGCCCTGAGCGATATGTCGCACTCGTATTCATCTACCGAAGCTAACGAAATTGTGGCGACGCTGCAAAAACTGATGCGGGTTCAGCAGACGGTTCTGAAGGTGAATCAGCAGTACATTCTGTCGGCAGCGACGGCAGACGATTACCGCGTTGAACCGCCGTTCAAGCTGCAGGGTTCTTACCGGAACATGAACAAACTGGCGGAGAAAATCGCTTCGGTGATGACGGATGATGAGCTCAATACCCTGCTTCAGGATCATTATCAGGGCGAAGCGCAGACGCTGGCGAATGGCACAGAAGAGAACCTGCTCAAGCTGGCAGAGTTGCGCGGCAATATGAGCGCTGAGCAGAAAGTTCGCTGGGAAGAGATCAAACAGGCTTATCAGCGCAAGCAAATGATGGGTGATGACAGTGACCGGGCAGGACAAGTGGTTCAGCAACTGGCGATGCTGAATCAGCATATCGCACGGTTTGCTCAGCCAGTCAAATTGGAGGATTTGGAATGAACCAGCAACAGTGGCTCGACTGGCTGAAAGCGTCGCTTGACGATGGCCGGCTGGATGACAGCGAGCGGCGTGAATTACAGGCTTCACTGGTGGAAGAGGGGTTATCAGATGATGATCGTGCTTTTTTGCGCAACCAGAGCTTCAAACTGGCGCAACAAGCCATACAGGAAGGGACAGAGTCCCTTGCTGTACTTCGCTGGCTGGAACGTGTCGTGAAAGTGCTCGATAACACCCGCAGCTCTGCCATTGCAGAGGTGGCGACCAGTTGGTTTTCACCGGGGCGTGACTGCGCAGGCGGAATCATTGAGCAACTGCGTCAGGCACGGAGCAAGATTGATATCTGTGTGTTTACGATTGCAGATGATGAACTGACCAAACACATTCTGGCAGCGCATGAACGCGGCGTGCAGGTACGGGTGATCACCGATAACGACAAACTCAATGATACCGGCAGTGATATTGATTATCTGGCACGCAAAGGCGTGGCCGTGAAAATTGATACCACGCCTTATCATATGCACCATAAATTTGCCGTATTTGATGGCACCCGACTCATCAACGGCAGTTTCAACTGGACGCGCAGTGCATCCAGATACAATCAGGAAGACATTACGCTGACGGATGACCGCCGTTTTCTGACAGCGTTCGAGCAGCAGTTCGACGAGCTGTGGCAGCGTTTTCCATGCCATCAGCCGAGTTAAGGAGAGCCAACATGAACGACATTGTGAACCCGGCGCCACAAGCTGCCCACTCAGCCCAACCAACAGACTTATTGGAAGTGACCCCTGAAATCGTTGCCTTGTCAGACAGCTTTGATCCTTTCGACGCTGTTGCAACCATCACATTTGGTAAAGAAGCGCTGGAAAAAATCACCGCATTTTCCGATAACGTGCTGGAGCAAGTTCGGGTCCGTGATACCGGAGATGCCGGAGAAATTCTGCAATCTATGGTGGAGTCGATGGACAGCGCTGCGTTTGATCAGCTCAAAGGTAATAGCTTTCTGGCGAATCTGCCGCTGATTGGTGAACTGTTTGATTCCTTCAAAAAGTTCTCCCGCAGCTTCGATTCGGTCAAGCAGCAGCTTGAGCAGCTGTCGCAGCAACTGGAAGCGCAGGAAGTGAAACTGGCGTACGATATCACGCAGCTGGATGGCCTTTACGATAACAACCTTGAGTTGCTCAAAGGTCTGGAGCACTTCATTGCCGCGGGTAAATACAAACTCAATCAGCTGAACACGGATGTATTACCTGCCTTGCACGCGGCGTCTGTTCAATCCGGCGATGCGCTGGACGCACAGAAATACCGTGACGCCAGTCAGGCAGTCGCGCGACTGGAAAAACGGATTCATAATCTGGAGCTTACCCGGCTTGCTGCGGTGCAAACCGCGCCGCAAATCCGTTTGTCGCAGGAAGGCAATAAAATGTTGATGGAAGATATCCAGGATATCGTTCATAACACCTTTCCTTTGTGGAAACGCCAGTTCCTGATTGCGATTTCCAACTACGAGAAAGAAAAGGCGTTGCGAGTCACCCGCACTGTGAAGGATTACACTAACAAACAGTACGTGAAAAACGCGGAACACCTGAAAGTACTGGAAGAGCAAATTGCTGAAAACTACCAGCGCGGCATTCTGGATATCGAATCCCTGCAGGCGGTCAACCAATTAACGATTGAAACGCTGAACAACACGTTATCCCGCGTCAAAGAAGGTCGTCAGCAACGTGAGCAGGCCGAAAAAGTGATTGCGAAAGCCGAGCAAGAGCTGAAAGTGGCGTTGCAGCAGACGCTTGAATGATGATGTTGGACAGCACAATGGGTGCGCCTTAATCAGAACGGCAGTTAACACTGCCGTTTTTTATGGTTGTGTTTCCTGATGACTTTCAGGTTGCTGAGCTTTAGTCAGTGTGGGGTGGAGTGTTTTATAACGATATAGCGCTACATTCATCGGAATATAGGTCAGAATGAGAAATGAGAACAACGCCATTGCCACTGTCTCTATCGCTTCCAGATCAATAATCATCAAGGTAACGAGACAGGGCCATACCATGAAGAAAGGTGAGAAATACCGCCAAAATTGTGCTGAAAAATATTGAATACGGTATACATAACCCTGTAAACCAATCACAGCGAATAATAAAACAACACAGTCGATAATACTCAGAAGCGTCAGCGCATCCTGATAGGAAAGACGAATCGCCATGATGAGATTATAAATACTGAACCAGAAATATAGTTTCCACAAACGCATAATTTTCAAAATGTTAGACTGCTGTATAGCCTTTATATCACACGGGTTTTAATACCAGAAATTGAATTTAAAACAGTGCGGTTGTGGTTCAATAAAATGAATGTATACTTTGTTTATCAGAATTCCAAAAAGTTGATATCACATTGTTGCTATCAAGCAGTTCACTATAGCGATGAACGAGATCACAAATTCCGCAGTGCTGCCATACCATTAGGTACCTCAGCCATGCATACTATCATGTGTATGCTCGCGTTCATCTGAATAACGTAGAAATAACGTAAAGGCGTCTTCTTATAAAACTATTGAAACTGACTCATTGAGGAAAAAGAAGGGTAATGACTTGTAATTTAAAGTTTCTGTTCCGATCTTATTAAATTTAAATGGCTAACATTTGTTAGCCATTATGCCTGAGTTAGTAATTGGCTTTATTAAAGTTCCTTATAACTTTATATTTTATAAGCTCATTGCTTGCATCAATTACTTCTACTCTGGCGCCTTTGTAACCTATCAGTTTTGATGAGTTTAAATCGTATTCAACATCATTGTTGAATGCAGGTCTTGCATGGTTATTTGAAAATTCTCTATAACCAATGTTAATTTTATTTCCAACTTTTCCACTGTAGATTAATGTCTGTTGAAAAGAGTTACTAGACAACACAGGTTTCTTTTCGCGTTCGAATTTAACATTTTGTTCGCATGCCATTGCATTAATTGCCGTTATAATACATACGGTTGGCTTGTTTTTATAGACCATTATAGCTTGCCACGGATCAGATAATGCAGCTTTATTAATTGAACCACTTTCAGAGTCGTTGCTAGGCATATAAGTCTCTGAATTATGATCTTCTCCCTTCTTTATATAGTATCCAGGTAATAGGTCATAAGACCAACCAATACTGACCATCTCGTGCAAGTAAATTGCATCATGTTCTGCATATTTTCCTTGCTTTAACAAAATATCGCCAACATATGCAATGTTAACTGAGCCTATAGGTGGCTCGCTAATCTCTGTTGTTTCAGCTCGATAGTTGTAATCTGGAGATGCACAACCTCCGATTACACCAGCAATTAATAAAATAAATAGCCTTTTCATGCTTTCTCCACTGCCAATAATTGATCTATTTAGTTTTGAGATAAATGCTTTTATAGCATATTTCTCCTTTTTTAATGTACGTTAAGACGGTAACAATCCGTATTTAGGCGGAAAATGTGACGTTGAGAGTGACGTAAAATTAATCACAACCACTCGCCGACACCCAGAACAAATATGAAAAAATCGTTTACAAATTCACCCCGGTTTGAAGTGGGTTCCATTTTATTGCTCGCAGTTTCACTGCAACTTTGACACCCTCCGTTACCATCATCTATAGGTCATACCTCTTACCAATAACGTATGGCTCATTATGAAAAAATCATTACTCTTCATGCTGTTACCTTTTGCCGCTGCTGCACAAACTGGAGATGCACCTGCTTTACATCATCCATTTGTTCAAACTGTGTCTCAGCCCAGTGCTGTACCTTTGTCGGCGGCGCAGATTGAACAGGTGCAAAGCAGTAACACTTATACTTATGTTCGTTGCTGGTATCGTCCGGCGCAGACGCACGATGATCCGGCCACCACCTGGGAGTGGGCGCTGGATGAAAACGGCGAGTATTACCAGCTTAGCGGTTACTGGTGGTCATCCTGGTCGTTTAAGAATATGTTCTATACTCATACGCCGCAGTCAGAGATCAAAGCGCGCTGTGCAGAAACCTTAGGGGTCAGCCATGACACGGCTGACATGACCTATTTTGCTGCCGATAACAGCTTGTCTTATAACCATTCCATCTGGACCAATGATCTGGGTGTCTTTATGGGCATTAATAAAGTGGTCGCTTTTGGTGACAGCCTGTCGGACACCGGCAATCTGTTCAACGCCTCTCAATGGGTGTTTCCGAACCGCAATTCCTGGTTTCTGGGGCACTTCTCAAACGGTTTTGTCTGGACAGAGTATCTGGCGGAGAGTTTGAATCTGCCGCTGTACAACTGGGCGGTAGGGGGAGCGGCGGGTTCCAATCAGTATGTTGCTCTGACGGGGGTGACAGAGCAAGTCACGTCATATCTTGAGTACATGCAACTGGCTCAGAATTACCATCCGGCCAATACCTTGTTTACGCTGGAGTTCGGGCTGAACGATTTCATGAATTACGATCGCACGGTGGAAGAAGCCAAAGCCGATTACAGCTCGGCCATGAAGCGCTTAACCGAATCGGGCGCTCAAAACATTTTGCTGATGACCTTGCCGGATGCCACCCGTGCACCGCAGTTTAAGTATTCGACGCAGGCAGAGATCGATAAGGTGCAGGCGAAAATTCTGGCCTTTAATGCTTTCATTAAGACCGAGGCCAAACATTATCAGGGCAAAGGAATCAAGGTCGTGCTGTTTGATGCACACCATTTGTTTGAGCAGATTACGTCTAATCCGGCATCACACGGTTTTGCCAATGCCAAAGATGCCTGTCTGGATATTAATCGCAGCTCCGCGGCAGACTACCTGTACAGCCACAGTTTTACCGATGAATGTGCGTATCACGGGTCGGATAAGTATGTGTTCTGGGGGGTGACGCACCCAACCACAGCCACCCATCAATACATCGCCAATGCCATGTACCTGCCGGTGATTTCCACCTTTAACATCAAGCCTTAACGACATACTGGAACTTGGCAAGCAGGGCATTCGCCCTGCTTTTTCAGTGAAGGGAAGGTGATTCAGCCCTCAGTATGGCGAGTTTCCGATGCCAGAGCCTGCGTTGATTCCCGTAAAACCAGCTCCCCGGTATAGGTCTGGTGATGCGTTTGGACGGACTGTTTATTGGCTAAGGCTATTGCCAGTGTCATGGCGTCTTGCGTGAGCCGGACAATAGGTAATGAGACGGTAGTGAGGCTGGGAATGGCATAAGCGGCAGCAGGCTCATTATCGATACCCATTACTGAGATATCCTGTGGCACACGCAAACTGTGATCATGCAGAGCCCGAATGGCGCCGATTGCCATGTCATCGTTACAGGCAAAAATGGCGCTGAAGCTCTGCTGGCTGCCCAGGAGTTGCTCAACAGCCTGAGAACCGCTCGCCAGGGTGTTGGTGCCTTCATGAACCCGGCCGGGCTGCATGGTTATCTGGTGCTGCTCCAGCATTTGCTGATACACCGCATAGCGAATCTGACCGGTTTCGCTGGCTAGTGGGGAAGTAATACAGGCAATGTTGCGGTGGCCGAGATCAAGCAAGTGCTGCATGGCAATCTCTGCCAGTTGACGCTGATCCAAGCCGAAACTGTGCAGAGTGCTATCTTCTGACTGACGGTTCAGGATGATCAGCGGCGGCAGTACGCTTTGCTGCAGAGCAGCCAGATCGGCAAGGCTTAAATGGCGGCTGTAGAGCAATATGGCATCACAGCGCTGACTGGCTAAGGTGGCAACGGCTTCCCTTTCTCCGTCAGCAGTGTTGCGGCTGTTAACCACCAACAGTTTTTTGTTGTCCCGCTGCGTGCTTTGCTCGGCATGGTGCAGAATGCTGCCAAAATAGCTGCTTTGAAAATGGGGCAAAATCAGGCCAATGGTATTGGAGGTATTGGTTGCCAGTGCCTGCGCCAGTGCGTTGGGCTGATAACCGAGAGCTTGCATGGCAGCAAGCACAGCGTCGCGGGTAGCGGCTTTGACCTGCCCGGTGCCATTTAAAACACGTGACACTGTGGCTTTGGAGTAGCCGGTTGCTTTACACACATCGTTTATGGTTGCCATTGCCTGTCCTCTTTATCATCCGGCTACGGACAGTAAGCCGCAGCCGGATGGCGAGTGTAACGAACTTTAGCTGTGGTTAGAATGCTTTATCTGTCGTTACAGGTTTTCACCGTTGCTGGCGATGACGTTCTGGTACCAGAAGAAACTCTTTTTCTTCGACCGTGCCATGGTGCCACTGCCGTCATCATGCTTATCGACATAAATAAAGCCGTAGCGTTTTCGGTATTCGCCGGTTGTGAAAGACACGCAGTCGATGCAGCCCCACGGGGTGTAACCCATGACATCAACGCCTTCAAGGGTGATGGCTTCTTTCACGGCCCGGATATGCGCACTCAGGTAGTCGATCCGGTAGTCGTCATTGATGGCGCCATCATCGCCAACCTGATCAATGGCACCAAAACCGTTTTCTACAATGAAGATAGGTTTCTGGTAGCGTTCGTACAGATCAGACAGCGCAACGCGCAGACCATCGGGATCAATTTGCCAGCCCCAGTCAGAAGCTGGAAGGTAAGGGTTCAGCTGACTGTCTTCAAACAGAGAAGTGGTATCGCCGTCCTGATCTTTTTTCGTAGAGACGATGTTGGTCATGTAATAGCTGATGGCCAGATAATCGGCGCAGCCTTCGCGTAAAATGACCTCATCGTCTGGCTGCATCTCAACCGCGATGCCTTTTCGTTCCCACTCTTTGCGCAGGTAACTGGGATAATAGCCCCGTACCTGAACGTCACTGAACAGGTATTTCTGACGCATCAGTTCCTGCGCCAGCAGCACGTCATCCGGGTGGCAGGTAGCAGGGTAGAGCGGCATCATGTGAATCATGCTGCCGATTTTGAAATCCGGGTTGATCTCATGGCCCAGCTTCACCACTTTTGCACTGGCCAGAAACTGATGGTGCAACACCTGATACATCACCTGTTCCGGATGGTCATGATCGCTGTAGATCATGCCTGAGTTGCAGTATCCCCAGATAGGCAATTTCCAGTTGCGCTGGTTATTGATTTCGTTGAAGGTGATCCAGTATTTCACCTTGTGCTGATAACGCGCCATCACGACCCGGCTGAAGGTCACGAAGAAGTCGACAACCTCGCGGTTCAGCCAGCTTCCGTAGTGCTTCACCAGATGGTTCGGCATCTCAAAGTGAGACAGGGTGATCACAGGTTCGATCCCGTGTTTGAGCAATTCATCAAACAGATCGTCATAAAACTGCAAACCGGCTTCATTGGGTTCTTTTTCATCGCCATTAGGAAAAATGCGAGTCCAGGCAATGGAGGTCCGAAAACATTTAAAGCCCATCTCGGCAAACAGCGCGATGTCTTCTTTATACCTGTGATAGAAATCAACGGCTTCATGGTTGGGATAGAAGTGTTCCGCTTCGACTGTTTCTGTGATCACTCGCGGCACTTCATGGGCGCCTTTGGTCAGTACATCGACCACGCTGGCGCCCTTGCCGCCCTGATCCCATCCTCCTTCAACCTGATGGGCCGCTACGGCGCCGCCCCAGAGAAAATCCGTTGGAAAGCCTTGTTGTGACATCGGTAACCCCCTTGTGATGGCAAAACGATCTCAAGATCAATATTGGATACTGAGCGCAGTGTAGATCATTAAAACCGAAAATGTAACCGGTTTCTGTAACCGGTTTCTTTTTGGTGGGACAGAGAAAGTATTGTGCTTGCGTCTTAGAAAGTGGCATTGGGGAACGCCGGAGAAAGGTGCTGAGGAGCAGGCAATATGCCAACCTGAGTACGTAAATACATTGGCTGACATACTGCCAGGACCTAAGGCGGGAAGCGTTTTTCAGTCTGTGCCTTAGTCGCCCGTGAGCTTAAAGCTGCTGCGGAAGCTATTCAGCGAATGCGATGTCCCTCAGGAACAGGGCAATCTCTGGGAAGAACACCAGCAGTGCGGCTGAAATCAGCAAGATGGCGATAAAGGGGGCAGTGCCTCGCACCACTTCCCAGTAGGGCTTTTTGAACACGGCAATGGCGGTAAAGATGTCACAGCCGAATGGCGGTGTGGCAGAACCAATGGCCACCTGCAAGGTAATAATGATCCCGACATGAACAGGATCGAGATTGGTGGCTTCGATGGCCGGCGCAAAAATGGGTGTCAGCACCAGAATCACCACAATCGGGTCGACAAACATGCAGGCGATAAAAAAGGCAACAGAAATAGAAGCCAGCACACCAAGCGGACCCATTTCATCAATGCCGACCGCATCCAGGATCATCTGAGGAATTTGCGCGAACGAAATAATCCAGGAAAAGCCATTGCCGACACCGACCAGAATGAAAACGACCGCAGTGATCAAGCCGGTGGATTTGGCGATGGCGTAAATATCTTTGCTGCCCAGCGAGCGAAAAACAATGAACTCCAGAAAGACAGCGTAAAGCACACACACAGCTGCGGCTTCGGTCGGGCTGAAAATCCCGCCGTAAATCCCGCCGACGATAATCACCGGAAACATCAGCGGCCAGATGGCGTTTTTAGCCGCATTAATGCGCTCAGACCAGCTGGCTTTTGGTTCTGTGGGCACCTTGTTGATGGTCGCGTATGCCAGACAATAGAGTGAAAAGAAGGCCAGAATCATCAGACCGGGGCCGACGCCCGCAATGAAAAGCTCAGCAATTGAGGTTTCCGAGATGACACCATAAATGATCATCCCGATACTGGGCGGGATCAGAAAAGCAATATCACTGGCGTTGATGATCAGGGCCAAGGAAAAAGAATCGCTGTAACCGGCTTTGAGCAGCTTGGGGCGCAGAGTTGAACCCACGGCGACCACAGTGGCCTGGGTGGAACCTGATACTGCGCCGAACAGGGTGCAGGAAGCCGCGGTACTGATAGCCAGGCCACCCCGGATATGACCGATAAAGGTCATTACCATATCTATCAGGCGGTTGGCTGAGTGGCCGCGGGTCATGATATCCGCAGCCAGAATAAACATGGGGACGGCAATCAGAGAGGCCGGGCGGATCCCGCCCAGCACTTGCTGGATAAAGGTATCCATTTGTCCCATTCCGCCAAACATCATGTAGAAACCGGTCAGGGCGGCGGTAATCAGAGGGATCATCATCGGGAAGCCGATCAACAGCATCACTATCATGATCAGCATTAAGGTCATAGCCATGGTGAATACCTTTTATACTTCATTTTTTATTTCTGTATGTCACTTTCAGTCTTCGTGTACTGGTCAAGCACACCGGTGGAGAGGTAGATATCCGGGCTGGTGGCATTTTTATAGGCGGTCAGCAGGTACTGCACACCTGTGACAGAAAAACCGAGTGGAACCCAGATATATATCCACCAGATTTCAAAACCGAGTGCCGGTAAAATACGGCCGCGCTCAAACACGGACACCACATACTGGAAAGAAAAATAAGCCAGCAGGAACATGATCGCAGCAGTGATGACGGCAATCAGGATCATGACGATTTTCCGGCCGGTGAAAGGCAGCATGTCGTACAACGCAGACATGCGGATGTGGCGGCCATGGCGGGCAGCATAACCAATGCCGGCAAAAGTAATCAGAATGATAAGGATGCGATTGATTTCGCCGGAGAAGAACAGGCCCTGGCCAAAGCCAAACCGCGCCACCACGTTCACGCAGGTGTTCAGGGCCATGAGCAACACGCCTGTGGCAAGCATGAAGGATTCAATTTTACTGATCAGTGTATCGACTTTGCCGAGCACACCGGGCAATTCCGAGTGGTATTCCAATGATTCGGAATCGGACATAACAACTTCCTCAAACAGTAAGGTACCGCCGGTCAGGCGGTACCTCGTACGACTTTATTATTGTTGAGCTGCTTTTAAGTCAGCTTTGAACTGGTCCAGCAGTTCCTGACCGTCCGACCCTGTCATTTCAATAAAGGTTTTTTCTACCTGAGGTGCACGTGCTTTGAATTTGGCAATTTGCTCGGCAGATAAGCGCGTTACCGTGACATCGTCACTGGATTGCTCGATTTTCGCGAGGGACTTCTCAGCCAGACCCGTAATGTGTTTCATGGTCTCACTGAAGGCATATTCCGCCGCTTGTCTTACCATTTCCTGGTCTTCGTCCGACAGGCCATCAAAGAATTTCTTGTTCGCCATCGAAGCTGTGGTGAACCAGCCGTGGTGCGTAAAGATCAGGTTTGGAGAGACTTCGTACAAACCGCCGGACTCAATCCAGAAAATAGGGTTTTCCTGGCCCTGAATCATATTGGTCTGCAGCGCACCGTAGACTTCACCCCAGGGCAGTGGGGTTGGTGTCGCACCAAAGGCTTCATAGGTAGAAGACAGCAGCGGGTTCGTCATGACACGGATTTTCTTGCCTTTGAGCTCTTCCGGAGAAGTAATGGGTTCATCCACCGTCATGACCATTTCGCCTTCAGGGTACATCTTCAGCAGCTCTAAGCCTTGTTCTTCATACAGCGCTGGGAAGTTGTTGTTCACCGCTTTACTGGTTTTGAAGAAATTGATCACGGCTTTCATATCGGTTGGCATCAGATAAGGAATGAAGAAAATTTGTGCCTCAGGAATGAGCGAGCCGGTAAAGCCGGGAGACTGGTTTACAAACTGCAAAATACCTGCCTGGGTTTGTTCCATAATATCGTCTGACTCACCCAGTTCACCAAAACGGTATATTTTCAGATTATGGTCAGAATGCTCTTCAATATAATCTTTAAATTTGTGGGCATAAACGTCCTGGACATCGCCTTCATATTCTTCGTGAGCGTAACGCCAGGTGTCTGCATGAGCCAGAGTGGAAAACCCTAAAGTGGCAGCAACACAAGACAGTGCAGCCATTTGCTTGATATGACGGTGAATCAACATCACGTCCCTCCTTATGGAATGCGTTAATGCCATGTCGGGAAAAATAATTAATCCGTGACGGTTTAACACACGGTTAATTGTGGTTTTTATCCTGTCGAACAGTGGCAATTTTCAGTTTCAGTCCTTTAATACCCTGACAACATTATTGTTTTTATTAAAGTAATTCGTCGGTGTAATGTCTTTGGGTGTGACTTGTGTCACGATTATATGGCTGGTTCTTTCATGCCTCAGATAATACCAATCAATGGGTTGACATTATTTAAAATGGGATTATTCCTGTTTTATGGTTGTTATTTATTTTTAATTGAATGGTTAATTAAAAATAAATAATTCATAAAGCAATGAAGTGATGACTTGTCACTTTTTTCATATTTTTGACTGATTTGTGCAGCTGATTTTAATATTCTCTGTCTATTTTAATCCACTGCTATTTGATTGCTCTGATTTATTCGTCTCAGTGAATCATCTTCAGTGAAAGCAGTGGTGCCAGTGAATTTCCTTGATCATTAAAAACAGGTTAGTTGTCATGTAATGGCTGATGGGCAGAGAAATACTTGGTATTTTTTCAGTTTTGTTCCGTCATGACTCCGAAATGGACAAATAAAGAGAAATGCAGCCTGCGGATGATGTCGCGGGTAATTTTCTGGCAGTCGGTCGGTCTGAGTCTGTCAGTCAATGAACGAATAAAATCGCGATTAGGCATGACTGGGTCAAATGAATTGTGCGCCTGAGTGCTTATTGCTGTGACAGGGCAGGCAAATGCGTCTTCTGATAACCTTGTCATTGGCCTATATACTTTGTGGAACGTGTTCAGCGTCAAGGGCATCTGACACAAGGGCCTTTAAGGCTGTGATTTGGTAAAGAATGACCCTATATCTATCAGTCAGGGTCGATGTTATTGAATGAGGGTAAACAGAATGGCAAATGAATATGTACCACCGAAAGTCTGGACGATGGATGCGGAAAACGGCGGTGAGTGGGCGAGTATCAACCGCCCTGATTCCGGTGCCAGATATCAGCAGGCTTTACCTGTGGGTGCCCATCCACTACAGCTTTATTCTCTGGCCACACCCAATGGCCAGAAGATTACCATCATGCTTGAAGAGCTGCTGGCGTTGGGGGTGACCGATGCTGAGTATGATGCGCACCTGATTAACATCGGTGATGGCGATCAGTTCTCCTCAGGCTTTGTGGCGGTTAATCCGAATTCGAAAATCCCGGCGCTGGTGGATCAATCCGGGCCAAGCCCTGTCAATGTGTTTGAGTCGGGCTCGATTCTGGTCTATCTGGCGGAAAAATTCGGCTACTTTTTACCGGTCGAGATTGCCGAGCGTACCCGGGTGTTGAACTGGTTGTTCTGGCTGCAAGGCTCTGCGCCTTATCTGGGCGGCGGCTTCGGTCATTTTTATGCGTATGCACCGGAGAAGTTCGAATACCCGATCAATCGCTTCACCATGGAAACCAAACGCCAATTGGATGTGTTGGATAAGCAACTGGCAAACAATACCTATATCGCCGGTGAAGAGTACAGTATTGCTGATATGGCGATCTGGCCCTGGTACGGCAATCTGGTGCTGGGCTATGCCTACGATGCGGCCGAGTTTCTCGATGCCGGCAGTTACCCCCATGTGCAGCGCTGGGCGAAAGCCATTTTACAACGCCCGGCGGTACAGCGCGGCCGTATTGTGAACAGAACGTCCGGTGAAGCATGGGAAGTACTGCCAGAGCGCCACAGCGCGGCGGATATTGACGCAGTGCTCAAACTGAAGCCCTGATTTATTCAGCCATAGTTAGCCAGTTTATTCAGCTTTGAAGTGGCAGTGTTGTCTGCCACTTTTTTTATGGTTTTTCGGTGTGCGAACAGACCAATTCAGTGGATCAAATGATTACTGTACTCTGTCTTCCATCATTGGTTTGTGGCCGCGCAGGCGGCTGATGTCCGTCATCGGTGGAATACCAAACAGGCGGCTGTATTCCCGGTTGAAATGGGAGGGGCTTTCATAGCCGACCCGATAACTGGCAGCCGAAGCGTCTATGCCGTCCTGCAGCATGATCCGGCGTGCTTCGTTGAGCCTGAGCTGTTTCTGAAACTGCAACGGCGTCATGGATGTCACGGCTTTGAAGGCGTTGAACAGGGAAGACTGGCTCATGTGGACCATATCGGCCAGCTCCTGAACCCGGATCGGTTCCCGGTATCGTTGCTGAATCATCTCGACCACTTTGCTGATGCGGTTGGCCTGGGTATCCCGGAGCAGGAACTGACGCAACTGAACCCCGACCGGGCTTTTCAGTAGTCTGAACATGAGCTCCCGTTTCAGCAGCGGCAACATGACGGGGACATCTTCCGGCTGGTCGAGTAAGGCCAGGTAACGTTTGAACACCGACAGCATCTCCTCATCAGATGACACGGTTCTGATGCAGTAAGGGCATTTGGTGATGGCTTCGGGCGGTTCGTTCATGACGATCAGTAAATCTGTCAACTCTTTGAGATCCAGCGCAATGCTGATGCCAATATAAGGCTGCTCTTCTGAAGCACGAAGGATTTCACCGACCACAGGCATCATCACAGGCACCAGTAATAGATCGCCTTCCTTGAGCAACAATTCACGCGCCCCGGCCGTAATGCGCTTTTCACCTTGCAGCAGCAAACACAGCATCGGGCTGTAGATAGTTGGTGAGCAGGAGGTATTTTCCGTGCTATGCACCAGTTTAATGTCCGGCAGCGCCGTTTCAGTCAGTCCCGGCCCGTCAATGTGCCGATTCACCAGGTTGATTAATTCTTGTTGGGTAGCCGTCATCGTGTCACTCACCATTGTCTCATCCACATGCGACTATAGAGTATAAGGCAAGCACACTGCTACTGTTTTACCTCAGAATGACAATTAGAGGATTAGGCAAGGATTGTGTAGGAAAAGGCAAGATGTCTGTCATGGCGCCAAATTATCTTTGCTGGACTCAAGCATCTGTTATTTATAACGGTACGGGTAGCGTTGCCTGTTAAATCCGGCTGATTGTAGAAATAGGCAATCATCTCCGAGCTTTCGACAATATCAATACGCTGAATGGGACATAGAATGACAAGGTGAAATCCGATCCTTCTTTGATGGGTCGGGCAAGACATTGCATTTTTCGATTTTCGCGTATCTAAGTCAGAGAGGATTGCCTGATGACCTTATTCACCCCATTCAGAAACGTGTTCAGGAAACAGCTGCTTACTGGCACGTCTGTTTTTCTGCTGTCTGCCTCCGGGACAGCCTTTGGCAATGACTCTCCGGCATCACCACCGCTACCTGCCATCAGTGTGGCGACTGTACTCAGTGAACGTATCATCGAGTGGGATGAATATACAGGTCGCTTGCAGGCCCCCGAGACCGTGGTGCTCAAACCCCGCGTTTCCGGATACGTGACCGAGGTGGCTTACCGCGAAGGCGATCTGGTTCACCAAGGCGATGTGCTGTTCAGCATTGACGATCGTCTGTTTCGCGCAGAAGTTGAACGGCTGGAGGCGCAGCAGGCCAGTTTGCAGAGCCAGTTAAAACTGGCCGAGAGCGAGTTTGTCCGCGCTAAACGGCTGAATGCGACCAAAGCCATTTCTGCCGATGTCTATGACAACCGTCAGGCTGCATTACAACAGGCCAGGGCCGAGCTGGATGCGCTGAAAGCGTCGCTGAAGCACGCGCGGTTGCAGTTGTCATTCACCCAGGTGGTGTCGCCGATTGACGGCAGAGTTTCGCACGCGCAGGTCACGCAGGGCAATTATGTCACCAGTGGCCAGAGCGAGCTGACGACCATCGTCTCGACCGAGCAGATGTACGCCTGGTTTGATGTCGATGAGCAAACCTATCTCAATTATGTTCGCAATCACCTGGTCCGTGTGACAGAAACCCCTGATTCCAGCCCGGTGATGATGGCGCTGTCCGGCGACGCTGATTATTCATATCAGGGGCATATCGACTTTATCAACAACACAGTGAACCAGCAGACCGGCTCAATTCGGATGCGGGCCACCTTTGAGAATAAAGCCCAGATGCTGATGCCCGGTCTGTTTGCCCGCTTACGGCTGATCGCCAGCAAACCTTATGACGCGATTCTGATTGATGAAAAAGCCGTCGGCACCGATCTCAACAGAAAGTATGTCCTCAAACTGGATGACGCCAATGTGGTGACTTACCAGCCAGTGACCTTGGGTGAGAAAGTCGCCGGCTTGCGTGTGGTGCAGTCCGGCCTGACGTCAGAGGACAGAATTGTGGTCAGCGGCTTGCAGAAAATCCGGCCGAGTATGCAGGTTGCGCCGAAAGTCGTGGAAATGGCGACGACAGAACAACTGGCGGATATTCATCGACTTCAGCAATGGCACACAGAAGACAACAGTGTGGAAGGAAGCGGTGTGCTGACCGCCCGTCAATCGACCGACGCACAGTAATCAGGACAGACTATGTTTTCACAATTTTTTATTCGCAGACCGGTATTTGCTTCTGTGTTATCCCTGTTGTTTGTCATTGTCGGCAGTATCGCGGTCTGGCAGTTGCCGGTGACTGAATACCCGGAAGTGGTGCCGCCGACCGTGGTGATCACGGCCAATTATCCCGGCGCGAACCCAGACGTGATTGCTCAGACCGTGGCCTCGCCGCTGGAGCAGGAAATCAACGGGGTGGAGAAGATGCTGTACATGTCGTCGCAGTCCACCGCAGACGGCATGATGACGCTGACCATCACTTTTGCCATTGGCACCGATGTGGATCTCGCTGTCTCGCAGGTACAAAGCCGGGTCGACCGGGCGCTGCCGCGTTTGCCACAGCAGGTGCAGCGGCTGGGCGTGGTGACGGAAAAATCATCGCCGAACCTGACCATGGTGGTGCATCTGTTCTCGCCGGATGACCGCTATGACATGCTGTATCTGTCCAACTTTGCCAACCTCAAGGTCAAAGATGAACTGGCAAAAGTCAGCGGTGTCGGCTCGGTACGAGCTTTTGGCGCCGGCAAGTTCAGCATGCGGATCTGGCTGGACCCCCATCAGGTCGCCGCGTTGAACCTCACACCGTCCGATATTGCCGATGCGATCCGCCAGCAGAACCAGCAGGCCGTGGCCGGCAGTCTGGGGACCCAGCCGGCAAGCCATTCGGATTATCAGTTACTGATCAATGTCAAAGGGCGTCTGTCGACGGTTGAGGAATTTGAAAACATCATCATCCGCGTCGGTGAGCAGGGTGAAATCAGCCGCCTGAAAGATGTGGCCCGGATTGAGCTGGGTGCCGATTCCTACGCGTTGCGCTCCACCCTGAATAATCAGGATGCTGCCGCCATCGGTATTTTTCAGGCGGCGGGTTCGAATGCGATTCAGATCTCCAATGATGTGCGCGCGACCATGGCGCGTCTGGCGCAAGATTTCCCGGAAGGCGTGTCTTACGAAATCGCCTATGACCCGACTGTCTTTGTGCGTGGCTCGATTGAAGCGGTGATTCAGACACTGCTGGAAGCTGTCTTGCTGGTGGTTGCTGTGGTGGTACTGTTTTTGCAAACCTGGCGGGCGTCCATTATACCGCTGGTGGCGGTGCCTGTGTCGCTGATCGGCACTTTCGCCTTTATGCTGCTGATGGGATTTTCTCTCAATGCGCTGTCGCTCTTTGGCCTGGTGCTGGCGATCGGCATCGTGGTGGATGATGCCATCGTGGTGGTGGAAAACGTTGAGCGGAATATCAGTGAAGGCCTGTCTCCGGTCGATGCCACAGTAAAAGCCATGCGCGAGGTGACCGGACCGATTGTGGCGACCACACTGGTACTGGCGGCGGTGTTTATTCCGACGGCCTTTATGACCGGACTGACCGGTCAGTTTTACAAGCAGTTTGCACTGACCATCACCATTTCTACTTTTATCTCCGCCATTAATTCGCTGACCCTGAGCCCGGCGTTATCTGCGCTGTTGCTCAAAGGCCATGATGCGCCGAAAGACTGGTTGACCCGAGGCATGGACCGGCTGTTCGGCCGCTGGCTGTTCAATCCGTTTAACCGCTTTTTCAGTGCGTTGTCGGGCGGCTATGGTGTGGTGGTGCGCAAAGTCATCCGGGCCGGTGCCATTGCCTCGGTGGCGTATGTGGCGTTACTGGGTTTTACCGGCTATCAGTTTGCCACCACGCCGACCGGCTATATTCCGGCGCAGGATAAGCAGTATCTGATTGCCTTTGCGCAATTGCCGAATGCCGCGTCGCTGGATCGCACCGATGCGGTGTTGGAAAAGATGTCTGAGCTGGCACTGGCGCAGGACGGCGTCACCAATACCCTGGGTTTCCCCGGACTGAGTATTAACGGATTTACCAATGCATCTAACAGCGGCATCGTGTTTGTGACGCTGGATGATTTCGACACACGTCAGGATCCGGCGGCCAGTGCCAACGCAATCGCTGCCCGGCTGAATCAGCAGTATGCCGGCATTGAAGAGGCGTTCGTTGCTGTCTTCCCGCCGCCACCTGTGATGGGCCTTGGCACTATCGGCGGATTCCGGCTGCAGATTGAAGACAAAAACGGATTGGGTTTTGAGGCTTTACATCAGGCAACCATGACGGTGATGCAAAAGGCAGCGGCGACACCAGAACTGGCCGGGGTCTTTTCCGGCTATCAGGTCAACGTGCCGCAACTGGATATTGAGGTCGATCGAACCAAAGCGATGCAGCAGGGCGTGAACCTGGATGTACTTTTCCAGACTTTGCAAGGGTATCTCAGCTCAACGTACGTCAATGATCTGAACCTGTTTGGCCGCACGTATCAGGTGAATATGCAGGCGGATCAGGCGTTTCGTCAGGATGCCGCGCAGGTGGGTCAGATCAAAGTCCGCAATGCGCAGGGCGACATGGTGCCGATTGATTCTTTCATCCATGTCAAAGATACCGCCGGGCCGGATCGCGTGATGCATTATAACGGCTTTATGACGGCGGAAATCAATGGTGGCCCGGCACCGGGTTACAGCTCAGGGGAGGCGCAGGCGGCGATTGAAAAAATTCTGGCGGACACTCTGCCGCGGGGCATGGATTACGAGTGGACCGAACTGACTTATCAGCAGATGATCACCGGGGATTCCAACCTGTATGTGTATCCATTGGTGATCCTGCTGGTGTTCATGGTCCTGGCGGCGCAGTATGAAAGTGTCCGCCTGCCGCTGGCGATCATTCTGATTATTCCTCTGACCCTGCTTTCCGCACTCAGTGGGGTGGTGCTCTATGGCGGCGACAACAATATTCTGACCCAGATCGGCTTTATCGTACTGGTCGGGCTGGCGACTAAGAATGCGATTCTGATCGTTGAGTTCGCCAAAGAGCTGCAGGATCGGGGCTATTCGGTGAAAGACGCGATTCTGGAAGCCAGCCGGTTGCGGCTGCGTCCGATTCTGATGACGTCCATTGCCTTCATCATGGGTGTCGCACCCTTGGTGTATTCCACCGGCGCAGGCGCCGAGATGCGCCAGGCCATGGGTGTGGCGGTCTTCTCGGGCATGATAGGCGTGACTGTGTTTGGCTTGTTACTGACCCCGCTGTTTTATTACCTGCTGGCAAAACGAGGACAGCAGAAAGCACCGGTGGCCACAGCGTCCCCCGCACTGGAAAGCGTTCAAGAGGCATCATGAGTGAGCTCTGGCAGGATACATGCGTTGGCATACTGCTGTGCTGTGCGGTCAGTCTCTCTCCTGTGCTTGACCGCTCTGTGTCACCCGAGGGGTTGTTTCAGGCCTCTCCGGAGGCCTCGCAATACGATGGGGGAGCCTGGCAGAATTTGTTGAATTCGGCCGCTCTGAACAGCCTGTCTGAGCAGAGAGCTGGGGCGGCAGAGACAATGATGATGAACGTCTGTCCGGGCGATCAGGGCGGCCAGATTATCTGGCAGCTTGAAGCGTCTGAAATCTGACGTTGTTGCAGAAGGCTCAATGTCCGGCGCGGAGATATTGCAGCGGAGTGTGTCCGGTTTGCTGTTTAAAAAACGTGATAAAAGCACTGTCGCTGGAAAATTCAAGCCGGTATGCCACGTCATTTACCTGAAGATTGGCAGATAGCAGTTCGATGGCTTTCAGTAACCGCCATTGCTGGCGCCAGTCCTGATAAGGCATCCCGGTTTCCCGGATAAACAACCGGCTGATGGTTTTACTGCTGGCGCCAATCTGCTCACTTAACACCTTCAGCGTCGGGGCATTTAGCTGATCCCGGTGCAGGGCACTGAGCCATGCCGTCAGTCGTCTGTCTGATGGCAAAGGCAGGGATAAATAAGCTTCACGGGCATGATGCAGCTCCTCAAAAAATAGCGCGTGTGTCCGTTGCATACTGTCAGCTGGCTTGTCCCACGGCCAGAAAGCCATGCGTTCAATCAGGGCCTGCAGCAGTGGATTTACCTCAATAATTTTTACTCTGTCCTCAAGGTGGGTGGTGAGTCGGGAATCAAAATAGAGCGAACGATATTCCACCACCTGATACATTTCCGCACAGTGTAGTGTACCGGCCGGAATCCATGCCGCCCGGGTCGGCGGTAACACACAGCGCATCCCGTTCAGGGTAATGTTCATGCATCCCTGCGGTGCATAGAGCAGCTGTGCTTTCCGGTGCCTGTGCATCCCTGAATCATGCTTGCCCATCCGGGCAGCAATGCCGATCACCTCGCTTTCAAAGTCATCTGCATCGAAGCTGGTCGATTGATCGATCAAGGCCATGTGTCTTTATCTCGATGTTTTTTGTCTGAGTGATGTTATTGGGACATTATCAGGATTGAGTAGACTTGGCGCATCTTTTCTTCAGATGAGCGAAAAATAATGAATACGCCTCCTGCGTTGTGGCTGATGGTGGTTTTGATCATGTTCCCCCAGATAGTTGAGACCATCTATAGCCCGGCACTCCCGGATATTGCGTCCGGTTTTGGTGTGTCGGTACCTGTTGCCAGCCAGACACTGTCTGTTTACTTCACCGCGTTTGCGGCAGGGGTTGTGTTCTGGGGGCTGATGTCGGACTGGATTGGCCGTCGTCAAGCCATGCTGGCGGGGCTGACGGTCTACGGCGTGGCAACACTGGCTGCGATGCAAACGCAGCAGTTTGAGTTGTTGTTACTGTGCCGGGTACTGGCGGCTTTTGGGGCTGCCGTGGGCTCGGCGGTCACACAAACCATGCTTCGGGACAGTTGTGACAGAGTCGCGCTTGCGAAAGCGTTCTCTTATGTGGGGATTGGTGTTTCTGTCAGCCCTGTGATTGGCCTGCTGGCAGGGGGCGTGCTGACTGAGTATGGCGGATACCCGACTGTTTTTGCCGCGCTGAGCCTGCTGGCGGGCAGCTTGTGGCTGCTTTGTCTGCTGGGGTTGCCTGAGACCAGGCCGGATGTTATTACTCGGCCATCGGTGCTGACGCTGGGCAAACGTATGGCTGTTGATACGCATCTCTGGCGGTATGCAATGCTGGTGGCGGGATTCAATGTGTTGCTGTTTTCTTATTATCTGCAGGGCCCTTTTGTGTTTGCGCGGCTGGGGTACAGTCCGCAGGTGTTTGGTTACAGCGGCCTTGTTCTGGCAGCCGGAACCATCATTGGCAGTTTTCTCAACCGGCAATGGTTGCACCAAGGGCGCGCTCAGCGTGTGCTGATTCAGCTGGCCTCGGGTTTGGCGCTGGCAGGTGCTGCCGGTGTCATGATCTTACAAGACAGCCTGTGGTTTTTGCTGCCTATGCTGCTGATTGTGGTGGGGTACGGCATGGGGATCCCGACGATTCTCAGCCAGTCTTTGCAGGCCTATCAGGCTCAGGCCGGGTCAGCGGGCGCCTTGTTCGGGCTTCAGTACTACCTGCTAATCGGCGTGGGCTTGTCGGTCGCAGGCATCACAGCAGCGTTCAGTGGCTTTCAGATCATCATTGCCGCTCTGATGGTTTTGCTGAGCCTGTCAGGAAAAGCCACGTCTATGGCTGAACAGATTCTCAGGCGCTGATGATTTCGGAAGTCGTTAACGCGTTTCGTGAGCAGGGAACGGATTATGTCATTACCTCAAACCGCGCCATCACGAACTCAACAAACAAGCGCACCCGCATCGGCAGATGATCGCGGTCGCGGTAAAGCATAAACAGGGTGCGGGGTTTGCTGCACCAGTCCGGGAGGACTCTGCTCAGTTCGCCATTTGCGATCATCGGCAGGGCAAAATAGTCAGGCATATAACCGATGCCCAGGCCAGACTGAATGGCATGGGTCAGCATGCGGATTTCATCGACTTCCAGACGCAGGCCTTTGACGGGTTGGTGATCATATTCCGCTCCTGTTTCTGAATGCACCAGCTGCCAGGGCGACATGGGATGACAGAGGATCGACGAATGGTCGTTCAGCATCTCCGGATGCGTGATGGCCTGAACCGGATACTCGGGATGCGCACAGACAATGAAGTGAATGTCTTTGAGCGGACGGGCTATCCAGTTTTCTACCACAGGGCTTCCGACACGAAAAACCACATCCATCGCCTGGGCTTCAATATCAATCAGGCTGTTGGAAAACTGCAGATCGAGCTGAATATCAGGATACTGCAGCAAAAAGTCGAAAAATATATCGCGCAGAAACTGAGAGCCCGCATTGATGGGCGCGCTGATACGAATTTTCCCTTTCGGCTCATGCTTGTCCCGGTGCAGATCTTCCCCGATGTCACTGAGCTCATCAAACAATGTGCTGGAGCGCTCAAAATATTGCTGACCGGTATGGGTGAGTGAAACCCGATGGGCATCCCGGTTTAGTAATCGCAACTGCAGGTCTGTTTCTAGCTGACGAATCCGCCGGCTGAGGGTCGACAGAGGCATACTTAAATGTTCAGCGGCTGTTTTAAAGCTGCCCAGCCGGGCGACGGTACAAAAACAGCGCAGATCGTCGAGAGAATAGTTAGATTTCATATTTGGGATTTACCATGCTGATATTACCTGTTTATTCATATAATGAAACCAATAGACTAGCGGTTATCATGTGACAAGTCATCTGGAGTGACTATGAATGCTTCATCAACAACGAAAGCCGTTGTTCTGCTCATTATCTGTACCTTTTTCTGGGGCAGCTGCTTTCCGATTGGTAAACATGCACTGAATGAAGTGCATGCGCTCACGCTGGTATTCTGGCGTTTTACCATCGCGGCGGTCTGTCTGGCACTATACATTCTGGTGATGGGGGCGGAGCGCTTTGCGTTAACCATCAGGCAATGGATCTGGGTTGTCGCTGTCAGCGCCGTAGGGGTCGGTGGCCTGAACCTCGGACTCTTTACCGGGCTTGAACATACCGCAGCAACCAACGGTTCGTTGATCATGGCCCTCAGTCCGCTGATGACGGCGTTGATCGCCTGTGTGGCCATGCGGTCTTTACCCACCTTGCCGCAATGTTTCAGCCTGGTGGTCAGTTTGTCTGGCGTGCTGATGGTGATCACCAATGGGCATCTGGAAACGCTGCTCACGATGGACATCAATCAGGGTGATAAGATGATTTTCTCCGGTATGCTGGCGTGGAGCTTTTACACCTATTGCAGCCAGAACATCAGCCGCTGGATGCCGGTTATCCCATATACCTTGGTTGGGATGCTCAGCGGTGCAACTGTGATTGGCCTGATGTGTCTGGCTACACCGGAAGTCCACCCGTTTGCAGAGCTGGTGAGCAGTTCTGCCATCGGGATGACGGAAGTGGTTTACATTGGCGTTTTTGGCACGGTGGCGGGTTACCTGTTGTGGCTGAACGGCGTCCGGGAGCTGGGTTCGCCAACCGCCGCGCTGTTCTTTAATTTTGTGCCTGTGTTTGCGGTGCTCACCGCCTACATGATGGGACAGGCCGTGACACAGCTGCAGCTGATCGGCATTGCGATCGTCATTCTGGGGTTACTGTTGCCAAGGTTGCCGGTATTCAGAAAAGCGACGCAGGCGGTATAAATACGAGCCGGGAGTGACATTACTCCCGGCCATGATTACAGCCCCGCCAGCAGCTCATAAGATCGCAGCTTTTTCTCATGATCGAAAATCAGGGCATTGGCCATGATTTCATCGGCCTGGGTACGCTCAGTCAATTCGATCAATCGGGTCCGGACAGTGTCCTGATCACCGTGAATGGATTCCCGCAGTTGTTTTTCGATCTGGTACTTTTCATGGGGCAGCCAGACCGATTCCATGCTCCAGACCGGAGGCGGAATTTTGCCCTGGACGCCGCGTATCATATTCAGAAACTTCTGCTTTTCCGTGGTGCCCAGATACTGCGCTTCGTCATTTGTGTCCGCCACTATGATGTTCACGCCTATCATGACATACGGTTTATCCAGCTGTTCTGAAGGCTGGAAATGCTCACGGTAGATCTGTATCGCGCTCATCATGGCATCCGGTGCGAAGTGAGAGGCAAACGCAAACGGCAGGCCTTTGATGCCTGCCAGCCGGGCACTGTAAGTGCTGGAGCCCAGCAGCCAGATCGGCACAGAAGAGTCTGAGCCAGGGTAGGCCCTGACCGGCTGATTGGGCGAGACTGGCCCCATGAAAAACTGCAACTCTTCCAGCAGTTCATCAAAGTTGGGCTCCATGCGATCCGGATCGCGGCGCAATGCATGCATGGTCGGGTAGTCGGTGCCCGGCGCGCGGCCCAGCCCGAGATCGATACGATTGGGATACAGCGCCTCCAGAGTGCCGAACTGCTCGGCAATCACCAATGGCGCATGATTGGGCAGCATTACCCCGCCCGAACCCAGCCGGATGGAACTGGTTTGCGCACCGATATGGCTGAGCAGCACAGCGGTAGCGGCACTGGCAATATCGGGCATATTGTGGTGTTCAGCCAGCCAGAACCGCTTGTAACCCCATTTTTCAGCATGTTGCGCTAAAGAGACAGATCGCGCGTAAGTGGACGAGAAATCAGCCCCTTCAGCAACAGGGGCTAGATCTAAAATTGAGCGAGGCGGTAGCGTCATGGACCCTTCTTTCATATCAACAATGAACGATTGCCTGACTATGCCTGTTTATTTCAGCTTGGTAAACAGACAGAATATTGCTTCGTGACAGAGTGAATTCTATATCAGTATGGTTCTGAATAATCCAGTGACTTGGCATTAATTTGATTTTCCTAGTTTTATAAAATAGGTTTTGTTGAATGTGAACGCTAAAAACACCACAGTTGTCATTGAGAGCGATAAAAGAAATCCGTCATGAGAGAAAACCTTCATTAAAGTACCACTGACGATAGGGCCAGAAGTACTTCCTATACCCCATAAAACACCAAAGAGAGAGTTGGTCAGGATAAGTTTACTGCCACTGAATATTTCGCTGGCTCTTATTAATGCTAGTGTATAAATACCACCGGCGACACCCCCTAAAAGTATCATGTGAATCCAAATGAATGATGTACTGACAGTGTATGGTATAAATAATATTAATATTAAAGAAGTTATACCACATAATCGATGGATGTTTTTACTGCCAAATTTATCAGATAACCATCCTATTGGGATTTGTAGCAATGCATCGCCAACAAAAATCAAAGTAATCAAAAATGCTGCAGATGACTCAGGGTGACCGTTGTTGACTGTATAAATAGGGAATAAAGAGAGAACGGTGCTGTCAAAAAACGAAAAGCAAAAGACAGCCATGAATAAGGCAGGGGTGATTTTTAAAAGGCTAAATGAAGACCGAAGTCGGATCGTTTTTCTGCTGGTTAGCATAATGCTGGAAATAACAATGAACAGTGATGAAATAATGAGCAGGGAAGAAATGATACTTCTGGGAATCAAGTCATTAAAACCAAAAAATGAAATGAATAAAGGCCCACATAGCTGACTCCCGGTATAACACGTTGTATAAAAACCGATAAATCTGCCTTTGTGTGTATCAGGACTGCGTTCGGCAACCCATGTTTCTCCCAGTATAACGATTACACCACAGCACATACCCATAACTAAACTGAAGAAAAAAACAATCTTCGGATCAGATTGTAAAAGCGATAGATTCAGTGTGACGAGTATGAATAACAAACAAGCTGTCATTGTTATCTTAATAGGAAAACGATGATTAATCTGAGGTGTAATTAAAGATGAGATAAACATCCCCAGAGCCGGAGCAGAAGACATTAAGCCAATTAACTCAATATTTCCTCCTGCGTTGTTCAGTCTCAAAGCTTGAAAGGGAATAAAATAACCGAGTAATGAGCCAACAAGCGAAGAGCTCAATACTACGGCAAAAATAGAGAGATAAAAACTTGATTTTTGGCTCATACTCATTTCCAAAAAATTTACTGATCTTAATGTTTACATGTTTAGTCGCTATCGTACAGTTTTATAATTTATGGGTTTAATACCAGGTGATTATAAATGTCTCGTTGCGGTAATGTATTCCCTTTGATAACTTGCCCGTTGAAGTAAATACATGAAGCGGCTACACCTTGACCGCCATAGGGTGTTGTTCCACGTTCAACGAGATGTAAATCGGTGTTCATCAAAATACTTTCACTTAAATGGATGTTTTTACTTAGCTCATTTTGGATATAGTGACTCGTGCCAAACAGTGAAATATACATTGCATTTGTAGAATATTGTGGTTGTGAGAAGTAGCTATCGAGTTCATCATCTGAGCCGTATGCTTGAAGAAAGAATATTGGAGCAAAAAATTCTTTATAATTCCCTCCTAGCGAGAGAGGTTTCTCAAAAATTGTTGGCTTAATCAAACCATTGATTATATTTATTTCACCACCGTATGTGCAAAATTCTCTGTATTGTTTAAAGATGGATGCTAATTTTATTGAATGGTCAATGTCACTATTGGGACCCACGATAGTGTTGGGATCTTCATAAGTACCCACCTTATGTTCAATTTTCTTTAATTCATCAATTAAGCGCAGTCTGAAGTCATTATATATATCGTTATGAATAAGGATTGAATTGGGCCCTGCACAGTCTTGTCCTTGATTATACAAGACAACACGCTTTGCACTTTCAATAGCTTGATCTATATCTGCATCATGACTGATAACTAATGGGTTATGTCCAGCACCATTTAAGATAAAGAGTGTTTTTTTTCTGAAATGCTTCCTGACTTTCAATGCATTTTCTGGTGTTCCGGTAAAAATGACCGCATCGGTCACTTGAATTCGCTTGCTTACGAAACTTTCTTTATCTTCAAAAGAAACAGATAAACTATTTGAATAGTCTCTGAAGTCTAACGCTTTGAGTAGTTTCTGATAATGTGAATGCATCGCAGTGGGCGGCCGGATACAGGTATCTTTAGACATGAGTGAAGGAATGAAACCAAAACACACAGTGGCATAAAGAGGTTGGTTCAAAGGAAGAAACGATGTAACGCCATGAATTTTGAACTTAAAGTAGTCTTGGTTTTCCTGAATGTTTAAAAGAAGGTCAAGTGATCTGGAAATTTCATCATCTGTAACATTCTTGCACTGATAACTTGAAACTGAGTTCACAATTTCATGGCGTTTACTTTTTAATGCCTGTGCTAGCTTTAAACATTGTTCTTTCACTGAATCAAATGAGATGGCCTCTGAATAACTTGTCTCACTGTCTTCAATAGTATGCGCAGACTTGCTGCCCATGTTTGTTTTTTTATTGCTGCTCGCTTCGTCTATTCCCATTTCTTCAATATAAGTTGTCTCTGACATTTCAACTGAATCCTTTAATCTTCTAATAAACTCTTTGATGCCTGTAATCTCTAACCAGGTAGAAATTCTAGGTCCGTAATTGTTATTAAATAATGACTTGTAAATTATCTCCCATGGGTGATTTTTTGAGTCTTTATTAAATGTGTTCTTATAACAATCATGGACAAGAAGGTAGAGGTTTATATCTTGAATTTTTTCAGTGCTCACTTCTTCTAAGCAAAATGATAATAATGAAATGAATTTTTTCTCTGCCTCTGAAAAAGTTAAGTCAGGTGATTTCGAATTTTTTATTGTCTCAAGAAAATAATTATACGAATATTGAATGGCATCATTACTCATGGATAAAGAGTATCGCCTTAAAAAATCTACAGCTGACTGTAAAGTGTGAGGTTGTGAAGCAGTTAGTATTCTATGTGCTTTGGTGTAAGTAGTAGATAAGTCACTCTTAGCAAGAGCCATATCATTTAATCTAGGTGATAAATTGATATGAAATTTAGAGTTACGCTTTGGATTCTTTTCAAGATAGTTAATTAATGCTTTGTCGGTCAATAAATCTACTGATTTCTCTAAGGAGAACCCATTACCTTTCGACTTTGAAATCTTCTTGCAATTATCGTCTAAAAACAAACCATATTTATAAAGCTTTGGTGTTTCTCTTTCAAGGGAAGTGGCTATTTTGATGGCGATATTTGCAGAGCTGGTGAGATCTTCTCCATGCATTTCAAATCTGATGTCCCGAGCCAGAAGTCGCATAGCCCAGTCAGCTTTCCACTGTAATTTACAATGACCATCAAGTACCGAAGTCGTAATCGGCTCATTGAGAATTTCAGTCGAGTAGAAATCCTTTAACTCGATTCCGTATTCACTACCTGGCTTATTAATTATTTCATTGGCAGGTATTCTGTAGGTCATCTCTCCTTTTATTGGATCAATGTCAATCAAGTGAATATGCTCTATCACTCTTCCGCTTGTTGGTGATATTGGCATGAATATACTGTAAGTCCTTTTTCTTAACGGACCTACCGATTCTTTGCAAATGTTATTAACCACTTCATAATTATTAAGGAAGTTTAATATTTCTTTGTTATACTCCCCAGATTGATAACTTCTGGAGTTCTTTATTGAATTACATTCAATGTTGTATCTCTTGATATGCTCGGATAATTTTGACTCAACCATCTCTGAGAAGCTACTTTTCATTTGAAATGGGTCTGGAACCTGGTTGATGGATTTCCCTATGTAATTGCTCAATAGTTCTTGGTTCGGAAGATTGGAAGGAATTTTCCTGAAAGGGTCTAAATCATCAGAAACTAAGTGGAAATGTACTTTTCTCCCCAGTTTTTCGAGCGATTTTTTCAGGAAGTTTGTTCTTATTATTTCACATAAAGTACCAATGTGAGGGAGACCTGTAGGGCCAAATCCAGCACTTATATTGATTTCTTTATCAGATGGAATGTTACTATCAATCTTCTGAGCTTCAATTTCATACCATTTCAAATTGACTACCTCGACAATAAATGTTTATTCAGTGCTATTGATGAAGCGTAAAATATGGAATAAAAACGGATTAATATTATCTGGTTTTTGGCCTTGATAAGTTTCGCGAGACTAGCAGTAATGAAAAGAATGTAAAATGGCATTTGTTTGCTGTATGAATTCCATCGCAATACTATTTGCATTTAATTTATGTGGTATACATTTTTCTTCGAGTTAAAGCTCACTTATTATTGATTTAATTAAAGATAAAACACTGTGTTTTTCTAACTATCAATAATGGTTGTTTTTGATGAAAGTATAATTTGAATGGAGGGCTATCTTTATCGGGGTAGAGTATAAAATTCTATTTTGGAATTTTTATTCTGATGAAAAATACTGCTATGTCGTTATATTCTGCCCATGGGAAAAAGTTGCTGTAATCAGTCAATCTCCACTTTCGTCTTCGGATAGCATGTGATGTAACTTGCCGATAACTGCACTTCAACTCATGGTAAATAGCTGATTTTCTTAGCGCGAAGCGACACAGAGCGCAAAGTGGGTAAACTTAACTGAAACATCATTAGATTCAGGTGTGAGATCACACGGGCAATCGCGTCATGGCACACCTGAGAATCGTTGCGGGTCAGATCAAGCGCGGCTCATGCTTTATGGCTTTCTTCGGTTTCATGATTCGAGCGCTCAAAAGCCATTTCTTCGTGGATCCTGTCTTCAAACTGCATGAAGAGTTTGAGGTAGTTATTATCAAACCGCTCGCCTTCTTTGGACTCGCCCAGCCAGGCCTGATAGAGACCGGCAGACAGTTCGTCATCGACCCGTTTGTACGCGGATTTCTGTTGCTGGGCCAGACGAGGCGGGTGGCCCAGTTCACGCAGGGCGGCGGCGCCAATTTCCAGCGCGGAATGATAGGTTTCAGATTCAATCACATCGGCACCTGCCTGACGTAGCCGGTAACTGTGGCCCCGGTCATAGGCGCGGGCCAGCACCTTGACGTGCGGATAGCTGTGCTTGATATGTTTGACAAGCATGATGCTGCTTTCCTGATTGTCCATCGCAACCACTACCATAGCGGCCTGTTCTATCCCTGCAGTGTGCAGCAGGTCCGGGCGGGTGGCATCGCCAAAATAGGCCTTGGTGTTGATTCTTCGCATGGTATCTATGATGGTTGACTGGTGATCCAGCACCACAGTTTTCACGCCGTTGGCGATCAGCAGGCGGTTGACAATTTGCCCGAAGCGGCCGATCCCGGCAATGATCACAGTACCTTGTTCATCAATATTATCCGCTTCGCGTTCGTTGGAAGAGTGCTCAAAGCGCGGCAAGATGACTTTGTCGTAGAAAATGAACAGTCCGGGGGTGAACATCATCGACAGCGCAACCACCAGAGACAAGGTTTGCGCCAGCTCCGGGGGCAGTACATGGTTCTGGACGGTGAAACTGATCAGAACGAACCCGAACTCACCGGCTTGCGCCAGACTCAGGGCAAACAGCCAGCGGTTACTGTTACGAATCCGGAAAATCAACGCCAGCAGGAAGAGCACCAGTGCTTTGATCAGCATAATGCCCAGCGTCAGACCAATTACAGTAAAGAATTCGCTGAACAGAATGCTGAAATTGATCCCGGCACCAACCGTGATAAAGAACAGGCCCAGCAGCAGCCCTTTAAAGGGATCGATGTTGGATTCCAGTTCATGTCGGAATTCACTGTTCGCCAGCACCACACCGGCAAGAAAGGTGCCCAGCGCAGGAGACAGGCCAACCAGACTCATCAGGATAGAGACGCCCAGTACCAGCATCAGGGCGGTGGCGGTAAAAATTTCCCGCAGGCCAGAACTGGCAACAAAGCGAAATAAGGGCCTGCTGAGGTAATGGCCGCCAACCACCACAAAGGCGATGGAAGCGGTAATCACCAGTCCATAGGCCCAGCCGGGTAATCCGGCGACCAGGCTCAGTTCTTCATGGTGCTCAGCCGCCGACGCGGCTGCGGATTGTGCTTGCGCAATCAACTCGGGCAAGGCCAGCAGTGGTAACAGCGCCAGCATGGGGATCACGGCGATGTCCTGAAACAGGAGTACTGAAAAAGCATTTTTCCCGCCTTCAGTCCGGCCCAGTCGTTTTTCGTTGAAGGTTTGTAACACAATGGCGGTGGAGGACATCGCCAGAATCAGACCAATAGCCAGCGCCAGCGTCCAGGGGAGTTCGAAAAGCAGCCCAGCGCCGGTAAAAGCCAGCGCTGTCAGGCCAATCTGTAATCCGCCCAACCCGATGAGCCGGTGCCGCATGGCCCACAGTGATTTTGGCTCCAACTCCAGACCGACCAGAAACAGCATGATCACCACACCAAATTCGGCAAAATGCTGAATCGAGGTGGTTTCTTCACCCACTAAGCCGATGACCGGCCCGATGACCACGCCAGCAATGAGATAGCCCAACACGGAGCCCAGCCCGAACCGCTGTGCCAGCGGCACGGCAATGACGGCTGCAATCAGGTAAATAAAGGCATAGATAAGATATTCCGTCATGTTGTTTCCTTTGACTGACGTAGCGGGTGAATGTTGTGTACAGACTGACAGTTATATGTCAGGGAGAGGTATTTTCAAAGGTGTCTTTTGGTGTTGGTGTGAGTGGAGACGTTGAGCGATCAATGATCTCTCGTGGGCACGTCTCACAAAATATCTCACAGCAATGCAGTGATAAAACATGGGGGCTTTGAAGTAAGCTTCAGGGAATAAGAACAAATTTTCCAAAGTGCTGCCGTTGCAAAAACTCAGTCTGAGCTTGCGCTATCTGTGCAAGAGGAAAGGTTTTAGCCACTAACGGTCTAATTTCGTTTTTCTCGATGTAGCGAATGATGTTCGGGAAAACAGGTTCATCCCATGCCGTTGTACCAATAAGAGAGATATCTTTGAGATAGAGTTTACGAAGATCAATGTTTACAATCGGCCCAGCGATAGCCCCTGATGTTACAAGACGCCCTCCTCGTTTCAGTATCGCCAATTGCTGTCCAAAGGTTTCACCTGCAACATTATCGATGACGGCATCGACACTGTTCTCTCCCAGTGTGTGAAGGAGATCGGCATTGCGGTCTATAACGTTATCAACGCCTAATGTTTGTAAAGATTGGTGATTGCTTTTTGAAGCAACGGCAAAAACACGCGCTCCGCGACGTTTCGCGAGTTGAATAGCGGCGGATCCGACCCCGCCAGATGCGCCCATGACTAAAACTGTATCAGAATGCTGGACGTTAGCTCTGTGCAGCATGTTCTCTGCAGTACCGAATGCACAAGGTATGCTGGCGAGTTCCACATCGCTCCATTGCGTTTGAACAGGAAAAACTTCATGAGCGGGCACTTTCACGAATTCAGCAAACGCACCATCAAAGTCCGATGCCATCCAGATGTGATTAAAGTCGTTAAAGCCGTTCGTTCTCATGCAGGGTCTTATCAAGACGCGCTGCCCGATGAGCGGTTTATCTGTGCTGTTCGCTGCCTCTACCACGATGCCGCAGCAATCCGTCCCCTGAATGAGAGGGAAAGGGGTTTCTTTACTCCAGCCACCATCACTTAACGTATTAAAATTACTTTGCTTGGCCATTTCATTCGTCGAGGTGTTTACGTTACCGGAGTACCAACCCATTCGCGTATTGATTTCAGTGTTGTTGACACCTGCAGCAAGTACCTTTATCAGCACCTCTCCGGCAGTAAGTTCCGGAACAGGCATATCTTGATAAACGAGTTTATCGAGACCACCTTGCTCAATAGTGACAACTGCTTTCATTGTTTTATGTGGTTTCATCTCCGAATTCCGGCAAGATAAACGGGTAGTACAGTGTCGAGTCGATAACGCTAAGTATAGTCACCGCCGTAGTTTCGCGGTGAGGTATGAATCATCAACAAAGCAGATTTTCTTCAAGCTGCGGAGATATTGCTTTATCAGGCAGGATTTCGAAGCACTTCCGTTGCAGAAATTGCACAGTATGTCAGTACAAGGTAGCTGGCACTGTATAATCACTCTTCGAGTACAGAAGCTTTAATCTTAGCCATTATTGAAACCCAAAAGCTCAGATAATTGGAAAGTGCCAGGCAGATTGATGAAGGTGAGCGGAGAGGTGTCTGTCGTTGTCACACTTTTATGCTCTTAACAGTTAGTTTGAGCAGCAAAATGGTAATGGTTTTTTTATTACTATGAACTTTCTGAATATAAAAGACACACCGTGCTCAAGCGGACACACCAACAGATCTAAACATCTCTTCAAGTTCAGAGATACGATCAGACCCAGATTATGCGCAATATTGATCTATCACGGGTTACCGATTTGTTCATGGCTGGCGAACCCAAGCCAACAAAAAGGTAACCCTGTTCACTGCACTATATCAGCGCCTAAGCAGAGAGCTCTTTCCGAACAATTTCAGCGCCTGCGCTTAAAGCATTGAGCTTGCCTTTTGCAATTTCACGCGGCAGGGGAGCCATGCCACAGTTGGTACACGGATAGAGCTTGTCGGCATCAACAAACTGGAGTGCTTTTCGCAGCGTATCAGCAACTTCCTCAGGCGTCTCAATGGTATTGGTTGCCACATCAATGGCGCCGACCATCACTTTCTTCCCCCGGATTAGTTCAAGCAGCTCGATGGGCACACGAGAGTTGTGACATTCCAGAGAGATAATATCAATATTCGATTGTTGCAGTTTAGGGAAAATTTCTTCGTATTGCCGCCACTCAGAACCCAGGGTCTTTTTCCAGTCAGTGTTGGCTTTAATGCCATAGCCATAGCAAATATGGACAGCGGTTTCGCATTTCAGGCCTTCAATGGCTCTTTCTAAGGTCGCGATCCCCCAGTCGTTGACCTCATCAAAGAACACATTAAAAGCGGGTTCATCAAATTGAATAATATCAACACCTGCCGCTTCTAATTCTTTGGCTTCCTGATTGAGAATTTTGGCAAACTCCCAGGCGAGCTTTTCACGACTTTGATAATGGGCATCATAAAGGGTATCAATCATTGTCATGGGACCAGGCAGGGCCCATTTGATCGGCTGTTTGGTCTGCTGACGCAGAAATTTAGCATCTTCAACAAACACCGGCTTTTGGCGGCTGACCGGCCCGACGACTGTCGGGACACTCGCCTCATAGCGGTCACGAATTTTGACTGTCTTCCGATTCTCAAAATCAACACCGCTCAGGTGCTCAATAAAGGTGGTGACAAAGTGTTGGCGCGATTGCTCGCCATCACTGACAATATCAATCCCGGCATGTTGTTGTTCATGCAATGACAAACGTAAAGCATCTTGCTTGCCTTCAATGAGTGCCTGATCCTGCAGTTTCCAGGGAGACCAAAGTGTCTCAGGCTGCGCGAGCCAGGAAGGTTTCGGTAAACTGCCTGAAGTTGAAGTCGGTAATAATTTTTTCATCATCAATCATCTTATATTTGGGTGAGTTAAAGAACGTAACTGGCAGACCATTGTTCAAGAATCGCTTGATAGGGTTTGATAAATTGCGCTTCAGCGAATTTTCCCTGCTCAATCGCCAACCGGCTGCGTTCTTCCCGGTCATAAACAATTTGAGTTAATGAATGGTCCTGGTTCTTCAAATTCGGTTGATAGCATTGGCCGGCAGCAGAATTCGCATTATAAATCTCAGGCCGGTAAATCTTTTGAAAGCTTTCCATCGTGCTGATGGTGCTGATAAGCTCAAGATTCGTATAATCACTCAGTAAATCACCATAAAAGAAAAAGGCTAAAGGCGAAACACTATTGGGCGGCATAAAATAGCGAACCTGCAAACCCATTTTTTTGAAGTATTGCTCAGTCAGAGATGATTCATTGGGTTGATATTCAACACCTAAGACAGGATGCTGATTTTCAGTCCGGTGATAGGTTTTATTATCCGAAACGCTCAGGCAGATGACAGGTGGCTTGTGAAAATGTTCTTTATAGATATCTGAATTTAAGAAACATTGAAACAGGTTACCATGTAGCTGGCCAAAGTTATCTGGAATACTAAAGCCGGCTTTGCCTTTATTATGCTCCAGCAGTAAGACACTAAAATCATAATCCCGGACATAAGAAGAAAAGTTATTGCCGACAATACCTTCAATGCGTTGGTTGGTTTTGTGATCAACAATATTGGTTTTCAAAATTTCAATCATAGGAAATGCCTGGCCATCACCTTTGACATCAGCATCGATATTCATGTCAACAGAAATGATTTCAAGTTCGACAGAGTAACGATCGCCTTTGGGGTTATCCCAAGTTGCCAGGGCATTAAAACGGTTGTCAATCATCCTGAGCGTGTTGCGCAGATTCTCCTGGCGGTTATTCCCTCTGGCCAGGTTCGCAAAGTTGGTTGTGATACGAGTATTGTCTAAAGGATGATAGTTCTCATCGAAAGCAATCTTCTTGATCGTAAATGTAAAATCATGATTCATTGTGTTCTGGTATCCGTTTTCCTGAGATGAAACCTGACTGTATGACTTGTGCTTTCTGGACGTGACCATTTGATTTTTATTTGCCCAGTCAGTCGCTTTACAGCCTTTGACTTTCGACTCACCGCTAACGCAGAAGAAACTGTCATCTTGCAGAGAGTGCTAACCACTGAGTTTGTTTATACTTGGGCCATTACATGAATAAAATTGATTTTATTTCATCAATCCATGAGTCACGTTCATGAGTGGTGTGAATCGAGCGATTTCAGCAGGGGGAACTCAGTCAGACAGGAAGAAATGCAGAACGAATGAAAGGCTGCTCGGCAGTGCCTGTGTCCTCTTCCCCTCTAGCGCGACATACAACAAACTCAGAGGTAGAAATTCGTCACCGTACTCGCGGGAATAACGAAGGGAAGTCAGTAATGTATGCCTGACAACGCTTATGCTCAGCAAAGCGTGCCTGACGCACGGCAACTAAAGCGGAAAGATACACAGGACTTACGCGCGACATACCTCATACCCAGACATACCATCAGATCACACCGCTATATAACCTCGGTGCACTGTGGTGCGGCACATGGATTAAATTCAGGTGATTCTGCCGCGCCCAACGGACGGTCATGGCAGTGGGAGCCGATAAGGTCACCAGTGTGCTGATTTTGGCGCGGACGGCTTTCTGAATCAGCTCCAGGCTGCAGCGACTGGTCATCACGGCGAAGCCGGATTGCGGGTTGATGCGGGCAGTCGCCATGGCACCGATCAGCTTGTCCAGTGCGTTATGCCGGCCGATGTCTTCCCGGCAGAGTTGAATGTCTCCCGCGGCATCGACGTATAACGCGGCGTGCAGTGCACCGCTGCTGCGGGCCACTGACTGCGCATCACTGATGCGCGTTCGCAAATTGCGCAGCAGGCTGGCTTGGGGGGGCGGGACTGGCGTGAGCGGCGTTAAGGTCGGTAGTGCCTGTTCAATGGCTTCCACACCACAGATCCCGCAACCGCTGGTGCCTGCCAGTTGCCGGCGATGTTTTTTCAGCGACCAGAAAGCGCGGTTTGAAATCTTGACTTCGGCATGATGGGAATCGCAACCGGTGGTGAGGGTGATGTCGTAAATTTCACTCACCGAGCGAACAATATCGTTACTCAGGCTGAAGCCCTTGACGAAATCTTCAATGTTGCCCGGCGTCACCATCATGACCGCCTGACTGATACCGTTGTAACTGATCGACAGCGCCGTTTCGCTGGCTAACATGGCACTGTGTGTTTCTGCTGCAACATCATCCTCAGCTAATTCAACATAAGTGAACGCATCGGGTGAAGGCGGAGCCGCATTCACATCGGTCATGTCATCGGCTTTGTTGTCAGAGTCACTCATGTTGATGCCTGCACCTGGGGTTGGAAGAATACAGACAGGCTACGCAACAGCCTGTCCCTTGTCCAATGGCTTGTTTGGGTGGACTGATAAGCGCTGCTTTGGGCTTTGCTGTTGTTCTGTTTCTGGTGGTGCTATAGGTCTTCGGATCTCAGAGAAAAGCGGCTAGGCTTAATCATGATGTAAATCAAGTAATTGCTGCGGAGTGTTGATGTTTTGCAGTCGGGGATCGCTCAGTGCGCAGTCAACGGCGATCACATGATGGCGGGTGAGAATCGCCATCAGGCTGCGCTCACCTGAGTGCCAGGCTTGCTGAATTACAGGAAGCAGTTGTTTGGGGATCAGGCTGAACATGGGCTGCCACTGGTTGCCTTGCCGAACCATGACGGGCCGCGGTGTGTCGGCACTGGCGGCAGCCAGAATCTGGTCAACCAGAGATTGGTCTATCATGGGGGCATCGCAGGGGAACAGTAGCAGCCAGTCGTGTTTTGCTGCTGCCAGCCCTTTGAGTATGCCGGTTAACGGGCCGGGAAAGCCGGAGATATCGTCCGTCAGTATATGGTCACAATAAGTGGCGTACTGCTCGGTGTTGCGGTTGCAGGAGATGAGCAGATCATCTGTCAGCGGTCTGACAACATCGCACAGGCTGGCAATTAACGGCCTGCCGCGAAAGGAAACCAGTCCCTTGTCTTTGCCTCCCATTCTGGAACCCTGTCCGCCGGCAAGAAGGAGTACAGAAAAGCAAGGGGGATTAAGTGTCATGGTGATAGCAGCCTGGTAAAAAATACCCCTAAAAAATATAACGTTTCTGCGTGCCAGTCCAATAATGAAAAGGGATGCATAGATAGGTATTCATAGATTTGTATGCGTAGATTTGTACACATGTCAGGCAGGGCTGTTGGCGGGCTGCCGATAGCATTCACTGGCAGCCCGTTTGACTGAGGTGACGAGAGGCTGATGATCAGTGTAGACGGTTTTTAGTGGCGGATAGTTTGTTTTTCTTGCAGATGAAGATAAGAGGGCCAGTCATCAGTGATGTCACAATAAATGCCAGCCTGACAAATTTCTCTCTGGTATCCCGGCAACAGAGCCAGGTGAATTATTTGGTTAATCAGACAAATATTGCTGTTTGTATTTAGAGGCTTTTGCAAAAAAGGGTAAGGTGCTGCCAATGAATACAATCACTGCAACCAGTTCAACCGTTTCATATTCAATCAGTATAAAAGCGGAGATTAAAAAGATCAGCGTGAGCGATGAAATGAGAACTATATGAAAGTAAGGGTGTCGTTTAGAGAATTTCGCATATCCTACAATCATCTTCAGCCTCTTCTATCGTTTAAATTACAGAAAATGCATGTTTCAAAGCACGAACACAGTCGTCAGTGTGAGGTTTTTAAGTTTTATTCTCTGAAGTATATGACAGCTTCAGTTGGATTTCTGACTTTCTGCTCAACAGCGAAAGCCGGGGAGGGATTGCTTGCTGGTGCCCGCTTACCGGGGAGTGGCTGAGAAACTACCTGAACAATGGGAAGGGGTTGATTTGAGTATGGTGCTAAGTTTTTGACGATATAACCTCCCCCGCCCGGAAGCGGGAAGGGGAGGTTCAGGCTTATTTCAGATCAAAACGATCGGCGTTCATGACTTTGGTCCAGGCGCTGACGAAGTCGTTGACGAACTTCTCCTGGCCATCACTGCCGCCATACACTTCCGAGATAGCGCGCAGTTGCGAGTTGGCACCAAACACTAGATCAACACGGGTTGCCGTCCATTTCACCTGACCTGTTTTCCGGTCCCGGCCTTCGAACTCATCGGCGGCGTCCGAAGTCGGTTGCCACTCGGTGTTCATATCCAGCAGGTTGACAAAGAAGTCGTTGGTCAGTACGCCCGGTTTGTCGGTGAGAACACCATGTTTCGAACCGCCGAAATTGGCGTTCAGGGCGCGCATCCCACCGAGCAGCACTGTCATTTCCGGTGCAGTCAGGGTGAGTAGTTGGGCACGGTCGAGCAGCATTTCTTCGGCAGAAACCGTGTATTTGGTTTTCATATAGTTACGGAAACCATCAGCAACAGGCTCAAGCACGTCGAACGATTCTGCATCGGTCTGATCGTCGGTGGCGTCAGTCCGACCCGGTGAAAAAGGTACATTCACGCTGAAGCCTGCATCTTTTGCGGCTTTCTCAACCGCTGCCACACCACCAAGAACAATCAAATCAGCCAGTGACACGGCTTTGTTGCCCGATTGTGCGGAATTGAAGTCTTTTTGAATGCCTTCAAAGGTGCTCAGTACTTTTTTCAATTGTCCGGGTTGGTTCACTTCCCAGTTATTTTGTGGTGCCAGACGGATGCGGGCGCCATTTGCACCGCCGCGGCAGTCAGAACCACGGAACGTCGCGGCTGACGACCAGGCAGTGTACACCAGCTCTGTCACGCTTAAGCCAGAGTTGAGAATAGTTTGCTTCAGCGACGCAATATCACTGTCATTGATCAGATCGTGATCGACGGCGGGGACCGGATCTTGCCAGATCAGATCTTCGGCAGGCACTTCAGGGCCAAGATAGCGCGCTTTGGGGCCCATATCCCGGTGCGTCAGTTTGAACCAGGCCCGGGCAAAGGCATCGGCAAATTCTTCAGGATTGGCGCGGAAGTGTTCTGAAATCTTGCGATATTCAGGATCTTCACGCATCGACATATCCGCTGTGGTCATCATGATATTGACGCGTTTAGAAGCATCTTCCGGATCGGGCGCCTGGTTTTTATCCGTAACGTTTTTCACTTTCCATTGGTTGGCACCGGCCGGGCTTTTGGTCAGTTCCCACTCATTACCCAGCAGCATTTCGAAATAGGTGTTGTCCCACTTGGTCGGGGTCGGCGTCCAGGCACCTTCCAGACCACTGGTGATTGAATCCCGTCCTTTACCGCTACCGTGGGCATTTTTCCAGCCCAGGCCCATTTGCTCAATCGGCGCCGCTTCCGGATCCGGGCCAACCAGCGCTGCATCACCAGCACCATGGCATTTACCAAAGGTGTGTCCACCGGCGGTCAGTGCGACGGTTTCATAATCGTTCATCGCCATACGGGCGAAGGTTTCGCGGACATCACGGCCGGAACCCAATGGATCAGGATTGCCGTCCGGGCCTTCCGGGTTCACATAAATCAGGCCCATCTGCACGGCGGCCAGCGGGTTTTCTAAATCGCGTTCGCCACTGTAGCGTTTGTTATCCAGCCAGACGTCTTCGGCGCCCCAGTAGATGTCTTCTTCCGGTTCCCAGATATCCGCCCGGCCGCCACCAAAACCAAAGGTTTTGAAACCCATGGATTCAAGGGCAACATTGCCGGTCAGGATGAAGAGATCTGCCCAGGAGAGTTTGTTACCGTATTTCTGTTTCACCGGCCACAGCAGGCGACGGGCTTTATCCAGGTTGCCGTTATCCGGCCAGCTGTTTAATGGCGCGAAACGCTGATTACCGGTTGATGCACCGCCACGGCCGTCGCCGGTACGGTAGGTGCCTGCTGCGTGCCAGGCCATACGTATCATCAGCGGGCCATAATGGCCATAATCGGCAGGCCACCAGTCCTGAGAGTCGGTCAGCACGCGCTCAATATCTTGTTTCACGGCCTTCAGGTCGAGTTTCTTGAATTCTTCTGCGTAGTTGAAATCTTCGCCCAGCGGGTTTGATTTTTTATCGTTCTGATGGAGGATTTTGAGATTCAGCTGATTCGGCCACCAGTCTTCGTTCCTTGTTCCCGCGCCACGAAGATTGGTATTGCTGCCATGCATTACCGGGCATCCACCCGTCATGGTACCTTTGCCGTTGCTCATACATTGCTCCTTGAGAATAGTGTAGGGTGTTGAGTGTCTCAGTTACACACTTGAATATAGACCGACAATCAATCGAATAAAGACGTTTTTATCAATGACAACAATCGGTTTTTTCAATAGTTAAATACACCGACGTTCGCTGGCTGGAAGAGAAAAGTGCCAATAGAGTTCGTGACTAGCAGTGATACCAAGCATAGTCTGTCAATGTGGTGATTGTCATTTGAGCAAGATCAGAAAAAGGCGCATGGGCTATTTTGCTAAGGGTGACAAAAGGGAGCAGGGATTGGGTGGGGATCTGTATCGGGCCAAGTGGCGCTGAAATGCCTGTTAACACAATCCGATGACCGCAACCACCGGACTGTGACTGTTGAAAAATCAGGCTTTTTTCAGTTTCTTCAACAACTTTTTCAGTTTGCCTTCGTGCTTGGCGACTTTGGCTTTACGCACTTTGATTTCTTTTTTCAGTTTTTTCGCTTTTTTAGACACTTTTGCCATTTTCATTCTCCGGTTTGATTCACGTTTGAGGAAAAATGGCTGACATGAAAGGCACTGCTTTCACCTAACCTATCAACCGGGCTGTGTCAGGCAGGCTGCTGGTCACTGAGATTGTGCGTTTTCTTTCACAAACTGACGGATGAACCGACGCACTTCACGTGCGGCGCTGGTATCCATTTTTTCGCATAAAACAACAAAGGCATTACGTTCCTCACCATTAATTCTGATGATTAACTGACTGTCTTTCTTCATTGCTTTTGATTTCTTGCGACTCACCATACCGGCTCACGATGACACATACCTATACAATGTATATACATCCGATAGCGTTTTAGCAAATCAGTGATCTGAAATCTGCGCGGAAACGCTGACGTAAAGATATTACATATGTTTCATGAAATTGCCGCCTACTCATTGACAATCCAGCCAGGCGGAACGGCCTGTTGGTGTATTTCTCAACCCGATTCAGGAGTGATCATGAATACTTACTTTGTGATGAAGAGCGGCCATCAATACTCGGCAAGTGAAAAAGTCAGCGAGGATGAGCTTAACCTTCAGTTTGAAGCTTGCAAAGCGGCATCTGTGACCCTTGTGTCTGATAGTGTCGTTGCCGAGTCTGAAGAAAAGGCCATCAGGCAGGTAAAATCGCTCGCTTATCAAACGACAGTGATTGCACTGGTGGGGTTCATCAACACCTTATGTATGTTATTTGTGGCAGAGAGCGCCGTAAATCTTGTGATTATGATGGCTGCTATTATATGTATGGTCGGGGTATCCGGTAAGGCACGGCGTCTTGAAAGTGAAGCGCTGAAAGCATTGCGCAAAGCGTCGAAATAATCATTCAGCCACATCAGACATAACAATGATATGAATCATCGTGGTGCTGTGTCTGGGCATATTTTATTTCTACTTCAATAAAGCGGATGTGATTTATTTTGATGCACTGCTTTCCTTGCTGGTGGTGATTGTTTATATCACGGCTTATATTTATTTTTCTGCTGACTTTCCCCTGTATCTCAAGCGCGCAGGTGTTATTTGCGAACTGCTGCCTGCACTCAGCGATTGCTTTCTGTATAGATTGTTTTTGTTCAGAGTTATCAGTGATATGATAATTTCACACAGTAAAAGTAGGGAATTGCGTTTTGTCAGGATAAATTGTCTTGCTCGGACACGATGTTTAACACGATCAAGACATCATGTGACGGATTGTCTTTATACTGGCCCGCATTATAAAAGCGAATGAATTGGGAGAAGAAAATGAATAAAACGTATCTATTGGCTTGTGCGGCTGCTGCTTCTTTGCTGCTCGGCTGTGTGAGTCAGCCAGCGAGCGAACCGGTGGGATCTGCAAACCCGGCCGCCGTGTATTGTGTTCAGAAGGGCGGGAAGCTGGATATGGTGACTGAAGATGGCAAGCGGGTGACTTATTGTGTGCTGTCTGATGGGCGTCGCGTAGAGCAATGGCAATATTTCCGTGATAACCATCCTCAGGTTTCTGAAGCAGAAGGCATGTAAATTCTGAGCAGGGCCACGTGATAAGCGTGGCTTTTTTGCTGTCTGCCGGTCATGCCTTCAGCCCGTTTACGTAAGTAAATGTAAATGTGTTACTTTCACGGGAAATTTTTCTGCAGATCAGCGTCTAAAGTGCTTATTAAGAAGCAATAAGGATCATGTGATGTCAGTTCTGGATAATGCTCAGCGCTATGGTGCAATCAGTCGGTTTTTACATTGGGGAGTGGCAGTGCTGCTACTCTGGCAGTTTTTGTCGGCAGCAACGCACGCCTTGCTTGAAGATTCGTGGCTGGATGAACTGATGTGGGCAACACATAAGCCGTTGGGCTTTCTGTTGCTGATCATCATTGCGTTACGCCTGGTGTGGGCGCTGCTGAATGTGTCACGTCGTCCGGCCGCTGTCAGCCGTCTCGCTGCACTGGGCCATCAAGCCTTATATGCACTGATGATTGTCATTCCTGCGCTGGCACTGATCCGACAGTATGGCTCTGGCCGTGCCTTTTCGCCTTTTGGGATCCCGCTGATGGACGGTTTTGACAACGAAAAAATTGAGTGGATGGTCGGGCTGGGGAATCTGCTGCACGGAGAGCTGGCCTGGCTGCTGCTGGCCTTTACGCTTGGTCATATTGTGATGGCATTCTGGCATCGCATTCGTAAAAGCCATGAGGATGTACTGGCGCGCATGTGGCGATAGTGTTCGTTATGCTTGGATCATGACTTGCAGCATTGCTGCAAGTCATGATCGAGCAGCACTTTATCCAGCAGAAATCCATTCTTCTCATTAAGACGCTGTTTCAACATTAATAACGAAGGCAGTTGCGTCTTTTTTTATTCGCGCCATTCATATACTTAACCTTTCTGGGCTCTCTGCATGCATGAGCTCTTACAGTGTTAGCACTGCTGTTTCTACGTTGAGCGTCAATACGCGAAACTATCGGGCAATGTGACCCGGATACAGATCGAAAAGGTTGATCATATGAATAAGTATCTTGCTGAGTTTATTGGCACGTTTTGGCTTGTGCTGGGTGGCTGCGGTAGTGCTGTACTGGCGGCAGCATTTCCCGAGTTAGGGATTGGTTTGATGGGAGTAGCCCTGGCATTTGGCTTAACTGTGCTAACCATGGCCTTTGCTATTGGGCATATATCTGGCTGCCATTTGAATCCGGCTGTGTCGGTTGGTCTATGGGTTGGTGGACGTTTTCCTGCCAGTGATCTTTTACCATATGTTGTAGCTCAAGTGCTGGGAGGGATAGTGGCGGGGGGCGTGCTCTACGTGATTGCTTCTGGTCAGCCGGGGTTTGATCTTTCCGCGGGATTTGCTTCTAACGGCTACGGTGAGCATTCTCCGGGGCAGTATTCATTGTTGGCTGCCTTGGTCTGCGAAGTCGTAATGACCATGATGTTCTTGATTGTCATTATGGGAGCAACCGATTCTCGCGCTCCCGCGGGATTTGCACCGATCGCAATTGGTTTGTGCTTAACCTTAATTCATTTGATCTCAATTCCAGTGACAAATACGTCCGTCAATCCTGCCCGTAGCTCTGGTGTTGCCGTTTATGTTGGCGACTGGGCAATGGCACAACTCTGGTTATTTTGGTTGGCACCTATAGTCGGGGCTGTGATTGGTGCCACGATTTACAAAGTGATTGCTCGGGACGGAAGCTCGGCTCAATGACTTGACTCTCTGGCGATCAGACACCTTTTGAAAAGAAGGCACAGTCAGCATTCTGTCCGTCATATTGTCTGTTGCTAAACTTAAGTGAAGAACAGGCAATATGACGGGTGGTTCCATGCACGAATACCTTCAGCTCGACCCCCATTACGACATTTATTTTCTGTCTGATCCGCACGGACAATACGCGCTGTTGCAAGATGTGCTGGAGGAGGTGGGGTTTCGTTATCCGCTGGATGGTGAAATCCGGGACCGGTTGTTTATTCTGGGCGATATGATCGATCGTGGCCCGGATTCACTGGCGTTATTAAAAGCCGTGCGGGATTGCCCGGCCATTTATGCCATTCAGGGCAACCATGAACAAATGGCGTTCAATGCTATGGCAGAGAATGCCGACAGATCCTTATGGATCATGAATGGCGGCCGCTGGCATCAAGATGTTGCTATTGCTGAGGTCAGAAAAATGCTGGCTTTTGCGGCAAATTTACCCCTGTGTTTTACCCTGCAGATTAACGGTCACTGCATTGGTCTGGTGCATGCCGCCGTGCCTGCGTCTTATGACTGGCAGCAGTTCACCCAGTGCTGTGACGCGCACACGCTGAGCAAAGAAGAGCTGCATGATTGTGTCTGGGATCGGGCTGTGTTCACCCATGATGAACACAGTGTTGTCGCTCATATTGATGCGGTGTTGATGGGCCACAACATCGTGTCCGGGCTGAAACCGAAAGTGAGCGGTAACCGGGTTTATATTGATGGTGCAATGTCTCTGGGGGACAGAGGCATGTTGCTGAAATACCGTCGGGGAGGTGAAGTGCTGGGCCTGTTTCAGGTCTACTCCTTCCTGCGGGAACAATCGACCGATGGCTTAATGTGGATTTAACACGCACTCACTTTCAATTCAGCGGAGGCGGGAAAACCTGCAGCTTGATTGGGAATACTGGTTAGATGTTCGGATGCTTCGGCGAGTTGGAGGGTAGGTGATGACAGGCCGGGATTTACCGACAAAAATCTGCCTTTATTGCCACAGGCCCTTTACCTGGCGCAAGAAATGGGCCCGTTGCTGGCAAGAGGTGAAATATTGCTCTGAGCGCTGTCGTCGCAATAAACACAAACGGAAGATTACCAATCAATAACGCTGCCGTCGTAAGCCAGAAACTGTCCGGTCTGAGCTGGTGTCAGCGATTCAATGATTTTTATCAGGTCACTGGCAACACGGTGAGGCGGAAACAGTTTTCCCGCTGGCACATTGTGCTGAAATGGCTTGGATAGTGGTGTGTCTGTCGTACCGGGATGAAGCGCCACGACACAACTGTTGGGCATCGTGCGTTGCCACTCAATACTGATCGATTTCACGGCCATATTCAGTGCAGCTTTGGCACAACGGTAGCTGTACCAGCCACCCAGCCGGTTATCTCTGATACTGCCCACCCGGGCAGATAACACAGCCAGCCGTGGCGAAGGACTGCGCTTGAGTGCGTGGGTAAAATGCTTCGCCAGTAATAGGGTGGGGAGCGTATTCACGCGAATCATTTCTTCAAATGCTGCGGCTTCAAACTGTTGCAGGTTCTTTTCTGGCTGAATGGTTTCCGAGTGTAATTTACCAGCGGTATTCATGATCCAGTCTACTCGCTCCAGCTTGCGGGCCAGTTCGATGATATCTTTTTCGTTCGTAATGTCAGCACGGTGCCATTGGACGCGGCTTGATAGTTCGGGCGGTGGCGTGTGATGCCACAGTGCATGCACATTCACTGCCTCAAGCTGGCTGAGTCTTTCGACCATTGCATGGCCAATGCCGCCGGTACCGCCAGTGATCAAGATATCCATGACGGCTTATTTTCCGAGCAAGCCACAATGGATGTTGTAGTCTTGGATGACCTGCTCACTGTATTGCTGACAGGCGGTGAGCAATGCGTCCTGATTGCCGGGCAGGCCTTCGAGCATAAATTGTTCAAAACGTGCTGAACGCCTGTCCCCCCTTGAATGGGCCAGCGCCAGTGCTTCACCACAGGCAGAAGCATACTGACAAAATGCCGTGCTGGGATCTTTGTCATTTAAGATCAGATCTTCGGGTTTGAGAGACAGGCGTGCATGGTGCCGTGAACGCACCAGCCAGTGTTTATCCCGCCAGATCACCTCATCGAGTAATAAATCGGGTCTGCGTTGCATGAAGCGCTGGCAGTCAGCGGTTAAATGAGCCGGATTCAGGGCATTGACCGGGTTGATGTCAGGAAAGGCAAATATCGGTGCAGCCTGACGCTGTTGCTTCACTTCCACAATATGGCACAGAGGTAAGTCATCGATGCTCCTGACGTCACTCGGCCCGACCAGAAAATAATATCGCCCGACGTTGTTTGAGCCGGTTCCGGCATCAAGACGAATCACAATATCCAGCACCTCATCATCCAGATATGGCCGGAACGTTTTTTCTGCCTCTGCATATTCAGCAGTATCAATGCGCTGATATTTTAACGGCTTATCTGCAAAGCGCAGCTTGCCTTCTTCAAAGGTGGTGGATTTGGCAAGCTGGCTTTTACTCAGAAAATCTTTTCCCCCAGCGGCGCGTTTGCTGGCTTTACGGCAATATTTATCCAGCACATGATCTTCATCGAACTTTTTCAGGACATTGTATCTGGCATCGTTGTCCTCAATAACATCCTGAAGTCTTCTGGTGTAAGCGTGCAGAAAGGCTTCACTGGCCTGCCTGACGTCATCTGTGTTGACGGCGTTCAAGTCGTCATCAATATCAACTTCATCGGTCAGATAACGCCCTTCCAGTAACCCGCAGCCAAAATCGCTCGCCAGTGCCAGGCTGGTCAGATAGCGGGCGATGTCCCAGACGGCATAGCCGACACAGGCATCATCGAAATCATTGGGTGAAAATATCACCTGATCACCTTGTGAACCTTCTTCGGTCAAGAAGCCAAAATTAGACAGATGACAGTCACCCATGATGAAGGTCTGACCGGGTCTGGCCAGTAATAAATCGGGTAAGGTGAATAACTCCTGGGCGAGATCGGCATAAAACAGCTGGGCGGTGCCGCGGAAGAATTGAAATGGACTCCAGGCCATTTTCAGGTGCTTGTTGAGTGGATTCTCCGCATTCGGGACGATGCCATCAATCAGGCGGATTTGTTTGCACAGGAACTCGCGTCGGGTTGTCATAAGCATCTTCTGTGTTGCTGGCGATATCACTACCAGTATTGTTGATGCTCAAAAGAAATCTAGCCGGGGAGGATAGAAAAATACCGCCCGGAGGCGTGGGCGGTATTTTTTTGCAGTATGCTTCCGATTATTTTGCCAGTGCTTCCTGTTCTGGTTTGGCAACCGCTGCATGGGTGCCGGGCGAACCGCGGCGAATCATGACAGTCATCGATAGCAAGACAGTGACCACGCCATAACTGACTTCTTCCCAGGGAACCAGATTACCGGTGAAACGGTTCACCAGCAGCACCAGCACTGGGATCAGATAGGTATAGGCCGAGACCTGTTCAGGAGCCAGTGCGACGCTGCCCTGCTGGAACAGGAAGAAACTGATTGCCGTTGCGAACACCGCCAGATACCCAATCCCCAGCCAGATTTCCGCTGGGATCTGCGTCCATTGTACCTGTACCAGCTGAGGTGCCGCGGCGACGGTCAGCAAGCCGGTGGCACAAATCAGAGTCCAGCAGGTCAGGTGGACGAAAGATTCGCCTCGATAGCACTTTTTCACAATGATCGGATTGAGTGCCATGCCCAGACAGCCCAGCAAATAAATTTTGTTCGAGGCTGTCATGGCGATCGAACCGGCCGCGCTCAGATCGCCCCGGAAAATAATCAGACCTGCACCCAGCATACCGCCCAGCAAAGCCAGGGTGACAGACAGGGAGGTGCTGCGCTTGAATACGAACGCCGCCAGAATGGCGCTCATTAACGGCACTGTCGTATACAGGGCACTGGCGTCCAGCGGGCTGGTGTCGCGCAGGGCAATAAACATGGCAACAAAATAGCCCAGTGCCGGCAGGCTGATCAGCGTGTATCGGCCTAAATCTTTCGCAGAGGGGATGCGGAACTGTTTTTTCGCGACCAGAATTCCGACAAACAGCAGGCTGGCCAGCAGATAACGCACCCAAGTGACGACGAGCGGATCCATGGAAGCCGTAATATAGCTACCAATCGGGAAAGACAGGCTAATCAGCACAGTGAAGAAAAATAACTTCAGGTGTGAAATTTGGTTCAATGACAACATTCAACTTCTCTATGACTAAGATTAACTCGAAAACCAGGGCATTTAACCAAAACCTGACCGACAAGACAAGAAATTTTGACCCGAAAGTTAAACCAAAAACTGGCAATATTAGTTGCCAGTTGTGATCTCTGTCAGCTTGTTTGTTGTAAAATTACAACTTATTCACAGGAATGATGTGTTATCAAAGTGCGAATGCGATAGGTGATGTGCCGCTGGGTCCTGCGCTGCCGCTTGCTGTCTGGCGTGGCCTTGAGCTTGATCTTGTCCGCGTTCACACATTTGCTCACGTGTATCACAAAACAGTATTCAATTAGATGAATATTGATCCAGATCTATAAACAAGGTGAATTTTTCACCAACAATGGCTGTTCAACCACGCGTAAGGAGTTGCCGTCATGAAAGCCGCTGTAGTGAATGAATTCAAAGGGAAACTGGAAATCAAAGACATTCCCCTGCCTGCTGTCAAACCCCGGGACGTACTGGTGAAAATTCATGCCTGCGGGGTGTGTCATACCGATTTACATGCCTGCCACGGCGACTGGCCGGTGAAACCCAAAATGCCACTGGTGCCGGGCCATGAGGGCGTCGGCGCAATTGTTCAGGTGGGCAGTGAAATCCATCATCTCAAGATAGGTGATCGGGTGGGTGTGCCCTGGCTGTATTCAGCGTGCGGTCATTGTGAGTATTGTCTGTCCGGCCGTGAAACCTTGTGTCTGGATCAGCAAAATGCCGGCTATTCAGTCGATGGCGGTTATGCCGAGTACTGCCTGGCGCATGGCGAATATGTGGTGAAAATTCCGGACGGATTGTCTTATGTCGATGCCGCGCCTTTGTTCTGCGCCGGGGTGACCACTTATAAAGCGCTGAAAGTGACCGAAGTGAAGCCGGGCCAGTGGGTCGCCATTATCGGTGTGGGCGGTTTGGGCCACCTGGCCGTTCAGTACGCCAAAGCCATGGGCATGAACGTGATCGCGGTGGATACCGGCGCCGAGAAAATGGCGCTGGCGAAAGAGCTGGGTGCTGAACACTGTATCGATTTCATGCAAGAAAAGCCGTCTGAAGCTATTCACCGGCTGGTGGGCGGCGTGCATGGTGTTGTGTGTACGGCAGTGTCCAAGCCTGCGTTCGAAGAGGCTTACCGCTCGGTGCGGCGGGGCGGCAGCTGTGTGCTGGTGGGCTTGCCGCCGGAAGACATGCCAATCCCTATCTTTGATACCGTGCTGAATGGCACGAAAGTGATTGGCTCAATTGTCGGCACGCGTCAGGACTTACAGGAATGCCTGCAATTTGCTGCCGAAGGCAAGGTGAAAGCCATCACTGAAGTGAAAGCACTGGAAGATATCAACGAGATTTTTGATGACATGCTCAAAGGTGAAATCACAGGACGAATCGTGATGAACCTGGAGTCATGATCATCTGAGCTTGGTTCAATCCCTCTTGGTGCAAACCCGGAGGGATTTTTTTTAGCGGCGTGATCGTGATAATTGAATTCAAATGGTGTCGATTACATCAAACTTTTTTGGTGAAATTATGAATTTCACCTGCTGAAATACCCGCACAGATTCCAATTCTCAATGGATTCAACCACACTCGGTTGCATAGTTGCACTTATCAGCTTCTGCAACTTACCGCCATATCAAATCGAAGTCTGTCTGACGTACGCCTGATGCCCGCATCAGGTGTTGATGGTGATTTGTTGTGTTTACAGAACAGATAAACGTCAATGAGTTAGGTGAGAACATGAGAAAGGATATTCAAGTCGCGCTGCTGGCAGTACTGACCAGTGTGTTAACTGCCTGCTGGGATGATGATAAAGATGATGATGCTTCCGGCACCGAGAGAAATGCGTTGATTCGAACGGAAACGTTAGCCGCCAACGATTCGCACTGCGCCTCCGGGGGGCTGCGGATTATTGCGGGTTACGATGAAAACCAGAATGCGCAGTTGGATGAGGCGGAATACGTCTCGTCAAAGTATGTCTGTAACGACGGTCAGCAAAGTTCAGATGGTGAAGGGAACTCAATTTTTGATGAGGCATTGGTTGGGATTGCCTTTATTGCCAGGGAGGATGTGAATTGCCCGGCAGGCGGGCAGCAGATCTACATGGGTGTGGATAAGAATAACAATCAGATCCTGGACAGTGACGAAATTACAGACACTGAGATTCTCTGCAGCGACGGAACGCTGGATGCACCGGCCTCTGTGATTAATGCGCTGACTGCCTCACCAGCGACAGTGCTGAGTCACGGTGTTTCTGTGCTTGAGGCAACCATATCCAATGCTTGGCAAGTGGATAAGATCCAATGGACAGATCAGAACGGTCAATTATTGTCTCCAAGAAGCAGCAGCGAGCCACATGTCCTGGATCTTCAGGCCGGCTCGGATCTCGGACAGTTTACATACACAGTGAGCATTGAAAAGCTGAACGACAGCGGTAAGCAGATACTGCAGTCTAAATCCATTACGATCACAGTCAGCCAGGCCCCGTCGGCCACTCAATCAGTGTCGCTTGAAACCCGTCAGGTATTTTTGCCGGATGACTTTACGATGTCACCAGTGACGGGGGATATCTCTGGCACCGTGATTTACGGGAATCCGAAAACGGCGTCTGCGAGTTCGCGAATGATGGCAATTCCAACACCGGAAGAGACTGAGCTGGTGGGCTTTGTTGCTGAACGGGGGGCACTGAATCAGGGCACGACAGCCCAGCAAATTCTGCAAACCATGGTCAATGCGGTCAGCCAGCATTTGCCATCAGCGGGAGATCGGATTGAACAGCTTTCACAGACAGTGCTGGAAAATGGCAATGTGTCTGCCAGCTATAACATCACCCTCAATACAGCCATGCTGCCAACCCATTTGCTCCATCTCCTGCTTCAGCAAATGGCTGTGAATGTGATTGGCGGCGTGACAGATACGTTAATACCAGCGGCGACAGAAGTGGCCGCCTCGACGTTTCAGTTTGATCTGGTTGTGAGCTATGACCCGTTGCAGGACAGCCTGATTATGACGGCGACACTGGTAGATAAAAGTCATGTCGGACGTTATGCGGATGTTATCAGCGCCACGACATCCGAAACGATCAGTGCAGCGCTGGGTTCAACCTTGCTGCTGCAGTCAGATCAGTTTACCGCGGTTGAACAGACGCGCTCGAAAGCGGACTTTCTCTTTGTGATTGATAACTCGGGCAGTATGTCAGATGAACAGCATGAGCTGAGCCGCTTGACCCAAAGTTTTATTCAAACCATCGGGGCTTCCGGAATCGATTATCAGGTCGGTACGATCACCACAGACTCGGATCAGCTACGTGGCGTTGGGTTTACCCATGATGCCACGCAAATTGAAGCGGACTTCATTCCGGGGACTCACGGTAGTGCGACGGAGCGGGGGATCTTTTACGCTGAAAAGGCGCTCGAACCGGTGAACGGGACGGTCACTCTGGCCGGATATCCCCGGGTTGGCGCGTCACTTTCTGTCATTATTGTCAGTGATGAGCCAAGTCAGTACGGCAATAATCCGCCGTTTGATCCGAGCCAAAACCTGTTCACGGATCACGGTTATCGCGTCTATGCCATTGTGAAGCCGGGGGATGCTGGCATCAGTCAATATGATGATCTGGCGGTATCGACGCTTGGAAAAATCCTGAACATTGATTTGATTTCAGAATACGACAGCTTCATGAATACGGTGGCAAATAATGCTGGGGCAACCAGTGCCGGCTATCAGTTATCCCTGGCCGCAACCCATCAGATCCTGTCTTCTTCTTTATCCGTCAAAGTGAATGGGGTTACGGTACAGCGCAGCACGGCGAATGGCTGGCAGTACTATCCGTTGTCGCAAGCCGTTGTGTTCACCGGTGCCGCAATTCCGGCGGTAGGTGCCACAATTACCATAGCCTATCAATATGTACAAACCACACCCTAAATAGTGCACCACAGCCGGGCTGACAGAGGTCAGCCCGCTGTTTTTAGCGCCTTGTTTCGTTTGTTCAGGTGGAACGGTAAGAAAGGTCACTTTTTTTTCACTGTCTACTTGTCTTCATGCCGTTTCGTGCTATTTTCTCGCGACAAATGTCTATCTGGAGTTTATGGCTATGCCAAAGGCAAGTGAGATTAAAAAGTCTGCAGCGATTGAACACGAAGGTAAGGTTTATTTTGTTAAAGAAATCAACAAACTAACGCCAAGTGGCCGTGCTGGTAACAGCCTGTACCGTATGCGTATGTATGATGTGGCAACCAACGCGAAAGCGGATGTGAGCTTCAAAGCGGACGACATCATCACACTGGCAGACTTTAGCCGCCATGGCGCGTCTTTCTCTTACATTGACGGTGAAGAATATATCTTCATGGACAATGAAGACTACACCCCATATCACTTCCACAAAGATGTGATTGAAGAAGAATTGCTGTTCATTACTGAAGATATTCAGGGGCTGCATGTGCTGGTGGTGAATGGTGCGCCGGTTGCGCTGGAACTGCCGTCTACAGTGGATCTGGAAATTGTAGAAACCGACCCTTCCATCAAAGGCGCCTCTGCCAGTGCACGGACAAAGCCTGCGGTACTGAGCACAGGTTTATCCGTCCAGGTGCCAGAGTACATTGCAACCGGTGATCGCATTCGTGTGAATACACTGGAACACAAATACATGAACCGTGTAGAGAAGTAAGTTCTCTGCACTGCCGGAAAAAAGCCGCAGTCAGAAGTGCTCCCTCAATACAGGACACTTTTGTTTTGCGGCTTTTTTTTGAACAGCCTCCCAGCATCGCTGCTTCAATTTGCACAGCGATTCACTATCGTTAAGCTATGCAACACGTTTTTATTTGATCTCCCACAGCCCGGAACCGGAAATCGTCGTATGAAAAAGGCATTGTCCAGCCTGATAACTTTACTCTTGCTTCAGGGGTGTGTCGGCTATGTCGGCGGCGATCTGGAAGATGTCGTGGTTGATACCTATCTTGATCAGTGCCGCAATACGCCCACCTATTATGAAATGAAAGTGTATACCGATGCGAAGAATGACTACGCAGATGAAAACATCTCCGGCATGATTTCGACTTATACCTTAGGACTGTTTCCGACCTACTGGCTGTCTGAAGTGCGCAGTAAAGTCATGATAGAAGGTAAGGGGAAAGCGATTTATGCCAGAAAAGATGTCAGTCGTATTCATACGTTCTATGGGTTTTTATGGCTGCTGTTTTTAAGTGATGACAGTGTGAATGCGCTGCGGGCGGATGAAGGTTCAGGCCTGCGGGTGATTGAAGGCATTCAGGACAGAGCCGTGGCGAAAACGCTGAATGAAATGCCTGACAGCATTGATATCAATGAACTGTGTGTCACATACCTGGATTTATAATATTTTTGTGTATCTGTCTGCCGGTTTGGTAGATTTTCCTGTCTTCTGTGGTGTTAAATTTGTTAATAATGAGCCCACTGTCAAATAATCAACTTAAATATCATCCTTTGTGATTGGCGCTGACTTCCGCAATCTGTGCTGCCTGATGCTGCTTTTCTTGTAATTTGGTGCTGTTGAAAGTCGTTGGTGTGATTATTTATGCCATAAATTAGCATGAATTTGACATTTGTCCTGATTATTTTCTGTTCAGTCTCAATTGAGTTCGCAAGATTTAATTTGCTATAACCATCTTCGTATGAGTTCGATACATCAGCATTTTGATAAAGAGAAGGATACAAGGATGTCTATGCGTAAATTCGTAAGCAGTGTTGTGGCAGCCTGTGCATTGTTAGGCACGTCAGTGTCTGCCACTGCTGGCCCGGTCATGGATGATATTGTGAAAACCGGCGAACTTCGGGTGTGTTTTGACGCAGGTTATATGCCGTTCGAAATGAAAAGCAAAAACGGCTCTTTTGTCGGTTTTGATATTGATATCGGTAAAATGATGGCCCGCCAGATGGGCGTGAAATATGTGCCGGTCAACACAGCCTGGGACGGTATTATTCCAACGCTGTTAACCGGTAAGTGCCACATCATCAATGCGGGGATGACGATCAACGCGCAGCGCAATATGCGCGTCAATTTTGCCGACCCTTACATCATTGTGGGTCAGAGCATCCTGCTCAATCCTGAGCTGGAAGGGAAGATCAAAAGCTACAAAGATCTGAATGACAGCAAATACACGATTGCAACCAAACTGGGCACCACAGGTGAGCAAGCGATCAAGCGCATGATCAGTAAAGCAAAGCTGAATGTGTTTGAAACTCAGTCTGATGCTGTACTGGAAGTGGCAAATGGCAAAGCGGATGCCTTTATTTACGATATGCCATTCAACGCCATTTATGCTTCGCAGAACAGCGGTAAAGTGGTTCACCTGGAGCAACCATTTACCTATGAGCCATTAGGCTGGGCGGTCGCACAGGGCGATATGGATATGCTGAACTTCCTTAATAACTTCCTGCGCCAGATCAAAGGCGACGGTACCTATGAGCGTATCTACGACAAGTGGTTTAAAGACAACAGCTGGCTGAGCCAGGTGCAATAAATCCAATCACGGCTGGCCGCAGAGCCAGCCGTGCATTCCCGCTGTTTTCTCATTCCGACACGCCTAAGGAAGAAGTATATGATTAGGACGTCTAACCGGTGGCTCTGGCAAACTGTATTTGTCGTCATCCTGGCACTGCTGATGACGGGGCTGTATCAGGCTTCGCAAAGCATCAATTACAACTGGCAATGGCACCGTGTCTTGCCATTTATCGTGGATACCACACCGAAAGAGTTCAGGGCGCAGGGTGATGGTACGGTTCAGATTAACGCTGATAACTCAATCACCATCAACCTCGACTATAACAATGTGCCGCAGCAGATCCCGGCCTATGATAGCCGTTCAGTCCAGCAAGGCGATCTGGTATTTGAAGGCGATGTGGTTGCCAGCAGCTCGCAATGGACGATTGGTCCGGTCACGCTGGGCTTGTGGGTGACTCTGAAAATCTCGGTACTCTCACTGTTCTTCGCCATTATTCTGGGCCTGATGGCAGGGTTGATGCGGATATCTCATAACCCTGTGACCAAAAATCTGGCTTTTCTGTACGTTGAAATTATCCGTGGTACCCCTTTACTGGTCCAAATTTTCATCGTGTACTTTTTCCTGGGCACCATTTTCGAGCTGGAGCGTTTTACCGCCGGTGTCGTGGCGCTGTCTATCTTTACCGGCGCCTACATTGCAGAAATTATCCGCGCCGGTATTCAGTCGATTCCGCCAGGGCAAATGGAAGCGGCCCGCTCACTGGGGATGAGTTACCCCAAGGCGATGATGTATGTCATTTTGCCGCAAGCCTTTAAGCGCACTTTGCCACCGATGGCGGGTCAGTTAATTACGCTGATCAAAGACTCATCTCTGGTGTCGGTTATTTCGATTACCGATTTGACCAAGGCAGGCCGGGAAGTGATCAGCGGCAGTTTCGCCACTTTTGAGGTGTGGTTTGTGGTTGCAGGATTGTATCTGCTGCTGACGACCAGCCTGTCGTGGGCCGTACAGCGAATTGAGAAGAGGTTGGCGAGCAGTGACTAATACATATCAGGGCGACAACATGATAGTCGCCGACAAGGTCAATAAAATTTATCCCAATCTGTGCCATGCCCTGAAAGATGTCAGTGCAACGGTGAAGCGTGGCGAGGTAGTGGTCATCATCGGGCCGTCAGGCTCGGGTAAATCGACCTTTCTGCGTACGCTCAACCAGCTGGAAGTGATTACCTCGGGGCAGATTCAGATTGATGGTATGAACATGTACGCCAAAAGCACCAATATCAACGAATTGCGTGCGAACGTTGGCATGGTCTTTCAATCGTTTAATCTGTTTCCTCATAAAACGGTGAAAGGCAATGTGATGCTGGCACCCCAGAAGGTCAGGGGACGCACGAAAGCGGAGATAGAGCCGGAAGCCGAAAAACTGCTCAAGCGGGTCGGTCTGGCAGACAAAATGAATGTCTATCCGTCGCAGCTATCCGGTGGCCAGCAACAACGGGTGGCTATTGCCCGGGCTCTGGCCATGCGGCCGGACGTGATGCTGTTTGATGAGCCGACCTCTGCGCTCGACCCTGAAATGGTCGGCGAGGTGCTGGATGTGATGAAAGATCTGGCCGCAGAAGGCATGACCATGGTGGTGGTCACGCACGAGATGGGCTTTGCCCGTGAAGTGGCTGATCGCGTGCTGTTCATGGAAGACGGTGAGTTGCTGGTCAGCGATTCGCCTGAGAACATATTTGACTCGCCCAAGCATCCACGGCTGGCGCAGTTCCTGTCAAAACTTCTCTAGCAGACAAGTCTCTTCCTGAAATCAACCCAAGGCAGGCCAAGCTGGTCTGCCTTTTTATTTCCGCAATCTTTTTGGTTTCGTAATCAAGTCATCCTCTTGCACCCGAATGAGGCACATTTTTCCCGGTTGAACCCGATTGGTGCATGGGTCGTACAAATATTGCGCAATTCCCGCCTGAGACAATCCATTGCAGTGGCACTGAAATTGCAGCCAGTCGAGATAAACAACAATAAGTTACGACAAACACGACACATAAAATGCGAGATGCAGGGAGTTTGCACAATGGATTTGTCCGCTCAGGAAAAACATTGGTTACCCGTTTGGGGGCGTACGGGAAAACTGGCTATGCGACGGGCTTGCTGGCTCAATCGCAAGCGTCAGGATGATTTGCAACAAACCTTCACCAGTGTGGCACTCACACGGGTGAGAATTTTGGAAACCTGGGTGGAGAACCAATGGCTGTTTTTGCAGGATGCGGCCTTGTATCTGGCCACTAAACCCGAGGATGAACGCGATGAGGCGTTGCGCAGACTCAAAGGCCGGGCGGCGCACTTCTCTGAGTTGTTTATCTCGGACAGCCATGGCCAGATCAGCAGCTCGACGCACCCTGGCCACAAAGGGCAGACACGGGTGACGCAAAAGGCGTTGCAGCACGGACTGCAGGCGCGTTTCCTGCACGGCCCTTATGTTGATCCCGTCACAGAACAACTGGGCCGCACCACTTCTTCTTTTCATGATGCAGTGACCCTGATGTTCTATCAGCCGGTGACTGTTCAGCTGGCCGACGGCACCACTCAGGTGCAGGGATGTTTGTGTGCCAGACTGCCCAATGATGTCATCAGTGATTTAATTCAGCGCGAGGCCGGGCATATCTATCCTGAATCGGGCGATAACTATATTTTTATGGTGGAGTCTGCGTTCGATCCGCAGCTGCTGCCGGGCACGGCGCTGTCACGCTCCCGGTTTGAAGACGACACCTTCTCTCACGGCGAGAACCTCAAATCCGGGATTCACACCGGGTATGGCACGGTGAAGGTCAACCGGCACACTGAGTTTGAAATCCGATTTACCGATCCGGCCACCGGAGAGCTGCATCCCGGCGTCAGAGAAACCATCCGGCACGGACAAAATCTCTTCGTGTCTTATCCCGGCTATTCGGACTATCGCCACATTCCTGTCATCGGCAAAGGGGTGACATTTCAGTTGCCGGGTTCGCCGGATCGCTGGGGGATGATGTGCGAAGCGGATCTGGAGGAAGTTTACCGCCACCGATCCTTGCATTACCGGCTCAGCAAAACCTTTTTCATGTGCAGCGCGGCCGCCATTTTCTTCCCGATGCTGATGAGTGTTGTTTTCGGGCTGGGCCCCATTGCTCAGGCTGGATTAGGCGTGCTGACTGCCATACTGAGCTTACTCGTGTTCCGTTTTACCGCCTCCGGTCCTTTGGTGAAGCAAATGCAGGAAATGACTTCAGTGATTCAGGCGCTGGCGGAAGGTGACGGAAATCTGCAGCAGCGATTGAATGCCGAACGCTTTAAACCCGATGAAACCGGTGAAATGGGGCGCTGGATTAACAGCTTCATCGACAATCTGGATGGAGTGATCAGTGAAATGATCCACGCGGCCAATGAGGTCCGGGAAGTCAGTGAGTCCATGCTTCGCCGTTGTGAGCGGATGGATGGCGCGGCGAATGACACCTCGACTGCCATTGCAGCAATGCTGAACCTTGCGGGTAGCCAGCAGAGCGATATCAGCTCGGCATCGGTATCAGCACACCAGATGCAGGATGTGATGCACCTGGTGGTGGTGGAAGCGGAGCAGGAATATCAGCAGGCATTAGCCAACACCAATAATATCAAAGGCGTGGTTGCCCGTTCCGCTCAGAGTGTGAACGGGGTGAATAACGAAATGAGCCAGATTGGCGATATCGTTAAACTGATCACCGACATCACGGCGCAGACCAATCTGCTGGCCCTGAATGCAGCAATTGAAGCGGCAAGGGCCGGCGACCATGGCCGGGGCTTTTCTGTGGTGGCGGATGAAGTACGCCAGCTGGCAAGCCGCACGTCAGAGGCGGCGAACCATATTGGTTCGTTAATGGAGAAACTGCGCCTTGAATCGGCGGCGGCGGTGCAGTCGATGGAGCAGGGCATCCGGGATGTCGAGCAGAGCACTGTGGTGATTGATGCCGGAGAGCGCAACAAACAGATGCGGCAAGCGGTGGAAGCCATGTTTGAGGTGATCAACCAATTGGCAGGAAACAGCGAACGTCATCACGACACGGCCCAGGCTGCGCAGCACTCCACCGAGCTGCTGACCCGTTCGTCCCAGCAACTCAGCCGCCGGACTGTGTTGGTTCAGAATGCCATTTCCCGGCTGCGTCAGATGGTCGACAGGTTTGAAGTCAGCTCAGGCGATCACACCCATCATGCCTCTGAACGGTTGCCGGGTCACAGAACCTATGGGTGAATGGCGGTGAATCTTTGACAAACTCGTTATAATTGAATCAGGTAGGATGATGATATCAACGAGTGCTAAGGATTCGCATGAAACTGAACTGTGATATGGGTGAAAGCTACGGAAGCTGGCAAATGGGCGATGATAAAGCCGTTATGCCCTGGGTGGATATGGCAAACATTGCCTGCGGCTTCCATGCTTCTGATCCGGATATTATGTCTGACACCGTGGCCTGTGCAGTGCAGCATCAGGTGATGGTCGGCGCGCACCCGGGTTACGACGATAAGCCGGGTTTTGGCCGGCGTCATATTCCGCACAGTCCGGCGGCGATCACCCATCTGGTGGCCTATCAGACCGGCGCTCTTGACGCGGTCTGTCAGTTGCATGGCACCAGCGTGTCCTATGTCAAACCTCACGGCGCCCTGTATCACGACATGATGGCCAAACCGGACGTGCTGAACGCCATTCTGGCAGCGATCGCCGCCATGAACCGGCTGCGTCCATCCCCCCTGAGCCTGATGGTGCTGGCCAGAGCAGACAACAGCGTGGCAGAATCCGCTGCCCAGGCATTCGGGGTACCTTTGCTGTTTGAAGCCTTTGCCGACCGGGCATATGATGAGGCAGGGAATCTGGTACCGCGCAGTCAGCCGGGCGCGGTGCATCATGATCCGGCCAGAATCAGGCAGCAGGCGATTGAACTGGCGTCGGGCACAGTGACCACTCACAGCGGGGCTGTGCTTGCGCTGCATGCCGATACCTTGTGCGTTCACGGGGACAACCCGGAGTCGATCGCGACCATTGCGGATATCAGAAAGGCGATGGCGCTATGATTCGATTTGATTCGGTTTCCGAAACCGGCCTGATGGTTCATCTGGCCGATGAGATTGACGTCAGCCTTACGCCATTGATCGGGCGGCTGGTCAGCCAGCTTCAGGCCGATTTTCCGCACCAGCTGATCGAGATTGTGCCTTCCTATACCTCTATCCTGATTCATTTTCACCCGGATAAAGTGACTGAACGTCTGCTCAGGGAACGGATCAGTCTCTGTCACAGCCAATGGCAGGATAAACCGGTCGCGACTGTGGGTCAGGTGATCGAACTGCCGGTTTTTTATCATCCGGATGTTGGCCCGGATCTGTTACCCCTCGCTGAAGCCAAAGGGCTGAGCGTGGATCAGGTGATTGCACTGCACAGCGAACAAACTTACACCGTGTGTGCTATCGGTTTTGCGCCGGGTTTTGCCTTTCTTGCCAGTGTTGACGAAGCCATTGCCATGCCACGTCATGCCGAACCCAGATTAAGCCTTGCTCCGGGCAGCGTTGGCATCGCCGATCGTCAGACAGCCGTTTATCCGGCGCAGTCACCCGGCGGCTGGCAAATCATAGGGAACTGTCCCAAGCCATTATTCAATCCGGAACAGGAGCCGATGACCCCGTATCATGTCGGCGATCAGGTCCGCTTTCAACCTGTAGACCGATCCACCTTTAAGTCGCTCGGAGGTAAAATATGGCCACACTGGAAGTGATCCGCTCAGGCACGCTGACGCTAATTCAGGATACGGGCCGCCTGGGCGTTGCCAGTTATGGTCTCAGCCAGGGCGGGGCGGCGGATATGCATGCCTACTGCTGGGCCAATTATCTGCTCGGCAACCCGATGAACTGTGCACAGCTGGAGATCACGCTGGGTCAGGCCAGCTTCAAAGCCCATGCCGATATGGAATGTGCGCTGACAGGGGCTGAGATGCAGGCCAGTCTGGATGGCGAGCCTGTGTCTGCCTGGAAGACCTTTGTGATGCGAAAAGGACAGACGCTGCAACTGGGTTATGCCCGTTCGGGGCTGCGTGCCTATCTGGCGATTCAGGGCGGTATTCATACCCCCAGCGTGCACGGCAGCCGGTCAACCGTGGTGCGTAATCAAATCGGTGGCATTGAAGGACGTCCCCTGCAGAAAGGTGACAAGCTACCGGTTCAGGCCAGTCTGGTCCGCCACAGTCCGCGTTATGTCCCGCCTCGTTTCATTCCCGATTATGACAAGCCGATTGAACTGCATCTGTTGGCTTCGTCCCAGTGGGATTATTTCTCACCGGAGGCCAGAAACCAGTTTTTCGATAACCATTATCATGTCAAACCGGAGAGTGACCGGATGGGGTGCCGTCTGGAAGGTAATGCCATACTCGGCGGCCCGCAGGGCATTGTCTCTGAAGGCATTGCGCTGGGTGCGGTGCAGATCCCGCCCAATGGTCAGCCGATTGTGCTGCTGAACGACCGGCAGACATTAGGCGGCTATCCAAAGCTGGGCTGTGTTGCCAGAATCGATCTTCCCCGACTGGCACAGGCGCGCCCCGGAAAAGACATCCGATTTATTCGTGGCGATTTGGTATCATTGCGGAAAGCCTGGCAGCGTTTCTCGCACTTTTTCGGCTTGCCTTATTAGGCAGTCCTGGCTGCCAGGCGGTTCATCCGGTGAATTTTGAGGGAGGAAAGGATGTTTATCTTCGGCTACGGTAGCTTAATCAATCGGGCGTCACGTCAACTGACCGGGCAGACAGGGCAGGCTGTCCCGGCTGTGGTTGAGGGCTTACAGCGCCACTGGGGGAAAGTGGATGGCAGTTATGCTATTGCGCCGTTGGTCGCTTCGCTGGGTGAAGGTCGCTGTAATGGCGTGCTGCTGAAAGTGGAAGATAACACACTGGCGCATTTCGACCGCAGGGAGCGGGGATACACCCGGGTGGAAGTCGATCCCTCTTTGATCACGCATCACGGTAGTCTGCAGTTTGATGCGCCGGTCTGGGTGTATGTGAAAGCCAATCCGGCACCGCCTTGTGTGAATCAGCCCATTATGCAGACCTACGTCGACACCGTGCTGGCGGGTTGTCTGAGTATTTCCGACGCCTTTGCCAGGACGTTTATTGAAACCACGTCCGGCTGGCATCATCCGCTGGAAAATGATCGTCACTCCCCGAAATATGGCAATCTGGCCGGGGTGGAGGATGCGCATCTTCCTGTGATTGACCGCTTACTCTCTCCGGCACGGAACCATGGCTAAGCCCAATAAGAAAGGGCCGGACACCACAGTTGAGATTTTCTGCAGTCAGTGCCGTACGCGTCTGTTTAAGTACCGTAAAGGGGGAAAGGGCGCATTGGTGAAGTGTTTCAAAGAAAGGATCGTGAAAGACTTTACACGCTCTGCCTGCCAGTGCCCGAATTGCGAGCAGACTTTTGCCCGCGAGACCCTGATACGTGGCACGCCTGCTTTTAAAATGATCGGCGGCAAAGCGTTCCAGAAATAGCACTGGAACGCGGGTGATTACTGACTGACCGCGGTACTGACTGTCATCTCATCGAGATTGTTGCTGAAGTAGCTTTGCGGGCAAACTTCCCGTTTGGTACGCAGCACGGCTTTGAGATCTAATATCTTGCGTTTATAGGTTCCGCGAACCAGCTGATAGTCAAGCTCAGGAGAAAACCAGAGTTTGACTTCCCGGTCGGGTTTTTTAATTTGCTCAACCCGGATGGTCTCGACAGTACCGTAATTGGTCTGGAGCTTTTCTTTACCTGCAACCCGGAAAAAGTAGTGATTCACTTCGTCCGACTCCTGCATCTTGAAGTCAAAAGTCTGCTTGCCCTGGATCAGGTTCAGCCGCATTTGGCTGGCCACAGCTTCCACATCCAGCAACGGCAGGTCATTACTGTCAAAGCTGAGCTTTTCCCCGTCGGTGGTGATGTCTGAACGGGTGCCGTCCTGATTAAAGCTGCCACGGGTTGTGCCGTCCAGCAGTCCTGTGATATTGCGGTTGAATGACTGAGTCAGGAAAGAGCCTTTCACATCAGACCAGACAACCCGTGTTTGTTGCTGAAAATGAGTTTTGGCCACGATGGCCGACAGGCGGCTGGTGGACTGAATATCAACACGCTGGTTGTTCTGCCAGCTTAACTTGCGTTCAAAATAGCCGATTTTATGGCTACCGTAGAACAGATCGTAGGTCAGGGTTTTGACACACTGATGCCACTCAACGGGCGGGGAAGCCATCAGGTGAGAAGATGCCAGGCAAAGTGGCAGCATTACAGACAGAGTAAGTCGTTTCACGGAACCTCCCCATGTACATGGCCGGATGATCAGGCCTCTTTAAGCGTAATCAATTTGGTTGGTGATGTGCATTGAACTGTGCAAGCAATCCACAGATGAGACACCTATTTTAAGGCAGCTGCGCCAGTGAATGCGACCTGTGTCCGGTAAGTGACTGGTTTTCCGGTAAAGCATGCCTGATAAAGTGTCTTTGCAGCCTATCTGAATGATGAAGTTTTTATGTCATTTCTCAGTCAGTAAATTCAGAGGCTTACCGTTAGAGTTAAGTGTAGCTGGCAAGAGAACAACCGGGATGGCTGCATAATTGATTGATTTCTGGTGAGTCATTTTTCCTGTCCTAGCAAGCCAATGTGACAACCTTATGTCGGGAATTTGACGCTTTTGAGAAGGGAACCTATGTTTTATGGGCCCTTGAGGTACATCGCTTGTTCAAAGTGAGCATAGGTCAGGTTCAATCCACGAGCAGGAGGACAGAATGAAAAAGGCAAATGGTGTCTATCGGCTGCAAATCATCAAGGAGGTTGCAACAAGAAAGCAGCTTGAAGGCAGCAAAGATCCAATGGCAAACCATATCCACCAGTTATTGGAATCCAGAGCGGCGGATTCCAATAGCGAAGAGAATCACCTGTTCAGTGGCAATCACTTTGATGATCAGGCAGGTGGTTGGGTCAGCAATTTCTGGAGCGCTAAGTAACCGGAATATGTGATGACATGACCGGGTCAGGCCTGCTGGGATCTGACCCTTGTCGGCGCCGGGAGCGACGACTGGTAATCTTTCTTATCAATCGCCTGGTTCTGGCATCAAAGCCTTATCTGCGGTACATTTCCCGGTCTCACTTTATTCTGAATCAGATAATGCATTACATCGACATCAACACTTATACCCGCAAATGGATTTTCACTCATGCGTCTATGCCGGTTCCGGCAGAAGATCTGGCACAGATTCAGCCTTTGACCCAGGCCCGATCGGCCACATTATGGCGTGAATTTATCAGCAGCCAGAGCCCGGATTCAGATCACTTCGGTAAGGGCGACTGGGCCGCAGAGGATAAAAACTGGACAGAGACTGTCGAGTGGCAAGCGGCGTGGGATGACGATGAGCCGGCATTACCTGAAGCATTGGCCGATTTCCTCGACTGGGAAGACAATACCCCTGTCTATTTCTGCTATGAAAAATATAACCTGATTGAGACCACCTGGGCAGTGTTTAAGCGGAACTGGAAAAACTTCCTGTTTTTTGATGACGGTCCCTTACTGATTGCCAGAAAGAAAACTCAGGCCGTGTGGTTCCATTCAAACGGCACCTGCAAGATAGGCCACAGAAACGCTTAAATCATCATGCGCAGCCCGCATCAGAGCTGGCCGCGAATAGGGCGGCCTGCTCAGGAACTGATTTCAGATCCTGCTTTGCTTCCCATGAGCCGGGAGATGTTGTCACAGGCCAGATGCATGTTTTCCTGATTGGAATGCACCGAGGCGCCTGAGCTGAGCAGAGGCTGTTGGAGCGGCTGACCCAAGACCAGAAACAAGCGGGCCCCTTTCTGGCTGGTTTTGATATGGATGGGTAATGCGGACGGTTTGAGGATACCCATTTGCTGCGGATAAAGCTGATTGGCCCCGATATACACTGAGCCTGAACGCAGATAGACAAAACCGGCAACCAGCGCTTCATCCGGCTGCCAGTACCAGCCACCGTAAGGCGAGATCATAATATCCAGGTAAGTGACCGGGATACTGGAAGCGATGGGGCTGGTGGCGTCTTTGTACTGACCAATCAGTACCTTGGTGGTCGCATCGGTTTCTTCGACCAGCGGCAGGTTCTGGGTGCAAACGTACTGGCTGGAGGCATCGGCCATTTCCTGCTCCCCGGCCGGCAGTGCTGTCCAGAGCGCGAACGATTCAGCGCGGCCGCCCAGCGGCTGCATGGTATCTTTGTGAACGACACCGTTGCCGGATGTCATGATCTGAAGATCGCCGGTTTGCATGGTCACAGTGCAGCCACAGGAATCGATGTGATGCAGGGTGCCCGTGACCGGATAGCTGAATGCTTCTATGCCGGAATGCCCGTGGTAGTCGAGCCCGGTTTCCTGCTTGATGCCATTGGCGTCAAAATGATCCCAGAGCACAAAAGGGTTCAGTTCAGCCAGATTATCGCGGTAAATGTAAGCGGTCATGGGCCCGGATTTCCGACCGTAGCGGACTTTATTGATTGTTCTCGTCGCTTGCATGATCGCCACCCACTTTTCTGTACTTCTTGTGATTAGAGCTTAGCTTATACTCACACTAAACGACTATTTGAACCCTTTTGTTTTCTGAAAATTGACGCCATTTTTACCATCCTTGACTCAGTTCACATTTGCCAGACAACATGGCTCACTTTCGCATCCAGCCCCAATTGCTGAAACAGACGCAGCCAGCGTTTCTGATTGGCCTGCAGGGTATCACCCGGACCCTTCACTTCGACCCATTGAATCTGTCCGGCTCTGAACATGACTAAGTCGGGCTGACCGCTGCGATTATGGCGGGGATCGAACAACAGACGTGACAGCAGCGCATAGAGCTGCTCGCCATTTAAGCAAGATACGGTCTCCGCAATCAGCTCTGGTGTCAAAATCGTCCAGTTCACCCAGTCATTTGTGATCCCCTGCTTTTGCTGAAAAACTTTCAGCCAGTTGTGCCAGCCACCTGTGCGGATGGCATTGAGCCGGGCTGTGAGCATGTCTCGCCTGCGCTCTGAAAATTCACTGTGGTACATGTCACGAGGTGCCCGCTGGAAGGGATTGAGAAAAGCACCGGTAACCGGGGCAAAAATAATGTCCCAGAATGCCAGACCAAATAATCCGCCCAGCAGGGCATTCTCGGTATAGTAAACCTGCCACCCTGCTTGCTGGTAATGATGAGCCACCGCCAGTTCTACACGCGCGTTGCTGACCGGTAATGTGAGGGTCTCCTGAAGAAAGTTGTCTTTGATTACCGGTGTGACAGGCAGCTTGAGGGAACGGCGGAGTTTCAGATCCAGGCGTTGTCCGACTTCGGCTTCTTCTTCATTAAAGGGCGCCGCCAGCATCTGCTGGCAGATTGCCAGCGCGGTTTGGTGGCGTTGCAGTCTGTCCAGGATCCGCACCCGGCGCTCACGACTGGGCGGTAGTCTGCTCTGGCTGAACAGAAACAATGCCAGATCGTCCTGACCCAGACGTTCCAGATCCCGGGCTACCCGGTTGACCAGGCGTTGCCGCAGCCGCTCAAGCGGCGCCCATTCGCCAGGCCCTGGCAGGTGACGGGCGAACTGGCGCATTGCCCGGGTATCTTTGCTCAGTGACAGCGCCTCGTACTCGGCGGCTAAGGCTTCCAGAGACAACCACGCCTGTATGTGTTGTCGTTGGGTAAACAGCCGTGTTGTCGCGTCGATTTGATAGTGTTCAAAGGTATGCAGACCCAGATCGGCCAGCACAAACTGGCTTAAGTCCTGATACTGGTTGCCGAAAAACAGCAGCAAGAAGGTCGTCAGATGCGTTTGGTGTTCCACACGCACGATGGGCTCTTTCAAAGCTGATACGGGAGGTGACAGGGCCAGAATGGCTTGGATGAGCTCGGCTTTTCTGGCGTGCTTTAACGCCTGAGGGTGCGTGTGTCCCGCAGGAGAATCCTGGTCGCTAAACAGGTTGAGCAGCTCAGGTTTGGTGAACAAAGCCAACAGTTCATCAACGGGCCAGTTTGCTTGATGACAGGTAATCAATTGCCTGCTCTGCAGTTCTTCAATTGCATTTTCGGTATCGCGGATTTCAGGGTAGCTGAATTTGCTGACACGAAAGTAGCGGCCTTTGCGGGACAACATCCGGATGTACAGCTGCCTGGCATCCGGTGTCAGCAGGAAGTAAGCCCTTAGCCATGCATGTTCGGCATGACTCAACAGGTCATGATATTGCTGGCGGACAGCGCTTAGCAGGAGATCAAAATTGTGGCGGTAATAATCCGGTGCCAGTACCGCTGGTATCGTTTGAGTCATCATGGTCTCACTGGCTGATGGTCTGTGACCTGTTGTGGAAATTTCTCACGTTGCCGTAAAGCTCTTGAAATCTGAAGCGATAAAATGACAGTAACATAACATCATAATTGATGGGTAAATCATGGTGGCATATCCTTCATATTGATAAACTTGCCACAGGTAATTGTTTTAAAATGAAAGGTTTTCAGTGATCAGACAGCGTGGTCTTTTTCCGTCGGCTTTAATCATGCTCGCGCTTGCCGTGTTCACTTCTCTTATTGCTTTTCTTTCGTGGAATCTGCATGCCGAAGAAGCACACAGCCAGCGCGCCATTTCTGTTGATCCGCACAGTGAACAGCCTGCCAATCTGGTCGGGGCTGCTTGTGTTATCCGGCATGGCAAGCAGATGGTGATGGTGTCTGAGGTGATTTCTCAGAAGCTGTCTATCCCGGGCGGTTATATTGACAATCTGGACACGGCCAGTGAGGCTGCCCGCAGAGAAGCACTGGAAGAAACCGGCTTGAATGTTGAAGTGGTCAAGCTGTTGCAATACCGGGGCAGAGCCGCCATTTTTGCCTGTGTGACAACACAGCCGATTCTGGTCGCAAAGCAAGAAGCAAAGGAGCCGCGCCAGCAGATAGCAGCCTGGCACGCGGCGGATTTCAGCCGGGAAATTAAAGCGGTCTACCTGGTCTCACCCTTGTCTGTACAGGACACTGAGTATCGCTTTCCCGAAGATACACCCTACTTATATCAGTGGATGCTTGAAACGCCGGAAAGTGAGGTTGAGTTTTATACCGATATCAGTGCCCGGGCAAGCGCATTACATCAGACCGAACTGATTGTGATCAAAGCCTTTAAGGACTGGGCTAATCACCTGCCGGATGCCGCAAAATCTGTGCTGGACAGCATGATGTGGCTGCTGAATTTGTCCGGTGAATACTGGTTCGTGTTCTTGCTTGTGGCTGTTATCGCCGCCTTATTCGGACCAACGGCCATGCTGCAGCTGCTTGCCGCGACTGTGCTCACCATTTTGGTCTCGACCAGTCTGAAACAGATTTTCTACGTACCTCGTCCCTTTTATCTGGTGCCGGCCTTACAGAACGGCGCGGCTTACGGGTTCAGTTTTCCGAGCGGGCATACCTTATTAGCAACTGTCCTCTGGGGCATGTTCTGGATGAAACTGTGTGCTGGGAAGTCATGGCTGAGCACCTGGGGGGGCTTATTGCTGGTGACGGGGTTGATCATCGGCCAGGCGCTGGCCCGTATCTGGTTTGGCGTGCATTTTATTTCCGATACCCTCGCGTCCATCCTGATCGGCATTGTGCTGCTTGCCCTGTTCTCCCGGCTGATCACTCCGAGCGCCATTCGGGGGAAGGCGATCTGGCTGGGTATTACGGTGCTTACCGGGCTGGCCGCTGGTTTAACCTTGCTGCCTGCACATACCTATCTGTTTGCCATTTCGCTGGGCGTGTTTCTCAGCCTGGATGCGTTACCGAAAAGAAGCCTGAATCTGTCTGTGCTCCGGCATATTCTGGTGGCGCTGATATTGCTGGCGGGCTCAGGTGCGATTGCTTACTTTGCTGCCGTGATCACCAGTTTCTCCACGGTCAGTCTGATCACGCTGGGCATGCGTGCCACAGGTGCATTTTTGCTGGCAGTCTGGCTGGTCGCTGGCTCATCCTTGATGCTGAAATTACTGGCTGACCCGGAAACGACCCCATAACGCTCTGGCGGGCACGGCTAAAGCAAACAGAAACCTGTCAGTAAGCTGTGCCTGACACTTTGTTTCATGACTTGAGTGCGGTAAAGTGAGCGCAAACGATTATATCAAACAGGCATAATAGTCTGGATTAATATGGAGCCAGTGAAAGCAGGATCGCTAAATACTGGACAAGGAGAGCAATGTTACCCGCACTGACGTTTGAGAACAGTATCGATGAGATCGTACTGTCGTATCTGGATGCGCTGGAAAATGCAGGATTTTCCGGCGATGTTGAACGCACCTATGCCAGCCGTCTGGCTGTCGCAACCGACAATAGTATTTATCAGCAATTACCTCAGGCTGTTGTCTTTCCGAAATCGGTAGATGACTTGGTGCTGGTCGGAAAAGTGGGTCAGCAACCTGCTTTTCAACAAGTCAGCTTTTCGCCCCGTGGCGGCGGCACCGGAACGAATGGTCAGTCACTGACCCCGGGCATTGTCGTTGACCTCTCGCGTCACATGAATCAGATTCTTGAGATTAATCCGCAGGAAGGCTGGGTCAGAGTGCAGACCGGGGTGGTCAAAGATCAGCTCAATGACGCACTGCGCCCGCATGGTTTCTTTTTTTCTCCCGATTTATCCACCAGTAATCGCGCAACCATTGGCGGCATGGTCAATACAGATGCCTCCGGTCAGGGCTCGCTGCAATACGGTAAAACCTCAGATCACGTCCTGGCACTGAAAGCGGTGCTGGTGGATGGCTCAGTGCTGGATACCGAGCCTTTGTCGCAAGACGGGCTGGCCCGGATCGGGCAGCAACAAGGTCAGGTCGCCGAAGCCATCCGTGTCGCGGCGAACGTGTGCCGCGAGAAGCGTCAGCAAATTCTGGATAAATTTCCGCCACTGAACCGTTTTCTGACCGGTTACGATCTGAAGAATGTGTTCAATGATGCAATGACACATTTTGATCCGGCACGTCTGCTGTGCGGCGCTGAAGGCTCGCTGGCCTTTATCGCCGAAGCTAAACTCAATATCACCCCGATCCCTAAAGCCCGGGCGCTGGTGAATATTAAATACGACAGCTTTGACGCGGCGCTGCGCAATGCACCTGTGATGGTGGAAGCGAAGGCGCTGTCGGTCGAAACCGTGGATTCAAAAGTGCTCAATCTCGCCCGGCAGGATATTGTCTGGCATACCGTCAGCGATCTGATCACTGATGTGCCGGGTAAGGATATGCAGGGGATCAATATCGTTGAGTTTGCCGGCAACGATGTCGAGTTGGTTCAACAGCAGGTGCAGCAACTGAGCGAGCGCCTGGAAAACTTAATCGGACAGCAGGGGATTATCGGTTTTCAGGTCTGTGAGGATCTGGACAGCATCAACAAGATCTACAACATGCGCAAAAAAGCTGTGGGTCTGTTGGGCGCTGCCAAAGGCTGGCAGAAACCAATTCCTTTTGCCGAAGATACCTGTGTTCCACCGGAAAATCTGGCCGATTTCATTGTTGAGTTCCGCCGGTTGCTGGATGAGAAACAGCTGCATTACGGCATGTTTGGTCATGTCGATGCCGGTGTATTGCATGTGCGTCCTGCGCTGGACATGTGCGATCCGGCGCAAGAAAAAATGATGAAGGAAATCTCCGATCAGGTGGTGGCGCTGGTTGCCAAATACGGCGGTCTGATGTGGGGCGAGCACGGTAAAGGCTACCGTTCTGAGTACGGACCTGAGTTTTTCGGTGAAGAATTGTTTACCGAGCTGCGTCGGATTAAAGCCGCCTTTGACCCGCACAACCGGCTGAATCCGGGCAAGATCTGTACCCCATTAGACAGTGATGCCGAACTGGTGAAAGTGGATGGCCTGAAACGGGGCTATTTTGACCGCCAGATCCCGGTCAAAGTCAGAGACAGCTTCAAGCAGGCGATGGAGTGCAACGGTAACGGCTTGTGTTTTAACTACGACACCAGCTCACCCATGTGCCCGTCGATGAAAGTCAGCGCCGACCGCCGTCACTCGCCGAAAGGCCGGGCCGGACTGGTTCGCGAATGGCTGCGTTTGCTGGCTGATCAGGGCGTCGATCCGGTCAGGCTGGAACAGGACCTGATGGAAAAGTCGCCGTCGGTGAAGCAAATCATCGATCGCTTCCGCAATACCTTCGGATCTCAGCGTAAAGCCTATGATTATTCGCACGAAGTGATGGAAGCCATGAACGGCTGTCTGGCGTGTAAAGCCTGTGCCAGTCAGTGTCCGATTAAAGTGGATGTGCCGAGTTTCCGCTCGCGTTTCATCAATATGTACTACAGTCGTTATCAGCGTCCTGCCAAAGACTACCTGGTCGGCTACGTGGAGAGCTATCTGCCGGTGATGGCCAAAGCCCCGTCACTCGTCAATGCCGTGATGCGTCCCGGCTGGTCAAAATCTTTGACGGCGAAAGTGCTTGGCTATGTGGATATGCCTGAACTGTCAGTGCCGACCCTGATGCAGGGACTGGCGGGCAGCCATGCAACCCGGTTTGATCTGCAGTGGCTGCAGGCTTTGTCTCAGGAAGAGAGACAGCAGTATGTGCTGATTGTTCAGGACCCGTTCACCAGCTACTACGATGCGGAAGTGGTGCGGGATTTTGTTCATCTGATCGAAAAACTGGGCAAGAAACCTATGCTGGTGCCGTTTAAACCCAACGGCAAGGCGCAGCATGTGAAAGGTTTCCTGCGTCAGTTTGCCAAAACAGCGAAAAACACCGCCGACTTCCTCAATCAGCTGGATGAGCTGGGCATGCCGATGGTTGGTGTTGATCCGGCTTTGGTGCTCTGCTATCGCGATGAATACAATGAAATGCTGGGGGATCAGCGCGGCGATTTCAAAGTGATGACAGCTCACGAATGGCTGACGCCATTATTGAGTGATCTGGCGCCTCTGGCGCCGCGCAATGACAGTGAGTGGTATCTGTTTGCCCACTGTACCGAAAAAACCAAAATGCCAAACGCGGAAAAAGAGTGGGCGGCCATCTTTCGTCACTTCGGTGCCAGCATGAAAGCTGTTTCTGTCGGTTGTTGTGGCATGGCGGGCACTTTTGGCCACGAGAAAGATAAGCTGGAAACGTCCAAAGGGGTGTTTAATCTCAGCTGGCAGCCGAATCTGGCGCAGTTGGATGGCGACCGCTGTATGGCAACCGGCTATTCGTGCCGCAGCCAGGTTAAGCGTTTTGAGCACATTAAGATGAAGCACCCGGTGCAGGTGTTATTACGTTTGGTGAGTACAGCCTGATAACCGGCTGTTTGTCAGACAGACTGTGACGGCGGAGCGCTCAGGCCTCCGCCGTTTTTTTACGCCACTTTTTCTTTTTGTTTCTCTGTATCAAACAGGGGGGTGATCTGAGGATTGACCTGAAACAGCGTTGAGCTGTCGAGGCATTCGGCCTGCTCTGTCCAGCGTATCAGCTCAATCACGCCGTCGTGGTGCTCGGCCAGAAAGGTGCAGTTTTCGATCCAGTCCCCGTCATTGAGGTATAAAATGCCGTCCTGTTCAGTAATTTCCGGATGGTGGATATGACCGCAGACAATGGCGTCCACGTCTTTGTGTTTGGCCATCGTGACAGCGGCATGGCGGAATCTGGCAATCGCCAGATTGGCTTTTTCAACTTTGCTTTTCAGGTAACTGGCCAGCGACCAGTAAGGTTGCCGGGTGAAGCGGCGGTAGCTGTTCAGCCAGCGGTTCAGGAACAAGAGGAAGTCGTACCCGGCATCGCCCAGTAAAGACGTCAGCTTGCTGTGGCAAACCATGCTGTCGAACTCATCACCGTGAAGAGCAAGAATACGCTTTCCGTTTGCGCTGGTATGGATGTATTTGTGTGCCAGTTCAACATGGCCAAGATTAAAGTGAATAAATTTGCGGATGGCTTCGTCGTGATTCCCCGGTATATAGATGATCCGGCAGCCCTGATCCGCACGTTCCAGTAACAGACGGACGGCTCTGGTGTGGCTTTCCGGCCAGTGAAACCGCGATTTCAGCGACCAGAGGTCAACGATGTCACCAACCAGAATGAGGGTGTCTGCCTGATAGCGGGATAAAAAATCAAGCAGATAGTCGACTTTACAATCCCTGTTTCCCAAGTGGATATCTGATAACCAGAGTGTACGGTAGGTATGTTTTCCCATAGTCGATTTAACCCTTAGAGCAAGGTATCAGTGTCAGAAATAAGACTAATTTTCTTATATGACATTTGGGTGTCGTATCAGTGACGCCTTGATGGCAATGAATCGGCTGTAACATGTTACGGCATGCGCGCTCTGACAATTAGGTTGCGACATGCCTTTGTTGATTAAGATATAATCACGCTCACTCAGATTTTGCCCCATGTTTTATTGAACAGATATTATCAATGGAATTTAAGCCTAAGTATTTGATTAAAATGGTTCTGCCATTGCTCGTTCTGCTGGTGTCGGCGCTGGTGTATTTAGGCTATTCGGATTATCGCGCCATCCGGGATAGTGCCTATTCACAGGCACAGGCGAATTTGAATGTGGCGAAAAAATACTTAGACCAGAATTATATTGCGGCAACGAATCAATTATTTTTATTATCCGCGATCCTGAAAGGAGCAGAGAATATTCCTGCATTTCTTGATGCGGCGAACTATGTGGTCAACAACCAGAATAAATTTCTGGAGATCGGTTTACTGGTCGATTCAGATTATTACGGCACAGACGGATTTCACCTGTCAGGAATTGACGAGCGGGTAAAGCGCCGGCCCTGGTATTCTGATAAACAACAATCCGGCGATATTTTTCTGTCGGATCTGTACCACAGTAACAGCACTAAAAAGTGGTGTGTTGCCTTGGTTTCAAAACTGACGTTACCCGGAAAGAATGATGTCCGGATCATGATTGAGTTTGATGCTGGTGCGATGTCGGATGATCTCTCCGGTCTGAAAACGATGAAGAACGGTTATTTGTATGCGATTGAGCCGAAGACAAGCAGGGTTGTGATTCACCCCGACAAAGCGCGATTGGGTGTAGACTCTGTCAGTATCAACCCTGAGCTGCTGACTCAAGTGTTGGCCGGCGAGGCTCAGGGCAGTATCCCTTCTTACCAGTACGACAATCAGTATAAATTCAGTGTTTACGATACCCATAACCGGTTTAACTGGGTGCTGTTGTCGGGGACCAATAACAGTGAAATTGCGGCCAATGCCTTAAGAATTGGCGTTGTGGGTGGCGCCTTGATGACCGTCGTTTTTATTATTTTGCTGGCAGGTTACCTGCATACCCGTGTTCATCAGGTCGGAGGGCAGCTCATTGAAGCGCAGGAATTTGATGAGCTGCACGAGCAGTTGTCGGCGTTATTGAACGATACTATGGGGAGCAGCCGAATCTATCTTTTCGTGATGAATACCAGAGAAGGGCTGCTGGAGGAGGCATATCATCATATACGGGCCGATGTGCCGGCAGATTTACTCTGTCGTATTGCCGGTTGCCAGCAACTTGGCCGGTTCTGCAGGCCCGAACAGGATGAGATCGTCCGTCTGATTGCGCCGAGCGAGCCCTGCATCCGGCTGCCTTTAGTGAACAGTGCCAGGGCGGATGACAGTCAGCAGGCGGGCAGCCGGTTGATTGGGGTGTTGTATATTTGTCAGCCCGGTTTGGCTTATCCGTTTTTCGCGAAAATGATTGCCAATTATACGCTCAGTGCATTGAACCAGTTACTGCTGACGCAGCACATACGCAGCGAAGATCAAATGACAGGGCTGAAAAATAAAAACAGTCTCCGTCAGCATATGGAGCAGAAGCTGACAGACGGGGCCACGGGTTACTTTCTGGCCATGATTGATGTGGACGACTTTAAATCAGTCAATGATACTTATGGCCATTTGCTTGGCGATCAAGTCATTCTGAACGTCGCAAGTCAGATGAAACGCAGCTTTCCGCCACAAGCTGTTTTGTGTCGGTATGGCGGGGAAGAGTTTGCGGTGTTAATGGAAGCACCTGACCAAGAAACCGCCCTCAAGACATTGGATGATTTCCGTGCAAAGGTAGAGGGTAGCCTTATTACGGTTCATGAAGGCAGATCCTTTGCCATTACCGTCAGCATTGGTTTTGCTCCTTTGCGTCAGGGAATGGAATCGACTATCTCGTCTGCAGACAGGGCACTGTATCAGGCGAAATCCCAGGGTAAAAACCAGGTTCTCAGTGCAGATATGTGTTTAATCGGAACAGAAACGGAAGCAGTAACAGCCTGATGTCGTAATTGGTGCTAAGTTGAAGAGTTGGCAGTGAATTTCTGACACGGACATATGCTTGTTATAACAACCAGGCGATTTACAGACACCTACAGGGGGAGGCATGCTTAAATTTGTAGTGATAATCCTGCTGATTGCAGCGGCAGTAGTCATGGCTCGGTTTTTGGACGAGCGGCATCAGAAAAAGCTGTATATTGGCATAGTGATCTCTGCCATTATTGCGATTGCTGCTTTTATGGCAATGGAACTTGCCAGGTAATGTCTGCGACAACGGATTCTTCATTTTTCTTCCTTCTTTACGTCAAGTCGCTGAGTCTGACGACAGCGGCTTGAAACGTCATTCTCTTCTTTTCCCACAACTGAACTGAACATTTCTGGCCTGCAGATCTCACTTATCGCGGTTTGATGTCGCTTTAATGACAGTAATATGATTAGTTCTGTAATTATTAGCTTTGTAATCATTTTTCAGTATTAACCATTTAAATATCAATACCTTATCGTGACAATCAGTAGGTTGCTAAAAATATTAGGGTTGATCTTATCGTTTCAGTCCCTATAATTGTTTTTGAATTCATTAGAGCACTAAACAATGTGGCGACCAATGATTACAATGGCACCATGGGCATTAGCCCCAGAAACATCGACTAAGACTCAGGAAGAGTTTGTTTTTCGAAAACCGGAACGAACAGATGGTAATCGAGTGCATTCACTGATCGAATCTTGTCCCCCATTAGACACCAACTCCTCTTACTGCAATTTCCTGCAGACCACTCACTTCAAAGACACATGTATTGTTGCTGAATCAGACGGTGAGATGGCAGGGTTTGTCTCGGCTTACAGAGTCCCTGAAAAGGAAAATACTCTGTTTATTTGGCAGGTTGCTGTCGGCGAGAAGGCGCGTGGTAAAGGGCTCGCTTTCAAGATGATTCAACAACTGCTGGCGCGTGATGATCTCAGCGATATTCGCTGTATCGAAACAACCATCACCCGCCTCAATAAAGCCTCTTGGGCGTTGTTTAAGAAGGTGGATCAGGCGAACGGTAACTTAGGTGAAGTCTCGCTGTTCCTTGATGAAGAGAAGCATTTCGACGGTGAACACGACTCGGAATATCTCTATCGCATTCCACTTAAACAATAAATCACGACAAAACAGGATAAGTCATGAATATCTTTAATGCGCAGGAATCAAATGTTCAATGTTACGCCAAAAACTTCCCGGTGGTGTTCTCATCCGCAAAGGGCTGCTGGTTGAACACCAGCGAAGGTGAGCGTTACCTGGATTTCCTGGCAGGCGCTGGTGCGTTGAACTATGGCCATAATAACCCGGTGCTGAAAAAAGCACTGATGGATTACATCGATCAAGATGGCCTGACGCACGGTTTGGATATGCATTCCGAAGCAAAAGCGACATTTCTTGAAAACCTGAAAAATTACATCCTGACCCCTCGTGGTCTGGACTACAAAGTACAGTTTACCGGCCCAACAGGCACTAACGCCGTTGAAGCCGCGCTGAAACTGGCGCGTAAAGTAAAAGGACGCCAGAACATCGTTGCCTTCACCAATGGCTTCCACGGTGTGTCTTACGGTGCACTGGCGGCAACTGGTAACCAGCATCACCGTGGTGGTGCGGGTATGGCACTGAGCGGTGTCACCCGTCTGCCATACGAAGGTTACGCCGACCTGGATGGTCTGGCACTGTTCGAAGCTATGTTGACTGATAACTCCAGCGGCCTGGATAAACCGGCGGCTGTCATCCTCGAAACCGTACAGGGTGAGGGTGGTCTGAACGCGGCTTCCAACGAATGGTTACAGCGCCTGAGCGCTATCTGTAAACGTCACGACATTCTGCTGATTGTCGATGACATTCAGGCGGGTTGTGGCCGTACCGGTACTTTCTTCAGCTTTGAGCCGTCTGGTATCAAACCGGATATGGTGACCCTGTCTAAATCTATCGGTGGTTACGGTTTGCCAATGGCGGTCGTACTGCTGAAACCGGAACTGGACAAGTGGCTGCCAGGTGAGCACAACGGCACCTTCCGTGGTAATAACCACGCATTTGTGACAGCCGCTGTTGCGATTGAAGCCTACTGGCACAACGACGAGTTTGAGCAGCACATCAACGCACGCGCTGCCCAGCTGAACGTTACATTACAAAAAGTACTCAAACAGTACCCGGCGGTATTTGAAAAAATTAAAGGCCGCGGTCTGATGCAGGGTATTGCCTGTCACGATGGCGAATTTGCGGGTGCAATCGGTAAGCTGTGTTTTGAAAACGGCATGATTATCGAAACCGCTGGTCCGGATGATGAAGTGCTGAAGTTCTTCTGCCCGCTGACTATCAGTGAAGCAGAACTGGAAAAAGGCCTGCACATCTTTGAAAAAGCGGTGGCCGAGTTTGCAAAATCCAGCATGAAGAAAGCGTCTTAAGGAGAATAAGAATGATTGTACGCACCCTTGAAGAGTGCCAGAACAGCGAACGCCGGGTCGTGGCTGAAAACGGTAACTGGGAAAGTGTCCGCATGTTGCTGCGTGATGACAACATGGGCTTCTCGTTCCACATCACTACTATCTTTGCCAATACCGATACACACATTCATTACAAGAACCATCTGGAATCTGTGTATTGCGTATCGGGTGAAGGGGAAATCCAGACCACTGCCGATGGCAAGACTTACCAGATCAAGCCAGGCACCTTGTATGTGCTGGACAAGCATGATGAACACCAGCTGCGCGCCAACAAAGGTGTCGATATGGTGATGGCTTGTGTTTTCAACCCGCCACTGACGGGCATGGAAGTCCACGACAAAGACGGTGTTTACCCAGCAGCCGAATAATCACAGCTGTATTGACGCAAGTGATTAACCCTCCTTGCGATATCAACCTGAGGGTTACCGGAAGGCGGTGCAAACCGCCTTTCAACACCATCAAGCCCGGCACTCTTGCTGCGCTGATGAAAATAAAAGGAGTTACCATGACTCATACCGTTGAAAAGATTGGCGGTACTTCCATGTCTGCGTTCGATGCGGTAATGGACAATATCCTGCTCTATCCAGACAATCCTTATCAACGTATGTTTGTTGTTTCGGCCTACGGCGGTATCACTGACGCACTGTTGGAATGCAAGCGAACCGGTGAACCGGGCATCTTCCGCTACATTGCAGAACGCAACGATGTGTGGCGCGAGAAATTAAAAGCACTGGAGCAGCGTATGCTGCTGATTAACGACACCATGTTCCCTGAGCTGTTCTGTCGTAACCGTGCCGATAATTTTGTCAAAGAGCGTATTGCGAACGCCATTACCTGTATCGAAAATATTCTGGAAACCTGTCAGTACGGACAGTTTTCCCTGACCAGCTATTTGCCGCAAATTCGCGAGTTTCTGTCTTCTATTGGTGAAGCGCATTCTGCCTTTAATACCACGCTGATGTTGAATAACCTGGGTATTAATTCTCGCTTTGTCGATCTGTCGGGCTGGGGCGCCGAGAACAATGTCCAGGGCGATCTGGATGCGGTGATTCTCGATGCCATTAAAGATATCGATCTGAGCAAAGAACTGCCTATCGTGACCGGCTATGTGTACTGCGATGAAGGTCTGATGAAGACCTATGATCGTGGTTACAGTGAGATGACATTCAGCCGTCTGGCGGTATTGAGCAAGGCAAGCCGCGCGGTGATCCACAAAGAATATCACCTGAGCAGTGCTGATCCCCGTATCGTTGGCCCTGAGCATGTCCGCCCGATTGGAAAAAGTAACTATGATGTGGCTGACCAGCTGGCCAACCTGGGTATGGAAGCAATTCATCCCAACGCGGCTTCAGGGCTTCGTCGTGCCGGCATTGAGCTGGCGGTGAAAAATACCTTTGAACCTGAACACCCGGGCACTTTGATTTCTCAGCATTATCAGCCCAATACGGGTAAAGCCGAGATTATTGCCGGTCGGGATAAGGTTTTTGCGCTGCATCTGTTTGACCAGGCTATGGTCGGCCAGGTGGAAGACGTCAGCTATGAGCTGATGGAAATCATCCGCGAAGAGAACGTCCAGCTGATCAGTAAAGAGATGAACGCCAACTCGGTGACTTACTACCTGGATGGCAGCACATCAAGCCAGAACAAGGTATTGTCCAAAGCGGAGAAGCGTTATCCGAAGGCCAAGATCACCGGAAAAATGGTGGCGCTGATTTCGGTTATTGGTTCGGCTATCGATACCAATAAAACCATGAGTCAGGGTGTCTTGGCCCTGCTCGATAAAGATATCAGCCCGAAAGCGGCCCATGCCTCGCTGCGTAATGTTGATGTGCAGTTTGTGGTGAAAGACAGCGATTATCACGGGGCAATCTGTGCGCTGCATGAGAGCTTCATGAGTGAAAGCAAGGCGGCAGTAACGGCAGAGAAAGTCGTCGCTTAGTAACGCTTTCCTCCGGTTTTCCCCCTGGAATAAAAAAGGCAAGAGCATGGCTCTTGCCTTTTTGTTATCCGTTCACTAAAGCCTTATCAGGCTCGAGCGCCACGTTTTGCGGAGGGTTTACCGCGAGACTGTGGTTTACCCGGCGATGACGGGCGTTTGCCGGCACCTTGTGGTTTACCTGAACCCTGAGCACTGCTGCCGCTATGGGTTTTGGGTTTACCAGAACCCTTGCGTTGCGTCGTTCCGTCTTTACGGATATCCGGCTGATTCGGGTGCTTGGTGGCGAAACGCTTGGCACCGTGACGGCTTGAACCGCGACGGGTCGCTGGCGTCAGGGCCGCTTCGCTGCCTTCGGCAGGCACCAGACAATCGGCTCGGTCACCGATCAGGTGTTTTTTACCCATGCTGATCAAGGCTTCACGGATCAGCGGCCAGTTGGCCGGATCATGATAGCGCAGCAAGGCTTTATGCAGACGGCGCTGACGCTCGCCTTTGGCCACAAACAAATCTTCACGCTGCTTATACTTCACACGCTTGAGCGGGTTCGTTTCTGAGTGATACATGGCGGTGGCATTACACATAGGCGACGGATAGAAGTTTTGTACCTGATCGCACTGGTAATCATTTTTCTTGAGCCACAAGGCCAGATGCAGCATATCATCATCGGTTGAACCCGGATGGGCCGAAATAAAATACGGGATCAGATACTGTTTCTTGCCGGCTTCGGCGCTGTATTTTTCAAACAGCTCTTTGAAGCGGTCATAGGTGCCCATGCCCGGCTTCATCATCAGATCCAGCGTGCCTTTCTCAGTATGCTCCGGCGCGATTTTCAGATAACCACCCACATGGTGGGTCACCAGCTCTTTAATGTACTCCGGCGACTCGATAGCCAGATCGTAACGCACACCCGAAGCGATCATCACCTTCTTGATCCCTTTCACTTCGCGGGCTTTACGGTAAAGATCTATGGTGTGTTTGTGGTCGGTATCCAGCTTCTCACAGATTTTCGGGAAGATGCACGACGGACGACGGCAGTTCTTCTCGGCGCGCGGATCGGAACAACCCAGGCGGTACATGTTCGCCGTCGGGCCGCCCAAATCGGAAATGGTGCCGGTAAAACCGGGTACTTTGTCGCGGATGTCTTCCAGTTCCTGCAAAATCGACTCGTGAGAGCGGTTTTGAATAATCCGGCCTTCGTGCTCGGTAATCGAGCAGAAAGAACAGCCACCAAAACAGCCACGCATGATGTTGACACTGGTCTTGATCATGTCATAAGCCGGGATCTTGGCTTTACCGTAGGAAGGGTGCGGCACCCGCGCGTACGACAGACCAAACACAAAGTCCATTTCTTCGGTGGTGAGCGGGATAGGCGGCTTGTTCACCCATAATTCACGGTCGCCATGCAGCTGGATCAGCGCACGGGCAGAATAAGGGTTGGCTTCCAGGTGCATCACACGGCTGGCATGGGCGTACAAAATGCGGTCGTTGCGCAGTTTCTCGTAAGAAGGCAAACGCACGGCGCTGGTAAAGGCGTCGTGACGTGACGGCTGAATCTGCACCGTCTGAGCTTTCACCGGCTCAGCCTCGGCTTTGGATTTATTGGTCTCGCAGACTTCTTCCGTGGCATAAGGATTAGGCATCACCATAGATTTGCCCGGCTTATCGATGCGGGTGGAATCGATAATTTTATAATGGGCAGGTGCTTCTTTCAGGATCACCGCCGTACCCGCAATGTCTGTCATAGTGCTGATGTCTTCGCCGCTGGCAATGCGGTGCGACACTTCCACCAGTGCCCGCTCGGCATTACCGAACAGCAGGATGTCCGCTTTGGCATCAAACAGCACGGAACGGCGCACTTTATCAGACCAGTAATCATAATGTGCCAGACGGCGCAGACTGGCTTCAATGCCACCCAATACAATCGGGGTGTCTTTATAGGCTTCACGGCAACGCTGCGAATACACCAGCACAGCACGGTCAGGGCGCTTGCCGCCAACATTGTCCGGGGTATAGGCATCATCATGGCGCAGCTTGCGATCCGCCGTATAACGGTTGATCATCGAGTCCATGTTGCCGGCCGTAATCCCGAAATACAGGTTCGGCTGACCCAGCGCCATAAAGGCATCTTTATTGTTCCACTCGGGCTGAGCGATAATCCCGACACGGAACCCCTGAGCTTCCAGTACCCGACCGATCACCGCCATACCAAAGCTCGGGTGATCGACGTACGCATCACCGGTCACAATGATAATGTCACAGCTATCCCAGCCTAACGCGTCCATTTCTTCACGCGTAGTCGGCAGAAACGGCGCTGTTCCATAGCATTCCGCCCAGTATTTCGGGTATTCGTTAATTTTCTTTAAATTCATGCGTTTACTGTTGCTCGCTCAATGTAGGGCATTTGGGGCAAATATAAAAAACGTACGATTTTACCATGTTCCCGCGGTAATACATCATTTTCTATTGATGGACGCATCAGGGGGGATTACCTGGCGTCATTTTCAACGCAGCGGTTCAAGGCATGGGTGCAAGGGCTATCAGGCTTAAAACGGGCGGCGTTTCGATCTGGCAAACTCATGGGCGAGTACGTTACTACGGAGGATCTCTGAAAAAGCTTATGTCACCCGCCAGGCATACGCGTGTGCGGCGGGTGGGGTTGAGTACGTGTGTAACCCTCCCCGAAAAACATGTCGCTAGTAATTAGAGCTTTTCCGTTTACACTGAAATAAACGGAGAACGCATGATGAAAAAATCACGCTACACAGAAACACAGATCGTGAAGATCCTGAAGGAAGTGGAGGCTGGCCGTAAGGTCAACGAAGTCTGTCGTGAATACGGTATCTCTGACGCTACCTATTACAACTGGAAATCGAAATATGGTGGTATGGAAGCGTCCGATGTGAAGCGGCTGAAAGAGCTTGAAGATGAAAATCGCCGACTCAAGCAGATGTTCGCTGACCTCAGCCTTGAGCATCGTATTGTGAAAGATATTCTGGAAAAAAAGCTGTAAAGCCAGCGGTTAAACGCGAACTCGTGGAGTATGTTCGTCAGCAATTTCGGGTCAGTCTCAGAATGGCCTGCCGCGCAGTTGGCATCAGTGATTCTGTCTATCGATATCAACCAGACCCTCATCGAGATGATGAGGTCATCGCCAAGTTGCAAGAAGCCGTAGAGCGATATCCTGCTTATGGTTTTGGCAAGTTATTTAAAGTTCTCAGACGCTGGGGATATCCATGGAACCACAAGCGCGTTTACCGTGTTTACTGCTCACTCAAGCTCAATATGAGGCGCAAAGGAAAAAAGCGGTTACCGAAACGGGAGCCAGTCCCGCTGGCACGTCCTGACGGGGTGAACGGCTGTTGGTCGATTGATTTTATGAGTGACGCTCTGGCTTGCGGCAGACGTTTTCGTACGTTTAATGTTGTCGATGATTTTAACCGCGAAGTGTTAGCCATCGAAGTGGACTTAAATTTACCAGCCCCAAGAGTCATCCGGGTTTTGGAGCGTATCACAGCGTGGCGCGGGATGCCCGGCAAACTCAGGATGGATAATGGTCCAGAATTTATCTCCACAGCGTTAGCCGAATGGGCCGAAGAAAATCGAGTTGAACTTGAATTTATTCGACCAGGAAAACCCACTGAGAACTCATATATTGAGCGCTTTAATCGAACCTATCGCACAGAACTTCTCGATATGTACGTTTTTAAAACGCTGAGTGAAGTTCGAGAGTTAACCGAACAATGGATGAAGGAATATAACGATGAACGCCCTCATGATGCCCTTGATGATCTGACCCCGTGGGAATACTTAGCAAGGTACGAAAGCAGGAAAAACTCTAATTTAGGCTGCCATTAAAGTAGGGAGGGTTACAACTACGCATAGCCCGTCGCTGGCGGGGCTGGTGAATACAGATAAAATCCGATTTATTGATCGAGTAGATGGCTCCACTATTGTTCGTAAAGGGAGTCAAGAAAACTTGGAGGCTATTGCAAATACGTTAGGTATGTTACCTGACGTATCGCTCTCAATAGATAACTTAGGTGTGCAAACGATCCTTTGTCTGGAAGGCCCAACTGATGTTGAGTTCTTTAGTCATATGGGCAAACTATTCGATCTAGACTTGAAAAATGATGACCGCATATTAACGATATTCTTAGGCGGTGGCACTTTAATGCATTGGGTTAATAACAACTATTTAGCTAAACTGAATAAGCCTGAAGTTCATATATATGACAATGATGTATTTAAGTACCAGCTTGCTGTCGATCAAGTTAACCAGAGAGAAGGCTCTTGGGCTACATTAACCAATATGCTAGAGGTAGAAAATTATATTCATCCTCGCTTGTTTAAAGAAGTTTACCCTATTGACGATGACTTCATTGACTTAGTTGATGGTTGGGAAAATGAATGGAAACATAAGAATATTCCAAAGGATTTATCAATATTTTTGAAGGAGCTAAAGGCTGCTGGCAATAATGAAATAGCAGGTGAAGGCGCAGGGTCGATAAAAAGGATTCTATCCGAAAAAGCTGCCCCGCTTGTCACAGTCGAGGATCTCAGACAGCTTGGAGCTTATGAAGAGGTCTGTGGTTGGTTTGATAGGATAAAAGAAAACCTCCAATAGATACTAGCGTTAAGGCTTCAAGATACTTTTTCTTACCCTAAATAAATGCGTTAGTTCATTTGCACTAACGTATTTCTGCCCAATGGTGTGTCACAGTGGCTCACGCTAGTACAACTTTGCCTTATCACCAGCTATTCGAAATGGCGTATGTATGAATTTAGGCGGCTTTTAGTCGTTTGGTTCGCGTTAATCGCCTGCATATTATTGACTTTGTTGAATAATTATGGTTAAATCCCACGCATGCCTATAGAGGTGAGCGGACACCCTTACCACTTAGTTATCCCTCTTGACTAATGGATGGCTGAGCAGGGACGTTAGTGGATAAAACATCTGTCTAATGTATGTAGTGACTATCTTTTACGTAGGTTGTGTCCGTGGAATAAACCCAGCGAAAGCTGGGTTTTTTTTAGGAGAAATTTGTGGAATTGCATGAAAAAATTACGTGGTACATTGAAAAAGAAGCAGAGAAATTAGCTCTTCGCCACCACGCATATCACAACGCATTACATGTTGAGAATGAGAGAAAGCGTCAACGGTCTTCATCACCTACAAACCTGAAAGTGGTAGCAAAACCACCGCACTGGTCACAAGATAAAAAGTTCGACCCTTTTTATGTAAAAAAGCACGCTAAGACAATAGCATATTCAATTGCCAAGAAAATCGAGTCTCATACCTATAAACCATTTGAACCATCGAAAAACAAGGTGGCTAAATCATCTGGAGGTTACAGAGAAGTAGCAATGTATCAGATTCCTGATGCAGCCATATCAACCTTATTTTATCATCGGTTGCTGTCTAAGAATAAGCATCGCTTTAGTTCATTTTCATATGCCTATCGTGATGATCGAAATGTGCACTTTGCAATTCAGGATATTGCTGTAGAGTTATCTCAAAACTCTAGGTTGTTTGTCGCGGAATTCGACTTTTCAAAGTTTTTTGATGCGATTTCACATCAGTATTTGTTCGAACAATTCGAAAAAAATGGTTTCTTCATTAGCCAAGAAGAGAGAGCTGTAATTAAAGCGTTCTTAAACGGACGTGAAAGAGGTATCCCTCAAGGTACATCTATTTCACTTTTCTTAGCTAATCTGGCTTGCTGGAAACTTGATAAACAGCTAGAAAAAGAGGGATTACAGTTCGCTAGATATGCCGACGACACTATCGTATGGTCACAGGACTATACGAAAATCACCAAAGCTTTAGACATCATGAGTAATTTCTCTAAAGACGTCGGCGTTGCATTAAACGCTGAAAAGTCTGAGGGGATCAGTATTCTTTGCCCTAATGGAATGAAATCAGAGTTTCATAAAAGCAAAGACAAAGTCGAGTTCTTAGGTTACTCGATATCTATTGATAAAGTTTCAATCAAAGGCTCGTAGGTCGAAAAAATTAAACGAGAAATATCTTACATTTTGTATAAGCACTTGATTCAGCCTCTAAAGTCTTCACCGCTAAAAGCCCTAAAAATACCAGCAAACAATCAGGATGAAGCACTACTGAGTGCCATTTGTGAAATACGTCGATATATGTACGGTAATCTATCTGAAGATATGTTGTCAGCATATCTTAGTGGACGCAGTAATCGAATATTTTTTAAAGGAATAATGAGTTTTTATCCTTTGATTAACGATGAGGCTCAAATGAAGTCTTTGGATGGCTGGTTGGTCAATGCCATTTTTAAAGCTGTGCGACACCGTGCGATTCTTCTTGCATTTCATCGTCAGCCTCGAAATCATATTTTCCCTTTTAACGTATCAAGGAGAGAACTCTTAAAAGGTTGTAATCGAACTCGCATCAAGAGAATGAAGCTTCTTAAATACCCAAGCTTTTTAACTATATATAAAGCTATGCAGAAAGGTCTGGTAGAAGTTGGTATTGCGGGAGTAACTGATTCCAAAGCTAATACCTACAACTACATATAGTAAAGGCACTTAAAAAGCGTTTAAGGCTTCAAGATACTTTTACTAATCTCAGTTCGGCGAGCTAGAACAGAAACTCTAGCTCATTTCTGTCCAGAGCCTTGTTAGAAGTCTATTTTGGGCGGGATAAGTCTTACAAAGGTAAGACAGGAAAATCTAATGAAATCTGGCTCTGGCTTTGTCACCTGTTTGACCTGAAACTATGGGGACAAAAAAGGGGCAATTAAAAACGGGTGTGAACAATCAAGGAAGGCAAGAAAAACTGTTTTATATTAGTGTCTTATGTTGATATCGTTGGTTTACGCAACTTCAGGGGATATTACTAATCCATTCGGCCCAATTATCTAAGATACCCACTATCCCCGCACATTCATTTGTTTACTATTACTTGTTTTATGCAGGTGCATTCAACGAAGTTAAAATCTGTAATTAGCCCGTAACCGCACAAATGTTTCTGGCTGTTCATGCTGTCAGAAAAATCAGGCACGTTATTGTGTCCTGTTAGTTTCCATCTGGTGTACACATATACACCTCAATGAACAGGTTATAAATTAATAAAAAATAAAATAATTAGTTGCCTTTTAATTCATATCATCAATGAATTAAAAATCATTTCCTTTATTTCTTGTCATTTTTTGGAATCAAAAGCTAATTATGACATTTACCCTGACAGTGTTGACATTCACTATTGGTAATCTTTTTTTCTGAGGTAAAAAAATTAACACCGACATATTTTGCTCTGCTAATAATTGAGGTGGATAATTTTCAATCAACCTGTCTGAATTGGTGGACAATAAGGAAAAAGGAAAATCAATGCCAACCATTTTTAAAGCAAAACCCGCCGCTTTTGCTGTGTTAACAGCGCTCGGATTCATGACACAACCAGCCGTGGCTGACAGCAGTGAACTTGTCGCACAAGACGGTACTGTGCTGGTCGGTTACTGGCACAACTGGTGCGACGGAAGGGGTTATCAGGGTGGCAATGCGCCGTGTCTGCCCCTGTCTGACGTTGCCAGTGACTATAACGTGGTGAATGTGTCCTTCATGAAAGTGTATGACGTCAGCGAAGGCCGGATTCCCACCTTTAAGCTTGACCCGAATATTGGCCTGTCTGACGCCGAATTCATCAGCCAGATCAGTGCACTGAATGCGCAGGGCCGCTCGGTGTTGCTGGCATTGGGTGGCGCGGATGCACACATTGAATTAAAAGCCGGTGATGAAGTTGCTTTTGCCGATGAGATTATCCGCCTGGTTGATACCTACGGTTTTGATGGTGTGGATATCGATCTGGAGCAAGCCGCTGTCGATGCCAGCGATAACCAGACGGTGATTCCGGCAGCGCTGCGCATGGTTAAAGATCATTACCAGCAGGCGGGCCAGCATTTTGTCATCACTATGGCGCCCGAGTTTCCTTATCTGACTGCATCCGGCAAATACACGCCTTACCTGAAAGGGCTGGAAGGCTATTACGACTATATTAACCCGCAGTTCTACAACCAGGGGGGTGATGGCGTCTGGGTCGACGGTGTTGGCTGGCTGGCGCAGAGTAACGATGCGGTTAAAGAAGACTTCATTTTCTATATGGCGGACTCACTGGCAAACGGAACACGCGGTTTCACGCAAATTCCGGCCGAAAAACTGGTCTTTGGTATTCCGTCTAATATTGATGCCGCTGCAACCGGGTTTATTCAGAATCCGGCTGATCTTTACCGAGCATTTGACCGCATGAAAGCGCAGGGCCAGCCGTTAAAAGGTGTGATGACCTGGTCGGTTAACTGGGATGTGGGCACCAATGCCTCAGGTCAGCAGTACAATGGCCAGTTTGCTAAAAATTACGGACCATTCGTACACAGTCAGACGGTGCCAGTGCCGGACGGCAAACCGGTACTGAGCGGGGTGGAAGATATTCGCGTGCCGGTTGGCGGCCAGTTTGATGCCATGGCAGGTGTGTCGGCCACTGATGCGGAAGATGGTTCTCTGACGCAAGTCGTGGTGGTTCAGGGCACAGTAAATACAGCAATCACAGGGGCGTATTCACTGACTTACACAGTGACCGACAGCGATGGCAATCAAACCTCGGCTGCCCGCTTGGTAACGGTTTATAACAGTGCGCCCGTGCTGAGCGGTGTCAGCGATGTGATTGTCCTGCAGGGTGAAGTGTTTGATCCGCTGGCGGGCGTGTCGGCCTCTGACGAGGAAGACGGTGATTTAACGGCATCTGTCACTGTGTCGGGCCAGGTCGACGTCAATACGATTGGCAGCTATGTCCTGACTTACAGCGTGTCAGATGCTGATGGACTGAGTGCTGAGGCAGAGCGAACCGTGACTGTCACCGACGACAGCCAGGTATGCAGCGATGCCTGGCAGGCAACGGCGGTTTACAACGCCGGGGATGTGGTCAGTTACGACGGCAAAACCTGGAAAGCCAAGTGGTGGACGCAGAACAATGTGCCCGGCGCAGAACAATGGGGACCGTGGGAAGAAACCGGCAGTTCCGGCTGTGCCGGCACTGTGGTCGTCCCGGTTGAGCCTGTTGATCCAGAAACACCAACAGATCCGACCGATCCTGTGGAGCCGGGTGCTTATTCCGCCTATCAGGCAGGTGAGAACTATGGCGCAGGCGATCGCGTGTCCAATCTCGGCAGTGACTATGAATGTAAACCTTACCCTTATTCAGCCTGGTGCGCCGGTGCTGCCTGGGCCTACGAGCCGGGTGTAGGGTCAGCCTGGCAAGATGCCTGGATCAAACTGTAAGGATACGAGATGAAAAAGCAAAAAGAACGTTACCTGACGAGCCTGGCTGGGCTCGTTATCGGCCTGAGCACGGCGGGTGCTCAGGCGTATACGCTGACTCAAAGTGAAGTCAACGCCGATGAGGCGGCCATTATTGCGGCTCAGCCGGAGGGGCTGCAACTGGTCAGGGATGCGATTCGCACGCTGGATAATGCAACGGTTGAAGCCATTACGGTCGGCGCAGGCAGCAATCCGGATAATGTCAAGCGGGTAGAAAGGATAGTCAGTGAGTCCGACTGGCAGTTCCTGTTTCCTGAACGAAATGAAAAGTACACTTACCTGAACTTTTTGAAAGGGATAGGGAAATTCCCTGCCTTCTGCGGCAACTATTCTGATGGCCGCGATGCTGATGCGATCTGCCGCAAATCTCTGGCGACTATGTTCGCGCATTTTACCCAGGAAACCGGCGGTCATAACAGTTACAGCGCGAATCCGGAGTGGCGTCAGGGGCTGCTTTATTTGCGCGAAGTAGGCTGGACGGAAGAGATGTCCGGCGGCTACGGCATCTGTGCGCCCGGGGTCTGGCAGGCGGATGCGTACCCGTGCGGCACCAACGCTGATGGTACATACAAAAGCTACTTTGGCCGTGGCGCGAAGCAACTGAGTTATAACTATAACTACGGTTCGTTCTCGCAGATGATCTATGGCGATGTCTCTGTGCTGCTGGAGCATCCGGATCGTGTTGCAGACACCTGGCTGAATCTGGCCAGTGCGGTGTTCTTCTATCTCTACCCCCAGCCGCCGAAACCCAGCATGCTGCATGTGATTGACGGCACCTGGCAGCCGAATGCAGCGGATTTGGCCAACGGTCTGGTGCCTGGCTTTGGTGTCACGACGCAGATCATTAATGGTGGCGTCGAGTGTGGCGGCAGTGCCGAGCACATTCAGTCACAGAACCGGATTAACTATTACCGGGAATTTGCCAGTTACCTGAATGTGCCTGTCCCGGCAGACGAGGTGCTGGGGTGTGCCGCCATGAAGCAATTTGACGGCGAAGGGGCCGGTGCACTGGCGATTTACTGGGAGCAGGATTGGGGCTGGCGTCCGGATACCCCGGATAACCAAACCTACCGCTGTCAGCTGGTGAATTATCAGGGTCCTTATTCGGCATTTATCGCCGGGGATTACGCTAAGTGCGTCAGTGAAAAATTCGGCGTGGATATCCTTGATGACACGGGTCCGGTTGCCCCGGTTGCCCCGGTTGCCAATGCAGGTTCTGATGTGACTGTGGTCGGTGACAATTCGGCAGTGACGCTGGATGGCAGCCAGTCGAGCGATGCCAATGACGATATCGTCAGCTACAGCTGGGTACAAACCAGCGGTCCTGCACTGAGCATGTCAAATGCGAATCAGGCGCTGGCGACTGTGATGGTTCCTGAGGTCGCAGAAGAGACGCAATTTGAGTTCACCCTGACGGTCACAGACAGCACCGGCTTGTCTGCCTCGGACTTTGTGGTGATCACAGCGAAGGTGGTGTCCGACAATCAAGCCCCTGTGGTGACTCTGACTGCCTCTGATACAGCCACGGCAGAGCAAGAGGTCACAGTGTCGGCAGCTATCTCAGATGCCGATGACACTGATCTGACGCTCAGCTGGGCTGTGTCCAATGATCTGACACTGCAAATCAGCCCGGATCAGCGTTCAGCCACATTTACCGCGCCGGTCGTGACGGTTGAAACGCCTGTGACTGTGTCGGTTGTTGTGTCTGATCCTGCCGGGAACAGCGTGACGGCAACCAAGACAGTGACGGTTCAGCCAGCCGGGGAAATCTGTGCGCAAAGCTGGTCAGCCACGGCTGTGTATGTCGCTGGTGATACTGTGGTCTTTGCCGGTCAAACGTGGCAAGCACAGTGGTGGACCCAGGGCAATGAGCCGGGTGCTGAGCAGTGGGGACCATGGACTGTGGTTGGCAATGCCAGCTGTACGGGTGAGACGACAGAACCTGTTGTGCCGGTTGACCCGTCTGAACCGACGGATCCTGAGGAAATCACAGATCCGGCAGAGCCTGTGATCCCGGGGGATTACCCGGCGTACGAAGCAGGCACGGCCTATGCTGCCGGCGATAAAGTCAGTGCCGGAGGCGTGGATTATCAGTGTAAGCCTTATCCGTACTCAGCCTGGTGCAGCGGCGCTGCCTGGGCCTATGCGCCGGGTACAGGCACAGCGTGGCAGGATGCCTGGACTGTGTTGTGATTCACGCTACAGGTAGATGGAACGGTCTAGCTGCACGCTGTTTCAGGATACTGAATCACGTGTGTGGTTACTGATGCAAAGCCCCCTTTTATTAAGGGGGCTTTGATATCAGCGCCGCGGTTTGGATGAAAAATCAGTTATTTATTGGTATGAGAGAGTAAAAGGTTAAATTTACTATTCAGGCTTGATGAAGCCACGCAAGATAAATATGTGTCTTCCTGAGTGATGGCATAAAGACAGGTTAAACAAAACGTGTACTGATTGCTTGGACAATATTGCTCATCTCAATTGCAACCATAAAAAAAAGGCCGTAATGCGGCCTTGGGATTTCACGGCAGTGGTCGGGTAGAGCACTGCTTTTTCAGGGGAAAAGGGTTAACCGAAAGATTTACTCATGCCTTCCAGAGACGCCACTTTTTCGCGCATCTGGCTTGCGGCCTGTTCCATGCGTGACATCATCACAAGGTTTTCAGACGAGGAGGTAGAAATCTGATGAACGTTGTTGCTGATCTCCTGAGCCACAGTGCCTTGTTCCTCCGCCGCTGCGGCAATTTGCGTTGAAATGTCAGCAATTTCATCCACCATGGACACTACTTCCAGAATACTGGCTGCCGTGTCATTGGTATGGGTGACACATTGTCGGGTCTTTTCAATACTCTCGGAAGAGGTTGCCTGCCATTGGTTCAGGGTGGCGTTGATATTAACAATGCTGGTTTTAATATTTTCAGTCGCACCGTGGGTACGCTGCGATAGGGCGCGCACTTCATCGGCCACGACAGCAAAACCCCGCCCTTGCTCGCCAGCCCGTGCTGCTTCAATTGCGGCGTTCAGTGCCAGCAGGTTGGTTTGCTCAGCAATACCTTGAATTTCCATCATCATGGTTTCAATTTGTTCCGACACTTTGACCAGTGACTGGGCGGTTTGCGCCGCGTTTTCGGTGTCTTTGGCCAGGTCATTGATATTGTTTTGCGTAAGTTGCAACACTTTGGTGGTGTTGGCGCATTTTTGCTGCGCGGTGAGCACTTTGTCTGTCGTTAACTGAGTATTTTGTGCAATTTCTGTGGCGACAGCAGACATTTGGGTAATGGACGTGGCGATATGCTGGGTATCTTTGTCCTGATTGGAAATGGAGTCGCGGGTGGAAATTGTGACATTCGTGAGTTCATCGGTAACTTCGCGAATGGTCTGCGCTGCATCATCGACCCGGCCCAGTACGGTTTTCAGTCGGGCATCGTTTAATTTCAGATGGAAATCGGCAATGGACGTCAGGTTGTCGCCGCTGTAGACAATGCGGGTGAGTGCATCATAGTCACTGGATAGCTGCTGAAAAAAACGGGGTACAGCAAATAGTTCACCCCGACAAAGGATCGCAATGAAGATCAATGGAACAGCAGCGGATAGGAATTCGAACTGAGGGAGATAAAAATGCGTCAAGGCAACACACAAAACGGTCAGCAGGGCAGACAGTCCCAGCTTGGCCCAGCTGGATAATCGGAACCCATAAGGATTTTTTTCATTGTTCAGTTGCTGATAGACATGTGTCGCTGTGCTGATCATGTCCTGAGTTGGCTTACGGCGCACCGATTGATAGCCGGAAACACGATTGTTTTCGTACAGCGGGGTGACGTAAGCATCCACCCAGTAATGGCTGCCGTCTTTACAGCGGTTTTTGACAATACCGCGCCAGGGTTTTTCTGCTTTCAGGTGGCTCCACAAGTCACCAAAGGCCGCTCTGGGCATGTCCGGGTGGCGGATAATGTTGTGGTGTTGCCCAACCAGTTCGTCAAAGCTGTAGCCACTGACTTCGACAAATTCGTCATTGGCATAGGTAATCACACCCTGTAGATCTGTTGTGGTCACTAACTGAGCGTTCGGATCCAGCACCACTTCCCGGTCATTGACCTGGCGATTTTTACGCATGAATTGTCCCTCTTCGTCACGCAATAGATGGCAGCATTGTTGAACTGTGAGCAGTTCTTTTCATTATGTATCACGTCTGACTCAACTCTAGATGAGGGAGATTTAACCGCATAAGGCAAATGGCGGGGATTTGAATTTCCTCAAGGAATGCAAATTTAGTGGCAGAAAAAGTAAGCAAAGCTGAAATCAGCGATTATTATCTATGTCCGCAGAGTATATTTTTGCACTGAGTCAGTCAGATGGCTCGGATGACATAATTCCATATAAAGAGTGCGTCTATTCTGAATGAACATTTAATCGGAAGCGTACCATTACGCTATAACGGCCACTGTTTGTCTGAATCTTGTCTTAAATGATGAAAAGATGGTCGACTAGGCAAGAAAAAACCCTGCGAGCGAAAGCAGGCAGGGTTTGAACTATCAGCCGAATATATGACGGATTAGAAGTTCGCGGAACGCGGTGTCCGTGGGAATGGAATCACGTCGCGGACGTTCGCCACACCGGTGACGTAAGAAACCAGACGCTCAAAGCCCAGGCCGAAACCGGCATGCGGCACTGTGCCGTAACGGCGCAGATCGCGGTACCAGTTCATATCTTCCGGGTCGATGTTCATGGCACGCATGCGCTGATCAAGAATCTCCAGACGCTCTTCACGTTGCGCACCACCAATGATTTCACCAATGCCTGGTGCCAGAACATCCATGGCCGCGACCGTCTTGCCGTCTTCGTTCAGTCGCATGTAGAAGGCTTTGATGTCTTTCGGGTAGTTCTTCACGATAACAGGCGCGTTAAAGTGCTCTTCGGCCAGATAACGTTCGTGCTCGGAAGACAGGTCGATGCCCCACTCAACGTCGAACTCGAACTGACGGCCGGACGCTTTCAGGATCTCAATCGCATCTGTGTAATCCACCTGAGCAAAATCAGAGTCAACGAATTTTTCCAGACGGGTGATCGCTTCTTTGTTGATGCGCTGTGCGAAGAATTCCAGATCATCGCGGCGCTCAGCCAGCACGGCTTTGAACACATACTTCAGCATGTCTTCTGCCAGTTTAGCGACATCGTTCAGATCCGCGAATGCCACTTCTGGTTCAACCATCCAGAACTCAGCCAGGTGACGGCTGGTGTTGGAGTTTTCAGCACGGAAAGTCGGGCCGAAAGTGTACACTTTGCTCAGGGCACAGGCGTAGGCTTCAGCGTTCAGCTGGCCGGAAACCGTCAGGAAAGTCTCTTTGCCGAAGAAATCTTCGTTGAAATCGACATTGCCTTGTTCGGTACGTGGCAGGTTTTCCAGATCCAGCGTAGACACGCGGAACATCTCACCGGCACCTTCTGCGTCAGCGGCAGTGATCAGCGGGGCAGAGACCCAGAAGTAACCCTGCTCGTGATAGAAGCGGTGAATGGCCTGAGACAGACAGTTACGCACACGGGCAACCGCGCCAATCACATTGGTACGCGGACGCAGGTGGGCCACTTCACGCAGGTACTCAATCGAGTGGCGTGTTTTCGCCATTGGGTAGGTGTCAGGGTCATCAACCCAGCCAACCACTTTCACCTCAGTCGCTGCCAGTTCGAAGTCCTGGCCCTGAGCCGGAGATTCAACCACTTTGCCCGTGACTTCCACGGAACAGCCAGTGGTCAGTTTCAGAACTTCTTCCTGGTAATTATTCAGTGCATTCGGGACCACGGCCTGAATCGGGTCGAAACAAGAGCCGTCATAGAGGGCAAGGAAAGAGATTCCGGCTTTGGAATCCCGACGTGAACGGATCCAACCGCGTACAGTGATCTCACTGTCAACCGCAATCTTACCGCTCAGTACGTCTGAAACAGGCGCGTAAGTCATGATGTCATTATTCTCCGTTTAGGCACGACTGAGTGCTGTGCTTAATTTACTGTCCAAAACAGCAATATTACCTGTCTTGACACAAGCATCAAGCCTTGATGCGCTACCTGATGGGAAATAATCACATTGTGTTGTGTTTTGTGTCGATTAAATAATCGCTGCGGCAATGCTGGCGACCGTTTTCCGGCCGCCAGCGAGAGTTGATCTTAAGGTGTGGGTGTCGCTGGTGGTGTTAAGTCGCACGATTCTCCGTCTCTTAAGATGGTGCCGGGGTATGGGCTGTCTGGCAGCGGAGCTTCCGTGGGTGTCTGCACTGTCACAGCGGGCACATTCGCTGCCGGGATCAGCGCTACCACATCGCTCCACATTTCGCCGTCGTCTGCACCCAGCGCCGGTGTCGCACTCTGCCAGCGGGTGAAATGATTGAAGCCTTTAACCGTGAATGTCAGGCCATCGGTATCAGAGACCTTAATCCACTCTTTGAAATTGCCGGTTGGGAATCGTTTGGCGCCGTTGCTGAACACCGCGTCGATCTCCGATTGGGCCATGGCATTTTCGTAGTACAGCGTGCCATCGGCTTCCAGTTTCCAGCGGATCGGGATGTCAAACCCACAGCCGTCACTGTCTTTGTAACGACCGGTCTGAAAGCCGCTCTGACTGTCGGCCTGCGCATTCAGGACCAAATGACGCGAGGTATCGCTGAACGTCAGCGCCTTACCGGCCAGCATGCTTTGGGTGAAGCGGGGGGTTCTGCCTTCCCAGCTGACGGTGCAGCTGGCCGCCTGACTGGTGAAGGCTGCCCTGGTGCGTGCCGTTGCAGGCATTTGTGTTCCGCTGTTCCAGCCAGAATCGCTGGCCGTGCAGGCAACCAGGGTGTCAGGGACATATTGCTTGGTCATCAGGTTGTCAATCACACTGGTGTTGGCTCCGCCGATGTCGGTCTGGCTGAAATACTTGACGGCAAGAATCGGCCGATCCTGATATTTCTTGTGGGTGAGCGCCCAGAGCTGGTAATCGCTGAAGGTATCATTGCTGTTTTCAGTCAGGCGCAGAAAGCCGTTGTCATTTAACTGCCAGCTGCGGTTGCTGCTGCCCGGTTGCAAGACGGTATTGAGGTAATACTCCCAGGTGTTGTCGCTTTTCAGGATCAGGGTTTCCAGCTCGCCCAGCGAGCCCGGGTCAGTGGAGATTTGCACCAGATGCTGATCAACCAGGCTGTTGACGCTGTCGGTGACGAAACGCTCATCGCCGCCACATTCGGTCACGGAATTGAGGAACTGATCTTCAGTGGCCGGGGAAGTATTACCAAAGCTGCAGTCGCCAAAAGCCGGCAGATTGTCACGGGAAGTGACCGCATAAATCTCTTCTTTGGCGGCGTGATTAAAGCCGGCGAAATGGTAGTCGGTGTCTTTCAGAATCGCCTGACCCTGATGCACCGCACCTTGTTCGACGACTAAAAATAAATAGGGCGTATCAAACGGATAGTGGTTCGCCAGCTGTTTGATGACATCAGGCACGGCGAACTGGAACATCTCTTTGCCCAGTGAAGACACCGCGCCCCAGATACCGGTTTCAACCACCATCCAGTCATCACCGCCGACATTGACCCAATAGTTGGCCTGATGGGTGCCATTCAGCACTAACTCCACCACCACGTTATCGGTCAGATGATAACCGTTGACCTGCTCAATACTGCCAGCGCCTTCTACCGACACCATGTCCTCAAGGGACGTATAAGGAACGGTCGGATTGTCTCTGGGCGCCACAGTGCATTCGTCGCCACCGACCTGCGTGTTACACAGCAACATTCGGGTGGCCACCGGATTCCAGGTGAAATAGTAGCCTTTGGCGGCTTCACCAAAGGTGGTGTCGGCGGGCACGTAACGGGTCATGAAATGGTTTTCTTTGGTGGTGAGAAAATCATGCATTTTCAGACCAGACAGTGAATAGCTGTTGACCCGCATGGTGATGTTGCGGCCATCGGCTTCTTCGAGTCCGGCATCTGTCATGCTGGCGGTGCTGCTGGAAGAAATCAGCACTTTGAAATACTCGTACAGATCTTTCCAGCCGCTTGAGGTCAGGATCTGGCCCTTGATCGCATCGTCTTTGCTGTCGAACTGAACCAGCCCCTGTTCGCTGAGGTAAGTGAAATCTTCCGTCAGCGAAATGTCGCTCTCGCCGTTTTTGGTCCAGCGCCAGTCGATCTGGCGGGTTTCATTGGTGGCGGTATCCGGGCTGTTGTAGTCCATCATGTCAGCTTCCAGGGTGCTGCCTGTGTTTGAGCTGTGGCTGGCCAGGCGCCAGAAACCCGAATTGAAGATGGTGGCTATTTCGTCTTTTTGCGCCGTCAGCTCGGTGTATTTTCGGGTCATGATGCCTTCAAGGATATCGTTGACGATGCTGAGCGACATCAGATTGCTCAGGCTGACGCCATTAAGGCCGAGTTTGGGGATCAGGGTGACACTCAGCTCATCTGCCAGTTCATTGACGAAATCGCCAGCATTGCGAACATCGATATTACTGGGGTCACTGACAGTTTCACTGAAGATGCCCCAGTGGCCGTCTGTGGCGACCCGTTTGATCAACGCACGGTAGGCGAGGGTGGTTTTCAGGGACAGGGCGATCTCTGTGTCGGTTAACGGTGTCATGAAAAGGTTGGTCGGTAAGTCATCACCGATAGCAAATTGCGGCACACCGTTGAGATCCAGCACCAGTACGCCATGCAGCAGCAGGGGCACCTGCGCTTCAATACTGTAGTTGCCGTCTGTCATCGCAAAGCTGGTGATGTCACCCTGACCCATGACTTTGCCCTGCTGATTAATAAACAGGACGGCAAAGTTGTCCTGATATAACTCTGGTGTGGCTGCGTAAGCCTGGCTGACAGGGCGCCAGCTCACGCCTTGTTGTGCGGTCATCAAACCCGCAGGCAGGTCGACCGTGACGGTAAATTTGGTTTTGACGGGGGGCAGTTCTGCAGGTTGAATACCCACATCGTCTCCGCCGCCACCGCACGCAGAAAGCAGGCCAGCCAGAAACAGGCTCAGGCCAATCATCAGATAAGTGCGCATAACATTTCCCCTGAATACTCAATGCAGCACGTGTTGTACCAATCTCAAGGCCAGTCATGTGTGGCCCGATTGGTTTCGGTGTTTGGGCTGAGTATAGGTAAGCGGCAGGCAGGGAAATGTAAAACCCGACGGGCCGTCTCATCCCTTGAGACGGCATCTAAGAATTGAGACAACCCAAATGCGGGTCAGGCTGAAGTGTCAGCGTAATCAGGCAATCGACAGGTATTTGTGTGTCTGGACAGACAGACGCCAGTTACGGGCAATGCAGGTTTGAATGCACAGTTCGGTGGCTCTGGCTTTCTGGCTGATGGGCTGCAGGGCGATGGTGACATTGCTCTGTAGCGGTACACCGACTAACAGCGCATCCAACTGGTCGATATCTTTTTGCGTGCCGACAGGATGTTTGATTTCATTTGCGCGAGACAGGGCACCAGGCAGCACCGGCAGTTTGCCTTTCATGTTAATTTTTGGAGAAACCGTCACCCAGGTATTCTCTGTCGCCAGTACCTCGTAAGTCCCGCTGGTTTCAATCTGGCAACGGAAACCCTTGGCTTCGAGCTGTTCTGTCAGCGGGCGTAAGTCATACAGACAAGGTTCGCCACCGGTAATGACGACATGCCTTGCAGTGTAGCCCTGCTCAATCAGCAGGTCGACAACGCCGCTGGCATCCAGAGCCGTCCAGCTGGGAGAGTCGCCCTGTTTGGCAAGCATCGCGCCGACGTTCACTTCATCCTGAGGTTCGGCGCTCCAGGTTTGTTTCGTGTCACACCAGGCACAGCCGACCGGGCAGACTTGCAGACGGACAAAGATAGCCGGCACGCCTGTGAAAACACCTTCACCCTGGATGGTTTCAAAGATTTCGTTGATTTTGTACACGGCTGACCTCAAAACAATCATGCAAGTTAACGCGAAAAGGGTTTTTTATACCCTGAACCTCAAAGGGCGCGTATTATGTCAGAACCCTGCGCCCTTGTCTCTAGAACCACATACCTTTCAATCATGTGGTTTGTTTGCCCGGCCCGGTAAAGCGAAGGTCAAAAGGGACAGGCGGGTCGTGACTGGGTTCACGTCCTTGGCACAAGGGGCTTCACAATTACTTCGCAAAGTAAAAAAATTCAACTTCTTGCGTATTCGTTAACCTTTGAGGATTCAGAGCATGTATGTCGCTCAACCCGGTCATATCGATCATATCAAACGAAACAATGCCGGAAGCGTCTACAAACTTATCGATCAGTATGGGCCTATTTCCCGTATTGAGCTGTCGAAAAAGAGCCAGTTAGCGCCAGCCAGTATCACCAAAATCACCCGCGAACTGTTTGACGGGCATCTGATCAAAGAAGCAGAAATTCAGGAATCAGGTAACCGTGGCCGTCCGGCCATTGGCTTAGTGCCCGATAATGATGGCTGGCAATTTTTAGGCATTCGTCTTGGTCGGGGTTACCTGACGATCGCCTTGCATGAGCAGGGCGGCGATATTCTGTTTGAAGAGCGGCAGGATATTGAAGAACTGGCGCAAAATGATGTGTTGCAGAAGCTGCTGGATGAAATTGAATCCTTTTTTGCCCGCCACGCGAAACAGTTGGATCGGATAACTGCCATAGCGGTGTCTTTACCGGGTCTGGTCAATTCCGACAAAGGCATGGTGCTGCAAATGCCGCACTATGAGGTGAAAGATTTGCCGTTAGGCCCGGCAATTCATGAAGCGACGGGCCTGCCGGTGTTTATCGGCAACGATACCCGTTCCTGGGCACTGGCTGAGCAATTGTTCGGCAATGCCAAAGATGTCGCGAACTCTATTCTGATCTCCATTCATCATGGTGTCGGGGCGGGCATTATCCTGGACAACAAGGTGCTGCAGGGCCGGATCGGAAACATCGGTGAGCTTGGCCATATTCAGATTCAGCCTGATGGCCTGCCCTGCTATTGTGGCAACAAAGGATGCCTGGAAACGGTTGCCAGTCTGCAGGCCGTCAGACAGCAGGTGAAATCCCGTCTGGCCCTGGGTGAGGCGTCATCCTTATACGGCAAAGAACTGACGATCGAGACTATTTGCGAGGCTGCCGTTCAGGGCGATCCGCTGGCTTATCAGGTGATCACTGAGCTGGGTTTCCACTTAGGCCGGGCGATTGCCATTATGGTCAATCTGTTCAACCCTGAGAAAGTACTGATTGGCGGTGAATTCAATCAGGCCAAATCTGTGTTGTATCCTGCGATCATGGAATGTGTGAAGAGCCAGTCTTTGCCGGTTTATAGCCAGGATCTGCGTATTGAAGAAACCAGTTTTTACACGCAGGCGACCATGCCTGCTGCGGCGCTGGTGAAGCAGGCGATGTATGACGGTCATCTGCTGGTGAAACTGATTGAAGAAGGCTAGCCACTGCCCGAAAAGTCGGCAATGCATTACGCAGCGAATGACCCGTTCGCTGCGTTTTTTATGCTGATTACTCACGATCAGCCAGACTGAAAGTAAGCACCCGGCGACAAGGAGAACCTTCATGAAAACGAGCAAAATCACTGTGTTTTATGACGGCGCCTGCCCGACCTGTGTCCGCGACCGGAAATGGTATGAGTCCTGGCTGGGGAAGCACCCGGATCTTGTCGAATGGTACGACATTACCGGCAAAGATGAAGCCTTGGCAGCCATGGGTATTGAGCCCTCTGAGGCGCTGAGAGAGCTGCACGTTCAGGACTGCAACGGCGCAGTCCACAAAGAAATGGATGCCTACATACTGCTGCTGAAGCAAATCTGGTGGCTGCGGCCTGTGGCCTGGTTGATGGGGCTTCCCGGCATCCGGCAGCTATTATCCGCTGTTTATCGCCGCATGGTCGATCAGCGGTTAGCCCGAGAGGGGCGAGGTTGATCACTTGCGTTATAAATCGTCGTGTCTGAGCTCTTCATCGATCACATTGTGCAGAAACGACAGTGCAGCACGATGATCATTTCTGCTCATAAACCATTGTTTTTGATTGGTTTCTAAAGGCAGTATTTCCAGCCATCGCTGGCAGACCCAGGCCATATCGGAAAAATCAGGATCCGGGTAATTCGCAGCATAATCAGGATATTCATCAAACAAGGCTTCCAGGCTGTTGGCGATGGGCTTGTCGATGAACCGCGTCGAGCTGGGTGTCCAGTTTCTGATGGCACTGACCTCACCAAATCTCAGACCGTCTTTTTCCTGCCAGTGATTATTAATGACAAATTTTTCGACGCCCCGTATGGTGATGCCCAGTAATCCGTCAGGTAACTGTTCAAAATCTGTGATTTCGACCCGAGTGCCGAAGTGGCACAGGGAATCACCATCTTTCATACACAGGCCGAAACCATCGCCTGAGGACATCGCCAGTGTCACTAAACGGGTATAACGGGGCTCAAAGATTCTCAGTTTACTGACGCCTCCCGGCAAGACGTAGAGCCTGAGCGGGAAAAGGGGTAACTGCATAATACTTAGCCTTTCTGACAGCATGTTTGTCTTAGGCCGCAGACTGATGCTGGGATACTGAACGGCCTTATAATGACTCTTACATAGAGTATATCTGGTCAAACATGAGGATCTGTCTGTTTTTCGATATTAATGCAATGATTGTAAAATGGCGAAAATCAGTTTGTTAAGCTGCTGATTGCTAATGATAAATGGTGGCATGATGTAGATAAGTTTACCGAATGGACGAATCCAGACACCATTGTCTACAAAACTTTGCTGTATCCGGACCATGTCCACAGGTTCATACAACTCCACCACACCAATCGCCCCGAGCCATCGAACGGCTTTCACTTTGTCTGACTGCGCCACCGCGGGCAGTAATTCAGCCAGCTGTGCTTCGATCCGGCTGACCTGATGCTGCCATTCTCCCGTTTCCAGCAAAGACAGGCTGGCATTGGCGACGGCGCAGGCCAGCGGATTGCCCATAAAGGTCGGGCCGTGCATGAAACAGCCTGCGGCACCACTGCACACGGTATCGGCCAGGTGCTTGGTGGTCAGGGTGGCCGCTAAGGTCATATAACCGCCGGTCAGTGCTTTGCCGACACACATGATATCCGGGCTGATACCGGCATGTTCACAGGCAAACAGTTTGCCTGTGCGGCCAAACCCGGTTGCAATCTCATCGACGATCAGCAGGACACCATAGACGTCGCACAATTCGCGCACACGGCGCAGATAGGTGGGATGGTAGATGCGCATCCCTCCGGCGCCCTGAACGACAGGTTCCAGGATGACAGCGGCAATATCCTGATGGTTGGTCTCAAGTTTGGCGGCGAAGTCGGCAATGTCACGCTCATCCCACGTGTCATGAAAACCGAGTTCAGGTGAATCTGCAAAAAGATGCTCTGGCAGAAAACCTTTATACAGGCTGTGCATAGAGTTGTCGGGATCGGTGACCGACATCGCGGCAAAGGTATCACCATGATAACCATGTCGCAGCGTCAGGAATTTCGCCCGCGATTCACCTTTGGCGTGCCAGTACTGCAGCGCCATCTTCAACGCCACTTCCACCGAGACTGAACCGGAATCGGCCAGGAAGACCTGCTGTAAGGGATTTGGCGTCATGGCAATCAGTTTGCGACACAATTCAACCGCAGGCTGGTGGGTCAGTCCGCCGAACATGACGTGCGACATCTTGTCCAACTGATCTTTGGCCGCCTGATTGAGCACCGGGTGATTGTAACCGTGAATCGCTGACCACCAGGAAGACATGCCATCAATCAGCGCCCGGCCATCTTCAAGATACAGAGTCACGCCATCCGCATGAGTCACCGGGTAGCAGGGAAGCGGGTTGATGGTGGAAGTGTACGGGTGCCAGACGTGCTGACGATCGTAGTCCAAATCTACCTGTGAAGCTGTGAAGTGGTTGGAGGAGCGCACTTTTGTGGTGATATTTTGCACAGATGTAAACCTTGTATTTTGTTTGTGGTTGACAGTGTACTTGCTGAAAGTAGACTTGCAACTATTCAAACCCGTGGAATTGTTACGGTTATCGTGAGCAAGCTGCGGGGCATAAGAACAATTAACGAGGTTTACACGTGGAAGTGAGACACGATTGGAGCGTTGCAGAAGTTCAGGCGCTGTTTGAAAAACCCTTCATGGATTTAGTGTTTGAAGCGCAGCAAATTCACCGTCAGTACCATGAACCGAACAAGGTTCAGGTCAGTACTTTGCTGTCGATCAAAACCGGTGCCTGCCCGGAAGACTGTAAGTACTGCCCGCAAAGCGCCCACTACCGTACCGATGTTGACCGCGAACGCCTGATGGAAGTGGAGCGGGTGCTGGATGCGGCAGAAAAAGCCAAAAACTCGGGTGCGACCCGCTTTTGTATGGGCGCCGCATGGAAAAACCCCAAAGAGCGCGACATGCCGTACCTGCTGGAAATGGTACGCGGTGTGAAGTCGATGGGCCTGGAAACCTGTATGACGCTTGGCATGATTACCGGTGATCAGGCCAACACACTGGCGGATGCCGGTCTGGATTACTATAACCACAATCTGGATACCTCGCCTGAGTATTACGGCAATATCATCACCACCCGAACCTATCAGGATCGTCTGGATACCCTGTCACATGTTCGCGATGCCGGCATGAAAATCTGCTCCGGTGGCATTATCGGTATGGGCGAAAGTGCCCGGGACAGGGCCGGCCTGCTGGTTGAGCTGGCGAACCTGCCGGTGCACCCGGAAAGTGTACCCATCAATATGCTGGTGAAAGTCAAAGGGACGCCACTCGATAGCGTGGATGATGTCGATCCGCTGGACTTTGTCCGCATTATCGCAGTCGCCCGCATTATGATGCCGGCTTCCGCTGTGCGCTTGTCAGCGGGCCGTGAGGGAATGAGTGAAGAGACTCAGACCCTGTGCTTTATGGCGGGCGCGAACTCTGTGTTCTACGGATGCAAGCTGCTGACCACGCCGAATCCGGAAGAAGACAAAGACATGCAGTTGTTTAATAAGCTGGGCATTAACCGTCAGGAGCAGTCCGCAAAACCCGATGAAATTCAGGAGCAGGAACTGCTGGGTCAGGTGGCACAGCGTGTGGCTGCCCGCCCGGCAGCGGATGACTTGTTCTACGATGCCTCTGTTTAATTCCCGGATAGCACAGTCCCTGAGCCAGCGACAGGCTCAGGGGCTGTATCGTCAGAGACAGCCACTCAACAGGCAGCCATCCTGCGTGCAGTTTGCCGACAGACAGCAAGCGCATATCAACTTCTCCAGTAACGATTATCTGGGACTGGCGCAGTGCCCGGAATTAATCGCGGCCTGGCAGCAGGGGCTGTCTGTGTATGGCGCAGGCAGTGGTGGTTCACCTCTGGTAACCGGGCATCACGCACCGCATGCAGAACTGGAGCACCGCCTCGCGGACTGGCTCGGATACGACAGAGCCTTGCTGTTCAGTACCGGATTCAGTGCCAATCAGGCAGTGCTGTTTGCTTTACTTGGCAAATCAGACCGGCTGATCCAGGACAAGTTGAATCATGCTTCGCTGATGGAAGCGGGCCAGTTATCACCGGCGACAATGCGCCGTTTTGCCCACAACGATCTCGATGCCTTGCAGACATTACTCAGTGCCGGAACCGATAAGGAAGCCGAGACGCTGGTGGTGACTGAAGGCGTGTTCAGCATGGATGGGGATCAGGCGCCGCTGGCGGCGATCTCAGCCCTGTGCCGGGCGACCGACAGCTGGTTGATGGTTGACGATGCCCACGGCTGCGGGGTGCTGGGGGATGGCGGCCGGGGCAGCGCAGCGCTGGCGGGGATCAAGCCTGAGATCAGCATTGTCACGTTTGGCAAAGCCTTCGGCATACAGGGCGCGGCGGTGTTGTGCAGCGATGATGTCGCCGAGTATCTGATTCAGTTTGCGCGGCATTATATCTACTCGACGGCGATGCCGCCGGCACAGGCGTATGCACTGTGTACCGCCTGCGATCTGGTCCAGCGTGGAGACTGGCGCAGGGAGAAACTGGCGGCATTCGGGCATATTCTGGCTGACGCACTTCTGCCGGAAGTGGGTCTGGTTGCGACAGAAACGCCGATCAAACCTGTCTTGCTGGGCAGCAGTGAACTGGCAATCAAGCTGTCTGCGGCGCTGGCTGAAAAAGGCATCTGGGTGTCGGCTATCCGTCCGCCGACCGTGCCGGTCAATCAGGCTAGGTTACGTATCACCCTCTCTGCCAGTCATACAGAGGCACAGGTCAGACAACTGGCAACATCGTTGAATGCGTCTTTTGAAGAGGTACAGGATGCAGGAAATCAGTCCGACAGTGGCTGCTAGGCTACAGAATAAGCACGTAACCGGGACAGACAAGCAGGCGATTGCCGCCAGTTTTGGTAAAGCCGCCAAACATTATGATCAATCGGCGGCGTTTCAGCGGCAGGTAGGACACCAATTGCTGGATACATTACCCAGCCTGCCGCAAGGCAGCCACTGGCTGGATGTCGGGTGCGGAACCGGGTATTTCACGCGGCAACTGCAGGCCATGCGCTATCGGACCACAGCGGTTGATCTGTCAGAGCTAATGCTGGCGCAGGCCAAAGCCCGCTGTGATGGGACAGGCACATTTTGTGTCGCGGATGCCGAATCGCTGCCGTTTCCGGATAACCATTTTGATGCGGCGTTCTCGAGTCTGGCGCTGCAATGGTGCTCCGATCTGGCTGTTCCGTTGCGGGAATTGCAGCGAGTCGTGAAACCGGGTGGCGTGATAGGCATGACCACACTGGCAGAAGGGAGCTTGTTTGAGCTTGAGCGCGCGTGGCAATCGGTTGATACGCAGTTGCATGTCAATCAGTTTGACTCTGTCACCCAGCTTTCACAGGCCGTGGCAGATGCCGGGCTGAATGCGGCTGAGTTATCGGTTCAGCCCGTGGTGATGCACTATGCGCGTGCGCTGGATTTAATGAAGGATCTCAAGGGAATTGGGGCGACACATCTGTCTGAACCACGCCGTCAGGGGCTGTTTAGCCGGACGGCACTGAATCTGATTGAGCAGTCCTATGCGCGTTTTCGCGACAGTACGGGTCAGTTACCCGCTACGTATCAGGTTGGTTTTGGAGTATTTACCAATGTCTAATACATTTTTTGTCACAGGAACGGATACCGATGCAGGAAAAACGGTCGTTACCCGTACTTTAATTGAATCCAGTGTCCGCGCCGGGCAAAGAACGGCAGGGTTTAAACCGATTGCCTCAGGCAGTACGCTGACCGCTTACGGGATGCGTAATGCTGATGCGCTGTTTTTGCAAGCCGCTTCGCAGCCCGAATTACAGTATGAAGAAGTGAACCCTTATACGTTTGAGCCGCCCATTGCACCGCACATTGCGGCGAAGCAGGCAGGTATTAGCATCGATCCTGTCAGATTGTCTGAAGGCTTATCAAAGCTCAAGAGCAAGAATGATGTGGTGTTTGTTGAAGGTGCCGGAGGCTGGCGTGTGCCGCTTTCCGACACCATGAAACTGTCTGATTGGGTAAAGCAGGAGGAAATGGCAGTCATATTAGTGGTGGGCGTGAAACTGGGTTGTCTGAACCATGCGATGCTGACCGCTGAAGCGATTCAAAATGATGGCCTGAGGTTGGTGGGGTGGGTCGCAAACCTGGTTGATCCGAATACCCATTGTTATGAGGATAACCTGAAGTATCTTGAAACGTATCTGCCTGCCCCTAAGTTAGGTGAAATTCCGTATTTACCCGGTATTGCCAAGCGGGACTTAACGGCTTACCTGAACATTGATTTGCTGGCTTCACCTGTCTCCTCTTCCTGATAACGCAAAACAGCGCCGCCAGTCAGGCGGCGCTGTTGCATCAGACTGGTGTTAAGCGTGCTGTTTTTTATTGACCAAACCCGGCAAGCAATACCAGAGAGCCGCAGCCAGAATTAAACTGTAACCCAGCAACTCAACCCCTTCTTCAGCCAGGTTTTTGACTTCTCGCATATAGTTGTCCTGCATCGCGGTTTGCCAGATCTCTCCCATGCCAAACAGGCGTGAGAACACCAGCAAAGTCGCCAGACCGCCCAGCATGAGCCCGAAACTGGCGTGTTTGCTGTACCGGCTGAGTGGTGCTTGTGTTGTCGGCAGGTGTTTACGGGCATAAGCCATTCCTGTCACGGCAACAGCGGCCGCCGGAAATTTCCAGAAGCCGTGCCAGATCAGATCCAGCAGGCCATCCAGTTCCCGGATTAGCAACACCATAAAAAATGCGGAAACCAGAACAGCAAAGCCTTTCTGTGCCGGCTGTTTCTTGGCCAGACCAAAAAAGAGTGCGCTGGTCAAAAACAGGTAAAGTTCCTGAGTATACTCAACGAGTGAATTCTCGCCGAGGTTGCCACTCAGTTGCAGCATTTCGATTTTAATAATGAATGCTGCAATTGCAGCCATCACTGCCACAGCCATAAAAGTAGCAACAGAAGTAATCAGAGCATTCACGCCTTCGCGCGAAGTGGCGCTATCCATAGCGGTTGAATAGGGCTTGTTCATAATCTACCTGCACAGTGTTCAGAATAATTTTTGGGAGTAGTATCACATAAAAATTCTGAATGAGAACTGTCGTGCACGCATTATGACGCAGAAATGACAAAACCTCCGGATGGAGGTTTTGTCGGAATGATTTCTAAAGTGGCCGGGATTAATTGTCGCCCAGTACAGCGGCAGGATCCATGGCCTCGGCTGTCTTAGACGCAGCCGGGTCAATCCCCAGCTCTGCGCAGGCTTCTTCAGCCGTCATGCCAAGATGGCAACGCAGGATATCAATTGCGACTTGGTAGTTTTCTTGGTCAGCCATCTTGCCTCCTTGTTCGATACTGTGAATTCCAATACGCAACGACAATAGAGAATGGTGACATCTTATACAATACGACCAAAGTCTAAGACCCGATTGGGCGGACAAACCATGACTTTTGTCTCAGAAGCCGATATCCCTTACCAAAAGTAACAATTTCCCGCTTCCGCTTGTTTTTAGATTGAACGACCATACTATAAGTACCATCTTATTGATGCGCCAGCCATCGGGAAGGCGTATAAGCATTTGACACCCAGACCTTTGTTGGAGAAAGAAAGGTATGAAGCGAATTGCCTTGTTCCTGGCAACCAACCTTGCCGTAATGCTGGTATTCAGCATTGTGCTCAATATTATTTATGCCGTGACTGATTTACAGCCAGGCAGCTTAAACGGCCTGTTAATTATGGCGTTGCTGTTTGGCTTTGGCGGTTCTTTGATTTCCCTGTTCATGTCGAAGTCCATGGCGCTCAGGTCTGTGGGCGGTATGGTGATTGAACATCCGCGTAACGAAACCGAACACTGGCTGATGGAAACTGTTGCACGTCAGGCGAAGCAGTCTGGTATCGGGATGCCGACTGTGGCTGTTTATGACTCGCCGGATATCAATGCGTTCGCAACAGGTGCTAAGCGTGATGAATCTCTGGTGGCTGTTTCTACCGGGCTGTTGCACAGCATGACCCGTGATGAAGCAGAGGCCGTACTGGCGCACGAAGTCAGCCATATTGCCAATGGTGATATGGTGACCATGACCTTGCTGCAGGGGGTGGTGAACACCTTTGTGATTTTTGTCTCCCGTATTATTGCAGGTGCCGTCAGCGGTGTGAGTAACAATAACGAAGAAGGTGAGGGCGGTAGTTTCATGACCTACTTCATCGTTTCGACCATTATGGAATTACTGTTCGGCTTCCTGGCCAGCATCATTACCATGTGGTACAGCCGTCACCGTGAATTCAAAGCCGATGCTGGCTCTGCACATCTGGTTGGTAAAGAGAAGATGATTGCGGCTCTGGAGCGTCTGAAAGTCAGTCAGGAATCTCACCTTGAAGGTTCCATGATGGCGTTTGGCATCAACGGTAAGAAAACCTTGTCTGAGCTTTTCATGACACACCCACCACTGGAAAAGCGCATTGATGCGCTGCGTCGTGGTGAGCATCTGTAATTACGCAGAGAATGATGAACCAACAGCCCCCGCCTCCTGTGATGCGGGGGCTGTTTTTATTTGGGCACAATACGGTACAGGTTGCCGTTGTCCGTACCGAAATAGATCATCCCGTTTTCACTTTGCGCCAGTGAGCGAACTCTTTCATTCAAGGCTTCGAACAGTCGCTCTTCCTTCACTGGCGTTCCCTGCGCATTCAGGGCGATACGATTGAGGTGCTGTAACACCAGTGCACCGGCAAACAGATGACCTTGCCAGGCCGGAAAAGCGTTGCCCTGATAAATCATCAGGCTGCCGGGTGCAATGGAAGGGACATAGACTTTTTTCGGCGATTCAATACCGGCTTTTTCTTTCGACTCGCCGACATCCAACGGCCCCCAGTACTCTTTACCGTGTGAGGTCACTGGCCAGCCGTAATTGCGTCCCGGCAGGATCAGGTTGATTTCATCACCGCCCCGCGGGCCATGTTCAATTTCCCATAATCGGTTGGTCTCTGTATCAAATGCGATGCCTTGCGGATTGCGGTGACCATAGCTCCAGATCTCTGCTGATGCGCCAGACTGGCCATAAAAGGGATTATCTTTTGGTACTGAGCCATCAAGATTTAAACGTAATATCGAAGCGGCATGATTGGTCAGGTCCTGCCCGTTTGGGCGGTTTCCTCTGTCACCGACAGAGAAAAACACATGGCCTTTCATATCAAAGGCGATTCGGCTGCCATAGTGTTTACTGGCGTCACTGTGTGAACGGGAAACCAGCAAATCCTGCCAGTCGGTAAGTGTCTGGCCTGACAATCTGGCTCTTGCCAGTGTGGTGGCGCTGCCGTTGTTGACCGGTTTGCTGTAGGTAAAATATAGCCAGCCGTCTGCCATCGGATCGGGAGACAGGAGGACATCCAGTAAACCACCCTGACCCCGGGTATATATCTCGGGTAAACCACTCAGGGCGCTTTGTTGGCCTGAGCGGGTATCGACCAGTACCGCCTTTCCCTCACGCAGTGTAATAAGCAGTGTTGTTGGGTCAATAAAGGTCATTCCCCAGGGAACTGACAGGCCGTCAGTCACTTTTTCAAGCTGATAATCCATGCCTTCACTGGAACCGGTACTGACAATGCTGGGCGCGGATGCCACTGAAAAAGACAATGTGCTTAACAATGTACCGATGAAGGCAAGGTGTTTGAATCTCATGGTATCTTCCTTAATAAAATGATCTTTTCAGTAAGCCTAGTCGATGTTTATTCTGAGTTATCAATCAGTGGTTTGACATGTGCGGCAATCAGCTGTGCCAGCTTTGTGATGCCTGAGTGCCAGTGGGCGTTCTCCTCAAATACCGCGTAGCTCAGCCGCAGGCAATGGCGGTACTGATCCTGAGTGCAGAACATATTGCCGGGTAACAGGCTGATGCCGGCTGTCAGCGCCTGCTGATACAGCTGATAGCTGTCTGCCTGCTCGGGCAACGTCAGCCAGCAGAGAAAACTGCCATCGGGCTGATATAAATGATAGCGGCCAGCCATCCAGGGATAGCTGTCGAGGGCAGCACAAAGGCGTTGGCTGAAAGCGCGCTGATTGCGCTGATAGTAACGCCTGACTTTACTGAGGTGCGTTCGGTACTTGCCTGTCTTTAAGAACTCAGCCACCGCTGACTGCATCAGATTCAGACTGCCCATGTTGTCTGCAAGCAGGCGTTTTTCAATCCGCGGCTGATATTGCCCGGCCAGCATCCAGCCAATACGCAAACGTGAATCCAGTGTTTTGGACAATGAATTGCAATAGATCACCCTGTTATCGGAATCCAGACTGTAAATCGCGGGTGGTCGTTTGCTGTAACCCAAGTCGCCAAATACATCATCTTCAATCACAGGGATACCCGCGGTGATGCTGAGAAAACGTTCGCGTTCACGGCGTGGCATCACAGCGCCGGTTGGATTATTAAAACTCGGGTTAATCAGAATCGCCGCGACCGGCCATTGTGCCAGAGCCTGAGACAGATGCGTTAAATCCATCCCGGTTTGCGGGTGAGAAGGGATCTCGACCACTTTCAGACCAAGTGATTCCAGCAACAGCAGATTGCCGAAATAGCAGGGGGAATCCACGATGACGGTATCGCCCGGTTTGGCCAGCACCTGCAATGCCATACTGATCCCCTGCTGTGCGCCATGGGTGATCAGAATCTCATCGGGGGAGGTTGAAATACCCAGCCACTGATTGACAGTCACCAGTTGCTTTCTTAGTTGCTCATCGCCCGGCGGGAGCAAATAATGACTTGGCTGATGGGTCTGGTAACGACTGTGGCGGCCAATTTCAGCATAAAGCGAAGCAATCGCAGGAAACTGGGTATTCGGGTGTGCGCCCCCGGTGGGCAGCAGCGATGATGACGGGGACTGTTGCAAAATCGTTCGGCTTAAGGACAGTAAATCGACAAAACCGGGGGCTTGGATGGCCTGCGGTGTCGGTTGAGGGACCATTGTGACCCGATAGCCGGAGCGGGGATGCGCTTCAATTTTCTGAGCCGCTTCCAGTTCCTGATACGCGCGTATCATCGTGTTCTTGCTCACCGTCAGTTGTTCACTTAACTGCCGGATTGAAGGGAGTTTATCGCCCGCCTGATACACACCGCGATCGATTCGCAGTGCCAGCTCCCGGATCACCTGGCGGTATTTGGCCTCTGTACTCGGCTGCTCATGCTGCGCTTGTGTCATCTGTACCCTAAAGAAATCACAAAACTGTCACTTTCGACTTTTTCTGTACCCAACTAGAGTAGTGGAAAATCATGATAATCACCAGAAGGACGTCTCAGTGGCTCGGTTTATTCCTTTCATATTTGTGATGCTGTGGAGCACCGGCTTTATCGGCGCCCGTTTTGGTCTGCCGTATGCGGAACCTGCAACCTTTCTCTTTATACGCATGGCACTCAATATTCTGATTTTTATGGTGTTGTTGTACCTGCTGAACGGCCAGCTTCCGACCGGTCGCGCGCGGCTGCACAGCATGGTCGCGGGTGTACTGATTCATGGTTTTTATCTGGGTGGTACCTATTACGGCATTTATCTGGGCATGCCCGCGGGCCTGTGCGCCTTATTGGTTGGATTACAGCCGGTACTGACGGCAGTCTTGTTAGTCGCAATGGGGCAGGAGCGGCTGGCACTGTCCCAGTGGCTGGGATTGGTTGTGGGGCTGATGGGCATTACTCTGGTACTGCAAGGCAATATGAGCTGGCAGCAGGAAGATCATAAAGTGGCCGCCTATCTGTGTGCCGCGATTGCTTTGCTCGGGATTACGCTCGGTACCCTGTATCAAAAGCGTTTCTGCCAGCAGGTTGATCTGGTGGGTGGCTCGGTTTATCAATACCTGATGGCTGCGCTACTGTTCGCGCCGGTGATGATGACGATGGAAACCATGCAGGTGGAATGGAACCTGACATTCACCCTGACCCTGGCCTGGCTGGTACTCGGTGTGTCCGTGACTGCTGTATGGTTGCTGCTTTACATGGTGAGACACGGTGAAGCATCGAAAGTCGCCTCAACCTTTTATCTGGTGCCGCCAGTGACTGCGCTGGAAGCCTGGCTGGCATTTAATGAAATCTTTGATGCGATGAGTGCGGTCGGTTTCATGCTGGCTGCGATGGCCGTTTATCTGGTGATGCGAAAACCTAAAGCAGCGCAACCACAGGAAAAAGCGTTGACCTCTGTCCAACAGGAAAGTTAACGGGGCAACAGGAAAGCTAAAGGGCTGAAAAACCAGTCAAAACGAAAATGAATGTGTCAGATTGGCGATCAAGTGTGCATTTGATTCTTTGGGGTATTTACAACATGGGATCGGCTGGGTATCATGCGCACCACTTACGGAGAGATGGCTGAGTGGTTGAAAGCACCGGTCTTGAAAACCGGCATACGTTAATAGCGTATCTAGGGTTCAAATCCCTATCTCTCCGCCACATTCAAAAGCCTCGTCATTAGACGGGGCTTTTTGTATTGAGCTTCAGTGTGCGTTGTCCGGGATTTGAGAATCCCGTCATACCTTGTTCTGGCTCCACCACATTTAAAGAAACCGCTGAACTATCAGCGGTTTTTTTTCGTCTGCACTTTGGCCGCACTCTGGCCAGATTGAACTTGAATGCCGCTCATAACCATCTGCAGTGTCAGTTCATTCAGCCATCGCGGCAGGGGCACTCAGCATTGGATTACCAATGTCCCGTATTTGGCATAGATGCCCAGGGTTCAGCGGCAGGTAAAGCTTCACCTTTTTGCAGTAGCTCGATGGAAATGTTGTCCGGAGACCGAATAAACGCCATATGGCCATCACGGGGTGGGCGGTTGATGGTGACGCCCATTGACTGCAAATGCTCGCAGAGCGCGTAAATGTCCTCAACTTCATATGCCAGATGGCCAAAGTTCCTGCCTTCTGAATACATTTCAGGATCCCAGTTGTAGGTCAGTTCCAGCTGTGCCTCTGGTTGGTCAGGTGGCGCCAGAAACAGTAAGGAAAACCGGCCTTCCGGGTAGTCATTACGCTTGATTAAAGTCAATCCAAGGCCATCACAGTAAAAGGCAAGTGATTGCTCGATGTCTCTGACCCGAACCATGGTATGTAAGTATTTCATCGGTTGATCTCACTTTGCATTCAGCGCATCAAGCACACTTTGTGCACATGCTTGCGAAGAATTCGGGTTCTGACCTGTGATCAGTAAGCCATCCGTAACGACGTGACTCTGCCAGTTGTCTTTTTTCACATACAGGCCCCCGTTAGCTTTGAGCATATCTTCTACAAGGAAAGGAACAATATCGGTCAATTCAACCGCTGCCTCTTCTTCATTAGAAAATCCGGTGACACGTTTTCCGGAGACTAAAGGTTCTCCCTGCGTATTGCGGGTGGACTTGAATACGGCAGGTCCGTGACAGACTGCGCCAACAGGCTTGCCCTGCGCGTAAAACTGCTCAATCAGTGCGATGGAATCCTTGTCATCTGCCAGATCCCACAGTGGTCCGTGCCCCCCAGGGTAGAAAACGGCATCAAATTCAGACGCATCCATTTCAGCCAGTTTGAACGTGTGTGACAGAGCAGACTGGAGCACCTGATCTGAAGCGTAGCGACGTGTACTGTCTACGGCAGAACTTTCGTCCTGACTGCGTGGATCAATGGGCGGTAATCCACCTTTGGGAGATGCCAGAGTGATCTCGGCCCCTGCATCGGCCAGCGTGTAATAAGGTGTGGTGAATTCCTCCAACCAGAAGCCAGTCTGATGGTCGGTGTCGCCGAGTTTGTCGTGTGAGGTCAGAATCATTAAAACTTTCACAATGTACTCCTGTTTGTTCTCTTTGATTGTTGGTGAGAATAAGCGTCACCGTGATATTCTTGAATTCTAAAAAATTGATAATTGATATCCAAATTATGAATATCTATCAGAAAGACCTGAATTTGCTGGTGATTTTCCACATCCTTTATCAGGAAAGGAATGCGACTCGTGCATCTGAACGTCTGACTCTGAGTCAGCCTGCTCTGAGCCATAAGCTGAACAAACTCCGGTATGAATTTGATGATCCTCTTTTTGTCAAAGCGCCAAGAGGATTAACGCCAACGCCGAAAGCCCATGCGATTGCACCTGAAATTCGCCGTTTAATGAATGGCCTGGAGCAGTTTTACAGTGAGCTGGACACGGAAGATTTTTTGTCCCGGAGAGACAAGGTATACATTTACTCAACCGATTATATGGAACAGAAGTTGTTTGCCCGCCTGATTCCACATGTCCAGAAGCACGCCCCACAGTTAACCTTAGTGACCCACAATACCGGGAGCAAGCTGCCCAGAGCAGAATTGGAAAATGGTCAGTGCGATATTGCGATTGCAGGCTTTTATACCCAGTTACCGGATACATTCCGGCAGCAGAAAGTCGCCAGCGAGAAATTTGCCGTACTTGCGAATCGAAATCACAGCCGGATAGGGCAGGAGCTTGATCTTGAAACTTACTTAAGCTGCCAGCATATTGTGACAACCCTGACAGGCGATCTGCATGGCAATGTTGATCGCGGACTGGAAAAACTGGGGTTACGCCGTCAGGTTGTTGCGGGTGTGTCGAGTTTTTTATCCCCAGCCCGTATTATCCGGCACAGTGATCTGATCGTGACCTGCCTGGCATCACTGGCAAAAGAGGCAGCTCAGCTTGATGACGGTCTGGAGATCTATCCCGTCCCCTTCGAGCTACCAGGTGTTGATATTTTTCAGTTTTGGCATGAACGGACACATGCCGATCCCTTACGCCGTTGGCTGAGAGAGCAAATACGAGCTTTTCTGAGTGATTAACAAAGGTATTTTGCAAGCTGTAGCATTTCTGATGACGTCGTTCCGTATAGTTGGTTGCACATGAACCTTGGCAACGATAGCGTTGGATTAGCTGTCCGTACGGTGACAACGCTTTATCTCCTGAATCAGTGCCTTGGCCAGGGGTGATGCTGAGTTATTTTTTAACGTGATCAGCATGACCGGGATTTGGTAGGTGTATTTCTCGGGCAAGATAGGTTGGATCAGCCCCTTGCTGACCCAAGCGCTGGCGTAGTGCTCGGGCAGGTAGCCGATAAAGGCGCCGGATAAAATCAAATGCGCAATCCCTTCATCGTGATAGGCGATGGCCGTGTTCTGATAATTCAGGGCGTCGTTGCGGGTTTCTTTATCCCGCATATAGTTACTGGTGATCACTTCTGCTTGTTGCAGCAGCGTGTTGATCTCCGAAGGGTGGCAGTCGAACAGCGGGTGGCCTTTGCCGCAATACAGATAGTTCGTTTCATTGTGCAAGGGGAAATAGTCGAGCCCCCTGAGCGGATGACGACTGACGCCGATTCCGACCAGCGAGCGGCCATTCACTACGGAGGTTTCGACTTCGCGCGCTTCACAGACATTGATGTCGAACTGTAAGCTATTACTTCTGCTTTTTAATCCGGCAATTACCTGGGCGACCCGGCAGCGTGGATCGTTGACTAAGGTATCGATCATGGCAATCGTGACCCGGCCGGACAGTTCGTTTTTAGAACTCGCCACTGTGGCGGCAAAGGCTTCGCATTGCTGGAGTAATTCCAGCGAGGCCTGATAGGTCACACGGCCGGCTTCTGTGACCTCAAAGCCGCTCCGGCCACGTTTGCAAAGCGTAATCCCAAGGCGCACTTCCAAATCGGATAAGTGAGAACTGATGGTTGAGCGACCGATATTTAAACGGGATTCCGCCGCCGACAAACCGCCGCACTCGACGATAGCCACGAATATTCTCAGCATCCGTAAATCAACATCTTGAATCTGCATGGTCACTCTCTGTCAGTGTGAATTATTGGTTCGATAAATCCGGAATAAACTACGAACATTATGCTTTTATAAAACTTACAGGGCAAGCTAGCATTGTCTTATAGAAGCAATCTGATACAGAGATATCAGTCAGTCAGGAGAACAAAAAAGATGTTTAGATACGGTGTTGACCAACTCAATCTGGATATTGTAAACGGCATCGCGGATGGCAGTATCAAAGCGGAACTCTGTGAAGCTGCTTTAGATAAAATCAATGCAAGCCGTCGTAATGTGGACATCATTGCCGCCTCAGACAAGGCGGTGTACGGCATCAATACCGGATTCGGCCCGCTGTGTGATACGCAAATCTCACCGGAAGAAACGCATCTTTTACAAAAAAACCTCCTGATTACCCATGCGGTGGGTGTGGGTGAGCCGATCGCGAAATCCATCTCAAAACTGATGCTGATCACCAAGGTACATGCCTTAAGTCAGGGTTACTCGGGTATTCGTCTGGAAGTTGTTCAGCGTATGCTGGCGTTCCTCGAAAAGGATCTGATCCCTGTTGTGCCGGAGCAAGGCTCTGTTGGCGCATCAGGCGACCTGGCACCGCTGTCTCACCTGTTTTTGCCCCTGATCGGTGAAGGTGAGTTCTGGCAAGGCGACAACATCGTGCCAGCCGCACAAGCGCTGCGTGACAACGGCTTAGCGCCGCTTGAGCTGCATGCCAAAGAAGGTCTGGCGCTGATCAACGGCACCCAGTTCATTCTGTCTCATGCCATTACCGCACTCACCAAAATGCGTTATCTGCTTGATTTAGCGGATCTGGCTGGTGCGATGAGTATTGAGGGCATGCAGGGCAGTGGTTCACCTTTCAGAGAAGAGCTGCACCTGACGCGTGCTTTTGCCGGCAACATTGAAGTCGCCGCCCGGATGAGACGTTTCTTCAAAGACTCCCAAAACATGGCTTCACATGCTGATTGTGTTCGCGTGCAAGACCCGTATTCACTGCGCTGTATTCCACAGGTGCATGGTGCGTCGCGCAATGCCTTCAATCACCTGAAAGAACTGGCTGAAATTGAAATGAACTCAGTGACGGATAACCCGATTGTGATCAGTTCTGAAGAAGCCATTTCTGGTGGTAGTTTCCATGGTCAACCGCTGGCCATGGTGCTGGATTATGCATCGATTGCTGCCGCGGAACTGGGTAATATTGCAGACCGTCGTTGCTACCTGCTGCTGGAAGGTCTACACGGCCTGCCGCGTCTGTTGACGTCATCCGGTGGCCTGAACTCAGGCATGATGATCCCGCAATACGTGACCGCGGCGCTGGTGACCGAAAATAAATCACTCTGTTTCCCGCCATCTGCCGACAGCGTGCCGACCTCAATGGGGCAGGAAGATCACGTGTCTATGGGCAGTATCTCGGGCAGAAAACTGAATCAGATTCTAGGGAACCTGGAAAAGATCTTAGCCATTGAGCTGATGTATGCCGCACAAGCGATTGAGTTCAGACGTCCGAATCGCTGTTCTGATCTAATTGAAGAAAACTTTACGATGATTCGTGAGAAAGTGGCCAAGCTGGAAGAAGACCGCCTGCTGAAGCCAGACATCGACGCCATGATCGCACTGGTGAAAACACAAGCGTTTAAAGTGAACTAAAGGGAGCCTGTAAGAATGGACACTGTAATCAATTTTCAAGAACAAATTCGACAAGGGATCCCAAGCGTACTGCCGGAGGCTAAACCGTATCCGGCCGGTGTGAACCGTGCGCCCAAACGCAAAGACATTCTGACGCCGGAAGAAAAGCAATTGGCCATTCGCAATGCATTGCGTTATTTCCCGAAAGAATGGCATCAGGAACTGGCTGCGGAGTTTGCCCAGGAACTGAAAGATTTTGGCCGCATTTACATGTACCGTTTCAAGCCGAACTACGATCTGAAAGCGCGCGCTATTTCAGATTATCCGGCGAAATGCGAGCAGGCCGCCGCCATCATGCTGATGATCGATAACAACCTGGATCCGGCTGTGGCGCAGCACCCGGAAGAGCTCATCACTTACGGTGGTAACGGTGCGGTCTTCCAGAACTGGGCCCAATACCTGCTGACCATGAAATACTTAAGTGAAATGGAAAGCGACCAGACGCTGCATTTGTACTCAGGTCATCCGATGGGTCTGTTCCCGTCGTCAGAAGATGCACCGCGCGTTGTGGTGACCAACGGCATGATGATCCCGAATTACTCAAAGCCGGATGACTGGGAAAAATTCAACGCATTAGGCGTGACGCAATACGGCCAGATGACCGCAGGTTCGTTTATGTATATCGGCCCGCAGGGGATCGTCCACGGTACCACCATCACGGTGATGAACGCCTTCCGCAAGGTGCTGGAAAAAGGTCAAAGCCCGAAAGGGAAGATTTTCCTGACCGCGGGTTTGGGTGGCATGAGCGGTGCACAACCTAAAGCGGGTAACATCGCCAACTGTATTACGGTCTGTGCGGAAGTGAACCCGAAAGCGGCGATAAAACGCCATGAGCAAGGCTGGGTGGACGAGCTGGTCGACAATATGGATGCGCTCGTTGCGCGTGTGCGTGAAGCGCAAGCCAACGACGAAGTGGTCTCGATTGCCTTTATCGGCAACGTGGTGGATGTGTGGGAAACCTTCTACGAGAAGGACATTTTCATCCATCTGGGTTCGGACCAGACCTCGCTGCACAACCCTTGGTCAGGCGGTTACTATCCGGTTGACATCAGCTATGACGAATCGAACCGCCTGATTCGTGAAGAGCCAGAGCTGTTCAAGGTCAAAGTGCAAGAAACACTGAAGCGTCATGCGGATGCGGTCAATAAACACACAGCCCGCGGCACTTATTTCTTTGACTACGGCAATGCTTTCCTGCTTGAAGCGTCGCGTGCCGGTGGCGATGTGATGGCGGAAAACGGCATCGACTTTAAATACCCGTCCTACGTACAGGACATTCTGGGTCCTATGTGTTTTGACTATGGGTTTGGCCCGTTCCGTTGGGTCTGTACTTCAGGCAAGCCGGAAGATCTGGACAGAACCGATGCGATTGCCGCTGAGGTGCTGAACAAGATCATGGCCGAGTCGCCAGAAGAAATTCAGCAGCAGATGCAAGACAATATCACCTGGATCAAAGATGCGAAGCAAAACAAGCTGGTCGTCGGTTCACAAGCGCGTATTCTGTACGCTGATTCACAAGGCCGTATGGAAATTGCCAATGCGTTTAACGATGCGATCAATCGCGGTGAAATCGGTCCTGTCGTCCTGGGCCGCGATCACCACGACGTTAGTGGCACGGATTCACCATTCCGTGAAACGTCAAACATCTATGATGGCAGCCGCTTTACGGCGGATATGGCCATCCACAACGTGATTGGTGACGGCTTCCGCGGCGCGACCTGGGTCTCGATCCATAACGGTGGCGGTGTTGGCTGGGGTGAAGTGATCAACGGCGGCTTTGGCATGTTGCTTGACGGCAGTGAAAGTGCTGAACGCAGGCTGAAGTCTATGTTGCTGTTCGATGTCAACAATGGCATTGCACGTCGCAGCTGGGCGCGTAACAAGGAAGCGAACTTCGCCATTCAGCGCGAAATGGCAAGAACGCCTAAGCTCAAAGTGACATTAGCGAACCAGGTTGATGATGAGATTATCAACAAACTGACATTCTAAATCAGTTGTCACTCATTGTTTCCTGAAAGCCCCGTTTTGACGGGGCTTTTTTTTGCCACCCCTATATCAGCTGTTTGATTCATTGTTTTGTGTTGGGTTTTCACGTGAATAAGCCCTTGTTGGGTTCAGTAAATGAGGTATTTATCTGTTTGGTGCGTTTGATGACTAATTTTTCTGGGATGAATTTTTTATATTATTCTCTGACTTTTATTTAGTTGCATATTATTGGGAATGCTTAACCTGTTTATAATTTACCTGGCGAATTACCTGAGCTTGTTGTTCTGTATTTTGTGTTCCGTTAGCATTTATTTATTTTGAATTCACAGCATTAATTTGCGTGATGGTAGTCACAATAATATCAATTGTCAGGAACTATTGGCGAGTAGTTAGATTTTTTTGTTTTGTGTCAGTGGCTTGTTAAATTTTATGTTTCTAGAATGCTCATCACTCGGTGACAATTTTCATTTTCAACCAACAGAATTGCCGAAGTGATGTTAATTATTCAATAGTGAAAAGTTTTGTTTCATTATTGATGTTAATATTAATTATTTTGTTTGAGTGTCATGGTAGCGAATCATCTTGGTTTATGAGTTATTCGCAGTGTTTCATGCTTTTAAAATGATTGTTTAATATATTAATAATAGAGAATTGTTGAATGTCTCAGTTTTTGCCCCTGTATTTGGATGAAGGAAAACAAAAGGCTATAAAAGCAAAAAAACACATATGCAGAGGGACAACAACAATGAAAAGAAAATTATTAAATTTGTCGATTGTGGCAGCGCTGGGTTTTGCGATCAGTGCTTGTGGCGGTGGCAGCGATAAATCCAGTAACGATACAGCAAATAACAATTCATCAGGTGGCAATCAAACGCAATCTGGCGATGTATCTACCGGTCGTTTGATTGATGCTGCGGTTCAAGGTATGGATTATGTGACTGCGACCCAGAGCGGTACCACCAATGCAAATGGTGAGTTCAGCTATAAGCCGGGTGAAAAAGTCACTTTCAAAATGGGTGGTCACAGTTTTACTTCGGTAGATGCCGGGAATGTCATTACCCCATTGGAGTTAGCTGGCACAGATGATATCAATGATAATGCGGTTGTGAATATCGTCCGTCTGCTGATGACCTTAGATTCAGACGGTAACCCTTCGAATGGTATTTCTATCGATGCCACAGTGAAAAACACAGCATCGCAAATTAACTTTGATGTAGACCCTGATGTTTTTGGCGATGATGACAATGTTCAGTTTTTGATTGATCAGGCGGGTGAAACTGAATTAACTTCGAAAGAAGATGCGATTAACCATTTTGAAACAAGCCTGAGTTCAACAACGGCTGACTTGAAAGGGATGTTCTCTTTAGATGATGGTGGTGAAGGCTATACCGGTCTGGTGAACATCTTCCCGAATGGTCATTATCTGGTGGCTGAATATGAGGAAGAAGATGGCGGTGTTTGGCAGGGCTTCCAGTACGGTACCGTCAAACTGTCTGGCACTGATTTCAAAGGGAAGAAACTCTACTGGGAAAACCATAGTGGGGTGGGTGAAACGGGCGATGCCTTTGATGGCGGCTTGGACAGTGGCGATGTCATCACCAATTTCGTGGTGACTGATGCGTCACTCGCGCTGACATGGACAGACCCGGAGCCGGATGAAGGCGATGATGCGACCAACAATGAAACCTTCCCCCGCTTAGCAACGCCTGGCAATGGGATTGTCGGTAGCTGGGAATTGAAGGAAGACAATGGCGGACATGTTGTTTTTAACTTCCGTGAGGACGGTAAGTTTGTTTTGGTTCAAATGGTTGATGGTGAAGCAGTTGAGGGCGAAAAAGGACATATCGGTGCTGAATTTGGTACCTATACCTATGACAGTGGCGTTCTCAACCTGGAACTGACCTTTGATGGTTCGGGTGGCAGTTTAGTGTTCGATGAAGGGATCGAGGGAGATACAAGATCGCTTGATTCTGTTGTAAGCAGTGAAGCTGATGATCTGACCATCACTTTTGGTGCTGAGGAGACATTAACCTTCAACCGCTTGCTGTAATCACTAGTTCACCACACAACGCCAGTCTGCGCTCTGACGCATTCTGGCGTTTTTTCTGACAAATCCCTTGTTTGTTATAGCCTTCGCTTTTTCATTCATCGGATTCACCCTGCAGTTACAGCCGCAAAATACTCCAGTAACCCGCCACATCGACGGTAAATTTTGTCTGTTCCTGTAAATGCACACGCAGCGCTTCGAGGGCTTCGGGGTCGCCGTGAATCAGCTGAATGGGTGTCTTTTTCGCCAGTGCCGATTGCTGTAACCATTGGGTCAGTTCAAGGTAATCCGCATGACCAGACAGGCTGGAAAGCATTTTGATTGAGGCACGCAGCGGTATCCATTCGCCGTGGATTTTCACTGTCTCAACACCTGCCAGCATTTTTGCACCCCGTGTCCCTCCTGCCTGATAACCGGTAAACAAGACGGTGGTTTTGGGGCTGCTGAGCAAGCGTTTGAAGTGGTGCAGAATGCGTCCTCCCGTTGCCATCCCGCTGCCGGCAAGAATGATGTGCGGGAAGGCTTGTTTTTCAATCGCCTTCGACTCATCTACGGTACGGATATAAATAATGTCATTACACATGCGATGACATTCGTCGGCATTGAGCCGGTGCTGTTCATGGTACTGGCAAAAAATATCAGAGACTTGAACGGCCATCGGGCTATCAAGGTAAACGGGGATTCTGGGGATTCTCTTTTCTTCCATCAAGGTTGCCAGCATATGTTGCAAAGCCTGTGCCCGTCCCACCGCGAAGGCAGGGATCAGTAAGACGCCACCCTGGTTCGCAACCTGGTTGACGATCTCTGCCAGTTCTTCAAATGGGTCTTGCTTCTCGTGCTGCCGGTTGCCGTAAGTAGACTCCATCAGGAGAAGATCAAGCGCGGGTAGCGGGCGGGGAGGCCTCATCAGCACATCGTGAAAGCGGCCGACATCCCCGGAAAATCCCACGCGCTTTCCTTCCGCTTCAACAATGATACTGGCAGCACCGAGAATGTGTCCCGCGGGCTGCAGATAAAAACGGATATCTCCGACTTCGATCGGTTCGTCAAAATCTACCGGCTGAAACAGCGCCATGCAGTCTTCCGCGTTCTGCCTGTCGTAGAGTGGCTCTGACTGTTCATGCTTGCCCAAATGGTGTTTGTTGTAATACCTGGCGTCTTCTTCGTGGATATGGCCGCTGTCTGCCAGCAAAATACGGCACAGATCTTTGGTCGCGTGATGCGTATAGACCGGGCCGCGAAAGCCGTGTTTGTAAAGCACAGGCAGATAACCAGAGTGGTCGAGATGAGCATGGGTTAACAAAGCGGCGTCGAGTTTTTCGATATCCATAGGCAATGTTTGCCAATTGCGTTCCCGCAACCACTTATAGCCCTGAAACAGACCACAATCGATCAGCACGCTTGTTCGTTCTGTCTCCAAAAGAAACTTGGATCCCGTCACCGTTTCAGTACCACCCAGAAAAGTTATCTTCATTGAGACCTCGCTTTCTTAAGTTTGAGCGATTCCACATTGTCGGGCGTGGCTTTATTGCTCAAAGCGTCGTGCTGATGGGGATTGGGCTGTGTAACGAGATTTGCCCTTCGTTAAATGGCCACGGCTATCGGTTAGATTAGGTACGACGGGCACCTTATTCAAGGCGCTTGGGTCTGCGACCATAACCATTGCTGACCGTTTGAGATTATCCCGCCTTCTTATCAGCGATTTGCGTTGCGTCTTAGTGCTCGTACAGCAAATGTGTGACTGAACTCACAGACTATTTACTTAGCCTGCTAACTATATTATATTGCTTAGCATGCTAAGTAATTTGGTGAGGCACCATGATTCAAGATATCAACATTCTTCGCGATCTGCCGTTAGCTGAGCAACTCAGCCGGGTTTCCCGCTTATGGAAGATGGTGGCAGACCGCGAACTGGCCCCGCTGGGCCTCACGCATCCGCGCTGGACGGCGTTGTGGAAACTGCAGCGATTGGGCGATCACGTCAGTCAGAAAACATTGGCAGAAGCGCTGGAAATTGAACTGGCCTCGCTGATGCGCACCTTAAAGCAGCTTGAAGCGCAATCGCTGATCACACGCCGTTGCTGCGACAGCGATAAGCGCGCCCGGATTGTCAGCCTGACGGAAGAAGGGCGGCAGCTGCTCACCCAGATGGAAGCGCGCATCATGCAGGTGCGTAAACAGCTGCTGTCGCACATTAACGACCAGGAACTACAGAAACTGGGTCTGATTCTGGAGCAGATTGCCCACAATGCGCTGGATTCTCTGAGCACAGAACACAATAACGATGAATAAGGAGAAATAAACTTCTATGACACCTGATCAAAAATTTGCCCGCTGGATTAAATACGCCTGTTTCGCATTTGTGTTGGTATTTGCCTATTTTTTGATGGCCGACCTGGCCATGCCTTTGACCCCACAAGCGATGGCAACCCGGGTGGTGACCAAAGTCGCTCCCCGAGTGAGTGGCCCGGTCACCGAAATACATGTGCATAATAATCAGACCGTTCATCAGGGCGATGTGCTGTTTGTTATCGACCCGGCTCCTTATCAACTGGCCGTCGAACAAGCTCGCCTGAATCTGGAAAAAGTGATCCAGAATAACAGCCAGCTCGATGCGTCTATTCTGGCCGCAAAGGCAGAAGTTGCGGCGAATGAAGCCATTTTGCAACAAAAAACACGCGAAGCGCATCGCCTGAGCACGCTGTTTCATCGTAACGGCACCTCACAACAACTGCGTGATGATGCCCAGAGTGCCGCTGTCGCAGCCAAAGCGAATTTGTCTGCCTCGCAAGCGCGCCTGAAAGAGCTTGAGGTCAGCCGGGGTGAAATCAGCGATAAAAATCTGAGCATTCGGGTAGCGAAAAATCAGCTGCAACAGGCAGAACTGAATCTTTCCTATACCCGGGTTGAAGCCAAACGAGACGGTGTGATCACCAACCTGCAGCTGGAGCAGGGTGCATACGCATCTGCCGGTAATCCGCTGGTGGCGCTGGTCTCAACGGATGTCGACATCATTGCCGATTTCCGGGAGAAGAGCCTGCGTCATTTCAGTAACGACAGTCAGGCGCTGGTTGCGTTTGACAGCCAGCCGGGACAGGTTTTTAGCGCACACATCAGCAGTTTGGATGCAGGTGTCAGTGCCGGTCAGTTTGATGCCAATGGCCGTCTTGCCACGCCGACCGAGTCGAACCGGTGGGTGCGCGATGCCCAGCGGATGCGTTTGCACCTGAGCATTGAAGGCGAAGCGCCGCAACACTTACCCGCCGGTGCGCGTGCCACGGTACAGCTGGTGCCGGACAGTGGCCTGTTTGCCTGGATGGCTAAAGCTCAGATTAAATTCCTCAGTGCGCTGCACTACATTTACTAAGCCGGAGGTGCCATGAAATTATGGGATCACCCGATGTCGGAAAACGATTTCCGTCAGTGTCTGCGGATTGCCACCGGTGCTACGCTCGGTTTTGTCATCAGTAAGATTTTCGGTTGGAACTACGGCGTCTTTTTTACGGTCACCCCCATGCTGCTGCTGGGGATGGTGCCCGTCATGAGCGCACATGCCGCGCGTCAGCTGTTGGCTGCGGCGATCGTGTGCGGGTTGGAAGTGGGAATACTGGGCGGGTTCTTTGGCGGGCATCCGGGCATGATGACTCTGATTGCTTTCGTGCTTTTTCTGTACAAATTTGCCTGTATGTCCAAAGGGACGCTTTTCCTGTTCGGAGCGAATAGCGTACTCAGCCTGAGCATTATGCTGCACTTTGCCAGTTATCCGAGTTCAGATTTGAATGATCTGATCTTCAGTAACCTGCTGGCCAATGTGCTGTCGGTGGTGATTGCTTATCTGATGACGTTTTTGATCCCGGATGCCGAACCTCGTCAGCCGCCCGCGCGTCCCAGCGAGCCCAAAGGGTCTCACCGGATGCGCCATGAAGCGCTGATGGGGGCCAGTATTGCGACCCTGTCGTTTCTGGTCTTTCAGATCTTTGATCTCAATGATTCGATGTCGGCTCAGGCCACCACCTTGTTACTGTTATTTCCGATGCACTGGAATGGTGCTTTGGGTTATGCCCGTAAACGGGCGATGGGCACAATCATGGGAGTCGCCTTTGGTATGGCAGGGCAGTTGTTATTGTATGACTGGTCCGGGATGCTGGTCTTGATCATTCCCTTGCTGTGGATAGGCGCCATGCTGTTCAGCTATATGCATGTTAAGGAATCCAGTGGTTCAGGTGCCGGCTTTGGCGGGCTGACAACGCTGGGAATTTTGTACGGGCAGTATCTGACACCGGGCAATGATCTGGTGTTCAGCGCACTCTACCGGGTGAGCAGTATCTTCTTCGCGATAGTGGCGACCTTGCTGGTGACCTACCTGATTCACCGTTTACTGAACAGCTTTGAAGCGACACGTTTCAGCGCGGCTTAGTCGCCGGTGTGATTCACCGATTCAGTCACAGGGCATGTTGTGATTTGTATATGATGTGTGTCACATATCATGTCGTTAAATTCTTGTCAGGTATAGCGTTTCAACTTTCTTTGATTTCAGATAACTCTTCCCCGGATTCCCTGCGTCAAAATACGTGCTTTGTTGCTTATTTTGACAGGGACATCACGTGAAACTCGGAAATATATCCATAAAAATCAAGCTGCAGTTGCTGGTGGCCATCGCCACCGGGATCATTGTATCTGTTTGTATTTACAATCTGGCGCAGCAGCACAGCGCTTCATTCAGCGAGCGTGAGGATAAGCTGCGTGCGCAGGTTGAAACCGCGCAGGGGATGATTGCTTTTTTTGCCGCGCAGACTTCTGACTTAGGTGCAGAGCAGGCGAAAAGGATGGCACTGAAGGCTATTGAACAGCTCAGGTATGATGGTGATAACTATTTCTGGGTGATCAACTCTGGACAACAAGTCATTATCCACCCGTTAAAGCCGGAATTAAACGGTGCTGATGCTTCTGCGATCCGCGATGGTTCGGGGAAATATCACTGGCGTGAGATGGCAAATATCGCAACGGTGACAGGTCAGGGATTTCTGGATTACACCTGGCGGGCACCGGATGGCCGGTTGCACGATAAAATATCTTACGTGATGTATGTGCCTGAGTGGGACTGGATCGTCGGCTCGGGTGTGCTGGTGTCGGATATTGACGATGCCTTTTACCGCAATCTGGTACAGGCATCGGTTTTTGCTGCTGTGGCTGTGTTCATTCTGGCATTGATGGGTTATCTGCTGGCACACGATATTGTTTCACCGCTGAATGCGCTGGTTGACAAGATTCATGTGATTGCAGATGGCGATCTGACAGTCAGGCTCAACAAAAAACGTCAGGATGAAATTGGAGAGATGGGGCGCGAGGTCGACCGCATGCTGGATAAACTGCAGGCGGCGCTCAAAGTGGCGCGGCAGTCTGCGGAGCAATCGCGCGAGATGGCTGGCCGGATTGCCGGCGCCAGTGAAGAAACGGCCACCAGTGTTGAATCTCAGCATGTGCAGCTTGAGCAGTTGTCGGCAGCAATGAATGAAATGTCGGCCACCATTAACGATGTCGCCCAGAATGCAGAAAATACCTCTGAGGCCACGGTACAGGTTGCCGGTCAGGCGCAGCAAAGCAGTGCCAGTATGAAATCCACCAGCGACAATATTCAGGCCGTGGCTGAAAATATCACGCAGGCCGACAGCTTCGTCAATGAGCTGCTACAAGGGGTAAAAGATATACATGCTGTGGTGAACGTGATTCAGGATGTCTCGGAACAGACCAATCTGCTGGCTTTGAATGCCGCGATTGAAGCGGCCAGAGCCGGTGAAATGGGACGCGGATTTGCCGTGGTGGCCGATGAGGTCAGAAATCTTGCCAGCCGCACTCAGCAGTCGACCTCAGAGGTTAAGGCCAGTATCGACAGACTGACCCGTATTGCAGAGCAATCAAGTCAAACCATGCAATCGAGCCATTTTCAGGCGGCAAGCTGTGTGGATGTTGCGCTTGAAACCCGGAGCACGTTTGAAAATATGGTGTCAGATCTGAATCAGACCACCGACAGAGTGGTGCTGATAGCGGCTGCAGCGGAACAGCAAGGCATCGTGGCGAATGAAATGAATGAAAATGTCAGCAGTATTCATCTGTCTGCCAATGCGATGAAGGAATCGTCCATGAACCTTGCTGAGGAAAGTCAGGCCATGGCGCAAGCCTCTGAATTACTGAACCAGCACCTGGCCTATTTTAAGGTGTAGCATTTTCCGGATTCGAACACGATGCGCGCGTCTGCTTGAATCCGTTATTCTTCAATGGGCTTATCTGCTGGTAAGCGTGTCTGCAGATCGCTCTGCTGCTTCATTTTTTCGATGAAGATCGCCGGTGGAAGTGGCTTATCGTAAAGATAGCCCTGGAAGAACTGAATCTTGTGTTGCTTGAGGTAAGCTTCCTGTGTCGTATTTTCCACCCCTTCTGCGACCACATCAATGTTCAGTCGGTTTGCCAGATCCACCACGTTATCGACAATATGGCTCGGCATATCTACTGAACCAATCAGGTGGGTAAAGCTCTTATCGATTTTAATAATGTCGAAGTTGAACTGGTTAATATAGGCCAGCGATGAATGACCGGTGCCGAAGTCATCCAGCGCAATCTGAACCCCCAGATGATGCAGTTTCTCGAACAGCAGAGCAGCATTGCCTGAATCTTGAATAAATTCTCTTTCTGTCAGTTCGGCAACCAGTTTGACTTTTCCTTCTGGAAAGGCAGAAATAAAACTCACACAGTCCTGATAGAAAAGCAGGTTATTACATTGGCCCGGGCTGATATTAATGGCCAGGTGAAAGCCGTCGGGCAGGTATTGATGATTCTGAAGTAAATAAGATTTCACGCTGCTCAGCACCTGAGTTGTCATGAGATTAATCAGACCAGTGTCTTCTGCCAGAGGAATAAATAAGTCAGGCATAATAAAACCCTGACTCGGGTGGCGCCAGCGCATTAATATTTCTGCGCCACAAATCCGGCCCTGAGCGTTCACGATTGGTTGCAGGTAAGGCAGAAACTCCTTTTCCTCTACGCCTCGTCTTAATTCTTCTTGAAGTGAACGCGGGCGTTTGAACTGGCGGTAACCATTGACACCGATGATAACGGCAAGCACAGAACACAGAAACATTGCTATATACAAGTGTGACAGCATGTAATCCAGATACATTTTCTGGCTGATCCGGGACGAAATCACAAACTCGTGATCCCGGGAATTCAATGCGATTAAAGTACCGTCTTTTGTTTCCGGGTAATACGTGGTGTATGTCATGCTTTGCTGATTATTTAACGTGATGGTTAAAGGTACTTTCTGTCCAATGGTCTTGAGTGTTTTTTTTATGTATTGGACATCAATGCTGGCGATGACATATTTTTCACCCACTTTTTCCCCGAGGAACAGAATTCTTTCGTTTGGGTTGAAATAATTGTGCGTGGTCAGAAATAATCGGGTAGCCACAATAATATGGGTGTTTGCATTTTTTGTTAAAGCATGATCGATCAGGGACGAACAGTAGATGTACTGATCTTTCACTAAATTGACTGTGCGAATGTTCGGGCTGAGCACTGCGATGTGCTTTAATTCAGTCGCTGTTGCAGGAGTACAGGTTGCGTCAAGCAGAGGAATGGCTCTGTTCACGGCAGTGTGGGCTTCATCGATGGTGTTTTGGAGAAGGGCATTCGCGATGTTGGCTTTTTCGCTGACAAGATCTTCCAGATTACTTCTGGCGTGCAGATAAATACCGCCCAAGCCAAGCGCCAGGATGCTGATTCCCAGTAAAAATGCCAGCAGGAAATGTTGATACCGAGTCAAAAAACGAATGGGAAACCAGTTTTTACAAGTGGATATCATGTGAATGCTATTCAAGAAGGAGTAAACAGAGTTACCCGGGTTGTGTGTTTTACACTTATTTTTAATTTTATCTCTGAAGCGGTGCGAATTTTACCGCATTCTGCTGGAATATTAAACATGGCTGACATGAATCCTGTGTTGATGAATTGATTAACATTCATGAATGCGTTGTTGTGATGACTTACTCTGCAGGTTTGATGCATCACACAATCAGATTTTCTGTGCGGAAATCTGTTGTTGTGCCAAGGCTAACTGGCACTGATTTTTACCGTTCCTTTTCGCACAGTACATGGCCTGATCTGCGTGTTTCAGCAGCGATTCTCGGGTTGTGCCGTGCGACGGATACATTGACACGCCTATGCTGACGCCGAGATGAAGCGGTTGATCTGCCATCATGAAAGGACGGCTGAACATGGCGAGTATTTTGTCAGCGAGCAGTGTTGCGGTATCGGTTGTTGCAATATTTTCCAGTATCAGGATAAATTCATCGCCGCCGATTCTGGCCACAGTATCTGTGTCTCTCAGTGAGTTCACTAACCTGAGGGAGACGGCTTTCAACAGTTTGTCGCCGGCATCATGACCAAATGTGTCATTCACGTCTTTAAATCCGTCCAGGTCGACAAACATTAAAGCCAGATTGCTATTGTTGTATTGGCAACGCAGGATGGCGCTGTCAATTTTTTCCTGAGCGTAGCGAAGTGTGGGCAGGTTGGTCAGCGCATCGTGATTGGCCATGTGCCTCAGCTGAGCTTCAGTCTGGCTGTGCTTTTTGAGTTCGTCGCGTAACCGGGTGATCCAGAATCCCAGCATCAGAATAATCACCACAGAAACGGCGGACCAGCGATACATCTCTGAAAAATCATGGCTCTCTACCAGCGTGAATTGTGTCCACCGTCGTGAGATCTCTCGGTGCTCTTCAGGGGTAATGGCCTGTACAGCCATGTTCATTAATGCAAGCAGTTCAGGTTTATCCTGTCTGACCCCGATAGTAATCGGCAGCGAAAAGTCGAGCTTAGCGATGATCTTTTTACGAAAGACATCCTCTTTCAGCTCATCGATCAGGGAATCTAACGGTGCCACGAAGGCGTACACTTTTTCTGTGTTCAGCAGATGCATGGCTTGCTGGGGCGTGGCAGCATAGATTTGCTGAATTTCCGGGTGAGCCGCCTGTAACCGGGTCATGACAGCCGTGTGCTCTGGCCCGGCAATGGCTTTTCCGGCCAGTTCATCCAAAGACGTCAGCATAGGCTTGTCGGGTTTGGCAACCAGCACATTGTGAATCAGATAATAAGGCGAGCTAAACGACAGGTACTGTTCCCGTTCCGGGGTCGGGCTGATCGCCGGGATGAAATCGCAGTGACCAAGTTGCAGGGCAGATAAGGCCTCTGTCCAGCTATTGGTGAAATATGGATGGAAAGTTACATCCAGATAAGCCTCAATCAGGTGCAGATAATCGGCAAAAATGCCTTTGTGCTGGGCTTGTTCCTGATAATCATACGGACGCCAGGCAGGGTTAAAACAATAGTACACGGGCTGTGAAGCCAGTTCGTTTGCCGAAAGTTCGTGCTCGGCCAAAGGTTGTCTCAGTGGATTCTGATGAGAGGCGCTCACGATTGCCGGGGTAAATCCAGTCAACAATACAACAAGCTTGAGAAACTGATTTCTCATTACTCCTCCCTGAGAACTGCAATGCATACCACTGTTTTAGAGAAAATGAATGTAACGAGTTGTTTGATTTTTGACCAGGCTCCCACAAGTCTAATTCAGGAAAAAAATTAAGCAGGTCGAAATGACAAAAATTTAATCTTCTGCACAAAGTTTGATTCCCACCGTTTATTGATTAACAGGTAAATGCAGAAAGATCACTGCATTAAGCGAAATAGGTCATGTATTGAAAGAGTGAATTTCATTCATGCATATCATTTATGCAACTGAGTTTTGTGCATTTATATTACTGGTGTAAGGTGGCGGATTGAAGAAAAGCAGTGGAAGCATCATAAGCGGGGTAAATATGATCATCAGACAGGTTTCATTGAACGATGCAGAAAAGCTGGTGGCATTGTTTCATTTGCTCGATACCGAGACGGCTTTCATGCTGTTTGAACCTGGAGAACGTCAACTGACGGCAGAGCAGCAAAGAAAGCAGCTGTCGGAATTCGTGGATTCAAATCAGCAAACCATGTTCGTTGCTGAAAATGATGCGGGTGAAATAGCCGGTTTTATTGTCGGAGTGGGTGGCAAAATGAACCGGATCAGGCACTCACTTTACTGCGTGATTGGCCTTCGAAACAGCGCTCAGGGTAAGGGAATCGGCCGGCAACTGATGACGACTTTAGAAGCGTGGGCTTCCCATCATGATTTTCACCGTCTTGAGCTGACGGTAATGGCCCATAATGCAAGGGCTCGTCAGCTCTACACATCTGCCGGGTTTTCTGAGGAAGGGATCAAGCGGGATGCGATGCGGGTGGATGGCAAGTATGTTGATGAAATCTATATGGCTAAATTGCTGAACGCGAATTCAGCGAAGTGATCACATGGCGGTGATCGCTATACAAAACACAGGGAAATAACCGATGATTGAAAAATTAAAGAGAGATATTTGTCAGCTGCAGACTGAAAGACTCCTCATCCGGCAATGGCAAGCGGATGACCACGCGCCGTTTGCCGCCATGTGTGCAGACCCGCAGGTCATGCGTTATTTTCCTGCAACCCTGAGCGAAGACGAAAGCGTTCAGCTAGCACAGAAAGCGACTGCACTGATTGAGGAGAATGGCTGGGGCTTTTGGGCAGTTGAGAGAAAGGATACCCGTGAGTTTATTGGCTTTGTCGGTTTGCATTATCAGGATCTGGATATCCCCGAGACTCCCTTTATCGAAATTGGCTGGCGACTGGCTGCTGATCAATGGGGGAAAGGGTTCGCACAAGAAGCTGCACAAGCGGCCTTGCGTTATGCGTTTGAGGATCTGCAGGCACCTGCCGTTTATGCGTTTACCACCTTAGCCAATCAGCCTTCCCGGCGTGTGATGCAGAAACTGGGCATGACGGATTGTCAGAAAAATTTTATGCATCCTAAATTGCCGCGTGATCACGCGCTGGCAGAACATTGCCTGTACCGAATGACACGGCAAGTGTGGCTGCGGTTGAATCAAGGCTGACGGACTGTGTTGTCCTGCTTGACCTGGCGGCATTGCGCGATATTTCCTCAACCACATCTGATTGAATTTCAGTACTTCTTTTCCACATAGTCTACGCTTTTTTAGGTACGGTCAGCGTGTCAGCGACCCATTTTGCTTACCGTCCGAATTGGCCGAATCATACAAGAAGGAAAAGGCGCATGGGATTCATCGCATTTCTGTATCTCCTCATCGGGTTGGTGCTGTTTGGGGGCGGTCTGTGGCTGATCTCCCTGGGGGGCAGCTGGTATTTTGCCATCGCTGGCGTGGTCTTTTTGCTGGTTGCTGCCAAAGTCAGAACCAAGCGGGGGAACGCGCAGATCCTGTACGGCCTGTTTTTGCTGGCATCGCTGATCTGGTCTTTGTGGGAATCTGGTTACGACTGGTGGCCATTGGCAAGCCGGATGGGGTTGCTGCTGGTATTGGGTATCCCGCTGCTGTTTTCCTTCCGCCTGATGGGGCGAACCCGAATCAGCCGTCTGACCGCGTACTGGTGGTTAGTGGCATTGGTTACGCTTGGCAGTATATTCAACGAGACCCACACACTTGAAGGTCAGCTCAACACATCCACGATTGTTCAGTCTCCGAAACTGGGGCAGGTACCTGCAGCGGACTGGTATAGCTACGGTCGCAGCAATCTGGGACAGCGTTACTCGCCGCTGGAGAGGATTACCCCGCAGAATGTCCGTCATTTGGAGCAGGCCTGGCAGTATCAAACGGGTGATGTCAAAAGAAAAGGGGATATCGGTGAATTTACCTATGAGGCCACGCCGCTAAAGGTTGGCAATACCCTCTACTTATGCACGCCCCACAACTGGCTGGTGGCACTGGATGCCGACAGCGGCGAACAGCGTTGGGTGTATAACGCCAAGGTTGGTGAGGACAATCAGCGCCAGCACCAGACGTGTCGTGGCGTGTCTTATCTTGCCCCTCAGGCGGGAGAGCCAGCCATGATGTTGCAATCCGGTTCCGGTGCTGCGGAAACATTGGCCAGTATGGATTGCGATGCACAGCTTTTTTTGCCGACCTCAGATGCCAAGCTGATCGCGCTGGACCCGGCCACCGGCGCGCGCTGTAAAAACTTCGCTGAGGACGGGGTGCTGGACTTACTGCACAACATGCCCTTTCCCAAATCCGGCTACTATTATTCCACATCCCCGCCTGTAGTGGCGAAAGGAGTCGTGGTTGTCGCTGGCTCAGTCAATGATAACTATGACATCAACTCGCCATCGGGTGTGATTCGTGCCTACGATGTCAAAACCGGGGCGTTGAAGTGGAACTGGGACTCAGCCAATCCAACAGAGACCCAGCCGATTGCCAAAGACAAACTCTATGCGACCAGCTCGCCGAACAGTTGGTCTGTCGCCAGTGCTGACGAAGCGCTGGGCCTGATTTACATCCCTATGGGCAACCGTACGCCTGATCAACTGGGTATGTACCGCACCCCAGAGGAGGAGATGTATGCCTCTTCTGTGGTGGCATTGCGCCTGGATAATGGCCAGCCTGCCTGGGTACAGCAGTTTGTTCATCATGATTTGTGGGATATGGATACTCCGGCGCAACCCAGTCTGCTTGATATTCAGACCGATAGTGGTCTGGTGCCCGGGCTGGTTGTCCCGACAAAACAGGGGGATGTCTATGTACTGAATCGGCAGACGGGGCAGCCCATTCATCCGATCACCGAAGTGGCAGCGCCTCAGGGAACGATTGAGGGCGATTTTGCCTCTCCGACCCAGCCTGAGTCAGCGCTGAACTTTAATCCGCCACCGCTGGAAGAGAAAGACATGTGGGGCGCCACGCTGATTGATCAGCTCTACTGCCGTATTCAGTTTCGTCAGCTGCGTTATGAAGGGCGTTATACGCCGCCCTCAGAGCAGGGCACTATCGTCTTTCCCGGTAACTTCGGTGTCTTTAACTGGGGCGGAATAGCCGTGGATCCAGAGCGGCAGGTCATGTTCGGTATGCCGCTCTATCTGGCGTTTACATCCACCTTAATTAAGAAAGACAGCAGTGCCTCGCTGGGCGAAGTGAACGTGGGAGAGCATGGTGTGAATGCCAACGAAGGCGCTGATTACGCCGTCAGCCTGAAACCTTTCTTATCACCTTTGGGCGTGCCTTGTCAGCAACCACCCTGGGGCTATGTGGCCGGTGCCGATCTGAGCCAGGGTAAAGTGGTCTACAAGCATAAAAACGGGACCATTCGCGATCTGACCCCCTTGCCACTGCCCATTGAAATGGGCGTTCCCGGCATAGGCGGGCCAATCATTACTAAAGGCGGTGTTGTCTTTATGGCTGCCGCAGTCGATAACTATCTGCGTGCCTATGATCTCAGTGACGGCGAAGAAATATGGAAAGCCCGTCTGCCCGCGGGTGGACAGGCCACGCCTATGACGTACCTCAACAGCCAGGGCGAACAGATGGTGGTGATTGTGGCCGGAGGCCATGGTTCAATCGGCACCACCCTTGGCGACTATGTTGTTGCCTTTAAGCTGAAAAAATAGCGGAAACCATGATGTCTTTTGTGGTGACTGGCGCGGAACTCTCCGGCGCACTGGCGGCATTCAGCGCCAGCCTGTTTTGCGGCGCTGCCTGTTATATCAGTATTGCTGAGCATCCTGCGAGGCTGGAATGTGGCGCAGAAATAGCGGCAACTGAATTCAGTCCCAGTTATCGCCGTGCCGCCAGAATGCAGTTCAGTCTGGCGTTATGCTCGGCATTTGCTGCGGTGACAGCGGCGGCTTTAGGCAGTTCGATGCTGTGGTTATTGGGCGGAGCGCTGATAGCTGCGGTGATACCCTTTACTTACCTGATGATTATGCCGCTGAATAAACAGCTTCAGTCACCGGCACTCAAAAAGCAGTCCAGCACAACCTACATGTTGTTAGCGCACTGGGGGAGGCTGCACGCAATAAGATCCGCCATGAGTCTGCTGGCCTGTCTGGTTTATTATGCGGCTCTGATACTGGATTAGCGGCGCCGGTGTTTGTCCGGCTTCTGAACGGAGCCGGATCAAAGATAGCAGATTATTAGCCGGTCGAGACCACTTCCCAGGTACCGTCTGGTAGTTTGCAGGCGGTGCCGACTGCGGTTTCTGTTGTCTCGTTTACTGTCACCATTTGCTGAAATTCCCTGCAATAGCGACCACTGGTTGTTGTCCCTTCCCGCGTTGCTTTTACCGAACCAGAAGCCGCACCATCCTGCCATTGTACGGCACGGCCCACCGGCGATGTAGTGGCCGTTATTTGCGCCTGTTCATGGCGTCGTTGCTGATGCTCATTCAATTGGTCGAGCAATTCGAAATGAATCGCCGTGAATCCCAGCCAGTGGCTGGCTTCCTGAGCCGTTCTGTATTGTCCGTAGCCATCGTACCAGCTGCCGTAAGGCCGGGTGACCCGAATACTGTTAACCACATAATAACGGTTCGGCGGGACAGCAGTATTGCTCTTGTTCTGTTTGGCCAGGTAGTCGTCGATGTCGACATAATGGCGGCTGTCCATCACACCCTTTTTTAACTCTTCTTTGGTGATACGCCCTGTGCGCTTTTCGATATTTACCTGTGGCGAGTAGATGGGTTGCTGGTGACTGAGCAGCGCCAGTTTTTTGCCGGCCGAAAATGAAGTTTCGGCGGCGTGAGTGCCGGACGTTACTAAAATCAGAGAGGATAGCAGTAAGGATGAGCCTGACAACATAAAAGAGACTGTTCGATGCATTGTCGAATACTCCATATCTAATGGCTGTGCATTGAATGACCGGATGCCTCCTGCTTTTGTGTCTATACTCCCTTATTTCATCAGTATAGGCAGCGTATTCATAGGCTTGTGGATTCCATGTCCTGGGTCTAAAAATCGATACATCTTCGGGCAGAATAGTCAGCGAAGTCTATTCTTGACGATATCAGTGACAATGAATTCTGATGCGTTTGATATTGAATCCTCGGCGCTTGTACATTGTATTTTTATATGTAATCGGTAGCTTATCTGTCTTTGAGCAGACGGTATGCTGCCCTGACTCACTGTGGTTGAGTGATCCCTCATGAGTTATCAGTTACAGCTACTGAGTCGGGTGCAGTTAACAGAACAAGGGAATGTATGCACACTGAATATTCTGAAAGCGAAAACGTGATTCGCCGTTTACATCAAATTACCCAGTCCTACGATAAAGGTTTTGATTTCCAGATTCATGCGCTTATTCAGCTGGGACTGGAGCGATTCGATCTGGATATCGGTATTCTTGCCCAGGTAGAAGGCGATACGTACACCATACGTCATTGTATTTGCCCGGAATATATGCCCCTTATGCCAGGTAATCAGTTTGAATTTGGCATGACTTACTGCGCTGTCACTTGCGAGTCGGACGGTGTCGTTGCCGTTGAGCATGTCGGAAACAGCGATATACTGGGGAGCCATCCTGCCTACCGGCATTTTGGACTTGAATCCTATATTGCTATTCCTATCCACGTGGGCGGAGTGACCTGGGGAACGCTGAACTTTTCCAGCCCGGCTCCTTATCCCCGCGCATTCAAAGACATTGATATCGACTCTCTTCAACTGATGGCGAGTTGGATAGAAGTTGAGATGGTACGGCGAATGCAGGAAAACCAGTTACGTGAACTGAACGTTAAACTCAAGGAAATGGCCTCGACAGATCCGCTGACCAAGCTGATGAACCGTCGTGCTTTCACGGAAAAACTGTTGCGGTCGGTTAATCATTTTCGCCGCAGCAAACAACCACAGGAAGCCGCCTTACTATTGGTTGATATAGATTATTTTAAGGAACTGAACGATACCTACGGCCATTTGCTTGGTGACAAAGTATTGATTGAGTTTGCCAAAGTGCTCACAGAGAACCTGAGAAGCTACGATATTGGGGCCAGATACGGCGGTAAGGTTTTTGTCATTTGGCTGGTCGATACAGAAAGATCAGGCATTGAAGTGGTGTGTGATCGCTTAATGAGCGGGCTGGATAATCTCGCGCTGGTGGATGAAAAACTGACGGCCAGCGTAGGTATCTGTCATGTGAAAACCCGGCAGGTTGATGAAAATGCCCTGTCGCAGTTTGTCAAACCGGCGCAGATTATGGATGCCATGGTAGCCAGAGCTGATCAGGCACTTTGTCAGGCTAAAGCGAATGGCAGAGCGAAAACTGTGTTTTGCAGCGAAGAGCCAGTGTATCTGGATACCTTAAGTTAATGCACCGGTCTTTAATCTCAACGGCAAGGAGTCGGTCGGCTAAGTCATGGTAAAACTGGATAATGGATTGAAAATGTGGCTGGATGCCTACAATCAGGGGTTAGCGCGACTGCGGCAAGCTGGCTATGTGGCAACGGTTGAAGCTATACGGGACGGGCTGTCGAGCCTGACCGCGACGTGTGTGACTGACTCACCATACATAGCCAGGGTGCTCGATACCCACGCCAGTCAGCAGTCGCAGACTGTTCCTGTCCGTATTTATCATCCCGCACCTGACAGGCCGTTGCCTGTCATTGTTTTTCTGCACGGCGGCGGCCACATGGCTGGCAGCGTGGCTGTGTATGATCCCATCTGTCGTAAACTGTCAAAAGCCACGCAACATATTGTGGTGTCGGTTGATTATCGTTTGGCGCCTGAGTCGCCATATCCCAAGGGTTTATCAGATGCCAGAGTGGTGATCGGGCAACTCTGGCCTTTGCTTGAAAAACATAAGTTAGCGTATGTACCGACACTGACACTGGCGGGAGATTCCGGGGGCGGCGCTATGGCGGCAACTCTGAGTGCTGACTATCAGGAACACCCGGACGTTCGCATCAACAATCAGGTGCTGATTTATCCCAGCCTGGATTACACAATGAGCCAGCCTTCAGTCACAGAAAACGGCAAAGGACTGTTTCTTCAGCAGGATAAAATGCAGTGGTATTTTGATCAGTATTTTCAGCATGGCGAAGACAGGCAGGCTGCTTCCCCTTTATTCATGTCCAAAAGCGCCCGGATGCCCCGGACGCTGATGATCACGGCAGAATTTTGTCCGTTACGGGATGAAGGCGTGGCGTATGTGCAGCAATTGTCAGCGCTGGGAGTCCATACTGAACATTTTCATCTTGATGACATGATCCACGCGTACCTTAATCTTGAATCGCTCGTGCCGGTGCAGTGTGGTGCGACGTATCAGAAAATCGCCGATTTTTTAAACACATCAATGAATTTCTAACCTTTAGTTTTTCCAGAATAAGGACCCGGTATGTTCGAAATCGTGATCCGCTATTGCCACTTTATCGGCATTTTTGCGCTGTTCTCCGTGCTGGTGGTCGAGCATATGCTGATTAAACGCCGCCTGACCGCCGAGGAAATGCATCGTCTGGCAAGGTGGGATGCTGTTTATGGCATTTCTGCGGTGGTTGTGCTTTTGGCCGGGTTGGCACTGTGGTTTCTGGTGGGAAAACCAGCCGATTTTTACACGGCAAATCCAATCTTTCATGCCAAAGTGACCTTGTTTCTCATTGTGGCTGCACTGTCGGTTTTTCCGACGGTTTTCTTTTACCGGCACAGACGGACCACCCGTGAAAGCATTCCTGTGCCGCCTGTCATTTTGATGCTTATCCGTCTGGAGTTATTGCTGCTGCTTGTGATTCCCTTGCTGGCGGTACTGATGGCACGTGGTATCGGGCTTGGCTGATCCCTTGCCGCAAGCGCATGAGGTTCTGGGATGACTTCAGATTTCTCTCTCAAAACTGTCTGAAACTCAGTCTGTTGCAAAATCGCATCTAAGCTTAATGTAAAGAGCCGTGCCGCAGCTGTTGTGCGGCGCTGTGCTGCGGGTTGGGCAAAAGGGGTGAGGCTGATGATGGATGCGCGAGCAGTGAAATCCGTGGCCGATGCAAAAGCGATTGTCGAAGAGCGTGGCCTGACCCATGTCAAGGTCGGCCTGTTTGATAATGACGGTATCATGCGCGGGAAATACATGTCCAAAGCCAAGTTTTTTGCATCACTGGAGAAGGGATTTTCTTTTTGTGATGTCGTGCTGGGCTGGGATGCGAAAGATCAGCTCTATGACAATACCCGGTATACGGGTTGGCATACCGGCTATCCGGATGCGCCCGTGCGTATTTTGCCGCACACTTGCCGCGATGTACTGGACGAAGCGGGCATGCTTCTTTTTATCGCTGAATTTACCGGTGCGGCCGAAGCCGTGTGCCCGCGCGGCGTGTTGCGTAAGGTGCTGGCAAAAGCGGCGGCGATGGGCTTCGAGGTTCAGGCCGCGCTGGAATATGAATTCTTTTTATTTCGTGAAACGCCGCATTCAGCACGGGAGAAAGGTTTCCGCAACCTGCAAACCGTTACGCCGGATTGGTTCGGCTATTCCATGATCCGTAATTCAGTCTACAGCGAGCTGTATCATGACATTCTGGCGATGGGGCAGACGATGGATTTTCCCATCGAGGGGATCCATTCAGAAACAGGGCCGGGTGTGATTGAAGCGGCGATTGCGGTTGATCAGGCAGAAGCGGCCGCCGATAAAGCCGCGCTGTTTAAAACTTACATGAAAGTCCTGGCGCAACGCCGGGATTTGCTGGCAACCTTCATGGCGAAATGGTCAATGGAGTATCCCGGGCAAAGCGGTCACATCCATGTCTCCCTCCGGCATAAAAACGGCCAATCCGCTTTCTTTGATGCCAGCCAGTCACAGGGGATGAGCACAATCCAGCGGCAGTTTCTGGCGGGCCAGCAACGTTTGATGCCCGATTTTTTGTGTATGATTGCGCCAACAATCAACAGTTATACCCGGATGGTGCCCGGTTTCTGGGCGCCGACACACGCAACATGGGGCATTGAAAACCGCACGACAGCCCTGAGGGTGATACCGGGCAATGAGACATCTCAGCGTATCGAATACCGGCTGGGCGCTGCAGATGCCAACCCTTATCTGGCACTGGCGGCAGCTGTGGCTTCAGGCTTGTGCGGCATTGAGAACCAATGGCAGCCATCGGACGCAGTGTCAGGCAATGCTTATGATCAGCCGCAGCCCCCAACGCTGGCGCTGCCCGCCACATTGTGGGAAGCCGCCCAGTGTTTCAAAGCCTCCGATGCTGCCCGTTCAATGCTGGGCGATGCGTTTGTTGAGCACTTTGCCGCCACGCGCGAATGGGAAGAACGCGAGTTCAGAAAGCAGGTCACGGATTGGGAACTTGCCCGGTATTTCGAAATCATTTAATTCGCGATGGGACAGACAGGGAGAGACAACAATGCGATTAGGCGTGCTCTTGTGTGACGATGTGGCCCCTGAACGACAGGCTGCTCACGGTAACTATCGGGACATGTTTTCCGCTCTGTTTCAGGATTATTCAAAACAAATCAGCCTGGATTTCTACCGTGTGATTGACGGTGAATACCCCAAACACATTGATGAGTGCGATGCTTACATTACATCGGGCAGTCAATTCGGCGCCAATGACGGCTTTGTCTGGATCGGACATTTAATGGCGTTCATTGAAAGGCTGTATGAAGAGAAGAAGCCTTTTGTGGGGATCTGTTTTGGTCATCAGCTGATGGCCAAGGCACTGGGGGGCGAAGTGGTGACATCCGGCAGAGGCTGGGGAATCGGTGTCAACAGCCATGAAGTGAAGGAACAACCCAGCTGGATGGCAGGCGCCGGGCGAACAGTCTCGCTTGTGGTCAGCCATCAGGATCAGATCAGTCAGTTGCCTCCTGAGGCCAGAGTGCTGGCAGGCAGTGATTTTTGTCCCTTTGCCATGATCCAGATAAAGACTTACTTTCTGGGCATACAGGGACACCCTGAATTCACGAAAAGCTATGTGAAAGATCTGATGACAGCCCGGCAGCAGCTTTACGGCGATGATGCTTATGAAAAAGGCATCAACTCATTATCGCAACCTGTGGATGACAAGCAGGTGGTGTCCTGGATTGTCCGATTTCTTGATACAGCCCTGACCAATAGCCAGACATAAAGCCAGAAGAAAAAGAGCAGGCTCAGCGTATGAGCCTGCTGTCTATCCCCCTGATATGTTGCCGGTCAGGCAGTTTGCAGTGCCAGACGCTGTTGCAGTAAACGATAGCAATACACGCTTGCCAGCAGAACACCGCCGCCAGCCGCCATCGTGACGGTGAATCCGGCACGAATTCCCATCTCGTCTATGACCCAGCCAGTGAGCGCTGCACCGGCGGCAATCCCGATTCCCAGGCCAGTGATCATCCAGGTAAACCCTTCGGTCAGCTTTGACGCAGGCACAATTTTTTCCACAAGACCCATCGTCACAATCATGGTGGGTGCGAAGAAAATACCCGCGACGAAAACGGAGACGGACAGCGTCAGCACATCGTAAACAAACAGCAGCGGGAGTGTGGCTGCCGCAGTGGCAATTGACGCCAGTAACAACTGTTTTGGCAAAGTGAGGTTCAGACGCAATGCGCCAAACACCAGCCCGGAAATACAGGAACCTGCCGCGTAGGCCGACAAGACAAAACTGGCCGCAACAGGCACGCCCTGCTGTTTGGCAAAGGCAACACTGAGCACATCAACAGTACCGACTATGGTGCCCAGTGCGATTAGTGTCAGCATCAGCATTTTCATGGTGAGCGGTTCAAGCGCCGATTCTTGCTGATGTTCCGTTTGCTCTGATACCGGAGGTTCGGTTTTTTTCTGCAAGCTGAACAATGAGATGCCAATAGCCAGCATTAGAGCTGCCGCAAGCGGTCCGGCGATGGGTGACACAGCAACACTGAGACCGACGGCGATCGGAGGTCCAACAATGAAACAGACTTCATCCAGCACAGACTCCAGCGAGTAAGCCGTGTGCAGGGCAGGCTGGCCTTTGTAGATGTGCGTCCAGCGCGCTCTGACCATGGCCGGCATGCTGGGCATAAACCCGGCCAGTACCGCAAACAGAAAGAGTGTCCAGTCGGGTGCTTCGAAGTGAATGCAGACCAAAAGCAGCAGCATCCCCAGTACACTGATTGCTGCCGCGAAGGGCAAGATGCGGCCCTGGCCATAACGGTCTGTCAGGCGGGAAATCTGAGGGGCAATTAAGGCCGTTGAGAGTGTGAAGGTGGCCGCAACAGCGCCGGCCAGCCAATAAGAGCCGGATAGCTGGGAAATCATCGTGATGATCCCAATGCCCGTCATTGAAATGGGCAGGCGCGCAATCAGTCCCGACAGGGAAAAAGCTAATGTTCCCGGCACGTGAAACAGTGCCTTATATGGATTCGCCATGATTATCTCCAGTCAGCGATTCAGAAGATGCCCATACGCGCTGATAACGGATGGGTTGCATAAGAAACTAATTGACATACGCGGTGTATGTCAACTATAAATGCACTTGTTTTCATATTTACGGGACAAAGACTCGCATGAACAGAGCAATCACAATGGAACAAACAAGGCTTGCATTGCTGCAGCATGCCCGTGCGCTGTTTGGTACTGTTGGCTTTGCTGACACTGTGATGGATGAGCTGACCGGGCGAGCAGGGTTAACCCGAGGCGCGCTGTATCATCATTTTGGCGGGAAGAAAGGTCTGTTTCTTGCTGTGTATCAGCAGTTGGATCAGGAAATGGATCAGAGGTTGCAGGCTATTTCTGCCAGCGCCCCGGACAGCTGGAGCGCTTTTTCAGGGCGCTGCCATGCCTACCTGAAGATGGCGACTGAGCCGGATATTCAACGAATTATGATCAGAGATGCGGCCTCGGTGCTCGACAGTGAGCAGATCCAGGCGGTTCGTATGAGCTGTATTGACGCGATTGCCGGATTACTGGCGCAGTTAATCGGGGACAAAATCATCCCCGACACCTCACCGGTGATGCTTGCCAGGCTGATTAATGGGGCTTTGCTGGACACTGCGCGTTCTATCGCAGCCAGTGAAAACAGTGCGATAGCATTGAATGAAGCCGCACAATCGCTGGACCTCATGCTCAATGGTTTGCGGCGCTCGCGGTAAGTCTGTTGTCTGATCCCGCTTTTACTCGAATAAAAGCGGGGCTCATCGCGTCAACACAGCCAGATGATTCTGGACAGCAGATCACTAGGTGACGTTGTCACACACTGTTAAGGTTAAAGCTGTGACAGCTCTGCCGTATAAAGGACTTTGGTTGGCAGCCCTGACGGCGAACCGCCCAGCGGTTCTTCGCTGACCGCCAGCATCTGAATGTCCAACTGGTCAAAGCGGGTGTTTTTCGCCAGCACCAGTTCGCCTTGTTTCGGCAGCAGGCCAAGCGATACCGGGTTCGGTTCATTGGCGGCGACAGCCCACAGCTCGTAATCTTTGTCGGCAAGTCCCTGGAACGAAGTGCTGGCCCGGACCGTGATCTCACGCGAATGGACTTCTATCAGCCAATATGAAGCGGCATCTTCCCCTTTCACAACAGCCACATGCTGGACCGGTCCGGGTGCGACTGGGACCTGGCTTTCGCGCCAGAGCAGAACAGCAAGCAAAAGCGAAGCCGCCGTGGTAATACCCGTCAGCACAGGCCACAAACGGGAAAGTCCGCTTTTGATCACCTGATGGCCGGTCTCCTTAGCTGTGATCTCATCAAAACCGAGTCGCTGGCTGATCGTTTGCCAGACAGCCGCGCTTGGCTCGACCGGATGAATCTGCTGATTAATGTCGTTGAGATGCTGTTCCCACTGCCAGGTGGCTTCCCGAATACGGGTTGATTGCATCATCAGGGTCTGAAAGCGTTTCCGGGCCGGGCCACGTAATGTCCCCAGCACATACTCAGCGGCCAGCATATCGATCAATGTCTGGTTGTGATAGTTCATGGCGTCAGACACCTTTGTAGTTGTTGTAATCCACGGCGAATCCAGCTTTTAATGGTGCCCAGCGGTTTATCCAGATAGTGCACCACTTCCTGATGGCTCAGCCCGTTAAAGTAAGCCAGATGAATTGCCTGTTGGTGCTCCTGGGGCAGTTCATCAATGCACTGGCTTAATTTGTGTCCGGCATCCAGATCGGCAAACCTGTCATCGTTATCTTCCGGTGGCGCAGGTTCACCCGTGAAGGCGTCTTCTTTCCTGACCTTCTGGTAGCGCAGTATGTCGAGAGCCCGGTATCTGGCAATACTGATCATCCAGGTCAGGACACTGCCTTTATGGTGCTGATAATCGGCGGCGTTATGCCAGATTTTCACATAAGCATCCTGTATCGCTTCCTCGGCCAGCGCACGGTTCCCCAGCATTTTCAGGCATACCGCCAGCAGTTTGCCGCTGGTTTGCTGATACAACCTGGCGAAGGCCTGCCTGTCGCCCAGTGCCGTGGCGCTGATGAGTTTGAGATGATCGTCCTGATCCATGTCTGTCCTTGTACTGTGATGAAGAAATACGTTAAGAAACTGATTTATCAGCATGTTTTAACGTTAGCATCCACAATCGTATTCGCCAGTAATATCACGTCTGTTTTTGATATACGCGCCACAAATTCAGAGGCGCTCTATAGACCACTGTGCCGCCATCAAAGCAATACATGCTGAACCCGCAGGCATAAACCAGCGCTGGTAGCGCCATTGATGTCTGACAAGTATTAACACAGGTAAAGCAAGCAGCAGTATCGACAATTGTCCGAGTTCGACCCCTAAATTGAATGCCACAACCGCCAGCAATGTATGGCTGGACGGCAGCCCCAGTTCGCCAAGCACAGACGCAAACCCCATACCGTGCAGTAAACCAAAACCAAAGGTCACCCAGCCCAGCTTAGTGATGAGCGGAAAGATATTATTCAGGGCGGCAAAAAGGACAGACAGAGCGATCAGGAGCTCGACCCACCGGCTTGATGGTAACCAGTTCAGCGCCGTTGCTGTCAGCGTAATCGAGTGGGCAAGGGTAAAGGCCGTGATAATCCAGGTGGTGCTGATCAGTATCGATTTTGGGCTGTCGATGCCTTTCCACTGCCGATTATCGCGGTACAGCACACAAGTCAGGAGTAAGGCCAGCAGAAACAGGATATGGTCGGTTCCGATCAGGATATGGACGATCCCCTGATACAGATACTCACGTGCCGTTTCGCCCATGGCAGAGGATTGCATGTTGATCGCCAGTGAGCGGTTGTTGGTATCCATGATTCTGTTGATGCTTTGCTCTGGCTGAGCAACATTCACGATCAGTTTATGGCCGGTATTGATGTCGAACATCGCCTGATAGGACAGGCTCAGTCCGGTAGCCGACAGACAATTGATCTCTAACGGCAGCCACAGATAGGGCAGGTTGGCGTGTGATTCCAGCATCATGTTGCCAGTGACAGTCAGGTTGCAGCGACGTCCGCCCTGCTCGACGGCCAGTTGGCTGAGTAACTGTGTTTGTATTGCTGGCTGCTGGCTTTCCAGTTCGCGCCAGCTCAGCTTGCCGTCCTGATTGGTATCCAGCACGATCCCCTTATCAGCCATCAAAGGGTAGAGATCTGACAGTTGCAGTTGCCAGTTTCCGCTCAGCGTGGCGTTATTATCTTGCGCCAGGGTCAGATACGCTGTGCTTAGTTGGTGTGCTTGTGCAGAGAATGCTGCCACAAGCAGTGCAAAAATGATAACGAGAGTTCGCATGGTCGCCCTTCCTTGATAGCGTTATGACTGCGGATTAAAAGCCTGTTCAGCATCTATCAGCAATTGTCGGTCTGATAACAGGCGGTTTTGCTGCCAGTTGATTTTGGCCCAGAACAGTGCCTTGTCAGGGCGATCACCGAGCAGCAGGTAATAGCTCGCCAGTAAACTAGCGTGGGTGGTATCTTGCCGTTGTTCCCGCAAAGTGATCCGGTTCAGACAGCGAACCTGCCAGTGTTGGAATGTCCCTGTCATCTGTTCTGCGAGTGCCAGTTTCAGCAGCAGATTGTCATCAGCTTCCCCTGTACGGGAAGCAATATCTGCCAGGGTGGTGAGTACAGCCTGAGGGTTGTCCTGAGCCAGTTGAGCCTCTGCCCATAAACTCAGATAGCTGATAGGACGTTGACTGTCGGCAGGCAGGCTGAGGTGCGCCAGGGCTTCTTCCGGGCGGTTAAGCGCCAGTGCCATCCCTGCCAGGATCTGCATGAGCCAGACAGATTCTTCCTGATGTTGTGACGGATAACGCGTGGCAACTGACTGAAGTTCACGGTAGCTCTGGACGCGGTTGTCTTCGGTTATCGCTTGCTGAAAACTGTTGTCCAGTGCGCAGGCCGCCGAGACGAGCATTGAAGACCGGCCAATAAGCTGCAGGCACGATTGCCTGGCTTGCGTGAATTTGCCTTGGATGGTCTGCACGCTGGCCAGCAGTAATCGTGCACTGGCATCATCGGGCTGCTGTGCCAGTAAACGCTTTAGCGTTTGCTCTGCACCTTTGAAATTATGCTGGTGCTGCTGAATCCTGGCCCAGAGGTAGAGGGCCTCTGGGGAGGCGTTCGTATTCAGATGTGGCTGTATCAGAGCATCGGCCAGGCTGAAGCCATCAATCGTGCCGGACGGACGCTGCGCGTTGTCAATTAAGGTGCGTATGTCTTCCAGTGTCGCTGACTGGACAGCCAGTTCCGGTACCATCAGCAAAGCGGCATCCTGATTGTCAGGCAGGTAAGGCTTTGCAAACACGGATACACTGCATAACGCGGCAATACCGATCATCAGTGCAGGAAAAGAATGTGTATTCATGGGACGATTTCCTTAAAAAGTGGCCATCCCTGGCCGATCGAACACAACGCAAAGGTGGCCTGGCAACAGGCCACAGCAGGTAACCTTATTCCATCAGCAGATCGTCATAAAAATCCGGACTGCTGACGTCGTTACTGACAGAGCGCCCGCGCAGACTTTTCGGTGTACTGTTTAACGGGGCATTGAATACCTCTCGGCTGAACGAGGCAAAGCTGACCTGAAGTACCTCAATCGTGACAGAGACTTGTGCACTGACTGGCTCGTTGTTTCCGTCACTGACCGTGTAGCTAAACTGGTCGTTCCCTGTTATCCCACTGGCCGGGGTATAGGTGACGGTGCCGCCTGGTGTGATCACGACTGTACCCTGACCCGGCGCATTGCCGAGCGCAAAGCGAAGGGTGTCGCCATCTTTGTCTGTCGCTTTAAGTGAGCCGGTTATTGGGGTATCGGTTTGTGTTGTCAGACTCAGCGGCATTGCGACCGGGGCGGCATTTGTCCCCCCGGGTGCATCCTGACCGGAATCTGAACTGCCGTTACAGCCTGCCAGGATCACGGCTGAAAGCAGCAAGGTCGTGCGAATAGATCGAGTCATAGTGCTGCTCCTTACTCTGAAACCATGTCAGTACCAGAACCGGAAAGAGGTGGTGCAAGGTAGGGGAAACTGTCATCCATCATGGTGGCATTGACCGGTGCGCCATCAGTAAAGGGGACGTTGCCGACATTGGCATCTTCGGGTTGGCACAGACCCAGATCAGTATCCGTTCCGTTTACCGGAATGGGGTAGCACAAGCGGCCCATGACCACACGCAGCGCAATATCGACTACATCATCACCGGGTCTGCGGCCATTAGGAAAACCCGCCAGATCGTCACCCGCAACACCGAAAGACGATTGCTGAGAAACAGGTTTGGCAGCAATCGCCGTATTCAGGCGTAACATCTCAGAAGGTGTGACCGTTTTGAGCTGATTGACCCCGGGGAAACCGGTCAGAAATGCAGTGACCAGATCGTTGCGAGGGAAATTGGTGGGCGCCAGTGTGGCTAGGTTGGTTCCCAGTGTCGCATTGACCGCGTCTTTGAACAGAATGTTCAGCAACTCTGGCAGACTTGGGTGTGTGACGTATGTTGCGAACTGAGTATCATCGGCAGGTTTGGCTGCTGAGAAGGTATCTTTATCTTTTAAGCCGATCACCAGCTCATTGACCAGCGGGTTGCCCAGTCTTGAGACCTGGGTCAGCGCGCCACCATTGACTTCCGGACGGGCGAAGGTCGCATTCGGATTCAGAATCCTTGCCTGTGGCAAGCTGGCCGTTGTCCAGGCACCTATGGTGCCGTTGCCATCGCCGGTAATACAGACTTTGGGGACTTCAATGGCCAGCTCGGTGACATTTTTGAGCCTCAGATCATCATTGTCGGCTGACTGAGTAATCCCACCCGGAAAGCCGCCGCCATCAGAGGCACCGGGCGCACTGTCGCCCTCAACAGGCACATAGTTGACCAAATCGAAGGTTTTACCCAGATTGACAACAAAAGGGTCTTTACGCTGACCGGCAAAGACTTTGCCCGTTGCGGCGCAGCCCGGCATGGTAAATTCATAGATGAACTGATTGGCGTAATTGACATAGCCGCTTTCGCTGCCAAAGGTTTTGGTACCGATAAAATCCAGCGGCTTATGAAATTCTGTCTGGCCTGTTGATACATTGGTCAGCTTGGTTGGCTGGCCATTTTGCTGGGGGCCGTTGACCAGACTCAGGGTGTAAGTTTCACTGAAATTAGCCGCGCTCTGATCTGCGGCACTAATCCCTCCAACAACTTTTAACGGCACCGCTACAGACTGTGTTTCTCCGCTGTTGCCGATATTCAGCGCGACGCCCATGTTGTTGTTCGGCAGTGCATTTTTAAAATTGAACTGAAAGGTCAGATCTTCAACGGCATCACCGTCGTTATCGATATGAATGCTGTACACGGCGGCGGGATCCATGGCGAAGTAGTTCGGGCCACCGTAGGCATCTTGCAGCGGGATGTAGTTGGCGATCAGGGTGACGTAATCTTCCCGGCCGCTTTCATAACTGTTGAAGGCGTAAAAGTCGGTAGAGTCCAGCGTGGGAAGCCGGGTGATGTTTGGTGCTTCCCGGTGACTGGAAGCTGACGCGATGCCGGAAAGGCTCATCGCAATGACACTCACAACGAGTTTGGTATTCATGATGGATCCTTTTTTTGTTGTTGGTGGTCATTGAGTAAACGATTGGGGACGGCAACTGGATGCAAAAAATTTACGGCGATACAGAAAAAAGAGAAATCGCCGGAGATATCAGGCAAATAACTTGGTCAGATCTTGATTCGCAGGTCAGTTCGACTAGTATGAGGCGTTACATCGGTTGGAGGGTGAAATCAGGTTATGTCACGTATTCGAGAAAAAAATCAGGAAGTTATTATCAAGTTTGCGGGCCGCCTGTTTGCTGAACAGGGGTTTGCGGCAACCAAAGTGGCCGATATTGCCAAGTTGGCCGACGTCCCCAAGCCGAACGTGTATTACTACTTCAAGACCAAAGAAAACCTCTATCGTGCGGTGCTGGAAAGTGTGACCCAGCCATTGCTGGAGGCCTCCAGCCCGATTGAGCAGCTGGATGATCCGGTTCAGGCGCTGACCGCTTATATTCAGACCAAACTGCGCATTTCCCGTGATCACCCATTTGCGTCCAAAGTGTTCGCCAATGAAGTGATGTCGGGGGCGCCGTATCTGCCGTCAGATATCGGTGATGAGCTGCTGGCGCAGTCAAGAATGATCATTGCCAAGCTGGAGCGCTGGATTGAGAAGGGTGTGATGGCGCGGGTGTCGCCGCAGCATCTGATGTTTACGATTTGGGCGTCGACCCAGACCTATGCTGATTTCAGCTGGCAGATTTGCAATGTACTGGAAAAAGAAGCGCTGGATGATCAGGATTTTGCGGATGCCGCAGAATTTCTGACACAACTGGTGATTCGGGGCTGTCAGATAAAATCAGCCTGAAGTTGAGAGACTCAAGCATAAAAAAGCGCTTCCGCCCAACGAGGTAAGAGCGAAAGCGCTTGGGTGTTATATCCTGAACAAAAACAAGGGTGTAACTAAGCGATTATCGGCGTTGCTGGAATCGCTCGACCAGACGTTTTGCGGCTGCCTGATGACGGCTCAGCAGTGCCGGTAAATCAACACCGATCACCCTGCCATCATGGACACGCCATTGTCCCGCCACCATGACTCTGTCTGCCTGATGGGCGCCACAAAGCACCAGTGCCGCCAATGGGTCATGTGCGCCTGAGAAGCGGATATCATCCAGTCGGAACATGGCGATGTCTGCCTGCTTACCCACCTCCAGCGTACCGAAATCGTCACGGCCCATCGCGCGTGCCGATCCCGACGTTGCCCAGCGCAGGGCATCGAAATGGGTGACATCCGCCGAACCATAACGCAGGCGCTGAATATACAGCCCCATCCGTACTTCATTGACCAGATTTGAGCCGTCGTTCGATGCTGAGCCATCAACGCCCAGTCCGACTTTCACGCCCGCCGCTTCCAGTTCTTTGTTACGGCAGATACCGGAAGCCAGCATCATGTTCGATGACGGGCAATGACAGATACCGACTTCGGCTTTCCCTAAACGGCGAATTTCTTCTTCGTTAAAGTGAATGCCGTGTGCCAGCCAGGTACGGTGGTTCAGCCAGCCGGTTTCTTCCAGGTAATCAACAGGGCGCAAGCCGAAACGCTCCAGACAGAAGTTTTCTTCATCAATGGTTTCACATAAATGGGTGTGAACCATGACATTTTCACGTTCTGCCAGACGTGCGGTTTCTTTCATCAGATCTGTGGTCACTGAGAAAGGCGAGCAGGGCGCCAGGGCAATCTGGGTCATCGCGCCATCACCACGCTGATGGTACTGGCGGATCAGACGCATGCTGTCATCGAGTATGGTGTCTTCTTTCTGAATGGTATGGCGCGGTGGCAGGCCGCCTTCATCTTCGCCCAGACTCATTGAGCCGCGGGTAAAGATAGAACGGATGCCCAGTTTCCTGGCCGTTTCGACCTGAATATCAATGGCATGTTCCAGTCCGCGAGGGATCAGGTAATGGTGATCCGAGGCGGTTGTACAACCGGACATCATCAGCTCAACCAGGGCCAGCTCAGTGGCGACCTGCATCATTTCTTCATCAAGACCCGCCCAGACCGGATACAAGGTTTTGAGCCAATGGAACAGCTCTTTGTTCAGTGCATCCGGGTAGGCACGGGTCAGGGTTTGATAGAAATGATGGTGGGCATTGACCAGACCGGGCGTGACGACGTGCTCACTGGCATCAATCACCTGATCGGGTTTGTTCACGGGTTGAGCACCAAGAGGAACCAGTTCAATCACTTGACTGCCTTGAATGACGACGCCTCCGCGCGCATCCAAGTCTGTGTTTGAGCCAGTGTAAATGGCTAAAGGGTTTTTCAGCCAGATGGTTACCATTTTGTTTTCCTTAGCCTTCTCTGCCGTTACCGAGGAGAAGGTCTTATGGGGTGGGGATCCTCAGGATCCCCGGGTTAATATGAGTGTGTTATTGATCTCTCTGTTCAGGATTGTTTTGCGGTTTCAATGTGTTGCTTCTTTTCTGCAGTTTCAGAGGTCTGAACCGGAAGTTCACTTTCTGCCTCATCGTCTGCGGATTCCTCGATGCTGTCGCTGACGGCGTTCTCAGGCAGGATCTGATTGAGCAGCACAGTGACGATTGTGCCGGTCGTGATCCCTGAGTGGAACAGATTCGCCAGATCGTGCGGCAGGTGCTGAACCAGGCGTGGTTCAATTGTTACTGCCAGGCCGGACGCCAGACCGACGCAGATCACAAGAGCGTTCCGTTTGGTGTCTGCCGCTTTGATCAGCATGCGGATACCGGCATAGGCGATCATACCGAACATGATGAAACCAACACCGCCCAGAACCGGTTTGGGAATGGTGACTGCCAATGCCGCCAGTTTCGGGAACAGGCCACCCAGAATCAGTAAGCCGCCGGTTGTCGCCACCACGTAGCGGCTGGCAACACCTGTGATCCCCACGATGCCCACGTTCTGACTGAATGAAGCCAGTGGCATGGCGGTCAGGAAGGCTGCCAGTGTACTGCCTAAACCGTCGCCCAGCAGGCCGCGTTTCAGGTCATTGCCAGACAGTTTGACTTTACAGTTGTTTGCCAGAGCCATGAAATCCCCTGTGGCTTCTGCAATGACGACTATGTAGACCAGGCTCATACTGATGATAGCCGACAGGCTGAAGCTCATGCCGTATTCCATGATGGCGGGGCCACCCACCCACTCAGCACGTGCAATCTGGTCCAGGTCAACCATACCCATCGACAAGGCCACCAGGTAACCACCAGCCAGGCCGATGACAATAGCAGAAGCGGCGACGGCACCGCGGCAGTAAATCGACACCACGATAACGATTGCCAGCGAGATAAATGCCAGGAACAGTTTTGGCATAGTTGCGAACTGTGCGCTGGAGTTTGGCGCATCGCCAACCCAGTTCATGGCGACGGGCAGAATGGTCAGGCCGATGAGCGTCACGACCACACCGCTGACCACATTAGGAAACAGCTTGCGGATTTTATCCATGAAGAAGCTGGCGATCACGACCACGAAAGAGCCGACAAGTGCTGCCCCCATGATGCCGCCCACGCCGTCAGCATTCCCGATGCTGATGGCCACACCCAGAAAACCGAAACTCGATCCCATCACAACAGGAAGACGGATACCGACCGGGCCAAAGCCAAGACATTGAGCAATGGTGACAATCCCGGAAGCGAGCAGGGCGGCGTTGATCAGGGTGACAACTTCGTCTGTTGGCAGACCAATCGAGGTGCCGACAATTAATGGCACAGCGACGATGCCGCCGATGGAAGCCAGCATATGCTGGATAGCTAAGAGCAGGGTGATGCTGTGTGGTGGTCTCTGGTTTAGCGTATAGAGAAGTTTCATCGTTAGTTCTCCACAATTCATCCGATGAATTGGCTGCGTAGGGTTATAGGTTGTGTTCGCGTCTATGGCTTTATTAAATTAAGTTTATTTAGGTATGCAGTGACCTGCCTCTGTCTTACGACAGAGGGAGGTGTGCATTAAAATACCGCTGTTCTGATAATTAGATTTTTTTATGGGTGTTGCATGTGTCCGTCCGTGATCAGAGGTACACCAGCTTGGCGACAAAAATCGCGGTCAGTATGTACATGCTGATTGAGACATCTTTGGTTTTGCCTGTGGCAACTTTGAGCACTGTGTAGGTAATGAAACCCAGTGCGATACCGTTGGCGATGGAGAAAGTCAGCGGCATCATCAGTGCTGTGATGGCGGCAGGCGCAGCGTCAGTAAAATCGTTCCATTTCACGTGCTGCATACTGCTCATCATCACGAAGGCAACGTAAATCAGCGCGCCGGCAGTGGCGTAAGCCGGGATCATCCCTGCCAGTGGCGAGAAGAAGATAGCCGCGACAAACAGCAGACCGATCACGATAGCGGATAAACCGGTACGGCCACCGGCCGCGACACCCGCCGCACTTTCGACATAACTGGTGACAGGCGGACAACCCACACACGCACCTGCCACGCTGGCGATACTGTCTGCTTTCAGGGCTTTGCTCAGACCTTCAATTTTTCCGGTTTCTTTGTTTCTCAGGTTTGCCCGTTCGGCCACACCCATCAGGGTACCGGCGGTATCAAACATGTTCACGAACAGGAACGCCAGGATCACGCTGATCATCGAAATGTTCAGAGCGCCGGCAATGTCCATGGCAAACAGAGTTGGTGCCAGGCTCGGTGGAGAAGAAATCACCCCATTGTACTGAACCAGACCCAGCAGAATACCGATCAGGGTAACACTGAACATGCCGATCAGCACGGCACCGAAGACCTTACGCTCACTCAGTACGGCAATAATCAGAAAGCAGATTGCGGCCAGCAGCGCCTGTGGCTGGGTAAAGTCACCCAGACTGACCAGAGTGGCAGGACTGTCGACCACGATACCAGCGGTTTTCAGGCCGATCAGTCCCAGAAACAGGCCCACACCGGCAGTCATGGAGAAACGCAGGCTTTCAGGGATACTTTCGATGATCCATTCGCGGACTTTGTAAAAGCTCATCGCAACGAAAAGAATACCGGAAATGAAAACCGCCCCTAAGGCAACCTGCCAGCTGTAACCCATTTCTCCCACGACTGTGAAAGCAAAAAAGGCGTTCAGCCCCATGCCCGGTGCCAGACCGACAGGCCAGTTAGCAAACAGGCCCATCAGCAAAGTGCCGATTGCAGCACCAATACAGGTTGCAACAAAAACTGCTTCGGCATCCATGCCTGAGGCCGACATGATCTGTGGGTTAACGAAAATGATATAAGCCATGGTGGCAAAGGTTGTAATCCCACCGACGATCTCACTTTTCACGCTGGTGCCGTGAGCTCTGAGTTTAAACAGACGCTCTAACAGTGAAGCTGAGCCAGCCTCAGAACGACCGAGCGTTTCTGTTTTAGAGTTGTTCATGACGACGCTTCCTTTTTTTGCCTGAATGACGATGTGTGCTGGTTGTTTTTTAGTGTTCCCAACTTCACCTGTCAGACAGGACTTCCCTCTATGTTTCAGGCCGTCACTTACTGAAAACCTACCGGCCTGGTTACTGCCGGAGACTACATGGTTTTTTGAAGTGATTACTACTTAGCCTGCACTCATTGTATACAATCTTCAAACTCTCTTGTGTAGCTCCCGAACCTGCATCTGACCTCAGGCCCGGGAACCCTTTTTGTTCTACTTGTGTTCCGTTTTGGCTCAGCTGCCCCGGTATGTGGAGAAGCTGTAAGGGGAAACCAGCAGCGGTACATGATAGTGGCTGCCAGTATCTGCAATGCCGAAACGAATGACTACATCATCCAGGAAGGGAACTGAAGACAGTTCAACACCTCTCTGGCGGAAGTAATGGGCAGTGTCAAAGACCAGCTCATATTTACCGGTCTGAAACTCGCTTCCTTCCAGCAAGGGCTGGTCAGTTCTGCCATCAGAGTTGGTATGCGTGGTTTTAACCAGAACGAAGTCTGTGCCTTCTTGACGATAAAGCGACACTTTAATCTCCGCTCCGGGTAAGCCTGAGGCTGTGTCAAGCACGTGAGTTGTCAGTTTTCCCATGGATAACCTCGCGCGTTGCGCTCCTTAAGTTGTACAGAAAATGGATTACTTCTTGCATACCTATTGTATGCCTTCTGATGTGTGATCCGTAATCAGTTCGCCACATTGTATTTAACTATGTACACAACTTTACCGATTAGTAAAGGCTTGTGTAACCGAAATGTTAACCCGAAAGTTAGGGTCTGTAACCCTTTGTTGTACCTGCTTGTTGGCTAACATATTGATATTAAAGTAAGCTATATAGAGATAACAAGCAGTTAACTTTTTTTGATGAATCACAAAAAATGTTACGCACATTTTATTTACAAAAATTCTGGATATTGTATACAATCGCTGTTATAAATTGATTATCAGATGGTCAGTGTGTTGACCAATTAGGATTAAAGGAGTCATGTGTGAGTAATGAGTATCCACGCAATCTGATCGGCTATGGTGCAGTACCCCCGCACCCACGTTGGCCAAATGACGCTCGCGTCGCTGTCTCTTTTGTTCTCAACTACGAGGAAGGCGGGGAACGTTGCATTCTTCATGGTGATAGCGAGTCGGAAGCATTCTTGTCTGAGATCCCAGCGGCACAGCCATTTCCGGGTCAGCGTCATATCAGCATGGAATCGATTTATGAGTACGGCAGCCGTGCTGGCGTATGGCGCATCCTGCGCTTGTTTAAAGAATACGATGTGCCGCTGACTGTATTTGGTGTGGCTATGGCACTGGAGCGTCATCCGGATGTGGCCAAAGCGTTTGTCGAAGCCGGCCACGAGATCTGCAGTCATGGCTATCGCTGGATTGATTATCAGAACATTGATGAGTCTGAAGAGCGCGATCACATGATGAAAGCGATAGAGATCATCAAAAATCTGACGGGCGAGCGTCCGTACGGCTGGTACACAGGCCGCACCGGCCCGAATACGCGTCGCATTGTGGCGGAAGAGGGCGGTTTTATGTACGACTCTGATGCCTACGATGACGATCTGCCTTACTGGCACGAAGAAGGCCCGAAACCGCAGCTGGTGATCCCGTACACCCTGGATACCAATGACATGCGTTTTGCCACAGTGCAGGGTTTTAATGCAGGTGATCAATTCTTCAATTATTTAAAAGACACCTTTGACACCCTGTATGAAGAAGGGGCGACAGCACCCAAAATGATGTCAGTGGGTTTGCACTGCCGCCTGATTGGCCGTCCCGGACGTATCGCTTCACTGCGCCGTTTCCTGGATTATGTCAGCCAGCATGACAAGGTCTGGTTGTGCCGCCGAATTGATATTGCCAAGCACTGGCACGAACATCACCCGCACCCAAGTATGAAGGAGTATTAATGATGGCGCGTTTTACGTCTTGCCAACCGAGCCAAATGAGCAGGGAAGAGTTTGTCTCTCAATTTGCAGATGTGTATGAGCACAGCCCCTGGGTGGCGGAAAAAGTTTACGACAATGGTCTGAGTGATGCTGATGATGACATCAGCACCCTGCATGCGCGTATGGCAGATACTTTGCTTTCAGCCAGCAAAGAAGAACAGTTAGCCCTGATTAATGCGCACCCGGATTTAGCCGGAAAAGCCGCTGTGAACGGTGAGCTGACCGAAGCGTCCACCGCCGAGCAGGCAGGTGCCGGAATTAGCCAGTGTTCACCCGAAGAATTCGAAAAGTTCAATCGTTATAACGATAGCTACAAAGCACGTTTTCAGTTTCCCTTCATTATGGCGGTGAAAGGGGCCAATCGTTATCAAATCCTCGAATCGTTCGAGGCGCGATTAGGCAATGAAATTGAGGCTGAGTTCGATAAGGCGTTGGAAGAGATCAATAAGATCGCTTTATTCCGCCTGCAGACAATGTAATCAGGACAGGAATAGTCACCATGAGTACACCAGTGAGACAACTGACGATTGAGCCACTTACCCGCGAAGCATTTGCCCCTTTTGGTGATGTTATTGATAAAGAAGTAAGTGACTACTTTGTGATCAATAACGGGTCAACCCGACGTTACCATGCTATGGCGAATGTGGATGTGCAGGAAGAGGGTGGTTCAGCCATCATCAGTATCTTTGAAGCCCAGCCTTTGAGTTATCCTTTACAGATAGCCATGATGGAGAGGCATCCTCTGGGATCTCAGGCCTTTATTCCTTTGCTTGGAAATCCGTACCTGATCCTGGTGGCCCCGGCAGGGGACACACCGGACCCCGCTCAGCTTAAGGCGTTTTACAGTAACGGACGTCAGGGCGTGAATTATGGAAAAGGGGTCTGGCACCACCCGGTTCTGGCTCTGCGCAAGGATGATCAATTTCTGGTCGTCGATCGTGCCGGGCCTGGCAATAACTGCGATGAAGTGTACTTTTCTGACGATGTTCGTATCGAATTATCACTGAGCAGTTTGGAGCAGGAAGCATTAACCGTCGCACTTTGATAAGCCCAAGGCAATTAAAGTTCGCATAACATAACAGGAGTTCGTTATGGATCCACATATGACGGAATGGCTGAATCTGGCAATTCGCTGGGTTCACATGATTGTAGGTATCGCCTGGATTGGTGCCTCGTTCTACTTTGTCTGGTTGGAAAACAACCTGAACCGTGTCAATCCGAAAACTGGCTTGTCTGGTGACCTCTGGGCCATTCACGGCGGTGGTATTTATCACCTTGAAAAATACAAACTGGCACCGCCAAGCATGCCTGAAAATCTGCACTGGTTTAAGTGGGAAGCTTACTTCACTTGGATCACAGGTGTTCTGCTGCTGGGTGTGGTGTATTACCTCAATGCGGATATCTATCTGGTTGCGCCGGGCTCAGGTCTGAGTGCCACGGCATCAGTTGCACTGGGTGTAGGCTCTCTGGCAGCTGGCTGGATTATTTACAGCCTGCTGTGTGATTCCGCGCTGGGTAAGAAGCCGATGTTACTGGGTATTATCCTGTTCTTCGGTCTAGTGGCTGCAGCCTATGGCCTGAGCCAGGTGTTCAGCGGGCGTGGTGCTTACATTCATGTCGGTGCAATCATCGGTACTATCATGGTCGGTAACGTATTCTTCGTTATCATGCCGGCTCAGCGTGGTCTGGTAAAAGCCATTGAAGAGAACCGCGAACCGGATCCTGTACTGCCGGCAAAAGGTCTGCTGCGTTCACGTCATAACAACTACCTGACGCTGCCAGTGCTGTTCATCATGATCAGCAACCACTTCCCGAGCACTTATGGCTCAGAATATAACTGGCTGATCCTGGCAGGTCTGGCGGTCTTCAGTATCCTGGTGCGCCACTACTTCAACACGCGTCATGGCAGCCAGCAGTTTGCCTGGACAGTACCGGTAGCAGCGCTGGGCATGATCGCGCTGGCCTTTGTAACCTCACCTTACGCAAGCCGGATGGGTGAGACCTCAGCTCCTGCTGCGTCTGCCCCTGCTGTCGAAGTCAAAGCAGAGTCAGCGACTGCGCAGGCAGAAACCGGCACGGCCGCCGCAGCTCAGCCTGCCAGCAGTGGAGTGAGTTTTGCTCAGGTGAATGAAGTCATTCAGGAGCGTTGTTCAGTGTGTCATTCAGCACAACCGACGCATGCTGCGTTCTCGACAGCGCCAGCGGGTGTGATACTGGATACACCGGAAGAAATTAAAGTGAATGCACCCCGCATCGTTGCGCAGTCGGTACAAACGAAAGTAATGCCGCTGGGTAACCTGACTCAGATGACCGATGATGAGCGTAAGCTGATCGGGACCTGGGTGAAACAGGGCGCGCATCTTTAATCCCCTCGGGGGCGAAAGCCCCCACTTTATAGTCCGTTAGCCTGGATATACCCGGTGCTACAGCTTGGATACAAGCAGGCGAAGTTCATAAACTAGATGGCAATCTGATTGAATAAGCGTGTGTTGTGACCAAAACTGAAATCTGGGTAAGAAGGGCAGATAATCTCCTTTACATATCAATCCATAATATGTGACCAGCCCCATACGATTTGTATCGGGGCTTTTTTTTGCCTGAAATTTATGCAGGCCTCGTCAGCAAAATCAGCAATTCCTGATTATCCGCCAGCAGATCAGTAATCGTGCATTGATCTAGCTCTGCCAGAAAGGCGTCTTTGGCTTTCGCCAGATAAGATTTCAGGCGGCAGGCTGGCGTGATATGGCAGAACTCGGGCGCACAGTTCACCACTTGCAGCGGTTCCAGATCCCGAACCACCTGACCCACAATAATGTCACTGGCTGGCATCGCCAGGCATATCCCGCCATTTTTTCCGCGTACGGTTTTCACATAGCCCAGTTGGCCCAGTTTGTTGATGATTTTCACCATATGGTTTCTGGACACCGCGAACGTGTCACTGACGTGACTGATACTGGTGAGTTCCCCGTCTGGCAAGGCACCCAGCAGGATCAACGCTCTCAATCCGTAGTCAGTAAAGTTGGTCAGTTGCACATTTTTTCCTCTTTCAACACTCACCGCAAGTGTAATTCCTTTATTGACTGAAAGATATATTTAAGATACAACTTTAAAACATGCATTATAAATACATCTTTAAGGGATACTGCTATGCTGAGCCAGAACACCATTAATATCGTTAAATCCACCGCACCGCTTTTAGCCGAAACCGGCCCGAAACTCACTGCCCATTTTTATGACCGTATGTTCCGCCATCACCCTGAGCTGAAAGATATTTTTAACCTGACCCACCAGGACAGCGGCCGTCAGCGCGAAGCCTTGTTCAATGCGGTGTACGGCTATGCAGCCAATATCGATAATCTGGAAGTGCTGTTGCCTGTGGTGGAGAAAATTGCTCAGAAACATGCCAGCTTCAACATCACAGCTGATCAGTACGCGATTGTGGGTGAGCACTTGCTTGGGACGATTGATGAATTGTTTGCTCCGGGCCAGGCGGTGTTGGATGCGTGGGCTGAAGCATACGGTTTGTTGTCTACTGTGTTTATTGACCGTGAAGAGGCGATTTACCAGGAAAATGAGGCAAAAACCGGTGGCTGGCGCGGCACCCGGGAATTTGAGCTGGTGGCAAAAACACCTGAAAGCGATGTGATTACCAGTTTTGTGTTTATGCCGATAGACGACCAGCCAGTCGCGACCTATCAGCCGGGGCAGTACATCGGTATTTATCTGAAGCCGGATTGTTTTGACAATCAGGAGATCCGCCAGTACAGCCTGTCCGGTGCCCCGAATGGCAAGACTTACCGAATTTCAGTCAAGCGCGAAGCGCTGGGGACTGTGTCATCTTATCTGCATCAGCAGCTGAAAGTGGGTGATAAAGTCCAGTTGGCAGCACCATCCGGTGACTTTTTCTTCCGTTCTGAAGCCACTCAGCCTGTTGCCCTGATTTCGGCAGGTGTGGGTTTGACGCCTATGCTGGCGATGCTGGAGAGCATCAAAGACAGCCACCAGGCCCCGGTTCATTGGCTACATGCTGCCGAAAACCACCGTCAGCATGCGTTTGGCAGCCAGGTGGAAGAGATTGCAAATACAACAGAGGGTGTCAGTAGCCGTGTATGGTATCGCGAGCCACAGGGAGTCAACACAGATTTTGACGGCTTTATGGATCTCAGCCAGATGGATGGTGCAATTGACTGGCACAATACCACTTTCTATTTCTGCGGCCCGGTAGGTTTCATGCAGCATGTGGCAAAGCAGCTTAAAGAGAAAGGCGTGAGCGAATCGCAGATGCATTATGAGTGCTTCGGACCGCATAAGGTGTTGTGAGTTAGATTCAGACAGAAGCAGGCAAGATAAAAAACGCCCGTCCGCGGCGGTGTTAGAGACGTGAATACCGGGACGGGCAAGGATAGACGCATTGTGGAGACGCGAGTTTTTAGCTCGCTTTTTTCTTAGTTACCATTTCTGGTTCGGTTGTGCCTTCGGCATCGTAGGCTTTTTCGCCATAGACGAAGGTTTTGCTGACGGTGCGGTCATCACCCAGACTCATCAGCACAAACAGTTGCTCTTCCAGCGTTTTTGCTTGCTGCATGCGGAAAGACATTAACGGTGTGGCGTGCAGATCCAGTACCACGAAATCTGCTTCTTTGCCGGGTTTCAGGTTGCCTATTTTGTCGTCCAGGTACAGGGCTTTGGCACCGCCCAGTGTCGACAGATACAGAGATTTCAGCGGATGCAGTTTCTGCTGCTGTAACTGCAGAATCTTATAGGCTTCACTCATAGTCTGGAGCAGTGAGAAACTGGTGCCTGCACCAACATCGGTGCCCATACCGACACGAACACCATGTTGTTCCATTTTTGGCAGATTGAATAAACCAGAGCCAAGGAACAGGTTAGACGTCGGGCAGAACGAAATGGCAGAACCGGTTTCTGAAAGTCGTTTGCACTCACAATCGGTTAAATGAACACCGTGGGCAAATACCGCTCTGTTTTTCAACAGCTTGTAATGATCGTATACATCTAAGTAACTGTCACGTTCAGGGAAAAGTTCCAGTACCCACTCAATTTCTTTCTTGTTTTCAGAAAGATGGGTGTGCATGTACACGTCCGGATACTCTTCCAGCAATTTACCGACTGTGGCCAGTTGCTCTGGTGTGCTGGTTGGCGCGAAACGCGGCGTCACGGCATACAGCAGGCGGTCTTTGTTGTGCCATTTTTCTATCAGCGCTTTTGAGTCCTGATAACCGGATTCCGGGGTATCTGTCAGGTAATCCGGCGCGTTGCGATCCATCAGCACTTTACCGGCAATCATGCGCAGTTTGCGTTTTTCAGCTTCTTCGAAAAACACATCTACCGATTCTTTATGTACTGTACCGAAAACCAGTGCGGTGGTTGTTCCGTTGCTGGCCAGCTCATCAAAGAAAATATTGGCAACCTGACGTGCATAAACCGGGTTTTTAAACTTCAGCTCTTCCGGGAAGGTGTAGTTTTCCAGCCAGTCCAGCAACTGCTCGCCGTAAGAAGCAATCATGCCGGTTTGCGGATAGTGAATATGGGTATCGATAAAGCCGGCAGTGATCAGCTTGTGTTCATACTGAGTAACGGGCATTGAGGACGGGTGGCGTGCCAGTACTTCTTCGGCCGGGCCCACATCCAGAATGTGGCCGTTATCAACCACCAGAACACCGTCTTCAAAAAATTCAAAGCTGTTTTCAAGGCCGACTTCCTGGGGATCGGCAATGCTGTGCAAAATCGCTGAGCGATAAGCCGTGCGTTGTAATGTCATGTATTTATCCTTCGTTAATCGCTGTCAGGCGACTTGATTGTCGGTGCTGTCATTGAGCTCTGTGGCAGCAGAGTCCTCGCGTTTATCGGCCAGGGTTTCGCCCTGATAGTGGGCAATCAGCTCGCCCGCGACGGAAACCGCAATTTCAGCCGGATGCTTACCCTTGACGGCATCAATCCCAATCGGGCAGACCATACGCCGTATGGTTTCATCATCGTAGCCGCGTTGTGACAGTCGATAATCAAACTTCTTCCTCTTGGTCAGCGACCCTATCATGCCAAAATAGGCAGTATCATTTCTGTTGAGGATTTCCCTTGCCAGTTCAAAATCCAGCTGATGATTGTGCGTCATCACCAGATAATAACTGTTGGCGGGCATATCGCGGATCTCGCCAACCGGATCATCAGACACCAGCTTGGTGACACCGAGTGGCAGCTCGGCAGGGAATTCACTTTCCCGCTGATCGATCCAGGTCACGCGAAAAGGCAATGTACTGACAATATGGATTAACGCTTTCGCGACATGGCCTGCACCAAAAAGCACCAGATGGTGTTGTTGCTGACCAATCGGCTCCAGGCTCAAGGTGGCCATACCGCCGCAGCACTGGCCCAGTCTGGCACCTAAATTGAAGTGCTCGACGCGCGGATGTCTGTCTCCGGTCAGCAGCATTTCCCGTGCCAGTTTGATCGCTTTGTGCTCCAGGTGACCGCCGCCAATGGTGGCGATGATCTCGTTACGGGTCACCAGCATTTTGGTGCCGGCATCACGAGGTACTGAACCCCGGTCTGCCAGTACAGTGACCATGACACAAGGTTCACCACGTTGATCCAGTTCAGCCAGGGCATGAATCCAGTTGTCTTTAAACATCGCGCTTTCCTCATCAGGCGAGCCCGAAGGCCCGCCGTATACTACTTTTGGCTGTTTTTACTGGGCTTGTTCACTGGTTGCTGTCTCTGCCTCTTCTTTCTTCCTGCGGCTCAGGAAAGGTTGAGACGAAGACGGTTGCACTTCGTTAATAGCCCACAGTACGCGCTCTGGTGTTGCCGGGGTGTCCAGTTTCACTAAAGTACCTGGCTCAGCAACTGAACGGATGGCGTCTTTAATGGCGCTCCAGACCGACATCCCCAGCATGAACGGCGGCTCACCCACGGCTTTAGAGTTGAAGACTGTGTCTTCCGGGTTGCTTCGGTTTTCCAGCAGATGCGTGCGGAAATCAATCGGCATATCAGCAATGGCCGGGATCTTGTAGCTCGCCGGACCGCTGGTCATCAGGCGGCCCTGATCGTTCCACACCAGCTCTTCTGTCGTCAGCCAGCCCACACCCTGGATAAAGCCACCTTCAACCTGACCGATATCAATCGCCGGGTTCAGGGAAGCACCTACATCATGCAGGATGTCGGCACGCAGGATTTTGTATTCACCGGTCAGGGTATCCAGTACCACTTCGGCACAGGCTGCACCGTAGGCGTAGTAGTAGAATGGGCGACCGCGCGCTTTCTCATGATCGTAGTAAATCTTAGGTGTGCGGTAGAAGCCTGTGCTCGACAGCGAAACCTGATTGAAGTAAGCCATCTGAATGATTTCTTCAAAGGTTTTCAGTTCTTCACGAATTTGCACCAGGCCGTTTTTAAAGATCACTTCTTCCGGCGTGACTTTAAAATGGCTGCAGGCAAAATCGATCAGGCGCTGTTTGATGGTCAGCGCGGCATTCTGAGCCGCTTTACCGTTCAGGTCAGCACCAGAGGATGCCGCCGTTGGCGAAGTATTCGGGACTTTGTCGGTGTTGGTCGCCGTGATCTGAATCCGGTCGATATCCACCTGAAACACTTCTGCCACGACCTGAGCCACTTTGATATTCAGACCCTGACCCATCTCTGTACCACCGTGGTTGAGATGAATACTGCCATCGGTGTAAATGTGGATCAGCGCGCCCGCCTGGTTCAGGAAAGTGGCTGTAAACGAGATACCGAATTTCACCGGTGTCAGCGCCAGACCTTTTTTCAGAATCGGGCTGGTTTTGTTGAATTCGGCAATCGCCTTACGGCGTTCTTTATATTCACTGCTGGCTTCCAGCTGCTCAGTGATGTCGTGAATGAAGTTGTCTTCCACTTTCTGGTAGTAGTGGGTGACATTGCGATCATCATGGCCGTAATAGTTCATCTTGCGCACATCGAGCGGATCTTTGCCCAGATGCTGGGCGATTTCGTCCATGATGTGCTCAATGGTCATCATACCTTGCGGGCCACCGAAGCCACGGTAAGCGGTATTTGACGCTGTATTGGTTTTACAGCGGTGACCTGTCACTGTGGCATCGCCCAGATAGTAGGCGTTGTCAGAGTGGAACATGGCACGGTCGACGATAGAGTTTGACAGATCCGGTGAATAACCACAGTTACCGGATACTGTAATATCAATACCGTGAATGCGACCGTCATCATCAAAACCGACTTTATACTGGTTGTAGAACGGGTGGCGTTTACCCGTCATGATCATGTCTTCCATACGGGGCAGACGCATTTTGGTCGGGCGGCCTGTCAGGTGTGCAATCACAGCAGCCAGACACGCCGGGCTTGCAGCCTGCGTTTCTTTACCACCGAAACCGCCACCCATGCGACGCATGTCGATCACTACTTTGTGCATCGGCACACCCAGCACTTCAGCGACCAGTTTCTGCACTTCAGTCGGGTTCTGGGTAGAGGTGTACACTATCATGCCGCCGTCTTCGGTTGGCATCACAGAGCTGACCTGGGTTTCCAGATAGAAGTGTTCCTGACCGCCGATATGCAGATCGCCTTCCAGCACGTGCTTCGCGCTCGCCAGTGCGCCTTCAGAGTCGCCACGCTTGTGCTGGTGACTGCCTGAGACGAAGTGCTTCTTGGCCAGTGCCTCTTCAACATCCAATACGGCTTCCAGGGGTTCGTATTCGATGATGGCCGCCTGAGCGGCTTTGCGGGCTGTTTCCATATCATTGGCGGCAACCGCAATCACAGGCTGACCGTAGAATTCAACAATGCCGTCTGCCAGCAGGGGATCGCCCGGTAATACCGCACCGATGTCCAGCTGGCCCGGTACATCTTTGCTGGTGATAGCGATGGCAACGCCTTCAAAGGCGTAGCATGGGCTGACGTCCAGCTTGGTAATTTTGGCGTGCGCATACGTACTGGTACGTGCATACACGTGCAACTGGTTTGGAAATTCCAGCCGGTCATCGATATAAATGGCTTCGCCAGTTACTTGTTTGGCAGCGCTGTCATGCTTTACGCTTTTACCCACGCCGGAAGTCAGATCCTGCGCGAATTTCGCCACCATTTCATCGTGACTCAATGGGTTATGGTGATGATTAGACATAAGCAGTTACCCTTGTTTCAATTTGGCCGTTGGACTGTTGTTCGAGATAGAAACGGTGCAGCATATTCGCGGCCGTTAATGCACGATATTCCTTGCTGGCCCGGAAATCAGACAGCGGCTCGAAATCGTCAGACAGCGCAGCCATCGCGGTCTTGACCGTCTCCAGATTCCATGGCTGACCCACCAGTGCGGCTTCACAGTTGGTGGCACGTTTTGGCACCGCCGCCATACCGCCGAAGGCAATACGGGCATCCGCTACTTTTCCGTCATCGCTCAACGCAATCGTGAATGCACCACAGACGGCGGAAATATCATCGTCCAGACGTTTCGACAGTTTGTAAGCACGGAACTGGCTGCCAATCACAGGCTTAGGCACAATGATTTTTTCAATAAACTCGGAAGGCTGCTGGGCCGTGACTTTATAGCTGATAAAGTAGTCTTCCAGCGGCATGGTGCGGCGGTCGTTACCACGACGCAGCACGATCTGTGCATTCAAGGCAATCAGCAGTGGCGGACTGTCACCGATTGGCGAGGCATTCGCGACGTTACCGCCGATCGTGCCCTGATTACGCACCTGCAGAGAAGCAAAGCGGTGCAGCAGTTCTCCGAAATCCGGATAGTACTTTTTCAGTGTGGCATAACAGTCGGAAATCGGCAGGTTTGCACCAATTTCAATGCTGCTTTCAGTCTCGGTCAGGATCTTCATATCGCTGACCAGGCCCACGTTGATCAGCTTATCGATTGAGCGGTGGAACTGAGTGACTTCCAAAGCCAGATCCGTACCACCAGCAACCATGCGAGCATCCGGGTGCGTCAGCAGCAGATTGGCCAGCTCGTCGCTCGAGGTCGGAGAAAAGCCGTACTGGCCGTCATGTTTCAAAGTGGCGTTCGACAGATTGATTTTCGACAGCTTGGCTACCGTCTGGCGTTCCAGCTCAGCAAACTGATCCATCAGCTGTTCTTCCTGGCTTAGCGACAGGGCAGCATCAACGATAGGGCGGTAACCGGTGCAACGGCATAAGTTGCCCGCTAGCGCTTCCATCACATCTTCTTTATCGGCTGCTGGCTTGTTTTTGCTCAGCGCAAACATCGACATAATAAAGCCAGGTGTACAGTAACCACACTGTGAGCCGTGGTATTCGACCATGGCTTGCTGAACTGGGTGGAGCTGCTTGTTGGCATTTTGCAGATCTTCAACCGTAATCAGCTGCTTGCCATGCAGGGAAGACACAAACGTCAGGCAAGAGTTGACTGAGCGGTATTGCAGTTTTCCATCGACAAGTTCACCCAGCACTACGGTGCAGGCACCGCAGTCACCAGAGCCACAACCTTCCTTGGTGCCTGTTTTCTTTACATGGGTACGCAGGTAGTTCAGTACCGTCATATTCGGGGAAACATGCTCTTCTTCCCGAATGTCCTGGTTTAACAAAAAAGTAATCAAGTGACCTCCTCACAGGCTCATGATCTGACCTATAAGTCAATTCTGGATATACTTGACCCAGTAGTCAACTTTTGTGTTAACGCTGTGTGACAGAGCAGCTTTGGTTGAAAAATACACTTAACTCTTTTTAATCAATATCTTGCTCCATTTTTGTACTGTTGGGGCATGCCTTTTGTGTCAAATTTGTTTCTAAATGTTGTGATATAGGTAACAAGTCATGGTTTTGATATAACTGTCATCAATAAAACGGAATCTTCATCTGTAAATTTTAGTATTTATTGGTGGAATATGCTGAGTGTAAGGCGTGGGTTTGTTTGTGATTGGATGGGTTAACTTGTTGATATATATCAATATAGAATGATTTTTTTCTTATTGACCATGAATGTAGAGACTCTGTGATCTGACAAGCTTTTTTACGGTAGCATGCCGTATTGAACAGGCGGGCTGAACTAAACTGAAGTTAAGGGAAAGCCGCGGTGAGGGGTCAGACAGAGCAGAGGACTGGCTGGGTCGGGCGGTGTGTTTTTTGATAGTTTCAGTACTACCGATGTTAAGAGTCTGTGAAAAGCCAGCCAGCTTCATCAAAGAGGCTGAAATAGATAAATTAGGGCATGAGTATAAATAAGATGAATGAATACGGGAGTAGCATTTTTTTATTTTGTGGATTATAACAGCCCGGTAATACTGAATATTATTCTGCACTGCTTCATAGGTTACTGTCCCTGTATGTTTTTGACTTAACAGGCTGAAACAGGATGTTTTCATGCGTTTATGTGGCTTAATACGATGCGTCATTCGTGTGCTTTTACACATAAACAGTCTGTGAGAACATTCCAAGTTCAGGCAAAATTGGGTACTATCAGCAAAAGTTATCCCGCCAATTCCGGCAGGGTGCAGAGCCAAATCATATTGGAGATACAGCTTGATCAATGTATTCCTTGTAGATGATCACGAACTGGTTCGCACAGGGATCCGACGTCTTCTGGAAGATGTCCGTGGTATTAAAGTGGTAGGGGAAGCCATCAGTGGTGAGGACGCCGTCAAGTGGTGTCGAAACGAGCATGCCGACATAATCCTGATGGATATGAATATGCCAGGCATTGGTGGGCTGGAAGCGACGCGAAAGATCCTTCGCTTCAATCCGGATGTGAAGATTATCGTGCTGACCGTCCATACGGAAAACCCATTCCCGACTAAAGTGATGCAAGCCGGTGCTTGCGGTTACCTGACCAAAGGGGCCGGAGCGGATGAAATGGTTAACGCGATTCGTACGGTCAACAGCGGCCAGCGTTATATTTCGCCGGAAATTGCACAACAAATGGCGCTGAGCCAGTTTGCTTCCAACTCAGAGAACCCGTTTAAGGATTTATCTGAGCGTGAATTACAAATCATGATGATGATTACCAAAGGTCAGAAAGTGACCGAGATTTCCGAGCAATTGAACCTAAGCCCGAAAACGGTAAACAGCTACCGTTATCGTTTGTTCAATAAACTGGATATCAATGGCGATGTTGAACTGACCCATCTTGCAATTCGTCATGGCATGTTAGACACAGAGACCTTGTAGTGTCAGAAACGTTCGATGCAAAAAGTTTCCTGAAATCAGTCACAAACCAGCCTGGTGTATACCGAATGTATGACCAGGCTGGTGACGTTATTTATGTCGGTAAAGCCAAAGATCTGAAAAAACGGCTGGCCAGTTACTTCCGTGTTCAGGTGTCGAGTGAAAAGACCCGGGCACTGGTTCGCAACATCTGTAAAATCGATGTCACGGTGACGCACACCGAAACAGAAGCGCTGATCCTCGAGCATAACTACATCAAGCAGTACCTGCCCAAATACAATGTCCTGCTGCGTGATGATAAGTCTTACCCCTATATTTTTCTGAGCGGCCAGCATCATCCGAAACTGGCGGTTCACCGGGGGGCAAAGAAACGCAAAGGCGAATACTTCGGCCCGTATCCGGATTCAGGCGCTGTTCGCCAAAGTCTGCACCTGCTCCAGAAAATCTTTCCGATCCGGCAATGTGAAGATTCGGTCTACGCCAATCGCAGCCGTCCCTGTCTGATGTACCAGATTGGCCGTTGTCTCGGTCCTTGTGTCAAGGGACTCGTCAGCGATGAGGACTATACAGAGCAGGTCAATTTTGTGCGCCTTTTCTTACAGGGCAAAGACCGCCAGGTGATCACTTCGCTGGTGGACAAAATGGAAGTGGCCAGTCAGCAGCTTGCGTTTGAAAAGGCCGCGCGTTACCGGGATCAGATTCAAGCCTTGCGCCGAATTCAGGAGCAACAATTTGTCAGTCAGGACAGCGACGATGATCTGGATGTTATCGGGATTGCACAAGACAAAGGCATGGCGTGTATTCATGCGTTGTTTATCCGTCAGGGCAAGGTGCTGGGCAGCCGAAGCTATTTTCCGCGGATGCCGGCTGATACGGATATCAATGAAGTGATCACCAGCTTCATCAGTCAGTTCTATTTCAATCAGGCAGAAGGGCGGACCATTCCTTCTGTGATTCTTGTCAGTGAGTCATTGGGCGATGAACAGCCGGCTCTGTCTGCCGCGCTGACTGAAGTCGCTGGCCGAAAAGTCGACCTGCGCTCACAGGCCCGGGGCTATCGTGCCCGCTACCTGAAACTGGCACACACCAATGCCCTGACAGCATTAACCAGCAAACTCAACCATAAAATGACGGTTCATCAGCGTGTGACCGAACTGCGTGAATTGCTGGGACTAGACTCACTTTCCCGTATGGAATGCTTTGACATCAGCCATACGATGGGCGAGAAAACGGTAGCGTCTTGTGTTGTCTTCAATCAGGAAGGGCCGATCAAAGCAGAGTATCGCCGATTCAATATTACCGGTATCACGGGTGGCGATGATTATGCTGCGATGGGACAAGTATTACATCGTCGATACAGTAAACAGATTGATCCGGATAAGATCCCCGATATCATTTTCATCGACGGGGGCAAAGGACAGCTTTCCCGAGCCCATGAAGTGGTGAACCCCTTGTGCAGTGACTGGCCGAAAAAGCCATTGCTGGTGGGGGTGGCGAAGGGCACGACCCGCAAACCCGGCCTGGAAACCTTGCTACTGGTCACCGGGGAAGAATTTTCATTACCAAGCGATGCGCCGGCGCTGCATCTCATTCAGCATATTCGTGATGAAAGCCATGACCATGCGATCAGTGGTCACAGGGCGCAGCGCGGAAAAGTCCGTAAACGGAGTACACTGGAAGATGTGGAAGGGATCGGGCCGAAACGCAGACAGGCATTGTTGAAGTATATGGGGGGATTACAGGAACTGAAACGCGCAAGCAGGGAAGAAATTGAAAAAGTGCCGGGCATAAGCCGATCTCTGGCCGAAAAAATATATGACGCATTGCAACACGGCTAGCTTTGCGGCACCCTTAGGTCTGCTTACAGCGGAAAGGCTTTCGTTGGCAGGCACAATACGTTAAACATAAGAACGAACAATATGCGCTTAACAATTCCAAATATCCTGAGTTTCGTCAGGCTGGTGCTCATTCCATTCTTCGTGATTACCTTCTACCTGCCTTACGAATGGTCACCGTTTGCTACGGCTCTCATTTTCACGATTGCAGGGATCACTGATTGGTTTGATGGTTACCTGGCCCGTAAGCTGGACCAGACCTCAAGATTCGGTGCTTTTATCGATCCGGTTGCCGATAAAGTCATGGTGGCTGCGGCATTAGTCCTGGTGACTGAAAATTACCATTCGGTTTGGGTGACGATTCCAGCCATGACTATGATTGGCCGTGAAATTATCATTTCTGCACTCAGAGAGTGGATGGCAGAGCTGGGGAAACGCTCCAGTATCGCTGTTTCCTGGGTGGGCAAAGTGAAAACGGCGTCTCAGATGTTCGCACTGGTGATGTTGCTCTGGCATCCCAATGAGTGGCTGGAAACCATCGGATTTATTTCGCTGTACATTGCAACAATTTTGACTTACTGGTCAATGTATCTGTACCTGAAAGCCGCGAAGGGTGATTTACTCCATCCTGATAACATGTGACAGAACAATCACCTACCTTTTTGCAGAAAGCGGCCATGGCCGCTTTTCTTTTAATCTTGTAACCAGTGTGTTGAAACAAAGTAGATGAATTTTTTTATTCGATCGTAAATTCTGCTTGGCAATGAAAAGCGCAATATGTTATTTTTCGCGCAATCTCAGGGGGCAACATATCTGAGACACATCCGTCATCATGAACTCAGGCTGATTGCATGTTGACGATCCGTAGGTACTGCCGGCGATTGGCGCTGTCAGTAGAAGGGCATTAATAGTGCAGTCTTGCGTATTGAAGCAAGGGCATCATTGAGGGAACCCAACTGTGAATACTTTTACGTCTCTAACCCGAATCAGCTTTGTCTTACCCAATTGCAGTATTATTACTGAGCCTTGATCGTCCGATCACCATGTCTTCAGCTGACTATCTATCAAACCACAGTGATGCTTATCGCTGGGACTGTTAGTTGTGTGCTGAGTGCGCGTTACCGGTAAGTCACTGACTTATCAATGTCTTTTATACTCAAAAGTACCACCTTTGGTGGGCTTCACTATTTTGGATTAAAAACCAATGAGTAATGTGTTTGATTTTGACGATGTCAAGCATGCGTCCAATGTTCCTGTTGTTCATGACCTGTATGACCTGACCCCAGATGAGTTGCTGCTCAGTCAGGAGCACTATGAGTCGGAAGTTCGCTCTTATCCGCGTCGTTTGCCGTTGGCGATTATGAAAGCGACAGGTGTGTTGGTTGAAGACAGTCGTGGCCAGGTCTTTCTGGACTGCCTGGCAGGCGCAGGTACTCTGGCTCTGGGTTACAACCATCCTGAGATTAACCAAGCAATCATTGACCAGCTGAATGCGGGTATTCCGTATCAGACGCTGGACATGACGACACCCGTAAAAGATAAATTTATCCGTGAAGTGATGAACTTCCTGCCGGATGAGTTTGCTGCCAATGCTCGCATTCAATTCTGCGGTCCGTCTGGTGCAGACGCTGTAGAAGCTGCCATTAAGCTGGCCAAGCAAACCACTGGCCGCAACGTGATGATGGCTTTCCATGGTGCGTATCACGGGATGACCAACGGTACGATGGCCATGATGGGCAACCTGAACACCAAGGCACGTCGCCAGGGTCTGATGGCTGACGTCCACTTCATGCCGTTCCCGTACAGCATGCGCTGCCCGTTTGGTATCGGCGGTGATGAAGGTGCGAAACAAACCCTGCGTTATCTGGAGCGCATGCTGAACGATGATGAAAGCGGTGTACAAAAACCGGCTGCAATCATTGTGGAACCGGTACAGGGTGAGGGTGGTGTGATTCCTGCTCCTGCATTCTGGCTGCGTGAACTGCGCCGTATTACCAAAGAACACGGTATTCTGCTGATTTTTGATGAAATTCAGTGTGGTATTGGTAAAACCGGTTTCAATTTTGCGTTTGAAGAATCAGGCATTACCCCGGACATCCTGTGCTTGTCGAAAGCTGTGGGCGGTGGTCTGCCAATGTCTCTGCTGGTATTTGATAAATCGGTTGATACCTGGCGTCCGGGCGAGCACACGGGCACATTCCGTGGCAACCAACTGGCGATGGCAACCGGTGCAAAAGCGCTGGAAATTATCCGTCGTGACAACCTGGTTGAGCATGCCCGCGTGGCAGGTCAGTACCTGCGTGAAGGTCTGGAGCGTATTGCGACTTATGTTGATTGTATCGGCGAAGTGCGTGGCAAAGGCCTGATGCTGGGTGTTGAGATCGTCAAAGGCGGTAAGAAAAACAAATTCGGTGAGCCGGAAGCGGATCCGCAACTGACCATGCAAATTCAGCGTGCTGCGCTGGAGCGTGGCCTGATCATTGAGAAAGGCGGCCGTCAGGGTTCTGTCCTGCGCTTCCTGCCACCTTTGATCATCAGCCTGGAGCAGATTGACTTCGCACTGGATGCACTGAGCAAAGCGATTATCGCCACTGCCGGTCCTGCAAAAGTGGTTGAAAAGTCAGCAGTAAGCGATGCCGACAAATGGCGCTCTTTCTTCATCCAGACCGGTGAAGGCGGTGCGGATCAGTTTGAAGCGGCGCTGAACCAGACAACTAAAGTTCTGAAGCAAGTTTTTGAAAGTACCACAGCGCCATACTCAGGTATGGAGCCGCAGGTGCTGAAAAACCTGATCAACAATATCGAATTGAATGATCAGCAACTGCCGCTGGATGCCGTGATTGACCAGGCGGGCGAACTGATTGCTAAAAACTCAATCATTGTTCAGCATCCGAATTGCATTGCGCACCTGCACACGCCACCTCTGGTGCCGGCTGTCGCGGCTGAAGCATTCATTGCTGCCCTGAATCAATCCATGGATTCATGGGATCAGTCTACCGCTGCGACCTTTGTGGAGCAGAAAGTTGTCGACTGGCTGTGCGGTGTCTACGGTTATGACAAGCAAGCGGATGGTGTCTTCACCAGTGGTGGTACGCAGAGCAACCTGATGGGCTTGCTGCTGGCACGTGATCGCTTTGCAGATATCCAGTCGGGTCATAACATTCAGAAGCAAGGTCTGCCTGAGTATGCCGGCAAGATGCGCATTCTGTGCTCGAAGAAATCGCACTTCACCGTGCAGAAGTCAGCGTCGCTGATGGGCCTGGGTGAGCACGCGGTAGAAACCGTGGATACACATCCGGACGGCACCATTAAACTGGCATCGCTGGTGACGCGTATTGATGAGCTGAAGCGCGATGGTTTGCTGCCGTTTGCCGTAGTCGGTACAGCGGGTACCACAGATCACGGTGCAATCGATGATCTGGATGGTCTGGCAGATATCGCGGCTCAGCATAATATGTGGCTGCATGTCGATGGTGCTTACGGTGGTGCGCTGATTCTGAGCCGTCACAAAACGCGTCTGCACGGCATTGAGCGTGCGGATTCGATTAGCGTGGACTTCCACAAGCTGTTCTATCAACCAATCAGCTGTGGTGCGGTGATCATCAAAGACAAGAGTAACTTCAAGTATCTGCTGCATCATGCGGATTACCTGAACCGTGAAGACGATGTCGTACCAAACCTGGTTGATAAGTCTATCGCGACCACCAAGCGTTTTGATGCACTGAAAGTATTGATGACAATGCAAGCTGTCGGGACTCATTCACTGGGTGCGATGTATGACCACCTGCTGGGTCAGACGCAACAGGTTGCAGACATGATCAACCAGTCAGAAGAGTTTGAACTGCTGGCAGATCCTGCGCTGTCGACGGTACTGTTCCGCCATGTTGGCAATACAGAGGCTGATCTGGACCAATTGAACAAAAAATTGCGTTTTGAGGCCCTGGTGAAAGGTGTTGCAGTATTGGGTGAAACCGTAGTTGATGGCAAAATTGCCCTCAAGCTTACGATTCTCAACCCATGTCTGACCATGGCAGATTTTGAGAACCTGCTCAATGAAGTTAACCAGCTTGCTTGTTCACTGGTTGACTGAGTGACGTGGCTTGCTCCAGTGGGGCTGGAGCAAGCCAATGTTTTATCTGAAGAAGACGGAATAAATTAAATGGCAATTTTACAAATCGGTGCTGGGGGTGTTGGCTGGGTTATTGCCCATAAAGCTGCTCAAAACAATGATGTGTTAGGTGATATTACTATCGCTTCGCGTACTGTGAACAAGTGCGAACAGATCATTGAATCCATCAAGGGTCGCAACAATATGAAAGATCCAGGCAAGAAGCTTGAGGCTCGTGCCGTGGATGCTGACGATGTCGATGCCCTGGTGGCACTGATCAAAGAGGTTCAGCCAGATCTTGTAATTAACGCTGGTCCTCCTTGGGTTAACGTTGCAATCATGGAAGCCTGTTATCAGGCGAAAGTGTCCTATCTGGATACATCAGTGGCGGTTGACCTGTGTAGCGAAGGTCAGCAAGTGCCAGAAGCCTATGACCCTCAGTGGGCTTTCCGTGACAAATTTGCAGAAGCAGGTATCACAGGTATTTTGGGCGCTGGCTTCGATCCGGGCGTCGTGAGCGTATTTGCTGCCTATGCAGTGAAGCACCTGTTTGATGAGATTGATTCAATCGACGTGATGGACGTCAACGCTGGCGATCACGGTAAGAAATTTGCGACCAATTTTGATCCTGAAACCAACATGCTGGAAATTCAGGGCGACTCTTTCTACTGGGAAGACGGTGAGTGGAAGCAGGTTGGCTGCCACACCCGCATGATGGAATTTGATTTTCCGCTGGTCGGCTCGCAAAAAGTGTACTCCATGGCGCACGACGAAGTGCGTTCAATGATAGAATTCATCCCTGCCAAACGCATCGAATTCTGGATGGGTTTTGGTGATCGTTACCTGAACTATTTCAACTGCATGCGCGACATCGGTTTGCTGAGTCCTGATCCTGTCACGCTGGGTGACGGTACTGTGGTTGAGCCACTGAAAGTGCTGAAAGCTTTGTTGCCAGATCCAACCACACTGGCGCCGGGTTACACAGGCAAAACCTGTATCGGTACCTGGGTGCAGGGCACCAAAAGTGGCGAGCCGCGCAGTGTGTTCATCTACAACAACGCTGATCATGAAGTGGCTTACAAAGATGTTGAGCATCAGGCGATTGCCTACACCACAGGTGTTCCTGCAATCACTGCGGCATTGCAGTTCTTTGCTGGAAAATGGGCCGATGCCGGTGTGTTCAATATGGAGCAGCTGGATCCGGACCCGTTCCTGGCAACCATGCCGAAAATTGGCCTGGACTGGCATGTTCAGGAGCTGGAACCTCGCCAGCCACTGATTAATATTCTCAAGTAAGTCACAGACTGTTGAGTTCACCATATTCAAGCCGGCGTTGGAAACGACACCGGCTTCTTTAGATAGAAGCTTAGAATATGCAGCATCCTGAATTAAAAACCCCGTATTTCATGATTGATGAGAGCAAACTAATCCGCAATCTTGAAATCGCCAAGAAACTGAAAGAATTGTCCGGTGTGAAACTGGTTCTGGCCCTGAAATGCTTTTCTACCTGGGGTGTGTTCGACATCATCAAACCGTATCTGGACGGCACAACCAGCAGCGGCCCGTTTGAAGTGAAGCTGGGTTATGACACCTTCGGCGGTGAAACGCACGCTTACAGCGTGGGTTACAGCGAAGATGACGTGAAAGAAGTCGCGGATATCTGCGATAAAATGATTTTTAACTCGCAAAATCAGCTGGCTGCGCACCGTCATCTGGTGGAAGGCAAGGCGGAGCTGGGCCTGCGTCTGAATCCGGGTGTCAGCTATGCAGGTCAGGATCTGGCCGACCCGGCGCGTCAGTTCTCCCGTCTGGGTGTTCAGATCAATCACATCAACCCGGAAGTATTTAGCACTATTGACGGCGTGATGTTCCACATGAATTGTGAAAACAAAGATGTGGATGCCTTTATTCGTTTGCTGGATGACATTTCTGCACAGTTCGGTACGTATCTGGACCAGCTGAAATGGGTGAGCCTGGGTGGCGGTGTCTTCTTCACTTGGCCGGGCTATGATGTTGAGAAACTGGCCGCAGCACTGAAAGCGTTTTCTGAAAAACACGGCGTTCAGCTTTATCTGGAGCCGGGTGAAGCCATCATTACGCAAACCACTGATCTGGTGGTGACGGTTGTTGATATCGTCGAAAACGAGCTCAAAACAGCCATCGTTGACAGTGCAACCGAAGCGCACCGTTTAGATACCTTAATCTATAACGAACCGGCTTCGATCCGCGGCGCAAGCGAGAGCGGTGATCACCGTTACGTGATTGGCAGTTGTTCATGTCTGGCTGGTGATCAGTTCTGTGTCACCCAGTTTGATCAGCCGCTGGAAATTGGTCAGCGTCTTCACATTATGGACAGTGCTGGCTACACCATGGTGAAACTGAACTGGTTCAACGGCCTGAAAATGCCGTCGATTTACTGCCAGCGTGCGAATGGCGAAGTGCAGAAGTTGAATGAATTCGGCTACGAAGACTTCAAACGTTCCTTGTCTCAGTGGTCGGTGAATTAAGATTCAGCCAAGTAAAAAAATTGAAGGCCGGTCACTGACCGGCCTTTGTTTTATCGGTGACATCAGCACTTTGGTGCAGTTTTTAACTGGTTGAGAGAAAATTTGAGCAAATAAACGCAAAAGACTAATTAGTGTTTGACTCAAATTTTAAAATCAGTAAATTAGCACCCACACCGCAACAATGAAGCGGTATCACAAAATGGCGCGTTGGCAGAGTGGCTATGCAGCGGATTGCAAATCCGTGGACCTCGGTTCGACTCCGGGACGCGCCTCCATATTTGATTGAAGTGATGTTTTCACTTTGGTCCTGCAAGACATAAGAAACCCAGCTTTCAGGCTGGGTTTTTTGATCTCACCTCTATTGAGTTCAGCCGTTTTCAGACAGGCGGTTCAGAAAACCATCCCATGCATCCAGTTTGCCAAAGAATGACTGCACCGGGACCGACTGTCTTATTCCCTGCTTTTCCACCATCATTGATGGATAACCCTGAAGCTGATACTGAATCATTTGCTGGGTTGATTCTGAGATAGCATCCTGTTCATTCGTTGATTCGAATGTTGCGTGCCAGACATCAGCGTCAATCCCCATTGCCTGTGCCAACTCCGCCAGTACTGCAGGGGCATGTGCGGTTTTTCCCTGCTGATAATGGGCAACCTGGATCCGTTTGAGCATCTCTAACCCTGATTTTCCGCATTGCCCGGCCGCCAGAATGGCACGGATCGGCAACATCGAATCAAGTATCACAGTGTCGGTTTTACGCATTTTTGCCAGATAGGCATCGCCAAAGGTGACGCCGCTCAGGGCATGAATACGCTGATCACTGTCGAGAAAATGTCTGCGGCTCGCTTGGTCTATCGTTCGGTGGTTGAACAAACCACCGGGATGCAGTTCGAGCTTTATATCATTGCGTTCAGCCAGGTGTTCGATGAGCGGGGCTGCACCGTAGCACCAGCCGCAAAGCGGGTCGTAAAAGTAATGGACTGTCACAGCTGCGTTTACCATTTCATCTCTCCCTTGTGAACTTTTGCACCAATGCTCAGCGCCATCGGCAGGCCCGCATCCGGGTAGCGTTTTTCCATGGTCTCGATGACTTGCTGACTGTTTTCGCTGGCTTTGACGGTTTGCTGAAATGCCTTCAGGTAGTTCAGTGTAAACGTGATGTTTTCAGCAGTCATGGGCGTGCCCGCTTTCATATGGCCTGGAATGACAGTGTGCGGCTCCAGAGCCTGCATGGCTTCCAGTTGTTGTGTCCAGGCGGTTTGTTCAGCAGGTGTCTGTGCGTCAGCCATCCACAGGTGAACGTTACCGTATACGGCCACATTGCCCAGCACGGTTTTGCTGGACGGGATCCACAGGTAAGGGCGGTGCGCCAGCTCGCCTTGGGTATCACGAATTTCAATGGTTTCGCCGTCAACCGTTAAAGTGGTTTGTGTGTACGCCTCAGGGAGCAAGGTTTTCACGGGCGCATTCTCACCCATTTTTGGAGTCCAGAAGGCCAGTTTGCCCGCCATCTTCTCTTTGATCACCGCACGTACTGCAGGCGTGGTGATCAGGCGCGCTTCAGGAAACTGCTCTTTGAGCACTTGTGCGCCAAAGTAGTAATCCGGATCGGCCTGGCTGATAAAAATGGTTTTCAGTGTTTTACCGCTGTCGAGCACCATCGCGGCGATACGCATGGCATCGGCGCGGGTAAAACCGGTATCGACCAGCAGGGCGTCATGCTCGCCATAGACCAGCGTGGCATTGACATGAAAGCTGTTGCCATCGGCATTGTAGACCTGGGTTGAGAGCGGCGCCGCTTCGGCCAGCGTGGCGGTAGAAAGTGTGACAAGCGAGGCTGCCATTAAGCATGTCTTTTTCATGTGTTCGCTCCAGCGAATGTCATTGGGAATGGCATGCATGATAGTGATTTCATTTGGTTGGATATAGAATCAATTTTCAACAACATTGTTTCTTAAATCGGACAAATGAATGGACAGACTCACGGCAGCAAAAGTGTTTATTGATGTCGCCACGACCGAAAGTTTCACCACGACAGCAGAGCGACTGGAAATGTCCCGCTCCATGGTGACCCGCTATATCGCCACCATGGAAGAGTGGATGAAGACCCGGCTGCTACAGCGCACAACCCGCAAAGTGGCGTTAACCACCGCGGGCCAGCAATGCCTGAAAGAAATCAAACTCTGGGTTGAGCAGGCCGAGCACATAGCGGTGGCCTTGCAGCCGGCCGACCGGCTCAGCGGCCATATTCGGTTAACAACCAGCATGTCTTTTGCTCATGCGCAGCTTGCAAAAGCAATCCAGCCGTTTTTAGTGCTCAATCCTGAGGTGTCTGTTGAGATTGATGTCCGCGATCAGGTCACAGATTTGATTGCAGAAAGATTCGATTTAGCCATACGCATAGCCATGGCGCCGGATCCATCGTTAATTGGTAAACCGATCGCAGGTTGCGACTCTGTCATGGTGGCGTCACCTGCCTATCTTGAGCGGTCGCCAGACATCCGGGCACCGTCAGATCTCAGCCACCATCAATGCCTCGGCAATCGTAGTTTCGAGCAGCATGTGTGGCATCTGACGAAAAATAACGTCACTGAATCGGTCGAAGTGTCGTGCCGGTTTATTTCAAACGAAGCTACGGTATTGAAAGCCGCGGCAATCGAGGGAGCGGGAGTTGCAATGCAACCCAGGTATCTTGTTGATGAAGATATTCAAGCAGGTAGGTTAGCCGTAGTGTTAAAGGACTGGATGCCCAAATCCATGTTTGTCTATGCACTTTATCCGTCAAGAGAATACTTATTGCCTGCAGTGCGTGGGCTGATCGATCATCTGACACAGTATTTTGATGGCAAGCGGTGGTAGTACACCTATATTTACCAAGGTTAGAAGGCGGGAGGTATAGGGTAATCTATGACGGAGTTGAATTTTATAATCCACTAATATTCAAACACATGGCTTTTTGTGCTGGTATTTATAGGTAACCCGAAATTATTTTCTATTCACAAAAGATATGAAATTGCAACCAGCAGGTTAAACTGTTTTGCTATTGAGAGTAATTATTCATTATTGACGATGTTTTAATCGCTTATCCTTGTGTGGTATATTACGCGCTTCATTTTTTACAGACAATCAACTGGACTTAACGTGAAATCTGACATTATCGACAATAAAGTTGTTAATAATCAGCATAGGTTGTTAGAAATATTCGATGCTGGCAGTGAAGGTCTGTGGGAAATGACGCCGGATAATATGGTGAATTTTTATAATACTCACTTTTATGAAAACTTCGATGTGTCATTACATGGTTCACCACTGGATGAGTGGATTGCCATCATGCATCCTGAAGATAAAAACCAGTTTATTCAAAATATTAACACGCAGGTGACCGAGAAAATAACACGTTTTCTCAGCCAGTATCGTGTGCGTGACCGACAGGGTGACTATCACTGGATTGAAGCGGTCGGTGTGATTCATGCTGATGAGCATGGCAACATTATCTATATGGTCGGCGCTCATAAAGATATCACTGAAAAGAAACATTATGAGGATAAGCTGTATCAGCTGGCGTATTGTGATTCACTGACTGGCCTGAATAACAGACGTAAATTAGTGGAAACCCTGACCACCTTGCTTGAAGCTTATAGTCAGGCGGCGGTCATGACGTTTGGTTTAAATAAAATCAACCAAATCATGGATGTGTTTGGCTATCAGGCGGGGAACAGGATTATTCTGCTTTGTGCTGAGTGCCTGAAAGAAGCCTTTGGCTCGGAAAACGTCTATAGAACTCAATCAGATGAATTTGTTGTACTACAGAAAGGTACTTATTCTGAAGACGTATTAAAACAACAGATTGGCGCAGTACTGACTGATTTTGAGCAACGCTTTCGCTCTTTTCATCAATCAAGGATACAGGCATTGAATGTGGGTGTTTATTTGTTGATGGAAAATAAACACCTGAATGAAAATGTAGAATCACTCTTATATAAATCCACGCTGATCATGCGGCACGGCTCAGAAAAAGATGCCTGTATTTCTTTTTATGCGGATGATGAAAAAGATGCCATTGAACGTCATCTCTTTTTGGAAACAGGGATTAAAAAAGCCATCACTGACAATGAATTTTATCTGTTGTTTCAGCCGATTGTCTGCGCATCTACAGGGAACATCGTCAGTGTAGAATCGCTGATCCGCTGGAACAGTGTTCGCTATGGCGAGATCATGCCCACTGAATTTATCAGCATTGCAGAAGAAAACGGGGATATTGTTGAGTTGGGTTATCATGTGCTTGTGCTGGCCTGTGAATTTTTAAATCAGTACAGAGAGGTTCACTCCAGCGTGATTAAGGCGTCGGTCAATGTATCCGTTGTGCAACTGATGCAGCCTGACTTTGTTGCCCATTTTCTGGCCATCGTTCGCCACTATCAATTACAACCAGAAAACCTGACCATAGAGATGACCGAGTCTGTCATTCTTGAATCAAATCCTTTTGCGGTACAACAACTGCTGGCACTGAATCAGGCAGGGTTCACCATTTCCCTGGATGATTTTGGTTCGGGTTATACCTCTTTCAATACTTTTTTTTCTATTCCGTTCACCCAGCTTAAACTGGACAAAACCATTATCAAAAAAATGGCAGAGAACCCATCCGTCCGAACTTATGTGAAATTTCTGGTGAATATGTGTAACGAGAAGGAGGTGACTGTGGTTGCCGAAGGGATTGAAGATATGGCCCAGGCTGAACTGGTGAAAAAAGCGGGTGTTGATTTGATGCAAGGATTTTATTTTTACAAACCCAAGAGCGGCAAGACACTTATTGAATTGTAAGCGGTATCATTTCGACCTTGCTACAGCCTGTGTACGTGCATCCGGGGTTTGTTTTAGTTTGGCGGCGAAGTCCCGGACTAATCCGGGCATATCGAAGTCCGGGCTAAACCGCCCGTGAAACAGGCCATCAGGACCAATTATCGAAAATTTGATGGAATGTGCAACACTGTAGCCTTCTTTGTTTTCTGAGACTTCAAACCGGATACCAAGGCTATTTGCCAAACGAGTTAACTGCGCCTCACTACCCGTTACTCCTTGAATTGAAGCATCAAAGTACTGTAAGTACTGGCTGAGTTCGGCAACTGAATCCTGCGTGGGATCAACAGACACAAAAACAAAAGCGACGTTATGTTTACCTGGGTTTTCTGACAGAACTGCAGAGAGTTTTGACAGCTGTGCCAAACTGGTCGGGCAGATGTCCGGACAATGGAGAAAGCCAAATAACACGATGGTCCAATGTCCCAGTAATGATTGGTTCGTAAACGCACCGGCCGCAGATTCAAGGCTAAAATTGTCCAGACTGCGCGGGTTGTCCAGCCATTCAATGGCTTGTTGTGTCTTGGGTTGTAGTGCTTTGGGTTCGGGGGCTAAGATAGCCAGTGTTGCTCCCAAGGCGATACCCAGGCTGAGCAGTAAAAAAACAAGCTTTGCACTACTCATTTGCCGGTACCTTATAACGGGTATAAATCAGCCACAGCGCCAGTAATGCAGGCAATGTCACGCCGCCAAAATCAATGATCAGAAATTCAGGCCCGCAGATGCCAGCAAGCACTTCCCACACGTGGAAAATGGCATGGCCGGTTAACCAGGCCGTTGGCATCAGCCAAAGTGTCAAGCTATGTCTGGTGTCAATCGCTCCCAAAATAAAAGCGGCACCGATCAGGCTGTAATTCATGCCAATATCGCGCAGAAAATGCTGATTGAACGGTCCACGGTCCGGCACACCCGGCACCATCCAATACCAGGTTTCCGGGGCGATCGTCATCAATACGCCGTTAGCCAATGCTGCCAACCCGAGCAGTGCTGCTATTCTGTTACACCATTTATTCAGCATGCTTCCTCTCTCCGGTTAAATCCGCTCCCTGCTCAGGTGTGATGGATGATGCGTTGATCTGAATTCGATGACAGGTTTTCCCGTAGCCCAGCGTGTATTTCAGGGCCGGATACACCCGATAAGCACTGATGGCAAAACCAATCGTAATGAGCCCTTTGGGACCCCACAAAGCCAGTATTTTTTCACGATAATCATCCGCTTCAGGGTGATGAGCCAGCACACACTCAGTAAAGTTCACCACCAGGGCAATCTCTTCAGGCAGATTGTTTAAATCTTTGTCAATCATGGCTTGTACAGTCTCCGGGCTTATTTTTGCCTCCAGGGCCATATTGACCGCCAACTGTGTACATGGGCCGCAATCGTCCGAGAGAATGGCGCGAATTCTGGCGGCATAGAGCGGCCCAGCGGGCACATGACCCGAGTGCGAAGACATGGTCTGAAATCCCATAAATTTCAGGAAAGCCCCGAGATCGGTTTTCAGAATATCCTGCTGATAACGAATGTCGTAATCGTAACGGTTTTTGAATGTCAGCAGCATTTTGCTCAACAGATAGCGAATCATATTGGGTCCTTCGCATTTGACTGATAGTGAGATGACAACACAGGGTTTTCCGCTTTTTCCTGTGCCTGGACAGGCTTGAATAACAGAAAGAGGCACGCGAGAAAGACCAGAGCGCTGGCATAGAGCATGATCGAAAAGTTACCGTTATCTAATAAGCCGGCAGCGAGCAGGGGGCCGGTCGCTAAACCGACAGAAGAAACAACAGCCGCCAGCGCTGAAAGACGGCCTGTGCCGTCCATGTCAGCCGTTACCGCTAACAAATAAGACTGAACTGCAGGCCAGGAAAAAAACAGCAGCGCCATTGAAGTGATATAAAACAGCGGAGTAAGCGGTGAGACGCTCAGCAAGAGCGCAGAAAAGACCGACAGAGCCACACCCGTGATCACCCAGGATAACCGACCAAAACGGTTACCGCTGATCACAGGGAGCATAGCTCCCAACAGTCCCAGCAATCCGGTCATTGCGATAGACAGACTGACATGATCCGCGTGAATGCCTGCATTGAGGCCAATGCGTCCGACATAAGTCCAGATGGCACTGGCAGCAAGCTGATAGGCGGTGATGGCTAGCAGTAATAACACCGCGTTTCCATTCAGTTCAGACAACAATACCGATTGCTTGACTGGCTTGTGATCAGTTGCAAGCGAAGGCAGAAACAGCATCATAATCAGGCTCAGTAAGGCAAAGCCTGCCATGAGATAAAAAACGGCATAAGCGCCCAGCAGCATTTCGAATGCTGGCAGCAGGTAAATCACCAAAGCGCCCAGGTTGAACTGAATGAGTAACAAGGTGCCAAAAGCACGATCCGCATTGTTTAACCTGGCCAGTACAGAAAAGCCGATACCGACACAAAGCCCACCGAATAGCCCGGCTAAAAAGCGCCAGCCGAGCATGACACTGTAGTCTTCTATCCATAACGTCCCGGTATCTATGACAGCTAACATGGGTAAGCAGGTATACATGGCCTGCTGCCAACGCATACGGCGTACCAGGAATATTGCGATTGTGCTACCCAAAAGGCCCCCGTAACCATTGAGCGCAACAATCTGTCCGGCCTGTGCATCGCTAAAACCAATACTGCCTGCGAGAGCATTCACCACACCCGGCAGAAAATTAATATAGGAAAGCCCGGCCATCGTGATGAATGCCAGGAAAAAATAAGCCAGCGGATGATTGGAGGATACTTTGCTGAACATAAAACCTCATGGATGTAATACGGTTTGTTGTTGGAGCATGAATATTAAGATTCAGAAAAGGGAAGAAAAACAGGCTCCAATCCCTTTGAGTCGTGAATACTATTCATGAATTTTTATTGCTATAGTCAGCCAACGAATAATCGCTTGATGCTCAGTGAATGGATAAACTCAGGTCATTAGAAATATTTTTAGCCACGTGTGATGGTGAGAGTTTTGCGGCAGCGGCACGCACCTGTAACACGGATCCATCGACGGTCAGTAAGGCAATCAGCCGGCTGGAAGCGCAATTAGGACTGACGCTTTTTCAGCGCTCTACCCGGCAATTGCGAATTACCGATGCGGGTCAGCGCTATGCCGATACAGTGCGCAAGATGATTCAGGATCTCACCGTTTGCGAAGATGAGCTGAAGCATTTGAATGATTCACCCAGCGGTATACTGCGTATCAGCTCGGCCGTCTGTTATGGTCATCTCTATCTTCGTCCCTTGCTGCAGGCATTCTGCCAGCGTTACCCAGCTATTCAGTTAGATCTTGAAATCAGTGACTTACACGCAGATATCATTGAAAACCATATTGATGTCGCGCTGCGTACGGGTTACGTCAAGGACAGCCGCCTGGTGGCCCGGCGTCTGAGCCCGATGGACTTTCTTGTCTGTGCATCGCCAGATTATTTAGCCGCACAAGGCATCCCCCAAAGTGCCAATGACTTTCATCAGCACAGCTGGATTGGTTTTCGTATTCAAGAAACACAACAGCTGCAGCCCATTTTTTTGCCCGATGCGCAGGGTGAATATGTTCCTTACGAATTAAAACGGACACATATCACTGATGATGGCGAAGCCATGGCCGGGATGTGTGCTGATGGTCTGGGCTTTGCTCAGCTACCTCACTTTCTTGCAAAACAGGGTTTGAACAACGGCAGCTTAGTATCCTTATATCCTTATTTCAGGCCGCCACAGCCTGATAATGGCGTGTTTGCTATCTACCCAAAGCGGGAATATTTACCTGCTAAAGTCAGCGTGTTTATTGAATTTATGACCACCTCTTTAGCCGCGATGGGCGAAAGCACGAACCATACCTGGGCGGAAAACTGGACGCCTCTTGTGGGTCACCGGTGAGGTGAAGAACAAAGTGACTGGGACTGTGTTCAACGTGGTGATTGCATGATATCTAAGTTGACGAAAGGTTTTACTTAAGATTTTTATAACGCAATGAAAGGAAATATATTATTGATTCACAGGATACTTGATTTCTCTATTGATGATGGGTGTTATGTGACTTCATTATATGTGTTCGTGGTTTTAATTATTCTACCTGTTTTGATTAAAAGGTGTTGCTTAGTGATTATTAGCAACACCTTTTTTGGGTTTATTATGAAGGGTTGTATTGACTAAATGGCTTTATGCTTTCAACCTTATATAAAGTCCGTTCTTTGTTAGTATCTGTAACTCGATATTTTATAGCAGCACCTAAGCGAAGTGGTTTTTGCAAAGTCTTATAGTTAACACTGCGGAGTGTCATCAGTTGCACTGATGAGTGGAAATCTTTTAGATTAGCGACATAACTTGTGGCGTGAGGGGGGATTTCTATGTTTATATCTCTTTTAGTTTCTATGTCATTATTAACATACATTGATAATGAATCGATTTTTATGTATTTGTCGGTTTTATTTGTTAGTTGAACTTTGTTTTCTGATAACTTTACTTCAACTAATGAGTCTTTTAAAGGAGGTAAATAATCCACGTAAAATTCATTTTTATGGTTGATTGTGAATTTGACAGGTAGAATTTTCATATCTGAAAAGCTAAATTTTTGACCGCATCCAGTTTCTTCATATGACCAACCATTAAACTGTGAATAATCACAACTAAGGTTGAATTCGGTTTGAGAACGTGCGGTAGTTTCTTTAAGTGTCAGTTTGTTATATAGGTCTTCAACAGATAAAAACTCTCCATAAATAATAGATAGCTGATTTGTATCATATGATGTGTTTATTGTGACTGAATTCCCATTTAACTTTTTGGGGTAAATTTTACTTTTATCATTTAGTGATATTTTTAGTTTTCCAGTGAGTTCATTTTGTTTTTTTCTTACATCAAAAGTAAATTTTTCTTTCTTTTCAGATATATCATTGTTCAATTTATTAAGCTTGGATAGTAGTTCATTGAAATTAGTGTTTTCAATCGCTTGATCCAATGCTTTTTGATATTTGTCTTCATCGAATTCAAGAGTATAAAATCCTCCAAGATCACCTAGCGCGAGCCCCATAGTCATCGCTGTCATAAATGCGTTGCCAACGGTAGACATGACTACATCACCAGTTTTAATTGTTGATGTTTTGAATAATTTGTCTCTTAGAGCTTCATCATCACAAAGCTTAGATTGGTCATCTTTAAATGTTTCATCAATAATGCCACCGGTATGGCAGTCATCTTTCTCTGTTTTAAATACTGGTGAAAAGTCTCTTAGGTTAACCCATGGCTCAGAAGTATCATATTTCTGAGCTGAAAACTTAGAAAACACATAATTTCCGTTTGGATCTCTTTCTAGGTAACCGTATAGGTTGTATTTATTTAAATCTGGTGGTAACAGGTCTCTTTGCTTGTCAGCCATTTGAGTGGATGAACATGCGCCGAGCAGAACTGTGAAACAGATCAAAGCAGCATTTCTTAATGATGATATACACAATTGTCTGGTATGCATAAAAACCTCGGATTGACGTTGTTAATTTTGTTTATTGTTAGTTGTGAGTCCCAAAGAATAGACTCTATAATGCAATATGTTGAGAAGGTTGATTCTATACGTATGCTGTTGAAATAAAAAGAAGGTTTTTAATGTACGTCAGTAAAATCGAGATTATTGAGTGTTGCGATGATAAATCATCCTTAGAACTAACAAATCAGAGAACAACGTTTGGCAGTACCGCATAATAACAACTCATTATTATCGGTTACGACAAAGAAGGGGATTGTGCGCATATCTGGATACGTGCTCACCGAGTCGGGTAATTGTTCATTTTTTATGTTTGACGCTCAATCTCTCCGTTTCACCAGCATGAAAAAACATTCCTACCAGCTCCCTAGAGAAACCATTGCCTGCCCGGCGGTTTAGTGTTGATATGGTTGTTATCGTGTGTGTTACACGAGTGTAATTGTCTGTTGTGGCACTAAAAAGGAGCGTTTCTGTTGAATCCAAACTATAAAGCAAGCGCGATTCTGGTGCTGACGACTATGCTCGCGGCCATCGGGTGGATTTTCTCCAAAGAGACGCTGCAGGGCTTGCCGCCGTTTCTGTTTATTGGCATGCGTTTTTTGCTCGCTTCACTGTGTCTGCTGCCGTTTTGTTATGCAGCGTTCAGGCGCACCACGCTGAAAACCATCGGTTTTTCCGCCCTGGTGGGGGTGTTGCTGGGGGTGGCCATGATGTGCTGGATTCATGCCATGTCCAATACAGAAGCCTTAGCGGAAGGGGCGTTTATTGCCAGCCTGTCGATGCTGTTTGTGCCAGTTGTCGCCTGGGTGCTCTTCAGGCAGAAACCGCCGCGTGCCTTCTGGCTTTCGATGCCGGTCGCGGTGGCGGGTATGGCGTTGTTATCGCTGTCCGGCGGCTGGCAGCAGTCTGACAGTCAGATCTGGTTTGCCGCCTGTGCTTTTATGCTGGCGATTCATTTCAACGTAAACAGCCGGTTTGCTCAGCAAATCCCGATCCTCTTGCTGGCCTGCATTCAGCTATTTGTTACTGGCTTGTTGTCGTTGACGATGTCTTTGACTGTTGAGCACATCCCTGAACAAGTGCCGGTGACTATTTGGGGCTGGTTCGCGCTCAGTACTTTGCTGGCCACCAGTCTACGTTACGTTCTGCAAACGGTCGGGCAAAAACAGATCACTGCCTCGAATGCGGCATTGATCATGTTGCTGGAGCCTGTGTGGACAGCGACGCTCAGCGTGCTGTGGTACGGTGAAGTATTCACGCTGAACAAAGCACTGGGATGTCTGCTGATATTGTCGTCTTTGATATTGTACCGCGTGGGATCCCGGCCATTTAGGGCAGCGCGGCGGGTGAGTGTTATTGAAAGCGCCAGTATTGGCTTTACCGATGCTTCAGCTGAAACGCAGGCATGCAGTAAGAAGCGTGATAAGTAGCAGCTGTCATTAACCGTGAAACAGTAAAAGGGCCATCAATGATGGCCCTTTGCATAGCGAACGGGGTCTCTGTGGTTACTCCACGACTTCCACTTCGTCCGGTACCAGATTTGCTGCTTTGATCCCCGCGATGGCACACAGCTCATCCAGTTCGGATAAATCACCGCTGATACCAACGGCACCCAGCAGGCAGTTATTGCTGCCGCGGATCAGAACGCCACCCGGTACCGGCAGCAGGTTGCCTTCGGCCAGCACATTGACCGCCGACATAAACGCCGGACGCTGTTGAGCATCAAGGGCAAGTTTACGGGAAGAACAACCCAATGCCAGGGCACCCCAGGCTTTGGCGATGGCAATTTCAGGACGGAGCATACTGGAGCCGTCCTGACGTTGCAGAGAAATAAGTTTACCGCCGCTGTCGAGAACAGCCACAGTAAGCGGTGCAGCACCTTTGGTCAGGGCAGTGCTGAATGCGCCCTTGGTAATTACCAGTGCTTCGTCCAGTGTTAAGCTCATAGTGATCCCTCCGATCAAGAATTAATTGACTAACTTTTTGAACGGCAGCCGGTTAGCCGACTGCCGGGTATATTGTTTATGTGCCACCAATCCATGCTCGGTGAGCGGCTTTACTCCGAAAGTGTCATGCGTATCATGACCGGGAGTAAACGTCTCTACCGCCCCGGGAAATCCCCCTGAGCAGACAATCAGCCAACCAACAGCGGGTAGCTAGGTAATGTCAGGAATGGTGCAAATTCGTCTGAAGTTGACAGCTCATCAAACAGTTTGGCCGCATCGTCAAAACGACGACTCTGGCTGTTGTCCGTTTGTTCAAGTTTGAGGCTGTCCACTTCCTGCTGCAGCCATTGGCGGAACAGTTCAGTGGTGAACAACTGGCCATCGTCCAGCGTGACGCCGTGATGAATCCACTGCCAGATATTGGCACGTGAGATTTCAGCGGTTGCCGCATCTTCCATCAGACCATGGATTGGCACGCAGCCAAGCCCGCGGATCCAGGCTTCGATATACAGCAGGGCGATACGCACATTCTTACGCACACCGGCTTCATTACGGTGGCCTTCACAAGGCGCCAGCAGATCGGCGGCTGTGATATCGTTGGCAGCCGATGGCAGGTAATCGAGCTGGTTTGGTTTACCGCCCAGGCGCTGGTTAAACACCGTCATTGCGGTATCAACCAGACCAGGGTGGGCAACCCAGGTACCATCGTGACCATTGCTGGACTCGCGCTCTTTGTCTTCGATGACTTTTTCCAGAACCTGCTTCATTTCTTCAGGATCTTTGCTTGGAATAAAGGCCGACATACCACCCATTGCCAGCGCGCCACGCTGGTGGCAGGTTGCAATCAGCAACTGGCTGTAGGCTGTCAGGAAAGGCTGCGCCATGGTCACATCGTGACGGTCAGGCAGAATGCGGTCTTTGTGTTGTTTCAGGGTTTTGATATAGCTGAAGATGTAATCCCAGCGACCGCAGTTCATGGCAACAATGTAATCGCGCATGGCGTACAGGATTTCATCCATTTCAAAAACGGCGGGCAGGGTTTCAATCAGCACGGTCGCTTTAATGGTGCCGGTTTGCGCACCGAAGTAGTTCTCGGTGAAACGGAACACATCGGCCCACCACTGGCCTTCTTCCATTGATTCCAGCTTGGGCAGGTAATAGTAAACACCTAAGCCTTTGGCAGCGCGTGTCTGGTAGTTGTGGAAGAAATACAGGCCGAAGTCCATCAGGCAGCCTGGAATAGATTTCCCCTGATACTGAATGTGCTGCTCTGGCAGGTGCAGACCGCGCGGGCGCGCAATCAGCAGGGCCGGATCATCATTCAGGACATATTCCTTCTGACGCTTGTCGTCGAAATAGCGCATCTCGCCCAGGTTGGCATCACGCAGGTTGATCTGGCCTTGTACCATGTTGTCCCAGCTCGGCGCAGTGGCATCCTCGAAACAACACATAAAGACTTTCGCGCCTGAGTTCAGCGCATTGATCACCATCTTGCGATCAACCGGCCCCGTAATTTCCACCCGGCGATCCTGAAGCGGCGCAGGGATATCAGCAATGCGCCAGCTTTTATCATTTCTGATATCGGCTGTGTCAGCTCTGAAACCCGGCAGTTTGCCATTGTCGAATTCACGCTGACGTGTTTCACGGCGGGCAAGCAGATCGTCCAGACGGCCTGAAAACTGACTGACAAGTGCCGTCAGAAACGCCATGGCATCGTCGTTCAGGATAGCCTGATAGTCGGGTGACAGTGAACCAACGGCGAGCTGTAGGGAATCGGCTTGTGCCTCTTGATGTTGTTGGGTATCCAATTGCGTCTCCTTAGAACAAACGGTCTATCGTTTTGTATACATTTTATAATTTTCCTATTATCTATAACCTATATGGGCGTATCAGGTAAAGTGGTTTTTATCACTATGTAAATCTGATGTTGTTTTTATGTGTCGCTATTTTTTGATTCAAGTAATTGTTATTTAAGTAAATAGTGGTCTTTCTACAGATTAAGTTTGTTTTAAATCGTAACAGCCCCCTTGCTAAGATCATTTATGTGTGTCTAGAATACAATCATACACAACATTGTATACAATTATGCAGGAGGCAGTATGGCGAAGATGAAGGCAATTGAAGCCGCCGTTGAAGTTTTGAAAAAAGAAGGCGTTATTCAGGCATTTGGTGTACCCGGTGCAGCGATTAACCCCATGTATGCTGCACTGAAAAAACTGGGTGGCATTGATCATATTCTGGCCCGCCACGTGGAAGGTGCTTCTCACATGGCTGAAGGTTACACGCGTACCAATCCCGGTAATATCGGTGTTTGTATCGGTACTTCAGGTCCAGCGGGTACAGATATGATCACAGGATTGTATTCAGCAGCGGCTGATTCTATTCCAATTCTGTGTATCACAGGCCAGGCACCACGTGCCCGTCTGCACAAGGAAGATTTCCAGGCGGTTGATATCGAGAGTATCGCGAAACCCGTCGCGAAATGGGCAACTACAGTACTGGAGCCAGCGCAAGTGCCGCGCGCATTCCAGCAGGCTTTCCATCTGATGCGCTCAGGCCGTCCGGGGCCGGTATTGATTGACCTGCCGATTGACGTTCAGCTGGCTGAGATTGAATTCGATATCGACAGCTATGAACCGCTGGAAGCTTACAAGCCAACAGCCAGCCGTGCTCAGATTGAAAAAGCATTAACCATGCTGAACCAATCAGAAAAACCACTGATTGTTGCCGGTGGCGGTGTGATTAATGCCGGCGCGTCCGACTTGCTGCAGCAGTTCGCTGAGATCACCGGTGTGCCTGTGATTCCAACATTGATGGGCTGGGGTTCTATTCCGGACAACCACGAATTAATGGTGGGTATGGTGGGTCTGCAGACAGCACACCGTTACGGTAACGCTAACATGCTGGCTTCTGACTTTGTGTTTGGTGTGGGTAACCGCTGGGCAAACCGTCACACAGGTTCAGTGGATGTGTACACTAAAGGCCGCAAGTTTGTTCACATTGATATCGAGCCGACTCAGATTGGTCGCGTATTCTGCCCTGATCTGGGTATCGTATCGGATGCAAAAGCCGCACTGGAACTGATTGTTGAAGTTGCCCGCGATATGAAAGCCGCTGGCAAACTGGCCGACCGCAGCGCCTGGGTTTCTGAATGTCAGCAGCGTAAAGCCACCATGCTGCGTAAGACGCACTACACTGAAACGCCAGTCAAACCTATGCGTGTTTACGAAGAAATGAACAAGGTGTTTGGCGAAGAGACCTGTTACGTGAGCACCATTGGTCTGTCTCAGATTGCTGCCGCTCAGTTCCTGCATGTGTACAAGCCAAACCACTGGATTAACTGTGGTCAGGCTGGTCCTCTGGGCTGGACAATCCCTGCTGCTCTGGGTGTACGCGCTGCTGATCCGCAACGTCCGGTTGTGGCATTGTCCGGTGACTATGACTTCCAGTTCATGATCGAAGAGCTGGCAGCCGGTGCGCAGTTTAACCTGCCCTATATCCACGTACTGGTGAATAACTCTTACCTGGGTCTGATCCGTCAGGCACAGCGTCAGTTCGACATCGATTACTGTGTCCAGCTGGCGTTCGAGAACCAGAACGCGCCGGAGCTGAACGGTTATGGTGTTGACCACGTTGCTGTGGTTGAAGGTCTGGGCTGTAAAGCCATTCGCGTGACCGATCCTGAGAAGATCGCCGATGCATTACGTGAAGCGCAGGTTCTGATGAACAAGCACAAAGTTCCAGTTGTGGTTGAAGTGATTCTGGAGCGCGTCACGAACATCGCGATGGGTGTTGAAATTGACGGCATCAACGAGTTTGAAGCCCTGACCGAAGATCAGGCAGATGCGCCAACGGCCATCACCTTCAATCAATAAGATGCCACGAATAGCAAAAGGAATGTGACATGCCGAAATTAGCAGCAAACCTATCCATGCTCTTTACGGAAGTACCTTTCATGGATCGTTTTGAAGCCGCCGCGCAGGCGGGCTTCCGTGGCGTGGAATATCTGTTCCCTTATGCCTTTGAAGCAGAAGCGATTCAGGCAAAGCTGAATCAGTTTGGTCTGACTCAGGTGCTGTTCAATCTGCCTGCGGGCGATTGGGAAGCAGGCGACCGCGGTATCGCGGTCGACCCTAAGCGGGTTGAAGAGTTTCGCGCCGGCGTACCGGAAGCCATTCGCTATGCCAAAGCACTGAACTGTACTCAGGTGAACTGTCTGGCAGGGATAGTCCCTGCCGGTGTGACCCCGGGTCAGGCGGAAGCCACCTTTGTTGATAACTTGCGCTTTGCTGCGGCTGAGCTGAAAAAAGCAGGGATTCACCTGATTATCGAAGCGATCAACACCCGTGATATTCCAGGTTTCTTCCTCAATACCACCAAACAAGGTCTGGATATTATTGAGAAAGTTGGCAGTGACAATCTGGAGCTGCAATACGACATCTACCACATGCAAATCATGGAAGGTGATCTGGCAACCACGTTGAGTCGTGAACTGGGCCAAATTCGTCACGTGCAGCTGGCTGACAACCCAGGTCGTCACGAGCCGGGTACAGGCGAAATTAACTATCACTTTATGTTCAGGCATCTGGATGAAATTGGCTACGAAGGCTGGGTGGGCTGTGAGTACAAACCGCAGACAACGACCGCAGAAGGCCTTGGCTGGCTGAAAGAATTTAATCAAATCTAAGGAGAGGATAATGACGACTATCGCATTTATCGGTACAGGCATCATGGGTAAACCTATGGCCGAGAACCTGCAGAAAGCTGGACACCAACTGGTCTTTTCTGACCATTACAATCCAGCGCCGGCAGATTTGGTTGCCAACGGCGCTCAGGTTGTCCACTCGGCAAAAGCCGCGGCGGAACTGGCTGAATACATCATCCTGATGGTGCCAAATACCCCTCAGGTGGAAGATGTCCTGTTCAGTGAAAATGGTGTGGCCGAAGTCCTGAAGCCGGGTCAAACCGTGATTGATATGAGTTCAATCTCGCCAATCGAGACCAAAACAATTGCAGCTCGCGTGAAAGAAACCGGTGCGGAATACCTGGATGCGCCTGTCTCTGGTGGTGAAGTGGGTGCGATTAATGCAGCTCTGACCATCATGGTGGGCGGTAGCGAAGAAGCCTACGCCAAAGCACTGCCACTGTTTGAAGTCATGGGCAAGAACATCAACCTGGTCGGTGATAACGGTGCAGGCCAGATCTGTAAAGTGGCGAACCAAATCATCGTTGCGCTGAACATTGAAGCGGTTGCTGAAGCTCTGGTATTTGCCTCGAAAGCCGGTGCCGATCCAGCCCGTGTTCGTGAAGCGCTGATGGGTGGCTTTGCCAACTCTAAAGTACTGGAAGTGCACGGTGAGCGTATGGTGAAAGGCACCTTTGACCCAGGTTTCCGTATCCAGCTGCACCAGAAAGATCTGAATCTGGCGCTGTCAGGCGCTGAAGCGCTGGGTATGTCTCTGCCAAACACCCAGTCGGCTCAGAATCTGTTTGATGCCTGTGTGAAACTGGGCGGCGAAGGCTGGGATCACTCAGCACTGATTCGTGCGATTGAAGAGCTGGCGAATCACAGCATCCGTCAGTAATCTGATGAAAAGGCGGCATCATTGATGTCGCCCCAGGTATGCAGCTGGTAATCAGCTGTATCCTGAATCATTCTTGTCACATAACAATTTTTAGTCTCCTTTGGTTATGTGGTCCCGAAACCGCGGGTTGGATATTAGGGCTGGCTGCTTGTCAGAGGTGGCTTTAGCCGGCCCTACCAGTTCGATATACAATGTGGGTGACAGTGACAGTGACGGTTTCGGGTTTTTTCCCCTGTTGCTTGCCGTAACTGGGAGCTAACTTGACGTGGAGCGCAACATGCAAATGGAAACGCATGCATTTTTGACTGCACTGTTTAATCGTGCAGTAAAACAGGCCCTGCCCGGTGAAACCCTGAAGCACTATTTACCTGAAGACAGAACAGGTAAAGCGGTGGTCATAGGGGCGGGTAAAGCCGCCGCCTCAATGGCCAGAGCACTGGAAAGTGTCTGGGAAGGTGAATTGGAAGGTCTGGTCGTGACTCGTTATGGTCACACCGCAGAATGCCAGAAGATCGAAGTGATCGAAGCTGCCCACCCGGTGCCGGATGATGCTGGCCGGGAAGTGGCCGAACGTATCCTGAATCTGGTGGAAGGGCTGAACGAGAACGATCTTGTAATCTGTCTCCTGTCTGGTGGCGGATCGGCCTTGCTGAGTTTGCCTGCTCCCGGCATCACCTTCTCGCAAAAGCAGCAAATTAATAAAGCCTTGCTGAAATCCGGGGCGGCCATTGATGAAATGAACTGTGTACGCAAGCACCTGTCTGCCATTAAAGGCGGAAGGCTGGCGAAAGCCGTCGCACCGGCACAGTTGATTACACTGGCCATTTCGGACGTACCCGGCGATGAAGCAACCGTGATTGCTTCCGGCCCGACGGTTGCTGATCCGACGACCAGCAAAGATGCCTTAGACATATTGAGCCGCTATCAGGTGAGCGTACCTGACTCAGTCACTGAGTGGTTACACAGCCCTGAATCTGAAACGGTAAAACCGGGTGATGCCTGTCTCGAGCGGGCAAGGTTCGAGCTGATCGCCAGCCCTCAGCTGTCTTTGGAAGCGGCTGCCGAAGAGGCCAGTCAGTGGGGGATCCCTGCGCATATCCTGAGTGATTGCATTGAAGGTGAATCTCGTGATGTCGCTAAAGTACACGCAGCGCTTGCCAAGCAGATTGCCGACCGCGAACAGCCGTTCACAACGCCTTGCGTCTTACTGTCTGGTGGTGAAACCACGGTGACAGTGCGGGGTGAGGGACGTGGCGGGCGTAACAGTGAGTTTCTGCTGAGCCTGTATCATGAACTGCAGGGCCATCCGCAGATCTTCGCACTGGCCGCTGATACCGATGGTATTGACGGGGTCGAAGATAATGCCGGTGCGGTACTGAACCCGCAGAGTTATCACCAGGGGCAGGCTCTGGAACTCAATAGCCAGGACTATCTGGATAACAATGATGGATACACTTTCTTTAAACAATTGGATTCATTGTTAACCACGGGTCCAACATTAACGAATGTGAATGATTTTCGCGCCATTCTGATTCTTCCGAAGGAGGAATCCGGTCACTGAATAACTCCTTGAGTTATGTTGTAAGTTGTAAGAGGCAACGGTAGGCACAGTTTTCTTTGTCCTTGGAGACTGTGTGCCCTTTGGGAATAGTGTCAGCGGCACTATTCCTTTTTTTTATTTAGCCACTGACAGTCATTTCTGCGTGGCGAAAGTCCAGCCAACCAACACAAAATCCATGATTGATTTAACAGAAAGGACCAGGCTGAACTGCTCAGTCTGCAGGCTGGCGGTATACGATGTTTTGCGATTTTTTGATGAATGATCTCAGTGAGCCAAGCACACCAGGGATAGATGAATAGAGTTGGATATGAGTCACAGCAGATTAAGAAGCGGAATGGGTGGGAGCGTGCAGCACCAACTTATACAATACCGAACTGAACGCGTAGGCTGCATGCCCCACTGAGAACAGTATAGGGCATAGCATTATTGTATACAATGTTGTTTTTATTTTTGTGTTAAATTGTTTTCAATCTATCTTCGCTTCAACACAACATCAGAAAATACCGCGTGCAGATCACTGCTGATTGCTTCATCATCCAGGGCTAATTTTGCATTGATGTGACCCAGGTGATTACGCATCAGCGAAACGGCTTTTTCTGTTTCACCCGCTTCAATGGCGTCCAGCAGCTGGTTATGTTCATCAAAAGAGCATTGACCTCGGTTGCCGACTTCATACAGTGCAATGATCAGAGAAGTTTGCGACACAATACTGCGCTGGAAGGAAAGCAAAGGCGGGTTGTTGGCCATGCTGGCCAGCTGGATATGGAATTCACCGGAGAGGCGGATACCGCGGCCCACATCGCCTTGATCAAAAGCAGCATGCTCTTCTTTGACCAGTTCACGCAATTTGGCGATTTGTTCGCTGGTCGCATGTTCAACGGCCAACTCTGTGATGGCGAGCTCTAACACTTCGCGTGCTTTCAATACCTGCCGGGCCTCTTCAACATTGGGCGCAGCAACAATGGCACCACGGTTCGGGCGAATTTTGACAATCTGCTCGACAGACAGGCGAAGCAAGGCACGGCGGATAATGGTTCGGCTGACACCGAAAATTTCACCCAGTGCTTCTTCATTCAGCTTGGTGTTTGGTGGCAGGCGCTGTTCCAGGATGGCATCAAAAATGTGTCCGTAGACAATATCATCCTGGGTAAGTGTCGGACCCACAGTGGGTGATTTCTTTAACGTTGACTTTTTTTTCACTGGCGTGGTCACTACTTCTCTCCTAAAGCTTCTCCAGCTGCCCCGTTATTGTATGCAATTAACGCAAAAAAGCGAATTAACTTTTCAGAGTAAAATAAATAATCATATTTTATCCGGCCCGCTTATGTTCTTGAGTTTCGATGAATCAGGGAAAATGAAACAGCGTGTATAATGCTGCCCGATGGTGTCTGATTGACGGGGTGGCGCTAGTGAGCGCTAACCCGGTTCTGATTGAATAAATCTGCAAACTTCGGATAAGCCTCAGAGGCTGTTTTTTGAATCAATTCAATGGGCATGTCATCAAAACAACCGTGGTATTTTACATACTCCATATGTTGCCGACCATCTTTTGTCGCGGAATGGAGAATAGCGTCATGTTTACCGTCAAATTCCAGGGGGGCAACGTTAAACTTCTCGCATAAAGCACGATCGAAGACAGGCGTGACTTTCACCCAACCCTGATTCAGCCAGATCTCTGCATAGCCATGCAACGCGAAATAGTCTGTTCCCAGCCATTCAACCAAGGCCGGCGTTGATAAGTGATTGATGACATCCGCGAGGCCAAGACGGGCGGGGATACCATGCAGACGGCATAGTGCGACCATAAGCGCCGCTTTTGGGATGCAATATGCCTGGTTTTTCTGAAAGCAATAGCTGGCTTTCAGGCTGGGCAGGCCGTCTTGCAGCGTATAAGGATTGTAAACAATTTCATCGCGGACCAGATAATAAATGCTGATGGCCTTCTCGGCTGCTGTATTCCCTGTTACCTGCTGACTGAAGTTTTGGATGGCCGGGTGATCAAAATCAAAGTAGTCGGTCGCGTTCAGTTGCTCTTCCATGTGCTGTGATCCTTTGTGGTTGTTACTAGCAGACTAGAGTGTAAGCTCTATCTTGGCGAGTGGTCCGGAGAGATTTTGTGCGAGAGCTTGAGGTCATTCACATTCATGCCGGTGACGCGGATGGCTTGTGGTCCTTATCCTATCCTCTTACTATGGCTACGACAGATCAGCCTCGAGATGTCCGACAGACGGTAACATTGACCTGGTGTGGCAAGCCCAGTCTAAGGTAGGGGGGAGCATGGTATTCAAGCGACGGATGAATCGTACACTTCAGTTGCTGCTCAGCGATCTGTCAGATCGTGCTGTTGCCAACGCCAGTCAGTGGCGGGCAGGTTTGGGAGCCTTTGTTGAAACCGGTTTGCCGCCGGTGCCCAGCGATCTGGTGATCGCCACCATGAACGGTGTGATGGGAGATGCGCTTGCAGAGCGCAAAAGCCGGCTCGCCCAGAGAATGGCATTCAGCAGCGGTATGCAGCCACTGAGTCTGGACCCGCTGACGCTGGCCAGCCAATTGCCGCAGCCGCAGGCTCGGATCGTGGTTTGTATCCACGGCTGGTGTATGAATGACAGCCAATGGCAACGGAAACCCCATGACCATGGGCGGAATTTGGTGAAGTTTGGCTATACCCCTGTGTATCTGCGTTACAACACAGGGCGTCACATATCCTCTAATGGTGAAGATTTCGCGTTATTGCTAGAGCAGCTGATTGCCGCCTGGCCTTGTCCGGTGCAGGAAATAGTGATGATTGCCCACAGCATGGGTGGGCTGGTCAGCAGGAGTGCATGCTTCTATGCTGCAAAACATCAGGTGAGCTGGATAAATCAGCTATCTACACTGGTGACCCTGGGCACCCCGCATAATGGCGCACCTTTAGCAAAACTTGCCAGTTGGGCCGAAACCCGGATTGCGGCGGTGCCTTATCTGCAATCCGTGGCCAATCTGACCCGGCTGCGCAGTGCCGGCAGTAAAGATCTCAGTCTGGGCACGATCTGCCATTCCGACTGGCAACGGGAGCCGCCGCCGGTTTACCCGCTGCGTCCGCCTCTGCCGGACGGTGTAGCTTGTTATGCTGTTGCCAGCTGTTTGAGCAAAGATACTCAGGATGAAAGAAACCGCCGTATCGGCGATGGTTTGGTGCCAGTTTCGAGTGCGTTGGGCGAAGGGAGTGAACAGCAACTGGCCGTGGGATTTCCGTCACCCAACCAGTGTGTGTTAGGCAGTGTGAATCATATGGGGTTGCTCACACATCCGCTGGTTTCCAGAAAAATTGAACAGTGGGTTCTGGCAAACAGTCTGTAAATGTTATGCAGAATTTTTTATGGTTTTCATCTGCAAAATTTATCCATAATTTTTTTTCATTCTCATCATTTAATCAATGATTTGTGACGTGCAGGGTGAGTGTCTATAAAGCCTCAACGCTAGGCTAATACGGACACATCGCATGGATCTCGACACTATGCTTGAGAGCCTGCACACACAGGGCTGGTGTGTGTGGGACGATTTTCTTTCTGCAAACGAAATATCTGCATTGTTGCAATGTTTACCCTCTGAATGGTCACAAGCAGGCATTGGGCGTCAGGATGCCCATACGCATGTGGCGTCGATCCGAAGCGATAAGATTCACTGGCTGAAAGAAGAGATGGGCCAGCCAGTTCATCACTATCTGGATAAGATGGAAGTGATCCGCCAGGCGGCGAATCGTTACCTCTATCTGGGCTTGTTCGAATACGAAGCGCATTTTGCCAAGTACGAGCAGGGGGATTTCTATAAAAAACATCGTGATAGTTTTCGTGGTAAAGCCAACCGTATTCTGACGACAGTTCTGTATCTGAACGATCAAGACTGGCAGGAAACGGATGGGGGAGAGCTGGTGATCTACAATGATGATGATAGCTTTCTGACAAAGCTGGTGCCCAAAGGCGGGCGCCTGGTGATGTTTTTATCTGAAGACTTTCCTCATGAAGTGCTGCCCGCACATCGTCCGCGTTTCAGTATTGCGGGCTGGTTCCGTCTCAACGGCGTGAGCGCGGGAAGTCTGGATATTGCGGTATAAACTTTTTATCCTGTCAGTGGATTGAATTCGGGCCAGCAAGTACGCTGGCCCGAATTTTGTGATCACTTCTAAATGACGCCAGTGGGGATTGCTTAGTGGCCGGCCACGACGTAAAAGTAGTAAATCATTGAGATGGCAATGAGATACACAGACCAGTGATCTTCCTTAAAGCGATTTGTGGCCAGTTTCAGGAATGCATAAACCACCATGGCTGCGGCAATCCCGTTACCCGAATTAAAGCTGAAGATGGTCATGGCGACACAGACAAATGCCGGCAGATACTGTGTGATGTCATCGTAGTTTACTTTTCGCATCGAAGACATCATGGCAAAACCAATATAAATCAACACAGGTGCGGTCGCGGCTGTCGGGATCAGAGTCACCAGTGGTGAAATAAACAGGGTCAGAACAAACAAGGCTGCCGTGAATACCGCGGTTAGGCCGGTACGGCCGCCGGCTTCTACGCCCGCAGAGCTTTCCAGATACGTGGTCAGTACCGGGCACGAGAACAGCGAACCAAAGGTCGTCGCACAAGAGTCTACGTGGAAGTTTTTCTCAATGCCCGGCAGGTTGCCGTCTTTATCCAGATAACCGGCCTGCGCACCGACCCCCAGTAAGGTGCCCAGGGTCGAGAAGAAATCCGGGATAAAAAAGGCCAGCAGGAAAGGCAGATACTGCGGTGACAGGGCACCGACGATATCAAGTTGAAACACCAGATCATCCACGCCGCCCGGCATGGCAAACATGTGAGTTGGCAACTGGGTGACACCGAGTGGAATGCCCACCAGCGTGGTGATCAGCACCGCCAGAATAATACCGCCCCGGGTTTTGCGGGCTACGAAAAACAACACCAGGAAAAACCCGAAAAAGGCCAGCAGGGCGTCGGTCGATGCCAGATCGCCAAAAATCAGCACATTTTTCTTGGCATTGGCAACCACAATCCCTGCCTGCTTGAGCCCAAGCAGCGCGATAAACAGCCCGATGCCGACGCCGACTGAGACTTTGATACTCGGCGGTATGATACGAACGATGAAATTTCTGATCCCCAGAAAAGACACCAGCATAAACAGCACACCGCTGATAAAAACAATGCCGGAGGCAACCGGCAACGGGACGCCGCCGCCCAGCAGTGTGAAGGAGAAAATCGCCACGCTGCCCAGGCCCGGCGCCAGAATAAACGGCCGGTTGGTATAAAGCGCCATTGCCAGGGTCGTGAGAATTGTCATGATCACAGTGACTGTCATGGCCGAGGCAAAGGGAATCCCGCCTTTGCTCAGCATACCGGGCACGACAGCCACCACATAGGCCATCGTGGCGAAGGTGGTGAATCCGGCGATAAACTCGGTTTTGATATCCGTGCCATTTTCTTGCAGTTTGAAAAAGTCCTTGATGCGTTCCATTTATTTTTTTCCGTTGTGTTCACGTCGATACAAAATGAGTTCTTTGGTACTGAGTTTTGGCTGATAGTCCAGCTGAGCAAACAACTCATCAAAGCAGCGGCTCCATTCTTTTGCCCACTGTGTAATCTGTGCTGTGGGCAGCCAGCTTGCGTAGAGGCTGTTCAGCATCATGGTCTTCAGGCTATAGACATCAAATCCGAAGTCCTCAACCATCACCTGATAGCATTTGCTGGTATGGGTATCGTGCATGTGCCAGTCATCAGTGCAGGGGATAATGTTCAGGCCCGCTTCTGCCATGGCACGGATCGGGTGTTTGACCCGCCATTCGTCATGCTTTGGCCATTGCTGCAGGAAGTAGGTATTGGACGGCACCACGGTAAAAGGGATGCCCAGCGCCGCGTATTTCGCCATGAGCTCAGGGTTATTGATAATGCTGTAACCATGATCAATCCGATCAACCCCGATGAGCTCAATGCCGGTTTCGACATTGCGCCAGTGCAGGCCAAACTCAGAACAATGCGCTGTCAGCTTGTATCCGTGTCTCGCCGCCAGCCGGTATGCCTTCCAGAAGTTTTCAACCGGCGCCTGATGTTCTTTGTAATCGATTCCGATGCCCAGCACATAGGGGTGCGGGTGGGCAATCATGGCCTCTACCATAGCAACGGCGTCTTCCGGGGATTTTTCGCGATTAATTGAGGGAATCAGACGTATGGTGATATCAAACACCTGCTGGCAATGATCGATAGTGCGCACCAGTGCATCATTGATCTCTGCGTAAGGCAAAGCCACATCGGACGGGTTCCAGAAGGTTTCAATGTATTTTACACCGCTGTGGTGGGCATCTTCTGCAACTTCAAACAGCACTCTTTCATAATCGGCCGTTTCCTGCATCAACTGATACAGGAATGTCAGAGCGGCAATCCCGCCTTTGCGCGGGCCGCCAGGCGTCTGGTAAGCGCGGTAGTAGCTTTTGGCCTCGGCTTCCGGAAGATCAACCTGGTACTTGCGGGCAAGGTCCAGCATGGTGTTCAGCCGTACCCCGCCCAGCAAGTGATAATGAATATCGGCTTTGGGCAGGCGGCGAATAAATTCAGGTAAAGTCAGGGTCGTCACGTATCCATACTCAATCTGCTACATCAGTTGTAAAGCAGTTTGGAGAGAAGGGTGAACATTGTGAAATGCTGTTTTCGGTATGCTGATGCTGAATCTGCACCAGTGTATGAAACAGCATGAGCCGGTCAGTCGGCCGGTAAGAGTTGCCAGCCAGCCTCGGCCTGTCGCTTAAGGTATTGCCAGAACGCTTCGGCAACATCAGGAAGCCGGGCCTGATTGCGGTACAGCCGGATTTTATAGGGTATCCGCCAGACATCAGGGTTGAGCTTCATCAGTCGCCGCGCTTTTAATTCCTCGTCGATTAAGCAATCGGGCAGCCAGGCCACGCCTTTTCCCCGCAGCGCCATGTCTTTATGCAACTGACACATTGAGGATTCAAACACCGGATGACAGGGGAAATTCACCGGTTGTCCCAGTGCGTTTTCGATTAATCGTGCCGTGTAACTTTCGGGAGAATAGCGTAATAAGGGCGTCAGTTTGTCCGGCCCGGGTTTAAAGAGCGGGGCGCCCTGATGATCGGTCGCGGAGACCAGATAGAAATGACCTTCCCCAATGGCAATATTCTGAAATGGCGGTTGATGCAAGGCCAGGGCATCAAAGGCAAACAGGAAATCACTGCGCCCTTCGGTTAATGATTCAATGGCGAAATCCAGCCTGAGTACGTCAACACTGTATTCGAGACTCAGTTCCTGACTGGCGAAGTCCATCAGATTCATTAAAGTGGGCGATGCCAGAGAATGCGGCGTTGCAACACGAAGCGGTGTAAAAACGGGTCGCGGCTGACTGCTTAACTGAGACAGGCCATGGTCGAGCTGCATCAGCAGATTACGGGCCAGTGAATGGAACTGCTTCCCTGCCTGCGTCAGGCTGACCGGTGTGGTACTTCTGTCAATCAGCTGTACGCCAACGGCCTCTTCCAGAGATTTAATATGACGTCCGAACGCGGGCTGAGTAATGTGGCGGGCTTTGGCCGCACGGGAGAAGTTTCGGACTTCACACAGCACGATAAAGTCTTCCAACCATTTAGTATCCAGATTCATCGACAATCACTTCACTGCAAACCACACATAGTGAAGCGAATATTATCACAGGAAATGCCGCTCACTGGCCCGACGGCCAGAATAACGCACTGCAGCAGACGCATTCGTGTTCTGTGTCCGGCTACGGTAAGATTGGGAGAAATCTTACTGATGAAGCATTGAGAAGGGCAGGCAGTATGCAAGATGATGAGATCATGACAGGTGAAATGCTGGTGGAAACAGTTGAGAATCAACTGGCCGAAGGCAATCCGATCAAAGTAAAAGAAACACTGATGCGGCTTGTCATGACAGGAACGCCAAGGGAAGAAGCCATCGAGATGATTGCCTGTGCCTTGTCAATTGAAGTGTTTGATGTGGTGAAAAATGACGGTGAATTCAACCTGAAGCGCTACTCAGAGAATCTGGATGCATTACCCGATATGGACTGGGAGATGGAAGACTGATCGGGTCCTTCCCGTCTGATTGTCCACGCCACCTCAGGGTGGCGTTCTTATTTATCCCCGCTGAAATCCACATCCATAGTGATAAATCCGCCTGTAGAACCAAGGTGACGGGTAAAATCCAGCATTTTATATGGCCGAATCGAAACTGGCAGCATCTCTGCGTTTATTTTATTCATGCATTTTGTCAGTAAGGTCAAAAATGCTTTGCTTTCTTTAATATTTAGACTTAAAGGCTGGTAAATGGACTTGAAACCAGCCCCAAAGCCTAATTATTGGTGTTTTCTTGAGCTTTTGTGGTGTGATGGATGTCATAAACAGAATGATATTCTGATAAACCTTAGGTGTCTGGATTCATTTGTTGCTTTTAGGTTAAAAAACGGTGACACATTTCAAATGTATTCCATTATTGTTTTCACAACCTCTGACAAGCCGCAAGGAAACTGACAATGATTATTGGTGTACCAAAGGAAATTAAAGTTCATGAATACCGCGTAGGCATGGTGCCTGCTTCTGTTAACGAAGCCGTTGCTCATGGCCACACTGTATACGTTGAAACGCAAGCGGGTGCTGGTATTGGTTTCAGCGATCAGGACTACATTGACGCCGGTGCAAAAATTCTGCCGACCGCCGCTGATGTGTTTGCAGAAGCTGAAATGATTGTGAAGGTGAAAGAACCTCAGGCAGTCGAACGTGCCATGCTGCGCGAAGGTCAGATTCTGTTTACTTACCTGCACCTGGCACCGGACCCAGAACAGACAAAAGATCTGGTTGACAGTAAAGCGGTATGTATTGCGTACGAAACCGTGACGGATGATTTTGGCCGCTTGCCTCTTCTGGCACCGATGTCCGAAGTCGCTGGTCGTATGTCAATTCAGGCGGGTGCTTTTGCACTGGAAAAATCTCGCGGTGGCAGCGGTATGCTGCTGGCGGGTGTTCCCGGTGTTGAACCTGCGAAAGTCGTGATTATCGGTGGTGGTGTCGTGGGTGCGAACGCTGCTCAGATGGCGGTTGGCCTGCGTGCGAACGTTGTCGTTCTGGATCGTAGCATTGATGTATTGCGTAAACTGGATGCGCAGTTCGATGGCAAGGTACAGTGCGTGTATTCAACCAAAGACGCGATTGAAAAGCATGTACTGGAAGCTGATCTGGTTATCGGTGGTGTGCTGGTGGCAGGTGCCGCAGCGCCTAAGCTGGTCACAGCTGAGATGGTGAAGAAGATGAAGCCTGGCTCAGCCATTGTGGATGTGGCCATCGACCAGGGCGGTTGTGTTGAAACTTCTCACGCAACAACGCACAGCGAGCCGACTTTCATTGTTGATGATGTTGTTCACTACTGTGTTGCCAACATGCCTGGCGCAGTTGCCCGTACTTCTACCTTTGCACTGAATAACGTGACATTGCCATATATTCTGAAACTGGCAAACAAAGGTTATAAAGCGGCGCTGCAGGAAGACAAACACCTGCTGAACGGGCTGAACGTTTACCGTGGTCAAATTACTTGTCACGAAGTATCAACGGCCTTGGATCTGCCATTTGTCGAAGCGGCGAAAGCGCTGGCCTGATTCAACTAAATGTTTGATGATAGTTTTTAAATCCCTGCTCCGGCAGGGATTTTTTTATATTTGATAGAAATAAGTGCAAGTGAGAATATTGAAGGCTAAACATTATCTGTCAGGTATTCATTGGCGTATTAATCGAATGGATAACGCACAGAGAACGAAAAGTATATCAAGTCTGTCTTGCGTGTCTGGATAATTTATCATTTCACAGTTATTCGCCCGGTAAAATGCGATCTTCCTAACAACTCTGCGTGCCAGGGTTTAAATTGATATTACTCTGACAAAACAAAAAGCCCTTATGAGAACATAAGGGCAAGAAATAAAAGTAATCAATCAGGTTATATTATGCGCGGGCGTAGATGACGCTGCCACCTTTAATGGTGTCGATAATCTTCTTGGAAAGGTTTGCCGGAAGCGCAGGGCAGCCCCAGCTGCGGCCTAAATAACCATGGCGTCGAATAAAATCTTCAGACGCATAGGGAGCGCCGTGAACAACAATATAACGGCGACGCGCATTGTCATTGAGGCCTTTTGTCAGGCCATCCAGACGCAGTGAATAACCATTGCCGCCGAAGTAGGTGGTATCGGTCAGAAAAGTACCCAGTGATGTTTGACGGGAATTGACGATATTCGAGAAGTGCTTTGCGACGACACCGCCACTGTTGACGCCGTGTGTCACGTAAGTGTGGTAGAGCAGTTTATTTCGCTTCAGATCGATAACAAAAAAACGCTTTTCAGTCGATGGCTTACTGTAATCAATAATCGTCAGTAACTGTTTTTTTCGTGCCTTGGTATTGTAATAAGCATGATAACCATTTTTAAATACTTCGAAGTCTAGCTTTCCTTGCAAACCCGCCTGTTCATAAACATATTTAACAATGATTTCAGGATTCTGAGTTTGTTGTGAAAGTGGTCCCTTAATTGTGCTTGCTGATGCATACTGTGGTAAATAAAAAAACAGCAAAATGAATAGGTAGATGGCTTGTTTCATTTCCTTGTTTACACTCTTTTAATTAGTTGTTGCCAGTGACGATAGGACTCTACCACAGGATTTGAATTTTTTTAGCCCTTGTATTGAAAGGGTTAAGTTAAAATTATTCCATCATCAAAGTATTTAATTTCTCAATTCTTATATTTTTATCAATATAAAACAGCGCATTAGAATATGAACATTGTTTAATCGAAAATTAGTCTCAACATGTCAGCTTATTTTACATTTTTAGTAAATTGTCAATTCTGACACGATTAATATTTTGTTTTAGAAAAGAAAAATAATAGGGGGGTAGCAGAAACATCAAATAATCACTCATTTGGCTGTTTGTTCGGATTTTGAGCTTGGTATCGCATTTTTATGATAGAAAATAATATCTTGGGTTAAAAAATGAACAATTTTGCTGCATAAAAAAGCGGGCTGTATTGCCCGCTTTGGTTAACAACTTAAGAATGACTGATTGATTTGTTACTGAACCGTACAGACGGTATCCCAGCTGCCGTCGCTGCCCGGTACTGAGTTTGTCCACCATTTCGCCTGATAAACCACGCCATTGTAGATAATCTGGTCGCCGCCGGCCGCATGGCTTGGGTTTCCTGCCCAGTCAGTTTGTGGCCAGTCTGGGTAGGTATTCACACCTGTGGTCACACACTCACCGTTATTGCCATCACCGCCGCCATTGTCGCCACCGCCGTTACTCAAATCTGCAATCGGCAAGTCTGGTTGTTCGAATGCCAGTGCATAGTCAGTATTGTTGACACGGACGCTGTAGTTCGCCGGACCAGAAATAGGCAGGAAGTAGTTCAGGGTCAGCTCAAAGCTTTCATTGTTACCCAACTGCTTCCAGCTTGGCAGAGTGAATGCGACACGGTGGAAGTTGCCGTCCAGGCCGCCAATGTTGTCACCACGGGTATGACCGGAAGAGATGACTTGCAGATTGGCACCGGATTGATCCGACATGTTATCCGGCGTAGATGTCGGGATGTCGAACTGGAATTCAGTGCCGCCAGGCAGAACCTGACCTGTTTTGTTGGTTAATGTCATGGTTGGATTGAGCGGGTAGTTTTGATCGCCCACTTTGAATCCGGTGACAGAGACTTCAACATTAACTGCTTCTGTTGGTATCGCACCCTCGGCAAGGGTATTACCATAAGGTGTCGCAGTGGCAAACTTGTTATGGATCGCCTTGGTCATGGTGTCACCCATGTGGTATTCACCGTTGCCTGTCTTACAGGCATTTTCGGTCGGGTCCACAGTGGTGCGGTTTCCGTTGGCATCCAGGTTGTAACAGCTGTAGTCACCGGCCAGTTCCCAGAACATGATACCGCCGATTCCCTGCTCGATCACATAGTCTGCCTTGGTGTTGATTGATTCTTTATCCTCGGTCGACAGGAAGACTTTCTTGTCTGCATTCCACAGCCATGGAGCAACAGAGACACTGTCGTAGTGGCGGGTATAGGTGCCGGTCAGCGCGTCCTGCGGATCGTTTACCGGATCTAAGCCATAGGCTGCGGTATAGCTGCCGTAAACACCGTTGGCCAGGTTCATGGCATGCCACATCGGGTTAGAGCCTGCGCCCATTTCATTACCGTTGGCGTCTTTATCGTGCCACATATTATCGATACCGATGGCACCGTAACCGCAATTACTGGTGCCTGCGCCTGTCCCGGTTGGGCAGTCGCTCTGATTCGGCAGCGCGGCTTTACCCCAGAGGCCGTTGGTTCCGCCAGTGACACCTTGCCAGCCACGGGTGTAGTAAGGCACACCAATGTTGATTCGGCCCGCCGGCATTGAACCGCGGAAATAGTGATAAGCCCAATCAGTGTTCAGATAACCGGTTTTTTTGTACTGTGCCGTGCCGTAGACGTTACCGGCTTCCAGCTCCGCATCCAGGCCGCTGTCGAACAGTGATGCGTTGTGACCGACATAGTCGTTCCAGGCGCCGTGCAGGTCGTAACTCATGATATTGACATAGTCGAGGTACTTAGTGACCGACATGGTTTCCATACCGCGCAGCAAATAGCCGGATGACGGTGCGGCAATGGTCAGCATATAGTGATGCCCGTCTTGCGCACTGGCCTGATCCAGTTTTTCACGCAGTACTTTCATCAGTTCATGGTAAGACTTCATTAAATGAGGACGCATGGCATCAGAGTAAGCGAAGTCATCCGGGTTGCCTGCACCTTGCATGCTGGTGGGGTATTCATAGTCGATGTCGAGACCGTCAAACTTGTACTGGCGCATCATGGCCACAGCAGAGTCAGCAAACGTCTGGATGCCCTGATGGTTGATACTGCCGTCTGCATTGGTGGTCATGGTATAAAAGCCACCATCAGCGACACGGTTGCCGTTGTCATCAAAATGGCCGCCGGTTTCCGCCCATCCGCCGATGGAGATTAGTGTCTTCACACCATGTTGGGCTTTGGCCGTTGCCAGTGCACCGAAATGACCTTTGAAACCAAGCGTCGGGTCAATCTCAACCCCAGGCCACTCTTTGCCGACTGCCGGGTTATCAGGATTATTGACATCGCCGATGTTAACTTTGCCGTCTGAACCGATACTGACGAAGGCATAGTTAATGTGAGTCAGGCTGTCCCAGGGAATATCCTTGACCAGATAACTGCTCTGCGGGTCGTTGCCGCTGCGCCAACTGGTGAAATAACCGATAACACGGCGCGGATGATCGGCGCCCATTTTTTCGCGGCCGTCCTGATCGTACACGGTACAGTAGGGAACAGTGACACCCGGGGTTTGGTACAAACCGTCGGGGCGGCAGTTCGCGGCAGCCTGAGTCTGGAAACTCAGCAAACAGGCTGCGCTGAGAGTGGCGAGAGCAAAGCCTTGCTTAGCACGCTTGCGCGTTGAATGTTGCTTTGGCATTGATGGTTCCTTAGTGTAAAAATCAAACAATAAAATAAGTAACAGGCTTATATTTAGCCGTAAAATTACTATAGGTTTTTTACCGGAACTCCGAGGTTTATTGTTAAAATTTTGATCTGGTATCACATAAATAGAGTGTTTTTCTGTAACATTTTCGTCATTATTTTGCGATAACAATCAATTCATCAACTTAATTGTATTGATGAAATAAATCGTTTAATCAATAGATTAGTGCCCTGGCGTGTATACATCTGTGCAGCCAATAGAGTATAAAGTGATGCTTTGGAATGACTTTCAGGATCAGAAATGGATATCACTTTATTCCATGCCTCTTTGCTCATTGGCACTGGATTTCTTGCCGGCATCATCAATACCCTGGCTGGCGGTGGCTCAAATTTAACCTTGCCGGCCTTGATGGTGATGGGGATGCCAGCAGAAGTGGCAAATGCAACCAACCGTCTCGGTGTTGTCTTGCAGGCAATTACTGCGGTTTTCGGATTCAAACGCCATGGGAAATTGGAGCTCAGTGATACCGGCCCGATTATGGTGCCAACGATAGTTGGCGGTTTGGCTGGGGCAGTGGCAGCGGCTTACGCGCCTTCTGAGTGGATTAAGCCTTTGTTGCTGGGCACCATGCTGCTCATGGCGTTCATCATTTTAGTCAAGCCTGCGGTGGTTGCACCTGAGCCTGGTACGCTGGCGAGAAAAGTGGCAGAGACGCCCAGTTCCTGGTGGGGATTAGGACTGGCAGGTTTCTACGGCGGTTTTGTTCAGGCGGGTGTGGGGTTTGTGTTGCTGGCTGCACTGGCAGGCACCTTGCGCTATGACCTGGTCCGCGCGAATGCATTAAAGATGCTCTGTACCCTGATGTTTACTGTGGTAGCCCTCGGCCTGTTTATTTACGAAGGGCTGGTGCTCTGGGTGCCGGGACTGATCCTGGCGGCCGGGACGATTGTTGGCACTCACCTGGCAGTGAAGTTTGCGATTAAAGCGACCGCAAAAACATTGAAATGGTTTTTGTTTTTAATGACATTGTGCGGTTGTATTGCGGCGATGCTGAATTAGTTCGCAAAAACAATGAAATAATTGCTGTAATTTTGTTAATTTAATTAACGTGAATTGTGTGTTGTTTATTGATTCAATATAACCTTCACTGCTTTTCAATATTCCCGGAATCGTCAGACTAAATAGAGTTACAGTTCAGATCAGAGCCCGTCATTAGCCCTATAATAAATAGGGTCAATGACGGGCTTTTTCTCTTTATGGTCATAATTTGGCCATGATTCCAAATACTAGATCTAAAGTTTCATTTTTAGTGAGTGTTAACTTAACAGCGAAAGTGGCAAAATATTTCAGTTGTAACAAAATGTGAGGAGGTGTAACCGTGAGTGAAATCAAGTGAGTATGTGTGAACTGTTTGGTGAATCAGTTGGCACTTTTTCAGGTGGAAAACTGATTCAATCCTGTGAACAGGGACATATAACAACTTGATTTTACGCAAAATAAAATGATTCAGATCAAAATAATAACTCATGTAGTCATTAAAAAGTGCGACTCGCTGTTGGTGACGACTTTTGCCCAAAAAGCTGAGAGAGAACATGAAAACCTCAAGATATAAGAACATCTTGTCGGGTGGGTTTGTATTTTTTATAAGCCTCTTCCTTTCAGGATGTCAATTTGCGCTGCTTGATCCGAAGGGACAAATTGGTGCTGCAGAAAAAGATTTGATAATCACATCAGTGCTACTGATGTTGGTTGTCGTTATTCCCGTTATTCTGATGACCTTCTATTTTTCATTTAAATATCGTGAATCGAATACGGGTGAAACGTACACGCCTGAGTGGGCTCACTCAACCAAAATTGAATTGGTTGTCTGGACAGTGCCAATTATTATCATCGCCATTTTGGGCGCTATTACCTGGCAGTCGACTCACGCGCTGGATCCAAGAAAGCCCATCGAAAGTTCTGTCAAACCCATGACGATTGAAGTGGTTTCACTGGATTGGAAATGGCTGTTTATCTATCCGGATCAGCACATTGCAACGATCAACGAAGTGGCATTCCCGAAAGATGTACCGGTTGAGTTTCGTGTGACGTCCAACAGTGTGATGAACTCTTTCTTCATTCCACAGCTGGGCAGCCAGATTTACGCCATGGCAGGTATGCTGACCAAGGTGCATCTGATTGCTGATGAAGCGGGTGTTTACGATGGTATTTCAGCGAGCTACAGCGGCCACGGTTTCTCTGGCATGAAGTTCAAAGCACTGGCGATGCCAGATCAGGAAAGTTTTGATGAGTGGGTCAAGAAAGCTCAGGCATCAAACGACAAGCTGGTCACGCTGAAGGACTTCGAGACCATTGCTGAGCCAAGTGAGAATGCACCGGTGAGTTATTACTCCAATGTGCCTTCAACCATGCTCACAACCATCCTGAATCAATTCGAAGGCTCGTTGATGTGCACAATCACGCCATCAAATTCCACTGAGCAAACATTCTAGGACATATTATGTTTGGACGATTAACACTGGACGCCATCCCGTTCCATGAGCCCATTCTCATGGTGACTATGGCGATCATCATGCTGGGCGGCGCGGCCCTGGTAGGCGGTATTACCTACCTGGGTAAGTGGCGTTACCTATGGACAGAGTGGTTCACGACTGTCGATCATAAAAAAATTGGTGTGATGTATATCATCATTGCCTTTGTCATGATGATGCGCGGTTTTGCCGATGCCATCATGATGCGTAGTCAGCAAGTGCTGTCTGCCGCGGGTGAAACCGGCTATCTGCCGCCACATCACTACGATCAAATTTTCTCTGCGCACGGCGTAATCATGATTTTCTTCATGGCGATGCCTTTCATCATTGGTCTGATGAACATCGTCATTCCGTTGCAGATCGGTGCGCGTGACGTTGCTTTCCCGTTCCTGAACTCCCTGAGCTTCTGGTTGTTCGTGGTGGGTGTGGTGCTGATCAACCTGTCGCTGTTTGTCGGTGAATTCGCGCAAACTGGCTGGCTGGCGTATCCGCCACTGTCGGGCAAGGAATACAGTCCCGGAGTAGGGGTCGACTACTGGATCTGGGCACTGCAGATATCCGGTATCGGGACCACATTATCGGGCGTGAACTTCTTTACGACGATCATGCGCCTGCGTACACCGTCAATGCCGTTGATGAAAATGCCAGTTTTCACCTGGGCTTCTCTGTGTGCCAACGTGCTGATCATTATTTCGTTCCCGATCCTGACCGTGACCATTGCGCTGCTGACGCTGGATCGTTACCTGGGCACGCACTTCTTCACCAATGACATGGGTGGCGACATGATGATGTACGTCAACCTGATTTGGGCCTGGGGTCACCCTGAGGTTTACATTCTGGTACTGCCGGTCTTCGGTGTGTTCTCAGAAGTTGTGGCCACGTTCTCGCGCAAGAAACTGTTTGGCTACACCTCGCTGGTGTGGGCGACGGTTGTGATCACCATCCTGGCCTTCGTGGTCTGGCTGCACCACTTCTTTACCATGGGTGCCGGCGCAAACGTGAACGCCTTCTTTGGTATCGCCACGATGGTGATCTCCATACCAACCGGTGTGAAGATCTTCAACTGGCTGTTCACGATGTACCGTGGCCGCATTAAGTTCACGACACCGATGCTGTGGACTGTCGGTTTCATGATCACCTTTACCATCGGTGGGATGACAGGGGTGCTGCTGGCGGTACCGGCTGCGAACTTTGTTCTGCATAACAGTCTGTTCCTGATTGCACACTTCCATAACGTGATCATTGGTGGTGTGGTATTTGGTTGCTTTGCCGGCTTTGCGTACTGGTTCCCGAAAGCAACGGGCTACATGCTGGATGAGAAATGGGGCAAGCGTGCCTTCTGGTTCTGGATTACCGGTTTCTTCGTGGCCTTTATGCCGCTCTATATCCTGGGCTTCATGGGCATGACCCGTCGTCTGAGCCAGCACATTGAACCACAGTACTTCCCAATGCTGGCGATTGCCGCCTTTGGTGCAGTCCTGATCCTGTGCGGTATCCTGTGTCAAATCATGCAGTTATACGTGACCTTCCGTGACCGTGAAGCGCTGCGTGATGTGACCGGCGACCCTTGGGATGGCCGTACCCTGGAGTGGGCGACCTCATCACCACCGCCGTTCTACAACTTTGCCCATTTGCCTGAAGGGAATGAACTGGATGCGCACTGGTATCAGAAAGAACGTGGTGAAACCGAGCAGTCGCGTGATTATCAGCCCATCCACATGCCGAAAAACACCGGCGCCGGTGTGATTATTTCTGCGTATGCACTGGTATTTGGTTTTGGTCTGATCTGGTACATCTGGTGGCTGGTCGCTATCGGTGTAGTCGGCATGATCGGGACTTGGATCAAGCACAGCTTCAACGAAGACGTGGATTACTATGTGACGGTTGAAGAAGTGAAAGCGATCGAAGAAGCACATAAAGCCCGTGTTGCAGGCGCAAGCACTAAACCTGTCACCAATAACGACGACGAAGATGAGATGGAGGTCGAATATGCAAACTAATGCTGTCGATCATCACGCGCACGACGAACACCATCACGACATCGGTGAAACCAAGCTGCTGGGCTTCTGGATTTACCTGATGAGCGACTGCATTCTGTTCGCAACGCTGTTTGCTACCTATGCCGTATTGTTTAGCAATACGGCAGGCGGTCCGAGTGGGAAAGATATCTTCGAGCTGCCGTTTGTGTTTACCGAAACCATGATGCTGCTGTTCAGTAGTATCACTTTTGGCTTCGGTATGATTGCCATGAAACGTAAAGATGTTGCTGGTCTGAAGCGTTGGATGTACGTCACCTTCCTGCTGGGCTTCGGCTTTGTGGCGATGGAAGTGTATGAGTTCCACCACCTGATTGAAGAGGGCTTTGGTCCGGATCGCAGCGCGTTCCTGTCTTCCTTCTTTACCCTGGTGGCGACTCACGGTCTGCACGTGACTGCCGGTCTGATCTGGATGCTGGTGTGCATGATTCAGCTCAATACCAAAGGCCTGAACGAGACGATGGAAACCCGTTTCCAGTGTCTGAGCCTGTTCTGGCACTTCCTGGATATCGTGTGGATCTGCGTGTTTACCATTGTCTACCTGTTGGGAGTATTGTAATGGCGAATCAAGCACATCAAACCGGTTACGGTGATTACATCAAAGGATTCATTGCGTCATTAATCCTGACCATTATTCCTTTCTACTTTGCGGCGACCAAAAGCCTGCCAACGACGACCACAGTCATCATCCTGGTGGCCTGTGCTGTGGTTCAGCTGGTGGTTCATCTGGTGTATTTCCTGCACCTGGACCGCTCTGAGAAAGGCATGTGGAACTCAATGTCCTTCGTGTTTACTGCGATTATCGTCCTGATCCTGATTGCTGGCTCCGTCTGGATCATGGTCAATCTGCACGACAACATGCTGCTGTAATTCGGATGACGATCATGATCAAAGGATACATTTCCATTACCAAACCTGGGATCATCATCGGTAACCTCATCTCTGTGCTGGCCGGATATTTTCTGGCTGCGAAGACGGAGGGGCTGAACGGGCCCCTCCTGATTTACACATTGCTGGGTGTGGCTCTGGTGATTGCTTCCGGTTGCGTGATCAACAATATTTTTGACCGGGATATCGATCAGAAGATGTCCCGCACCCAAAGCCGTTTACTGGCGAAAGGGGCAATCAATGCAGACGCCGCCTTTGTGTACGCGGTTGTGTTGCTGTTGTCAGGTACGGCGGTGCTGTATCAGAAAGCCAATCCGCTTTCAGCGGTCGTGGTGCTGCTGGGGTTTGTGTTTTACGTCTTTTTTTACACCATGTGGTACAAGCGTACCTCGGTGTACGGCACGCTGGTTGGTAGTGTGTCAGGCGCTGTGCCGCCTTTAGTGGGCTATCTGGCGGTGACCAATTATATCAGCCTGGAAGCCATGCTGTTGTTTGCGATGTTCTGCCTGTGGCAAATGCCGCACTCATACGCGATTGCTATGTTCCGCATGCAGGATTACAAAAATGCTGAGATCCCTGTATTACCTGTGGTTGAAGGCATTCACAAAGCCCGCCGTCATATGATGGCTTATGTGGCTGCGTTTACTGTTGTTGCACTGGCAATGTTTGCTTTAGGTTTCAGCGGTTATGAATATTTACTGGTGACGTCTGGTGTGTGCCTGTGGTGGTGCATCGTCACTTTCCGTCCTCTGAGCGAGGACACCTATGTACAGTGGTCAAAATCAGTATTTAAGACATCACTGTTTGTGGTAACCGGAATCAGCTGTGTGCTGGGCCTGGAATTGATTCCGTTCATATGACGGCAGGCGGTTCATCACAATTTACCGATTCAACACTCTCTTGGCTAACAACTTAATTAGCTACTTTTGTTCCGGTTTGGGTTTTTCCTGCCTCGATACTATCTCCATCGAGTCAGAGAAAACCCTTTTTTTTTTGCCTAATACCCGTCCTACTTGAAGCCGCAGCGGTGTTGGCTGCGTGCATTCCTGGAACGCCAGTCCGACCCAATCACATAGTTAACTATGCTCATGGGGATTCATTTACTTGCCGCCTACCTGCGACTCCAAGTCGTTTGGGTATTGCTCGATGACGACAACTGTTACTTCACGTAGCAGGCAAAACCTTTCAGGTAGAAACCTTCCGGATACGCAGAGTCGAGTGGGTGATCAGCTGCCTGGCTGAAACGCTCAATAAACTGTACTTCACGTTTCGCATCCAGTGCTGCATCGGCGACAATTTTCTGGAACAGGTTGCTGTCCATCAGACCAGAACAGGAATAGGTCAGCAGTGTGCCGCCCGGTTTCAGGATCTGCATCGCCAGCATATTAATGTCTTTGTAACCCCGGCAGGCGCCAACCAGTTGTGCTTTGGATTCAGCAAACTTTGGCGGGTCCATGATCACCACATCAAACAGCTCTCCACGCTCCCGGTACTCGCGCAGCAGTTTAAACACATCGGCATTGACGAATTCTGCGTTCTCAACCGGCAGACCGTTGATTTCAGCATTTTGACGTGCCGTATCCAGCGCAGGCTGAGAAACGTCAACGTTGATGACTTTGTCTGCACCGCCTTTGAGCGCATACAAACCGAAACCGCCGGTATAGCAGAAACAGTTCAGCACCCGTTTGCCTTTCACATACTTGATGGCTGCCTGGCGACTGTCACGCTGATCCAGATAGAAGCCGGTTTTGTGACCACCAACGATATCAACGTGAATTTTGATGCCGTTTTCTTCGATGGTGACAACCGGTGGCGGCGTCTCGCCGTGCAATACACCGGTGCGAGGCTTCAGGCCTTCTTTTTTACGGACTGAGACATCAGAGCGCTCATAGATGCTGCACTCCGGGTAGCAGGTTTTGAGTGCTTCAATCAAATTGTCTTTCTGTGCTTCTGCGCCGGCACTGAGCAACTGACACACCAGGAAATTCTGGTATCGGTCGATAGTAATCCCCGGCAGTCCGTCTGACTCAGCTGCGATCAAACGGTAACCTGTCAGTCCGTCACGTTCAGCCAGAATGTCACGCAACCCCTGTGCGGCGTTCAGACGCTTGATAAAGAACGCGGTATCAATGGTATCGTTTTGCTCAAAGGACCAGACACGGACACGGATCTGAGACTGAGGAGAATAGGCACCACGGGCGAGCCATTCACCCTTGTGATCAAACACATCAACGGTGTCGCCCAATTCCGGTTTTCCTTCGACACGTTGAATACCACGTGAAAAAACCCAGGGATGGCGGCGGCGCAGTGATTTATCGCGACCTTTCACCAAATAGATAGAAGCTGTCATGTTAGGACCAGAAGCTGTAAAAGAATGGAGGCGTATTATCTTGTTCAGTGTGAGGAAAATCAACCGCAAGTCCGGGCATTTCAGTGATACTGAAGTTCCTGCGGGCAAAAGGGTAAGCAAAGAAGAAATTTCCCTCCCCTGATGAAGGGGAGGGTGGGGTTGATACAGCGATGACTGAAACCACGATGATTCCCTCCCCTTGGCAAGGGGAGGGTTAGGGTGGGGTTCGTGAGGCGAGCGCGTATTCTGCGCCAGTGCCAGCTAACCCCCGCCTAGCCTCCCCCTTGAAAAGGGGGAGGAACCAAAAGGCATTTTAATTCTCTCCCCCTAGGGGAGGAACGAAGAAGCAATTTCAGACAGCCAGGTATCAGGCTTTTACGCCATTCATCAGAATTTCCAGTTGTTGTGCCTGTTGATTCAGGCGCTCAATATCACTGGCTGTGTGGGCAATCACTTGCTTGACCTGGCGCGATTGCTCCCGCACCTGTTCGACGCTGCTGGCAATCCCATCCGCGACCGAGCCCTGCTGCTCAGCGGCAGCAGCAATTTCCGTGCTGCGATCTGAGATATGCTGATTGCGCTCCGATATCTGAGTGATTTGCTGATCAACCGAGCCCATCAGGGTTTCACTCTCACCGGCGTTGGTGACTGTGCTTTGCATCACAGCCATCAGGGTCTGGCTGTTTTTCTGCAGCGATTCTATCATCTGCTGGATTTCGACGGTCGCCGTTTGCGTCCGGCCCGCCAGGGTGCGCACTTCGTCCGCGACCACGGCAAAACCACGCCCTTGCTCGCCAGCGCGGGCTGCTTCAATGGCGGCATTCAATGCCAGCAAGTTCGTTTGCTCAGAAATGGCGTTGATGGTGGTGACCACAGCGTCAATTTTTGCGGCATTACTGTCGAGCGCATTGACCGCTTCAGCGGCCTGATGAATTTCGCGAGTCAGTTGATTAATGGCCTGCTTCGTATGGCTGACCTGAATACGGCCCTGCTCAGTCACGTCCTGGGCTTCCCGGGTTTGCGTTGAGGTGTCGTGCGCATGGGCGGCCACTTCACGAATTGAAGAGGCCATCTCTTCTGTGGCACTCGCAAGCGAGTCCAGGTGTGCTTGCTGGTCGGCTGAAAGATTTTCAGTTTGCATTGAGCGTTGACGAAGCTCGCTGCTGATCTGCTGCATGAGCGCCGTTGCTTCCTGAGTGGCCAGCACCAGTTGCTGTTCGCGCTCTGCAACTTTGTCGATCGTGATGGCAATGGTGCTGAATTCATCCCGGACTTTAAAAAAGTTCAGGCGTTGCGTCAGGTCGCCATCTGCCAGCGTCGACAGGGCTCTGTGTGTGGTGAACATCGCACCGCCAATAAAGGTCATGATGTAGTACACCATGGCACAGGCCAGTAAAACAACCAGGACACCTAATCCCATCTGAAACTCGGTGAGATAGTCAAACAGACCTGAAGATTCAGTGGATATCAGGCTGTAATGCATTCCCGCCACCGATACCGCATGCTCGCCACGCCCTACAGCGATCCCCGTATTACTCAATAATTGCGCTGCATCAGACTGGGAAACTTTCAGCTCAGATAATAACTGGGCTGAAGCCTGTAACTTTTGTGTGATAAGTGATTGATACTGCTTTTCTCCAGCATCAGCTAAAATTGCACTGACAGTGATCATTCCGATCAGCGGCAACAGGAACAAAAGGTAAAATTTTTCCTGCAGCTTAAGGTGAATGAGGTATTTATCAATCCATCGAAATGCAACTTCTTTCATTTTGTCTTCCTGAATAAAGGGTGGTGTGGCGTAAGTGAATACTAATATTTTATCTTTTAAATAGGGCTAATCTTGAGGTGATATATGTCACAAATTTGCGTCTTGGTCAGAGTCACGGGCCATGTTCAGGGAGTGGGGTTTCGTTTTCATACTGCGCATGAAGGATTGAAAATCGGTGTGAGCGGCTATGCGAAGAATTTACCCGACGGCAGCGTCGAAGTGTTAGCGTGCGGGAAAGCTGAAAAAGTCGAACAACTGGTGGATTGGCTGGCCAGTGGCCCGCGCACATCCCGGGTGGACAGTATTAGCCGGGATGAGCTGGAATGGCGTGCCATGGATGGTTTCGAAATCATTTAGCCGAAGCTGTATGGCCCCGGCTAATGGATCACAGACATTTTGCCGGTTTAGGTAACCCTGCCAGTTTGGTGGCTTGTTTCGCCGGTCCTTTGGGAAAGAGTTTGAACAGATACTTGGAACTGCCTTTTTCTTCACCGTATTTTTTTGCCATTGCCTTCACCAGCATGCGGATAGCCGGTGAGGTATTAAATTCCAGATAGAATTCACGAACAAAAGTGATCACTTCCCAGTGGGCATCAGTGAGCGCTACACCTTCTTCTCTGGCCAGCAATGGGACCAATTCGGGTGTCCAGTCGCTGACATTTTTTAAATATCCCTGGGCATCGGTGTCGATGACATTTCCGTCAAATTCAAGCATGGTACGTCTCGCAGTTGTTAACCCGGCAAGGATAGTGATATCGCTCTTCCTTCGCAAGTATCTGCGCATGAATACTTTGCAACCCAAGGCTGTTGATTGCATCGCAGAAAAACAAAAAAGCGCCCCGGAGGGCGCTTCTGGTATTGTCAGTAACAGACGGGATTAATCGTCGCTGCCCATGATGCCCAGAATTTGCAGCAGGCTCAGGAACAGGTTGTAAATAGACACATACAGGGTCACGGTTGCAGAGATATAGTTTGTCTCACCGCCACGAACAATCGACTGAGTAGTCAGCAGGATGGCCGCAGAAGAGAAGAGCACAAACATACCGCTGATCACCAGAGACAGCATTGGCATTTGCAGGAAGATGTTTGCAATCACAGCAACCACGATGGCGATAAAGCCAGCCAGGAGCATGCCGCTCAGGAACGACAGGTCGCGCTTGGTGGTCAGTGCATAGGCAGAACACGCCATGAAGGTCAGTGCCGTACCGCCCAGTGCCGGCATGATCACATGTCCCATCCCTGCGCCGATATACATGTTCAGGATTGGGCCAAGGGTGTAACCCATGAAACCCGTGAGCAGGAAGGTAAAGACCAGACCCAGGCCGCTGTCACGGTTCTTTTCTGTCAGGAACAGTAAGCCGTAAAAGCCAACCAGAGTGATGATTAAACCCGGATGCGGCAGGTTCATCGCCATAGAAACACCGGCGACCACGGCTGACCACAGTAAGGTCAGAGATAGCAGGAAATAAGTGTTGCGCAGAACCTTGTTCGTTGACAGTACGCCTTCGTAGCCATTACTACGGACAATACGATCGTTCATAAATGCTTCCCCTTAGGGTTAGTGTTGAAATTTACTATGCCATATATGGCGGCAACATCGGTCACTTTCAAGATTAAGTCATTGAAACTTTGAACCGACATTGAAAAAAATCGTTGAAAGTATTGGCTTAAATATACTGGAGAGCTGGCCAATACCTATGATCAAAGATGTAACAGTGTGTAAATCTGCCGGTTCGATCCGCCAGTTCAGGCCAGACTAGCGTATCGGGGGCGCATAATGCAAACCTCCCTGGGTCCAGAGGCTGTTTTGTGCCCGCTGAATATGAAGCGGAGACTGGATACCAACTGTACGATCAAAGCTTTCGCCGTAATTCCCCACTTGCTTGATGATCTGATAAGCCCAGTCAGGCTTCAGCCCCAGACTTTTGCCCTGCGGGCCGTCTAAGCCAAGAAACCGGCGAACTTCCGGAATTTCACTGCTTTTCATCTCATCGATATTCTGTGAGTTGATCCCCAGCTCTTCGGCATTGATCATGGCATTCAGTGTCCATTTCACGATGTTGTACCACTGATCGTCCCCCTGGCGGACTACAGGTCCCAGCGGCTCTTTGGAAATGATATCCGGTAAAATAATCGCGTCTTCGGCATTTTTCAGATTCAGCCTTAAGCCGTAAAGGCCGGACTGATCCGCGGTCAGCACATCGCAGCGCCCTTCCTCAAAACCCATGATCGTTTCCTGTGCAGTATCAAACGGCACCAGGGTGTAAGTCAGGTTGTTGAGTTTGAAATAGTCTTCAAGATTCAGCTCGGTCGTGGTGCCGGACTGAACGCAAATGGTGGCGCCGGACAAATCTTCCGCTCGGTTGGCGTTGAGGGATTTTTTCACCATAAAGCCCTGGCCATCGAAATAGAGGATGCCGGCAAAATGCAGTTCGAGCGCTGTGTCGCGCTGTAAAGTCCAGGTGGTATTGCGTGACAATATGTCTATCTCGCCTTTTTGCAGCGCCGCAAAGCGCTCCCGGGCATTGAGCGGGATAAATTTGACTTTGCTTTTATCTCCCAGGGTTGCAGCGGCGACAGCCTGGCAGAACTCCACATCCAGGCCATACCATTCGCCTTTCTGATTGGGCATGGAGAATCCGGGCAACCCGGTACTGACCCCACATTCGAGGTAACCTTTTTCGGCGATGTGTTCTAAGGTCGGAGAAAAACTAATCTGTTTGCTCAGCCGGCCCCTGAGTGTATTGACTTCTTTTTCAAGCTCTTCGACACGTTGCGAATCCTGACTCAGGACGTTCTGAACCGGCTGCTCTTCCATCTGCTGTTCGAGCATCTCGACTTTATTTTCCAGTGCTTTGATTAACGCTTTGTCTTGCGCATTGTCGCGATCGCATCCTGAGATCATCAGCAGGCATAGGGTTCCCAGCAGACAAGCCTGAATCGTGTCCGTCATAACGTGTCCTTCTGCTTCATCGGCCTGTAGGCGAGAACCGACAGGTAATGCTTATGAATAGAAATATCAATCTTCAGTATAGGAACCGTTCACGGATGTGCGAGTATCAATATTTATAAAGGGATCAGGGGTTTGACAGGTGACATGTTAATCACCTCCCGTTTGGCAAACAGATCCGTCAGTATCCGGGTTTCCATGTCAGTGGGCGGGCGGCTGACAGTCAACCGGAGAATGGGATCTGTTGAATTGGTCTGGCGGGTTAAAGTGTCCAGATCCACAACCGAAAGCAGTGCATGAAATTTGTGCACATAGTCGCGGGTTTCTTTCGGTAATGTCAGGGCGGTGAACTGACGGCTGTTGGCTTTTTTGATGGCCCGGCCAACCCGGCCTTCGCCGGCATTGTAGGCGGCCAGTGTCAGTGCAAGGTCCTGATCGAACTTGTTGTACAGAAATGACAGATAAGCGACGGCGGCCTGAGTGCTTTTCTGGACATCAAAGCGCTCGTCGTTATCGGCTTGTACCTGCAATCCGAACCGTTCGGCAGTGGCTGGGATCAGCTGCCACAGACCGGCTGCATTGGCTGAGGAGACCGCATCCACTCTGAAAGTCGATTCAATCATGGGCAGTAATGCCAGATTGGCCGGGAGTTGTTTAGCACGCAGAACCTGCTCAATATCACGCAGTGTTTCTTGATTACGCAGCAGGTGTTGCTCAATCAGATGGCGGTGGGGCAATAACTTGTCAACCTGTGCCTGTAAGGCATCAGCACTGAGCGAAAAAGACGACAATGCCGGGCTGGCCAATGCGACACCCGGCAGGAAAAAAAGTGTGAACCAACAACAGAAACCGGCCCAGAAGGGGACGCCGGTTTTGCGGGCAATCGACATATCAGCTCTGCATCAATGCCGTGCCATAGGCAGGTTCACCTTTAATCTGCATCAGCAATTCACCGTAAGAAGCGGACAGATTGCCGTTCACCTGATTGGTTTTCTGGCAGGACTGGACATGACTCTCCAGTTGCTGCCAGCTCTGGCGAACCTGGGCGTTTAGTGGGGAAGGCAGTTTTTTCATCAGCATTGTCATGCCTTGCTTATCGGCAGGCAGTCCGAGCTGTTGTAACAACTGCCGGCGCTGCGAGGCACTGTGCTGAAGCTGAGCAAGCACGTGTTCCTGCTTTTTGACCAGTTCGGTTAACGTGGTGCCGTTAAATTGCAGATAACTGGCTTGCTGTCGCAACAGTAATTGTCCGAGTTGCTGGTAAGCCTGAAGGTCGTGGCGGATCCCCTGAATCAGTGCTTTCACTATCTGCTGCTTGCTCATGTCTGGCCTCATTCGTGTCCGGTGTGGAATTCCAGAATTGCGCTGGACAGGGTATCAATGTCCAGTTTGAGATCGCCTTTTGCCAGTGCCTGCTTCACAGCATTCACTTTTTCCATATCGATGTCCGGTAAGTCGGCCAGTTTTTCCTGCGCCTGTGAAATGATCTGGTTGCTGGCGCTGATCACCGGTTCCAAACCTTTCGATTTACCTGCGGTTTCCACTTGTGCCGGGCTGGACGGACGTTGGGTTGATGACGCCACCTGAGAATTAATTACTTTGTCAATTTTCATGAATGTATCCTGCTCGTTTGTTCTACCGCTTGAATTTAAGTAACTGCTAAAGAGGAAAAGCGACCGCTTCCGGGCGGAAATTAAAAAATAGTTTCAACTTTTCCACGCTCAACCACGACAGCCTGAATGACCTTTCCTGAACTGATATTGCGGACAGAAACCTGTTCACCTTTAACACCATTTTGCAAGGCTTCTCCTTTCATGCTGGCCTCCAGACCATTCTTGCTGGCGACGATGATGACAGTGTTGCCTTCTTCAACCAGCCACAGCGGCTGGAGCTGCAGCGGATTGATGATCTGACCACTCCGGACTCGTCTTAACGTCCGCTGACCAATGAGCTGCTCCGGGTGGGTCGCAAACGCTTCATCGCGGGTCAGGGTCAGTACCTGAGATTTGAGCATCGCCGCCGTCAGTCTGGTATCACGCCGGATGTGTGTCGCCGAGACGATCACCGGTAACCGGAGACTGACCTGCGCGGTAATGTTCAGTTTCCATGGCTGAGCGCCGGACTGGCATTCAAGCTGACGGCGCAGATAACCCACCGGCAGGCTCTGCTGATCGGCGGCGCTGATATACAGCTCAGTGTCACAGGCCGGCAGGTGATCCACAGAAGCCGGCACACTGATACTAATCTCAGTGTCATAGTCCGGCCATTGTTGCCTGGCGGCATAACTGGCGATTTCCTGCGCTATCTGAGCCTGGGTCCAGGCCACCAGTTCAGACGCATTCTGTTTATTGCCACTGTCTGCCAGGGCGACAGAAGGCAGCATCAGCACTGCAGTCCACAGCGCATGAAAGTAGCCGGATTTCCTGTTTCCTGATTTCCGCCTGTGTGTGAAAGGGCGGAAGTTCCGCTTCCTTTCCTCTTTGTAACTCACTGAAAAATAAAGCATAAAATATTGGCATGTTTCTTGTTAGTAGTCATGGTGCAAGCGTGACCGATTTAAAGGAAAAACAATGGCGATCAGTTTTGAAAATGCGCTGGGTGTCCATCCTGATGCGCTTAATTTCAGGGTACAGCGCAGCAAAGTATTGGCAAGCAACTTAGCAAATGTCGATACCCCTGGATATCTCGCCAGAGACCTGGCGTTTGAAAGCGTGATGAAAAACACAAGCTCACGCGTGGATACTCCTCCACCGCAGTTGGATGTGAGCGCGAAATACCGGGTGCCGTACCAGAACAGCAAAACCGGTAACACCGTTGAGCTGGGCGTGGAACAAGCCAAGTTTGCCCAGAACAACATGGATTTTCAAACCAGTCTGACGTTTATGAACATGAAGTTCAGCGGACTGGCCAAAGCAATTGAGGGTCGTTAATTACTATGGCTTTTACGGACATCTACTCAATCGCTGGTTCTGCAATGACGGCGCAAACCGTCCGTCTGAATACGGTAGCCAGTAACCTGGCCAATGCCGATGCAGTAGCCAGCAATCCGAATGATGCTTACAAAGCGCTGAAACCTGTGTTTGCCACTGTGTACAGCCAGACACAATTATCTGCCGACAAAGATGTGTACCCGAATGCGGAAGTGCGCATTGTCGACGTGGTTCAGCATGATGGCAAAGTGGATAAGCGTTTCGAACCGAATAACCCGCTGGCGAACGAAGAAGGCTATGTCTTCTATCCGGGCATCGACGTTGTGGCGGAAATGGCAGACATGATGTCCGCCACCCGCAGTTACGAGACCAATGTTGAAGTGATGGCCAATGTGAAAAGTATGCAGCAGGGCCTGCTGCGTCTGGGGGAGGGTAGCCGATGAGCTTAGCACAATATACCGCTTTATCCGGGGATAGCCCGACAACCACAAGCGGCAATACCGGTGTTCAGGCAAACCGTGCCAGTGATAACAGTGCGGATGCGCTGCAGAACGAGTTCCTGACCCTGATGGTGGCTCAGATCCAGAATCAGGATCCGCTCAACCCGCTGGACGGCACCGAATATGTCGGTCAGCTGGCGCAGTTCTCTCAGGTTCAGAGCACCGAGAATATGTCCAAGATGATGCAGAACAGCATGGTCTTGATGGACAACATGCAGGTACTGGCAACGGCGGGTTTAGTGGGACAGACAGTGTATGTCAGCACTAATGAAATGACCCTGGGTGAAGGTACCCAGAGCGGCAAGATTGAACTGGCGCACGCGTCTAATCAGGTGAACCTGCTGCTGGAAGATGACTATGGCCGTGTGACCAAAGTACCGCTGGGCGCACACGGCGCAGGCGATGTGGATTTCACCATTGACCCGGAAGCGCTGGAACTGCCTGAAGGAAACTACACAGTGTCGGTGGAAGTTCAGTCCGGTCAGACCGAGCCTAAGGTGCTGCTGGCCGGTCAGGTTGAACAAGTACGTGTTCCAAGTAACGGGGGCTCAGCCCTGGTCAATGTTGCCGGTGTCGGCAGCGTTCCTTTCTACCAGATTAGCCAGTTCGGCAGCTGATTTTCATACAAATTAACGAGGATATTATGAGTTTTGATATCGCGCTGAGTGGCCTGGGAGCCACCAATACACAGCTGAATACCATCAGTAACAACATTGCAAACGTGTCAACCACAGGCTTTAAAGAGTCACGTACTGAGTTCTCTTCTGTTTACAACGGTATTCAGGCCGGTGGTGTTGAAGTGGCTGCCATCTCTCAGAATTTTGATAAAAACGGTTCTGTGAGCGGCACAGGTCGTTCATTGGATCTGGCTATTGGCGGTAATGGCTTTTTCGTCACCAAAGACACCAGCGGCCAGGTGGTTTATACCCGCTCTGGCGTGTTTAACACTGATAAAGACAACTACATTGTCAGTAACACTGGCATGAAGCTGCAAGGTTATACCGTTGACGCGAATAACAACCTGCAATCGGGCGCTGTGGGCGATCTGCAAATTAAAACCGCGTCACTGGCTGCACAAGCCACTGATCGTGTGGATTTTGTTGCCAACTTCGATTCACGCGTGAATACACCTGCGGTTGCGCCATTCGACATGGCTGATCACGATACCTATAACTCTTCTTACACCACCAAGGTGTATGACTCGCTGGGTAATCCGCACACCATGACCCAGTATTTCGTGAAAACCGGTGCCAATGCCTGGGATATTCATGTGTCTGTTGACGGTGCTGCGCCAGCGACCACGCAAGCGGCCACGTTTAATACCGACGGTACGCTGGCAACCCCTGCGGCCCCTTTCAATGTTGCCTTTAACCCTGCCGGTGCTGACCCTATGAGTGTGGATATCGACCTGCTGGGGACCACCCAGTTCGGCGCCGATTTCGGCACCAGCACCAACAACCCTAACGGTTATTCATCCGGTGAGCTGACAGGCGTGCGTGTGGAAGACAACGGCATGGTATACGCCACTTACACCAACGGTCAGTCTCTGCTTCAGGGTCAGGTCATGCTGGCCGATTTTGCTAACCCACAAGCCCTGGTCAAAGTCAGCAACACTGGCTGGCAGCAAAGCTTTGGCTCTGGTGCACCGATTACCGGTCAGCCTGGCAGCGGTATTCTGGGCAGCCTGACGCCGGGAGCACTGGAAGGCTCTAACGTGGACCTGACCAGCGAACTGGTCAACCTGATGACAGCACAGCGTAACTATCAGGCGAACGCCAAAACCATCTCGACCACAGAGCAGCTGACTCAAGCGCTGTTCAACGCGATTTAAGGGTTAGTTGATGGATAGCTTGTTATACACAGCAACCAGTGGAGCAAGTCGGGTACTGAGCGCACAGCAGGTGCGCTCAAACAACCTGTCGAATGCCGATACCACAGGTTTTCGTGCCGACATGGAAAGAGCCAGAAGTTACGCCGTTCAGGGGCGCGGTTTTGACGGCAGCACTATGGTGGTGACGAACTCGGCCTCGACCCGTTTTGATGCCGGTGACATGGTGAAAACCGGCCGCAAACTGGATATCGCCATCAATGGCGAAGGTTTTCTGACAGTACAGAGTCCGGATGGCGGCGAGTCATACACCCGGGCCGGTAACCTGAAAATTGACCAGCAGGGCAACCTGACAGTCAACGGTTTTCCTGTGATGGCAGAAGGCGAGCCGATTGTGATTCCGCCGAACCAGAGCATTGAAATCAGTGAAACCGGCATGGTGACTGTGATTCCGCCGGGTGGTGGCGCAGAGCTGGAAGTCGGTCAGTTAAAACTGGTCAATCCGAATATTGCCGATGTTCAGAAAATGAATGATGGCTTGTTTCAGGCTCGCAACGGTAATGATTTCGCCGCGGATGCCACAGTGCGTCTGGCGCCTGAGCACCTGGAAGGCAGTAACGTTTCCGCGATTGAAGAACTGGTCAGCGTGATGTCGCTGACGCGTAATTTCGAAATGCAGGTGCGGATGATGAAGACCGCAGAAAAACTCGCTCAGGCTGGTAACCGCCTGTTGCGTAACGGCTAATAAGAAGGAGAGATCACATGCATTCTGCATTATGGGTCAGCAAAACGGGCATGGCGGCGCAAGACACTAAGATGACCGCCATCTCGAACAACCTGGCAAACGTTAACACAGTAGGTTTTAAACGCGACCGCGTTGTTTTTGAAGACCTCTTCTACACCATTCAGCGTCAGCCTGGTGCGCCGGTCGATCAGGTGAACGAACTGCCGACAGGTGTGCAGTTGGGTAGCGGTGTGCGCGTCGTCGGCACACAAAAAGTGTTTACCCAGGGCAATTCGCAGAACACCAGTCAGGAATTGGATATGGCCATTATGGGTGGCGGTTTCTTCCAGATTGAAAACTCTGACGGTGAAGTCATGTACAGCCGCAACGGCCAATTTCATGTCAACTCGGAAGGCCTGATTGTGAATACTCAGGGTTTGCCCCTGATCCCTCAAATTGAGATCCCGGATGCGGCAACCCGCATCAGCATCGGTGTGGACGGTACCGTCTCAGCGCAGGTGGCCGGGGATCCTCAGCCTCAGGAACTGGGTCAGATCACCCTGGCGCAGTTTGTGAACCCGGCCGGTCTGGAAGCCCTGGGTGGCAACCTGTACCGAGAAACAGAAGCCAGCGGCCAGCCGGATGAGCTGGTACCGGGTCTTGATGGTGCGGGCAGCATCAAACAGGGCGCACTGGAAGGCTCTAACGTGCAGGTGGTGGAAGAAATGGTCGATATGATCACCACGCAGCGCGCGTATGAAATGAACGCCAAAGTCGTCTCAGCTGCGGATGACATGCTGAAGTTTGTCGCGCAGTCAGTTTAATGCTTACACCGAAAGGAAATCCTATGAAGTGGCTGATTCCATTTCTCATGGTGTTATTGACAGGGTGCACCATGCGCCCTGAGTTCTCCGCACCCGAACCCGATGATGAAGCCTTCGCGCCACCGGTACTGGATTACTCTTTGCCGGAAGCGTCTGACGGCAGTCTTTATCGCAATAACTACATGATGACCTTGTTTCAGGATCGCCGTGCTTACCGGGTCGGTGACATTCTCACGATCGTGCTGGACGAAGAAACCCAGTCGAGCAAAAAAGCCAATACTCAATTCTCTAAAGACTCTGAAGTTGGCATCAGTGCGCCGGTATTTGGCAATTACACCGCCGATAATTTATCGGCTAGTGTGGACGCCAGCCGCGGCTTTGATGGTTCCTCACAGAGCTCACAGGGCAACAAACTCAAAGGCGCGATTACCGTGACGGTGAATGCCGTGTTACCCAACGGGGTGCTGCGTGTCCGCGGGGAAAAATGGCTGCGCCTCAATCAGGGCGATGAATTTATCCGCCTGTCAGGGATCGTACGTGTGGATGACATTAACCGCTTGAATCAGGTGTCTTCGCAACGGATTGGTGATGCGCGTATCACCTACTCAGGTCGCGGAGCACTGGCAGACAGCAACTCAGCCGGCTGGCTGACTCAATTCTTTACTAGCCCATGGATGCCGTTCTGATGAAATCGTTCAAAACTCTATTGCTGTTGATGGCAGTGGCGCTTTGGGGAGCTCACTCTGTCTCTGCCAACGCCTCCATTGCCATGCCGATTATGGATTTAGTGGATGTGCAAGGCATTCGTGGTAACCAACTGGTGGGCTATGGTCTGGTCGTTGGCCTTGATGGCACGGGCGACCGTAATCAGGTGAAATTCACCAGCCAGTCGGTCACCAATATGTTGCGCCAGTTTGGTGTGCAGATCAGCGAGGGCACCGATCCTAAGCTGAAAAACGTGGCGTCCGTCAGTGTGACTGCCTTTATCGATCCCATGGCAGGGAAAGGCCAGACAGTGAACATTGTTGTGTCCTCTCTGGGGGATGCCAAAAGCCTGCGCGGCGGGACATTGCTGCTGACCCCGTTGCGGGGCGTGGACGGTGAAGTTTACGCCGTCGCGCAGGGTAACGTGATTGTCGGCGGCGCCAGTGCCGAAGGCCTGAGTGGTTCGAAAGTGACCATTAACACCCCAACCACAGGCCGCATTCCTAACGGCGCGACACTGGAACGTGAAATCCCGACCGATTTCAATCAAAAGCCGAATATCACGCTGAATCTGCGCACCCCGAGCTTCACCACAGCGAAAAATATTGCCCGCGCCGTCAATAACACCTTTGGTTCGGGTGTGGCAACGGCGATTAATAAAGCCAAAGTCGAAGTACTGGCTCCAATGGATACCCAGCAGCGCGTAACCTTTATGTCGATGCTGGAAGAGCTGGTTGTCGAAGAAGGCCGCCGTCCGGCCAGAGTCGTCTTCAACTCCCGCACCGGTACTGTGGTGGTCGGCAAAAACGTGACTGTCAGCGCCGCTGCCGTCAGTCATGGCAGTCTGACCGTCACTATTCGTGAAATGCAGTCGGTCAGTCAGCCAAACGCTTTTGCCGACGGTGAAACCAAGGTGGTGAATAACTCACTGGTCGATATCAATCAGGACGAAGCCCCGATGTATATCTGGCCGGAAGGGACTGAACTGAGCACGATTGTCGATGCGGTGAACAGCCTGGGTGCGACACCGGATGATCTGATGTCAATTCTGCAGGCCTTGCATGAAGCGGGTGCGCTGAATGCTGAGCTGGTGGTTATCTAAGGAGTGGCAATGAAAATTGATGGTCAGGCGAATGCCCTGCTGTATCACGACAACAGTGCAGTGAATAACCTGAAATTTCAGGCGGACAAAAAACAGGCGCTGCATGAGGTGGCCGGTCAGTTTGAAGCCATGTTTCTGCAGATGGTGCTGCGCCAGATGCGCAGCAGCAGCGATGTACTGGCAGCGGAAGACAACCCGTTTTCGAGCAAAGAGCAGGGCGTTTTCCGCGACTTCTATGACGGCCAGCTGGCGATGGACATGGCGAAGCGGCAAAGTGCCGGTATTGCCGACATGCTGGTGAAGCAACTGAGCCCGCATGACAGCAGCGATTCGGCGCTCAGCCGTGAAAATCTGGCGGCCAACAGCGCCTCGCTGTCACCGGAGACGGGCAAATTTAACAGCGCCAGTGCGCAGGTCGCCCTTGATAAAGAACAACTTCCGGCGACTCAACGAGTGACAGCCATAAATAATATGGCATTTCAACAGCCGTTAATTACCAGGATTGATGCGAAAATGGAGCACGGATCTTAATGAGCATTATCAATATTGCATTAACCGGTTTGAATGCAAACCGTGTTGGCCTTGATGTGACCGCGCAAAACGTCGCGAATGTGAATACCCCGGGCTACAGCCGTCAGCAGGCGCAGTTTGCGGCGCTCGGTCCCAGCTCCGCTCTGGGAGTCAGCGCAGGGAATGGCGTGGAAGTCACCAGTATTCGTCGTATATCTGATGAATTTGTGGTGAGACAAACCTGGGCGACTCAAAGCCAGGCATCTTATTCTTCCCGTTATCTCAGTAATATGTCCCAGCTTGAAAGCGTGATGGGGGCAGACAGCTTCAATATCGCCAAAGGCCTGGACAACTTGTACGCCGCCCTGAATGATGCGTCGGTGAAACCCGAGTCTACGCCACTGCGTCAGCAAATCATCAGCGAAGCTAACGCCCTGACGCGCCGGTTTAATACCCTATCTGAGTCTTATTACGCTCAGCACAAAGATCTGAGTGAGCAGCGCACGGCGGCAGTTGAACTGAGTAATAGCCTGCTGGTCAATATTGCCGATGTGAATAAGCGTATTGTGGAAATGAGCTCGACTAATGGTAATCCGTCCCATTTGCTTGATGAACGTGACGCCCTGATTGGACAATTGTCTGAAATGATGTCGATCAAAACCAATCAGCAGCCGGATGGCAGTTTGCAGGTGACTCTGGCCTCTGGTCAGCCACTGGTATTGGGTGATCAGGCCTCTCAGATTAAAGCCATTCCTGATCCGTCAGATCCTTATCTGGCCGACATGGAAATCAATTTTTCAGGCCAGCGTTTCCCGATTAACGGTGATATTGGTGGTGAGCTTGGTGCAATCACGGATTATCAGGTCGACACTTTGCTGCCTTTTCGCCAGACCCTGGACGAAATGGCTGTTGCGTTCGCCGATGCCTTTAATAACACCCTGGCAACCGGGCAGGATCTCAACGGCAATCCCGGCCAGCCCCTGTTCAGCTATGATCCGGCCAGTCCGTCTTCAAGCCTGAAAATCACGGGATTGGATCCAGAAGAGCTGGCCCTGTCTTCAGACGGGACTCCGGGTAACAGTGACGTACTGACCGATTTAGTTGCTCTAAGCAACCAGACCTTTGCGATTACAGGGTACGGTAATATCGCCATCAGCGATACGTTTACCGCTATGGTTGGGGATACGGCGATTAAAGCACGGCAGGTCACTTCTGATGCGAAAGCGGCTGAAAGTCTGAATGCACAGGCCATTTCTGTCAAAGAAAACCTGAGTGCAGTGAACAGTGATGAGGAAGCTGCCAATCTGATGGTCTTTGCCAATGCGTATCAGGCAAATATGAAGGTGATCAGTACGGCGAATAACCTGTTCGATACTGTACTAGCTCTATTTTAAGGAATAATTATGCGTATCAGTGACACTCAATTCAGCCAGATGATGCTGAGCAGCCTGAGCAAAAACAATGTGGGTTTGGGCGAAGTGATGCAACAGATGTCGACCGGTGATCGTTTGACCAAATTGTCGGACGATCCGATTGATTCCATCAAACTACTAAACCTCGGTCGGGAAGGCAGCGCACTGACTCAGTATCAGGCCAATATCGCCAACGTGAAAACCACACTGTCAAGTCAGGAAGCGTATTTAGACACGGCAAGTGAAAGTTTAAAGAGTTTACGTGATCTTGTGCTATGGGGTTCAAATGGCACCATGACAGATGACGATCGCAAAGGCATTATGACGGAAATGGAAACCCTAAAAGAGGGTTTACAGGCAATCTTTAATTCGCAGGACGAAGAAGGTATTTATTTGTTTTCCGGCACCCAGACTGACACGCAGGCACTGACGGATACCGACACAGGTTATACTCTGAACGGCAATGCCGATAAGCGCTTGGTGACGGTGGCCAAAGGGGTGACGATGGAATCGAATGTCACGGCACTGGAATTGCTGGATTTGGGAGGCGGTGCCACCGTCTTTCAGAAAATTGATGACCTGATTGCCGAATTTCAGGTCCCGACGGCTAATTTCAGAACCGAAGTGAATGACACGATAGCTGCTATTGATAGTACGTTCGGAAATGTCCTTGGCGCGATGACGGAAATGGGTGGCCGTCAGAATAATCTGGATTTAATTGCAGAGGGACACGTCGATAACAAATTATTCGTTGATAAGGTCGACGGTGAGCTGAAAAATCTGGACTACGCAGAAGCGTCCGTCCGTTTGAGTAACTATCTCTCGGCACTTCAGGCCACACAGGCCAGCTTTACCAAGATTAACGATCTGTCATTGTTTGATCGCTTATAAGGAAGAGAGAACACTATGGTGAACTCTACTGCAGAGATTCGGCAACAGTCGATTTCACTGCTGAAAAATGACAAGGCAACAATTTCACCACCGGCACCCGCCGGTGGCTCTGTTTCCGCTGTTCAGGACACAGTGCAGACACAACGTCCGGCTGTCGTCAAAGGCGGATACACGGCAACCAGCGAGTTATTCTCGCAGGGCCAGCAACAAGTGACCCGGGGGCAGATAGCGCATCAGAGTCTGATCAGTGTCGGGCGTGATCTGCAGGGGATGAAAAAAATTCTTACGCAGATGCTGGGAAGCTCGACCGCGATTACCCAAGGCCGTGTTGACCAGCTTCAGCGCCACCACAGCCATCTTCAACAAACGCTCAATGCCGGTCAGTTTAATGGGGAACGAGTGCTGGACAGCCAGCTTCAGTTTCAGCCCAAAGGCGATCCCAAGCAAAGCTTTACTGTGAACGGACTGAATCTGGTACGCCAGCGTCAGCAAAGTGAGCAGTTGCACCTGACGGTACAAGACCGCGGGACCGCGCTGCTGACATTCGACGCCTCGCAAACTGATCGTCAGTTAACCCAGCAAATCGACAAAGCGGTCATTCCGCTCGGTTTGCGTGCGGCGGCAACGGAAAGCGGCGATGTGATCTTTTCAACCTCTCAGTCGGATTTCCAGACTTTGGGTCAGCATGTGACGATCAGCGGTCAGGGGCATCGTTACCCGGCAGGTCAGCCGAATCGTATTAAAGTGCAACCCGAGCCACAGGGCATTGAGAATATCGCACTGAAACTGGCCGATGGTGAGCAAATCCGCCATACCATGCGTCATGTCAATCAGGGGTTACAACAGGTTCAGAAAGGCCTGGATCAGCTGAGACATTTCCAGGCCGATCTGGACTCGAAAGTTGGCAAGGCGATGGCCGGTCAATCTGTTGAGAGTATTGAGTCCAAGCTGCAATCGTTGCAGAACTCCCAGTCTTTCGCCGCCGCCTTCCAGGTGGTCTCTGCTCAGGCGAACGTTCACCGCCATACCGTGGTTGCTTTGCTGAAGTAACGACTGTATTGAAACCGGTGATTTGCTGAAAAGCCGGAAGGGGAAACAAAGCTTCCGGTCAGAAAACGGTCTGCTGTGCAGGCCGTTTTTTTATGCATGAGAAGGTGTATCCGCCTGATATCTGCTGTCTGTCACTGCAAAAATCTGTGCAAAGCCACAGATATGCATGTAAATAGATTTTCAGTGGTGAAACTTTGCTCATATCAAATTAAGATGCCCGACAGAGACCTTATTACAAGTTCGAGTTAACAGGTCAGTCATGTTATGAATTTTAAGTGGCAATAAATATGGACATTTTAGTCAAACATATCGAACCAGGAAATCGTGAACATAAAAATCTATTTGAGTCTTTGTTCAGAGAGTATCTATCCAGTTTTTCTGTAGCGTTTGAACCTGCAGTCATTGAACAACTGTTTGCGTTACCCTATTTTCATGGTTTTATGAGTTTCATTGACAGTAAACCTGCAGGTTTTGCTGTTTGCTTTGAATCTTTTTCTACATATCGAATGCAGCGAGTCATGAACATTCATGACTTTATGGTTTCGAATCGCTGTAGAGGTCAAGTGGTGGGTAAGACACAACTCCATGCAATAGAGCAGTATTGTCGTGATAATCATTATCTGAAAATTACCACTGGAAGTGGCCGATGATAATGTTGCTGCTAAGAAACTGTATCGCTCATCTCACTACGAAGATTACAGGGTAGTTTTGAAAAGTCAGCAACATTGGCAAAAGTATCTCAGTGAGTGCTGATGATAATTTACGATAGGTTCAATCGCTGGTTTTACTGATCCTTTTATCACACATGGCACAACATGAAGTACCAAACTTAAGATTGGATATTCATAGAGTAGGGCAATCACGTTATCAGTAACGAATAACAATGTTCAGTTAAACCAGATAGAAAATCTTAAAAAACACATTAATTGAATCCTCTCGCAACTATAAGCTAACACTTTCGTTTGCGGTGGATTAATCATCTGAATCAAGCATTAATATTGCCTGCAGCTTGTCGCCCTTAGCTGTGTGTGGAACCTGTTTGATGACGACGGCGTGAATGATTGACCTGCCTTTCAGAATTTTTACAGGTTTCAGTGAGACTTCTATTGATAAAAATAAAGGTTGGCAGGTATGCAATATTATTTAAATGCGATCAAAAAATATGCGGATTCAGAAGGCAGGGCGCGTCGTCGTGAGTATTGGATGTTCTGCCTGATCAATGCGCTGTTAAGTTATCTGTTTTTTTTCATTGGCGAGGCCATCAAGGATGACTATGCACTGTTCGCAGTGTATACCAGCCTGACTGTCATCCCTTCGCTCATGGTTACTGTACGCCGATTGCATGATACCAATCGTAGCGGTTGGTGGATGCTGATTGCTTTTGTCCCCTTGATTGGCGCAATCATTGGTCTCAGTGTCATGATGGAAGCAGGGACTTCGGGTGAGAATGACTATGGTCCAGACCCGAAAGCGATGCCTGACTCAATTCAATATGTGTAAAACAAGGAGCGTGACGTGTATCAGAGAGCCATCGTTTTCATTGCTGCCATTCTGACTGTTTCGGGCTGTACAGATCGGGATGACACCTATGCAAACCCGCCGCAGCAAGTCCTGCAGCAGGTTGAAAGGTTACTGCCGGCCGCAGAACAGTATGTACGTGACAATGAAGCAGAAGCATTGGAAAAGGGTGTGCCGTTAAACGCAAATCAGTTGAGAATTGCTGCCAGGGTTGGTTTGAAATCTGCAAACAAGGTGCGTGTTTATTATGTCGATAAACTTCCTTTTCCCGAGGATCCTGAGCTGGCTGCGTTAGCCAAAAAGTATGGCTACAGTTCTCCATTAACGGGTGCCTATACGTATGGCTACGGTATCTGGATCAAACGCTCAGAGAAAGGCAATCAGGAACTGCTGGCACACGAGCTCATTCATGTCCGTCAGGCAGAGCAGATGGGCGTTCGGGAACAAACAAAACAGTACTTACTGCAATTGTTTATTTACGGCTATCGCGATGCGCCTATGGAGCTTGAAGCCTATCGAGAAGCCAGCCAGTACCTGTGAGCGCTGAATCTGTGATGGAAGAACGGGCTTCGTCGGCAGGTTGAACCACACTGAAATAAATATCAGGGAGTGATTGGTACTCAATGCCACCATCAGGAAAAGACATGGACGAGAGAGTAAAAGGCAAATTCGACAGTTATCCGGCTCATATCAAAGCTGTGATGATCAACTTGCGCAGTTTGGTGTTAGGTGTTGCTGAAACCCATGCTCTGGGGAAGGTTGAAGAAGCTCTAAAATGGGGCGAGCCCAGCTATCAGGTGAAAGGCGGCAGCCCGGTCAGGATGAATTGGTTGGAGAAGGCTCCTGACCATTACTTTCTCTATTTCAACTGCAATACCAGGTTAGTGGATACTTTCCGTGAAGTATACGGACACGCACTGTCTTTGCAGGGCAACAGGGCTATTGTCTTGAATGTTGCTGATCCGCTGCCCGAGCCGATTGTCTGTCATTGCGTCGAACTGGCGTTCAACTATAAACGCCTGCGTCATTTACCGCTGCTAGGTGTGTAACTGAAGCTAAATTGTGATCCGTATCACTGTGTATCGTGATGCCGTAACAGCAGCTCTTTTTGCAGACTATGCTAATGCATGCTTACGTTTGGCCGGTTTATCAGTGCAAACCTGAGTGATTCCCCATATGCGTGTTTTGCCGTCATCACTTTTGAACTGTCTGGTTACTTGTGCCGTCTGGTAATGAGGAGAATTCAACATGAAAGCTGTGTTTCAACCCGGTCATAATATCGCCATGAAGATACCTTCCCATGAGTATGAGCAAACGCTGCATTTTTATCGGGATATCATTGCCATTCCGGAACTGGCTCGTGAGAAAGACACGGATACACCCCGGTTTCAGTTTGGCGATAAAACGTTGTGGCTCGATAACGTCCCGGGAATCAGCCAGGCTGAAATCTGGCTCGAAATTGTGACGAATGATCTCGCCGCTGCTGCAGAACATCTTGCAAACCACAAGGTGACCCGATGCGATGAGATAGAACCTTTGCCGGAAGGATTCGCCGCATTTTGGGTTGCCAGCCCTTCGAATATTATCCATCTGATATCGCAATCTGACGAAGGCCGTTCAGGCAACTGACTCGGCACTTGCCTGAAGCACCTGAAAGCAGGCAATATGGCCAGATTGAATCGGTAAGGTGAAATTGTCATGGTTGTTTGGCCTGCAGTGTTGAAATATGAGGGTGATCAGGAGCTGAGTGTAGTGGCTGATCGCCAGACCTGGGAGTCGGATGCTGATTTGCATTGTTTTGGCTTTCAGCCTGATGATGTGCTGATCGATTCGACCGGGCAGGTGTTTCGACCTCTGAGCCTGCGTCCGGGCGAGACCCGTTTAGAAACGTCGGAAAAGACAATGCGCCTTGAGGATATAGTTGAACTCATCAAAGCGCATCAGTCTTGTCTGGGCGCATGTTGTGCGGCCAAGGTAGCTTTTGATTCTGTCGCAGAGGCAATTGATGCCTTATCAATGAATACTTTATAAAAGTGTACTGTAAAAAGGGCAGTCAGCGAGTACATGCGAACAGGCCAGTCAGCCGCTCAAACGGTTGCTGATTTTATTCCCAGCCGAACACGGCATCGTAGGTCTGGCAATTACTGACCAGTGTTTCCGTATCTTCAAGGTAGAGCTGCTGTTCTGCCGACACCGGGTAAGTCAGCCATTCTGAACACTGCGCACTCTGCCCATTGCCGATCACCAGTTTGCTGCCTGGCTTCAGTTCGCAACGGGTCATTTTGTCCAGCGGCGACCATTGATAGCAAATTTCGTAGCCTTCCCGATACTGGGCCACTTTTCCGTTTGGCTGGTTTGCCGCCCACCAGGCACCAAACTGGCTGTTGGGGTTGGTACTGTTCCAGGCCCGAAAGACAGTCAGCGATTCCCCTTCTTTCACTTCATAAACCTGTCCCTGACACAGTTTGCCTTGTGTCGGCTGACCCAGAGAACTGGCCAGTAGCTGGGGATCATCGACACGGTTGAGCTTACTGGCCCATGCCGCAGGCGGTTCGGTTGAACCGATACAGGCGCTGGCATCAAGGATGTCCTGTGTGGCGGTGGCAGGATTGGCCGTCTCAGTTTGTGCAGTGCTGCCCGGCGTTGATGTACAGCCTGAGAGCGTAAAACTGGCCATAAAGATAGCGGTCAGAGTAAGCCTTGTTTTCATTGCATGATCCTTATGTATCTCACTGAATATGTACTGATTATTGTACTTTAGTGGCTTGTTTTTCGGATTGAGTGAAAGCAAAGGATCAATTTGCGACGCAGATAACAGTTTATAGCTGGCAGGGAGTCAGCAGGAGAGTGGAGGGCAAACAGCAGAGAAAAAACCGGAATACTGGATTCCGGTTCTCGTGTTTATTTTCGGGCGTTGACTTGTTTTCTGGTATCCGTGACAGGAGTCGCCGCTGTTGATGCCGAAGACGCTGCAGGTTTAACCGCTGTTGCTGTTGCTGCTGCGGTTGCATTTGCTGCTACCGGCGCTGCGCTTTTATCAGCAGAGCTGGATGTGTCTGCTGATTTGAGCTGCGTTGGTGGTGTCAGTGGTGCGGCCTCTTTAGCGTTTTCTTTCTTGCTGAGTTCTTGTGAAGGCTCGGCAGCTTTGACCGGCTCCTCTTTGTTGATGGTGACGACTTTTTCCTTATCTGCCGGGTAAGTCTGGCCATGGAAGCAGCCGCCTCGCTCAATGCAAATGTCGTTGGTGTAGATCACGCCTTTGGCTTTGCCTTTTTCCAGGATCTCAATGCTGTCGGCGTGACAGGCACCTTCGTGCAAACCGTTGATGACCACTTTACTGGCAAAGATCTCGCCCGATACACGGCCTGTTGCGCTGATCGATAATGTCTGTTCTGTGCGGATACGTCCTTCAATGTAGCCGTCAACCTGGATATTACCACTTAGTTCGATATCGCCTTTGAAGGAACAGCCTTGTGCAATGATAGTTGCAGTTGAGTGCTTGCCTGTGCTTCCAGCACTTTTACTAAAGAGTCCCATTGGATGCTCCTCTCATGGTTAAACAGATAGTCAAAGTTGTCGGGCCCCCAGTTGATGAAATACTTGGGATTTAAAGCCCGACCCAGAAAACGAACCTCATAATGCAGATGGGGGCCAGTTGAGGTACCACTGTTGCCTGATAATGCAATTAAATCGCCTTTTCTGACGAAATCCCCGGTTTTGACTTTGAATGCTTTCAGGTGCGCATACAAAGTCATGAATCCAAAGCCGTGGTCAATTTTCAGCAAATTGCCGTAGCCTTTCTTGCTGGGCCGTACCAGCTCTACCACGCCATCAGCAGGCGAGTGGACGGATGTTCCTGTGTGCCCGCTGAGATCGATCCCCAGATGACGACGCTTGTTCCCGTAAACCGGATGGTTACGAGAGCCGTATGAGGAAGAAATACGCCGGTATTCCATCGGACTACCATTCGGTATCACCTTCAGCATGGCGACACGGACCGCTGAGTTCAGGGCTGCAGTATCGAGTCGGGTTTCCAAAGGCTGTTCGCCTTCGCTTTCAATCCCCAACACGTTTTCCAGCTCATTCACACGGCCAGAAATTTGTTCCAGTTCATAGCGCCTATCAGCCAGATTCTGTTCCAGCGACTGCCGATCGCTTTCCAGGCTCAGAATTTCATCTTTCAGCTCATTGGCATGCTGGTTTAACTGCGATTTTTCCTGTTGTGTCTGATCAACGGCATTCCATAAATACTGAATCGAGAATGCCATCACCACGACGGAGACAATGAACAGCAGCAGAGTCGCCATCAGGTTTCGCCGTAAATACTTACCCAGTTGAAAATGGTAAGACCCGTTAATTGTTGATATCGAGATAGTGAGTTGATCTTTCATTACGCTAAGCTCATTCGCTTTCTCTTACCGCATAAGGCGACAAGCTGGATGCAGGATTAACTCTAGCCAGGAAAGGATGATGCAAAACTGTGCTCTGTGGCATAAGTTCCTGAAATGTCCTGCTGCCTGTCCCGTTAAGCGATGAGAAAGAAAAAATACAAAAATAGAATAAAAGCCAGCAATATCGCGGCAAGCGTCGGGTAGATAATGTAAAAATCACCGCTGCGCCGGGCGCGTTTGAAACACAGATAGGAAAGCAGTCCGTTGTAGCCTAAAAGCAGTAAACTGATTGTCGTCCCTGTATTCAGTGTCATGCTGTGCATCCTCAGCAAAAAATGGCTGAGCAGAAAATAATCCAGCACGATGAGCCAGAGAAATAACTTTTGCAGACTGTCCGGCCGTCGTACGGGAGGGACAACTGCGGAAGAAGATGCAGCTCTTTTCATGGGTTAACTTCGCTAACGTTCTCCGGGCGGCAAAGGGATAACCCCTTTGCCGGTTTTATACACTAAGACGCCTTGATGTAGTCCTGACGAATCACAGGCTGATTGAATTCCGCTTTCTCACGGGCCTGCTGTAACACCGGGCCATCATCGTGGCTTGGTGCCCCTTTGAACAGTGTTTCCACCATACGTGCTGCCACGGAAGTGAGGACAAACAGTTCAATGCGCCGGTTTTCACTGGCTTCCGGTTCTTCAGGATTCAGAGGCGCGCGGTCTGCCATGCCGGCAACCTGCAACACATGGTTTTCAGGTGCACCGCCAGCGATCAGGGTCTGACGAGCAACGTTGGCGCGTGAAGCGGACAGTTCCCAGTTCGACTTTTCGCTGAAGGTGCCGCTGTAACGAACTGCATCCGTGTGGCCACTGATAATCAGCGGATTCTGAATTTTATGGAAGATAGGGGCCAGTGCCAGCAATAAATCTTCAAAGAAAGGTGTCAGTTCACTGCTGCCCCGGTGGAACATGTTCTGGCGGAAGTCGTCCTGCAAGACGATCCGCAGCCCCTGGGGTGTCACATCGACATGCACATTGCCTTCCGCTGAAACCTGTTTTGCAAGCTCTTCAACCACTTGCGCCAGCACTTTCAGCTGCTCCTGCGTTTCATACGTGCCCTGAACCAGCGCATCGGTTTGCGAACCATCGCCATTACCGTCGTAGAAGGAGGTAACAGTCACAGCAGCATCGTGCGAGCTGAGGTCTGCTGCTTCACCACCCAGATCAATCGGCGACAGGCTGGTGGACGTATTAAAAGGATTCCCAGAACCCTGGTCGAATAAACTGGAGCTGTTGAGATAAGCCACGATCGCTTTACGCTCTGTTTTGTCGACAATGGCCAGGATCCACAGCACCAGAAACAGCGCCATCAGGGCTATCATGAAGTCGGCAAATGCGACTTTCCATGCCCCGCCATGACCTGCTTCATACGAGTTCCGGCGTGCTCGTTTGATGATGATCTGATCGTGCCGTTGCATTATGCCTCCTGCTCAGACAGCCATTTTTCCATGTCATTGAAGCTTGGCTTCACATCGAGCTGAATGTGTTTACGGCCAGCATCTATCGCCAACAGGGTCGGTTTTTTGGCCACATAAGCAACCAGCGTGGCGCGGACACATTCAAAGGCGGTCATATCACGCTTCACTCGTTGCGACATGGCATTACTGGCCGGGTCAAGCACACAGTAACAACCGAAAATACCGAGGAAGGTGCCAACGAGCGCGGCGGCAACTTTATAGCCAATTTGCGCAATAGAACCGTCGATGAACTGCATGGTGATAATGATGCCCATCACAGCCGCCAGAATCCCGAAGCCAGGCAGGGCCTCAGCAGTGCGGTGCAGTGAACGTGAAGGCAGCAGAAGATCGTCTTCAATAGCCATGATTTCCTGCTCCAGCAGGGCTTCGAGCTCATGGGGAGACATCTGGCCCATGGCCATTAAACGCAGGTTATCGGTAATGAAAGCCACCAGGTGGCTGTCGTCTTTGACCAGCGGGTAACGTTCAAAAATCTCGCTGTTCTGAGAATCTTCAATGTGACTGTCCAGTGACTTGAAACCGCCGTTGCGTATGGTTTCCAGCAGGAGTTGCATCAGACCCATCAGCTGCATGTAATATTCTTGTTCGTTTTTGCGCGGCTTCATGATCTGACGAAGCTGAATCCGCATTTCACGAATCACATGCGGTGGGTTACCGATGATGATAGAACCCAGTGCGGCACCGGTAATAATGAGAATTTCAGCCGGTTGCCAGATGGCCATCAACGTACCGCCGGCCCATAGGTAACCGCCGAAAACACACAACAGAATGACGATTGCGCCGGTAAATTTTTGCATGTCAGTTTGCTCCTATCAGCAAAGATATTGATTCAGTTGTTTCAGAGCCTGCTTATGAAGCTGGCATACACGAGGCGGTGTCAGGTTGAGCACCAGTGCAATTTCGTGCAGGTTCATATCATGTTGATAGAACAGGGTCAGCAGCAGCTGTTCGCGTGGCTTGAGCTTGCCAAGCGCGGCAGACAGGGTCCGGCGGATATGTTCATGACGAACCGACTCGCCGCCATCATGGTTCATCGAGAAATCAGAACCGCTTTCAAGCAATTGATCCAGGCTTTGCATTTCGCTGGCCATGGACGCGTTCAGACGCTGCAGATAGTCGGCCTGGTCAGTCCCCAGGGCTGCGATGATTTCGGCCTCAGATGGCTGGCGGCCGAGTTTTTTCATTAAGTCGCGGGTTACGTCATTCAGCTCATGGGCCTGTTGACGGGTTTGGCGCGAGCGCCAGTCAAGACGGCGCAGCTCGTCGAGAATGGAACCGCGGATCCTGCATACGGCAAACGACGGAAAATTCGGGTCTTCCACGTTACCGTAACGACGGCCTGCTTCGAGCAGTCCCATCAGACCAATTTGCTGCATATCTTCCAGACTGCAGTGGGTGCTGACATGACTGCGTAGCTGATTGACAACACGTTTGACTAAGATCAGATGATCACGGATCAGCTTATCTTCGTTCACGGCCGGGCTGTTACGCCCGGTGTCGTGTTTGTTTTCGTACTCTTCAGTCGGGTTGATATCTAGCATAGGCGCCTCACTGAATCACATATTTGGTCAGCAATACATTGTCGATGGCGCGGGCATAACGTGTCTGACTGAAAGCGTTCAGTAACGTCCCTTTGACTTCATCCTGAAGCTCTTCAATCGTCCGCTGGTTCTGCAGTTGCTCATAGGTTTTATTGCTGAAGAGTTTGAGCAGGGCATTACGGACAACTGGCATATAGTTATCAATCCCTTCAATTGCTTCCGCATTCCGTGTTTCCAGCGCCAGTTCCATCATGATGAAGTGCGTCTGACGCTCGCCTTTCACCGACAGAACCAGTTTTTCCAATGGATGGAATACAGGATCGACATTCTCAGGTTGGCTGAAGGGGAGACTGAAACTGGCACCGCCTTCGCCCTGATGACTTTTGACGTACCAAAGGGTACCGCCAACACTGGCCGCTGCGACCAGTACGCTGGTGATCAGCATGATGATAATGATCAAGACGAGATTACGCTGGGACATGTAAATGGCTCCTCATCAGGCTCTGGTGGATAACCAATGGCCTGAATCTGTTGTTGTTATCTGGCTGTCATCAGCCTGATTGTTGGCAAAAATAACGGGTTGTGAGTCTTCTTCAGCTTGCGCTTGTTGCTGACCCTGACGGCCATCGCCGACATTGACATCAACATGAACAAAGTTTTGTTCTTGTAACTCCGCTCTCAATCGCTCGGATACCTGAACCAGCGCATCTCGGACGGCAGACTGGCTGGCGTGGATTTGTACATTGAGGCGATCACCATCCAGACGAACGGTTAAATCCAGCTTGCCCAGATCCGGTGGATCCAGTCGAATGCGTGCTTCCTGCAAATTCTGGCTGGCCTGCATTTGTACTCTGTCCTGCAGCACCTGAATCATTTGTTCTCCCCATTTACCCTGCTGGCCCTGAGGCAATTTAACGCTGGCCCATTCCACAGGAGCCGCAGCGTTAGGGGCCTGTTGGGATGAGGCGGATTGCACAGGAGCGGAATTCGCCGCACCGTCTGCAGACAATCCTGCGATCAGCGTTTGCAAAGAAGGTGCTGCACCTGCGGCTCGGTTTTCAAACGATCCGGAAAACGCGGGATCAAGCTGAACCGGCGACTGGCCGCGTTGCTGCAGCAGGGCGGTCAATCGTGCGTTGTCACCCGGTTGCGCGCCGTTGGTCTGGCTGTCAGTCAACATGGCCGGTGTTGTACCTGTGCCGGATGCCATTAAGCGCGTTTCTCGCATGCCGGTATTCCCGGACGCTGACATGGCGCTTTCTGCAGTACTGACAGCCGCTCCGGGCATCCCGGTATTGGTTGCCGAGTTTGCGCCAAGCTGCTTCTCGGCCTGGGCCAGCAGATTGGCAATGATGTCCGCCGCAGCTGCCGGAGACAGTGCCGGATTGTTATCCGTGTACTGCGCTGGGTGCGAGGCAGAGTCGGCCGTATCAATGGTCTCGGCAATGGTGGCTTCCTGTGATTCAGTGGCGGCATTGGACTGCAGCGTGTCGCCGAAGCTGGAGACAGTGCCATCATTGGCCGGTTTGACTTTGCCGGACAGTTTGTCCGGCGACTCGCTGTCACCGTTAGCCAGTTTGGAATGTGAGACAATCGTGTTCATTAAAGCTCCATATTCATGGCCATTTGATATGCCAGAAGTCCTTCTTTTCCTTCACCGACGGCATTCATGTCTTGCTGTAACTGCTCTTTCGCTGCATTGACTGCAGCGATGGCTGTCTGATGACTGTTTTTCAGATGGGCAAGCGCCTGAAGATAATCTTCAGTAAGCTGCGTGCCTTTCAGGTTCCGCAGTACTTTTTGTAACGTCTGGTCAAGTTGCTGAAGGCGATCCCAGTCGCTCTCAGCCACGGTACGGTCAAGGTGCTGCCTGAGAGCCACAAGCTGGCTCAGGGTGATGTTAGGCATGCTGACCAAAACCTTCCCATCCTTCACGGACATTTGTCATGACGTTTTCGACGGTCACCAGATGCTCGATTTTGTTGTGGGAGCTGGCCTTAAAGAGCTCGCTGATGCAAAACTCGTAAAGGTCGTGAAGATTGGCCGCCAGTTCGCCGCCCGCTTCTACATCCAGTGCACTGTCGAGGCCAATCAGGATGTTCATGCACTTACTGATGCCTTTTCCTTTGGCTTCCAGACGCTTGGATTCGATATGACCTTTGACCCGGACGATTTCATCCATCAGGCCGTCAATCAACATGATCACCAACTGGTGAGGGTTTGCTGATGCGGCCTGGGCATCCAGATCGACGCTTTGATACGAATCAAAGCCCGAGTTTTGCATTAGCATGGGTCGCTCCTTTAAATTGCGAATAAACTGCTTGTTTGATTCATTTGTGTCATCAGCTGGTTCATCTGAGTGAATTGGGCAAGATAACGGTCGTATGTCATCTGGTATTTACGCTCGAGATTAGACAGCTTGTCATCTATACGGCCGATGTTTTGCTGAAGGCTGTCTTTACGGCTTTTGAAGACACCATCCGAGAAGGACAGATACGGTTTAATTGCAGCTTCCAGTGAATCGAAAACTTGATCGGTCCCGTTGAACATCTCACTCAGTGCGGCCGGATCGGCTGCCTGGGCGGCTTCGAACTTGTCATTGTCGATTGTCAACTTGCCATTACGATCAAAATTGATTCCCACCGAAAACAAGCTCTGGCCGTTGTATGACTGACGGAAGATACTGCTGATCTGGTTTTCCAGAGACCGAATCGTCCCGTCACCGGCCAGCACGCCACGCTTTTCATCTTCAGAGCCAGTTTTGGTGTATTTATCAATTTCAGTCATCAGCGCGTTATATGCATCGACCATCTTGTTCAATTGCTCAGTAGTGGCTTCTTTATCAGCGCCTACAGTGATGCCGATGGGCTGATCACCACTGGTTTGTGCTTTAGAAACGGTCAGATCAACGCCGTCAATCACACCCTCAAAGGTATTGGCGCTGTTGGTCAGTTTCAGGCCTGTACCTTCTGCACCCAACCAGATCACTGCATCTTTCGGTGTGCTGATATCCGTGCTGTTGGCAAAGGCATTTTCGAAGTTTGCATCACCTGTCCCCGTCACGCTGACGGACACTGTATTGGCGACACCGGTTTCCTTGCCGGATAACATGAAATGGGTTTCGCCGTTGGCACGAACTAAACTGGCGTTCACTCCGGGGTTGTTTTCATCATTGTTGATGGCGGCAGCCAGTTCCTGAAGGGTTGCAGTGCCATCGTTGTCTGTGTCCACGGTTGTCAGATCAAGGGTCATGGTATTGCCATCCATCGAGATGACCATGCTGCCTGTGGCTGGAATGGCACTGTCGGCTGTGGTGCCGGCGCCTAGATCAATCCCCATCTGATGCGAGGCCGCAACTTGTTCAACAAAGATCTGATATTCACCTGCCAGTGCACTGGCATCGACACTGGCACTGATATTGCCTTCCTGTGAGAAAGTGGCCCCATTCTTGACAACGCTGTCATTCAGACCATTCATCTCTTCGACTGCAGTCCGGAATGTCCGTAGGGCAGTTTCAATTTTGCCATAGGCCAAAATCTGGCTTTGGTACTTGTTAGACTGTGTCTGATAGCGTTGCTCAAATGGCTGAACCTCATAGGTGGCCAGCTGTGTTGCCATACTGATCGGATCGATGGAACTCATGGAAAAACTCCTATATTTAGGACTACTAAAGCAATTAGTGTGCCACTATATTAATTGATTGAAATGATTAGGGTTGTCATGGTTTTTCCTCACAAAGCGGAAGCAAGATTTCCGATCAGGTTTCCGCTTTATCTTCCGTCTGACAGTGATTGCTTCCAGACGGAAACTGCTCCGTTTCAGCAGAAAATAGACAGGTAAAGCCAATTCGCTTTGCAGGATCATCTTGTGATCGATGCAACAATCCCTATGAAGTAGGGCGGCGAATCGGTTGGGGTCATTAAGAAGCGCAACGGGAAAACAGGGACGGGGAGAGCGTTAACAATTAAGAACCGGAAACCCGATAGATTCCGGTAACTTTGGTGCGGTTAAAATATCAGGGGGAAACATCCCCCCCTGATACTGGTATGTCAGTGCAGACTACTGAGTAGAGGCTTCAAGTGTTACACCAGAGAATTGGCGATAGCCATCCAGCATAATAGAGTATGTGCCTGGGGTTGCCCCGGCAAAGGTACAGACTTCGTTATTCCCGTTCCGGTACGGTCGGCAATCCCAGTTTTGTTTGCTGGCCTCCGAGCCAAACGTCACATACAAATCGACATCCCCCGAACCGCCGGATGTACTAATTTGCAGTGTTTTCTGTGCTGGCAGTTCGAAGCTATACCGCACCTGACTGCCTGTTGCACCGGACAATCCGTTCACTGGTTCGCCATCTTTGAGCACGTTACCTGTCGGCGGCGGGGTTCCGCCTGTGGCATTGGCCATTTCAATGGCGTAGGCGAGGCCCAGCTTGGTGAACTTCACCGCATGAGAACCGGTGGGATCTGAGTTCTGTAGTGTGTCGTTTGGTGTGTGAATCATCGGGTTGTAGTCATTGAATTTTGCTTCAAAGGGCATGGCAGCAGAAAACCCGGCTTTATGCCATGAAGCGTGATCTGAACAGGCATAGCCGCAGGTGTCGAACCCGTAGGTTAAACTTGGCAGATACTCGTCAACCAGCTGGCTGAGAAAGGTGGTCAGATTGCTGTCTGTGTAATCCGTGATAAACACAATATCTTCTACCGAGCCCTGATAGTTGGTCATGTCCAGCTGCAGCGCAGAGATAACCTTTTTGCTTTCCGCTTTATATTGGTTGGCCAGATCCTGAGATCCACGTAATCCCACTTCTTCCGCAGCATAAGCCATAACGGCAATGCTGCGTTTCGGCTGGAAATTGTTTTCCGACAGCACGCGAATAATTTCCGTGACGCTGGCAATGCCGGATGCATCGTCATCGGCGCCGGGCGCAATACTCTGCTCATTGGTGTGAGAGCCGATGGTGGAGTCCAGGTGACCGCCCAGTACGATTCATTCATCCGGTTTTTCTGAGCCTGTTATCGTAAAGACAACCGATTTCTGGTTGTAACCAAAGTGCGACACTTGCTTGACGCTTGCATTGGGCAGTGACGCGCTCAACGAACGCCATTCACTGGCCAGCCAGTCCGATGCCTGCGCACCGGAAGTGGTGGTATAAAAACGGTTGATGAAGCTGGTCAGTGAAGTAATTGTACCGGTAATCGCCTGTGAGTTGACCTGAGGCAGCCAGGCGTTGACTGTGTCTTGCTGGCTGATCACTGGCATCGAAAAAGTAGCGAGTGACTGCGGCATATTACTGGCGGCAATGGCACTTTCCGCCGAAGAATGAACCATGTAACCGCCGCAGCGCTGATGGTCCTCGTGCATGTGGTGCGATAACTCAGCCAGCTGGCTGTAGTCCACTTGTCCTACCCACACTGGCCCGCTGCTGGCCAATGATTCTGGTAATAAAGCTTGTGCTTTGTGCTGCATGACAGATTTCACTGTCTGGCTGGCATCCGACCCGATGGAAATCCAGACTTTGTCTTCGGCATACGCCTGAGAGCAGACTGCTGAAATGAGTAAAGCCAAATACGTTGTTGTGTTTTTCATTTTCTCCTCCCTGGAGATTGTTATGAAACCAACAAAACGTAGGCCAGTTTGAAGGAAAAGCGAAATTATCCTTTTGCATCAGTGTGTAACGCAGGGTTGTCATAAAATTATCAATAAGGAATTTAGCGCCGTCTGGGAAAGGAGTCTTCATAATAAACTTCTTAGTAACTGTCTTTAATTGACGTTATACGCAGAAATTTAGGATAGATATGGAGAAATATATTGTTGATATGGATTGATATTAGATTTCAATTTTGCGAGCTATGCAACGCTAGTTAGGAATTAAAGGGACAGACATCTCAACTAGCAGCAGTAGAAGGACGGTCCTTTTTGATCGGTCCTTTTTGATCGTCGCTTCTGGTCACAGGTCTGATTTGGTCTTGATGCTACCAAGTAGCTGCCAAAGTGACTTTAAGGTGCTGAGTTACCGTGTTTTTTGTTAGTTACAGTGGATTTTTGTTGCTGGCATGGCTTTCAGGAGAGCGAGATCGTACGCATTACGTTCAGTATGTTGTATGAAGAGGAGACGGAGTGGCGTGCATAGATTATGGAATTTGTAAGGCGGTTCGTCGCTGTCTGTTAAACAGGAGGAGTGCGGTTTGAATTGCAGCATCAGAACCAACGAGAGTACATTTTTCTATCCTGGTACAAACTGTTAGCCACGCCCCGGCCTCAATGCCCAGCCGCTCAAGAATAGAAAGTTGGGCTGATTGGATGTGTCCGGATGTATCTCCCCTGATTTGACGTCCTGTCCAGTCAACCAGTTCAAGATAATCTGCCAGGTAAAATGGTAGTCCTTCTGGCGTAGCATCGCTCGGATTACCGGCGAAGGGAAAAAGTGATGGGGCCGTGACCTGCTCTTTACGCAACGATTTTATACGTGCTCTGACCGATGTGAAACGGGAGGTTTCTGGTGTGGCTGCAATACCGGCTCGGATGGGGTTGAGATCAACGTATGCCATCGCAGCAGCCAAGGCTTTTTCATCCAACAGCGCCTGGCTTTTGAAGCGTCCTTCCCAAAAGTGGCCCGTGCAGTTATCTTCACGATTGGCCGCACTTGCTATGTATTGATTGAGCAAACGCATGAACCAACTGATGGAACAGAGTCTTTCCCGCCAGGTCTGGATGAGGGTCAGGCAGGCTTTTTGCTCGGTCTCAGATAAGCTTTCGCTGTTTAAGAATCGCTGAACCAGCACGGGAGCACGATGTAAGGTGAGCCATCGCTCAATGACTTCGTGATTCGATAAGCGATAGGCCTGCTCTTTGTTGATATGCAGAACGACATGGTAATGATTGCTCATGATGGCGTAAGCACAAATATCCACACAGAATACGGTAGCAATTCGTTTCAAGCGTTTTTCGACCCATGCTCGCCTGTGTTCATAGCTGGTTTGGGTCAGTTCGTCATACCCGCACAGAAATGAACGCCGAACACAACGAGAAATACAATGGTAATAAGGCGTTGCTTCTACATGAATGAGTTGACTGCGTGCTGTTGTCATTGGTAATGATTGATTTGTACTGGATGGATTTACAGTATCTGTATTTGATCGTAGACGAAAGGGATAAGTTCAGAATTTCGGGTCAGGTATGAAAAGCATGAAATTGATGAGGTTGTCTTTTTCTTAATGTGTCTGTCCTTGTCAGGGTGCTGCTTCGTAATATGCCTGTCCTTCTAGGGGAAAAGCGCCAATATCGTTCAGGGGGACGTTCAGGGGCAGGAGACAAAAAAAGCCCCGAACATCGGGGCTTTGAACATTGGAGTGACTTTGGCTAGGTATCTGAGACTAATCCGTTGATTAGCGCAGCAGAGACATTGCCATGCCAGACAGCTGGTTCGTTTGAGACAGTACAGAAGTACCGGCCTGCATCAGCATCTGGTTCTTGGTCATGTTAGAGGTTTCAATTGCAAAGTCAGTATCAGTGATACGGCCTTTAGAAGCTGAGGTATTCTCAACCATGTTGCCCAGGTTAGTGATGGTGTGTTCCAGACGGTTGATGTTGGCACCCAGAGTCGCACGGGTAGAGCCCAGCAGACCTAGCACACCGCCATCTGCAGCTGTACCGACAGCAGCACCTGTTGAGTCAGAGTTGCTTGTCAGGGCATCCATCATATTTTGAGGGCTATCACCTGCACCAGCAGCTGTAAAGTCAATCGCTTTAGCTGCAGTAGCAAAAGTTTTGATTGCTGTGATATCAGCGGTGATAGTAGAACCACTAACAGTCGGGGTTGCGCCACCTACAGCCAGTGTCTCATTGGTTGTTGAGCCGATTTGCAGCGTAAAGCCTGTAGCCAGTGCACCGCCCGCATCCAGCAGGTTTTGTCCACCAAAGTTAGTGTTAGCAATAATGTTTTCCAGCTCTGCGCCCAGTTGCTGGAATTCACTTGTCAAAGCAGCTAAATCTGAATCTGAGTTAGTACCATTGGCAGCTTGCGTAGCAAGATCGTTCATACGATAGCCAATGTTTGTCATCTCATCCATGGCACCTTCAGCTGTTTGCAGCATAGAGATGCCATCTTGTGCGTTACGCTGTGCAACAGACATACTGCGAGTTTGAGCTTCCAGACGGCTGGAAATTTGCAGACCAGCTGCGTCATCAGCGGCAGAGTTAATACGGTAGCCAGTCGCCAGACGCTCCATGGCTTTGTTCAGCATGTTACCTGTGCCGTTCAGGGTGTTTTGCGTAACCAGAGATGCGTAGTTGGTGTGCATTGATAGAGCCATGAAAATTCTCCTAAGTATTGCTTCTTTATATTGGTTTATATCGGCACACAAATCAGTTTGTTGTTCTGTGTGGCCGTTATTCCTACTCGCTAATATGAGGCGGAAGAGGCTCTGAGAACATTAATCAGAAAAGTGAAAAAAAATGATTTTATCTTGATGTTTAGCGGTTTTTTTTCTGGTTAAAATGATAAAAATTAATTCAAAATCAATAACTTGATTTTTATATGGAATGCTAAAATAAATTTTGAAAAATTTGCTGAATTCATCGTTTTCAGCGGTAAAAGCCATGGTCTGAGGTTTCAATCTTATTAAACCTGGCGATGAAATAATCAGCTAAGGTGCTGGTTAGAGTAAATGGTCTACAGCTGAATGAGTGAAAGATTCAGAAAAGAGCCAGTTAAGCGGGAGCAAAGCGATGTGATCGAGATTCAATCATTGGCGGGCAAGGTCAGAAAGAAAAACGCCAGCTGAAGTGCTGGCGTGGTCAATACTCGCGCTGAAAAGAATCGTTTGAGTGTCTATTGAACGAGTTTAAATTTTCTCGGTGCCGAAAAAGAGGTGGGGATGTCGCTGATGTACCCGAAATAATACCCTGCACCAAGACGGCGAAAACGAACCAGATCGTACTGAGTGGCAACCCGTCCGGCGACAAACTCGACATGGCATTGTCTTAAAAAGCGGATGACCGGCAGCAAACCTTGCTTAAATGTCGCGTCTTCATTGAACTGGGCAATTTTAATGGCTGCCGGCGAATACCGCTCCAGCAGAGGGAGATAGGCGGTTGGCAGCCTGATATCAACCCAGTAAGCCGGACAGACACCGTGTAACCAGCCCAGCAATTGGCCCAGTTGCTCTGAATCCAAACCGGGCTGGAACAGCTGAATGCAGGGCACCACGTCCCGCATCGCCTGGTGATGATGTTCAAACAGAGAAGACAGAAAATGCTGGCCGGGTTCCCATTTCAGTAAGGTTTCCACCTGCAGGGGAACGACCAGCGGATTGATCAGGCTGGCATGAATGGTTTCCTGCTGAAATTTGATGTGCCTGACCGCCAGCAGCAGCCCGAACAGATCCAGTGCATAACGCATTTCTTCAGACAGATCGAAACGGTAGACACTTTGTTCGTTATTGCTGCCGAACCGTAAAGTGAGGTGCTGGAATGTGACCTCGTTGGTTTCTGTGTGTCTGATCGGCTGACAGACATGACGGATATCATTGTGCTGCATGGCCTCAAGCAGAATGTGATCATCCGGAGTCCGGGCCGCCTGAATCAGCAGCCCGCGTGCATGCTCGCCTAACGCGGCATCGGTAAACAACTTAGCCAAGGTTTCCTACCACATTAATTTGCTTGTGTTCTGGAATCTCATTATATGACAAGACCGCCAGACCTTGTGCAAATGTACGCGCATAACGTGACAGAAGTGGCCGAAGTTGTGGCATCACCAGCAGAACCGGGGGCAGATTTTGCTGCTTCAGCTGCTGTTTGACTAATGGCAGGTTTTGCTGGAATTGCTGGAGAATATTGGGTTCCACCGGAAAACTGTCCAGCATGACCTGGCCGTTTGATTGTGCCTGTTGCAGAGATTTCAGCAAAATCTGCTCCAGGTCATCAGACAAGGTATACACATTCAGGTCTTTGCGGTCACCGTTGATCAGATTGACCAAAGTGCGGCGTAAGCTGCATCGTACATCAGCGGCCAGCAAAATCGGATCTTTGGTGTTTTCCGCGCTGTCGAGCATGGTGTTGGCAATGGTGCGGATGTCTTTGACCGGCACCTGATCCTGTAACAACTGACGGAACACCTTGAGTTGTTGCGCCGGTGTCATGACATTGCCCAGTGCCTCGGCCAGTTTCGGGGCCTGCAGCGACAAGCGGTGGAGCATGTTGTCAACATCGTCGTGCGTGAACAGATCGGCCAGGTTGTTTTTCATCACTTTGCTCAGGTGCGTCGCAATGACGGTGGCATCATCAATAACCTGGTAACCCATATTCAGTGCTTTGGCTTTATCGCCGGGCTCAATCCAGACGGCCGGTAACTGATAGGCCGGGTCTGTCCCCAGGATGCCGTCAATATCACCATAGGTTTCACCCACAGCAATGGCCATCAGGCGATCCGGTTCAATTTCACCCTGTTCGACGATTTCGCCCTGAACGGCAATGGTGTACTGATTGGGACGCAGGCTGAGGTTGTCCTGAATACTGACTTCGGGCAACAGATAGCCCACTTGCTCAGACAGGGTTTTACGAATGCCACGGATCCGCTGCGACAGCGGGGCACCCTGATCTTTATTGACCAGATGAACCAGGCGGAAACCCAGGTGCAGCGACAGGCTCTGAACATGCGGAATATCATCCCAGGCCAGTACCTGCTCGCTTTCACGGCGCATGGCATAGCCAAGTTGTTCAACCTGTTCCAGTTGATCGTCATGAGTGGGCGATTTGAGTTGCCGCCAGCCGGAATAGGCCAGGACAGCAGCGAAGGCATAGAACGCCAGATGCGGCATGCCCGGTACACTGCCGACAATCGCCATAATCGCCGCTGCGGTGAACAGAGTGGCAGGGGTTGCCAGCAGCTGATTGCGCATCGACTCAGCCATATCATCATCGCTGTCATTAACACGCGTCACGATAATCGCCGCAGAGGTGGCCAGCAGCAGGGACGGGATCTGGGCAACCAGGCCATCACCAATCGTCAGCAGAGCGAAAGTTTTGAACGCATCAGCGCCTGTCATGCCGTATTCGAACACGCCGATACTGATACCACCAATAATATTGATGAACAGAATCAGCAGACCGGCGATGGCATCACCACGGACAAACTTTGACGCACCGTCCATTGAACCGTAGAAATCAGCTTCGTTCGCAATTTCTTTCCGGCGCTGTTTCGCGCGTTCCTGATCGATCAGACCGGCGTTCAAATCGGCATCAATGGCCATTTGTTTGCCCGGCAGGGCGTCCAGGGTGAATCGGGCTGCGACTTCTGAAATACGCTCGCCCCCTTTGGTGATCACCACAAAGTTGATGATCATCAGAATGACAAACACCACCATACCGACGACATAGTTACCGCCGATCACCACTTCACCAAAGGCCTGAATGACTTTACCGGCTGCATCGCCGCCGTTGTGACCTTCAAGCAGAACGACCCGGGTTGACGCCACGTTCAGGGTCAGACGCAACAGTGTCGCGACCAGCAAAATGGTCGGGAAGATAGAAAAATCCAGCGGCCGCTTTGCCGTGGTACTGACCAGCAGCACCATGATCGCCAGCACGATGTTGAAGGTGAACATGGCGTCCAGCAGCATAGGAGGCAGAGGCAGCATGACCATGGCCAGTATCATGAGCAGCGCAAGCGGTATGCTGATCGTGCTGCGCTTTAAATGGTTCAGTTTAGGTAGCCTGTTTAACATGGGTTTGATCTCTCTCCTGCCTTAATACTGTAAGTGGCGTGGAATCGCAAAAGTCGGTAATGCCTGTGGTTTGCCGCCTTTCCCGGAACGGAAAGCTTTCAGCTGCATGACATAAGTCAGAATGTGTGCCACGGCGATATACAGCTGGTTCGGCACCGCCTGTTCCAGCTGAGTGGTATGGTAAATCGCCCGCGTCAGGGGCGGAGAATTCAGTATTTCCACCTTGTTTTCACGGGCAATGCGCTGAATATGCAGGGCCATTTCATCGACCCCTTTGGCAACCACAAAAGGAGCATCGTACAGAGCCGGATCATATTTGATGGCAACGGCATAATGGGTTGGGTTGGTAATGACCACATCCGCCTGAGGGACGGTTTTTTCCACTTTACGTCGCGCGAACTGCTGCTGAATCTGGCGGATCCGTTGTTTGACTTCCGGCCGGCCTTCGTTGTTTTTGTATTCTTCTTTGGTTTCCTGTTTGGTCATTTTCAGCTGTTTTAAGTGTTCCCAGCGTTGGTAGGGCACATCAAGCAAGCCAAAAATGATCAGCGCAACGCCCATCAGCAGCACGCCATGAAAAAGGATACTCATGACGGCGACAACCCCCTGACGTAAAGGCAGGCTCTGCATCGCCATCAACTCAGCCAGATGATCGTCGAGATAGAGGTATAACAATAAGAAGATAACGGTCACTTTGAGGGTTGATTTCAGCAGTTCAACCAGCGAGCGTACCGAAAACATACGTTTGATGCCGGCAATCGGGCTGATCTTCGACAATTTGGGCAGCACACCGGCAGGGTAGAACAGCCAGCCGCCCAGCAGCAGACTGCCCGCGATAGCCGCTATCAGTATCACCGCAAACAAAGGCAGCAGCAGCTCGATCAAAATCGCCAGGCTTTGCCCCATATGTTCAATGCCTTGCCAGGGTGACTGCAGATCTTCGCGGGTCAGTTGCATGTTGAAGCGGAACACACCGCTGAGCGCATCCCAGATGGCCTCAAGCTGAACCGAGAAAAAATACACCACAACGATAAAAATCACCGCGGCGGTGAGATCTTTGGCCCGTGGGATCTGCCCCTGCTCTCTGGCTTTACGGATTTTCTGGGGCGTGGCTTTTTCTGTTTTGTCCTGCGTACTCTGGTCACTCATAGGCCGTTTCCTGCAACATAATAGGTCAGCTCCTGCAAGGTGGTATGCACAAACTGGGTATAGCGGCTGGGTACACCGCTGATAGCAATGAGAATACTGAACAGGCCCAAAAGCATGGTCATCGGAAAGCCTAAGGCGTACACGTTCAGGCTGGGTGCGGCCCGGTTCATGACGCCAAAACTGATATTGGCGAGCAGCATGGAAACGATGGCAGGTAAGGCCAGCGCCAGTGCCGAGGCGAACATCCAGCCGACCATGGACATAATCTGGTGCAGCGTCGCTTCACTGATACCTGAACCTACAGGCCAGACATGAAAGCTCTGGACCAGAATATCAATCACGATCAGATGGCCGTCCAGTGCCAGAAAAAGCAAGGTGCTGAACATCAGGAACAGGCGACCGAGCAGGGCGACAGACATGCCGTTCACCGGGTCATTCATGATCGCCATGCTCAGGCCCATCTGCATCGAGACAATCTGCCCGAGCATGGTCATGGTGTTGAACAACAGGTGAATGATAAATCCGAAGAACACTCCCCAGATCGCTTGCTCGAAGGCGAGCACCAATGCTTTAAGGGAAAGGGGATCGACAGCTGGCATTGCCGGCATCAGCGGTGCAATCAGAATGCTGATCGACAGGGCAAAAAGCAGTCTGATCCAAATCGGTATAGCGCCGTCGCCAAAAAAGGGCATGGCCACGAGCGCCGCACCGAGGCGGAAAAAAGGCCACCAGACTTGCCCCAGCCAGGCTGTGATTTGCGCGAATGTCAGATCCATCAGCCAATCATTCCCGGAATGTTATGGAACAGATAAGTGAACAGGTCGACGAGTTTTCGGATCATCCAGTGGCCGGCGAAAATGACCATCAGCAGGGTGACCAATAAACGCGGAAGAAAACTCAGGGTTTGTTCATTAATCTGTGTTGCCGCCTGAAACACAGCAATGAGCAGGCCGACAAGCAGCCCCGGAATGACCAGTACAGTGACGATGGTGATGATCATCCACACGGCATCTGAAAACAGGGTAACAGCGAGTTCCGGTGTCATGATGTTCTCCTACCCGAAACTGGCTGAGAGTGTGCCAACCGTCATCGCCCAGCCATCTGCCAGCACGAAGATAACCAGCTTGAACGGCAACGAAATGATCAGGGGTGACAGCATCATCATCCCCATCGCCATCAAGACGCTGGCAACCACCAGGTCGATAATCAGGAAGGGAATAAACAACATGAAACCAATCTGGAATGCCGTTTTCAGCTCACTGATAACAAAAGCGGGTAACACAACTGCAAAAGACAGATCTTCAGCGTTTTGATTCATGGGCTCATTGGCAATGTGCAGCATCTGTTCGAGCGAACTTTGCTGGGTTTGCTTGAGCATGAAATCTTTGACGGGTTTTTCTGCAACTGCAAAGGCATCCATCAGTGTCATCTGGCCTGCGTCATAAGGCTTAAAAGCGTGTTCATAGACGTCTGTCCACACCGGACGCATGATGAGCAAGGTTAACGCCAGCGCGATGCCGACCAGCACCCGGTTCGGCGGGCTTTGCTGCAAACCGAGTGCCTGACGCAAGATGGCCAGAACGATGATAATCCGGGTAAAGCTGGTGGCCATCAGCAGGAAAGCAGGCAAGAAGCTCAGCGCCGTCATTAAGAGCAGCACCTGCAGCTTGACGCTGTATTCCTGATTGGCGGCCCCATCAGACACTGTCATCAGCGTCAGGCCACCGCTTTCCGCTGCAAATACCGGATGTGAAAACAGAAGAAAGACGAGAAAACCGGTGATACATAGCCCGCCTGCGCGGGCTACTCGGAAACAGGTACTGCGGAGCATCATCAGGATTCCACGGAGTTAAGCGGCGAATCCACGATGTCGATCAGGCGCAGACCATATTTATCATTCACCACAACGACTTCGGCATGGCCCATCAGCGATCCATTAACTTTGACATCCAGTGGCTCACCGTTCAGTTTATCCAGCTCAATCACGCTGCCTTCGCCGGCTTTCATCAGCTCACCCAGCGACACTTCAGTACTGGAGACTTCCAGCGTGACCGTCACGGGAATTTTTTTGAAGAAGTTGATATCGCGAGCCGGCACGTCATCGAAAGGGATAAAGGGCGAGCTGGCAGCGTTCTGTGCAGGCTCAATGTCATCATCCAGCTGGTCCAAATCCAGGTCATCAAAGTTCAGATCGTCTTCGCTGAATGCGTTTACGTCTGTCATCTCATTCATATCAGTCATGTTTCAATCCTGTCATCGTGTTATTTATCTTTAAGAATCAGAACGAGCTGGCCGTCTTTATCAGCCACGCATCCGTTAAATAAATGTTCCTGTCCGATACGCACAGGGACATTGGTGAGCAGATCAATGTTCAGCACATCATCAGGGCGCAGTTTAAGTACATCATCCAGCGGCATTTTTTTCTGGCAAAGCGTAGCGTGAAGCTGAACCGGCGTATTTTCCAGCGCAAGCCTGAAATCATCGCTCAGTTGATGATTGGTCTGAAATGCCATGTCATCCATCAGCACCTGAAGCATGCTTTCGTCGAAATACAGTCGGAATTCGGCCACTTTTTTTCGATAAGTCACGGTAAACGTGGCCAGTAAGCCAACCCCGTAATGGATGGCATCGTCTGTCAGCTCCCACGCCTTTTCATCGGCCATCAGTGAGCAGAACCGCTGGAGTAATCGCTGCTGAAGGCGCAGGTCACTGGCCGTCAGCGAGGAATGCGCGTAGCTGGTATCGCTGCGATCGATATCGGCGTTGTAAAACTTATCTGACAGCGCCAGCAACAACCGGGTATCCAGTTGCGCTTCGATTAGCCCGCCAGCTTCATGCCGGATAACAGAGGCATGGCTGCTTTGCTCAGTGGCATCCCGGCTGGATAGTTGAATGTCAGCCAGTTTAATGGTCAGATTTTTGTCTTTTACCCAGCGTTGTAAATCCTGGGTAATTGACGAATCTGCCTGCGAAAAGATTTTCTGCAATTCTTCCCGGATGACATGGATTGGGCGCCCTAAATGTTCAACGTTCAGTGTGGGGAAATGTTGAGCACTGTTTAACTCAATTTTTTTCATATTGGCATATCCGTCAGAACTCATATGCAACTTATTAACGGTTGCGAATTTAATTTACTTCTATTTTGGTAAAACCACTATTAGTTTCGCTAAGTCTAGCCTGAGCTATTTCCTGTGTTTTAGTTATTGATTTTGAATTTGTGACATTAGTCCACATGTTGATTATATCTTCATTTATAGGGTTTTCTTATATATGAATTGATGAGACTTTTATGGCCGCCTTTGAAATGCTCAGTGTTTTATAGGTTTTTTACGCCACAAGTAGCTGTTTTTGAAGCCATATCAAAAAAACCATTCCGACTGGTAGGATGTCGATAAGGTGTCAATTTCGTGTCAGGTTGGCGTCAAATATAAATTGAATCAAGATCACTTTTATTTATTAAAGGTGATTTTGAGCAAGAAACAAAAAATATATAAACAACAAAACCAATTTGGCTGTTTAATATTTTGTGGCTAGGTTGGATATTATGATTAGAAATGAATTTTGGTTTTTTCCAAAATCTGAGAAGGGTAAAAATGTACATTTCATTTATTAAGAAATACACATTCTTATTTATTGCTCTTGCGGCAGGCTCAGTTGAAGCAAAGCTTGTTTCAACACCGATGGATCTTGTCGAGTGGAAATACCAAGGCGACAAGTTTCACTGTTCATTAAATCAGCAGGTGAATAATTTTGGTCAGGTGAGCTTTATTGCAGATGCAGGAGAAACGCTGACGCTGGAAGTGAAGCCGCTGCGTCCTGTGGTTCAGTTTCAGTCTGCAGGTCTCTATCTGCAGGATGGTCCTTGGGTCGTGACACCCAAGCAGACATCACTGAGTCCGGGTAAGCAGATCAGCCCGTCAACAGTGAAGTTCACTCAGGCAGTAGATGCACTGCTGGATGGTATGACAGCCGGTCAGTGGGCGCGGGTGGCAATGATTTATCAGAACAATAACACCCCGGTCGACCTGTTGTTGTCGAGTGTCAATATGGCGCCGGCATTGGCTGATTTCACGCGCTGCCGTTCTCGCTTACCGGCGATGTCGTACAAGCAGGCTCGCGATATGGTGTTCCAGTTTGAGTTGGGCCAGCGAACCGTTACGGCTGAGCAAAAAGCCACGCTGTTAAATCTGGCTGAATATATTCGCCTGGATACCTCAGTCAATCAGGTGCTAATTGACGGCCATACCGATAATGTCGGTTCAACGCTGGGTAATGTTCAGGTCTCCAAAGTCCGTGCCGATGATGTGGCCAGTTTTCTCCGGGAAGCCGGTGTGAAAGACGGCCTGATTCAAATCAGGGCACATGGTTCCCGCTATCCGATCGCGAATAATGACACAGCGAAAGGACAGTCACTTAATCGTCGGGTAACAGTCCGTGTGATGCGTGCTGGCAACAATGATGAAAGCAGGGTTCAGTAATGATTACGAAGACAATTCAGTTCATTGAACCGGACAGGCAGCAGGCTCAGCAAGTGATTCAGGTGCTGGAGCAGGCGGGCTATCAGGTAGATTATCTGACTTCAGGCAAAGCCGGTTTGCAATCACGCCAGGCGGCGATCACCCTGGTCAGTTCCGCGCTGCCGGATATGTCACTGACCGAATGGGTCCGTTACAGCCAGACTGTTGCTGATACCCAGCAGCGCCGGATTGCCATTGCGATTGTGGACCAGCACGAAGGCTTGCTGGCGGCGGAAGCGATGAAAGCCGGTGCGACCGATTACCTGTTAAAGCCATTCGAGCCCAGCCAGTTGCTGAGCCTGATTGCCCGGGTAGAAGCGCTGCAAAAACCCATGTCTGACATCGTGGCGGAATCCTGGCGCAGTAAGCAGATTCTGCAGCTGGCCCATCGTGCAGCCTGTACCCATGCCAGTGTTCTGATCACCGGCGAATCAGGGACAGGCAAAGAAGTGCTGGCGCGCTATGTTCACCAGCAGTCACCGCGCAGCAAAATGCCGTTTGTTGCGGTGAACTGTGCCGCTATCCCGGAATCCATGCTTGAAGCTGTGTTATTTGGTCATGTCAAAGGGGCCTTTACCGGGGCAACCGGCAGCCAGAGCGGCAAGTTCGAAGAAGCGAACGGCGGCACCATCTTACTGGATGAAATTGCCGAAATGTCGCCGGCGCTGCAAGCCAAATTACTGCGTGTGCTGCAAGAGCGCGAAGTGGAGCGTGTGGGCAGCCATAAAACCATCAAGCTTGATATCCGGGTGATCGCTGCCACCAACAAAGATCTGCGCGTTGCGGTGCAGGAAGGCGTTTTCCGGGAAGATCTTTATTACCGTCTGGATGTGTTACCGCTGCACTGGCCACCGCTTCGCGAGCGCCCTGAGGATATTCTTCCGCTGGCCGATTATTTTATCGATAAATATCAGCAAGGCAGTGCCTGCCAGCTTTCCGGGGATGCTCAGCAAATGATGATGCAGTACCACTGGCCGGGCAATATTCGCGAGCTGGAAAACGTGATCCAGCGTGCACTGGTGATGAGACACGGCGACTTTGTGACGGCCCAGGATCTGATGTTGCCGGTCGACAGCAGCAAGATTCAGGCGATCAAACCTGAATATATGCCGGCATCGGCGGGCAGCGCAGGAACAGAGCAGGGCCATATCGGCGCGAAGAAACAGGCCGAATACCAGTATGTGCTGGACGTGCTGAAACAGCATGAGGGTAACCGAACACTCACAGCGAAAGCGCTGGGTGTGACGACAAGGGCTTTACGTTACAAATTGGCGGCAATGCGTGAGCAAGGCATTGATATTTCGCAAATTGGCTCAGCAGCCTAACGATCAGGAGACACAAATATGCTTGCGACGAATCTGACGCAGACCACCACCGCCCAGCAATTAATGCTGGATAAAATGCAGCTCATGCAAGCTCAGGCTGAACAGGACATCACTGTGAAAGCCAATCCGTTAGACCAGCAGGTGAAACCTCTGGCTTTCTCTTCAGCCATGACGCAAGTGCTTGATCTGGTCAACGGCCATCAGGCTGCGGCGAGTGCGAAAATGACGGCGGTTGAAACCGGGAAAAGTGATGATCTGGTTGGCGCCATGATTGCCAGTCAGAAGGCCAGTTTGTCTTTTTCTGCCTTGATGCAGGTCAGAAACAAAGTGGTCGGTGCGTTTGAAGATGTAATGAAAATGCCGGTATAAATTATGACCATGATTACTCAAGCAACAGCGGCGGAACTGACCGCATCTGATAATTCTTTGTTAAACCGGGCGAAGAACGCCTGGTACAGCAGCCAGCGTAATCTTGTCTTGTCTGCCGCGCTGGCGGCTGTGGTGGCTGCCATCATTGTGGTTGCACTCTGGACTTCAACGCAAAGCTATCGTCCGCTCTACAGCCAGCAGGAACGTTTTGATACCAGCGAGATTATCTCGGTACTCGAAGCGGAAGGCATTCCATACCGCTTACAGGAAACCAACGGCCAGGTGCTGGTCGAAGACGGCAGAGTCGCTGAAGTGCGTATGTTGCTGGCTGCCAAAGGCGTGAAAGCCAAACTGCCGACCGGGTTAGAAACCCTGCAGACCGATTCGGCGCTGGGAACCAGCCAGTTTATGGAAACCGCCCGTTACCGCCACGGTCTTGAAGGTGAGCTGGCCCGTACCATTATTTCCCTCAATGCCGTCAATAATGCCCGTGTGCATCTGGCAATTCCCCGTCAAACCTTGTTTGTGCGCCAGAATACAGAGAAGACCACGGCCTCTGTGATGGTGGAGCTGAAGCCGGGTGAAGATCTCAAACCTGAACAGGTCGAAGCAATCGTCAATCTGGTGTCGGGCAGTGTGACCGGTATGACGGCAGAGCACGTCTCTGTGGTGGATCAGTTCGGTCGTTTACTGAGCGCAGACATCGGCTCAGAAACCTCCGGCCGGATGAACACCAAATACCTGGAGTATCAGAAGAATCTGGAGAAGCAGGTCATTCAGCGTGCTTCAGATATGCTGACGCCGGTGCTGGGCCCGAGTAACTTCCGGGTGCAGGTTGCGGCCGATCTGGATTTCAGCCGCATTGAAGAAACCCGTGAAATGGTGGATGACAATCCGGTCGTTCGTTCAGAACACAGTATTGAGAACAACTCCACCGATAAAATCGCTTTAGGGGTACCGGGCTCTCTGAGTAATCAGCCTCCGACTGTGGAAGAAGAGGGCGATGCGGAAGCACCGAAGAACACCAGCGAGCGCTCTGAAGTGAATCGTCAGTATGCCCTGGGCAGCAGTGTCCGACATACCCAGTACCAGCAGGGGCAAATCAGAAAACTGAATGTATCGGTCTTGCTGAACAATGCGGTCGCACCCGATGGTACCGCCTGGGATGAGGCGCAGAAAGCCGAAATCAGCCAGATGATCTCTGAAGCGGTCGGTCTGAATGCCGAGCGTGGAGACAGCCTGAGCCTGATGAGCTTTAACTTTACGCCCGTGAACATTGAGCCGGTTGCGCCGATGCCCTGGTGGCAGGATACCGCGCTGCAGCAGCCATTGCGTTACATCATCGGCGGCGTGCTGGGACTGGCGATGATCTTTTTTGTCCTGCGTCCTTTGATTCGCCACCTGACCGGCGTCGATAAAGCGCGTCAGGAAATGGATATTGCAAGCTTGCCTGACAATATTCTCAGCAAAGAGCTGGATGAACAGGCGCAAGAGAATGAACTCAATCGACGTCTGTCCGACAGAGGCCTGAGCCATACCACCAACGGGCTGGATGCCGATGCTGAAATGATGCTGCCGCCTTCCGGTTCGCCGCTGCACATCCAGCTGAAACATCTGACATTAATTGCCAGCGAAGAACCACAGCGCGTTGCTGAAGTCCTCAAACAATGGGTAAATGGAAATGAGCACAACCGAGACAACTAATCCGGCAGACATGCAAACGTTGAGCAGCGTGGATAAAACAGCGCTGGTTTTGCTGGGCATGGGAGAAGATGCAGCCGCTCAGGTTCTGCGTTATTTCTCACGCGATGAAGTCCAGCGTGTGACCCGCTCCATGGCAAAACTCACTGGTATCAAAAGTGAGAACGCCAAGGTCGTGATTCAGCGGTTTTTCGATGATTTCCGTGACCACAGTGGTATCCGCGGCGCGTCGAAAGATTATCTGTCGAATACGCTGTCGAAAGCCCTGGGCAATGATCTTGCCAAAGGCGTACTGAACAGCATTTATGGTGACGAGCTGCGAAATAACATGCAGCGTCTGCAGTGGGTCGATACCGACGTCATCGCAAAATTTATCAGTCAGGAACACCCACAGATGCAGGCCATTTTCCTGGCTTATCTGCCACCGGAAACCTCGTCTCAGGTGCTGGCGAAACTGCCATCAGAACAGCATGATGAACTGATTTACCGCGTGGCCCGTCTGAGCGAAATCGATCATGAGATTGCCAAAGATCTGCATCAGCTGATTGATCGCTGTATTCAGCAGGTTTCGGGCGGTCAGGGCGCATCGGTACTGGGGGCCAAACAGGCTGCCGACATTATTAACCGCTTCGAGGGTGATCGTGCTCAGCTGATGGAAATGCTGAAACTGCATGACGAAAAAGTGGTCAGTGAAATCGAAGAAAATATGTTCGACTTCGTGATTCTTGCCCGTCAGCGTGAGGCCACGATGGATCGTCTGATCCAGGAAATCCCGCTCGACTTGTGGGCAACAGCGCTGAAAGGGGCAGAGCTCAAGCTGCAAATGGCCATCAAACAGTCCATGCCGCAGCGTATGGCCAACTCGCTGGATGATGAAATGGCCATGCGTGGTGCGATGCCATTATCGCGGGTCGAAAGGGCGCGACAGGATATTATGCAAGTGGTTCGTGAACTGGCCGATGCCGGTGAAATCGAGCTGAGCCTTTATCAGGAACAAACAGTGGAGTAAGTGATGCGTTCAGTCAAAGTGATGCAGCTGAATCCTGGTGAATACCGCTCACACCGCTTTCCGCCCATGGTAAAGCCAGTTGTACAGCATGAGGGTGTGTCACAGGATGCTGACAGTTATGTTGCGCAGCCGGAATTCAATACCAAAGAACATCAGGCTGCGTTGCAGAAACAATTGGAAGAGGGGTTTCAGCAAGGCTTGCAGCGGGGCCATGAAGAAGGCCTGCGTCAGGGGGTTGAGCAGGGACGTCAGCAAGGTTTTACCTTAGGTCAGCAGGACGGTTTTCAGCAGGGGTATACCAAGGGCGAAAGCCAGGGCCGTGAAAAGTATGAGTCTGTGATTGCGCCGGTTCAGGCACTGCAGGCACAGATTCAGCAATGGCAGGATGAGCGGGAACATGCCCAGCGCGAGCAGATTTGTTCTCTGGTGCAGAAAGTTGCCCAGCAGGTGATTCGTGCCGAACTCACACTGATGCCGCAACAGATTCTGGCGCTGGTGGAAGAAACCTTGGATAGCATGCCGGGGAGCAGCGATAAGGTGGTGATCCACCTCAATCCGCAGGATCTTGAGCGTATTACCAATCTCAACCCGACCCTGCACCCGAGCTGGAAGCTGGTTGCGAACAAAGAGATGCCCATCGGCGGTGTTCAGCTGGTTACAGATCATGCAGAAGCCGATGCCAGCAGTGATGCCAGACTGGAAGCCTGTATGGAAACGCTGCGCGAGCATTTGCTGGAGAATCCAGTGCAGCAGCCGCCAGCGACTGAAACCAGTCATTCAGTAACAGCAGCAACGGCGGAGAGTCTCAGTGAGTGACGGCGCATTTCATGAGCGTTTGAATGATGCGATTGCCTCCATGTCATCCATTCCGATTGCCCGGGTCACCGGGCGATTGGTGAAAGTGAACGGCCTGATGCTTCAGGCCGTTGGCTGTAAGTTCAGACTGGAACAGCGTTGTCTGGTTGAAACCGATGATGGCGAAGCCATTGAAGCCCAGGTGGTGGGTTTTGACCGCGATGTGGCGTATTTGATGCCTGTGAGGCAATTAGGCGGACTTTACGCCGGCGCAAAAGTGGTCCCGCTGGACGGAGACAGCACAGTCGCGCTCGGTGATCACTGGCTTGGCAGGGTCGTGAACGGTCTTGGCGAGCCATTTGACGATCTGGGGCCGCTCAAAGGCGGAGAGAAAGTCTCACTGAACCCTTCTCCAATCAATCCGTTAAAACGTCGTCTGGTCGATACACCACTGGATGTGGGTATTCGTGCCATCAACGGATTGCTGACCCTGGGCAAAGGCCAGCGTATCGGTTTAATGGCAGGCAGTGGTGTGGGTAAGAGTGTCCTCATGGGCATGATCACCAAAAACACCAAGGCCGATATTGTTGTGGTGGGCCTGATTGGCGAACGTGGCCGGGAAGTCCGGGAGTTTATTGAACGCAATCTCGGCTCAGAAGGCATGCGGCGGGCAGTGGTGATTGCCGCGCCGGCAGATGAATCTCCGCTCATGCGTCTGCGAGCCACGAAACTGTGCCATCGCGTCGCGGAGTATTATCGCGATAAAGGCAAAGATGTCCTGCTGTTGATGGACTCATTAACTCGTTACGCCATGGCGCAGCGTGAAATTGCGTTATCGCTGGGTGAGCCGCCGGCTTCTCGCGGCTATCCGCCGTCTGTGTTCAGCCAGTTACCTCAACTGCTTGAACGCGCCGGTAACGGTGAGCACCCGGACGGCAGCCTGACGGCAATTTACACCGTACTGGCAGATGGTGACGATCAGCAGGATCCGGTAGTGGACTCTGCCCGTGCCATTCTCGATGGCCATGTGGTGTTGTCCCGAACGCTGGCCGAGCAGGGGCATTATCCGGCAATCGATATTAATGCCTCGATCAGCCGTTGTATGAGCAGTTGTACCGAAAATTCTCATGTCACGGTGGCTAACCGTTTCAGGCAACTCAATGCCAACTATCTGCAAGTCAAAGAGTTGTTGCCATTAGGCGGGTATCAGCCCGGACAGGACGCCGAACTGGATCTGTCCGTTCAGGTGTTTCCGCAGCTCAAAGATTTTCTGGTTCAGCAGGTTGATGAAGTGACTGACTACCAGCAATCGCTGGTCCGGCTCGCTGAGTTGTTTACGCAAACGCAGTCAGGTTAGGAGACGGTTTAATGAAGGGCAGACTGAAAGCCGTAAGCCAGCTTCAGCAAATTGCTGAGCAGCAGCGTGACAGGCACGGACAGCATTTTGCGCGTCAGCAGGATCAGGTTGGCTTTTTTGCCCGGCAACTTCAGGCGCTGGCAGGGCTGAAATCGGGCTGTCAGCAAGAAGGTAGTGCCGGGTTGAATGCACTGGCACTACAGAACACCACGCAGGTGAATGCCATGCTCAGCCGCCTGATTTCCCATCAGCAGCATGAAATGGCACTGATGCACGCAGAAAGCCAGCGCACGAAGAAAGCACTGGAGCAAAGCCAGGTCAAGGTGAAGGGACTGGAAACTGTGATGGAGCGCTGGCAAGCCAGGCAGCGTTATGAGCAGGCCAAGAAAGAGCAGAAGTTCATTGAAGATTTGATCAATGCCAGAAGCAAACTGAAAAAGATTTAATGATTTATTTGTTAGTAACAGGGATAAATGTTTAATCTTTGTGAAAAATTGGACGCCTTATTAATTTGCTACCTGAGTACCCGTGAAAACTGTTGTTAAGCCAATCGCACAGTTTTCCATAGCGGTACGCTAATAGCGCATATCCTGTTCCCATTAGGAACATTTTCACCACTATTTGTTTGCCCGGCCCCTTTGGATGCCGGGTTTTTTTTGTCTGTCCCGTCTCGCTCAGCCGTTTTGTCTTCAGTAAATAAACAAAAAAAGCACAGCCAGCCGGCTGTGCTTTTCAAGAAGAGTCAGACGGACCTTTATACGGCTGTTGGCGCCACCTTCTGCTGAGCCACTTGTCCGCTGACAGGCTTGGTGATGAACGACAGCAGTACAGCGACTGCCAGCATGCCAGAACACACGGAATAGGCCAGCGTGTAGGTGCCGGTCATATCGACGGCCACGGCGGCGACGACAGGGCCAATGAAGCCACTGACACCCCAGGCCGTGTAGAGCACGCCATAGTTCGCCCCGTAATTCTTCAGGCCGTAAAAATCGGCGGTGATCGATGGGAAAACGGCAAGCAGAGTACCATAGCCAACCCCGGCGACGGCAGCGCCGACCATCAGGCTGAACTCGTTGTCGAAAGTGGCGAACATCACCATGTTGATGGCTTGCATGATAAAGGCAATCATCAGGGTTTTCACACCGCCGATTTTATCGGACAGCATACCGGCCGCGATACGGCCACCCGAGTTGAACACAGCCAGAATCACCACCAGAAACGCCGCATCAGACAGGTCGGCCTGAGCCGCGGCAATCGAGGTAATATTGCCGATAATCATCAAACCGGCCGCGGAGGCAAAAGCGTACATTACCCACAAGGAGTAAAACTGGGGTGTTTTTACCATGTCACGCCAGCCCATATGAATCGCCGGTGCCGACGTGGCTGAGGTTGCTTCTGCAGAGGGCGCCTCTGGCTGGTAACCTTCCGGTGGGTTGTTAATGGTGCAGGCCAGAGGCACAGCAATCAGCAGCACAGCGATACCAAGGATCAGGAAGCTCTGGTTAATACCGTAATCAGCAATCAGGGATGATGTCAGCGGCGCCAGATATACAGCAGCCAGGCCAAAACCGGCCGCAATCAGGCCGTTCACCATACCTTTCTTCGACGGGTGGAACCATTTCATTGCTGAAGGGCTTAAACAGGCATAGCCAAAGCCGATTCCGCAACCGGTCAGTACCCCGAAAGTCAGTACCAGCAGCAGTGGCGTGGTGGCAAAGCTGGATACGATCATGCCCAGGCCGACCATGGTTGTGCCAAGCAGCAACACTTTACGCGGACCGATTTTATCCTGAAGAATACCGGCCAGTAACAAAGAGAGAGAAAAGGTAATGATAGCAACGGTATAAGGCAGTGATGCATCGGCGTTTGACCAGCCAAGATCCACCACTAAGGCTTTCTTAAATACACTCCAGGCATACAAAATGCCCATACATAAGTTAATACAGAACCCTGCCAGCAGGATTTGCTTGGCGCGATCAAATCTTTTCATAGGTCTCTCTAATGCCGAACGGCAACTGCTTTACTAAACTTTTCTTGGTGTGAATCAAAAAAAGATGTATTTGTTGTTGAGGGCGCGGATTCTATCAATAAATGTTAAGAAAATACCGGGAGGAAACGTTTTGTTACAAATGGCTTGTGTGGTGCTGGTGAGGCGTCGATGAGGAAGAGTCTCCACCCCCGCTGCAGCAAAGGGTGGAGTCAGTAAAAAGCAGACAACATCAGTTCATGAGTATGTTGTAAATTTTATCTTTCAGCTGCAACCGTTCCATTTTCAGTTGGGTGAAGTGGTGATCTTCGGTGGGAATATTGCTGCATTCCAATCCCCGTATTCTGTGGTCCAGTTGATGGTATCTGTCTGACATGGCCTTGAAGCTTTCGTCGCTGGTCTTCAGCTCTTTAATTTTGTCCTGCATTTCGGGGAACTCAATGAAGAGTGCGTGATTTTCACCTAACATGTCTGTCACTCCGTAAATCTTAGTGAATGAAAGCCCTGCATTTTCGTCATTGTTCTTATAAAGGTTCAACTACTTGCATATTGGTCAGAGAATACTGCTAGCCAGCGCATCCCTTGCAGTTAAAAATGTTTGCTCGTTTAAGCATAGTCGAATGAGGTCATTTTCAACCTCACTGAGGCTGAAAATCAGATGAAAGGCACAAAATGCACAGTGACGTTGTCACATGCAGTGTGAGGCAGGCGAACAGTGAGCGGGTGATTACTGATACTTTTTGGCGCGTAACGTTTTTTTGAGTGACTCAATATAGGCGATTCTGTCGGCATTGGCAGGTGTTGCCTGAGTGTGCAATTTAGCCTGAGTCTGCGCTTCTTCCTGTGACATGTAACGGCCATTAATCCTGACATGAGGTGCTTTGGTTTCTTGCTCGGCGCGCACTGAAGCATCTTCCTGAGCTTTGGCTATTGCGTCACGCGCCGTACTCTGGCTGGTTTTGTCTTCCATGCGCTGTTGCAGCCAGGCTGGTTGCTGTTTGTTCTGAACCGGCTTACTGGCCTGTTGCTGGCGTTGCTTCAGCACTGTTTCCAGATAATCGTTAAAATCCATGTTTCTATCCTCGCCGACACTGAGTGTATTGTAATTGGCTCTTGGCAGAAGTGAAAGCTTACAGACCCGGCAAGCTGAATCAGTAAGTCGACTGTTCTTTTCTGTTCCGGACTGGCTGTAAAAATCTTGTCTCAAACTCCGAAAGCGGCAGGGGTTTACAGTACAGAAATCCCTGAAATTCTTCTACACCGATGCTCGCCAGAAAATCTGCCTGTCCTTTGGTTTCCACACCTTCTGCCACCACATCAATATTAAGATTATGGGCCAGTTCAACAATCGCGTTCGTGATGGTGACAGATTCTTTATTGAGGGGTAAATCACGGACAAACTCGCGATCAACTTTGAGTATCTGAATCGGAAATCGGCTGAGGTAGGCCAGAGAGGAATAGCCAGTACCGAAATCATCAATGGCTATTCTGACCCCCAGCGCATTGAGCTGGCGCAATTTACTGAGTGCCAGTTTTACGTCTGACATCACGACACTCTCTGTGATTTCCAGCTCTAAAAAACTGGGATCACACTGGCTGCTCTGTATGGCTTTGCTGACAGTACTGACAATATCGGAATTAAGTAACTGCCGGGCTGAGATATTCAGGGCAAAATGCAGCCAGTGGCCTTGCAGCTGCCATTGGCGTAATTGTTTGCAAGCCTGTTGAATCAGATGTTCACCGACCTCAATAATCAGGCCTGTGGTTTCCAGAATCGGGATGAATTCAGTTGGTGACTGAATGCGGTTTTCATCATCAACCCAGCGCAGCAGCGCTTCCACACCGCTGAGCTCACGGGTTTGTGAGTCAAACCTGCCCTGGTAGTAATACTGATAACGTTCTGTGCCGCAGCTTTGCCTGAGCTGAGCTTCCATCTCCAGGCGCTTGACACTGTTGGCCCCCATTCGTCTGTTATACACCCGGTATTGCTGTTGCTGTCTGTTGTCTTTCGCTTTGTAGAGTGCAATGTCTGCTTGTCTGAGCAGGGTTTCGCTGGTCGAGTGGCTGCTGTCGCTGTATGTGATACCAATACTTGCACCGACCACGACTTCTTTGCTGCCCAGTGTCATGGGTTCGCTGAGATGACGAAGGATACGCTCGGCTAATTGTTCCAAAGCCGGTAGCCGGTTATCAGAGACCACCAGAATGGCAAATTCATCACTGCCTAATCTTGCCAGCATATCATTTTCACGCAGAATCGCCTGCAGCCGTTCACTGACTCCTAACAGCACCTGATCGCCTGTGTCGTGACCCAGAGAATCGTTGATTTGCTTGAAGCGGTCCAGATTCAGGGTCAGCAGACCCATGACCGGACAGGGCGATTGCTGCAGCAGGTGATCGATCTGCTGTTGAAGCATCAGCCGGTTTGGCAACTGGGTGAGTATGTCAAAATGCGCCAGCTGTTTGAGTTTGCTTTCAAATAACACTCTGTCGGTAATATCTTTGCCTGTCGTGATGTAATGGCTGATTTTTCCCAGGTTATTGCGGATAGGGGAAATACGCTTCTCCATATACACCAGGCTGTTGTCTTTTTTTCGGTGTGAGATGATACGGTTGACCGTCTGGCCTTTGACCAGTTGCTGCTGCAATTTTGCCAGCTCTGCAGGATTTTGCAGGGCAGTCAGAATCAGGTGCGCGGCATCACTGCCGATCAGCTCGTTGGCATTGAGTTCGTTGTACTTTTCAAAGCTGTGGTTAACATACTCGATGATCCCTTTCTCGTTGGTGATGATAATCGAGTCGTCACTTTGTTCCAGCGCGCGGGACAGGCTTTTCAGTTTTTCTTCCCGGTCCACCCAGACAGTGACATCCCTGATATTCAGTAAAATCTCATTCCCGTCATGGTAGGCGGTTTCGCTCGCAATGATTTCAAGGTGCTGAACCGGCGTCGTATTCATCGTGATTTGCTGGCTCACGGGCAGGTTATCACCCTGATCCATATGACTGTGGACCTGGTTGAGCAATTCGGCCAGTTTGCTGCTCGCTTCCGGGTCACACACCAGTGCAGTAATGTCCTGGTGCACGGCGTGCTTTTCAGTGAGATTCAAAATCTGGCAAGCGGACTGATTGATATTGAGTACAGTGTTGTCCCGTTTCAGCAAAATCATGCCGTCCGGCGCATATTTGAGAACATGGCTGAATTTTTTGACCATGTCGTGCAATTCGGATTTCAGATGCTTTTCATGACGAAGCATTTTGTGCAGATGCCAGGCCAATACCAGACAGCCGAGAAGAAAGCCAAAAGAGATCAATGAAAACAGTGTGAACTTTTCAAGTTTCTCCTGAGAGTGTAAGTTATTGAAAATGAACTGATTCACACTGAAGTAGTTCAGGGCTGAGTGTAAAATGTCGAAGCTTTCCCATTGCTCTGCCAGAGACTGCAATCCGTCAGACAGAAAAGTGAGATGATCAAATGGTGATGAAGCCTGAGAAACCGGAGGCTCTCGTTGTTCCTGGCTGGACAGCGGACTGGCGTTGAGAAAAAAAAGACACAGCAAAAAAATAAAGAGCAGCGGAATCAACAGCAGCGTTTTTAACCGAATCACATATCTCTTCATATATCATCCATGACAGAGCCGAGCCTCTAAAAAACAGTATAGTGACGGTTTTCTGGGCATGCATAACACGCTATTCATGCGTATTAGGAATTTCTTGGTTTATCGCTGAACAATAGACAATATTTTTCAATATGAAAAATACAGGCAGCGTGAGGGCTGCCTGTAATAGAAGAGCTGACTCGGAATGGCGTCGGTCAGTTTGACGTGGATTGTGCTTCAACCAGTTGCTGGCGCTGACTGCTGACAACGAAAGAGAAGCCGATCAAAACAAAGACACAGGTTCCGGCAATGCTGAAAGCAACAATGCTGAGGCCTTGATCAGCAAATGCCGCCACCACGGAGCTGGCAGCAAAACACCCTAAGGTTTGCAGAAAATTCATCAGTCCGGCCGCGGTAGCGCTGCAGTGCTTGAAATCTTCCAGGGCTTTACTGATCACAATGGGGTAAATCGCACCGTTCGCCACGGCAATGAAACAGAAAGGCACCAAGATAGGCCAGATGGAGTCTGGTTGATGCTGAACCGTAACCAGCAGGATGACCAGCGCACTGCCGATGAACAATTTCAGCAGCCAGGGCAACAGTTTTTTACCTTCCATACGGCTTAACAAAGCCCGGCAACCGTAGCCACCCACCAAAAAGGCAATCGTCTGCGGGACATAACTCAGGCCGATATCTTCGCTTGAGTAGCCCATCGCAGACATGATGAAGGGTGAACCGGTCAGGTAGGCGAAAAATGCCGCAGAACAGGCCGCAAAAATGAGCATGTTACCCATGAATTTTTTTGACTTGAGCAGGCTTGTATAGTTAATTGCCAGTTCTGACAGGACGTTGCCCTGCTTTTTATCACCTTTGGCACTTTCAGGCTGCAGGGTCGTCATCAGGGCTAAAATCGCGCCCAAGGCAATCAGACTCAGGAAAATGGCACGCCAGCCAAAATGCGACTGAATTGCTGCGCCCACTAAAGGCGCAAGGGCCGGTGAAAGGGCCACCAGAGGCATGATGGTTGCGAACACTTTCTCGGCAAGTTTTCCTTCATAGCGGTCAACGACGATGGCCTGCCAGAGCACAGTGGCACTACAGGCGCCAAGAGCCTGAAGAAAACGGAACGCCAGCAGGGTTTCCACATTCGGCGCCATTGCACAGCCCAGAGTGGCAAGACTGAACAACAACATGGCACCCAGCAAGACTTTCTTTCGGCCTAAGCGATCAGAAAGAGGGCCATAGATCAACTGGCCAATGGCCATGCCTAACAGGAAAATGCCGAGCGTCATGCCGATCAGGCTGGATGAGGTATTCAGATCGGCCTGCATCGCGGTAAAAGCAGGCAGATACATGTCGGTGGCCAGAAAGCCGAGCATGCTCAGTAAGGCAAACCAGGCAAGCGTCACGGAAGTCGGTTTTGTCGTCATTTGATTGTAACCAGAAATTTTTTTAGTCATCAGATTGTAGTCGTGGTGATTTGTGCTGTGAAACGCTAAAATTTCAACATTGCTTTCAAAAAATTTGATTCAACATCTCGCGAAATGAAATAGCAGGATATATGTTTTCTTTCAATGATTTGCAGGTAATTGATGTGGTTGCGAGGCGCGGCAGCTTTTCTGCAGCTGCAGAAGAGTTGCACAAAGTACCCAGCGCAATCAGCTACACAGTCAGGATAATCGAAGAGAAATTGTCTGTGACTTTATTTGAGCGCCACCATCGGCAGGTCAGTCTGACACCGGCAGGGCAGTATTTTGTGGAAGAGGCCAGACAGTTGCTCAAGCAAATGGAGCATATTCAGCTGCAGACGCAGCGTGTTGCCAATGGCTGGGCTGAAAATGTCTCGGTGGCACTGGATACGGTTGTCAGACAAAGCCGTGTCAGCACCATGGTGCGGGATTTTTATCAGGCGTTCCCGGATGTTGAGCTGCATTTGACGATGGAAGTGTATAACGGGGTGTGGGACGCCCTGGCAGACGGCCGGGCAGATCTGGTGATAGGTGCGACGGCGGCCATTCCGGTCAGCGGGGATTTTGATTACACCGATATGGGCAACCTGCACTGGGTGTTTGTGATGGCGCCGGATCACCCGCTTACGGAAAGACCGTTGCCTTTGCAGGAGTCAGAATTGGCAAAGTACCCGGCGATCTGCCTGGAAGACACTTCACGGACACTGCCCAAGCGCACAACCTGGTTAATGAACAATCAGCGCCGCATCATGGTGCCGGACTGGTCCAGCGCGTTTCAGTGTCTTGAAGCCGGGCTGGGGATAGGCGTCGTGCCTGAACATATGGCTGCACCCAGGCTGAAACGAGGCAAACTGGTGACCCGCACGCTGCCGCATGCACCGCCGGTCAGCCCCTGTTGCCTGGCATGGAACAAAGCCAGTCTTAACCCGGCACTGACCTGGCTGCTCGAGTACCTGGGTGACAGCGAACAACTGCATCGTGAGTGGATGCGATAGCGCAGATAAATAGTCAGGCTCGTGGTGGGTTATAGGTGAGCGAACTTCTCGGGGTTTGTATAAAAAAACTGCAAAAGGATAAAAATCTTCTTATAGACTGCGCTGAGTCATAATTCTTTCATTCAGACCGCTTAGGATGCCCTTCGTCAAATCCATTACGTCATAGAAATATGAATAAAAACACTGTGTTGATGATGAAGAGAACGACAGAAAAGAATGAAGGTATGCTGGCAATCGCGATTGATTACATCTATCAGGCCTTTCCAAACCTGAGCTACCGGCCCAGACCGGATGACGTTAAGCTGCTGGCGGCCTTTCTGCAAAGCCAGAATCCTGATTCACCGGCCTGTCTGGGCGAGTTGATGAACAGCAGCTATGACGCTATCGATATTGAAATCAATAAATTTCACAGCCGGCAGGAAAAGCATAATCAGAGAATTCCGAACTTTAGCTAGAAGAGTGGTGAAAAAACGGCAGTTGCGGAGATCAGCGTTGCCGTTTTTTGCTGCTGATATGTTTCTCTGCCAGTGCTATCCGGCCGGTGTTTTCAGGGTTTGATAGCCAGCCCAGATCCGGGTTGCAGTGGTCACCCAGCACAGTGATCCGAAAATCCATGCGATGATCGCAAAGTGTGCCGGTAACAGGCAAAAGAGCACAAAACACGCGATCGTTTCTGTTCCCTCCGTCAAACCCCCTAAGTAAAATAAAGATTTATGTTGATAAACCGGGTTATCAATATTGCGTTTGCCTGCCATGATGGCAAAAGCCAGAAAGCTTGAACCAGTGCCGACAAAGGCGAAGATCAAAAATGCACCGGCAACTGCATTCTGCACCGGATCTGCCAGAATGAAACCAAAGGGCACCAGGGAATAAAACAGAAAATCCAGCGTGATATCCAGAAAACCGCCACAGTCTGTGATGCCTCTGCGTCGGGCCAGTGCGCCATCCAAACCATCAAAAATGCGGTTGAGGATGATCAAACACAGTGCCAGCCAATATTGCTGGTAGATGAGCGCAGGCAATGCCAGCACACCGATAGCAAATCCGACCACCGTAATTTGATTGGCGGTGAAAGGCGTTTTATCCAGCAGTACGCCGAGACCGTCCACTGGCGCTTTGATGAGTTTGATGGCGTAGCGATCAAGCATAGGACGGTTCCTCCTCCAGCGGGGCGGGCCAGTGCAGTACCTGACCATCGGGTGGCACATCATCTTGATCATGGGTGACCATTAACGCTGGGATATTCAGTTGCCGGATTTCCTGAAACACCAGGTCGCGGAACTGGCTGCGTAAATCTTTATCCAGCTTACTGAACGGCTCATCCAGCAGTATGGCGTCCGGCTCTGCCAGCAGGCAGCGCATCAGACTGATCCTGGCCCGTTGTCCGCCAGAAATCTGGCTCGGACACTGACAGGCCAGCGCTGTCAGGCCTAACGCCGCTAAGGTGTCATAGGCACGGGTTTTTCGTTCTGGTTTTTTCACACTGGACGGTAAACCAAAGGCCAGGTTCTGCCACACATTCAGGTGCGGGAATAGCAGATCATCCTGAAACAGCAGGCCAATGCGGCGTTTATCGGGCGCTGACGCGTTGAGCAATCGGTTATTGAGACTGATTTCACCCTGATAATGACAGTCGGGCGGAATATGGCCGGCAATCACACCCAGCAGCGTCGACTTCCCGCAACCGCTGGGGCCCATAATCGTCAGTACTTGTCCCTGCTCAACCGTCAGCGTCAGTGAACTGAGCAATCGCTGATGTCCATTATTTATAGTGAGGTTTTTGACTGACAAGCACATTGGCTTTTGCATTCCTTGTGTAGTTTCCGGATGTCATTCTTGATTGATAGTAACGGCTGGCGAAGGTTGCTAGCGCAAAGAGGATGAAGGGCACCAGCCCTTGCAGCAGTCCGTAAATTGCGCTGACTCTTCTGTCCTGCCCGCTGGCGAGCGCAACGGCTTCCGTGGTCAGGGTGCTGACCCGGCCGGCTCCCAGACTGAGGGTTGGTAGGTACTGAGCCAGACTGACACTGGCGCCTACGGCCAGTGCCAGACAAATGGCCGGCATCAGCATAGGGCGTTTGACCCGCCACCAGGCCTGTAACTCAGATAATCCAAGACTGCTGGCCGTTTGGGTATAGCGGCGGTCAAAGCTGCGCCACGGGCCATCCAGTGCAAGGTACAGGTAGGGAAACACAAACAGTACATGGCTCCATATCACCCAGAGCAGGTGGTGCTGACCGGGGATCATGTAAGTGGTGATCTGAATCCCGAACAGCAAAGAAACCTGCGGCAGCACCATGGGCATGGCGAGCAGCCAGCCTGGAATACCGGTTCCGGTTTTGTCGCGGTATTCCAGGCAGCCAATGGCCAGACAAAGGGCAATTGCGGTACTGATACCGGCCAGCATCAGGCTGGTGGAAGCCAGCTCGGTAAACACGGCAGTTTCCTGTTGCCAGAATTGCACACTAAACCGGCTGGGTAACAGATCGGGAAACCGCCAGCGTAGTGCCACGGACCAGAGCATGAGGACCGGAATGACCAGCAGCGGCACTGCGATTAACGGCCAGTGAAAGTAACGTCCGGGCAATCGCTGTTTGCGATGTCCGGCATATTGCCAGCCCTGAAAGCCTCGCAGAATCAACCATTCCAGTGCGCGAAATACAGCAAGCAGGCAAAGGCCCAGCATCAGCAGCATGAATGCGCCGACGGCGGCTCTGGGCAGCAAAGCAACATCCGGTTCATTGAACCACTGCCAGACCAGTACCGCGAAAGTTGGCGGGCGGGTCGGGCCAAGAATCATGGCCATGTCGACCACGGAAATGCCATAAGCCAGCACGGCGTAGATGGGCAGTCGCATCCTGGGGAGCCACTGCGGCAGTATGACGTTGAGCCATGTCGATGCCCGGTTGTAGCCCAGCCCATTGCCGGCAGCCAGCAAGCGGCCGACATTCAGTTGCTGCAGAACAGAGATACTCATGAGGAGCAGAAACGGGGTTTCTTTGATCGCCAGGGCCAGGGTGAGCCCTATGCCATAAGGGTCTTGCAGCAGAGAGAGCTGACCGGGGTCGCCGCCGAATGTTGCGATCAAACGGGCGATGATCCCTGTGGATGAAAAGGTGAAAGCAAAGCCAATGGCGAAGGCCACATGCGGAATCGCCAGCATCGGAGAGAGCCAGGATTCTATCTGCTGCCAGCGGTGTGAACCCCAGTACCTCTGCAGGATCAAAAAGGTAAATGCTAATGCCAATACAGTACTGACGACGCCTGTGGAAAGCGTCAGCAGGACAGATGCAGACAAACCGGGCCAGGCGAGTGCCTGATAGAAAGCCTGCGGCCCGGGATGCGTCAGGCCGGCAAAGGGCAACCAGGACAAGGCAGGCAGCAAAATGCCTAACAGGCCCGGTAACAACGGCAAACAGCAGATCAACAGCGTGGCAAGAAACATCAGATACAACATATTGCAACGTTCGCCTAGCAGATGTCTGGAATAAGTTTACAGGGAGTCAGGAAACGCTCAGTGTCCATATCTTTGCTGCCAGGCAGCCTCCAGTGCCGTTTGCCAGCTCGGATGCGGCTCAGGGATGGCACGGTACAGCTCAAAACCTTGCGTTTCGTCGGCACCCATCGCTTCAGGTGTCAGCACAGCAGGATCACCCCAGATCTGGATATTTGCTTTCCGGCGTTGCGCTTCAGGGCTCATGAGAAAGTTAATCACGACCCGTGCGCCTGCTTTCGCGCTGGCATTCCAGGGAATGGCCAGAAAATGAATGTTGGAGAGGGCACCTTGCTCAAAGGCAAACGCCTTGGCTGATTCAGGCAGATCGCCGCGCTCGATTGCGGCTTTGGCTTCATTCGGATTAAACGTAATGGCGACCAGAAGCTGCCTGTCGTCTAAAAGTTGCATCATTTCCGTTGAGCTGGCCGGAAAGCGTTTTCCCTGTTGCCAGGCAACGGCATGGAGCTGATCCAGATATTTCCAGAGTGGTGCTGTGATGCTGGCGAATTTCTTTTCTTCCGTTGTCAGATCAATGGGTTCATAGAGGGCTGGCGCTGCGTTGGTCAGTTCAATCAGTGCGGCTTTCAGAAAACTGGTGCCATGAAATGCAGGCGGCTGCGGATAGGTCACTTTACCCGGAAAGGCAACGGCCAGACTTAACAGTTCTGCAAAACTATTGGGTGGGTTGCTTAAGGTCTGGCTGTCATGAATGAAGACCAGTTGTCCGACTCCCCAGGGGGCTTCGAGGCCTTCTGTGCTTTCAGTAAAATCCTCATAAACCGGCAGTTGCTTATCGACCAGTTCCCAGTTGGGTAGTTGGGCGACAAACGGGCCATCCAGCAAGTGATTGGTTTTCATGGTGCGGAAGTTTTCGCCATTGATCCAAACCATATCGACACTGCCGCCGGTTTGCTTGCCGGCCGCTTTCTCTGCCAACAGTCGTTGCGTGGTTTCAGCAATGTCGGCCACTTTGACATGGTTGAGCGTAATGTCATAGCGGCTCTTTACTTCGCGGGCAACCCATCGTAAATAGCTGTTGATGGGCTGGCTGCCGCCCCAGGCATTCAAGAAAACCGTTTGCCCGCGAGCCTGCTCTTCAATCGCTTGCCAGCTCATCTCCGTGATGGGTGGGGTGTCCGTCTGTGCTTCACTGGCCAGGGCTGGCATCGCTGCTGCGATTGCCAGTCCAAGTGCTATCCATGTCATTTTCATTGCTGATCCTTACTTTCCTGCAGATGCGTCTTCAGATGCTCGCGCTGTGATTTTTGTTGCTGGCCGTTGTCGCCACCCCGTCGCCAGCGATGAAATTTCTCCAGCCATGCCAGAACCCGTTCCGGTTTATGGGCATTTTTCCAAACGCCTGCGGTGTATTTATTGGCTTCACTCATGGTGGGATAAGGGTGAACCGTACCCAGAATTTTATTCAAGCCAAGCCCGTGTTTCATCGCCAAGGTAAACTCCGCGAGCAGTTCACCAGCCTGATGGCCCACAATGGTGGCACCGAGGATGGTATCTTTCCCTTTTGGCGTCAACACCTTAATCAAACCATAGTCTTCACCGTCGGCAATTGCGCGATCTAAATCGTTCAATTGATACAAAGTGACTTCTGCATCTATACCCTGAGCCCGTGCTTCTTTCTCATTGATGCCCACACGGGCGACTTCGGGTGCGGTGTAAGTGACTGCGGGCAGGACACGGTAATCTGCTTTGAATTTCTTCAATTGCCCGAAAAGACCGTTTACAGCCGCATACCAAGCCTGGTGCGCGGCGGCATGCGTCAATTGGAACGGACCGGCAACATCGCCGACGGCGAAGATATTGGGATAGCGGGTTTGCAGGTAGTCGTTCACGTCCAGAGTTCTGCGCTCGTTCAGTGTGATGCCCAGCTCTTCCAGACCAAAACCTGTGACATTGGCGGCACGGCCTAATGCCAGGATAACCGCATCAAATTCAATCTGATGCTGCTGCCCGTGGTTGTCCTCCAGAATGACATACTGAAGGGTTTCGCCGGAATTTAACGTCGAACTGTTAAACTTGACGGCTTTGTGTTGCAGCTTTATCTCTACGCCGTCTTTGGTCAGGCTGTCCTGAACCCGCTTGGCTACATCTGTATCTTCCCGGACTAAGAGTTGATCGGTCATTTCCACCTGAGTGACCTGGCTGCCCAGGCGCTGAAAGCTCTGTGCCAGCTCACAGCCAATCGGACCGCCACCCAGCACAAGCAGCTTTTTGGGTTGCTCCGTGATGGACCACAAGGTGTCCGAGGTCAGATAGCGCACTTTTTCAAGGCCATCAATCGCCGGAACCATGGGGCGGGCGCCGGTTGCGATCACGATGTTGCGTGTGGTGATGCGCTCGCCGTTCACCTCTACTTCCCAGGGGGAAAGGATACGCGCTTCGCCCTGAATGCAGTTCACGCCAAGCTCAGTGTAGCGTTCGACGGAATCGTGCGGTTCGATCGCTTTGATCACGCGGTGAATACGTTGCATGACAGCGGGAAAATCAACCTGAGCTGGCTGGCTGTGAATGCCGAACTCCGGTGCCCGGGTCACGGTATGCAGCGTATGCGCGGCCCGAATGAGCGCCTTAGAGGGCACACAGCCGGTATTCAGGCAGTCACCGCCCATCTGGTGTTTTTCAATCAGCGTGACTTTGGCTTTTACGGCTGCAGCAATATAGGCGCTGACCAGTCCGCCGGCACCGGCGCCGATGACCACCATGTTCTGATCAAAATGCTCAGGCTTCTGCCAGCCTTGATAGACGCGCCGTTGTTGAATAAAGGCCATGACGGCTTTAGCAAGAAAGGGAAAAAGTCCCAGCAAAACCAGAGACACCAGTACAGGAAAAGCAATCAGTCCGGACAGCGACTGAATCTCCCCCAGCTGTGTGCCTGCATTCAGGTACACAGCAGTTCCCGGCAGCATACCCAACTGGCTGACCCAGTAAAATGTTCGCGGTCGCATCGGGGTCAGTCCCATCAGCAGGTTGACCAGAAAAAAGGGAACCACGGGAATCAGACGCAGCGTAAAGAGGTAAAAGGCCCCGTCTTTTTCTATCCCCCGGTTAATTGCAGTCAAACGCAGGCCAAATTTGCGCTGCACCCAGTCCTGCAAGATGAATCGGCTGGTCAGAAAAGCCAGTGTTGCACCGATGGAACTGGCAAATGAGACGATCAGCAGGCTCCACCAGAAACCGAACAGGGCAGCGCCAAGCAGCGTCATGATGGCTGCCCCCGGGAAGGACAAAGCCGTCATAACAACATAAATGAGGAAAAAGAGTCCGCTGGAGAGCAGAGGATTTGCGGCAATGGTTGCCTGTAACGAGTACTGGTAGGCCTTCGCCTGTTCCAGGGTGAAATAATCGCCGAGATCAAAAGCGAACCAGGCAGCGATGGCGGTAAGGATAAATGCCAGCAGTAAGGTTTTTTTCATATTGTTCATCATTGATTATCTGCGTTGTTGTTGGCTTGCATTGCTATGCGACGGCTGGTCTTTTTGCTCAGTGTGTTTGTGATCCTTTGTTAAAGGAATAGTGCAAAACGCCTGAGAAGGGACATCTAACGCAGTATTAAATTTTGCAGAAAGGTTTTGAAAGCTGACCAATGCGGTTAATTCAACCAGGGCATCGTCGTCGTACCACTGTTTCAGATCATCCAGCATTTGCTGTGTGACTTTCATGCCGGTCACTGTCATGGCTTCTGTATAGGCAAGAACGGCTTTTTCTTGTGCGTCGAACAGCGGGCTTTGCTGCCAGTCAGACAGAGATTGTATTTTTTCGACAGACTGGCACCGCTGTGCCAGTCGCATACCGTTGGCATCAATGCAAAATGCACAATCATTGAGTTGCGAAACACGGACGCAAATCAAAGAACGCACCACATCAGAAATAGGGGAACGTTTTCTGTCGAGATAGCCAAAAAAACTCGCAACCAGATAGAAGAGGACGGGGCGGCGACCCCAGAGCAAAGCCGGGTTCAGGGGTTGGCCAAAGTTCTTTCTCTGAAGCCAGAGGAGTGGACGGATCCAGATCGAATATTGCTGTTTTGGGGTGATGCGCACCTGAAAGTCTCCGGATAAAGCGATTTAAAATACCGACCGCAGATACCCGGACAAATTTCAGAAAACCGTGAAATGTGTGTGTTCTTGCTGTTAGTTGACTGAAAGTTGAACACTGCGAGGGGCAAGGTGGTTTGCGGCTGTGTTCGGTTCGTGCTGTTCCAGAAACATATAACTGCTTGCGATCACAGGTAAAAGTGCAATGAACATGGTTTTGCCGATATGGTAATTCCGGTACCAGTGTTTACGCGCTTTGACTTTCAAGATGATGCCCCAGAAAAAAAGCAAAATATTGAGCGCAGAAGCCATCATGCCGGGGATCAGTATCTCATCAAAGCTCACTGCGTCAGCATGCAAAAGTGTGACGAGAAAGGCTGGCGGTAACAAGCTGATGAAGACCAGGTAACGCATCAGCTTTGGCCATTTGCAGAATTTATCTCTGAAAATCTTGTCATTCTGACCCGGAAACGGCGATGACGAACGCATGAAACCTCCATGAGGTGGTGGCAAAACATACATTCTAAAGCTGACGGCGCTGAAAGGAAGTTAACTGATAATCTTGTAACTTGCGTTTGTGAGTTGTGTCTTCATTTTACACAGCCCTGACGGAGCGTCAGGGCTGGAAAGCAGGTTTTACACAGTCAGGACTCATTACAACGAATGAAACACTGACAGAGCAAACCTTAGTGATGGGCAGTTAAAGCCGATGTTTCAAGCTTTGACAGCAGCTCATTTCGGCGTTGTGGCGTAATGACAGACCAGTGTTTACCACTGACTGCACCTTCCAACGCCCAGAGCAGATCCAGACTCAATGACTCGTGATGAGATTCCTGTAACGCTTGGAAAGCACCAATCGCACCGACTTCGAAGAGCTGATCAACAGAACTGATGCCGGCTTTTTTGAGCATGCGCTCATTGGCCAGGCGAAGGTTGGGCAGATCTTTAATACGATTCGGGCTAGCCTGCTGTTTTTTCTCTTTATCTGCCTGAGCAGCATTGAGAGAACGTTCGGCATGTTCCAGGATCACATCAGGGGTTTCCCACCAGTTATCCGGGATGGCATAGTGCTTTGTAACGACAGGAAAACCGCGTTTCTGATAAACGTACGGTTTGAGGTCTGCTTGTTTGAAGGCTTCTTCATTTCTCGCATTAGCGCGTAGATGCAGCTTGTTGTTAACAACAAGGGCGAACATCGTTTCACCTGCGAAAATACCAAACCCGCCAAACATAGAGCGAGATTTTATTTGACCAAATTTCTCAAATAAACGAATTGAATCTTTCAGTAATGGTTTGTCCATGCTTCTTTTCTCGGCAATTATTTTCAACAAAAGAAGTCACTTAACAAAGGAGCGAGGATTCAATTATGCATAAGAATATGAATGCTTTGTCATAATTATGACAAAAACAGCCTATAATCTTTTACTTCATCCATCGGCAACCCCGCTACCATGAGTAAAAACTTATTTAGTAATTACTTTTAGGCCGGAAGCTTTGCGTCTCATTCTTTCAAATGGTTTGCCTTGTTCGTGACTGTTTAATCATATATCAATAAGACTAATTTGATATGGATCGCATAAAAAATTTGTGAGGTAAAACGCAATAAAAATCGTATAAATTTTACAGAATGTGTTGGTTTGTCTCATTAATTCCCCCATAGCGTAGTAATATTCCATATGCAAATAGCCGATACTCAAATTTATATCGGCTACATATCGCATTTTATGGAGGATAATCGTTTATTTTTTACTTAATGCGTTTGACGGAATGGCGAACAATCAGCTCCGGATTGATTTCAAATGTCTGGAAATCATGGCTTTTGCTTTTCACTCTTTCCATCAGGATACCGACCGCCGTTTTGCCCAGACGCCGCTTCGGCTGGTGGATAGTCGTCAAAGGCGGGGAAAAGTAAGGTGCCAGATCGATATTGTCATAACCGATAATTGACACATCTTCAGGCACGCTCACACCGGCCTGTTCAAATGTGCTGATTAATGCCATGGCCATGATGTCATTGAAACAAAAAATGGCCGTTGGCCGCTCTTCCATCGCAATAAAGGTTTTGGCAGCCGCAACCGCAGACTCACATTCGAAATCACCTTCCAAAATCCAGTCTTCATTCACAGTCAGACCGGCTTCGCGCATCGCTTTATGAAAACCTTTCAATCTTTCACGGCAGGTGGATTTATCTTTTTGACCAGACAAGCAGCCAATTTTTGTGTGTCCATTGTCAATAAAATGACGGGTTGCCAGGTAACCGCCCAGCTCAGCGTTATCCTGTATATTGTCGGTTTTAGGGCGTGCCGGACCCCAGTCCATGATCACCATAGGCAGATCAGGCTGACGCTCCAATTGCTCCAGCAACTGATCATCCAGATCAGAACACATGACCAGTAAGCCATCGACACGTTTTTCAGACAGCATGCGCAGATAATCTTTTTGCTTGTCGAGATTACCTTCAGTGTTACAAAGGATCAGCGTGTATCCTGCTTTATAACAGTATTCCTCAACACCATGCACCAGTTCTGCAAAGAAGGGATTCGTCGATTTTGTGACCAGCATGCCGATTGTGCTGGTTGTGTTGCACTTCAGGCTGCGTGCGACAGCACTGGGTGCATAATTGAGCTCTTCAACTGCAGTCAGGACTTTTTTCTGTGTCGCTTCCGCTACAAAGCGGGTCTTGTTGATCACGTGTGACACTGTGGTGGTCGAGACACCAGCCATACGTGCAACATCTTTAATGGTTGCCATAATTGTTCTTCTAGTCATCAGGCCCTGTGGGCCTCTTCGAGTCTTAATGTTGGCCAGACGCTAAAAAGCCACTTTTACATAAAAAAGTGGCAGGAAATGAGTGACTCAGGCCCGGTCGTTAATCATGTTCTGTCGTTGCTGTGTGTTCTGAGCATGTCCAGAAAAATACCCACAGCGCACTGTCAATGGAAACCCGAAAGGCTGTTGCCCCAGGGTGCGCAAACCTGATAAAAGTGTGATTGACTTTTACGCTTCGTTTCATCGGTTAATCGCTTGCGATCACATTTTACTGAGACTCACGCGCAGTGCAACGTTTCTCTTGGTGTGTGGAATGATTCTTGATAGAGGTCAATAATAGGATGCAACAATTGTACGCAATCGGCGGGATGATACGCCGTAGAAGGCACAGCATCTGTGCCTTCATGTATCTTAAGCTGACAGCACGACTGGAAAATGGCCGCGTGGGTGAGATTCGATGATGACAGGCGCACCATAGACAGACTGAATATGCTCAGCCGTTAAAGTGTGCCAGGCATCGCCGTCTGCCTGTATTTTCCCGTGATTGAGTAATATCAGACGGTCGGCATACTCTGAAGCGAGATTCAGATCGTGAATCACAAGAATGACTGCCGCGCCCTTGTCTGCCATCTTCCTCGCCAGAGTTAAACAGGTTTGCTGATGAGCAAGATCTAAAGCAGAGGTGGGTTCATCCAGCATTAATATACATTGATCACCGGCAGCGCTGAGTTGTGCCAGGACTCTGGCAAAGTGGACGCGTTGTTTCTCCCCACCGGAAAGCGAAGGATAAAGCCGTTGACTGAGATGGCTGATACCCACGTTGGCCATTGTCTGACTTGTGATTCGTTGGCTGTCTTTTATGCTGAGCTTTAAGGGCATTGTGCCCAGTTCTGCAACTTCCTGAGCGGTAAAGCCAAAAGACAATGTAATGTGCTGGGGAAGGACGCCCATATGACGCGCCAGGCGACTGGCATGCCAGTTTTGACGATGTTCACCAAAGATGTAGATATTGCCTTTGGCATGTATTTCCCCCGATAACACTTTGAGCAAAGTACTCTTACCGGCGCCATTGGGTCCGAGCAAAGCGGTCAGCTCGCCGCTGCGAAAACTGATGCTCAGGTTATCGAGCAACACTTTACCGCCCAGCGTCAGCGACAGTTGTTCTGCTGATATTGCTACTGGCCGGTTTCTGCCAGCTTGTTTTTTGGGCTGACGCACGATGTGATGAATCATTGCAAACGACCTCGCTGTTTTGTTAGCAGGACGATAAAAAAGGGTGCGCCCAGAAGAGCTGTGATAATACCCACCGGCAGTTCGGCGGGCGCGGCGACAACACGGGCCAGCATGTCGGCAATCAACAGAATCAGCGCACCTAGCAGTGCGGAAAGGGGCAACAGTGTTTTATGGTTAGGTCCACTGAGCATACGGCCAAGGTGCGGTACGATCAGCCCAATAAATCCAATTACACCGGATAACGAGACGGCCACACCAACCCCGGCGGCACACAATAAAACCAGTAAACGCTTCAATGCCTGAACATTCACACCTAAATGCTGGGCTTCAGACTCACCCAGCAAAAGGGCATTTAACGCATTCGCCTGACGTGAGAACAGGCAAAACAGAAAAGCAAGGGTAACAAAAGCCAAGGCAATCCCCGGCCAGGTTGCACCCGCTAGAGAACCCATTGTCCATAGCGAGAGATCACGCAGTGCCTGATCATCGGCATAGAAATTTAGCAACCCGAGCGCAGCGCCGGATAAAGCACCAATCGCGACACCGGCAAGCAGCATGACAGTAACCGAGGTACCGGATTTATCTGTACCGAGAAAATACACAATCCAGGTGGTGATGGCGCCGCCCAAAAAAGCAAAAACCGGTACGGTTCCCAGTGTCAACAGCAGCGGGAATGACGCTGCCAGTGAGCCGAATAACACAATGGCGAATGCTGCGCCTAAACTTGCGCCGCCTGAGACGCCTATAATCCCCGGATCAGCTAATGGGTTTCGGAACAGACCCTGCATTACCGCGCCGCAGAGTGCCAACACCCCCCCAATGGCAATACACAGCAGCGTACGGGGTAAACGAACCTGTTGAATTATGAGCTCAATATGAGGAGCTACACTTTGCTGTCCCGGCAGAAAAACCTGCCAGATGTCAGCAACAGAAATCGCCATTGGCCCAACGATGATGGAAGCGGTTGCCGCAAAAAACAGCAACAGACCTGTCGCCGGGATGATGACTGATGAGGGAAAACGCAGTAAGGACGACAAGCGCCTGCGTTGCATTGTCGGGGCAGACAGGGTTTTACTGGTCATACAGAACCTTGTTCAATCGTTCGGCTTCTTCCAGACTTTTGAGATTCAACCCGCCAATCAGGGCTGTACCGTCAAGGGTATAGAGTGCTTTGTGCTGCCCGGCCGGGGTGGCTGCCAGCAAAGGTAATTTTTCCAGCAGGCCATCCAGCCCCCTAATCGATTCGCTGGTGTGTTGACTCAGCAGAATCACCTCAGGCTGCATCTCTACCATGGCTTCCATAGACAGTGGTTTGTAAGATTCAACCACTGCTGCGGCCGGGTTCTCACCGCCAGCCAGTTTGATCACGGTATCAGCAGCGGTCTGGCTTCCGCCGACCATGGGGGCTCGACCAGAGTGGATCACTAAAAACAGGATGCGCTTGCGAGCTTTTTGAGCGGCAAGTCGTGACTCTATATGCTTGACCTGTTTTTGAATTTTTCTGTTTAACTGGGCTGCTTCCTCCGATTTTCCTGTGAGCTGACCGACTTGTTCTACACGTTGAAGCAGGTCATCAATTTGTTCACCTGAATTGAGAATGTTGACCTCGATACCCGCCTGGCGGAGCAGCGAAAGGGTCGTTTCCGGCCCCATCTCTTTTGAACCAACGATCCGGTCTGGCGTTAATGCAATGATGTTTTCTGCAGAAAGCTGTCTGTGATAGCCCAGAGTAGGAATCTCATGACTGATGTAGGCTTTGCTGGTGATATCAACGCCGACAAGCTGGTTCTCTGCACCCAGTGCAAAGATGAGTTCGGTAATGCCGGAACCTGCACTGATGATTCGTTCGTGTGCCCAGGCAGATGTAGCTGCAAAAAAAAGCGCAACAGACAGTACGGCGCGTCTCATGAAAATCCCCTCAAATTGTAATGACAAACGACCTGAATCAACCAATAAATATCATGCTGTTATGTGCGTCTGGCAGAATAAGCACAGTGAAGTTCAGCACTGACGTTACATCGGTAGCAAATGATATCGTTATCACAAGTGATAATTATTATTAGTCGCATCATTATCCATGAATGATAAACAATATCAATTATCATTTGCAAAAGGTCATAGAGCACCTTATCATTTTCTCAAATACAATTAATTATCAATTAGGTTTTGTGTTGTGTGCTTCCGCATAGCGATGAGGCAGGCCTTGCGGACTGACTTCATGGCAAGCAGCATGGTGAAGGAGAGCGTGAGTGTTTGAAAAATTCAGTCTGGCAGCGCTGAAAGCAGAAGTCAGTACGATGCTGGAAGAGAACCCTAATTTGCATGCAGTGTTGATCGCTGAAAAGCTGGGTGTGAGTGAGGGTGAAATTATCCTGGCGCTGCCGGAAGAACTTGTGACCCATATTGCGGGGGAGCATGCGCAAGCGATTTTAGAGGCGTTGCCTGCGTGGGGAATGATGACAACCATTGTTCACTCAATGGGATCAATCTTTGAAGTCAAGGCGCCATTCCCGAAAGGCAAAGAAGCACGTGGCTACTACAATCTGATGGGGAAAGCGGGTGAAATGCATGGTCACCTGAAACTGGATCGCGTGTCGGATGTGGTGCTCGTCAGTAAACCTGTACAAGGAAACCCAAGTTATTTCATTGGCTTTCTGGCGGACAATGGTGAATGTATTTTCAAAATTTACCTTGGCAGGGATGAAAAGCGACAGCTGATCCCTGAACAAGTTGAAAAATTTAATGCGTTGAAACAGGCTTTTGTTGGAGAAAAAGTGTTATGAGCGAAGTGAAACAAGAACGTCTGCAAAATCGTCTGGAACCGCAAATTCAGGCGTTCAGAGATACCTGTCAGACGCTGCAACTGGCAACCGTAGACTCAGAAGGAAAGCCGAACGTGAGCTATGCGCCATTTGCTTTGCTGGATGACGGCTATTATGTGCTCATTTCAAAAATTGCCCGCCATGCCCGAAATCTGCTGGAAAACCCGCAGGTATCGCTGATGATGATTGAAGACGAAGCGACGTCTAAAACCATTTATGCGCGTACCCGTTTAACCTTTGAAGCCAATGTGGTCCTGGTTGAGCGTGACACCGAGCGCTGGCAGTTGGGTGTTGCAGCGTTGAAAGCGCGTTTTGGTGAGATTGTTGACGGGCTGAGTGGCCTGGAAGACTTTAAATTATTCCGCCTTGAACCGACGCATGGCCTGTTCGTGAAAGGCTTCGGCCAGGCATTTCAAGTGACCGGCGATGATTTGGTTGATTTTGTTCACCTGACAGAAGGGCATAAACGCATCGATAAGAGCAAAGATGTGAAGTCAGCCTGACACAATCCCCCCCCCCAAAAAAACGGACAGTTAATACACTGTCCGTTTTTTTATGATGGCCATTTAATGGCTGGGATTGGCCTGAGACAGAATACGCGCTGTGATCGCGTTGATCTTAGGTAAGCTTTGCTGGCTGGTTAATGCCAGTTCTTTCTGCTCTTTGAGCACGTCACTCAGAATCTCTGGTGTGGTCAGCGGATTGGCCAGTACCACACGAAAGACTGTAGTGATCCGGCGATCCCATTGCTCGGGCATCAAACGAGTCCGTGAGACAAAGGACTTCCCTGATTCACGCTGGCGCTTCTGAATGTACTGAGTCAAATCGTTCAGGGCTTCGTGAATCGCTTGCTTGTCTTCATCATTCGCAATAGCCAGCGCTTTCTGTGTCTTTTCAGGCACGTATCTGTAGGTTAGCAGACAAAGTTCTGGTGCTGAGATCAACTCAAACTCGGGGTCGGATTTGATCAGCTCGGCAAAGTATCTGGCTTTTTCGATGCTGTTGTTGATCAATAACTCATAGCCCTGACGGCTGATAATGTTCAGGCTGGCAAACACCAGCATGGCCATACCATTTCTGGACCCTTCAAGCGTGTGACTGCCTAGGTCTTTGGAGCCTTTACGGAGGATGTACTCAGCATGGTGCTCAATCGCTGCCATAGACGCGGGATTTTTAAAAATCACCATGCCAGCCCCCATCGGGATATAGAGCTGTTTATGGGCATCAATTGTGACTGAGTCTGCCCGTTCAATACCTTTCAGTAACGGACGATATTGGTTCGACATCAAGGTCGCGCCGCCCCAGGCCGCATCAACATGGAAATGGCAATTGTGTGCAAGTGCGATATCGGCTAATTCATCCAGCGGATCGATATTACCGGTTTCTGTTGTTCCTGCCACACCCACAATCGCGAAAGGCTTGATATTCCGGGCTTTGAGGTTTTCGATGGTGTTCTGCAGATCCTGGGTACAGATCTTATTGTTCGCATCGGTTTTGATGGCAATCAGGCTGTCTCTGCCAATACCGAGCACATCAGCGGCTTTTTTCAGAGAATAATGGCCGCGTTCAGACACCAGGATAGCCAGATCATCGTAGCCGTAATGTTTCATCGCCCGGAACAGCCCTTCTTGCGCTACCCCTTTAAAATCGCCGTCAGGTTTGAGCAGGTTGTTACGGGCAACCCAGAGCGCGGTAATGTTGGCGATTGTCCCGCCGGAACAAAATGCGCCTAAAGAATGTTCAGCACTGTGCATCCAGCGCTGATAAAACGCATCTCTTTCACCGTAGATCAGATTGTGAAGAATCCCCAGTACCTGTCTTTCCAGTGGCGTGAAGGCTTTTGAGGTTTCAATTTTCACCAGATTCTGGTTCAAACCAATCATGATCTTCGACAGCGGCATCAAAAAGTAGGGCAGCGCCGATGTCATATGACCAATAAATGTGGGTGCCGATGTGTGAACAGACTGAGCAACCAATTTTTCCAGCAGAAAGTGAGTATGTTCAGAGACAAAACTGGGCTGCTCAGGCACAGAAGCACAAGAGAAATCTTTTTCAATTTCAGTGAGCGGCTTTTCCTGAGCGGCAATGTGAGTCTGTAAAAAGGCGTTGAGGTTTTCGGAGATCTCTTTCTCGATCCGACCAAGCGTGGAGTCGGGCGCTTCCGGCACAGTAAAGATACGGTGCAGGGTATCAAGAGATGCTTCAGCTTGTCTGTTTTCCACTGCCATAATGAGTTGTTACTTTTAGTTAACGTCGGCAAATCCGGCTAATTTACTGGAAATGAGGATAATTGTCTTGAAATATTTATCATCTGGCACCGAACGGGCTTCGTCCGGTGCCAGATGGTTAGACATTATTCGCACTGAGTTGCAGCAATAGCGCTCATTTGTCGGTTGTATTCTTTGAGGGGCTGATCGATCTCATCCGGGTGTGTTAACAGGTCAGCAAAGGCGCTACGCAGCTCATAATTCTTGGGGTGCGGCGTGCTTTGACGATCTTCAAAGACTTTTTTGGCGTAATCGCCAAGATTACCTTGCTGGGCCGACAGGGCTTTAATGTCCTGCTGAGTGAGTTTAAGCCAGGATTCAACAGACTGTGACAGGTCTAAATGGCTTTTGTCGTTTGCCAAGTACCAGTCGACGGCTTCACGTTTCAATTCAAAATGATGGGTTCTTCCTTCCATGAACCAGTCGCCGACTTCCTGCAAATCGGGATCTTTTTGAATCGTCAACTGGACCAGGCTTTGGTACCACTCAAGCGAGGCATCAATGTACTGATGATATTTATTGCTTTCACAGGTTTGTTCGGAAGCGAAAGCAGCAGTGGGTAGTAGGGCGAACGAGAGAACAAGAGCTGGAAACTTCATGGTCTTTCCTTGAACGATTTGATAGAAGCAATTCACGCCATGTCATTATGATGTTTAAGCTTCTGGAGTATTTTTGCAAATTGTAGCGGTAGAAGCGCCTGAAAGGAAAGAGATCTTGGTATCATTCGCTCACATCGTGTGATGATTATGAATTAAGACGCATTTTTGGCGGTGGCTCGGTCCCTGCAGCAGGGAAAGATACAACAAGAGGCCCGAAGGCCTCTTGCTGAGAGAAAGGGGTTATCCCTTGTTTTTCATCGCTACAGAGATGCAGTACGCTGCGCCTCCCCAGGTAATTCCCAGGCCGAATAGCATCATGATGATCGCTCCAGCAGTCATACTTATCCCTCTTTCTTATCCAGTGGTTTAGATGCAACATTGATAATTACTGCAATTACAAACATCGCTGCAACCAGGCCCCAACCCAGCATCAACAAATCAGACATTGCGTAACCACCGTAACCGTTATTAAAGGTATTGGTCAGGTTGGTACCCAGGATGATTGCCAGCATGATTGGGCTGACAAAGCGGATACAAATCTCGAACCATTTCCCGATAGTGAACTCAGAAATGCTGTTCACATAGCTGCGGATGTCAGAGACTTTCAGCAACCAGCCAATAACCAGCAATTCAATCAGGCAGCTTGCAAGCAGGGCAACGTTGTTGATGAAGTAGTCAACCAGATCCAGCAGCAGCAGGCCGCCATTGGTTGCGAATGCCATTGAAACGACAAAACCAACACCGCAAACGACAGACGCTGCTTTTTTACGCGACCATTTCAGTTTATCGATGATCGCAGACGTCACGGCTTCAATAATAGAAATGTGTGAGCTCAAACCAGCAACGACCAGCGCCAGGAAGAACACCGGACCAAGAATATACGGCGCCGGCAGCAGGTTGATTGCCGCAGGAATAGTAACAAACGCCAGGCCCACACCGGCTGAAACGACTTCAGTAAGTGGTTTTGCCTGTTCCTGAGCCATATAGCCAAGCACAGAGAAAATCAGAATACCTGCAACCATAGAGAAGCCACAGTTAATCAACACCGTCATAAAGGCATTGTTATTAATATCCGACTTCTCAGGCAGGTAGCTTGAGTAGGCGATCATGATGGCGAAACCAACACTCAGGGTGAAGAAGATCTGACCATAGGCCGCAGACCATACTTTTGCGTCCAGAATTTTACTGAAATCAGGCTGGAACAGATAGTTCAGACCGTCCAGTGCACCATCCAGGAAAATAACACGGGCAATCAGTGCCAGTACCATCAGGAACAGCAAAGGCATCATGATTTTATTCGCACGCTCAATACCACCTTTTACGCCGGTAAAAATAGCTGCGAATGTGATACCCCAGGCAATGACCATAGGAATGGCGATGTGCAGTTGCAGCCCGCCCAGGTTACTAGGCGAGTTATCACCGAGTTTCAGGTATTCACTAAAGAAGAAAGCATTGGTATCACTTCCCCAGCTTTGTGTGAATGCAAAGCCCAGATAAGAGATGGCCCAACCAATCACGGCAACATAATAAACCGCGATGACAGACGCAATAAACACCTGGAACCAGCCCAGCCATTCTAGTCGTACACCCAGCTTGGAGAAGGCTCTTGGCGCCGCGCCCCGCAGTTTGTGTCCCAGGCTGAACTCCATAATCATAAATGGAATACCGGCCGTTAACATGGCGAAAAGGTATGGAATAAAAAATGCGCCGCCGCCGTTTTCGTAAGCCATATAGGGGAAACGCCAGATATTCCCTAAACCTATAGCAGAACCCACAGCAGCCAGGATAAATCCGGCACGGGTTCCCCATTGTTCGCGTTTCATAAGTATCTCCTTGTGTACTGTTTTTCTCTATGAAACAGTATCTATTAAGTTTTTTATTCTAAGTATTTACTTCCTGTATCGTGGAATTTGGTTTGAAACCCCACGCAGTTAAAACGAGATTAACCACTGATACTTACCAGCGCAATAGACAGTAACTTTTGGACTATTGGTTATATATAGGTATTACTATTGACTTATCCCTCCGTACTGTGAAAATAACAAGTTGTTAATGGAATGTTTAGATGATCACACCGTGATGCAGTGATTATTGAGTGAATTGTTTTATTTTAATTTTTTGGTACCGATGACTAATAAATAGTCAAAAATTAGACTTTTGCAACATGATGAAGACTAATTGTACTCATTAGGTAGTTTAGTATTTTCTTTCAGAACACAAAGCTGACACCCAGATTGGTCTGATAAACATTTAACCAGTCACTATCAATATTGATGTTACATGCTTGTGTACCGGTTGATGTCTGACAGTCAGCCGTCGTGCTGCCGTCGACACGGCTGGCTAACCATCTGGCTTCTAACCGAATTCTGGCATTGTTATTGATGAAGAAGTCAGAACCAAAAAATGCGCCGCCCGAAATCAGAACATCCTGTTTTGACCAACTGGCATCCATGAGTGTGCCACCCAGACTTAAGCCGATGAAACTGGTCAGCATCGGGGCGACGCGATAATGGCTGCTGCTTTGAAAATGAAAAAACGTTGCGCTGCCGTCGTCATCAAAGCCTTTGGTTTGCATTTTCATGTGCTGCGCCGTAAATCCAATCCGACCGTTGAATAACGATTGTTTTCCATAATTACCTTCGATGGTGACACCGAAAAGACCCGCATTATCCGGGGAGATTGTCATCCCTTCTTCAGAGTCGATACTGTCAGGAAAGGCGTAGCCCCAATACGGCGTCACATAGATTGGTTTTTGTGAGCTTGCTTGCGTTTCAGGTGTGATTGCCAGAGCTGAAGCAATGCATGCTATGAATAAACAATTGTTATTTAAAGCCATTTTTTCTTCCTTGCGCCAGTATTGAATAATTGTGATAGCCGCCCTAAAACCATGCTATCTATGTGGTCAAGATCAACGCTCAGCTTTACAATCTGCTAATGTTAATAGCAGTGAATGGTGCTGGTTGCTGGCATACACAGTGATAGTAAATATGGAGCGTATATGAATCATTTAACCCCTGAATTGAAAATGGCGTTAACCATTGCCTTTATCATTATGATAGTCCTTTTCGGATTTGGGTTGACGGCAATAACGCATTAATCGTTATATATCACCCTGTTAATATTTATCTCCTGTTGTTGAGCATTCGCTTTACAATGAAAAGTGGGGGAAGGTTTTTTGTTTTTTAACAGAGTGAGTTAGGTGTATGAATCACTTGCCTTTTAGTCTCGGGGATCTTGATGACAGCCTTGTCGACACATTTTCTGCGAAATTGTCGGAATCAAAAAAGCAAAAAATTGCACTGGTGGTCCAGGGGGGCGGGCAGCGTGGTATTTTCACAGCCGGTGTTTTTGATGCCTTTCTGGAAGCCGGGTTTGACCCGTTTGAACTCTACATCGGTACATCTGCCGGGGCGCTGAATCTTTCTTCTTTCATCAGCCGCCAACCCAAATTCGGCCATGACTTCATCGTCAACCTGACAACCCAGCAAGAGTTTTTTAACCTCTACCATTATCTGAGTCAGCAAAAGCCGATGAATCTGGACTGGGCGTTTGATCAGATCGGACTGGATGGCAAGACGCCCTTAGATGTTTCAACAGCCCGCCGCGTACTGACCTATCGCCAGGCATTTGCCTGTGCCACGCGCAAAGATACCTTGCAGGATATCTATCTGCCGATGTACGAAGAGAACTGGCGGGATGTCTTGCGCGCGTCCTGTGCGATTCCACTGCTCTATAACTTACCTGTCAGCCTGAATGAACTTGAGTGGGTTGATGGCGGCGTGAGTGCGGCTGTGCCTGTGAAAGAAGCCTGGAAACGAGGAGCTGAGCTGGTCATCGTGGTTCGTACTGAGCCTCTGCAGATGATGCAGCCAACCCCCGGTGTACTGGACGACTGGAGAGGGCGCATCGAAGTTGCTCTGCCGGAATATATTGAGCGATTCAGTCTGAACGAATCGATCGACAAAGTGAAAGCAGTGAGTCATGAATTAACCGATAGGTTCGAGAATTGGAAACGTTTGTGGCTGGATAAAGAAACACAGGGCATGATCGCAGCCGATGAAATGAATCAAGCTCTTGAAGAAGAGAAAAAAGCGGTGAATGGCTACCGGAAATGGCTCAGTGGCCTGAACGTTGAGCGTTTTCTGTCCTTAACCGGAAAACGCTCCGAAGTGTTTGATATGCTCAATCGTTATTATCAAACTTATAAGGATGTGAATGATTTTCTGATTCATCCTCCTGAAGCGTTAAAAGTGATTCAGATTGCACCACAAAAAGCCCTGCATAGTAAGGCGCTGCTAAGCAGCCAGCAGGATTTGAACCTCGATTATATGCAAGGCAAAGAAATCGGCCGTGAATTTCTGGCATACTTTGCCGATATGCTCAACACCAAAACGACGGTCAGGCAATAACCTGATCTTTCGTATCGCAACAGTGAAGGCTGCATCATGGCCGCCGGCGATGACAGTGGCCATTGTGATGAGAGATCAGGTAAAGACGGAGAAAGCGCCGCTGACCCATGGAGAAAATAATGCAATCTGGTTTTTATATTGGGGACATGTTTTGTCAGCCACACTTTTTTCAACTGCCTTTGGATTATCAGAATCCTGAAGGGAAAAGGATTCAAATTTTTGCCCGTGAAGTGGTGGCAAGAGGCCAGGAAAACAGTGAATTACCCTGGCTCGTGTACTTGCAGGGCGGGCCGGGATTCCCGTCACCAAGGCCGGAGGCCGAAAGCGGCTGGTTGAAGCGAGCGCTGAAAGATTACCGAGTTCTGCTGCTTGATCAGCGGGGCACAGGGCAGAGTACACCGGTTCATGCGCAGACTCTGGCTGGCTTAACGGCGCAGCAACAAGCCGATTACCTGTGCCATTTCCGGGCAGATAATATTGTGCGTGATGCGGAAGCGATTCGGGATGCGTTAGGTCTCAGACAGTGGTCACTCCTGGGGCAAAGCTTTGGTGGATTTTGCGCGCTGCATTATCTTTCTTTTTACCCGGACAGTCTGACCAGCGCGTTCGTGACAGGTGGTATTCCGCCCATCGCAGGCCATGCTGATGAGGTGTATCGGGCAACTTATCGCCGGGTGCTGGATAAGAATGCCGCATTCTTCAAACGTTTTCCTGCCGCTCAGGCACTGTGTAATCGCATTGCGGATCATTTATTGACCCATGATGTTTTTCTGCCGAACGGGCAGCGGTTTACCGTTGAGCAGTTTCAGTTAATTGGGATCAATCTTGGCAGAAGTGGCGGGGATCTGGCGCTCTATTATCAGCTGGAGAGTGCATTTGTCGAGGTGAACGGACAACCGGAACTCAGCTATAGTTTCCTGAACGCCATGCTGGCGGAACAGTCTTACCAGACCAATCCGATTTATGCGATTTTACATGAATCGATATACTGTCAGCAGCAGGCGTCTGGCTGGTCTGCACATCGGGTGCGTGATGAATATCCTCAATGCCATTATCAGCCTGGACAAGATTTTTGTTTTACCGGCGAGATGGTTTACCCGTGGATGTTTGAACAACTGGACACGCTGAAACCATTGCGTGAAGCAGCCGCTATTCTGGCCGAGAAAGCGGACTGGCCGATGTTATATGATGCCAGCCAGCTGGCCGTGAACAAGGTTCCGCTGGCGGCTGCGGTTTATGTTGAAGATATGTACGTAGAATTCGATTACAGCCGTGACACTCTGGCCGGTATCCCGAACAGTAAAGCCTGGATGACAAATGAATTCGAACATAACGGGCTGCGTGCAGATGGCGAGCGTATTCTCGATACACTCATACGTTTTAGTCTGGACATTCAGGATCAGTTCCAGGGTTAACGCGCAGGGCTCTGTGGCATACAGAGCCCTGTATCTAAAGCGGCTATCATCATTGCTTAGGCCTTGATTGTTATGTTATAACAATTTGTGGGTGTCATGTTGGCACAGAAGACAATGGTGATGACTGTTTTCGTGTCATAATTTTAGATATCATCAGCGCCACATGCATACCAACAGCGCATTGAAGTCAGCGGTCTCATGAACTGTGCCGGTAGATAACATAGCAATCAATGGTCGTCAGACTGTGGTTGTATGAGAGGTAATAAAACAAGATGGTAAATGTAAGGGCCAGAGTCCCCTTTAAAGTCGGTACGAAAAGCCATATCCCTGCCGATATTCTCTCTTTTGATGGCCTAGCTTCAGGAAAAGAGCATGTTGCGCTTATTTTCCGTGATGCCGATAAACAACAGATCCCCCCTTTGGTCAGAATGCATTCTGAATGCCTTACCGGGGATGTGTTCCATTCGTCACGTTGTGACTGTGGTGAGCAGTTAGATGAAACCATAGAACGCATGGCCGAAGACGGTGGCATTATCTTGTATCTGCGCCAGGAAGGCCGTGGGATTGGTTTGTATAACAAAATCGATGCCTACCTGCTGCAGAGCCAGGGTATGAATACTTATGAGGCAAATAACCATTTGGGATTTGGTGATGATCTTCGGGATTTTTCCGAAGCGGCACAAATGCTCAAAGCACTAGGTGTTGAAAGCATCAGATTGATCACCAATAATCCGAAAAAAATTCAGGACCTGGAAGCTTTAGGCATTTCAATCGAAGAAGTTGTGGGAACAAAAGCACACTTGAAAGAGGGTAATGAAAATTACCTTCGTGCCAAAGCCAGCCGTGGTAAACACCGTTTTCATTTTGACTGAAACCGGTATATACCAATGGAAAAGTGAGCTGAAACGCTTAATGCCGTTCGGATAAGCATTAAAAGTTATATCTAAACGGGTATTTGGCAGGAACGAAGAGGACTGAACGTGGAGACGTTCGGTCCTCTCGAGCTTGAGCTTGTAAATATCAAAAACTTTAATTTTGACAAGTAAATATTCTATAACTTCATTATCTTCTGAAATTTGAAAAAATCAGCTTCACTTAGTCCTGCGTCATCGATATCGACATTACCAGTCTGAGCATCATTTTCTTGATGGTATTTGTTAAAGAATTCAACAATAAAAAAACCACACTTATTTACATAGAAATTAATATTTCTCTTTTCAAAATAAGGCGTGACTGTTGTCCAGACCTTAGTTTTCGGGTACGCAGCTTCAATGGCTTTCCATGCTGCCAGTCCTAGACCATTGTTATGACTTCCGGGGTAAATAAAAAACAGATCGAGACTGTTGTATTGGGTTTCTGTATTAATATTCAGCACAACACCACCCACTTTCTCCTCTCCGAAGAATATATGATTTATTACAGCACCCTTGGCATTAAAAGACTCTGATATATCTTCATCGGATGGTATCGGCTCACTGTGCGATGGGCCAAATTGCTCGACCAATGCATCGGTAAAAGTCTGCTGCAACTTAGTTTTAAAAGCCGATAGTTCTTCTAATCCTACTGGTACTAAACGTACACATTTCTCATTCATAACCTAAATTAACCTTTTGAAAATAGCTTTGTTATTTTCTTTTTTAAATTCTTTTTATTTCGAACAAATCCACGAAAACTGACTGTCACATGAAAGCATCGAATCAGTGACAATGTTATATCAGCCCACCACCTAACGCTTTATATAGAAATACCGCGTTATTTAGTTCTTGTTGTTTGAGTTCCAGTAACGTTTGTTTAGCTAGATAAAGTTGTCGCTGCGAATCCAACAGTTCTAAACGTCGCTCCATACCCGCCTTGTAACGAAGATCAGATAACTTAGTTCTTCGCTCGGCTGCAGATACGACTCTTTCTTGCGCTGTAGTTTGTAACTTATACGTTTCACTGCCGACCAATCCGTCTGCGACTTCTTTAAACGCAATTTGAATTGCTTTTTCATATTTTGCAATTGAAGTCGATTTACGAACTTTAGCCAGTTCTAACTCTGCATCGAGTCTCCCGCCTTGAAATATAGGCAATGTAACTTGCGGTGCGATTGACCAAGTCTCATACCCAGAGCCTACTAAATTCCTGACATCTTGGCTTACATAACCGATCGAGGTTGTCAGTGATATGCGAGGAAAATACGCAGCTCGAGCCGCACCAATATCCTCGTTAGCGGCAATCAAATTCTGCTCCGCTTGCAGGATATCAGGTCGATGCAGCAACAAGTCTGACGGTAATCCTGCCGGTAAAGACGTTTTCACCGATTGATCAGAGAGTAAATTTGGCTCTGGAAGATCAGTCGGTATGTCTGAGCCCACTAATTGACGCAGTGAGTGCCTTGCCTGCTCTAAAGCTCGCTTATTCGCAATCTGAATCGCTTCTGCACTTGCAACTTGCCCCTCAGCTTGGGCGACATCAAGCGCACTGTTTTGACTCGCCATTCGTAGTTGAATTGTTAACTCTAGCGATTTTTTCCAATCCGCCAACGTATCTTCCGCCAATTTAAGTTGCTCATACGCGAGTTGTTCAGAAAAATAGGCTTCACAAATTGAACTAATCAAAGAAATTTGTGCCGCTTGACGCCCGTAATCACTCGCTAGATAACGGGCAAAGGCAGCATCTGACATTGAACGTGCACGACCAAACAAATCAATTTCGAATGCACTAATTCCAACAGTTAAATTACTCTGCTTTTCTATTTGAGATATCTTGGGATCGCCACCGGTAACTGAGCGTTGTCTCGTGGTATCAAGAGAAGCGCCCACACTCGGCAATCTTGCAGCGCGTTCTATTCCATATTGAGCTTTCACCGATTCAACATTCAGTGTCGCGATACGCAGATCCCTGTTGTTGGCCAACGCTAGCTCAATCAGCGCCTGTAAGCGCTTATCGATGAACATTTCACGCCAAGCCATTTCCGCGGTTGGCTTTGATGATGGAGGTACAGCTTTTCCATCTATAGTAAATACTTCCGGAACTGGCGCGGCTGGCTTTGTCATTTCAGGAGTCAGTGAACAAGCTGAAAGAAATAAAACCATAACAAAAACAATATAATGCATAGTATTAACCTTCAAGCTGCATAGGTGACTTCTTATTTGTCTGTTGCCAAGACTTTAAACGCTCTTGAATACTCATCACGAACACGAAGAAAGCAGGTACAAAGTAAATGGCAAGTAATGTAGCGCTGACCATTCCACCGAACACACCTGTTCCTATTGCACGTTGAGTTTCTGCACTAGCGCCTTCTGCTAGCATCAGTGGCATAACACCAAGACCAAATGCCAGAGAGGTCATCAAGATAGGTCTTAGTCGCAACTTCGCAGCTTGAACGGCTGACTGAACCAATCCGTTGCCTTGCTCTCTCAACTGTTTGGCAAACTCAACAATCAGAATCGCGTTTTTCGCCGAAAGACCAATAACGGTGATCATCCCGACTTTGAAGAAAACGTCGTTTGGCATGTCACGTACTACAATAGCGAGTACCGCACCTAACAATCCCAAGGGCACAACTAACATGACCGATAAGGGAATAGCCCAACTCTCATAGAGTGCGGCCAACACTAAGAAGACAACAAACATCGATAGCGCCATTAGCATAGGTGCTTGTTTCGCTGAGTGAAGCTCTTGCAATGCCTGTCCTGTCCATGCAATGGTAAAGCCTGACGGAAGTTGCTTAGCCATTTTCTCTATTTCAGCCATCGCCTCGCCGCTAGAAACTCCAGAAGCTGCGCTACCAGAAATTCGAACCGCTGGATAACCCTGGAAGCGAATAAATTGCGGTGCCGACTCAGACCAAATAGGTGTCACGATTTCTGATAACGGAACCATTCCACCATTAATGTTTCTCACATAAAGCTTAAGTACGTCCTCAATCTGCATCCTTGATGAAGCATCTGCTTGCATGATGACTTGCTGCATTCTGCCTTCATTCGGAAAGTCGTTGATGTATAACGATCCAATCGCAGTTGATAGCGTCTCACTAATACTCGTGAATGAAACACCTAACGCCTCAGCTTTCTGGCGATCAATATCTAAATGAATACTTGTACCCGCAGGAAGCCCATCAGAATAGGCATCGCTAAGTGATTTACTATTTTTCGCCAACTCTAACATCTTGGCCTCAGCGGCTTTTAATGCCTCGTATCCCTGATTTCCACGATCTTGCAAGAAAAACGTAATATCAGAACTCGTTCCTAACTCATCGATTGAAGGAGGCAGCATGTGCATAACGGTTCCCTCTGTCACGTCTGCCATTGCCTCTTCAGCAAGTTTTAACTCATCCAGTGTTGAGGTATCGTTGCGTGTTTCCCAATCTTTCAACGTGGTAAAACTCTGCGCGGTGTTAGTACCTGAACCGGAAAATCCAAAGCCAATAACCGTCATTGTTGACTCAATTGCTGGACGGCTTAACGCATGCTGTTCAAATTTTTTCACAACATCCAACGTACGTACTGTAGTTGCGTCTGCCGGAAGCTGAATATTGGTAATAAAATAGCCTTGGTCTTCTTCTGGTAAAAACGATGACGGCAACTGTCTATACACAAGAACCAAAATCGCGCACAGAAACACAAAGACAAGCATCATTCGTCCTTTGCGATTCACTAACACGTTGACCTGAGATTCATACCGATTGTTCATTCGGTTAAAGCCACGACTAAACCATTTAGCGAATCTTGTTTGCTCGTGGTGATTAGCATTAACCGGTTTTAGCAACGTGGCACAAAGCGCCGGCGTTAGGGTTAGCGCCAAAAATGCTGAGAACAGAATTGATACCGCCATCGATAATGTAAACTGCTTATAAATGGCGCCGACCGAATCACTGGCAAATGCCATCGGGATGAAAACCGCCGTTAGCACAAGTGTGATACCTATAATGGCGCCAGTAATCTCTTTCATCGCCTTTGATGTCGCTTCTTTCGGAGATAAGCCTTTTTCCGACATCAAGCGTTCCACGTTTTCGACAACGACAATCGCATCATCGACGATAATACCTATCGCCAGAACCATACCGAACATCGTTAACACGTTGATCGAAAAACCGGTTAACAGCATGACGGTGAACGTCCCCAATAAGGCTATCGGTGCAACAATGGCTGGGATCAGGGTGTAACGAATATTCTGTAAAAACAGAAACATAACAAAAAATACCAGCACCATAGCTTCAACTAAGGTATGGACAACCTTATTGATTGAAACTTTAACGAAAGGTGCTGTATTAAATGGAATTGAATAGGTCATCCCAGCAGGTAGACTCTGACTCAACTCCGCCAAACGCTTTTGTACCGCATCCGCAGTTTTAACCGCATTCGCTCCCGGTGTGAGCTGAATAGCCGCAGCCGTCGCTGTTTTACCATTTTCACGATTCAAATAACCATAGGATTGAGATCCGATTTCTACACGTGCAACGTCGCTTAGGACGACTTTCGAACCGTTGTTGTTTGCGCGAAGAATAATATTTGAAAATTCTTCAACACTGGTTAACTGGCCTTGCACGGTTAATGGAACGGTTACTCGTTGTCCTAATACCGTCGGCGCAGCACCGATACTTCCTGGTGCGATTTGTGTATTTTGCTGAGTGATAACCTGACTAACATCATTCATTGTTAAACCTAATGAATTGAGCTTACTCGGGTCAACCCAGATCCTCATTGCCTTCTCAGCACCAAATGACTGTACACGCCCAACACCTTCAATACGGCGCAGTTCATCTACGATGTTGCGAGCCAAATAGTCGTTCAGTGCTATTTCATCAAAGCGGTTATCATCAGATTTCAACCCGACAATCATCAGAAAGTTTGATGTAGCAGATTCTACTGACAAGCCGCTTTGGCGAACCACCTGCGGTAAACGTGACTCGACTGCTTTTAGTTGGTTTTGTACATCAACTTGTGCCAGATCTGAATCTGTTCCGGGTTTAAATGTTGCCGTAATCGATGCAGAACCGGAGTTGTCAGCAGACGACTCGAAATACATCAAGTTCTTAACGTTCGACAGTTCTCCCTCGATAAGACTAAGAACACCGTCGTTCATTTCCTTCGGGCTGGCTCCCGGATACGTCGCCATAATACTGACCGTCGGAGGCGCAACAGAGGGATAACGGGAAATAGGCAACTTCGGAATCGAAATGCATCCAAACAAAATAATGAAAAGAGCAATAACCCAAGCAAATACGGGGCGATGAATAAAAAACTGAGACATAAAAAAGACACTCTAACCTTAATCAGTTTGTCGCGGATGTTAAAAGAATCTCAGATTCTTCCCATTTGCGTTGGTCTACGAGAATACCGTCCTCAAGTCTTTCTTTACCCTCTACTACGATATTTTCACCTTTTTTAACACCCGCTTTAATGTGGTACTGACCATCGATCAATTCTCCGAGCTTTACAGGTTTTAAATGTGCATGCCCATCCTGATCAATACTCCAAAGATGAGGAGCGCCAGCAAGATGCATAACCGCCTGTTGCGGAACAATTAACGCGTTGTTGTAACTCGAATGAAGTACCCTTGCTTTTACGAACATACCCGGTAATAACAAGCGTTGAGAGTTATCCACGAGTACACGTAGCAATACATCGCCTGTGCCTACATCAATATTGATTCCAGAAAACAGGATTTCACCTTTGACAGAATAAGGAAGTCCGTTGCTGCGTAAAATTTCAATTTTTGTTCCAGCAATACTGGGTTCGCCATCAGAATTCGCTGCTAAAGCCTCACGAATAGCTTCTAATGAAGACGCAGGTCGACGAATATCAACAAAAACTTGATCGATCTGTTGGATACGCGTCATCGGTGTTGCGTCTGTACTACTGACTAACGCGCCCTCAGTAACTAAGGTTTGCTCAATCAGTCCAGATATCGGCGCTTTTACATTGGCGAATTTCAAATCAAGCAGACGTCGAGTCAACGTAGCTTTAGCCACAGCTACTTCTGCAGCAGCTTGATCACGCTGTAAGACAACATCGTCATACTCTTGACGACTAATAGCATCGGCTTCCACCAAAGGTTTTAAGCGTAGTTCTTTGTCCAGAGAACGTTTATAAGTCACCTGCGCTCTCAGTAAGTTAGCTTTGGCAGTGTCAACTTCCGCTTCAAATGGCGCTGGATCAATCTGGAATAGCGACTGACCTGCTTTCACTTCGGCACCTTGTTTGAACAAGCGATGTTGTACGATTCCAACCACTTGTGGACGAATCTCCGCAACGCGCACAGCCATCACTCTTCCGGGTAATTCTTCATAAACATCTAAATGTTGTGGCTGCGTCGTTATCGTTGAAACTAAAGGTAAATACTCTTGTTGTCCGGCTTCAGTTTCGTCTTTATTGGATTGATTACAGCCAACTAAAAGGAAAAGCACCAATATATGTAAGCTGCTAGATACACATATATTTCTCTTTTTCACTGAGGTATCCTCTGAACTCATTCAAGCGGGCTATCCGCTGTAGATAAATGCTGAGTCTAATACCTGAGTGTTGAGGTCCTGCTGAGTGAATGTGGAGATTCGATGGAGATGAACAATTTGTACATTGAAGGGCAGAAATTTGCTGCGGATTCCGATCAAGATACAGAGGCTGGGTCTTACCATCAGGCTGTGATTCTGATCGTTGAGGATGAATTTGAAATTGTCGATATACTATCCGCGTACCTAACTCGCAGTAATATGCGTACGATTCACGCTTCAGATGGACGAAAGGCACTTGAACTTCATTCATCCATGAAGCCTGACCTTATTCTGCTTGATATCCAAATGCCAAAAATGGATGGATGGAAAGTGTTGTCGGAACTTCGTCAGAAAAGCAACACGCCTGTCATCATGCTTACAGCGATGGACCAAGATTTAGATAAACTGATGGCGCTTAGAATCGGGGCTGATGATTATGTTGTTAAGCCATTTAACCCGGCAGAAGTTGTAGCGCGAGTTCAGGCCGTTCTTAGGCGTACTTTAGGAATTAATCAAACTGACAGAAAAAATATGCTGCGGACAGAGCCGTTTGAAGTTGATTTAGAAAGTCACGAAATTGTTGTCAATGTGGAGGGAGAACGTCATGCCCTAGTGCTAACTTTAACTGAATTTAAGCTGTTGACGCATTTCATTCGTTCACCTAAGCGAGTGTTTAGCAGAGTAGAGCTATTAAACTCCTGTTTACCAGAAGGGGACACGCTGGAACGAACGATTGACAGCCACATAAGCAAAATCCGCAAAAAACTTGAAGTCTTTGGTATTCATGGTATTCCTGCTGGTGTGCGTGGCGTTGGTTATCGTTTCAGGGGAGACCAATGAAATTAAGTGGTTTGAGCCGTCAGATTACATTATCCATGATGAAGATAGGCATAGGCTCTGCATTAATTACAACTTTTGGCTCGTTCTTTTTTTATTATCTTTGGGATAAATACTGGCCCAATTATATACCAAGTGATAACTATATTACTCCCTCCTGGCCAGAATGGATTTGGATTGCTTTGACATGCATTATTGTCATTCTGCTCGCTGTCAGTCTCGCTATTAAGTTATCCCAACGTATCTTGGAACCTCTCAGTGCAGTTGCTGAAGGGATGCGAAAAATCGCTGAAGGCGACCTACATTTTCGCGCTAACGTTGGTGACCGGTCATTAGGAGAAGCCGCTTTATTAGTGGATGATTTCAATCTGTTAGCTGAGAAACTTCAACGAATGACTGAAGATCACGCCTTTTGGAATGCCGCTATCGCTCATGAACTCAGAACCCCAGTGACAATTTTGCGGGGCCGATTACAGGGGTTAGCAGAAGGTGTATTTACGCCAGATAAAACCCAGTTCACTAAACTATTAGTACAAATTGAAGGGTTATCTCGTTTAATTGAAGATCTCCGTGTTATTAGTTTAATGAATAGTGATGAGTTACGAATAAATATAAAAGAAACTAACTTAGCTAAAGAAATAAAATTACTCACTGATTTATCGGTCAATATGCTTCATGAAGCAAACCAATATGTAGAACTGAATTTAACAACACAACCCGTCTTTTGCGACCCCACCCGAATAAGGCAAGCCTTGTTAGCTATACTGGAGAATGCGAGTAAATATGCTCTTCCAGGAGCAATAAGAATCACCACTCAACTGAAAGATGGTTTTTGCTATTTGAGTGTGGAAGATTCCGGCCCGGGGATTTCACTGGAGTTAATTCCGCATATTTTCACAGCATTTCGCAGTGCTAAGGATAATCCCCAAAGCGGCAGTGGATTAGGCTTGGCTGTCGTTGCTGCTATTGCAACCGCGCATAAAGGAACTGTTAGCTGCCGCATAAGCAAAAAAGGCGGGACTATCATTGAACTTGGTTGGCCAACTAACTCTTGAGCCAACATAGAAAAATCCCTACTCACAGTGAGTGGGTCCATCGTACGATTCAGGGATCGTTCAAGTCTTTAAATCAATGGAAAAGCGAGCTGAAATGCTCGCTTTTTTTTGTCCGTAAAGACGTAACAGAAAGATTAGTTTTTATAATCCGAATCATAACAAAGTATCGTGCTGCTCAGGTTAGGATTTACTTGTTGTTCGCCTTGCCTGCTATTACTATCCCGCTCGAAAGCTCGTCATAACGTTACTTGATGTAAATGGTCGATTCTGCAGCCATTTCTCAAGGTTCATTTTCCGCATAGATTTATGATGACTTGAACTTATCTTTTTCTTTGTATTGTTGTAAGGAGTGAGGTTGTGCAAAGGCAATCTTATTCTGCCAGTGTGGCAAAAATTTTGTTCCTGATTATTATTCTGGCCGCCGTTGGGCAAATGACCCAAACTATGTACGTGCCAGCGATCCCACAAATGGCAGCGGCATTCAGTGTTAAGCCCGCTCTCTTGCAGGCTGTGATGGCCTCGTATCTCATTCCATACGGTCTGTCGCAGTTCGTCTACGGTCCGTTATCGGATCGGATTGGACGTAAGCCTGTGATGCTGGCCGGTATGAGTATTTTCATTCTCGGTACAATACTGGCACTTTTTGCTCCTTCATTCGAAGTCTTTCTGCTTGCCAGTTTTATTCAGGGCATGGGAACCGGATGTGGTGGTGCAATGTGCCGAACGATTACCCGGGACTGTTACGAAGGTACAGAGCTGCACAAAGTAAACAGTCTGGTCAGTATGGGCATTATTTTCTCGCCATTGATTGCGCCGGTTCTGGGTGGATACCTGTCGGAGGCACTTGGCTGGTCGGCAAGTTATGTCTTTTTACTGGTTTTGGGTGCTGCTGTAACTTTAATTATTTTCTCCCGCTTTACTGAAACCCTGCCTAATGAGAAGCGTAGGGTAGAGCGTGTGACTGTCAGCTATAAATATGTGCTGAGTAATCGCAAATTTCAGGGCTATGTCATGTGCTTAGTGGCAACCTTTTCAGGGCTTGCCGTATTTGAAGCTGCCGCGGGTGTGTTGTTGGGCAATGTACTCAAACTTGATCCGACGACAGTGAGCTGGTTATTTGTGCTGCCGTTACCGGGATATCTGCTGGGCTCATGGATGTCGACTTTGTTGCTCAGGCACATGGGGCAACAGCGGGTGCTCTATGTCGGGCTGGCAGCACTTGGCTTCGGCGCAATAACCATTTTACTGCCCGGAATGGCAGGGCTAGTTACTGTCAGCTCACTGATTGGCGGCGCATTTCTGTATTTCATTGGCGCCGGGATTGTTTTTCCGGTCAGCACCACAGCTGCGGTAGAACCTTTTCCTTTCCATGCCGGTACGGCGGGGGCGGTGCTGGGCGGTTTGCAGAACTTAGGTGCGGGTGTTGCGACGCTGGTGGCATCGATGCTGAGTGCAAAAGATCAGTTTAGCCTGGGCGCGATAATGACGTGTATGGTGCTGATGGCGATCGCCAGCCTGCTCTGGGTCAGACGTTGTCAGCAGGAAGAAACGCCTGTGTTGGTATGATAAAAAAACGGTGCTGAAATGAGCACCGTTTTTTTTTGTTTCTGGCTTAATCACCTGATTAGTCGCGCTTCCACAAGATGTGGCAGAATTTATTGTCCGGGTTACGGCTTATCAGCATGCGGGCAAAGATGTCATCTAATTCATCGTTGGCTTCGTTCACCAGCCCGATCCGCACTTCTGCATATTCTTCGCCATCAACAGCGAAGCCAACATGGCCTGGCCAGTCTTCTCCGGTCTCTACAACCTCAGCTGCACCACGGTCATCAAATTGAGCCGTGAACAACAAGACATCGGCGGGTTCCAGACTGTCTTGTGCCATTTCCAGAAAAATATCGTAGGCAGCTTCAATAACGTCGTCGTATGAAATCAGGTCTAAGTTATCCATGTTTGGGTCAACATCAGTTTTATTGAATAGAACCGGGAGTATACCAAGGCCACCTGTCGATGGCTATGATACAGACGATTGTGCTGTATCTGACGAGGGCAGGCCTTAGTTGGTTGAGATTGCAGCGTTTAAGTCTGCCGCCAACTTTAAGGCTGTCACTTTCATGTTATGATGCAGACAGACAGTGCGGTGCCCCAGGAAACAGATATTGCCAACATTTCTTCCCGTCATTGATAACGACCGGCCTTTTCAACCGGTGTTTCAACCCTGTATTAATGAGACTTTGCAGCACCTTGGTGTCCTGTTCAAAGAAACACTTCACAGTGTCTACCTTGCAGGTAGTGTTGCACGTCGTGACGCCGTGCCCGGGCAGTCTGATCTGAACCTGACGCTGGTGTTTGAGCGGCCTTTGAACGAGCTGGAAAAAAGCCGGTTACACAGCCTGAGCACCTATATAGCCAGACGTTACAGGGCAGTGAAACGACTGGACATCAGGATGGCCACGACGCGTGATGTCTTGTCGCTGGACGGTATTTTTCAGTGGGGCTTTTGGCTCCGGCATTGCTGTGTCTGCCTTCAAGGCGATGATTTGTCAGCTCGATTTGGTGCATTTGAACCCAGCTGGGACGCGGCAAAATCATACAATGGTCCTTTTGAACCCATCCTCACAGAATACCGGGAGAAAATCCTGAAAACACGGGTGGCGGAGCATTACCTTGACTACTGTGAATATATCGGCAAGAAAATGCTATGGACGGCCTACACGCTCGTGTTTCACCGGGAAAAAGTGCTGGCCCTGTCAGTCAGAGAAGCCACAGCGCTGTTTTTGAAAAATTATCCTGATAAAGCTGTCGACATCGAGCGCGCGTACATCCTGATGAGTCGCACCCAAGTGCCGAAGAAGGCATCCTTGTTTTTGATGCAGAGTTTCGGCCAGTGGCTGGTTGATGAGTGGAATAAAATTGAACGCAAAATCGGCTAAGCACCGTCACATCCAACCCGGGCAAACCTCTCATTCTTCAATGCTGCAGGCGGAAGGGTTCGTACTCACCCGGCAAAGTCGCGACAGGCAAGGGCAGACCCAGATTGTCCTCTGGGTAAAAACGGACCAAGGGCCTTGCCAGCTGGTTATTGAGGGCGAAAAGCCCGTGTGTTTTATTCCGGCCAGTGAACAAGAAAACGCAGATACAGTCCTGACCCGGCACGGTCTGTCCGTCAACTGGCGCACGCTGGACATGAAAGACTTCCAGCATCAGGCCGTGGCGGCTTGCTACACCTCAACGATCAGCACCAGCCTTCGGATCGGCGCACTGTTGTCAGCAGAAGGCATTCAAGTATTTGAAGATGACATCCGGCTTGCTGACCGTTATCTGATGGAGCGTTTCATCCGCGGTGGAATCGCCTTCGCAGGGAATGCCGTTATCAGAGATGGGTATACCGAAATTCGTCAGGTGAAAACCAAATCGGCGGATTATCTGCCTTCCTTGTCTGTTGTCTCACTGGATATTGAATGTTCAGAGAAGGGCATTTTGTATTCTGTCGGTCTGCACAGTGAGGCTGACAGCCGGGTGATCATGGTCGGTGAGCCTCTCAATGCTGAGCAAGAGCAACTGTCATGGATTGAATGGGTCAGGGATGAAAAAGCCCTGCTGATTGCCATGCAAGAATGGTTTATCCGCTATGATCCTGATGTCGTGATCGGCTGGAACGTGGTGGATTTTGACTGGCGTTTATTACTGCGGCGTGCAGAATGGCACAAATTGCCTCTTCGGCTTGGTCGCGGCAGGCAGACGCCGCACTGGCGCCAGTCCAGTCAGAACCCGAATGCCGGTTTCATTACCATTCCGGGCCGGGTGGTGATGGACGGTATTGATACGCTGAAAACCGCCACCTATAACTTTCGTTCCTGGTCGCTGGAATCGGTTGCGCAAGCGCTGCTTGGCGAGGGGAAGGCGATTCATAATGTCTATGATCGCATGGCTGAAATTAATCAGATGTTCCGCGAGGATAAAGTGTCTCTGGCACGCTATAACCTGCAGGACTGTAAACTGGTTACCCGGATCTTCGAACAAACACACTTGCTGGATTTTGCGCTGGAACGCAGCCGGCTGACTGGGGTAGAGCTGGACAGAGTCGGTGGCTCGGTTGCTGCGTTTACGAACCTGTATTTACCTCAGTTGCATCGCGCTGGCTATGTGGCCCCCAACCTTGAAAGTGAAAACTGGATCGCCAGCCCCGGTGGTTATGTGATGGACTCGAAACCGGGCTTGTATGATTCGGTGCTGGTGCTGGATTTCAAATCCCTGTACCCGTCCATTATCCGCACATTCTGCATTGATCCCATGGGGCTGGTTGAAGGTTTACTCCTGGAGGAAGGTAAAGCTGAGCAGCAGGCCATTGCGGGTTTTCGGGGCGGGCGATTTCACCGGCAAAAGCACTTTTTACCAGAAATGATTGAAGCGTTGTGGGCCGCACGTGATCAGGCGAAAAGAGACGGAGAAAAAGCGTTTTCGCAGGCGATAAAAATCATCATGAACTCTTTCTATGGCGTGCTGGGTTCCTCCGGCTGTCGTTTTTTTGATCATCGTCTGGCTTCTTCGATCACCATGCGAGGTCATGAAATTATGAAGTTGACCCGTGAGCGCATTGAAGCACAGGGTTTTGAGGTGATATACGGCGATACGGACTCGACCTTTGTGTCGCTGAAAAAGGCCCACAGTGGTGACGATGCGGATGCCATCGGTGCCCGGCTGGTGGCTGATATCAATGCCTGGTGGGCCTGCCATCTGCAAGCGCATTACAACCTGACTTCCGCCCTTGAGCTGGAGTACGAAACCCATTATCACAAGTTTCTGATGCCAACGATCCGGGGCCAGGAAACCGGCAGCAAAAAGCGGTATGCCGGTTTGGTGGTTCGAAATGGACGAGAGGAGATGGTCTTTAAAGGGCTGGAAACGGTCCGCACCGACTGGACTCCCTTGGCGCAGGAATTTCAGCAGACCCTTTATCACAAAGTGTTTCATGACGAAGACGTGGAAGAGTATGTGCGTGCTTACGTGGAAATGACCGGGCAGGGCGCATTTGACGACAAACTGATCTACCGAAAAAGGTTACGCCGTCACCTATCAGAGTACCAGAAGAATGTGCCGCCTCATGTCCGTGCCGCCCGGCGGGCCGACGAAGTCAATCAGCAGTTGGGGCGTCCCTTGCAGTATCAGACAGGCGGCTGGATTGAATATGTGATTACCACCCATGGCCCGGAACCGGTAGAAGCCAGGCAAAGCCAGATCGATTACGACCACTATATCGATAAACAGTTAAAGCCGATTGCAGATGGTATCCTGCCGTTTATCGGCCGGCATTTTGACGATATTATTGCACCGCAACTGGGGCTGTTCTAAATCAGGTTTTCTTTCACGGCATAAGCGGTGAGCTCAGCCGTGGAGTTCATGTTAAGTTTATGCTTGATATTCTGGCGATGGGTTTCCACCGTTCGGGTGCTGATCCCCAGTTCCATCGCAATTCTTTTACTGCTTTTACCCAGCGCCACCTGACGCAGTACGGTTTCTTCCCGCCGGCTTAATGTCGCCAGTACTACTTCGGCTGGCTCAACCGGCCCAATAGGGGCGGCGAATAAGGTATCGGCGACCAGCCTGCAAAAATACCGCCCGCCCTGATGTACGGCTTCTATGGCTTGTACCATTTCCTGCGCGGAAACTTCTTTGAGAATGTAGCCACTTGCTCCTGCCTGCATCACCTGAAGGATGTATTCGCGATTGTCATGCATGGTCAGAATCAGCACCTTGATCTCCGGAAAGTGCTGGCGGAAATGGCGTGTGGCTTCAATGCCGTTCATTTCCGGCATACTGATATCCATGAGCACCACATCGGGCTGGTACTGTTCGGCATTTTTCAGTGCGTCTGCGCCATTGGTTGCAGTGGCAATTACTTCGATGTTGCTCTCGTTGTCGAGCCGGGCTTTGAAGCCTTCCATGACGACCTGATGGTCATCCACTAACAGTACTTGAATTTTTGCCATAAATGTCCAGTCCTTGTTTCAGAGGAAGGTTAACCAGGATTTCCGTCCCTTGTCCCGGTTCGCTGCTGATATCCAGTTCGCCACCCAGAAATTCCAGCCGTTCGCGCATATTTCGAAGGCCGATTCCTTTGCCATTCATGGCCTGTTGCACGCTAAAGCCCGTTCCGTGATCGCGAATCATGAACTGCAGGTTTTCCTGTATGACGGAGAGCTCGATATCAATCGTGTCTGACTGGGCATGCTTGCTGATATTCACCAGGGACTCCTGAGCGACCCGGTATAGCGTTGTCATCATATCTGTGGATAAGCTAGCGGTGCCAAGTGCCAGAGATTGATTCACACTGATGCCGGTCGAAGCGGCAAAATCACTGAGCAGGTTATCCAGCGCTGCAATCAGTCCGATGTCATCCAGGGAGCTGGGACGCAGGCTGTGTGAGATACGCCTCAGCTCAGCAATGGCCTGTAATAAAGAGGATTCACTCAGGCTCCGGTGACGTATGGCCTGCTCGATATCGGATTTGGCCATCTTGTCCTGAAGCAGTTCCAGATGGCACTTGCAGGAAACCAGTAACTGGTTCACCCCGTCGTGGAGTTCTCTGGCAACATGCTTTTTCTCTTCTTCCTGAAACATAACCGTTTTATGTGCCAGTTCCTTTAAACGGCTGTCTGCCAGCCTGTGTTCATGAAGATTGATTGCCAGTGTGGATGCCAGAATGAGCAGGGTGGTGATGGCGACCAGAACAATCACAGAAATGAAGGTTGTGCGTATGTTGGACTGGACTCCCTGTTCGACCTTCGCCATCTGGCGGGCGACATCTTCAATGTACAGGCCGGTACCTATCATCCAGCGCCATTTCGGCAGCCATGCTGCATAGCTGAGCTTGGTTACGATTAAATCACTGGACGGTTTATGCCACAGGTACTGATGGAAACCACCGCCAGACTTTGCTGTCTCTATCAGCGCCTGAATCAGGAAGTCCCCATTATTGTCCTGCAAATGAAACAGGTTTTTCCCGACCAGTTCGGGCAAAACAGGGTGGGCCAGGTTGGTGCCATCTTCATGATAGACAAAGAAATAGCCGTCGTGGCCGTATCTCAGATCGCTCAGGATACGTTTGACTTCTGCTTTGGCTTTTTCATCATCGATGGCAGCGTTGTGATAGATGTGATTGATGCTGTCGAGCGCAAGATCGACTGTGTCTTTCAGCGCTTGCTCTTTAGATGCAATCAGGCTGGCACGAAAGGTGGCGATTTCTTTCTGTCCCAGCGAGGTTGCCTGATGGATCGCGATCCAGCTGATCGCAGCGCTGATCAGCAGTAACGGGAGCAGTGTCAGTAAAATCAGCTTCACTTTCAGGGGCATGGTTGCAAACGTAGGGCTTATGAGCGATTGCATGGTTGTTTTGAATGTTAACAACTTGTTGGGAATATCAAAGCAAAATAGCGGCACTTTATGGAAAAAGTGCCGACTAGCTCTAGATTTGCCGGATTTCATGACAAGACTACAATCCGTAGAAGCCGGGGAAAATTAATACCGAGGCCAGGATCAGGATCTGGATGGTAATGAAGGGCATGACGCCTTTATAGATATCCCTTGTGCTGATGCCATCCGGCGCAACACCCTTCAGGTAAAACAGGCTGAAACCAAAGGGGGGCGTCAGGAATGAAGTTTGCAGGTTCATGGCAATTAAAATGGCAAACCAGAGCATATTGATCCCCATTGCATCCGCGATCGGCGCAAGAATCGGTACCACGATAAAGCAGATTTCAACGAAATCGATAAAGAATCCCAGAACCAGAATGATGAGCATGGTCAGGATCAGGAAGGTCCATTCTTCACCGGGCAGTGCCAGCATCCACTCTTCAACCAGATAATCACCGCCTGTGTAGGTGAACGCCATTGAAAAAGCCGTTGCACCCAGTAGGATCCCAAATACCATGGCGGTGACTTTGACGGTTTCGAATGCACTGTCATACAGCATCCGCCAGGAAAACTGCCGGTAAACGACAGACAGCAGCACTGCGCCCATGCCGCCCAGCGCGGCCGACTCGGTTGGTGTCGCGATCCCTGCAAAAATGGACCCTAACACCACGATAATCAGTGCCAAGGGCGGCAACACGGCTTTCAGTGCCGTGATGATCTCTTGGCGGCGTGACTGGTCGGGATCCCGTTCCATCGGCTGGGTGGCTTCCGGATTCAACCAACTGTAGATCACGATATAGATGATATAAGCCATCACCAGTGCGAGACCAGGCCAAACCGCAGCCTGGAACAGATCGCCAACCGGAATTCCCAGTACGTCACCTAACAAAATCAATACGATGGATGGCGGGATGATCTGACCCAGCGTACCCGATGCGCAAATTGTGCCGGTTGCCAGACCTTTGCTGTACTGGTATTTCATCATCACAGGCAGGGATATCAGGCCCATAGCGACAACAGAGGCCCCGACCACACCGGTTGACGCGGCCAGCAGTGAACCCACTAATACTGTTGAGATCGCCAGACCGCCGCGCACACTCCCGAAAAGTTTCCCCATGGATTCCAGTAACTGCTCTGCCAGACGGGTTTTTTGCAGTACTAAACCCATGAAGACGAACAGTGGGACGGCCATGAGCACAGTGTTTTGCATAATGCTCATAATACGAAACGGCATGAAGGCAAAGATTTCCGGTCCTTCAGCCCAGACGCCAAACAGCAGTGCGATGCCACCAAAGGTAAATGCCACTGGAAACCCGAGTAACAGGGCAAACAGGGCCACGATAAACATGATGATACCAACCACGGAATATTCCTTATTTTTCGTGGAACAGACTTGGGTTAACCAGCCGGTTAATGTTGTGCAGCAGCATTCCGATCCCCGAAATGGCCATAAACAGGAAAGAAAGCGGGATCAGACCTTTAATCAGCCAGCGATAAGGCAAGCCGCCCGGGTCGCCGCTGGACTCACCAAGGGAGTAGGATTCTTTCATATAATCAATGCCATACCAGAACACCAGGATACAGAATGGCAATAGGAAAAAGAGGGTGCCCAGCAGATCGATCAGGGCACGGGTTCTGAGAGAGAAACGTTCGTAGAACACATCGACCCGCACATGACCACCGGCCTTGAGTGCATAGGGCACACCCAGCAGGAAAACGGCTGAGAACAGGTGCCACTCCATTTCCTGCATGGCAATGGAAACATGGTTAAAGGCATACCGCATGACCACGTCATAAAAAACGTTGAACATCAGTATGATAAAAAGAGTGCTGGCTATCCAGCCAAGCAGATCAGAAAACCGGTTGATGATTTTCTCAAAGGCTAACAAGCTTCGCATAATGACTCCGTCGCGAGGCAACATTCCAGACTGATCAACGAGCATGCACCGGACAAACCGGTGCATGACTTGCGTGTTATTTCTGCTCAGCCTGACTGTCGAGGTAGGCTTTATCGGCAATCAGCGTCCATTCACGGGCTTTTTCCAGATAGGCCGCTTGTGAATCCAGGATCTCTTTGGCCAGCGGATCATTCTTGGCCTGTTCTTCAAGCAACTCATCGTTGGCCTGACGAATGGCCGCCATAACGTCATCCGGGAAGTTCATCACTTTGATGTTGGGATATTCTTCCTTCATGGTTGACCAGTTCTCGGCACTGGCATGGGTATTTAAGATATACATGTCGTAGGCTGAGAGGCGCATGGCTACGCGCAGAATTTCCTGCAGATCCGCAGGTAAACGCTCCCAGGATTGCTTGTTGACCAGAAACTGCAATTCAGTGGCAGGCTCATGCCAGCCGGTATAGTAGTAAGGCGCGATTTTGTGGAAACCCATTCGCAGATCCAGACCTGGTCCCACCCATTCCAGCGCATCAATGGTACGGCGCTCAAGCGCTGTATAGAGTTCACCCGGCGCAATATTGGTTGGACTGGCGCCCAGTTTAGCCAGCACTTCACCGGCAAAGCCCGGAATACGGATTTTCAGACCTTTCAGATCGTCAACTGTTTTGATTTCTTTCTGAAACCAACCACCCATCTGAACGCCTGTATTCCCCCCCGGAAATGACAACAAATTATGCGGGCCGTAGACTTTTTCCATCAGTTCCATACCGCCACCGTGATAGAACCAGGCATACTGTTCGGCCGCGACCATACCGAAGGGCATCGTGGAGAAATAAAGGGTATTCGGTACTTTGCCTTTCCAGTAGTAAGACGCCGAGTGGCCAATGTCATACTGGCCGGCTTTGACCATATCAAACACGCCCAGTGGCGCTTTGTGTTTATTGGCAGAATCGATGCGGATCTGTAAACGACCATTGGACATTTTCTCTGCCATTTCGGCCATCGCTTTAGTGGTGTCACCAAAAATAGGGAAGTTTGCACCCCAGGTTTCGGCCAGTTTCAGGCGATAGACTTTCTCTGCGGAATAAGCGGCGGTACTGGAAAGTAAAACCGCAACCGTGCTGGCTGCCACCAGAGCATTGCGTACAGTGCGTGTTACCAGACTCATGTTTCACGTCCTCATTGTTATTGTGGTAGCGGGATAATCCCTATGCAATCAAAGCATTAAACAAACTATAGGCATGAACAAGCGCAATAACACGGATTGGACAGCAAATAAGAAAGGAATTAATCGCGACTAAAGTCGTAAGTATTATTACGTAAAATAGTCTTGATTCTGTGAGTAAGGGTTTGATTTTTAATGAAATTAAAACTCGGCAATTTTGCATTTATTGCGTAAATTACTGAGAAAGGCCACAGGTAATTATGTTAACTATTTGTAATGGGTGTGAAGTGGCTCACTTCAGGTTAAGCAGACAACACTTCACTTTGTGTCAACTGATGGCCGACTGGCGTTATCAGCATAAAGTCGTTACTATCACTTTGTATGTAATTTAAGCTGTTCGTCGTTGTTACGAACGTTTCGCTGTATGGCACGCAAAGAACCGAGGAGGGGAGATGGAGCAATTAGAACTCTTTACAATTCCCAGCCCGTGTATTGGTGTTTGCCAGGTGAATAACAGAGGATATTGCAAAGGTTGTCTGAGGAACCGTGAAGAGCGGTTTCACTGGCAGGTCATGAGTAACGATCAGAAACGACATGTGATTAAATTATGCCGACAGCGTTATCAGCGTTTGCTCAAGCGCAAGCGGGAACTGGAGATGCAGGCTGCGAATGAGTCAGCCAGTCCGCAGCAAGATCTGTTCTAGAATTTTCATGTCATGCCCAATCACCAGACACAAAAAAAGCGCCCTGAGGCGCTTTTTTCTTCAGCGTTTTCACACCAACCGCAATTAGATGCGGATGAAGTCCATGTGCTGAACTTTTGGCTTGAACGGGTGACGCTGGATGTCTTGTGGCTTAACGTTCACTTCTTTACCATCGATTACCAGAGTGATGGCATCGTAGAAGCCTTCTTTATCCATCTGGTTGATCACGTCATCGTGGTTCAGTTCGATAGAAATTGGTGCTTCAGTGCCACCGTAAACGATTGCAGGGAACTTGTTAGCGTGACGCAGGCGGCGGCTCGCACCTTTACCCAGGTCTGAACGTACTTGTGCTTCAAATTTCATAATACTTACTCTTTATTGAGTGAATGAAAGAATGGTAAGTCAATAATGCGACCTTACTGACTACCCTCAAATCGAGCGCGGATACTAACACTCAAGTCTGCTGTAAACAAGCATATTTTCAGAAATCCCTCAATCACCTCGGAAGCAGGCACTTCATACAGCATTTTCCAACCATAGCTGTTTCTATTATTCAATGAGATTAATCAAACTAGTTTCATAATTTGGACTTAGTTCCAATAAATTTAGCTAACTGTGATCTAAATAGCATTGAGATTGATAGTAATTATCATTTGTTTTTGTATAATCGTGTCACTAACAAATTTGAATGATAAAAAATTGATAGCAGGGTTTATGAATCACAAACAACTTTCACTGATTGCCAGTTCTGTATTGCTGGCCCTTTCTCCTTCATTGCATGCTCAGGAAAAAAAAGCGTACACAGATGAAATTGTGGTCACAGCCACACGAACCGAACAAAGTATTAAAGATGTTCCGGGTTCTGTATCAAAGATTACCGCTGAAGATATGGAAAAGAACCTGGCCAATGATCTGCAAGATGCCCTGAAATATGAGCCCGGTGTTCAGGTAAATGGCAATGGCCGCTTCGGGATTTCTGATTTCACGGTGCGTGGTGTTTCCGGCAATCGCGTGAAAGTGATGGTTGATAATGTGGAGCAACCGGCGGGTTATAACCCGGGTGCTGACCAGATGCGAAAATTCTCGAACGGTATTGAAATTGACACGCTTACCGCGATAGAAGTCAGTAAAGGTCCTGGCTCAAGCCTGTACGGAAGTGATGCCATGGGGGGGACAGTCTTGCTGAGAACGAAAAATCCTGAAGATGTAATACAGACTGGAGAGAACAATCATCTGGCTGTCAAAACTGGTTATGCGAGCGACAGTGATCAATACAAAGCAACCGTTGAAGCGGCGAACCGTACCGGTGCTGTAGAGAGCCTGCTGATTTATACCTACCGTGATGGTAAAGAAACAGAAACACATGGTGATGGTGCAGACATTGAAGGTCTGGACCGCGGTCAGGCTGATCCCCTGACGTTCGCCTCTCACAATCTTTTAGGCAAAGTCTACGTTCAGCTGAACGACGCCAACCGCGTTGGTTTCGTTGCTGAATACTTTAACCGCGACACTGACACTCAGATACTGAGTCGTGAAAATTATGACGCTGGTGGCGGTTTCATGCCGGGTTACGTTTATACCAACGTTAAAGGTCATGACGAAGATGATCGTATCCGGCTTGGGTTGAACCATGAATGGCAAGCAGATAACACTGCATTTGATACGCTGAACTGGGCGCTGAACTGGCAGCAGAGTGAAAGTAAACACGATAACTATGACCACACAGGAGCGAACGGGAATCGTAACCGATATCGTGCCGGTGAAGATTCAAGCACCCAGTTTGATGCCCAGTTTAATAAAATCATTGCATTGGCTACGACTCGCCATGAGCTGACCTATGGTCTGAATGCGGTGAAAAATGAATTTGAACTGGATTATAAAAACTATTCGTTAGACACAGGGGACGTGACCCCGGGACCGGTCGAAGTGCCAAATGCAGAATCTGTGAAGTATGGTCTTTTCCTGCAGGATCAGCTGTATTTGATGCAAGAGCAACTGGTGGTGACTGCCGGTATCCGCTACGACAACTATCAGGCCGAACCAGCTGCCTCTTCGGGTTTGGACAAGCATGAAAGTGATGCGGTTACCGGCCGTCTTGGCGCGGTTTATCACTGGAATGAGTCGTTCAATACGTATGCTCAAATCAGTCAGGGCTTCCGCTCACCGTCGATCGGTGAAATGTATGAAGACAAAGACAACAGCATGTTTGGCTATAAGATTGTTTCAAATCCGGATCTGAAGCCAGAGAAGAGCATTGCCTATGAAATTGGCGCAAGGTCTCAGGGTCGCATCGGTGCAATGAATGTCGCGGCTTTCTACAATGATTACAAAGATTTCATTGTGAGCAGCACGGAAGAAGTGAATTCGATTGAAGTGACCACGAACGCTAACCTGGATGCAGCCAAGATTTATGGTGTCGAGTTTGGTGCAGAAGTTTGGCTGGATGAAGCGCTGAGTGCGCCTTATGGCACTTATGCCAAACTTTCTCTTGCCTATCAGGAGGGCGAGGACAAGAAAACAGGAGACTCTCTGGATTCAGTTGCACCGTTCACTTCTGTGGTTGGTTTAGGGTATGACGCGCCAAGCGGTGTCTGGGGCAGCGAGATTAATGCAATGTATGTCGCGTCGAAAACTGGCGATGACTGGACCGATGAAAATGTCGATGCACCCAGTTACACAGTGGTTGATCTGACGACCTATTACACGCCGACAGAGAACCTGGTACTCCGTGCTGGCCTGTTTAACGCATTTGATAAAAAATACTGGCGTTATCAGGATGTTGACGGTTTGACAGCCAGTACGAGTGGTTTAGATCGCAGAACACAGCCAGGCCGTAATTGGGGTGTGAATCTGGACTACGCATTCTGATTGTTGAAGAAAAACACTGCCTGAATTGAGCCGCACACTACTGTGCGGCTTTTTTTCTGCTATACCAGACTTACTGTTTGTATTGATCCAGGTCGAACAACTTATCCCGGATTGCCCAGAAGCGGCCGCTTTTGCGGGCAATAATGATTTCCGGCGGGCGCAGCCGGTGTTCGTTGCTGGCTACTTTGGTGGGCGCGGTCTCGGTAAAGGGCCGATGGCGGTCGACCAGATGCGGATTGATGAATTTCTTCAGGAATTCTGATTTCTGGGTTTTGTTCGTCAGCTGCCAGATTTCACTGATCTGGCCGTCCTCTTCACTGAAATAGGTCACTTTCAGCTGAGGCTTGCCGTACTGGTTCTTCCCCGGTTCCAGTTGCATGTCGGTACACTTCATGATCATCGCATCTTTGAGTTTCAGCGCGTCACGCAGTTTTTTGTCCGGATCGACCATCACCGCATCGCACTGATGACAGCGCCGGGCAGCAATATCGTTGTCTGCACCGCATTCCTCACAGTATTTGGCACGAAAACGGTAGCCACACTCTTCCCGCTCACCGGTGTCATCATCTTCAAAATAGCCCTGACAACGACGGCCATAATGTTCTATCAGAAAACCGGCCGGGTCGAGCTTTCCCCAGAAGCTGTTTTTAAAGCCGCAAGCCGGGCAGGGCACCATAATGACTTCACTACTACTGTCTGGTTTGGGATCACCGACTTCCGGCTGATACAGGTCATAACAGTTCCCGGCATATTCGAGTACCAGGCAGTCTGTTTTTCCTTCGGCCAGCCGCAAACCACGACCAACAATCTGCTGGTAGAGGCTGATAGACTCGGTCGGGCGCAGGATTGCAATCAGATCCACATGCGGGGCATCAAAGCCTGTGGTGAGTACAGAGACATTCACCAGAAATTTGATCTGTTGGTTTTTGAAATCTGTGATAATCCGGTCCCGCTCTTCAAGCGGGGTATCGCCGACCACAAGTGCGGCAGATTCGTTGGCCAGATATCCCATGATCTCTTTGGCGTGATTCACCGTAGAAGCGAAGATCATCACGCCTTTACGATCTTTAGCATAATCAATGACTTGATCAATAATCATGGGTGTCGCGCGTGCGGATTTGGCAATCACAGCGTCCAGATCCGCTTCACGGTAATGACCATGATTGGCAGGTTTGAGGCTGGAAAAATCGTACCCGATGACGGCCATATCCATGATTTTGGGTTCGGTCAGGAAGCCTTCATCCAGCAGATAGCGGATCGGCAGTTCAAAAATGCAGTCACGAAAGAAGCGATCCTGCTCGGTACGCACCTGACCGCGGGTGTGATATTTGTAGATCCAGCCCATACCCAGCCGGTAGGGTGTGGCGGTCAGTCCCAGAATCTTGATGCCGGCATTGATGGCCTGAAGGTGCTGGATCACACGCTGGTAAGCACTGTTTTCATCGTCCGGCACGCGGTGGCATTCATCGATGACCAGCAAAGAAAATTCTGCATCAAACTGATCCAGACTGTTCACCATCGACTGCACAGAAGCAAAAACGACTTGCTGGTCCGTTTCTTTTCGCCCTAATCCGGCAGAAAAAATTGATGCCTTTAAGCCGTAGCTTTCATACTTGGCATGATTTTGCTCGACCAGCTCTTTGACGTGCGTCAGCACCAGCACCCGGCCACGGGCTATCCGGGCCAGCTCGGCAATCACCAGGCTTTTCCCGGCACCGGTTGGCAGCGCCAGCACGGCCGGTGTGCTGTGTTTACGAAAATAGTGCACTGTGGCTTTCACACAGTCTTGCTGATAAGGACGCAGGGTATACATGGATTTGACTTGATTGATAAACAGCGCAGAGGAGTGTAACGGCTTTAAACTGTGGGAGACAAGTTTTGGTGGAAGGGTGGCATCAGGGCCCGGAGTGCAGAGCCCTGTTTTCAAGTCAGATTCAGGAAGCCATATTCAGTGGCAATTTTGACGGTTTGATGGTTTTGGTCATCATGCAGAACTGGCGGCGCGGAATAAAATCATGCTTCTCATAGAAGCTGCGGGCGCCTTTGTTACCAATGTTTACTTCCAAAGTCAGTGCATGGACACCGGCTTCTGCGCAATGGCGTTCAATCTGAGGCATCAGCTCGGTACCAATCCCTTGCTGGCGCCATTCGGATTTCAGATAGAACTGATCAATCAGGGCGATTCGTCCGCCGTGCTCAAGGCTGAAGCTGTAACTCAGAATAATATGCCCGGCAATCATGGTATTGCCTTCGTGTTCAACTTCAATAAACCAAACCTGACCCAGTTCAGGATTGTTCAACATCTGGTGCACTGCCTGTGTGGTTTGCTCGCGCTTTTGTGGCAGGACTTCGTATTCAAAGAGTTCCCCAACTAGTGTAAGCAGCATGTCCACAGAAGACAGGCTAGGCGCTACAAGTGAGATGTTCATAAGTCAACCTTAGTTGTTCGGTGTTTTGATGGCACAGTGATGAGTTGTTCAAGGTGTTTATACGGATAACATATGCCCTCTGTCTATAAGTGAAGACCGTGAAAATGGATAAATGTTCTACTTTTTGAGCTTAGTGGCAGTTCAGGCAATGCAATGTAAAAATTTGTGATCAGAGGTTGCAATTAGTGATATCGCTCCAGCTGGCTCAGGTTTGAGATTTCACGTGCAACACGCAGGCCAGCTTTTTATAATGGCGCTTTTGCACCACGCGGAGCCTGCAATGCGGCTTGATAAATTTTTATGTACCGCCCTGGGAATTACCCGTAAGGAAGCCGGTAAAATACTCAAAGAAAAAAGAGTAGAAGTGAATGGTGAGATCGTCAAAAACGGTGCACTGAAAATCACGGATGACTGTGACGTTGAGTTTGATGGCAACTCGCTGCACATGACGGGCCCGAAATATTTTATGCTGAACAAGCCTCAGGGCTATGTGTGTTCGCATGTGGATGATTTTAATCCGACCGTTTTTGTCTTGTTAGATGAAGTCAGTCCGGAAAAACTGCATGTGGCGGGCAGACTGGACGCAGATACCACAGGTTTGGTGCTGCTGACGGATGATGGTCAGTGGTCGCACCGTATTACGTCGCCACGTCACGTCTGCGAGAAAGTGTACTATGTGGAAACGGCCGATCCGATTCCAGCCTCAGCAATCAATGAGTTCGCCGAAGGGGTACAGCTGCGCGGTGAGAAAGAACTGACCCGGCCGGCAAAACTGGAGATTCTTGAGGAGTGCGCGGCTCTGATCACTATCTCTGAAGGGAAATACCATCAGGTGAAACGTATGTTTGCGGCAATCGGCAATAAAGTAGTGGCGTTACACCGCGAGCAGGTTGGCGCTGTCGTGCTGGATGAGAATCTTGAACCTGGTGAATATCGTCCCCTCACCGAAGAAGAAATCGCCAGCTTTTAATCTGTCAGGGCTTAACAATTTAGTGGCATCGTTTGAGGCGTCGGCTCTGTGTGGGTATCGGCGCCTTTTTCATGCCTGTGATTCACTCTGTTCCGGTTGCCCGAGAAAAACAGCGAAACTTCGCTGTCAGGCAACATCGTTACGATTTTTTGGTCAATACTTGAACTTTGTGATAACGTACGTCACAATTTTTCGCTAGTACACCATAAAAAGAAACTTATCATTTCCTGTCGGGAAAGATTTAAGTAGCGGAAATTGTCGTACAATCACTCCCTTTCCTTTTCAATATGCTAATAAGTGGTTTATGAATAAATCTGACAGTCCTGGCCTGAGCTTTTCGCTGATCCTCATTCTGGGGGCAATTGCCGCACTCACCCCGCTGGCGATTGATATGTATCTGCCTGCGATGCCAACGATCGCCAAAGACCTGGGCGTGAGTCCCAGTCTGGTGCAGGTAACCCTGACAGCGTATACCGCAGGCTTTGCTGTTGGACAGTTGATTCATGGCCCGCTTTCAGACAGTTACGGTCGCCGCCCGATCCTGATAATCGGTGTCATGCTCTTTGCGCTGGCGGCCGTAGTCAGTGCCATGAGCCATAATATCAATGAACTGACCTGGATCCGTGCCGCGCAAGGCTTTGCCGGTGCCTCTGCCGCCGTGATCATCCAGGCACTGGTGCGGGATATGTTTGAACGGGAAGAGTTTGCCCGCACCATGTCGTTTGTCACCTTAGTCATGACGATTGCCCCTCTGGCTGCACCCATGATAGGTGGTTATCTGTCGGTCTGGTTCGGCTGGCGCTCCATTTTCTGGTTCCTGGCACTGGTTTCCGTGATTGTCATTCTGGCCGTGTTGAAAATGATCCCCGAAACCCTGCCGGCCGAGAAACGACTGCCGTTTCATTTAGGATCCACTCTCCGAAATTATGCACGTATGCTGATATCCGGCCCCGCGCTCGGTTTGGTGGTGAGCAGCGGTTTTTCGTTTGCGGGCATGTTCGTATTCCTGACTGTCGGCTCATTTGTGTACATCGATCTTTACCAGGTCAGTACGGAAAACTTTGGTTTGTTATTCGGACTGAACGTGATCTGCCTGATTGTCATGACCACTTTAAATGGCAAACTCGTTCGCAAAATGGGCTCGCACTTTATGCTGCGTTTGGGCCTGATCATTCAGCTGGTGGCCGGGGCAGGGCTGATTGCAGGGCAAGTGCTTGAACTGGGTCTGTGGGGCGTCGTTGTGCCTGTGATGCTGTTTGTGGGCGCAATTTCTACTGTTGCCAGTAATTCAATGGCTTGTTTGTTAGCCAAGTATCCGCACATGGCGGGTACGGCGTCGTCTTTGGCTGGTACAATGCGCTTCGGCACAGGGACTGTGGTGGGTGGTATTGTCGCAGCGATGCCGGATACCACAGCCTGGCCGCTGGCAGGCACGATGGCCGCTTGCGCCGTGTTGGCCTGCTTGTTTTATTGGGGACTGGCGAAAGACGCCTGATACCTGTGATTGACTAAGAGTATCTGAAAGTAATGATGATGGCTGTGTTTTATCAAGAGCTGAACAAACTGGTGAATGAAGGTCTGGCTGAATTGCAGTCTTCTGTTGCAGCAGGCAAAACCCCCAATAATCCGGTGAGCGAAACGCACTTCATGAGTGCCTGGATCACCAAAGTCATTAAACAGCAACGCTATGATCATTGTGTGGCGAAAACCTTGCTGGGCTGGCAGCAGATGGCCCGCAGTATGGGGAAGCAGGCCCAGCTGAAGCTGAAGTTTGAGCACCTTGGCTGGGTATTCTCGGGTGTACTGAACGACGAAGGCACCACCAGTGCGGTGACCGCTGAACAGCTGGAGGCTTTGTACAGCACGCTGCAGCAGCTCGATTGGGTGGTCGCGACTGAATACGAAGTGAACCGGAAAGTCACGCACCATACTGATGGTCAGGCGTCACTGGTGGTGTGTGCGAAGCAGTTCAAAGAAGCCTTTGATGAGGCCGGGCTTCTGGTAAAGCCATTGTCTGTTTATGTGCGCGGGAATAGTCAGCAATGTATTGATTTGGCCTATCAGCAAGGATTACTGCTGTACAAGGTCACGGACTATAAATCGCTGGTGAAGTATCACGGAGAATATCTGATTTACCCGGACAATGCGGGTGACTATCTTCCCGAACTCCCCACGCGAGCGGTTGAGTAAGACACCAAAAATGCAGCGAGAACGCTGCATTTTTTATATTTTTATTAGGTTTATCACGGTTTGTAGCCTGCCAGATCGCATAAATAACAGATCGGTTCAGGTTATTACGCACATGCGATTTCAACTTGTGATTTGAAAGGGTCAGTATAAAATCTGGCCTGTCGCTTTTCTGATGCTCCCCTTATTTCTCAGGACTCTGTATGTCGCCATCTGCTCCTCCCTTTTTTGACGGGGTGTTTGTCCGTCGCCTGTTGGCGATTGCTTTTCCGATCGCCTTACAGGTGATGCTGTTTTCCAGCCGTAGTCTGGTCGATATTCTGATGCTGGGCCAGCTCAATGAACTGGATGTAGCGGCGATTGGTATTGCCGGCCGGGCACTGTTTGTCGTTACTATTATGCTGTTTGGGGTGACGACGGGCGGGGCACTACTGGCGGCCCAGTACTGGGGCGCGGGCAATCAACACGGGATGAAACAAAGTGTTGCGCTGACGCTGACCATGACAACCCTGGTCGCCACATTGGCTGCGCTGGTATTTCTGGTGCTGCCTGAACAGGTGATTGGATTAGCGACCAATAACCCTGAGGTGATTGCCCGGGGCGCCGAGTACCTGCAAATTACTGCGGTGAGTCTGTACGCTGTGTCGTGGGGCAGCAGTGTTTCTGTGGGGCTACGTGCCATGCATCAGCCGGCGATCAGCACACTGTTCAGTGCTGTGGGTATCGCGCTGAATCTGTTTCTGAACTGGGTCCTGATTTTCGGACATCTGGGGATGCCGGCTTATGGCATTGCCGGCGCTGCATGGGCCACAGCCATCAGCGGTCTGGTTGAAATCGCGCTGTTATTTGGTTATCTGCATCTCAAGGATCACCCGATTGCGCTGCGCTGGTCGCTGTTTCCTGAAGTGTTCAATGCCCAGATGATCAACCGCTTTCTGAAGTTGTCGCTGCCAACAACCTTTAACCATCTTGCCTGGTCGGGCGGGATCTTCATGTACCACGTCATTATCGGGCAGGCCGGTGTCGATGGTTTGGTGGCCTTATCTGTGATGACGCCGATTGAGTCACTGGCGCTGGCGATGCTGATTGGTATATCCAATGCGTCAGCCGTGCTGATTGGCAATCAGTTGGGTGGCAGCAACATGGCGCAGGCTTACCGGCAGGCCTGGGCTGTGACTGTGATCAATTTTGGCTTTGCTGTGGTCACGGCAGGCCTCATGCTCCTGATCCGCGATCCTGTACTGGATTTATTTGCAGCCATGACGCCGGAAACCCGGGAACTGACTGAACATTTCTTCATGATTTTTTGCGCCGGTATGATCGTGAAAAGCCTGCCGATGACCATGATCGTGGGCGTGCTACGGGCAGGTGGTGACATTCGTTTCTGCTTTTATCAGGATATTGCCGCGCAATGGATGATCGGGATCCCGCTGACCGCATTTTGTGCCTTTGTGCTGAAACTGCCGCTGGAATGGGTGTACGCCATGCTGGTATTGGAAGAGGTGGTGAAAATCATCGGTTCCAGCATCCGTATCCGCTCAAAAGCCTGGATGAATAATTTGGTGGCTGGCTAAAACAGCCTGCTTTGTTGCTGAGTATCGCCTGAGCAGAGTGTGGAAAGGCACAGTCGTGCCTTATAACTTAATTGTGAGAAGGCGGGCCAAATGGAAAGGTTTTCTTCAACTGATTGTTAAGTATTGAAAAATGGTATTAAAGACAGAATAAGCAGACAGCCTCCGGCCGGATCACTGTACTAGAATTACCCATGACAGATACGGCTTCCGTTTAGCGCTTTGAACTTATGTCTTTGACCGGAGTGAACCATGGCTGATCTTTTCGGGTTTGATGCCTTTTCACCCAAGCAAATCGCTGAAAAAGTGGACAGTATCGGCGTGATAAAAGCCCGCCTGCCGTTGTTGTCTATGGTCATGCTGGGCATTCTGGCGGGTGCCTTTATTGGCTTGGGGGCCTTGTACTTTGTGATAATCAAATCTGACGCGAGTCTGGGCTTTGGTACCAGTCAACTGTTAGGGGGTATCGCATTTTCACTGGGGCTGTTGCTGGTGGTGGTCGCCGGGGCTGAGTTGTTTACCGGAAATAATTTACTGGCGATGGCCTGGGCCGATAAAAAGATTTCAACGGCTGAGCTGCTAAAGAATTGGCTGGTGGTCTGTGGTTCAAACTTTATCGGTGCGGCGGGACTGGCCTTTTTGGTGTATGCCTCTGGACATACTGAAATGAATCACGGGGTCATTGCAGAGCGTTATCTGCAGATCGCTGAAGCAAAATGCAGCTTAACGTTCTGGAGCGCATTTTTCAGAGGTGTGTTGTGTAACATTCTGGTTTGTATGGCGATCTGGATGGCAATGGCCGGGCGGAGTGTCATTGATAAAGCGGTCGCGATTGTTTTTCCAATCTCTGCTTTTGTCGCGGCAGGTTTTGAGCACAGTATTGCGAATATGTTCTTCATTCCATTAGCCATGTTCATTCAGGCATTTTCTGATACAGGCGCAGTGGCCGGTGCTGTGGGCTGGCTGGGCCTGATCAGTAACCTGATCCCTGTCATTCTGGGAAATCTGGTCGGCGGGAGCGTCTTGGTTGGTTTGGTGTATTACGTAATTTACCTGAGAAAACCAGCCGCTGATCAGAATAAAGAATGATCAGTTTTTAAGTGAGAAAGAAAGTGCCTGCATGAATTCGCGTCGTGCTGGATTGCTATACTCAATGCCAGAGCCCGCTGATTGAGTGTGAATGGCAATGGCTTCTTCAAGAGTGAAAACAGTCTGTCCTTTTTGTGGTGTCGGCTGCGGGATCAATCTGAAAATTGATGAACAGGGTAAGCTGGCAGGGGTTGAACCTCAGCAAAGCCATCCAGTGAGCCGCGGAAAGCTGTGTGAAAAAGGCTGGAGCACGGCCTATGCCATCCGTCCTGACAACCGGATTACTGAGCCGCTGAAGCGGATTCAGGATCGCTTTTATCCCATCCGTTGGGATGAGGCGCTGAGCGAGATCAGTGAGGCGATAAGAGAGATCCAGGCTGAGCACGGTTCTGATGCTGTCGGCGTTATCAGCAGCGCACGCGCAACCAATGAAGATAACTATGCCGCTCAGAAGTTTGCCCGAGTCGTCCTGAAGACTAACAACATTGATCATTGTGCCCGTATTTGTCACAGCCCCACGGTTGCCGGGCTGAAACAAACCTTAGGTTCCGGTGCAATGACCAATAGCACCAAAGATATTTTCGAGACCGAACTGATTGTTGTGATCGGTGCAGATCCGACAGAAAATCACAGCGTTTTTGGCGGACAGATGATTGAAGCCCGGTTACGAGGGGCGAAATTGGTGGTTATTGATCCCCGAGTGACCCGGCTGGCTAAAATGGCGGATGTGCATCTCCAGCTGAAACCGGGCAGTAACATCGCGCTGATTAATGCGATCTTGCACGTTCTCATCAAGCGAAAGCTGTATGACGCGTCGTTTGTCAGTCAGCGCTGTGAGGGTTTTGAAGCCCTGGCGCGCAGTGTGAAGGCAATCACGCCTGAGCTGGCTGAACTGAGTACAGGCATCAGCGCAGCCAAGATCCGGACAGTCGCGGAACTCTATGGTCAGGCCAAAAGCGCCATGATTCTGTACGGCATGGGAATTACCCAGTTTGTCAGCGGGACTTCGAATGTGATTGCACTGTCTAATCTGGCTTTGGTTTGTGGCCAGATTGGTCGTCCCGGCACTGGTATCAACCCGTTACGCGGACAAAATAATGTGCAGGGCGCATGCGATATGGGCTGCCTGCCGAATGTCTATCCGGGTTATCAGGCGGTTGAAGATAAGCTTGTGCAAGACAAGTTTGCGCAAGCCTGGGGAGAGCCGGTTGCAACCCGACCAGGGCTGACGTCGCTGGGGATGACCAAAGCGGCACTGGCCGGTGAATTTCGTGGTCTGATTTTATTCGGCGAAGATCCGGTAGTGACTGATCCGGATCAGAATCATGTCCGCGTGGCTATGAAGAAAATGGATCTGCTGGTGGTTGCTGAACTAACCATGACGGAGACAGCCAAGCTGGCCGATTACATCCTGCCAGCGGCATCCTTTGCCGAGAAAGAAGGCTCTTTTACCAACTGCGAGCGACGCGTACAGCATATTGCTCAGGCTTTGCAGCCACCAGGCTCAGCCATGGGTGACTGGCAGTGGTTGAAGGCATTGGCTGAAACACTGGGCAGCCATGCGCTCAGCTGGGCCAACAGCGAGGCTGTGTTTGACGAGATGGCCTCGCTGACGCCGTCATATCAGGGCATGACTTATTCAGGGATTGCGCTGGCTCATGGCTTACAGTGGCCCTGCAATCAGGATGCCCCACAAGGAACGGCTATCTTACATCAGACGAAGTTTCCTATTGGGAAGGCACGGTTGATCCCGGTACATCAGATTGATATTGATGAAAAGACCGACGAACAATACCCACTTATTCTGACCACGAACCGGCTTTCATGTCATTACGGTTGTGGTTCTATGACCCGAAAATCTCCGTTGCTGGAACGGGAAACGCCTGCGGGACTTCTTTTCATCAACCCGGCAGATGCCAGAACACTGCATATTCAGCGTTACTCGCCAGTGGGGATCCTCTCTCGCCGGGGCTATGTGGAGACTCGCGCCATGATCACCGATGATGTCCCTCCGGGCCTGGTGTCAATGCCATACCATTTTAAAGAAGCCCCGTCGAACCAGTTGACCAATACTGCGCAGGATCCAATCACGAAAATGCCTGAGCTCAAAGCATGTGCTGTGTCTGTGGTGCCATTACCCCCGGGGCAGGAGCCCAAAGATATCGAGCACTTATCGGAGGGCCAGTAACATGCAGCAGTATGTGCTTCACTCGCTTCAGCAACTGCAAGCGCACTTATCCCAGAGCCGTCAGTTGTATCAGGTGGTCGATAACCATGGTGACGCGTACTGGCAGCATCAAGCGCAACCGCCTTTTCCGGTACTGAGTCAGCAGCGGCCACTGAGTTCAGCCAAAAGCTTTTTCTTTGCTGAACAGGAGACCTTGTATGTTTTCGATGGTCAGTTTTTCCGGGAAACCATCCCGAAACCAGAACCTTTTGTCTTGTTCGGGGTTCAGAGCTGCGATCTGATGGCCATTCATTATCAGGACATCTTTTTTGAACAGGATCCTTATTATCAGGCCCGGCGGCAACAAGCCTTGTTGGTTGGCGTGGATTGTGTTCACCCTTGCCAGAATGGATTTTGCAATCTGGTCGATGCCGGACCGGGGGTCAGAGATAACACGGCCGATCTGATTTTGCATCCGCTTGACGATGATCGCTGGTTATTGATTGTGGTGACGGAACCAGGCCGTGCCGCACTGCAAGGTCTGGCACTGACGCCTGCAACAGGTCATGCTCAAAATTTGCGCTCGGACAACCTGACCCAGTGCGAGCATGAGTTCGACGATCATTCTTATATTCTGGAAGGCATAGAAAAGCTGAACCGTGACCAGGCGCCGGATGCGTTCTGGCAGCAACTCGCGATTCAGTGTATTGCGTGTTCCGGTTGCACCACCTTGTGTCCGACCTGCTCTTGTTACGGCACACAAAATCAGGCTGTGTTGCAAGACGCCCCTGATAAGCCGCCGTCTCAGGCCCGGCAGGTGCGCTTCTGGGATTCGTGTTTGTACGAAGGGTTTCAGCGTGAGGCCAGTTTGCATCATCCCGCAGAGCAGGCCGGTGAGCGGGTGAAGCGCTTTTGGTACCACAAATTCAGTGATGATTTCTTGCCAGAATTTGGGCGGTATGGCTGTGTCGGCTGCGGGCGCTGTGAGCAGACTTGCCCGGGTGTCATCGGGGTGCATTCGGTCATGAAAAGGATAGAGAAAGATGCATAGTCTCACGCCAACTGCTGTTCGTCTGATCGATTTTTATGATGATGGTGAGCATGCCCGCCATTTTACCTTTCGTCTGTTAAACACGGCATCCCAGACCACAGAGGTGCAGGGTGACTGGATGAAGGCTAAGACAGGGCAGTTTTTCATGCTGTGTCTGCCTTCTGTGGGTGAAGCACCATTCACTTTTACACAGCTTCCTGATCAACATGGAAATTTTAGGGCGCTAGTCCGAAAAATAGGCCGTGTCACTTCAGCCTTGTTTGAGCTTGAAGCCGGGCAGATCCTGGGGGCCAAAGGGCCCTATGGTAAAGGCTGGCCGATGGATCAAGTGTGCAATAAAAGGGTGCTTGTTGTCGGCGGCGGCTGCGGCCTGGCACCTTTAGTCGGTGTGGTGAATCAGCTCATCGAACAAAAAACGTATACCCAATTGATGGTGGTATACGGGGCGCGAAACCGTCAGGCGAAGATGTTGAGGCCGGAACGCAGCGATTGGCAGCGCCACATCCCGGTTTTTAATATGATTGAGAACGGTGACACCGAGCCGGGCGAAAATGAATCCGGCGGTACGCCGGTCGATATTCTGCCCACTGTACTCGGTCAGTTTGATGAATCTCCGGACGTGGTGCTGCTGGCTGGCCCGCAAGCCATGATGTTTGCTGTGGCAAAGTATCTGGTTGCCAGCGGGGTGACTGAACAATCGATTTATCTGTCCATTGAACGCCGTATGCACTGTGGGGTCCGAACCTGCGGGCACTGTTACCTGAAGGACAAGTATGTGTGTTCTGATGGTCCCACGTTTCGCTGGGATGACCTGAAACGGTACATCCCAGCGGGTTCTTAAAGCGCGTACAAATCTGTTTTGGGTTATTCGTGACCGGCAGTATTGATTTGGTATTTGAGTTCTGCAATCGCGATTTGCCGGCACCCTTTGGCGAAGGAGTCGGGGTTCAGGGAGATCGAATCGATACCGCAATTGACCAGAAACTCGGCAAATTCTGGGTAATCTGACGGCGCCTGACCACAGATCCCAACCTTACAGCCATACTGATGCGCGACAGTGATCACCTGGGCGATCATTTCTTTGACTGCATCGTCCCTTGCATCAAATAATGGTTTCAGTTCGGCTGAATCACGATCGATTCCCAGAACTAACTGGGTGAGATCGTTACTGCCGATTGAGAAACCGTCAAAGCGTTGTGCGAACCGGTCTGCCAGAATCACGTTCGAGGGGATCTCGCACATCACATACACCTGCAGACCATTTTCACCACGTTTCAGCCCGGCTTCAGCCATGACATCCAACACTTTATCGGCTTCACCGGTTGTTCGGCAAAATGGGATCATGACAATGATGTTATCAAAGCCCATCTCCTGACGAGCGCTGACGATGGCCTGGCATTCCAGTTTAAACGCTTCACGGTACAGCGGATGGTAATAGCGTGAAGCCCCGCGCAGGCCCAGCATTGGGTTTTCTTCGTGGCGTTCGAAAAATTCACCGCCCAGCAGGCCCCGATATTCATTGGATTTAAAATCTGACATTCTGACAATGACGGGTTTCGGGTATTGTGAGGCTGCAATTTTTCCCACACCCATCGCCAGATGATGGATGAAGTAATCCGGCGGGTAAGCATAGCCTTGCGTCAACTGGCTGATCGTCTGACGAACGGCTGGGTCTGTCACTTTTTCGGGATGGAGCAGTGCCATCGGATGAACCCTGATCTGGCTTGAGATCATAAATTCAATCCGGGTTAGGCCGATGCCGGCCGCCGGTAACTGCCACCAGCGAAACACGCCTTCTGGCATGGCGGCGTTAATCATGACAGCTGTCCGGGTCTGCGGAATATCATCCAGATCTACGTGCTGGGTGTCGTAGCTTAAAGTGCCTTCGTACACTTGGCCGACCGTCCCGCCGGCACAACTCAAGGTGATCGCTTGTCCGTCAGTCAGGCTTCGGGTTGCATGCTCGGTACCGACAATGGCGGGCACTTTCAGTTCACGGCTCACGATAGCCGCATGGCTGGTCGGGCCGCCGGTATCTGTGATGATCCCTGCGGCTTTTCGCATCAATGGCACCCAGTCTGGATCGGTTTTCTCAGTCACCAGAATCGCACCTTGCGGAAATTGATCGGCCTGATGCGGGTCGTTGATCAGAAAAACCTGGCCGGTAGCAATCGCGCTACCGACGCTCGCACCTTCCAGTAACAGGGCCGATTTCTCTTTCAGCCTGTAGTTCACCAGCACGGATTGTTTTTTCTGTGATTGTACGGTTTCAGGCCGGGCCTGAACCAGATAAAGCCCCTGGCTGTCTTTCGCCCATTCCATATCCATCGCACACCCGTAATGGCGTTCAATGATCACCGCCCAGCGCGCCAGTTGTAAAATTTCATCATCCGACAGAACCAATGCACTGCGCTCTTGCTCGGTTGTCGGAAGCACGACCGTCTGGCCGGTGTCTGAGTTATCTTGTTGACTGATGGATGCATACATCATCTTCTGTTGTTTATTACCGGGTTGTTTTTCGATGATCGGGCGCTTGCCAGGTTTTTCCAGAAGCGGCTTATAAACCATGAAACGATCCGGTGTCACGCGACCTTGAACGAGCGTTTCACCCAGCCCCCACGTCCCATTGATAATCACGACATCGGGAAACCCATTTTCAGTATCTAAACTGAACATCACCCCAGCGGCTTCAGATTCCACCATTTGCTGAACGCCGACAGACAAGGCGACCTGCTGGTGAGCAAAGCCTTTTTCCTGACGATAGACAATTGCCCTGTCTGTATAGAGTGAGGCAAAGCATTGCAGGCAGGCATGTATTACCTGTTCGCCACCGCAAACATTGAGATAACTTTCCTGCTGACCGGCAAAGCTGGCGTCAGGCAAATCTTCAGCTGTGGCGGAGCTTCTGACCGCAACGCTGACATTGGCGGTTTTCAGTTGGTCACAAAGTTCCTGATAAGCACCGGTAATCGCTTCTTCTTGCTGCGTGGTGAAAGTGCCCTGGGTGATCAGTGCTCTGATTTTTGCACCCGTGTCTGCCAGAGTGGTGACGCCGGCTGTCAGATCGGCCAGCAATTGGGCAATGGGAGCATCTAGCTGATTCTGATTCAGAAAGTCGCGAAAGAGTTGGGCGCTGGTGGCAAAGCCCATCGGCACTTTTATGCCTGTTTCTTTCAATTGGCTGATCATTTCACCCAGACTGGCATTTTTACCGCCCACGAAAGGAATGTCTGTGGCGCGTAGTTGGTGGTACCAGTAAATGATCGGATTGGCAGTGTTGTGGTGATCGGAAGTCATACTGCTCTCCTTTTGGACACTCTGATGTTGCTGGCGAACTCAGAGCCTGGACTCATTTGATTTTAGGAGTTTCCACCCAAAAGGTGAGTCAAGTTATGCTGGAACAATCGATTTCTTGTTGTCAGCCTTGATTCCTCATCAGCGTCTGCCATTAATGGATAGAGATTGAGAGATCACCCATCAGCTATTGCCGGTTTTTCGGAAGACGGTCATCAGACAATGCAACGTTTAGCAGCAAGCCGTACAAAGAGGGAATGGCACGAAATGGCATCAGAAGATGTCATTGATGCCATGAATTCGCATAAAAACGGCCTTTCTTCACATGAAGCGGCAAAACGTTTGTCTGTCTATGGCCCCAACCGTTTGCCAGAGCTCCCCAAGACACATCCGCTGTATCGTTTTCTAAAGCAGTTCCACAATATTCTTATCTACGTGCTTCTTGGTTCTGCAACCATGACGGCGATGCTCGGGCATGTGGCTGATACCTTTGTGATCCTGGCTGTCGTTATTGTGAATGCGGCGATTGGTTTTATTCAGGAAGGGAAAGCAGAACAGGCGATGGATGCTATTCGTCATATGCTGGCACTCAAAGCATCAGTGCTGCGAGAAGGTGGGCGCCATACGGTCGAAGGCGAAAAGCTCGTGCCCGGAGACATCGTACTGCTTGAAGCCGGAGATAAGGTGCCCGCCGATCTCCGGCTTTTTCAGGTGAACAGCCTTCAGATTCAGGAAGCAATACTGACTGGCGAATCTGTTGCCGTGAAGAAAGACACACGCGCTGTTGCAATGAACTCTGCTCTCGGAGACAGAGTATGTATGGCATACAGCGGTACACTTGTGACCAGCGGACTGGGATGGGGGGTTGTGGTTGCTACCGGCGCTGACACGGAAATTGGCCGTATCAGCGGTATGCTTTCAACCATAGAAACATTAACCACACCATTGATCAGACAGATGAATGTGTTTGCGCGATGGTTAACCGCCCTGATTTTGTTAATTGCCGCCGTAGTTCTGGTCTACGGGTATTTTGTTGGCAATTTTTCTTTCTCAGAAATGCTGATGGCTGTTGTGGGGCTTTCAGTCGCTGCCATCCCAGAGGGACTGCCAGCGGTGCTGACCATCACGCTGGCTGTTGGCGTGCAGACCATGGCACGCCGTAATGTCATTGTCAGGCGTTTACCGGCCATTGAAACGCTGGGGGCGGTATCGGTCATTTGTACGGATAAGACGGGCACATTGACTTGTAACGAGATGATGGCTGCTTCTGTCGTGACTCAAGCCCATGCATTCTCAGTCGATGGGATGGGGTATGAGCCGAAAGGGGACATTCGCTTAAATGCCAGAACCGTCAGTAAGAATGAACACGCTATCCTGGATGAACTTGGCCGTGTCGCCGTCTTGTGTAATGACGCTTCATTACATCACCATGATGGTGTGTGGGTTGTTGTTGGCGACCCGATGGAAGGCGCTTTGCTCGCCCTGACCGGTAAAATCGGCATGGATATTCAGGAGGAACTCAGCGGCTGGATGCGGACCGATGTGATTCCATTTGATGCGAAACACCGTTTCATGGCCACACTCAATCACGATCACGAAAACCACGCATTTATTGCGGTAAAGGGGGCTCCGGAGCAAATTTTTTTGATGTGTTCACAGCAGCGCACAGGGGCTGGAAAAAGCGAAGCCTTTAACGCCAGTGACTGGCATCAGCAAGCTGAGGACATTGCGGCTCAAGGACAGCGCGTACTCGCCTTCGCTGTCAAATCAGTACCACCGGATCATACTGTTCTTGAGTTTACCGATGTTGAGCAGGATCTGACATTGATTGGCGTTGTTGGTCTGATCGACCCGCCGCGTCCTGAAGCCATTGACGCGATCGCGGAATGCCAAACGGCCGGTATCCGGGTAAAAATGATTACCGGTGATCACAAGGGCACAGCTGCCGCGATCGCGAAACAATTGCATTTGCAAAATCCAGACAAGGTGTTGACGGGGGTCGACCTGAATGCCATGGATGATGATGCGCTGGCAGCGGCTGTGATAGATACGGATATCTTTGCTCGCACCAGCCCGGAGGACAAACTGCGGCTTGTGATGGCTCTTCAATCTCATGGGATGACCATTGCGATGACGGGTGACGGCGTCAATGATGCCCCGGCACTCAAGCGTGCTGATGCAGGGATAGCCATGGGCCTTAAAGGCAGTGAAGCGGCGAAAGAAGCCGCCGATCTCGTGCTGGTTGATGACAATTTTGCGTCTATTGTCGCTGCGGTTCGTGAAGGGCGGACGGTTTATGACAATATCAAAAAGGTCATCAGTTGGACGATGCCAACCAGTGTTGGCGAAGCTTTAACGATAGTGGTTGCCTTGCTCTTTGGAATGACACTGCCGATCACGCCGATCCAGATTCTATGGGTGAATTTGATCACTGCGATCACCCTGGGAATTGCTCTGGCTTTCGAGCCGACGGAAGCTAATACCATGCACAGATCACCGCGTCCGCGTCATGAGCCCTTGCTGAACGGCGAGTTGGCATGGCGTATTGTTTTTGTCTCTGTTCTGTTGCTTGCTGGTGTATTTGGTATGTATACCTACGCGGTTGATCAGGCGTATTCGATAGAATTGGCGCGTACAATGGCACTCAATGCATTAGTTGTGATGGAAATATTCCACCTGTTCTTCATCAGAAATATTTATGGAACATCGTTGAAATGGGAACTGGTTGCAGGCACTCAGGTGGTCTGGCTGACCATTCTCTGTGTGACGCTAGCACAGTTTGCCATGACCTATCTGTCACCGCTGCAGATGCTTTTCGGCACAGTGGCGATTTCTTTCTGGGATGGGGTGATTATTGTTGTCGTCGGCTGCGTATTTTTTGCGATTCTCGAAATCGAAAAGCAACTCCGCCTGCACTTGCGCTAGGTGTGCACCGGACTCCGGTGTCATGAGAAAGCTCTGCCAGTCAGACACTAAGCCAAGCGATCATTCAGATAGTCAACCATACCTGTGAACGTTCTGATGCGCGGATAATCAGCTTCCGGAATGTTCACTCCGCAGTTTTTCTTCAGAGCAGCCAGCAGGTTGAGAAAATCCATTGAGTCGAGATCGCATGTGTCGCGCAGATCCTCGTTTGGATCAATGTCCGCTTCTGTGATTTCCGGCGCGATGCTCTGTATGGCTTCCAGGATCAGGGCGCTGATGTCGTCTTTGCTCATAATTGCTCCGGTTGTTGTAATTGCTGGGACAGCGCATAAAGAAATTTGGCTCCGATGATGCCGTCGCTGACCCTGTGGTCAGCACTGAGCGAAGCCGTCAGGGTATCGCAGATTTCAATCTGATTGTTTTTCACCTGAGGTGACTGACGTAAGCGACCAAAGCCGAGGATCGCGACCTGCGGCGGGTAGATCACGCCAAATACACTGTCACAGCCCCGATCGCCGATATTGGTCATCGTGATGGTGGCATCGGTCAGCTCAGAGCTGCGAAGCCGGCCGGTGCGGCTGCGAAGACTGATATCCCTGAGCGCCAGCATGGTGTCATCGAGTGAGAGCTGATCAGCGTGATGAATGGCAGGCACCATCAGCCCCCCTTCCCGCAGGCTGATCACCATACCAATATGAATGGCTTGAGCCTGCTCAAAGCTCCCATTTTGGTAGAACCCGTTCAGCGTCGGAAAGTGAGGCAGAAGCGTGGCGACGGCCTTGATGAGCAGGGCCGGTAACAGCAAGCGATCTTCGGGATCCCGTCCGGCATTCTGATCGCTCAGCCATTGCTGTGCCGCGCTGAGATCGACGTCATGGCTCAGATAGTAATGGGGAATTTCCCGTTTGGATTTTTCCATTGCAGCGCCAATCGCTGCTCGCATGGCGGCTTGATTACGGCGGTTGGCGTCAGCGTCTGTTGTCCTGGTTGCGGGTGATATTGCTGGTGTTTCTGCGTCACTGCCTTGCTGAGTTTGATGCGCCTTGTTCAGATCCCGCAATAAAATAGCACCCAACGGACCAGAACCTGTGATGCTCTGCAGATTCAGCTGTTGTTGTCGCGCCATCGCCCGGACAACAGGCGAAGCTAGGGGAGCGATCGCGTGAGCGCGTGCGGAGGCCGCTTTGATTCCATCGGGTGCAGGGGCGGGAGCTGCCTGAGGTTTATCCTGTCTCTGGGGCGATGGCTGTTTAGGTGCCGGTGTCTCGCTAATTGTGCCTGCGTCAGTTTCAGCGTCGAGATCGATGTTGGCCAGAATGGACCCGACGGGCAGTGTGGACATTGGTTGTACCAAAAGCCGGCTGATGGTGCCGGTATGGTAGCTTTCCATCTCAATCGCACCTTTATTGGTTTCAATCACGGCGATCGAGTCACCTTTATTGACATGATCGCCCTCTGCAACCAGCCATTCTGTGAGCATGCCGTCACGCATATCGGCACCCAGTGCAGGCATCACAATGTCGAAGGTTTGGCGAGTCATCAGCGACCTTCCATCACGGCTTTGGCCGTCGCGACAATTTGTTCAACCTGAGGCAGGGCTGCCTGCTCCAGATGTCGGGGATAGGGAATCGGCACTTCCGCACTACAGACCCGTTTGACCGGCGCATCCAGATGCCAGAATCCTGCTTCTATGATGATGGCACTGATTTCCCCGGCCAGACTGCCGGTTTGCCAGCCTTCATCAATAATGACGGCGCGATGAGTTTTGCTGACGCTCTCCAGCAATGTCGTTTTGTCCAGTGGGCGCAGGCAGCGCAGATCGACCACTTCCGCAGAGACTCCGTCTTGTTGCAGTTGTTCAGCGGCAGCCAGCGCTTTCGGGAGGTTGCCCCCATATGTCATTAGACTGATATCGGTTCCCAGGCGGCGAATCAGCGCCTTGTCCATTGGTGCATCAGGGTTTTCAGGCACTGTACCGGGTTCATTGAGCAGCATGACGTGCTCAAAAATCAGGACAGGATCCGGATCAGCCAGCGCTTGTCCCAGCATGTATCTGGCATCACTGTGAGTGGCCGGGCTCAGCACTTTGAGGCCGGGGATATGGGCATAAAAATTTTCCCAGCTGTGTGAGTGTTGGGCGGCCAGTTGCCTGCCAGCGCCGCAAGCCATGCGGATCACCAAAGGGACGTTGAACTGACCACCCGACATATGACGCAGGGTCGCAGCCGTATTGACAATTTGGTCCATCGCCAGCAGGCTGAAGTTCACCGTCATAATCTCGACAATCGGGCGCATTCCACCAAGCGCCGCGCCAATGCCGACACCGACAAAGCCTGATTCGCACAGTGGCGTGTCGATAATGCGTTCAGCACCAAACTGGGCCAGCAGTCCTTTACTGACGGCGTAGCAGCCACCATACCGCCCGACATCTTCACCCATCAGGAAGACCCGGGGATCCTGAATCAGTGCTTCTTCCAGGCCGGCGCGTAATGCTTCCCGGTAGCTCATTGTTTCTGAAACCATCTTGGCTATCCCCGCAAGTCGATTTAACTGTTGGTCTGCCGGGGGCTATAAACATCCCGGTACAAATCTTCAACCGGTTCCCATTCCCCGGCTTCAGCAAAACGGACGGCAGCCTGAATTTCTGCTTCAACCTCTTTTTCTAATTCGTCCAGCTCACTGTCCAGTAAATGACTGTTGTTTCGCATCCATTGGACCAGTTGTTTGACCGGACCTTTTGCTTCCCACAGGGCTATTTCTTCTTTTTCACGGTAGAGCTGACTGTCGAAGCTGGAGTGACCCCGAAAACGGTATGTTTTACATTCGAGCAGATAGGGCTTTTGATGTTTGTGAATGAACTCCGTCGCTTCCAGGGTGGCGGCCTCCACATCGACCACATTCATGCCATCCACCTGCGCGGCGGCAATCCCGTAGCTATCGGCTTTTCTGGCGATATTGGTTTCGGACTCAGACAGAGTCAGGGCAGTGCCCATGGCGTAGTTGTTGTTTTCGCAGATAAACAACACAGGCAACTGCCACAAAGCCGCCAGATTGAGGCTCTCATGAAATTCACCTTCAGCAACGGCACCTTCACCAAAAAAGCAGGCCGTCAGCGCCAGACGCTGCATTTTTTTGTTGGCTAACGCTAACCCTGTCGCCAGAGGGAGTCCGCCACCGACAATGGCATTGCCGCCATAAAAATGCGTGGCCCGGTCGAACAGATGCATTGACCCGCCGCGTCCGCGACTGCAGCCTGTGGTCCGGCCGTACATTTCAGCCAGGATACTGCCCATGCTTACCCCGCGGGCCAGTGCATGGCCGTGTTCCCTGTAGGTTGCAACGACCTGATCATCGGCACTCAGCACGCTCATGACACCAACGGCCACGGCTTCTTCACCGATATAGAGGTGCAGAAAGCCACGAATTTTCTCCAGTGCATAGAGCTCAGCACATTTCTCTTCAAAACGGCGGATCCTGAGCATTTGTTTGAGTTGATGGCGCAAGTGAGCACGGTCGATATGGAGCTTGCTGATCATTGTTCATCACTCTCCAGAGTTGAAATGTCACCTTCGGGTAGTCCGAGTTCACGGGCTTTCAGCAGCCGGCGCATGATTTTTCCGCTGCGGGTTTTCGGCAGGTTGCGGCGAAAAACAATGTCTTTAGGCGCCACGGCAGCCCCCAGGCGCTGGCGGGCAAAACCCAATAAGGTTTTTTGCAGTGCTTCATCGGGTGTAAAGCCGGGTTTGAGTGTCACAAAGGCTTTGACGATTTCACCCGCGACGGGATCCGGTTTACCGATAACACCGACTTCCGCCACGGCTTCATGTTCCATCAGAGCGCTTTCAACCTCAAATGGACCGATCAGATGTCCGGAGGACTTGATGAGATCATCTTTGCGTCCGACGAACCAGAAATAGCCGTCTTCATCCTGCATCGCCAGATCGCCGCTGAGGTACCAGCCGTGAGCAAAGCTGCGCTGGTATTTTTCTTCCTGATGCAGATAGCCGCGAAACATGGATGGCCAGCCGGGTTTGAGAGCAAGTTCGCCAACTTGCATCGGTGTGGTGATCACTTCGTCCGGCCCGCTCTCATTCTGGCTGAGGATCACCGCTTCAATACCGGGAAGAGGGCGGCCCATAGACCCGGGTTTGATGTCCTGACTGGCAAAGTTGGCAATCATGATGCCGCCGGTTTCTGTCTGCCACCAGTTGTCATGAAAAGGGACAGACAAGACAGTCTGGCCCCAAATGACGGCTTCAGGATTGAGCGGTTCACCGACACTGGCAATAAAACGCAGGGCAGAAAGGTCATACTGATTTCGAATATCGGGGCCAGCTTTCATCAGCATCCGGATAGCGGTTGGCGCGGTATACCAGACAGTCACCTGTTGTTGCTGGAGCAGGCGATACCAGCGCTCTGTGTCAAACTCGGCCTCGTCGATGATCATTGTTACACCTAAGCACAATGGGGCGATGATGCCGTAGGACGTGCCGGTGACCCAGCCCGGATCGGCCGTGCACCAGTAAATATCTGAGGGTTTCAAATCCAGCGCCCAGTAAGCCGATAACTGGTGGTACTCAACGGCCTGATGCACATGGATGACACCTTTCGGCTTGCCGGTCGTCCCGCTGGTAAAGTGCAGCAGCGCCATGTCTTCGGGTTGCGTGGCGACGCAAGGAAAGTCGGAATTGGCTTGCTGCATGAGCTCCGCCAGGCAGTAACAGCCGGGTTCGGATCCAGGGTCGCCGTCAATGACAATGACAGCTTTCAGATTTGGCAGGGTGTTTCGCCACGGTTTCACTTTTTTGCGATACAAGCTAAGGGTCGTCAGTAGTAACTGGGCTTCACCGATTTCCATACGGGAACGAATGGGTTCAGGACCGAAAGCAGAAAATAGCGGCGTAAAAACACAGCCAGCTTTTAAGGTGCCAAGCGCTGCAATGTAGAGTTCTGGCTGGCGTCCGAGCAGGCTGAAGATACGCGCACCTACCGGTAATCCTAAGGCTGAGACTATGCTGGCAAAGCGGCTGGTGAGCTGACACAGAGCGCGATAACTGTAATCAGTTACCTGATCATGTTTACTGATCCAGCGTATGGCGAGTTTATCAGCGACAGGACGGTTGAGGTGACGGTCCAGCGCTTCAAAGCACATATTCAGGCCACCATCAGGTAGCCCGGTCAGTTGTGGCCCGCTGGGGCAAGCACGATCAAATTCATCATAGCACTGCCGGTAATCTGGCAGATTGGCAAGCGCAGCCTTAGCTGATTTCTTAATTAGCGGATGCCCCATTTATGCTCCCCCTGAACCAGTACGGCAGAGTTGATGCTACTTCACACTGAACATCGGCGTTGCTGTATAAGGATAGTTTGTTTCGTCGTGAGGGGATGGTGACCCGTATGAGACAAGTCAGCACTTTTGAACATCCAATCGGATTATTCAGCCTTGTACTACACTTAGCTCCTGAATCCATTCTTTGAAAACAGCTTGATTTCAGGCTGATAAGCGGCGGTTTACTTTAAAATGGAGGTCTGCATTGTGTCCGCGGAGGGGGGAATGCTACGACTTGTTGATCTCTGCAAAGGGTATCAGGACGGCAATGAGTTTCATGCTGTACTCCAGGGCGCCGAACTGACACTGCAGCGGGGTGAGCAGGTTGCATTGATGGGGGAAAGCGGGTCAGGAAAAAGTACCTTGCTCAATCTGATTGCCGGGCTGGATAAGGCTGACCAAGGGGAAATCTGGCTGGCAGAGACCCCGATTCATGCCGTGACAGAGCGTGAGCGCACTGCGTTTCGCCGTCATCATATTGGTCTTATCTTTCAGCAGTTTAATCTGCTTCCTACCTTAACAACGCAAGACAATATTGCGTTCTGCCGTCAGTTGAAAGGCTTACCGGAAAAACCTGAATTGTGGCGAACGATTGTCTCTGCACTGGATTTAAAACCTTTGCTGAAACGATACCCTGAGGAAATGTCTGGGGGCCAGCAGCAACGGGCCGCCATTGCACGGGCCCTGTACATGGAACCCGACATCCTGCTGGCCGATGAACCGACAGGCAGCCTGGATGAGCGCAATGCCCGGGCCGTGATGGGATTGCTGACCGGGCTGTGTGAGCAGCTGAATTGCTCTTTACTGCTGGTGACTCACAGCAAGCAGGTTGCTTCTCATATGAACGGCAGCATCGTGCTCAAAGGGGGCGTACTGAATGCGCAGCCCCGTCTTTAATGCGTTGTGGGGGCATTACCGGCGCCACCCGCTGCAGGTAGTGCTTTTGCTACTGGGGCTAATGATGGGGGTTGCTCTGCTCGTCGGCGTGCTGGCTGTTAATCAGCAGGCCAGAGCGAGCTACAGGCAAGGCGAGCTGTTATTTGATAATCCGTTTCAGTATGCCATCCGGCATCATCAGGCAGGCATGACTGTGCCTCAGGGCTTTTATATTCAGCTAAGGCGACTGGGGTATCAGCAATGTGTTCCTCTCGACACGCACAGGATTCAGACGGCCGAAGCCGGTGAGCTGACGCTGGCTGGCATCGATCCGTTCGTGATGCTGCCGTTCACTCAGTCCAATGGCCAGGTGACAGGCGCACTGTCCCTGACACAAAAACCGTATCCGATATGGATAAACCGGGAACTGGCCGCGATAAAAGGACTGAGAGAGGGCCAGTTACTGACGCTGGATTCTGGCGAGTCAGTCGGACGCCTGGTGCTGGTGGGAAACAACCGGATTCAGGGTTCCCGCTTACTGGCGGACATGGGGCTGGTCAGGCAGTTATTTCCCCGCTCAGGATTTACTGCCGTCTTGTGCGGTGCATTGAGCGCTCAGCAACAACAGGACATCAACACCCTGCTGCCCGGCGGTTTGATCCTGACGGAAAACGACAGTGCGCAGCTGGAGCCGCTCACCCGGGCGTTTCACCTGAATTTGTTTGCTATGGGGATGCTGGCTTTTGTTGTCGGGTTGTTCATCTTCTATCAGGCGATGTCATTATCGTTCACCCAACGTCAGTTTCTGGTTGGCTTGCTCTGTCAGGCCGGGGTGACGGGCAGACAGCTGGCCAGCGCCTTGTGTATTGAAGTGGTCATCTGGCTGTTGATTGGTGTCGCAGGCGGTAACTTGCTGGGGCTGTTTCTGGCCCGTCAGCTATTGCCTTCTGTCGCCGTGACACTGAGTGATCTCTATCAGGCGAATATTGCGCTGACAACCGGATGGCACTGGCAATGGGGCGCGCTGAGTCTGGTTATCGCTGTTCTTGGCACCTTGCTGGCGTGCGGCTGGCCGCTGATGAGGCTGATCCGTATTCAGCCAATCAGGCTGACTGCGCATATGACTATGGTAAGAGGCAGCTGGCGGGAATTTATCTGGCAGGCCGGTATGTCCGGCGTATTTATGATTGCTGCTGTCATTGTCTACTTTGTCGATCACAGTCAGTTTGCCGGCTTTGTGCTGATTGGCTGTCTGCTAGCGGCGGCGGGTTTGATCATGCCATTTCTGTTGTGGGCGGCCTTTAAAGCCATTGCCAGATGGCTGAAGTCGCCCCGGTTGCGCTGGTTTTTCAGTGATGCAGCCGCCAGCCTGAGTTACCGGGGCGTAGCGGCGATGGCCTTTATGCTGGCTCTCGCAGCCACAATCGGTATGGATACCATGGTGGGTAGCTTTCGGCTGGCAACCCAGAGCTGGCTGGGCCAGAGGCTGGCTGCCGATGTCTATGTGCAGCCTGCCACGGCTCAGGCCGCAGGCATAGCAAACTGGGCCGCGGAACAGCCTGAAGTGACAGCAGTATGGTGGCGGTGGCGGCAGGAAGTCCCCGCTGAGCTGAAAGAGCACACCTTGCAGGTGCTCAGTATTGGCCGCTCAGAAGGTGAAAAACAATCGCTGCCCATGAAACAGTACATAGACGGCTACTGGTCGGCACTACAAACCAACGGCACAGAGAAAGTCTTCCTGGCCAGTGAATCTCTGGCGCTGAAAAGGGGATGGCAGCCTGGTCAGCGTGTTGATTTACCGTTAAGGCTGGGTGAGAACTGGCTGATGGCCGGGATTTATTATGATTACGGCAACCCGTACAGCCAGATCTTTGTGTCTGATGAGCAATGGCACCGCCTGTTTCAGCGGGATGGTAAAGTCAGTCTTGCCATCCACTTGAACGTGGATGAGCACACATCGGTTTTTCAGGAGAGTCTGGAGAAAAAATTTGCCCTGAAGCCCAATCAGGTTCGCGATAACGCACAGATTATGACCCAGGCGCTGGCGGTGTTTGACCGTACCTTCGTCGTCACAGCGACCCTGGGTAAACTCACGTTGCTGGTGTCTATCGGTGGCTTGTTCATAGCGACAATCGCGGGTGAGCTGTCGCGGCAGAGACAGTTTGCGCTATTACGCTGTATGGGCATGACAGGGAAAGAACTGGCCTTACTCGGCGGCGGGCAGCTCGCAGCGATTGGCGTGCTGACGGCAATGATTGCACTCCCCCTTGGCTTACTGCTGGCACAGTTGCTGATCGATGTGGTGCTCAAGTATTCCTTTGGCTGGACCATGCCCGTGCAGTTTTTTCCGCTTCAGTATCTGCTGACACTCGGGACGGCGCTGACCGCATTGCTGCTGGCCGGCGCCTGGCCGGTATGGCGTCTGGTCAAGCGCTCAGCCATGCTGTCGCTCAGGGAGGCATTCTGATGGAGGTCGGTGCACTGTTTCAACGGCTTATCTTTATGCTGTACCTGTTGTCAGGGATAACAGGGTGTGAACCGACCGGGCCGGAAAACCGGACTGCGGACATTCTGTCGCAGCAGAGCCAGACAGGTTTTGAACAGGTCTTGCCCGGTCAGCCTCTGGTGTTTCCAAGGGATCATCTGAGTCATCCGGGGTTTCGCACCGAATGGTGGTATCTGACAGCCAATCTGGAAACCGAGCAGGGCCAGTGGATTGCGGTGCAATGGACTTTGTTTCGTATTGCCACTCAGCCTTTTGCAGGCTCTTACAACGCCACAGGTTGGCAAGATACGCAGCGGTTTATGGCGCATGCTGTGGTAACCACGTCAGAAAAACGCTGGCAGGCAGAGCGCTTTGCCCGCGGGGGGATAGGTCAGGCTGGCGTGGAAGACAAACCATACCGACTCTGGCTGGATAACTGGCGTTGGCAGGGGCTGGACTCATCACCGTTTCCCGGCACCCTGACATTTGCAGATGTCAGTGCAGGTGCCAGCATGGCCGCAACGCTCAATATCCGCAGTTACGGCAATCTGGTCAGACAGGGTGAGGCGGGTTACAGCCAGAAAGATCCCACGGATCCGCGGCTGGCATCTTACTACTACAGCATGCCATTTTTGTTGCTGGACGGGGTTGTGACACTGGACGGTGAGACAATGGCGGTGAAGGGGGAGGGCTGGTTTGACCGCGAATGGAGCAGTCAGGCGATGTCTGAGCATCAAACCGGCTGGGACTGGTTTTCTCTGCATCTGGACGACGGCCGCGCACTCATGCTCTATCAGCTCCGCAGTACTCAGCATGATCCTTTTGTCTTTGGTAGCCTGAGCTGGCCCGATGGCCGCTCAATCGCCTTGTCTTCAGATCAGGCGTCGCTCACCCCGATAGCAACAACCACGCTTTCCGGCCGGGCATTCCCGATCCGCTGGCATTTGCAAGTACCAGCACAGCAGATCGATCTTGATGTGCAGGCGCAAAGGGAAGACCAATTACTGCCGTTTCTTTTCCAGTATTGGGAAGGCCCGGTGACCGCGTCCGGCAGTCATCACGGACAAGGTTTCATGGAGCTGACCGGGTATTGATAAGATAACGCCTTAAACAGCCATCTACACAACCATGATGATACTTGGCATCGTAATCATGAGCTGTTCATGAATCACGTCGAATTTTCAGACATTCACTATCGTACGCACCAAGGTTCTTGCGATTCTGCCCGAACTGGGCCAATGAAGCTTTGCCCGCAAGATGAGCCTATGTTGGAGCATTATCGCAATGACTGGGAAAGCATGGCTGATATGTTTCCCCTTAGCCGGTTACCTTACACATTTGATGATTTTAATCAAAATGGCATTCCTTCTAGACGAATGGAGGAAACGGTAGAGTTGATACAGGAAATTTATCAAAATCCAGACATGGCTAAATACCATTTCTATCAAGACCCTTCTGAAATCGAAGCAAGCATAAAATTAAAAGAGATATCTAGTGAAAATAAGTTACATGTTCAGATTCGTGATGCTCAGATGAAACTAAAAATTAAAAACAGAAAGGCGAACAAGGCGGGTCGTAAGCAGCGTAAAAAAATCGAACTTAACAACACGAATGGATAAGATTCTGCAAAGGATTTTATCCATTGCCGAAATTAGATGATGGTAGTTGTCAAGGTACATAACAGTATGAATTTGTTATCCTCGAATGTCTTTATATGTTTTAAATTTAGGCAAACCTTTAAGATGCTGGTTTTCAGGGCTAATAAAATCTGGTTTTTTTAAATCGGGCCTGATTTTTTGAATGTTTCCCCAGTGATAGTTTAGTTCTGCATATTGGGCTACATATGCAGAATCAATTTTTTTTATATAGTGCTCTAGAGCTGATAAATCACGATCTGAAATCAGCTCACTTCTTGCTGATTTGAGGAATTGAATATCCTCGTGGAGGCTTTTTACTTCATTCTCCAAAATTTGAATTCGAGCTTTAGTTCTGAGTCTATCTTTGTACTGTTGTATTTGATGATCGACCTCCGCAGATGCCATTTCGAATTTTCGATTGAGCTCTTCAGTTTGTTGAGTGTAGTGTTGAACTTCTTTACGATAATTCTTAACGTGCTCTTGGGATTCAATTTTTTGGTTTAATTCATGGCGGTATCGGTTGGCGCGCTCCATTTGTGAAGCTTTGTACGCTTCCCAATTCATAATTGACTTTTGGATGTGTGCCAATTCTTGCTTCAACTCTTTATAACGAAGGCGCTCGTCATAAATTTCTTGTCTGATTTCTCTAAGCTGGTCGGCCTGTTGTTCGACGATTTGCTTGTTGCGTTCGGCTATGTTCTGCCAGACCGGGGAGAGAGGGTTGATCGAGAGTGGTTTGATTGTAGCTGCAGCAATGGCTTTTCGAACAAAGTTAAGATCGAGAATTTCGATGTCGTCCAACAAATCGGGTGGCAGGATAATCTCGATCGCATTCATTCTTTGTTTACGATAATGCAGTATTTTAGTCTCTTCGCAGGCGTGGTGTACCGCTATCTCTATGATGAATTCATCCCCATCTGCCGTTGTTCCAAGGATGTCAGGCTTTACGTTACCCAGTTGGGGTTCTTGTTCGATGGTGGTGAAGGAAACCCTGAGAGAGTGGGCTACGCCATCAATTGTACAATGGGTAAATGAGATGCCTTTGTCTGCGGCTAAGACCTCTTTAGCCAGGATATGTAATTCGGTTTCTCCGGACCAATTACATTGCCCATCCACCTCATGGGCGAAACTATGTTTTCTGATGGCGCCATGTCTGGCTATCAATCGAGAACCACATACGATGCAAGTACATCCACAAGCCAAGCCTCTCCCCACCATGTCGATGGAAACAATCGCCCCTGAGGCACTCACTGCGCGTGTCATTAACATTGATTGATGCATCTGTTTGCCTTTAGCAATCCGGGTAGCTCTGTGTCAGCGTAGTCAAAGATCCATATATTGACCGGTCCGGCACGAACCTTACCCGCAGGTTCGCGCCTGGTACAGCGACGATGCTTATATTTCGGTACGTCAGGTTGAATATACTTACTTTCCCTCAGCGAATTTTAAGCTGGCGTGGAATCACTTCGACGCCGGCACGGTATCGGCCTGCGGTGGCATTGAGCGCCAGTTCCAGTGCGCTGTCAGCAATATCTTCAAACTGCTGTGGCAGAGAATGAATGCGCATGGGCAGAAAATCCAGCAATCTGTGATCACCAAAGGTCGCCAGTTGGGTGGTGGTCATCAGCTCGGGGTGGGACAGAAAACAGTCCAGCATGCCTTCAAACAAGCTGTAGGAAGTCATGAGAATACTGTCTGGCACCTGATCGCTGTCAATCCAGGTCTGCAGTAAACGCTGGCCTTCTTCGGGACTGAAGTGAGTGCCATACAGCGTTTTGACTGCTATGTCTGGTCGGTGATCACGGATGGCGGCATGGAATCCCATTTCCCGTTGTTGCGAGATACCCAGATCGGGTACGGCGCCAATCAGGCCAATCGACGTGGTGTCGTCTTGAATGAGCTGCTCGGTCAGCGCATAAGCTCCATCGTGATCTTCACTGATCACACAGGCAAAAAACTCATCATCCAGGCCACGGTCAATCGCGATGACCGGGACACCGGCTTGCTGGATCTGGCGGTAAAAATCATTATCAGCAGGTAAGCTGCTCGCCACAATCAGGGCATCGATACGCCGTCCGACCAGCGTCTGCGCCACTTTCATTTCGGTCTCTGGCTCATCGTCAGAACAGCTGATAATCACCTGATAGCCGGCTTTGCGGGCATCACGCTCAAGCAGCTTGGCTAATTTTGCGTAACTGGAGTTTTCCAGATCCGGGATGATCAGGCCAAGTGAACGTGAGCTGCCTGCCCGCAGCGCGCTGGCAGCATGGTCGGGTTTGAAATTGTGTTCATCAACCACGGCCATGACTTTTTGCTGGGTCTTTTCACTGATCCGGTACTGGCTGGCTTTGCCGTTAATTACATAGCTGGCCGTTGTACGGGAAACGCCTGCCAGTCTGGCTATCTCATCTAACTTCATCGTGTCTCATTCACTCGAAAATCAGGCAAAGTGTGTGGTGGATCATAGATTCAAAACGGATCCAATGTCCATTGTTTGCATTTCTTGCTGAATCGATCCAGCATCATAGCTGAAAGGTTTCAGCACTGTCTTCTCAGATATTCTATACTCTCTGGTACAACGCTGAAACTTTTTATTTACCTCGATGCTGAATCGTTTCAGCTTTGATTTTAGATATAGTTAAAGCTGAATCGAATATCAGACAAAACACTCAGGATACCCGGCCTCCAGAGCCGGTGAGAATAAACAGGGGAGTGAAACAGATGTTGTCACTGACGCAACAAGACATTGTGCTGAATCAATCAGCCAGAGATAAAACCGCTGCAATTTCGGCCCTTGCCGGTGAACTGACCCAGCAAGGCTTGGTGTCTGAAGGTTATGTTAAAGGCATGCTGGCCCGGGAGGCGCAAAACTCGACCTTCCTCGGCAGCGGTATTGCGATTCCTCACGGTACAACCGATACCCGGGATCTTGTTCAGCAAACCGGGGTGAAAATTCACCATTATCCGCAAGGTGTCGACTGGGGTGACGGTAATACTGTGTATCTGGCGATTGGTATTGCTGCGAAATCGGATGAACACCTCGGGATACTGAAGCAACTGACTAAAGTGCTGTCGGCAGACGGTGTGGAAGAGCAGATCCGGCAATGCAACACTGCCGAGGCTGTAATCTCACTGCTCAATGGCGACACTCAGCTGGAAGCGGATTTTGATGAGTCACTGATTTCTTTGCATTTCCCTGCAACGGATTTACTGCAGCTGACCGCGGTCGCAGCGGGTCTGATTAAAAATAAGCAGGCAGCCGATAACGCATTTGTTGCTGATGTGATCACCGAGGGCGCGTCGTATCTGGGGCAGGGACTGTGGCTGGCAAGAAGCAGCAAAGGAGTAAGCCGTACTGCTTTGTCTTTTGTGACACCGTCACAAGAAATTCTTCATCAAGAACAACCGGTGAAAGGCTTGCTGATGCTGGCAGCCTGTAACGCGGCCTGTCAAAAACCGCTGAACCTGCTGGCGCAAAAGATTTATCAGAACCAGCTGCACACCCTGTTTGAAGCCGACGCGACCCAATTACCGGCAGTGTTTACAGACGCTCAGCCGGCGGCGAGTGATGCAGCAAACACCGCCGTGTTCCGGATTCGCAATGCACATGGCCTGCATGCCCGTCCCGGTGCCATGCTGGTGAGTGTGGCGAAGAAATTCGAATCGGCGATTCAAGTGAAAAATCTGCAGGGCGACGGCAAATCAGTCAATGCCAAGAGCCTGATGAAAGTGATTGCGCTGGGTGTCAAGCATGGCCATGAACTGGAATTTATGGCAGACGGTTCGGATGCCCCTGAAGCCCTGTCGGCCATCGGAGATGCGATTGCTGGCGGACTGGGCGAGGGTAAATAGATGAATACTCAGGCAACCCGAAATGACACACAGCCTAAAGTGGTGGCGGTGAATCTCAATCCTGCGCTGGACCTGACCGGCAGTTTATCCGTGCTGGAGGCCGGTACGGTCAATCTGGTCGAGCGCGGGTCTCTGCACCCGGCAGGAAAAGGGGTGAATGTCGCCCGTGTACTGGCCGAACTGGGCGCCGCTGTCACAGTGACCGGTTTACTGGGAACCGAAAATCAGGATCCGTTTTGTGAACTCTTCAGCCAGTACGGTATTGAAGATGCCTTTGTTCGTGTACAGGGCGCAAGCCGGATTAATTTCAAACTGGTCGAAGCCAGTGGTCGTGTCAGCGACATCAACTTTCCTGGTGTGACAGTCAGCCAGAATGATGTGGCCGCCATGGAGAGCAAACTGTTCGAGCTGGCCGAGCAGCATGAGGTGTTTGTGATTGCTGGCAGCCTGCCGGCGGGACTGAGTCCGCAAGTCTGTGCGCAATGGATTAAAAGACTAAAAGCACAGGGTAAAAAGGTGCTGTTTGACAGCAGTAATCAGGCATTAAAAGCTGGCCTGACTGCTTCGCCCTGGCTGGTGAAGCCCAATGACGAAGAGTTGTCTGCCTGGTGCGGCAAGCCGTTGGAAACACCGGCAGAGCTGAAAAACGTCGCAGAAGCGCTCTATCGCCAGGATATCGCAAATGTTGTGGTATCGCTGGGCGCGAAAGGCGTGATGTGGCTGGATGAGTCTGGCTGGCTGCACTCACAGCCGCCAGTTATGGAGGTTGTCAGCACCGTCGGCGCCGGGGATACCCTTGTGGCTGGCTTATGCTGGGGTTACCTCAATCAATGGAATAAACAAGAAACACTGGCGTTTGCGACGGCGTTGTCGGCACTGGCAGTGACCCAGGTCGGGGTCGGTGTACCCGATGACGCACTGCTAAATCAAACGTTGGAAAGTGTTCAGATCAGTAACGAGTAGCCTGTTGGCCAAAACGTGAATTGTTGAATGACAAAGGTGACGACATGAAGATAGCAATACTGACCGCTTGCCCAAGCGGAATCGCAAACACGGTCATCGCGGCCGGTTTAATGGAACAGGCGGTGAAGGCACTGAACTGGCAGGCGGAGATTGAAGCCCAGTCCAGTATTATCCCGGTGACACCACTATCACAGACCGCCATTGAACAGGCAGATGCTGTGGTCGTGATTGCTGATACCCCGGTGGATCTGACCCGTTTTGTCGGTAAAAAAGTATATCAAGGCGGCATGGCTGAGTGTCTGGCTGATCCTAATGCCTTCCTGCAATCGGCAGTCTCGCAGGCCACTGTGCTGGCAAAGGCAGAGCCTATCGTTGCGGAGACCGCATCAGCTTCTGCGGCACAACACATTGTTGCCATTACGGCATGCCCGACAGGGGTCGCACACACTTTTATGGCCGCAGAAGCACTGGAAGAAGAAGCGAAGCGCCAGGGTTACAGCATCAAAGTCGAAACCCGTGGCTCGGTAGGAGCCAAAAACCAGCTGACGGCTGAAGATATTTCAGCGGCTGATTTGGTGATCATTGCTGCCGATATCGAAGTGGATCTGTCCCGTTTTGAAGGAAAACGACTGTATAAAACCAGTACAGGCGCTGCCTTGAAGAAAACCCGGCAGGAAATCGATCATGCTTTTGCTTCTGCTTCAGTGTTTCATGGCAAAGCATCCGGCGCGGCCACAGTGTCAGCCAAAGAAGAGAAAACCGGCCCATACAAGCATCTGATGACGGGTGTCTCGCACATGTTGCCATTGGTCGTCGCCGGTGGTCTGGCGATTGCGCTGTCGTTTGTGTTTGGTATCGAAGCGTTCAAAGAAGAGGGCACCTTAGCTGCGGCATTAATGCAGATTGGTGGCGGCTCGGCCTTTGCGCTGATGGTGCCTGTACTGGCGGGTTACATTGCTTACTCTATCGCGGATCGTCCGGGTCTGGCGCCGGGCTTAATTGGCGGCATGCTGGCCAGTTCAACCGGGGCTGGATTTCTGGGAGGGATCGTTGCTGGTTTTCTGGCCGGTTACAGTGCCAAGCTGATTGCCGAAAATGTGCGTTTACCGTCTTCGATGGAAGCGCTGAAACCCATTCTGATCATTCCGCTGCTCGCCAGCCTGATCACCGGACTGGTGATGATCTACATTGTTGGCGGTCCTGTGTCTGCGGCGATGAATGGCCTGACCGAATTTTTGAACAACATGGGTTCGACCAACGCTGTGCTGCTGGGCATTCTGTTGGGCTGTATGATGTGTTTTGACTTAGGTGGTCCGGTCAACAAAGCGGCCTATACCTTTGGTGTTGGTCTTCTGGCATCACAAACCTATGGTCCGATGGCGGCGGTGATGGCAGCTGGTATGGTACCGGCACTGGGTATGGGGCTGGCGACTTTCCTGGCTAAACGTAAGTTTTCACTACCAGAGCAGGAAGCAGGCAAAGCTTCTTTCGTACTGGGACTGTGCTTTATCTCAGAAGGGGCGATTCCATTTGCCGCTCGCGATCCTATGCGTGTGATTCCTAGCTGCATGGCTGGCGGCGCGTTAACCGGCGCATTGTCTATGTTGATTGGGGCAAAACTGATGGCACCACATGGTGGCCTGTTTGTGTTGTTTATTCCTAACGCGATTACACCTGTGCTGATGTATCTGGTGGCAATTGCGGCAGGAACGATTCTGACGGGTGCCACCTATGCGTTTCTGAAACGTGCCGAACAGGCGGAGCTGGTGACGGCATAAAGAAAAGAGCCCCAGACATATAACATGTCTGGGGCGTTGCCACCGCTGCCTACTGAATCTTTGGGTGCTTATCCCCGTTATACACTCTGCTTTCCCCAAAAAGCGCATTGTACAGAGTGAATGAGAACATTGACCGCGTTGTTTTATGTAGGCTCTCCTTGCGAGTAAAGACTGCCATTCTGGCGAATGCGCATGTTTCCCAATTATTATTGTTTGCTGCCCAATGTCATCATGGATGCATTGATGTTGTTATTACTTCCCTCGCATGTTACCTGCGATTATTCTTCGACTGCGTACAAAATTGCGTCGTCACTGGTAATCAGCAGGTAAGTATCCCCGGGTTCCAGGTTAGGTAAACACAGATCCAGTTGCTGCGGAGCGACCACCTCGCCGTCCTGCCCCTTGGTTGCAGAAATTTCAAACTGATCACCACAGCTCGCCATCAGGATTGTTGATGATACTTTGCCGGCGGCGACATTGGTTGACCCTGTGGCTGTCGCAGATTGGTACTCAATTTTGATGTCAGTATTGGTGAAAACTCTGAACCCGTACTGGTCGTCCGGTACGTCATCATCGTTATCGCGCCGGATAGCGCTCACTCTGAAACTATTAGTGGTTTCACCGTCCAGCCAGACAATCGTCCACCAATCCTCACCATTGTTGAGCAGGGCATTGGTCTGCGCTGGTTCTTCTTCCAGCTGATATTTGGTGTCCCAGATACCTATGCTGACAGGTTGGGCTGAGCTGCCGCCCCAGCGATGGACATATTCGCGATGCGTACTGTCACTGATCGGGCCGCCTTGCATATTGCCAGTCGTGAACAAGCTGGCGGTACTCGCATCAGAGCCGTTTTGCACAAAAACATTCACTTGCTCGCGAGCGGTATTCACGAAGGTCATCCTGGCCTGGCGGTCCAGCTGGTTACTGCCGCCGGATGCATCGCCAGAATCACTGCCTGAGCCACCGCCACCACAGGCAGCCAGCGTCAGAATGATTCCCAGATTAAGCGCAAAACCCCACAATGGCTGACTCATTTGCCACCTCTGATTGGATTAATTTATTCCTTTTTCAGTAAGCATATTGCAACGAATGGAGCTTTTTTGAGTAATACAGGGGGCGCAGAAAAGTTTTCATTAATTAGTTCAAATTGCGAGGTTTTTTCACTCTCAAAGCTGAGACACACTGCCCGGCGGCAGGGGATAGCATACGATTTGGCCGATGTGTGAGCAAATGCCGTGTAAGCGGAAGGGAGAACGACTAAGCCATCGTTCGGTACAACGGCTTAGTTAATTTTATAACATTATCAATAATATTTTATTAACACATCCGGCGTTTCAATCCGCTGATATCCAGCAGGCGGGTTGAAATTTCTTCAACCGACAGGGACGTCGTGTTGAGGTAAGGAATTGCCTCGCGTCGGAACATGGCCTCGACTTTTGACAATTCACTTTCACATTGCCCCTCACTGGCATACTGGCTGTTGGCATAGCGCTCATTACGTATGGTGACAAGGCGCTCTGTATCTATCGTTAACCCGTATGTTTTGTAACGATAAGGCTCAATGCCCTTCGGTAATTTCAGGCTGTGCATGTCGTCGGCAATGAAGGGGTAGTTCACTGCACGTATGCCAAACTGCATTGCCAGATACAGGCTGGTGGGGGTTTTGCCACATCTTGATACGCCAAGCAGGATAATATCGGCCTGATCCAGGTTGTTCAGGGATATTCCATCGTCATGAGCCAGGGTGTATTCAATGGCTGCGATTCTGTCCTGATAGCTGGCCACATCACGGCTGATGCTGTGTGAGCGACCCAGCATGGCATTGGGCTGCATGTTCAGATCTTTACTGAGGGGCTGCACCAGCGCGTCGAGCACATCATACAATTTGGCCTGGCATTGATTAATCACGGCTTTTACTTCAGGCAACACGATGGAGAAAAAAACCAGCGGCTCAACACCGGATACCCGATAGGCTTCATCAATTTTTTCTTTGACCTGCTGAGCACGTTCAACCGACTCAACAAAAGGCAGTGTGGTTTGGCGAATTTCAAGGTTAAATTGACCAAGCACGGCGTGCCCAAGTGTTTCAGATGTAATCGCTGTACCGTCAGAAACGTAAAACACATCACGAAAATCAGATTTGCGGCGCATAATAAGTTGAGTCCTTTAGATGATCCTGTAACGATTGAGGCCAACAAACAATTTATAACTATAACCCTACAGGGTAAGTGTTCTGCTGAGCAAGGTTTTGCCAGCAGTTTGTCTTGAACGGCGACTATTCTGAAGCAAGTTTTTTTTGAATGCTAAAGCAATCGTTTCCGTTGAGAGTTTGCCCACACTATACAGCTGATCCAATACAAGGAGACTTCCCGTGCAACAGAATGTTGTTTGGTATGATGCTTTATCAATGAACGACGTTGATAAAGTTGGTGGTAAGAACGCATCGCTGGGCGAAATGGTCGCCAATCTTGCGAATGCTGGCGTGAAAGTACCTAACGGCTACGCAACAACATCTTATGCATTCAACCAGTTTCTGGAAGCCAATCACCTGAATGATCGGATTTACGATCTGCTGGATACGCTGGATGTCGATGATGTGAATGCGCTGAAGCAGGCTGGCGATACTATCCGTAAATGGGTGTATGAAGCGCCGCTGCCAGCTGAGCTGGAGCAGGACATTCGTCAGTGCTACAAGGAACTGGGTGAAGGCGATGACATGCTGTCTGTCGCTGTGCGCTCTTCTGCAACCGCTGAAGACCTGCCTGATGCCTCGTTCGCAGGTCAGCAGGAAACTTTCCTTAACGTTCGCGGTATCGATTCTGTCATCGAAGCCGTGAAACACGTATTTGCTTCTCTGTTTAACGACCGTGCTATTTCATACCGTGTTCATCAGGGCTTTGACCATAAAGGTGTTGCACTGTCAGCCGGTATTCAGCGTATGGTGCGCTCTGATAAAGCCTCTTCCGGTGTGATGTTTACACTGGATACTGAATCTGGCTTTGATCAGGTTGTGTTCATCACTTCTTCTGTCGGTCTGGGTGAAATGGTCGTGCAGGGCGCGGTTAACCCGGACGAATTCTACGTTCATAAACCGACTCTGGTTGCCGGTAATCCTGCCGTCGTTCGCCGTACGCTGGGCTCTAAGCTGCAGAAAATGATTTACGGTGAAGGGAAAGCACTGGGCACTCAAGTTGTGATTCAGGACACAAACGCGACAGAGCAAAACAGCTTCTCCCTGACAGATGACGAAGTCGAGGCACTGGCCAAGCAAGCCATGATCATCGAAAAACACTACGGTCGTCCGATGGACATCGAGTGGGCGAAAGACGGTATTACCGGTGAGCTGATGATTGTTCAGGCGCGTCCGGAAACTGTGCGTTCTCGCGATGATGCCAATGTGATGGAGCGTTTCCATCTGAACGGTCAGGGTAAATCTCTGGTTGAAGGTCGTGCGATTGGCCAGCGTATCGGTACCGGTGTGGTCCGTGTGGTGAATCATCTCGACCAGATGGATCAGGTACAGGCTGGCGATGTGCTGGTGGCTGACATGACAGACCCGGATTGGGAACCTGTGATGAAGAAAGCGGCTGCCATCGTGACCAACCGTGGCGGCCGTACCTGTCACGCGGCGATTATCGCCCGTGAGCTGGGCATTCCGGCTGTTGTCGGTTGTGGTAACGCCACTGAGCTGCTGAGAGACGGACAGACTGTGACGGTCTCCTGTGCGCAAGGCGAAACCGGCTTTATCTACGAAGGCGAACTGGATTTCGAAATCCGCCGCTCAGAAGTGGATAACCTGCCTGAACTGCCACTGAAAGTCATGATGAACGTGGGCAACCCGGATCGCGCATTCGACTTCGCCTGCATTCCAAACGAAGGTGTAGGTCTGGCGCGTCTGGAATTTATCATCAACAAGATGATCGGCATTCACCCGAAAGCGCTGCTGAACTATGATGCGCAATCGGACGAGCTGAAAGCGGAAATCGACCGTCGTATCGCAGGTTACTCCGACCCGGTTGAATTCTACATTCAGAAACTGACCGAAGGGATCTCAACTCTGGCTGCTGCCTTCTGGCCGAAACGTGTCATCGTGCGGATGTCAGACTTCAAATCGAACGAGTACCGCAATCTGGTTGGCGGTGTGAACTTCGAACCAGTTGAAGAAAACCCGATGATTGGTTTCCGTGGCGCATCTCGTTATGTGTCGCCTCAGTTCCAGGATTGTTTTGCACTGGAATGTGAAGCGATTAAACGTGTTCGCAACACCATGGGTCTGCGCAACGTCGAAATCATGATCCCGTTCGTACGTACCGTGAGTGAAGCAGCTTCTGTGATTGACCTGCTGGCGAAATTCGACCTGCGTCGCGGCGAGAATGGCCTCAAAGTCATCATGATGTGTGAGCTGCCATCGAACGCGATTCTGGCCGAAGAGTTCCTGAAGTACTTCGACGGCTTCTCCATCGGTTCCAACGACATGACACAGCTGACGCTGGGTCTGGACCGTGACTCCGGTGAAATCGCCCACATGTTTGATGAGCGCAACGAAGCGGTGAAAGCCATGCTGTCGATGGCGATTAAAGCAGCGCGTAAAGCCGGGAAATATGTCGGCATCTGTGGTCAGGGCCCATCTGACCATGAAGATCTGGCCGACTGGCTGATGGAGCAGGGTATCGATTCCGTATCCCTGAACCCGGACACAGTAGTTGAAACCTGGTTGCATCTGGGTAAGAAATAATCATCCCTCAGATTGAGTCAAAATAATGTTGAAGCCCGCGCAAGTCGCGGGCTTTTTACATCTGTGCTCGCTTCACGAACCCCACCCTGACCCTCCCCTTGCCAAGGGGAGGGAATAGCCGAGATCACAATGAATTTGGTCCAGTTCCTCCCCCTTTTCAAGGGAGAGGTGAGGAGGGGGCAACGCACAAACGTTACATTTGTAATCACTTCGCGACAACCCTTAAACCACACTCACCGCCTCTTTTTCCTTCCGCAGGGTAAAGGCAATCCCAGCAATTAAAACCGCGAAACCGATACAGACCCAAACCGGTAATTGTGGCGAAATCACCACAGTACTCGCCAGCAGAGACGCCAGACCATAACCCAGAGTGTGTGACATCGAGATCAAACCGGCGATCTTGCCGGGTTTTTCCGGATTGGTTTGGGTGGCCATGGAAGTATAAGCGGGCACCAGCAAAGCTGCGCCAATCGCAGAGGTAACCATGGCGATGGTAAAAACCCAAAATGAAGTGTTGAGGAAAAACACAAAACCAATCAATAGAGCCATGCCGCCCAGCCGGTACATGGTGTTGATGTCCAGCTTTTTCTTCTTGATTACAAGTACCTGGGTTAACAGGGTAAAGGAGGCGCTCAGGGTCAGCAGCAAGCCAATGGCCTGGCTGATGGCATCTGTGGTCCATGTCGTGATTGTTCCGATGAGCGGCGACAAACTGTACTGCAACAAAGCCACCGTGGCGCAAAGCAGCAAACCTGTCAGCAAATACGGCATCAGCGTCATTTCCGGCAGCTTGCGTGGCTTGCCTGACGGCGATGTTTTTTCTGAATCCGCTTTCGGTGTGAAGGCCGGTTTGGGCAGCCAGAAAGCGCCCAGCAAGGCAATCACTGGAAATGCGACCATCATCATCAGTGGCGCATAAGCGTGCAGTTGTAAAGAGACCATTGCCAGTAAAGGGCCAATCAGCCGCCCTGTGCTCAGCCCGATGCTGACGGACGTAATGGCTTGCAGGCGGTTGCCTTCGCCGCACAGTATTATCGCCCAGTGCTGGCTGGCGGGCACCATGCCAGCGACGGTACAACCGTAAATAATTCGGGCGACAACCAACCCGGCCAGCCACAGGTAGGTTTGTTCGCTGAATCTATCACTCAGGCCGGTAAAGGCCAGAAGTAACAGGAAGCTGACCGCCATCCCAGCCAATGCTTGCAGTACAACGACTTTGGGGCCGTTCCGGTCACTGAATCCACCCCAGAAAGGTGCCGAAGGCAGGAACAGGAAACTGCCAATCGCAATCACCACCGACCAGGTGGGTAAGCCAAATGCGGAGTGTTCAACAAGAAAGGGCAGTGACACGAGTAAACCGTTCTGTCCGATACCCATCAAGGCAGCAATGAGTCCGATAAGGGTCAAGTGAAAGCGATGTGGTGTACGGCTGTTATCGTGTGTCATGTTGCCGTCCTGACTGGAAAAGACTTTGAAAATCAAATGATATTCATTAAAGGAAAAGTATTTTTGTTCTTGCTTGAGATCTGAGGTCAGCGACGGGTATCCTACATCTAAATAGTTGTGAAAACTATTATCATTAACGATGCGCTGTGATAAAGTTCGTGCACTCTGTTGTGCAACACATTACCGCATTCATGTATCAACTCATTGACGCTGCCTTTGATGTAGACGGAAAACGGATTCTTCATCCAACGTCACTGGCCTTCGAACCCCAAAAAGTCACGACTTTGCTCGGCCATAATGGTTGTGGCAAATCCACTCTGATGAAACTGCTCAGCAGGCAAAACGTACCTGCAGCCGGTCACGTTCTGCTCAAGGATCAGCCCGTTCAGCAGTTTGACAGCAAAACCTTTGCGCTCAATGTGGCTTATCTGCCTCAGCATCCGCCTGTGACAGATGGTGTGACAGTACGCGAACTGGTGTGTTTTGGCCGGTATCCCTGGAAAGGCGCATTTGGTCGTTACAGCCAGATCGATTATCAGTTGGTCGAAGAAGCGATTGAGCGGGTGGGGCTGAGCGACTTTGCTGATCGTTTTGTGGCTACCTTGTCTGGCGGTGAAAGACAGCGGGCCTGGGTCGCCATGTTGCTGGCGCAACAGAGTCAGTGCATTTTGCTGGATGAACCGACTTCTGCGCTGGATGTTGCCCATCAATATGAGTTACTGCATTTAATCAGGGAGTTGAACCTCAGCTTAGGCCTGACTGTCATCATGGTACTGCACGATGTCAATATGGCAGCCAAGTTCAGCGACCACTTAATCGCTTTGCATTCAGGCAAAGTGATCGCACAAGGGGCACCGGAAGAGATCATGACCCCTGAAGTTCTCAAGAAGATATACGGCATGGAACTGGCGCTGTTTTCACATCCGCAAACCGGCCAGCCGATCAGTTACATTCCATAGCAATAAAAACAGGGAAAGACCGTGAGAAAGAGTATCGCATTGCTTTTTACCGTGCTGACTTTTCAGAGTCAGGCGATGACGATAAAGCATGAGTTAGGCGAAACAGATTTTGCTGAGCCGCCGGAAAAAGTGGTGGCACTGGACTGGGCGCTGACAGAAACCGTGCTGAGCCTGGGAGTGACACCTGCAGGTGTTGCGGATAAAGACGGTTACCATAGCTGGGTAGGTGAACCGGCATTGCCCGATTCAGCGGTTAATGTCGGCTCACGACGAGAGCCTAATCTGGAGTTGCTGGCAGAGATGAAACCGGATGTCATCCTCGTCAGCAATCACATGAGTCCTGTTTATCAGCAGTTAAATGCCATTGCGCCTACGCTGGTGTACACCATTTACAGCGATTCGAAAACACCGTTTGCCAATGCCGTAAAGGTGACTCAGCAGTTAGGGAAAGTGCTGGGCAAAGAGCAAAGGGCGCAATCTGTTATTGAGACCGTATCGGCTCGTCTCAAGCAAAACGGTGACAAAGTCCTTGCTTCTGATGCAGGACAAAAGCCTTTGATGTTCATTCGGTTTATCAATGATAAAACCCTGCGCATTCACAGTGAAGGTTCTCTGACTCAGGACACGATTACGGCGATGGGTTTGAAAAACGATTGGCAAGAGCCGACCAATATGTGGGGATTCACGACAGCCGGTATCGAAAAAATGGCTGAGCATCAAAACACGAATGTGATGATTTTCGGCCCGTTGAAAGCGGATGAGCGAAAGCTGCTGACCCAATCACCACTCTGGCAGGTCATGGCGTTTACCCGTTCGGATTCCGTATATGAACTGCCCGCGATCTGGACCTTTGGTGGTTTAGTCTCAGCGCAGCGCTTCAGCGATTTCATTACTCAAGAACTGACACAGCACTAATGCCGTCCCAGGTTACTTTGACAGATTCATGGCAGCGCCCGGGTCAACAAGCCCGGCTGCTGTTGATTATGTCGGGCCTGATAGCCGTGATTGGCTATCTGCTCAATCTTACTGTGCCTTATTCGCAAGGGTTGCCGTTACTCTGGGAAACACTGCTCAATTACGATCCCACCAATTACCAGCACATTATTGTCAACCTAACGTATTTGCCTCGTCTGGTGGTTGCCGTGTTATGCGGCTTTTCACTGGCAGTTGCGGGGGCGGTTATGCAGTTTGTGTTGCGAAACCCTATTGCATCGCCAACGACCCTGGGGGTGGCCTCGGGTGCCGAACTGGGTATGGTACTGGGTATCCTGTTATTGCCGGCATCTTTATCAATACCGTCATTTTTTCCAGCGTTTCTGGGAGGATGTCTCGCTACGGCTCTGGTGTTTCTTTTGTCGGCTAAGCGGGGGTTTGCGCCTGTTCATATGGTGCTGGCGGGCATGGTGATCAGCCTGTTTTTCGGCTCAGTCAATACCATGCTGTTGCTGCTTCATGAGCAGACCTTGTCGTCTGTCTTTGTCTGGGGCGCAGGTACGCTGAATCAAAACGGGTGGGATACAGTGACGACTTTGCTGCCAATGACGCTCTTACCGCTGGCTGCATTAATGGTGTTGCAGCGCCCGTTGGCGTCTTTGCAACTGGGCGATGGCGTCGCCACGTCACTGGGTATAAATGTTAAACAAATCAAGGTTTTGTGTCTTGGCATGGCCATTTTGATGACGGCAAGCGTGGTTAGCGAAGTCGGGTTGATCGGTTTTGTCGGCATCGTGGCACCAGCCATTGCCCGCCTACTGGGTTGCCGTAAGTTGCATCAGGCTATTCTGCTCAGTGGTGTGATGGGTTCGCTGATGCTTCTGCTGGCAGATCTCATTATTCAGCCGTTCTCGGGTGTCGGCGGCGAGATGCTGCCAACGGGTGCGATGACCGCCTTGTTAGGCTCACCGTTTTTACTTTGGCTGCTGAGGCGAAAAACCTTACAGTCCGAGCTCAGAGCAAGGGATGAAAGTACTGCCCACTACCATCAGCGTGATTTCAAAAAGACCGTGCTGATCTTGTCTGTGTTTGCAACTTTATGTTTGATCCTGGCGATCACCGTGGGCCAGGGTCAGCAAGGCTGGACCGTGGCTTATACGGGGGCTGTCTGGGAGTACCGTTTCCCGCGGGTTGCCGTTGCTCTGCTTGCGGGTATGGGGCTGGCACTGGCAGGCACGATTATTCAGCGTGTAACAACCAATCCCATGGCAAGCCCTGAAGTGCTGGGTATCAGTTCCGGAGCCGCTCTGGCACTGGTTATTGGTGCATTGCTTGGTATTTCGGTTGAACGTCATGAACAAGTCATGCTGGGTACGGCGGGGGCGTTACTGGTCACCGCAGTGATCTGGCTGATGGGCAAGAAGCATCAGTTTGCACCGACTCAGACTTTGCTGACAGGTATTGCATTAAGTGCCGGTCTGGATGCTTTCCTGCGCATTGCAATGTCATCGGGGCAGGATAATGTCCGAGCTTTGCTGACCTGGCTATCCGGCTCAACTTATTTGGTTTCGGCTCAGGATGTCACTTTACTGGCTATCGGTGTCGGCGGGCTATTGATAGTCACTTTGTCGCTGAGCCGTTGGATTGATCTTATCGGCCTGGGGGAAGTCAGTGCAACCAGTGTTGGCCTGGATTGCCGGCGAGTCAGGCAGTTTTTGCTGTTACTGGTTGCAGGCTTGACGACGCTTTGCACTATTGTGATTGGTCCATTGAGTTTTGTCGGGTTACTCGCCCCGCATATGGCTCGCACCCTTAATCAGTACACAGCCAACCGGCAATTAGTTGTTGCCTGTCTACTGGGCGGTTGCCTGATGATGGTTGCCGATTGGATAGGGCGAAACCTATGGTTCCCATGGCAATTCCCAGCCGGCTTGCTCGCCTCTGTGATAGGCGGCGGCTACTTTTTGTATCTGATGCGAAAGTAAAAATCTCTGTTTGACTGATAAACAGGTGGATAAAAAAGTTCAAATCATAGTGAACTTTTTATGAATGATTATAGAAATAATGTGGCAAATGAGTATCATTATCAAAATCTATACTGATAATTAACTTAAAACAAAAAATGGTAATAATGGCAGTGAGAAAAAGGATGTTTCAATTGACGACAGTGGCAGCAGCTGTGGCCGCCACAACTTTCGTATCCAGCGTAGCTTTCGCTCAAGAATATCAGACAACGGAAGAAAAAATGGTGGTGGTGTCCAGCCGCGCACCGAAAGCGATCAGTGATATTCCAGGCACAGTCTGGTACATCGACAATGCTCAGATTGAGCAAGAATACCGAGGTGGTAAAAGTCTGGGGGAAATCCTTGCAGCAGCGGTTCCATCGCTGGACGTCAGCAGTCAGGGCCGAACTAATTATGGACAGAACCTGCGTGGTCGCCCGATGCTGGTGATGATTGACGGTGTATCTCTGAACTCTTCTCGTCTCATCAGCCGTCAACTGGATTCCATTGACCCGTTTAATATTGATCGTATCGAAATTCTTTCTGGTGCTACTGCCATCTATGGTGCTGGTGCAACCGGTGGTGTGATTAATATTGTCACTAAAAAAGCAGAGAGTGATGAGCTTCAGTTTGAGAGCTACGTCAGTACATCATCGGGTTTTAATAGCAGCGATGACTTTGACTATAAACTGGCCCAGTCTGTTAGCGGTGGCAATAACTTGGTAAAAGGTCGCGCTTCTGTTGTTTATGGTGAAACACAGGGCTTTTACGATGCGAATGGCGATATTGTTGTACCGGATATTACTCAGGGCTCTGTTCAGTTCAACGAAGTGATTGATGTGTTGGGTACACTATCAATTACGCCAACCGATACCCAAACTGTAAATCTTCTTGCGCAATACTACAGCAGTGAGCAAGACAGTCCTTATGGCATTTATTTCGGTCAGGATCTGGCTGGTGTAAATAAAAACATTACAGGCAATCCGGGTGACAAAAGCCTGATTGATGTCAGAGAGGGATTCGAGTCCGACCGCCAGGGCTCAACCGAGCGTCTGATGCTTAATGTGGATTATAGTAACACTGACTTTCTGAGCCACGAATTACTGGTGCAGGCATCATACCGTAATGAAACACTGAGCTTTATTCCGTTTATCTATTCAACGTATTTAGCAGCATCTGAGCAAGAAACGGATGTGATCAGTTTGCGTGCTGCAATGATCAAGTCACTGGATAATCTGACCCTGACTTATGGTATTGATGGATACATCGATAGGCTGGACAGTAATCAGATGCTGTTCGATCGCCAGACCAGTTATAACTCTGGCGGCTTAGTGAATCGTAAAGCGTCGATGATTGGCCGTTATCCTGGCACCGAAGTGTCATCCATTGCAGGCTTTATTCAGGCGGACTATGCAATCACTGAAGACTGGACAGTTGAAGGTGGCTATCGCTTTCAATATATGAACAACAAAGTGGACGATTTTGTTGCTTCAGGAACTCAGGTTGCGATCGCCCATGGTAATGGCACTTCTGCTGACGCAGTTCCTGGTGGTGAAACGGATTATGATATCGGTCTGTTCAACTTAGGTACCATTTATCACTTAACACAAAACGATCAGGTGTGGGCAAACTTTTCTCAGGGTTTTGACTTGTCTGATCCCGCGAAATATTACGGTGTGGGTACTTATAATGGCCCAGATGCCAATGGCCATTACAACCTGACGGGCAGCATCAATGTCGATGATTCAACACTGGCTGGAATTAAAACCAACAGCTATGAAATTGGTTATCGCCATGATGGTAGTGATTTGAGCATCCAGACTGCTGTTTATTACTCACAGTCTGATAAGGAAGTCAGCGCCAATAAAAAGACACTCAATATTGAAATCTCTGACAACAAAACCCGTGTTTATGGCTGGGAAGGACAGGCGGCTTACTGGCTGAGCAATGCTTGGCAAGCTGGTGTGAATGGGCACCTGGTGAAAACTGAAGTACAAAATAGCGATGGTGGCTGGGATAAACAGTCAATCAACTATGCCAGTGCTTCTAAAGCTGGAGCTTGGCTGGCCTGGTTCGAAGATAGTTACGCACTGAAACTGCAAAGTCAGACTTTGTTTAATCTGGATGATGAAGCTGGTAATGAAATTAATGGTTACACAGTATTTGATTTAGTGGGGAATTATCAGTTACCAGTGGGTAGCCTAGGCTTCGGTATTCAGAATCTGCTGGATCGTGAATACAGTACGGTCTGGGGACAGCGTGCTGCGGGTTGGTACTCAAGCTATGGCCCAGCAGAAGTTTTTGACTACAAGGGCCGTGGTCGGACTTATACGGTGAATTACCAAGTGAAGTTCTGATTCACTAGCTACGCATTTATCTTGCCTTTAAACCGCCCAATACATCGGGCGGTTTTTTATCACCATTACTAAGACCTGACTGAAGTGCGTGAATACTGGCTTCAGGAAAGCGGCCATTCAGCGTGTTTGAACAATCAGCAATTTTAGATCAAGGGGAATGTAAGACTGAGTATGGAACCGCCGGGCGAAATGGAACAGGCAGGTGATGTGGGGATTAAACAAGCCGCTGTTAGCTTTGCCAAATGATGATTATTGACTCTTCGGATTCTTGAATTATAGAAATAAAAAAACCGCCTGTGTGAGTTAGACCAGGCGGCGAATGTTCAGCAAGAGAATATAGTTATTATTGTGTAGGGTTTATTTCAGTGCAGGGAAGGTCTGATAGCGAACGCCCATCATCTGTTCCATGCAGTGAACGACCTGGCAGCTGTAGCCAAATTCGTTGTCATACCAGATATACAGGACGCAGCGTTTGTCTTGCGCGATAGTCGCCGCGCCATCGACAACACCCGCATGGCGAGAGCCAACGATGTCGCTGGAGACGATCTCAGTCGATTGAGTGTAATCAATCTGACCAGACAATGCTGAGTTCAGCGCCATGTTGCGCAGGTACGTGTTTAGCTCTTCAGCAGAGACATCCGTATCCAGATTCAGGTTTGCCACCGCCATCGACACATTCGGAGTCGGAACACGAATCGCGTTACCTGTCAGTTTACCCGCCAGTGCAGGCAGTGCTTTGGCAACGGCTTTCGCTGCACCAGTAGAGGTCAGTACCATGTTCAGTGAAGCAGAGCGTCCACGGCGTTCGCCGGAATGGAAGTTGTCGATCAGGTTCTGGTCGTTGGTGTAAGAGTGAACGGTTTCAATGTGTCCGTTCAGTACACCGTACTTATCATGAACGGCTTTCAGTACTGGCGTGATGGCGTTGGTGGTACAGCTTGCCGCCGAGATAATGGTGTCTTCGCTCAGAATATCTTTTTCATTCACACCGAATACGATGTTCTTGATTTCACCTTTACCCGGTGCGGTCAGCAATACTTTTGCTGCGCCAGGGCACTTCAGGTGCTGGCTCAGGCCGTCAGCATCACGCCAGATACCTGTGTTGTCGACAACCAGCGCATTGTTGATACCGTAAGTGGTGTAATCAACATCTGCCGGGCTGTTCGCATAAATAACCTGAATGTAGTTCCCGTTCACAATGATGGCTTTACGCTCTTCATCAACGGTAATGCTGCCGTTGAACTGGCCGTGTACTGAGTCACGACGCAGCAGGCTGGCGCGTTTTTCAAGATCGCCATGCTTACCACCACGAACGACAATCGCTTTCAGGCGCAGCGGGTAACCCGGGCCACTTTTCTCAATCAGCAGGCGAGCCAGCAGGCGGCCGATGCGTCCGAAACCATAAAGGACAACATCACGTGATTGCAGCGTTTGCGTGCTGCTCAGCGAGTCAGCCAGCGCCGTTGCCAGGAAGTCATCCAGATTGCTTTCATCGTTGTTATCTTTCCAGTACGCATGTGCCAACTGGCCGATGTCGATACGGCAAGGCGACAGGTCCATGTCGTTCAGCTTTTCAACCAAGGGCAGGGTCAGGGAAGGAGAGATATCAGTGCCGGTATATCGGCGACCCACACGGTGGGCTTTAATCAGGTCGATAACAGAAGCATTGACTACCTGACGACCGAACAACAGCACTTCGACGCCTTTTTGTCGATATAGCTGGCCAAGAATTGGTGAGATGGATTCAGCATTTGTTTGGCTGGTTTGCCAGTCTAGGAGGTAATTTTCCGGACTCATCTTTACTTAGGACCTTTCACATATAGGGAAGAAAAACAGGCATTTATCCTGTGAACTGTTATCGTTTTTATGGGCAGGGATTGTAACGGCGGAGAGGTTATTATCCTAGTAAAATTAATCACTTGTATTTGTGATCTTGATCTTTTGTAACTTGTGATCTTGGTCGTTCGGTCAGAGTGATATGCTGGAAAAAGTGTGAGGTAAGAAATAACTTATTTTCTGAAAAATATTAGGATGATTGTAATAAAACAAGAAAAAATGCTCGATAAGGAGCAAGACTTCATTAAAGTTGGTATTTTTACAAAAAAAATTGGCTGAGGTCGCCAAAATGGTGTCAATAGCGGCTGAAAATCTTATTCTCTGCCTGATGGTATGCTTTTTTCTGTCTTTTGGTGATATTTTCGTCAGCAAAGAGTTCTGTGATGAGTGACAGTCACGCCGAAAGCCATTCTCCCTGGCTTTTCTTTATGGCGAACGCTTTTGTTCAGTGAACAGACAAAGCGTGATAAAACTCACGTCATCTGTTAATATACCCGCCAATTTCCGATGAAAAGCTGCCAATGCTATCAGGCAGCTTTTTTCATGTCTGATTTATTGTTGTAGGAACCTATTTTGATCACAACAGCGAACATCACCATGCAGTTTGGCGATAAGCCTCTGTTTGAAAACATCTCCGTTAAATTCGGCGAAGGCAACCGTTATGGCCTGATCGGCGCAAATGGTTGTGGTAAGTCGACGTTCATGAAAATCCTGAGTGGGGAACTGGAGCCTTCTGCTGGTGTGGTCAGTAAAGATCCGAACGAGCGTATGGCGAAGTTAGGTCAGGATCAGTTTGCTTTTGAAGCCTTCACTGTTGTTGACACTGTGATCATGGGTCACAAAGAATTGTGGGAAATCAAAGCGGAACGAGATCGCATTTACTCGCTGCCAGAAATGTCTGAAGAAGATGGCATGCGTGTGGCCGATCTGGAAACCGACTTTGCTGAAATGGACGGTTATTCTGCGGAAGCCCGCGCCGGTGAACTGCTGCTTGGTCTGGGGATTCCTGAACATCTGCACTACGGCCTGATGAGTGAAGTGGCGCCGGGTCTGAAAGTGCGTGTATTACTGGCTCAGGTCCTGTTTGCTGATCCTGAAATCATGCTGCTGGACGAACCGACGAACAACCTGGATATCAATACGATCCGCTGGTTGGAGCAGGTACTGATGCAGCGTAACTGCACCATGATTATTATTTCGCACGACCGTCACTTCCTGAATACTGTTTGTACTCATATGGCGGATCTGGATTACGGCGAACTCCGCCTGTTCCCGGGTAACTATGATGAGTACATGGTTGCCGCGACTCAGGCCCGTGAACGTCTGCTGGCCGATAATGCGAAGAAGAAAGCGCAAATCGCTGAGCTGAATACCTTTGTCAGCCGATTCTCTGCGAACGCATCAAAAGCGAAACAAGCCACTTCCCGCCAGAAGCAGATTGATAAAATCCAGCTGGATGAAGTGAAAGCCTCCAGCCGTCAAAACCCGTTTATCCGTTTCGAACAGGAAAAAGAGCTGTTCCGTAACGCACTGGAAGTGGAAGGCCTGAAGCAGGGTTATGGTGAAAACATCCTGATCAATGGCGTGAATCTGATGGTCGAAGTGGGTGAGCGTATTGCCATCATCGGTGAAAATGGTATTGGTAAGTCCACTTTCTTGAATACCTTGGCCGGCGCCATGACACCAATGAGCGGTATGATTAAGTGGTCTGAGAATGCCAATATTGGTTTCTACGCACAGGATCATTCCGCGGATTTCGAAACCGACATGAACCTGCTGGACTGGATGGGTCAGTGGAAGAATGAAGGTGATGACGAGCAGGTTGTTCGCGGTATTCTGGGCCGGATGCTGTTCTCGCAAAATGACATCAAGAAATCGGTTCGTGTGATTTCCGGTGGTGAGCAAGGCCGTATGCTGTTCGGTAAACTGATCATGCAAAAGCCAAACATCCTGTTAATGGATGAGCCAACCAACCACATGGATATGGAATCGATTGAGTCACTCAACCTGGCGCTGGAAAACTACAAAGGAACACTGATGTTTGTTTCTCACGACCGTCAGTTTGTCTCCTCGGTGGCGACCCGAATTATTGAAATCACCAAAGACGGTGTGAATGACTTCCACGGGACTTATGACGAGTACCTGCACAAGCAAGGCATTGAGTGCTAATCCCGTACTTTGAAAGACAGCCGCCTTTTCGGGCGGCTTTTTTTATGCAAAATAGAAAGCAGAACGGCCAAAGTGCCCTGAACCAGACTGAAGGAAATCATGATGAATATCTGGGTTGATGCTGATGCTTGCCCGAATGTGATCAAAGAAATCATTTTTCGTGCCGCTCATCGCGTCGGCATCTGCACGACATTGGTTGCAAACCATGCCATTCGTGTCCCGCCGTCACCGCATATCCGGGCGGTACAGGTGATGTCCGGCTTTGATGTCGCTGATAATCATATCGTTCAGCAGCTTGAACCGGGCGATTTGGTGATTACTGCCGATATCCCGCTTGCTGACGAGGTGATTACCAAAGGGGGTCACGCGCTCAATCCTCGTGGCGAAATGTACAGTAAAGATACGATTAAACAGCGCCTGCAAATGCGCGATTTTATGGAAACCATGCGCAGCAGCGGCGTTCAAACCGGCGGACCGGCACCGATCAGTCAGGCTGACCGGCAGCAATTTGCCAATAAGCTGGATACCTTCCTTGCAAAAAAACGCTGATCAGCGGCTTGATACAGGTTCCTGATTCACTGCCGGGAACCTGTCGTTTTACGGCATCCTGCCTTTTGCTGCCTGATTTCTTGCTTTCATCGCTGCCATTGTTCCAGGCCTCGGACAGAGCAAGACGAATAAGCTTGCGCTCAGACTCTTATTTTGAATAAACAACTTGTTTTATATTCGTTCTGATGAATAAAATTCATCTTGATGAGTTGGTGATGAAAAATAAGGGGTAATCTGTGCTGGAACTTACCACGAAAAGATGCGTACTCCGTCCACTCACCCTGAGTGATGCCGGGGCTTTGTTTGATATTTTCTCTGATCCGGACGTAATGCGATATTGGGATAGCAGCCCATGGCAATCCATTGACGAGGCAAACGACTATATACAGGCATCAAAACCTTCATTGGATGAGCCGGAAAAACTAGTCTTGGGTATTTATGAACAATCCGGGCAGCGGTTGTTAGGCAAGTGTATGCTTTTCAATATCGATCAATATTCGCGCAGAGCCGAGCTGGGTTTTGGTCTTTCCAAAGCCCACTGGGGCAGAGGGATTGTCCATGAAGCCACTTTTGCTCTGATTCAGTTTGCTTTTCAGGAAATGCAGCTCAACAGAATCGAGGCAGAAATTAGCCCGGATAACACAGGCTCGGCAAAAGTCTTGACCAAATTGGGGTTCACCCAGGAAGGCTATTTGCCTGAAAGATGGATTGTTGATGGCAGAATGTCTGATTCAGCAATTTATGGTCTGCTTGCCAGGCAATGGCGTGTCTGAAGCCGTTTGTCTGCTTTGTGGTCCTGCCGATTGCAAACCCCAAAAAACAAACCTGTTGTGACTTGATTCGTCATGAAAACGGCCAGGAAGCATATGTCATACGAACTGACGTTACAGAATATTCGTGTGAAGGCTTTTATGAGCAATACTTACAGGGATACATTGCGCAATGGCAGATAGGAGGCAGATATGTTTACTGTTGAAAAGGTCGGTAGCGACAGGCTTGACATTGAAATGAGCGGTAAACTCGATTCAGAGGAGATGAGAGCGGCGTTGGATGAATTGCTGGATAAATCAGCAGAGATTGAACATGGCAAAATGCTGTTTGATATCGTGGAATACCATTTGCCTTCCATGGGGGCGATTGGGGTTGAGCTGTCTCGCTTTCCGTCAATGATGAGGTTTATCCGGAAATTTGATCGGGCGGTGGTGTTATCCGATACAAACTGGGTCAAAAAAGTCAGTGAAGCCGAAGGTTTCTTGATTCCTGGCCTGACGATTAAATCCTTTAACCGCGATCAGCGTGATCAAGCCGAGGCTTGGCTGGAAGGGTTCGGTACCGACTCTTGAGAGACTTGAACCGGATACCAACGGAAAGAATAAATTCAATCTATGTATCATGTTATGTTTGATGTGGACGATACGCTCATTCAGTCCAGTCAGTTTGATGAAAATTGTCTTGTTCAGGCGGTGAAATCGGTCACGGGTCTGGATCTCTATCAAAGCTGGGGTGATTATCCGCATGCGACCGACAGGGGCATCCTTCGTACTTTTATTGAAATTCAGGCACCGGATGAGGATCTTGTTGATCTTGAGAGGCGAGTAAAAGCGGTTTTTATTCAGAATATCAGGGAGCGTTTGAGCCACCGTCCTGCACTCGAGATCAGTGGAGCCAAAGCCTTCTTTCACCGCTTACTGGCCGATGATCGTTTTATTGTGTCACTGGCCACCGGTGGCTGGCGGGAAACCGCAAGAATGAAGCTGATATCTGCGGGCTTTCAGATTGACGATGTCAGTATGGCGTCATCAAACGATCATTATTCCCGCGCTCGTATTATGGAGCTCGCCCGGGAAAGAGCGGGCGATACGGATTTACAACTGACCTATTTCGGTGATGCCGAGTGGGACGTTCGAACGTGTCAGGAGCTTGGTGTTAATCTGGTGATCGTAGGAAATAAAGTCAGTCATTGCCAGACGATTCATGACTATCGCAGTGACGTTCAGGCGCTTAACTACATTATTCATCCGTAGGGCGTCACACGAATCATCAGCCGCCCGAGTTGGGCTGGCAAATCAGGGAAACGACATGGATAAAAAGGAAATCATGGCTTTATACAATCAGTTTGAGCGTATTGGGCAGACAGCGCCCGGCTATGAAAAGCAAGTGAATGGATCGGTGATCAGATGCGTCTCCCCCGAGTTTCAGGGCAGCTACATTACGTATTTTCATTTGGATGAAGCGCAGGTCATTTCGGCGATCAAAAAGGAAATTCATTTCTTTTCAGAACAGAAGAAATCCTTTGAGTGGAAAACCTATTCCACTGATTCACCCGCGAATATAGGCAAGCATCTGATTGAACAAGGTTTTTCCCGGGAGGATTCTGAGTCCTTTATGGTGCTGGAACTGGACAGTATTCAAGGCTCTTTGCCTGTGACTGCAGAGATCACAGAAGTTGATGATCTGGATGGTATTCGTGAAGCCATGTCTGTGCAGGAAAAAGTATGGGGTACAGATCATACAAGTCATGCCTTTCATTTACACCAGATGAAGCAGGCTTCCCCTGAAGATGTCGCTGTTTATGTTATCTATGATCATCATATTCCCGTTTCGTCGGCGTGGATTTTATACAGCGCCGACAGTCCGTTTGCCGGCATTTGGGGAGGAAGCACATTGTCCGAATACCGGTGCAAAGGCTATTACACCGCGTTACTGCACCAGAGGATGAACGATGCCAGACAGCGGGGAATTCGCTACCTCACGATTGATGCATCCGCGATGAGCCGGCCAATTGTGGAAAAACATGGCTTTCGGTTTATCGCAGAAACAACACCATACTTTCTTGAGGCCAATGGCTGACAGACAAGAACCTGCCTGTTACTTTGTTTCGGCCTGTTTGCTGCGTCTGATTGCAAACAGGCCGAAATACAAATGCGAAAATTATCCAGCCATTGCCATTGGCTTTATCTATTCTGATCTGAACGGATAGCGTCTGACTGTACTTGCTATCCAGCCTGGCCTGTACTCGTTAGGGGGTTATATGGATCGGAAATATGTCATGAGCAGTTTTATCTACGCTATCCTCGGGCTGTTGTTAGGTATCTACATGGCGGCTTCTCATAATCATGGTCAGATGGTGACACATGCACACATCATGCTGGCTGCCTTTGTCGTCTCGTTTATCTATGGTTTGTGTCATCGACTCTGGCTGACCAACAGTTCCAGCGCTTTATCTCAGATTCAGTTTTATGTCCATCAGGCAGGAATTCTGGTGTTAGTAGTGGGATTATTTTTATTGTACGGCAATCTGGCAGCCCCTGAGATGCTGGATCCGATTTTGGCGTTAGCCTCGGTAGCGGTACTGGTGGGAATGATTCTGATGATGGTGTTATTTATGACCTCAGGCCAAAGTGAATAATCAGGGCGAGGTGAGTCTCGCCCTGATCGCATCATACTGCCTTTAGTTCTCCGATTTCTCGCTGTCTGCGGGTGTCGCCGCTTTCTTGGCACTCTCTTTTTTCGCTTTTTGCTCTTCAAGAATGCGTTTCGGTGTTGATTCTTCTTTTTCCCGCTGGCGATAGGCTAAGGCGTAGCTCCAGCTTGAGGTTGGCCGGGTGAGTAATGAATCCAGCGCTTTGGTATTCACCTCATCAAACTGACCTAATTCTTTGGCGGTTTTACCGGATGAGGCAATGGTTTCATCATCTGCGGCCGCCACAATAATGGCTGCTGCTTCTTTCAGCGCAGCCGTGTATTCATCGCGATCATTCAGATCGTAATCCGATACTTTCATTTTTTTACGCAGGTACTGGGCCCAGTGGTATTGCAGATAAGGTACTGACATCGGACGGATCAGTGGGTTCGCTGTTTTTCCTTTATCCGGATCGCTGTAAGCGATATTGCGCAGGAAGAAGACCAGTGACAAATACTTGTCATGCTTCAGCTGCTTCATCCCCAGATATTCGGGTAACTCAGAGGGTTTAATTTTTTCGCCACGGGTATCAAACAGCCAGATTTGCCCCGCTTCTTTCATTGCATTCCAGACCTCATCAATATCATCGCCAGCCAGACTCTGCGTGACTTTGACTTTCACCGGGACGCTGGTTCCGCCGTTAGGCATATCCCAGAATGTGGTCAGAATATGGTGGCCGGAAAGCAGGTATAGGGTTTTGCCATCCGGTGCAAGCAGCACAGTCGGCAGGGCATCCTGGTTGCTGCCCAGTGGTTCTTCGCAGGTATAGCTTTCCAGGTCCGTTGGCTGAGACTGGTCATCCCATGTTTTCACGCCTTTGCCACCGTTGGTCAGGCAAAGGTCATCAAACATTTGCGCCGGACGCGCTTCATAGCGGCCCAGGCTGGCAAATACTCTGTCAAAAGCAAGAACGGGCTGAGTTGGGAGCAGTGCATCCAGTTTCACCGTCAGCACGTCGCCCACCTGAATCGCCTGCGCTTCGCTGTTGTGATCGCTGTCATCGCTTTCAGCCTGATCGGATACGGTAGTGGCTGCTTTGTCTTCCTGCTCTGCCAGAGCAGAACTTGTTACAGCAACACCTAACATGGAGGCAAAAACTAAGCAGGCAGTACGATGTAATCGCATGTGAGCTCCTCACTGATAAGGGTAGCAAATTGAGTTTAGCAAATAGCTAAGGTCGCGTTGTATAAGAAATAATACTGAATTCGGGTAGGGGAAGTATCAGATGGCTGTCAAAAAACTGTCGGAATGAAGAAACCCGATCAGAGCCGGGCTTCTCGTGATGCACAAAGATCAGGCAAATCGTTTTTCGAGGTATTGAATAATGTCAGTCGATTCATACATCCATTCAACGTGCCCATCTTCTTTTTCAATTCGCAGACAAGGGACTTTACGTTTGCCGCCGCCTTGGATCAGTTCCTGTTCAAACTCAGCTTTTTTCGCATCAAGGGTTTTGAGGGGCAGTGCCAGCCGTTTTGCGCTGCGGCGGACTTTGACACAGAAAGGACAGGCATCAAACTGATAAAGTCTCAGCTTTTCAGCCGCCACGTTGACCTCGCTTTGCTCAAGGGCAGAGCGTGTCATTGATTTTGGCGTAAATACGGCATTCAGCAGCAGAATCACCCTGCCAAGGAACCATCGAACAAATTTCATTGAAGTCTCTATCTCTATAGCTCAGATTTTAGTGACAAGATTGTAACGTAAAAGCCTGGCTGGCGTCACCCGGGTTCCGGCGGCGACGTGGTGCTAACAGAACTGAAACACCCAGGATGAGGGGCTGGAAACCGTTACCGGGTTCAAGGGTGTAAGTGATTGACTAAATTAGTTGTTTCTTATTGATAATTAAAATAGTTAACTTGAGCACAGTTGGTGCCAGCGGGCTTGAAAAACAAACTGGACACTCTATCATTTGCTGTAGTGTTGGGTGGAATAAGCAAAAGATATGGTTGTTGAATCTGATGGTTATCACGCGCTGATCGAGTACTTTACGGAACACCTGAGTGTGTTTGCCGCAACCGGTACTGATGCGAGTGAGGAAACCGTAGAAAATGTTGTCACGGATCTGATCGCTACAAACCTGATGGCGGTATTTGGCCAGAACCCGGATCTTGAGCCGGAATTTCGATTTAAGCTGATGCAGGAAGCCGATGCCGTTCTGGACGATATGGCGGAAATGTTAGGCGGCTTATGGCAGAAAAACCCGGGTATTGAGCAAATTACTTTCCTGGAAGATTACATCAGTCTGGTCAAAAACCTGTTTGACAGTGTGATCAGTCAGCAAACGTCACACGCCTGAGTGCAATGTCCGGAGCAGGACATCCAAAGAGCAACACAGAAGCAGCTGAGGCTGCTTTTTTTGTACCTGGCATTCGCTAACCATAAGCTTTCGTTACATATTTTTTACCTTTGACATTTTATTGTCATATTCGAGCCGTATGTTAACGGCGAATTTAATGAGAATAGGATCACAATTATTGCCCTGTACTGTGTTGGAGTGGTTTGGCTGGGGCAGAAATTGTGGCATTGACAAAGGTTCACTATGACAAAAAAACGCACGCAACGGACAAGGTTGTCAGTTGTGCTTCTGATACAGTCAGTTTTTCTGCTTCTTGTGGTTATCGGTGGCTTACTCACATTTTTTGGTAATCAAGGACTCAACCGTGTTGCTGTTCAATTCGCCTCACTGAGCCAGCAGGCCTTACCCGTCGCCACACTCAATGCCGAAATGGTTAAGGGATCACTGGCTTCCGCTCAGAGTCTGACAGAAGTGATCAACAGCCGGACAATCAAAAGTCTGGAAACGGCACTGAACACACTGAAAAGTCATGAGCAGCATGTCGAAGATGCTGTGGCTGAACTGCAACAACTGGCCACAGAACATGGCATCAGCTGGCTTGAAAATGATGTCAGTGCATTTGAAAGCGATCTCACCACATTTAATCAGCTCGTCTCATCCATTCAACAAACACAGCAGCAAATTCTGACCAATCAGGCCAAATTAGAATCTGACAAAGCCACGATGAATTATGCGGTTTCCTCGGTGCGCTCTGAAATGAGCCGGATCAGCATTGGCCTGTACGCTGGCGATGCAGCCGCGATGGGGCATGTCACCAACTTCATTAATCATTCCCAGGAAATGGGCAACAACATGGTGGCGCTGCTGTTTGAGAGCGATCTGAAAGAAGCCGAAGCGTACGCGAAAGATCTGAACCGGACCAATTTGTCAGGCATGTTATATGCGTGGAAAGAGCTGAATCGACTTAATCCTGAACTGGCGGAATACTCAAGTTTATCTGTACCGTTTGAGATGGTGAAAGGGCTGTTTAGCGAGCAGGGCATGGTCGCCCTGAAGCTCGATACGCTTCGGCTGATACAGGCGCAAGCTGAAAAAGCCGAACAGGCAAAAGTGCAGGTGCAACAAATCATGCTCAAGCTGGGGGATATGGAGATGGGGTCACAGCAGATGATCCATGTCAGCGAGCAGGGAGTGTTGGCTGCCAGCGACAATGCCAAAATGATTTTTATTGCGCTGAGTGTTGCAGGTTTATTGCTGGCAATCCTTGCGGGTGCCTGGGTCAGTAAGACGGTTCGTCTTTCATTGCAGCGTCTGGATAATGTGATTAAGGCAAACAGTATGGGCGATCTGACCGTCATCGCAGACGAAAATGCACCGAAAGAGTTTGCTGAACTGGCCAGTCTGCTGAATCAGTCGAATCGCACCAACAGTCACGCCATGGCGCAACTGAGTGAGAATGGCCAGGCCTTGACTCAGGCGGCTGAGCGTAGCCAGGCAGCTTCGGCGCAGTCTCGCCGCGCACTCAGTCAGCAAAGCGATCAACTGAGCACGATTGCGGCTGCCATCACTGAGTTAGAAGCTTCAATTAAAGAAATTGCGCAAAGCACCACAGAGTCGGAAACGGAAGCCGAAGCAGCCAACACGCTGGCAAAAGAAGGGGCTGAAATCATTGCTCGCAGTACGGAACGCTTGCAGTCGCTGGATGTACAGTTTGCACGAAACGAAGCCTGTATGATCTCGCTTGATGAACATGTCGGGAAAATCACTGAAGTTGTGGAGCTCATCAGTACCATTGCCAACAACACCAATCTTCTGGCACTGAATGCGGCAATAGAAGCAGCAAGGGCCGGTGAACAGGGACGTGGTTTTGCCGTGGTTGCTGATGAGGTCAGAAAACTGGCCAGCGAGACCAATCAGCAAACTGAGTCGATCCGCCGGACGATCGCCGAGCTGCATCAGGCGGCAGAGGATGCCAATACCGCGATGCAGGAAAGTCGCAGTGAAATGACGGCCTCCATTCATCTGAGTGGCGAGGTTGAATCGGCGATTCAAAGCATTCAGGGCGCGATTGCCCGCATTACCGATAAAGTGATCACCATCTCGGCTGCGACCCAGCAGCAGGAAAATGCTTCCATGGAAGTGGGCCGCAGCGTGGAGGAAGTCGCCAGTCAGGCCAGTCTGAACAATCAGCAGCTATCGACACTGGTTGAGGAAGCCAGAACGGTGTCGGACATTGCGCAGGAGCAAAGCAAGATGCTGACCCGGTATAAAATTCTGGACCCGGCTGTTTAGAAACCACGGGCACAGACTTGTCACCGGGTTATCAACGCCAGTAGAATGCTGGCGTTTTTTCTTTCCCTGGTAATCTAGCTATGCGTATCCACGCTGTTCATAACCTGTATGAAATGCGTCTTGCCCGTTCAACACGGCCGTTTCTGGCCCGGGGTGGAAAAGTTGAGCGCTGTCAGTTCTGCATGCTCAGAGCACACCTGTGTATCTGCAGTCATAAGCCGCAGATTGAGTCGGACGCTGCCTTCATGCTGATCATGTACGATGATGAAGTGCTCAAACCCAGTAATACCGGCAGGCTGATTGCCGATCTGTTTACCGATACCTTTGCGTTTATCTGGTCTCGCACTGAGCCTGATCCCGCCATGCTTGCGGTACTTGCCGATCCCCAGTGGCAACCTTATGTCATTTTTCCGGCAGAGTACGGAACACCAGAGCGTGTCGCAAGCGAGGTTGTACCCGCGCCCGGCAAACGCCCCTTGTTTATATTGCTTGACGGAAGCTGGTCTGAAGCGAAAAAAATGTTTCGCAAAAGCCCGTATCTGAATAATTTTCCAATGCTGTCAATTACGCCTGAATCTCGCTCGCGCTATCAGGTGCGGGAAGCGACCAAAGACAATCAGTTGGGTACGGCAGAAGTCGCGGCCCGGATCGTGGCCGGTTTTGGTGAGCAGGAAAATGCCCGAATGCTGGATCTTTGGTTCGATGTGTTCAGAGAAAATTATATGGTTGGAAAACTAAACCGGTCTTTGCCGCAAGACTCAGCTTTGGCGCGCTTAAAGCAGGCCGTGGCAGCAGATGCGACCCTATAACCGTGCTTTAACCAGCTTTACATTGCTTACTTAATATAAATGTGCGCTTGCGCTGATGGATGCACCGCTAAATATGGATTGTGTCACAGTCTGTATGTGCTGATAAATGGATAATTTTTGCAGCGTAAAATAATGGAGACAACGATGTATTACGGCTTCGATGTGGGCGGCACTAAAATTGAATTTGGTGCGTTCAACGAACAACTTGAGCGAGTGGCCACTGAGCGTGTGCCGACGCCGGGTGATGATTATGAGGCGTTAATTGAAACGCTGGTGACGCTTATCCAAAAAGCAGATGAACGTTTTCAGTGTACCGGAAAAGTTGGTATCGGAATTCCCGGTATGGAAGATGCCGAAAATGGTACCGTGCTGACGTCTAATATCCCTGCTGCAAAAGGCCGTCATCTGCGTCGGGATCTTGAAAGCCGTCTTGGCCGTACGGTCAGCATAGATAACGATGCAAATTGTTTTGCATTGTCTGAAGCGTGGGATGAAGCATTACGGGATGAGCCGTCTGTACTGGGTTTGATTTTAGGCACCGGATTTGGCGGTGGTTTAGTCTTCAACGGGAAAGTCTTTTCCGGTAAGAACCATGTGGCTGGTGAACTGGGCCATACACGTTTGCCGATTGATGCCTGGTTTCACCTGGGCGATAAAGCCCCGTTGTTCCAGTGCGGCTGTGACAACAAAGGCTGTATTGATAACTATCTGTCCGGACGCGGTTTTGAACAGCTGTATGCGCATTACTTCGGTGAGAAGGTCCCGGCGGTGGAGATCATTCAGCAGTACAACCAAGGCGAAGCGAAAGCCGTTGAGCATGTGGAGCGTTTTGTTGAGCTGCTGGCCATTTGTCTGGGGAATTTGCTGACCGGTCTGGATCCGCATGTGGTGGTACTGGGTGGCGGTCTGTCTAATTTCGAACTCTTGTATGATGAGTTGCCAAAGCGTTTGCCGAAGCATCTGCTGTCGGTGGCACGCGTGCCGAAAATTATCAAAGCCAAACACGGCGATGCGGGCGGTGTCCGTGGCGCGGCATTCCTGAATATAGAAACGGCCTGACTCAGACCTTTCTTATGCTGAAGGCACCCGCAAGGGTGCTTTTTTATTGGTAACTCATGGCAACAGGGGATAGAATCCCTGCTTTTTCGTAATCAGGGCAGCGGAATGGCGTTTTCCAAGTTAGGACTACAGGCTGATATCTTATCGGCGATTAATGCGCAAGGTTTTACAGAACCGACGCCGGTACAGCAACTGGCGATCCCTGCTGTGCTGGCAGGAAAGGATGTGCTGGCTGCTGCGCAGACAGGAACCGGAAAAACCGCTGCTTACGGGTTACCTCTGCTCGATCGGATGCTCAGTCAGAGCGCAAAATCTCAGGACCAAGGGAAGGGCGCACCGATCAGAGCCTTGATTCTGACGCCGACCAGAGAGCTGGCGCAGCAGGTCCAGGACAACATGGATGCCTTTTGTGCTGTCTTACCTCTCAGTGTTGTGGCTGTGTATGGCGGTACCAGCATGAATTTGCAGACCAAAGCCCTCAGAGATCGCCCTGAAATCGTCGTTGCCACGCCGGGACGTCTATTGGATCACGCCCATGTCGGAAATATCGATCTCAGTCAGGTTGAATATCTGGTGCTGGATGAAGCCGATCGCATGCTGGATATGGGCTTTCAGGATGAAATCCAGCGCATTTTAAGGCGAATGAAAGCGCCGCGGCAAACCCTGCTGTTTTCTGCGACCTTCTCGAAAGCGGTCAAGAATCTGGCCTACAAAATGATGCAGGATCCTTCTGTGATTGAAGTGACGCCTGCCAATACCACAGCGGAAACCGTGCAGCAGATTGTCTATCCGGTTGATAAACATCGTAAAGCTGAACTGCTGGCTTACCTGATTGGCTCGCGTAACTGGCAACAGGTACTGGTGTTTACCAAAACCAAACAGGGATCCGATGCGCTGGTGAACGAATTGCAGCTGGATGGCATTAAAGCCGCCTCCATTAATGGTGATAAAAGCCAGGGAGCCAGACAACGCGCGCTGGATGATTTTAAATCAGGCAAAGTGCGGGCTTTAATTGCAACCGACGTCGCAGCCAGAGGACTGGACATCGAGCAATTGTCGTATGTAGTGAATTTCGATATGCCTTTTAAAGCGGAAGATTATGTTCACCGTATCGGGCGTACCGGTCGTGCCGGCAGCGAAGGCCTGGCGGTGTCGCTGATGAGCCTGGATGAGGAATGGGCGCTCAAAGCGATTGAAGATCTGCTGGATACGCGTTTACCCCAGGAATGGCTGGCCGGTTATGAGCCTAACCCAAATATTGCACCCCCTGAACATGCGCCGAAAGGCCGTTCAGCCGATAAGCGCCGTCTGAAAAAACAGCTCAAAGTGCATCAGGGCAGGGGAAAGCGCCAGTCATCGAGGCGCTAAAATTTGCCATTGAGATAAAAAAGCCACTGAGTGAACTCAGTGGCTTTTTTGATTCTGCAGTCAGAATGTAATTACTTCACGCCGGTACAGTGGTCAATCGCGTTTTGCATAATCTCGCGTGCGGTTTTCTCACAAGGCGGCAGCTCGGCATCTGATGTTGAAACAGGGGTGACCCGTTGTCCCCATTTGATCAGACAGGCGCCCCAGGTCAGGCCAGCACCAAATGCAGCCGATAGGATAGTATTTCCAGGTTTGATGAAGCCCTCTTCAACTGCCTCACAGAGCGCAATGGGCACAGTCGCGGCCGAGGTGTTGCCGTAGCGATGAATGTTAACGAACGCTTTTTCCAGCGGAATCCCTGTGTGATCGCACAGCGCTTCAATAATGCGCTTGTTCGCCTGATGGGGAATGACGACATCAATCTCTTCTTTGCTGAGCTGAGCACGTTCCAGCACAGTGCCGGCCGCTGAACCCATGCCTCTTACGGCACGACGGAAAATCTCACGGCCAACAAAGTTAAAGGTAAAATGACCCGGATCCGGATTAAAGCGATCCATTGAGGTTCCGAAATCAGGGATGGCCAGCACATCACGGCCTTCAGCATCACAGCCCAGTTGCGCTTCCTGCAGGCCCAGTTTTTCTTCGGTACGGCTGAGGATCACAGCGCCAGCGCCATCACCGAACAGCACCGCAGTATCCCGTTTGCTCCAGTCGATCAGCCAGGATAAACGCTCTGCACCAATCACCAGTGCATGGCGGTAATTGCCACCCTGAATCAGGCGAGTGGCGGTTTCCAGGCTGTAAATGAAACCGGTACACGCAGCGTTGAGATCGAACGCGGCTGCGCGCTTGGCACCCAGATCCAGCGCGACTTTGGACGCAATGTTCGGCATCAGGGTATCGGGCGAGCAGGAAGCGATAATGATTAAATCCAGATCATTGGCGGTTAATCCGGCGGCGGCCAGTGCCCGGGCACCGGCTATTTCTGCCAGCTTCGAGGTATCAACATGGCTGATACGACGTTCCTGAATGCCGGTACGGGACTGGATCCATTCATCATTGGTTTCGACAAACTGGCTGAGTTCGTCATTGGTCAGAATAGCTGGTGGCAGGCACTTGCCCCAACCCGTGATTTCGGCGTGGTACATAGCGATTCTCTGTTCTGGTTATACTTTTAGGCAAATTAATATTGCAAAAATATGAATTCGGTTGCTTTCTCTGCGGAAAAATGCAGGAACATCGGTGAAAATCCATTGAGTCAGCCTGTTATCTTACTTCAAGCTCTGACGGACTCCAAGGTCTCGAAGCAGGGATTTGTGCTCATCATCAAACCCCTGACGTTTACCCGAACTTCGCTCTGTGCATAATGAAATTAACAAAGTTATAGATAGGGATTTGGCTAAATGTTAAGAGTGGCAATCGTCGGTACAAATTGGATCACTGACAGTTTTCTTGAGGCAGCTCAGCAAACAGGGAAAATCAATCCTGTTGCTGTCTATTCCAGAACAATGGAAAGCGCTGAAAACTTTGCACGCAAGCACCATATTAAACATTGTTTTGATGACCTCGATGCCATGGCTAACAGTGATGAGATTGATGCTGTGTATCTTGCCAGCCCTAATGCCTTCCACGCCGCTCAGGCTGAAATCTTTATCCGTGCCGGAAAGCATGTGATGGTCGAGAAGCCTATGGCATCCAATATTCAGGAAGTTGAGGCTTTAATTACCCTGGCTCAGGAAAATCAAGTGGTGTTGTTCGAAGCGCTGAAGACAACATACAATCCGAATTTTGCCGTGCTGCGCAACAGCCTAAGTAAAATCGGGCGGTTACGCAAAGCGCATTTCAGCTTTTGTCAGTATTCATCCCGGTACGATAAATACCTCAATGGCGAGAACCCGAATACTTTTAATCCTGAATTCTCGAATGGGTCATTAATGGATATCGGTATCTACCCATTGAGTGTGGCTGTCGCTTTGTTCGGTGAGCCTAAAAGCTTTACAGCACAAGGAGCGTTGCTGGATTCCGGGGTGGATGGCCATGGCACGCTGGTATTACATTACGGTGATTTTGATGCCGTGATTACTCACTCGAAGGTGAGTGACAGCAAGATCCCCTGTGAGTTGCAAGGGGAGATGGGAACATTGGTGATCGATACCATCGCAGAATGTCGCAACATTGTGATTCATCGCCGAGAAGAACCAGATGTGACGCTGTCACGCTTTCAGGCGAAAAATACCATGCAGTACGAAGCTGCCGAATTTGCGCGTCTGGTTGAAGAGAAAGATTATGACCACTCGGGTCTGGCGCGTAGCCGTATCGTACACACCATCATGACAGTTGCCAGAGAGATTATCGGGATTCGGTATCCTGCTGATTCCTGAATGTTAAAAAAAACGGTGGCCAACTGGCCACCGGGAATAAAGAGATTGGCTTTGTGATTGTTATGATTGTCAGGGTTCTCAGCGACATCGATTACCAGAACAGGTAAGCCACCATGGTCAGGAAAGCAATCGCAACAATGTTCAGGTAAACCCCGGCGCGCATCATCTCACTTTGTTTGATATGGCCTGAGCCAAACACAATGGCGTTCGGTGGTGTGGCAACCGGAAGCATGAAGGCGCATGAGGCGGCAACACCAATAAGCACTGAAAGAATCACGGGTGATACCCCCATGGCATCTGCCACCGAGGCAAAAACAGGGACCAGCAGGGCAGCACTGGCGGTGTTACTGGCAAACTCGGTCAGAAAGACCACGAACGCCGCGACAACCAGAATCGTGAACAACAGGCCAGCCTGATCCAGGAAGCCGCTCAGGCTGTTCGCCAGGAAGACACTGGTTCCGGTTTCTTTCAGGACATTACTTAAACAGATACCACCACCGAATAGAAGTAACACACCCCAGTCGGTTGTTTTCTCAATTTTTTTCCAGTCTACGACGCGTGATGCACCCAGCAGCGCGATAGCAAACAGTGCAACCAGCGTATCGAACTTGCTCAAACCACCCAGCATGCTATTAATCGGTTTGCTGAAAATCCACAGCACCACGGTTAACGCAAAGATGGCAAGGGTGATTTTTTTCCCGTTGGTCCATTCTACCGGTTTGTGATTCATCTCGAACCTGTGGTTCAGGTTAGGCTTGAGCAGGAAGTACAGCACGCCTACGGCCAAAGGTAACAGTACCAGCGCGACAGGCAAACCGAAGGCCATCCAGTCGGTAAAGCTCAGACCGGCTTCAGCGGCAGCAATGGCATTGGGCGGGCTGCCCACAACAGTGGCAATGCCACCGATGCTGGCACAGTAAGCAACGCCCAGCAGGACGAAGACATAGGTATTGCGCTGATTTTTGGCATCTACTTTAGCCAGCACACCTAATACCAGCGGTAACATCATGGCCGCCGTTGCTGTGTTGCTGATCCACATCGACAGGCCTGCTGTCACCCCAAAAAGCATGAATACGGCGACGGACATTTTTCCTTTGGCCATCACCAGCACTTTATCGGCGATGGCCTGGTCGAGTTCCTGACTGCGCAGCGCAGCAGCCAGCGCAAAACCACCCAGAAACAGGAAAATGATGGGGTCGGCAAAGTTGCTCAGTGCCTGGTTGGTTTTAAAGACACCAAAACCGACTGCCAGCAGCGGGACAAGCAGTGCAGTAATGCTGACATGGATTGCTTCTGTCAGCCAGAGTACGGCGACGAAAGCAAGAATACTCAGACCCGTTGCCACTTCCTTTTCAACGGGTAATGTATTTAGCAGGACGAAAAATAGGGCGATATCTGCAAGCAGTATCAGGCTGTTCCGGTCAAACAGCCACTGTTTCAGTGTCAGTGCTAAGGCTGTCATATTGGGTTCCTTTCAGATTGACTGTAATTATGGTGTAGGTCTGGCACGAGGCGTTTTTTCGCTTCTGTTGTGCTGCCGAACTGAAATGTTGCATTTTTTTTATAGCTTGTTAACGCGAATGTGGCGTGTGAAGCGAGTTGTCACGGCTTTTGTGAGGTCATGTTTTTTGAATGTGTGGGAATCTACCCATTATCTTTCAGATTGGCAGTGAAGGACCTGATGACAAAACAAGTGACTGTTGGTTTTCATTGAATGCAATGCCCAGATAGTCAGGCATGGGTTAACACAGGTAAAAATTTGCTTATGTCTGACTTGCGGTAGCGGTTTTGGTCCATTATCTTCTTGTGTCTGGCCTGGGTACTTGAATCAGCCTATTGGTCACACACTTTCAGTCGGCAGGTTATAAAACAAAAAATAAGCTAGGTTAACAAACCATGTCATCAACAAAAAAAGCGTTGAAAAAACGGATTCAGGAAGAAGCCCAGCAGCATATGAGCCGTGTACGTATGAAGATGCTGGGGCAGTATTCATTGCCTGACAAGGGGCAACGCAAAGAGTAAAGTAACGGCTTGATCTCAAGTGAATCGTATTTTTCAGCACGTATGAAATGCATAGCAATCCAGTCAGACCGGCTGGGTTGCTTTTTTGTATGCTCGCCATCCCTATCACTGAACCATCCCTATGGTGCTGAGGATTGTTCTCAGCTCCAGCCATAAATTCACACGATATTCTCATGCTCAAACGCAAGGATTAGAGGGATTACATGATATTCGGTTAACAAAATAGATGCACCCGTGATATAAAGCTTGTTGCTTATTTAATCCTGAGGGTTTTGCTTTGTCTGTATCTCACGTTGGCTGTATGGGTGAGTGGATGAATCAGCGCTTTGCGTTGATGGCTGAAAATCGAAGAGCACTTTCCTATGCAGCGTAATCCGATCTTTAACCGATACAGTTTCGCGGGCCTTGGGGCAACACTGATTGGTAATGGTATTGGGCGCTTTGCGTATATCGCACTGATGCCAGCTTTGATTCAAGCCGGTTGGTTTCGGGTAGAAGATGCCACTTATCTGGGAGCGGCAACGTTAATCGGCTACATATTTGGCGCGCCGGCAGCAAATTTTCTGATCAGGCACTTTCGTGTCGGTCAGGTTATCCGGGTCGCCATGCTGGTCAGCAGTCTCAGTTATCTGGGTTGTGCATTTCAGGATGCGCCTCTGGTGTGGTTTTACGTGCTGCGCACTCTGGCAGGCGTTGCAGGCGCTATGCTAATGGTGCTCGCCCCGCCGATCATTGTGAGAATGCACAGTGCCAAGGTCAAAACGCGTATCAGCGGCGTGGTGTTTTCCGGTATTGGCCTGGGCGCCATGCTCTCCGGAACACTGATTCCGCTGCTTATCTATCACAGTGTGGTTTCTGCATGGATAGGCATGGGGGTTGTGGCTTTGGTGACGACAGTGCTGACCTGGAATGCCTGGGGGGCAACAGAGCCGTTATCCGGTAGTCGTACCGCTCCGGCAACCTTCCGGAATATGTCCAGATCTCAGGGGATGACGGTGCTGTTGATCCTGCTGGCTTATACCTTTAATGCCATCGGCTATCTGCCGCATACGCTCTTTTGGGTGGATTACATCGTACGTGAGCTGAATATGACATTTGTCAGTGGCGGGCTCTATTGGGCAACGTTCGGGATTGGCGCTGCAATTGGGCCTGTTTTAACCGGATTTCTCGGCGATTATGCCGGAGTCAGACGCTCGTTATTGATCGCATTTTCTTTGAAAGCATTGGGTGTTTCGCTGCCTTTAATCAGCAGTCATCCATTGGCGTTGTTTTTCTCTTCTCTGCTGGTGGGTATTTTCACGCCGGGAACGGTCACTTTGGTTTCGACTTATACACTGGAATCTGTGGGCTATGAATTGCATACCAAAGCCTGGAGTGCAATGACCTTGTCCTTTGCTATCTCTCAGGGCGTGGTAGGTTTCATGATGGCATATTATGCTGCCCAGCTTGCCTCGTACTCCGTTTTGTTTGCCGTCAGTGCCAGTGCGTTAGTTGTATCCATTGCATGTATCTTTTTCACGCGGCCTCAACAGGGAAGCGAACCTGTCTCGCAATCCGTATCTTAATCAAGGGAAGGACGATGAAACTTTATTTAAATGAAACCTCACCGTTTTCGAGGGTTGTTGCTGCAACAGCATGGCTGTCCCGGTGCGATGCTTTGCAATTAGTGTGGGTCGATCCCTGGCAATCACCAGCAGAATTAGAGCAGGTTAATCCTTTTTGCATGATCCCCGCTCTGGCGCTGAATGACGGTGTCTCGCTCAGCGAAAGTCTGTGTATCTGTCAGTATCTGATTGCCACGTATCAGCCTGAGGGCTTGCGGGCTGTGGATAATCAAAATGCGCTTGAAGTCTCTGTGATGGGATTGGCAAAAACCATGATGGAGACAGCGTTCAGAAGCGTGGCGCTGGGGCGTTTTGTGGCGGGGGACAATGAACTCAGCAGGCGCGGAAAAGCCGGACTGGCGAATGCATTGCACAAGCTGGAAGCAGAGGCAGGAAGTGCGGGTAAAGACGTGTTGTTTCAACCGAATCTGGCCACGCTTTACCTTCATGTTGCGCTTGAGTACCTACAGTTTCGTCATCGTGAGATTTATCATGACGCAGCGGGCGACAATATCACGCACTTCCTTGAACACTCTCCCTTCAGACAAGTGCTGCAGACCGTGAGTTTGGAGAGGTTGGCCACCAAGCCCGATTTTAAAACGCTCATCTCAACGGACGTTTAACTGCGTTTCAGTATAGTGATATGCAGAAACAGACGCACTGCTCCGGCAGTGCGTCTGAACTCAAAGCGTATTGATCAGAAGCGGGGATAAGGGGGCTGAGTAAGTCGGTTGATCAGGCTGTGCGGGCCGCAGAGGCGGTTTGGTAAAGATGGGCTCTTTGGGGCCGGGGAAGCGAGGCTGTTCATTCAGAATGTACAGATCCAGTATGGCTTTCACCCTTGCAAACACTTCCCTTAACCGAATTTTAAAACCGGCGAATCCACGAGGTTCCGGCACAGCAAGGCAGATGGCATTCAGGTTTTTGTGGCTGGCAATAAACAGGGCCCGTTCACAATGAAACTGCTGGGTAATAATGACCAGGCTGTTGGCTTCAAACACATTCTTTGCCCGAATCACCGAATCCAGTGTCCGGAAACCGGCATAGTCCAGCACAATGACTTCGTCAGGGATCTCCGCTTTGAGCAAATCACGTTTCATCGTCCACGGTTCATTGTAGGAACGGTGTGCATTATCACCACTCAGAAGAAAGATCTGGACCTTTTTTTCCCGGTATAACTTAACTGCAGCATCCATCCGGTAGTTGTAATAAGGATTGAGGTTATGGGCGATGTATTTACTCGTCCCCAGCACAAGGCCGACCGTGCGGGCTGGGACCTGATTGATCTGGGTATAAATACGGTCAGCCGTACTCGCTGCTACCCACCTGTCGAGTATCAGAAAGAATCCGAACAGTACAATCATCAGCATGACGCCATACCGCAGAAATATAGGTAGCTTCATAGAGGCCCAAAACGCAAAAATAACGGTTGCTTAACGCCTTAAGTGTACCTTAATCCGTTGATAATGTTGTGTAAAAATCAGGTCATACTTGTTGTGAAAATCATCGGCAGGGTTGAAGTAAGAACAAAAAACCCGCCGGTGGCGGGTTTTATCATCAAAAAAGCGAATGATTAGAACGAGGTTCGCTTATAGCGGCGGTAACCCGGTTCCCAGAAGTTCGCATCAATTTTCTCTTTAATGCGCTCTTCGGTGTTTTTTGGTGCTTTGCGTTGTTCAACCGCTTTCTTCGCTACAGCCAAGGCGATGTAGCGAGAGACATTCTGGATGTCTTCAAGAGGCGGCAGTAAAGCGCCACGGCCGTTGATGGCTAACGGGGAGCATTCGGCCAGTGCCCGGCTGCTTTCCATCAGCATTTCATCGGTTACGCGGCGGGCACCAACGGCCAGCACACCCAAGCCAATGCCCGGGAAGATATAACTGTTGTTACACTGGGCAATCGGGTAGGTTTTACCGTTATAAACAACAGGTTCAAACGGTGAGCCTGTCGCAACCAGGGCCTGTCCGTCAGTCCAGCGGATGATGTCAGCAGGCATGGCTTCAACACGACTGGTCGGGTTGGAAAGCGGGAAGATGATCGGACGTTCACAATGTTTGTGCATTTCACGGATCACTTCTTCACTGAACAGGCCCGGCACACCGGACACCCCGATCAGGATATTTGGTTTACCATTACGCATCACGTCCAGCAGGGAAATATTGCTGTCATCGGTTTCCCACTCACTGATGCTTTTACGAGTCTGTACCAGTTTTTTCTGGAAGTTCACCAGATTAGGCATATCGTCCAGCAGCAGACCCCAACGGTCGACCATGAAGACCTGGCTGCGCGCCTGAGCGTCTGAAATCCCTTCAGAGACCATTTGGGCAATAATTGCTTCGGCAATACCGCAGCCGGCAGAGCCTGCACCCAGGAAAGCGACACGTTGTTCAGACAGTTTGCTGCCAGCTGCTTTACAGGCTGCCAGAAGGGAACCGACTGTGACAGCCGCTGTGCCCTGAATATCATCGTTGAAGCAGCAGACTTTATCTTTGTAGCGATCCAGCAAAGGCATGGCATTTTTCTGTGCAAAGTCTTCAAACTGGATCAGTGCATCCGGCCAGCGCAGCTTCACTGCCTGAATGAAGTCATCGACAAAATCTTCATACTCTTTACCGGTAATACGGGTATGGCGCCAGCCCATGTACATCGGGTCAGACAGACGCTGTGGGTTATTGGTACCGACGTCCAGCACAACCGGCAGGGTGTAAGCCGGGCTGATACCACCACAGGCGGTATAGAGCGACAGTTTACCAATTGGGATACCCATACCGCCGATGCCCTGATCACCCAGACCAAGAATACGTTCACCGTCAGTCACGACGATGACTTTGACATTATGGCGGGACGCGTTGTTGAGCATGTCTTCAATGCGGTCACGGTTCGGATAAGAGATGAACAGGCCACGACCACGGCGGTAAATGTTCGAGAAATTCTCACATGCCGCACCGACAGTCGGGGTATAGATGATTGGCATCATCTCAGTGATATGGCTTTCAACCAGTCGGTAAAACAGTGTCTCGTTGGTATCCTGAATGTTACGAAGATAGATATGCTTATCCATATCATTATCAAATTTCAGGTACTGCTGATAAGCACGTTCTGCCTGCTCTTCAATAGTTTCAATCGCTTCGGGTAACAAACCTTCGAGGTTGAAGAACATTCGCTCTTCGACAGAAAAAGCACTTCCTTTGTTCAGTAGAGGAGTTTCTAGCAGGGCCGGTCCGGCGTAGGGGATATATAGGGGTCTTTTATCGTCTTTCATGCAATAGACTCTGTTTTTGGCTGAAATTTTGGCATTTCTTCTTATTGAGGCCACATCGTAGACCTATCACACGCCATATTCAAAGAGAAACTTCAAAAATTTTGTTAAAATGATCAACATTTTCAACTTTTGTTGAATGTTTTGTTATGCAGGAGAAAAGCGGGATAAAGTCATGCATCATCGGGATAACTGGCCTGATGATGGGTGTTTTATACTTCGATGTGATGATTAATCGGAGTGTTTGACTGGTTTTTTGGGTGATTATCAGAAATTTACCCCGAAATCACCCGATTTACATTATCTGTCTTCTGTATTAGGCATGCCGTGAAAGAATCATTCGGAAGCGCCTGCCTGAGCGGACAGTTTGGCCTTAATAAAGGTGGCATGGTCAACATAGATCAGCTCTGCGACCTGGCGGATAACGGCTTCTTCCACCGGGTCTAAAGTGCCGTCAGCAAAAGCGACCTGCCACATGGCCTCAATCAAGCGGTAACGCGCTTCTGCAGACAGAGAGCGCAGCTTGTTGGTGAATTCAAACACCGACACAGACTGCTCGCTGCGGGTTTGTGCTTCGTGCAACAGGGCTCTGGCTTGTGCGTCATTCACTTCAAGCAATTTAACGAGCAAGTGGACTTTTGCACTTTCCTCGCTGGGATCCCGGTTGTGATCGGCATCTGCGACTTCACAGAGCAGTGAAGCCATCGCCAGGTGAAGGGATGGCGTATCAACCGCCGCGCCCTCATCACTGCCTTCATTCATCACCTGACGAAAGAGTACGCGTAATTGCTGGAACATCATCATTTCCTTTCAACAGCCTGAGTCATACTTTTATCTTTGCAGTGCCCGCAGAAAAAATGCAAGGGATAGTTTTAGCCTGCCTGATGAAAGATAAACTATGTGGTAGAATCGCGGCAGTTTTATGATGAGTTTGTTCAGGTCTTGTCTACTTGCATTCACCCTGAACAACCAACTGATACAAGCAGGAAATCACTTGACTCAGTCTACAACGTCTCCATCTGAGCGGACCGAGGTTCGCAATAATGAAAAAACATTAAAAGCTGCGCTGAAAGATTGCCTGATCCGCGATCGCTTCCGTTTGCACAAAAGAGTGCAGGGCGCCGCCAAAATTAAGAATGAGCAGGCTCGCCATGCGGTATTCGATGAAATCGCCATGGACATTGCTCGTTCAATGCAGTCTGTTGAAATCCGTCGCAGCAGTTGTCCTCAGATCAGCTATCCAGAACAGCTGCCTGTCAGTCAGAAGAAAGAGGACATTGCAAAAGCGATCAGCGAACATCAGGTCGTGATTGTCGCCGGTGAAACCGGCTCTGGGAAAACCACTCAGCTCCCTAAAATTTGTCTTGAGCTTGGGCTGGGCACCACGGGAACCATAGGTCACACTCAGCCCCGCCGGCTGGCGGCACGCTCTGTTGCGAACCGTATCGCTGAGGAGCTGGGCTGTGAGATGGGCTCAACCGTGGGTTACAAAGTGCGTTTTAACGATCAGGTTTCAGACAAGACGCAAGTCAAGCTGATGACTGACGGGATTTTGCTGGCTGAAATTCAGAACGATAAATATCTGAATCAGTATGACACCATCATTATCGATGAAGCCCACGAGCGAAGCCTGAACATTGATTTCATTCTGGGCTACCTGAAGAACCTGTTGCCGAAACGCCCGGATCTGAAGGTGATCATTACCTCTGCAACTATCGATCCGGAACGCTTTTCAAAACACTTCAATAATGCGCCGATTATCGAAGTATCTGGCCGTACCTATCCGGTTGAAGTCCGTTACCGGCCGATCATGGATGACAGTGACGATAACGATCGTGATCAGCTGCAGGCCATTTTCGACGCGGTCGATGAACTGTGCGATGAAGGCATGGGCGATATTCTGATCTTCATGAACGGTGAACGGGAAATTCGCGACACCGCAGACGCCCTGAACAAGCGCAATATCAAACACACTGAAATCGTGCCTTTGTACGCCCGCCTGTCCGCAAGTGAGCAGAACCGGGTGTTCCAGTCGCACAGCGGCCGGCGCATTGTACTATCGACCAACGTGGCTGAAACCTCACTGACAGTACCGGGGATCAAATATGTGATTGATCCGGGTACAGCCCGCATCAGCCGCTACAGTTATCGCACCAAGGTGCAGCGCTTACCGATTGAACCGATATCGCAGGCCAGTGCCAATCAGCGTAAAGGCCGTTGTGGCCGGGTGGCGGCAGGTATTTGTATTCGTCTGTATTCAGAGGAAGACTTTCTGTCGCGTCCGGAATTCACCGATCCGGAAATTCTGCGCACGAACTTAGCCTCGGTGATTTTACAGATGACGGCGATTGGCCTGGGTGATATCCAGGCTTTCCCGTTTGTTGAGCCGCCTGACAGCCGGAATATTCAGGACGGTGTGCGCTTGCTGGAAGAGCTGGGCGCCATGAACGCCAACGCCACTGACCCGCGTAAGCGCCTGACCGAGATTGGCCGTCAGTTGGCGAAGTTGCCGATTGATCCGCGTTTGGCACGTATGGTGCTGGAAGCACCGAAGCACGGTGCGCTGCAAGAGGTCATGATTATTGCCTCTGCCTTGTCAATTCAGGATCCGCGTGAACGGCCGACAGACAAACAGCAGGCATCGGATGAGAAACACCGTCGTTTCTATGACAAAGAATCGGATTTCCAGACCTTTGTGAACCTCTGGGAGTACGTGAAAGAACAGCAAAAAACGCTGTCTGCGAATCAGTTCCGTAAGCAGTGTAAAGCGGATTACCTGAACTATCTGCGCGTGCGGGAGTGGCAGGATATTTATTTTCAGGTGCATCAGGTTGTGCGCGAGCTGAAGCTGCGCCATAACGACGAACCAGCCGATTATCAGGCAGTGCATACCTCGTTGCTGGCCGGGTTACTGTCGCATATTGGCCAGAAAGATCAGGAGAAGAACGACTATCAGGGCGCGCGCAACGCCAGATTTAACATCTTCCCCGGTTCCGGTATTTTCAAGAAGCAGCCTAAGTGGGTCATGGTGGCCGAACTGGTGGAAACCTCCAAGCTGTGGGGGCGTATTGCCGCTAAGATTCAGCCTGAATGGATCGAACCGCTGGCACCGCATCTGATTAAACGCAGCTACAGTGAACCGCACTGGGAGAAAAAGCAGGCGTCTGTACAGGCCTTTGAGAAAGTCACCCTGTACGGCATTCCGATTGTACCTAAGCGTAAGGTGAATTACGGCAAGATTGATCCCGTGCTCAGCCGAGAAATTTTCATCCGTTCGGCCCTGGTCGAAGGGGACTGGGACACCAAACATAAGTTCTTCCATCAAAACCGCCAGTTATTGCGGGAAGTGGAAGAGCTGGAACATAAATCCCGCCGGCGTGACATTCTGATCGACGATGATGCCCTGTATGAATTCTACGATCAGCGGGTTGAACATACTGTGGTTTCCGGCCGTCATTTTGATACCTGGTGGAAAGAGGCGTCCCGGAAAGACAAAGAGCTGCTCAATTTTGAGCGAGAGATGCTGCTACGGAGCGATGCGAGTCATGTCACTGAGCTCGATTATCCCAACTTCTGGCATCAGGGCGGCTTAAAACTCAAACTGAGTTACCAGTTCGAGCCGGGTGATGACACAGATGGCGTGACGGTTCATCTTCCGCTCCCTGTATTGAATCAGGTCGAGCCGGACGGCTTTGACTGGCAGATACCGGGTTTGCGGCATGAGCTGGTGGTGGCTTTGATTAAATCCCTGCCTAAATCATTACGACGTAACTTTGTGCCGGCACCCAACTATGCCGATGCGTTTCTGGCCCGGGTGCAGGCACTGTCGATGCCTTTGCTGGATGCGCTGGAGAAAGAACTCAAGCGGATGACAGGTGTGACGGTACTGCGCGATGACTGGAATCTGGATCAAGTCCCTGAACACCTGAAGATCACATTCCGCGCTGTGGATCACCGCAACCGCAAACTTCGGGAAAATAAAGACTTGTACGCGCTGAAAGACAGCCTGAAAGAGAAAGTTCAGGAAACCCTGTCGAAGGTTGCCGATGATGATATTGAGCAGGACGGACTGAAGACCTGGAGCTTTGGTGCGTTGCCTGAGCGTTATCAGCAAAAACGTGGCGGGTTTGAAGTCAAAGCCTATCCGGCCATTATTGATAACAAAGACTCTGTCGGTATCAAGCTGTTTGAGACCGAAGAAGAACAGCGCACCGCCATGCAGCAAGGTCAGCGCCGTCTGATATTGCTTAACGTGCCGTCGCCGATCAAATATCTGCATGCCAACTTACCGAATAAATCCAAGCTGGGTCTGTACTTTAACCCGTACGGGCGGGTCATGGATCTGATTGATGACTGTATCGCCTGCGGCGTGGATAAACTGATCGAGGAAAAAGGCGGTCTGGTTTGGGATGCTGATGCCTTTGAAGCCTTGAAGGAGCATGTGCGGGCTGAGCTGGGCGATACAGTGGTTGATATCGCCAAACAGGTAGAAGCGATTTTGACAACGGCGTTTAATATCAACAAGAAATTGAAAGGGAAAGTCGATTTGAGTATGGCCTTTGCTTTGTCTGATATTAAAGCGCAAATCGAAGGGTTGATCTTCAAAGGGTTTGCCACTGAGTGTGGCTGGCGACGTCTGCCGGATATTTTGCGTTACATGAAGGCGATTGAGCGCAGAATGGAAAAACTGCCAATTGATCCGAATAAAGACCGGGTACACATTCTGAAAGTTGAGTCTGTTACCAACGAGTATAAAGAATTACTCAATAAGATCCCCAAAGGTCAGCCGATACCTGAACAGGTTAAAGAAATCCGCTGGATGATTGAGGAATTACGGGTGAGCTATTTTGCTCAACAATTAGGGACGCCGTATCCTGTCTCTGATAAACGGGTCAGAAATGCCATCGCAGCCTGTTAAAGCAGTCTGAGGGTTCTGAACGTTATGAAGCGGGCAGCTTAAACGGTGCATACAAAACAGGCGAGTGAATCACTCGCCTGTTTCTTTTTATTCCTTGGCGCCATGGCAGGTCGACTGTTATCTGCTTGGTCAGGGACTTGTCTGCTCTGCTACTGTTCCAGCAGCTTGGTGGCTTCTTGGCGTGTTCCGCCAACCGGTCGGTTGACAGAAATTGAGCGGCCTTTTTTCATGCCTTTCTCATAATCATCGGTCATCGCCTTCATGGCTTCCTGCAATTGTTTCTTGAAGGTTTCACGGTCCAGGTTTTCAAATTCCCGGTCGATGAAATTACTCATGCGTTTGTCATGGTCGTCGTCGGTGTTCAGGGTTGGCAGTTTTTCCAGCGCGCCTTCTATCCAGCCGGCGAGAAAAGAGGAAACACGGCGGGTGACTTCAGTCGTACTGGCGCCTGTGCCGGCAAAGCTGTTGCGGAACTGGCCGGTTTGCTGGTTCATTTCGCGGTAGACGACATCAAAGGCGAAAGCGGCGAAAATCGCTCGCTCGGCCACGCCGATAAACTCAGCCTGTTTAAGTCCTTTATAATTGGTCAATACACATTCGACGCCGAAGCGGCGGTTAATGCCACGAATGATTTTTAAAATGTGCGCGCTGATATCTGATGGTAACAGGGTGGCTGATTTAGTTTTACCCATTTGGATGAATTCAATGTCATCTTGCTCCAGGCCGTACTTAAGCATCAGGCGGTGAGCCATTTTGATGGCTTGCGCGGCTTCATTGACGTTGGCCGAGTTACCTAACTCAAGGCATTTGGCTATTTTTTTCAGTGCCTTTCGCTTTTGTTCAGACATCCACACCACTCGCATTCAAAAAACGGTCACGTATTTTAGCGTGTTCCCTATCAGGAAGGCAAAATTCTCTGTTGGTATTCTTTTGCGTTCAGCGGGAAATGAAGCGCTTGCCTTGTACTGGTTCTGGTTGAACCGCATAATGAGCCGCACTTTTTGCAAAGAAAACCGAGCTAAGTAATGACGACTGTCCAGTCTATTGATGTACCGTTTGAATTTCGCCATACCTGCTGGTTTTGTGGCGAGCCTTACTACGAATGCCATGTTTTCCGCCCTGAGCCTAACTATGACAATGACCCGCCGGTTAAAGTCCCTTGCTGTGAGGAATGTTATGGGTTTTGTTCCCGAACCAAAGCCAGTGGGTTAGATATATTACGTGACCGGGTGAAAGGCCGTTTACACCAGCAATACCAGAAGCATTTGCAGATAGGTGCACAATGGACCCGGGAAGAGCTGGAAGACTCTGAGCTGGAAGGCAAGGCATTTGAAGGTTTTAAACACAGCGCCTGGATGATGTTTGAAATTGCACGGGACAGAGTGAATTACCCGGGCTGGCCGCTGGCAATTGATGGTCAGCCGGTGGGGCAGCTCAGCAGTGCTTTTCAGGTTGAGTATAACGGCATTGTTTATCCCAATATTTCGCAGGCGGTTGAGCAACTCGCGAAGAGTTACGCAATTCCGCAGGAATATCTAGAACAAACCATCGAACTGGTTGGACGTCACCAGTTAGGGTTTGCCATTCGCTTTTGTAAAACCACCCATGGCTATTCAGACGCTCAGCGTGCTGTGAGCCTGGCCAGTCTGCGTGAGAGACTGCAGGAAGAAGCCGAGTCTGAACAGACAGTCTCGCTCAGTCAGGGCATTGAGGTGGGTATCAAGTATATTGAACCCCAGATATTGTCTCGCACCGAAGTCTCTCCCTATGCGGTGCAATGGGCCTTACAACACGGCGTAACAACATTAGCGCAGTTGGCTGAAATGGAAGAAGCGTTTCTGGCGCATTTCAGTCAGGACTCTGAACTGACGGCCTTCCACTACTTTACCGGGTTACAGGTGTATCTGGAGAAGAGAGAAGAAGACACCCACTGGGCGCTCACTCAGGATCCTAACCGGCAATGGTTTGCTAAGTTGCTGAAGCGTTCAGAGAGCTAACAAAAAAAGGGCCAGATTATCTATCTGGCCCTGATGTTTTACCGTATCTGTAAAGCTATACATTCATCGCTTTTTATTGCTTCTGAACCTGATTATGGCTGGCCCAGATGACGGTCTTGCCTGCGTCATCAAATGCGACGACATCATAAGGCATTTTCTGATCGTTATAGTCCATGCCAGGTGACCCCATCGGCATACCGGCCACAGCCAGACCTTTCAGATTGGCGGGTTTCTCCTTCAGAAATCGTTGTACATCTTGTGCAGGCACGTGGCCTTCAAAGACATACCCCTGAATCACAGCGGTATGGCAGGATGCATACTCAGGTTGTATCCCATTGGCTTGTTTGATTGGGTGGAGATTGCTTGTCATGTTCATTTCAAGATCAAACCCGTTACTGTTCATGTGCTTGACCCAATCTTTGCAACAACCGCAGGAGGGAGACTGGTAATTGGTTCCCTTAATGGTTCCGGCAGCCAGCGAGGGAAGCGCAGCCAGAAACAGTGTGGCAGTGAGGAGATAGTGTGATTTTTTCATCATGAAACCTTTATTCATCTGTGATGCTGGGCAAACAGCCTCAGCATTCTTGAGTCAATCTGTTCATCAATCCGTACGAATCGGAAAGCGGTACCGATCGACAACGTTACCCGTCAGGGCATAAGCGGGCGGCGCGTCAGAGATGAATTGGAGGTCGTAGCAGGGGGGACACTGGCTCGTCCCAGTCCCCGGATAAATAGGGATGCTCACTTTGGGTGGATGTGATGAAAGTCGGAGCTGGCAAAGCACTGGGAAGCATTAATGGGGTATGGCAGGAAGACTGGCAATGCTGTAAGCAAGTGGCATGCTCAGGCGTGTCCTGGCAGGCACTGAGGTTTGTTTGGTTCACAAGTGAAGCTGCAGCGCTTCCGGGACAACAGTCCATCGTCATCATCATGGCCGGACAGTGATCTGACATATCACCTGAGTACAGGGTCGCACTGGCATTATTGAGCGGCAGCAACAGTAAGCACAAGATAACAATGATTATCCTGTGGATTGAAAAAAGCGGCTGTTGAGGCAACGGAGTCAACATGCGGTCGGCGATGTCTTCCAAAATGATCGATGCTGTAGATTATAACCTCTGCACAAATCGGATTCATAACCAAAATCAAGAAATGGTAAGTTTTCTAACGTACTGAAAGATAGGGATCTGCCTGATAGCCAGATTTAATGCGGGTTTGCGGGGGTCGCATTTGGAACAAGCCTAACGTTTTTCTGACATTTCCTGACAGGGTTTAGGCTTTAATTGCGGTGAGTTGACATTTTTTTGCGCTAGGAACAGGTATGCAATACACAGAAGAAGACAGAAAAGTACTCTATGAAACATGGATGAGCTATAAGGCTAAAATGCGGGTGACACAGATTGAAATGGCCAAGAAGCTTGGGGTAAGTCAGCTGTTTTTCTCTGATATTCTGCGTGGTAACTTACCGCTTGAGCATCGTTTTGTCAGTCAGTTCTGCCAGTATATGGGTGTTGATCCTGTGCTTACGATTCCTTCTTTAAGGGAGCAGATTGGCAGTAATCTGCCGAACACAGTCACATTAACAAATACGTATATAGTTGATGGCAATATCAAAAATGTACGATATAGTGGTAATCAAATCGTTGTTGAATATGAACACAGCGTGACAACGCACTGATCTGTTCACGTGTTGTTTGCAAGATAACGAATCAGGCCCTTGTCACAGACGAGGGCTTTTTTGTATCTGCTATTGGGGTTTGAACAAGGAGAAATGATGAAAATTGGCATGATTGGCTTAGGGGACATAGCTCGCAAAGCGTATTTGCCCGTGATCACGCAGTGGCCGGATCTTGAGCTGGTATTCTGTACCCGTCATGAAGACACACTGAAGCAACTTGCCCGAACACACAGAATTCAGGAAACCTTGACGGATTATCGCGGGCTGGTGGCGCTGGGCGTAGATGGTGTCATGATCCACAGCGCGACCTCTTCCCATTTTGAGATTGCGCGCTTTTTTCTGAATCAAGGCATTGCCGTTTTCGTTGATAAGCCGCTTACCGATAATTATGAACAATGTGAGGCACTGTATGAGTTGGCAGAAGAAAAACAATGTCCTTTGTTTCTTGGTTTTAATCGCCGATATTTACCGCTGATTAAGCCTTATCTGAGCGACGCTTCAGTCACTGGAGGTAAGAAACTACTGGGTTTGAAATGGCAGAAACACCGGCTGAATCTGCCCGGGGAAACCCGAACCTTTGTGTTTGATGATTTTATCCATGCACTGGACAGCGTGAATCTTACCGGACAGGTGAGAACAGATGATCTGCATATCGTGACTCAGACCTACCAGGGACAGCTTGCGCGACTGGACGTAGCGTGGCAGCTTGATGACGCTATTTTTCAGGCCTCAATGAACCGGCTCAATGGTGTGACAGCAGAACAGGTGACGATCAACTTCGATAATCTGACGTGTCACTTTGATTCTCTGGCAACAGGAAAGCAATGGAACGAAGGCCGCGAACAGACATTAGTGCTGCCAGACTGGACTCCCATGCTGGAGAGTAAAGGATTTACGGCCATGATTGCCCACTGGCTGGATGTGGTGGCGACAGGCAAGATGGAAGCCTCTCTGCTGACGCGGAACCTGAATACTCATTATCTTGCAGAAGCCATTTGCCAAAAAGTGAAGCTCTAATCTCAGATACCCTTGAATGTATCCAGGCCAGGCTGGTCTGGGTATTTAAATTTATTTGAGTTCAAAACTTTTTCAATAAAGCAAGCTCATTAGGTCGCGAATAGTTTGCTTGTTCAATATTTCACCACTTACACCTCTTTCATCGTTTTTTGAGGTTAATTTGAGCAAAGTCGTTAGATTTACTGTTTTTAAGCTGGTAGTGTGCGTCCCCTCACACAACTGGTGAGAATTTTATGCAAACCTCCGAACGAAATAGTGCTGATAAAATGGTTTCAGCTCTAACCATTGGTTTCCTCAGTCTGTTCCTGATTGCTGCGCTGGTAGACCTGTCATGGGTATCCTCTTCCATCCAATCCCTTTTTGCGCTTTCAACCGCTAACTTCGGTTACTTTTGGCAATGGCTGATGGTACTGAACTTTATGCTTGCACTGTGTCTGGCTCTGTCGCCTCTGGGTAAAATAAAGCTCGGTAATTCAAAGCGACCTGAAATCGGTCAGTTTCGCTGGACCGCCATGATCATGTGTACTCTGCTTGCGGGTGGCGGTGTATTCTGGTCGGCCGCTGAGCCTATTTATCACTTCGTGACCACGCCGCCAGCCTTTGATGGCCTGGCGGCGCGACAGCCTGAAACGGTTGCGCCTGCGCTGAGTCAAAGCTTTTTGCACTGGGGTTTTCTGGCCTGGGCGGTGCTGGGTACACTGGCAACAATCGTGCTGATGTATGCGCATCATCAGAAAGGGATCAAACTCCGACCGAGGGCTTTACTGTATCCGCTGGTGGGTGATCGGCTGGAACATCACTGGCTGGGCTCAGTGATTGATGCAAGCGCAATACTCGCCGTCGCTGCGGGTACTATTGGTCCGATAGGGTTTTTAGCTTCACAACTGGGGTACAGCCTGCATGTTGTCGCCGGACTGGATAACTCGGTATTGACTCAGATCGGTTTGCTGGCGGTCGTGGTCACGATTTATTCCTTATCTGCTGCGACTGGCATGGATAAGGGACTGCAATGGTTGAGCCGCTTTAATGTGATAGTCGCCGTATTGCTGCTGGTGGTGATGTTGCTGCTGGGGCCAACGGGTTTCATCTTTGAAAAGTTTGCCGAAGCGATGACTGTTTATATCCAGCACTTTCCTGCGATGAGCCTGACAAACGCTTCTCCGGATTGGAACGCCTGGTGGACTTGGTTTTTCTGGGGGTGGTTCATCGGCTTCGCGCCTATGATGGCAATCTTTATTGCCCGCATCACGGTTGGCCGTAGTATTCGGGAACTGGTGATGACAGTGGCGATTGGTGCGCCTCTGGTGACCCATTTCTGGTTTACTGTGCTGGGCGGATCAGGCATTTACTTTGAGCTGACTCAACCTGGTGTGATTTCAGAACCCTTAAGTGAAGGGGGCTTGCCTGCTGTGTTACTGGCTACTTTGTCACAATTGCCATTCAGTGAGTGGCTCATTCCGGCTTTTCTGGTGCTGACGACAACGTTTGTTGTCACAACCGGGGACTCTATGGCTTATGCCATTGCCATGGTCACCTCAGGTCAGAATGAACCGGGCAGAGGACATCGTTTATTCTGGGCGATCGCCATGGGAGCTGTGGCTGCAGTATTACTGCTGGCGGGTGATGGCGGGCTGAATGCTCTGCAATCATTTATTGTGATTACGGCTGTACCGGTTTCGTTGCTGATGGTCTTCACATTGCTGACCGGTCCGCTGGCCGCCATCAGGCTACACCGCGAAGCCGATGTTAGCCCACCTGAAAGTTCGCTGATCACTGAGCAGTAAGACTGTTTCCCCTGATAAAACGCCCTCATTATTGAGGGCGTTGTTATTTTCGTTGCTTGTTACTCCCGGTTTTTATGCTTCCGGTTCGTGCTTTGTATCGTACGATACATGCGGCCCAGCTGTTTTGACTTGGCCCGTTTCTCTGCAATGCTGGCAGTATTGAAGCTCACTTCGCGGTTCAGCTTGAGATAATTACGCAATCTGCGCTCTTCAAGTTCGCCCGATTCAATGGCAGCCAATACGGCGCAGCCTGGCTCATACTGGTGAGCACAGTCGCCGAACCGGCATTGCTCTGCCAGAGTTTCTATATCCGCGAAAGTCGTTGCCAGACCTTCACTGCAGTCGGCCAACTGGAGTTCACGCATCCCTGGCGTGTCCAGCAGAAGACCTCCATCTGGCATGAGGTGCAGAGATCTTGCGGTCGTGGTATGTCTGCCTTTACTGTCATCTTCTCTGATCCTGCCTGTTTGCTGTGTTTCGGTAGCAAGCAGGGTATTGACCAGGGTGGATTTTCCCGCACCCGATGAGCCCAGAAAAGCAACCGTTTTTCCTGTCCTGCACCAAGGTGCAAGTTTGGCGACACTGTCACTGTCTAACCCATTGACGTACTCAACCAATAGCATGTTATCGATGTGACGGACCTGTTCGACGAAATGGGTGGGATCGTCAACACAGTCGGCTTTAGACAGAACAATTACCGGCTCAACACCAGCCTGGTGCGCAAGCGCCAGATATCGCTCGATACGACTGAGGTTAAAATCCTGGTTCAGAGAGCAGACGATAAATACGGTATCGACATTGCTGGCGATGAGCTGTTCTTCAATTTTGCTGCCTGCGGCTTTTCGCCAGAAGCGGGAAAAGCGCTCCAGCAGACGGACAAAATGGTCTTCGTCAGACAGTAATACCCAGTCTCCGACAGCGAGTTCAGGCATATTAGGCAGTACAGGTATCGACAAGTGACCGTGTTCCGAACAAAGGTCCAGCCGGTTTCTGTGTAAGGCACAGACCCGGGCTGGTTTCACCTGATCCCATTCGTCAAGAGTCAGTTGCTGTTGAAAATAAGGTTTCCAACCTAGTTCTTGCAAAGAATATATTGGTGTAGAAATCGTTGTTGTCATGATGTGTTTACCCCTGACGCAGCGCAGGCGTCATTATCTGAAACGGTAAAATTCAGGGGCAATATGTCCCCGGTTATTCAGAACCGGGCAATAGAAGAGGGAAGGGCAGAAGCGGGAGGGTGTTCAGTTATCTCTTTCGCTTACTGGCTCTTTGCCTGTTTCTGTGCCCAGTGAGTCGTTAATACAATCATCTTGTGTCCTCCAAAGTCATAAATGGGTGTGAAGTGCATGGAATGTAGCAGGCGGAGTAAAATGTGTCTAGAAGTGGTTTAAGGTTTCCAGACACATTTGTCAGATTATGCAGCCTGATAAGCTTCTTTTCTGGCGTTAAAGCGAGCGACCAGATCATCAATGTCGTTCTGGCAGTATGGCTTAAGGCCACTCATCAGCATACGCTTACGGCCTTCACCCACGACTTCACCGTGCTCTGTAAAGCTGAATGCCAGCGTGACGCTGCCACGCTTACCGTCAGATTCGAGAATGGAATCAGTCAGCTCAACGGTTGGCGCTTCAAGGTCCAGCCGGCTGAACTCCAGTTCCATGCTTTCATAGATAACCAATGGGCGGGCAGGGTTGATCATGACCTGCTTGGATTCCATCAAAGGCACCATGATGTGCGGGAAATTCTTTCCGGAAAACTGTACATAGTTCCTGGTTACAGTTTCGATCAGGCTGGCATTGTGGGTGATTTCACCTTCGCGAAGGACGTGAAGGTATTCTTTGCCTTTTTCATCGGCGAGAGACAGGTCGTTGGATGATTTCGTGTTGATAGCCAGGGCAACGCCATCGGTGATCATACCTGCAAATTCCACACGCATTTTCTGGCTCAATCCTGTTTTTGCCAGCATGACAGAAAAGAGGAGATCACCCGGAACGCAAAAGCGCTTGCTATCGGCATCGTGGATTGGGTTGAAATCGCCAGCAACTTTTTTGGCAAAATGGCTGGCTTGTTCGCGGGTAAATGTATAAGCACCATTTTGCTCGGCGAAGTAAGAATCTAAAAACATTGAGTTGGAACTACCTTAGATCATCGTAATCCTGATAGTTTACCTGATATCAACAGCGTAAATGGTCTAGCCAGCTGAAAATGTGGCAGAAGCTTGATTTGACTCAGAAGCAGATATAAAAGTGGTGCAACAAATCACATACTCGGGTATTATCCGAGACCTTTGAGCTGTAAACAGCTCTGCTGAATCACTCATCTGTGCGTGTAGAAGAGCCAGAGATAATAAGCGGTAGGGATACTGCAACTGAATGGGTACTCTGACAGTATTGCTGGCTGAGTACCCTAATTTTATTCAATGTGTCACATGCTACGATCAAGCTTAAAAGATCATCAACAAGAGCCCAGCAGCTAAAATAAAGCCGGCAACCGTGGCTGTTCTGCCGATAAGACCGAAGTTGCTTGGTACAATCATTTCATCATGATGCATGAATACTCCCTCCAGATGACCATTTGCGCTTGTTTTGGTCCTTTAGCGATACGGCTAAAGGCATTTTCTTTATTTTCAGTATAGTGGGTTTTAACACTGAGAGTGAAAATGACGAGACAAAGCAAAAAAAATTCACATTAGAAAATGACACTCATATTGTCATCTCCTCATGGAACATGTGTCTATACTCATAAAAAAACAAGATAAAAATATTTATTTGTGGTGAATTAATGACAATCGTATTTTTAGCTGTAGGTGCCATCATTCAGGCAACTGCTATTTATGTTGCATTTTTTACGCAATTGCCAGGGCATTTGTATATAGCCACGATCCTGATGGTGCTGGCACTGGCAAGTTTGATGGCGATTCGAAGTCTGATTGCTCCGGCTTGTTTACTTGCCGGGGTGATTGTCGGCCTGGCTCTGTCGCATAATCAGTCAGACGTAAAGTTGTTAATTCAGATGGGTGAAGTGATGAAATTAGCCACTCAGCCTGACTGGGAAATAAAACAAGCCTGGCAATTTGTCAATGGTAAAGCGCCGGAGTAAATATTATTTGACCGGGATAAGCAAAAGCTGACCTGCGTGTATCTTATTATTGACTAACTGGTTCGCTTGTTTGATATCACTGATTGATGTGTTGTTTAATGTCGCAATCCGATATAAAGAATCGCCAGGTTCAATATGACGAACGCGGTATTTGTTTTTGACATAGCTTAATGTTTCTGGCTGCTGATAAAAGTAATTGAGTTGTTTTTTAGGTATGAGTAACTGGCTTTGCTGCTGTCTGAGTGTGAGTCCGGCGGTATAACCCGGGTTAAGCCGATACAGTGCTTTTCCTGTCAGACCGGCATCATTGGCAATCTGAGTGAGGGGCAATTGATGCGTGACTGTGACGGATGATAATACCGGACGATTGGGAATAAACTGCAGTGGCAAAGAGGTATGACTTTCTTCTTTGATGATCTGGCTCAATGCGAGCAGTTTAGGAACGTAGTGCTCAGTTTCGCGGGGTAATGCTAATGACCAGAAATCGGTTGACTTACCCTGCGCTCTGTTGGCCTTGATTGCTTTTCGCACTCGACTTTCGCCCGTATTATAAGCGGCAATCGCGTGTAACCAATTGCCATTGAATTTATGATGCAGATATTCCAGTAAATCAAGGGCGGCATGAGTTGATGCCACGATGTCAAGCCTGCCGTCATATCCGGGCTGGAATTGCAATCCAAACGATTTGCCTGTTGGCTTTGTGATTTGCCACAGTCCGGCTGCTCCCTGTTTTGAAAATGCATAGGGATCAAATGCACTTTCGATGAAAGGCAGTAAAGCCAGTTCGGTCGGTAAATTGCGAGACTTGGTATTTTGGTAGATATAATAAAGAAAGATTTGTGCACGTTTTGATACCGTTTCCAGGTGTAAAGGGCGGCTTAGATACCACTGTTTATAGTTCCGTACTCTTGGGTTGTTGGGTACAGGAAGCGCACTTTCTTTTGCGAGCACTTGCCAGAGACTCTCTTCTTTGAGTATTGGTAGCTCAGTTAAGGGAGGTGGTGAATAACCAGAAGGCAACCCTGTCGCCAGATAGCGGCCCTCAATGACATCTTCTGGAATAGGGCATCGCTGGTTTTGATTCGCGATAAGCAGTAATGCTTTTTGTAAGGCTTCATGATGCGAATCATTGGTAACAGACATGGATTCACAGCCTGCCAGAAACTGGAATGACAAAACCAACAGCGGGTAAGCGTTTCTCATAATCGTCCTGCTAACCTTAGTTTGATCGAACCCAGCAACAAATTTTTATTGTATTTTTTTAAGGTATAGCAGGATTGATTTGCCTATTTTGTCTGTTTTTTGATACAGACTCTGGAAAATATTGTGGTGCATTGTTTTGAGGATATGGGAGAGTCGGAGCTGAGTCGTCGGGTGAAGGTTGCAAGCCGGTCGATAAAGTTGGTCGTGAAGCAACGTAAAAATTAGCAACGCCACATTGCTGTGGCGTTGTGTCGTAAGGTATTGTCAGAAGTAGAATCTTGTACCAAAAATGAATCGGGTGAAGCTGTCCTCAACACCATCTTTTGTGACGCTGATATCGTCGGTTGCGATGTTGTAGTTCACTTCGGCACTGATAGCAACATGTGGGTTGATGAAGTATTTTACGCCACCTGCAAGTTTAATATTCAAAGCAGTGACATCTTCGATATCAAAATCGACGTCATCATCGGCATCTGCCGAAAGATTCGCGACTTGTGCTGCGGCGCCCAGATAGGGAACCCAGTTACTGTCATTGGTAAAATTGTATTCAGTAAACATACCAAGCTGGAATGTCTTCGTGCTATCACTCATATTGACATCTAGCACCCCGCCGATTTCCCAGTCATCCATGATAAAGTATCCATAGGAGGTATTCAGCAGGAATAAATAATCGTCTACATAATCAAGATCCAGACTACCTTGTAAGCCGAATTCTTGCGTACCTTCTTCCAGAGTTACGGCAAGCGCGGCTGGGCTAGCCAATAGTGTTGTAACTAATAATGCCAATGCTTTTTGCTTCATTTCTATCACTCCATTGTTTTTGTGATACAGGAGAAGCATAGACGAGACTATAGAATGTTGCCTAAATACTTCAGCATTTTCATCGTGTTTCACAAAGATACATAAACTATTTTATTAATAGTTCTGATAATAAAATGCAGAAAATCGCAGGATGACAAAACAACATATGGTGTAAACAGAACCATTCTCCATTTTCTTATTTTCGAGATGAGTTGTGGATTCTGATGCACTATAATTTATTCTTCTGTGATCAATACATAAACCACATCCCAGTGACTCCTCAACAAGAGACCTCATACGACTATGGTCTGACAAGGGAAGAGTTATATTGCTGTCCGGTCAGTGGTATAACTGTGGTAAACGTCAACAAAGGCAAGGAAAGATGCATTTTCCCTATCGAAATATCGTGATACTCACTGGGGCGGGGATATCAGCCGAGTCGGGGATCAAAACCTTTCGGGACCAGGATGGGCTGTGGGAAAACCACCGTATTGAGGATGTTGCCACACCGGAAGGGTTTAAAAGGGATCCGAATCTGGTTCAATCCTTTTACAATCAGCGTCGTCAACAATTAGAAAGCGGTTCGGTTCAGCCAAATGCTGCACATTATGCGCTGTCACGTTTGGAGAATGAACTCGATGGTACAGTGACAATCATTACGCAGAATATTGACAACCTGCATGAGAAAGCGGGAAGCCATCATGTCATTCATATGCACGGGGAGTTACTGAAAGCGCAGTGCAGTCAAAGTGGCCAGACGATAGAGTGGAGTGGTGATATCTCATTAGATGACAGTTGCCACTGCTGTCAGATTCCAGCGCCGTTAAGGCCTAATGTTGTCTGGTTCGGAGAAATGCCACAATCTATGGATAAGATTTATTCTGCGTTGGTTGCGGCTGATTTGTTCATCGCGATTGGTACGTCAGGTTCAGTGTACCCTGCGGCTGGCTTTGTACATGAAGCGGCAATGCACGGCGCTCATACCCTTGAGCTCAACTTAGAACCCAGTATTGTAGAAAGCGAATTTGACGAAAAACGTTATGGACCTGCGTCCCAAATCGTACCTGAGCTGGTTGAAGAGTTACTAACGCCAGCGAATTAACACCATAGCTATTATTTAGCTGGTGCGGCAACAATAAGGCGTCCAAAGGACGCCTTATCTGAGTGATTACTGGCCTGCTTTTAGTTTCTGGAAGTATTCTTCATACAATCCTACTGCTTCTCCAACACTGTTTTGCCATTCACCGGCATCCATGACGGCTTGCGGCGGGTAGATGCTGGGGTCATCTACAAATGTTTTCGGTAGTTTCTCTTTGGCTGTTGCAACAGGGGTCGGATAACCAATTTCCAGTGCAACTTTTGCTGCGTTCTCTGGCTTGAGTAAAAAGTCGATCATCTTGTGTGCGGCATCGACGTTTTTCGCGCCAGCAGGAATTGCCAGGCTGTCCATCCAGAAAATAGCGCCTTCTTTAGGCCAAACGATATCAATAGGAGCGCCTTCCTGGCGTGCCATGTAGGCAGAACCATTCCATAACATACCCAGAGAGGTTTCTCCCGCCATGTAAGGGTTCGCAGGGTAGTCTGAGTTAAAGACCAGGACATTAGGCATTAGCTTTTTCAATTCTTCGTAAGCGGCTTTAATTTCGTCAGGATTTTCAGTGTTGGCTGAGTAACCTAACTTACGTAAGGCGATGTGGAAGAATTCACGGGCGTCGTCCATCATCATCAGTTGGCCTTGCCATTTGCTGTCCCAGAAGTCGCTCCAGCCGGTGATCTCTTTCGTGTTGACCAGGTCAGAGTTCACACCTATGCCGGTTGCACCCCAAATGTAAGGGATGGAGTAATCATTGCTTGGGTCGAAAGGTTTATTCAGGAAGTTTGGGTCCAGATCTTTAAAGTGCGACAACTTAGACTTATCGATCTGCTTCAGCATCTTTTCATCACGCATTTTAGCAACGTAATATGTAGAAGGCACGACCAGATCGTAACCTGAACCGTAGGTCTTCAATTTGGCGTACATCGTTTCATTCGACTCATACGTCGAGTAGATCACTTTGATGCCGGTTTCTTTGGTGAAGGCTTCCAACACACTGGCTGGGATATATTCAGACCAGTTGTAGAAATACAGTTCCTCGTCTGCAGCCAGTGCTGACTGTGATGTCAGCGACATGGCAAATAGACCGCTAACCATGATTGAAGACCATTTTTTCATTGAGTTACTCCTAACTTCAGAAGCCTGAATAGCATTCTGGGCGCTATAGCAATGCCCACCTCTCTTGCGGACAGGGTGTGTCATTTCAGATGACAAAATATGTCAGAACAAGGGATTACCTCATTTCTAACGTATGGAATTCATTAAAGAATCAGTGGGAGAGTATAGCAGAGGGGATAAGAAAAAAGGCAACCAAATCATTTTGGTTGCCTAAAGAAAGCGCTTATTGACCAGCTTTCAGTTTGAGGAAGTTTTCCTCATACAGAATATTGGCGTCACCGACAGCATTCTGGAACTCACCACGCTCTAATTCCTCTTTCGGTGGGAACAGAGTCGGGTTGTCTTTATATTTTGCGTTTGATGCAGCAACACCAGTCAGGTATCCGGTTTCTTCGGAAATTTTTGCAGCAACATCCGGACGCAGCAGGAAATCGATCATCTTATGAGCGGCGTCAACATTCTTGGCACTATTGGTAATTGCCAGGTTATCGACCCAGTAAATGCCACCTTCTTTTGGCCAGACCAGCTCAATTGGCAAGCCTTCACGCTGTGCTTGAGCAGCGGAGCCATTCCACAGCATACCTAAGCCGACTTCGCCAGCCATATAAGGTGCCGCTGGGTTATCCGAGTTGAAAACCAGTACGTTAGGCATCAGCTCTTTCAGCTTTTCATAAGCTTCAGCGATTTGTTTTGGATCTGTGGTGTTACCCGAGTAACCCAGAATCTTTAATGCGATATGGTGAACTTCACGCGTGTCATCCATCAGCATCAGTTGGCCACGATATTTCGGATCCCACAGATCTTCCCAGCTATCGAAATCAGCAGGGTCATACATTTCTGTGTTCACTGCCAACCCGGTGATGCCCAGAACATGAGGAATAGAATACTCATTGTTTGGGTCAAAAGGTTTGTTCAGATAGTTCTCATCAAGATTTTTGAAGTTCGTCAGCTTTGACTTGTCGATCTTCTGCAGCATGCCTTCATCACGCATTTTGGCTACAAAGTAGGTTGAAGGGACAACCAGGTCGTAACCTTCTGGGTGAGCTTTCAGCTTGGCATACATGGTTTCGTTCGACTCATAAGTCGAATAGATGACTTTAATGCCCGTTTCTTTAGTGAACTGTTCACGCAGTTCCGTAGAAATGTACGGACCCCAGTTCATAAAGACTAATTCTTCATTGGCTGCATTAGCACTACCAGATACCAGAGTAGCGGCGCATGCGGCGCTGGCCAGAAACGCGGACCATTTCTTCATTGATGTGATAACTCCAAAATCCCTGCTGGGATGGTTAATATAACAGGAGTCAAACCTTTGTCTCCTGCGTAAACGGTCGAGTGAACCCGACCGTGTTTCGGTACGATTATCATGCAGATAAAATTAAACGCAACTTATTTTGTCTTGTCTCGTGCAATGATTTGCGACAATACAACCAGCGTCAGAGACACGATTAACATCACAGTCGCCAGTGCATTCACTTCCGGTGAAATACCCACTTTTACCATGGAGTAAATTTTCAGCGGCAGGATTTCATAGGTCGGTCCTGTGACGAATGAACTGACAATTACATCATCCAGTGACAAGGTAAAACTGAGCAGCCAACCAGCAAAAACCGCGGGTTTAGCCAGTGGCAGGATGATCTGTTTCAGGATGACCCATTCACTGGCGCCTAAATCACGGGCCGCTTCCAGCATTTTCACATCAAAGCCTTTTAAGCGGCTATACACTGTCACCACAACGAATGGGAGACAGAAAGTGATGTGAGACAACAGCAATGTCAGGAACCCCAGTTTTGCACCCATCAGAATGAACAGTGCCAGCAGTGAAATGGCCATCACGATATCTGGCGACATCATGACCACGAACAGCATGCCGTTGACAAAACTTTTTCCCTTAAACTGGTAACGGAACAGGGCAACGGCAGTCAGGCTGCCGATGATGGCAGCCGCGGTTGCAGAGTAAACGGCAATATTCAGTGAGTGCCAGGCCGCCTGCATCAAGCTGTCATTGTTCACCAGTTGCTCATACCACTTGGTGGTAAAGCCGCCCCATTTCATGCCAAATTTACTGGCATTGAATGAGTTCACAATAAGAATAATGATGGGAATGTACAGGAATGCGTACACTACCGACATCAGACTGACTTTGAAAAAACGTCCCACAGTTAGTCTAACTCCACTTTACGATTGAGCAGCTTGCCGGCCCGGTAATAGGCATACAGCAGAATTGCCATTGAAATAGTCAGTGCGATGCTTGTTGCAGCACCGAAAGGCCAGTCACGGGCGTTCAATACCTGACTCTTGATCACGTTACCAATAAGCAGGTTCTTGGCACCACCGAGCAAGTCGGAAATGTAGAACATCCCCATAGCCGGCAAGAACACCAGCAGACAGCCCGCAATCACGCCAGGCATGGTTAATGGTGCGATAACACGAATAAACGTCTGAACTTTGTTCGCGCCCAGATCACGAGCGGCTTCGATATAGGTGTTATCCAGCTTTTCAATCGCGGAATACAAGGGCAGCACCATGAATGGCAGTAAGATATAAACCAGACCAATCATGACCGCATACTCTGTGTACATAATACGCAGTGGCTTATCAATAATCCCTAAACCCATCAGGCTGCTGTTAAACACGCCCTGGGTTCCCAGCATGATTTTCAGGCCGTAAGTCCGGATCAGTGAGTTGGTCCAGAAGGGGACGATCACCAGAAACAGCATGAAAGGGCGCCATTTTTCCGGCATTTTCGCAATACTGTAGGCAAATGGATAACCCACCAGCAGACATAAGATCGTTGCCATGCCTGCCATGTAGAACGAATGCAACATCACCTGACCATACAAAGGGTCAAATAAGCGCGCGTAGTTTTCCAGCGTGAAGGTTAAATCAATCAGATTCGCATCGTCACGGGTCAGAAAACTGGTGCCAATAATCATCAGGTTCGGGATGAACACAAATATCAGTAACCATCCGACGATGACCGAAATGATGATATTTTGCAGATTAAGCTTTTTCGTCATCAGCCAGTACCACTTCCCAACTTTCAACCCAGGTGATAGCAACTTTTTGATCCAGGGAGTGGTCCACATCCGGATCATCTTCGTTGAAGAATTCACTCACCATGACAGATTTGCCTGTTTCAATCTCAACGACCGAATCCAGTGTCATCCCTTTATAGGTCCGCTCACGGACATGGCCCATCAGACCCCAGCTTTCTTCGTTTTCGTTGATTTCTTCCAAGCGGATATCTTCAGGGCGAAGCAGCACCTTCAGCGGATCATCCTGCTTTACATCAAGATCACAATGGATCACGGCTTCACGGCCTTCCACAATGGCTTTGATGCGTTTTTCGTCAATGCGATCGACCACAGTGGCATCGAACACATTAATTTCACCGATAAAACGGGCAACAAACAGGTTGCTGGGTTCTTCGTAGATTTCACGAGGTGTACCGTCTTGCTCAATGCGTCCGTCACGCATCACGATAATGCGATCTGACATCGACAAGGCTTCTTCCTGATCATGAGTGACGAAGATAAAAGTAATGCCAAGGCGACGTTGCAACTGTTTTAACTCAAGTTGCATTTGTTTACGTAACTTGTAATCCAATGCGGACAGTGATTCATCCAACAGCAGAACTTTCGGTTTGTTCACGACAGCTCGGGCAATGGCAACACGTTGCTGCTGACCACCGGACAACTGATGTGGCTGGCGAGGTGCAAACTGCTCCAGCTGAACCATCTGTAAAGCTTCCATCACACGTGGCTTAATCTCTTGCTCTGGCACTTTTTGCATGCGCAGACCAAAGGCCACATTTTCAAACACAGTCATGTGCGGGAATAAGGCATAACTCTGGAATACAGTATTCACATGCCGCTGCTCTGCATGAACTGCAGTCACGTCCTGACCGGCAAGAATAATCTGACCCTGGTCAGCATCTTCAAAACCAGCGATCAGGCGAAGGACAGTGGTTTTACCACAGCCGGAGGGGCCTAAAATGGTTAAAAACTCACCGTCATTTACGTTGAGATCTAACCCGGTGATAATCTGTTTACCGTCAAAGCTTTTGCTCAGCCCTTTGAGCTGAATAACCGGTTCTTTGGATGTGATGTTTGTGTTCAACTCTACCTGGTCTCCACATCGTGCCTGCAAATATCTGCCTGCATTTTCTTGGTCAATTTCAGGAGCCGGATAATAGACCCCCATAGGTATAATTCAAAGTATTTTTTATGTCGTACGGCTGACTTTTTCGTTCATCAGTTTTGCAAATGATTTCAACGGAGTTCATCGCATGATCTGAGAAATTTCTAGGCGAATTATGCTGAACTTAGATTGCAAATTGACTACTCAGCTTAGATGAAATCTGAACAAAACCCTAAATTGAATGATAAATTTCCATCTTTTTGCGGCATTGAAGCATTTTTTAACCATGACGCGATTTGTTTAGCGGAAACGGTAGCGTACAATCGGGCCTATTGTTCTAATTGAATGTGAATCAACTATCTGCATGAGTAATAAAAGTCTTCAGGTTGGCGGCTCAATCGAAAAGGCGCTGTCCGGTCAAGCAGACCTACAGTCTGTCGCTGTACTTCAGGAAGCCTGGAAGGTAACAGCAAAGCACTTTCTGACCTTTTTCCCAGCCATAGCAGGGCTGTTCTTGGCGCAACTTGCTCTGTTGCTGATCGCGCTGAAAGTACAACTGGGTAACCCGGCAATTTTCTTTGATGCCATTGTCAGCGGTGAAGGGATCACCCCCGATATCGTTGAAGCGGGTTTTATGGCTAATTTCTGGTCAGATGTTTTGAGTGCTCCCTTGTATGCCGGCGTCAGTCTGATGGCACTGAACCATGCGGTGGGTCTGCCAACCAAGCCGCGTTATTTGGTAAAAGGGTTTCCCTTTGCCGTGGTGTCTGTTGTCACAATGTTGCTGACTTCATCGTTGCAGGGCATTGGCAATGCATTGTTCCCGTTAATCGGGTTGTTTTTAACCATGGCTTTCAGCATGACGATTACTCTGGTGTGTGAAAAGCGTGTCAGCCCATTAAAAGCGATCCAATACTCTGTCGTGGCAACTTTCCGTAAAATATTGCCGCTATCGGCTATTTTTCTGGCGGTGCTGGTTTTGTTCTTTATCTCATTTGCGACTGCAGGCATCGGGTTGATCTGGACAATTCCTTTCTTCTTTAACGTAAAAGCCATTGTCTATCGCAATTTGTTCGGCATTACCTTGCAGGTAACCACAGTCGACAAAGGCGGTGACGGGCAAGATAAAGACAACAAAACAGAAGAAGAGAGTAAGGTATTTAACGCGTGATAAAAACTGTCAGACACATAGCTGTTGCCGGATGCACTTTTCTTTTTGTGGGCTGTGCTGAGCCGGAAAAGCAGGCTGCAGATGCCAAGGAAGAAGCCACCCGGCCAGATTTCAACGTCATGGAAGATGTAAACCAGAAGAAGCAATTATTTTTCAAATTCTTACGTCCGTTTGTGCAACATGAGAATGCCCGAGTCAGTGAGGAGCGTTCTTTCTTGCTGGCCATTCAAACCCAGTTGAAAGTCGGACAAGCTCTCAGTGCCGATGACCTCGATGAAGCCCGCCAGCTTGGTGATGCCTATAACCTTGAGCTGGGCGGTGACATTGTCACGGATTCATGGCTGGATGCTATGCTGGTTCGTGTGGACCGGATCCCTGAGGAACTGGTGCTGAGTCAGGCGGCAAATGAATCGGGCTGGGGTACGTCACGGTTTGCGGTCGAAGGTAATAATTACTTTGGTCAATGGTGTTACACCCAAGGCTGTGGTTTGGTTCCCAGTGCCAGAGGAGAGGGTGCCAAGCATGAAGTCGCCGTTTTCTCAGATGCTGCGCAGTCGGTTCATGCGTATTTTATGAATGTGAATCGAAACCGTGCTTATGCGGAGCTCCGGGATATCAGAGCGAACGAGCGTGCAGCAGGTCAACCTGTCACTGGGTTAAAGCTTGCGGAAGGGCTGCACCGATACTCTGAACGCGGTCAAGACTACGTGGATGAAATCCAGGGTATGATTCGTCATAACAAACAATTTTGGCAACAAGGCTAACCGTTGATGAGCACTTCTTTTATCAAATCCCTTCTTCTGAGTTTCTGTCTGCTCGCGATTTCCGGCCATGTCTGGGCGCAGAATATTGAGATGCGTTACAGCAACCTTTTCAGCAAATTGAAGCACAATATTGCAGAGTCTCACCCGGATGTCAGTATTGCCTTGTATCTGATCAATCAGCAAACCGGCGAAACCTGTACGGTTCATAAAGGCTGGATGCAGAAAGAGGAACATTACGAAGAGCTTGTGATTCCGACCGATAATGCGCTGACCATACCGCTAGATAATCATTTGCGGCAGGCGAACCCGGATGTCACTTTTGTGATTGATGATGACATCACTTGTGATGTATCGATGCAGGTTATTGCAAATTCATCCTTCGGGAAAACTATCAGGAAAGCGGATCTGGAGAGCCTGCTGCCACAAATGGACATACTCTTAAATGATTTGGGAGGGATGTTTTCATCCTGGTTTATGCCGGAAGTCAGCGGTGTCGTAATGCACTTCGCTACTGAACAGACAGGTGTGATCACGGTTTCTAACGATACCATCATCCCGATCGAGAAGGGGAAAGCGATTGTGGACGTGAAGCAACTCCCTGAAAATACTGTGTTGACATTACCATCTCCTGCGATTCGTATTACGCCCTGGCTGGAATCCACCTCAAACTAGCGGCGCTTCAATTCAGGGCTGAACGCTGTGTTGCTCAGTCCTGCTTTCTCTTCCATCGAACACTTGTTTGCGATCTCCGGCTTGTCACTTTTGTTCATTTATAGACTTGATGCTAAACTAAGTCCATAAATGAACAAGATGAGACGGTGATCATGAATACGCATACCGTGGCGGCGAATCAGCCCCTTGAACAAGCAGGTAATCAGGTACTGCCGGTTGTGTTTAATATTCTGGATAAGTGGCATTGCAGCCAGAATCAGCAGATGGCGCTGCTTGGGTTATCAAGCCGCTCAACACTGAACAAGTATCGCTCCAGCCCTGAATCAGCCAAGGTGTCCAAAGACTTGCTGGAGCGGATGAGCTACATCCTGAATATCCATAAATGCTTGCGTATTTTATTTACTCATGAAGACAGCGTGTACCAGTGGGTGCAAAAGCCGAATTCACACCCGTTTTTTGCCGGGCGAAGTGCGATGGAGGTGATGGGCCAGGGGAAGGTTGCCGATTTGTATGAAGTCGCTACACGTCTGAACGCCTGGCGCGGGGGACGCTCCTGACATGCCGAATGAATACACTCTCAAGCACTTCAGGGATCAGCCTTGCTATCGCTTAATTCCCTCGAAGTATCCGCCCATCAATTTGTATGAAGATGTCGCAGAGCCTGATCAGTTGGAAGCTGTCTTTGCTGTTGAAGCCCTGACCAACCCTCGTCTGGCTGAAGAAACCGGGTCGTTTGCTCGTGTACCGGTTGAGGAAAGGCTGGTTGGTATTCCTCATTGCAGCTATGTGATGGCTGCATTCACGCATGTAAACCCGGATGGGGGGCGCTTTAATACGGCAGACTTCGGGGCCTATTATGCGACAAGGGATATCAATACTGCGATCAAGGAAACGAGCTATCACATGGAGCGGATACTGGGCTATACCCAAGAGCCGCCACAGGATATTCAGATGAGAAGTATTCAGGCTTGGTTTACTGCCGCTTTGGTGGACTTTACGGAGAAGACACACCTGGATTCTGCACTTTATCATCCCACAAATTACGCGCATTCTCAGGCTGAGGCGATCATGTTGAAGGAAGGGAAACAAGACGGTGTCTTGTATCATTCAGTCCGCCATCAGGATCATGAATGCTTTGCGTTGTATAAACCCAATTTGGTCAGTAAGGTATGTCAGTCCAGCCATTACGTTTACAAATGGAATGGCAGTGCTATCAATACTGTACTGGAAATCAGTATGGTATAAAAAAGGGCCAAATGGCCCTTTATTACAATTGAGTCGCTTTAGTTTTCAAGATAGCGGCTTTCAAGGTGTGTTTTGAAATGATCTGGATTCAGTGTCTCGCCGGTTGCTTCTTTCAGCAGGTTTTCGGTAGAAAGGAAGCTGGCTTTTTTCCAGATATGCCTGTCTAACCAGTTGAAGATAGGCTGCAGGTTCCGTTCACGAATCAGGTTTTCCACATTCATTTCACGACGTATGGCCGCCATGAACTGAGCCGCATACATAGCACCCAGAGTATAAGACGGGAAATAGCCGAAGCTGCCGTCTGTCCAGTGAATATCCTGCATACAGCCGTCAGTAAAGTTTCCTTTGGTCGATAACCCCAGATATTCGGTCATCTTCTTGTCCCACAATTCAGGGATATCTGCTACTTCGATGTTGCCTTCAATCAAATCGCGTTCAATTTCGTAACGTAAAATGATGTGCGCTGGATAAGTCACTTCATCGGCATCGACTCGGATGTAACCAGGCTCTACCCGGGTACTGAACAAAGACAAGTTCTCAGTGCTCAGGGCATTGTCGTTATTGCGGTCAAAGGCTTCACGGGCTAACGGCGCGAGGATTTCAATAAAAGGCTTACTGCGCGACAACTGCATTTCAAAAAACAGGCTTTGCGATTCATGAATACCCATTGATCTTGCCTGACCTACAGGCAAACTATGCCACTGTTCAGGAAGTCCTTGCTCGTAACGGGCATGGCCAGTTTCGTGGATAACCCCCATCAGAGCACTGGTAAAGTCCTCTTCATCATACCGGGTGGTAATACGAACATCCGTCGGAACACCACCACAAAACGGGTGTGTGCTTACGTCTAGCCGACCATGTCTGAAATCGAAGCCCAACTTACCCATAATATCCAGACTCAATGCTTTCTGTTGGGCTATCGGGAAAGGACCTTTAGGGGTCATCACCTGATCACTGGCTTGTTTTACTCTGACCTGCTGAATTAACGAAGGCAGCCATGTCTTCACCTGAGCAAAAATGGCATCAATTTTTTCACAGGTCATGCCGGGTTCATACAGGTCCAACATCGCGTCATAACGGCTTAACCCTGTTGCTTCAGCCCGAATTTGCGCTTCTTCTCTTGCGAGCTGAACAACGGTTTCGAGGTTCTGGCTGAACTCATGCCAATTATTTTCTTTTCGTTGTGTTCGCCAGGCGTGTTCACACTTTGAACCGGCGAGTGATTTTTTCTCCACCAGATCAGCCGGCAGGATATTGTCAATCTGCCAGACTCGCTTCATTTCTTGCAGACTGATTTTTTGTTCTTTAGACAAGGGTTCGGCTTCGGCTTTTGCAAACCATTCAGCCAGGGAAGGTGCCGTTGCCAGTTCGTGATGAATCAGCGCAAGCTCAGCCATGGCTTCAGAGCGGGCTGCATTTCCGCCTTCTGGCATTTTGGCAGCTTGATCCCAGCTGCAGATAGCGGATAAGTGTGAAATTTTGGAGAGCTTTTTAGCGTGTTGCTCCAGTTTCTGATAGTAAGTCATTTTTAATCCTTTATATTGACTTAGTAGCGTGCAGAACGACTACAGACTTAATTGGACCTCACTCAGCTTCAGGTTCGCTTATACAATGTCAGAGGATGGAGATGTCACTCAAAATGAAGCTGCTCGTTAACCGATAGAAATCATTCATTGGAATTGCGGGTTATGAGCGAGAATCCATTTTGCGCAACAGATAACTGAGTCGAATCGCGGTACGTATTCCTGCGAGTACCTGAACGCATAAGTTTCTATAGTATGATACGGATAAAACTGCCATATACCAGACTGTTCTTAGCAAATTTTTTGGTTTTTTGTTAATAAATCTTTATGTGATGTGATGGTTTTGGCGTTGTTTTTAGTGTTTTTGACTGGTTTGGTTTTTCTTGGTGAGTAAGATGTGCAATATGTCTGATAGGTATTTCTCTCAGCGAAGATATTGAAGGGATGAAAAAAGCCGCAATGTTTGCGGCTTTGAAAGGTGTCAATATTAGTTAACCTGCAAGATATCCAGCTTTTCTCCCGGATCAAATTCACTCGTGCCGTCGCCAGAGACAGGTGAGCTTGGCAAGTCTTCTTTATCAAAAGCGATATCACCGCCGTTAATCGCACCTGAATCTTTGTCGATTGATTTGAAATCAAACAGGCTAAAATCAGCCAGGTGAGACGGTACGACGTTTTGCATCGCAGTAAACATTGTTTCAATGCGGCCCGGATACCGTTTATCCCAGTCGCGCAGCATTTCTTTGATCACCTGACGCTGAAGGTTTGGCTGCGAGCCACACAGATTACATGGGATGATCGGGAACGCTTTCATTTCAGTGTAACGTTCGATGTCTTTTTCACGGCAATAGGCAAGCGGGCGAATCACGACGTGCTCACCGTTATCTGAGACAAGCTTAGGTGGCATGCCTTTCATTTTTCCGCCGTAGAACATGTTCAGGAAAAGCGTTTCCAGCATGTCATCACGGTGGTGCCCCAGCGCAATCTTGGTCGCGCCCAGCTCTTTTGCGGTACGGTACAAAATACCACGACGCAGACGGGAGCAAAGAGAGCATGTCGTTTTACCTTCCGGCACTTTCTCTTTGACGATTGAATAAGTATCTTCATTCACAATCTTGTACGGAACACCAAGCGATTCAAGGTATTCAGGCAAGATATGTTCAGGGAAACCGGGCTGCTTCTGATCAAGGTTAACTGCAATCAGTTCAAAGCTGACAGGGGCACTGCGCTGCAGGCTGCTCAACATTTCCAGCATGGTATAGCTGTCTTTACCACCAGACAGGCAAACCATAATGCGATCACCATCTTCGATCATATTAAAGTCAGCAATTGCCTGGCCCGTATTGCGGCGCAGTTTCTTTTGCAGCTTGTCGAAGTTGTACTTCTGTGCCTTTGTAAGCTCTTGATTCTGAGTCATTGCATCTCTCTTTACGTCGATTCAATCATTCTGTTCACCGACGGTAATTTCACTGAGCACGAGGATAAAACTGTCTTGAATTATCATCGATAAAGGTTACCGCGAACTGGGTTTACTTCCTGTGCTCACGGTAAATTTCATGGCGGGTATGATACGGATTCCAGCGTCGGATGCCAGCGTGATTTTCATCTTAATTGATAATTAAGCTGGCAAATAACTGATTGCATGGTGAACAGCGTTGGAAAGCACGCCTGCGGGCTGAAGGCGTGCTTTGAAGGACTTAGTTATTGGTTTGGATCCAGAGGGCTGATGTAACCATCGGGCTTAAGGGCCAGTAAGTCGCAGTTAAGGCTGTCGATGGTGTGCTCTGCAGTATTGCCGATAAAGACAGCAGAAAGACCGGTCCGGCCTGTGGTACCGAGTATCACGAGTTCAGCATCTAATTCTTCTGCGACTTTTGGAATGACGTCTTCAGGCAACCCTTCGACAACATGGGTTTTTTCTGCATCAATACCGTGTTTTTGTCTGAGCGCTTTCATGGAAGTCAGATGGTGGCCACGTACCGCATCAGTGTAGGTTGCAGGATCAAATTCTGGTAACTCAATCGTGATGTTAACCGGGGTGGCAGGGTAGGCATTGACCAGATTGACTTCGGCAACCAGTACTTCTGCCATGTTCTTCGCTTCACTGATGATTTTATCGTTCAGCGCTTCGTGCGTATCACTCTCTGCCGCTAAGTTGACACAAGCCAGTACTTTACCGTTTTCAGGCCAGCTGTGTTCTTTCACCAAAAGCACAGGGCATGGACATTTACGTAATAAATGCCAGTCGGTCGGAGTAAAAATAACAGAGCCAATTTTGTCGTGTTTATGGGTGGCTTTTATCAGGAGATCGTGATGATGGCTGTATACCTCGGCGATAACCGCTTCATAGGGGCGATTGTGCCAGACAACAAGGATATCGATATCAACACCGGCGCTGACATGAGGGCGGATAATGTCTTTTAACCATTCTTCGCGCTGTTGGATCACCCCACGCCGCATGGCCTGTCGTTCATCCGACGAGAGCATGGATGTCATTTCGTAAGAAAAATCGTAAATGGCAAGGAATACAGTGATGTGAACATTCTCACTCTTTTCCGCGAGGTGTACTGCGCGTGACAAAGCCGGTTGGTTGTCTTGCAGTGGATCAGCCACTACGAGGATGTTTTTGTATGAGTTCATAACTGCCCCCTGTCTCAACGGAATCGCAATTGACCTGGTCTGAAAAACTGTTTGTATTCAGATTAGTATATTCACTGTAAAGGATTGCTGCGAGGAAATGGAGGACTTTGACGAGGAATTCGAGTAAAAGTTGATGGGCATCAAGCCCATCAACTTTGAGGCGATTATTTGCAATGATTTGCGCCAGCAAGTTCTGCCAACTGTTCACGATTTAAAACCGTAATGTACTTGCCCTGCACACCAATGATTTCAGATTTCTGGAAACGTCCCAACAGACGGCTGATGGTTTCAACAGTCAGTCCCAGGTAGTTACCAATATCGCCACGGGTCATGGTCAACCGGAACTCACGGGCTGAAAAACCACGCTCTGAGAAACGGCATGACAAATCATAAAGAAACGCTGCCAGCCGTTCCTCGGCATTTTTCTTGGAAAGCAGCAGGATCATATTCTGATCGCTTTTAATTTCACTGCTCATCAGACGCATGATTTGCTGTCTGAGTTTTGGCATTTTACCGGCAAGATCGTCCAGTGTTTCAAATGGAATCTCACAGACCATAGAGGTTTCGAGAGACTGGGCAAAACTCTGGTGCTTATGGTCGTTGATTGCGTCAAAACCCACTAAATCGCCTGCTAAATGAAAGGCGGTTATCTGCTCATCACCTTGCTCTGTGATGGTATAGGTTTTCACTGTGCCTGAACGAATCGCGTACAGCGCTTTCAGCTCGTCTCCGGCTTTAAACAATTCCTGTCCCTTATGGATAGGCTTTTTACGTTCAATAATGCTGTCGAGCTGATCTAACTCGTTTTCATTAAGCGTGAAGGGGATACAGAGCTGGCTGATACTGCAATCCTGACAGTGGATAGCGCATCCACCGGATTGAATACGTTTTGTGGCGATTTTATCTGAATTCATAAACTGTGGCCTGACCAAGTTCGGATACTTGGGTCACTTTATCACACTCTTATTCATAATGACGAGTATAAAACATTACGAAAACTGTGTGATTGCGACATAACCTGTGTGAATCCCGTATGCGAGCAATAGCAAAGCACTGGTTTTTTTAACTACCTGATTGGAAAGCCATTGTTTCAGTGTTTCTGCAAAGCTGCCAACTAACAGCATTGCTGGCAGGGTTCCCAGACCAAAGGCAAGCATAACACCGGCACCAGAAGCAGCATTTCCAGCGACCGCCGCCCAACTCAGCATCGAGTAAACTAATCCGCAGGGTAACCAACCCCATACCAGTCCAAACGGAAAGGCCGCGAGAGGCGATTTCAGCGGTAACATTGATTTAGCGAAAGGTGAGATGAAACGCCAAAGTGATTGGCCGAGCACTTCAATTTTAGTGACACCTTGCCACCATTGGCCTATGTACAAAGCGAGGAGAATCATCATCACTGCAGCAAAAATACGCAGGAAAAGGAGCGCTGTGCTCAATCCACTTAACGTTGCCATTCCTGCTACCGCGCCACCAATTACAGCGCCCGCTGCTGCGTAAGAAACCAGTCGCCCGGTGTTATAACAGAGCAGATAAGGAAAACGGCGGTTTTGCTGTTGGCCAGGCATGCCTAAAGTGATCGCGGCAGCGATACCGCCACACATCCCCAGACAATGGCCTGCACCCAGCAGGCCAATCACAAAGGCAGCGAAGAAATCTGTGCTCACTGTTTTTCCTTGCCTGTGTGATCATCATCCGTCTTGTCTTCGTTTTTTTTCTCTTCATTCTCATCGAACAGGATGTCGTACCCCTGTCTTTCGAGGTCTTCAAACTGTTCTGACTTGACTGCCCAGATAAAAATGGCAACAGCAATACAAACGAAGATAATCGCAATTGGGATGAGTAAATACAGGCTAGCCATCTTCTTTCAATAACCTCAGTGAATTAGAGACAACAATGATGGAGCTGGCTGACATACCGAATACAGCAATATAAGGGGCCACCAGGCCGGCAACAGCCAGAGGCAGAATAACAAGGTTATACCCTAATGCCCATGACAGATTTTCCCGGATGATCTGCTTGGTTTTCATTGCCAGGCGCCTGGCTTCCAGCACTCGGTTTAAATGGTCGCCCAGTAAAACCATATCTGCAGACGATTTCGCAACATCTGTTCCTCCGCCCATTGCAAGTGACAGATGGGCACCCGCCAGTACTGGCGCATCATTTACACCGTCACCAATCATCAGAGCCACCTGATCTTTGGCAAGGCTGTTGAGGTAGTCGAGTTTGCCTTGCGGGGTCGCCCCGCTAATCAGTTTGTCTACAGCAAGCGTTTTTGCCACGCGAGCGGCATTGTCGGAGTTATCGCCTGTGAGCATGGTGACCTGAATCCCTTCAGCCTGAAAGGCACTGATCAGGGATTGACTGTCGTGCCGGATAGGATCATCTAACTGAAAAGCGGCGACGGGGTTGCCGTTACAAGTCAGCCAAACCTGGAAGTCCTGATCCGGAGATGGGGCGCTTTCTCCGTTGAACGCAAAAGCCTGCTTCCCGATTCGCCATTCATTTCCTTCTCTCATGCCTTTGAGACCAAAGCCGATTTCGTTTTCAACCTCATCAAAGGAAAAGGTTGTGTTTCGATAACCAGAGAAAGCCCGGGCGATAGGATGGTTTGCAAAGCGTTCCAGCTCGGCAGCAATACTCAGGACGTCTGTTTCATCATAACTGTCGAAGCAGACTGTTTGGACGATTCTGACATTGCCTTCGGTTAAGGTGCCGGTTTTATCAATCACCAGTTGGTTCACATTACAGAGTGTTTCCAGCACGTGCCCGCGCCGGAGCAGAATGCCCAGACGGCCAAGACGCGAGGTCGCGCAAGTCAGCGCAGTTGGTGTCGCCAGTGACAAGGCGCAAGGGCAGGTGGCAACCAATACTGCTAAGGTAATCCATAAGGCATCTTCAGGCTTGACCTGGTGCCAGTAAAGCCAGGTCCCTGCCGCAATGATAAGGATCACCGCGACGAAATAGCGCGCGACCACGTCAGCAATTTCTGCAATTTTGGGCTTCGTTGCCTGAGCTTCATCCTGAAGACGAATGATGTTCGAAATAAGAGAGTGCTGGCGATCCTGAGTAACTTTTACGGTCAGGTTACCGTCACCGTTAATTGTGCCGGCATACACAGTATCATCTTTACCTCTTCGAACGGGCAGCGGCTCGCCGGTCAGCATGGATTCGTCGATCACACTGTTTCCAGAGACAATTATCCCATCGGCAGGCAGGCTTTCTCCGGGTAATACAGTGACAACGTCACCTGATTTCAGGCTTTTAGCTGCAATCTGGCGACCATCAGCCAGATTGGCCATCGCCGGAATCAATTTCAGCAGGTTGGCACTGGCTGCAGCTGCTTTACGCCGCGCCCGCATCTCAAGATAGCGGCCGATTAACAAAAAGAAGGTAAACATCGAAATGGATTCGAAGAACACTTCTCCTTTTTCTGTCACCGTGGCATAAAAACTGGCCACGTAAGCAAAGATAAGCGCAATCGAAACCGGGACATCCATGCCTAATGTGCGTGCTTTCAGGTTCCGCCAGGCATTGAGATAAAATGGCAGTGCCGAGTAGAGAAGCACAGGCGTGGCGAAAAGAAGGCTGACCCAACGGAAATAGTTGCGGAAGCTTTCATCCAGATCACCAAATACCTCAAAGTAGAGCGCCACTGCCAGCATCATCACTTGCATGCTGGCTAAGCCGGCGATCCCTAAACGGTACAGGTAGCTTTTCATTGTATTGTGGTAATGCTGCTCCTGGTTATCCGCCTCAAAAGGGGCCGCTTTGTAACCCAGGCGATGAATGGCGGATAAAAGAGTGCTGAGTTTCGTCTGTTCGGGGTTCCAGCTGAGCAGCGCACGGTGCGTGGCGGTATTGACGCGAATGTTAACCAGGCCTTTTTCGCGTTTGAGTTGTCTTTCAATTAACCATGCGCAGGCGGCACACGACACGCCCTCGAGTGACAATGTCACTTCATGTGTGTTGTCGCTGGTTCTGACAAAGTCTTGCTGTATCTCTTTGTTGTCGTACAGGGCAAGAGACTGCAGTTGCTGAGGAACCAGATCGGCTTTGTCTGCTGTTGCCGTCCGGTACTCGTAATAGGATGTCAAACCACTGTCGACTATGGTGCTTGCCACAGCGTGGCAGCCCGGGCAGCACATACTGCGCGCTTCTCCCAGGATATCGACCGTTAAATGGGTTTCGTGTGGGACAGGATCACCACAGTGGTAGCAAGAGGTTGTCATCCTTTGTTTTGTCCATACAGCTTGATCGGATCGGATGAGGGCAGGTTCAGACGGCCATTGAGCATCCATTCACCCTGAAATGGCTCGACTTCGACAAACCATGGGCCATCAATCGACTCTGGGGCTGTAAATCGGTAGCGGCCTTTTTGGTCCGGGCTGATCATTTGGGTAAAATCTTTTTCTGCTAACGTGCGGTGAGTAAAAAGCACTCGCAGGGTTGGAAAATCAGGTAATTCACCTTTATCCAGAGACAGGGTGATATCTTGCTGGATCACCTGGATATCGGCCTTGATTTTCAGGGCGTCGGCGACACGCAGTCGCGAAAAGTCCTGATTAATGCCTTTTCCTTTCTTGTAATAGTCTTCAGCAACCAGATCCACTTTGTTCTGAGAGAAAATATACAGCGCAGTCATGCTGTATGTAATGGATAAGGCTGGAATCGCAATTATGAACCAGGGCCAAAACTGCTTATACCATGGCTTTTGCATTGTGAATCCTTTTAGTATCTATAAAAAGAGCCCCTGATTTTAGCAGGGGCCCTATGACTTAGCTTCAGTGAAATTGTCAGCAAACGTCAACAATTAACTGATTCGTAACAGAAATCAGGATTACTGCTCGTTGTTGCTCAGGCCCCATACATAAGCAGAGATCAGCTGAATTTTTTCTTCGCCCAGGATGTTATCCCAAGCCGGCATAACACCCTGACGACCGTGAGTAATCGTATCAACAACTGCGCGGCGTGAGCCACCATACAGCCAGATATTATCCGTCAGGTCAGGCGCACCAAATGCAGGGTTACCTTTACCATCTGTACCATGACAGGCAGCACACACCACAAAGCGTTGTTTACCCGCAGCAGCCTCTTTGGCATTCACTTTACGGCCAGACAGACTCAGAGCGTAGCTCGTGACTTCTTGTACACCGTCTTCGCCCAGGGTGTCAATCCATGCAGGCATCGCACCTTTACGGCCATGCATCAGGGTGGTTTTGATGGTTTCAGGTTCACCGCCATACAACCAATCATTATCGGTCAGGTTAGGGAAGCCCTGCTGACCCCGAGCGTCAGAGCCGTGGCACTGAGCACAGTTTTGCAGGAACAAGCGCTGCCCGACACGGCGAGCATCCTGGTCGGCTGCAATTTCTTCGATTGGACGAAGGTTATTACCAGACTCGTCATAGGCAAGGGCTTTAAACAGCTCGCCATAAGCTTGTTCTGCATCACCCAACTCTTTGGCATACTGATCCAGCTCTTTCGATTGCTGAGCATTGGCAATTGATGCTTTTGACTCAGCAACAGTGCGAACTGTCTGATCTGAACTCTGCCAACCCAAAATACCTTTAAAGTTGCCCAGGCCTGGATACAGCGCCAGATATACCAAAGAAAAAACGATGGTTCCCCAGAACATATAAGACCACCACTTAGGCAGTGGGTTATTGATCTCGCGAATACCATCGTATTCGTGGCCCATGTCCTCACCTTCTTCTACACCCATTTTGTCCTTGCTACACCAAGCAAGAACGGCTGCAACTGCGGCCAGGGTGCCAAGCGTGATGACGATGATCCATACACTCCAAAACGTCGACATTCTTATTTGCTCCTGTCTTTTTCACGCGTGGCCACATCCTTCTCCTCGTCTGCGAATACCAGATTAGCAGCCTCTTCGAATTGGGATTTGCGGCGTTTACTGTAGGCCCAAAGGACAATACCAATAAAGCTACCGAACAGAATCACAGTCCAGATACTATGAATGGTTCCGATATCCATGGTGCCTCCTTATTTCATCGCGTGACCTAGAGACTGAAGGTAAGCAATAAGTGCGTCCATTTCAGTCTTGCCTTTCACATCATCACCTGCTTTCGCGATTTGTTCATCAGTGTAAGGTACACCGAACTTATCGCGGAATAAGGCAAGTTTCTTAGCGGTTATTTCGCCATCCAGTACATTCTGCTCCAGCCAAGGGAAGCCGGGCATATTAGATTCTGGTACGACATCGCGAGGATCGCGCAAGTGAACACGGTGCCATTCATCGGAATAACGACCGCCTACACGAGCCAGATCAGGACCTGTACGCTTAGAGCCCCACAGGAATGGATGCTCCCACACACTTTCACCCGCAACAGAATAATGGCCGTAACGTTCAGTCTCTGAACGGAATGGGCGAATCATCTGGCTGTGACAAACGTTACATCCTTCGCGGATATAAATGTCACGGCCTTCCATTTCCAGGGCAGTGTAAGGGCGCAGGTTTTCGACTGGCTCAGTCGTTTGATCCTGATAGATCAATGGCGTGATTTCTACCAGCGCACCCAAACTGATTGCAATCACAATCAGGATGGCCAGCAAACCAACATTTTTTTCAACAAGTTCGTGACGAAAGCTCATCAGTTTTACTCCTTATGCTGGTTGCTCTATGGCTTTTAAGCTGTCTTTCGGTGCGGCAATCGTTCTGTAGGCGTTGTAAGCCATCAGGAACATGCCGGTTACGAAGATCAAACCGCCACAGAAACGCACGAAGTAGAACGGATAAGACGCTTGCAGAGCTTCAACAAAGCTGTAGGTCAGGGTACCGTCGGTATTCACCGCACGCCACATCAGGCCTTGCATCACACCAGAAATCCACATAGCGACGATGTACAGAACCGTACCAATTGTGGCCAGCCAGAAATGCACGTTCACCAGTTTGATGGAGTACATACGCTCTTGACCGAACAGTTTTGGAATCAGGTGATACACCGAACCGATTGAAACCATGGCAACCCAGCCTAATGCACCGGAGTGAACGTGGCCGATTGTCCAATCGGTATAGTGGGACAGGGCGTTGACTGTCTTAATCGCCATCATCGGGCCTTCGAAAGTCGACATGCCGTAGAATGACAATGACACGACCAGGAAGCGCAGGATAGGGTCATAACGCAGTTTATGCCAAGCGCCAGAGAGTGTCATGATACCGTTAATCATACCACCCCAGGATGGCGCAAACAGTACCAGAGACATCACCATGCCCAGCGACTGAGTCCAGTCAGGCAGTGCGGTGTAGTGCAGGTGGTGCGGGCCAGCCCAGATGTACAGAGAGATCAGTGCCCAGAAGTGCACGATAGACAAACGATAGGAATAAACAGGACGGCCGGCTTGTTTCGGGACGAAGTAATACATCATACCCAGGAAACCAGCAGTAAGAAGGAAACCTACAGCGTTGTGTCCGTACCACCACTGAACCATGGCATCGACTGCACCAGAGTAAACAGAATACGATTTGGTCATTGAGACCGGAATCGCCATACTGTTAACAATGTGAAGAACGGCTACCGTCAGGATGAATGCACCGAAGAACCAGTTTGCCACATAAATGTGGGAGGTTTTTCGTTTAATCATTGTTCCGAAGAACACGACAGCATAGGAAACCCAGACCACGGCAATCAGTATATCGATTGGCCATTCCAGTTCAGCGTATTCTTTGCTGGTTGTATATCCCATTGGCAGGGTAATCACTGCGGATAGGATCACGGCTTGCCAGCCCCAGAAGGTGAACGACGCTAACTTGCCACCAAACAACGTGGTTTGACAGGTGCGCTGAACGACATAATAAGATGTCGCGAACAGTGCACTGGTACCGAATGCGAAGATCACTGCATTAGTATGCAGCGGACGCAGACGGCTGTATGTCAACCAAGGGGTGTCAAAGTTAAGTGCCGGCCAAACCAGCTGAGCGGCAATAAATACACCAACGCTCATTCCAACAATACCCCACAGTATGGTAGCCAGGGTAAATTGCCGAACGACCGTATAGTTGTAGTTTTGATCAAGCTGCTTTTCTTGGCTCATGTTGCATGCTTCCACTAAAAAATTTCAACTACACTCTTGTTTCTTTGCGAACAACTTCATTTCGCAATGCCACCCAAAGCTTAGACAAATCCTGTGTTGTTTTTATAAACAATTCGACACGGAAATTGCTATTTTGTTGTAAAAGTGGCATTTTCAGCACGCATAATACTTGAGATAAGAAATGATTGACAGTGTGAAGGGTGGGCTCATGTCGCGGCTCACTATTTTTATGCAAAAAATTTGAACTATGTAACATGGGAAATGTATACAATCATGGCTGCACAGAAACTCACGAAAGCTCGGTTGATCCAAATTTTGCTCCTACTTGCTGTTTTGATTGCAGCATTTGTATGGAGAACAATTACATATACATCTGATAATAAGACAGAGGAAACACCAGTGAGCTGTGAGAACTCGTTAGATGAATGTACTGAGGTTGAGGCAAAATAGAAGCTGATTATGCTTCGAGAGTCTAACCCGGAATCGAGTGTGAACCGAGTACCAAGCGCGGATAACTTTGTATTTACTGGGGATGAAGTGAGCCAAATTGGAGCGATGATTTGTTCAATCAAGGTTAATCAGAGAGAATTCAAATTAAGCTATTGAAATATATGAGCTTTTAACGTTTATTGTCTTTGGGTTCCGATTGGCTCTGGATGGATGCACTGGATGCGGAAAAATAGTATTATTTTTCTTTTGTAATTAATTAAAGTTCATTAAAAACAAATAGATATAGATTTACTCTCAACCATTCACGGTGTTGGTTCTTATCTTGTCCTTTTAAGACAATTTTTTATCCAAAACTCGGTTCGAAACGTTGAAAACCTGCCCGTTGATATGAGAAGCCTCATGACTTACTAAAAAACGTACCATAGCAGCCAAGTCTCTGAATTGATTTATATCATTTTTTTTGGCATTTGCTTGGTTAAGGATGTACCGGGCAGCATGGACAGTCACATCCGGAGATAAACTATTGGCTAAAGCTTCAGTCAATCCCACCAAGCCTTGGCTGCATACCGCAAGCAGTTCACTGTGAATAGCAGATTCATGAGGGGTAGGGACAACATGAACGATGGACCCTTTTGTCGCTTTGAGCAGAGGCAGACATTGCCGGGCTGTAAACAGGCTTGCTGTTAGCTGGTGATGGAGAGCCTGGTTCCAATCAAATAAATCCAGTTCAGTGAATGGGATACCAGCATTGGGTCGTGAAACCTGTGGGTTAATGACCAGTGCATCAAGCCGACCAAATTGAGATTCAATCTCCCGGGCGACTGTGGCAATTTCTGATTCTTTACCACAGTCTGTGTTGCGAAACCTGACTCGTGGATCCTCAGCCACCAAATCATAACCCGCATTTTCGTCATTGCTTAGTGACATAACGATCGACTGAGTCGCGGCAAGCTCTTTGCAGATACGCTTGCCTAACTCTGTTGTTCCTTCTGTGACAATGATTACTGGTTGCTTTGTCATAGCCAAATCTGCTTTGTCGAATAGTTAAATATTAATAACGGTAAATTGCACACAGACTTAAGAGTTTTTTTTACAAATATTCAATACTCTGCTGATCCTCAAATTGAAACTGTCTATTATGGGGAAGATACACACTTAGCCGTGAACACGACATGGAAATTGTTACCAGTTACTCAACGATAGAAACAACAGCCGCCGCAGTAGATGAAGCTGTCAGTCAACTCAAAGCCAGATTAGTCCGTCCCAGCCTGTTGTTGGTGTACTTTTCAGGGCATGACAATGCGCAAGTTATCCGAGAGCAACTTGTTGCGGCATTCCCAGATACGCAAATTGTGGGTTGCTCCTCATGCCAGGGGATCCTGACCGAAGCCGGTTATTTTCCAGATCAAGTGATCGGTTTGTGGGCGGTGTTTGACTTCAATGGCGCTTATGGCTCAGCCTTAGTGTCAACGCATCAGCTTCCTCACCAAATGGCGAAACAGGCACTCCTGAAAGCCATTCAAAATGCCGGACGTTCGGGGGAGCTACCTTCTCTGGTTTTGTTGCACGCAAGCCCCGGCGCAGAAGAAGACGTGATACAGGCCATCTCGCAAGAGTTCGGTACACCTGTTCCTATTATTGGCGGGAGCGCTGCAGATGCTGGGGTTTTGGGGGAATGGCAACTATTCACTCAGGATCATTGCGCTTCTGAAGGGGTTGCAGTCAGTGTATTTTATCCATCATGTGATTTAAGCTTCTCTTTTCACTCAGGTTACGCAAAAACTGATCAACACGCAGTGGCGACTAATGTTGAGGGAAGGGAACTCATAGAGCTTGATCACCGGCCGGCAAAAGAGGTCTATGAAGAATGGATCAAGCAACCTTTAGCGTACGGCCAAAGTATTATGTCTCTCTCTGCTTTGCATCCTATTGGTCGCATTGCTGGCACCTTGCATGATTTGCCTTATTTTAAGCTTGCTCATCCCAATTCTGTTACTGCGCGTGGTGGCATCACATTGTTTGCATCTATAAAGGAAGGAGAGAAACTCTACCTGATGACAGGCACGGAAGAGAATCTGGTCAACCGAACCGGCCGTACAGCTGATGGATTGCTTCATGATAGCCATCAGCAGATTGAGGCTATTGGCGGGATAAGCATTTATTGTGCTGGTTGTATGCTTCAGGTGAAATCAAAAATGGGCATGGTTGCAGAAAAAATGCAGCAAGCCATGTTCAATGCACCGTTTATCTGTCCGTTCACATTTGGCGAACAAGGTCAGTTCCTTGGCGGTGAAAATGAGCATGGTAATTTAATGATTTCTAACGTTTTGTTTTACCGGGAATGATGAGCATGCCAGGCAGAGAAACAGAAACGCTACAGGAAACCTTGCTTGCTTTACTCCGAAGCCAGGAAAGGGAAAAACAGCTCAGAGATGAATACTCAGCTATTTTGGCTGGCATGTCTGCTATGGCTGGTGCCAACAGTAAGCGGCAAGTATTCAACAGCCTGCTGGCGGTTTTGCGTAAATACATTGGCTTTGAGCATGCCTTAGTGCTTACCCGTGAAGATGAAACCTCACATTTAGAAGAGCTTGTCACCACCTGTACACATTTTGAATCCTGTTCCTGGGAAGTCAATCAAACCTTTATACGTGCTATCAATGGTGAAAGCATTGCATTGTTTGACCCACAGCAAGTGGTTGAATTTCGTTACTTGCCTAAGGATCAGCTCGAACGTTGTCGTTCAGTGCTGATGACGGGAGTGAAAGTCAGTTCAGGTGACGCGTTATTACTCTTTTTGCATTCTCAACCCGGCCAGTTTGGTGCTTCATGTAAAAGAGTGCTGGCACGATTTCGCCCGTTACTTGAGCGTGCAATTATCGATATTGACTATCGGGAAAGATTACAAACTCTGGTGACAGTACGAACTCAAGAGTTACTGCACAATCAGCAGCGATTTAAAGACTTTGCAAATACTGTTGGTGACTGGTTTTGGGAAATAGATACCGAATACCGCTTTACGTATATCTCTGCACCTGACTTATCTAATCACGTGATTGATAAGAAAAGTTTGTTAGACCTTTTTGAGGACGATAACGATTTTCAGACTAAGCTGCGTAATAAGCTGCTCAGTAACGAAGATTTTGAAGACTTGGAATGGCAGTTACCCGGTAACGAGGGTGGGGCATGGATTAGCTTCAGCGGTAGCCCATACTTCAGCAAACACGGAGAACTCCGGGGATACCGGGGAACGGCAAAAGATATCACCAGCAAAAAACAACGTTTAGTAGAATTACAGCAGGCGCGACAACAGGCAGAATCTGCAAATGCGGCTAAATCTCAGTTTTTGGCAATGATGAGCCATGAAATTCGCACGCCATTGAATGCCGTGCTTGGTTTGATGGATACGTTAGCTGATTCTGGGCTCAATGTTGAGCAGCTCAAGTGGGTCAATCAAATGGAGCAGTCTGCCCAGCTGCTCCTGACAATTATTAACGACATACTTGATCTTTCTCGTATCGAATCAGGCAAGTTTGACCTGTACATGGAGCCCATGTCTGTTGCGGATTGTGCCACGCTGGTTGTTGAACAGCTGAGAGATCAGGCACAGAAGAAAAACATTGATTTGAATATCCGGGTTGATGCAACGGTACCTGCGAAAACGCAAGGTGATAAGAATCGAGTAACTCAGATCATGTTTAATCTGATTGGTAATGCCATAAAATTTACCAACAGTGGCTCGGTGAATGTTGTGGTCACGACCTCAGGCAATGAGATTGAGGTGAAAGTGATTGATACCGGAATCGGTATCTCTGAAGAGGCTCAGAAAAATCTCTTTAACCCGTTTGTTCAGGCTGACGGCAGTATCACAAGAAAATATGGTGGTACTGGGTTAGGCTTAGCCATTAGCCGTCATCTTGTTGGCAAAATGCAAGGCAGGATTTCACTGGTCAGTCATTTAGGTCACGGTAGCTGTTTTTCTGTATTCTTACCCATTATTGCAGCTGCAGCTGAAGTAGAAGAAGCAAGGCAACCGCAAAGAAATGTACCGCGTCGGGCATTATCCATTTTGTTGGCTGAAGACAGCAAAACGAATCAGATGGTCGCAAAACTCATGCTGGAAAAACGCGGACATTTGGTTCAAGTAGCTGACAATGGGCAAATGGCATTGGATATGATTAGTGCCGCGCCCGAACAGTTTGACTTGATCTTAATGGACATTTCTATGCCAGTTATGGACGGCATGGAAGCAACCAGAAAGCTCAGGGAGAAGAACCTTGATTTACCCATCGTCGCATTGACGGCAAATGCGATGCACTCTGATCAGCTCGAATATCAAAAAGCCGGCATGAACGGATTTTTAGCAAAGCCAATACGTGTCACTGAGTTAGACAAGTTGCTGAGTGACTACGCCGAGTTAGTCTCGCTCGCATAAGCGATTCTTGCCGACGGACACATTGGTGTTCGTCGGGCTTAGGTAATTCACCTGACATTGAAGAACCAGGCAAACTGACATTTGCAGCAGGGCTTAAATATAAGTGTGAATTACCTATTTTATGGTAAATCACCGTTATGGTTAAATGGCATGCTTTCGCCAGTCAGATAGCCATAGAGAAGGGAGCAGAAGAACGTTAATGCGCCAGTTGTTATATCTCCCATACCTTTAATTTAACATAATGTACATAATGCGAACCAAGGTTGTAGCCACAAAGCTAAAGTGTCTCTGTTCTGTAAAGTTAAAACGTCCTGTTTTTACTATCTTGATTCGCATCTGTTTGGTTGATGCGAGCTTTTCATGATGTTGGTAACTATGGATGACAAAGAGTTTTTAAAATTTGGTGTTATCCGAGATGTTTGTGAAAAACGGAGCCGTCATGCAGATGCTGCCCGTGTTCTTTCCCTTAGCGTTCATCAAGTTCAGCGACTCGTAGCACGCTTTCGACAACATGGTGCTGCGGCCATTGTTCATCAACGCCGAGTTCAATCCTCGAGTGATTGAATAAAATATTTAGTGAAGCTTCGATGGCTGACGTTGATCCGTGAACATTATGAGGATTTGGGTCCAACACTTACCCACGTAAAATTTACTGAACGCCATGATATTCACGTTTCGGTCGAATCGATTCACCAATGGATGATCGCGGATGGTCTTTGGGTTCCCCATGCTCAACGTAAGCCTCGCGTTTACCAACCTTGTTACCGACGCGATTGTCTTGGCGATTTATTCAAATTGGTGGCTTCCACCAGGTCGCAGCGACATATGATTACCAGCCGTGATTAGCTTGAACAACACGGTAAACTGAAGGTGCTCTATATGACCGGCACGGAAGCCCAATCCGACCAGCTGACCCAGTTTGGTCGTATGCTCAATATCGAGCTGATCTGTATTAACAGTTCGCTTGGAGCGTACAAATAAAACGTTACAGGATCACTTGTTCAAAGAAATGTGTTTGTAACCCCATATCCGGTAAATCCAGCACGCTGTTGACTCCCCGACTTCATTGTAAATTTAAGCTGCTCGACTGCGGCATCATGACAAAAACATACAAGTACCTTTTCTTGTGGTGAGCTTTTGTTTGGATTGTTTTTAAGTATTTATTTTCTCTGAATTGTTGATTGAAGTTATTCCCAAAAAACAAGTTATAGTGCTTTAGGTTATGTTCTCTAACACTTTTGTTGGTATGTAGCGAATTCTTAACTAAGATCAAACAAGATAAAAAACACTTAATAATGAAACGGATACCACAAAATGAAAAGTATTCTCATCATTGAAGATAATAAAGTGATGGCACAAATTTTAGCTCAGCTATTGAGAAACAGCATACAACCCAAAACATTACTTCATGCCAGTTCCATTGTTCAGGCTGAGACTATCTTCATGAAATCTCAACTTGTGGGTCACTCGCTGGATTGTGTCTTTTTAGACTTAAACCTCAACATGCCTTTAGATGGCCTGGCGTTGCTAAGTCGAATAAAACAGGAATATCCTGACTTACCTGTTATCGTTGTGACAGCAGAAAATGAAATGGAAACAGTAAAGAAAGTGATCTCGCATAAGCCTGATGGCTATATCGTAAAACCCCTTTCTATGCAGAAACTCAATCAGTGTTTAGCTAAGGTATCCATTTTTCAGTTAGATACTGAAAAATAAGCTGAATCATGATGATCTTTTTTGTATCACACAAATAAGTTATAGTGCATTAGGTTATAGAATAGCCTGCAATGCGCAGGCTCAAACTCAGGCTTGACGCCGGCCTGTTTTCTTGTTGTTGGCCGTAAACGGAAACACATTATGGATTTTTTGCTTCACTTTTGCGGGAACATCTTTCGAAAAGACCAGCTTCGTTGTAAATCTATTCTTGTAAACCTTGATTTGCCCACTAAATGGCTCTCTATGAGCGATATCTTTACAGCCATGTAAAAAACCACTGGGGACATTTCCCTTGGTCTGTTTCAACTCGCCGTGCTCAAATTTCAGTACCATGACCGGACGGTCTTTAAACACTAGGATCAGTACAGCAATAGCCAGCAAAAGAACATATTCCATTGTCTTATCCCTCAAACAAACAGCGCATCATATTAGGTATAGCGAATCAGTCGAGTTGAAGCAATTTACTTAGGTCTTGTTTGATATCCTGTACCTTTTTACTGGCTTCCAGCGACTTTGTGCTTTCACTCAGCAAATACTCAATTGTGTCGGATAGCGTACAGTCCAACTCTTTGGATTTATCAGCCAGCTTCTCCCAGACGCGATAGTCTAAGTCGATTGATTTTTTACGGGTATGCACCTGTTCTGCGTTAAAGTGCCGCTTTCTTTTCGCACGTATCGCCTGCTTCATTTTATTTTCAAGATCAGGAGACATATGGTGGCTGATCCAATCCAGCACTTTGGTTGGTTCGTGCTCGATTTCAAGTAATGATGCCACAGCGGCCTCAGCCTCACTGCTGTCAATATGACGCGTGACGACTTGCCCTTCTTTATGCTTCTTTACCAGGTAGCCCCATTTCCAGCCAGCTTCAAGGTTTTCTAATTGCTGATATTTCATAATCGACGCTTATTTGGGTTTGTAAAGTCTACAATAAATAGAGAGTGACAGTGTAACCAGTTCGATAGTGAAGCACAATAGCACATTGATTTAGAAGCATGTACCCATCTTTGAAGGAACGCCTTTGGCTGATTCTCATCCGAATCGCAGGATAATCCATGCCTGTTCTATTATGCGGACAACGATTCCTTTATACTGCTGTCTTTTTCACAGTAACGGAAATTATATCAAGCCTATGCAAGAAGAATCCTGGCGTACCATGCTCCCAGATTATACTCAGTATGAGCCAATTCTGGACCAGTATGCACAACTCCCCCCTGCACCGACAGGCATTTTACAAGATCGCCTGAGCGATGCCGTACGCCGATTCACAGCAGTTGATATTCAGCCCAGATTATTAAGAATTACTGCACCGGATAACAAGGTTTACCGCGACTATATCATTGATCTACTCACACATTGGGATTCAGCTGGCAAAAGTCCATCTGATGAATCTCCCATTGTCATCGCTGGTGACAACGTCACAGACATCAATCTATTTGGCGCCGTGTATCCACCGTTAGAGGATGGCAAACTCACTAAACCACAGGTAAAGCATGGTCTGCTTCATCAGGCGAACAATGGTTATCTGGTTTTGTCTGTCGCCAGCATTCTTGCCAACCCAAGCTTATGGCCAAGGCTCAAAGCAGTACTAATGAATGGCGAACTGGAGTGGCAGCCAGTTACTCAGAAGAAACTTTACCCATTACCACCGGCAGAAGCACTCAATGTTAAGTTAGTCGTGGTTGGTGACAGATTCTTGATGGCAGAACTGGAAAATGCTGAGCCCGACATCGCTTCTGGTTTTAGCATGTATGGTGAGTTTGAGCCGGATATGCGCCTCACCCAAGAGAGTCTGCCTAAATATTTAGCTTATCTGAAGTCTCTGATTGAAAAAGCAGGCATACCAGATATTGCAGATAACGACGCATTGAAAGTATTAATGCGCACGGGTGCTCGCCATGAAGAAGATCAAAGCCGTTTACCGCTTTGCCCTATCTGGCATCTGAGCCTGCTTTGCGAAGCAGCAATAGAGTCGCAGGGGAAACCTATTACTGCTGAACACCTGCAACTGTCACTGAAAGCCAGAGAATACCGCAGCTCATACTTGCCTGAGAGAGCCATCGAAGATATCCACCACGGACAGGTGATTATTAACTGTCAGGGTAATGAAATCGGTCAGGTGAATGGTTTAACGGTTGTTGAAATGCCTGGCCACCCCGTTGCATACGGCGAACCAGCCCGAATTTCCTGCGTGGTTCACTTTGGTGACGGCGATATTTCAGATGTCGAGCGCAAGGCTGAACTGGCAGGCAATATTCATGCGAAAGGGATGATGATCATGCAAGCGTTTGTCAGCACAGCGTTGGACCTTGATCAACCTTTACCCTATTCAGCATCGATCGTTTTTGAGCAGTCCTACAGTGAGGTCGATGGAGACAGCGCGTCTTTAGCCGAACTCTGCTCTTTGGTATCCGCCCTTTCTCAACAGCCCATCAACCAGCAAATCGCGGTAACCGGAGCCGTGGACCAATTTGGCCGTGTGCAAGCTGTTGGCGGCATTAACGAAAAAATTGAAGGATTCTACAAGGTTTGCGCCTATCGGGGCCTGACCGGACACCAGGGTGTCATCTTACCGAAAACAAATCTGAGTAACCTGTGTCTTTGTGACGACGTTCTAAACGCAGTGAAAGACGGTAAATTTCATATTTGGGCCGTCGATAGTGTCGATGATGCGCTACCTTTACTGACAGGTAAATCTTTCCGCCGGGACGAAAGCAACCAAGAGAGCGATGAAGATACACTCTTAGATGTCATCGCGATACGTATAGCGCACTTCCATAGCGGTCATAGCGACGAAGGGTCAGGTTGGTTGACCAAATTCAAAAACTGGTTGGTCCACCACTGATCCGAGTTGTTAGGCGTACAGGTGTAAGCTAAATTGCCCCAATAATTTCAAAGAGAAAATAGCATCCAATGAAGAAATGCAATTCTTACAACCGTGACGATCTCCTCGCTTCCAGCCAAGGCCAACTGTTTGGTCCTGGCCGTCCTCAATTACCAGCACCGAACATGCTGATGATGGATCGTATTGCTGAAATCAATGATGAAGGTGGTGAGTTCAATAAAGGCCTCATCATCGCTGAACTGGATATCAAGCCTGACCTGTGGTTTTTCGACTGCCACTTCCCTGGTGATCCTGTTATGCCTGGCTGCCTGGGTTTGGATGCAATGTGGCAACTTGTTGGCTTCTTCCTTGGCTGGATTGGCGGTGAAGGTAAAGGCCGTGCTTTGGGTGTCGGCGAAGTGAAATTCACTGGTCAAATCCTGCCTACGGCCAAAAAAGTCACCTATGAGATCCAAATGAAGCGCGTGATTAACCGTAAATTAATTATGGGTGTTGCTGACGGCCGAGTACTGGTTGACGGCAAAGAGATCTATGTCGCTAAAGATCTGAAAGTTGGCTTGTTTCAAGACACATCAAATTTCTAAGCCGCTAACACGAATATGAAAGAAGGTCGCACAATGCGACCTTTTTTGCGTATAGGTGTCAAATAAAGTTAAGCCCCTCTCCAAAGGGGCTCTGCATGGTTGGGGATATGAGGGTGAAGGTTTTATTTTGCGCGGCCAGATTGCAATTCTTCTCTCGCGTCTCGCCAGCCACCTAGCCAGTTCATACGGGCGTCCACGGTTTGATATGGACATGCGTCACTGGAACGACCATTAATGCCAGCTTGATAGCCTCGAGATTGTGCGCGTTCCATACGATCCCGCTTTTGTCTCTTCATAGTTCGATCCTCATCCTTATTCATATTAATCATTACCATTACATAATGATGGAGTTTTTGTGACTCCACTTAAAGGATTGGATATTTCGCTCGAGAGATCAACCTTGATAAAAAATCAGGCTCACAACTTGTGAGCCTGATTAAAAATCGAACAATTTTGACAAATCACTTTCTGCGGCGGAAACCCAGCAACGCCATAAGTGACAACGTCACTAAGCCAATGGAGCCCCCTTTCCGGCTTACGCTCGTTTCATCATCCGTCCGAGGTTGAACCTGCGCATCGACACGAGGGATCAGCTTCACGGCAACTAGACGCTCATCGCCATCACACTCTGCATTCTTGCTGGTCGACTTATACCCCGCATCGCACTTCAGTGCTGTCGCAGAAATAACACCTGCATCATTAATACCTGTCGCCTGAGCAATACGGAACCGGTTCGCATTTCCGTTCACATTGTCATCATTGGTGAGGTCATCCAGCATCCAGGCAGACTTCGCCGGCAACGCATCTGTGACAGCGTCACTACCTGCCAGATAAGTGAAAGCACGTTGACGACGCTGACGACCATTCACCTGATTCACAGTTTCCGCGTCTACCCAACCCACAATCTGATCATGAGTGTTGATGGCACTTGGGTAGCCATTTGCACCGGCAAAGAAAATGCTGCTGACGGATGAGTCGAGCCATTTGAACGAATTCGACGTCGCATCGTACAAGTACATCATTTCTGCGTACGAACGCTCTGTCGACTTGGCCCGCTTAGCCACACCAATCACTTTGTTTTGATCATTGATGTCCGTTGCAATGGTATAGCGGTAAATGCGGTCATTACTCTGTTCAATATTCAGGTTAGGGATATACGAAACCGTCCAGCTCTCTGCAGTCGGCGTACCACTCACACCGTCTTTCAGCTTAAAGATGGCCGCGCGGACTGCGTAATAATCGTTATCCACTGAATCTGTGGTGTATCCCACCATCACAGGTTTCCCGTCAACCAGAGAAACCGCTCGGGCTGATGCCTGGAAAGAACGGTTATTGTCATCTGGATCCAACGCCGGGCGATCCGATGCTCGTGCTGCAATTAACTGAGCTTCTGAAGTAACTGATGCATCAACATTCCAGGTGGCTTCAACATCAACATTCCAGAATGCCGCCTCATTGGCGAAGACAGTAAACTGACAGGCCCAGGATTTTTCATCTGTGCCAAACAACTCACTTGGGTTCGAAGCCTTCGTTTTACAGTTATTCAGGTCACTACGGTTGATTGGCACATCATCAGGCAGCTTGATGTTGTCATTGAGATTGGAGGGCGCAAACGCCGCGCTACCAACCACCAGCAGATTACCAGCTGGATATTCAACAGCATCCCAGGCTAATGTCTGCCCCATATTTTTTACCAGGTCACTCCCGGCTACCGGCAATAATGAAACCTGACTGGCACCAGAGTTCACAAAACCGCGCTTATTGAACTGGCGGGCATAACGGTTGTTATTGGCGAAATAAGCCGAGCTGGTCACACCCAATGCATAATTCACTTCAATTTGTTTTGGTGGAACATCAGTGTCTTCAGGATCATCAATTAATATGGTTCCATAAGAACTAATAGCACCATTTGCAGAGACATGATCGCCGCCATCCACCAGCGTTCCGAGTGACGGTGTCACACTTAAATCATACCCGGCCATATCATTGGCGAAGGTCATGACACGCTCAAACGTTCTTTCAGGATCCAAAGGGTCCGAGTCACTCTCAAGCATCGGCAGCGTGTTCGCATAATAATTATCCTGCCAGGCAAATTGCTCTCTGCGCAGGCCACCATAGCCCGACCCATCTTCCGGCTTGTCTGAGTTATAACCGACACCAAAAAACCGAGTCTCAGCCCAGGTATCGCAGGTGTTGAATCCGTATGCTGAGCTGCAGTGCCTTTCTAGAGACCACTCATCATTGATCTGCTGGAAGTTATCCAGCTGGTAGGGAATTTCGTCGCGGATATCAATGCCGTCACTGCCAAAGCGGCTTTCGCCAAAGACTTTATAACTGGTTGATGAACAGCTGGTTTCAAAACAGTTTTCAGTGCCAGTCGATGGACTGATCCCCTGGCCATAAAACTGCACCTGGCTGGCCAAATCACTGTTGTTTTTGTCGTAATATTGCAGTGCATCTACACCACTGGCATCACCGCTCACTTCAACGACGTCATACACCGCCGCTTGTGCCTGTGTGACGCTGGCAACAACAATGGCCAGCGTTGAAAACTTGAACATCTTATGTCGCATTAGGATTCCTTCTGCATTGCTTCTAGTTCTTCCCAACGCTCAAATGCGACCTCCAGTGCTTGCTCTGCCTCTGCCAGGCGTGACAGCGTCACCTGAGTATCATCACTTGAACTTTGGAAAAAGGCAGGATCATTGATTTTTTCCTGCAACTGGGCAATCTCATTTTCCAAATCTTCCAAACGAGACGGCAACTCTTCAAGTTCTTTCTGAAGTTTATAAGACAACTTCTTACCCGGTTTTTCCCGGCTCACTTGTTGCCGCTGTTGGCTTTCATCTTTTTTATTCTCGGCTGCTTGCGCTTCGGCCTGTGCTTTAGCACGCTGTGCAGCAGAGTTGGCGCGCTGTTCCTGGGCATCATGGTAGCCACCCACGTATTCATTGACGACACCCTGACCTTCAAAAATCCAGCTTGTGGTCACAGTATTATCAACAAACTGACGATCGTGGCTCACTAAGAGCAAAGTGCCCTGATAGTTGGCAAGAATATCTTCCAAAAGTTCCAGAGTTTCGATGTCCAAATCATTCGTTGGTTCATCCAGAACCAATAAATTATTTGGCTTCAGGAACAGCTTGGCCAATAACAGCCGGTTTTTCTCACCGCCAGACAGCGCCTTCACTGGTGTACGCGCTCTTTTGGGGTGGAACAAAAAGTCCTGAAGATAACCTAACGCGTGGCGGCTGCGACCGTTGACAGTGACTTCCTGTTTCCCCTCTGCCAGGTTATCCAGCACAGTTTTTTCCGGATCAAGAATCTCACGGTACTGGTCAAAATACGCCACTTCCAGCTTGGTCCCACAGTGAAAATGCCCTTCTGTCGCCTGCAGCTGGCCCAGCATGAGCTTGAGCAAGGTACTCTTACCACAGCCGTTTGGTCCAATCAGGGCAATACGATCACCACGCATGACGTTAAAGCTGAAATCCTGGATGATAGGCTTGTCATCGTACCGGTAGCTGATATGTTCAGCTTCGAAGACAACCTTGCCTGAACGACGGGCTTCCTGGAGCTGCATATCCGCCTTACCCATGACTTCCCTGCGTTCGCTGCGCTCGACACGAAGTTGTTTCAGCGCTCTGACACGCCCTTCATTACGGGTACGTCGTGCTTTAATGCCCTGCCGTATCCAGGCTTCTTCCTGCGCAAGTTTCTTATCAAATTCCGCATTCTGCTCGCCTTCGATGCGTAACAGTTCTTCCTTCGCGTCGAGATACTTATCGTAATCACCAGGAAATGAATTCAGCTTACCGCGATCCAAATCGACAATTCGGGTCGACATTGAACGAATAAAAGCCCGGTCGTGAGAAATGAAGATAATGGAGCCACGGAAATCTTTTAAGAAGCCTTCCAGCCATTCAATGGTGGCAACATCCAAGTGGTTCGTGGGTTCATCAAGCAAAAGAATATCAGGCTCACTCACCAGAGCACGCGCCAGCGCGGCTTTGCGCTGCCAGCCACCAGACAGATCAGCCAGCAAAGTACCGGCATCTAACTCGAGGTGTTCTAATACGGAGCTGATTTTGTTATCAAACTGCCAGGCATTCGCATGGTCCAGTTTTTCCTGAGCCTTGGCTAATTGCGCAAAATGCACTTCACTGGCATCTGTGGTGATTTTGTCGAGTAAGTGATGATACTCGCGAAGCAAACCACCCACGTCAGATAAGCCTTCTGCAACAAAGTCGAAAACAGTGCCTTCGGCATTGCGGGGCGGATCTTGTTCCAGCCGTGAAACTTTTAACTCGCTCATGCGCTGGATGCTGCCGTCATCCAGCAGCACCTCACCAGCGATGACTTTCATTAACGTGGATTTACCGGCGCCATTGCGGCCTACCAGACACACACGTTCATTTGGTTGCAGCAGAAACTCGGCATGGTCCAATAATGGATGATCGCCATATGCAAGCTGCGCGTTACTAATTTTAATTAATGCCATGACTCTTTAACCAAAGTGCCAGCTCAGCAGCATCAAAAGGCCAGCTAAGCTCAGAAACAGATTCATTATCGTAAAAAGATACGACCGGTATTGTGACGCCGTAACGGGAAAACAGGTTGTCGTCAAATGCAATGTCAACGACATCGACCTGCTCTGAAACTCCGGCCTCCGCAAGCAGTGCATACGCCTGCTCACAGAGGTGGCATCCCTCCGTACTGTAGAGGATGATAGACACGAAACAATCCTTAGTTTATCGACTTGAGCGACTCAAACGTCGCCTTCCTTATGGGTAATAATCCAGCAGTTATGGATTTGCTTATTGCGGGCAAAATCCATCGGCAGTGTTTCAGAAGAAATGTTCTTCGCCACCAGCCCCAAATCTGCTAACGCCGCTTCATCCATCTTGAAGTGACGTTTATTGTTGGAGAACACAATTTCTCCGCCCTTGCGCAGCATTCGCTTCAGGTTTTCCATCAGCATAATATGGTCACGCTGCACATCAAAACTCTGTTTCATGCGCTTCGAGTTCGAGAAAGTTGGCGGGTCAATGAAGATCAAATCAAAAGTGTCATCCACTTCCTGCAACCATTGCAGGCAGTCCGCCTGAACATATTCATGCTGGCGGCCGACCTGGCCATTCAAGGCCATATTTTCCTGTGCCCAACGCAGATAGGTATTTGACATATCAACCGTTGTTGTGGATTTCGCGCCACCGCAAGCAGCATGTACAGTTGCCGAGCCAGTGTAAGCAAACAGGTTGAGGAAATCTTTGCCTTTAGACATCTCGCCAAGACGACGACGGGTAATTTTATGATCCAGAAACAGCCCTGTGTCGAGATAATCAAACAGGTTCACCTGAAGCTTTACACCGTATTCGTTCACCGTCATATAACGCGACGCATTAGACAGTTTCTGATACTGATTTTTGCCTTTCTGGCGCTCGCGTACCTTCAACACGACTTTGTCGCTGTCAACACCAGTCACCTGAATCGTGGCTCGCATAATATCCATTAAGCGTCGACGGGCCGTTTCCTCAGGGACTGATTTCGGTGCGGCGTACTCCTGAATCACCACATAGTCTGCATACTTATCAATGGCAGCATTGTAATCAGGCAAATCGGCATCGTAGACACGATAGCAATCCAACGCTTCTTTCTTTGCCCATTTATCCAGTTTCGACAGGTTCTTCTTCAGGCGATTGGCAAAATCCGGTGCAACCAGCGTTTCTTCCAGTTTCCCTTCTGTTGCTCCTTCAACTTGCTTCACACCACCGGCAGTGATCTGATATGTCTTGAGTACACAGTCTAATGCACCGTTTCGCAGCTTAAACTGCTTATCGGCCCGCATACGCATACAGCTCAGCAATTCATTTGACGATGAGAAAATAGACGCCACTGATCCGGCAAAGGCCAGCTTGAGCCGGTTACCCAACTCAGTGTAAAGCGCAATCAGCTCAGGTGTGGTGCCCAGGCGTTCACCATAAGGGGGGTTACACAGGATCACACCGGTTTCAAATCCATTCGGACGAACCAGCTGGGTGGCATCACCGTACTCGAAATCAATCAACTCACTCACACCGGCGCGGCCTGCATTGTCTCTGGCCACACTTAACACTCGCCTGTCCATTTCACGGCCAAAGAAACGAGTTGTGACTTTCGCCACGCCCCGGCGAGCTTTCACAGAGGCTTCGGCATGCATCTCTTGCCAGGCATCCTGGTCAAAATCATTTAAGGCTTCAAACCCCCAACGCTTACGTTTCAGACCCGGCGCAATTTCCGCGGCAATCATGGCCGCTTCAATCAATAATGTACCGGAGCCACACATTGGATCTAACAATGGCTTCTCTGGCGTCCAGCCACTTTTCATCACCAAAGCCGCAGCGTGCGTCTCGCGCAATGGAGCTTTACCCGCTTCAGTACGATACCCGCGCTGATGAAGACCGCTCCCCGCCATATCCAAACCAACGACGGCTTTATCATTCGACAAACGCACGTGGATACGTAAATCAGGTCGCTCGCGGTCAATGGTCGGACGCGCCTGATTACCCTTGGTAAAACGGTCGACAATGGCATCCTTCACTTTCATCGCGCCATACTGGCTGTTACGGATTTCACGGTTCGTACCATTGAAATCGACAACAATGCGGGTACGGGAACTGAAATACTGCTCCCAGCTGATCGCCGTCGCGCCGAGATACAGATCTAAATCGTTTCTGACGTTGAATTCGCTTAAGACCTGGACGATACGTGATGCAATTCGAGTCCATAAACAGCAGCGATAGGCCGTATTCTGATCAGCGGCAAAGCGAACGCCGGCATGCACAACTTTCACTTGTGCAGCACCGAGTTGAGTCAGTTCATCGGCCAGAAGATTTTCCAGACCACGGGAAGTAATAGCGAGATATTGATTCATGGGTTTCTTTTCAAACAAATGTTGCCCGCGATTATACCTGAATTCACAGATATGCGCCTGTATCACCGATACTGGCAAATCATTTTTTCTGCACTGTTCGAGTATAAATCAACCGAACCATCGCAGTTTTCCCTCACATGGCTTAGCTTTGCCGATACGATACCAATCCATATTGCTCATCAGTGATACAGACTTTTTTCAGCCATCCTTGCCCAGAAGGTGGTTTCCCACAGGAAACAATCTAACCTTAACAGCTTGAATACAAACAGCTTATAACGTTTGAGTAAGTGCCAACCTCCCTTCAGGATCATTATCCCCGCACAGAAACAATAAATATAAACCCAATTAAATCATAAACTTAAAAGCAAACCCGCCAAGGATACATGTCGTTGCTATCGTCAAATAGTCGTTCAGAAACAGTCAGAGTTGGTAAGTATTTGCTACCCCTGGAGTTATGTATATACAATAATCGCAGGGCGCATAACTCGATTCTTTCCTGAATGGAAAGATGAGAGGCGCGATCATTCCGCCTTTGTAACTGAGTTTCACAAACAGGGAAAACAGGGAAATATCCACTTAGAGAAACGATAATTTGACGGAAATTACTGGTGTTTTTTTGTCCAAAAAAAAGACAAGCAACAATAAAAAAGTCCCTATTTTTACTGATTTTTTGCATCAAGCTGACGTTAACTCACTCAATGTCAGTACAAATATCCCCCAAAATACGCATTGATGGCCATTATCCCCACCGGTAAGCGGGGCATGTCCGGCGTACATAAGAGAAATATCAACCGAGCTTAAAGGCAACAATGCTGAATCATGCCTTTCTGAATAAAGTCGATAAGGAAGATGATACTTAGCCAACAGGCTGTTTCACACACGGACAGAGATGCAGGATAAACAAGCCGTTTCGTAAGTAGGAATGATGAAGAGATTCGTAGAGGTAGCTGCTCATCGCGAACGGCAGCTCAGAGTAGCCAATCTACCCTGCTAATAGCACAGTGAGGTCATTAAATCGGAGAAAACGGAACGCTGGCATCACTTATGACAGTAGATTAAACCAGGCCATGACGCGAAACAGATGAAACGTTAAGGGGAGCTGCAATGATGAGGTAAGCCTGTTTCTGTATGCTTTGCTGAATAAGATATCCAGACAAACAATCAGCCTACCAGCGCCAAACCCAGTTCTGCGTCTAAGTGAATGGCCTGCATTCTGTCATTCATGACTTTGATAATGCCGCAAAATTCGAGCTCCTTCCCTGATGTCAGAACATGTGGCTCAACATCAGCCAGCATGCAGAGACTGGCGCAACCACTGTTTTCAATCACCAGATAGCGGGCTGAGCCAAAATCGGTGTCTAACCCAATAATTTCACCGTTATAAGGTGTATAAGCCCCCTCTTGCTGAGAAAAAAACCAGCTTTTAGGCATCATTGGCTTATGGAAGCGACTGGCAGCGACAGCATTTAAGGCCAGTTCGACCTTACGTGGCGCGGATAAATCCAGCCCGGAAATACTTTCGAGATAGGTTTGGTAGGTGCTTGCATCATCAACCGTAAATTCGCAGCGGCTGAAAGCACAAGCAATCAGATGTTTACTCGGAATTGAAACGCGGAAAACCATCTCTTCGCCCAGGTCGAGCATTAAAGAGTCATTCTTCTGGTCGTAATACCACGTCCACGAATTATTTGGTTTTAACACGATAGGCTCCAATGTCAGTGTCTTAACTGTGATCAAAGCAAGAAAATTAAGTACGTAAAAAGAATTGTACTAACTAAGTGATAAAATAAAAGGGGAAAAAATATGTAAGATCATGGTGTTAGCCTCTGTAATTTTGACAAATTACTCCCTTTCCTGAAGTTGAAACATAAAAACGCCCACTTCTTAGTGGGCGCTAGTCATTGTGATGGCTGTGGATCGGCAAATCCGATCATTGAGTGACGGTGTCACTCATAATCGTAAATCACAGTTCAGCACGATATCTTTCACCAGTTTAGGGCCATGATAGATAAAGCCTGAATATACCTGGACCAAACTGGCACCGGCTAACAGCTTCTCTCTCGCAGCAATGGCTGAGTCAATACCGCCTACCCCGATAATCGGAATTTGGCCTTTTAACTCATGATTGAGCATGCGGATAACTTCTGTGCTTCTGTGCTGCAGCGGACGGCCGCTCAAGCCGCCTGCCTCATCACAATGTGGCATGCCTTGTACCAGGGTGCGGTCCAGAGTCGTGTTCGTTCCGATCACACCGTCAATCTCATTACGGATCAATGAATCGGCAATCTGGATCAGCTCGTGATCTTCAAGATCGGGTGCGATCTTCAGGGTAAGCGGTACATATTTGCCGAATTTCTCGGCCAGTGATTTCTGTCTGCCCTTCAATTGCGTCAGCAAATCATCCAATGCCTCACCGTATTGCAGATTACGCAGCCCGGGCGTATTCGGTGATGAGATATTCACAACGATATAACCCGCATGCTCGTAGACTTTATCCATACAAATCAGATAGTCGTCTACCCCTTTCTCCAGCGGTGTATCTTTGTTTTTACCAATGTTGATACCGATAATGCCGTCAAACGTGGCTTTCTTTACATTTTCGACCAGCTGGTCAACACCTTTATTGTTGAAACCGAACCGGTTGATGATGCCTTCTGCAGGCTTTACCCGAAAAAGTCTCGGTTTGTCATTTCCCGGCTGAGGTTTAGGCGTCACAGTACCGACTTCAACAAATCCGAAGCCCATCGCACCAAAGGCGTCAATGCATTCGCCATTTTTATCCAGGCCGGCGGCCAGACCAACAGGGTTTTTAAACTTGAGTCCCATGACTTCAACAGGACGATCAGGGAGGTTTTGACGGTAAAAAATATCGAGAGGTGTACCGGTGAAGCGAGAAAAGTTCTTAATAGCCAAATCATGCGCTTTTTCAGGATCAAGCTGAAACATGGCCGAACGCGCGAGGCGGTAAATCATTATACCTCCTTAAAAAAAAGCCCCGTATAAACGGGGCTAGATTATTCACTGATTTGGTTTGCAATTCAAATTTAATAGCACCAATTCACGCATTGCAACGGAGAATTTTGCAAATTCATGGGCTGTACCCACCTTGAATTCAGCAAGTACACTTTCCCAACGTTGAATGGCGGAGTGATGATGCTCAATCCACATCTCAATCAGCGTTTCAGGTTTTTCATTGCCCTTGCCTGCTCCGATCACCGCAGAGGTGAGCTGACGTTGCTGCCAGTCCAGATCTTCACGAAAAGAAGCACGAGCCAGTGCCTGCCAGTGGTTTTCAACCGGTTGATTGTGAACCTGCTGCAGGAACCAGTGCAGTGATAACTGTGCGCCAAGCACAAAGTAAACCCGAGCAATAAAACCAACATCTTTGTTCAGCTCTTTCGCACTCTGCGCAATATCCATAGCAGAATACAGGCTGCTCAAACGGGCAATATTGTGTGCAAGCTGTGCCGGCACGCCTTCATTGATCATGCTGTTCGCCTGATCATTATGCTCCTGCACTTCTTCTGCCACCAGATACTGTTCCAGATTGTCACGCAGGTTATTCAGCGTTGGCTGATAGAATGCAATTTGTTCTTCAATGCCCATCTTACGATCGCGGTTACGCAAGAACCAACGTGTAATACGGCGCAGCATACGACGACAACGGTACATCATCTCGTATTGGACATGTGCAGGGACTTTGTTATCCAGTTCGCGGATTTGCTCGAAGAACTGCTCAAAGCCAAACACATCGCGGCCTACTGAATAAGCAGAAGAAATTTCCGCAACAGTCGAACCGGTCTCTTCCTGCAAACGGGTCACAAAGTTACACCCCATCTCGTTAGACATCTGGTTGGCCAGCGAGGTCGCAATCAGCTCTCCTTTCAGAGGGTGATTTTCCATCTGAGTACGATACTTTTCCTGCAATGCTTTCGGGAAGTATGCCGGCAGCAGACGGTTGTGATAAGGATCTTCAGTGATCTCTTCAGTGACCAGTTCTTCTTTCAGTACCATCTTGCCGTAAGCAACCAGGACAGCCAGTTCCGGACGTGTCAGACCAATGCCGTCTTTCTCGCGCTCAGCCAGTGTATCGTCATCAGGAAGATACTCCAGGCCACGATCCAGCTTACCTTCTTTCTCCAGATGATGAATGAAACGGATCTGTTCTTTCAGTAACTGTACGCTCTGATGCTGAGTCACAGAAATCGACTCACTTTGGGTGTACGCATCGTCCAGTACGATATCGCCCACTTCATCTTCCATCTGCTCAAGCAGCAGGTTGCGTTGCTTGTAAGTCAGATCACCCGCAGCCACCAGACCATTGAGCAGGATCTTGATGTTCACTTCGTTATCGGAGCAGTCTACACCGCCCACGTTGTCGATGAAGTCGGTATTGACCCGTCCGCCATTGATCGCAAACTCGACACGGCCCAGCTGAGTCATACCCAGGTTGCCGCCCTCACCAACGATCTTGGCACGCAACTCACCGCCGTTCACACGCAGGCCATCATTAGCACGGTCGCCGACATCTGCATGTGTTTCACTGGCAGCCTTCACATAAGTCCCGATACCGCCGTTCCACAACAGATCCACTTCCATCGTCAGGATCAGTTTGATCACTTCGTTTGGTGTCAGGCTTTGCTTGCGCGTGCCTAGCAGTTTCTGAATTTGTGGCGACAGCTTAATCGACTTGCTGCGACGCGAGAATACACCGCCCCCTTCAGAGATCAGGCTGGCATCGTAATCTTCCCAGCTTGAACGAGGGAGATTAAACAGACGGTTACGCTCTTCCCAGCTGGAGGCTGAATCCGGGTTTGGATCCAGGAAGATGTGCATGTGGTTAAATGCTGCCACCAGGCGCGTATGTTTAGACAACAACATACCGTTACCAAATACATCACCGGCCATGTCACCAACACCAGCACAGGTGAAATCTGTGGTCTGGCAGTCAATGCCCAACTCGCGGAAATGACGCTTAACCGATTCCCAGCCACCTTTCGCCGTGATGCCCATTTTCTTGTGGTCATAACCGTTAGAGCCACCAGAGGCAAAAGCATCACCCAGCCAGAAGTTATAATCCGCTGAGACCGAGTTCGCCAGATCCGAGAAGGTCGCGGTGCCTTTATCGGCAGCAACAACCAGATATGGGTCGTCCTCATCGTGACGAACAACATTGCTTGGATAAACAATCTCGCCTTCAATGATGTTATCCGTGACATCCAGCAGTGCGCGAATGAAGCGTTTGTAACAACGCTGACCTTCAGCCAGGATTTCTTCACGGCTCGTCATCTGCGGCTGACGCTTACAAACGAATCCGCCTTTTGCACCCACAGGGACGATAACAGTGTTCTTCACCTGTTGTGCTTTCACCAGGCCCAGGATTTCGGTACGGAAATCTTCCTGACGGTCTGACCAACGCAAACCACCGCGGGCAACTTTACCCCCACGCAGATGCACACCTTCAATATCTGGCGCGTATACGAAGATCTCAAAGAAAGGTACAGGTGCCGGAATTTCCGAAATTTCTGACGGACGCAGTTTCAGCGACAGCCATGGCTTCGGCAGGCCTTGTTCATCAGTCTGATAGTAGTTCGTACGTTGGGTCGCCAGAATCATTTCCATGTAACGACGGATAATACGATCGTCATCCAGGCTTTCGACTTCTTCCAGCTTCTCATTCATTTTCGCGATCAAAGCTTCTTCAGCTTTCGCGCTGAATTTAGTCGCAGGATCAAAACGAAGCGCGAACAGATCCACAAGATCACGCGCTAAATCAGCGTGATTCGCCAGTGTATCTTCAATATATTGCTGACTGAACGGGAAACCAACCTGGCGCATATAGCGAGCGTAGCTTCGAACAATCGTGATTTCACGGCCGGTCAGCTCTGCACAAAACAGAAGACGGTTAAAGCCATCACTTTCCAGTTCACTGTGCCAGATAGCCGCAAATGCTTCCTGGAAACGATCACGGGCATCGCTGAGATCAATATCGTTGCAACCATTCACCAGCATTGCAAAGTCGAGGATCCAGAATACGGTCCCGTTCGCTGTCACGATCTCGTATGGCGATTCACCGATCACACGCAAGCCAAGGTTTTCCAGCATCGGCATCACATCTGACAGATGGATTGGCTCGTCACGATGATATAGTTTCAGCTTCACAAAGCGTGAATCTGTTGCGACTTCCTGCGGACGGTAGAACAGCATGCCCAGTTTTTTGTCTTCACTCAGGCTTTCCAGCAGTTCAATGTCAGCAACCGCGGAACCAGGCAGCATTTGTTCTTTGTAAGAACGCGGGAAAGCACGCGCGTAGTTTTTCGCCAGAGGGGTGCCCTGATTTTCACCGAAGTTTGAGATCAGTGAATCAATTAAACGATCTTCCCAGGAAGCAGCCGCTTCGACCAGATTACGTTCGATCGCTTTTACATCTACATCAAAGTTGTTGTTATCTACACGCACAATATAATGAGTTCTCGCTAGTGGGCTCTCTGAGAAGAACGTGGTGAAATCCACGTTTTGTTTAGAGCCAAAATACTCTTGGAAAATTTTCTGAGTCTTAATACGCAGTTCGGTGTTATAACGCTCGCGGGTGACATAAACCATGCAAGAGAAGAAGCGACCGAAAGGATCTCGTCGAACAAACAAACGCAGAAGATCACGATCCTGCATTCTGACCACGCCGCTGGCCACATCCTGCATTTCTTTTTCGCTGGCCTGGAACAACTCATCACGCGGATAGGTTTCCAGGATATTATTCATCGCTTTCCAGGAATGGGAGCCCTCTGAATAGCCACTGCTCTTCAGAATACGAACCACTTTGTTGCGGATCAGCGGAATGTTCATCGCTGTCTGATGATAAGCCGTTGCTGCATACAGCCCAGTGAAGCGATGTTCACCAACGACATTGCCATCTTTATCCAGACGTTTAATACCGATGTAATCAATATAGGCTGGACGGTGAATCTTCGACTTACCGTTACTCTTGGTCAGAATCAGTAAGTTGGGTTTTCTTGCTTCAACGCGCGCCGATTCAGGCAGGTCAGACAGCATGAGTGAACGGGCTTTCCCCGGTTTACTCAGCAGGCCCAGACCTTTCTCGTCGCACGGACGTAATTCAAAGTCCCCTTTCACTGGCACCAGATCATATTGGTGGTAGCCCATGAAGGTGAAGTTATGCCGGGTGACCCACTCCAGAAACTCAATCGCTTCCTCACGGTGGCTCTTCTCTACCGGTAAGTTCGCTGATTTGAGTTCTTCTGCAATCTCCAGCATTTTGCTCTGCATGGCTTGCCAGTCATCAACAACCAGCTCAATATCTTGCAGGACTTGCTCAAGTTCGTTTTTCAGAGCATCCATCTCAGCTTTGTCAGAGAGACGGTCAACCTCAATGTGGAATAAGGTTTGCAAATCGCCGGATTCTCCACATGCTTCAATGATCACCCCTTGATCATCACGCTTGAAGAAATACGGACCATTGAACATCAAATGACTGGCAATACCCAGACGGTTTAATGTCATTCGGACTGAGTCGACCAGAAACGGATGATCCGGCGTCACAATTTCCACTACCGTGTGGGTTGACTGCCAGCCGTATCGACTCAATGTCGGGTTATAAACACGAACAGAAATTTGGTCAGGTTTGTTTTGCACCAGATGGTGCCAGAGGCTCAGTACGGCACCATACAAATCAGATTCATTCCGTTGAAGCAGATCATCATCTGCCAGTTGTCCTAACAATCGCTGAGCAAACACTTCGACTAATGACTGCTGAGGGGATTCTATCTTGTCCTGGATTAAGCCATACACTTTTTCAAGCAGTACCGGCACTATTGTGTCAGGTGCGGTCATAGCAGATGCTCCATCGTTATTACTTTTATCAATCTAGTATAGGGTTTTATAACGACGCCCTGAGTTCAGCGCTAAAAAACTTCTCTCTGGCGAGGTATTGTTGACTCGAAAGCTATTGTAGGGGGTTTTGTTGCCAAATGGTTACGTTAATTACTCTGGTTTTTGAAGAAAAAATCGAATATGTGACTAAGGTAGATGTTTTGACTTGATACCCGCCGGCAGACAAAAATTCCAATGCGATAACTTGCTGTTACACGCACTTTTTGGTCTAACCATCTAAAAATATAAACTTTTTTCTAGCCGCGAAACGAATCAAAATCCCAGGCAGGTGAATATGAAATACTTTATTCGCAACAGATAAAAAAACCAGTTTCGCATAATTATGTAGGATATTTGTTAATTTCCGACTAAAGACAGGTTTTAAGCGATTTTCTCCAACTTTTCAAAGCGGTTTTCCGCGCTGACGACAACCCGAAAACGCCCTTTTATACCCAACTGACTGAGGAAAGGCCGGAGTCTGACGGCCGGGAGCTGCAGCCTGAGTCCCTCGTCGGTATGAACCAGCACTGAGCTGGCAGCACCTGAGTAATGCTGCAGATAGATGTGATAGGGAATGTTGACTGAAAAGGTGTATCTCTTCATGCAAACAAGCCTGCTTGATCGAATAAAATGGGTCGAATAAAAAAGAAAGGCTCCCGGAGGAGCCTTCTGATTAAAACAGACCTGCCTTATTGTTCAAGTGCTTTTTCCACTTTCTCAAACAAATCTCTCGCCAGATTGTCCAAACCGGCCAGTTTCTCCAGCTCGGCACGCATCAACGCCTGGCGTTCCTCATCATACAGGCGGTACTTGAGGAAAGGCTCAATCAGGCGCGAGGCCAGTTGCGGGTTTGACGTATTCAAGGCTGTCAGTATCTCAGTCAGGAAACGATAGCCACTGCCGTCTTTCGCATGGAATCTAACCGGGTTATTGGCGCAAAAACTTGCGACCAGGCTGCGCGTACGATTCGGGTTCTTCAAACTAAACGCTGGATGTTGCATCGTCTCACGCACATTATCCAGAGCGTTTGCCGCCGGATTCTTGCCCTGAAGAATAAACCATTTGTCCATGACCAAGCCGTCATGCGTCCATTTGTCACTGAAATCTGCCATCTGCAATTCACGGCAGGCCAGCTGTGCTTCATTCGCCGCCGACATAGCAGCCATCGTATCTGTCATATTGTCAGCCGTTTCATACTGGGCTGACACCAGTTTTTCACCCTGCGCTGTCAATGCCAGATAAGCAAGGCAGCGATTACGTAACGCACGCTTGGCGATTGCGTCATGCTCAATGCTATAGCTGGTTTGTTTCAATGAATGATAAACGGCGGTCAGTTCATCTTCCAATTCTGTTGCAAGAAGCGTTTCAAGCTGTCCGAGCACAGCATGGATTGCATCAACATCAACCAGGTCATACCAACCGGCCACTTCATTCTCACTGGGCAGCGTCAGCATTTCAGCAATAAAGGCAGGATCGAGTTTTTCGTCCAGTAACGCTCCGCGGAATGCATCCACCACGGTTTCAGGGAAAACCACCTCTTCCCCTGTTTGTACTGCGGCCACATTACTGCGAATGTACTTCGCCAGCAGCATCTGACCAGCGTCCCAGCGTGCAAACTCATTACGGGCATGGGTCATCAGGAAGACCAGCTCCTGGTCACTGTAATCGTACTCCAGCACAACCGGCGCCGAGAATTCACGTAACATGGAAATCACAGGCTGCTCATGGACCTGATCAAATTCAAAGGTCTGCTCAGACTCAGTGACGTTCAGTACATGATGAATCTTTTCACCGTTACGCTGTAACTCAATCACCTGACCTTTGCTGTCATAAAGTTCAATATCAAACGGAATATGCAGTGGCTGTTTGTCTGCTTGTCCGGCTGTGGGTGCCGTATGCTGCTGAACCGTGACAAGGTAACGTTTGGCATCTGCATCATACTCGGTGCTGACTTTGACCAGCGGTGTACCTGACTGGCTGTACCATAAACGGAACTGGCTCAGGTCAACACCCGAAGCCTCTTCCATTGCCAGCACAAAGTCGTCACATGTCGCAGCTGTTCCGTCATGACGCTCGACATACAGTTTCATACCGGCCTGGAAACCCGCTTCACCCAGCAGCGTATGCATCATCCGAATCACTTCACTGCCCTTTTCATACACAGTCAAGGTATAGAAGTTGTTCATTTCGATGACTTTCTCAGGACGGATCGGATGCGACATCGGACCGCGGTCTTCGGCAAATTGTGGTCCACGCATCACGCGAACGTTGTTGATCCGGTTAACCGGGCGGGAACCCAGATCCGATGAAAACTCCTGATCCCGAAATACCGTCAACCCTTCTTTCAGGCTCAGCTGGAACCAGTCCCGGCATGTAATGCGGTTACCGGTCCAATTGTGGAAGTACTCATGGCCAATCACAGCTTCAATACCCAGATAATCCGTGTCTGTTGCTGTTGCCGGATTTGCCAGCACATATTTAGAGTTAAAGATGTTCAGGCCTTTGTTTTCCATCGCGCCCATGTTGAAGAAATCAACCGCAACGACCATATAAATATCCAGGTCATATTCCAGGCCAAAGCGCTCTTCGTCCCACTTCATCGAATTGATGAGCGATTGCATGGCGTGCTCAGCACGATCCAGATTGCCTTTGTCGACAAAGATTTCCAGCGCCACGTCACGACCACTGACGGTTTTATAATTATCCCGCAACACATCGAAGTCACCGGCCACCAAGGCGAACAGATAACAAGGCTTCGGATACGGATCCTGCCACTGAACCCAATGACGGCCATTGTCCAGCTCACCACTTGCCACTTTGTTACCATTACTCAGCAAATACGGATATTTCGCTTTATCTGCGAGCACTTTGGTGGTGAAGCGAGCCAGCACATCCGGGCGGTCCTGATAAAACGTAATGCGACGAAAACCTTCCGCTTCACATTGTGTGCAGAAGCCGCCACCAGATTTATACAAACCCTCAAGCGCGGTATTGGCTTCCGGATTAATCTCTGTTTCTATAGTGAGTTCAAAGGCTTCAGGCAATTGACGAATCAGCAGACCTTCTGCCGTTTCTTCATAATGTGGCCAGCTTTCACCATTGATTTCCAACCGACGCAAAACCAGATCATCACCGTCTAATTCAAGTGATGTTACCCCCTGAGTTTGTTGCTTCACTTGACTGACAGCAACAACACGGGTCGCCGTGTCTTGCAGATCAAACACCAGATCAATATCGGTAATCGTAAAATCCGGCGCAGTGTAATCAGCACGGTACTTCGCTGTCGGTTGAGCAACATTCGGTTGATCGGCCATAAAGTCCTTCCTTCATCATCCATATGGGCAGTTGCCACAAAACAATGAACAGGCTTCGATCATTCAATCGATGAAACATTGTTTGCGGAACTGAAAAATTAGCATACCCCAACTTCAGGTTATGATAGCGGGTATGGTGCAGGTAAAGTCAGCGTGAAGCATGTGCCATAAACACACCGTTCCAGGTAAGACAAGAATTCTTGAAATCGCATCAACTATACTTGATGTGAATACGTATAATTGGTCGCTAATTATCTTTACACTGTGTTAAGACAAAATGTTAGCAGATAGCACTTGAGGTGAAAATCTTATCTTTCTCTATTGTTACCTGTGTCGCGTCGCGCAACAATGACACCGACGGACAACCTCCTCTACCCCAATATATTGATTTTAGCCTCTTTAACAGGAATGAAGCTGTAATATGAACCAAACGATGCAACCTTGGATCATCGATTCACTGCTTGATACCGATGCGTATAAACTCCACATGCAGCAAGCGATTTTTCACCTCTACCCGGATGTGACCGCTGCCGCCGAGTTTCGTTGCCGCAGTGGCGAAGATCTCAGGCCTTACCTGGCTGAAATCAAAAGACAAATTGCTCATCTGGGTGAATTGCGTTTTACCCCAGAAGAAATTGACTACTTAGCCACACTGCCATTTTTCCAGCACGACTATCTGGCCTATTTAAGCCAGTTTCGCCTTGATCCCGCGCAGGTCATCATCGATCAAAACGATGAACAGCTCACTATACGCATAGAAGGTAAATGGCTGGATATCATCTTGTGGGAAGTTCCCCTGCTTGCCATTATCTGCGAAACACGCTGTCGTCATCGCTATCCTGATGCCTCACCTGAAGAGGCGATTGAGCAACTCAAACACAAACTGTCTCGTTTTCACGTGCTGGCTGCCGATACGGACATCAGCGAATTTTCTCTGGTCGATTTCGGCACCCGGCGCCGATTTTCTAAAGCCGTGCACTATGCCGTTGTCGATCACCTGAAAGCGCATTTCCCTCAGTTCAGTGGTACATCAAACTACCACCTGGCCCGAACTCGACACTTAACCCCTTTTGGCACCCAGGCCCATGAATGGTTCCAGGCGCATCAACAACTGGCCGGCGAACTGGCTGACTCCCAGCAGTTAGCACTCAACCGCTGGCTTCAGGAATACCCGGATTCATTAGGTATCGCCCTGACCGACTGTATCAACATGGAGGCATTTTTGCGGGATTTCGATCTGCGTCTTTCGAATCGCTTCAGTGGTCTTCGTCATGACAGTGGTGACCCGATAGCTTGGGGGGAAAAAGCCATTGCGCACTATCAATCGCTGGGGATTGATCCGAAAAGCAAAACATTGGTGTTTTCCGACAGCCTGACGCTAGAGCGCGCACTGGCAATCTATCAGCACTTCTTTCAGCGTATCCAAATTAGCTTTGGTATCGGGACGAATATGACGTGCGACTTACCCAATGTCGATACCTTAAACATCGTCCTGAAACTGACCGAATGTGAAGGCCGCCCGGTGGCCAAAATTTCAGATGAACCCGGCAAAAGTATCTGTCAGGATGAAGCCTATCTGGATCAACTCCGTGCAGCCTTCAAGCTGGCCAATGACTGAGCTGCATGCAAGTATTACGCAGACAAAAAGAGAGGCGAAAGCCTCTCTTTTTATGACAATGACGCGTAACAAGGTAACATTTAAAAGATAGATAAGGTGTTATTGACGCTGCATCACAGCTTCCATACCAAACTGTTTATTTGTCAGGGTTAAGGTATTGTCTCCGCCCAGCTTAAAGTGACTGTCGTGCTGGCCATCTTCGTAAATCAGCACAATCCTGTCATCTTCCAGGTAGTAGATGCCTTTGTGCTCTTTACGCTTTCCGTCTTTTCCAATCACCTGTGCGGAGAATAAAAAATCCGGACGCAGCGATAGCTTCAGCTCTGTCACGCTGTTGTCTACATCCTTACCGCCTATCGCAGAAGAACGCCATTGACCCGGTAAATTTTCAGGTGCCAGTTTGGTAAATCGCGCACCATCTAAAAGAAACTGGTTATAACTCAACACATATTCATGTTGCTGGGAGGGCTGGTTGGCAGAATTCATGGTAAGCGTCGTTTCATCAATGTCATAATTTCCGCCCCACTCATCGATCAGTCCATCAGTACGAAGCAGGCGTACTTTAAAATGATAAGACGAATTGAACTTAATATTCATGGCGCGATAGTTGACCCCCTCACTCTCTACGCCTTCGTCAGTCGTACTGAACCAATACCAGTCTCCTAACAGCAGTGGGTAGTCAAATTCAGTCAGCTCATCGGCTGCTGCAGTATTGCTCCATGTAAAAACACTGAGAACAAATGATAAAAGAACGGCTCGCAGCATGATAGTACCCCTAAGAAGTATCAGCCCCTTCTATCAAATTAGCCCTCATTGACATGTCTCGCGCGCGAATCTGATACTTGTCATAAGTATTCAACAGCTTGTTTCAACTATGAGACACGGCCAGACATCAACATCAGCCTTGTTCAGAGCGTAACTAACACACTGTTATAAAAAAGAAAAACGGCGCAGAAAGCGCCGTTTTTTGTATGGTCATTCAATCTGAATCACTTTAGCTTTGCTCTTCCCGAACTAAATCGGCCGTGATTGCGACAGCTTCATCCAGATAAGCATCAGGCGCTTCATAATCTTTAGGCACGTCTTTCAATGCAATGAAAGGCTTCTCACCTAAAGCTTTCTGGCGTGCGTTCAAGCGCTCCAAGCGCTCTTTCTCATCCAGATCCTGCTCAGACCGACGCTTACTCTCGTTCAGAGACAAGGCATTTTTATCTTTCTCTGCGTTGTACTTGGCTATATCATCGAAAATAAAGCCAAACTCCATATCGTTCTTGATACGTTGCTCGTGTTGAGCGCGTAACGAAGGCAATAGCGGAGAGAAGTCATACAGTTTCTGGTAACCTGCAGGCTTAATGCTATCCCACGGCAGCGCATTATCTTCTACACTTTCACCCGTATCCGCGGGATCAATGGCAGTCGGGAAACTGATATCCGGTACAACCCCCAGATTCTGCGTACTGCCGCCATTAATGCGGTAAAACTTCTGAATCGTGTACTGTACGTGACCTAGCGGTTTATCGAAGAGATCATAGATATGATTCAGAGAACGGTGCTGCTGGACTGTCCCCTTACCAAATGACTGTTCACCGATAATAACGGCACGACCGTAGTCTTGCATTGCTGCAGCAAAAATCTCAGACGCAGAGGCACTGTAACGGTTAATCAGCACAGTTAACGGGCTGTCAAAGTAAACGCGATCATCAGAATCACCATTCACTTTCACACGACCATAGCTATCACGCACCTGAACCACTGGGCCACTGTTGATGAACAAACCGGTTAATGCCGTTGCTTCCGTTAATGCACCACCACCGTTATTGCGCAAGTCAATCACAATACCGTCAACCTGTTGCTGGTTTAATTTCGCCAGCTCTTTCTTGGTATCCTCGGAAAGACCGACATAGAAACTCGGGATTTCAAGGACACCAATTTTACGGCCTTGATAGGTTTCTACCGATGACTTGGCTGCCCTGTCTTCAAGGCGGATCTTATCCCGGACTATAGTGACACTGTAACTCTTGGCATTCGCACCTTCTGGTAGAATCTCCAGACGGACCTTACTGCCTTTTGGCCCTTTGATCAGCTGAACAACATCATCCAGTCGCCAGCCAACCACATCAACCATATCCTTACCATCCTGAGCAACACCGATAATACGGTCTCCTGCAGACAGTTTTTTAGAATTGGATGCCGGGCCACCAGCCACTAAAGAACGAATCACAGTGAATTCATCATCCACCTGAAGCACAGCACCAATCCCTTCCAGAGACAGGTTCATCTCTGACTGGAACTGTTCAGCACTGCGAGGAGAGAGATAACTGGTATGCGGGTCTACTTCACGCGCGAACGCATTCATATAGAGCTGAAATACATCTTCGCTGTGGCTTTGGGTCAGGCGCTTCAACGCGTTGTTATAGCGTTTACTTAGCGTTTCCTGGATGTCTTTCCAGTCTTTACCGGCCAGTTTCAGGTTCAGCTCATCCGATTTGACACGCTCGCGCCAAATTTCATTCAGCTCTGCCCTGTCCTTCGGCCATGGCATTTCTGAACGATCGACCACGATGTCTTCATTGACATTGAAAGACATCGGTTTGTCCAACAAGGTCAACGCATACTGGTAACGATCAAAACGGCGCTTCAATACCGTATTAAAGATATCGTAAGCGGCTGTTGTTTCACCTCTTTTTAACTGGTCGTCAAGCTGATATTTCCACTGTTCGAACTGTCTGATATCAGATTGTGTGAGGAAGCTTTTATTGAAGTCCAGCATTTCCAGATAGCGATCGAAAATGTTGGCAGAAAATTGATCATCAAGTGAGAACTGGCGATAGTGAGAACGGGTAAACCGTGAGGCTACACGCTTACTGGCGGTCGCATGCTGTTTTTCCGGGGTCAAAACAGGCAATTCACTTTGTGTATGTGTGGCTTCCAAGGCCTGGGCTGATGCTGCCAGCATGATACCGGCAGCAATCAGTGAGAAACGGAATCGACATTTCATACGTCGAGCATTCTCCTTTATGAACGCAGGTGCTCCGCTTTCACAACCATGGTCAGGCCATTAGTCAGACGGACACGCACATCGTCCTTATTAATTTCTACAATGGTTGCCGGCATGTTGCCATTGCCCATATTGACACTGACATCTTTACCCACTGTCACTTCATCAGAAGATAAAGCACGTGTTGTTTCTACCGGCTTCTTATCTAGCTTAGACGTTTTTGGCTTAACGTTTCTAGGTTTAGATGATTTTTCCCGAACTTTCTTTGGCTTAGCATCACCTTCAGCGGCCGCTTTCGCCGCTGCCTGCTCTTTACGACGGGCGCGTACTTTCGCTTTGCTTTCTTCTAACGCCTTTTGCGCGTGATCGACATGTTCCTGTTCTAACACACCACACTCATTGCCATCAAGGTCAATACGGCTAGCGCCTGCTTTAACACCATGAAGATAACGCCAAGAAGAAGTGTACTGACGAAGTGCGGCTCGCAGCTGAGTTTTACTGACTTTCGGATCATCACTCAGTCGTTCAGCGAGGTCTTGGAAGATACCAATTTTTAATGGCTTAGCTTCACCTTCAACAGTAAAACAATTCGGGAATTGCTCTGCAATATAGGCAATCACTTCTTTACTGTTCGTTAACTTTTCAGAGTTTTCCATGGACTTTCCTGACAAAGCGAGAGTACCTCGCTGTTAGTGCTTTTAAATAAAACCAATAAGTGCGGGCTATTATAATTACCTGATGTTGAAAAACCACCGAAAGCATGCAATTAGAGCTTAATTTGTAGTTCCTCAATGAGTGAAACCAGCCCGTTTTCGTCTTCCTGGTCAAATCTTGACAGACTTGGGCTATCAATATCCAGCACACCGTACAACTTACCTTTCACTGAGAATGGAATCACGATCTCAGAATTGCTGGCAGCGTCACAGGCAATATGGCCCTCAAACTGATGAACATCACTGACACGCTGAACTTTGTTTTCTGAGATTGCAGTGCCGCAAACACCACGACCGACAGGGATGCGCACGCAGGCAGGTTTACCCTGAAATGGCCCTAAAACCAGTTGGTCATCTTTCAGCAGGTAAAAACCAACCCAGTTAATATCCTCTAACTCCATGTTCAGTAAAGCACTAATATTAGAAATATTAGCAATTACATCGGGTTCACCGTCAACGATTGCCACAGCCTGTTGGGTTAAACGGCGGTAGAATGCAGATTTATTTTCCATGGCTTACTCCATATATAGCCGTTAAAATGCCACCTTTGCATCGTAATAGGAATCGTTATCACTGTGAAAGGCTCAACGAATCAAATGATTAACTGGTCATGGTTGATAAAGCAAGCAAAACATCACAAAAAAAGACTGATTGCTGCCAATATCATCGCCCTGATTGCCACGCTGGTCAGCGTCCCGATTCCACTGCTGATGCCGCTGATGGTCGACGAGATTTTGCTTGACCAGCCCGGAAAAGGAATCGCCTTATTAAACCACTTATTGCCGTCCGATTGGCAACAACCGGCGGCCTACATCATTCTTGTTCTCCTGCTGGTCGTCGTGATGCGCGCAGCCAGCCAAGCTTTGAATATCTTACAAAGCCGCCAGTTCACCTTAGTTGCCAAAGAGATCACCTACCAGATGCGCAGGCATCTGATTGATAAACTGGGCCGAATCAGCATGCGTCAGTATGAAGAGCGCGGCAGCGGTGGTATTACCTCTCATCTGGTTACCGATGTTGAAACCATCGATAAATTTGTGGGCGACACGCTAAGCCGTTTTCTGATTGGTACACTGACTGTGCTCGGGACAGCCGTGGTACTGCTGTGGCTGAACTGGGAGCTGGGGCTGTTCATTTTGCTGGTCAATCCCGTTGTGATTTATGCATCACGGAAAATGGGAAACAGAGTCAAGCACCTGAAGCGCAAAGAGAACCAAGCGTTTGAAAAATTCCAGCAGCGGCTGGTTGAAACACTGGATGGTATTTACCAGCTCAGAGCCGCAAACCGTGAACGCGATTTTCTGAAAAATCTGAAAGAACATGCAGATGGTATCCGTGACAATGCCGACAAATATGCCTGGCAGTCGGAAGCCGCCGGGCGGATATCCTTTCTTTTATTTTTGATTGGATTCGAACTCTTCCGTGCCGGAGCCATGCTCATGGTACTGTTCAGCGATTTGACCATTGGCCAGATGTTCGCGGTATTTGGTTATCTGTGGTTTATGCTGGGCCCGGTTCAGGAACTGCTGGGTATTCAATTTGCCTGGTACGGTGCTTCGGCCGCTATGCAGCGTCTGAACCAGCTGATTGCACTGGAAGAAGAGGTTCGTCCTCAGGCCAAAGTGGATCCCTTCTCCGGCCATAAACAGATTGCCATTGAGATCAATCATCTGGACTTTGCCTATGACGAAGATAAAAAAGTTCTGAATGGTCTGAATCTCTCATTACCTGCAGGAAAACGTGTTGCATTAGTGGGCGCATCCGGTGGCGGAAAATCCACGCTGATCCAACTGCTCCTTGGCATCTATCAAAAAGACAGTGGCGATATACTGATCAATGGTCATCCGGTTGAAGACGTCAGTTATGAAGCACTCAGGGAAAGGATGGCCGTTGTTTTGCAACAACCCGTGCTGTTCAATGATACGCTTCGCCATAATCTGTCATTGGGCGCTGAGTACAACGACGAACAACTCTGGCAGGCGCTGGAAATTGCACAGCTCTCCGATGTTACGCAACGGCTGAGTGACGGGCTGGACACCCAGATTGGTCGTCAGGGTATTCGTCTTTCCGGAGGGCAGCGGCAACGGCTCGCGATTGCCAGGATGATTCTGACCAATCCGGATTTCGTCATTCTGGATGAGGCAACCTCAGCTCTGGATACAGCCACAGAAGCTGCGTTGCATACTGCGTTGAACCATTTCCTGGCCGATCGGACAACCCTGATCGTGGCGCACAGGCTCTCTGCGGTGAAGCAGGCTGATCTTATTTATGTACTCGAAGATGGTCAGGTCAGCCAGACGGGCACACACACTGAGCTGGTGAATACAACAGGCCTGTATCAGACCCTGTATGGCACAGCGCAATCCAGCGATGCTGAACATCACATAAACAATCAGAACCTGACAGTAGCCAGGCTCAATTCAAAATAATATAGTGATGCCAGTTCAACAGGTTAACGGCTCCAGATAGGATGGACATTCATGTCAACGGTAAGACTCTGCCCTAGTTGTGATTTACTTTTGACACCCAAAGTGACTGCCAGAGGACAAAGCGCGTTTTGTCCTCGCTGTGAATCTCGTATGTATCGTGGCGGTATGCCATCAATACGCGGGGATCTGGCGCTTGCTGTCGCCGGCTTGATATTAATCATTCCGGCGCATTTCTATCCTTTAATCACGATCCGCCTGTTTGGTGTCATGATACCCGCCACCTTACCCTCTGGCGCACTGACGCTGTCGTCTGATTACCCTGTCGTTGCGCTATTAATACTGTTCTGTAGCACAATCGCACCTTTCATGGTTTTCCTGTCGGTGCTCGGTGCTCAGTTTGCCCTGGCAAAGCGCCAGCTTGGCCTCTTTAAGTACTCGATGTGGTGTATAGAACACCTGAAACATTGGGCAATGTTTGATGTTTTTCTGGTCAGTCTGGGCATCGCCTGCTTCAAAGTGAAAGATTATGCCGATATTTATGTCGGCCCAGGTCTGTTTTGCCTGGTTATGATGGAAATACTCATGGTCATCATGCTCACACGCTTTCATGTCAAACGGTATTGGGAAGCCTGGCAACCTGAAACCGATCATAAAGTCCCGGCATTAAAGTTACACTGTGACAACTGTCATTTAAGCCTGGGAGAAACAGACACCTGCCAGCGCTGTCATTGCCCAACTCACTATCGCAAACCTTTTTCTATTCAGAAAACATGGGCTTACCTGATCACTGCAGCTATTTTTATCATCCCGGCCAACATCTACCCAATCTCAATATTTTTAAACAACGGAAAACGGATTGAAGACACCATTCTTTCTGGCGTTGCCTCACTCATCAATACCGGTATGGAAGGCATCGCCATTCTGATTTTCTTTGCCAGTATTGTTGTGCCCGTTGCAAAAATACTGGGGCTTGCATTTATACTTCTGTGCATCCACGGTAAAAGAAAGATCAATCATTTATACAGAATGCGGCTTTACCGTATCATTCAATGGATTGGTAAATGGTCAATGATGGACTTATTCGTTATTGCCTTGATGGTCTCACTCATTGATCGTGGACAGATTTTGGATTTTACCCCAGGCCCTGGAGCCATTGCCTTTGCAATCGTTGTCGTGCTCACCATGCTGGCAGCAGAAAGTCTGGATTCTCGCCTGATTTGGGATAATTATGACAAACAATAAATACCCTCCACAGTCGCCTTTTGGTGCGCCTGTCGGCCCGCAACAGCCTCAACCGGTGAATGTCAAAAGAGACAGGCAGATATCACCATTGTGGATTTTACCAGTGCTCGCTTTGGGGCTGGCTGCATGGCTGGTGATTCAGGCGGTCAGTGAAGCTGGCCAGCGAATCACTATCCATTTTGACGATGCGGCTGGCTTGGTTGCGGGCAGAACCATGATTCGTTATCAGGGGCTGGAAGTCGGTATCGTCCGGGACGTTAAATTGTCTGATGATCTGCAAAGTATCTATGTGACTGCCGATATCTATCCCGAAGCGGTCCAGGTTTTACGTAAAGGGACGCGTTTCTGGCTTGTTAAGCCCAAAGCCTCAATCACGGGCATCAGTGGACTTGATGCCCTGGTGTCGGGTAACTATATTGCGCTGCTCCCCGGCGAGGGAGAACCGGCTCAGGAATTTAATGCATTAGACAGCCAGCCCTCCGAAAGCCCCGTGGGTGACGGACTGACCATTCAGCTTCAGTCCCCCGATTTGGGTTCTGTCTCTATCGGGGCGCAGGTTTACTATAAAAAAATTCCTGTTGGCGAAGTCTATAACTACACCCTCAGCAACAATAAAAAACGCGTGTTGATCGACGTTCTCATCCAACCTCAGTATGCCAACCTGGTGACCAATAAAAGCCGCTTCTGGAACGTGAGTGGTGTCAGTGCCAATATCGGATTTAATGGTGTTGATGTGCAGTTTGAAAGCCTTTCGGCATTGATTGCCGGGGCGATTGCTTTTGATTCGCCGGATGAGGGGCTTCCCATCCAGCCCAACCATTTGTTCCGGCTGTATCCGGACCTGAATACTGCGGGACGCGGCATCGCCATTACGGTTGAATTGCCTGATGACAATAAGATCAGCGCCGGCGGCGCGCCGATTGTGTATCGCGGCCTGCAGATTGGCCAGATCTCTGATTTGCGTTTAGACCCTCAGCGCAAGCGGATTATTGCTCATGCAGCGATTGAACCGAGTATGAGTGATTTACTGACATCCGGCACCAGCCTGTTGCTGGAGGAGGCTAATCTCTCCCTGCAAGGTGTGAGTAATCTCGGTAACCTGATCAAAGGCAATTATCTGACGCTGATTCCCGGCGAGGGTGAACCCGCTCGGCACTTTAAGGCATTCACTCAGGAACAGCTCGAAGAAAAACGTCCCGGGGCCGCGGTCATACACCTATACGCCGACAAAAATATTGGTATCAGTCGCAACACGCAGGTGACACACCGGGGAATGGTCGTAGGAAGCGTCAAAAAAGTCAGCCTGGAAAGGGAAAAAGTTCGCTTCGATATCATGATCAAACCTGAATTCACCTCCCTGGTTCGAAGCCAGAGTCGTTTCTTTATTGATGGCGGGATTCAGGCCGATATCAGTACTGACGGCATCAAAGTCTCCGTACCGCCAGCCGAACAGTTAATCAGTAACAGCATTGCCTTCACTTCCGAAGGCTCGGGAAAAATGCGTAGCCAGTACCCGTTGTTTGAAAGCCGGGCACTGGCCCAACTGGCCAGTAGTCAGCAGTCGGGCACGACCACAGTCGCACTTTTTGCAGACACGCTTCCTTCTGTCAATGAAGGAAGCCCGGTGCTTTACCGGAACCTTCCCGTTGGTAACGTCAGTGGTTATGCATTAACACGTGACGGCGTCACAATAAAACTCTCGATTCAGAATAAGTACCGCCATTTGGTCACAGCCGACAGCGTCTTCTGGGATCAGTCCGGTGTTGAAATCGAAGCCGGTTTGTCCGGTGTGAATATCAAAGCCAGTCCCGTTACCTCACTGCTCAAAGGCGGCATTGCTTTTGATAATATGGCCGGCATTCCCAACCGCGTTGGCAAACAGTTCAAACTGTTTGGCAGCCTGAAACACGCAAAAGAGTTTGGAACACAAATCAGTCTGACTGCGCAGCATGCCAAAGGCATATCCGTAGGCACAGATATCAAATATCAGGGAGTCACTGTGGGTAAAGTGTTGTCCCTGACGCCAGATTTTAAAACCGGTCTGGTTCAGATCGATGCGCGTCTTTTTTCCCGGTATGCCGATGCGCTGACAAAAGATAAAACACATTTCTGGCTGGTCACTCCTCAAGTCGATCTCACGGGCGTCAAAAACCTCGACAGCCTGTTAAACAGCTACATAGAAGTAGAACCGGGTGATGGAAATTACCGGCAGACATTCGCGCTGTCTGAACAAGCAAAAACAGCGTTCGATGGTCTGACCGTGATTCTGGAAAGTATCACCCGTGCCTCGATACGTTCAGGGACGCCTCTGCTGTTCAGGGACATACAAGTAGGCCAGGTCAGCAAAGTCACGCTCGGTGAGCTGGCAGACCGAGTGATGATAGAAGCGCATATTGAACCGGATTTCCGCCATCTGGTTCGCTCAGATACCGTATTCTGGAACACTTCAGGTCTGGATGTCAGCGTCGGTCTGACAGGTGCCAGTATTCAGGCTGGCACAGTCGATAGCCTGGTTCGTGGCGGCATTGCGCTCGCAACACCCGAAGGCCAGCCGCTTTCAGCCCCGGCCCAAACCGGGACCCACTTTTTGCTTCACGAGAAAGCGAAACCAGAATGGAAACAATGGCGGACCGCTATTCCAGCCGAATAGCACCAGGATCAACCCGCTCCAGCATCAACAAGGCAAGCGTTCAGACTTGCCTTGTTATTTTATCCTGCCGCCAGATTGTTATAGACTTGCCGCCAGCATTCCAACTGAGATAAAGCAAGTGCATCAGTCCATCTACATTCCAGACGATTTCATTCACCTTATCCGCCAAATTCTGCCAGAGAGTCTGGATATGGACAGCTTTCTCGCCAGCTGCCGTACCCCGCTACGTCGCAGTATCCGGGTCAATACCCTGAAAATATCCGTCACCGATTTTTTGGCAAAGGTCAGTAACAAAAACTGGAGCCTCACACCAGTTCCCTGGTGTAAAGAAGGATTCTGGATAGACTACGATGAGTCAGTCACTGAATCGTTAGGCAATACCGCAGAACATCTGGCAGGACTGTTTTACATACAGGAAGCCAGCTCCATGCTGCCTGTCTCTGCGTTACTCACTGACAATGATCAGATTGGCTGTGTTCTGGATATGGCGGCCGCGCCGGGTTCAAAAACAACGCAGATTGCCGCTTCAATGCAGCAAAAAGGTGCCCTGGTTGCGAACGAACTGTCCGCCAGCCGTATCAAAGTTTTGCACGCCAACCTGCAGCGCTGCGGTGTGTCTCATGCCGCAATTACGCATTTCGATGGCCAGATCTTCGGTAGCTGGACCCCTGAGGCGTTTGACAGCATTCTTCTCGATGCCCCCTGTTCCGGCGAAGGCGCAATACGCAAAGACGAAGACGCCATGGCGAACTGGAGCCTCAAACACATCCAGGACATCGCAGAGATTCAGCGAGGGCTGATCGTCAGTGCTTTTCAGGCACTGAAGCCCGGCGGAGTCATGGTCTATTCCACCTGCACGCTCAATCATACTGAAAACCAGGACGTGTGTTTTTTCCTGAAGGAAACCTTTGGGGACGCGGTGCAATTCGAGCCTCTGGCTGATTTATTTGACGGTGCAGCAGCAAGCTGCACAGAAGAAGGCTTCTTACACGTATTTCCACAGGTTTATGATAGTGAAGGTTTTTTTGTTGCCAGGATCCGTAAACTTGCCGCTGTTGAGAGTGAACCGGCTAAAAAAAGAAAAGCCAGTTTTCCCTTCTCTCTGGCTTCCCGGAAAGACAGCGAACAAATCCACCAGCAGTTATACACCGATCTTGGCCTGACACTCCCGTCAGAACGGGAGGTTTGGCTTCGGGACCAGGAAGTCTGGCTGTTCCCTGCCCGCCTTCGTCCGCTATTAGAAAACATCCGTTTCCAGCGTATTGGCATTAAATTGGCCGAAAAGCATAAAAAAGGATATCGCTGGCAACACGAAGCAGTCATGACACTCGCCACAGGCAAAGAGCCAAGCTGTGTTTCTCTGAATACAGATGAAGCCAATGAATGGATCATGGGCAGAGACATACGCCCGCAAAACCTGACGGGTAAAGGTGAAGTGATTGTTACCTATCAGGATTTCCCTCTTGGATTGGGAAAATGGGTTGGCAATCGCATCAAAAACGGCCTGCCAAGGGAATTAGTCAGAGATACAGGTTTATCTGGAAAAACAGTTTGAATCTGGCGCAGATGGTTATCGATACCGACGATTGCAGTAGCCTTGACTGTCTCAGGGCTAAAACTGGCAAAAAATGCTGCTTGAACTAAGATTGTTATTGTAATTGATCTCCATTTATAAACCAGTTAGCGCAAGGCTCTCACGAGCCATTCCCCTAAGCCCGAAACAGGAGTCGTTTCGGGCTATTTTTTATCTGTTTGTCCCCACCGCTACCCGTTCGATTTTGTCTAGCTCAAGATTGCTTCATTCAAATTACTCGAACAACTTACACAAGTTTTTCAGCTTTTAGTGTTGTAGCTCAACATTTATAGTGAGCCCAAGTTCATCAAAGAATCACAATAGAAGGGACAACATCATGTCTAAAGTTCTTGTTCTGAAATCCAGCATTCTTGGCGGTTACTCTCAGTCAAACGCCCTGATTGATCATCTTGTCAACGTAAAAGCAGATACCATTAGCACCATTATTGAACGTGACCTGGTCGCGCATCCCCTTCCTGTACTAGACGGCGAACTGGCAGGTGGATTACGTGGTGGTGATAATCTGACCCAACGTCAGAAAGAAACCCTTGCCCTGTCTGATCAGTTGATCGAGGAGATCAAAGCCAGTGACACGATTATCATTGGTGCACCTATGTATAACTTCAGTATTCCGACTCAACTGAAGAACTGGTTTGATTTGATTGCTCGTGCAGGTGTGACTTTCTCTTACACCGAAAACGGGCCGGTTGGTCTGCTGACGGGTAAGAAAGTGATTGTTGTTTCTTCTCGTGGTGGCATGCATAAAGGTAACGCGACGGACACTATGGTTCCTTACCTGACTACGATCCTTGGCTTTGTTGGCATGACTGAGGTTGAGTTTGTTTACGCAGAAGCGTTGAACATGGGTGATGAACTGGCCGATAAAGGTCGCGGGGAAGCGAAAGCACAGATTGAAACACTGGCAATCTGACATCATTTTATTTCCCAGACACACCTGACGAAAAAAGCCGCTTAAGCGGCTTTTTTATTATTACAGACAATCAGTTATCACAGCTTATTTCACCGGACGGTTTGCCAGTTCTGTACGCTTATGTTCTTTCAAAAGCTTACTGGCTTCGCGGCGTTCTTTTGATAATTCAGCAGTGATGATGATGTGGTCATCAACACGGTCTTCATAATCCGCTTTCATGTTCTCAATAATGCTCACAATCTCTTCATGTGTCATATTAGGTTGAATGTAATCAATCAGGTTTTCCAGCAACTCGACACGCTTGCGGTTGTCTCTGATCTTGCGGTCATTATCAAGAATTTCACGCTTTAGTTTATTTTTACGTCTTGCAAGACGCACCAATTCCAGGATATTGCTCATGTTTTGTCCTTACTTTGAACCTAGAAAACCTGCATGCCTTGGGTTATAACAGAAACTTGTCTTCCTTCACAAGTAAGATCACGCTTAAATCACAACAGCCTGCATTTCATTGATCTTGCGCAATGCCTCGGAATAAGCAACAAGTTTTAACTGGTTAATTATACTATTAATTTTTAGTATTCCGATGACAGATGCTTTTCATTCATGCGACAAGCAGTAAAAAAACTGATATGCGCATTGTTTCTTGTTATGTGACTCACAATATACTGCGGAATTATTTGCTTTTGGAATACAAGAGCCTACTCTTTCTTAATACCAGTATTGATTTGGCCAAATGCGATTGCGTCTAGCACCTTTCGTCAGGATTCACACCGATGACTGTGAGTTGGGGTTAGCATTGCTTTAGTGTTGACGTTAAAGATTATTGGTTAGCTACGTAAAAGTAAAAGATTCAGGAGACAACATGTCTAAAGCAACAGGTACCGTTAAGTGGTTTAACGAGGAAAAGGGTTTCGGTTTTATCACTCAGGATAACGGTGGTGCCGACGTATTTGTTCACTTCCGCGCAATTGCCGGTGATGGATTCAAGACACTGCAAGAAGGTCAGAAAGTACAGTACGAGGTCGAGCAAGGTCAAAAGGGCTTGCAAGCAGCCAACGTAGAAAGAATATAAGCTAACTTCACATTAGCGTAAAAGGGGCTGTTAAGCCCTTTTTTTGCCTCTGAAATCCGACCAGCGCCCTATCTGCTTTCAGGTAAATGTCTGAATGCATTTCACAATTCACCACATTTGCAGTTATCTTCACAATTTTTCAGGATTTTTTGGGTATGACTCACTATTTGCTTGCCGTCAGGCTAGCATTGTGGCCTAATAACTCTGCCTATAATGCAACGCTATTTATGCAACAAAGTGAAAAGTATACTTCGATACACCCGCTTCACCTAAGCGCCGTTGTCCTGAAGAGCTACATCCTTGTCCATAAGTAATCCATTATGTTGGCATGAAGCACGCCCTTGGGCGTATTTATTCCTATATTTTCAGGAGACATCCTATGTCTAAAGCAACTGGTACTGTTAAGTGGTTTAACGACGAGAAAGGCTTCGGTTTCATCACTCAAGACAACGGCGGAGCAGACGTATTCGTACACTTCCGTGCTATCACTGGTGAAGGCTTCAAATCTCTGGCTGAAGGTCAGAAAGTGAAGTTCGATATCGAGCAAGGCCAAAAAGGTCCTCAAGCTGCTAACGTTGAGCGCGCATAAGCCCTCTTCGAGCACATGAACACGAAAAAGAGCGCCTGAGGGCGCTCTTTTTATTTCCCCGGCTCTCTCATCCCCTCTAAAAACCCTTTTCACTGACTCCGAAGCTTTACGCTTCAAAATTAAAGCAACATTCCCGCCGTGTGACTTCACTGCCCCCCAACTCAGTTGGGTTAAGCCAACACATCAGATGCACAACCTGTTGTCCACTTCCCCTTTAGCGAGACAATTCAAAACTAGAGGTTTCCAGTTGCCACCGGTATTCAGCCGGAGGAATATTGCCTAAGCTCTCGTGTGTTCGCTCTTCGTTGTAATCGCACATCCATACCCAAGCCATATCCCGAACCTGCTCAAGTGACTCGAATAAATAGGCATTCAAGAACTCGCGGCGAAATGACCCGTTGAAGCGTTCTACAAACCCATTTTGCTGAGGTTTTCCTGGCTGGATATAAACCAGCTCGATGTTATGAACCTCACACCAGTCGGTTAACTGGGACGATATCAGCTCTGGCCCATTATCCATTCGAAGCTGTTTTGGCAGACCTCTCCACCACGCGTCCTGCGGGCAAACTCGTATCCACTTCTATCACCAGACATTCTCGGGTCGATTCATCAAGAATGTTCAGTGTCCGAAAACGCTTGCCACAATATAAGCTGTCATGCATAAAATCGAGTGCCCATTGATAGTTCGATTGATTCACCACATCTAATGGTGTAGCGATGCGAGCCGGTAATACGCGTTTTTGTCGCCTTTTTAGGTTTAACCCCATCCGGCAGTAAACTCGGTATACGCGCTTATGATTGAACCCTTTTCCCTTTCGTCGCATTCGCCTGAAGCATTTCCAGAATCCTGCATTGGGTGACTTCTCAAGCACCGCGTTCAGGGCATCGATGACATCGCTGTCGGCAATGCGCCAATCCTTGGGACTTCTGTAGTAACTGGCCCGTCCCAAAAGCGTGAGTCGGCACGCACGGGTGACACTAAGACCTGCAGCCACCAACATACATGCACAATCGCGCCTGCTGCTGGCTACCAACCCTTTTTTTCGAACAGCTCCTTCATGGCCTGGTTTTCTAAACTGACGTCTGCGAACATCTTTTTGAGCTTGGCATTTTCTGCTTCAAGCTCTTTGATTCGCTTGAGCTCAGAGGCGTCCAACCCGCCATATTTGGCTTTCCAGTTATAGTAGGTGGCGCTGCTAATCCCGTGCTGGCGGCAAATATCATCGACCTTCAGGCCCGCATCCGCTTCTTTGAGAATCGCGACTATCTGTGTTTCGGTGAACCGTGACTTCTTCATGGTGAACTCCTGCTGTTATGTGGCAGAAATCTCCAGTTTAGACTGTCTCAGCATAGGGGAAGTGGACACTGTCTTCTTCGTTCATATACCTTAAATCACGCTGTTCATTTCGAACCACGATAAGCACTCAAATGCACTATAGTTGAACACATCTTTGTACAGAAAAGCAGGCAATGCCCTGAGTTCAGACGTCTCCTTATTGCGTTCTGCTTTTTAAATAACAGAAGTAAGGAATGAGGATCGAGAAATGACAACCATTGCTAAACTCAATTACCGCAGAAAATTGGCGGGCTTACCCCTGATCCGTTTTAACCTGTTGCGCCTGAATCCTCAAGATATGAACGATTTACGAGACGCCTATGCAGCAATGTATGAAATATCAGACATTGCTGTTGGCGATCGCCGTGGCTATTTTTCACTGGCCCGTGGCCATGGTTATGATCAGGATCTTTGTCACGATGATAACCGGGTATTCCTGACCTGGCACCGCTCATACATCTACTCGTTTGAAAAAGCCCTGAATACAGCCTTACAGTGGAAACGTAAAGATAAAGAACTTGAACTCACATTGCCTTATTGGGACTGGACACAGTTCAGTCAATCAACTCATGCGGCAAACGGTCTGCCTAAAGTTCTCAATGACCCTCAGTATAAAAATGCTGAAGGCGTCCAGCTGAATAATCCCCTCCACCGGGCAAAAAGCCTGTATCGCATCACGTCGCAGGGGTTGGAAGGTGATGAGCAGTACACACAACGCTTCCCCAATGCTTTTAAAAGCATGATCAGTCAGCTCAAAAACGATATAGATCGTTATATGGACAACCCCAACTTTATGCGCTTCCAGGAAGATTTCGATTTTGGCGCCCATGGTGCTGTGCATGTGTATGTCGGTGGTGCAGGCCACTCACCCTTACCACAAGGATCGGGTGACATGAGCTCAGTCATTTCAGCGGCCTATGATCCCCTCTTCTGGCTTCACCATTCCATGGTCGATAAAGTCTGGTTTGACTGGCAAACATTACACCCTGATGCAAATATTCCGACATTCGTTCAACAGAAAGTTGTTTATGACGGGCGTATCGGGCGTGATCTGATTGACGCAGAGAATTCGCTAAAATACATCTATTCTGACAATTCAGTGGAATCCGCCATCGCAGCTACAGGCACCACGAATACTCTGCCGGCCAAATCACTCTCCGCCGCAGCAAGCCGGGCAAAAGAGCTCTCAATGGGACTGATTGAAGGTGGGTTTGTTCGCGCGCAACTTGACTTCCTTCGTTTACATCCCCCCAAAGAGAGTTACGAAATCCGCGCATATATCAACAATCCCGCCTGCAATGCTTCAACCGGTTACGAGGATGAGAGCTACTGTGGACGTCTCGTTCTGTTTGGTCACGGAACCTGTCACGGCGCATCAGGACACTGTAATCCGGCCATGGCCGTACGGGACGACTATGATATTCGCACAAAGCACCCATTGCGCTACGAGCACACACGTTATTCCATTGATCTCACTCGCGGATTGCGCTGTTTTATTGGCCGGAAGAAGTCCGTCGATGATGTCAAAATCTACCTGCTTGTGATTGATGCAAAAGGCAAAGCCGTTCCACCGGAAACTCTCAAATATGACGGTTGCTCCCTTCGCACTTTTGCGAAGAAATAGCCATTACCCTGTGGTTTGTCGCCTTGCTGCCACAGGGCTTAACTATAATCAAATGACGATGAAAATTACCGTCCCCGCTACCGCCGCAAACAGCGGCATTCTTCGAGTCTGGCTTCGGCGGATCCCTGCCGACAGCCAGATTATTTATGCCTTTCGAACCAGCCCGGATGCCATGGATAACTATCCTGTCAGTCAGGCCCCTATTTACGGTCGCGGCCAGGATTCACCAGCCATTGAAAAGGTCATGCTGCAATTTCAAGTCAATTCCGAAGAGCAACCTTTTCGGGCTGGAGAGGTACTGATCCTTAAAAAGCTCAAGTCATCTTATGATGCCTCTGCAAATCCACCCTTGAATGCCTATGAGGATATTGAATTTGATGTGATTGAGATAACATGAAACGCCTGAGCTGTGACAGTGTCACAGGGTTATGTTCATCCACGTGACATGAGCGTTGCCAGATAACCCTTATTTTCCAGAGTACAGCACGTCATCCATGGCAAAATCACCCACAGCCCGTGTAATTCTTTGATAGAATGGCCTCAGAAAACACGTTTTATACCAGTAAAGGTAAGAATGAGTAATAACAATAACCAGCCAACCTTGTTTTGGCTGGACTATGAAACGTTCGGCGCAAATCCTTCTGTTGATCGGCCTTGCCAGTTTGCCGGGGTGAGAACCGACATGGATTTCAATGTAATTGGTGAGCCATTAGTCATTTACTGCCAGCCGCCCAGCGATTACCTGCCTTCACCCGAAGCCTGCCTGATCACAGGCATTACACCGCAAGAAGCGATGGAAAAAGGCTTGCCGGAGCATGAGTTTATTGCGCGCATTCATGCTGAACTCTCAAAACCTAATACCTGTGTCGTCGGTTATAACAATGTGCGGTTCGATGACGAAGTCACACGCTATACCCTGTATCGCAATTTTTACGATCCCTATGCCTGGAGCTGGCAAAACGGCAATTCGCGATGGGATATGCTGGATATCATGCGTACTTGCTATGCGTTACGTCCCGATGGACTGAACTGGCCAACGAACGAAGACGGATTTCCAAGTTTTAAGCTTGAACATTTATCCGTTGAAAACGGGATTGAACACGCGAATGCGCATGATGCGATGGCAGATGTGTATGCCACGATTGAACTGGCAAAAAAGGTCAAAGCCAGTCAGCCCAAACTCTTTCACTACCTGTTTAACTTACGTCATAAACGTAAGCTGCAGGAATTGATCGATATCGCTGAAATGACACCATTGGTACATGTTTCAGGTATGTTTGGCTCTGAGTGCGGCAACACCAGCTGGATCGTTCCCCTGGCCTGGCATCCGGATAACAAAAATGCGGTCATTTGCGTCAATCTGGCAATGGACCCTGCCCCGCTGTTCGATCTGGATGCCGACAGCCTGCGGGAGCGGCTGTACACTAAGCGAGCTGAGCTGAACCCTGGCGAGCTGCCTGTTCCGCTCAAACTGGTCCATGTGAATAAGTGTCCTGTACTGGCACCGGCGAAAACACTGACTGCAGAAGATGCAGAGCGATTGGGGATCGACAGGGCTCAATGTCTGGCGAATTTAAGCGCATTAAAAGTGCAACCTCAGATACGTGAAAAACTGCTGGCTGTATTCAGTCAGGACAGAGAATTTGCGCCAAGTGATGATGTGGATACACAACTGTATCACGGATTTTTCTCTGCGGCGGACAAATCGGCGATGGATATCATTCGTGAGTCTGCGCCAGAAGAGCTGGGCAAGCTCGAGCTGAATGTGGATGACAAGCGCATCAAGCCATTACTGTTCCGTTATCGTGCCCGTAATTTCCCGTTGACCTTAAGTCATCAGGAACAACAGCAGTGGAAATACCATTGTCAGGATTACTTTGAAGCCAAGCTCCCGGCTTACATGCAGCATCTTGAATCTGTCGCAATGGAACACCAAAGCGATGAGAAAAAGATGAAAATCCTGAAAGCCGTGTATGAATACGCAGGCAGCCTGGTGTAATTACACAATCAGGATCCCAGAAAGACAGATCGTTACAGAGCGCTGATCTTGCTCAGTAATTTCACAACCCTGGCCCTCTGAACGGTCAGGGTTTCTTTTTTCAGACACTTTTCCTTCCTCTGCAGTTTGAAGTTCAATACAAGGCCAGTAACAATTAATAAGTACCTGCTTAGTGTCATGCGTCATGGAGACGTTTGGCTACATAAGCCACCATCAGACCAATGATGTTTTACTGTCAGATTCAAAAGGACACCATGCCGACAGTAATTGGAAAGTGATTATTATGGCAACCGAGTCTCTCACCCGCTGTTATCGCTTTGCCAGGGTGGATTTTGAACCCGATCTCCGGCTTCTCGTCTGGCCGGATAAATCAGAGACAGCCCTGACCCTGCACGAGTCACGCCTGCTTGAAGCATTGTGCTACTTTGCCGGAGAAGTCATTAGTCATAAATCGTTGTCTGATAAAACATTTCTTCCGCAGGATTCCATGTCTCAAATACAGAAAATCGATCTGGCGTCGGTTTTCAATTCGCTTCGTCGCAAGCTGACGGTGGAAGGTGTGATGGCAATTCCTATCGAGGTACTGCCTCATTTTGGCTTTCGTGTTCCCTTACCGAAAGAAACCTGTCGTCATATTCATCGTTTTACACAACCCGAGAAGCTGCCTGCCAAATTGTCACCACAGCCGGCAGTTACAACGGTGAAAACCCGTCGGCCACATCGTTCAGCAACAGAGCATATTGTGAAACACAGCCTGATGCATAAACTGTCTGTGTTACTTCTTGCTGCGGCGGGCATTGCAATCGTCATCGTTTCAAACCTGTGAACAAGCTGACCAGAATCAATACAGCCGCAAAGAAACGTAGTGTCGATCTCATCAATTTTGTATCATTGCAACACCATTCATCATCATCCTGACGTGTATGAGTTATCTGCGTTCATTTGCAATCATTGCCATTTTTCTGATGGTCGGGAAAGGGTTTCAGTCACTGACCCAGATCCCTATCCCCGGCAGCATTCTCGGCATGTTATTCCTCTTCGGTGCTTTGTCTGCTGGCCTGCTACCGCCAAACTGGGCGAAACCCGGTTGCCATCTGATGATTCGTCATATGGCTATTTTATTCGTTCCGGTTGGCGTCGGGCTCATCAATTATCTGGATCTGCTCAAGGCCAATGCTTTACCGGTTCTGGTCAGTACCATAGGCAGCAGTTTAGTGGTTCTGTTATTCGTTGGCTGGTTTGTGCAGCGTAAGGAGTCTGACTGATGTGGTTAGTCGTTACGCTGATTGTTTTTATTCTTGCCCGTCAATTGTCCAAGCGCTACCAGCACCCCATTCTGAATCCGTTACTGATCTGTCTGGTGGTGATCATTCCTCTGCTGTTGATGCTGAATGTGCCCTATGAGGTCTATTTTGACGATAACAAGTGGATTCATTATCTGCTGGAGCCGGCGGTCGTTGCCCTTGCTTTCCCGCTCTACGAGCAGTTGCCACAAATCCGTAGCCGCTGGAAAGTCATCGTCACCGCCAGCGTGTGTGGCAGCATACTTTCAATGATGACCGGAACAGCCATTGCTTTTGCTCTTGGCGCAGATTTACAGCTGACCGCGAGCATTCTGCCTAAATCCGTGACGACACCCATTGCTATGGCGGTCGCGGAACAAATTGGTGGCGTACCGTCTCTGGCTGCGGTCATGGTTCTGATCGCCGGTGTATTCGGAGCCGTATTGGGCTATCCGCTGTTTAAACTCGCCAGGATCACCCATCCGATGGCAAAGGGATTAAGCATGGGGACCGTAGCACATGCGTTAGGAACAGCTAAAGCAGCAGAGGAAAATTACAAAGACGGTGCATTCAGTTCACTGGCCCTGGTGCTCTGTGGTGTCATCACAGCCATACTTGCTCCAATCATCTATCCCTTGTTGTTGTCTATCTTCCACTGACAACCTTTCCCCTCATTTCCCTGCTTTCACTGAACGATTTCGCTGTGCTACGCCTACCGAGGCACCAGCACAGCGAACTTTCTTTATTGAGTATTTAAATACATACACTTATCTCATCAAACATGTGAAACCACTCACTAATTTGCAAATTAATGAAATAACCAACATGAAATGGTGACAAAGATCACCCTATATATTCATTGACGCACTACAATGCGTAGGTGAATGCATTAAGGAGAATCAGTATGCGCACCGAAGTAATGGACGCTTTAGAGCACCTGCCACACACCTTGTCACAGGCGCTTAAGCCTATCATTACCACTCCGGGTTTTGATGCCACACTGAGCAAAGCAGAATTCGAACAGTTAATGAAAGAAAGCCAGCTGACAGATGCAGCGCTACGTATTGAGTTGCTGAAAGTAGCAGCGGCTTACTCGATTGCCACGCTCTCAAACTTCCATGTGGGAGCCATTGCCCGCGGAAACTCAGGCCGCCTGTATTTCGGTGCCAATATGGAATTCAGTGCGACGTCTATGTCACAAACAGTTCACGCAGAGCAAGCTGCCATCAGCCATGCCTGGTTGAAAGGCGAAACGGGAATTCGCGACATTACCGTGAACTACTCCCCTTGCGGACATTGCCGCCAGTTCATGAATGAACTGACGACAGCGAAAACAATCATGGTGCAATTACCCGAACGTTCACCCAAAGCCCTGCAAGACTATCTTCCGGAATCCTTTGGCCCGTCAGATCTGGGGATTACCGACTTTTTGTTATCAGACAGCTCACATGAGCTGACATTCGAAACCGATGATGCGCTGCTGCAAGAAGCCTGCAACGCTGCCCGTAAATCACATGCCCCCTACAGTAAAAACTATGCGGGAGTTGCGCTGAAAGCGAAGGATGGTCGCGTGTTTTCTGGCATGTATGCAGAGAATGCCGCGTTTAACCCGAGCCTGCCGCCACTCCAGGTAGCACTGATTCATATGAATATGACGGGCTATCCGCTGTCAGATATTGTTGAAGCTGCTTTGGTTGAGCAGAAGGATTCTGCAATCAGCTTGCTGGCTGATACCCAGAATACGCTGGAAACCTTCAACCCTGACATGCCGCTCTCTTACGCCGCCATCTGATGACAAACTAAAAATACCTTGCAGCCGGCAAAGCACTCTGTTTTGTCGGCTTTTTTATCAATTAACAATTTCTTCTATGCACTCATCAGAGTATGATTTCAGATTATTTTTTCTGAATGACACCTTATGACTCATCGACACAACCCGATTCAGGGCGCTTGCTGGATGCTGACAGCCGGAATGGCGTTTGCCGTAGTGAATAGCATGGCGCAATACCTGAGTGTGACCTTTCATTTACCATCGACCACAGTCGGCTTGATTCAATATTTTATCGCTCTTCTTGTCATGCTTCCCTGGCTGCACAGCATCGGTCTTCGTCAGGCTCTGAAAACACAACATTTTGGTATGCACTGTTTCCGCGTGTTTTTGTCTGTGATCGGGATTCAATTGTGGTTATGGGCGCTGGCGTACCCTGTTCCAATCTGGCAAGGCATTGCACTACTGATGACATCGCCTCTGTTTGCCACTGTTGGTTCGGGTTTGCTGCTGAAAGAAAAGGTTGGCTTTGTTCGCTGGATGGCAACACTGGCTGGCTTTGCCGGTGCGATGATCATTTTGGAGCCGTGGGCCGATAATTTCAATCTGGCTTCATTGCTACCTGTTGGCGCCGCTTTCTTCTGGGCGAGTTATTCGCTGATGGTGAAGAAGATGTCATATCACGACTCCCCGACGACTATGGTTGTCTACCTGCTAGTGCTGATCACGCCTTTTAACCTTTTTCTTGCGGCGCCTGATTTCACTCTGCCTGTGGGTCAGCACACCTGGGTTCTGCTAGTCGGTGCCGGGTTATTTACCGCACTGGCGAACTGGGCCATTGCTAAAGCCTACGCCATTGCTGACGCCTCTTTCGTACAGCCTTTCGACCATGCCAAACTGCCTTTGAACGTGCTGGCCGGATTTATCGTCTTCGGATGGGTGCCACCCGGGCGACTTTGGCTGGGAGCCGCGGTTATTATCGCCTCAGTCGCTTTCATCACACAGTGGGAGCGAAGAAAACCGATGTTACAGGCGGCGACAATTAATGAAGCAGCTTAACTAAAAGATACCCAAACGACTTGACGTTGCAGGTAGGCGGCAAGTAAGTGAAGCCCCATGAGCACAGATAACTATGTGATTGGGGTGAGGGAACGCAGCCAACACCGCTGCGGCATCAAGTAGGGCGGGTATACAAAAAAGCTGGCATTTCGCCAGCTTTTTTGATTGATACGGCTTGATGAATGATGCCGAATCAGAAACGTACTCTGACACCCATCGCCGCTTCCAGCTCTACATCAACATCTTCCACCATATACAGCGTCGGCCCGACTTCACCATAGAGTTCGAACTGATTTACAGGCAGTTCCAGACCAATACCGGAACGGATACCCAATTTGTCATAACGGTTATCAACATACTGCGCACCAACAAATGTATATCCCATGTTCAGTTGCGGATTTCTTGTCAGTGTTCCCAGGTTAAACGTTTTATCCACCGCAAAACCAAATTCGTCCAAACCCAGCGAAAAGCGCAGGTCATTCTGTTTGTACTGCACACCACTCATTGGCGAACCAAGAAAAATACCTGCTGATTGCGACGCCAAAGCAGACGTAGACAAACCGCACAACAAAATACCAATCAACGACTTCTTCATGTTACTGTCCGTTTTCCCTGAATTGCGCTCTAAAAACCTTAGATTATACTGATAGAGCTCTCTTTAAGCTTGTCACTCTACTGTATCTGCAATATCGCGGCAATACGAACCGATAACCATACAAATGACAAATATTTGACATAACAGCTGTCAAATAATTACAGCTAAACGCATCATCATTCGGCGGAAATCATTGTTCTCAAAACATAATGCAAAATTCCTCCAGCCTTGAGGTACGCCATTTCTGTTCGGGTATCAACCCGGGCTTTTACGCTATATTGTGATTCCTGTCCCTGTTCATTGGTGATTTCCAGCGTGAGTTTAGCCCCCGGCGACAAGCTATCAATGCCCTTCAGGTGTATTTTTTCCTTGCCGGTTAACGACAATGAAGCCAGTAAACCTTCAGGGAGTTCAACAGGAATCACCCCCATACCCACCAGGTTTGAACGGTGAATTCGCTCGAAACTTTCCGCCAGTACCGCTTTTACGCCCAGTAAGCTGGTCCCTTTTGCAGCCCAGTCCCGGCTGGATCCCGTGCCGTATTCTTTCCCGGCAAAAATCACCAGGGGTATATTCTGATCCTGATACCTCATCGCAGCATCATAAATAGAGACTTCTTCACCTGTCGGCTGGTAAATAGTGTACCCGCCTTCTTTCCCCTTGAGCATCAGGTTCTTAATGCGAATATTGGCAAAAGTGCCGCGCATCATGACTTCATGATTCCCGCGCCGTGACCCATAGGAATTGAAATCTGCCGGTTCAATCCCCTGCGCCTGTAAATAGTGTCCTGCCGGACTGTCTGCCTTGATGTTACCCGCCGGTGAGATATGGTCGGTCGTGATTGAGTCACCAAACAGCGCCAGAATGGCTGCATTTTCAATATCTTTCAGCGGCTTTAGCGGCTGCGTGATCTCGTCAAAATAGGGAGGACGCCGGACGTAAGTCGAGTCTGGCCGCCACTGATAAGTATTCCCTTGATTGATGGTGATCTGCTGCCAGATGTCGTCGCCGGCAAAAATATCCGCATATTCCTGCTCGAACAGGCTGCTCTTCACTTCCCTCATCGCCTGAGTGATGTCTTCCTGAGAAGGCCAGATATCTTTCAGATACACCGGCTGACCATGACTGTCATGACCCAGCGGCGCTTGGGTCAAATCAATCCGTGTCGTGCCCGCCAAAGCAAAAGCCACGACCAGCGGCGGAGAAGCCAGCCAGTTCGCTTTCACCAGCGGATGGACGCGACCTTCAAAGTTTCGGTTACCCGACAGCACCGAAGAAACGGTCAGGTTGGCATCATTGATGGCTTTTTCGATTGGGGCAAGTAAGGGACCTGAATTCCCGATACAGGTCGTACAGCCATACCCCACTAAATTAAACCCCAACTTATCCAGATAATCTTGCAGGCCAGATGCCTCAAAATACCGGGTCACCACTTTCGAACCTGGCGCAAGGGAGCTTTTCACCCAGGGCTTGGTCTGCAGACCTTTCTCCACTGCATTTTTCGCCAGTAAACCCGCAGCTAACATCACGCTGGGATTCGAGGTATTGGTGCAGGATGTGATGGCGGCAATCACAACATCCCCATGTGTCAGTGAAAAGCTCTTCCCTTTACTCTCCTCGCCAGAGTCGCCCAAATCGACCTGGATTTGCTGCTCCGGTTCCAGACCGCTCAGTGCCAGCAAATCATCTGTCGCGGTTTTAATCTCAGGCAGCGGGACTCTGTCTTGCGGGCGCTTGGGCCCTGCCAGGCTCGGGACAACCTCGTCCAGTGCCAGTGCCAGTGTATCTGTATAGAAAGGCTCTGGCTGGCTGGAGTCCCGCCACATGGCATTGGCTTTGGCATAGGCTTCAACACGGGTAATCAGAGTCTCACTGCGCCCGGAAAGGCGCATATAGCGCAGCGTTTCCTGATCAACAGGAAAGAACCCGCAGGTTGCACCGTATTCCGGTGCCATATTGGCAATGGTCGCCCGATCAGCCAGAGGCAGGGCATCTAAGCCGGGGCCGTAAAATTCCACGAATTTACCCACCACCCCTTTTTTTCGCAGCATCTCAGTAACAGTTAACACCAGATCGGTTGCCGTCACGCCCGGATGTAATTTGCCACTCAGATGAAAACCAATCACTTCAGGGATGAGCATAGAGATCGGCTGGCCGAGCATAGCGGCTTCAGCCTCAATGCCGCCAACACCCCAGCCAAGCACACCCAAGGCATTAATCATCGTGGTATGCGAGTCGGTTCCGACCAGGGTATCCGGATACAAGACGCCACTGTCCTGCCACACAGACTGTCCAAGGTATTCCAGATTGACCTGATGACAAATGCCCGTTCCCGGCGGAACAACACGAAAATTAGTAAAGGCCTGCTGCCCCCAGCGCAAAAACTGATAGCGTTCGATATTACGCTGCATTTCAAGTTCAACGTTTCGGGCAAACGCCTGTTCCGAGGCGTAGACATCCACCATCACAGAATGATCGATCACCAAATCAACCGCCGACTGAGGATTGATACTGTCGGGGTCTTTGCCTGCACGGGTCATGGCATCGCGCATCGCAGCCAGATCGACCACAGCCGGCACACCGGTAAAATCCTGCATCAGCACACGGGCTGGCCGGTATTGAATTTCTTTATCGGAACGGCGGGTATCAAGCCAGTCAATGATGGATTGAATATCAGATTCAGTGACCGTGTCACCATCTTCAAACCTGAGCAGGTTCTCCAGTAACACTTTGAGAGAGAAAGGTAAGCGATCAACTTCCCCTAAATGACGTAGTGCGGTCAGATCAAAATAATCAAAGTGCTGACCACCTATGTCCAAGGTTTTTTTACTGTGAAAACTGTCCTTTGAAATTCGTGCATTCATTGCTCACCTCCGTCTTAGTCATTTTGACTATAGACGGGATCAAGCTAATGATAAAAATGCATAATCATCAGGGCAAGCAAGTGTGACTGAAAGCACAGTCACACGAAAAAGGAGTGTCAGGCTGGCGTTTGGATAAACCAGACTTCTTCGGCAAAACGACTTAAACCCTGCTGACGACGCGGATGTGATTCATCAGCCTCTTGCCGCGCGATATGAGTAACTTCGCAGCCAGCGAAAAGCGAGCGCACTTCTTCGGCGCTGACACTAAACGGTGGCCCCGCCATTTCTTCCTGAACGTAATCAAGTGTCACCAGCATGATCTTTCCGCCAGGTTTCACCAAAGACAGCAGGCGCTGAACATAGCTGTATCGCATCTTCTCCGGCATCGCAATCAACGCAGCACGGTCGTACACAGCGTCTGCGGGTTGAACAGGCGCAGTAAAATAGTCGCCACAGTAAATACGGACCTCATCAAACTCATACAGCGTCTGTCCGTTCCCTAATGACGTCACAGTCGGTAAATACAGATGTTCGGCAAAATAAGCACGGACAGCGATTTCACTCAGCTCTACGCCCGTCACTTGCTGGTGCTTCTCGGCCAGCCAGGTCAGATCCAACGATTTACCGCACATGGGGACAAACACGGTATCTTCCCGTTGCAGCCCTAACTTCGGCCAGTAGTAAGGTAATACCGGGTTCGTGTCGTTTAAATGAAATCCGATTCGGTTCTCTGCCCAGCGGCTATGCCAAAATTCTGCATCCATCGACTACTCTCTTTGTACTTGACTGACTTCAGGGCGGTATCAGACCACATTTCAGTACCGAGATCCAGCAAGCCCTGACTGTGATGAAATGCCGGCAGAAACGAAAAAAGGATGCCTGAGCATCCTTTTTCTTCCCTTTGGCAAACCAAAGGCCTGCATTCTGTTCTCAATTTCTTTATGCGAGCTTAGTGACAAGGTAACGCACCGGTATCAAGCACCTGTATCAATCAATGCGGAATCAACCAATGCGGAATAGCTTGATTGAATCACGACGCACGGTAACCCCACGAAAGGTCACAGGCTCCAGCAAGGTCATCAATTGCTTAGACACAAAAAATTTACCGCCGTAACTACGGTCACCACCACGGTTGACCCAATCTGCAAATTCATCTGCCAGGTTGAACATTGAGTTTCCTACAAGTAAAACCAGGACTTTCGCAACTTCGCTGTCGTTGTTTTTATTGAATTCTGCGTCACGAACCTTCTTGCGGTATTCTTCGACAATTCTCTCAAGGCAATCAAATCTGCTCATATACACCACCACATAAAAAAGAGGTGCGGATACTACTGATGAATAGGGTTTAAATCAAGCCATCAGACCATGATTTTGGCTATTGCTAACACAAATCTATGCCGTCTGAGCAAGTCAACAGAATTTCAGTTAATAGAAGCGATTCAATACCTAAGTTTCTATAACCATTGCTTTACTTTTATGTGTTTTCATTTACCTGCCTGTGGCTATCGGTAGTAGTCCACCACCTGCACGGCAACCGGTGTATTTTGAGGAACTATTTCAAGTGTGAACTGGTACGGCCCCGCTATATTGAGCGATCCACCGGACTCTCCGGTCACACTCACGCCTTCAATTTTTGTAAAGGGTTGCTCTTCGCCATAAAACATACTGACCGACAATGTCACTTTCTGGTTGCTTTCGAGCTCAAAACTGCAGATTCCCGACGAACAGTACACATCCAGTGATGTCTCTTGCCGCTGAATACGGTCTACGCCCTTTACGGGTGTCGCAGTCACAGACAAAGCCTCACTGCAGCCCGTCAAAAACAACCAGCCCGGCATTAGCACTATCAAGCACTTTGCCCAGCCACTCAGGCAGATTCTTTTTTCCATAGTTCACTCCAACGACATTTTCTGATCTGTATAGAGAAAAGAGTACTGTATAAGACACTGCCCATACATACTGTATAAATACACAGTTAGCATTACTGGGAGCAAAAAATGTTCAAAAGCCCAACTGCAGAATCAGAGTGGAAAAATAAAAATAACCCTTATTTATCAGATAAATAATGAGTTATCAATTCAATCAAACCCAAAGACGTGTCCAGATTATTGTGAATCAGACTCAAAAAACACTTGCATCCCTATCGGTTCAAAACTACTGTATACACATACAGCATGTATAAATAAACACTAACATCGACTTAAGCAGAGGATGGAACTCTCATGACAGCACAATCAGACAGCATCCAATCAGTGACCGCTTCTCAGGTGTACAAATCCACTTTTCTGTCTCATTCTTCTTCCCTGAGTTCCAACCCGGTTCAGTATCCTATCGAAGTCAGTTTCTGCGATCATGAACAAGCCCAGCTCGCCTATCTGCTCAGACTGCTCAAACAGGCCAGTGAGCAAAACCGCTGGATTATGTTTATCGGTGCAGATGCGCTGCTGGATCGCCAACTGCTCAGCAATGCCGGGGTCGATATTAATAAAGTGCTGGTGTTAAAAGAAAAGCATCGTCAGTCCACTCAGGCGCTGATGGCAAAAGCATTACATATGGGGAATTGCAGCGCGGTCATCGCCAGCGGGAACGTACAGGACTATTGCAACCAAACCATTCATGATGCCGCAATTCATGGCAACTCAATGGCTTTTATTGTGCACCGAACCCAGCAAGCCAGTTCTTTACTGCATTGAAAAGCAGCGAAAACGATTGCTTTCGACTGAAATGAAAAATGCCAGGAATCGGAACATTCAACTGGCATTTTTCCAGACAAGTTGAGTCATGATTTCTGTCGCCTTCCTGGCTCAGACAGGCTTCAGTGACCCGGTTCAGAACCTGATCAAACGGATGTGCAATTGTTCGCCGTTATGATCAATTTTCTGAATCTCGCATTCTGCTTTTTCCGTGATCAGATCCAACTGGTCCTGATCCAATGAATACGGCAGGCGAATATCCAACTCAGAAATCTGCTCCATACGAGCCAGACGAAGCAGTCTCACCAGATTATTCACATCGCTGGTATGGGTAGACAAGACTTTCAGCGCCTGGTTACGTAAACGCTCTGTCTTGCTGGCACTGGTACCGGCGGATCTGCCCCAGGAAAATTCCAATGCCGGCAGCACCACTTTAAACGCATCCCACAAGGTTGGTCTGTGATGACACAACACAGACAGAAATGAGGTGTAATCAAACACAATCTCTTTCGCTTGTTGGGCTTCAACTGAAGATTTCATAATTTTCCTTCACAAGAATTCAACAGCATTAATGTGCAAGCTCAAGTAAATTGGACGAATGCTTTATTTAGCGAGACACTATAAAGGCTTCGCCAATCACTTACTTTTTTATCTCTTCATTTTTTTGCGCATGATCGTGTTTTTTCTTACTTCGCATCAATTAAAAAATATTGAAAAAACACTTAATTAACATCCTTTGAACGCACATTAAACAACTCTTCATGCTTTGTAATTTTTCAGTTTTTGCTAATTCACTGCAGCTTTTAACTTAAAAGCAACAAATTAAATACTTTATTTAAACCTTATCCCGGGTTCGCCACCTTATTTTATCCAGTCTGATTCATAGTTTCTGTAAAGCAATTACTGAGCCAACACTGGCGAAAGGTGATTCAACACATGCATCGAAATCTGAATTAATCATTATTTTCATGTAGTTACAACTTCAGAGAAACTGATGTGTGGATGGCAGGCGATATAGAGAAAGAGGATAGGTGTATTAAAAACGGGCACTTGCACCAATCTGCCTCAGAGTGATGTATAAATTCAATAAACGAATTAAGTGCAACGTTTTGAATAAAGCCAGATTGTTCTGCTCAGTATTCTCAAAATAACGGCAAAAGAACCTGGCTTTTCTGTAAATTAACGATGTGAAACAGATTTAAGGACGCTCACCTGCTGCCAGTCTGCGATTAATATCAGTAATCACACCGGGTAAGTCTGCAATTGTGTCTATCTGATAATGTGGATGACAGGCATGAAAGGCTTTCCGTGCTTTTTCTCTCGCAACGGCCAATTCATGCTCTGACGCAGACAAGTATTCTTTTTCAGTCAATCCCGCTTCATTGCCCGATAGTAAAAGCGCAACCGTCCACATACCTGCATTGTGACCTTCTTCAATACCCGGCACTGAGTCATCAATTTTGACGCAAGCAGCCACATGACTGACACCAAGCGCAATCACATTTTGCAACGCCATAAACGGGCCAGGACGACCGCCCGCGGCCAGATCATCGGTGGCGACCACATAATCCGGCGCGAACCCTTTTTCAGCCGCCGCCGGCAGCAATTCGTTCATCACAACTCTGGGATAGCCCGAACAGGAGCCCAGCTTGATACCCTGCTCACGAAGCCGGGCAACGACCTCGGTGGTACCTGGAATCAAGTCGGCATGCTCTGAAACCTTTGCCACCTGTAGCGGCATAAACGTCTGGTAGATGGTATCGATGTCTTCCTTACTCATGGCGCGGCCAAACCGGCTTTCCCAGCGGGCAGCAACATCAGGTAATTCACCCACCGCCTTAATATGATCCCACTTCCCCAGCCCCATAGGGACGCGGGCTTCTGCCAGTGAAATGTCAAAATCGTATTCACGTTTGAACGCTTCAACAAAAATGGTGGTTGGCGCGAAGGAGCCGAAGTCGACAACCGTTCCCGCCCAGTCAAAAATTACCGCTTCTACTTGTGTATTCATCTTCAATTACTCGTTCATTTCGTGGCCCGTCACTTCAGGCGCTGACTCAATGGTTAGTTAACACGCTTGCACACAGATTCAATGGCGTCTTCCAGCCAGTCCATGGCCAGCGACAGCTCTTCTCTGGTAATAATCAAAGGCGGGCTGAGCTGTAATACATTTCCCTGAGAAACTTTAAAGCTCAGCCCGCGCGCCAGACAGCGGTACATCACCTGCTCTGCCGCGTCATAGGCGCGTACTTTTGTTTTCCTGTCTTCAACCAGCTCAATGCCCCACAGCAGACCGATACCGCGAATATCGCCTATGACTGGCAACCGCGCCTTCATAGCCTCCAGCCGCTCTGCCATATAGATCGCATCGCGCCGGACCTTCAGCAGCAATTGCTGCTGTTCGATGACCCGGATGGTGGCTAACGCTGCCGCGCAGCCGATCGGGCTCTTCTCGTGGGTGTAATGGCCCAGCGAAATCTGAGTCGCTGTGTTGTATCTGTCTTTCGTCAGCATGGCTGCCATTGGCACGACGCCGCCGCCCAGCCCCTTGCCGATGCAGAGGATATCCGGTTCTATACCGAATGCCTGGTGTGTAAACCAGTGGCCGCTTCGCCCCATGCCATTGGGGATGTCATCAATAATCAGCAGCACATTGTGGCGATCACAAATGTCCCGGACGCGCTGCCAATAGGCCTGGCTGGGCACCTGAACATCGGTATTTCGAACCCCTTCTGCAATAAATGCCCCAATTCCGCCTTCTTTCTCAATCACATATTCCAGATAATCGGCGTAATGCACATCTGAGTCATCATCACGCGGGAAAGCGCCCCGATAGCGAACCGGCGGTGGGATACGTTCAACCCCGGCCATCAGTGGCCCCATACCTTCTCGAAAGCAAGCTTCTCCACCCACAGAGATCGCATCCAGCGATGCGCCGTGAAACGCATCCCAGAGTGAAACCACTTTCGGATTGCCTGTGACATACCGCGCCAGCTTCAAAGCCATACCCACTACGGATGTACCTCCCGGCGCAAACAGCACACGGTTCAGCTCACCGCCGGCAATGCGGGTCAGCTCTCGTGCGCAGTCAACAGCGGTCTGATGGGTGAAACGCCGGGGGGCGAATGGCAGCTTGGCTAACTGGGTCTGGATGGCATCCAATATCTCCGGATGGCCGTAGCCCAGCTGATGGACATTATTGCCATGAAAGTCCATATACCGTTTGCCGGCCACATCGGTCAGATAGATCCCCTCAGCGCTTTCCAGAGCGTCCAGACAAGGGGTCGACATGGCCTGATGTAAAAAATACTGACTGTCTTCCTCTAGTAATGTCTGCGTCTGCCGGTCCGAAATACTGGTTGTCCATCGTACCCGCGCCGAGGAAGTATTCGTATCTCCCTCACAAGCCAGCGCACGCTGACTCAGATCAACCTGCCGGGATGTCATGCCTGCTCTCCGATCATTGCTGTCTCACCAGTCCAGAACATAGATGCCTGAATGGCCTCCAGCAGGCGCTGAATGTCGCCCGGATGCACATCACCGATGTTGCCTATCCGAAAACAATCCGCATCAGAGACTTTGCCCGGATAGATCACAAAACCTTTCGCTTTGAGGCTGTCATAAAAAGCCTTGAATTCGTATGCCGGTGAAGCGGGTGAATAGAAAGAGGTAATAATGGGTGAATGTAATGTCTTGGCCAGCAGGCATTGAAAGCCCAATTTTTCCATGCCTGCCACCAGCGTTTTTTGATTGGTCTGATAACGCTGAAAACGTGCTTCAATGCCCCCTTCCTGTTCCAGTTCGGTCAACGCCTGAGCAAACGCACGCACTGTGTGCGTTGGTGATGTGAAGCGCCATTTGCCATGGTTGTTTTCCATACACTGCCACTGATCATAAAGGTCTAGCGACACTGAACGCGCACGTCCGCGGCATGCTTCCAACAATGATCGGCGTGCAATCACAAAACCAAATCCTGGAACGCCCTGAATGCATTTGTTTGCTGAGCTAATCAGAAAATCGATGCCCAAATCGCCGATATCCATCGGGATACCGCCGAAACTCGACATGGCATCCAGGATCATCACTTTGCCGGCCGCTTTCACGGTTTCGCACACCGCTGGCAACGGATTCAGCATGCCTGTGGTTGTTTCACAGTGCACCATGGCAACATGCGTGATCGCAGGATCTTCAGCCAGTAAACGTGCCAATTCACTGACATCAGGTTGCGCCACTTCCCCTAATGACCAGTTCAGGTGCGGGATATTCAGGCAACGGGCAATTTGTGCAATGCGGGCACCGTAAGCACCATTGTTAATCACCAGTAACTTACCCTCTGCCGGAATCACAGAGCCTAAGGTGGCTTCCACAGAAGCAGTACCGCTGCCCTGCATCAGCACGCTGGTGTAGCCGTCGTGCGCGGTGGCCAGGGCAACCAGCTGCTGGCGAATGTGCTGCACCACGCCCACATTGTAGTCATCATCCCAGGTGCACCAGTCTTTCAGCATGGCTTCCCGAACGCTTTGGGTTGTCGTCAGCGGACCAGGCGTCAGCAGTAAATATTGATTGTCGGAGTTTGCCATTTGTTGATCTCTTTTGGACTATACCAGATTACGAAATCACTATAACGATGGCCAACCGATGCTGTAAATGCGACTGAAGCAGTCTTCATAAAAGTTTAATAATGGCAACGTTCGCCGATTTTCAGCACAAGTTTGCGCTGAATCACGATCACACCGTCCTCATGAAACTGACATCTGGCAATCATCGAACTGTCATAAATCGCACCTAGCATCTTCCGTGTCGAACCAATCTGGTACATACCACATTTACTTTTTTAGGAAGGACATATGAAAAAGACATGGCTTGTTGCCCCCCTGACGGCATTGATGGCACTAAGCAGCACTCAGGCATTCGCTGCGCAGGAACTGACGGTCTACACAGCGTTCGAAACGGACATGCTGGCGAAATTCAAAACCGGATTTGAAAAAGCCAACCCGGATATCAAGATCAAATGGGTCCGTGACTCCACCGGTATCATGACAGCCAAACTGCTGGCCGAAAAAAGTAACCCACGCGCGGATGTGGTCTGGGGTCTGGCCGGCTCTTCAATGGCACTGCTGAAAGAAGAAGGTGTACTGAAGCCCTATCAGCCAAAGGAACTGAGCAAGATCCACAGCAATCTGATCGATCCGCAAGCCAACCCGGCCTGGTTTGGTAACGATGCCTTCTTTAATGCGGTCTGCTTCAATGAAAAAGTGGCCAAGCAACTGGGTCTGAGCAAGCCGAACACCTGGGATGACCTGCTCAAACCTGAGTACAAAGGCCATATCGCCATGCCCAACCCCGCCTCATCCGGCACAGGTTATATGCAGGTCTCAGCCTGGCTGCAAACCATGGGTGAGCAAAAAGGCTGGGATTATATGGCCAAACTGGATCAGAACATTGCCCATTACACGCACTCAGGTTCCAAGCCTTGCGTTCAGGCCGGTATGGGTGAAGTCGCCATTGGTATCTCTATGGCCATTCGTGGTGCCAAGCTGAAATCTCAGGGGGCGCCGATTGACATTATCCTGCCCGAAGGTGGCGTAGGCTGGGAAGCCGAAGCCGTTGGCCTGGTCAACACCCAATCGGATGCCGCAAAGCGTCTGGTTGACTGGTCGCTGTCGAAAGATGCCAACCAGCTGTATAACGAGTTCTACCCGGTTGTCGGCCATAAAGACGTGAACAAGCCTGTGAAGAACTACCCAAATGTTCAGCAGGCGATGGTGAAAATGGACTTCTCTAGAATGGCCGTCAGCCGTGAAGATGTGCTGAAAACCTGGTCGGATAAATTCGACGCGAAATCTGAACCGCGTTCTTAACCTCATCCCAATCCAATATCAAGGCAACCGCACGGGTTGCCTTTTTCATTTATCGGGCAGAACCGGCTGTCTTCTTATCGTCAAGCTTCTGTCATCCAAGTGTCATTCACTCGCACTACATTTGGTATATACCAAATAGAGAAATGACGTTGCTATGGAAACTTACCTGAAAATCTCACAAGTCGGTAAACAGTTTGGTCAGTTTACTGCCCTGAACAACATCTCGCTGGATATCAATAAAGGTGAATTTATCTGTTTTCTTGGCCCTTCAGGCTGCGGAAAAACCACCTTGCTGCGTGCCATCGCCGGACTGGATCTGGCCAGCTCAGGCACGATTGAACAGGCTGGACGTGACATCACCTATCTGCCGCCTGAAAAACGGGACTTTGGGATTGTTTTTCAGTCCTACGCCCTGTTCCCCAATCTGACTGTCTATGAAAACCTGAGCCTTGGCTTGCGCAATCAGGGGAAATCTGTCGCAGAAACAGACAGTATCGTCAGCCAGTGGCTGGACACCATTGCCCTGCCGACAGCCGGCAACAAATACCCAAGCCAGTTATCCGGCGGACAGCAACAGCGGGTTGCACTGGCCCGAGCCTTATCATTATCACCCGGATTGTTACTGCTTGATGAACCGCTTTCGGCTTTGGATGCCAAAGTGCGATCTCACCTGCGCGAAGAGATCCGCCGCTTACAACGCAAGCTGGGTATTACCACCATTATGGTGACGCACGATCAGGAAGAAGCGCTCGCGATGGCCGACCGTATCGTGGTCATGAATCACGGTTGTATCGAACAGGTCGGCACACCACAGGAAATCTATCAGAACCCGAGTTCCCGTTTTGTCGCTGAATTTGTCGGCCAGATGAATTTCTTGCCTGCCTCAATCGTGAGTGAGCATCAAATGCGCATCGGTGAAAGCCTGCTGCCACTTCCGGCCGCTCAATTCCAGCGCGGCGAGCAGGTCGAGCTGGGACTCAGACCAGAAGATCTGCATTTTCTGCCCGCAGGTGAGAAAAGTGACAGCAGCGTGCTGGTTCGCATCGACGATCTGGAGTTTCAGGGCACCTTCATGCGTGCCGACTGCCAGCTTCAGGGCGCCCATCAGTTGCCGACGATCAAGGTAGATGTCCCTATCCGGGAGACACGCAACCTTGGCCTGAGCCGCGGGCATTATCTGCAGCTACACATTGCCGATAAGCATACCCATATCTACCGTCAAAGCCGATAAACAGGACGACACCATGACTCAACTGACCCGACCGCTTCCTACGTCAAAGCCAGGTCTTTTACAATCCATGACTCGCCTGCGCCATCACCTTGGTCGTGACAACCTCACTCTCACTGGGCTCTTAGTGGTATTCAGCGCACTCATGGCGGCCTTTATCGTCGCGCCGCTGCTTGCCATGCTGCAAAAAAGCGTGCACAACGCGGAAGGCGACTTTGTGGGTCTGGCCAATTTTGCCAGCTACTTTGCATCACCTGCCCTGTGGCAGTCATTGCAAAATACTGTGGTCATCGGTGTGGTTGTCACTGTCATTGTCGGGCTGCTGGCCTTTGGTTTTGCTTTTGCCTTAACCCGCAGTTGTATGCCATTCAAAGGCGTCTTTACCGTCATCGGCTCGGCCCCCATTCTGGCGCCATCGCTGCTCCCGGCCATCAGTCTGATCTACCTGTTCGGTAATCAGGGCATCGCCAAAGAGATGCTGTTCGGCCACAGTATTTACGGCCCGATCGGCATTGCGATCGGCCTGGTATTATGGACCTTCCCTCATGCTCTGATGATCATCAGTACCTCGCTGAAGACATCCGATGCCAGACTCTACGAAGCCGCGAAAGCCCTCAATACATCCAGCGTACGCACCTTCTTTCTGGTCACTTTGCCGGGGGCAAAATACGGCCTGATCAGCGCCTTAATCGTGGTGTTTACTCTGGTTGTCTGCGATTTTGGTGTCCCGAAAGTCATTGGCGGCCAATATAATGTGTTGGCGACCGACATTTTCAAACAAGTGGTCGGCCAGCAAAACTTCGCCATGGGTGCGGTCACGTCCGTCATGCTGTTACTGCCCGCTCTGCTGGCGTTTGCCGGCGACCGCTGGGTACAGAAAAAACAACAGAACCTGTTCGATGCCCGCTCTGTGGCTTATCAGCCAGAACCCAACCGTATTCGTGACGGCATCTGCTTGCTGTTCTGTTCCCTGATTTCACTGGCGATTCTGAGTGTCATCGCCATGGCGGTGTACGGCTCTCTGGTCACATTCTGGCCATGGAACACCGCATTGAGTCTGAATAACTACAACTTTGCCGAATTCAGCACTTATGGCTGGGCTCCCTATTTCAATTCACTGAAACTGGCCGGGATGGTCGCGCTGGCAGGGACTTTGGTGATCTTTACCTGTGCCTACTGCATTGAAAAAGGACAAAGTTTCGCTCCTCTGCGTCACCTGCTGCAAATGCTGGCGATTCTGCCGATGGCTGTCCCGGGTATGGTATTAGGACTGGGCTACATCTTTTTCTTCAACCACAGTGACAATCCGCTGTCATGGATGTACGGCACACTGACCATACTGGTGGTCAATACGGTGACTCACTACTACACAGTCGGCCATATGACGGCAGTGACAGCCCTGAAGCAGTTGCCGGGCGAAATCGAAGCGATCTCTGCCTCGCTCAACATTCCTCAGTTCAAGACGTTCTTTAAAGTCACTGTTCCTGTGTGCACTCCTGCTATTCTGGAAATTGCGACCTATCTGTTTGTGAATGCGATGACCACTACATCGGCCATTGTTTTCCTGTACGCCTCAGACACCATGCCTGCATCCGTGTCTGTCCTGAATATGGATGATGCCGGTCAGACCGGACCTGCCGCCGCGATGGCGGTCATGATCCTGCTGACAGCTGCAGCCGTCAAACTCATGCATCTGGGTGCCAACCGTCTGAGTGATCAATACACCCAAGCCTGGCGTCACCGCTGATGACTCTGTGAAAACAGACTTTATAATAACGAACTCAGTGAACCCTGGTCGGTAACAGGAAGGATGAACGTGCAATATTTAAGAATCATGGAAGCCATCAATGAACAGATTGATGCCGGACTTCTGGCGGGCGGCCACAAACTGCCTGCTGAACGTAAATTGGCGGAGTCTTTCAACACCACACGCGTCACGCTGCGTGAGTCGCTGGCCTTGCTCGAAGCCGAAGGGAAATTGTACCGAGAAGATCGCCGCGGCTGGTTTGTCTCGCCAGTACCGCTCTTGTACGATCCGACCTACACCACGGATTTTCCGGCTATGGCCAAAGCGCAGGGCCGCGAAGCACGCTCAGAATTGCTGTCGGCCAAGCGGGTTCCTGCCGGTCGTCGGGCCGCTTCCTTACTGAAAGTCAAACCGCTGACCGAAGTGTACCGGATCGACCGGCTGCGATTTCTCGACAATCGTCCGGTGGTCGTTGTCACCAACTTTATCTCGCCTGCGCATTTCCCTGATTTGTTTGAGCACAATATTATCGACTCGCTCACGACGACGTACCGGGAGCAATACGGGGTGATTTATTCCAAGACCCGGTTCCGGGTTCGCTCTACCTCCCTGATGGCAGAAACCGCCCATCATCTCAGAGCAACATCCGGCACACCCGCCATGTTTGTCGAACGGGTAAACTACGACCAGAGCGGCAACCTGATTGACTGCGATTTGGAATACTGGCGTCACGATGCGATCTTAATTGAATCAACGGCGACGATTTAGCACTCGGTCCACCTGCACGATTCAGCTCAGAGTCTTTCATTGAAAAAACCGGCGCCTGAAAAGGCGCCGGTTTGTTTTTGCAGACAATCGTGAGAACAACAGATTAATGAATAATTTGCTGCAGGAAATTTTGCGTGCGATCAAACTGCGGATTACTGAAGAACGCCTCCGGGGCATTCTGCTCAATAATTTCACCGGCATCCATGAAAATCACCCGATCCGCCACTTCACGGGCAAAGCCCATTTCATGCGTCACACACAGCATGGTCATGCCGTCTTCGGCCAGCTCAACCATCACATCCAGCACCTCTCGTACCATCTCCGGATCCAGTGCTGACGTCGGCTCATCAAACAGCATGATTTGCGGCTCCATACACAGGGAGCGGGCAATCGCCACACGCTGCTGCTGACCACCGGACAGCTGGCCCGGGAACTTGTGTGCCTGCTCTGCAATCCGGACCCGCTCCAGGTACTTCATTGCCAGAGCATCAGCTTCTTTCTGCGATTTTTTCTTTACCCACATCTGTGCCAGCGTACAGTTTTCCAGCACGCTCAGGTGGGGAAATAAATTGAAGTGCTGAAAACACATGCCCACTTCGCGACGCACCAACTCGATATTTTTCAGATCGTCCTTCAGCTCGGTGCCGGCAACAACGATGTCACCGCGCTGGTGTTCTTCCAAATGGTTAATACAGCGAATCATGGTCGATTTACCCGAGCCGGAAGGCCCGCAGATCACAATTTTTTCGCCCTTTTTCACTTCCAGATTAATGTTTTTCAACACATGGAATTCACCATACCATTTGTTGACATTTTTCAGACGGATGACAGGTTCTTTATCCGAACGCTGGTTCACTTTTTCAATCATAGACATCCTAACTTCCTTGTAATTGATCAATGCCCGGTATGGAGTTTGTTTTCCAGATAAAGGCTGTAGCGCGACATTCCGAAGCACATCACCCAGAAAATGAAGGCCGCAAATAAATAACTTTCCGTTGAGAATCCGAGCCAGGCCGGATCACTGTTCGCCGACTGAGCAATCCCCAGCACATCAAACATACCGATAATCAGCACCAGACTGGTATCTTTGAGCAAAGCAATGAAGGTATTGACGATCGACGGAATGCTGACTTTCAGCGCCTGTGGCAGAATGACCAAACGCATCATTTTCCAGTAGCCTAAACCCAGCGCTTCCGCCGCTTCATACTGACCTTTCGAAATCGACTGTAGACCGCCCCTGATCGCTTCGGCCATGTACGCCGAGTTAAAGAGCACCACGCCAATCAGTGCACGCAGTAATTTGTCAATTTCCGTTCCGCCAGAGAGGAACAACGGCAACATGACAGACGCCATGAAAAGCACGGTAATTAAGGGTACACCACGCCAGAACTCGATATACACAGTGCTGATACTGCGGATAACCGGCATGTTTGAGCGGCGCCCGAGCGCGAGCAGAACACCGAAAGGCAGGGAAGCGAGGATGCCTGTCAGCGCGATGATCAGGGTGACCATCAACCCGCCCCACTGGTGCGTTTCCACAGTTTCCAAACCGAAAGTGCCGCCGTGTAACAGCATGGCTGACAAAACTGGGAATGGGATCAGGGTGATCAGTAATGCCCATTTTTTATAAGGAATACGATCCACCAACAACCACAGCACTAACCCTGCCGTCGCAGCGAAAAATACCATGGGACGCCAGATTTCCGACTCCGGATAAAAGCCAAACATGAACTGTTCGAACCGCGCCTGAATAAAGACCCAGCATGCGCCTTCCCGGGAACAGGCGTCACGGGTTGAGCCAATGAAATCTGCATCCAGTACAGCCCACTGGAAAATCTGCTCAGTCCAGGTCACCACCAGCCAGAGCAACACCAGTGTGACCACTGTATTAACCGGACCGGCAAACAGGTTTTTGCGTAACCAGCCACTCACACCCGTTAATTTTGCCGGCGGGGCTTCTGAGGGCGTAAAATTAAATGTTTTCATCATGCTACCTCTGACTACCTTTCCACCAGCGCAATTTTGCGGTTATAGAGATTCATCAACAGCGACGTCAGCAAACTCAGCGCCAGATACACTGCCATTGTCATTGCAATAATCTCAATGGCCTGTCCTGTCTGATTCAGGGTCGTACCGGCAAACACGGACACCAGATCCGGATAGCCGATTGCCATCGCCAGTGAAGAGTTTTTGACCAGGTTCAGGTACTGGCTGGTCAGAGGCGGTACGATGACGCGCAATGCCTGCGGAATCACAATCAATCTGAGCGTATGTGAATTTTTCAGCCCCAGTGAGTGTGCGGCTTCCGTCTGCCCATGACTGACAGCCATGATCCCCGAACGCACAATTTCAGCGATAAACGAAGCGGTATAAATGCTCAGTGCCACCAGTAAAGCAAACAGTTCAGGCATGACGGAAATACCGCCCCGAAAGTTAAACCCTTTCAGTTCGGGATAGTCCAGTGACACTGGCTGGCCGGACACAAAATACGTCAGCACAGGCAAGACCAACAGCATACCGAGTGAATAACGCCAGGTCGGGCGCTGCTCCCCCGTAGCCTTTTGATGCCGGCTGGCCCGGATATGAACCGCAACACCGGCGATCACACTGATCACAACAGCAGCCAGCACCATCCAGGCACCTTGCTCATAAACGGGTGCAGGCACATACAGACCACGCACATTCAGGAACGCGGCTTCACCCAATGACAATGATTGTCTTGGCGAAGGTAAAGCGCGCAGAACCACGAAATACCAGAAAAGAATTTGCAGCAATAGCGGCACATTCCGGAATACTTCGATATACACGGCAGCCAGGCGGCTTAATAACCAGTTTTTTGATAAGCGGGCGATGCCAACAACAAAACCCAGCGCAGTCGCCAGCACAATACCAAGCACACCGACCAATGCGGTGTTCAGTAACCCAACAATAAAAGTCCGGCCGTAGCTATAGGTCTCGTCATAATCAATGAGCGACATGCCAATGCCAAAGCCAGCCGTTTGATCGAGAAAATCAAAACCGGTTGCGATTCCCCTTTGCGCTAAATTATCCAGCGCATTACTGACAACGGTATATAAAAATAACCCGACGGCCAGAATTAGCAGCGACTGGAAAAAAACGGCGCGAGCGCCCGGATGATAAATGAAAGAACGAAGGTTCAAGGAAGGTGTTTCAGAAACGGCGGCATTTTTTTCGCCCGTCGTTGTATTCTTTTTGTCTTTCTTGGTGACAGCATCGAATTCAACTTCACTCAGTGCCATACAACTACCCTGTTAAGTCAATGGATTTTCATCTTTTCATGATTCATTTCAATGAAAAGCTGTTCCAATCAGACGGGGAAATATCCCCGCCGCGTATTGAGTGTTAACCGGTAATTAACGCACAGGTGGCGCGTACATGATGCCGCCGTCTTTCCAGAGGGCATTCAGACCACGGGCAATTTTCAGTGGCGAACCTGCGCCCACATTTCGCTCAAAGCTGTCGCCATAGTTACCCACTTGCTTGATCACCTGATAAGACCAATCATCAGCAAGGCTCAGACCGGCACCTTTAGGACCATCCAGACCTAAAATGCGGCGGACGTTTGGATCGGTCGATTTCAGTTTGGCATCAACGTTGCTCTGATTAATCCCGTACTCTTCGGCATTCACCATCACGCTCAGGGTCCACTTCACGATGTTAAACCACTTGTCATCACCCTGACGTACAACCGGACCTAAAGGCTCTTTGGAAATCACTTCAGGCAGCACAACCGCTGACGATGGGTTGGCTAGTTTAATCCGCAGTGAATACAGCTGAGACTGATCTGAGGTCAGCACATCACAGCGCCCGGCTTCGAAGCCTTTCACCGTCTGATCGGACGTATCAAATACGACGGGCTTAAAGCTCATGCCGTTCGTGCGAAAGTAATCCGCCAGGTTCAGCTCTGTTGTCGTGCCGGACTGAATACAGACTGACGCGCCATCCAGTTCTTTCGCAGATTTCACCCCTAAATCTTTACTGACCATAAAGCCCTGGCCGTCGTAATAGTTCACGCCAACAAAATTCAGACCCAGGGCCGTGTCACGTTGCAGTGTCCATGTTGTATTCCGGGAAAGCACATCCACTTCGCCAGATTGCAGTGCGGTAAAACGCTCTTTGGCCGTCAGCGGAATATATTGCACTTTGCTGGCATCTTTCAGAACAGCAGATGCGACGGCACGACAGAATTCAACATCAATACCTTCCCAGTTCCCTTTGGCGTCGGTATTTGAAAAGCCCGGCAGCCCGGTGCTGACACCGCACTTCAGCACTCCGGCTTGTTTAACTTTATCCAATGTTTCAGAGCCTGAGGCCATTTCGGCATGAGCGCCTGCAGAAATACCTGCCAGCATCAGCGATGAAGCAATTAAAGAAGCTGAAAAAAGGTTTCTTTTGTTTTTCATAAAGACTTCCTGTCTGTTGTGTTGACTAACCTGAATGGTTATTTGTGCTGTTTTAATATTTGTAAATCACCCTCATACATTTCAGTTGCATATGATGATGATCCCATTCTTTATGCTGTGTTATGCATAAATAACCGCACTAACTCAGCATTTTCATACGATAGATAATCCATCGCATCTTTATTTAACATTCTTATAGCATTTGACATGCCAAAACACCGACAAGATCTCATTCAACTTCATTTGGGGTTATTCTCTGAACATTTATTTAAAAGGCAGGATAAAAATCCGCAAAAGAGACAAAAACAAAGATGATAAAAATATTAATAATTTTGATATTTTCAAAGTGCACTTTAATTGTGCATGGACTGCACATTTTGCGGATAAACAATCATTTTGACTTGCACAATAATGGCGCATCCACTACTGATATTTCACCAATTATGCTCATGAATTAGCATCGTTCTCTTTTTCATTTTTTCATTAAAGCGGTCATTCAGCGTGACACACAGGTGAAACTGAACTGGTCGGGTTCTTCGCATCGTCAAACAAAGGCATAATTGATGGTGTTTTTATATTTGTCGGATACCTGTTCAATGCGTTCTTCGCCAGTTCATTCTCACTCTGATTATTTAAAGTCAGGCAGCTTCATTTTACTTTTTAGTCTGGGTTTTGGCTTCATCGCAGACTATCTGTTTAACCTGACACTCAGTCAGGCGCTGTCCAGTCATGAATACGGCGATTACAAAGTCGCTTATGCCTTCGCAACCTTAACCAGTGTCATCATCTTATTGGGTGGTGACCGGGTTGCCCCACGGGTGCTGTCCGGTGCCATAGAGAACAAAGACCGCGGCTATATCGTCTCTTTTCTGCTTTTTTATGGCGGTATCGCCTTGCTGCTTTCTGCCTTGGTTATACTGACAACTTACTTAGGTGGAGTACTGCATCTGGGGAAAACGGATGTGCTGGGCCATCACCCGCTGATGATCATCACATTTGTTATCCCTCTGATTGCCATTGGCGCATTGTTGAGTCGTGTCCTGCAATCTGCAAAATTACTGGCAGCTTCAAACCTGCCCTGGCGGATTGTACTGCCTGCAATGAAAACCTGCTTCCTGTTGCTGTTAATGGCGACGATCAGCGAGGTGGCATACTGGCATGTGATTGTGACAGGTGGCTTAACCGTTGCCGCTATCGTGGTCTGGCAATGGCATAAAATCCGTCAATTAGACTTGATCAATGCAGACCTCTCTCGTGCTCATACGCTTGAAAAACACAAGCTGTTAAGTCTGTCCATTCCCATGATGCTCGCCATGATGGTCACCATGGCTTTAAATCAAATTGATCTTTTCATGCTGGAAATGCTGGCCAATGAACAAGATGTCGGACACTTTGCAGCGGCGGCCACCACAGCTCACTTATTACCTGTGGCCCAAGTGACGATTGCAGGATTATTTCTGCCACTGATTGGCCCGGCACTAGATAACCACCCTGACAGCGCCAAAACTCTCTTCCGGCAGGCACAACGCCTCATTGTTATCGTGACTATGATACTGACTGCCCTTGTATTCGCTGGCGGGCCATGGCTATTAGCCTTCTTTGGTGAAGGTTTCGTAAAGGCAGAGCTCTCGCTCAATGTGCTGACAGCCGCCTACAGTATCTGGGCCATGAGTGCCTTCGCCTCTACCTGGCTGCAATACAACGGGAAAGGCCGGCAAGTGATGGTGATTGGCGTCATCACCTTGCTGACAGACACGCTGGCGAATCTGTGGCTCATCCCTGAAATGGGCATGACGGGAGCAGCACTGGCAACGTGCCTGGCAATGTTTGTTGCCTCTGTTCTGACCTGGTATCAACTGATCATCATGAATACCGGAAAATCTCCGCTTCAGATATCACACTGACTCAGGGCCAAAAAAAGAGCGCAACCAGAAGGCTGCGCTCAAAGCTGCAGGAGCTAAATGGGACTGTCGTTACAGGTTAACGGTTATGGCTTTCGTCGTGATACCACCGTCATTATCGATAATCCTGATCTTGACTTCATGCTGGCCGTAGCTCGGGAAAATCGACGTGAACACACGACCTCGTTTCACCTTACCATTTGGCAATGTCCATTCGGTATCCACAATACGGCCATCACTGTCTGTACTGGTTGACCACATGGTGACCCAACGGCCCAGGTGAATATATTCCGCGCTTGCTTCAGGCAAGGCATTCGGCGCTTCAACAGTGACGGTGTAACTGAAGGTATCTGTCGCCCCTTTGTCATCGGTGACCGTCAGGCTGACAATATAGCTGCCGGCTTGCTGATATTGCCAGACTGGCGCTGCTTCACTGCTGGTTTGGCCATTGCCAAAATCCCATTGATAGGCCGTAATCTGACCATCAGGATCAACACTCAGATTGTTTGCCGACACGGTCAGGCCATTAACATTCAGCTCGAAACTCGCAGTTGGCAATTCATTCTGCGATGCGGCTTTCGATAAGCGCACCACGCCAAACTCGTTGTTCGGACCTTGCTCAACAACATCAATCATCAGACCAAATTCAGTCAGCTTACGACCCGAATCCGGCGCCATCGGAGCGCTGTAATCTTCCGCATCAGAGAAGTAGGCGTTACCAATCAGGCTGCTGTCTTCCAGCACATCTCCGCTGCTGTTGACCAGACGCAATGGCGCCTGATCCTGCAATGAGAATGCCGCGTCGCGTACCTGGAACCGAGTCTGTGCGGCCTGGCCAGAGTTATTCCAGACCAGCGCATTCTGATCCGCATCAACGACGCCTAACCAACCCTCACCCGGGTGTTTACCCACCCAGTTGTCCGTCATCGATTCATCGACATACCAAACAATCAAGCCAGGCTCAAAGCTCATGATCTGACCCATACGCTTGATGTTTGCCAGACCTTCATCAACACCCGTATGGCTACGCCACTGCAGCAAATAGTAATGCGCTGCATCGTGGTAGCCATCAGACAGTTTGTAACCGTTGAACGCAAACGTGGAACCACTTTCACCATTATCAATTGCAGTGACTGCGCCATCCACGTCCAGCACCAGATTGTCCAGATACAGACCATCCATCGCCAGACCGCCATCGGTCACATAGTCAAAGCCCAGTGTGACCTGCTGACCTGCCCACTGGCTCAGATCAAACTCAGCGTCAATCCAGCCGTTTGAATCACCACCGATCCCCGGAACCAGACCTGTGTTATACGGGTCATCCATCGAGGTGATATTGCCGCTAATTGCCTTGCCATTGATCAGCACACGCGCGAAATCATAGTCTTTCTCAATCTGATACCAGACTTTGAATTTCAGCGTTGCTTTCGTTCCTGCCGGAATTGTCAGCGTACGACTCATGCCGTTCCGCAGATCATCGCCTTTGCCCGAATGGAAGGAATACTGACCTTCGAACGGCTTCAAGGTCTCAATGCGTTTACTCGGCAGTGAAACTTTCACCATGTTTGGTTTTTTGGTGTCTGTCGTCTGGAACAGGGTGAATTCACGTGGGGCATTTTCCAGTTCACTAATAGCAACCTGCTGATCATTCACCCAATGTCCGCCAATAGACTGCTGCAGGAATTGCTTGGCCCAGGAACTGAACGCAGTCGGCTGCGTGCCGCCAATTTTACCCGCCCAGCTACCAGAGGACATGATGGACCAATAAGAGACAGGTTCGCCCTGCCCGGTATATTGGGTGTCATACTCATCCGGCAGTCCAAGATCGTGGCCGTATTCGTGGGCACACACACCTGCTGCGGCATCAATCGGCTGAACCGTATAATCAAAGGCTGCATATTGGCCGTTAAAGCGTCCCGGCACAGTACTCTTGGTACCAGCCAGCACGTGATACTGGCCCAGGTTGAAACGGTGCGACCAGATGGCGTCAGCGCCCAACACACCGCCGCCAGCTTCTTCGCCAACGGACGAGTGGAATATCATCAGGTGATCGATCACGCCATCGGGTTCGCGATAGTTCCCGTCACCATCGTAATCGTAGCGATCTTCGACGTCGTAGTCGGCCAGATTAATCGAAGGATCCTGCGCCAGTTGGTTCAGCGCTTCACGCACCAGTTCCTGTGCATTCAGATCGTTATCCGTTGTAGGTGAATTACCACCATAGAATGCTGCATTTTTCGATGCGCGATACCAACCGGCTGCCTGTCCCATCACCGAGTAGGAATCCCCGGACTCAGCCTCGTAAAACTGACGCATTGAAATCAGGTTTTCACCGTTTGGCCCGGTATATCCTGCCCCTGAAAACAGCAGATCCTGATAATGACCCAGTTCATAACTGTCATACAGCATCTCTGTGTGGTCTTTCGTCAGACGGTTGTCATTCCATGGTAAATCAGGGAAATCAATTAACAGTGCCAGCACTTTATCTGTTCGCTTCTGGCCAACATCCAGTGCAAAAATATTGGCACGCTGGTTTCCTTTATTTTTCTGAATCGCTTTCAGCACTTTGGCTCTTTTTTCTAAAGCCTGTTTACCAAACTGCGCATCCCCTTTAAAACCTGAACGTATTTTATTATCCAGATATTTATCCAGCGCGTGACGTTTCTGCTCCTCTGAAGCATCCGCATCAACAACGCCATTTCTGACCAGCATTTCAATGAGTTTGTCTTCATTAACAACGCCCATATCAACAGGTGTATGCGCATAGCCACTACCACTAAATAAAGTGAACATTGCTGAAGCCAGCAATGTTTTCTTCATATGTTTCATTTACTGTCCTTATTGATTATTTCCATCGTGAAGCTGTCAAAACCCCGGCTTTGCACATAGTGCTCAGCGGTTAACAACATTTTTTAATGCGTTATTATTCTGGTGAAATACACGTTTTTTTGGTGTCGTCCAAATTGGACGGTTGCCCGGTTGTGTCATTGTCTTTTTGTTTTTGATCTTTCATCGTGGCTTTACGCTGTAAGTAAATTCGCAACGCTTCCTGTTTTTCTTCGTATGAGAGTCCTTTGCAAATAATGCCCCGCTCTTCCAATGCACGAAGTAATCTCTCATCGTCCGGCTGAACCTGAGCGAGAGATAGCAGCGGACAAACCAATAAGAGGATGAATAAGCATGCACGTTTCACGACTGGCCTCAACGCATGTAAACAATGTGTAACAAACTATATGCAACGATATTGCCCATCAATATGCCAAAACGGTCCGCTTGGCTGAGCATCACAACTTAAACATAAACAGTAAACTATCTATAATAAGTCAATCACTTAAATATCAACTATTTAGTCAAAACAATAGCATAGATAACCAACAGATCTATCATTAATTTAAGCTCATTTTGAACAATAGATCCTTTCGTTCGAGCAATAATCACCTTCATTCTTATATCGTTATAATAAAAACCACCGATACAGGTCGGATCAGTATGAATTTATATTCCGAAACATTATGTAACTGTTTTGATAGGTTTATTTGACGCGCGTCGAATAAATGCTTCTATCACTATCAATCAACGAAAAATGAATGAATACCAGTGAATTGCGCTGCCATTTTAATTGAGTTCTTGACCAACAAAGAATATTTAAGGCCTGCAATAAGCATTGACGCAACATGAGTAAAAAAGCAACGGCGATCAAATGTGTATAGCCGCAAAAGAAAAGATTAGAGAAAGTCTATGATTTGAACGAAAAAGAATCAGCCTCACTCTGAATAAGTAAGGCGATTAAAAGAAGGGTTTAGCGATCGGCGGGATGGTTCACACCGTCATTTACGGGGACATTATCCAATTCAAAGGGATTTACCCCTTCAAGACAGGCAACATTAAAGCCATATTGTTCCGGATGAGATCGGCGTTGATGATGCGTGTAAATACCGCAGACCGAACAAAAATAATGTTTCGCAGTATGGGTATTAAACTGATAAAGGCTGAGTTTGTCTTCACCTTTTATGATAGTGATGCCATCGAGCGGAACAGAAGCCACAATCGCCCCGCGTCGGCGACACATAGAGCAGTCGCAACGCCTGGGATCAACCAACCCTTGCGGTAAAGACAGTTCCAGTACCACACTGCCACAGTGGCAGCTTGCTCTGTGCACAGGTTTGATAACCATTCAAACACTCCCTTGTGATGTTTCGAACGCTGTGTCCATCAGCCACAACACACAATAAAAACATCAGCGTGAACCGATCGGCAGGACAAATTTATAGGAATCATGATGAAAACCGGCATTGACGTAAAAAGCATGGGTGTCCTTTCGTGTCACTGAACTGGTGACTTCAATACAGGCACAATCACGTTCCGCCGCGTTGATTCTGGCATATTCAAGCAGCTCTGAGCCGATTCCTTTCGCTCTGTGCTGAGCATCAACCACCATAGCCGTGATACGGGCATACCGCGCAGCCGCGGGAAAATAATCAAAAAAGATCAGTGACATCACCGCCACTAACTGATCGTTAATTTCAGCGACCGTGATCAGTTCAGAATCAGAATCTGCAAGATAAATCATCTTCTCGATGCGTGCCGGATCGGTGTCATAACCCAGCTGGGCCAGTAGCAATGACAGCTGACGTGCATCGCCCGATCTGGCTGGTCTGAAATTGACTTGAGTATCTTGCATATCACCACCCTTACTGCAAAGTGAGAAATAAAAGTAAGCTATCGAGTAACTTACCTTATTTCTCACTTTATCGTCATGACCTGATTCATGAAATCACGGCTTCCAGCGAGTGTAACCGAAAAAACGGCTTGAGAGACAGACTCAGGTGATCACTGCCATTTATCGTATAGGGCTCTCGCTAACACTTTGTTTTGTGTCATGAGTACAGATTGCGAAAGGCCTTCTACAAAGAGTAAAGTTACCCCGCCCTTCGATTCTTCAGTGCCCAGAATCATTGCATTCTCATTTCCGAAATGAACCGTAAGGGTCTGGTTGCCTTCAGGGTTGGCTGTAAAGCTCCAGTCCGCTTCATAGGCTGCTGAATTCACCGGATTGATCATCACTCGTGTTTCTGAAATAAAGGTCAGCTCATGGAGCTCAGGTACATGGGGTTCATTGGGTTTCGCACCCGGCCCGGCCGCGTCTTGCAGGAAATACCAGGTTTGACCGACAAAGTCGTCCAGCGTTAAATCTGTCGTCTGATCAAAAAAGTCTGTCTCGTTATACCAGAAAATCAGGTACTTTCTTGACTCATAGACATACAGATAAGCGAGAGCAATATCAGGCGTCACATAAATAAATTCTATCTCGTTCTCAAGATCAGCAGCAATTTTCATTGAGGTACCTGAGACCTCATAAGGTGCATCCGGACTGATAAAGTTCAGCGAGCTTTCAGTGACCTTGCCATCACGAAACACCAAGCGATGAGGAATCGCTTCTGAGACGTTCAGGAAATCGAGGAAAATGGCGTTCTGTCCTTCAAGAAAGGTCTGGATACCTTTGACACGGTCGGACTGAGTGAACTGCCCGTTATCCTTATCCAGCGATAACGTGACGGCATCAAAATCAACCTGATTGTTTTCCAGTTCCTGAATTTTGTTTTTCAGGTTCTGAATCCAGATTTTCTGCCCTTCCAGATCGTTATCAGACAAGGTTTCACCGAGCATCGCGTGCATCGTCCGTGCATACAAATGGACTTTCTTCGCATCAGGATTCGACGACTTTAAAGCCACATAATCCTGACTGAGCAGATTAGCATCCAGATTCAGACTGGCCGCATAATCAGTAAGGCTTTGATCATTTAAATAAGCCAGGGTCGAAAAAGGGGTCAGGATTGTCTGGCCGGCTGGCGCATAGAGTTCAGCATCCTGCCAGACAAAACCTGGGTGATCGCTGTCTGAAGATTCACCGGCAATCACTCTGGCAATTAACGGGTACTGGCTGTCGCTTTCAGAAATGGTGATTTGACCGTTACTATTGGTTTTTTCAGTGAGCAGTTCGCCTGTATTACAGTGCGCATTGCGATCTCGGTCGACACACAGTTGCGCATTTGACAAATAACCGTCGATCACTTGAACAGTAACCTTGCCGTCGAGATTCTTCCCATCGTCATCATTCCTATCTGAGTCCGACCCCCCGCACCCCGATAAAATGGTTGCTGCCACCGCAACCGATAAAAGCGACTTCCTCATGCGCGCCCCTCAAAAATAAAAACTGAACAAATATCAAACAATATTCACATAGGTTATGAGTTTTCGGTGTGATATGTCCACTTGCGCATAATGACAACGTGCGTGTAATCGAATACACAGCTTGTGACGTGAATCGCAAGATCAGGAAAATTAGCGGGGAAATTCAGATATAAAAAACGGGAGCCGCTTGGCTCCCGCAATATTATTCACTTTGGATCTTTACATTAAGCCTGCGCCGGTTTTGCGTTGGCTGGCACGTCGGTCGTGTCAGCAACCGCTTTCCCTTCAGCACCATGCATCCAGCGAATCAGCTGATTGGAGAACACCACCAGAATCAGACCCGAGACAGCTGCAGTGATCGCAATGCCACCAAAAATAGCCATTGGACCGGCTTCGCCTACATGGGCACCAATCATACCGGCAACATAGTTAGCAACTGCATTGAAACCAAACCATACACCCATCATCAGAGATGCCAGACGTAACGGTGCCAGCTTAGTCATCATGGACAAGCCAATTGGCGACAGGCACAGCTCACCCATGGTATGGAAGAAGTACGCCGCAACAATCCACAGCATCGAGGTCTTGGCGGTCAAATCGCCCCCCTGCTCCATCACAGCACCAACCATGCACACAAAGCCCATCGCCAGTAAGAAGAGTGCAATGGCAAACTTGATTGGAGAGCTTGGCTCTTTCGGGCCCATCTTCACCCACAGTGCAGCCAGCAGCGGTGCCATTGTGATGATAAAGAACGGGTTTAAAGACTGGAACCAGGCTGTAGGGACTTCAAAGCTGCCAATCATACGATCGGCATATTCCTGAGTATAAATACTCATCAGCCCGCCGGCCTGCTCGAAACCAGCCCAGAAGACAACCACGAACAGTCCCATGATCATCACCACTTTCAGGCGATCGATTTCCTTTTTCGTCAGAGGCTGTTTCTTTCCGTTGTCCGACATAGCGGCCGCACGTTTGGCAGCAGGCACTTTACCAATATTGCCCAGCAGCTTTTCAGCAAACAGCATCTGGATAACAAGGCTGAATAACATACCAATACCTGCAGCCAGGAAGCCGGCCTTCCAGCCATAAGCCGTGGACGCTGAACCCGCGATAATACCTGCCAGCAGCGCGCCGAGGTTAATGCCCATGTAGAAAATGGTGAAGGCACCGTCACGACGGTGATCGCCTTCGGCGTACAGATCACCCACCATGGTTGAAATGTTTGGCTTAAACAGACCATTACCAACAATCAACAGTGCCAGGCCGAGATAAAAGGCTGTTGTGGCATTCGGGTCAACCAGAGAATGTGGCAGTGCAAGCGTGAACTGACCTAAAGCCATCAGAACACCACCGATGATAATCGAGCGGCGCTGTCCTAAGAAATTGTCGGCGACCCAACCACCGATCAAGGGCGTGATATAAACCAGACCGGTATAGATACCATAGAGACTGAGCGCGTCTTCCGTTGACCAACCAAGACCACCGCTCACTGTTTTATCGGTAAGATACAGCACCAGAATGGCGCGCATTGCATAATACGAAAAACGCTCCCAAAGCTCGGTACCAAACAGCAGGAACAAGCCTTTAGGGTGTCCCATCAGGGTCCCATTTCCTTTGTTGCTCATAATTATTCTCTTCGTTGAGGTAGTTATGTATCCATAAATGCGGCTTAATTTATAAATTACAAACTTAATCACTGCAAATCTTAACAAAATCAGAACAAAATCAGAACAATGCAAGTTATTGATTTATATGACAACAAAATATCCAACCAAAAATGGAAATTTACTTTTTACTGACGCGCAAGATTATAAAACCAACAAATAAAATAAATTAAGATTTAAGCACCGTTAAAATCAAAGTTAATAGAATTTAAATCCAAATTAAGAGGGTATTAATGATTATTACATTTAGAGCTGACCGAATGGTCAAAAACCAGCCACGTTAATACCCATGCCGTGGACACATTTTTGCAACAGGGTGAATAAAAAAAGCAGGCTTATTCACCTGCTTAGTGCTTCATTCTGAAATGATGTCGTTCTTTAGACCTTATCAGCTTTACCGGCGAAGTTAGCCAATTTTGAGAGTTGTTTATCCAGCCAGTTCGGTGTTCGGTTCTCATCTTCCGCGCTTTCTTTTCGTCGTATCGCGTTTCTGACCAGAATGGCCCCCAGCCAGCGAATCGGCTCAGGTGGAAAAGAGCCTTTAGGTCCTGACGCTAATCCAGAGCGTGTCCAGTCATTGTCTTCTTCGAGCACCAGAGAAGAGAGGATTTGTCCACCGATCCAGCTCTGCACTACCCCATTACCGGAATACCCCAAGCCATACACAACAGAAGGGGTGTCCGTTAAACGGCCAAAAAAAGGCATCCCTGTGGCGGAGCGATCAGACGCACCAGTCCAGGTCGTCGCCACTGGAACTGAGTGCATCGCAGGAAAAAATCGCCGAAAAGCGGCATCAAGGATGGTTTGATAACGGCTTGGCTGATCAAAAACGGCGCTCATTCTGTTACCAAAAGAAAAATAGTTGCCACCTTTGCCGAGCATCAATCGGCCATCGGGCGTTGTGCGGTAATAATGAACAAAGGTCCGGCCATCAATCACCGACTTGCCGTCACGAAAACCCAGGTTTTTCAGAAGATCTGGGGCAGGTTCAGTGATCAACATGTCAGACGAGACCAACACCACACTGTTTTTAAATTCGGGAAGTAAAGCTGGTGTCCAGGCATTTAATGCCAGCACTACTTTATTGGCCTGTATATTCGCGCAGGGCGTCGTGATTCGGATTGGCGTATTCTGGCGATGGAGTTCAGTCATTGGTGTGTGTTCGAAAATGCTCACTCCCATTTGCTCTGCAACCCGTTTGAGGCCTCTGACCAGAAATCCTGGTTGCACCGTCCCAGCGGCTGATGAAAAATGGCCCTCCAGATGTAAATCTGATCCCGATTCTGATTTCACCTTTTCCGTCGTCCAAGGCTGCCAGGCATTGATCGACTGCTTGTCCAGCGCCGCCAAAACTGGCGCCATTGCCCCTAATTGCGCCTTGTTTGACGCAGTATACAAGGTGCCATCTAACCGGATCTGCGCCTCAATGCCATGCGTTTTACAAAACGCCTCGATGTCATAGACAGCCGCTTCAGAGGCTTTCACCAATCGAATGGCTTCTGCTTCACCATACAGTTTTTTTAAGCTCAGATACTTGGTTGACCAGGTCAGCATGCAGCCGCCGTTTCGACCCGATGCCCCGCTGCCGCAGAGATCTTTTTCAATCACCAGGATATCCAGAGACGGCTGTTTCACTTTCAGCTGGATGGCCGTCCACAATCCGGTGAACCCGCCACCTACGATGCAGACATCGGCTGTTGTGTCTGTCTCTAGCTTCCTGGGTTGAAAATCAGGTTCGCTTTTCAGTGCTTCTTGAAACCAAAATGAGCTGTATTGTGTCGATTGCATTGCGCCACCAAGTGGTATAGACCAAAATTGCATATACTCTACGCAAGCTGCCTGCCCAGGCTCAATAGCCAGCAGCACAGTGACACAGAAAATTCATCTTAGGCTGGAAGAGAGGAAGAAGTGACACAGCCTTCAGATTTCTGCAGACGCGGAAATCTGAAGGCTGTCAATCGCAATGAGATTGCTAAAGCATATAGCCGACAAGCGCAGGGGGCTCATCGATAGTTCATCATGGCAATGTAGTCATGTTCTTGCGGGACGGTGGAATCATCATCGTAGCCATAAATATCATCACGGACCTGCAATTTACCTTGTTCATCAAGCCAGGCGGTCCGGTAAATAAAATCCACTGCCAGTGTTTTGCGCAGATTGATTGTCGCCGGGTTACGTTTTCTCAATAAATTATCATAGGTTGCACTTTGCCCGGCCCGCTGCCGCTCCAGCAGGTAATAGGCTAAATCGTGCGCCTTCTCCACCCTGACGCAGCCCGAGCTGAAATTCCTTTTACTTTTGTTAAACAGACGCTTAGCCGGCGTATCGTGCAGATAAATTGAAAAATCATTGGGCATCATGAATTTCACCTGACCCAGCGCATTATCCGGGCCCGGCCTTTGCTGAAATTCGTAAGGAAAATTGCTGGCTGACACCGTACTCCAGTCAATCTGCGCAGGATCAATAGACTGATCATCACTCCATCTCGATACCATCCGCATGTTATGCCGTGCCAGATAATCCGGCGATCGCCTCATACTGGGGATAACATCTTCTTCCTTGATGGTTTCAGGGACATTCCAGGTTGGATTGACCACCATATGATTAATCGCAGAAGAGAATAAATAGGTTGGCCGGCTGCTTCTGCCCACAATCACTTTGGATTCAAATACCACATTTTCATCATCCATAATTCGCAGCATGAATTCCGGAATATTCACCTGAAGCACCTCACCCTGCCCATGCCTCTGCAGGACACGGTTGCGCTGAAGATTCAGTGCCAGAAGCTGAGCAACCTGTTCGTAAGAACGCGCCATATTCTGCGCGGTTTCAGGACCAATGACGCCATCATCTGTCAGGCCATGTCGCTGCTGGAACTGGCGGATGGCCTGATGAAGTACACCGGTATTGGTGAATCGTTTTGCGACAGACTCACCTGTTGCCTGATCCGTCTTCATGACATTGGCATAATTCTGATCAGACAAATCACCATAGGTATTGAGCATACGCGCAAGCTTGTCACCGTTAGGTATCTCAGCGCCAAATTTAATGGCCGGACGCCCCGACAGATACACACCATGCGGCTGGGCCTGTTCAAGCATATGCATTTCAGCAACCAGTGCGTCAAAGTGCTTATCTGTCGGACGCAGTCGTTGCAGGGAAGTTATCGTCAGCGGCACAGTGAGCACAGGAGCTGAAGCAAGATGTTGTGCATCCAGAGTAAAACTGGCAGGCCGATAAAGCGAACTCGGATCATTGAGCATCTGATTGACAGTGGACTGATAGACCAAAAGGGTATCTGTCGCCAGAAGATCCAGACCGCGTTGATCATTACGCTGCGATAGTTGTTGCAGCTCCTGAACTCGCTGCAGTAACCCCGGCACCCTGCGGGTTTCAGCCAGTGCTGTTATCTGCAGCAGTAGTTCATCTAACAGCGCGGGATCACGCCAAAGGGGCATAAAATCATGACTGGCGTAGAGGTTTTGCAACGCCGTTGGAAAACACAACTGGTCAGTCTGGCTCGGACAAAGCTGGCGAGAACTCAGAATGGAAACAGATTCCAGCCCATGCCTGCCGAGTTGTGGGACAGTCAGCGTAGCAGACACAATCGAACTCTGAGCTGGAACCAGCCTGATCACGCCCTCTTCTGCCGCCAGCGACTGTGCGGACATCAAGACTGCCGCAAACAGTGCGGCTGTTCCTTTCACTAAACCAAAGACCGCAACATCCATTGCCTGTCGTGTCACTTTGCCGCTTTTGACGTTGAGCATAGCCTGACACCCCACTTTACGTTCTTCATTATGCGCACTAAAAGTCAGTCGTGGTTAACTCACTTTTATCCGGCTTTTCTTAGCCTAAGTTTATCCAAGCCACCAGCCGTAAAGTGTTCAATATTTAATAATCGCTAATATTAAGGTTAGATAAACATTAAAGTATCTGTGCAGTAATGATTGACGCTATATTCACTATTTTTAATATTAATTACGTAATTTTGTCTTGCATATATGGAATAGCCGCCATAAAAAAAGCCAATACAGACAGTTAGCTGTATTGGCTTTTTTATGACAACAGGCTGGGTAACGAAAAGCGGTTAACGCAGTCCGTGAAGAAACTCTGCCCGGGTCGCAGGTATGCGTTTAAAAATGCCGCCGAGTGCGGTCGTTGTCGTCTCACTGGTTTGATCCATCACACCGCGAGCTTTCACGCAGTAGTGCGTCGCATCAATTCTCACCGCGACATCATCACTTTCCAACAAGGTTTGTAGCGCCACTAAAATTTGTTGCGTCATACGTTCCTGCACCTGCGGACGCTGAGCAAAGAAACGTACAATACGGTTGATCTTGGACAGACCGATGATTTTACCGCGCGGAATATAAGCTACCGTAGCTTTACCATCAATAGTCACAAGGTGATGTTCACAAGTGCTGGTAAGAGTGATGTCTTTTACCCGCACCATTTCGTCACAGTTCATTTTGTTATCAATGACAGTGATTTTCGGAAAATTGGCGTAATCGAGACCAGAGAAAATTTCATCTACATACATCTTAGCGATACGTTTTGGAGTATCCATCAAGCTATCATCGGTGAGATCCAGAGATAATAATCCCAGAATTTCACGCATGTGGAATTCAATACGTTCTTTCTTCTCGGCATTGCCAACCAATTCGGTTGTCATCGGGGTTTCCAGTCCGCGATCTTCTAACGCCTGGCGGACTTTCAATGCTGATTCGCTTAATGTTGTCATTTTCTCCTCCGACTGACTGAGGCTGATGATCGAACAACACTGCCTTGCCAGTAAAACTAAGCCCGAAGGATACCCCCATTTGGCAACAATTACACCTCGTATTTGCTGGGGGAATTAGTTCCGACGCGTTTTTTTTGTCATAATAGTCAGCAATTAAGCATAACGAATGAAGGATTAACAAATGGACTCGTGTGATGCGCCGGGCTTGATGCCAGTAGACACTGCTATCGAGAAAATGCTGTCAGTGGTCAAACCCATCAGCAAAACCAATAGATTACCTTTGGCAGAAACACTCGGGCTGGTGCTGGCAGAGGATGTCATCTCACCGATTAACGTCCCGCCCTTTGCCAATTCCGCCATGGATGGCTACGCCCTTCAGCGTGCTGATTTAGACAAAACAGACACCCTGACTTTGGCGGGTCAGTCGTTTGCCGGTACTCCTTTCGACGGTACATGCCAATCAGGCCAGTGCATTCGTATTATGACCGGCGCTGAGCTTCCTGCTGGAACGGATACCGTGATCATGCAGGAAGAGATTGAAGCTATCGGTGACCAAATCCGCTTTCTGGTGAAACCCAAAGCCGGAGATAATGTCCGCCCGATTGGCGATGACATCAAACTCGGCGAGGTTGTCGTTGCCAAAGGTCACAGGCTGTCAGCACGAGAGCTCCCGCTGATCGCTTCACTGGGCATTGCCCGCTTACCTGTTTTCGAGCGCCCCAAAGTCGCTTTTTTCTCGACCGGAGATGAGCTGCGCCCGCTCGGCGAGCCGCTGGCCGCTGGTCAGATTTACGACAGTAACCGCTACGGGATTCGGGCGCTGCTAGACAAGTTCGGCTGCGAGGTACTGGATCTGGGTATTATCCCTGACGATCCTGCTCAGCTGGATGCGGCATTTGCAAAAGCCACCAGCACAGCTGATATGTTGATCACGTCAGGTGGTGTCAGTGTCGGGGAAGCCGATTACACAAAAGATATCCTGACCCAGCAAGGCGAAGTTGGTTTCTGGAAGATTGCCATGAAACCGGGTAAACCTTTTGCCTTCGGCAAGGTCAACGAGTGCTGGTTTTGCGGCCTGCCGGGCAACCCGGTTTCAGCCATGCTCACCCTGTATCAGATTGTTCAGCCTGTGCTTGCACAGTTAGCGGGCCAGAGTCAGTATCAGGCTCCCCAGCGCTTACCGGCCATTGCCAGCACCGTATTTAAAAAGCGCCCTGGACGCACTGACTTCCAGCGCGGTATTTATCAGGTGAACAGCAAAGGACAGATTGAAGTTGCCACTACAGGTAATCAGGGGTCAGGCGCATTCAGCTCCATGCATCAGGCCAACTGCCTGGTCATTCTGGAACAAGAGCGGGATAAAGTGCAGCCGGGTGAAACCGTCACGATTGAACCCTTTAATGCCAGTATGTATTAAATGACGATAACGCAGGAGTCAGTCATGGAAGAGTTATCTGATCAAGAGATGCTGCGTTACAACCGGCAGATCATTTTGCGTCAGTTCGACTTTGAGGGCCAGGAAGCCTTAAAAGCGGCGCACATCCTGATCCTGGGTGCCGGAGGGTTAGGTTGCGCTGCGAGCCAGTACCTGGCTGCGGCCGGCGCCGGCGTGCTGACCCTGATTGATGACGATAAGGTCGAGCTCTCCAATCTGCAACGCCAAGTGCTCCATCACGATGCGACCGTGGGCATGCTGAAAGTCGACTCCGCCAGACAGGCACTTGAGCGGCTGAATCCGCACTGCACTGTTAACGCCATTGGCGAGCGTCTGGATGATACCGCACTGCTCGATTTGATCAAACAGCATACGCTGGTTGTCGACTGCAGCGATAACCTGCCGACGCGAAACCAGCTGAACCGTTTGTGTTTCCAGACGAAAACCCCGCTGGTTTCCGGCGCTGCAATTCGCATGGAAGGCCAGGTCAGCGTTTTCACCTATCAGGACGAGCAACCTTGCTATGCCTGTCTGAGCAGCCTGTTCGGCGAACAAAACCTGAGCTGTGTTGAAGCCGGCGTTATGTCACCTCTGGTTGGGATTATTGGAGCGGTTCAGGCGATGGAAGCCATTAAAGTGGTTGCTGCGATGGGCAACCCCCTGGCAGGCAAAATCCTGTTGCTGGACGCCATGACCATGCACTGGCGGGAAATGAAGCTGATGAAACAGGCAAACTGCCCGGTTTGCGGAAGTGATCAATAACACGAGTAAAAAAGAGCCTGACTGACATCAGGCTCTTTGTTCAATAGTACAGCATGTTTCGTCACATCACTTCATGATGTACAGATCACGGGTGTAACGGTTTGACGATGCATTGGTCGTCGAATACCCGCCAACTTTTGGCGACTTGATGACGGTCTTGGTATAGAAATACACAGGGATAGCCGGCATATCTTCGGCAAAAATACGTTCCGCTTGCTGATAGAAGTGATTACGCTCTTTATCCGATTTCGCCGCTAAAGCATCTGCCATGGCTTTGTCGTAGGCTTTGTTTGCCCAGCGCGAATAGTTCATGCCCTTGCTTTCAAAGTACGACAAAAAGGTTGATGCTTCGTTGTAGTCACCGACCCAGGCATAACGCGCCAGACTGAAGTCTTTCTGAGCCAGTTTCTGCAGGAATGTTTTCCATTCCTGATTGGCCAGATCCACTTCGACCGGCAGGCTCTGTTTCCACATCGACAACATTGCCAGCGCCAGCTTTTTGTGCGCTTCATTGGTGTTATAGACCAGCTCAAATTTCAGCGGATTGTCTTTCGAATAGCCCGCTTCTTTCAACAGTTCCCGCGCTTTTTGGTTACGTTCCTTCTGAGACAGAGACGCCCAGGGCAATTCCGGCGCATCAAAACCCGCCACAGCAGGCGGTGTCACACCGTAGGCAGGAATCTGCCCCTGCCCCAGAATACGCTGAGTCACCACGTCGCGGTCAATTGCGTAAGCCAGTGCTTTGCGAACGCGCACATCATCGAAGGGCTTCTTATCTAAATTGAACAGATAGTAATAGGTTGCCAGCGAAGGCATGGTCAGCAACTCATCAGGACGCTCTTGCTTGATTTGCTGATATTGTTCGAGCGGAAATGTCGCCGTGATGTCAATTTCACCGGTACGGTAACGGTTATACTCTGCCGTCTGGTTTTCAATCGCCAGGTAGGCCGCTTTATTGATCACGGTTTTTGCATCATTCCAGTATGCCGGGTTACGCACCAGATCAATCCGCTCGTTCACCACCCAGTTGGTCAGCGTGTAAGCACCTGAGCTGACAATATGATCCGGGCTGGTCCAGCTATCGCCATACTTTTCAATCGCTTTACGGTAAACAGGGAACGTTGATGGATGGGAGAGCATTTTGACAAAGTAAGGAGTCAGCTGAGTCAGGCTAAACTGAACGGTTTTGTCGTCCAGCGCCTTGACACCCAGAGTCTCTTTGTCTTTTTTACCATCAGTGATGTCTACAGCATTCAAAATATTCGCTGTCCCCAGATACCAGGAATAAGGCGCCGCAGAGGCCGGATCGGCATTGCGCTTGAAGCTGTATTCCACATCGTGTGCGGTTAATGGCTCACCGTTCGACCACCGAAGGCCGTCACGCAGATGGAAGGTCACGGTTTTGCCATCAGCTGAGATATCCCAGTGTGTCGCCAGAGCAGGAATAATATTCCCTTCCTGATCTTCAGACACTAAACCATCGAATAAATCGCTGATCACTTTGCTGCTTGAGTCATCTGTGATCATGGTGGGATCTAAGGTAGGTACCTCACCGCCCAGACTCCAGACAATTTCCTGTTTCTCTGCCAGCGTCACGCCTGCAGGCACATCAGCGGCGTAAGCCACGCCAGAGATCAGCAGGGAAATACCTGCTGCCAACGCTTTCACTTTCATTCCTTGCATGTTTATTCCTTGTCAATTGTAGTGTGTTGTCAGGGTTGGATAAGCCTTGGATGGGACCTAACAATTTTTTACTCACAATCAATGACGATAAATGGCACAACGTAATCACCATTCATGGATATAAACATACGCGCATATTGAGCAAGAGAGAATTACAGCGGTCACAAAAAAGCCGGTGAGTTTCACCGGCTTAGGTCAGAGTTGCAGCACTTTCAATTGTCGTTGAGACGGATGCCGTCTTTTTCGATGATGATCAGGCCTTTCTTGTATAAGCTGCCAATGGTTTTCTTGAACGTTGCCTTGCTGGTTCTGAATGCTTTGAAGATATCATCAGGTGCTGACTTATCGCTCAAAGGCAAAAATCCCCCCTGCCGCTCCAGCGCTGTCAGAATTTTATCCGCCAGATCGTCCACTTTCGCTTTGCCGGCTTTTTGTAATGACAAATTGATCTTGCCATCCGGACGGATCTCTTTGATATAGGCCTTCAGTTTCTTACCAACAAACAGCTTGCCAAAGGCTTCTGTCTTGAAGAAAAGCCCCCAGTGTAAATCTTCAATCACCGCTTTGTAGCCCAGCTCAGTTGTTTCTGCGATCAAGACTTTCACTTCATCACCAACCTGATAAGGTGCCGGTGTTTTATCCAGAAAACGATTCAGTTTGGTCGAGCCGACGATGCGGCCGGACGCTTTATCGGTATAGATACGCACCAGAATATTCTGGCCGACTTCCAGTCGACGGCGCTGCTCACTGAAGGGCACCAGCAGATCTTTATCCAATCCCCAGTCAACAAAAGCGCCGACCCCAGAAATGCCAACGATCTTCAACAAGGCGAAATCGCCAACTTGTGCCAGGGGTTGTTTCGTCGTTGCAATAATGTCATCTTCAGAATCAAAATAGACGAACACCTCCAGATGATCCCCCAGAGATGTGCCTTCAGGCACAGACGATTTCGGCAGCAAAATATTGCCAAAATCCTCGCCACCATCCAGAAACACGCCAAAATCTACAATTTTTACGACTTCCAACGTGTTGTACTGACCAACTTTAATCATAAATATGTCACTCTCAGGGTAAACTATTCCAGCGGATATCCGCCTCAATCTCCGGTCAGCAGGGTTTCTGACACGAAACTAACGCTGTACGGGAGAAAGCAAGCTATTTTGAAACGCGCATTATACGTGATGTTGATTCAGGCTGCCTGACCAAAATAGGCGTATCTGACCAAAATTTCTGCTGTCGAGCCATAACTCGTTGTCTGATAGTGCTATTTCACACGAGTTTACACTAAAATTCTAACAGTACCTGAAACCAGAAAATCCATATCACAGAACCTTCAGAGAGGAATCGATTCCAAGTGATCACCGTTGAAAAGAAAGATGGCCATAACCTGAAAATGTCCCATGTCATTCATGAGGCCAAAAATCGTCAGCTTGATGTATTTCTTTTCATTCCCGGTGAGCTTGGCCTGAACGCCAATATCATGTCTGAAGACGAGTTCTACCATAATGTGATTCACGGTAAGCGGACTTACTTCAGTGATGTGCATCACCTTCCACTGGTCCACAGCAGACTCGCCAGCCGTGGCAACCTGCCATCCGGCCAATATCGCTTAAGCCTGAGCCTGTTTGCCTATCAGTACGCTGTCGCGTTAGAAGAAACCATCCACCAGTTGCTCGATGACAAAGTGGAGCGAACCACAGAAGAGCTGGAAGAAGTCGCCAGCGTCTCTTCAGGTATCCTCAAGCGGTTACGCCGGAATGTGCCCAGTGATGAAGAACTGCTCAAGTATTACCAGAACATAGATAACTATTTATCCTGGTTTACGGAACAGCGTTTCCTGTCGTTAGTCGCTCACCTGCCAAGAGCGGAAAACTACAGCGAAATTAAAACACTGTATCTGGATTTCTGTCAGGCCGAGTCTGATCACCGTTTATCCAATCACTATAACTCTGAGCGTGCAACGGCAGATCCAACACGCATGTCGAACAAAATGCGGCTGCTGCGACGCCTGATCGAATACCCGGTCACCATGAAAGAGAGTACGACTGTATTAGGCAATACCACCAAAAAAGTCGTCACGGGATTTGCGGCCGGTTTTGTGATGATCTTTGTCACCATCATGTTGATTGAGGCCCGCGGTGTGCTGGGTGACATTACCGCGTCGTTTATCCTGGTACTGTCGGTGATTTATGCCGCCCGCGAGGTGTTTAAAGACGACCTTAAACACGCGCTGTGGCGCTGGGTCCGAAAAGGCAAGCCCAAGTGGCGTAAACAATTCTTTGACAGCGACAGCAATAAACTGATTGGCCGCCAGCTGGAATGGCTGGAGTACATGCGCTACGACACCCTGGATGACGACATCAAGAAGGCACGCAAACACAAGGTGTCGGCGAAAGAAGAAGCTATTTTGCATTACAAAAGTACCACCCGAATGTCGACGACCAAGTTTCTGACCGGGTATGAGCAAACCAAAGAGTCGATTCTGTTTGATCTGCGGTTTCTGTCCACACTGATGGAAAAAGGCTCCCAGAAGATTTATGTCATGCGTGACGGACAGGTGGCGCGAGAGTCAGTTGAGAAGCGACATCTCATCAACCTGATCACCCGGGAGAGCGACGAAGATCAGGAACCCAGAATACAACGCTGGAAGATCATCATGAACCGCTCAAAGATCGTCGATATTGAGGCGATTGATTGATTTCCCCTGACTTACTGACACCTGAGTTGGCCTCTTCTATCATTATGTGATGAGGAGGCCTGCTTTCCGATACCATTAACCCTACATTTTATGCCTTGTTTACCCGCTGTAACTTGGTACGCTACCTCCTCTTTTATCTTGCTGGCGGCCATGATGCGCAAACTGACCGAATTAATTTTCAATAATACTTACAGTGAATTACCCAGTGTATTCGGGACTCGGGTAATCCCCCAGCCTCTGGATAATCCCTGCCTGGTCAGTGTCAATCCTGCCGTCTGTGACATGCTGGAGCTGGATCCTGCTGAAGCACAAACCTCTTTTTTTGCCGAACTGTTCACCGGCAACGAATCGCTGCAGGGCTTTGATCCGCTGGCCATGAAATACACAGGCCATCAGTTTGGTCAGTACAATCCAGACTTAGGGGACGGGCGCGGCCTGTTGATGGGGGAAGTGATCACCTCACAAGGCAAAAAATGGGACATCCACCTGAAAGGCTCCGGGCAGACGCCTTATTCCCGCATGGGCGACGGCCGTGCGGTGTTACGCTCCAGTATTCGTGAATATCTGGCCAGTGCAGCCATGAAGGGTTTGGGTATCCGCACCACGCATGCCCTGGCCGTGTTCACCAGCGACACCCCCGTTTACCGGGAAAAAGTGGAACCGGGTGCCACACTGATCCGGGTCGCCGAAAGCCACCTGCGGTTCGGGCACTTTGAATACTTGTTTTATACCCAGCAGCACGCAGAACTGAAACTGCTGGCGGATTATCTGATCAAGCATCATTTTTCCGATCTGCTTTCTCATGCCACACCGTATGCGGCTATGTTCCAGCGCATTGTTGATCTCACAGCCACCTTGATTGCCGACTGGCAAGCCGTTGGCTTTGCGCATGGCGTGATGAATACCGACAATATGTCCGTGCTCGGTCTGACATTTGACTATGGCCCTTACGGGTTCCTGGACGATTATCAGCCCGGCTTTATCTGTAATCATTCAGACTATTCAGGCCGCTACGCGTTCAACCAGCAACCGTCCATTGCGCTCTGGAATCTGTCTGCGCTTGGCTACGCCTTGACCCCATTACTCGACAAAGAAGAGATTGATGCCGCCTTACACAGCTATCAGTCCCGTCTTCAACAGGAATACAGTATCCGGATGCGCAATAAGCTGGGGATAGTAGAGCGCCGTGAAGAAGACAGTGCCCTGTTCAGTGAGATGTTTGAGCTGCTCGCCAATCAGGCGATAGATTACACCCTGTTCTTCAGAACACTGACGGGTATTCCTGCCGATAAACTGACAGACAGCAGTCACCTGTTTTCAGAGCTGGTGAACGATCCTGCGCCCCTGCAAGCCTGGCTGAACAGTTACGCGAAGCGACTGACACTTGAGCAAAGCAATGATGCGGAACGACTCGCATTAATGCGGCTGCATAATCCCAAATACATCCTGCGGAACTATTTAGCCCAGCAAGCCATTGAGCAGGCGGAAAGGGGCGATTATGCCATGGTTGAAACCCTGCTGACCGTGCTGGCCAACCCTTATGATGAGCATCCTGACGATGAGCATCTGGCGGTGAAACCACCACAATGGGGAAAAGCACTGGAAATCAGTTGCTCGTCTTAGCGAGCACGCTTCTCCGGCACGGTAGCAATGAGCGGCAAGTAAAAAAGAGCCTGAATACTCAGGCTCTTCGTGGTTATTTCGGGCTGCAGATAAGGCTCGACACCGAGTGCTCCGATAGCCAGCGCTGAAGCTTTGGCGGAACCGTTGCAGAGCGTGACAGAAATTCACAGGGCTTATTCACTTCCCTGCTCTTTTTCAGCGTCTGTGCCGCCAGAGATAACACTGCCTCATTATCATAAGGCTCGTCATAATCCAGTGTTTTATTGGCCGGATCGATCGCCAGCGTCAGTTGTGCCAGATGATCCAGATCGATCACCACACCATCAAAGTAATGCAGAAATTTATCCGCCATCACAGCATTGGCCGGTAAATCACACATCAGATGCACCTGCAAACCTGACTTTCCGCGAAACAAACCTTGTTCTGCCAGCAAATCATGAACGGATGCCGCATCACTGTAGGTCCGGACAAATGGAATCACGATGGCGATTGGCAGATCACCGGTCACAAGGCGCAGCTGTTTGATAATTTTACACTGCAATGTAAACATCCTGGCCCACTGCGGGTGCAGATAGCGAGCCACACCGCGCAGCCCCATCACGGGGTTTTCTTCTTTCGGCATTAAATGACCGCCAATCTGGGTACTTTCTCCGGCAATTTCCGCACCGCTGAGTCTCAGCTTCAGTACCGGTTTGGTCTGTCCTGCCGCAATACGTTTCTGAGCAAATTCAGACAAATCACTCACCAGCCGATCCACCAGAAAGCTCTCAGTCTCTTTGCCGCCTGTTATCTCTGACAGCGCAGATTTCTCATCATCACTGAGCGCATCCGGCTGACACACGGCACTGAGAAGAATTCCTGTTTCAGCGATTAACGCATCTAAGCCCACCAAGACTGTATTGCTGACTTCACCCGTTGACCTTGACACCAAATGCGAGCGCGTTAATGCAACTGCTTTACCCGCGACAACATGGGTCGCCCACTCCTCTGCGGACATCATAGCCATCTCCCTTACACTGCTGTTTATTATGCGTTCTTTCACCCAAGTCCCTCACATCTGAATGACCTGGACTGCGAGCAACATGATTATGCTTACAGGAAACATAACAATTCACTTTTATCCGGTGCAACCATTATTCCGTTTTTCTTCAGATCCCTTTAAAAACAGGCCATAAAGGCAATGGATATTCATCGTTTGGTTTATTCCTGTGCCCTTTTAGGCTATCTTTATCCGTCATCAATGTTACACCTGAAAAGCAGGCGCCCAAATGCCCCAAAAAACCGATGAACTTCGTACCATCAGTCTCGGACGTATGCCTTCTCCAGACGAGGTAGAAGCCGCCCATCCGATGACCGATCCCATCGCCGAACATATCGCTCATTCCCGCCGTGAGATCGAAAACATTCTGACCGGCAAAGATAACCGCCTTCTGGTTATCGTGGGTCCATGTTCAGTCCATGATACAGAAGCTGCCCTGGACTATGCGCGTCGCCTGCTGACACTGAAAGACAAATACCAGGAAAAACTGTGCATTGTCATGCGCACCTATTTCGAAAAACCGCGTACTGTTGTCGGCTGGAAAGGCCTGGTTTCCGATCCTCATCTTGATGGTAGTCTGGATCTCGTTGCAGGCTTGTACAAAGCCAGAAAACTGCTGCTCGACATTAACCAGTTGGGTATACCAACAGCGACCGAATTCCTGGATATGATCACAGGTCAGTACATTGCGGATTTAATCAGTTGGGGAGCGATTGGCGCACGGACCACAGAATCTCAGATACACCGTGAAATGGCCTCTGCGCTTTCCTGCCCGGTAGGATTTAAAAACGGCACCGATGGTAATGTGAAAATTGCAATCGATGCGATTCGTGCCACCCGCGCACCGCACGTTTTTTGCTCCCCGGCAAAAAATGGCGAGATGACGATCTACAAAACGGCTGGTAATCCGCATGGTCACATTATTTTGCGTGGCGGAAAAATGCCAAATTATCACGCAGAAGATATTCAGGCAGCCTGCGATGCGCTGGAAGAATTCGCGCTGCCGACTAAGCTGGTGGTCGATTTCAGCCATGGAAACTGTCAGAAGCAGCATAAACGCCAGCTTGATGTGGCTGCCGACATCTGCAAACAACTGACAGATGGCAGCCGCTACATTGCCGGCATTATGGCAGAAAGCTTTATTGTCGAAGGGAATCAGTCACTGGAAAGCGGTCAGGAAAAAGGCCTGACCTATGGGCAATCCATCACAGATCCTTGTATCAGCTGGGAAGATACTGAAGAAATGCTGGCCATGCTCGCTGCGGCAGTCCAAAAACAATAAGCCAGGCCTTCAAGCCACGAGTTACAATAATCCGGCGTTTTATGATATAAAAGCGCCCATTAACAATGATGAGCAGGAATACACCATGCCTTCTTTTGATATTATTTCTGAAGTCGATACCGTTGAATTGAAAAACGCGGTAGATAACAGTAACCGCGAGCTGGATACCCGCTTTGATTTCCGCAATGTAGAAGCAACTTTTTCTCTGGATAAAGAAATCGTGAAAATGTCTGCTGAAGCAGAATTCCAGCTGCTGCAAATGCGCGATATCCTTCGTGGGAACTTAGCCAAACGCGGCGTCGATGCCCGCGCGATGGAAACCAAAAACATCGTGCACACAGGGAAAACCTATTCGCAGGAAGCCATGTTTAAGCAAGGGATTGATACCCCAGTGGCTAAGCAGATCGTGAAGATGCTGAAAGATTCCAAGATCAAAGTACAAGCATCGATTCAGGGCGATAAAGTCCGGGTCACCGGAAAAAAACGCGATGATCTGCAAGCAGCAATGGCGCTGGTTCGAGGCTCTGAAGAACTGGATAAGCCGTTCCAGTTTGAAAATTTCCGCGACTGATTCACCCAGTATCCATTGGTTTCAGGAAGGCAAAGGATGCCTTCCTGATCATTCACAGTATCAATAGCCACACTTTTTACACCACTCCAATTAAGTTGCAGGGCGTTATCACAACTTCTCAGCAAGTCGCTGACTCCTTCACTGATTCCTGTTGCTTGCTATCACAATTTGTCATTTCACCTCACGACAAAACCGCCATAAGCGATACCTTATTTTGCAGTACATTTTTTCGGCTAACAGGCCGGTTTTTACTGCACTTAAGGAACCAACCATGAATCACAGTCACTTACTGCAAAGGACACTGAAAACCGTCCTGATCAGCAGTGCTTTGCTCTCTGCCAGTGTGATGGCTACGGCAAATTACAACCCCGATGGTGTCTACAGCACCGGCGAACAAGTCATTTATCTGGGAAATACCTATCAGGCTTTGCGCACCACAGAAAACGAGGCACCCGATACGTCTCTGGGCGATGCCTGGCAACAGGTCAATCCACTGAACGCGACCTCAGCAACCACAACAACCTACCCGGCCTATCAAAGCACTGCTGTGTATGTCGGTGGTGACCATGTTTCTTACAACAGCCAGATTTATAAAGCCAAATGGTGGACACAGGGTGAAGCACCAGACGCCACACCCGGCACAGGCGTCTGGGAATGGGTCAGTGCAGACAACACCCCTGATCCAGGCCCCGGTCCCGATCCGGATCCGACACCTGACCCTACCCCCACCAACGGCATCATTGGGCAGAACCCGGACGGCAGCTATATCATGAGCAAATCCTATCTGGATGCCCGGGAAGCCGAGCTGACCAGCTCACCTGAATTCACAGAAGTACTGGCTTCTATCAGCACACGCGACAACGCCATTGTCGAGGCCGTTGTGCCAGGTTTGTCCACCAACCCGGATAACGTCAAGCGGGTTGAAGCCTTAATCAGTGAGCAAAAATGGGAGACGCTGTTCCCGGAGCGTAACGCCGCCTATACCTACAATAACTTCCTGAAAGCCGTCGCGAAATTCAAAGGATTCTGCGCCACTTATACCGATGAACGCGCTGCGCAATCTGATGCCATCTGCGCCAAATCTCTGGCCGTCATGTTTGCGCATTTCACTCAGGAAACCGGCGCCCATAACCCTCACTCGCCTTACGAAGAATGGCGACAGGGCCTATTCTTTGTTCGCGAAGCCGGGTGTTCGGAAGAGGCCTCTTCCTGTGGTTACAACAGTGAATGTGCCGCCAGTAACTGGCAGACTGAACAGTGGCCATGCGGCACCAACCCTGACGGCAGTTATGTGAAGTATTTCGGGCGCGGCGCGAAACAGCTGTCATACCACTATAACTACGGACCATTTTCTGATTTTATCTTTAACGACGTGAACGTGTTGCTGCAGGATCCGGACCGTGTGGCTGACAGCTGGCTGAACCTGGCATCTGCGGTGTTCTTCTTTGTGTATCCCCAGCCACCGAAACCTTCCATGCTGCATGTGATTGACGGGACATGGCAGCCAACAGCAACTGATATTGCTGAGAAGCGCGTACCCGGTTTTGGTGTCACCACCATGATCATCAATGGCGGTATTGAATGTACGCTAGAGACCGAGAAACCTCAGTCAGTCAACCGTATTCAATACTACCGGGGCCACGCGGCCGCTCTGGGTGTTGATATTCCCGCTGACGAACAACTGGGTTGTGCCGGTATGAAAGCGTTCAAGAAAACCGCTGAGAGCACATTTGGCCTGTACTGGGAAAATGACTGGGGTTATTACCCGGATAACCCGGGTGGCAGCAGCTTTGCCTGCCGGATTGAATCCGGCTATCAAACCGCGCACACTACGCTGAAAAAAGGCGATTATGCCAAGTGTATTCAGAAATATTACGGCGTGACGATTGAGTAATATCACGCATTGCTGCGACATCAGATAATCATTCCGGGATAACAGCATCAGGCTCTTATCCCGGATTTTTCATGCAATCACTTGAAAATACGCAAGCTGTGATACCGATTCCCCTATCTGCTTTCTATCCCTTGATTTCTTTTTGTCTCACCGCTGAGTTTGTTAGAGTGCCACTGCAATCGTTACTGACGATTCTCAAGCAACACTTTTTTCACCACTGACGGAAAAACTGCATGACCCTGCCCGAACGCCCATCTGACGAGCAACCTGAAAATCCACTTATCTGGCCCATTCTCGGCCTGCTGGAAAAACACCCCGATGGATGGATGGTGCACACCCTGGCGGAATCGCTGAAGCAGCAAGGATTACTGAACACCTTAGATGAGGTTGCTGAGCAGGATCTTTTCAAGCGAAATTTTCTGCTGATGAATGCGTTATATCAGCTGCAGCAAATGTTGTTGCCCGGCCAGTGGCTGCAGGCGCAGGCAATGGATATCAAACTGATGCACAATCCGGGTGATCAGCAAGTCGACGAGCAAGACCCGCTCAGGGAGTATTATCTGGACTGGCAGAATTATAACTCTGATACCCACGCCATCCGTGACCTGCTATCGACGTTCTGGCAAAAGTATCAGCAACACATTGGCAACCTGAGTGTCACGACAAACGCCTCTTGGCAACAGGATCTGGCCGTGCTTGAACTTCCCGCAGACGCCAGCCCGGCACAAATACGCAAACAATGGCGAAGATTGGCGCTTCGCTGGCACCCAGACCGTCCAGAGGGCGATACAGACAAGTTCCGGCTGGCCTGTGAAGCCTGGCAGCGCATTCAAAGCCGCCTCCACAACTAACCCCCAAACATCAACTCATTCAAATTTTTCTAATAAGCTGTTCGTCAGCCTGAACTGTTCTCTTGCCTCTGCCCGGCGTACACTTTTTCAAAATACGCCGGAAGCTGATATTCGGAGGCAATCATGGCAATCAGACAAATTCAACAAATCCTGCGCTCTCACCCATCTTCTGATGGTGATGGTGTCAAAATTCAACGCGTGCATGGTTTCGACAATGCGGCATTCTCACCTTTTCTGATGGTTGATGAACTCAAGTCTGATCAGGCCGCTGACTATATTGGCGGGTTTCCACCCCATCCGCACCGAGGCATTGAAACACTGACTTATATGTTACGTGGTCACTTTCAGCATCAGGACCACATGGGCAACAAAGGCGAACTGAAAGACGGTGGCGCGCAGTGGATGTCAGCAGGTAAAGGAGTGATTCACAGTGAGATGCCCATCATGTCCGACGGGCAATTGCATGGTTTTCAGATCTGGATCAATCTGCCTGCCAGCAAGAAAATGTTGCCGGCTCAGTACCATGATTTTCAGTCTGACGTGATTACAGAGAAACAGCTCAGTGAGAAGAACTTAATTCGCGTGATTGCAGGCGATCTCACCATTGACGGCGACACCCTGACCGGCCCGCTGCAAGATACAGGTGTCCCCACCACGATTGCAGACTGGCGTGCCGCTGCCGGTGAGCAGTTGAACAGTTGTCTGAACCCGGATTTCCAGGCCATGCTGTATATTTACCAGGGTGGAGTCAGTATTGAGGGGCGCCATGCCAAAGCCGGAGAACTGGTGATGTTAACTGCCGGGGAAGGCCTGGCAATCACGGCGACAGAAGAGACCGGGCTGCTCTTGCTTTCGGGCACTCCGATTCATGAGCCAGTGGCACATTACGGCCCGTTTGTCATGAATACCATGGACGAGATCGAGCAAGCAATTCGTGATTATCAGACCGGCCAGCTGACCGACTGATAACGGACAGATAGGCATACCGCCATACGAAAACAGCCCGCAGAACTGCGGGCTGTTTTCTTTTTCTTGGACCAATCAGTATAAGCTGGCTTCACCTTCCGGGCGGGTCTTAAACCGACGATGCAGCCACATGTATTGCTCAGGTGCTTGCATAATCATCGGTTCTACCGCATGTTTGTTGATATACGCTGCCGCCGCATCCGGATCTTTATGCGGAAAATCTTCCAGCGGTTTAAATACTTTCAGCGTATACAGGCCGTCATCCGTATCACGCACCATAGCAATCGGCACAATCGCGCAGTCCGTGGCATCAACCAACAAACTGGTGCCGACTGTCGTACATGCCTTTTCAACAGCAAACAGGGGCGCAAAGGTTGAACGGCGACGACCATAATCATGATCAGGGGCATACCAGACCCGCTCCCCTTCACGCAAGGCGCGGAACATCCCTTTGACATCTTTGCGATCCAGCATATAACGGTTAGAACGTACCCGGCCCTTAAACTGGAAATAGTCAAAACAAGGGTTATTATTCGGGCGGTAGACACCAACCCCCGGAGCCCGAAGGCCGAATGCGCGGGCACCGACTTCCAGGTTCATGGAATGAACGGCAACCAGCAGAACTCCCCGTCCTTGCTTATCCAGCTCATCCAGATACTCAGCACCTTCAAACCGAATATGTCGCTTAATCCGCCATTCCGGCCAGAACCAGGCCATACCGGTTTCAAACAAAGCCAGACCGGCATTGTCGATATTTTTCTTGACCAACACATCGCGCTCTTCCTTTGGCATATCCGGAAAACAAAGTTCCAGATTACGCTCAATCGTATAGCGGCGCTTTTTAAGCAGTTTGATGGCCAGCCTGCCAACCCCTTTCCCCATCAGAAACTGAATGCGGTACGGAAGTAAGCTGATGAGTTTCATCGTGCCGATCATCAACAAGGTCGGCCAGTATCGGGGGTGAAGAAGTTCGGCCTTAAATTCCGGCGCCGTCAATTTGCTCATAACAGAGACGATTTTCCTTATTGTTTGAAGCGAAGCCTGCACTGTCATCGTCGCGGGCAGACAGGAAAAGAACAATGTATTGTATACCAGCATGATAAGCTTGCAAGAAGCACAACACCTGGTCTGTTCACCTGAGCACTCTCCCTGCAGTACGGAAAAAGAAAAGCCACCCGCAGGTGGCCAGTTGAAAATTATAATTGTAGTCTGTTGTTATTATTATTCTGAATCCCTGCACAGAATCAGCGCTTCCCCTAAGCCCTGAAGCAGTGATCTCAGATACTCCCTCTTCTTCCACATCACGACATAAACATGGTCGCTATACGCGCTTTGTTTCTGCTGTGTCTGGTTTCATTTTATGATTGCACTATTCAGGCCAACTTTTTCAATCTATGACTTTCAGTCAGTTATCGTTGTTGCAAACGGCAGAAGCCAGGCAGTTGTAAAACGTTCTGACAGTAACAAGGGCTGCCTGGCGACCTAAAACGCCGTTCATCCTGACAGTAATTGGTGGTACTCTGACTGGGCCAGTCAAGATGTTTAAACGGAGTGAACACGGCAGCTATGTCCATCAGTAAAACCAAATCCAGTTTCTACCGACGCTTGTACGTCGCTCATCTGATCGACCAGGGTATCGCGACAGTTCCCGCACTGCTGGAATACACAGGTATGCCGCGACGTACTGCGCAAGACACAATTAAAAGCCTCTCAGACCTCGACATTGTGTGTGAGTTTAAACAGGCCGAGGGAGAGCGTCACCGGAGCGGTCGGTATGAAATTCAGGAATGGGGCGCCATCAACAAACAGTGGATTGCTGACAATCTCACGGACATAAAAGCGGTACTTGATTACCCCTGATGAGCGATTTGCTATGCAGGTTATCGCAGCCTGCAACTCATATTGCATTGCATTTTGCCTGTCTGATTTTCAGACACCCCGGCACGCAATGCCGCACAGGCTCAAAAAATAGACTAAAACCTAATGAAGGGCGGCGTCAGTCATAGAAGCGAAATTACGTCTGGGCACGACCGCTTGTATCACAAGTGTTTGTAGCCTGTGACAGAAAAATGTCATATTGACTTGATTGCAAAGTAACCTAAGAGACAGTTTATCGCGAAACCAGCGCTAAAAATGGCGTGTTTACTGGCTATATTAGCAATATGTTGTGCTAATATTCGGGCCAAAATTTTTCAGCTTGTCACGGACAAAGAGAAGACAAATATGGCTTTAGACTTTTCAAAAATGACTGTGGATTTATCCGCAATGCCAACCACTCTTGATATGGCGCATGGCGTACTGGCTGCGCTGGTTGTAATTTTGTTATTGCTCTATGTGACAAAGAAAGGCAAACCGGTAGAAGTTGAGAAAGTCATCGAAAAAGAAGTCCAGGTTGAGAAAATTGTCGAAGTAGAAAAACCCGTTGAAAAAATTGTTGAAGTCGAGAAGATTGTCGAGGTGGAATCGAAACTCAAGACCGCAACGCCAGACGCAGCACTTCAGCTCCTGTCTCTGCTGCAAAAAGAAGCGCGTTTCATCGACTTTATGCAAGAAGACCTGAAAGGCTTTGCCGATGCTGAAATTGGTGCGGCAGCCCGTGTAATTCACGAAGGTGGTAAAAAAGTACTGGATGAATATTTCAGCTTTGCGCCAGTGCGCAGTGAAGAAGAAGAAACCCGCATCACCTTACCAGAAGGCTTTAATGCTTCTGAAGTCCGCCTGACAGGCAATGTGGTGGGTAATGCGCCTTTCACTGGCACACTCATCCACCGCGGATGGAAAGTCACAGAGATCAATTTACCTAAAATGTCAGACGGACACGACCCACGTATCCTGTCGGCTGCAGAGGTTGAGCTATAATGCAAGCACATCAAGAACATAAATACAGTGTGGGTATCGACCTGGGTACGACCCACTGCGTTCTGTCTTATGTTGATTTACAACAGGACGAAGCACCAGTCACCGTGATGCCAATCGCCCAACTCACCACGCCGGGCAATGTAGAAGAAAAATCGCAATTGCCTTCTTTCATGTATCAGGCACACGAATCCGAACTGGCGCCAGGGGATACTGCCCTGCCGTGGGATGCCCAGCCCAATGCGATTGTTGGTGCGATGGCACGCCATTTAGGAAGCAAAACCCCTATTCGTTTAATCGCCAGTGCCAAGAGCTGGTTGTGCCATGGTGGTATTAACCGCCGCGATTCCTTTCTGCCGCTGAATTCACCAGAAGAAGTGACAAAAGTTTCTCCACTGGCAGCAACCCGCGCTTACTTATCCCACCTTGCCAAAGCGTGGGATCATAAACACCCTGATGCGTCACTGTTCGATCAGGATGTGACCATAACCGTACCGGCCTCTTTCGATCCGGCAGCGCGCGATTTAACAGCAGAGGCGGCCCGTGAAGTGGGCTTCAAGCACCTGACACTGTTGGAAGAGCCTCAGGCAGCGGTATACAGCTGGATCAAAAATAACGATGACACATGGCGTGATCAGGTCAGCGTGGGCGATGTCATTCTGGTTGTCGATATCGGTGGTGGTACAACCGACCTGTCTCTGGTCGCCGTAACTGAAGAAGACGGCAACCTGACGTTAAATCGTGTTGCTGTCGGTGATCATATTTTGCTGGGTGGCGATAACATGGACCTGGCGCTGGCTTACCGTCTGAAAGCCAAACTGGCTCAGGAAGGCAAGCAGCTACAGCCCTGGCAGATTCAAGCCATTACCCACGCTTGTCGCGATGCTAAAGAAGCCCTGCTGACAGACAACACTCTGCAGGCTATTCCCATTGTGGTGCCAAGCCGTGGTTCAAAACTGCTGGGCGGTACACTGCAGACTGAACTGACACAAGAGGAAGTACAGCAAACGCTTGTGGAAGGCTTCTTCCCACAAACAGGCATTGAAGAGCATCCGGTTGAAATACAGCGCGGCGCCCTGACCCAAATGGGACTGCCTTACGCACAAGATGCCGCGATTACCCGCCATATTGCCGGTTTTCTGAGCCGTCAGTCATCCGCAGTGGATGAACTTTTTGATAGCTTTGAGCAAATTCATGACGGCTTCATTCGCCCGTCTGCGATTTTGTTCAATGGCGGTGTGCTGAAATCTGAGCTGCTTTCTCAACGCCTGACCTCCACCATTAATCAATGGCTGACTCAGGCCGGCAGCCCAGAAGCCAAGCGCCTGCAGGGACTGGATCTGGATCTGTCCGTTGCACACGGGGCTTCTTATTACGGTTCAGTGCGCCAGGGCAAAGGTGTTCGCATACGTGGTGGCATTGCCAGCAGCTATTATGTTGGCATTGAGAGTGCCATGCCGGCCATTCCAGGTATGGAGCCGCCTGTAGAAGCACTTTGTGTGGCACCTTTTGGTATGGAAGAAGGCAGTCATGCAGAAGTATCAGGCAGAGAATTCGGCTTGATCATTGGTCAGCCAGTGACCTTCCGTTTCTTCGGTTCAACGGTTCGCCGTGAAGATGCCCCCGGGGTCCTGCTTGACTGGTGGCAACCGGAAGAGCTGGAGGAGTTGCCAGCTATTCAAGTGACTTTACCGGTATCCGATGGTCGTTCTGCGGGACAAATCGTTCCCGTCTCACTGGCTGCACGGGTGACAGAACTGGGCACCTTATGCCTGGAAGCCATTCCAACCGATGGCGGGCAAAAATGGCAAGTAGAGTTTGACGTTCGGGAAAGCTAATGCTTTCTCAGATGATATTTCGACGGCGCATTCATTGCGCCGTTATTTTACCCAGCTTACCCAGTCTCAGCCACATGCTAGTTACAAGGTAACTTCTGAGTAAAAACAGGCACGGAGTCTTACATGTCTTCTCCCCGATATTTAGTGGGTATAGATTTAGGCACAACACATACCGTTGTCGCCTATTGCCCTATTACTTCAGATCTTCAACATGAAGCTGTAAAGATCTTTGACATCGACCAGCTCATCGCCCCTGGTGAAGTGGCGCGCAAACCCCTTTTACCCTCGTTCAGATACCATCCGACAAGCGGTGAAATCGCACCTGATCTGTGTGTTCTGCCCTGGGATAACCAACCTGTTCATGGCGACTTTCCCGAGGCAATCATCGGTGAATATGCCCGCGAATTAGGGGCCAAAGTTGAAGGCCGGCAAGTCACTAGTGCAAAAAGCTGGCTATCTCATACGGGCGTTGATCGCAATCAGCCCATTCTGCCATGGGCAGCCAGCAGCGGTGTGCAAAAAGTATCGCCGGTTATTGCCAGTGCCAGTTACCTGAACCATGTTCGTCAGTGCTGGGACTACCACCATCCGCAAGACAAACTTGCCCATCAGGATGTTGTGATTACCATACCCGCTTCTTTTGATGAAAGCGCCAGAGCGCTCACGATAGAAGCCGCCAAGCTGGCTGGACTGAGTCATATGGTGTTGCTCGAAGAGCCGCAGGCTGTGTGCTACGACTGGTATTCCCGTCATCACAATGAAGCGGAAACCCTGTTGAAAGATATACCGCTTTTGATGGTATGCGACATTGGCGGCGGTACCACAGATCTCAGCCTGATTAAAGTCAGCTACCAAAACGAAAGGCTTAAGCTTGATCGCATCGGCGTGGGTGACCACCTGATGCTGGGTGGAGATAACCTGGATTTAGCGCTCGCCCATCAGGCCGAGAGCAGCCTGCACACCGGCGGAAAACGGCTAAGCGCTGCAGGCCTCTCGAAGCTCATTCAGCAAACACGTCGTGCGAAAGAGCAACTACTGGCAGAAAATGCACCAGACCAGATGAACGTGACGCTGCTTGGCAGTGGCTCGAAGCTGATTGGCGGCAGCCGCTCTGCCGTGCTCACCAAGGATCAAGTCAACCAGATCGCACTTGACGGTTTTTTTCCGGTCAGTCCGTTTGATGAGCGTCCAAATCAACGTCAAAGTGCCGTGGTAGAATTCGGTTTACCTTACGCGTCAGATCCGGCCATCTCCAAACATCTGGCCCATTTCATCAGCGAACATCATGCTGCGTGCTGTGATGCCATGGGGTTTAGCAACACCAGCGCTGACGAAGCAAATCCAGTGATTCCTCCAGCGATACTGCTCAATGGCGGTGTATTTAACAGCCCTGTATTGTCTGAACGTATTCAGGATATTTTTACCCACTGGAAAGGAGCAAGCGTCACCTGTCTGGACAATCCGCATCCCGATCTGGCTGTCGCATACGGCGCCGTTGCCTATGCAAAAGCCAGACACGGTGCACAGCTGAAAATTGGAGGAGGATCGGCGCGCTCCTTTTTCCTCGATCTGCATACGCAACCGGCTCATTCTGGTATTTGCCTGTTACCACGAGGCACTGAAGAAGGCGTTGAAGTTGCATTGTCAGACAGAAAATTCGCGCTGACATTAGGTGAACCGGTTCGTTTTAATCTGTATGCCTCTTCAGATGATACGCCAACTTCAGCCGGTGATATTCTTCCTCTGGATAAACCACATATGACCTCGCTGCCCCCCTTTGTTATTACCCTGGACAGCGAGACCGACAGAGAATCACTGGCAGCAAACCAGAAAGACAGGGTTGATGTTACCCTTGCCTGTCAGCTCACTGAAGTGGGCACATTGCAATTGGAGTGCGTCAGCGTAGATATGCCAGACAAACGATGGCGGGTTGAGTTTTCCGTACGGAAAACCGCCGCTGTGGATAATCTTCTTGATGCAAGTGAAGATATTCCCCATCCAACCGCCTTGCAATCAGCCCGAATCGCTATTCAGAAAGCATACGGCGGCAGCAAAAAACACGCAGATGAAAAACCCGTAAAAACACTCAGAAACGATCTGGAAAAGTATCTGGGTAAGCGTGAAGACTGGGAAATGCCAGCATTAAGAGCCTTGGCCGACACCTTGCTTGACAGCAAAAAACGGCGACGCCGTTCCGCTGTCCATGAGCGAAACTGGCTGAAACTGACAGGCTATACATTAAGACCCGGTTTTGGTGATCCGGTTGATGACTGGCGCATGAATCAAGTCTGGGCGCTGTATCAGCACAATCTGCAATTTCACCAGTCTGCTCAGAGCTGGAATGACTGGTGGATATTCTGGCGCCGTGTGGCAGGTGGTCTCAATCAGGTGCAGCAAGAAATCATCTACAAAGACATCGCAAAATACATTCATCCAAGCGCGACCCGAAATCCTAAGTTAGCGAAAGAGATTCAAGAACGAGGCTATGAGCAAATGGTACGTTTAGCCGCCTCTCTTGAGCACATCGCATTTGAAAAGAAACTGCAACTGATCGAGTGGTTGTTCTCACGATTGCAAAAAACGCAATTTGCACAGGCCCATTGGTGGGCAATTGGCAGAATTGGCAGCCGCTTCCCGCTGTATGGCAGCCGGCATAACCTGTTAACGGCGCAGCATATCAGCTACTGCTTACCAGAATTATTAGATTCAGACTGGAAAGATGAACCTGATATTGCGCTTGCCGCCGTCATGATGTGCCGAAAAACTGGCGACCGAACACTGGATATTGATGATGAGTTACGTCAGCAAGTCATCACTAAACTACAGGCGAGCAAAGCGCCAGATCGCTGGATCGAGATGGTCGCAGAACACAAAGTGTTGACCCAAGAAGAGAACCAGCGTGTTTACGGCGATTCACTTCCAAGCGGCTTGATACTCCTGGAGTAAATATTCGCTTATTAAGCTTACGTTAGGGTATGACTGCTAATCTATCGGGAATCAGAACTGCCGGTCAGTCATACCCAGCAGGCCTATAAAGGAATAACAAGCGAGTAGTTTTGGCTATGACACGAGAACAATTTAAAGTAATTTCTGAGCGAATTTTCAAATCCCAAAATCAGCGTACTGCTGTTGAGGCTGTCGTCTTTGAAGGCTTATCAAGCTATGAAGCCGAGAAGCGATATGGCGTACCGAAAGGGACTCTCTCACGGAATGTCCGTAAATATAAAAATGAAGTTGACTACATCACCACAGTCACTCAAGCATAATAAAAAAGGAGAGTATGACTCTCCTTTTTTATTATCAATAGCAATCAGATAGAAGCTCAGTTATTCCTCAGCCTGAGAGTTCATCAGCTCTTCAGGATGAACGCCGTCTTTTTCCATCAATGCCAGAATCTCAATCATTCTGACCTGACGAGCTTCTTCCTTAAATTCGTTTAATACCGCGATCAAATCATTTATTTTCTGTAGCGGAATTCGCTTAATGACAGCGCGCTGTCTGCCTGGTACCTCATCTGCGAAGTCAATCAGAGCCTGACGATAGTCAGTTCTGCTCTCTTGCAGATGTTTCCCGCTTTCAACATTCTTAAGCATCGCACTGAGTGCTTTTTCCGCATCCGAAAAGTTAGCCATGAATTACCTCTAAACACTATTCTAATAAAGAGCACTTTCTTGTCATCGACTAACAGATTCATGACACCTGTTGTGCTATTTGAAATAGAGCAAAATTAATAAAATTAAACTTAGATCCCAAGACTACTCATGAGAACCGTATTCTGCCGAAAAACTAACGCTATGACTTCTGCTGGCGCGTATGTGAGAACAGTCGTTCACTCACTTAATTATAATAGAGAACTCTAACGAGGATGAAAGAGTAGCCAGCAGTAAATAAATAATACTCCCAGTCTTGGTTATTGTGAACATAATTTTTGTGTCCTTGACAATTCTCTGACCAAAAAAAATGATTTCAGCAATGAACTGGCTCATTATCTCAATTCAGATATCGCAATGTGTGTTTCGGAACCAACACGGTACTCAAGGCCACTCGCTTCTGCTGCAAATGCCCTCTCACCATCAAAATCTCCCGATCGCCAACCAAATGATGAAATATTAGCCTGTTTCTCAGCAATTTAGCTTTGCCAAAAGCAGTCAGTATTGGTATGATGCTCGCCAGTTAACAAGCCTTTTGGCGGACATTAGCGCAGTTTGGTAGCGCACTACTCTGGGGGAGTAGGGGTCGCTGGTTCAAATCCAGTATGTCCGACCAAAAGGCTTTTTTCGTTTCATTCCGCTTCGCATTATTTGTTTTCCCTCGAATTTTTTTCAAAACTTTTTTTAGCAACTGCTGCTTCAGTCTATCATTGGCTCGATTCCCTAAGGAGCATGATATGGAACAGGCACCATATTGCAAAGAATGCGGACAACACGAAGAGTTCATTGTCATCGATGAGCACCTGTTCGTTTGCATATGTGGTTACCAATTCAGTTGTATCTCAATTAGCGTAACGAAGAATGTTACGTCATCGCCTTCCCCACCTCTCGATTATCAGGTTCATTGAACAAACTGCCTGATCAACAAAAAGCCCTATTCAAAAATCACGCCAGGGCACAATTTCAACCGCATCGAGATAGTATATTAACTGGTCAATTTTGGTTAAATTTAGTTTAAAACTCTGTTAACAGCAAATTAATTACACTTTAATTACCTGCCTGAAACACAGAGAAGAAAAGCAAAGTAAATACATGTTTTTAATCAATTAAAGTCAAAGAAAGGCACAACCTCCCTTCTGTTGACCCGTGGAAATCCCATTAAAAACGTGATCTATGTCCTGAGCCATTTGCGGAATTTTGTGCTACCTTCTCGCACGAAAACGAAGTCACTATTTTACAATTGGGAACACCGACTATCTCTCGGCATAAGCCCAGAGCGCTGGATCACTCCCTTCATTTAGGACAAATTTTGTTGTCCTGCTTCTTAGTCAATATGACATCACAGGATCATTCTATGAATGCAACGATTAACAATTGGCTCGCCATTCTCAACGAACAATTAATGTCTGTCATCGGCGACATTAACGGACTGCTATGGGGCCACCTTCTTGTATACCTGCTGGTTGCTGTCGGTATCTATTTTACTTTTCGCCTCGGTTTTATTCAGATTCGACAGTTTCGTCATGCCATCAGCGTTTTGAAAAAAGGCAAGGATGTCGAATCTGGTATCAGTTCCTATCAGGTCTTCTGCACTTCAATGGCAGCCCGCGTAGGCACAGGTAATATGGCCGGTGTCGCGGTCGCATTAACTGTCGGCGGACCGGGTGCCATTTTTTGGATGTGGGTCATGGCCCTGCTGGGCATGGCGACTGCTTTTGTGGAATCCACACTGGCGCAAGTTTATAAAGTCAAAGATGTCGACGGACAATACCGTGGCGGCCCAGCCTACTATATGGAGCAGGGACTGGGTGCCCGCTGGATGGGCACACTGTTCTCCGTCTGTCTGATTATTGCTTTCGGATTAGTCTTTAATGCCGTACAGGCAAACACAATTACCGCGGCACTCAATCACTCTTTTGAGATCGACCGTAAGTATGCAGGACTGGTGATTGTTGCATGTTCTGCTTTCTTCATCATGGGCGGCTTAAAATCTGTCGCACAAGCGTCTGCGCGTATTGTGCCGGTTATGGCTGTCGGTTATCTGGCTATCGCCTGCTTGATTGTTATCATGAACATGTCTGAACTGCCTGCTGCCATTTCGCTGATTGTGAAAAGTGCTTTCGGATGGCAGGAAGCTGCTGCTGGCGGTGTGGCTTATACCATTGCGCAGGCGATGCAAAGCGGTATTGCTCGTGGTCTGTTTTCCAATGAAGCGGGTATGGGTTCAGCGGCGAATGTTGCAGCCAGCGCCACGCCGAACCCGAATCACCCTGCATCACAAGGCTTTGTGCAGATGCTCGGTGTGTTTGCAGACACCATCGTCATCTGTACTGCCTCAGCCGCGATGATCATGCTGTCAGGTGTAATGGACCAGCCAGAGCCTGCATCAGGCATTGGTCTGCTGCAACAAGCTTTGACCAGTGAATTAGGTCACTGGACAACCTATTTCATGGCTGCCGCTATCATGCTGTTCTGCTTTACTTCCATTATTGCGAATTACAGTTACGCAGAAACAAACATTATGTTCCTGAACGGTAACACCAAAAAAGGCCTGTTCACATTCAGAATCATTGTACTGGCCATGGTGTTATTTGGCTCAATCGCCTCACTGCCTGTTGTATGGAACATGGCTGATGCCTCTATGGGCATGATGGCGCTGATTAACATTGCCGCACTGGTACTCTTATCTAATCTGGCGATCAAAGTGATCAAAGATTACGAAGTACAAGTGAAAAACGGTCAAGTGCCAACCTTTGATCGCAGTAAATTTCCGGAGCTGAGTCAGCTAGACGGTGCCTGGCATCCTAAGCCTGATACAGCGAAAGAATCACGCTAAATCAACACAGTCATATCAGCAAGCCAGTATTTTTCTGGCTTGCTTTCTTTTAGCAGGCTCTTATATTCTTGTTTAGATTGAACTCAGAAATAATAAATCTGCATAGCCCCCGGTTTTTCTCGTCATACCTGAATTCAGCCACTTACTTTGCCTGCTGAAATATCATAATCCGTCCATTTCCGATTGAGCGTCTTGCTTATAACAAACTCTGCTCATAGCCATTCTATTGCACTGAACTTATTTCAACCTTTTTATAAACAAAGTTAAAACCTTAAAATTCCGCGTTTCCACATCATTGCCGCGTGTTTACTTCGGTTAAATATCCACCATAAATGCAAAAAAGATCACATTAATTAACATTTTTATCATTTATTTAACTTTCTTGCTTTGAGAAAAAAAGAAACTGTTCTATCTATTAGCTATGACAGACATGTCATTCGTTCTTATTGATTATTTCGACTCAAGGAAGACAGCAATGCGATTAAACAAGTTTAGCTTGGTTGCACTCTCTGTTGCCGCTGCAACTATGTCTAGCAGCGTGCTCGCCGCACCAGGAACCCCTCAACTCTCATGGATGGAAACAGACTATGCCATCGTTGAAGTTGATCAGGCCGCAACAGCCTATAAAGATCTTGTCACCGTGAAAACAGCAGCAGACGTTCCCGTCGCCTGGCAACGTTATTCAGGCGATACGGCTGACCGTTGGAAGGTGAAACTCAATGGCAACGTCGTATTTGAAGAAAGTATTGATCCGGCCTCCAGCGGTGCTGGATCAACAACATTGTCCATCTCTCAGGGGGGGCAATATACGCTAGCCGTCGAGCTCTGTAGTGGTTCTGGCGCTGAAGAAGCGTGTAGCAGTAGCCCTGCAACCAACATCGTCGTCGCGGATACAGACGGCAGCCACCTCGACCCGCTTCCGATGAATGTCGATCCAAACAACGGCAATTACGCTACGCCTGCCGATACCGTTGTGGGTGCCTATTTTGTTGAGTGGGGTGTTTTCGGCCGTAAGTTCACCGTCGACAAGATCCCGGCTCAAAACCTGACACATATTCTGTACGGATTCATCCCAGTTTGTGGCCCGAATGACTCTCTGGGCGAGATTGAGAACGGTAACAGCTTAGCAGCACTGGAGCGCGCCTGTGCTGGCACGCCTGATTTTGAAGTCGCCATTCACGACCCATGGGCCGCTGTCCAGATGCCACAACCTCAATCGGGCCATACCCACAGCACCCCTTACAAAGGTAACTATGGTCAGTTGATGGCACTGAAGCAACGCTACCCGGATCTGAAGGTTATCCCTTCGATTGGTGGCTGGACACTGTCTGATCCTTTCTTCTCTTTCACCGACAAATCCAAGCGTGATGTATTTGTGGCCAGTGTGAAGAAATTCCTGCAAACCTGGAAATTCTTTGATGGTGTCGACATCGACTGGGAATTCCCGGGCGGAAAAGGCGCTAATACGACGCTGGGCGATCCGGTAAACGACGGCCCGGCATATGTCGCACTGATGCGCGAACTACGTACCATGCTGGATGAACTCGAAGCCGAAACAGGCCGTCAGTTTGAACTGACTTCTGCGATTGGTGTGGGTTACGACAAAATTGATGTCGTGAACTACGCTGAAGCATCTCAGTATATGGACTACATCTTCAACATGAGTTACGACTTCTACGGTGCCTGGAGCAACGTATTAGGTCACCAGACGGCGCTGAATTGTGGCAGCCATCTGACAGCGGATCAATGTAACGGCACGGGCGTTGATGAAAACGGTGAGCCTCGCCAAGGCCCGGCATATACCACTGCCCATGGCGTCGAACGTCTGCTAGCTCAAGGCGTACCTGCCAACAAACTGGTTGTGGGTGCAGCCATGTATGGCCGCGGCTGGACTGGTGTGACCCAAGCGAGCATGACAGATCCAACGAATCCAATGACAGGTGTAGGTAATGGCCCTGTCGCAGGTTCCTGGGAAGCTGGCGTGATCGACTATAAAGATGTTGTCACCCGTTATATAAACAAAGCCGGCGTCGTACTTGGCTATGATGAGCAAGCTGAAGCACCCTGGGCGTATGATCCGAGTAACGGCGATTTAGTCACTTACGACAGCCCGCGCTCTATCATGGCCAAAGGTCAATATGCCCGGGATCTGGGACTTGCCGGTCTGTTCGCATGGGAAATTGATGCGGATAATGGCGACATCCTGAATGCGATGCAAGAGTCTCTGGCTGGCGCACCAGCAGGAAACCGTGCACCAGTTGCACGAGCAGGCGCCGACCAGCAAGTAAACACTGCGACCACTGTAACCCTGGACGGTTCTTCCTCAACAGACAGTGATGGCCAGATTGCCAGCTACCAGTGGGTACAAACCAGTGGGCCAGCATTAACGTTGTCGGGTGCGAACACTGCTTCTGCAAGCGTTGCTGTGCCAGATGTTACGGTTGATACGCAGTATGTCTTTACCCTGACAGTCACAGATAACGAAGGGGCGACGGCAACCGACAGTATCACAGTCACAGCCAAAGCACCGGGTGCACAAAACACAGCACCAGTTGCTTCACTGACAGGTCCAGCTACAGCCAATGCCGGTGATGTGGTGACCCTGGATGCCTCACAGTCCACGGATGCCGATGGCGATACTCTGACGTACGACTGGACTGTCCCTGCAGGCGTAAATGCCGTGATTAATGGCTCAAGCCTGAGCTTCACGGCTGGTAGCTATACTGCTGACACCGCATTGTCTTTCAGTGTGAGCGTCTCAGACGGAACGGCCAGCGATTCCGCTGCCCTGACAGTCACCGTGGCAAAAGACGGTAGCGGTACAGGTGGTGAGGGTGATTTCCCAGCCTATGTGGAAGGCACTGCGTATCAGGCCGGTGATCAAGTGTCCAACGGTGGTCTGAACTTTGAATGTAAACCCTACCCTTATTCAGGTTGGTGTTCAGGTGCGGCCTGGGCCTACGAACCTGGCGTAGGCGTGTACTGGCAGGATGCATGGACTCAGCTTTGATAACTCATTTCAACGCTTGGGTACGTCATCATCTTTAAAGGATTCATCTGAAGTAAAGCCACTCGTATTATCACGAGTGGCTTTTTTAATGCATTTTCACAATGCTTCATGATCATCCGGTTTGGATGACAAGCAATCGCACTCAGTTCTAAAAAGCCTGTAAAAACAGGCTTTTCAAATCACTTGGCTACAAAAAACAGGTCCTTCGCGTAAATGTTGCCCTTCGGATTGTTGTCCGGAAATCCTTTCAGATTGCTTTTGACCAATCTTGTGTGGTTATAGTGATAAATTGGCATGACCGGCGAATATTGATCAAGAATCTGCTCTGCCTGACGGTACATGCCATACCGTGCTTGTTCATCCGCCATATCAGCGGCCTGCTTGAGCAAGGCGTCAAATTCCTTGTTGCAGAATCCAGTCTCGTTACTGACGTGTCCGCAGGTGAAACTGCTGAGCACAGAGGATGGCTCTGCATAATCACCAAAGGCATAGGAGCGGGCAACGGCATAATCACCCGCCGCTTTGGCCGCCAGGTAAGCATTCCATTCCATGTTTTCCAGCTTTACAGTCACATCCAGAGACTTCCACATTGAGGCAATCGCCAGTGCCAGCTTTTTATGATTTTCACTGGTGTTGTAGGTCAGCGTAACATTCAACGGATGATTCTTGCTATAGCCGGCTTTAGCCAACAGGAGTTTGGCTTCACCAATACGCTCATCGTGAGACTGAGACTGAAATGCCGGAGTAAAATTTTGATAATTTGGAATGATATCCGGCACAACAGAGAAAGCCTCAGGCTCGCCCTGCCCCGTTACTTTTTGCACGAGCAAATCACGGTCAATTGCCATACTCAACGCGCGGCGTACATCGGCATTATCAAATGGAGGTTGCTGGGTATTAAAGGCATACACATAAGAGCCCAATAAACGCAGAGATTTGATCTCTTCCGGACTGTCCTTCAGTAGTTTCTGATAATACTCAAGCTGGACACGGTTCGTCATATGCACTTCTCCAGCCTGATAACGCATCAGCTCTGCACTTTGTGACGAGAGCGCCAGATAGGTCACATCGTTGATAACCGTAGAGGCGTTATCCCGGTAATAAGGGTTCCGTGTCACTTCAACCCTTTCGTTCGGCACCCACTCTTTCAGCACATAGGCCCCATTTGAGACAAAATGATCGGCACGAGTCCATAGATCACCGTATTGACTCACCACGTGTGCCGGTACAGGGAAGAAGGTTTTGATGCTCATCAGGCTGAGAAAATACGGCGTCGGACGGCTTAATGTCACCTGAAGCTGATGCAGGTTGAGCGCTTTTACTCCCAACTCGGATGCTGGTTTTTCACCCTTCAGTATTTCCTGAGCATGAGTAATGTTCGCTGTAACCAGGTTAAATCCGGTATTGTTGCCCGTGGATTTATCAACCGCGCGACGCCACGCGAACACAAAATCCATAGCGGTCAAAGGCCGGCCATCAGACCATTTTAAGTCCTTGCGCAGATTGAAGGTGTAAATTCGACCGTCGTCTGACACTGTCCAGCTCTCAGCTTGTCCTGCTGTGATTTCACCCTGAAGGTTTTCAATCAGCAGCCCTTCGAACAAGTCATTGATGATGACATCGCCCGGGCTGCCCGAACCCACAAAGCCCGGATCTAACGTACTTGGCTCTGCACCGTTTGCTCGTACCAGATGCTGCTCTTTGGCTAAAACAACCCCTTCAGGCACATTGGCGGCAACGGAATGGAATGAAAATGCGGAGATGGCCAGCCCGATGCTGGCAGAGATAAATTTCTGATTCAATGCAAAATCCTTTTAGGGCATGACGCTGTACACGACACTCATACTAACAAGGAAATCAGTAAAGGCTATGCGCACCGTCAAGAAGATAAAATCAGTAACAATTTATGAGAAAAGACCCGCAAAAGCTGCGGGTCTTGATTAAACATTTGGGCAAATATAAAAGATCGAATTACTTAGGAATATTGAAGTTTTTGTCGTTCATGCAGGTGAACGTGTAAAAATCTGAGCGCTCATTAAAATGGCTGAATCCCCGTCCATGACAATAGGCGCCGTTAATCTCATTCATGACCGTCAGTGTTTGCTGATTATTGACAGAAAAATAGCTGTCGTTTTCACACACCACACGGATTTTTCCGTCATCACTCTGAGAAAACGCCTTCACTTTGGCACCGCATAAGGAATAGCTGACATCGACGAAGTCATTTGCTCGTTCATCGATTGATGCACTGCATCCTGCCAAAGCCAGACCAGACAATCCCACGACTAATGTTGTTAAGGCTTTCACAATCACCTCCTTACTGAATATTATAGTTTGATTGTAGTGCGACCAGCATGAAAACGCATTAAAATCCTGCCACTAAAATACAAAATAAATCACATAGAATCATAAATTTAGTCAATTCTAATATATCGCTGTCATACGGACGTCGCTGAAGTGAATTCTGCAATTGCGCCATCAGTGACCAGAAAGCAATCCATCCCTGCGGATAATGCCGCTTGACGTCCTAAATCCGTATCTTCAAAAACAACACATTGATGAGGCGCCAGTCCAAGGCGCATCGCTGCTTCAAGGAAAGTATCCGGGTGAGGTTTGTGATTGCGGACATCATCAGCAGTGACCAGGGCGTCAAGTAAAGGCAAAATCTCGGTTATGGTCAGTAAACTTTCTGCATTCACCCTGCGGCATCCGGTACCGACGGCTACTTTTTTTTGATCTTTATACTGCAATAAAATACTCACAGTCGCAGGAATAACATCCCCTTTTTGTTCCAGTGTCTCAAAAAAGTGCCACTTGGTATCAGCCACGGCCTGGATATTCAGATCCATATGATATTTTTCATTCATCATCTGCGCAGTTTTGATCGTGGGAGATCCACCCAGACTCATCAGCCACTGCGCGTCAAAAGGAATCCTGAATTGCTCACAGGCGAAACGCCAGGCAGCAATGTGGGCTGGCATTGAGTCGATTAATGTACCGTCCATGTCGAAAATCAGTCCCTGATAGCGTGACAGATCCATATTCACCTCCAAATCAATACGTTTCATCATAGTGACCTAAGTGACCCGTGCAGATCCAGCGTGAATTGTATTCCAGCACAGCAGCAGCGTGATTATTCAATCTCCATAACAGCCAATCCCCATTTTTCGGCGATCCGGTCAAAAAATCCCTGCGTTTTCTTTAACTCTATCCATTGGTTGATGAAATTAATCCAAACTTGATCATCTCTTGGCATCAACATCGCCAAAGGTGTTGCACGCCGCATTTCCTGCACCTCAGGGATCGCCAGCTGCGGGAAGCGACTGATTAACCTCGCAGCCTCAATATTGGACGTGACAATGACATTAGCCCGATTAGCCAGCAATTCCTGATAAGACTTGCCTGTTTCAATGACCAATTGCCTGGCTCTGGGAAAAAACTCTTTAACCATAGTTTCCTCACTCGCCCCCCGACGGGAAGCCACAGTCACAGAGGAAGCGTTAAAATCAGCCCAATAGCGAAAGCGACTCTGGTTTTTTTTCTGTGTGACAGGAACAAAAGCAAGGTAATAGTACGGCTGGCTGTAACCTACAATCTTGGCCCGGCTGATATTGAGCGCGGCACTGCCGGTCAAATCATACTTTTCTGTGACAATCCCACTGACTAAGGCTTTCCAGTCTGTGGCCACGTATTCAACCGTCACACCCAGATCCTTGGCCAGCTCAGTTGTAATATCAATGTCGAACCCTTTGTAGAAATTTGTCGCAGGATCCCGCATCGTCATCGGTCCCCAATCGCCGGTCGTCCCAACCCGGAGCACTCCCCTGTCTATAACTTTCTGTAATCGGCTCGACGCAGCATGAACCTGACTGACACACACAAGAAAGAGTGTTAAAAACGCCAGTAGCAAACGAAAAGATAAGGGGAATCGCATCGGACACCTCCGGAGCAACAGAAAAGCTGACTTAGCATTGAAATAAAGATAGCAGTGTCTGTGCGATCATTTTGATCTGCGGACATAATAATTGTGTGTCAAAAATGAAAGTACCGGTATTTTTTTATGATATTGGTGAATAAACGTGCGTTGTCTTATTTATGAGAAAATGTGCATAAAAAAACTGCATTGTATCGCAATGCAGTAAAACACAATGAAGGAATTTCTACAGGAATGTTTGTATTTCCATACACAGTAGAACACTCCGGACACATATTAATTATGATTTAAATTATGCTTCCTCATCCTGAACTCACCCGGTGAACATCCCATGTGTTTTTTAAAGACACGGGAAAAATAAGAAACATCCTTGAAACCAGAAGAGTTCGCGATCTGAGAAATTTTCTCTCGATCTGAACTTAATAAGCCACACGCCAGATCCAGCCGTTTCTTAATGATGTACTGTTTCAGCGTGACACCCATAATGCTATGGAATAAACGCGAGAAATAGGTAGGCGAATAATGGCAGGCACTGGCCAGTTCTTCTTCCCGCAGTGGAGAACTCAGGTTTTCATCAATAATTTTCAGTGCCGGCCGGATTGAAAGCTCACGATTTTCAAAACCAGGCTCAGCTTCATTTTCAATATGATGTGTATGCAGTCTGCTAAAACACTCCTCCAGCTCTTGTCTGCTGGCATTGGCAGCCAGCACATCTTCACCACCGGCCCTTAATACATTAAGTGCCAGATTCCCATCCAGGTTATGGTATACGACAACAACCTTTGCGGCCGGGAAACGATTTTTCACTGCACGCAGCAGTTCAAACCCTTCCGATGTCGAATCGATCACTTCAAGAAAAATCAGCTCTTGCCCCGTCATTGATGACAATAACTCGTAAGGAGAAATCTCAATGACCTTGTGCGAAAGCTTCAAGTTTTCTTTCGCTTCAACCTGCTTGTCATGATGACTACTGCTAACCCAAATCACATATTCACCTTAAACTGCTAGTGTCATATTCCCATGCGCTTGGACCAAGTGCACAGATGGCGGTTGACACTCCTTGTCGATGAATAAAAATGTACTGATAAGAATTCGTATGAATATCAGGGCAAAAATGTATTTACTTATAATAATTAACGATCAATAAACTAAATAAATCCAGCCATAGGTGTTTGTTTCAAATATAAGCAACAATCAATAAAAACTCTGCTACCTATAAGACTTCAATAAGTTGAACAAGTTCCAGTGACGATTATGTGGGGTTTATTATTACTTAGGATTATATAGATACAATTTTTATCACAAAGAATTCTAACTTTTTGACATTCCATCATTGTCGCAAAAAAAGTCTCTATGGCAAAAAAGTCTGACATAAAGGTGTATAAACATAGCCTTTGGGTATCTAAAATACTGTTATTTCAACTGTATGTACTTCACTTTTATAGCATGAATGGCGTCAATTACTTCACGGTACCCGATAACTGCTTATAAAGCTCGAAGCTGCTATCCTCCAGCCAGCACTCAGCAATCAAGCCATTTTCTCGCCGAAACTGGATCATCCCTGTCATTTGTATCGTCTGTTTCTTACCCGGTAAATTGAACCACCCGCCATGATATTGAGCCTGGCAGCGGTATCTGACAACGGTCAGCGGTGGCTCACTGATGACATCTGAGATCGAGAAAACAACAGACTTGAATTTTTGCCGCCAGAGCAACAGATACGAAAGGTAACTTTCATGGGACAGAGGATGCCGGCGACCACCCGGCAGGTGAAAAACAAAAGGATCAGAGACATATTCAGCAAGTCTGGCGCGATTCGCATTGGCCCAGATATCCAGAAACCAGGCATCAATCCAGTCCTCACTTGCCATTAGACATCTCACCTCACAACTTCAGACACAAACAGCATCTCCCCTAAGAAACCGCTCTTTCTTTACGACAAAGATGCTGCATCATTCACTTCAGCTAATGTATCCCAGGCCCTCATCAAATCCTATACCGGACGACAAAACAAACAAATAACTTCGCTCAATATCAAATTTATCAATTAGAATTCACTTTATGAACAAAGACGAATATCAATGACTATCCGGCGACATATTTGTTGCGTTCTGCAGGGTTTCAGCCAGGCTCACGTTTATTTTTCTGGTGTCTGGGGTATCGGATAAAAAGGGTTCAGCCTGATCCAGATAGAAGCGTGATTTCTCGTTGTCTCCTGTCAGAGAATAGCTGTGCGCGAGCGCCGCCAGCAGTTCAATCAGTGCTGTTTTATCGCGATATTTACTGGCCTGTCGCAGCATTGACTGAAAAATCAGTATGCTTGTTTCAGGTGTATTTGAAGCCATGATTTGGGATAAATCTGGCCTGATCGTTTGTGCTGGGGTTGCACAGAACGTGCTGCTGCTGGCTGCGAGCACAGAGCCGGAGCCACACAGCATCAACACAATCAACACAGACTGACGGATCAAAGACATCATAACCACATCGCTCCTTATACTGAGTCAACGCCATCATTATCATGTCTTATCCAATCAGATGAAGACTGAGTTTCAGACATGGTAAAAAGCTCTCACCCTTCCGCAATCTTTTCACCGTGTTACCAGGCACTTTGTCAGCCTGGTAACATTCTTCAGCCATCAGTTGATGTCAAATTTGGACAGAGCGGCCTGATAAAACGACAAACTGGGAATGTATGTATGGTGACTCAATTTTTTACCGACAGCGACAAATTCATAGCCAAGCTCCTGAGAAGCTCTTTGATTCCACTCCCCTTCAGCAAACACAATACGTCGCTTAAAGGTCATCCCCGTATCCTGTTTTGCCCTGAATGCCGCAAGCGCCATGATTTCCGTTCTGCTGGCAGCGTCTGACGACGAGGCAAACGTGATTTTACTGGCATCAATCCCCGCCGCTCGCAACTTCAGCCGGCTGACCGCAGCCCATCCGCTACTGGTAATCGCAACATGCGTATCATCCCGGATAGCCATTTGCTCAAGAAACTCCCTGGCGCCCTTACTCAGCACAAGCTCTTGAGGCATCGAGTGCAGCCTGGCAGCGAGATTCTCCAGATATTTTTGCTCCACCTGACGGTGAACAATAGATCGGCTTGAAAGCGCAGGATACTGATGAAGAATATCATCTAACATCGCAGAATCCGTCACCACTCGCTCTTGATAGCGCGACTTATCCAAAGTGATGTGGAGAACGGCTTCGACGGCTTGCTGAAAACACATCATATCCACATCCCTGGCATTCACCAAAGCGCCATCCACATCCACTAACAACAGATTCATCCCTATACCTTCATTGATTTTTATCATCGGTGATAATGACGTACAGAATGGAGATGTAAACAAAATGTTTCAACTGGTGATTTGTTAAAATTTACTATTTTTTGCGTAATCTCAAACTCTTAGCGAGAAGTCTTATGCATCAGAATTCTTTGCTGGTCAGAAATCAATAACTAAACGCAACTGACCTCAAAAACTTAACACTGTGATTTTTTAGCGGATTTGCTGATTCTTTCCCACAATTACTCAGTTCACTGAATAAATCCGGTGAACAGCATGTGAGCATCTATGACTATAAAAGGAAAATGTGATGAAAACCTCAACTGACCGTCGGCGGTTTCTGCGCCTGACTATGGCAGGCATCATAGGCATCACGCTGGGTGATCAAATCCTGCAGCGAAAAGCGCTGGCCAGTGAAGAGCTGCCGCATCTGGCGGAAGATGATGCACAGGCATCTGCCTTGCAATACACACATAAATCACCTCATGAAGAGAATCACTGCGGTAATTGTATGTTGCTACAAGGCAATGAAGGTGATGAATGGCGACCCTGTTCAATCTTTCCCGGTAAAGCGGTAAATGTGAATGGCTGGTGTTCGGCCTGGACGGCTAAACCTGCCTAATGGATGACAAAGCCCGTAGTCACTGCGGGCTTTATACCCTCAGAAAAATACGAACATTTTACTTGCAGACAATGAGTTTCGATGTGTTTCGATAAGAATGGAGGCGCGTCCCGGAGTCGAACCGAGGTCCACGGATTTGCAATCCGCTGCATAGCCACTCTGCCAACGCGCCTTAGTGAAGCTTGTCTCAGAAGACGAAGCGCATTATCCAAATCCTGATGAGAAGTACAAGCCTTTTCTGACTGAAATCACGCAACTGGTTACTTTTCCGGCCAGCAGGAACTTTCAGCGAGAAATCAGCTAAAAAACAGCCCGATTCTTCCGTGATGATTCACTCGCTCAACCTGAGTGGCAAACGTCTGCGCAAGCTGTTCATTTGTCATCACCTCTTCTGGTTTTCCTTTCGCAACACAGCTCCCCCCTTTCAGCAAGATAACACTGTCAGCAAATTGCAACGTCCGATTCAGATCATGATTTGCCATCACGACAGCAATACCTTGTTCGGCCATAAAATGCAGCAGTCGGTATAAAGAGACTTCCTGCCCGATATCAAGTGCTGTTGCCGGTTCATCAAGCAGCAACAGGCAACCATCCGGATTCAGTCCCGGCCAGACCTGCAAGCAGGAAGCCGCTAATCTGACCCGTTGCCACTCACCACCGGACAATTGCTGAATGTGGCGATCCAGTTTGTCATCAATAGAAAGCCACCGACTCACATCCTGAATTGCCTGATTCACCTTCTCAACGTCTGCTGCCGGAATCGCGGATACCGCTAACTGTAAATAATGATAAACACCAACGGCAAAACCCGGTTTATCCTGTTGCGACAGATAACTGCGGTACCGGGCCATATCGCGAAGATCCATCTCAGACAAGCACTGACCTGCCAGTCTCACCTTGCCTGTCCCCTGAAACAGCCCGGACAGGCACTGAATAGCCGTACTTTTCCCGCTACCGTTAGGGCCTATCAGATGAACCACTTCACCGCGCTTTACCGAGAAGCTGACCGGCAGTAATCTTCTGGCTAACGCTATATTCTCAGCTTGTAATACAAGATCTGGACGGGTCTCCATCACTTTACTCCACTTGCGAACGCAACAGCATCCAGATAAACACAGGGGCGCCTAATGTCGTGGTCACGACGCCCACAGGTAATTCTGCCGCAGGCAGCAGGACCCGCGCCAATACATCAGAAACCGCCAGCAGCAGCGCCCCGAAACAGGCAGAAAGCGGTAGCAGGTATCGGTTTTCCGCGCCTAAAGCCAAACGCAGCAAGTGAGGAATCACCAGACCGATAAAGCCAATTACACCCGCCATGGCGACGGATGTTCCCACTAACAAGGCGATGATCAATATCAATCGCCAACGCAGTGCTGCCACATCCAGTCCAAGCTGTCGCGCATGAATTTCACCCAGCATTAAAATGTCCAGTTGCCGGCCACGAGTACACAGCCAGATCAATGCGGGAAACAGAATGATCAGCACACTGAGCTGAGCCCAGGTAACACCGGCCACACTGCCCATCAGCCAGTACATCAGCTGCCTTAGATTTAGATCGTCACTGAAATAAAACGCCCAGGTGACAACCGCTCCGGACAAGATCCCTAAAGCAACACCGATGAGCAGCAAACGTGCAGTCGATACCTTCCGGATACGGGCAAGGCCAACAAGCAGCAGAGTAAAAATCAGCGCACCCGCCATGGCAACCAGCATGGTCAGCCAGGGCCCCGGCACCGAGGGAAGCAAAAACAGCAAGAGAACGAGTGCCAGGCTGGCCCCGCCCGAAATACCCAGCACACCGGGCTCCGCCAGCGGATTGCCCAGTAAAACCTGCAACACGGCACCAGAGGCAGCAAGGGCAGCACCAATTGCCATGGCGGCCACTAATCTTGGCATTCTGAGCTGCCATAACAATTGCTTTTCAAGCTCACCGAAAGGCTGCCAGGGTTTCAGCCAGATCTCACCCACAGACAAGGAGAACAGACCACAACCAATAAGCAAAATCGCAGCAAGCCAGAAGCCCACTTTCCATTTATGGCGACGCTGATGAAGAATACGGTCTAAGTGCATGATGTCGTATGTTTTCGTGAGTGAGAATCAAAGTGGAAACATACAGGGTCTTTGAAAAAATGAAAAGCAAGCCAGTTCAATTGGCTTGCTTTCAGAAGTATTTACACTGTGTCTGCTGAGAATCTGTCTGTTTTCAGTTCGTCAGAGCCTGAGCACTTAGAATTTTGCAATGACCTGATCCGTCAGCTCAACCTCAGATTGTTTCACCAGCAAACAAGCCCGCTGTCCCAGGGCCACATTGGGATTAGGGAAAACAACGGACTCTCCCCCTTTGGCAGCCACGTATTCTTCACCGTTATCGCTCCCCAGAACCGCACCTTCTTCAAAGTAGGTGAAATTCGCCTGATTTGCCGGAAAGGTGAAAGCGAACTGGTCTGTGTGCTTCGTCAGGGTACGAGTCACCCGATATACACACACTTGTTTGTCGCCCTGATACGCTGGTAGTGCTTGTTTTGAAACCAGTGCAGTCATCGCCTGGTTAAAAGCGTCAAGTCGCGCTAAATCATTCTCACCCATCCGTGCCACCTTGCCCAGCTCCATCGTCAGTGCCTGCGCCCCATAGTTCTGAGCACTGTACCAACTGAATGTCGGCGCTGCTGAACCAGAGAGCATCATCGCCTCAATCTCGCCGTGGTGCAGAAAATTGAACAACGCTAAGCCTCGCGTTTTATGTTCACTAAAAGGACTGACCGCAAAGGTGTAGTGCTGCGAATCACGGATGGCACTATGCAAATCCAAATGCCAGCGCTCGGCATGCTCTGATGGCGAGTTCTGAAAGAAGGTATCAACTGAGCGCTGAAGGAGGTTCGCGCGAATACGGTCAACATTCGTCTCGTCATTGATGCTGCCAAAAAGGCGGTTCATGTTTTCATCAATAAAGCGGGTATGGGCATTAATGGCTTCAGGGTGACCAATGATCAGCAGCAGACGATGTTCAGGCATTAAATCGCCAAGAAGGATTTTTTTCACTAACTGCTGTAGCAGTTCGATCGGACCGGTTTCATCACCGTGCACCCCAGATGAAATGACGATGTCTTTACTGGCAGCGGATAAGCCAGGTGGAATAACGGTTAAAACACCTCGCGCCGTCAACTGACATACTACGCCATTTTCTAACTGCCATTCTCCCGCCTCAAACGGCAAAGATAAATCCAGGGTCGCAGAAAGAAATTCCCCGTTTTGCACTGCCTTTAACAAAGCCATTATACCTCCTCGTCCTTGTAACAGGCATGTTCTTACAGGCGATTTCATGATTGCACGAATAACAACCAATAAAGAACACTAAAAGATGAAAGAAAATCAGTGAAATAAACTGCTTTTACTATACATCTTGGCTACATAGTTTCAACACTATATTGACGACAGCAGGCAAGAATGAGACCAAGGTATACTCTTTTTAATACTGATAAAGAAAAACCCAAGTAAACAATTCGCTTACTTGGGTTTCTTGTAGGCTCAAACCACTTATTTTTCGATTTTGATATTCTCAACGCGTGCTTTAAGCTTCTGACCAGGGCGAAAGGTCACCACTCGCCGTGCCGAGATTGGAATATCTTCACCGGTTTTAGGATTTCGTCCAGGTCGCTCGTTTTTGTCGCGCAGATCAAAATTACCAAAACCTGATAACTTAACCTGTTCGCCACACTCGAGTGCCTTTCTGATCTCCTCGAAGAAGACTTCCACCGTATCCTTGGCGTCCCGTTTGCTTAGTCCGACATTCTCAAACAGGTTCTCAGCCAATTCGGCTTTTGTGAGCGCCATAGATAACTCCCTCAAGACTATGTTGAACGAATAGTAAACATATCACTTATGCTTACTGCGAATACTTCATGTGTAGCCAGGCTGCCCACCTATGCACTAAAATGCATTATAGCCTTCACAACAGTGGCTGACCTTAACTAGAGACAAGTTTATGCCAACTAGCTGATTTCCGCCAACTTTTTTAGGTAAACTTACCGTAAAATGATTGAATCTTATATTCCGGAAAAGCATGAACGCATGCACCTTGTTGTGCTTACGCTTATTAATCAGCAACAATAAAAACCAAAATTAAAGTCAGTTGCAGTCAATAAAACCACAAAAATGAATCGTACAGATAATTTTTGCTATTTATCAAAATCTTAGCTTTAACTGAAAAAAAATCAAAAAAAAACAGCCTTATCGGCTGCTTTTTCATCAATTGTCAAATAATAACAGTGAGTTAATCGCGAAGCGCTGCACCAAACTGATCGCCAAGAACCGCAACAATCGACTCGACAGCACCATTGATATCAGCTTCTTCCAACGTTCGGTCAGCAGACTGAAGGTACAAAGCAATCGCCAGACTCTTCTGGCCGTCCTCAACACCTTTACCGCGGTAAACATCGAACAGGTTTACATCAGTAAGCAGTTCACCACCATGTGCCAGACAGACCTTTAACACATCACCAGCAGCAACATCTTCAGCAACCACTACAGCGATGTCACGACGGTTCGCAGGAAACTTAGACACAGGATTTGCCTGAGGAATCGTACGACTTGCAACAGCATTCCACTCAACTTCAAACACAATAGTACGTCCGTTAAGGTCGAACTTGCGCTCCAGCTCAGGATGAACTGTACCGATAAAGCCAACTTCCTTACCGTCTACAACGATAGCCGCTGACTGTCCCGGATGCAGTGCCGGGTGTTTAGCTGGTGTAAATGTAAACTCAGCATCTTTGGCAGTCAGTTCCAGAGCCGCTTCCAAATCACCTTTCAGATCGAAGAAATCAACGGTGTTTGTCGCGATATCCCAATGCTCTTCACTGCGTGCACCGGCAATCACACCCGCCAGCATGGTTTCCTGACGGATACCATTTTCAGCTGATGCGTCAGGAACAAAACGCATGCCAGATTCGAACAGACGCACACGAGGCTGCTGACGCTTCTGGTTGAAGGCAACCGTGTTCAGCAAGCCCGGCCACAGGCTCAGACGCATTGCTGACATTTCAGCAGAAATCGGGTGCGGCAGAATGATCGCGTCCACATCCGGTACGATCAACTTCTGCTGCTCTGGCTCAACAAAGCTATAAGTAATCGCTTCGTGGTAACCACGGTCAACAAGCAGATCGCGAACACGTTTCAGTGGCAGGTTTGCTTCCTGGTGCAGATTCATGCTCAACGCAGCAACAGGCGACTGAGCCGGGATATTATTGTATCCGTAGATACGACCCACTTCCTCAACCAGATCTTCTTCAATGGCCAGATCAAAACGCCAGCTTGGTGCAACTGCACGCCAGCCGGTATCAGTAGGTTCGACCATACAGCCAAGACGGCTCAGAATTTCTACGACGTCTTCATCAGAGACAAAGTGACCCAGCAGGCTGTCTAACTTACTGCGGCGCAGTACGATGCTGTTTTGCTGAGGCAGATGCTGTTCAGATTCAGCTTCTACGATAGGCGCAACGTCGCCACCGCAAATCTCAACCAGTAAAGCCGTTGCACGCTCCATGGCTTTGGTTTGCAGACCGGCGTCAACACCACGTTCAAAGCGATGAGACGAATCAGTATGCAGACCGTAACTACGAGCACGGCCACGAATCGCATCCGGCGTGAAAAACGCACACTCCAGAAGCACATCTTTGGTGTTTTCGCTTACACCTGAGTGCTCACCGCCAAAGATTCCCGCCATTGCCAACGCTTTTGACTGATCAGCAATCACTAGCGTGTCGCTGTTCAGTTCCGCTTCAGTGCCGTCCAGCAGGGTCAGTTTCTCGCCCTGCTCTGCCATACGCACAACAATGCCGCCCTCGATCTGGTTCAGATCGAACGCATGCATCGGCTGTCCCAGTTCCAGCATCACATAGTTGGTAATATCAACAATTGGGTCAATAGAGCGAACACCGCAACGACGCAGTTTTTCCTGCAGCCACAACGGAGATTCCGCTTTCACATTCACATTGCGAACAATACGTCCCTGATAGCGTGGACACGCTGCCGGCGCTTTCACATCGATGGAAACTTGATCGTCAATGGCCGGTGCAACAGCATCAAAGGATGGCGGAGTCACTTCAGCACGGTTTAATACGCCAACTTCACGCGCCAGGCCAGCAATGCTCAAACAATCAGCACGGTTCGGTGTCAGATCCACATCAATAATGACATCGTTCAGACTCAGGAATTCGCGGAAATCTGTACCAATCACAGCATTTTCCGGCAGTTCCATGATGCCATCTGAATCAACATCAATGCCTAACTCAGTAAATGAACACAACATGCCATGGGAAGGCTGGCCGCGCAGTTTGGCTTTTTTGATTTTGAAGTCACCAGGCAGAACAGCGCCAACTGTAGCGACAGCAACTTTCAGACCCAGACGACAGTTAGACGCACCACAAACGATGTCCAGCAGTTCTTCTTCACCCACATCGACTTTGGTCACGCGCAGTTTGTCAGCATCCGGGTGCTGGTTGCACTCGACAACCTGACCGACTTTCACACCGGTAAAGCTACCTGCGACAGGTTCGATACCGTCGACTTCCAGGCCCGCCATAGTGATCTGGTGAGCTAGTTCTTCGCTGTTGTTCGCAGGATTGACCCACTCGCGTAGCCAAGATTCAGAAAATTTCATAATTTGCTAGCCCCTAATGCTTACTTGAACTGTTTCAGGAAACGAAGATCGTTTTCGAAGAATGCACGCAGGTCATTCACGCCGTAACGCAGCATGGTCAGACGCTCGACACCCATACCAAATGCGAAACCTGAATATTTCTCAGGATCGATATTCACCGCACGCAGTACATTAGGGTGGACCATCCCGCAACCCAACACTTCCAACCATTTCCCGCCTTTACGACGTACATCCACTTCAGCAGAAGGCTCAGTAAACGGGAAGTAAGAAGGACGGAAACGAATCTCCAGATCTTCTTCAAAGAAGTTGTGCAGGAATTCGTGCAGAATGCCTTTGAGCTGAGCAAAATTGACATTCTCATCAACCAGCATCCCTTCAACCTGATGGAACATTGGGGTATGAGTCTGGTCGTAATCATTTCGGTACACACGGCCAGGTGCAATAAAACGCAGTGGCGGCTGACTGGCTTCCATGGTACGAATCTGCACGCCAGAAGTGTGCGTACGCAGCATCAGCTCAGGATTAAAGAAGAAAGTATCGTGATCGGTACGAGCCGGATGATCTTTGGCAATGTTCAAAGCATCAAAGTTATGGAAACCGTCTTCGATCTCCGGGCCAGACTCAACAGTAAAGCCAAGTTCACCAAAGAAGCTTTCAATACGCTCAATAGTACGGGTCACCGGGTGCAGACCACCATTTTCAATACGACGGCCAGGCAAGGTCACATCAATGGTTTCAGCCGCCAGTTTGGCTTCCAGTTCAGCGCGCTGCAGTGCGTCTTTACGAGCGGCAATTGCCTGCTGAACAGCTTGCTTTGCCAGGTTGATCTGCTGACCGGCTTCGCGACGCTCTTCAGGTGGCAATTTACCCAGACTTTGCAGTTGAAGGGTCAGTTCACCTTTTTTACCAAGGTAATGGACACGGACTTCGTCCAGAGCAGCGACTGAACCAGCCTGCTCAATCGCTGCCGTTGCATTGGCAATAATCTCTTCTAGATGTTGCATCGTTTCCTCATCCACACACAGGTGGCGTCCTTCAGGGAGATAAATTCGCGTAACGATACATATTAATGAAAGCTGGCGCTAAATCCAAACTCAATCGCCACTTAGCTGTGCATTTGCTAAAAAAATTACCGGTGTGATGCAGGTCAGGCTTGAATTGACTGCTTACTGTAAAAGCAAATACAGCTCTGTTCAGAAATCTGTTGCTGAAGTAGCGACCTGTCAGATACACAAAATGAAAAGTGGTCATTCTGAATGAAGCAAACCTCAACAGATACTTGCCACATGAACACCGAACGCATCCGCCAAAACGATGCGTAGACACGTTGCAAAAATCTGGACTGGGTATCCAAAACAGCGAGAGTTAAGATCTCAGCCAAAGCTAAGGGATCAACATGGCGGTCTTTTACTCTTGTTAACGGCCTCGCCCGCAACGAACACCACAACGCCGAATCATTCACAGATAGTGTTTTGTTACACTGTCACGAACCTTGATACAGAGAAACAAAATTTCATAACGGCGACAAAATCAGAACACAATGAAATAACTTTACAAGTATCACCATTTCCTGTAATTACTGAACATAGCGACAACGATGATGAAATCCTAAAGACAATACCACCATCTAATAATCATTGTTAAATATCTAAGTCCGTGATTAATATTTTTTCCAGTTTATACAATCAAACTTTCCGCCCTAAACAAGACAATAAACTTTGTGTGAGTAAGAGCATACAAAAATAATTGCTGCCAACTTTTATGAAGACTTTAAAAACAATAAAACTTGCTACAGACAACACGCGTACCTGCAGTCTTTACATCTGTTTTAATCAAAAATTGAAATCATAATGAATCACCTTCTCCATGTTACCCCCAGATCCCACAACACAATCTGCTTATCAAACCCAGCCCCCCTCCCAAAAACAGTCATCACCAGTCAATTCACACAAGAAAATATGCAACAAATTGAACATTTAATGGGTTTACATCTCATGATAATGAAATTAATAACTTTAACTTTCAAACAATCATGGAACAAACCAAATAATTAATGACTAAATGATAAAAGTAACATTTTCATAAGTACTTGAAGTGAGTCGCACATAAAATCAAATGAAAATTAAACGATTGCAAATTGATCAATATCAAATAGCATCAATTATTGTTAAGTCTGACTAACTGAAATTATAACGAAAAGGTGAATGTATGCTGGAAACAATTAGGGCTTTTATTTACTCAAAAAACCTCGACGACTCTGAATTTGACAATGAATATAATCTTTTCATTCAACAGCTGGAGAGTTTACTGCAGTCGGCATTTCAAGATGTTGATGAAAAGAGCATCTTAACCGTACATCAAGTACTTTATGAAATTAATATAGCACATCTTTCTGTAGCTTGGTTTAATAAAGCACATAACATACATCATCCAAAAATTGTTTTAATCAAATATAAAATTGATCAAGCTTGGAACAAAAGTATTCAATACAATTACAAGGATCAAATTCAAGATCTACCAAGTGTTGATGATTTTCCGGATTGGATAAGAACAACAGTCGCCAATCACAAATCAAATGAACTTCACCCGGTATTTACATTTTTACGTGATGAAGCCAACCTGGAGCAATCCAAAGAGTTCTTCTTCCAGGAAACACCGCTTGAGATGTTATTTGGTGACATCATCGCTTATCTCCTGCCTGGTATCTATGGTGGTATCAAAGTCGAGTTCGTGAAGAATTACTGGGACGAAGTTGGACGTGGAATTGATGAAAAAGTCCATCGTAAACTGCGGGCAAGAATGATGAAAGCCCTGAACATTGATGAAAGTTGCTATCTTGAAAATACAGAGCTTTTCATCTGTGAAGAGTTAGAGCTCATTAATATGTACCTAAGTTTAGCACTTGATCGTACGAAGCATACAGAGCTCGTGGGGGCATTGTTAGCCACAGAATTGATGATCCCAGGACGTTTCCAGTATCTTATCGATGGATTTAGGCGTTTAGGCTTCAATGACTATGATCTCCACTATCACATTGAGCATACTTCAGTGGATGAAGTCCATGCAGATGATTTGCTAGATCATGTTGCCATGCCAATTTTGAAACACGATGCAAAACAAATGCAAGCCCTTGTACTAGGCGGTTTACGCAGATTAGATACCATTCATAAAGTTCTAGATCGTCTATATGAACGAGTTTTAAGTAATGAATCTTCGTATCATTTAGTAAAAGCTGCATAATCGTCATAGTAAATACCAGGTAAGAGCATGAATATCATTAACCTTTCATCAACTAACACGTGAATGAGATTGTCATATTTGTGCTCTTACTTCAGTTCAAGGAAATTATGATGCCTATCGTAAACATACAATATATTGATTCAATAACAGATCACCAAAAACGACAAGTTATCGAACAAGTTACAGAAGTTATGGTCAAGGTTTTAAATAAAAAACCAGAAAGTACCTATATCGTACTTCAGCAAATTGAAACAGAAAACTGGGGCGTTAATGGACAAACCGTGTCTGACAGACGAAATAACAACTAATGGACAATAAGATATATCTAGAACATGAATATTAAAAATTCAACTTTTGACCAAAGTGTCAGTAAAAAGATATCCTTGCGGAACGAGTTGCCATCAGATGTCAAAAGACAAATTTTAGATTTATATAAGCCTAACGGAATTCGTAGTGCATTCTTGTATTTACTTATATTTTCTTTAATTGTCACTTACATTTCTGTTGCGGTTCATGCTGATTCTGTCTGGATCACTCTATTGGCCATCATCCTTATTGCGTCTCAACAGCATGCACTTTACATATTGAATCATGATGCCAGCCATTTTTCATTATTTAAAGATAAGTCAAAAAACATATATACTGCGACTATTCTTTCGAATTACGCCATGTTTCATCATCCGGAAGCTTGGTCATTTACTCAATGGCGCCGTATTCACATGCTGCATCACAAGCACCTTTTCACTCAGGATGACCCCAATTATGTAGGAAGAGAAATGCGTGGAGATACAGCATCCTCCCCTAGTTTAGTTAAGATTATATTGAAAACAATGGAAGGTGTAAAAGACTGCTTCTTGGATTTATTTTTTAACAAAATATCCTACATTAATAGTAAAGGGAAAATTTACAAGAATCATCGCAAACACTTTGGTCATTTATTTTATTCGTTTGAAGATGATCAGGAAATGGAAAACGAAAGAAAACTAAGTCTTATATTTTATATCCTTTCATTTTCTATAATTACATATCTCTCACTATGGGAAGTGTTTTTGGTTTACTGGATTTTACCAATGTACACTATTTATCCTCTGATCCTGAGATTCCATGACATTACAGAACATTACTGGGAAGAGAAATCTACCCAGGTTGAAACAAATACCAGAAGTCGAAAAGATGGCTTATTAACTAAATTATTCATTTCCCCACTTCCACGTGGATACCACTGTGAACATCATATCTTTCCAAACATTCCAGTAACAAACCTGCCGCTAGTGAATCGATATATGAAAGAACATACTTCGATTCATACGGAAGAGCAAGGTATCTGGGGACTCATGAAAGAAATTAACACAAGGAAAAAAAATGAAATTACCATGTAGCATTAAAACTTTCGACTATCATGCAGAAAATTTTTCAGTACACATGGTGACTTCATCTGAAAAAACTTTCTTCACGAATGCTTTCATCGTTGAAACAGAAAACTCAGTTATTCTTATTGATTCAATGATGACAATTAGCGAAGCTGAATTTTTAAAGCAGTCAATTATAAACATAGGTAAAGAACTCTCTGCTGTTATCATCACGCATCCTCATCCGGACCACTATAATGGGTTAAGTACTATCATTGGAGAGGATCATCACATTTCAATTTATGGAACAGAAAAGTCATCCGAAGTTATTATCAATTCATTTGACGACAAAGAAAAGAAATGGCGCCCCTATTTTGGTGACGAGTGGCCAAAAGTGAAAATACCACCTAACCGATTCATTCAAGGAAGTGAAGTATTATATTTCGACAATATAAGATTCTCATTTGAAGAAATTGGTAAAGGTGAATCCAACAGTGACTTATTGATTAAGGTTGGAAATCACGATTCAGTTATCTTTGTTGGAGATCTTGTTTTCAACAATATGCACAGTTTTATGAATGATGGACACAGTTCATTATGGATCTCTAAGCTCCAAAAAATTAAAGAAAAAGCACACGAAAGTTGTATTATATTCACTGGCCATGGTGAACCAGACCAAGCGTACTTGTTGATTGAAAAGCAAATTAATTACATAAAATTCTATCAAAATGAAATCCAATCAATTTCGCAAGGGCGAAGTCAGTTAACTGATGATGAAAAATCTATTTTTGTTGAAATCATTTCAAGAAGATATCCGCATTATAAACTCTTAGACTTCATTTCAGCAGGTGCAAACTCAGTAGCAACTGAAATGGCTTTTAGTAAGAGTATTTCAATTTAGAAATTCAATGAGGCTAACATGAACAAAAATAAGTATCATCTTGCACAATTCAGTATTTCACTGGCTCGCTATTCTTTTTCTGATGAAAAAATGCAAGGATTTGTATCCCGGCTCACAGAAATAAATGAACTTGCAGATGAAAGTCAAGGGTTCATCTGGCGATTAAAATCAGATGATGGTAACTCTACATCTTTCCGTGGCTACTCAGACCCGAATATTTACCTTAATTTATCTGTCTGGGATTCTATAGAAAACCTGAGAGCGTTTGTATTCAAAAGTAATCACGTTGAGTTATTTCGTAAAGGTAAGACTTGGTTTCATAATCTAAATGGTCCTATTACTGCGCTATGGTGGATTAAAGAAGGTGAAATACCAACCATTGAGGATGGCATCAGCCGTCTTGAATCGATAAAAAATTTAGGACCAACAAGTTGGGCATTCAACTTTAAAACGAATTATTCACCCGAAGCTATAGAGAACAATAATATCCTTGCTCAATGTAAGAAAGAAGTGGATGACCTGCATGACTTTCTTCAGCAATGGTTTCAAGGGAAAATTAGCAACACATCGGAAAACAGAGAATTATTTTCGAGTCGTTTTGATCAGTTCGGTGAACTTTTATCACCCGATGGACTTATTGAGCCATTTCACTGCCTCGAAAACAGAATTAATAGCGCACATGGGAAATTTCTTAATGCCAAAATTTGGATTACTGGTTTCACGCCAGTGTTATTGAATAATAAAGATATACTCGTTAAATATACTGAATGGCGTCAAGTTGATGGCGAAACCAATGTGCGATTCACGACAGCTTTACTTTCTGAGAAAGACAAAGCACCCAATGGTATAGTATGGAAGCACATTCATGAAACCTGGTCTGATGTGAATAATCTTAAATCTCCAGCTCCCTACGCAACACCAGAATCTCCATCACTTGAGGAGGCTTAAGAGTATTTTTTATGAAACAAGAAAATCAACTTCACGGTTCATCTTTGAATTTGGCACCGGAGCAAATTAAGAAAATTTGCGCCGAAATTGTTGATTACCTATCTAATAAAGAAAACCCACGCTACACACAAAAGGTCCGTCCAAAATTAACCGATCGACAGTACAGTGATCTGTCCACTCTGGAACGCATGCCCTATCATGGAAGCGAAGCTGTCAGCACCTTTGAAAAATATATTCAATTATTAACCACACAGGCTGTATCCACCTCACATCCCGGTTTCTTAGCGTATATCATGGGTGCAGCTAGTGATGTTTCTGTTTTGGCTGATTTCCTCGCTGCTGCAATCAGCGCACCGCAAACAAGTGCTTCTACGTCTCACCTGACAACTATGATTGAAGCTCAAACAATCAAGTGGATGTGCCAATTACTCGGTTATCCCGAGACAGGGAGCGGGCTTTTTGTCAGTGGCGGCTCCGTAGCTAATTTAATCGCGCTGCAAGCTGCAATAAAAAAGAAAAGAACTCAAAATATTGTAGATTTAAATCAATATCGCGTCTACGTCAGCAAGTATTCACATAGCAGTATTTCTTCTGCTGTCAGTATTTCAGGATTGTTACCAGATCAATGTATTCAGTATATCGAAACAACTCAGGAACATACTCTCTCCATCAGTGATTTAAAAACAAAAATTAAACATGACCAAGAGCATGGTTACATACCACTTATGGTGATTGGTATTGCTGGATGTACTTCACTTGGCGTCATTGACCCATTGCTGGCTTTGTCTGATATCTGCATGAAAGAAGATATTTGGTTTCATATTGATGCAGCTTACGGTGGGTTTGCTGTTCTATCTCAAGAATATTGTGAGGCACTCAAAGGTATGCAGTTTAGTGATTCACTCACGATTGACCCACATAAATGGATGTATGCAGCCGCCGATGTTGGATGCATTTTAGTCAAAGACCCAAACATTTTGTTCAACACATTTAATCAATCAGGTGCCTATTATTCATCTGATGATTTGACCTTCTCCAACCATCTCCAGTTTCGTGATTTAGGAATACAGACAACTCGCAGTTTCAGAGCACTCAAAGTTAAATTGAGTTTAGAGATCGCTGGCCGAATTGGTTATCAACAGATGATTGAGAAAGATATCCACCTTGCGAAGTATGCCTATAAACTTGCACTTGATCATCCGAATCTAGAAGCATATAGCTGCCATTTAAGTATTGTAACACTACGATTTAACCCTAACCTTACGACAGATGAAAAATTTATATCAGAAACTAATCTGAATAAAATAAATCAGGAAATAATCGATGACTTACATCAACTCGGGGATTTTTTTCCCTCCCACACATGGGTGAATAATAAATACTTAATTCGTCTCTGTATTGTTAACCTCAATACAACTGAAGATACAATTCATGGTTTGCTAGAAGCAATAGATGAAATTGGAAAATCGAAAACTTGCAATTATTTAACCCACATGAGTACCCTATAATGACTGTTCAATTCGTTTCATTACTTAATGTTCGTTTTAATGACAAGGAAAAGTTTGAAATACATGTCGGCTGGTTAAGCCGAAAAATTGCATCTGGTTTAGGTTGGGAGCTAGCCATTTGTGGATGGCAATCCCCGTCACCATTTCCAAATGACAGCCAAGTCGTGCATGTTTGGAAAACAAATTCATCATCTGAGCTAGAGGCACGAACATCATTGAACGGCTTAATCGCAAGTCTTGACCAGGAAAAAGTCAACTTAGCACTCAGCGTAATGCATGATCCTAAATTCATATTCACTAAAGAAAAAACTTATTAACATTCAATTGAATAAAAAATTTACCAATTAACTTATAGAGACATAGAAAGGTTTATTCATGAAAAGAATTCTTATTGTCGTCGGTTCTGTTTATGGCAGTACGATACAAATGGCGAATTATATTTCCAGAAAGTTAGACAAGTATGGTTATGTGGCTGAAGTCACTGAAAGTTCTTCTTTGGAAAATGTTAAAAAATCAAATCTATTACTCATTATGACGGCAACAACCGGTCAGGGAGATATTCCTCAAAATATAACTCCTTTTGTTGATGAGATAAAAGAAAGTCAAGAAGATCTAAATGACATCAACTATGCCATCATCTCATTTGGTGACAGTGGCTATGGACCGACATTCTGCAACTCAGGCAGAACTATCCAGAGCATATTGGAAAATCGCAATGGTAATTGTGTTATTCCACCATTTGAAATTGATACTGTTGAGTATTTAGACCCAGAAGAGCCTATCAACATCTGGTGCGAAAACTATATTGATAAATTGTAAGCGCCAACTCGCCAGGCTGACTCCGTTCAGTCTGGCATTTATACAATGAAGCCCTCTTACACCCTCGGCTATCATCACAATCGTTCTCTTAACAATGGCTGATACAGCTCCCTCTGTAATTTTAACTCTGTCACTCATGCTAATGAAAAAGTAAAAATTATCATCACTAGATGCAATAAACATTCAGATTTCATCATAATTCACTCTCATATCATGATAAATACCGACTTACTCTGTCATGCTATTGATTCATATTAAATCTTTACTCTTAGGAATCGCCATGAAAAAGGACGTACGCTTTCTCTTCCCTTTACCTTTTTTAATCGCAAGTTCATTCGCTTGGTCCAACATCACGTCATATCTGCCACAACAAGCCAGTCCAATTGAAGCAAAGAACACGCCTATGTTCATCTCGTTGGGCTTCGACGACAATATAGAAGCAGATGGTTTACGCTGGATTTCGAAAGCACTGAGCAGTCATACGAATCCTCAGGGTCTCGACTCATTTGCAGGTTCACCATTAATGTCGAGCTTCTTCATGCACTGCCAGCCCGCCCGAAACCAGCCTGATATCATTGAGCTTTGGCGAAAGCTGAACAATGACGGCCATGATATTGCCAACCATACAGAAACCCACCCCGACGATAAGGTAAACTACAACCCTTTCGAATCCTGGATGACGGCTGAGCAGTGGCAGCAGGAAGTCGCACTTTGTAATGAGTTTCTGACGCAACCTGTCGAGCAAGGCGGTATCGGAGCCCCTGCCGTTGCCGGATTTCGAGCGCCCTTTTTAACATTCAACAACAACACGCTGGATGCGCTGACATCAAACGCTATCCAGTATGATGTCAGCTTCCCGGCCGGCATTACCGGAGAAGAAAATGGCAGTAACAATTACTGGCCACATACGCTCGATCAAGGCAGTCCGTCGCAATCACTTGCGCAGCAAGGCGGGTGGAAACCAGCCATGAAAAATGTGCCGGGACTTTGGGAAGTTCCGTTGCAAGCGCTGATAGTCCCAACCGATGCAGCGGCCGCTGACTACGGGCTCACCTATTCGCTCAACGACAAAATTGCCAGTCGTGTCCCTTACTATGACCCGGCAGTACGTAAGGCCGACAACTTCGACTGGAACCTCTATACCACGCCTGACTGGGGTGGATACGGACTGAACGCTGACGACGTACTTGCGATATACAAATACAATCTTGATCTGCATTTAGCTGGAAATCGTGCACCACTGGTACTGGGCCTGCACTCTGCTTTTTACGGCAAATTAAATGGGGAAGAACATTTCGGGATGCCTGAAACCAGCGTCGCCGACCGGCAGGCGGTGCTGAAGCAGTTCATTGAATACGCGTTATCGAAACAGCAGGTGCGTTTTGTATCGCATCGTCAGCTTGTTGAATGGATGCAAAACCCAGTACCAGTTCTGAGTTGTGAACAGGCCATCTGGACAGCGCACACCACCTACCGTTTAGGGGATATCGTTCAATTCAATGGGGAATACTGGAAAGCGAAATGGTGGACGGCACAAGAAATTCCCGGTCACACTCCAGACAGTCCTTGGCAACCACTCACTGGCTGCGATGAGAACTGACTCAGTTACTATAGGAAGATTTGCGTCTATTGAAACGAAAAAAGGAGAGCCTAGGCTCTCCTTATTTCATCAAACTGAACTGAAATTACAGTGCAGCTTTCGCTTTTTCAACCAGAACGGTGAAAGTCGCTTTGTCGAAAACAGCGATATCAGCCAGGATCTTACGATCGATTTCGATAGATGCTTTCTTCAGACCATTGATGAAGGTGCTGTAGGTCATGTCGTTTTGACGTGCCGCTGCATTGATACGTGCAATCCACAGTTGACGGAAAGTACGTTTCTTGTTGCGACGGTCACGGTAAGCGTATTGACCAGCTTTAGTAACTGCTTGGAAAGCTACACGATAGACACGTGAACGTGCACCGTAATAACCTTTAGCTTGTTTAAGAACTTTTTTGTGACGTGCACGTGCTTGTACACCACGTTTTACGCGAGGCATAGGAAACTCCTAACTAATGAAATACGAAAACTAAAAACGATTAAGCGAACGGAAGCATACGTGCTACTGCTGCTACTTCACATGCAGGAAGCAGAGAGTTTGGACGTAGCTGACGCTTGTTCTTAGTAGTACGCTTAGTCAGAATGTGACGCTTAGTCGCACGCTTGTACTTAAAACCACCAGCAGTTTTCTTGAAACGCTTAGCAGCACCTTTGTTGGATTTCATCTTAGGCATGATGAGACTCCGCATTGTTGATAGTTAATAACATAGTAATCAGGCGAACAAAAAGCGCTGCACTGAGCAGCGCTTTTGCTACTTGAAGGCCTGAATTACTTCTTCTTAGGGGCAAGCATCATGGTCATTTGGCGACCTTCGACACGACTAGGGAAGCTCTCGACGACAGCGATGTCGGCCAGTTCATCCTTAATACGGTTCAGAAGATCGATACCCAGACCTTGGTGGGCCATTTCACGACCGCGGAAACGCAGTGTGACTTTACCCTTGTTGCCCTCTTCTAAAAAGCGAGTCAGGTTGCGCAGTTTTACCTGATAATCGCCTTCATCTGTACCAGGACGGAATTTTACTTCCTTCACCTGGATTTGTTTTTGCTTTTTCTTTTGCTCTTTAGCAGCCTTGCTCTTTTCGAACAGGTACTTGCCATAGTCCATCACCCGACAGACTGGTGGCTCGGCATTAGGGCTGATTTCAACCAGATCGACACCAGCTTCATTCGCAGCACTAATTGCTTCGTCAATAGAAACAACACCGATAGACTCGCCATCGATACCAGTTAAACGAACTTCGCGTACGCCACGGATTTCGCCATTGATACGGTGTGCGTTTTGCTTAACTGGTGCTTGAGTTCTTTTTCCGCCTTTAATACCTTATTCCTCCAAAACATTGAGCTTACGACTGCTAATCTCTTGTTGCATGTAAGCAACAAAGTCATCAATCTTGAATTTACCCAAATCGTTACCCTTGCGAGTACGAACCGCAATCTCACCTGCTTCGACTTCTTTGTCACCACAGACCAGCATATACGGAACTCGCTTTAAAGTATGTTCGCGGATTTTAAAGCCAATTTTCTCATTTCTCAAGTCCGCGTTGACTCGGATACCACTTTTTTGCAGTTTTTCTACAACTTCACGAACATATTCTGACTGGCTGTCAGTAATATTCATAACAACTGCTTGCTGTGGCGCCAACCAGGTTGGGAAATAACCCGCGTATTCTTCAATGAGGATACCGATGAAACGTTCAAGGGAGCCTAGAATTGCGCGGTGAATCATCACAGGCGTATGACGCTCATTATCTTCACCGACATAAGTCGCACCCAGACGCTCAGGCAGAGCAAAGTCTAGCTGAACTGTACCGCACTGCCAAGCACGATCTAAGCAGTCATGCAAAGTAAATTCAATTTTAGGGCCGTAGAACGCTCCCTCACCTTCCTGAATATCGTAAGGAATGCTCATTGATTCCAGTGCAATTTTCAGGTCAGATTCGGCTTTGTCCCACATTTCATCGGAACCAACACGTTTCTCAGGACGTGTCGACAGCTTCACCACAATATTGTTGAAACCAAAGGTTTCATAGGTGTCATAAACCATCTTGATACAAGACGTCACTTCTTCCTGCACCTGATTTTCGGTACAGAAAATGTGCGCATCATCCTGAGTGAAGCCACGAACACGCATCAGACCATGCAATGCACCTGACGGTTCGTTTCGGTGGCAGCTGCCGAACTCGGCCATACGTAATGGCAGATCACGGTATGATTTCAGACCCTGATTGAAGATCTGAACGTGACCCGGACAGTTCATGGGCTTAATCGCGTACTCACGCTTTTCCGACTCAGTCGTGAACATGTTTTCTGCGTACTTATCCCAGTGACCCGAGCGCTCCCACAGCACACGGTCCATCATCAGCGGACCTTTCACTTCCTGGTAGTCATACTCAGTCAGCTTGTCACGGACGAATACTTCCAGCTCACGGAACACGGTCCAGCCGTTGTGATGCCAGAACACCATGCCCGGTGCTTCCTGCTGCATGTGATACAGATCAAGCTGCTTACCCAATTTACGGTGGTCACGCTTAGCCGCTTCTTCCAGACGCGTCAGGTGCGCTTTCAGGGCTTTCTTATCATGGAAGGCTGTGCCGTAAATACGCTGCAACATCTTGTTATCGCTGTTACCACGCCAGTAAGCGCCAGCCACATTCAGCAGTTTGAAATGCTGACAGAAGCCCATGTTCGGCACGTGCGGGCCACGGCACATGTCGATGTATTCTTCATGATGGTACAAGCCCGGACGATCATCACGAGAAACATTCTCATCCAGGATTTCCATTTTGTAGGGTTCGCCGCGAGATTCAAAGGTATCACGCGCTTCCTGCCAGCTGACTTTCTTCTTGATCACGTCGTATTTGGTTTTCGCCAGCTCGACCATGCGCTTTTCGATCTTTTCCAGATCATCTGTCGTGAGTGGCTGCTCCAGATCGACGTCGTAATAGAAGCCGGAATCAATCGTTGGACCGATCGCCATTTTCACATCCGGGTACAATTGCTTGATAGCATGACCCAAAAGGTGAGCACAAGAGTGACGAACAATTTCCAGGCCGTCTTCATCTTTTGCGGTGATGATTTCCAGTTTTGCGTCGTTTTCAATCAAATCACAGGCATCAACACGAACACCATCAACACGGCCGGCGATACAGGCTTTCGCCAGGCCTGGGCCGATAGACAGCGCCACATCGAGAGTAGAAACCGGATTATCAAATTGACGCTGACTGCCGTCAGGAAGAGTAATTACAGGCATTCATTGATCCTTTGTTCAGTGGTGCCACATACCAAGTAGCACATGCAATTTCGTATTTTACCGCCTGCCAAGGTGCAGTACGGTGATGAGAGAGTGTCTGTTTCGGTGTGAATTTTGGTACAAATCAAAATTGCTGACCCCAGACAGAAGGCGAATTGTAATGGATTGACTCACAAAACTAAAGATAGAAAAGCCAGTTACCTGTGAGCCACTTGCAAAATAAGGGAAAAGTTGCTTTCATTTGTATAGGCAATTTAGAGTCGATAATGACGCAGAGACAACACCATGACAAGCGCACCGCGTTATCAGCAAATCAAAGAGTATCTCGACCAGAAAATCCAGAGTCGTGAATGGCCACCCGGATATAAGATCCCCACCGAAATTGAGCTGTCTGAGCAGTTTGAAGTCAGTCGGATGACAGCCAATAAAGCGATCAAAGAGCTGGTGAATGAAGGGTTTCTGGAACGCACTCCCCGTTTAGGTACTTTTGTCTGTAATAAAAAAGCTGAATCTCCCTTGATGGAAATTCGAAACATCGCAACGGAAGTCAAGAGCCGGGGTCATCAGTATTCCAGCAAAGTGATCACGCAGCAGCAGGTCAAAGCCCGCGATGAAATTGCATTACGCTTAGGCGTGCGGCATGACACGACTGTGTATTTTACTCAAATCGTCCATTACGAAAACAAGGTGCCGATTCAGCTGGAAGAACGCTGGGTGAATCCACACTTTGCCCCGGATTATATCCAGCAGGATTTCACGACTCAGACACCCAATGAGTATCTGATGCAGACCTGCCCGCTCAGCGATATTGAGCATACTGTTGAAGCCATTCTGCCCCCGTCGCATATCAGTGAGTTACTCGAAATGGCGGTCGAGTCGCCATGCCTGCTGCTCAATCGCCGTACCTGGAGTAACACCAATCTCATCAGTACCGCACTGCTGTATCACCCCGGCGATAAATACAAGCTCAGTTCCAGGACCCGCGTTATTTAACTCGGGGTCGTCTTCAGGCGCTGTAAGCCTCGTTATTTTCTTACCTGTCCTATTGATACAAAAGTCTGTTCACGCTATGGGCAGGCTTTTGTATCACGCATCATTTCCGCGTGATACTTCCCGCTCCCGCTGCCAGATACGCTAGGGTTAATAGAATCCTTCAACATTGGTCACACTTTCATTACATCACATCTTGAGTTTTATCCGAATTCGGACTTTAATTTGTATATACATATTAAGCAAACAGAGAGACGCCACTTGCTATGGAACGTATTCTGACCAACCTCAAACTCGTCACCATGGAGCCGGAACACGGTTATCAGATCATTGATAATGCCATGGTGATTATCCGTCAGGGTAAGATCAGCTACGCCGGTCCGCAGCAGTCAGACTGGCAAGATACCGTCGACAGCCAGGCTGACATTGTCGATTGCAATCAGGCTCTGGTTACTCCGGGTCTGATCGACTGCCATACCCACCTGGTGTTTGCGGGTAATCGTGCTAACGAATTTGAACAGCGTCTGAACGGTGTGCCTTACGAAGAGATCGCCAAGGCAGGTGGCGGCATTTTGTCGACGGTCCGTGCAACCCGTGCAGCAACAGAAGATGAATTATTCACCCTCGCAATGGAACGTTTGGCTGGCCTGAAGCGTGACGGCGTGACTACTGTCGAAATTAAATCCGGCTATGGGCTGACGACCGAAGATGAACTGAAAATGCTGCGCGTGGCCCGCCGGATTGGCGAACAGGCAGACATCAAAGTCTCGACCACACTGCTGGCCGCGCATGCTCTGCCGCCTGAATATGCCGGTCGCAGTGACGATTACATCGCCCTGGTGTGCGACGAAATGATTCCTGCAGCAGCAAAAGAGAACCTTGCAGATTCAGTCGACGTTTTCTGCGAAGGCATCGGTTTTTCAACCGAACAGAGTGCACGGGTTTTTGCCGCGGCCAAAGCCCACGGCCTGATGATTAAAGGCCATACAGAGCAGCTTTCAAATTTAGGCGGCAGTGCGCTGGCGGCCAGTATGGGTGCAACATCTGTCGACCATATTGAATACCTGGACGAAGCCGGTGTTGATGCACTGGCCGCCCATCACACAGTCGCAACCCTGCTGCCGGGCGCTTTCTATTTCCTGCGTGAAACGCAGCAGCCGCCGATCGCCCTGCTTCGTGAAAAAGGGGTGCCAATGGCAATTTCCACCGACTTTAACCCCGGCACCTCGCCGATTGCCTCGCTGCGTACCATGATGAACATGGCGTGTACCCTCTTCCGCCTGACACCGGAAGAATGCCTGCGAGGTGTGACCGTGCATGCCGCACAGGCGCTGGGCCTGAGTGAACAATGCGGACAGATCCGCACCGGTATGGCCGCGGATCTGGCGCTGTGGAATCTCGACTCGCCAGCAGAGCTGTCCTATCGCATGGGTGTGCCCGATTTAATCGCCCGGATTGTAGATGGCAACGTATTTTATCAACCCAAGAATCAGTAAACAGGAGGCTGTATGCCTATCGATATGAGTGTCTGGCAAGGACGCAGTGATCCTGAAGACGGCAACAAAGGTCTGCGCTGGCACCAGAAAGTGCAGCCAGCCGACAATGCCAATGAAAGTGGCATCATGTTGCTCGGCTTCGCCTGTGATGAAGGTGTCTCGCGTAATAAAGGCCGCACCGGCGCTTATGATGCGCCAGTTGCGATTCGTCGCGCACTGGCCAATCTGGCCTGGCACCACGAAGAGCCCGTTTATGACGGCGGGAACATCAGCTGCGACGACAGTAATCTGGAACTGGCGCAATACCGGCTGGCAGAAGACGTGAGTCGCGCCCTGCGTCAGCGCCATAAAGTGATCGTCTTTGGTGGCGGACACGAAGTCGCCTGGGGTTCATTTCAGGGCATTGGCAATTATCTGGTGCAAAAGCAGCATGTTGCCGGCAATGCGAATGAAGCACAGCAGCCGCCGCGGGTTGGCATCATCAACTTTGATGCACACTTTGACCTGCGTAATCCGCCGGGTGGCAAACAGTCTGAAAAAGGCAGCTCAGGTACGCCTTTCCATCAGGCCGCCCGTTTTTGTGAATTACACAACTGGCCATTCAAATATGCCTGTCTGGGATTGGCACGGACCAGTAACACCCAGGCGCTGTATGAAAAAGCCGACCGGTTAGGCGTGCTTTACAAAGATGACCATGAACTGGTTCATCACAAAATGGAGCAGGCTCTGACAGAGCTTCAGCGATTTATTGATCAGTGTGACTACCTCTATCTGACCATTGATCTGGATGTTTTCCCGGCCTCTGTGGCTCCGGGAGTCAGTGCCCCGGCGGCGCGCGGTGTGCCATTCGATATCGTTGAAATGCTGCTGGAGCCGATATTAAAAGCCAGAACGCCAAAAGGGGAATCAAAGATCCTGGTCGCGGATCTGGCTGAATACAACCCACGATTCGACATTGATAATCAAACTGCACGGTTAGCTGCACGGCTGGCCTGGACAATCGCCCGCGCGATTCGTTAACCCAAAAGCGGCAAGGAGAGCATAATGACGCAACAGCAAAACCCACGTCTGGACACGACACGCACGATTAAAGCCCCCACAGGCACCGCGCTGAATGCCAAATCATGGCTGACAGAAGCCCCGCTGCGTATGCTGATGAATAATCTGCACCCTGATGTGGCAGAACATCCGCACTCACTGGTGGTTTATGGAGGGATTGGCCGTGCAGCCCGTAACTGGGAGTGTTATGACAAGATCGTGGAAGTGCTGAAGCGTCTGGAAGACGATGAGACACTGCTGGTTCAGTCCGGTAAGCCTGTCGGCGTATTCAAAACGCACAGCAATGCACCGCGGGTCCTGATTGCCAACTCCAATATCGTGCCACACTGGGCGAATTGGGAGCACTTCAACGAGCTGGATAAGAAAGGCCTGATGATGTATGGCCAGATGACCGCAGGCAGCTGGATCTACATCGGCTCGCAAGGCATCGTTCAGGGCACCTACGAAACCTTCGTTGCCATGGCGCGTCAGCACTTCAACGGTGATGCATCCGGTCGCTGGGTTCTGACCGGCGGTCTGGGTGGCATGGGTGGCGCTCAGCCTCTGGCGGCCACCATGGCGGGTTTCTCTATGATTGCGGTTGAGTGTGATGAATCGCGCATTGATTACCGTCTGCGGACCGGTTATGTCGATTGCAAAGCCACGACGCTGGATGAAGCCCTGGCGATCATTGAAGAATCCAAACAAACCGGTAAGCCGGTTTCAGTTGGCCTGCTGGGTAATGCTGCTGATGTCTTCCCTGAACTGGTGAAGCGCGGCATCGTGCCAGACTGTACTACTGACCAGACGTCAGCCCACGATCCGCTCAATGGCTACCTGCCGCAGGGCTGGACCATGGAGCACGCGGCAGAAATGCGTCTGAAAGACGAAGCTGCCGTTGTCAAAGCGGCAAAAGCGTCGATGGCGGTACAGGTACAGGCGATGCTGGATCTGCAAAAAGCAGGTTCTGCAACCGTCGATTACGGCAACAACATACGCCAGATGGCGCTGGAAGAAGGTGTTGAAAACGCGTTCGATTTCCCAGGGTTCGTACCGGCTTATATTCGTCCCCTGTTCTGTGAAGGTGTCGGTCCGTTCCGCTGGGCTGCTCTGTCTGGCGACCCGGAAGACATCTACAAAACCGATCAGAAAGTCAAAGAGCTGATCCCGGATAACCCGCACCTGCATAACTGGCTGGACATGGCGCGCGAGCGTATCCAGTTTCAGGGACTACCGGCACGGATTTGCTGGGTGGGACTGAAAGACCGCGCACGTTTAGGTCTGGCATTCAACGAAATGGTGCGGAACGGTGAGCTGAAAGCACCGCTCGTAATTGGCCGCGATCACCTGGATTCAGGCTCTGTCTCCAGCCCTAACCGCGAAACAGAAGGCATGATGGACGGCTCAGACACTGTCTCCGACTGGCCACTGCTCAATGCCTTGCTCAACACAGCATCGGGCGCGACCTGGGTTTCCCTTCACCACGGTGGTGGCGTCGGGATGGGCTTCTCTCAGCATTCGGGTATGGTGATCGTCTGTGACGGTACCGATGAAGCCGAAGAACGCATCCGCCGCGTCCTGCGTAACGACCCTGCGACTGGTGTGATGCGTCACGCTGATGCTGGCTACGACATTGCGATCAACTGCGCCAAAGAACAGGGCCTTGATCTGCCAATGATCACAGACAAATAACGCCAGCACGCATGCTCGCGAATGAATCTGGCCGTAAACAGCGGAATCTATTGTGCCAAGTATCTGATTCAGCGCCATCAAGGTGCAGCTGAACAACCAAGCCGGGAACCCTCCCGGCTTTTTTATCTGAATCCGTTATTAAAACGGCTTTGATATGAATTTTACTGCCCTGCACTTTTTAATTGACTGTTTTTGTTGTTTAAGTCAGCTAAGCGGCAAACATATAGTCTATGCTGTGATGAGGTAAGCACGGGGCGACTGACAAAAACACCAGAACAACGTCAGTCAGGGTTGCGATGAGCACGGCTCGTTCAGGTTCGCTGAACCAGAAACGATTTACACCCGACACAATTGCCCCAACAGATTTGGCGTCACTGTCTTTATATAATTCAGCCCAGTTGCTGTTTTATTGTTTATCATGATTTGTACCCAAACTGGTTTGTGCCCGGAGGATGCTATGTGGCAAGCGATTTCCCATCAGCTTTCAGACGTACTTGATCAACCCTTTACCATTCGCGAGCGGGATACCCTCGCAGGCGGGGACGTGAACGAATGCTATTGCATCAGTGATGGCGATCAAAGGTACTTCATCAAGCTGAATGAGAAAGAGCAGCTTCCCGTTTTTGAAGCCGAAGCGGAAAACCTGCGGGTTCTGCAGGAAACAAACTCAGTCACAGTACCGACAAGCCGGCATATGGGCATCAGCCGGGATAAAGCCTTTCTCGTTCTCGATTTCATGCCGATGAAGAACCTGGACACAGAATCGGCCCACACCCTTGGCCAGCAACTGGCACATCTTCATCAATGGGGCGAACAGCCGGAATATGGCTTTGACATGGACAACTTTATTGGTCTGACGCCTCAGCCCAATCAATGGCGTCGCAAATGGTGCCGTTTTTTCGCTGAACAGCGGATTGCCTGGCAGCTTCAGTTGTGTGAAGAGAAAGGTATCGACTTTGGCAGCATTGATATCATCACTGGCAGGGTCATTGATATCTTGTCGGCACATCAGCCCAAACCTTCCCTGCTGCACGGCGATTTATGGCATGGAAACACGGCACTCAGTGTCGATGGCCCGGTGATTTATGATCCCGCCTGCTACTGGGGTGACAGAGAATGCGACATTGCCATGACTGAGCTGTTCGGCGGATTTCCCGACAGCTTTTACAACGGCTATCAGTCGGTCTTTCCGCTGGATGATGGCTACAGTCAACGGCGCGACCTGTACAACCTCTACCATCTGCTGAACCACTGTAATCTCTTTGGCGGAGAGTATCTGGAACAGGCAGAACGCTGCATTCGCAAGCTCAATCTGGCGAAACCTGAGTAACAATTAAACGGAGATCCGGGCTACCGTCTGCAGAGTTGAAGTGATAAAGTTCACATTCTTTATCCTTTCAGCTCAAGACGGGAACCGTATGTTAAAAGCCGCAATCTTCGATATGGATGGCCTTCTGGTCGACTCAGAACCTTTCTGGCAACGTGCTCAGGTCGAGGTATTCTCTTCGCTGGGTGTGACAATTTCACAGCAGGAAACACTGGAAACCATGGGGTTGCGAATCGATCATATTGTTGATCTCTGGTTCGAGCGCCAGCCATGGCAAGGCCCGACATGCCAGGACGTCAACACCATGATCACGAAACGTGTGGAAGAACTGGTTCAGGAGCACAAACCGATGTTGCCTGGTGTGCGTGAAGCGATACAGACATGTCAGGAGATGGGCTTAACGGTTGCGCTGGCGTCATCATCTCCAATGAGTCTCATCAATGCCACCTTAGATGCCCTGTCGCTGACGGAGCATTTCAGTGCCCTGTTCTCTGCCGAGCACCTGCGCTACGGCAAGCCTCATCCTGAAGTGTACCTGAATGCCGCGGATCAACTGGGCGTGGATCCTCATCACTGCGTCGCATTTGAAGACTCACTGAACGGCTTGCTGGCTGTCAAAGCAGCCCGGATGAAAAGCATTGTCGTACCGGAGCAGCAACACAGTGCCGATCTGCGTTGGTCTATCGCGGACAAAAAACTTAACTCGCTGCTCGAAGTAAATAAAGCATTAATCAGCAGCCTTTAATCAGGCTGGAGAATGATTAGCCTGATGAGCGCAATTCGCAAACAGGCTGATCATTCTGCTTCACAAATCATTCATCCATATTGATATCAAAGGCGTCACTATAGACCCATTTCCGGTCCATCGATTTCACATTACGCTTAACTTGTCCACTCTCTTTTGATCAACTTTCCAGCCAGCAAAGCCTCTGTAGCTAAAACTTCTCAGCAATTCAAAGTTTGCAGTTAATTCACGGCAAAAACTAATCCGTATCGCTAGGATTAACTTAACGGTGAGCAAACCGATACCCATCGCTTGGGCTGCGATCGTCAGGTAAGAAACACTTGTGTTCCACCTGTCGTCGTTCCAAAGGCGAGAGAGTCATGACTCTCCAGTATGGACACTGGCAGCGGTATGAATGTGCCAATCAGTATCAGGTGCATAGAGTTAAGGAGTAGAAAATGAAGAACTACAGTGAGCAGAGTGTCACTTGTCCGCATTGCGGCCACAATATCCGGATTACCCTGGACAGTAGTGCCGGTAGTCAGGAATTTTACGATGATTGCCCCGCATGTTGCCATGCGATTCACTTAAACATGCAGGTTGATGAATTACACAAAACCATTCACCTGTTTGTCGATGCTGACGACGAGCAAATTTTTTAACGATTAGAATCAACACGCCGATCATCAGAGGGCGTGTTGATTGAACCAAACCCAGTGTTTAACCTCTCGCTGCCATCACCCTTTCCACCGTATCCACCACAGCCTGCGTTTGGGGATCAATCTCAATATTGATCACATCGCCTTTTTGGCGCGCAGACAGATTGGTTCGGTTCAGAGTTTCCGGGATCAAATTGACGTTAAATCGCTGACCTTCCACATCGCCAATCGTCAGGCTGGCCCCGTCAATACCGATATACCCTTTCGTGAACACATATTTCATCAGGCCGGCCGGCAAAGAAAACCAAATCTGATGGTTGTTTTCTGTTTCAATGACCTCATCCACCACCGCAGTGGTCATGATATGGCCTGACATACTATGTCCGCCTATCTCATCACCGAACTTCGCCGCTCGCTCGATATTCACTCTGTCACCAGGACTGAGCAAACCCAGGTTGGTGACACGCAGTGTTTCCTGCATCAGATCGAAAGAAATATGGTTCCCGCTGATGTGTGTCACCGTCAGGCAACAACCGTTATGCGCCACGGAGGCACCGATTTCCAGTCCCGCCAGCAGATCATCGGGCAAGTGAACTACATGCGTCTGAAAATCTTTTTTCTTTTTAATGTCAATAACTTCAGCCGTGCACTGAACAATACCTGTAAACATGTCTCCTCCAGAGAACAAAATCTGAAAGCGATGGTCACTCGCCGAATCGAATCGCAACAACATGCTGCGCTGCGCAATGAATCTCTGCCCAGCATCCTAACATTGACCCGTTTTACTTCGCCAGTGCTGTGATCCGACGGTATTGTGATAACCTCAAACTATACGGCGGCACAGAAGAAAGCAGAAAAACGCTGAATTGTGATACAGATTGAATAAATCATTGTCAGTATTAGTGAAGCCGATATAATCCACTGTGAACATTATTCCAATAATAGATTACCTGCCCTCTGGAGCATTTCGTGCATCTTTATCGTCTAGAAACTAAGCGATTGTTGAAACTCGCTATTCCTGTTCTGATCGCCTCCGTCGCGCAGACAGCAATGAGCTTTATTGATACCGTGATGGCTGGCGGTGTCAGTGCCACCGATATGGCCGCTGTCTCGGTCGCCTCCAGCGTCTGGATGCCTGCCATTCTGTTTGGCATTGGTGTGCTGTTTGCTATGGTACCCATTGTGGCCCAGCTCAACGGCTCCGGCCAGAAAGACAAAATTCCGTTTCAGGTACAGCAAAGCTTTGTCTTGTCTTTACTCTTATCCGTTCCAATCATACTGGTGCTTTATAATGCAGGCATCTTAATTGATTACATGTCTGTCGAAGCCGTGCTGGCAGAAAAAACCATCGGCTATTTACACGCTGTGCTCTATGCTGTGCCAGCCTTATTGCTATTTCAGGCGCTGCGCAGCTTTTCTGAGGGCCTGTCGCTGACTGTTCCCGGGATGGTGATTGGTTTTATCGGCCTGCTGGCGAATATCCCGCTGAACTGGATTTTTGTCTACGGTAAATTCGGTGCACCGGCGCTGGGCGGGATCGGCTGCGGTGTCGCCACTGCCATTGTGTACTGGCTGATGTTTTTTGCCATGCTGGTTTATGTGCTGGTAAACCGTAAACTCAGCAAGGTGGGCCTGTTTGTGACCTGGTACAACCCGGAACTGAAAGCGATTCTGCGCCAGTTTAAAATGGGCTTTCCGATTGCAGCGGCTTTATTTTTTGAAGTCTCGATTTTTGCGGCAATCGCCCTGCTGATTGCACCTCTGGGTTCGATTGTTGTCGCCGCGCACCAGATAGCGATTAATTTCTCCTCACTGGTGTTCATGTTACCGATGAGTTTAGGTGCCGCTGTCAGTATCCGGGTAGGCCATCAACTGGGTGAACAAAACTTTGATGGTGCCAGAATATCCAGCCATTGTGGCATTTGGGTGGGTGTTGCGATTTCTGCTGTCACAGCAATTTTGACCATCATCTTCCGCGAGCAGATTGGACTGCTGTACACCGACAACTCAGAAGTGATCGTACTGGCAACACAACTGCTTTTCCTGGCGGCGGTTTATCAGTGCAGTGACGCTGTTCAGGTCGTTGCTGCCGGGGCGCTACGGGGTTACAAAGACATGCGTGCCATCTTCATTCGCACCTTCATTGCCTATTGGGTGTTTGGTCTGCCAATCGGTTATGTGCTGGGTATGACCCACCTGATCACAGAACCCATGGGGCCACACGGCTTCTGGATTGGTACGATTGTTGGCTTAACTGCTGCGGCGTTAATGCTGACAGTGCGGCTGCTTTGGCTGCAACGTCAAGACCATGATTTCCAGCTGGCGATGTCGGTCCAATAATCCAACGCCCCCTCCTAAGTTAAGGCAGCAGACGCTGCCTTTTCTTTGTCTGAAAACTCAATCTGTTAGCTTATACTGTTATAAAAACTCCAGAATCACGACCATGCACCGACACTTTGCTTCAAATCTGCTGAACACAAGCAAGCTACTGATTCGGCTCACAATATGCGGCCTGCTCATTCTATTGGTCGGTTGTGATCGGCAATCCTCAGACAATCAGTTTGCAAACTATGCTGATCGTCTTGCTTCAGTGCTGGAAGTGAGCTCACCGAAAGCGCCTGATACCCGGCTCCCCTCCCTTCCCGAAGTCAGTGATACGCTGCAGCGCACTGAAGATGTCCGAATGGGCCTGATTGATGCTTATGAACTCAGGAAATGCGGCTTGTTTCATCTGATTGCTGAGCGCAACTCTGTGCTGGGAAAAGTGCAGGACAGAACCCGTCAGCTCCGCTACGAGCTGCTTTTATTAGACGGTCTCGGCCACTGTATCGCGACATTACCCGAGGACGATAATGTCAGAGCGCAACTATTACAGGTTCAGGCCACGAAAGAAGATGACCTGCCTAAATACTTATGGAACATGCTGCTCACGGGTGAAGAATGGCAAAAACAATTTAAGCCGGCACACGCCGCCTTTTCGCTGAGTAACATTCCAGATGCCACTGAAACCATGCAGGCGATGAGTGGTTTAGCGCACATTGCCAGCCAGATTTCAGCGCAGCACAGCGTCTCCGCTCAATCCGCTGAACGCCTGCTCAGCTACGAAGAAAACATCCACACCTCGCGTTATCTCGGTCAACTATTTTACTCCATGGTCCGAGCCACTGACTGGTTGAACACCACAACCACCCTACTGAACCAAAACGACGCCACCGTCATGTGCGGACCTAACCGAAATCAGCAGAAAGCCAACTTTCTGGAGAACGTCTTCTATAAATTTTTCGTGACGGATATTCAGCCATACCTGGCTAAGCTTGATGCTCGCTACCAGGACATTCAGCCGGATCTGCAAACCCTGTTTGCGACCCCCAGACGCCCTGCTGCAGTCGCTGACTATCACAGCTTCTATGTAAATGGTGATATGTACCGCCAATTTCGTGACGCTACGCTCAACCACGTCTCCTACTGGCAGACCTTGTTCAAGCGTTGTGGGATAAAGGTCGGACAACCATAGACACGGCTGGTTTTGGCTGTTCGGCATGCATCACACCTTACTGATGAATATACGGCTCCAAGACCAACAGCCCCGACTATGCTGTACATAAAAGAAAAATCAGGGAGCGGAATGTGATGAAGAAGATCAAGAACGAGCAAAAACTGATTAAGAAAGCCATGGAACTCGGTATCGCCTTTGCCAAAAAACAGGGTTATGACGATTTCGACAAAGGCATTTCAGATAAAGAAAAAGTGGAATGTATTTACCGGTTACTGGTCGACGTGAAACAAATCACCCCGCTCTCACCTGATCAGGAAGACGGCCCCAATATGAAACATAAGCTGGCGATCTGGATCTCCCGCTTATTGCCACCGGATCACGAACTTTTGCAATAATTTTTGCCCTGAAAACAACCACTCAATGCCTGATTCAGCGTCAGGAAGTACAAGTAACAATCAAACAGTCACGAAAAATAAAAAAAGCCAACTCAAACACTTGCGCCAGTGGGTCTGAGTCGCTAATATTCACCCCGTTCTCAAGCAGGACGATTCAATGATACGACCGTAGCTCAGCTGGTTAGAGCACCACCTTGACATGGTGGGGGTCGGTGGTTCGAGTCCACTCGGTCGTACCAAATCCTGCATTAGAAAATATTGTTGCTAAACAATCAAAACATAGCATTTGCGTCTGTAGCTCAGCTGGTTAGAGTATCGCCTTGACATGGCGGGGGTCGGTGGTTCGAGTCCACTCAGACGCACCAAATTTTTTCAATATGCTAAAGCGTGTTGAAGCAAAAACTGAATAAAGCGTCTGTAGCTCAGCTGGTTAGAGTACTACCTTGACATGGTAGGGGTCGGTGGTTCGAGTCCACTCAGACGCACCATACAGAAAAGCCCGTTCGAAAGAACGGGCTTTTTCTTTATCTGCAGATGACCTTTACGCGTTGTTCCAGTTCACGGTAAAAGTGAAATCCCACAGTTCATTCGAAGCCCCTATGCCTGGATAGGCCGCATAAAACGTATTGTTCAATGCTGCTAAGGCTGGGCCGCACTGAGATCCTGCTTCATTGATTTCTGTAAAGTCGATCTGATTGGTACTCCAGGAATTGCCATTAAAAGCACAGCCATATAGCTGTGCGGTGTGGGCCCCATGGTAAAACGCAAATAAAGTATCACTGGTTGCCGCCAGCGACACACCGTCATAGGCTTCTGCACCGTTTGCATCTTCCAGATTGGTTTGCGGTCCCCACTCTGAGCCGTCAGAAGTGGAACATACATAAATAGCAGAGCCATTAATCGGGGTTCCGCCAATGCCTTCCCAGCCTAAAAACAGTTTCCCGTTGAAAGCGGCTAACGCGGGTCCGGCTGTCGTTGTACTTGAGGCGCCATTCTGGTCGCTGACATTGACCTGTGAATCCCAGTCGGTGCCGTTTGCCGATGAGCAAACATAAAGATTGCTCGATAAGTCTTCACCCCGGTAGGCCATATAAAGCCGCCCGTTAAATGCAGCAAGGGCCGGCGGGGAATCAGTTTCGGCATCATTCTGTGAGGTGATTTTTGTTTGATCACCAAAATTGACGCCATCTGCACTTGAGCAGATATAAATGCTATCGGAGCCTGAGCCCTGATAAGCCAGATACAACCTGCCATTGAATGCTGCCAACGCAGGGCTGTTCTGAGTTTTCGCGCCATTCTCATCGGTAATATCCGTTTGCTGAGACCAGCTCACCCCATCGGCAGTGGAGCAGATGTACATGCTTTTAGAACTGCCCCAGCCACGGTAAGCCATGTATATCCGGCCATTGAACGCCGCAAGTGCGACCTTGCTGCTGGACTCTGCATCATTCTTGAGTGTGACTTCGGTTTGACTCGATGCGTTTACGCTGATGGTCGTCATGTCTCGTTTTCTCCTGAACTGAAATGAATGTGGCAGAGCAATGTCACTGCCTGTCCTGTTCCTGTCGCGCCTGTTCCATCGCCCTTCACCCTCCATGACTCGACAGCTTTAAACACACAACAGTCACATTGGGCCTGGAAAAACACTTTCCAGCTTAGACCAGAAACACACACCAGCAGGACAAGAAAGACAGACATGGGGTCCATGTCATTCCTTCATTGATAAATTTCACATTCATTTCACCCTCAGCTTGCCATTCCTAACTTGGTTCGCAAAATGCGAATATGACCCGTTCCGCAACCGTCCCCCCACAAACGTAACAGTCGCCACCCGCCACATTATGACTGGTATAACTCTTGCTTCAGCCTGTACAGGCAGGTGTTGTAAGGCGGTCGCGATGAATACTGTGATTCAGGTTGTAAAGCACTTAACGCCGGGCATGGTGGGTATGGCAGCGCTGAATATTCAGCAGTTCTCTGCCTTACGGCAAAAGCGTTTTATCGTCTGCCTGGAAGGCACGATGAGTGAATCATTGGAAAGGTGGCCTTACCTGAAACAGGTCATCGATAAACTGATCTTCCTTGATGCAGCATCTGAAACCACCGCAAGCGTGATTCGCACTCTGGTCAGACTGTTTCGCACATACCACGCAGGTGTTGTGCATACCCATCAAAGTACGGCTTTATATCAGGCGGGTATTGCAGCCCGACTGGCTGGCGTCAGCACCTTAATACACAGCGAGCATGACAACTGGCTTGAAGAAGAACCCAAACATCCGCGATTGATGAAAATGGCTCTGAGTTGTATTCACCCTGTGATGGTGACCAGTGGCAGCAGAATGAATGACAGGTTACAAACCTCTCTTCACCGCCGCGATATCACCACGATTCCGTACGGTGTTGATACTCAGCGATTCCAGCCAGGCAACCAAAGCATGGCCCGGCTCCGGCTGGGATTACCCACAGGGGCGAAAATCATCGGCACAGCAGGCAGGCTAATCCCGGAAAAGCGGCATCACTTATTGATCCATGCCCTGAGTCACTTGCCGGAGAATGTGCATCTAACCCTGGCCGGTGAAGGCGCTCTGGCGCAAACGCTGCATATGCTGGCAATCAAACTGTCGCTGAGCCACCGTGTCCATTTCATGGGGCACGTCGGGAACATGCCGGAATTTTATCAGGCACTGGACCTGTTCTGTATTACCTCGGACGCGGAGGACTATCCGGTTTCTCCGCTTGAGGCACAGGCCTGCGGAATACCCGCGGCATTAACTGATATGGGGGCCTGCAGCGATGTCCTTTGTCCGTTCAATGGTATCCCGCTCAATACTGGCGATGAGCGGACGCTGATTTACCAAATCCATACAGCGCTGCTGAAGAAGCCCGGCATCAGCCCTCGTCGTCACATTTTGCAGCACCACGATGTTCGTACCATGGCCGAGGCTTACGATGCGCTGTGTTATTCAGAAAACCCACCCGCTGTTGATAACCATCAACATGCTGCCAACCCTGCCCCTCGACCAAAATGTCACTATACTTTGCCGAATAAACCCAGATAAAAGCAGAGGATAACTATGATTCTGATCACAGGCGCCAGTAGTGGACTGGGTGCGGCGCTGGCTGCTTCTTATGCCGCCGATGGCCACACGCTGACACTGACAGGCCGAAACGACGAGCGCTTACATCACATCGCCCGTCAATGTCAGCCGGCCAATATCTGTACCCTGACTGCCGATCTTTCTGATGCCAGCTCGGTGTCATCTCTGTTCGATAAACTGCCATCCGCACCTGAAACCATGATTTTCTGTACCGGCAGTGGCTATTTCGGCTCGCTGGAGAAACAAGAGCCTGATGCGATTGCGCAACTGTTCAGTGATAACTTGCTGTCTGCGACCTATTTTCTGCGGGAAGCGGTTCAACGCTACCGTAATACTCCCCTGACCTGCGCGATTGTGATGTCGACGGCGGCTCAGGTTGCGAAAGCCGGCGAATCAACCTATTGCGCGGCCAAATGGGGCGTCAGGGGACTGGTGGAATCAACCCGGTTGGAATTGAAAGGCAAGCCAATGAAACTGGTCGGGGTGTATCCTGGCGGCATGGCAACCGAATTCTGGGCCAGCAGTGGTAAAGAGATGGATATCAGCAGTTTCATGACACCTGAAGAAACCGCTACCATGCTCAAGAAAGCGCTGCAACATGCAGAGCACGGCTATGTTTCTGATGTTACGATCAATCGTTATTGATCCCGCCCGCACTGCTCACCCCCCACTCTCTTTCGCAAGCTGACCGGACTGGTGGCTTGCGATCGATTCCGGCCAACTCCCCCGGCAAGAAAGTAAACGGTTACACCAGATAAATACTATTTTATTCATGAAGTTATGCCATGGTCACAGTTGATCGGCATTCTTTGATTGAAACTATTACACCTGCGTTGTTTAATAGGCTGGAATATTGAATGAGGTCACCATGGCAACGATCAAAGATGTCGCAAAACACGCAGGTGTGTCTGTTGCGACCGTTTCCCGCGTTATCAATAAATCGCCCAAAGCCAGTCAGACGGCGGTTGATGCTGTCACTCAGGCCATGCGAACTCTGGGTTACCGGCCCAATGCCAACGCCAGAGCGTTGGTGAACCAGAGCACCAACACTTTGGGTGTTCTCGCCGGTGATGTTTCTGACCCCTTCTTTGGCGCGATGGTCAAAGCGATTGATGGGATTGCCCGTCAGGAGAAAAAACATCTGCTGATCGGTAACGGATACCACAATGCCGATCAGGAGCGCGAAGCCATAGAGTTGCTGCTCAACAGCCGGTGTGAATCCTACGTCATCCACAGTAAAGCACTCAGCAATGACGAATTAATCGAATTTGCGCGTGAAGTTCCCAGCATGGTGCTTATCAACCGATTTATTCCTGAGATCGCTAACCGATGCATCGCCCTTGATAACGAACGCGGCACGTATCTGGCCACCAAATTTCTGATTTCGCACGGCCACCAGCATATTGGTTATGTCAGTTCAAACCATGATATCGAAGACAGAGAGCAGCGCAGAAACGGATACGAAAAAGCACTGGAAGAACACGGTCTTCCATTTCGTGAAAGTTATATTGAGTTCGGTTCACCGGATGGTGAAGGCGGTGAAAGCGCAGCCATTAACCTGCTGGCGAAAAACCTGCCAATTACAGCGATTGTCACCTATAACGACTTTATGGCCGCGGGTGTGCTCTCCGTGCTGGATGAAAATGGCATCCGCACACCGGAGGAAATGTCGCTGGTTGGTTTTGACGATGGCGCGCTGGCAAGATACCTGCACCCGAAATTGACAACCGTCCGCTACCCCATTCAAATCATGGCCGAACAAGCTGCCATTTTGTCGATGAAATTAGCCAAAAATGAAGCCATCAGCCCTGACAGCCGTTTATATGCCCCCACCCTGGTGCGCCGCTTATCCGTACGCGCATTGTCGGACTAAAAAAGGACGGACTGAAAAAGGACGGTCTGAAACAGAGACGGAATGAAAATGAAAAAAAGCGAGTGGCAATCTGCACACTCGCTGATGTGATTTCATCTCCCTCCGGATAAATCACCAACCGGCATTAAAGCCGGACATACCTCTACTCGAAATCAAACTGATAACAGGTCGTGTGCTGATAACTCTCCCCCGCAGTCAGCCAGGCATCACTGAAGTGCCATTCCGGGTGATTGGGAGAGTCCGGCAAATACTGGGTTTCAATCGCAATGCCCTGATGCTGTTGATAACACCCATCACGCCCGGGTGTGCCTGCCAGTGCATTGCCGGTATAAATCTGAACCGCAGGCTTAGTGGTCCTCACTGTCATGGATACCTGTTCGTCTTCTGATACCAGTTCAACGGCTGTCCCTGTGCCGATAACGTCATCATCGAGGACAAAGGCATGGTCATAACCGCCCGCCTGTTGCTGATCCGCATCCAGCAGCAAATCCTGACGAACAGGCTTGCCCTTGCCAAAATCGAATCCGGTTCCGGCAACCGCCCGCAGTTCACCGGTCGGAATCCTATCCGAATCGGTTACGACATAGCGTTGTGCATGGACGGTTAAACGGTGATCCAGGCAGTCAGAACCGGACTCAGCCCCAGACAGATTGAAATAGGCATGATTGGTGAGATTCACCGGCGTGTCTTCATCCGTGTGTGCCTGGTAGTCGAAAATCACCTGATTCGATGCATTGAGTGACACAGTCACAGAAACCGTCAAGTGGCCGGGGAAGCCCTGATCGCCCGCCGGTGATGACCCACTGAAACGGATCATGGCGTCTGAACATTCTTCTACCTGCCAGCGCTGCCTGTCAAATCCGTGCGGGCCGCCGTGCAGGCAATGGGCATTTTCATTCGCCAGCAGACTGAAGACTTTGCCATTGCGGCTGAAGCGGCTGTTGCCAATCCGGTTCGCAAAGCGTCCCACCGTCGCGCCGAGATACGCTGTCTGACGCTGGTAATCAGCCAGAGTACGGCAGCCCAGCAGCACTTCACGGCGACCGCAGCGCAACGGTAAAGTGCAGCTGACCCAAGTCGCCCCAATATCCATGAAGGTGGCTGTCATGCCATTGGCATTGGATAAAGTGAACACCCGAGCCGGTTGACCGTCTTCTGCTGCACCGGCTGTCAGGTCGGCAGTCAATTGCTGCACAAAGTCATCACTGAGCATTAAGTACGTCCTGTTGCAGCAAAACGCTTTTCAGCACACCGGCACCTGCCATTGGCTGACAGACATAGATGCTGGCCTGCAGCCCGGTTGCGTTTTCGTACTGCGCTTCAACAGCCCGCTGGACAGCGTCGACCAGTTCCGCAGGCACCAGCGCGACCACGCATCCGCCAAAACCGCCGCCTGTCATGCGCACACCGCCCCGCTCGCCAATTGCTGCTTTCACTATGTCTACCAGGGTGTCGATTTCCGGTACTGTGATTTCAAAATCATCCCGCATCGACTGATGAGAGTCCGCCATCAGCTGGCCAAGCGTTGCCAGATCCCCCTGCTCTAATGCTTCAGCCGCACGCAGGGTACGCGCATTTTCAGTGATAATGTGTTTGGCCCGGCGGGCAACCACCTCATCCAGTTGCTCCGCCTGAGCCTGAAACCTGGAGATATCCACATCCCTGAGCGCTTTTACGCCAAAGGCCTGCGCAGCGGCTTCGCATTGCTGACGACGGGTGTTGTATTCACTGCCGACTAATCCGCGTTTTTTGTTGCTGTTGATGATCACCACCGACAACTCAGGCGGCAGAGAGACAGCCTTGGTCTCTAATGAACGGCAGTCGATTAACAGCGCATGTCCCGCTTCGCCTTCAGCAGAAATCAGCTGATCCATAATGCCGCAATTGCATCCGACAAACTGGTTTTCAGCCTGCTGACCGATTAAAGCAATTTCCTGCTGTGTCAGTGACAGATCGAACATAGCGTTAAACGTCTGCCCGATCACCACTTCCAGCGCCGCGGATGAGCTCAGCCCCGCGCCCTGGGGCACATTACCGCTGACCGCAATATCAATCCCGCCCAATTCACAACCACGCGACTGCAGACAGTCAATCACACCGCGAATGTAGTTGACCCACAGGCAATCTTTGTCAAACACCAGGGGCTGAGAAAGATCGAACGTATTGATCTCCCCCTGATAGTCGAGAGCCATCACCCGCACACACTGATCGTCACGTCGGCTTGCGGCCACCATGGTTTGATAATCAATGGCGCACGGCAGAACAAAACCATCATTGTAATCTGTGTGCTCACCAATCAGATTCACGCGTCCCGGCGCCTGGATCAGGTGGGAAGGTGAATAGCCAAACCCCTCAACAAAGGCGGTTTCAAGGCGATTGACGAGCTGTTCTTCCCGGCTGTATGTCGTCATGACTGCTTTTCCTTACTCATATTTGCTTCGCGATAGTGGACATCGCTGACAGCCCGCAGTCTTTCTGCGGCCTGTTCTGGCGTTAAATCACGCTGGCTTTCTGCCAGCATTTCGTAGCCAACCATGAATTTCTTGACACTCGCTGAGCGTAACAATGGCGGGTAAAACAAGGCGTGCAATTGCCAATGGTCCAGATCATGACTGTCCGTGTCGCTGTGCTCAAAGAAAGGGGCGAAATGCCATCCCATTGAATATGGGAATGGACACTGAAACAGATTGTCATAACGACTGGTGAGCTTTTTCAGCGCCAGTGCCAGATCTTCACGCTGCACAACAGACAACTCGCTCATTCTGCGAATCTGTGTTTTCGGCAGCAGCAAGGTTTCAAACGGCCAGGCTGCCCAATAAGGAACGACCGCCAGCCAGTGCTCGGTCTCCACTACCGTTCTGCTGCCATCGGCCAGTTCCGAGTTGACATAATCCAGCAGCAACGGCCTGCCGTGCCGCTGGAAATAGTCGCGCTGATACTGATCTTTCACCGCCACTTCGTTGGGCAGAAAGCTGTTGGCCCAGATTTGCCCGTGCGGATGCGGTTGCGAGCAGCCCATGATGGCGCCTTTGTTTTCAAAGGCCTGTACCCAAAGAAAGCGCTGACCTAGTTCTTCAATCTGGCTGTCCCAGGTATTGACGATCTCGGTAATGGCCGACAGGGGCAATTCAGGCAGCGTTTTACTGTGATCCGGTGAGAAACACACCACCCGGCTCAGCCCCTGAACGGATTGAAACTGAAACAGGCTGGTTCCTTCGCTGCTGGCAGACGGCGTGTCTGGCATTAACGCAGCATGATCGTTGTTGAAGACATAAGTCCCGGTATAAGCCGGGTTCACATCACCCGACACCCGGGTATTGCCTGCACACAAGAAGCACTCGCTGTCGTAAGGCTGATCCGGTGCCACCGCTTGCGATTCATCTGCACCTTGCCAGGGCCTTTTCGCCCGGTGGGGCGACACCAGTACCCACTGACCGGTCAGCGGGTTCAAACGCCGGTGCGGATGTTCGCTTGCATCAAATACGTCTGTAAACATAGTGACTGAATGCCTTCTTATCGTGGTGACTTACAATGAGCAGCAGTGTAGCAATCCGCCGCTCAGGGAGACTGTTACCTTTCTCACACAGTGGAAACGTTTACAAATTAATTGAAAAAACACAATCCATGTTCGGAATTAATCTTTCCAAGATACGTAACATTTGAAATAAACCCAATGTAAACGTTTATCAATATACACTCTGGCCAGGCGAATCTCCCTGAGAAGAAAAATGCAGCTGGTAGCGGTATTCTGGCTGTGTGAGCAGATCATCCGGCTTCACACTCGGGCTCCAGGAGTCGTCGCCCCCCACGCCCATATGTTGGTGATCAAGCTGTACATACCACTGCCCATCGGCTTTGAGGTGATGATCATGCTTCGCATCAGCCAGCATCTGCGCCGGATAACGGCTGACGCTGAAGTGAAAGTCGCCACGGATGACTAACTCTCCGACAGACAGCATTCGCGTCTGACAGCGCAGACCATTTTCTGACGGAAAGATATAAGGCGTATGCAGATCGTCGATACCAGCCTGATATTCGCCAAACCGCGCCGCTTCCGATCGGTCCGGATAATTTTCAAACGGCCCCAGTCCTTGCCAGACAATGGCAGCACTCAGGCCTGTCTGCTCAACCACAAAACCATCGATCGTGAACGCCACTCCCACCCGGGGTAACGGGGGCAAATGCGGCGCCGGTTTGACATGAATATCAACCGACAGGTTGCCTTCGGCATCCAGGGTGTATTGCCAGTGCGTCACGGCCACTCGCTTTTCGCCGTAAACGTATTCAAAATCCGCTTCGACTTTGATGGCTGCGGACGTCTGGCTATTGAGGGGGAATGTCTGGCTGGCCTCGCAGCGCACACATCGCCTTTCCCAGTGGCCTATCCCTGCGTTTGCCCAGCGGCTGACATAGGCCCGGGGATCCACATTGTCGGCTTCACTGGTACCAATATCGTTATCTAACGGAGCCCGGAAAAAGTTGTCTGTCATCGGGGCGGATAGTTTTGCCCTGCCCTTTGCTAACCAGTGAGTGAGCAAACCTGTCCGGCGATCCCAGCTCAGGCTAAAGTCCTGTCCGGAGACTGAAATGACGCTGTCAGACTGGAGAACCGTTCGGAATGTGCCCAGTGAGCGTTCGGCAGGGATCGCAGATAACAGCGAAAGCGGGTTAGGCACACAAAACTGTTCGGTTGCAATGACTGTCCCTGCTTCCGCCCAGCCGCAATCTTGTGTCAGCACCAGATCCAGATCGAGATGATACAACTTGCCAGGCTGACAACTGACGTCAAAATGCACCTCAAAAGTGGCCGTCTCACCCGGCCCCAGCAGCAAAGCCTGCCTCTGGCTGGCCACCGGCTTTCCGTCTTCTTTCAGCGTCCACAAACAGGTTTCGTTGTCTGTGGCACGGAACAGCCATTCACTGGTGATTGACACCTGGCAGCGAATACCGCGCTCGCTGTGTGCTGTATCGGTGAGTTGCGCCTGAATAGACTGCTGGCAGTATCTGGCTTCGTAAAAAGCCGGGTGCGGTGTCCGGTCCGGAAACATCAGGCCGTTGATGCAGAACTGACGATCATTGGGCTGATCACCGAAATCGCCGCCATAGGCCCAGAAATGACGGTCATTGTCATCAAACTGGCTGATCCCCTGATCAACCCAGTCCCAGACAAAACCGCCCTGAAGGCGCGGGTACTGCCGGAACGCCTGCCAGTAGTCGGCAAACCCGCCGAGACTGTTTCCCATAGCATGGGCATATTCACACAGGATTAACGGGCGTTGTTCACCCGGTAACGACAGCCATTTTTTTATCGCCCATTTAGGTACAGCCTCAAACGGCTGATCCTCATCCACTCTGGCATACATAGGACAAATAATATCGGTCGCGGCGGTATCGGCCCCGCCCCCTTCATACTGAACCGGACGAGAGGGATCCCTGTCTTTTGACCAGGCATACATCGCAGTATGCGTGCTGCCATAACCGGACTCATTACCCAGAGACCACACAATAATGCAGGGGTGATTTTTATCCCGCTCAACCATGCCTGTATAGCGAGCCATCATTGCGGACTGCCAGTCAGTGTCGCTGGCCAGCCGTCCCATCGGAAACATGCCGTGCGTTTCGATATTGGCTTCATCGCACACGTACAGCCCGTATTCATCGCACAGTTCATACCAGCGCGGGTGATTGGGATAATGCGCCGTCCGGACCGCATTGAAATTCCCCTGTTTGAGCAGGCGGATATCTTCAATCATGTCCACTTCGGTCACGGCATGTCCGCGTTCCGGATGGTGCTCATGACGGTTCACGCCGCGGATCAGCAAAGGTTTGCCGTTCAGACAAAGCTGACCTTGCAGCATTTCAATTTGCCGGAACCCGACCGCATAGGCTTCAACATCCAGTACCTGCCCATGGTTATCGAGCAGCGTAATCACGCAGCGGTACAGATTCGGTGACTCTGCACTCCACTGCAGCGGCGCTGCCACAGACAACTGGTGGTAGACCCTGTCGTTCCACCCCCCTTTTTCATCAATCACGCGCTCGTTCGGCCTGGCGAAGACACGGTCTGTGACAGGCTCACCACGGTAAAACAGCTGCGCAGCGACCTGATAGTCGCTCGGTTTCGACAAGCGGGTGACAATATCCAGCCGACCGTCCCGGTAACAGGCGTCCAGCGCGGGGGTCATGAACACATCTTCAATCCCCAATTCTGGTTTTGTCAGCAGATAGACATCGCGAAAAATTCCGCTCAGCCACCACATGTCCTGATCTTCAAGATAACTGCCGTCGCTCCAGCGCATCACCATCACCGCAAGCACATTCTCACCGAGCTTCAGATACGGGCTCAGATCAAACTCAGCAGGCAACCGACTGTCCTGGGAATATCCCACCCAATGGCCGTTACACCACAGATGAAAAGCTGAGTTCACGCCATCAAACACAATCCGGGTCCGCTGGGATAACTGGACATCATCAATGTGAAACTCACGGCGATAACAGCCTGTTGGATTCTCTGACGGGACAAAAGGCGGATTCAGCGCAAAAGGGTATTTGATATTGGTGTAGATGGGCCTGTCATGCCCTTCCAATTGCCAGTTGGACGGCACATAAATCGTCGTCCAGCCAGACGGGTCGAAAGCCGACTCGGGAAAATCAGCAGGGACTGACTCGGGTTTATCGTACAGGCAGAACGCCCAGTCACCATTGAGAGTGCGGCGATTACTGTCGCCCTGGTGCAAAGCGTCGGTTTCAGACGCATAGCTGAATAATGGGCTGTGCGCCTGAATCCGGTTTCTCTGAACCGAATGCGGGTTTTCCCAGTCGCGGCGCGCCAGAATCTCAGAAAAAGACAGCATGGAGTGTCCTCGGCATTTTCCGATTCGTTAACAATGCACACAGACAGCGACACCAGGATGAAAAAACGGGTGCGCTGTCTGCATCGGGTTCGCTTATTTCTTGTTCGCGTACTTCATCGAGTCGAGGGCGACCGCAAAAATGATGATGCCGCCTTTAATGATGTACTGCCAGTAAGGGCTGACACCAATATAGGTCATCCCGTAATTGATGATGGTAAAAATCAGCACCCCGGTTACCACACCGATCACACTCCCCACGCCACCGGCGAAGGACACGCCGCCAACCACACAGGCCGCGATGGCATCCAGCTCATACATGAAACCCAGGTTGTTGGTTGCCGAGCCGATACGCCCCGCTTCCAGCATGCCGCCGAAGGCGTAAAACACACCAGACAGCGCGTAAATTTTCAGGAGTGTCACCGGTACATTCACACCCGAGACTTTCGCCGCTTCCGGGTTACCGCCAATCGCAAAGATATTTTTGCCAAATACCGTTTTATTCCACAGTACCCACACCACGCCAATGGCAATCACGGCGTAGAAGGTCAGGTAAGACAGCCTGAAACTGCCCAACCGGATGAATCCCTGTGCAAACTCTGAAAAGCGCGGATCAAACCCGGCGATTGGTGAAGCCCCCACTGAATCAAAATACAGCGAGTTGACCCCGTAGACGATGATCATGGTCCCCAGCGTGGCAATAAACGGCGTCACCCGCATGTAGGCGACAATAAAGCCATTCACTAAACCTATCAGGGCACCGACAGCACAAACCGCAATAATGACAGCCACAATCGGGATCTGACCCAGATCCGGGAAGACTTTGTTGACGTTGTCTGATGCCTGCAGCAAAGTTGCAGACAGCACTGCTGCAAGCCCCACCTGACGACCGGCGGACAAGTCTGTGCCCTGAGTAATAATCAGGCCAGCCACACCCAGTGCAATGATGATACGAACGGAAGACTGGGTCAGAATATTACTTAAATTTCTCAAACTTAAAAAAGACGGTTCCTGAATCACGATAATCGCGAGCAGAATAAAAAGCACTGCATAAATACCGCCGGCTTTCAGGTAGCGCATCATGCTTAATTTTTTTAATGTTTCCATGTTCATAACCCTTACAGATAGCGGGAAGCAAGGCTGAGAATTTCACTTTGTGTCGTATTTCTGGTCTCGACAATACCTGCTGCACGACCGTTACTCATCACCAGAATACGATCGGTTATTCCTAGCAACTCAGGCATTTCAGACGAAATAATAATGATACCTTTATCTTTTTTAGCCAGCTCTAATATCAGCTGATAAATTTCAAATTTCGCGCCAACATCAATGCCGCGAGTGGGTTCATCCAGCATCAGTATTTCAGGTCCGGTTAATAACCAACGCCCGATAATGACTTTTTGCTGATTACCTCCTGATAAGGAACCAATCGTGGTTTTATGTGAAGGCGTTTTTACCCGCATGGAGTCAATCACCCACTGAGTATCACTCGACATTTTTTTATTGCTGAGTAAACCTGTGCCTTGTTTATAGTCGTCCAGGTTGGCGATCAAAGCATTAAAACGAATATCGAGGTTGGCGTAGATCCCGGTCGAACGACGCTCTTCTGTCACCAGCGCGAAGCCGTTTTTAATGGCTTCATGCGCGTCACGGTTCGCCACAGCGCTGCCGTGCAGCAGGATTTCACCTTTGCTGCGCTCACGAATACCAAACAAGGTTTCAACGACATCGGTTCGCTTAGACCCGACAAGACCTGCGATGCCAAGCACTTCGCCTTTGCGTAACTCAAAACTGACGTCTTTAATCGAAGGCTGATTCAGTGCGGTCAGGTTTTTCACTTCCAGAATCGGTTCTTTCGGAATGTTATCTTTTTCAGGAAAGCGCTGGGTCAGTTCACGGCCGACCATCATGCTGATAATGTCATCCATGCTCAGGCCTTCCAGCGGCCGGGTATCAATCCATTGCCCGTCCCGCAATATCGTAATTTCGTCACAAATCGAAAAGATCTCTTCCATTTTATGCGAAATATAAATAATGCCGCAGCCTTTGTTTTTCAGCTTATTAATAATGGTAAACAGATGGTTCACTTCTTTTTCAGTCAGAGAAGAAGTCGGTTCATCCATAATCACGATCTTGGCGTTATATGAAAACGCTTTGGCTATCTCAACCATTTGCATTTGAGAAACAGAAAGTGTCGAAACTTTTACTTTTGGATCGATATCAATATCTAATTCTTCAAAAACACGCTTGGTTTCTTCATACATTTTATTCTGGTCAACAAACAGCCCTTTCTTGGGGTATCTGCCTAACCAGATATTATCCATGACTGTGCGCTGCAGTACCTGGTTTAATTCCTGATGAACCATAGACACGCCAGATTCCAGCGCTTCTTTCGATGACTGGAAATTGACCGGTTTACCCAGAAAGACAATCTCACCCTCATCTTTCTCGTAAATACCAAACAAGCACTTTAATAAAGTCGATTTCCCGGCCCCGTTCTCCCCCATTAAGGCATGAATAGAATGAGGACGGACTTTGAGATTGACATTATCCAGGGCTTTTACGCCGGGAAATTCCTTGCTGATCCCTGACATCTCCAGCAGGAATTCATCATTTTGTATTGTCATACAGTCTTACCAATGTGCGGCTGGAAGCCCGGAGAAGCGGTAGCATGCCCCTCCAGGCCTGGATGGAACAAGGCGTGGTTATTTCAGGGTGCTGGCATCAACACCGACGTAAGGAACGCGAACCACTTTGTTCACCACTTTCCAGTGGGTGCCTTCCGTCGCTGAACGGCCGTTGGCAAGGTTACGTGCCAGCTCAAACGTCGCTTTTGCCTGGTTCTGGGCATCGTTCAAGACCGTACCCGCCAGCTCGCCTTTTTTGATCATGCTCAGTGCTTCGTCCAGGGCATCTACACCAAAGACAGGGAGCTGACTTTTACCCACCGCTTTGAGTGATTCCACCGCACCCATCGCCATTCCATCATTATTGGCAATCACAACTTCGATCTTGTTACCGTTTGGACCGGAGATCCAGGCGTCCATTTTGTCTTTCGCCATCGCGGTATCCCACATGCCTGTATCCATGTGCAATTGCTGGGTTTCGATACCGTTGTCGTTAATCGTCTTCACCGAATAAGTGGTACGGGCTTCTGCATCAGGATGGCCCGGTTCACCTTTCAGCATCACAAACTGCAGCTTGCCGTCTTTGTTCAGATCCCATTCCGGATGCGCTTTCCATTGCTTCGCAATCAGATTGCCCTGAATGACGCCCGACTCTTTTGAATCTGTGCCGACGTAATAGGCTTTGTCATAGCTTGCCAGAACGGCGGCACTCGGTTCTTTGTTGTAGAACACAACCGGCACATCATCCATTTTCGCTTTACTGATCACAACCGGTGCTGCCGCCGGGTCAACCAGGTTGATCGCCAGCGCCTGAACGCCCCTTGCCAGCATGATGTCGATCTGATCGTTCTGCATTGACTGACTGTTTTGTGAGTCATTCATCATGATGCGGGTATCACCGTCCTGATTGGCTTCTTTTTCAATCGCCTGGCGCACAACCGACATAAAGTTGTCGTCATATTTATACACAGTCACGCCGACTGTGGTGCCTGCTGTAGCTGATGAAGCGAGTGTAACGCCCGCGCAAAGGGTTGCTAGCAAGGTTAATTTTTTCATCAAACTCGTCCTGTATTCATTATTGGTATACGACTGGGTGTAGGGTTGAGGCCATGCGATTCATGTCGCTTATCCGACCTAACAGCAGCGAGTCTACCCCGACAAAAGTTAATAAAAAGTGATCAACACCAAAAATGTAAACGTTTCCCCTGCACAATAAAAACCTCAGTTATGTAACAAAGCTCTCAGGCAGGTATCAAAACAGCAGCGTTCGGCGGCTGGCATAACACTGAGATAACACTGCAGTTAAATACCTTAAAATCAGATACTTATCGTTTTATCATCTTAATTTATGAGCGATAGGAAGGAATAAATCAGGATACGGCCACCCTCTTCATCGTATTTTTGTAACAAAAAACACGTCGATGAGCCTCACAAAACATGCAGAAACGTCCCCACAGCCTCAGGTTAGCCAAGAGAAGAAAGATTGACCAGATTGATCATGTGAGCAGGAATTCACCCAAAAGTGTAAACGATACCAAAACATCACTAACCATATATCCCGTCACTCATCGCCGGCAAGAATCGGCTTTGAATCAACGCGGTTTGACAGCTCAGCTATACTAAGCTCGTAATCGGCACGATGGATCGGCATTAGTTTTCCAGATGTGATGTTCTGTGAATGAACTATACGACTCATACTCAACCCAGCTCACGGACGAATCACACACCCATTTTTGTGCGGAGGCCGCGATGTCGTCCACCAAATTCAATGACATCATCGATAAACCTACCTTTTTCGGTTCTCTCTTTTTGCTATTTGCTGTGACCTTACCTTTAGTCTTCTTTCCCGAAGCTGGTGCGGCCTGGGTACTGAGCGCCAAAGATTTTGTAACCGATCAGCTTGGCGTGCTCTACCTGATACTCGGCCTGGGTGCGTTTCTGTTTATGGTGTACATCACCTTCAGTGATATCGGCCAGATCAAACTGGGCACCCCGGAGGAAAACCCTGAGTTTTCCACTTTCTCCTGGGCTGCGATGCTGTTTTGCTCAGGGATTGGCGCGTCGATTCTTTACTGGTCAATGATTGAATGGGCTTACTATTATCAGACCCCGCCTTTCGACATTCCCGGCGGTACGCATGAAGCCGCCAAATGGGCCGTCACCTATGGCATTTTTCACTGGGGCCCGCTGGCCTGGTCGATTTACCTGATCCCTGCGCTCCCGATTGCTTATTTCTATTACGTTCGTAACCACAGTGTCCTGAAAATCAGTGAAGCCTTGATGCCGGTACTGGGGGAAGAGCGAGCACGCGGCTGGCTGGGTAAGCTCATCGATGTGTTCTTTATCTTTGGGATGCTCGGCGGCGGGGCAACCACGCTCGGCCTTGCCGCGCCTTTGATCAATCAGGGCGTGCATGAGCTTTTTGGCGTGCCCAATAACCTCTATACCCGCATCGCGGTGCTGATTGTGTGTACCGCCATTTTCGGTTACAGCGCTTACGCCGGCCTGAAAAAAGGCATCCAGTTACTGTCTAATATCAACATGTGGCTGGCCGTCGGCATCTTGCTGTTTATTTTTGTAACCGGGCCCACGCTCTTCATGCTGAACACCGGTCTGGACTCGCTGGGACGGATGATCAATAACCTGTTTGAAATGGCCACCTGGACCGAACCCTTTGCCCAGTTCCGCCAGTTCCCGGACACGCATTTCCCTCAGGACTGGACCATTTTCTATTGGGCCTGGTGGCTGGTATTCGCGCCCAGTGTGGGGCTGTTTATCGCCCGTATCTCCAAAGGGCGAACCATCAAAGCCATGGTGGTCGGCTCGATTTTTTTCGGTACTCTGGGCTGTTTTCTGTTTTTCATGATCATGGGGAATTACGGCATTTACCTGCAACTTTCCGGGCAGTTAGATGTCATTTCCATACTGAACAATCAGGGCGCCACTGCTGCGATTTTCGCCATGCTGCACACCCTGGCCCTCAGTAAACTGGTGGTGCTCGCCTTTACCATCCTGGCGGTGATCTTCACCGCCACCACCTTTGATTCTATTTCCTATATTCTGGCCGCCGTGGTGCAGAAAGAGATCGATGAAGAGCCGGCGCGCTGGAATCGTCTGTTCTGGGCATTTGCGCTGTCTGTCATGCCCATCACTCTGATGTTCATCGGGGGGTTAGATACCCTGCAAACCGCCAGTGTGATCGGGGGTGTTCCTTTGCTGGTTGTTGCCTTGCTGCTGTGTATTTCCATTATTCGTGCAGCGCACTTTGACCTTCGCTATCAACCCGATTATGAGGACAAAGAAATCTATATCGAAGAATTGCCGGATGACGATCCATGGACCGAAGATGGTTCCTGGGATCAGGAAGGACCGGAGGAGCATGGGGTGTCACATGACGATAAACCTCATATTGAGGGGGATCCGGACAGCCACCCTTCAAGGTTGTAATCCTTTATTTCTGAACAGGGCCAACACAGGCTCTGACTGAGTTTTCTCCCATCACAGGAGAGCAAATATGAAATTACTGATTGGCCTGATAGGCGTCGCCGTCGCCTTTTCAGGCTTGGTGATAGCCGCTGAGCCCAGACTGATTCTGGACTTTATCGACCGCCACAAAAAACAACTGTGGCTGCATTTTGCGGCAGTTGCTGTGCGACTGCTGATTGGCTATTTACTGATTGAGTATGCTGACAGTACCACGATTCCTCTCGTGGTATCCGCCATCGGCTGGATATCCATTATTGCGGCGATTTTTCTGTTAATACTGGGACGAGTAAATTTTAAAAAGCTCATCAGTTGGGCGGTTGGTCTGAACGACACTCAGGGACGACTGGCCGGTATATTCGCCACCCTGTTCGGTGCTTTTATGGTGTATATCATTTTGTAAAAAATGCATGTGATTTTATGGTTATCATGCTTCGCCAGGCTATTGTTTCAATGTGCAGTCCAGCACTGGCGCACCATATCCCCAGGTGATTTTCGCTTCGCCCTGATGCTCCCACAGGCTTTCATTGCGTCCGACATATTTGGTGCCGCTGGCGCTTTGCTGCTGATACATCAGCGAGACACTGTCACCGCGTTCGGCAATCAGCGTCGACGGATCGGTCGGATAGTAAGTCGCGATCACTTCACTGCCCGGTTGGTCCGTACAGCGGTAAGTCACAGTCGCTGTGGCCTGAATCAAAGCATATCTGGCCTGCAGCTCAGCAATACGCCGCTGATATTCCGACTCAGTACATGACTTTTTATCATCGGCTTTCCAGCATTCATTGCGGCCTTTCACCCAGCCTCTTTGCTCTGCTTTCAAGGTCGGGGGATGCTCATTCGTCGCTTTATCAGCAGCCTGTTGATAGACCTCAGACAGCTTGTTATCTAACGCGGCTAATGCTTCGTCCTGACAAACCATCGCCTCAATACTGCCATCTGCCACGCCGGTGCACTCAAACGATGGCTGTGCTGCTTTCACCTGATGATAAACCAGCACAGCTGCAGCACTGAGACTGAACACCACCCAGCCAACTCTGAATTTTCTGATTTTCATCCCGACTCCTGAACGGTTCAGCCTGCTCCCCATCAACTATAGGCAATCAGAGGCTTTCCGTCAGGTATAAGGTTGCTACGCCCGCTCCGGACTGAGTTAATTCAGCTTACCAATGAGCGTCAGCAGTTGTGTGAGTTGTGCCGATGTCAGTCTGTCTGTCATCGCCTCAGTACCATGATTAAAACTCACCAGCGCATCCTGATAAATCTCCACACCGGTTTGAGTCAGTTTCACCAGGCTGACCCGGGCATCCCGGCTATTCTTTTCTTTTTCAACCAGATGATTTTTTTCCATCGGATTCAGAAGCCGCGTCACGCCAGATGCTGTCAGCCCGACAGTCTCCGCGAGTGCGACCCGACTCATAGATTGCTCTGCCGCTGCATAAAGCTGATGAAGGACCAGAAACTCCGACATACTGATGCCATGTGCACTCAGCTTTCTGTCAATGGATTTCAACATTCCTGAATACCTGACTGCCAGCTCAATCATCAGCTGACCATTGATCGTCATTACAGACATAAACACCTCGATATTTAGTTGACTAGTCAAGCATTGATCAATGATTGGTGTTGCATCAAGTGTTTTTTTGTTGTGCCTGAATCAATCCGTTTCCGGTGGCTTATTCGTACCCTGCCTCATCAATAAAAAAGCCGGGGCATACCATGCACCCGGCTTTTTTCCACGTTACAGACGTGGAAATCTTATCCCATCACACCGATGGCATTCAGAAAGACCGCCAGAATGCCGACTGGCGTAATGTAGCGAATCAGGAACCGCCACAGCGTATGTGTCATCCCATTGGGCAGTTCTTCCTGCGTTGAGGTTTTCTTCATCACCCAGCCGGTAAATACTGCCATCGCCAGACCGCTCAGCGGCATGATCCAGCTACTGGTCAGATAATCCAGCACGTCGAAGAAAGTTTTTCCGTACAGGGTATGATCCTGCCAGATATTGAATGAGAACACAGAGCCAAGACTCAGCACCCAGATACCGGCTGCTGTCATCGACCCCGCTTTCAGGCGCGAATAACCTTTCTTTTCCGTCAGAAACGAAACAGCAGGTTCCATCAGCGAGATGGCCGATGTCAGCGCTGCAAACGACAACATAATGAAGAACAGCAAACCAACCACCTGCCCCATTGGCATCTGACCAAAAGCAATAGGCAAAGTCACAAAAATCAGGCCCGGCCCCGCACCCGGTTCAAGGTTGTTGGCAAACACAATCGGAAAAATCGCCAGACCGGCGATCAGGGCGACCAGAGTATCCAGCACACCAATCGTCAGTACGGTTTTACCCAGTGAGACATCTTTACCCAGATACGAGCCATACGTCATCATGCCGCCGCCAGCCAGGCTGAGTGAGAAGAACGCATGACCCAGCGCCACCAGCACACTGGTGCCGGTCAGTTTGCTGAAGTCTGGGTTAAACATAAAATTCACCCCTTCGGCAAAATGTCCGGTTGTCATCGCATAACCGACTAAGACCAGTAAAAGCACCAGTAGTCCCGGCATCATAGTAGTGACAGCGCGCTCCAGCCCTTGCTTGACGCCTTTAATAACAATGGCCGATGTGATCAGCAGTACAACACTGCCCCAGACTGTTGTGGCAACCGGATCGCCGACAAGCCCGCCAAACATGGCACCGATGTCATCACCCGAAGCACCGTGAAAAGCGCCGGTACCTGCGGTAAAGATATAAGACACCGCCCAGCCAGCGACGACGAGGTAAAAACTGAGGAGCAAAAAGCCGGTGATCACCCCCACCCAGCCGACCAGACTCCAGTGTCGACTGACGCCGGCTTCTTTTGCCAGTGCCTTCATCGCGTCTGGCGGACTGTGTTTACCGCGCCGACCAATCATGACTTCGGCAATCAGCAGAGGGATACCAATTAACGCAATACAGAACAGGTACAAGAGTACGAAAGCACCGCCTCCGTTTTCACCTGTGATGTAGGGAAATTTCCAGATATTACCCAAGCCGACAGCCGAGCCGGTCGCCGCCAGGATAAATGCCATGCGGGTTGACCAGTTAAGTCGGCCCGTTGCGGGCATGCCACCCGCATTAGCCGCTGTATTGATTGATACGGTCGCGTTTTTTTGCATCTCAGTTCGTCCTTTAACTTTTATAATTATCATTCTGAACCCTGCACCGGTTTGAACACCGACGCAGCTTGCCCTGCCGGTTTACCCTCTCCGGCAAGACAGGCTCAGTGCTTCTTGTGTACGGGTTTTAATGTTATTGGTTTTGGTAAAACTGCTTTTGGTGAAACTGCTTTTGGTGGTACAGCTGACTATACACATAGCCAATGCTGCCGCTGGTATCAGGTTACTGCGGTCAGCTTTTTGAACGCCGCCTGATCCCAGAGATCGTTAGCCATGATATCGACCAGCGCATCTACGCAATCCCACAGATCGACATAGCGAACGTATAACGGTGTGAAGCCGAAACGAAGAATGTTCGGTGCACGAAAATCGCCGATGACATTGCGTGCAATCAAGGCCTGCATGATGGCAAAGCCCTGCTCATGCGTCAGGGAGACCTGACTGCCCCGTACCGCCGGGTCTTTTGATGACGCCACCCCGAAGCCGTACTGACTGCAGCGCTGTTCAACAAGTTCAATAAACAACTGACCCATGTGAAGGGATTTTTCACGAATCTGATGCATATCGGCCGAGGCCATGATATCTACCCCCACTTCCAGCAGGCTGGCACCAACGACGGGCGTGGTACCGCACAAGGTACGTGCAATACCCGGTGCCGCTTCATAGTCATCGCGCATCGCAAAAGGATTGGCGTGACCAAACCAGCCACTGAGCGGTTGCTGCAACTGTGCCTGATGGCGCTTGGCAACAAACAGGAAACCCGGTGCACCAGGGCCACCGTTGAGATATTTGTAACCACAGCCAATGGCAAAATCAGCACCCACCCTGTTCAGTTCAACCGGCACAGCGCCTGTGCTGTGGCTGAGATCCCAGATCACCAGGGCGCCTTTTTCATGAGCACGGGCTGTAATGGCCGCCATATCAAACATGGCGCCACTCTTGTAGTGCACATGGGTCAGCACCACGACAGCCGTATCTTCATCGATGGCATCCAGAATGTTCTCGCGATGCTCAGTCACCAGACGCACTTTGCCGTCCAGAAACTGTTCCAGTCCTTGCAAGATATAAAGATCCGTCGGGAAATTACCTGGTTCAGACAGTATCTTATGGCGACCTGCATTCAGTTTTACCGCTGCCGCCGCCATCTTGAACAGATTGACAGAGGTGGAGTCCGCCACGATCACTTCACCTTCGTCAGCCCCAATCAGACCGGCAATTTTATCTCCCACCCGCTGCGGTATGCGGATCCAATCGTGGGTGTTCCAGCTGCGGATCAATCCCTGCCCCCACTGCTCTTCCACCACTTGCCGTGCTTTTTCTTTTGCTGCCTTAGGTAACACGCCCAGGGAATTACCGTTGAGATAAATGTGCCCGGCGGGCAAATCAAACTGATCTCGATACGCTGCCAGAGGATCATCGCGATCCAGTGCTTCAAAGTAGGCTCTGTTGAGTGTTTGCATGTTCAATGACTCCTGATTTATCCGATGACTAGACAACACTGCGCAACAGTGCGCGTACCGGGGACGCATCTAGTGAATCCAGTTTTAACGGCGGTGCGATCAGCTCATACGCTCCGGCGGGAACATCATCCAAGACCAGACCTTCGAGTATCGCCATGCGATGACGTTTAATCGCATTGTGGGCACGCATGGTTTTCGAAGTCTGCGGGTCCAGTGACGGGCTGTCGATGCCAATCAGACAAGCGCCACGCTCTGCAAGTAAGTCGATGGTCTCTGAGGCTACCGCCGTAAAATCAGACCGCCACTCATGGTGCGGGAACTGCCGGTAGGTTCTGAAAATCACCCGTTCGACCTGATCCGGCAGTTGATCGATAATGTCCTGCGGTTTGACCCAGCCGACGGCCTGGGTGGCATCAATCACCACACACGGGCCGATGTAATAATCCAGGCTGACCGCTTCCATGGTTTTCCCCTGAGCATCGTAATGCGCAGGCGCATCGGCATGCGTGCCTGAGTGACACGACAGAGAAAACTGACCCACATTGACCGGGCATTCCTCGCTCATTTCCCAGTGGAAGTGTGAAGAAAATGCTGTATCGCCCGGCCAGACCGGCAAGCCCGGCCGCAGTGTTTGCGAAATATCCCAGATTTTAGCCATGCTTCGGCCCCTCAATTGAGGTACGCACCGACCACAATTCAGGGAAGAATTGCAGCTCAAGCGCTTTATTGAGGTATTTCACCCCCGACGTACCGCCAGTACCGCGACGATAGCCAATAATGCGCTCAACCGTTTTCATGTGGCTGAAACGCCATTTCTGGAAATTGAATTCCATGTCGACCAGCTTTTCGGCCAGCTCATAAAGATCCCAGTATTCATTGCTGTTGTTGTAGATTTCCGCCCAGATACGTTCAATGGCTTCGCTGGCCTGATAAGGCTGGGAGAAGTCCCGGTCAAGGTGAGACTGAGGCACATCAAATCCACGTGCTTTCAGCAACTGCAGCGTGATGTCATAAATGCTGGGTGCATGAAGAACAGACTTCAGGTGATCGTAATATTTCGGGTGGGCGCGGTGCGCCTGAATCATGGCCTCATTTTTATTACCCAGCAGAAATTCCAGTTCGCGGTACTGATAAGACTGGAAACCCGAACTCTGGCCCAGTTCATCGCGGAAGCTGGCATAATCAGCCGGCGTCATGGTTGCCAGCACCTCCCAGGCATTCAGCATCTGAGACTGAATGCGTGCCATCCGGCTCATCATTTTAAAGGCTGGACGCAGCTTATCCTGGCGAATATTCTCCACCGCCCCATATGCTTCATGCAGACAAAGCTTCATCCACAGTTCAGACACTTGATGGATGACCACAAATAACATTTCGTCGTGCTGTTGGGTCACCGGATGCTGGCAGGAGAGTAATGGCCCCAGAGCGAGATACTGCCCGTAGCTCATGTCCTGATCCCAATGCACTTTTTCATTGTCCAGGTCCACTTTCAGCGTGGGCGCAGTCTGATTTTTATCCATTTTGTTCATCAAGTATTTCCTTGCCTGTCAGAGGCTATTGACCATTCATTTATTAGTTTACGAAAGGCCTTTTTAACTGTAAATTTCATAAAATATTCAAAACTCATTAACTTTTTTCATACATCATGGCTACAAAAATCAGTACAAGACACTTGCAAATGATCATGGCTGTGGCAAAGGCAGGGAATGTGTCGGAAGCGGCCAGTCAGATTGGTCTGACGCAATCTGCGCTCAGCCACCGCATTCGTGAAGCAGAGCGATTGTTAAATACTGAGCTGTTTTACCGGCAGCATAAGAAACTGATTCCGACCAGTGCCGGCAAACGGCTGCTGCTCTCAGCCACCGTGGTTCTCAGCGAGCTGGAAAGGGCTGAAAACGACATCGACAAACTGTCGGTAGGGATAGAGCATGTGATTCGGGTGGGGAATGAAGCCTACGGTGGTTACCATTGGCTACCGCCTTTCATCAAGCTGTTTAATCAGGACTTTCCCAGCTATTCAGTTGAGATTATTCCCGATGTCTCTCTCGACCCGTTTACGGCTTTACGCAACGGGACGATCGACATTTCGATTGTCTCCGGCACGGTGACCCAGACGGGCTTCCGGGTGCTGAAACTGTTTCGGGATGAAATGATCGCTGTGATGCACAAAGACCATCCCAATGCCGACAAAGCCTGGCTGACGCCGCAGGAAATCGCCGCCGACACTTACATTACTTATCACACCACACCCGGTCCCGGGCGCGAGTACGAACAACTGTTCAGCCCGAATCACCTGTTGCCGCCGAAAGTCATCCGGGCTGGCGTGACCGAAGCGGTCGTGGAATTTGTCAGAGCGGGTATGGGGATAACCATCATGCCGAGTTGGGTGATCAAACCCTACCTGAAATGTGGCGAGTTGCGGACTGCCCGGGTTACAGAGCAAGGGCTCTACCTGAACTGGCAAGCCCTGATTCGAAAGGATGAACGCTCAGATTCGCCCATCGTGACCTTTGCTAAAGCGCTGAAGCGGACGGATCTGCCGGCGCTTTAACTGTTCTGGTCATTGTCAGTGACATGGGCTGGTATCGCAGGCCGGCAAGCTCGGCCGCCGCCCCCGTTTTCTGAAAACCCTGCGCCTGATAATAAGAGACGGAATTCAGCGAAGCACGCACGGTCAGCTCAGCATGACGCACTTGTGGCAGTAAAGCCTGCAGCAGCATGGTGGCAATACCCTTTCCCTGCCAGTCCGGTAACACAAATAACATTGCCAGGTGTGCCCCTTGCTTGAGTTCCGCCATGCCAAGAATGTTACCCTGCAGCGCATACACCAGCATCAGGTTGTCTTCCTGCAGGCGAAGCAAGAGCGCTTCTTTTGAGGCGACTTTAAAGAAAGTATCAATACCCGCCGGTGCAAGTTGCTTTGCCGCACTCGCCATAAAGCTTGTTTTCACTAACGCTGCAACCTCTCCGGCATCGTCTGCCGTCATCTGTCTGATTGTCATGCGCTTCCCCTTCCTGACGCAATCTGCTGAATCGTTTTACTGTCGCTCTGTCAGCGCTGCACTTTTGCATTACTCTTTTAGCACTGCTCTTTCAACAGCGGTAAAATCACACGTCGATATTCCGCCAAAGCAATATTATCCGCTTCGACGGTGGCAGCGTCCGGTTCATGGAGCGATGTCCAGATGACCGCTTCTGCTTCCTGTGCCGACAGCTCACCCGTCCAGTCTGTGACCACATAATAATGCAACCGCTGTAACTCAGTGGTGGGATGGTACAGCGTACACAGTGGAAAATAGGCAATGGGTGTGACGGTCAACTCTTCGACAACTTCACGATGCAGTGCCTGTTCCAGGGTTTCTCCTGCTTCAACATGCCCACCGGGAATGGCCATCAGTCCAGGGTCAACCACTTTGGTCAGCTTGCGCTTTTCAAGCAGGACCTCTTCTCCGCGTATCAGCAAAAAAGACACGCAATCATGTACTTCCCTTTGCATTATTCTGCTCTTCCTCTTCTCGCCATGGGATGATCCGGGTGCAATTGCAGCAAATCCCACAAGTTGCCGTATAAATCTTCAAACACGGCCACTGTGCCGTAATCCTGCTCCTGAGGCGGACGCACAAAGCGGATGCCGTCAGAGACCATTCGCTCATAATCGCGCCAGAAATCGTCTGTGCTCAGAAACAGAAAGACCCGGCCTCCGGCCTGATGACCGATAAAATCGCGCTGTTCAGGTTTTGACGCTCTCGCCAGCAGCAAAGTGACACCGTTGGAACCCGGAGGCGACACCACCACCCAGCGCTTATCCTGTTCTGGTTGCTTATCTTTTTCAAATTGATAGCTATCTTCAATCAACTCAAATTTAAGCTTATTGACGTAAAAGTCGATCGCTTCATCATAGTCATCGACGACCAGCGCAATATGCACTATGGCTTGTTTCATCTGGGTCATTCCTGTTGATACTGCTGAATCATAAAGCCTTCGCTGCTTTGGGGTGGCTCAAAAAACCGGGTGATGGCATCAAATGCTTCATCCGTGGTAAACGGGCTGCCGGCAGGCAAATTTTGGCTGCGAATTTTCAACTGTGCTTTGCAAACCTCGTCCGGCTTGTCCACATAGTGCAAACAGTGTTCAACACCCGTGGCTGATATCAGGGCCGCGAACCACTGGCGCTGCGACACCGTATTCGCCGGGAAATCCAGCACAACCGATATCCCTTTGCCGAGTAAATCCTCAACATGCGGCTGTAAGGTTTTCTTGAGCCGCTCGGAATACTGAATGTAATCCGCCAGACTGCGAACCTCTTCCGGATATAAGGTGCTCAGCCAGTCATCTTCCACCAGCAATACGGCATGTTGCGTTTTGGCAATCTGTGCCGCTAATGTGGATTTTCCCGCCGCCATTTTGCCACACATAAAATGCAGGGTCGGAATCGCAGTCATTCGCTTCTCCTCATGGTTCATTTAATTTTCAGACATTCAGATTGTCTGACGCGTTAAAGGAATACATTCGCACTTCATCCCGTGCAAACCATCCCATACGCTCATAGAATCGCTGGGCCGCGGCATTTTCACAGAAGACAAACAGATGTGTTTTGGCTATCCCAATGCTTGCCAGCCCTTCAACGGCCTGTTCAACCAACAGCTGTCCGATCCCTTGAGATCTCAGCGTTTCACTCACCGCCAGATGCTGAAGATACCCCCTGCGGCCATCTGTTCCGGCCAATACAGTGCCGACGATATTGCCATCAATTTCAGCCACAAAACTGGTTGCCGGGTTTCGCGCCAGATACCGGGCGATGCTTTCCCTTGAGTCGGCGTCGCGCAGTGACAGTCCTTCAGCTTCTGCCCACAATGCCATGATGGCGTCATAATCTTGGATATCCATCAAGCGTATCACCACGCTTTCCACACCCGGTTTTGCAACGGTGTTCGTGTCATTGACGACCATGTCAGACGGCTCCGCTCTGTTCACACCGATACACCTTGCCGCCAACCCATAATTTGCCGTCTTTGGCTTCCAGATGAATCAGATTCAGATATTCCGGATACCCCATGTGAACGAAAGCCGGCTCTTCCAGAGATAAAGGCAGCGCCGCACAACATACCGCGCAAGCCGGGTCCTCCGGTATGTTATACAAGGGGTTAGAGGCTCTGGCATACCAACCGTCGCCAGTGGAGACATACAACACATAACCACTGAAATTTTTCCCCTGATTCCAGTTAGCCAGTGCATCCAGATCGAAACGGACGGCATTCAGTGCAGCGAGGTCTTTGAGCTCGATACACCATTTGGGTTTACCGGCACTGTAGAGTCCGGCTTTGAGGATCTGGCTGGCCTCCAGGCCAAACCAGCCAGGATCAGCTTGACCGGTAAAATCGGGAGAGACAGCTGTCGACAAGGTCATGCTGACGCTGACTACATCTCCGGATTTTTGTACGTCGCTGATACCCGTGCCGGTTTCAACACGAAACGACGCCTGAGCAATATGGCTGGCCGCACCCAATAGTGCATGGCCACAAATTGGCGCTTCTTTGGAACCGGGATAAAAAAAGCGAAACCGGACGTCGGCTTGCTCGCTGTCCGACATCACTACAATTACAGGAATACCGGAATCTATCGGATTTTCCGGTACTTCTGAGACAGCCATCAGGTTACCGCCCAGATCCTTGTGCTTTCCAAATACGTTATAAATGTGCATCTTTCAGTCCAGATAAGGTTCAACGACAGACAAACAACGACTTACCGTGTCTTCTTTCTCTCCGACCGGCGCAACATAGTGGATTGCGTTTTTGGCGGCCTCCACATTCGCTAATTTCGCAATGAGCCAGGTTGCAAGATACTGAGATGCCAGACAACCTCCTGCTGTTGCGACCGACTGGGATGCATGAAAAGGCTGCTCAAGCACCATTAATCCGGCGTCCATCGCCCAGGGCTGAGTCGTCAGGTCGGTACAGACAGGCGCGTTATCCAAAATGCCTAATGCCGGCAACAGCAGCACACCCGAACACTGAGTGGCAATCAGCTGTTTTTGCGGCTTCAGCGTTAATGCGCTCATGAGTGATTGGTCGGCTACGATCTGCCGGGTCAGCGACCCGCTGCCGATGATGACGGCATCGGCCTGATTGGCGTACGCCAGAGGTTGGTGGGCGGAGATGGTTAGTCCGTTCATTGAGGTTACTGTCGGCGTGGGACTGGTGATCTGCACCTGCCAGTTCTCGCTTTTGACCCGATTCAGTATTGAGTAAGCAACCAGTGAATCCAGTTCATTGAATCCTTCGAAAGTCAGTATGGCTATTTTCATTGCAGCATCCTTTGCAAATCAAAATGGTACGCTAGAGTAACGAAAGACAGATTACCCTGATTGAACAGCCAGTTACCAGCCCGAATTTACCTGTTTCATTGTCCTGGACGCGGCACTTTTTCATCGCTGACATTCTGTTCCTGAATAATCTCTTCCGCCCACTCATCGTCTTCAGCTTCAGCTTGCAGGCCGTTTTCCTTTTGGGCGGCAGACGGCTCAAGATACAGTTCAGTAAACAGAGCGAAATGATCCGATCCAATAGACGGCAGACGCTGAATCTGGCTAAGTCTGAAATGGTGGCTGTGGAAGATATGATCCAAAGGCCATCGCAGAAACGGATAGTCGGCGTGAAAGGTATTAAACATGCCCCGCCCCACGCGCGGATCCAGTAATCCGCTGATCTTCCGAAACAGCCGAGTGGTCGACGACCAGGCTACATCGTTCAGATCGCCTGTCACAATAATGGGCTGTGTACTGCCAGATACGCTGCGTGCCACCAGCACCAGTTCGGCATCCCGTTCTGCTGAAGCCGGATTTTCTGTCGGGCTGGGCGGTGCCGGATGCAGAAAATGCATTCTGATTTTTTCGCCGCAGGGAAGCACCAGCAACGCATGCATGGAAGGCACGTCGTCTTCGATCAAAAACTCAACGCTGGTATCCTCCAAAGGAAACCGGGCATAAACATGCATGCCGTAAAGATTATCCAGGGGACACTTCATGGTATAAGGCAGTTGGGTTTCAAGCGTATCCAACTGAGACTGCCACCAGTCGTCCGACTCCAGCGTCACCAGCACATCGGCCTGATACTGATGCACCAATGTGATGAGCTTATTTGCCTGACGGTTCGGGGTCAGCACATTGGCTGTGATGATGCGCAACCGCCTATGCCCGCTCTCACCGTTCGCCGTCTTCACTTCCTGACGCCAGAGCCGCGTATAAGGCAAAATCCACCACAACTGCCAGCCCAGACACACAAAACACGACAACGTGACCAGCCAATGGGCGTGAGCAAAAGCATTAGCCACCAGCAAAAACAACGCAAACACCGCCAGTTGCAAACGAGGAAAATCCCAGCCGCGCACCAGCCAGTGCGGGTGTCGCCATAAAGGCAACAGTGTGGCTATAACAAGTAACAACGTCAGAAACGTTAGCGCATCAACCATAACATTTGCTCTGAAACCCAACACTCGCCATTCGCCCATGCAGAAAGTCATTACTTCCTGCCCTAAGTATTGAGTTTAGAAGGTGTTTTTTACACTGGGGATATTTCCGCCAGCTCAGCGTCACAATGTCTCATCATGCTTCAGCTTTTTTGTACTCACAATCTCTGGCTGACTCATGGGTTGAGAATGACGATCAAAAAAGGGATTCGGCCGTCCTTTTCCGGTCAGTTTCCAGCCCAAAATTTTCAGCAATACGCGAATCATCATGGGCCAGACGCGATTATTGCGCAGTATGTCTTCAGGTAATGGCGGATTGGCATGTTGCGGGTAGGCATGCGCCCGGACCGGGCCAAGCCGCTCCTCCGTTCTGTCTTGCGCTGATATCACTTTTTCAATCAAGCCTACAAAAGGAAAACCAGGCTTGAGGGTGTTTGCTATAGGCGTTTTGCAGCATCCGGCATACCAGCGAAATAAGCCTTCCGGTGACAACCGTAAACAGCGAATATGCTCACTGCCATTTGTCCATTGCACGCTGGCCGGACTGAGCTGAAAAATCGCCGTGCCCCGATGTGCCGTGAGTATCCGTTCGGGCGAGAGTTGCTCGGCAAATGCCTGACAATCTTTGCAATAGCACACCACGCGGTTGCCAGACGACGGCGCGGGCACTTCTGCTTTTCCCTGTATCTGACCGCATTCACATCTCAGCTGAATTGTCGCCATGCTGCTTTCTCCCTGATCAATGAGATTTATTGTGTTGTCGCTGATGGGTTTGCTTTGACGTCAGCCATACTGGCATTCAAGTCCGACACCATCCGCTCTTGCAACTGTAAGGCATACTCTCTCAGACGCTTTGCATTATTCGCAAACTTTTCACCGCCACATGCTATTCCTTTGTAGGTAATATCCGGGCTTGAATAAACAGGAAGCCACTCATCTGCATAGGCCATCACAGTACCTTTCCCGCCACATCGATAGCCAAATGCGTATGGCCGGAATGCGTGTTGCTGATGTGATGCCGTGGTCTCTTTCAATTCATCTATTCGCACATCTATCTGACCTGAGAGAGTATCTATATCATGCTCGGCACCGGCCAGGTGTCCTAGCTCATGCTCAAGTATGTCACTGCTACAGGCTAAATCAGCAATAAAGAACTGAGGATAAACATCCACATATGTCATACCGCACTGTTCCGGTAATGTGTTTGTAGATCGCTTAGTGCTGAACAACACGCCGTAAAAATGATTGGGTCTGGACGCGAACGTCTCAATCAGATCAAAGTGATGATACTCAAGCAAATCATGGACAAGTGTAATCTCATCAAACTCTGCAAGATTCAGTTCATCAGCAACCACAATCTGATGAAATGTACGGCGCATAGGCACGCAGGAGTTTTTCAGAATCTGGTTAGATGTTTGTATCCAACTATCGATAATACCGCTCCTGACAAACGGTGAATAATCCTCCATTGCTTCTTTCGACACAAAAAAGGTAATCGGGGTATCTACCACGTCCGTCATTTCGCATTCAGGCAACTGCAACTGATTCGATGAAGCGGCACCATCAAAAGCAAGCGTTAAAGCAATAAAATACAATAAGATAGATAACACATCAGATTCTCGCTACTCAGAAGAACTCACTATAACAATCATGATGCATAACATCGCATGATATTAAGGTTAATGTGCGTCAATGCACATTTCCTCAACTCGACGATTTCAACTTATCCCGGACAGACACATTTTGGTTGTCCTCAGTTATAGTGTTACAACCTGCCAGTGAAAGAGACACATCAATGCCAGATAAGCTCAACGATTTCAGTACCAAACTGCTCATCAATCAGGCGTTAATTGATCATCAAATCGCCTGCAGAGAATTGCTGTACGACTTTAATCACTCGCGCCCCAGTGAGCAGCAAAAACGGCAAGACATCCTGAACAAGATCCTCAAACAATGCCAGGGCACACATATCGAACCGCCCTTTCGCTGCGACATGGGCAGCAACCTCTCGATTGGCAAAGACGGCTTTATCAATTACGGTCTGATTGTGCTGGATATTGCACCCGTCACGATTGGCGACCATGTGCTGATAGGCCCAAACGTTCAGCTTTGTGCGGCTGGCCATCCGGTGCTGTTATCAGAACGGGTACAACCCTATGCCTGTGGCGATCCCATCACGATTGGCAATCATGTGTGGATTGGTGCTGGTTCCATTGTGCTCGGAGGGGTTTCGATTGGCGATAACACAGTGATTGGCGCAGGCAGTATCGTGGTGAAAGACATCCCTTCAAATGTGATCGCTGCCGGTAACCCATGCAAGGTTCTCAGACGCATCGATCATGGTCAGTTACCTACAGAAGAGGAGATTCAGGCGTTATATCAGCAATTAGGGTTAAAAGAGTAAATGTCCATCCTTAAACATCATTGCTGACAACGGATATTGTTTTCTCTATTACAAATCGTCATAAATATCATCGTCGTCTTCAAAGGCAGATCCGATCGACCAGCTATCGACACGGCGAAAGTCTAAACCACTAAGGTCAGCGGCTCTGAGGGCTGCAACGACAGATTCATGAAACAGAAAAGTTGGGTCTTCTCTCAATCGAAAAACCAATCTTTTTTCTAAAGGCACTTGATCCAGCACCTCTTCATCTAGCGACAGTTTCAATAGAGTAAACCTGTCACCGACATAGGTTCCAGATATTTCACTGCGTTTCTTATGAATCGCTTGATGATGATTCCAGATATGCATGTAATAGTGTTCTGACCAAATTTTATCACCATTGACGATATTGGTTTGATAAAAATCTACGCCTGGTAAATTAAACGGTGCAAGAACTTGTCTGAATTTTTCAGAAACCAATTGTTCTGCGGTTTCATGATAGTCACAAGGTTGAAATTTGGCGCAATTACCTTCTGTAATTTCAACAACGCCAGGGCCAAGAACATGATTTTTCAAAGACCATAGAGACATTAAATGGTCTAACCCTTCATCAGAATTCTCCGCCATATCTAACATATATGCGCTTGACTCGTGGTTTTCTCTCAAAATATAGTACTGACTGTCGTATTTCATGATTACAGCTTCCGATGAATCCGAATATGTTGATCTGCATACTGAATCTTATACGCCAAATCTGGATGAAAATACAATGCTTCATCATCATAGGCCAACCAAACTTGTTCTCCGGATTGAATGGCACTCGCGACCTTATGCAAAGGTTTTGCCTGAACAAACTCGTATTCCAAATCCTCTTCATCGAAACGCACCATAGCCGGCAGGGTCTCGATATCCTCAGTAATCTCTAATTCATCGCTGATGTAAACGCCAGGGAAAAAAGTAAAATCAAGGATAACTTTTGGCTCATCTGAATAAAATTTTGTCTTTGCCATTTCCGCCAGTGGACCCGGTTGTTGAAAGCTTTGTTTGATCCAGTTTTCCATCAGATGATCTCCACAGGAGAAGCAACAACACCGGTGATATTGTTATCTTCAATGATTCTTTTGACTTTTTCGTTGATAACAATTGAGCTACTAAACTCTTTCACTCTGAATACATCATACTTAATATCAACTTCATTTATTTTATTTGCATCAAATACCATATCCATGATAAACCCATATGTCTCAAAATAATCACTATAGCTACTCGCTTGTGATTTAACGACGTCTAATAGTGAATATGTAGGAAATACATTCATATAAAAATAATTGTGATGTAGCTTTCCATCAACATCTACGACAACGGGAATAAATTGAACACCAGAAATGAAATTATCAATGAAAGTATTAACCAAACGCTGATGTGGTATCAAGTCAATCGCTTTAAGTACGTCAGACATATTTCGCTGTCGATATACTTCCCTAACATTAATTAAAGGCTTGTCAAAATACAATTTAATAGACAAGTCGCTTTTATCCAGAATATTCTTATACTTGCTATCAAAAGAAAATGAAGCTTCACCCCTTATAAAGTCACTTTTTAACTGATAAAATTTCACTGAGCCTCCAATTCAATAAACCTAGCGTCATTAAAATAATTATCCTACGCATGCACTCGGGTGGTCACTGTGAGAGTAGTCTGTTATTCAAAGGCAGATCCGATAGACCAGCTATCCACCCGTTCAAAACTCAAACCTGTAAGATTCGCCTCACGAAGTGCCTGCACAACTGTTTCATGGAACAGGAATTTAGGCTTCTCTTCCAATGTGAATACTAATCGTTTTTCTAGAGGGATTTTATCTAGAACATTTTCATCCAATGATAACACCTCTAACGTAAAATCATCATCTACATAAGTGCCATCTATTTCTGACCGTCCATGGTGGATTGCTTTATGATGATTCCAGATATGCATGTAATAGTGTTCTGACCAAATTTTATCGCCATTGACGATATTGGTTTGATAAAAATCTACACCGGGTAAGTGAAACGGCTCCAGAACTTGCCTGAATTTTTCAGAGACCAACTGCTCTGCGGTTTCATGATAGTCACACGGCTGAAATTTGGCGCGATTACCTTCTGTAATTTCAACAACACCAGGACCAAAAACATGATTTTTCAAGGACCAAAGAGACATTAAATGATCTAACCCTTCATCAGAATCCTCCGCCATATCTAACATATATGCGCCTGACTCATGATTTTCTCTCAAAATATAGTACTGACTGTCATATTTCATGATTACAACTTCCGATGAATCCGAATATGTTGATCTGCATGCTGAATCTTATCCGCCAAATCTGGATGAAAATATAATGCCTCATCATCATAGGCCAACCAAACTTGTTCTCCGGATTGAATGGCACTCGCAACCTTATACAAGGGTTTCGCCTGAACAAACTCGTATTCCAAATCCTCTTCATCGAAACGAACCATCGCTGGCAGGGTGTCGATTTTTTCAGCGATGTCTAATTCATCGCTGATATACATGCCAGGGAAAAGAGTAAAATCAAGGATAACTTTTGGCTCATCTGAATAAAATTTTGTCTTTACCACTTCCGCCAGTGGACCCGGTTGTTGAAAGCTTTGTTTGATCAAGTTTTCCATCAGATGATCTCCACAGGTGTTAATTTAACTCCTGATACATTTAGCTGACTTAAAATCAACTTCACCTTTTCGTTAACAATAATTTTCCAGCAATGTTCCTTTACTCTAAAGACATCGTGAACAATATTGGACTTAGCTAATTTTTTTGAATCAATTACCATTCGAGTAACTGTTTTGTAGCTTTCATAATAATTACTGTATCTCCTTGCTTCGGAGGCATACTCATTGAGTAATGGATATGAAGCAAAAACATTCATGTGATAATAATTCTTATATAACTTTCCGTCATTATTAACTGAAACAGGAAAAAATTGCACCCCACGAATATAATTATACGTAAGTATGTCTACAATATTTTGTATAGGCAATAAGTCAAGCGCCTTAAGGATATCAGACATTGCTTTTTCCTTATATTCTTCATCGACAAATATTTTAGGCGGAGAATTATAGAACCTAACCCCTAGCTGACTATAATCAAGGATGTCGATGTAATCTTCATCAAAATGAAATGAAGCCTCACCTTCAATAAACTCTCCCTCTAGCACATAATAGTTCATTTACCCACCTGATTTATCAAGAATACTTTTATCATTAAAATAACAGTCAGATATATAGCCTTATTTCCCTAGCCACAACATTTAAAAAAGACTCACCTTCATTACAATTAAATTACATCATTGTATCTTTCATTTCTTGATATTATATAAGTGTAATGACCATTCATCTACTCGCTGAAAACTCAAACCTGTGAGATTCGCCTCACGAAGTGCCTGAACGATTGTTTCATGGAATAAAAATATTGGATCTTCTTCTAACCTGAATACAAGACGTTCTTCAAGTGGAATCTTATCTAAAACATTTTCATCAAGTGATAAAGATTCTAATATAAAATCATCATCAATATAAGTACCATCTATCTTTGACCTTCCTTTATAAATTGCTCTATGATGATGCCAGACATGTATATAATAATGTTCACTCCACGTTTTACTTCCGCTAACAATATTTGTTTGGTAAAAATCCACGCCAGGTAAGTTAAACGGTGCCAGAACTTGCCTAAATTTTTCAGAGACCAACTGCTCTGCGGTTTCATGATAGTCACACGGCTGAAATTTGGCGAGATTACCTTCTGTAATTTCTACAACGCCAGGGCCAAGAACATGATTTTTTAAAGACCATAGAGACATTAAATGATCTAACCCTTCATCAGAATTCTCCGCCATATCTAACATATATGCGCCTGACTCATGATTTTCTCTCAAAATATAGTACTGACTGTCGTATTTCATATTATTACCATACATGTAACTTCCAGATGAACCTGACTAGCCCCAGACCTCTGACTCAAATCTCATTACATTCTGCTGTATCCATCATTAAAGCCCCAGTGAAGGGGCCGACATTAATCACATTATTTATAGCGATTACAAATCATCATAAAAATCATCGTCATCGTCTTCAAAGGCAGATCCGATCGACCAGCTATCGACACGGCGAAAACCTAAACCACTGAGGTCAGCGGCTCTGAGGGCTGCAACGACAGACTCATGAAACAGAAAAGTTGGGTCTTCTCTCAATCGAAAAACCAATCTTTTTTCTAAAGGGACTTGATCCAGCACCTCTTCATCTAACGACAGTTTCAATAGAGTAAACCTGTCACCGACATAGGTTCCAGATATTTCACTCCGCTTCTTATGAATCGCTTGATGATGATACCAGATATGCATGTAATAGTGTTCTGACCAAATTTTATCGCCATTGACGATATTGGTTTGATAAAAATCTACGCCAGGTAAGTGAAATGGATCCAGAACTTTCCTGAACTTTTCAGAGACCAATTGCTCTGCCGTTTCATGATAATCACACGGCTGAAATTTGGCGAGATTACCCTCTGAAATACCAACTCTTCCCGGTCCAATAACGTGCCTTTTCAAGGACCATAGAGACATCAAATGCCCTAACCCTTCATCTGATCCTTCTATTTTATCTAACATGTAATCCGTTGCACGACCACTTTCTTTTAACATGTAGTATTGACTATCATATTTCATTTTCTTGCCATCACACGATTCGTCTTCTCATTGACCATCTCTCAAACTGTTGATAATTCAGAATATTGAAAAAACATATGGCCACCATAAACATTTTATGGCAGCCAGTGTCGTAATAGTCTGTTATTCAAAGGCCGAACCAATTGACCATTCATCTACCCGCTGAAAGCTCAAACCTGTGAGATTAGCCTCACGAAGTGCCTGCACAACTGTTTCATGGAACAGGAATTTTGGCTTCTCTTCCAATGTGAATACTAAACGTTTTTCTAGAGGAATTTTATCTAGTACATTTTCATCCAATGACAACACCTCTAACGTAAAATCATCATCTACATAAGTGCCATCTATTTTTGACCGTCCATGGTGGATTGCCTTATGATGATTCCAAATGTGCATGTAATAGTGTTCTGACCAAATTTTATCACCATTGACGATATTGGTTTGATAAAAATCTACACCGGGTAATTGAAACGGCGCCAGAACTTTCCTGAATTTTTCAGAAACCAATTGTTCTGCCGTTTCATGATAATCGCAAGGGAAAAAATTTGATGTATTTCCATCATACACTTTCACTTTTCCTGGCCCTAAAACTCGACGACTAATCGAACGCAATGACATCAGACTGAACAATCCTTCATCAGTACCCTCTGTATGTCCAAGCATATATGCGCCTGACTCATGATTTTCTCTCAAAATATAGTACTGACTGTCATATTTCATGGTGTCACATATCCTATAGCTTCAAATATATCGATTTAATTTTTCCAGATTTTTACTACTAAAGACTGTCATACAATTCATCATCGAATGTTGATCCAATAGACCACTCATGAACACGAATAAAACTCACACCAGTTACATTAGCATCACGGAGTGCTTTTACAACAGTTTCATGGAACAGAAACTTAGGTTTTTCTTCCAATGTGAATACTAATCGTTTTTCAAGGGGTATTTTATCTAGCACATTTTCATCTAATGATAACGCCTCTAATATGAAATCATCATTTCTATATGTACCATCTACTTTTGAGCGGCCTTTATGGCTCACACTATAATGGTTCCATATGTGCATAAAATAATGATCATGCCAGACACTATTATTATGAATGATATCTGTTTGATAGAAATCAACACCAGGCAAGTTAAACGGCAACAAAACTTGCCTGAATTTTTCAGATACCAACTGCTCTGCTGTTTCATGGTAATCAAAAGGCTTAAAATTACTCATATCACCATGTGAAACTTTAACTTTACCAGGCCCTAACACACGACGACGAATTGAATGAATTGACATTAGGTGTTCCAACCCCTCATCTGAATCCATACGCTGACCTAGCATGTAAGCACCAGACTCTGAGTTTTCTCTCAAGATATAGTATTCATTGTCGTACTTCATATTATTACCATACATGTAACTTCCAGATGAACCTGACTAGCCCCAGACCTCTGACTCAAATCTCATTACATTCTGCTGTATCCATCATTAAATCCCCCAGTGAAGGGGCCGACATTAATAACACTATTAATATCAATTACAACTCATCATAAAAATCACCGTCGTCATCTTCAAAGGCAGATCCGATCGACCAGCTATCGACACGGCGAAAGCCTAAACCACTGAGATCAGCGGCACTGAGGGCTGCAACGACAGACTCATGAAACAGAAATGTTGGGTCTTCTCGCAACCGGAAAACCAATCTTTTTTCTAAAGGGACTTGATCCAGCACCTCTTCATCTAACGACAGTTTCAACAGAGTAAACCTGTCACCGACATAGGTTCCAGATATTTCACTCCGCTTCTTATGAATCGCTTGATGATGATTCCAGATATGCATGTAATAGTGTTCTGACCAAATTTTATCGCCATTGACGATATTGGTTTGATAAAAGTCCACGCCAGGTAAGTGAAACGGTGCCAGAACTTGCCTGAATTTTTCAGAGACCAACTGCTCTGCGGTTTCATGATAGTCACACGGTTGAAACTTAGCGCGATTACCTTCAGATATACCTACCCGACCCGGCCCCAGCACTTTTCGGTGAATAGGGAAAAGAGACATTAATCTCTCTAATCCATCATCTGAACCTTCAATTTGGTTTAACATGTAACTAGTCGAATCACCACTCTCTCCCAGAGTATAATATTCACTATCATATTTCATTTTCTTGCCATTATACGATTTGTCTTCAAATCGACTATCTCTCAACCTATTGATAATTCTGAATATTGAAAAAACATATGGCCACCAGAAGCACTTTAGGCAGCCATTGTAGTAATAGTCTGTTATTCAAAGGCCGAACCAATTGACCATTCATCTACCCGCAAAAACTTCAAGCCTGTTAAATTAGCTTCACGTAGAGCATTCACAACAGTTTCATGGAATAAAAATTTAGGTTTTTCTTCTAACCTAAAGACAAGACGCTCTGCTAATGGTATTTCTTCTAATACCTTATCATCCAAGGACAGACTTTCTAAGGTAAAACTATATGTTTTATAATTTCCATCAATTTCAGAACGTAATAAGTTTATACATTTATAACTATTCCAAATATGAAGATAATAATAATCTGACCAAACCTTATTACCATTGATGATATTTGTTTGATAAAAATCAACGCCAGGTAAGTTAAATTTCAACAATACCTGTCTAAATTTACCCGAGATCAACTGTTCTGCAGTCTCATGATAATCGCATGGGCTAAACCTGCTAGAATCGCCATCCAACACTTCTACAATGCCTGGACCTAACACCCTTTTACTAATGGACCTAAGTGACATTAGATGCTCTAATCCTTCATCAGAACCATCAGCTTGTTCAAGCATATATGCACCTGACTCATGATTTTCTCTCAATATATAGTACTGACTGTCGTATTTCATATTATTTTCATGCAAGGAATTTCCCAATGAACAGACTCAGCCACAGGCCTCTGAGTCAATGTTTATCAAATCCAGCCGTATCTATCATTAAAGCCCCACTGAAGGGGGCAATATCAATTACATTATTTATATCAATTACAAATCATCATAAAAATCATCGTCGTCGTCTTCAAAGGCAGATCCGATCGACCAACTATCGACACGGCGAAAGCCTAAACCACTGAGGTCAGCGTCACTGAGGGCTGCAACGACAGATTCATGAAACAAAAAAACAGGTTTTTCTTCCAAGGTGAAAACAAGCCTTTTTTCTAAAGGGACTTGATCAAGGACTTTTTCATCTAAAGACAACTTCAATAGGGTAAATCGGTCATCAACATAAGTCCCTAATATTTCACTCCGCTTCTTATGAATCGCTTGATGATGATTCCAGATATGCATGTAATAGTGTTCTGACCAAATTTTATCACCATTGACGATATTGGTTTGATAAAAATCCACGCCAGGTAAGTTAAACGGTGCCAGAACTTGCCTGAATTTTTCAGAGACCAACTGCTCTGCGGTTTCATGATAGTCACACGGTTTAAACTTAGCACGATTACCTTCAGATATACCTACCCGGCCCGGCCCCAGCACTTTTCGATGAATAGGGAAAAGAGACATTAACCTCTCTAACCCATCATCTGAACCTTCAATTTGGTTTAACATGTAACTAGTCGAATCACCACTCTCTTCCAAAAGATAATACTGACTGTCATATTTCATGATTACAGCTTCCGGTGAATCCGAATATGTTGATCTGCATGCTGAATCTTATACGCCAAATCTGGATGAAAATACAATGCCTCATCATCATAGGCCAACCAAACTTGTTCTCCAGATTGAATGGCAGCCGCGACCCTATGCAAAGGCTTTGCCTGAACAAACTCGTATTCCCAATCCTCTTCATCGAAACGCACCATAGCCGGCAGGGTCTCGATATTCTCAGTAATCTCTAATTCATCGCTGATGTACACGCCAGGAAAAAGAGTAAAATCAAGGATAACTCTTGGCTCGTCTGAATAAAATTTTGTCTTTGCCACTTCCGCTAATGGACCCGGTTGTTGAAAGCTTTGTTTGATCCAGTTTTCCATTAGACGATCTCCACAGGGAAAGCAACAACACCGGTGATATTATTTTCATCAATAATATTTTTTATTTTTTCGTTAATGATGACTTCACTAACATACTCTTTAACTCTAAAAAAATCATGACTAACATTAGCTTTATCAAGCTTATCCATATCGAAAACCATATTTAGTATGAAGTCATACGAATTATAATAATCACTATAATTTCTTGCTTGCGATGAAGATAAATGCAGCAAATTATAAGATGGAAAAACATTCATATAAAAATAGTCATGGTACACCTTACCATCAACATCAACATCAACAGGAATAAATTGTACACCTGTGACAAAATTTGCGGTAAGAACATCAACCAACCGTCGATGAGCGATGTAATCAACTGTTTTTAAAACATCTGACATTCTACGTTGTTTGTATACTTGATCGACCTTAATAAGAGGAGTTTTCTTATAGTATTTAATAGACAAATCACTTTTATCTTCAATGTCATTAAAATCTTCCACAAAAGAGAAATATGCTTCATCTTCAATAAACTTACTCTCTAGCAAATAATAATTCATTTATCCTCCAAGTTTTGCTTTTTTATTTCCAATTAACACTTTATCATTAAAGTAAAAATCAAGAAATTGAAGCACATCAATCAGACCATCCAGTGCTTTAGCACCGTTTCGGGCAGTGACGCCACCGGTAATGGCGACAGCGGCAACGGGGGCGCGACACCACCACTAACAGCACCGGCCAAGGCAGTACCGCCGGTGACAGCGGCAAAATCGATACCTTTTTGCGTCCCCTGCGACACCGCCAGACGCGTCAGTTCATCCGCTGGCATGGCTTCCAGAAAAAGGCGTGGCAGGCTGGCAAGATAGGCTCGGGTTTCAGGATCAACCACTAACAGCAAGAGTATTTCCATTGCCTGACTGGCTTCCTGCAGGCCCAGTTTCACCCGGTCAACTTCCTGCAGTTTGCGCTGCATCACGTCTATATCACCGTCCACAATGGCTTTCACCAGCAGGTCGATACCAATATCAGCTTCGTCCATCAGCTCGCCGAATTCGCCAAAATCAGGCAGATAATCGGTGACACCTGAACTGATCCCCATGCCGGTGCTTTTCGCATAAGACCAGCTTTGCTCCAGAAATGACAAGTCATCAAAGGCGTCTTTGCGGCTGCGCATTTCTGCCAGTTCTTCTTCAACGCTGGCCTTCAGTTCAGCAAACTGCTCTGCTGCGATCATCGGCGCGGTTGCAGCCTGTTGGCGGGCAGTTTGCACCATCTCGCCCACCTGGCCATTCAGTGCTTCAGGGATCGCTTCCCTGTGCTTTTCGAGCTCCTTTTCTGCCTTTTTGGCTTCTTCTTTGTCACCAAACGTCACTTCAGCACCGACTTGAGGTACGCCGTACAGCATCACACTGCCGTTCGCATCCAGTTTTCCTTCCTGTTTTTCGCCATTGGCGAACATGACAGAGTAAGACACATAGCCTGCTGGCGTTTGTTCAATGTCATCGTACGTCAGTCGAATCGCCAGCGGCGCTGGCAATGCGTTCAGCGAGTGAACCACATCGGTAATGCTGCCGCCCTGCGTGGTGCGCTGGTTATTGGTCGGCACCACCATGATGTTTTCGCCCTTGCTTCGAATGGTGGCGATTTTCTGTTTCAGGCCGCTCATTGCCGCTTAAATGTCATCGGGCAGATTTTTACGGACCGTTTTCACCGATTCCAGCCGGAATATGATTAAAGCCCCACTTAAGGGGCCAATATCAATCACCGTGTTAGTATCAATTACAAATTATTATAAAAATCGTCTTCCTCTTCTTCTGTAGAAAAAGCAGAACCTGGCCCCCAGTTCTGAATGTTCAGAAAATTAACACCAGTCAACCCAGCCGCTTTTAACGCAACAACAACTGACTCATGGTAGAGGTATTGGGGATCTTCATTCAATCTAAAGACTAGTCTCTCATGTAAAGGAACCTTATTTAAGACTTCTTCATTTAACGACATTTTCTCCAAAATAAACCGATCATCTTCATACGTACCATCATAGACAGATCGCTTCGGATGTAAGGCTCGATGATTTTGCCAAATATGAATCAGATAATGTTCTTTCCAGATATTCCCTCGATTCTCTATATAAGCAGGGTAAAAATCGACTCCGGGGAGCTGAAATGAATCCAAAATATTTTTAAATTTCTCAGACACTAGACCTGCTGGCAAGACCTCATGATAATCACAAGGTTTGAAATTACCATCATCGCCCATAGTTATGTGCACATACCCAGGACCAAGGACTTTTCTTTTTATCGAACGCATAGAAAGCAGCTTCAATAATCCATCATCAGATTTCTCGCTTTTAGATAGCATGTAAGGTGCTGATTGACTATCCTCAGTCAACAAATAATACTGTCTGTCGTATTTCATATTATTTTCATGCAAGGAATTTCCCAATAAACAGACTCAGCCACAGGCCTCTGAGTCAATGTTTATCAAATCCAGCCGTATCTATCATTAAAGCCCCACTGAAGGGGGCAATATCAGTTACAAATCATCATAAAAATCATCGTCGTCGTCTTCAAAGGCAGATCCGATCGACCAGCTATCCACTCGGCGAAAGCCTAAGCCGCTGAGGTCAGTGGCTCTGAGGGCTGCAACGACAGTTTCATGAAACAAAAAAAACAGGTTTTTCTTCCAAGGTAAAAACAAGCCTTTTTTCTAAAGGCACTTGATCCAGGACTTTCTCATCTAAGGAGAGCTTTAATAAAGTAAATCTGTTACCAATATAAGTTCCTTTTATTTCGCTTCGTTTTTTATGAATCGCCTGATGATGATTCCAGATATGCATATAATAGTGCTCTGACCAAATTTTATCGCCATTGACGATATTAGTTTGATAAAAATCTACACTGGGTAAGTGAAACGACGCCAGAACTTGCCTAAATTTTTCAGAGACCAACTGCTCTGCCGTTTCATGATAGTCACACGGTTGGAACTTGGCGCGATTACCTTCTGATATGCCTACCCGACCCGGTCCCAACACTCTTCTGTGAATTGGATGAATGGCCATGAGTCTTCCTAAACCTTCATCAGAACCATCAATCTGATCTAACATATAATCCGTTGCACGACCACTTTCGTTTAACATGTAGTATTGACTATCATATTTCATTTTCTTGCCATCACACGATTCGTCTTCTCATTGACCATCTCTCAAACAGTTGACAATCCAGAATATTGAAAAAACATATGGCCACCATAAACATTTTATGGCAGCCATCGTAGTAATAGTCTATTATTCAAAGGCCGAACCAATTGACCATTCATCTACCCGCTGAAAACTCAAACCTGTGAGATTAGCATCACGAAGTGCCTGCACAACTGTTTCATGGAACAGGAATTTTGGCTTCTCTTCCAATGTGAATACTAAACGTTTTTCTAGGGGTATTTTATCTAGTACATTTTCATCTAATGATAATACTTCTAGAATAAAATCATCATCCACATAAGTTCCATCAATTTTTGATCTACCTTTATGAATTGCCTGATAGTTATTCCATATATGCATATAGTAATGTTCTGACCAAGTTTTATTTCCGCTAACAATATTTGTTTGGTAAAAATCCACACCAGGCAAATTAAATCCTTGCAACACCTGCATGAATTTTTCTGAAACTAATTGCTCTGCAGTCTCATGATAATCTGATGGTGTAAATAAATCTGGATTTCCCTCAATAATTTCAACCACACCTGGACCAAGAACACGATGTTTAATTGAACGAATCGACATCAAGTGCCTTAACCCCTGATCAGAAGTTCTTTTTTGTTCTAGCATGTAACTGGATGAGTTACCACTTTCTCTTAAAAAGTAATATTCGCTATCATATTTCATTTTATTTACCCAATCGTAATGTACCGTTAAAATGACCTAGCCCGTAGTTATGATTTCTATTTCTCTTACAGACATTGCTTCTTTGTAAACCAAGTTTCTTAGCTTCAATACTTTTAACATTACAGCACCCCAACCGACTGCCTTTTTTATAATCTCGATTATCCCAAGCAATTGTCCATGTAAAATCTTCAATATAACGCAAAACTTTATTACTTATTTTTTTCATATTAAACTCAAACTTTCCATTTAATATCTCTCGATTTTCTGCATGCTCACAGAGCTTACCTTTTTCTATTTTTCTTTTAACATCTAGAACAAGAGCTTTTGCTGACTTAGGATAAGATAGGTTTCTATCTTCTTCAATTAATACTGAGTTATAATCATTCATCTCAATTGTTACTTCTTTTTTTACATCTTCATTTAAAATATCCCTCTCTAAACCCTCAAGTTCAGTAATTGCACCTCGCTTTCTATTATATGCAATTCCTTTTGCATGATTACCTTTATGTCGCTGAACTGCTAACTCACAAGCCAAACTCATATCAGCAGGTAATGTCACTAGGTTATGAATCCCATTAATATCATAACTAAAATTGTCAAAAAGCTCTGAAAAAATATCACCTTTCACTGCTTCTTTAGGTATAACATGATGAACTTCTAACGAACTATTCCCAATAAACCATTCATGCTCGCTTGGAAAAGATTTATTTCTTTTCTTATAAGCATCTGCCATGTTTTTCTTATGTGGACCATCACCATTATTCCCTTTCCCCGGCTTCAACCGATTCCGGTTCTTACATTTAGGGTCATCGCAGATCGGGCAATGTTTTGGCAGATTAGTCTCATTATCCTTTTCATGCTGTTTTTTATCGTGGCGGTTGAGCGTGGTCTTTTTGCTGTCGGAGATCTTCATCAGCACATCAATCAGACCTTCCAGTGCTTTACCACCGTTTCGGGCGGTAACGCCACCGGTAATAGCGACAGCGGCAATGGGGGCTCCGACGCCACCGCTGACAGCGCCGGCCAAGGCAGTACCGCCTGTAACAGCGGCAAAATCGATACCTTTTTGCGTCCCCTGCGACACCGCCAGGCGCGTCAGTTCATCCGCCGGCATGGCTTCCAGAAAAAGGCGTGGCAGGCTGGCAAGATAGGCTCGGGTTTCCGGGTCCGACAGTAACAGCAAGAGTATTTCCATTGCCTGACTGGCTTCCTGCAGACCCAGTTTCACCCGGTCAACTTGCTGCAGTTTGCGCTGCATCACGTCTATGTCACCGGTCGCAATCGCTTCTACCAGTACATCAATACCGATATCCGCTGCGTCCATCAGCTCGCCGAATTCGCCAAAATCAGGCAGATAGTCGGTGACACCTGAGCTGATCCCCATGCCGGTGCTTTTCGCATAAGACCAGCTTTGCTCCAGAAATGACAAGTCGTCAAAGGCGTCTTTACGGCTGCGCATTTCTGCCAGTTCTGCTTCAACGCTGGCCTTCAGTTCAGCAAATTGCTCTGCTGCGATCATCGGCGCGATTGCAGCCTGTTGGCGGGCAGTTTGCACCATCTCGCCCACCAGGCCATTCAGTGCTTCAGGGATCGCTTCCCTGTGCTTTTCGAGCTCCTTTTCTGCCTTTTTCGCTGCTTCTTTATCACCAAACGTCACTTCTGCGCCAACTTGGGGTACGCCGTACAGCATCACACTGCCGTTCGCATCCAGTTTTCCTTCCTGTTTTTCGCCATTGGCGAACATGACAGAGTAAGGCACATAACCTGCTGGCGTTTGCTCCATGTCATCGTATGTCAGTCGAATCGCCAAAGGCGCTGGCAATGCGTTCAGCGAGTGCACCACATCGGTAATGCTGCCGCCCTGCGTGGTGCGCTGGTTATTGGTCGGCACCACCATGATGTTTTCGCCCTTGCTGCGGATGGTGGCGATTTTCTGTTTCAGGCCGTTCATCGCCGCTGAAATGTCATCGGGCAGGTTTTTACGGACCGTTTTCACCGATTCCCGATGGGCTTTGATGTTGTCGGAGATATAGGTATACCCACGGGTATCTGAGTGAAAAAGGATCGTTTCCAGCCGGGCATCCGTTTTTTCCAGAATGCTGCCGCATTCGCGACTGAGCAGGGTTGCCTTGGCGTCCCAGTCCAGGTTGTCCAGCCACTCACTCGGGTTGCCAGTGCCCAGATGACGCATGGAAGCCAGCAGGTTGTTGCCGGATTCCTCTTTGTGATAATTGACGAACAGATCAAACAAGACGCCGTCTGCTTCCAGTATCGGCAGCATGGTGCTGATCAGGCCGAGGATGTCTTGCTCCGACACAGGCTGCTGGTCAAAGAAGTTGATCAGGCGCGCTGCGATCTCTTCTGCCTGACCCGGTTTGGGGTTCAATGGCAGATGCGCGCGAATTTCCACTTCCAGCATGTGACGAAATTCAAGGCTGTCTGCCAGCGTTTCGCCCAGATAACCCCAGATACGCTTTTGCATATCGCCCCTTGGGACCCAGAATGGCACGCACATGTGTGATGCGCGGTCAAAAAACACCTCGTCATCAAGCGTGGCTTTATCCGGGTTGGCAGGGCGAGGATAATTGATTTTATAAGGTGCTGGCGCTTCACCGTATTCAACGGTGCAGCCTTTGGTGGGCAAGCCGTCAACAATGGCTTCACCTGCGTTATTCAGTGTGCCTTCTGCCAGAACGGCACCGGATTCATCTTTCAGTTTGAAAGGGGCATTGGCGAGCGGTTTACCGGACGTGTAACGACATTGAACACGCAGCGCATGGGTTTTGTCTTCATCTGGCTGAACAGTCACCGACGGGTTTTCACAACCAAAACACATGGTATTGCCTGCGTTCATGGTCATCATGTCGGTTTTACGGGCCACCCCGACACCTTCAATTTTCACTGTGGAAGATGCCGTGGTGAATTTGGCTTCCGCTTCGGTCGTACCGGAAACAATGCCTTTTTTATCGCCGCCTGCATCGCCGGTGCTACACGAAAACTGGCTGCTTTTCAGGGCAATGCTATTGCCACCATCGGCGGTGACGGTTGTGCTTCCATCGGCCAGATCGGCCGACTTCGCATTGTTTCCGTAAGGGATGGGCACAACGGGTGGCCCGACTGTTGTCATACATACATCAGGGACGGCAGCATTCGCTTCACCGCCTGACCCTTTATGAACAATGCTCAGACCATCAGCACTGATAGTGACTCCCATGACGCTTTCCTCGCAACACAGACTAATGAATAGCCATTATTCTACCAGATGCCCATCATCGTATCCCATTGATAGAAAATAGGAAATAGTAGTTAATATGACTTTTTTTCCAGTCATTCTGACAGTTATTCAATTCTTGTGAGGAATATCAAGCTAACGACTAAAAAGGTTGGATTTGCCTCGCAACACCACGATGCACAGTGAAAAAAGAAAGCGCCATCAGCCTGACTGTATCTCGTAAACCATGGTGGTTGAGCCAGAAAAGCCTACCAGCCATTTCAGATAAGGAAAACGATCGGTTCTGACCGGATGGAAGCCTTTTTCGTCATACAGTTTTCTGGCTCTCGGGTTGCTGTCGATAACATCAAGCCGCACTTTCTGATACTGATTCTCACGGGCATACGTGATGATGTGCGATAACAGTTCCGAGCCGAGTCCCTGACCTCGGCAGGCGGGATCCACCACGATGCCGTCCATAATCAGCTCTTTGGGATCAGGCTTGCGCTCAAACAAACTCAGGACAAGCGCGGCCCAGGTTCCGCGCCAGAAGCCCAGGACTCGCCATAACCGCTTTAAGGTGATGCCACCCGTCAGCGAGCCCTGCGCTGTCTGATACCCGGCAATCCCCACGATTTTTTCATTGGCGATCACCACAAAAGAAAAATCCGGATTGAAAGATTCAGCCAGCAAATGAATCCGCTGCGCTTTGCTGGGAATCGCGGCTTTAAACTTGTGTCCAAACGCATTTTCATAAAGAGATGCAACAGCTAAAGCATGGGATGCATGCCAGCCTTGCTGAATCATTGAATTGTCCATGAAAAAACCTCTGAGCAGTCTTCTTGCAGGAAATCATAACCACGGCAGCACTGACTTTAATCGACAAAACATCGTCATCAAAACGAGATTACGCTGTGCGTGCGCCAAGCCACACAATACGCAATCAGATGTCTATATTAGGATACAAGATCACAGATCCTGTACCGTCATGATTCCCTCAGTGATCGCCACCTGTTGGTGTCTGAGATAATCAATATCCGCCAGATAAGCCAGATGATGCCCTTCAGCAAAGTGTTGTACGAACTGCGCGTCACCCATGTCAGCCTGTGCCCGCATGAAATCGACCAAACTCTGCAAGCGTGTGATCATTTCACTGACTAATTGCTGTCTGTCGGAGGCAGAAACGCCGTAGCTGTCACAGAACAATCTGGCCCGGGCTATCTGTGTGTCGAGCGTCCCCAGCTGATCGACAGGATCGGTTTTAAAAGGCGACCAGCAATAGACCGAATAGGCAATATCCCACAGCCGGGGTGCCGGATGAGCGGTATCGAAATCGAACACGCCCACGACTTCATGTCCGCTCAGTGCGACGTTGTACGGGGTGAAATCACCATGACAGATCACCTCGGCAGGCGCTCTGGCTGGCAGCATCCAAGCCGTTTCCGCCAGATTCACTGTTTTCAGGAAACCTTGCGAAGCATCATGCAATTGCCGCAGCAATCTGGCAGCGCTGATCAATGCCTCTTCTGAGGCTATCGCTCCTTCAAGTGGATAATTGTACGTCTCGCCTTCGACAAAGCTCAGTACCTCAGATCCCGCATCCATCCCAATCACTTCAGGACAGGCACGAAACCCCTGTTGATGCAGATAACGCAATAAAAGATGAACCGTCGCAGACCAAGCCTGTACTGGCCTGACAACCGTTTCACCCTGACGGTAAATCCCTGTTTCCCTTCCTCCGGAAAGCGTTTCCATGATCATCCTTATGATTGATTTGTCAGATCCGTCAGCACCTGCAACGCCAGGTCCGCTTTGTCCGCCGGTACAAAAACGTGATCGTGATAATACGCGGCAATCACATTGGCGCTGATGTCATGCTTTGCCAACGCAGTGGACACCGCCGCCGTCAGCCCGACGGCTTCCAGGCTGGAATGTACCGTCAGGGTAATACAGCGAAAGGTCGATTCATACTTGATTGCAGCCGCTTCTGCCGACTGGGTCGTCAACACCAGCGTTAAGCCTTCCTGCTCCTGAAATGTCGCCAGCGGGGCATACTGCAGATACTCGGTAATATCTCCGTTGACGGTGCAAAAAACATAGTCGTCTTCCCGCGTTACCGGCGACATGGTTTGCAGCAGCCGTTTCAAGTCCATGATGCCTGACATTTTTCCTCCTTGTTCAATGGTTCATTATTGGGTCAGCTGTTTGTACATCACGTAACAGTCAACCAAGCCTTGATTCTTGTGCCGGTAGGCGCCGGGTAACGTGCCGACGATCTGAAAGCCCAGTTTCTGCCAGAGCTTCACGGCAACCTCATTGGTCGATACCACTGAATTAAACTGCATTGCGCTGAACCCCTGTTCAAGCGCCACACGTTGTGAATGCTCGCACATGGCACGCGCGACGCCTTTGCCCCGCGCGGCCTGCGTCACCATATAGCCGCAGTTACAGACATGGTTCCCCGGCCCCATGGCATTAGCTTTCAGATAGTAAGAGCCCAGCACAATATCGTCTTCCACACATACAAACGTCTTGAGTGGCATCTCGCCCCACAATGTATAGGCTTGCTCACGGCTCATCTCCGGATCAAAGGCGTAAGTTTCCTGCGCCTGAATAATGCGCCTGAATTCAGGCCAGAATTGTTCAAAATCAGCGGCATCCATTTCACGTATCAGCATATCTGGGCTCCCTTGGCTGTGATTGACTGAATTTACGACGAAAACTGCGGGCTGTCATGCCTTGGTCTCACCGAAACAGACAGACAAAAACAATCATGGCTGTGTTACCGGCCTCCTTTGACAAGCACATCCGTCCCACAGTCCTGCCGTCACTCGCCTCTGACCTTTCTGGATCCTCAGACACACAGGAACTGGATCTCCTTTGGACAAACGGACCTTCCTAGAATGGGTTTTCAGACTTATGAGTCTATACCGACAATCTGCTCAGTTCAGGAAGCCGCTATGCCAGAAAATGCTCAATTACACCATTTTGCACTGAACAATCCGACATTACTGTCGGTTCTGTGCAACAAAAGCGACGATGCCATTGAAGTCATCAATCCGGCCAGCGATGAGACACTCGGTTATGTCCCGTCTCTGAGCAAAAACGCCATCATTGATATCATTGAACGGGCCCACCTTGCACAGAAGCAATGGGCTAATCTGCCGGCAAAATCCCGTTCAGCCATGCTGCGTCACTGGTATGAGCTTGTCATGGCGAATCAGGATGATCTTGCCCGTATTATGACACTGGAACAAGGTAAGCCCTTTGCTGAAGCCAAAGGTGAGGTGGCTTATGGCGCCTCATTTATTCAATGGTTTGCCGAGGAAGCAAAACGTACTTATGGCGAAAGTATTCCTGCCACCAGCGAAGACAAACGCATCATTACCATCAAGCAACCTGTGGGCGTGGCAGCCGCCATTACCCCCTGGAATTTTCCTATCGCCATGATTACCCGCAAAGCGGCACCCGCACTGGCTGCCGGATGCAGTTTCATTGCCAAGCCTGCCAACCAGACGCCTTTAAGTGCTTATGCGGTCGCCGAGCTGGCTTATCAGGCCGGGATTCCCAGAGATCTGCTGGCAATGGTCAACAGTCACTCTTCCGTGATGGTGGGCCAGTTGTTCAGCACCCACCCACTGATTCAAAAGCTGTCATTTACCGGCTCGACTGAAGTTGGCCGTGTCTTAATGAGCCAAAGTGCCGATACCGTCAAACGAACTTCTATGGAGCTTGGCGGTAACGCACCGTTTATTGTGTTCGAAGATGCCGATATTGAACGTGCGGTTCAGGGGGCGCTGGCCTCTAAGTTCCGGAATGCCGGGCAAACCTGTGTCTGTGCGAACCGCTTCTATGTCCATGACAGCGTTTATGACGATTTCGTCCAGCAGTTCAGCCGTGCTATCCGTACGCTGAAAGTCGGTCACGGTCTGGATGAAGGGGTATCCATCGGCCCGCTAATCGATCGCCGCGCCAAAGATCAGATCTTGGCACTGATCCAAGGCGCTGTGGTTCAGGGAGCACAAATCGCGACAGGAGGTGAAGATCTGGGTGGACTGTTCATCGCACCTACCCTGCTGACAGAAGTCACACAGAACATGGACATCGTGCAGAAAGAAATTTTTGGCCCGGTCGCCCCTGTGCTCCGCTTCAGCAACGACAGTGAGCTGATTGCAATGGCCAATGACACAATTCACGGTCTGGCCAGCTATTTCTTTAGTCAGAATATCAACCGGGTATTCCACATCGCCGAGGCTCTGGAGTTCGGCATGGTTGGCATCAATGAAGGCATTATTTCGACCGAAGTTGCCCCGTTTGGCGGCGTGAAGCAATCCGGCATCGGCCGCGAAGGCGGACGCCAGGGCATCGAAGAATATTTACACACGAAGTATCTGTGTTTTGGCTCCCTGTAAGCCAAGCCAGCCACTGCACATCATTTTGACAAGGAATTCTGCATGAACAATCACCACTGGCAACAACGCAAAGAGGCGGTTATCGCAAAAGGAATGGGGAATCTGGCACCGGTTTATATAACACAGGCTGAGAACATGACACTCAGCGATGTCGAAGGGAATCAGTACATTGACTTTGCGTCTGGCATTGCTGTTACCAATACAGGTCACAGTCATCCGCAGATCATTGACGCCGTCAAGCGACAGCTCGACCAATTCAGTCACACCTGTGCCATGGTTACCCCTTACCCGGCTTTTGTCGAGCTGGCTGAGCAGTTGGTAGAACGCACACCCGGAAGCAGTGCCAAAAAAGCCATTTTCCTGACCACAGGTGCCGAAGCGGTCGAAAACGCCGTGAAGATCGCGAGAGCAAAAACCGGACGCAGCGGTGTCATTGCGTTTAAAGGCGGGTTCCACGGCCGCACCAATCTGTGCATGGGACTGACAGGCAAAGTGACCCCATATAAAGCCGGTTTCGGTCCTTTTCCGAACGAGATCTATCACCTTCCCTTCCCGAATGCCTGCCATGGCATCAGCCAAGCCCACAGCCTGAATGCGCTGGAGGATTTATTTACCAGCACCATTGAACCCGCTCGCGTCGCGGCGATCATTTTTGAGCCGGTTCAGGGTGAAGGCGGTTTTTATCAGGCTCCGCCAGCGTGGGCTCAGGCGATTCGCCGCCTTTGCGACCAGCACGGCATTGTTCTGATTTGTGATGAAATTCAGACGGGGTTTGCACGCACAGGGAAACTGTTTGCGACCGAATACCTTGGCATCGAACCCGATCTCATGACACTGGCCAAAGGTATCGCCGGCGGTTTCCCGTTATCGGCCGTGGTCGGTAAAGCTGAGATCATGGATGCCGCCAGCCCTGGTGGATTGGGCGGTACGTATGCAGGCTCACCACTCGGCTGTGTCGCCGGACTGGAAGTGCTGAAGATCATCGACAAAGACAATCTGTGCGACAAAGCCAGCGCGATCGGCGAGGTGATGAAACAACAACTGGAAACGCTTCAGCAATCCTTCCCTGAAATTACCGATATCCGCCAGTTAGGCGCTATGGTCGCGATCGAATTAAGTGACCCTGTCACTCATAAGCCGCTTAGCGATCTGACAAAGCAGTTGGTTCAGTCGGCCCCCCAAGCCGGACTTATCCTGCTGTCGTGCGGTGTCAGAAGCAATGTCATTCGGCTTCTGCCACCGCTCACCGCTGACATGGATGAGATCCGACTCGGACTGAACCGGCTCAGGGTGCTGTTTGAGCAACTCGTTAAATAACACTCAACTCACCGGCCGTGCAAGCAGCCGGTGAGATACCTGCCTGGATCACAAGTTGCCATACTTTTCTGCTTTTAGCGCTGTTCTCTGTTCTCCCCTGCACTTGTTACTGATATGTTAAACAGTGAAGGTATAGCGACAGGTTTGCCCAAGGATAAGGGCACCTTGAAATAGGACGTAACATGCTAAACCAACTGATTGCACTGGATCCGCAGTCTCGCTTATCTCTGGGCGAACAAATACAGGCCGGCATTACTGATGCTGTGATTAAGGGCTATTTTCCCTCTGAAAAAAGCCTGCCTTCTTCGCGTAAACTCTCTCAAACCTTGAATGTGGCACGTAATACCGTCATCCGAGCCTACGAGCAACTGGTTGAAGACGGGATCTTAATCTCAAGGGAACGCTCAGGCTATTATCCGAATCCGGGTATGGTCAACACAGCAGCAATGGCAGACTCTCCCCCTCTCACCAATGAAGATTCAGTAAACTGGGCGACGCTGATCACCAATCCTGCAGAGCAGTCTTCCGAGCCAATTCATGATGATTGGCGCACATTCACCTACCCTTTCGTTTATGGCCAGGTCGATAGCAGCATGTTTCCGGCCAATGAATGGCGAAAATGCAGTCTCAGGGTGCTCAACCGAAAAAGTTGTGAAGTCTGGACGGGTGATCAGGCTAACGATGATGAGTTGATTGAACACATTCGCACACGCATCCTGCCCCGCAGAGGCATTCTGGTCAATCGTGACCAGATTCTGATTACATTGGGCAGCCAGCAAGCACTGTTCATCCTGGCGCATTTATTCAAACGAGACGGCCTAACCGTTGGGATTGAAGAACCAGGATACCCGGAAGCCAGAAAAGTGTTTGAGGCTCACCATGCCAGACTGTGCCCGCTGGATGTCGACAGCGAAGGCCTGATGGTCGATGACAAACTGGCACAATGCGATTTGGTGTACACCACACCCAGCCACCAGCTTCCGACCACAGTGACGTTATCCGACGAAAGGCGCCATGCGTTGCTGGCGATGGCAGAGAAGCATAATCTGCTGATCATTGAAGATGACTATGAACATGAAACCAATTATCTCGACTCCCCCGTTCCGGCGCTCAAGTCGCGGGCGGATGCAGAACGTGTCATCTACATTTCCAGCTTGTCCCGGGTTTTGGCACCCGGGCTGCGCATTGGTTTTATGGTGGCATCCCCTGCCGTGATTCAGCATGCGAAAACCGTACGTTCGCTGATGATCCGCCAGCCACCGGCCAACAACGTCAGCAGCCTTTCTCTGTTTTTGTCTATGGGATATTACGATTCGCTGATGCAAAAGCTGATTCATGCCTACCGCCAAAAGTGGCAGGTGATGGAAGACAGCCTGAATTATTACTTTCCCCAGTACAATGCGACACCGGCTTTTGGCGGAACCGCGTTCTGGATTGAAGGGCCACCTGAGCTGGATGCCAATGAATTACAACGCATTGCCAAAGAACACAGCATTCTGATTGAACCCGGGGATCGCTTTTTCAGCCGCAACAATGGCCGCCACTGTTTTCGGCTGGGTTTTGCCGCGATACCGATTGACCGTATCCGTGAAGGCATTGCCCAGCTCGCAAGGCTAATGAATAAGCTACTACCGCCGGAGCACATCGACAATGCCGTGGGCGTACGCTACCGGGGCGATGCTTTGCGTGAGCTGCTTAATGGCTGTCAGGTTCTGGCCAGTGACTGCTACCACGTGCCCTATCTGATTACCTTTCAGCGTGACGGGCAAATTCATGGGATTGCCGATCATCCCAATGATGAAGATGAAGGTTACTGGTGGATTAAAGATGACCGATGGTACAGACAATGGCGCAGATGGCAATTTGCAGAAGAGCGCAGCTTTGCCATTGTGGTACATGGTGAAATTTTCAAATGGTTTGATGAATCAGGCTGGTGCGTCAATCAGGGGATTCTGAACCCGAAGACCACGTTTCAGGTAAACAGCGAAGAGGTATTATCCAATACGGTGACCGCACTGCCGGGGTGATGTGTCTGATGCGTAAGGGAAGTATGTAAAGCTATCTGAAGCAAAAAAATCGGGGCTGTTAAGCCCCGCACTCAAGGAACCATTGTTCAGTTTCTTATTATAATTCTGTAGGCTTACGGCATAATGCCGCACGGCCAGATACCTTAAGAGTATCCAATCGATCCAAATATGGCGAGCGATCTCCCTGATATTGCGGAAAAATCACGTCATGATCACGATAACTCTTTAAAATTTGTCCCAAGCCAAGTACACCTCGCTCTCTGGAACGGCGTACCCGGTTCAAATCCAGCTCCAGTGCAATCACTTGTTCAGTCGTACCCGCCTGATAGAGTATGTCGCCATCCGGGCCGACCACAATAGACTGGCCGTTCCCCAGATTTCCGGCACTATTAATATCAACAAAGTAACACTGATTTGTGACAGCATGGGTACGCGCCATGCAACATTCCAGTTCTCTGTCCAGCGTACCTGTCATGGTGGGATGAATGATCACCTCCGCACCTTGCCAGACCATGGCACGAATCGTTTCAGGCACCCACATGTCATAGCAGATAGAAACCCCGAAGCGGCCGACATCCGGTACATCAAACACCACAAATTCATTGCCGGCGCTGATACCCTGCTCGTAGGGCTGAAAAGGATACATCTTCCTATACCGGCTGACAATTTCTCCTTGCGGATTTATTACCTGCACAGTATTAAACACCTGATCACCAGCCCGCTCATACATAGACCCGGGTACCAGCCAGATCTGCAGTTCACGCGCCAAGGCCTGTAACCGCTCTTCAGTCGGCCCGGGCATCGGTTCCCGAAACGCCGGATGTGAGCCAAATGGTGCTAACTCACTAAAAATCACCATGTCTACCCAGGGAAAACGCTGACAAGTCAAGCGGGTTTCCGCTTCAAGCCGACTCAGGTTATCGCTCTGTCCCAGTGCAAGCTGCAGACCCGCAATCGCAAAATAACTCATTTCATCAACTCCCCGATTGGAAAGTGGCAGGCCACCCTGTGTTGACTCTGTTCATGTTCGTCATCGCCAGGCTCATCGTTTCTGGCGTCAATCACCGGCTGTTTCTGCTGACACAACTCATTCCCGTTGGGACAGCGCGTATGAAAAAGACAACCAGCCGGTTTATTCATCGGACTGGGGATTTCCCCTTGCAGCGGCTGCAGACTATCCCGTTTGGCTGGATCCAGCGAAGGAATCGAATCCAGCAACGCACGGGTGTAATGATGTTTTGGCTGACCAAAGACCTGCCCGACGGGTCCGGATTCAATCATCTGACCGAGATACATCACCAGCACATGATCGGCGATTCGCTCCACCAGCCCCAGGTTATGCGTAATGAATAAGTAACTCAGGTTGCGCTGCAAACGCAGCCGATTCAGTAAATTCACCACAGTCGCCTGGACTGACACATCCAGTGCAGCGGTCGGTTCATCCAGAACCAGCAGGTCGGGATCAAGGATCAGTGCCCTTGCGATGCCAACACGTTGCCGCTGACCACCCGACAGTTCGTGCGGCATCCGGAGTAACATCAGCGCATCCAATCCGACATCGGCCATGACAGCCAGTACCCGTTCCCGACGTTCTGCCTTACTCAGCCGGAAGTGAGTTTTAAGGGGTTCTTCGATTAATTGAAAGACATTGAGTCTGGGATTCAGCGAAGAATACGGGTTCTGAAACACGATACTGAAACGCTGCCGAAGTGATTTCATCGATTTTCGATCCACCTTGGCCAGATCCATACCGTCGAAAATCACTGTTCCCTGATCCGGTTCAATCAAGTGCAACACACTCATGGCCACCGAGCTTTTACCACACCCCGATTCCCCCACTAAAGCCACACACTGACCGCGGTGGATATCAAAATTAACTTCAGAAAAGGCCTGCAGCGGCTGTTTACCGACCCAATACTGCTTGCCCAATCCGCGAACGGACAACAAAGGTGCCGTCACACCCATTCCTTCTGATTCATGAACCAATGCCTGACTGTTAACCATTAGCGACCTCCCTGTTGAAGCTGGCTAGCACGCCTTCGGCCTGAAAACATCTGACTTGTCGTTGCCCTATCGTGGACATGTTCACCGCCTGCTCATAACACTGCGAAACACAGTGCTGACAACGGCTGACAAACGCGCAGCCTGAAAGCGGCTGACGCAGATCCGGCACGCTGCCTTTAATCGCAAACAGGGGCGCGTTGCCATGCCCGATTTCCGGTACAGATTGCAGCAGCCCTTGTGTGTAGGGATGCAAAGGCTGAGCAAAAAGCTGCTCGGTTGGCGCAATCTCCACCACTTGCCCGGCATACATCACCGCAACGCGGTCACACAGCGAGGCCACCACGGACAAATCATGGGTAATAAAAATGACAGACAGGCCTTCTGTGCTGGCCAGTTCACGCAGCAGCACAATAATCTGAGCCTGTATGGTGACATCCAGCGCCGTGGTTGGTTCATCGGCAATCAGCACCTCCGGCTCGCAACTCAACGCCATAGCGATCATGATTCGCTGCAGCTGACCGCCTGAAAACTGGTGCGGGTATTTTTTCAGCGCGATGTCGGGATCGGGTAAATGCACTTTATTTAAGAGGGCGCTGGCTTTGCTGTACGCTGATTTTTTATCAAGGGGCTGATGCCGTCGAATCACATCGGTCAACTGCCTGCCGACCGTAAAAAACGGATTCAGTGCCGTCATCGGATTTTGAAAAATCATGGCAATTTTTTGCCCGCGCAGGCTGGCGAGTTCTGCCTCGCCCGCCGACACCATGTCGGTTTCACCCAGACGAATCCGGCCTGAAACCTCAGCGTTCGCCGGCAGGATCCCCATACAGGCGGCGGACGTCAGCGATTTCCCGCAACCCGATTCACCAACCAAGCCAAGCAGCTCCCCCTTTCTCACCTCAAAGCTGCAGCCGTTGATTGCATGCATTGTGTGGTGAAAACCGGGAAATCGCACCGTCAGATTCTCGACGGATAAAAGTATGTGATTTTCCATCATTCACGTCCTTTGAAAGTCGGATCCAGCATATCGCGAAGGCCATCACCCAGCAGGTTCACGGCCAATACACACAGAAAGATGGCCAGACCAGGGAAAACCGCTGTCCACCAGAATTCAAGAAACAAGCTTTGCGCATCGCCAATCATCAGTCCCCACTCGATGGTCGGCGGCACAGCGCCTAAGCCCAGAAAGCTCAGGGCAGCAGCCCAAAGGATGACGTAACCAAAATCCATCGAGACCTGCACCAGTAAAGGGGTCATCGCATTCGGTAATAAATGCCGAAACATGATGGTGACATGGCTGACGCCAATCGCCTGGGCTGAATGCACATACAGCTCATTGCGCACACTGAGCACAGCGGCACGTAATATCCGGGCATACCAGGGGAACCAGGAGACAGCGATCGCCAGCATCACGTTAAACAAGCCCGGCCCGAGGATCGCAATCATACAGATAGGCAATAGCATGGGCGGAAACGCCAGAAAGACATCCGATACCCGCATCAGGATCGTATCAACCCGCCCACCGGCATAACCAGCGACTAGCCCGACCGGCAAACCGATCAACAGGGAAAAAACCACGGTGACAAAACCGATAATCAATGACACCTGGGCCCCATAAAGCACACGGGAAAAGATATCGCGACCCAAATTATCAGTGCCGAACCAATGCGCCGCATTGGGCGCCTGCAATTTATGAGCGAAATTCATCTGGGCCGGATCATAGGGTGCCAGCCAGGGCGCCAATACCGCAGCCATGCAGAGCAGGATCAGTAACCCTGCGCCGATAAATAACAGCGGGTTATTGCGTACTCTGTGAGACCATAAGGCTGCCGTATGGCGCCAGCCTGTTTGTAAAGTCAGTGCCTGTTCCATGACTACCCCTTCACACTTAAACGCGGATCAACGGCGAAATAAATCAGATCCACAATCACATTCACCAGCAAATAACTTCCGGACAAAGCCAGCGTCACACCCATCACCGCCGGAAAATCATTGGTGATGACAGAATCCACGACATAACGACCGATCCCGGGCCAGTCGAACACGAATTCGACAATCACACTGTTACCCAGCATGAAACCGTAGGTCAGCCCCACAACCGTCAGTAACGGCACCAGCGTCGCTTTCAGGGCATAGATAAAATGCGTGGTCCGTTTGGGCATGCCGAACGCGTGACTGGTCCGTATGTAGTCCTGATTCAGCACTTCGACCATCAGATTTCGGGTGGTCCGTACGAAAATGGCAAAGGTCGCCAGACTCAGTGACATCACGGGTAAGATTAGGTGAAAGACTGCACTCTTGAATGCCTGCCACTGTCCATCCAGTAAGGTATCGAGCAAATAAAAACCGGTCACAGACGGAAATGGATGTTCAATAAAGACCGCTGAGGCAATCCGTCCCTGAAGCGGAAACCAGCCCAGCCAGCCGTAAAACACCATTTGCAGTATGATGGCGAGGAAAAAAGAAGGGACGGCAATCCCCATCAGGGAAACCGCTCTGGAAGCCTGATCTGCCAGGGTATTTTTACGCACCGCGGAAAACACCCCAACCGGTACACCCATCAGGACAGAAACCAGAATAGCGATAGTCACCAGTTCAATGGTCGCTGTCATGTGTGTGCCGATATCCGACACCACACTCTGGCCGGTTCTCAGGCTGTTGCCCAAATCCCCGGTGAGCGCTTTACCCAGATAGTCTGCATACTGATAAATCAGGGGCTTATCCAGCCCCAGCGCTATGGTTGCCTCGGCAATTTGTTCCTGTGTCGGTTTGGACCCCAGCATCATTTCTACCGGTGACGAGGGCAGCACCCTCGTCAGAAAAAATGTGATGGTCAGGACACCGAACAGAATACCGCATAGCATGCCCAAGCGTTTGGCAATGTAACTGCTCATCGCCGTCACCTCCCTGTGATTGTGCCTGAATGGTGGGCGTCTCTCAGCCTTGGTTCAGCTGATAGAAAAAGGTCGCTGCATAGGCAGGATTAGGTTTCAGCCCTTCAATTCCCTTGCGGTAAATCACCCTGTCTTTCAGATCGGCATAGAAGATCGCCACAGCGTCATCTACCAGAATCTTCTGAGCCTGCTGATACAGACGGATTGCTTTTGACCGGTCTGAGCCTTCCAGTTTGACACCTTGATCCACCAGGCTGTCGTAGCGCTGGTTCGAGTAATGCGACAGGTTAAACGAGGTTTTATCTTCGGTACGGAATAACCCGATCAGCCAGTCCGACGGCGTGGCATAGGTCGGCCACCAGGTCATGGATTGCAGGTTAGGCGCTGTTCGCAGGTTCTTGGCATCGTTCCAGATTTTACCCCAAGGGCCTGGTTTAACTTCCAGTGTCACCCCAATTTGACGCAGGTTTTCCTGGTACATCAGAATGGCGTTTTTATAAGCATCTGACGAGTTGATATAAGAAACAGACACTTTCCAGTCTTTTTCCGGCACGCCGGACGATTTGAGTAACTGCCTGGCTTTTTTGAGATCAAAACCGGGCGACTGGATGTCAGAATTCGCGCCCCACATTGAGGTTGGGACAATCCCTTTAGCGACAGAAGCACCGCCTGCGTAGACATAATCAACCACAGACTGATAATCCCATGCATGGGTCAGTGCCTGACGAAACTGCAGATTATCCGTGGGGTATTTTTGCGTATTGATCAGAAATTGTGAGTTTTTCCAGGAAGCGACTTCCTGCACCACCACGTCTTTGTTTTTCGCCAAAGACTGAATCAGATCCGCTGACGGCAGACTGATGAAATCCGCATCACCCGCTTTGATCATCTGAATCTGGGTGGCTGGATTGGCAACCAGTTTTAAGATCACACGCTCATACTGATTGTCTTTCCAGCCGCCCCAGTAGGCCGTATTTTTATCCAGCACCACTTGTTGCCCTTGCTCCCAGGAGCGCACCTGATAGGGACCGGTGCCTGCAGCATGCCCTTCATTAAACCAGTCGGTGCCTTTTTCGGCGGCTTTCGGAGAATAGATATAAGCGCCATATTGAGAAGAGGCAATGAGATCGATGGGCGCGGGATTTTTCGTGGTAATCGTCAGTGTGTGAGTGTCAGGCGCATGGATAGCTTCGACTTCAGACCAGATATAATGCGCGCCTTTTTTCATCGCAATGGTACGTTCAAGTGACTGTTTCGCAGCCTGTGCAGTCAGCTTTTCACCGTCATGAAAGGTGACCCCTTCACGCAGTCTGAACGTCCAGGTCAGGCCATCATCGCTTACCGACCAGGCGGTTGCTAACGCTGGTGTGAAGGTTTCTTCGCTGCCCGGTGGGTTATACCACAGCAAAGGTTCATACACGTTGCTGAGCATATTCACTTCCAGTGAAAAGGCAACAGCCGGATCCCAGTCCTTGATATCGGCATACTGGGCATAGGTTAAAGTGTCTGTGCCGGCGGCCAGTGTGTCTGCTGAATACATCACGCTACCGGCTGCCATGGTCACACTCAGTGCACCCAGTAAGGTCATTCCCTTTTTCTTCAACATATGTCGCTCCACGTTAAGCTCTGTAGTGAGGATTTGCGCCTCGTACAGCCGCGCACTTCACCCGCTGCGCGGCGGTCTTTTCGTAACATCAGCTTAACAATAGAGGGATTAGGACACCTGTCATAGATCCAGATTTTTCTGATGAGGGGTCCAGTTGGGAAAATTCACGATCAAACCAGTCAGCAGGCTATCTCTGAGCTTAAAAAGTCAACAGCTGTCATGTATTTACCGCCAGGACATATGACAAAAACTGGTTTTATGATTCCCATTATCTTCCAGGATGAGATCGAGCGGCAATAAAGCGGTATCTAAAGCAGCCGACGTTACAATATCCACCACGGAAAGTGGGATCGTGACAATCACTATGGGTGGGAATGCCAGAAGCGCATAAACATTACACTCCGCATTATCCGTTGCATAATCGAAACCACCGTAAGGCTGCCCGACCTGGTAACCCGAGCCAACTCTCGATGCAATACTCGAACAACCCGTCAATAGACAAACGCACAGCAATAAACTCATCTTTCTCATGAACACATATGCCTTTCATTTCATTACACATGGGCGTTCTATATCATGAATTCCGATAAAAACGTTCTGCAGCAAAGACTTTTGGAGCACAGCTCGCAACAAAAAACGGCCCCGCAGGGCCGCTGTCATTCTGGTTTTTTTCAATGAATTACTGGCAGTAGGGTTTGATTTTTCCCGCCTCTGCGAAGGCTTTGTCCCACTTAAACTCGTCATTGTCACTGACGTAGTAATAGATCATATCGTTCGGCAACATCACGAACTGGATACCACCATAACCAGACATATAAGGTACGTGGACATCACACTGACCCGGTACGCTTTGTTTCAGTGACCAGAAACTGTTGCTGTAATATTTGTTGGTGTAGGTCGTGCTAAACGGCGGTGTTGACAGGTCACGGAATAACGCAATATCCAACTGTGCAGGATCCAGTACCTGCTGTCCGTTTACCTGACCATGATCAATGCTGGTAAAACGGGCCAGTTTGACAATGTCATCTCGCAGGAAAGTCAGGCCGTATCCGCCAAATGGCATTTTCACACTGTCGTAAGTGCGACGGGTATCCTGCGTACCGAGATCCATGTTCAGTGGTGCCCAGATATCTTTGACAATCACGTCTTTGAAGACGTCAGCCTGTGCGCCAAACTTGTCTTTCACGTAGGCCTGAGCCGTCGCGGTGGCAATATACGTATCCGTGGTGTGGTAAATAAACAGTGTGCCAGGTTCTGAACTTCTCGGATAACGGCTGACTGAATAGTCCAGCTTATTTTGATGACCTTCCACCAGGAAGAATCCCGTATCATTGGCAACCGACCCTTCATCGCTCAGTGAATCACTGGTCAGACGATAATTTCCTGTCGCCATGTCAATCGCGTGATTCACTGTGACTTGCTGCCAGTCATTTTCCGGATCGTTCGCAGCTTCGGGCAGCCAGTCTGTAATCTGCTCCTGCATATAACCCGGATACAGGTATTCCAGTCGCATGGTCGCAGTCCCTGCCATCGCCGATTTCGCGGTCGAGTAAGAAGGCACACGCAAGCGATCACAATAAGGGTGTGTCCCGGCCCGGGTTTCACAGCCCGCAGTATAGTGCGTGCCGTCAACATAAACACCGTATACAGACATGTAATCAGAGCTGACTTCACTGCTGTTGCCAAACTGACTGACATCCACATTGGCCGCAGGATAGTCAGAAGCCAGTGCTGAAATAGGTTTGACCGGCACTTTACTGGCTTCATAGGCCTGATGCTGTTGCTTAATCAGCAAGGCATCAGTGACTGTTGAGGGTGTGTAAGTTGCCGCGACCCTGCCCCACATATCGACCTGATAATACAGGCAGGTTTCAGACGAAATCTGATACGCGACATCACTCATCCCGTTGTCGTTGAACGTAAAGCTCATCAAACCGTTATGGACACAATTCGAATTTTTCTGCATCAGTGCAAAAGGAATGGCGGCTCGCGAATCACCGCTGTCACTGGCTTCTCGCCAGACACGGCCTGGTTCAAGAATATACTCCCAGTATGGATGGTTACCCAGCACAATCCCCCGGGTTTCTGGGATCAGGTGTGTGCCAGATTGTACGAAACGAAAATCAAAGTCTGGCAGGTGTTTACGGGGATCATCCCCTGAGCCGGTATACCTGAATGTATCCCGTTGCTCTGCAAACTGGCCGGTGCTCCCCGGATTGTGAAGCTGAATACGGCCTTCAAACTGATGCGTGGGCTGCGCTGCATTCGCGGGTACAGCAAAAGCTGACAAATTCACCTGGGTATCACTGCCAGTCCCTTGCAGATAGCCATAAGTCAGCCCTGAACGGGACACACTGCCCGAACCACTCAGTGGCTCATAGTTATCCACATAGCCTTCTCCCTGATCATCCAGACCATATCCGCTGACAGACAAATTCAGAACAGGTTGATCAGGATCGTTAGACTGAATAGACAGTGACTGATTAACCGCCCCTTCAATACTTGGCAGATAGTTCAGCGTGATCTGGCACTGGCTCTGTGCACTCAAGGTTGCGTTGCTGCAACTGTCCGCCGTGATCGCAAAATCACCCGACAGACCCGAAATGCTGTTAATCAGCAAATCGGCTTGCCCCTGATTTGTGATTGTCAGTGTCTGATTGACCGATGAGCCAATCAATACACTGCCAAAGTTCACTGAACTGCTGGTTTGAATATCCGCTTCTGGCGTGCCTGAGCCGGGCTCTCCGGTTACAGTGACATTTTCGACAAAGCAATTATCGGCGGTTGAAGCCGCAGCACGAAAACGGAGCACCACACCCGGGTTATTGGCAAGATCAGCCGTGTTGATCAGACCATGCTGAAATGTCCCTGTATCCTGTCCGTTGGTCAGGCTGGTGACAACTGTGTACTGATTTCCGCCGTCGGTAGAATATTCCGCATAGCAATAGTCCGGATCTTCCAGTAAGGTCGCGGCAAAATAATATTCTATGGTGACATTGGAATAGCCAGTTGTATCCCATGTTTTCCAGAGTTGCCCCGTCTGCTGCAGCCGGACCGCATCACCCCCGAGGTTTTCGCTGTTGTTACTCTCGACCACACCTGAACTGGACCATTGGGTAAAACCACTGTCGAAATTATCGGTAAAAAGAATCTCTGCCTGTACGCTGTAGCTTAGCGTCATGCCTGCTACGAAAAGCGTTGCCACTGTTTTCATCTCAACCACCTTAAATCAATCATTTGATATGGGTTAATCGGAACACGTCCTTGTTTACCCTAGTGGCAGGTGTTTTTGTAAAAGAGTACCAACGGCAAAAATCAGAGGATCCAGAATGCAGTTATTAATAAAATTATCATTTTCTCAGACTTTAAAGCTGCTGCCGGGCAGCACGAATTTTTGCCTGCATCAGTCGTCCCCCTAAAATACAGCATGACAAACCGGCAAAGATCAGCCCTGCACCTGCCACTTCCGTTACCGTCATGCGCTCATTCAGCACCAGTGTGGATGTGAACATCCCGACAACGGGAATAAGCAACGCAAAAGGCGTCACTGTGGCTGCGGGATAACTTTTCAGTAAATGTCCCCACAATGCAAAGGCCAGCAGCGTTGAAATATAGCTCACGTAAAGCAGTGCCAGCCAGGTGTCCGTTGTGGCAGCAAGCAGCACGTCCAGTGGCTGTGCCGTTTCGGTGAAATACGAGATTAGCAGTAAAGGCAGCGGAGGAACCAGACTGACCCATACCATGAAATGAAGCAAATTGACCCCTTGCATCCGCTTCATGATGGTATTGGCGATAGCCCAGCAAAAAGCGGCCGCCAGAATCATCATCAGGCCCATGGCGGTAATGTTGCCGCCGGCATCAAGAAAAAACAGCCCGAAACCGGCCACGGCCACCAAAATACCCAGCGCCTGATACCGGCTGATCCTTTCTTGATACAGCAAGACACTCAAACCTATGGTGAAGAACACTTGAGCTTGCAAGATCAGCGATGATAAACCGGCTGAAGCATCCGCTTTCATGGCAATGAACAATAAGCCGAATTTCAGTACCCCCAGAAATACACCGACACCCAGCACGTTCCAGACAGATGTTTTCGGGAAGGGGATAAAAAACACAGCCGGAATCGCCACCACAGCGAAACGTAAAGCAGAAAATAATATCGGCGGCAGCGTCTCCAGCCCTATCTTAATCACAGAAAAATTGACGCCCCAAATGACGACAACCAACAGTGCAATGCTCAAGTCCCTTGATTTCATGTTTCCGTCCTATTCAGCCATCACGATCAGGCTTTGTGAACCACAAACTCTCCTTTGCCAACGGGTACCAGACAGGTTGTTAATCCATCCTGGCGGCTCAGATAGTCGGTAAAGGCTTCGAGTTCATGACGATGTGAAATCGCATTGTCACACACTAATACCCCACCGGCTGAGAGTTTACTTAGCAGCAGCTCAATATAATCCATGTAAGCTGAACGCTCGGCGTCGAGAAAAATAAAATCAAAGATCAGATCTGTGCGTTGTATGAATTCACCGGCATCTGCCTGAACCTGTTCAATCCGATCCTGTAATCCGGCCCGGACGAAGTTTTCAGCTGCCATTGCGATCTTATCTGTCTGTTTTTCAATGGTGACCACTTTACCTTTAGCGGACAGCGACGAAGCCAGCCACAGCGTTGAGTACCCATTCGAGGTGCCAATTTCCAGTATGTTTTCGGCGCTTGTTGCCTTCACCATGACAGACAGGAACTCACCTGTGTCCCGGGTAATATTCAGCAGTTTTTTCGATCGGTCGGATTGAATTGCGTCATTGTGTTCCCCTAACAATTCTAATTCAGCCAGTAATAATGCGAACGACATCCGTTTCTCCCTATTCATGATTTCGGGCAGAGCAATCATCCACCACAAATATATGAACCTGGAAACATATCAATGGTGCTGCATTTCATCAATGATAACTGCTGAACAGCAGGCAAAAAAAAGGCTGCCAAAGGCAGCCAAGCATCACAACTTATAGGGTTTGGTAACCCATTCTTATACCGTTCAACATCTTTCTGTTACTGGCAGATTGATGTATCAGTATTAAGAGACGACAGTATGACGCTGAGTATTAAGCATTATTTTGTCAGAGAACACGGCGTTATCTGATTTTCTTTATAACCGCACATCACAGGATAATTTCCCGCCTGCTTGATATCGGGGGAATCTTCCAGCACATGGTCTTTATAATGGCGCCAGGTATATTCCGCCATCAGCACGCAATAGCTGGGGTCGGTATCTTTTTCGCACTGCTGTCTTGCCCGTAACAGTGCCGACATCTCGACTTCGCACTGATAAATCTGGGCCTCATCTTTGTAAAGCTCTCTGCACAATGACAGAGGCTCCTCGGCGGCGCTTGCTTGCACGGCATTGGACGAAATATCCCGCCAATGTACCTGAGATGAAGAACAGGCCGTGAGCAAACAGAAAAACGGTATGATCAGCAACCACTGAAATCGCATTGTCAGCCCTTCCTTTTGCACTGGACGCTATAGAATGGCGACCGTTCAGGAAAGATTCATAAACGCAAAATAGTGTGTCTAGTTTAACCGTCCAGTCTTAAAACTGCCCACGACATTGTTTTCTCGTTTTAATGCGCCCTCAAACCCCTGACTTCCTCTTCCCGGTAGGCCTTTTTCAATGCCAGCCAACTCGTCTTCGGACCAAGAATCAATGACAGCACGGCCACGCCGCCAACCATCAGTATACCGCCCACAATCGGCCCCAGAACAAAACTGTAAAACACCAGATACGGCACATAAACGCCATAGCGCAATACCTGAAGCATTGCTCTTTTCATTAAAAGTAAATAATTCATGATTCGGCTTCTCCATCTTTCTGTTTCATTGAATTGAGCGCGCTCATTTATAGTAATTTGAGCGCGCTCAATTTTCAACATTCAAGATGAAGTCCGCTCCTTAATTACGGTATGATGGCAACTCATCCGCAACTGGCTATCAGCAAAGCAGCACAAGACATGATGAAAAAAGAACAGACAAAACGACGAATTCAGGAAGCCGCCTGGCAATTATTTCGTGAGAACGGATATCAAGACACAACGACCCGGCACATTGCTGAGCGCGCTGAAGTCGCAGCCGGAACGGTATTCAGCCACTTTCCGACAAAGCTGGATTTACTGAAAGCGGGTTTGAGTCAGCAAATTGATCATGTCTTAGCGGCAGCAAATACTGATTGCCCCGAGACCGGCCCCAAAGAAAAACTCATGCACTTTGCCGGTTACCTTTACGCGTTTTATTGTCTGGAAGCGGATTTCAGCAGAGAGCTGTTTCGGGTTTTAATCTGGCAGCAAGAAGAGTTCGAACAGCAACTGGAAACCTTCCGCCAGCGCTTGTTTTCACATGAACCCAGTTACGATCAACAGTACGCCGCCGTCATGATGGATTGCTACTTTATGACACTGATCACAGGTTTGAATGCCGAAAAACCGGATGCGGCATTCATGCTGAATCAATTAGAAAAGAAGTTAGATGTTTTGCAGTAAGTTCGCCTTCATCGGAGCACCTGCCGACGCGCGTGGGACACCGCAATCAAACGCTTCACCAGCACAGGTTTTTGACTGTCTGCCGCCGTTTTCAAATCACGTAACAAGCGGGTGATTTCTGCGTCAAGGTAACGGGCATTTTTGGTTCTGATCAGGGAGCGAATCACCTTCTCTGCGTTATCCGGCAAAGGCTGTTCAATGGCCCACAGGTAGCTGTAATCGCCCGTGCAGGCGTGATTGGCTGCTTTTGTGATCACTTTTCCTGACGCGCTAAGACTCACACTTTGCACGGCATCTGCGGCCCGGCCGACACGTTCATAATACCTTTCCGTGACCGGGGATTGTGCAGCAGGCAAAGAGCCGTTTTGATACAGCGCCGGTCCAATGGCTTTGGCCTGCTCAATGGCGGCTTCCCGAACGAAGGAACTGGCGTTACGTTTACCTTTCTTTTCTGAATCTGTGTAATACACAGCCGAATACGCTTTCGCCCGCGTTAAAGCCACATAAGCCAGCCGCCGTTCTTCTTCCTGGTCTGTTTTCATATCCGTAGCTGCCGGATTGCGGTAGGGAAACGCATCTTTATCCCAGAACGGCAGGAACACACGCGGGTACTCACACCCTTTAGCCCGGAATATCGTCGTCACTTGCACGCTGGCTGAACGGGGCTTCTGATCGGACTGACCCTGACCGGTATCGCGGGATTGCGCAGTATAGAACTCGAAGTACTGCAGGGCTTTTTCACAGCGTTGATCCATCGACTCCAGCACGGTCGAGACCGCATCTAACCTGTCTATCGCTTCTTCTATCTCACTGGCTGTGGCTTCGGTTTTCCAGATCCAGCTGTCCAGGCCACTTTCTCGTCGATACTGTTCAAACACATCAAAGGCCTTCTGCCCGCCTTTGCGCTGCAACCGGGTAAAAAGTTCAAGGCGTTCAATCAGGTTATCCAGTTTCAGATTGGGGTTCACCTGGGCATGTCGTTCAGCAAATTCAACCCAACGGCTATCCGGCATTTTCACCAGCTGATCGCACAGAGGTCTGAGCGCTTTATTGGGTACGTAACAATGGGGAAATGACAGCAAGCTGAATAGCAGTGCGGATCTGTCCTGCTCATTGAGTTGAGAAAATCGCCCGATGGCCAGGGTCATGACTTCCATCAGTAAGCGCACTTCACGGCTGTTTGCCAGCACAGAAGGTACGGGCATGTGGTACGGAATCTGTTTGCTGAGAAACGCCAGTTCAAACAGCAGCGTCTGAGACCAGCGTCGGACCAGAATGGCGATATCGTCCGGCTGACCACCCTGTTCAATATACGCCTGTACCGCACTGACAATTTCCCCCACTTGGCGGGGAGAGCCTATCAAATGCACCTGAGTATCCGGGATATTGTCAGCGGGCACGGTCAGAAAATCTGAAAAACGCGCCTGGTTATGCGCAATCAGATGGCTGGCGGCCAGCGCCAGACTATGACCAAAGCGAAAAGTCTGCGACAGCGTATAAACCTGCGCGGGGGCGAAGTCACGTTCGAAATTCAGCATGAACTGCGGTGCACTGCCCCGCCAGGTATAAATGCACTGATCAACATCCCCAACGGCCACCAGCTGACAGTCAGGCCCGAGCAACTGCTTCAGTAATCGGTACTGCGCATTGTTGATATCCTGAAATTCGTCAACCACCAGGAGTCGGCACTGTTGCTGACAATGCGCACGCAATGCGACATTCTGTTCAAGCAGTGACACGACAGTCACCAGCCAGTCATCAAAAAACAGGAGCTTCTGCGCCTGCCGCAAGTGTTCAAAGGCGGTATAGGCATCCAGAATAAAGCGATAGTCATTGTTGATACCCGCCATGGCAAACACTTCATGAGGCGGTAACATATGCGCTTTCACCAAGCCGACAAAACTGAGCAGCAGTTCAAGGGTTTTCGGCTCTTTTAATTGCTGCTGTTTACTGTAAGCCGTCTCTTTCCCCGTCATTTGTCGCAGCACTTGTTTCGCCAGGCTTTTGTCGTTTTCGCCGGGATTGAAATCAACGCGGTATCCGCTTTCAGCCAGATAACCCGACTGATTCAACACCCGCAGACAAAAACTGTGGAACGTATGAACAGGGACCGGCTGAGTGATACCGGACTGGTTGAGTTTCTGCTGAAAATCACGGCGTATATCGCTGTTGAACATCAGCACCAGTATTTCGCTGGCCGACCGCATGTCGAGCTGAGCCTGGATCAGGCCAACCAGAGTCGTCGTTTTCCCTGTCCCTGCACCGGCAATACATAAGGCATTTCCCTCGCGATGCTGAATAAAACACTGCTGCTCGGATGTAAAATGCATCATGTACCGTTTTTACCTGCTGGTCTGAAAGGACAGTGATTTTGCCACAGTTCTACCCGTCGCACTAACACCTGTCAGTCTTTTGCGATTACCGCTGAAAATTCAGGCAAAATGGCGGTACTGTTGCATTTCGCGTCACTCAGAGAAACATCAAGGCAAACGTTTGCTTTTTTGCTGAAAGGCGAAAACACTTCTGCTATCATCTGCCTCGCCAACAGGATATGCGCTGATTGGGCGACACCCAAACAGCGATTTTCATCGAATTGACTCTTGAAATAGGAACTTCACCATGAGCCTTGCTGATCAAGTTCTTGCTGTAAATGATGATCTCCCAATCCGTACCGACCAGCCGGTTCACAGCGGTAAAGTCCGCTCCGTCTATTGGCTGACTGAGGCTGACAGCCGTCGACTGATTAAAGAGAAAGGCTACAATGTTCGCCCGAATGCGCCTTTGGCAATCATGGTGATCAGTGATCGTATTTCTGCGTTCGACTGCATCTGGCATGGTGAAGGGGGCCTGAACGGTGTACCGGGCAAAGGCGCGGCACTGAATGCGATTTCCAATCACTGGTTCCACCTGTTCCGCGAGAAAGGCCTGGCAGACAGCCATATTCTGGATATCCCACACCCGTTTGTCTGGATCGTTCAAAAAGCCCGTCCCATCAAAGTAGAAGCAATTTGCCGTCAATATATTACCGGTTCTATGTGGCGCGCCTATGCCAACGGCGACCGTGAGTTTTGCGGGATTCAGGTGCCAGATGGCCTGCAAAAAGATCAGAAATTACCTGAGGTTCTGATCACCCCTTCCACCAAAGGGATTCTGCACGATATTCCGGGCGTGCCTGCTGTGGATGACGTCAATGTCACGCGCAGTGATTTGCTGAACAACTATCAGGCGTTCAATTTCAGCCAGCCTGAAGATGTTGATCATTACGAAGTGCTGCTGAAAGAAGGTTTTGCCGTTATCAGCGACGCGTTAGCGCAACTGGATCAGATCTTTGTCGATACAAAGTTCGAGTTTGGTTATGTCACCGATGCGCAAGGTCAGGAAAAGATGATCTACATGGATGAAGTCGGCACACCGGATTCATCCCGCATCTGGGATGGCCCTTCTTATCGCGAAGGCAAGATTGTCGAAAACTCGAAAGAAGATTTCCGCCAGTTGCTGCTGAACCACTTCCCTGATCCGGACATTCTGCTGAACAAAGACCGGATGGAAGAACGTGAAGCACTGGCCCGTGACAATGCCCTGCCCGAAGAAGTCCTGATGCAGGTTTCCCGTATTTACACCGGCATTGCAGAGAAAGTGACCGGTCAGAAAGTCGAACTCAGTGGCAACCCGAAAGAAGAAATCATTACTGTGCTACGCAATGAATATGGTCTGATCGACTAATATTCCATTTGTGGATTATCAGGGCAGCTGATCGCTGCCCTTTTTTATTGAGCCCTGGGTTAATATTCGGAACAGGAATGCATTATTCCTCACAAAATCATTGCTAATATTTATCCCCCATCACAATTACATATTTTTGCTATTAAGTCTTTTTAACCCTGCGCCGACAATGGAAGAACAATAATAGCAATGACAGTCGTTGAGGGACTCCATGAAGTTTAGCCACAAAATCGTTGCCACTTCGTCGGCAATACTATTCGCCGCTTTAGTGCTGCTTTCCGGCATCCAGTACGTTCACACCAGGGATGATGTGCATCAGTTGGTAGACAACAGCATCGATGAAATTGTATCCGGCGTGAATCAGACCTTAGTCACCGAGATTGCCAGCCGGACGAAATTAGCCAATATCACCGCTGGGATCGTCGAGCAAAATTTATCCCCGGACAGTATTCGTCAGATTATCAGCCAGCCTGTGCTCAAAAACACCTTTGAGCTGACCGGCATCGGGTTCGAAAAAGACGGTTCTTTTATCATCAGTGATCCGTCATGGAAACCAGCACCGGGCTGGGATCCCCGTGCCCGCCCCTGGTACACCCAGGCAAAAGAAGCCGGGCATATGATCATTACCTCGCCTTACCGGGATTCAGTGACCAATGAAATTCTGGTCTCTTTTGCTGCACCGGTTAAAAACAACGGTCAGTTTGTCGGCGCCATCTTCTTTGATGTCAGCATGAGTAAAATTGCCAATCTGATTAACCAGGCCTCTTTGTTTAATGCCGGCTATCTCTTTTTGGTCTCTGAGAAAGATGTGATCATCGCGCACCCGAACAAAGAAGTGAACGGTAAAGCGCTATCGGAAGCGTATCCCGGCATTCAAATCTCAGCGCAGCCTCTGGATACTGTGCTCGATAATGAATCCGTCAACATCAGCTTCCATAAAGTACAGGGACAGACACTCTATATTGGTGCGGTGCTGAAAAATGATGTGGCGTTTGCCGCTGTTGATCAAATCAAAAACAACGCCATCACTTATTCCCTGTTATTCATCGTTGCAGGTTTCGCCGCAGTCTTCTTTTTGGTCAAACGTCTGATGCGCCCATTGGATGTCATCAATCAGGCCATGAAAAACATTGCCACCGGACAGGCTGACCTCACGCAGCGACTGAGCACCAATACTGAGCCGGAATTTGCGTCACTGGCGCAAAGTTTTAATCAGTTCACTGAACGGATGCAGCAACAGATCATCCGCTCGCAAGCACTGAGTCACGACATCATGCAAGGCACTGAGTTAACAGCTCAGGGCGCGAGTCGCTCATCCGAAGCCATGAACAGCCAGCTGCAACAGCTTGAGCTACTGGCAACGGCGATGAATGAAATGGCATCAACATCAGCCAACGTGGCAGACAATGCGCACAGCGCGGCATCTGCAGCCTCCGCGGCTGAATTAGCGGCGCAGGAAGGTGGCAATATCGTCTCCCGGACTTCTGTGTCTATTCATGACTTATCGGATCAAATTGATCAGGCTGTCGATGTCGTCAAAGAGCTGGAATCCGCCACGGGTAATATTGAGCGAATTCTGCAGGTGATCAATGACATTGCCGATCAGACGAACCTGCTGGCGCTGAATGCTGCCATTGAAGCCGCAAGGGCTGGGGATTCCGGCCGTGGCTTTGCGGTCGTTGCCGATGAAGTGCGCACACTGGCACAACGTACGCAGCAATCTACCACTGAAATACGCCAAATGATTGAGCAGCTTCAGGCCGGTGCCAGCTCTGCCACCAGCACCATGGCACTGAGTAAAAACACGGCCAGCGAAACCGTGGCAACGGCACAGGAAGCCGATGAAGCCCTGTCGCGGATTCGTGAAGCCATCCAGCAAATCAACGATATGAATATACAAATCGCCTCGGCTGCCGAAGAACAGAGCCTGGTTGCTGAGGATATCAATGGCAATACCATCAATATTAAGGACTTGTCGGTTCAGGTTGCTGAAACGGCCAACGAAACCAGTATTGCGATGGCAACCCAGATTAAAAACGTGCGTGAACAAAATGAGCTGATGAAGCAGTTTACTGTGTAAACATGTCAAAGCCGCCGGCACCAGTTGGCGGCTTTCTATGTCTCTTTATGGATTTTCACCCCGTTGAAACCCGCTGATAAATATGATCGGCGTACAACTGACCGCCTATCTCATAAGCTTCAGGTATTTTCTCCTGTAACCTGAAACCGCACTTTTCCAGCACACGCTCAGAAGCGATATTGCCTTCGGTTACCACGGCTCTGAACAAGGCAAGTCCTAGTTCTTCTTCCGCCCAGTCAATCACTACACGCAGGGATTCTGTCCCATAGCCTTTGCCATAAAATTCAGGCATCAGCAGATAACCCATTTCCGCAATCCCTTGATCAACAAAAAAACCTGTAATGCCGACTTTTTCACCCGACGCTTTTTCTTTAATGACCAGGGTTAACCAGGCGCCGCTGTCAGGTGTCCACGCCTGAAGACGCGCATGAAATTTTGCTTTTAATTCATCGTCAGACGGCGCATCAAAACATTTTTCGATCACAGCCGGTATCGTATGAAGCGCTTTAAAAAGCGCCCAATCTGTTTCGGTGATGGGATCTAATACTAATTGTTGTGTTTCTAAATTCATCCTGAATCACCTCTTATAGACTGCCTTAAGATTCAATAATCATCCATTTTCACAATGCTGAAGACAACACATCCATCCCTCAGGTTACTCATGCTTCTGAAAGCGTACGGCTAATTAATGCTTCAAATATTTCTGACTGGCCTGCAGGAATAAGCTGCCGATGAATCTCCCGACGTTTATCCACACCATACAAACGCTCTGCCAGCCAACCTGTAAGATACAATTGCGACAAGCACCCACCTGCTGTGGCAAGATTTCCATGCACGACCAGTGCCTTATCTTGGACATAAATACCCTCCGCCTCGAGCGCTGATTTTGCATCCGGATGAGTCGTAGCAGTAATGCCATCCAGCAACCCCAGTTTGGCCAGAAAAAACGCACCTGCACAAATTGACCCAATAAGCTGGTTTTGAGGATCCAGCTTAAGCGATGCCATAAATTCCTGATTATTTAACGCAGCCGGCACCCCTTTATAACCACTGCTGAATAACACAACATCGGCTTCCGAGGCCTCTGCAACATGCCCATCGGTTTTTACTTCCATGCCTAAAGTCGATACATGTGACGGCTTAGTACCCAATATTTTAACGGCCCAGTCTTTTTGGCTTCTTCCCAAAATATCGCGTAGCAAGAAAAAATCGATATCCGTGAAATCATCAAAAATGATGATAGCTATTTGATACATATATCCATATCCACTCATCTGCTTATACTTTACAATGCCAAAAGCTAACACATAAGCATCAACATGTATAAGCTAGTGTGTCTAGTACTGCTTATATTGAATGAGCAACTGAGCAACTGAAACAAAAAAGGCCAGCAAACGCTGGCCTTTGTTCATCAATAACTGTCTGTCAATTCACATTACAAGGTTGATTTGGCTGTACCTGCAGAGGAATCTTCACCCAGGTCAGGCGACTTCTGGCCTTTACGTTTCATACGCTCTTCCCAGTAATCAGCACCTTTGATGCCCAGTTTCACAGGATCGAATACGTATTCTTTCACGCCGGCTTTCTTCTGCAGTTCATAGTCTCTCAACGCTTTCAGCGCTGGTTTCGCCATGAAGAAGATAATCAGAATACCGATGATGTTCAGCCAGGCCATCAGACCAACACCCACATCACCCAGTGCCCAAGCCAGATCTGCGGTTTTCACTGCGCCGTAGAATACGGATGACAGCAAGAACAACTTCAGTACAAACATCAGGCCAGGTACATGAATCGTACGGTGGATGTACGCAACATTGGTTTCAGCAATGTAGTAGTACGCCAGAATGGTCGTGAATGAGAAGAAGAACAGTGCAATCGCAACGAATGGTTTACCCAGACCCGGCATTGCAGTTTCAATTGCCATCTGAGTAAATACCGGGCTGTTTGCAGCAATGTCAGAAGGCAGATTTTGAACCAGGAAAGCACCTTCAGCACCATGGACGTTAAACGCACCAGTGATGATAATCATGAATGCTGTCGCACTACAAACCAGCAGCGTATCGATGTAAATCGAGAACGCTTGCACCATGCCTTGCTGCGCAGGGTGATCAACCTGAGCTGCTGCTGCTGCATGCGGACCTGTACCCTGACCGGCTTCGTTGGAGTAAACACCACGTTTTACACCCCAGCCGATTGCCGCACCGACACCCGCCATTGGCGTAAAGGCATCTCCCACAATCGTGGCAAATACACTCGGCACCATGTCAATGTTCAGCAGAATCACAACGAAGGCAATGACGATATAGCCCAGCGCCATGAAAGGAACAACGATTTGAGTAAAGTGAGCGATACGCTTCACACCACCAAAGATGATGAAAGCCAGTACCACACAGACGATCGCACCAGTGATGATCTTCGCAGAACTGAATGTACCTAAAGTGGTTTCGATCACATCACCAGAACCGAATGCTGCTTCAACCGCATTACCGATACTGTTTGACTGCACGCCTGGCAGAAGAAGACCACAAGCCACAATGGTTGAAATCGCAAAAATCCATGCATACCATTTCTGACCCATCGCTTTTTCAATGTAATAGGCTGGGCCACCACGGAACTGGCCTTCATCTTCTTCTTTATAAATCTGAGCAAGCGTTGATTCATAGTAAGCTGTAGAAGCACCCAGGAAGGCAACAACCCACATCCAGAAGACGGCACCCGGACCACCAAAACCGATGGCTGCAGCAACACCTGCAATGTTACCTGTACCGACACGGCCTGACAGCGAAACTGCCAGTGCCTGGAAAGACGAAATCCCTTTCTCAGAACTCTGTCCGGCGAACAGCAGGCGAATCATCTCGCCGAAATGGCGAACCTGCATAAAACGTGTTGTGATGGAATAAAACAAACCGGCACCCAAGCAAAGATAAATCAATGCCGGACTCCATATTATCCCGTTGATAAAATCGACCAATGACTGCATATGAGTCTCCCTGTTATAGTCTGTTTGGTTACAACTCGGGCAGTATAATACGCAAATTGTAACCCGATTGTTAAGAATTATATTTCATCAGCATTGATTTGCTTGATGAAGGCATCAAATAGTAACAAAACGACAACATCCAGTTGTTGCGACCAGCATTCAGGACACATTCAGAATACATCACCAATCAACACCAATTCGACCTGTGATAATTTGTATAAGGATTAGCCAGGTGATTCATGAAAGATGTCAATAATGTGCAGTATGTCAGCATAAAGCGGGCGTGACAGAAAGCTGCTACGCATCAATAAGCATAAAATACTGTATTTCAAGCATATGCCATCCACAGCATTTATGTGAACTCTGACGCACGAACTGCCCATTAAAAATGGCAGTTCAGCTTAAAGGTCGTCTGTTTAGGTGGGTATCAGCGAACAGCAGACAAATTGACTAAGTGGCGGGTATATTCTGCCTCTGGATGATGAAACAGCTGACGGGTTGGCCCCTGCTCAACCACACAGCCATCTTTCAAGACCAAGGTATAGTGACATAGCGACTTCACAACATTCAGATCGTGACTGATAAACAGGTAACTCAGGCCATACTTCAACTGCAATTCTTTTAGTAAATTCAGCACCTGATGCTGAACGGTGCGATCCAGAGAGGAGGTGGGCTCATCCAGCAGAATAAACTCAGGTTTCAAGACCAGCGCCCTTGCAATGGCGATCCGCTGACGTTGCCCACCTGAAAATTCATTGGGATAACGAAAACGGGTAGACGGATCCAGCTCGACATCTTTCATGGCCTGGCAAATCGCGGCATCTTCTTCCTCATCCGATAGTGCCTGATGGACTTTCAGGCCTTCGCCGATAATCTGGGCGACGGACATTCTTGGATTCAAAGCGGAAAACGGGTCCTGAAAGACGACCTGTAAGCGGCTGCGGAAAGGTAACATACCTTTCCGGTTCAGATGACTGATCTCGTGACCGTCAAAGCGGATGCTCCCTTCGCTGTTTAGTAATCGGAGTATTGCCATTCCGGTCGTCGACTTTCCTGAACCACTTTCCCCGACCAGACCAACACTCTGCCCCTTCTTCAGCTGGAAGCTCACATCGGTCACGGCTTTAATATGGCTGATCACACGTTTCATGATCCCACCCTTGACCGGAAACCAGACACGTAATTTGTCGATTTCAAATAGCGCGGCAGGATCCCCGTTGACCGGGACAGGCTCACCACTGGGATCAGATTGAATGAGTTTCTGGGTATATGGATGAGACGGTGACGCAAAAAGAATCTCTTTCTGATTGGTTTCCACTAATTGTCCGAGTTGCATGACCGCCACACGGTCAGCAATTTTGCGCACAATACTCAAATCATGCGTAATAAACAGCATCGCCATGCCCAGTTCCTGCTGCAGGTTTTTCAGCAAATCGAGGATTTGGGCCTGAACAGACACATCGAGCGCGGTCGTGGGTTCATCTGCAATCAGGAGATCAGGCTCATTGATCAGCGCCATAGCAATCATCACCCGCTGGCGCTCACCACCGGACAACTCATGAGGATAGGCATACATGCGTTGCTCCGGGTTGCGGATACCCACTTTTTTCAGCCAGACCAGCGCACGTTTCTCCGCCGTTCTCTGGCGTATTCCCTTATGGATCGCCAGAGTTTCGCACAGTTGCCGGCCAATTTTATGCAGCGGATTCAGCGACATCATCGGTTCCTGAAAAATCATGCCGATTTTGTTGCCGCGTAACCCGCGCATCTGGCGTTCACTGCAGCGCAGCATGTCCACACCATCGTAATAAATATGACCATCCAGATAACGGGCCGACGCTTTCGGCAGCAAACGCAAAATGGCATTGGCCGTCACAGACTTGCCTGAGCCACTTTCACCCACCAGTGCCAGAGTTTCTCCCCGTTTGATTGTCAGGCTGACATTCTGTGTCACCGGGCGGACAGGCTTACCATTGGCAAAGCCCACAGAGAGATTTTCAATCGTCAGTAAAGCTTCACTCATTGCAGTATCCCGGTCGTTACGATTGGTGGTGTGGGTCGAAAGCATCGCGCACCGCCTCGCCGATAAAAACCAGCAGGCTCAGCATGATAGAAAGCACAACAAACGCAGACAGCCCCAGCCAGGGTGCCTGAAGGTTGGTTTTACCCTGGGCAAGCAATTCACCCAGTGATGGGGAGCCTACAGGCAAACCAAACCCCAGAAAGTCCAGCGATGTCAGCGTGGTTACTGACCCGCTGAGAATAAAAGGCATCATCGTCAGGGAAGCCACCATGGCATTGGGCAACATATGACGCAGCATGATGCGTCTGTCATTGACGCCCAGCGCCTGCGCGGCACGCACATAATCCAGATTCCGGCAGCGGAGAAATTCTGCCCGCACAACGCCCACCAACCCCATCCAGCTAAAGAGCACCATAATGCCCAGCAGCCACCAGAAGTTAGGCTCAACAAAGCTGGACAGGATAATCAGCAAAAACAAAGTCGGCATGCCTGACCAGACTTCAATAAACCGCTGGCCAAACAAATCCAGCCAGCCGCCATAATAGCCCTGCCCGGCTCCGACCATGACACCGACAATGGTTGAAATAACCGTCAGCGCAAAACCAAATAGCACGGATATCCGAAAACCGTAAATGATGCGTGCCAGCACATCACGGCCTTTATCATCGGTACCCAGCCAGTTCACACTATCCGGTGCCGAGGGCGCCGGGCCGGACAAATTATAGTTAATCGTGTCATAGCTGAAATGGATCAGTGGCCAGATCATATAGCCGTCTTGGTTGATCAGATCCTGCACATACGGGTCGGTATAATCGGCTTCTGTGGCAAACTCGCCGCCAAACTGTGTCTCGGCGTATTGTTCAGTGATCGGGAAATACCAGCCCCCTTTAAAACTGACAAACAAGGGCTTATCGTTGGCGATCACTTCAGCAAACAAGCTGATAATAAACAGCACGCCAAACAACCACATCGACCAGTATCCACGCCTGTGCGCTTTAAACCGGGCCCAGCGCTCTTTTGTCAGCGGATTAAAGGTAAATAAGGTCGTCAATGTCTTTCTCATGAGATTACCTGGCCTCAAAATCAATACGTGGATCAACCAGGGTATAAGTCAGGTCAGAGATGATATTCAGAATAAGCCCCAGCAATGTCATGATATAAAGCGAGCTGAATACCACAGGGTAATCCCGCTGAATGGTAGATTCAAAACCCAGCAAGCCAATGCCCTCCAGCGAAAACATCACTTCAATCAGCATTGAGCCAGTAAAGAAAATGCTGATAAACGCACTGGGAAAACCAGCAATAATAATTAACATCGCATTACGAAAGACATGCTTATACAAGATGCTTCTGTCATCGAGGCCTTTCGCGCGGGCAGTGACAACGTACTGTTTGTTGATCTCATCCAGAAACGAGTTTTTGGTCAGCATCGTCAGCGTCGCAAAGCCACCGATGACCATGGCTAAGATAGGCAGTGCAAGGTGCCAGAAGTAATCACCAATTTGCTGATACCAGGTCATCTGATCGAAATCCGTCGAAAACAGCCCGCGTAGCGGAAACCAGCTGAAATAGTTACCACTGGCAAAGAAAATAATCAGCACGATGGCGAACAGGAAACCGGGAATCGCGTACCCGGCTATCACTAATGCGCTGCTCCAGATATCAAACCGGCTGCCATGATTCACCGCTTTCGCAATCCCCAGAGGAATAGAGACGAAGTAAATGATCAAGGTGCTCCACAAACCCAGTGAAATCGATACCGGCAGCCGCTCGATAATCAGATCGATGACATCACCACCACGAAACAGGCTCTCACCAAAATTGAACGTGACATAGTTTTTCAGCATGTCGACATACCGCTCCCAGAGCGGTTTATCAAAACCAAACTGTTTACGTATTTCAGCCACCACTTCCGGGTCCAGCCCGCGGGAGCCACGGTAGCCACTTCCGCCATTGCCATTTGCTTGTGAACTTTCCGACGGCTGCACCTCCTGACCGCCGCCGGTAAAGCGCTCCATAATACCGGAAGTATGCCCTTCAAGCTGCGCCACCGCCTGTTCAACAGGCCCGCCCGGTGCAATCTGAATCACGAAAAAGTTAATCGTAATAATCGCCCAGAGCGTTGGGATCACCAGCAAAAGTCGCCGGATTATATATGCCGTCATACTGCTTTACCTGTTTTCACGTTTCGATTAACGGCGTTTTTCCGGCAACTTGGCCGCCTTGGCCGTATCCACCCACCAAGTATCAACACCCAGTGCATATTTAGGCCGGACCGCAGGACGGTCGAACTTATCCCAGGTCGCCACACGGAATTTACTTAAATGCCACTGAGGTATGACAAAAAAGTTCCATTGCAGCACCCGGTCCAGCGCCGGGCCTAATGCAGCCAGCGCGGCAGGATCTTGCTGGTGCGCAGCGATTTGCTCGGTCAGCGCATCAATCGCCGGATCCTGAACCCCGGCAGTATTGTAGGTGGAGTCCAGGTAGTTGCTGTTCCAGGCAATCAGCAGATTCTGTGTCGGATAGGCATTGGCACTGTAACCGGAAGACACCATGTCAAAATCCCGATCACGCAGGCGCTTGATATATTGCGTTGTATCAACCGTACGGATTTTCATCTCGATGCCCAGTTGCTTGAGGTTTTTCTGCAACGGAATCGCGATGCGCTCCGAGGTCGGACTGTAGATCAGTAGCTCAAACGCCAGAGGCTCTCCAGTCTTCACATTGGTCATGACCTGATTTTTCAGCTCCCAGCCAGCAGCCTTTAATAATGCAAATGCTTTACGTGATTGCGCACGAACACGGCCTGAGCCGTCAGTGACAGGTGGCTGGTAAGATTCAGTAAAAACACGCGCCGGGATCTTGTCTTTTAACGGTTCCAGATAATTCAACTCAGCAGGTGTCGGCAAACCTTTTGCTTCATAAGGGGTATTCTGGAAAAAACTGCGGGTACGTGAGTACTGGTTATAGAAAAGCGTTTTATTCATCCACTCAAAGTCCATGGCGTAATTCAGGGCTTCTCTGACACGGACATCACTGAAAACCGGGCGCTGGGTATTAAAGACAAAGGCCTGCATCGCCTGAGGAATTTCGTGAGGAATTTCTTCCTTCTTTATATAACCGTCATCAAAATTATTTCCCTCATAGAGGGTCGCCCAGAACTTAGCAACATTTTCCTGGCGAAAGTCATATTCACCGGCTTTGAACGCTTCCAGGGTCACAGTATCATCACGATAATAATCGTACCGGATGGTGTCGAAATTATGCCGCCCGACATTCACCGGAAGATCAGCCGCCCAGTAATCTTTCACTCTGGAGTAAGTCACACTCTGGCCCGACTGATAACTGGTTACCTTGTACGCACTGCTGCCAATCGGTGGTTCGTTGAGCGGTTCACTCAGTTTCTTGTCTTTCCAGTAATGTTCAGGTAAGACGTTCATGCCTTCAACCAGAGAAAACAGTTTTTCTCTGTTGGCGACAGACATTTCAACCCGCGCGGTCAGCGGCGATACAGCCGTCACCGACTTCACGTCTTTATAAAAGACACGAAACTGAGGAACACCTTCAGTCATGAACTTATCAAAAGTGAAAGCGACATCTTTCGCGGTAATCGGCTCGCCGTCATGAAATCGCGCTTTCGGATTAATATCAATTTCCATCCAGGAAAAATCGTCGGCATAACGCACTTTTTCTGCGATTAACGGATAGTAACTGTCAATTTCATCACTTGCTGGCGCAAACAAGGTGTCATACATCTCGTCCGCACCGGCTACCGAAACCCCTCTCGAGGCATAACGGTTAAAACTGTCGTACGTGCCGACTTCCGCATAGGTGATGGATCCACCTTTTGGCGCTTCCGGATTGACATAGTCAAAGTGTTTAAATTCAGGCGCATATTTTGCGACACCAAACCCCACCAAACTGGCGGTTTCTATCACCTCTTTTGCCAGTGCACTGGTACTTCCCAGCAATAATCCTGCCATTATTGACAGGCTTACAGTCAATCCATTCTTCATATCCCCTCCAAGGCAACTTCACCTAACAACCCAGTCGACACCAGAAAATCGTTCTTTTTCATTATTGTAAGAGTTGTCAATGACGAACACTGACATGTAACACAAATATATACCATAAGAAAATACGCCGCCTGAATCGCTGGGCATATCATCAAGAAATTTGTTGTTCTGCCCGGCCGGGATGCAACACCTTGTCACAATCAGTTAACAGACATTTTCTGTATTTTTATTGAACAATCATCCAGTTCCTGCCTGAATCAATGGGTTAAAAGCCAACGAATACTTATTAAATTACTCAGATCTATGTTCTGATACTTGTAAGTAGTGCTATACTCCCCACCCTGACATGTGACAACAATTGTTCATATAGAGAAAAACAATGGCAGATCTATCTAAATACAGAAACATTGGTATTTTCGCGCACGTAGATGCGGGTAAAACCACTACCACTGAGCGTATCCTGAAGCTGACCGGTAAAATCCACCGTCTGGGTGAAGTACACGACGGTGCTTCTACCATGGACTTCATGGATCAGGAAGCCGAGCGTGGTATCACCATCCAGTCAGCTGCGACGACCTGTTTCTGGAAAGACCACCGTTTTAACGTTATCGATACTCCGGGACACGTTGACTTCACCGTTGAAGTTTACCGTTCTCTGAAAGTACTTGACGGTGGTGTCGGTGTATTCTGTGGTTCAGGTGGTGTTGAGCCTCAGTCTGAAACTAACTGGCGTTACGCGAACGAATCAGAAGTATCTCGTCTGATCTTCGTGAACAAACTGGACCGTATGGGCGCAGACTTCTTCAGCGTTGTTGAGCAAGTGAAGAAAGTTCTGGGTGCAAACCCTCTGGTTATGACCCTGCCAATCGGCCGCGAAGACGATTTCGTGGGTGTGGTTGACGTTCTGACTCGCCAAGCCTACGTTTGGGACGATTCAGGTCAGCCAGAAAACTACGAAATCAAAGAAATCCCAGCGGATATGGTTGATGACGTAGAAGCTTACCGCGAAGAGCTGATCGAGACTGCCGTTGAGCAAGACGACGAGCTGATGGAAGCTTACATGGAAGGTGAAGAGCCTTCTATCGAAGACCTGAAGCGTTGTATCCGTAAAGGTACGCGTGACCTGGCTTTCTTCCCAACTTTCTGTGGTTCTGCGTTCAAGAACAAAGGTATGCAGCTGCTGCTTGACGCCGTTGTTGACTACCTGCCAAACCCAACAGAAGTTGACCCTCAGGATCTGACTGATCCAGAAACTGGTGAGCCGACTGGTAAAGTTGCAACTGTTTCTGTTGACGAACCTTTCCGTGCACTTGCGTTTAAGATCATGGATGACCGTTTCGGCGCCCTGACCTTCATCCGTATTTACTCTGGTAAGCTGAAGAAGGGTGATACCATCCTGAACTCTGCTACCGGTAAAACTGAGCGTATCGGCCGTATGGTTGAAATGCACGCAAACGACCGTAACGAGCTGGATTCAGCACAAGCGGGTGACATCATCGCGGTTGTTGGTATGAAGAACGTTCAGACTGGTCACACTCTGTGTGATCCTAAGCACGAATGTACTCTGGAACCAATGATCTTCCCAGATCCAGTAATCTCTATCGCTGTTGCTCCGAAAGACAAAGGCGCTTCTGAGAAACTGGGTATCGCACTGGGTAAGATGATCGCAGAAGATCCATCGTTCCAGGTTGAAACTGACGAAGATTCTGGCGAAACCATCCTGAAAGGTATGGGTGAGCTGCACCTGGACATCAAAGTTGACATCCTGAAGCGTACTCACGGTGTTGAACTGACTGTAGGTGCTCCACAGGTTGCTTACCGTGAAACTATCACCAAAGCAATCGAAGACAGCTACACGCACAAGAAGCAGTCTGGTGGTTCTGGTCAGTTCGGTAAGATCGACTACCGTATCAAACCAGGTGAGCCAAACTCTGGCTTCAAGTTCGTGTCTACCGTTGTTGGTGGTAACGTTCCTAAAGAATTCTGGCCTGCAATCGAAAAAGGCTTCGCTGGTATGATGAATACTGGTGTTCTGGCTGGTTTCCCTGTGCTGGACGTTGAAGTTGAGCTGTTCGACGGTGGTTTCCACGCAGTTGACTCCTCTGCTGTAGCATTCGAAATCGCAGCGAAAGGCGCATTCCGTCAGTCTATGCCTAAAGCGGGTGCTCAGCTGCTTGAGCCTATCATGCACGTTGACGTGTTCACTCCGGAAGATCACGTTGGTGATGTTATCGGTGACCTGAACCGTCGTCGCGGTATGATCAAAGATCAGGTTGCTGGTGCAACGGGTGTTCGTATTAAAGCTGACGTACCTCTGTCTGAGATGTTCGGCTACATCGGTCACCTGCGTACCATGACTTCTGGCCGTGGTCAGTTCTCAATGGAATTCTCTCACTACTCTGCATGCCCAGCGAACGTTGCTGACGCAGTGATCGCAGAAGTGAAAGAGCGTAACGCTAAGAAATAATTTATTTTCTTAACGTAACGACAAAAAACCCCAGCTCAGGCTGGGGTTTTTTTAATGCCGCAACAACAGATGCTTCTTCCCAAGGCTCTGTCTGTGATTCACTCACTGCATTCGCGCAAAAACCGCATTAAACCGTATTCCTGTAACCACACCAGCTGTTCCGGTTTTTTCACCAGGAAGCGTCCACTGTAGTTAATCCCATTGGCAAAAAGCCCCTGAACATTATTGGCAGTACGAGGCAGTATCAGCAGCCAGCGCTCTGTGAGAAGGATGTTATGCGGCTTGCACGTATCGCCTGCCTCATTAAAAAGCGACAAGGCTTTCATCCCCTGTAGATAAGCGTCATACAGCTCGTCAGTGGTCATCGCTTCAACCAGATATAACCAGTGAGCAAACGGAAGCTTTCCACCCGCGATCACTTTTTCCAGTGGGATTTCACTTCGGACCAACTGCATGTGCCTGTGTGACTGACTCGCTCCGGCTAATGGCCCACTGTTATAAAAGCCGAGCACATCTGAGTGTGTAAATCCCCCCAGCCATGCATGCCAGTCTTCCCAGCTTAAAGGCGATTCCTGAGGGACAAAATCTTTTGAGCAAATCAGTAAGTGCGGTGAGATAACCGGAAACTTATTGAGCAGACATACGTGGTGCTCCCCGGCTTCACAAACATACATCGCTTTCTCATAAGGCAGAAACGGGTTCGAGGGATGCCTGGCCGTGAGATTGAGCAACTTCTTACCCGCATTTTCCGTCACTACATGGCCCAGATAAATCACGCCCTGCTCTTCAATCTGCTCCGCTTCTGTGGTGATTGGCATCAGGCTACCTTCTGCCAGCGCCTTTTCAGCCACCTGATCCGCAAGTTTCCAGTTCATATCCATATCCCATCTTTTTTAACCAAGATACTCTAACTTGGCACCTGTGTCATAGGAGAAAAGTGTGTATAAAAAAGTTTACGTTATGGCGAATTTTGTCTTTTTGAGAAAACAGGCCCAAGCCTAGCACCAGCAAAAGAAAGTCGGTAAGATTCGCTCAACTTTTTGAGGATACGTCACTAGCTGCTTACTCTGTGTCAACAGATCACTACTCCGGCAGATAGGTTATTTCAGCGTTCGGTCAAACCTGAAACTACTCCTGACGATATCGGTCTTGTTCGGTCAAACAAATCGTTAGCATCCTCAAAGCAATGTCGCGAATACGATATTGAGTGCCACAAAAAAGGCGCTTCCCATGGGAAGCGCCTTTTTACATCTGATTGATACTCACTGATTAAATCAGTTCAGCCATTAATAAAAAACAACCGAACAGAAAGCTCAGCGCCAGCGCCATGACGCCGCCACCTGCCTGATACACAGCTTCATTACCCTCTGTCACTGTCGCCTTATCGCCATCTTTTCTGACTTTGACTGTCATTGCCATCGGGACAAAAATAGCCAGGAACACCAGAATGATACCGGCATAGCTCAGCACGGACAGGAATTGATTCGCCGCCAGAATCGCGCCCAGCATCGGTAAAATGAAGGTCAGTACATAGGTCACAGCCCGGTTCTGACGGAAAGCATCGGCATTCTGGTCAAACAGTGCCATGGCCACGCCCAGAAACGAGGTCAATAGTGCAAGACCGGTGAAGATAGACAAAATCAGCTGCATGCTGCCGTGATTCACACTCAGCGCAGCAATCAGTTCAGAAACATTCGCAAAGCCCACCAATTGCTCAGGCGACAGATTACCAACCGCCGCGTACAGCCAGAACAGGTAACAGAATAATGGGATGACAGAACCTGCAATCACCATATTTCTTAACTGCTTTTGCGTGGCTTCCGGGTTATAAGTGACCAGTGACGGGATCACTACCATAAAACCGAAGCTGGTAAACAGCACAGAGCTGGTTTTGATGAGAGCGACTTTGTTATCGCTGCCAACCGATGCCAGGTTGTCTGGATTAATCCCAGGCACCAGAGTCACCAGCGTCATGGCCAGCATGATCACCATTGCCGCAAACAGCAGCCTGTTCAAGCGGTCAATGACACCGGTTCCGGCAGCGACAACGAAACCCGCGACTACGGTAAACGCAATTTGTGCCTGCGTCGCACTTAATTCGATACCAAGGCCATCAGTCAGTTTCTTAAGCAAATCACCGGCCCCGATAATGTAGGCCATCAGCAAACACACCAGCAACGCGTACAGCAAGCCATTTGTCACCAGCTGGCCACCTTTACCCAGTGTTTTACGGGCAATCGAATTCATGCCCAGGCCACCACCAGACTTGATACTGGCTTCAAGCAACAACAGGGCTGCGTAAGTCGTACCCACCCAGATCAGCAGCATTAACAAGGTGCCCCACAGTAAGCCAAACTGGGCCAATACCATAGGAATGGCAAGCATACCTGCGCCCAGTGCTGTCCCAGCAATAATCAGGGAACTGCCTAACAATTTCATATTCACGGAATTTTCCTTCATGTCCTTCACTGCGGCTTATCTCAAAAGTGCACGCAAGCGTTATCTTTATAACTATCTGATTTAATTATATTTAAAAACACTCTGACACGACTCAGTCGAAATCAGTTGTATTCTGTATGGGCTAACAATGGCCAAAACTTCTAAATCGACGAAAGAGACGAAAGAATTGAAGGCGACAGGCAGAAAACGGGCGTGAAAAAGGCAGCAAGGTCATAGCGCCGCGGCAGAGAAAAGCACTCAGAAGGGAAATGATGAGAATAGCCCCCCTACCCGGCAATAATGCCTGGCCTGGAAGCGAGCAGTGTAATGTCATTTATCGTACTCCTAACACGATAGAACTTCGGTCATTTCTGATAAAAACCAGCCAGATTGGCTGATATTTCATCTCTTGCCAGGTCAAGGCAAGGCGTTCGGTCAGGAAGCAAAATAATGAGGTGTCGCACAAACTACAACCTGCATTGTTGAAATATTTGATTTTGATCTTGGAAAAAATGGAATACAGGTCAAATTACCTGCCTTATCAGGAATAACTAGCACATCAACCTGAGTAAAGTTCACCCAGATTGACGAAAAAACACAGAGAAAGGGGATCAATCCGCACAGTAATGCTTATGGAGCATGGCGATGATATCAATGACAGCGTCGTTATCGAGCCGGTAATAAATCGTCTGCGCTTCCCGCCTCGTTTTCACAAATCCGGCCCGGCGCAGCCAGGCCAGATGTTGTGACAAAGACGACTGAGGGATAGGAAATCGTTCATTCAGCTGAGAAACAGACAATTCCTCTTCCTGGAGTACACACAGTATCATCAGCCTATGCTGATTACCCATGGCTTTGAGCAGCTCAACCGCCTGCTCGACATTTGCCTCCATATTGGAATAATCTCGCATTCTACCCTCATAATTTTCAAGACTTTTTAAGCAGACGGTCGATAGTGCCAGAAAACTGCATCCCCGCCAACATCGCGATAACGAAGCCGAAAATTTTCGCATTACCTCCCAGCAGATTACTCACAGCGGGCCCAGGGCAAATCCCCACTAACCCCCAGCCCAGGCCAAATAAAATAGCGCCAATGATCAAAGGTTTATCGATAGTTTTATTGGTCGGAATAAAAAACTGATCCGCAATCAGAGGCTTTGAACGAGGTTTCACTAAAAAATGATAGCCCAGGCCAAAAACGACCAATGCTGAACCCATCACCAAAATTAAACTGGGATCCCACTGTCCTGCTACATCGAGAAAATTTAACACTTTATCCGGATTGACCATTTGAGAAATCGTTAATCCGGCACCAAACAATAAACCGGCAATCAGAGCGATGAACATCTGCATACCATTAAACTCCTGTCAGATGGCGAACAATAAATACCACAACAACAGCGACCAACATGAAGGTTGCTGTTGCGACAATAGAACGGGGAGATAGACGCCCGATGCCGCAAATACCGTGTCCGCTGGTACAGCCCGATCCTAATCGTGTTCCGACACCCACCAGCAATCCACCCGCGATGATCAGTGGCCAGCCAGCGTCAATACGCTCTGGCAAATAGGTTCCAAAAGGTGCCGCCAGTAAGGGCCCAATCATCAGTCCGGCGATAAACATCCAACGCCATCTGGCGTTTGGATCGCTCACATCTAACGCACCGCTGACGATGCCTGAAATACCCGCAATGCGGCCATTGAGCAACAGTAAAATCAGTGCACCAAGGCCCAACACAGTGCCGCCGGCCAGTGCCGTCCAGGGAGTGAATTCTGTCATGTCATAACTCTCACAAATCCAGTGAATCAATTCGGTTTAGCGACAGCCTAAAGGCGCACTAACCGGGTTATCTTGTTCAATCAGCTCAATTTTTCGGCTCAATCGTTAACGGAATTTTGATGTAAGCTGTACCGTTCTTTTCAGTTGCCGGTAACTTACCACCACGTATATTCACCTGCACCGACGGATACAGCAGTTTCGGCACATCCAGATGTTGATCTCTGTCTTGCCTCACCTGAATAAAAGCGTCTTTGTCGACCCCCTGATGAATGTGGATATTGTGACTGCGGCTCTCTGCAACTGTCGTGACATAAGCCAGCTCCCGGCCCTCAGGTTGATAATCATGGCACATCCATAATCGGGTTTCGGCCGGCAGACTGTGTAACCGGGACACACTGTCATACAACACGCCTGCATCACCGCCGGGAAAATCACACCGGGCTGTACCGCCGTCCGGCATGAATAAGGTATCACCGACGAATGCATTCCCTTCAATAAGGTACGTCACACTGTCATTCGTGTGCCCTGGTGTCGACAGCACCTTGCCGGTTAATGCGCCAATCGTAAAAAGCTCACCATCGTGAAACAAATGGTCGAAGACCTGACCATCTGGCAGTAATTCATCGTCATCAATATGAAAGACAGCTTTAAACGTTTTTTGTACCTTGATGATTCCCTCGCCAACGCCAACAGGGCTACCAAGCTGTTCACGCAAATAATGTGCCGCTGATAAGTGATCGGCATGAGCGTGGGTTTCCAAAATCCAATCGACAGTCAGTTGCTGCTCTTTGATAAACGCCAGTTGCTGATCAGCAAATGCGGTCCAGACTTTGCCCGAGTGCGCCGCGAAATCCAGCACACTGTCAATAATGGCAGCATGCCCGCCCTGTTTGTCATAGACAACGTAGCTGATAGTGCTGGTGTCAGTATGATAGAAAGCTTTAATCATCGCATTCATCAGACTCTTCCTTTTCTTTAATATCTATATATCGTATATTACACATATACGAATAATCATAGCAAGCATTGAGGTCTCTATGATCACTCTTTTTTTTGGCGCAATCGCAATCGGGCTCAGCCTGGGCATACTGGGATCCGGCGGTGCAATACTCACGGTACCCATTCTGGCTTACGGTCTGGGACAGACAGAGAAACAAGCGATCGCCAGTGCCTTAATTATCGTCGGAATAATCAGCAGCATCACTGCTTTCCGTGGTATCAGGCAACGTTTAGTCAACTGGCCTTTGGTCTTGCTGTTTGGTTTCCCCGGAATGGCTGGAACATACCTGGGAGCCTGGATCGCCAGCTATCTGAATGGTGCCATCCAGATGGCAGTATTTGCCGTCGTGATGCTGGCAGCAGCGTGGCGAATGTTCCAGCCGGTGAACAATAAGTCAGATGATACTCAGCCTCAGTCCTATTGGCTCATCGGTTTACAGGGAATGCTGGTCGGCGTGCTGACCGGATTTGTCGGCGTCGGTGGTGGTTTTCTGATCGTTCCTGCACTTGTGCTACTCAGTGGCCTGACGATGCAAACGGCGGTGGCGACCAGTCTGGTCATCATCGTCATGAACTCGCTGATCGGTTTTCTGAAATACCAGGATGTGCTCGCACTGACACAAACCCGACTGGACTGGTCTGTGATTGCAATCATGACGACCGTTGGCGTGGCTGGCAGTTTAACCGGGCAACGGCTGTCCGGACGATTCTCCCAACATCACTTAAAACGTGCTTTTGCTGTGGCATTAATTCTGATGGCAGGGTTCATTCTTTACCAGTCACTGCCCTCACTCTTCCCTTCAATGATTCTCTGATGTAAAGAGGAAAAAGCGATGCTTGTTAACGGACGCACCTTAGCCGACCAGGCTAAACAAGGTATTGAAGAAATTCACTGCCATGAATTAGCATTACTGCTCAATCATGACATTATTTTAATTGATGTTCGCGAACGCGCTGAAATCAACACAGGCATGCTGCCGGGTGCCATCCATATTTCTCGGGGCGTCCTTGAAATGCAGCTCGACACGCATCCAGCGGTTGCCCACCACCACAATGCGCTTGAAGTCATGGCGCTGCAACCTGTTTACCTCTATTGCCGCTCCGGTGCCCGCTCGGCCTTAGCCGCTCAATCGCTGCAAAAAATGGGATTTACACAGGTGTTTTCACTGGCCGGTGGCATACAAGCCTGGCAAGACGCAAAACTGCCAGTGGTCAAAGTGAAGGCATCATGAAGTCACGTGAAGGCGCATTATCTGGCAAGACCGGGCTCAGTGACTTCCGGGCCACCCGCACTGCCCGACTGTAAAGCCATTCGCTTCCTCCACTGAGGCTGCGATCCTACTCATGCTGTGGCAGTTCCTCTTCCACAGCATGCTATCAATTATTCTGTCATTTCAGCACCTTCGCGCTCAGCATCTGCTGTCTGTCCCGCGTTCTGTCTCTGAGTTTGAAAGCACTTCAAATAATCTTAATCAATCGCTTGATATTCAACCGATTCCATTTATGTTTATGCCTTCTTGCTGGCAAATCCGAATGGTTAAACTGACGACACTCATTTCTTGTCTGCGACTGCTCATCCGTCATATTTACGCGACGTTTAACATTCTGAAAGTTTCACCCGGCCAGCATCACTTTCTTTTTCCGATAAGTTTTAAACATGAAGAATCAGCACGAATCAGAATCCAACCGGCGTCCTCTGGCTGTCAGGGAGACGGCTTTAACCAAGCACATTGCCGTCTGGTTAAGCCAGAAAAACATCACACCGAACCAGATCTCCCTGATGAGCATCATCTTTGCCATCCTCGGTCTGCTTGCACTGCTGTGGTACAAAAGCGCTGCGTTCAGTGCGCTTTTGCTTGTTGCTGCAGCCTGTATCCAGTTGCGACTGCTGTGCAACCTGTTCGACGGTATGGTCGCAGTTGAAGGCGGTAAGAAAACCCCGGCAGGAGAATTATTCAATGACGTACCCGACCGTATTGCAGATCCGCTGTTTATCATCGCCGCAGGTTTTGCAACCCAGTCTGATATCGGTATGACGCTGGCATGGCTATGCGCCCTGGTCGCCGTGCTGACCGCTTACGTTCGCGTATTAGGGGTCAGCATGGGCTGTCCGGCCGATTTTCGCGGACCTATGGCCAAACAGCACAGAATGGCGCTGCTGACCGTGAGCTTAATTGTCTTGTTCATCAGCCAGGTGTTCGCCTTGCTGCCCGAGGTATTGGCCTACACGATGGACACCGCGCTGGCAATTATGCTGGTGGGATCTGTAATAACCACCTGGCGCCGTCTGATGAGTATTTATCGTTTTAAAGCGGCGGAACAGGCTGATAAGGAAAGCGCAGACCATGACTAGTGTTCCTTCCCATTCACTGTATCTGATGCTCGCCATCATTGCCGTCCTGATCACAGGGACGCTGGTTTATTTGTGGAAATCGCGCGTCCATCCAGACAGAGATTATCTTGAACTGAAGCTGCGTATCCGTTCCTGGTGGTGGATGATTGGGATCGTTTTCGTTGTCCTCTACCTGCCCTTGACCTATACGCTGTTTTTTGTCGGCTTTCTGAGCTTTATGGCACTGAAAGAATTCCTGTCTATCGTACCGACCCGAATGACAGACCGCCGGGTGATCTTCTGGGCCTATCTGTCGATTCCCTTTCAGTATTACTGGCTGTCGATTGGCTGGTACGGCATGTTCATCATTTTCATTCCGGTCTATGTGTTCCTGTACCTGCCGATGGTGATGGTACTGATTGGCGATACCAAAGGTTTCATCCGCTCCGCCGGGATTATTCACTGGGCCATGATGCTGACCGTGTTCTGTATCAGCCATATGGCCTATCTGCTGGTCTTACCAAGCCTGAATCCAGACGCCGGTTCATTGGGAATGTTGCTGTTTCTTCTGGTGTTTACCCAGTTTAACGATGTCTGTCAGTACGTCTGGGGCAAGTCTTTCGGCAAACACAAAATAGTGCCGAAAGTCAGCCCGAATAAAACCTGGGAAGGTTTTATCGGCGGCAGCGCCACCGTGATTCTGGTGTCGTATTTCGTCGCGCCCTATCTGACGCCACTCACCGCGCTGCAGGGTCTGGTCGCCGGGATGATCATTGCCTTCAGTGGCTTTATCGGGGATTTAGTCATTTCTTCGGTGAAACGTGATTTGCAGATCAAAGACACCAGTCAGTTTATTCCGGGCCACGGCGGCATCCTGGATCGCATCGACAGCCTGATGTTCACCGCGCCGCTGTTCTTCCATTACATTTACTATCTCTACTATTGAGGATCCCATGGCTCACGTGCTCAAGGTGTTATTTATCCTCTTCATTGTTAAGCCGCTGGTATTTATTGGCCTTGGTCTGAACATCATCCAGCGGCAAAACCTGCCTGTAAATGGCCCGGTTGTGGTAGCCGCGAATCATAACAGCCATTTAGATACACTGGTGTTACTGGCGCTGTTTCCCATCTCCATCGTCCATAAAGTTCGTCCGGTCGCCGCGGCAGATTACTTTTTGGCCAATCAAGTCGTTGCCTGGTTGTCGCTGAACGTCATTGGCATTATTCCGCTGAGACGATCCCCTTCTCCCAGCCAGCGGGAAGCAGTCTTACAGGAGTGTCATCAGGCATTGGAGCAGGGAGATATACTGATCATCTTCCCGGAAGGCAGCCGGGGCGAGCCGGAAACCATGAGCGGCATTAAGAAAGGCATTTACCATTTAGTGAAAGATCATGAGGGCTGCCCGGTTATTCCGGTTGTCATGCGTGGTCTTGGCCGTTCTTTACCCAGAGGCACAGCTATGTTTGTTCCATTTAACTGCGATGTGGTGATTGGTGAGCCGGTTAGCCATTTTGACGATGCCAATGATTTCGTCGATACCATGCAGACCCGGTATCATGAGTTGGCCAAACATTGCATTACGCAAACCAGTAGCGAAAATTAAGAGCGGTTCAAAAGCAACAAGCCTGTCTCAGACAGGCTTGTTATCAGATCTAAGTTGTCAGCAAAGCATCACGCCGATTGCGGACGCGCTCTGTGACGCTGAGCAGGTCGCTTGTTGCCACCAGTCGCGTTACCAGCCGGTCTTGCATTACCCGCTGAGTGACCCGCTTCAGAACGTCCGGCACCATTTTTGTTTGCAGCATTAGCCTGGCCATTCGTTCTGCGCCTTGGTTTTTGCGCCGTATTACCACCGGCATTGTTTCGCTCACCTTGAGCCTGGCCTGAGCGCGGTTTATTGGACTTCGGCTTCTTCGGCTTTTTCGGTTTGATGGGACGCGAGTCCAGCTTTGAGTCCGGTAACGTATTGCTCGGCTTGAAACCGTCCAGTTCCATGCGCGGCAGCAATTGCTGAATTAAACGCTCAATGCCAAACAACTCGTCTGCTTCCTGAGCACACACCAGTGAGATCGCTTTACCTGTCTCGCCTGCACGGCCTGTACGTCCGATCCGGTGCACATAATCTTCCGCCACATTAGGCAGCTCAAAGTTCACCACCTGTGGTAGCTGAGGGATGTCAATGCCACGTGCGGCGATATCTGTCGCCACTAACACGCGAATTTTGCCCGATTTAAAATCAGCCAGCGCTTTGGTTCGCGCGCCCTGACTCTTGTTACCGTGGATGGCCGCAGAAGCCAGTTTCTCTTCAGACAAAAATGCTGCCAGGCGGTTTGCGCCGTGCTTCGTCCGAGTAAACACCAACACTTGCTGCCAGTCGCCATCCTTGATCAGTTTGACCAGCATAGGCGCTTTTTTCTTCACATCGGCCGGATAGATACACTGCTCAACCGTTCTTGCCGTTGAGTTCGCGGGATTGACAGAAATTTCGACAGGGTTGTTTACCAGGCCTTTCGCCAGGGTGCGAATTTCATCAGAAAACGTTGCTGAAAACAGCAAGTTCTGACGTTTCGCAGGAAGCAATTTGAGAATTTTTTGAATATCGCGGATGAAACCCATATCGAGCATGCGGTCAGCTTCATCCAAAACCAGAACTTCCAGCTGATCAAATTTCACCGCATTTTGGTTATACAAATCCATCAGACGTCCTGGTGTTGCCACCAGAATATCTGCGCCTTTGCGCAAACGCAGCATCTGAGGATTAATCTTGACCCCACCAAATACCACAGCACTGCTCAACGGCAGATGACGGCTGTAGACGGACACACTTTCCTGTACCTGTGCTGCCAGCTCGCGTGTCGGCGTTAAGATAAGCGCACGCACTTGGTTGCTGCGAACCTGTGGCCCCTGATAAAGACGCTCAAGAATCGGTAATGTAAAGCCAGCGGTTTTACCTGTTCCCGTCTGAGCTGCAGCCATGACGTCTTTTCCATCCAGCACAGCCGGAATAGCCTGCGCTTGAATTGGTGAGGGAGTGTCGTATCCTTTTTCTTGAATAGCTTTCAGGATTGGCGCAGAAAGACCTGTTGAGGCAAAACCCATATATGATTCTCAATTGTTAATGATGTGAATGTTCGCCTAACTCTCTGACGGCGAAAAGTCCGACATTCTGAGGCTTTCACTCCCGGGTAGCAACCTATAATTGTGATTTTTCCTTTTACCTTGCACGGCTAAGACGTCAATGTTCCCCCAACAACGGGACAGACACTTGAACAAAGTGGCTCACCCATCCATCAAATCAGTGCAGAACCAAAGGTGCTTCTTTGACTTCCCTCGGCACAATATCACAAGGAAAAATCACTAAAACACCTAAAAAAATCAAATCTTTAAAAAAAGAGTGACACAAAAACGAGCCATGTAGCGAGCGTAGCAAATTATTCAGAACGGTTCGGTGGCGACTTAGTCTTATCCGGTCGTGCAGGGCTGCCGGGCACCCACCATGAACCGGCTTTGTCAGCTTCTGCTGAACGCTCCGCCTCGGTCAGATGACGTGTACGAACAATAGATATCAGCATTGAGCCACCAATCAGCACTGCAGTGATCAATAACGCTAATTCCGTCGGAATGATCTTCGTGCCGAAATACGCGTTCACCAGCATCTTCACCCCAACGAACACGAGCACCAAAGAGAGCCCGTACTTTAAATAGTGGAAGCGATGTATGACCCCCACTAACGCAAAATACAGCGCCCGCAGGCCGAGGATAGCAAACACGTTCGACGTGTAAATAATGAACGGGTCGGTGGTAATCGCGAAAATAGCGGGGATGGAATCCAGTGCGAAAACTACGTCGGTTAACTCCACCAGCACCAGCGTAATAAACAAAGGGGTGATGTATAGCAGACCATTTTGACGGACAACAAATTGCTGGCCGACGAAACTGTCCGTCACCCGGAAGTGTCGCCGCATAAACAACGCCACACGGTTTTTATCCAGATCCGGCGTCTGACTGACAGTGACCAGCATTTTAATACCGGTAAACACCAGAAATGCACCAAACACGTAGATTACCCAGTGGAAGGATGCAATGGCCGCAGCCCCCGCCCAAATGAGACTACCACGTAAAACCAAAGCGAACAGCACGCCCCAAAAAAGCACCCGGTACTGAAATTGAGGCGGTACCGAAAAATGCATAAAAATCAGCACAAAGACAAAGATATTGTCGACGCTTAAGCTCTTTTCAATGAAATAACCGGTCAGGAACGCGTACCCGGCTTCCCGGCTCATCAAGACAAAGATCCCAGCCGCAAAAATCAGCGCCAAGATGACATAGCCAAGGCTCAGTAGCAGTGCTTCTCGTACCGCAATCACCCGCTCGCCCCGGTGCAGCACACCCAAATCCAAAGCCAACAACAAAATGACAAACAGGTTAAAACCGATCCACAGCCAAATCATGTCCATATCATACCCGCCGACCTTTCAGTTCAAATTGCCCAAACGTGCCATCACAAAAGTGTAGCGGGTGTTCTATAACCAGAAGAACCGTCAACCATAAAAGCGGCTGAACCTTCATGTGGTCAAGCACCACTGGCTCGTTTGGCATTTCACAGCCATGCCCCCTTATTCGTTTCATCGGCTGTAATATCAACCGTTCTTGCATTTTCCCTCAGGGTTGAATCGAACTTTTCTAAAGATTCAGGCTATCGCCGTTCTTATCGGGCAAAGGCTTCAAGTGCACTGATTTTATTCATCCTGATTCAGGCCGAGTTCTTTTCGTTTTTTCTTACTCAGCCCTAAAGACACAATACGGTGTGACTCTTTGAGATAATATTTGAGTGCTTCATCTTTTGTCTGCTCAGTATCTGTTTGCTGAATCCACTTCATCCCCCGCGAGGCCAGATAGGGCGCAGGCCTGAATCCGGGTTCATCTTTTAAAATATTAAAATTGAGCTCAGAGGCTTTGAATGTAAATGCTGGCTCGCCCGGTTTCGCCCAGCCACCAATGGCAAAAACTTTCCCCCCCACTTTCCAGACATGAGCGCCTCCCCACTGAACCACGTATGTTGTTGCAGGCAAAGAACGGCAAAATGCATTGTATTCCTCATATGTCACAGTCAGACTCCTTCTTATGATTCACAAATGGCGCACCGTCGCATGTTTATCACCTGCCACTCAGGAGGCTCAAAACAGCAGACCTTTAAAACAGATAACCCAGCCAATCAACATATCCAGGCTCCCAGCGTTTACCGCTGATGGGCTTCACCAATAGATCATCAAGATCTTCAAAGGCGACACCGAAATTTCTATGTTCATGCAACCTCAGCCAGGCACTTGGCGCATGGATCTGACGAAAGCCACGATCAGTGTAAAACTTCGCCAGATCAGAAATTAAAATAATAAAGTCAACATCCCGGCGCTGCGAGTATTCGCAGAGCTCAGACAACATAGCAGACCCGATACCCTGCCCCTGGTGCGTTTTGGCAACGCAAAAATCGATCACACCAAGCACCTTAAATATGGATTCCCCAACACGCATCACACGGTAGTCCAACCCCAAGTAACCCACTAACCTGCCATCTCGGTATTCCAGCGCCCGCATATGCGGTAACTGTTTGTAATAAGAACGGGCGACTTGATGATCGGGAAATGCATCATTGCGAAGCGCTGTGATCGCGGCATGCTCATCGCTTGTGACGTCTAACTCAGGTTTGATGTTCACTGTTGATTCCTCAGAGAGTGGCGGTCATGGTCATTATGTGACAAACAAAAAGATTTTTTGTTGGTTTATCTGAAGGTTAGGACAGTATTCGCAAAAAAAAAAACGCCTCCGCGAATGCGGAGGCGGTGCTCAATGGAACAACCATCTCATCAAAAATTATTCTGCGCAGGACTACTTTTTATAGTGCTTGTAGACTTTATTGAACGCAGTGGCGAATTTTTCCATGTGCTGTTCTGAATAAACTGGATGGGTATGGAACACGATGGAACTGTCTCCCAATTGTCTGGCCGCCTGACAGTCCGTTAGGGTGTAATCCATCTGTCTGTGGGCAGGATCGTTAAATGGGTAGTTATTCGTGCCAAACCCATTCTGTTTCTGGAAGGCATCTTCATTGTAAACTTCTGGCCAGGGCACCGGATAACCGGGCACTCCTTCGGCATCAATGGCTTTGGTAAACGTCTTGATGTCGCAACTGAGCTGGCTCATATCCAGCACAAACGGCGCCCACCAGAAGGCGTTGCCACGGACTTCATCATCAACCGGCGCATGCTTCACCAAAGGGTGTTCCTTCAATAACACACTCAGGTAGCGCCCGTTGCGAATTCGCTGTTCTAATGCAGTTGCCTTAAAGCGAGAGAGTTCCCTGATGCCAATGGCAGACTGAATTTCAGTCATCCGGTAGTTAAAACCAACCTGAGTATGGATGTATGGCAGTTTCTGTGAGATTTCAAACAAACCCAGCCTTTTTGCTACGTCGTAACCATGATCGCGGAACGAGCGGCATTTCCAGACCAGATCTTCTGAATTAACGTACACAGCACCGCCTTCACCGCCTGTCGTGATATGCTTGCTCTGGCAAAAACTGAAGCAACCGGCATCGCCAATCGTCCCAAGGTAAGCTCCCTTGTATTTGGCCCCCAATGCCTGAGCGCAATCTTCAATCACCTTCAAGTCATACTTTCTGGCGATGGCCATAATCGCATCCATATCGGTTGGCACTCCGAATGTATGCACAACCACAATGGCTTTGGTTTTCTCGCTGATCTTGCTCTCTACCGACTGAGGGTCAAGCGTATGCGTATAATCCACATCGGCAAATACAGGCAGTGCTCCCGCCTGCAGAATCGAAAATGCGGTCGCAATAAAGGTATAGGACTGGCAGATCACTTCATCACCTGAACCAATACCCAAAGCCGAAAATGCCGTATGCAACGCTGACGTGCCATTGGTGGTGGTCACGGCATAGCCATTGCCCAAGTACGCCGCAAAGTCCTTTTCAAAGGCCATGCCACGCTTGCCGGTCCAATAGTTAATTTCACCGGTTTTTAAAATGGCTTCAATATCTGCCATCACGGATAGATCCAGACTTGGCCAAGCGGGTAATGGTTCTGAAATAACAGGGCTGCCGCCCAGAATTGCGAGTTTATTCATCATTGTTTCCTACTTAAATATGTGACGCAAGCCAACGGGACAGTGAACATATGGTCAGAGCTGGATTCGCAATGCCCAAACGAGGAAAAGCGCCCGGCCCAATGGCATACACCCCCGGCATAGCCGTTAACTCCAAGTCATTCGTTAAAGCAATATCACCGGTCCCGCCTATGGGGTGCGTACAGCTTTCGTGTTCGTACGATCCGTAAGGGAAGATAAATCGCGTATACACGTTGGATTGATCCGTTTCGCTCAGCGCTGCCAGTGCCTGCTCTATCTCGGTACTTTCTGTTGAGCCGAAAAACGCACCCGCTTGCTCTGTCGGCGTGTCAAATAATGGCACTAATTCAGTGCTTAACTGCTCACTGGCAAATTCAACAATGCGTCTGGCAACACGGTTGTAGTTTTCAATCCCGGCCTCTGAATGATGAGACTGAATCTCCAGCCTGGTCTGCCCCTGGCTGTAGTGACAATGGAGCTGACTAAATTCAGACTGATACGGATTTTGCTCCACCACAGCCATCAGTAGCAAAAGGCGATCTCCGCTCTCGAGATTCGGTCGCTCCACCACAAAGAAGTTGGCATTCAGATCATGATGCTCGCTGAAACCATGCCACAACATTTCATGGCGGTATTCAGCAATACGTTCGCCCTGATCAACTTTCACAGCGACGCCAATACAGTAATGATCGGTCACCTGTGCTGTGGTGGATTTTGCCAGCGATGTGGAAATAATCTTGTTATTCACCAAAGCTGATGCCGACAAAATACATTTATCAAACGGTAACGGGTTCACTGTGCGTCCGTTCTGATCAATCAGAAAAAAGCCCTCAGGTTTCTTTTCCACTTTGGCGATCGTCGCGCTTTCAATTCGGATCACCCCATCCCGGATAAAAGGTTCAAGCTGATATAAAGGGCTGTATGACGAAAATGTCGCATTCTCGCCGATAACCGCAGCCTGAGGCGCATGAGTCAAAGGCATACCAATCTGTTGCTGCCTGGTCATTTCCGGATATTTACCGGTAAATTCCTTCTGCAACTGACGATACACCCCCCCCGGGCCATTTAAGCGCTGTTGCCAAACCTCGGGCCAGCTTGCCAGTGCCTGGGGTTCCAGCGGCAGCATCACCCCGTGATAACACAGCGAGCGTCCTCCCAAACGTTCACTGATGCCACCGATAGCCCAATGTTCATCTGCCGTCCAGTGCACTTTCTTTTCATCGCCATCCAAAACACGAGTATCAAAATGCACATGCTCTTTCCGCAAATCCGGTCCGGACTCATAAACCACAATCTTGTTGCCCTGAATAGCAGAATAAAGCGCAAATTCAAGGCCAGACAGTCCCCCTCCGACTACACAAAACGTCGACATTTTCTCTCCTTTATTAAATGCCCTTTCGGGCGATAATTACCGTCTGTCAGCCAGGTATAAAATGGTCAAACCTAACAAACCAACAGCCGATGAAATAAATATGGTCATGCTGATATCAAAGAAATAATTACCTAAGAAGTAAACAACAGATGAAACTGAAGATGATACAAAGAATGAAATCGACAATAACGAGCTGCCAACGCCCGGTCTTCCTTCAGCCAGCGATTGCAAAAACCCGATAGGAATACTAATCAGGCATGCCGCACCCAAGGCAATCATAGGAATTAACAAATAGACATGTATAATATTCTGCGTCACAGACAACAACATGGTCGACAATGAAAATATGACTGCACCCATAATTATCACACTGGATGTTTTCTTTCTTTGCGCTGACTTAGACCAATAAAAAATGAAGAAAACCTCAAACACAGCAATGCCCGCTTCAAAGACACCAATATCTGAATACTCCCCCTTCACCTGATTGACAATAATAAAAGGCACAGTCGCATCTAAGGTAAACAGCATGTTGGTGACAAGGGACACACTTATCAGCTTGATGATATTCGAAGCATGAAACACTTTAGAGATAGGTTCAGAAGACAACATTGATTTATGGCTTTCATTGACAAACTTTTCTTTAAAGTACAAGGTAAAAATCAGGCAGCACATAATGCCAGAGAATAACCAGATAAAGATGAGCTGCTCTTTCTGAAGCGCTAGCATCCCAATCATACCGAGGGTTAACACATATCCCATTGAGTAAGTCGAGCGCAGTGCCGCATTCTCATTGTGCGCATTATCAGTACCATCCACATTGCGCTTCGCCGCGGCATAACCAAAAATTAATGAATTCAGCACGCAAAATACAGGCAGCAACAAACAATTAGCTAAAAAGTACGTATACTCATTCGGCCAGATATAAAGTAAAATATTTCCAAACACACCACAAACGCTGCAAATAACAATATACTTTACAAAACTACCTTCTTTATCAGATCGCATGCCAAAATAAATACTAAAGAAGGTAATAATTACACCTGACAGTAAAATTACTAAACTATAGTAAATTTCCTGCAAACCGATAACATCCACACCAAATATATTCTTATACGGATTCACAGCAGCATTTGCGCTGGCAAACAACAGAATGGCAAACACCTGTTTATTCATAAACAGAGAAACGGGCGAATCAGCACGGCTAAATGATTTTAAAATATTGAACATATAAAGCCTTTGTGTCGCATGTACTTATCAGAACATGGTCAATTAAGGTGTGAGACTGAAATCCTGACAATTAAGCGATAAGTCAGTTGGCGGGAGATTAAACACAAGAATATGTTTTTTATATCAACAAAAGAACTTGTCTCGAGTCACTTTGTAATATTTAAAGAAACGAATCGCAGTCGACAGTTAAAACCGTGATCAAGAATAGATATCATCAATTCAAGAATCGAAATATATCTCTTTGCTTTGGCATTAAAGGCATCAAACTTTCCGATATGTTTTAAATACATAATGTAATCATCCGATTACCCGTCACATATGCCTATTTCACACCAAAACACACAGTGTTACTTCATCAACCGATTAACGATAGAACTATCATTAGTTTTATTGGCAACAAAGGATATCGGGACAGACATAAGATGAAACGAAAAATATCAGCGGGATTAGCAGGACAGGCACAAAAGATACCAGGACAGACACTTTTTAAAAATCAATCAGGACAGACGGAGGTAGGGACAAGGGATAGAGCGGTTCAGAGAAGAATATCGGGACAGACACTTTTAAAAATCAATCAGGACAGACACTTTTAAAAATCAATCAGGACAGACGGAAGATGGACCACAGATGATACGGTTCAGAACGATGGCGCTTACTGCCCGGGATTACCGGGACAGGCACTGTAAGCAAATTCTGCCTCAAAGCGTGTCAGTAAATTCGCCACAAGCTTCGCATTGATAGCCATGGCGGTAAAAAAACAAGGGAAAACCAAGGAAGAGGAAAACGACGAACGCGGGTCGCTTTCCTTTTGTGTACGGCAGTAAATCATGGCTTCCACAACACGGACAGGCATACGCTTCCCCGGACAAGATATGACTGTCCTCGACAGCTTGTGAAAAGTCACTGCTTAAAATATCACGAGCTTGCTCGGCATGTTGTTCAGCGACCATCAGGCGCACGCCACCCATTGCATTGGAATACAGCCACTGCACATTCACTGTATGCTCGTCAACCAGGCGGGTATGAATACCGGCAGCCTCAAGGCTGGCTTTGGCAATATATGCTTCATGGGCAAATGAAAACCGAGCAATAACAATCATGCGTTTTTCCTTTTGGTTAAACAGACTGAGCGGTGCATAACTGCACCGCTTTTCTACAGCCGCCACCTACACAAAAGACAGTTTCTAGCAATCGACGATCGTTTCAAACCCACCATAAATAAGACGCTTGCCATCAAACGGCATGGGATTCAGATTCTGATCACAAATCGGATCTTTCATGAACTGAGCCATGCCATCGTCTCGTGCCGCTTTTGACGGCCAGATGATCCATGAAAACACTACAGTTTCACTGTCTTTACATTGAACCGCCATCGGAAAAGACGTGACTTCGCCATCGGGTATATCATCGCCCCAGGTTTCGACCACACGCTCGGCGCCGTACTTTTTAAAGACCAGTGCAGCTTCTGCGGCATGTTGTCGGTATTCCTCTCGCTTGTCTGTTGGCACAGCGCAAACAAAGCCATCTACATAACTCATGATCTTTCTCCTTTACCTGTCGTGCTTTCACCACGACTGAGTCTTAATAACTCTCATTATTTTCGCTCAGTACCTCACGAACCGGGCGAATTTCTACACTGCCGTAGCGTGCTGGCGGGATCTTACTGGCCATCTGAATCGCTTCATTCAGATCCCTGACATCCAGCAGGTAGAAACCGGCCAACTGTTCTTTGGTTTCAGCAAACGGGCCGTCCGTAATGTCGACCTTGCCATTTCGAACGCGTAACGTGGTTGCCGCCTGGATGGATAACAACGCTTCACCGCCAATCATATAGTCACGCGACCGCAGGGATTCACCGCAATCGATACACTCACGGTTGAGCGCATCCCACTCGTCTTGCGTGAGCGACTTCATGACTGATTCGTCATAGTAGACCAAAGCTGCATACTTCATTGTCCTGATACTCCCTGTCTGATTTCATAAGCCGGTTACTGCTGGCTGTCATCGCCAGGTAACATCACCATCCAGCCCATGCCAAACTTATCTGTCACCTGACCATATAACGGTGACCAAAACGTTTTATCCAGCGGCATACGAACCGAACCACCGTCTGCCAGCGCATCAAATACTCGACGTGCTTCCACTTCAGAGTCAATCGTTAAAGCCAGATTAAACCCGGTAAACGGCCCTTCGTCGCCGCAGCCGTCAGAAGCGAAAAGCTTCATGTTTCCGACTGTAAATTCGCAATGCATCACCTTATTTTCAAAACCGGGAGGTAACATGCCCTCAGGAACTGGATCCGGACTTTCATTAAACCGAAATAGCATACTCACACGAGCGCCGAGATGTTTCTGGTAATATTCCAATGCTTCATCGCAGCGACCCGAAAAAAACAGATAACAGTTCGATTGCGCTTGCTGCATTGAAATGGTTTGCCGCAATTGCGTTTCTTGTTCGCGCGCTGATCCATCGCGGTCGATCTCAGCAAAGTCTTCCATTTCATAAAAAGGACGAATTTCAATGTCGGACGCTTCTTCCATCGGGTTCGGGCATTTTTTTACCCACTCAACGGCTTCATCCATTGAGCTGACATTCCAGACCCAATAACCAGCCACTAACTCGTTGGTTTCGGCAAATGGCCCTTTGGTCACGGTACGCTCACTACCTTTAAAACGTACACGAATACCTTCACTACTGGGTTTTAAACCGTCGCCCGACGCCATGATGCCGGCTTTCACCAGGGTTTCATTGAACTCGCCCATCGCCAGTAGCAGTTCCTGGCTTGGCATTTTTCCCGCTTCCGAACTTTCACTGGCTTTCACAATTACCATGACTTTCATTGTGCTTCTCCTGTCTGTGTATTCAGATTGAATGAAGAGCGACTTATTTTTGCTCTCTACACAATAGTCGAGCGAGCCTTGAGAGAATCGACAACGCGTGAAAAATTTTTTGATCTTTTGACAAGTAACTATTTAAGGTGTTGTCAGCAGTGCCAGCTTTCGTCTGAGAATTCGCTGTTCCGGGGCTTGCTGAGTCAGGCTCAGTGCGTGCTCAAATGCTGAAACCGCTTCCTGAACCCGACCGGCCCGGCTGAGCAATTCGCCATAGGTCGCATAGGTGAGGTGATAGGTTTGGAGGACTTTCTGTTCAAGCAGGCTTTCAACGATCTCGATCCCTGCTTGCGGGCCATCACACATCGCCACAGCGACAGCCCGGTTGAGTTCAATGACTGGCGAAGGTGCCACTTGAAGCAGCAGAGAATAGAGCGACACGATCTGCGTCCAATCGGTGCTGGCCATATCCGCCGCCTGAGCATGGACCGCCGAAATCGCGGCCTGTAATGTGTAATAGCCAATATTTCTGGTTTCCAACGCACTCTGTACTAAGGCAATCCCCTCTTGTATCAGAGCGGCATCCCACAACCTGCGATCCTGATCTTCCAGCAAGACAATGTCGCCTTGCTGATCCGTTCGGGCATCCCGGCGGGATTCATTGAGCAGCATCAGCGCCAGCAAGCCAGACACTTCAGCATCGGGCAGCAAGGATCGCACTAAACGCGCCAGACGAATGGCTTCAGCCGTCAGCTCGGAACGTGTGACATGCTCACCCGCCGATGCGGAGTAGCCCTCGTTATAGACCAGATAGATAACAGACAGTACAGATTCAATTCTGTCCGGCAACTCAGTTTCTGAGGGAATCTGGAAAGGAATGTTTGCTTCGCGGATTTTTGCCTTACCCCTTACTATACGCTGTGCCATGGTCGATGGCGATGTCAGAAAGGCGCTGGCAATTTCTTCCGTGGTCAAACCGCACACTTCCCTCAGCGTCAGCGCAACCTGCACTTTGGCGTCGATGGCCGGATGGCAACAGGTGAAGATTAATCTCAACTGATCATCTTCGATCACCTGCTCATCGAACTCAGGGATACTTTCAGTGCGATTGCTGATAAACGATGTATCATTGGGGTCATCGCGCAACTTAGAAACAATCTCAACTTGCCGCTTTTGCCGGCGCAGATGATCAATCGCTTTAAAGCGCCCGACAGACACCAGCCAGGCGCTGGGATTGGCTGGGATGCCCTCTTTTGGCCACTGAGTTAGCGCCGTGCTGAACGCATCGTGCAGTGCCTCTTCCGCGAGGTTAAAATCACCCAGTAAACGAATTAAGCTCGCATACACTTTGCGGGCTTCATTGCGATACAGATGATCAATTTTGCTTTGTACCGCGTCGCTGGTTACAGATGATTTCATCCAGCCCCTCCACAATGGTTGGCTTTGCCAATCTCAGGTTAGTGTTTACAACACTTCAAGGGATTGCCCATTCTACGGCTTTGGCGGCATGAATGGCCGTCGTATCGTACAGCGGGATACCAGCATGCTCCTGAGAGATTAACATGCCGATTTCAGTACAGCCCAAAATCACGGCATCCACGCCAGCCAGTTCTAATTCATGGACGATACGTATATATTCATCGCGAGAGGCTGCATTGATGTTACCCAGACAAAGTTCATGATAAATGATGTCGTGTACGCGCTTGCGATCCTGTTCACCGGGAACCACAACCTCAAGACCATACTTTTGCGACAAACGATCTTTATAGAAAGATTGTTCCATTGTAAAAGCGGTGCCTAATAAACCCACCTTTCTGATCCCGTCTTTTACGAGCTCTTCACCCGTGGCATCAGCAATATGCAGCAGCGGAATACTGAGATTCTCTTCTATCTCCGGAGCAACTTTATGCATGGTATTTGTGCAGATCAACACGAAATCGGCACCTGCAGATTCCAGACTTTTTGCTGCATCAACCAGTATTTCAGCCGCACCGGCCCAATTGCCACTACGCTGTAATTGTTCAATCGGCGCAAAATCAACACTATGAAGAAGAATTTTAGCCGAGTGGAGGCCCCCAAGCGTATTTTTTACACCCTGGTTAATTTTCCGATAGTACCCGATTGTACTTTCCCAGCTCATGCCGCCGATCAGCCCGATTGTCTTCATCTGCTCTCTCACCACTCCCTGAATATCGTCCTGAAAAAATACAGGGACAGACACAGTAGATACAAGTCAATATGAGGACAGACACAAGAAAAAAATCACTTCATTTAATGTGTCTGTCCTTGTCACCCGCAAACAATCAAAACCGATAGCTCAGCTCAATCATGTGAAAATCAGCGCCTGTCGTATCAGAGCCATTCACGCCGGCGTCGGAATAATGGAGAAACCGGTAGCCTAACCCCAGATTTTTATACAGTGGAATACCGACACCAAAGGTCAGGGCAAATTGGAAAGGACCGCCAAAATCCTGTATCCCAAAGCGATACTGGCTAAATAGCGCCCCACCGGCTCCTAAATCTAACGTAAACCGGCCGTCTTCACTGCCCAGCATCAATTCGGGGATAGCAGAAACAACCAAAGCATTTCCTCCGGTCCCCTGCAACATTCCGGCGCTCACCATCAAGCGCGTACCCGCTTCCCAACCTGACTGAGAATAATCCTGCCACGGCAAGCTAAAGTTTGCCGCTAAGTCATACACCTCAAAGGCCTCCGGTGCATCATCGCCCAGTAAAGTCTGCTCTGAAACGCGCGCGCGAACACTGAGACTCTGCAATTTCAGCTCTTCCGAGTAGCTCAGAGTCGGCGAGAAAATACTGTAAAGAACGAGTAGCATTCGTCCGAATGATGACAAAAGGCGAAGCCAACTCGCCGCAGAAGAAGAAACGCCAGGACAGACACGTGAAGAAAAAAACAACTTCATCAGTTTCATGAGGTTCCGACCCGGATCGCGGCTTCGGGATTTGCCCCTTTGATCAGTGAGCACAACAAAATACTGTGTATTTATCCAGTTCAATAGTTGTGACTCCCAATGACGACAGCACGCAGCCAACTTATCAGTATAGAAGCGACACCCTACTACCATTGCGTTTCCCGCTGTGTTCGCCGCTCTTTTCTGTGCGGCTACGATGTTCTCACCCAGACCAGCTATGAACACCGGCGGGGATGGGTTGAGAAACGGTTGAAGCGGATTGCCAGTGTCTTCTGTGTGGATGTTTGCGCCTATGCCATTATGAGCAATCACTACCATGTCGTTCTTCATATCAACAAACCAAAAGCTCATCGCCTGTCGAACCATGACGTGATAGAGCGCTGGCTCACCTTACATCGCGCCCCTGTGCTGATTCAGCGTTTTTTAAAGCACGAGGCCTTATCCAAGGCCGAACATACTGCTTGCTTAACCATCATCAAAACCTGGCGCGAGCGGCTTTGTTCCATCAGCTGGTTTATGCGCCTGCTCAATCAATACATCGCCAGTAAAGCCAATCAAGAAGACGAGTGTACCGGCCACTTTTGGGAAGGCCGCTTCAAAAGCCAGGCATTATTGGATGATAAGGCTTTAGCTGCCGCCATGGCGTACGTCGATTTAAACCAGATCCGGGCCGGTATCGCAAAGACACCGGAAGCCTCCGACTACACATCCGTGAAAGCACGCATTGAATCGCTTCAAAAGAACGAAGCAACTGCGCCCTGTCTTTTCCCTTTCGCCGGTAACCCGCGAAATAATATGCCAGAAGGACTGCCATTTCGCCTGTCAGATTATCTTGAATTGGTGGACTGGACCGGACGACAAATCAGGGAAGGGAAACATCACCATATCCACTCGACTCAGTGCCCAATTCTTGAACGACTCGGTTTTAGCACAGCCTGCTGGTTGAATATTTGCACCAGTATTGAAAAAGGACTCCTGATTGGTACCCCTTCATCTATTCAAGCCGTTTTACCGAAATTGAACCGGCAACGATGTATTGGTTTGCAGATCCCATAACCCATTCACAGCACATAAATCCTCAACAGCGATGCATTCGTATGCCGCCACTCGCCTGAAAGTCATGCAAAATAGATTCAATCTGACTTTGCATTCCAACACGCCATAAATCAGTCTTGATAGAAAGCAAATGGAAGTGAATTTTTGAATCTAACACGGGATTTTTGGCTCTGTCTTATATGCGACTGTCCTTGTAACTTCCTTTTTAACTTTCATGACTGTCCTTTTATCTCCAGCTCAACTGACTTTAATATGACTGTCCTTATTATCCCTGATTAAATTATTAATGCCTGCGTTAAAACGTGCTCAATAAACGTCGACTTCTTTTCACGGTACTCGTCGTGTGACAAACCCTCGCACGATTTCTTTAATTCATTATATTGAATCACTAAATCTGGAGATGCGCGTAATCGGTCACGAAAACCCAAAAAGCATTCAAACTCTGAACCTATCGCTACCACCTGAAAAGCAACATCCTCACTTGTTGACTCAAGCATAAATAGTTCTCTTGTTCTCAAAGTCTTTTGCTTTTCTTGAAACCCCAAAGTGAGCAAAATGCGCACAGAAGCTTCCAGTTCGTGCGCCTCAACGCCGATCAAAATATCAAGATCCCCTTTTGATATAACACCAGGGACTGATGAAGATCCGACATGTTCCACGCTTGCTGTTGGTAACAGCCTTCTTACTTGGAACAGGTAATAATCAAACCGTTCATGACAGTGTTGCTGATACTTATCTGGACTCAGGAATTTCATATGCCCTCTATAGTCATCAATTGTCTTGCCTCACGCATAATGTGTCTGTCCTGGTCATGCTGCACCTGATTCGTTGGTTACTTGCCAGATAACCACGGGCTTTGCAGCTGAAAAACCTGATTATCAAAGTCAATGGAGGCTTGGACACCTATAGGCGTCACCAACATGGGATGGGTATGGCAGCTGTCAAAGCCATAAAATATGGGGATATTCTGACCATGAAGCACTTCAAGCAAGACATCCAATGGTGAACGATTAGTGCCTCTATCATCAAAAAGCTCATGTTTACCCTGAATAGCCACCGACTTGATAGACACCTTTTAGTTAGACAAAATGACTAGCAGAGAGGTGCTTATGAGCAGCAAGCGATACCCAGAAGAATTCAAAGTTGAAGCCGTCAAACAGGTTACTGAAAAAGGTCATAGTGTAGCCGATGTGGCAAATCGTTTAGGGACTACCACGCATAGCCTTTATGCGTGGATTAAACGCTACGGCCCAGATTCCTCCCAGTATCAAGCCAAGTCCGATGAAAGTGCCGAAATTCGTCGACTCAAAAAGGAGCTGCAAAGAGTCACCGAAGAAAGGGACATATTAAAAAAAGCCGCGGTGTACTTCGCAAGCCAGTCCGACTGAGGTACGCCTTTATCAAAGCCAATCAAGCTGTTTGGCCTGTTCGACGTATGTGTAAAGTCCTTAGCATCCACCCAAGTGGTTATTATGCTTGGCTTAAGCAACCCGATAGCAGACAGGAGAAACGGCGTAAATACCTCCTCGGACTCATCAAGCAGTTCTGGCTGGAATCTGGTGGCGTTTATGGCTATCGAAAAATATACAGTGATTTACGTGATGAAGGTGAATGTTGCGGTATCAACCAAGTTCACCGCTTGATGAAACGAGAAGGCTTACAGTCGCAAAGAGGATATCGAAAACCCAGGGCCAAAGTGGGCACAGAGAATGTCGTTGTTGCGAATAAGTTGGCCAGGGAGTTCAACCCGACTGCTCCAAATCAGTCTTGGGTGACCGATATCACGTATATAAAAACTCACGAAGGTTGGCTATACCTCGCAGTCGTCGTTGATCTGTTCTCTCGGAGAGTGATTGGTTGGTCGATGAAAAGCAGAATAACGAAAGAGCTGGTGTTGGACGCGCTCCTGATGGCGATATGGCGACGCTCACCGTCAGATAAGGTACTCGTGCATTCCGATCAAGGAAGCCAGTATACAAGTCATGACTGGGATAAATTCTTAAAGCAGCATGGTCTGGAATCAAGCATGAGCCGTCGGGGCAACTGCCATGACAATGCAGTAGCTGAAAGTTTTTCCAGTTACTGAAAAGAGAAAGAGTGAAGCGAAAGATCTATTCCACTCGGGAAGAGGCGCGGATGGATATCTTCGAATATGTCGAGATGTTCTACAACGTCAAACGCAGACACGGTTCCAATAATCAGTTGTCACCAGTAGAGTATGAAAAGCGGTATGAAGAAAGGTTAATTAGTGTCTACTGAGTCGGTGGCTATTCACCCAGCACTATCGCTCCAACCTTGTCAAAAACACCACAAGCCTTTAAGTGAGCAAACGATCGTTCAACTGTTTCAATTCCTTTTAATGAGTCTTCAATCATCAGTATGTCACCTGAGTGTATTTCAGGCATATAGCGGCTTCCCCAAATTCCTGCCATGGTATTCAGATTACCGCCAATAATACGCCCTGTGATTTTCCCGCATCCAAGAAAAGTCCATTCATTACTAAAAGCAGGCTTTGCCGTATTTTGTGTTTCCCATTCCAGTTTAACGTCTGTCCAGCGTTCAGGCATGACATATTGATATTCACTTTTCTCTGAGCACAATATATCCAGAAATGACTGAAAAGTTTCATCCACTAAAGGCGGAAACTCACCAAATGAGGCGACTAAAGCGGGACCATAGAAAGTGACAAGACCTGTTTGCGCATAAATACCAAGCAACAGCGCAGTGACATCGGAATAACCAACAATGATTTTTGGATCTTTTCTCAGTGCCTCGTAATCAATGTATGGCAGTAATGAATTACTGTTATTACCGCCAATGGTCGACATAATACATCGAATGCTTGGATCTCGAATAAGCTGATTGAGCTCTTCAGCCCTGGCCTGAATTGATCCAGAACGGTATGAATCTGAACATCCTGTCAATGAACCTTCAACCAGCTCAAACCCCTGTCGTTCCAGGTAGGCTTTCGCTCTTGAAAATCGATGAGGTGCGAATACTGTTGACGGTGATGACGGTGAAAAGAAGCCTATTTTGTCACCAATAGATAACGCTTTCGGGAATATCACAAGTCACTCTCCTCCATGAAGTTAAGCTCACAATAATGCCTGTCGAATGGGTGTGATTCATGCTGTATCAACATCAACTCACATAGAATGAAAACACAACGACCTTTGAATTTTCATGACTCGATCCCTTGCCATACAAGCAGTCACAGTTTTTCTGATAACTTCTTAAGGTACGATTTTGCCAGGTCATGATTGTCACGACTGAGCCACTTGATGCAGTCAAACAGCTCCCAAATTAACCCTTTATCACCATGAGTGTAGACTGGAAAATCTTCATGCTCAGGTGCAGCTTCGTCGGTTAACCGGCTTCCTACGATACCCTTTTTATCGAATAGCACGTTAAACGGTTTGGATATATAAAAGGGTTCACTTAGATCTAAACAATGAATCTCAGCACTTGTCAGATCATTGAATATGTACTTCTTGAAATAGGCATTCTCGTTATGAAATCCGTCGAGACAATAGAAAATATCTTTCCCTGATTCAAAATCTGAAAAACAGGCATCAACAGAGTGATGGCAAAAACCTTGGGTGAAAACGATAATGTCTGCATCCGAAACACGATCACCCGTACCGGCTGCAAGTGAACCCAGCAACACAGCAGCAATCACATGTTCATCCGGGTAAAAAGCGGCACATGCAGAATGAATGAGTTCTTTTTGAAGTGGTAATTGATCGAGTTTCAGATCGTCCTGGTTCAAAATTACCTCCTTTTATATCGCGTCTTAATCAGGGCTAAATAAAACGCATATTGTCACGCATCAATGACATAAACATTTAAGTTTCAGTAAACGCCAAAGGTTTATTAAAAAGTATAAATAACGAGTATGGGAATAAGAAATCGGTCGAGAGGTTTTACAGACAATTGAGAAAACACATAGAGTCAGTAGTTCTCTCACTCTATGTGTTGGATGATAAGCAGTAAGAAACTACTTATTTATAAAAAGCTTCTACTTGGCCTTTCAATTTGATCAGCATTGGCTGACCAAAACGATCTTTTGCTTTCGGTGATGGGATTTTCACCCAACCTTCACTGATGCAATATTCTTCAACATCAGTGCGCTCTTTACCATTCAGACGAATGCCAATATGGTGTTCAAAGCACGCTTCTACATAGTGTGGACTGCGCGGGTTACCGGAAAGATGATCGGGTAAAGCTGGTTTATTGTTCGTATCGCTCATTTTCATGACCTGATGTCTGTACAAAGTGCGCCATTGTAGACAATGCCCGCCCGGTGCTCAACCAGACAGAGGCACTATTTCGACTGTAACTGTACGGTGACTGTCCTGGTAATTACTGTGACGATAGTGGTGGCACCTGACTTATAGCGTCCGTAACACTTGGTTGAGTACAAGCCTGAACGCACAATTTAGTTTAAGAGTAGCGCCCAGGCCCAATACACCGCTATACCCACTTGCACAACAAAGGTGACAAATCTGGCATTAACCGCGACCACGTTCGACGAGGCGACATGGATGCTTGATTGTGCCAGTCGTGCGAGCAAGAACCATGGAGCCAAGGCATCCGTGATCTCAGTTCGACTGGTCACGAGTGCTAAGATCAGAAGTCCACCAAAAATAGGAAAGCCTTCAATGCAGTTCGCATGTGCTCTGGCCAAGCGCTGCATAAAGGGAGGTAAATTCGAATTGTCCGGCTTGAACTCATTGGATCGAATACGACCTTTGATAAGGAAATAACAGCGACAGGCCTCCATGAGTATGACAAGAAAAAGCCCCCAAGAGATGAAGAGTCCAAGAACCAAAGCCGAAGTGCTCATCAGTCAACCTCCTTTATCTTAATGAATGACATGTGCTCCCCCTACACAGGCTTTGTCACACTTGGAAAATCTGAACACAACATCACTGTTGGCCACCTTGTCACAATCCGTCTATAGCATTGGCTTAACCAAATGCCGCTTCAGTATTCACGGCGAGAATCACCAAGACAACCGGTTGACCCACAAAACAATAACGCACTCAAAAATCCTTGAGTCGTTTGTCAGAATCCTACTTGTCATCACAGGAATGGAAACCTGAGATGTCTCAGATAGCAAAGCACTTGGACAGACACATGAAGAAAACAACGTCAGCAGATTACTCTTTAGCGTGTCTGTCCTTGTAATTCCCACTTTGACTTGTTATGCCTAGCAATCAAGGCCATAGTTGTTAACCTCGATTTCAAGCCCAATCGCTTCTTGTAGCACCTCGGTTTTTTCCTTGAACCAATCAAGTGCTTCTTGTTTGAAGGTATTGGATTCAAGGATAGAAAGACTCCCTCCTTTATTTTTGTACTCTACTTCAAGCGCGATCCATCCCATACCTTTAGCACGAGTCATATAGTTGATCGCTACTTTCTCAACTTTGCACAATTCGATAGTAACTGCCTTTTTCTTGTGAAAAAAACCAAATCGATTTGAATCATGCCAGCCTATAAGGTGCCAAAATTTACCTTCCTTCGCTGTAGCCTCAATTTCCTCTGGGGCTTTCCAAAGATAGCCCTTTACCTGCATCAACTCTAAGGGGTTCTTTGTTGATTCATCAATCGTAATTATCTTCATAACTATCTCGAGGCATAACGAAAAGCACACGGGAGACGACCCCGCAGCGATTGACATCCCAGCGGCCGCAGGCCGCGAGTGATGCGCCTTGTTAGTTTGCTACACACCCAACGTGATATAGAGTTTAAATTTGGCATAAGCGTTTTCTAATTCACATAATTCTCTTAGAGTACCATGCGTAAAAACTGCGCTCCCCTCTAAACGAACTACAGTATTTTTAATTTTTCCTTGTTTAGCCTTTTCTATGGTTTGCTCCAAAGAGATTGAAAGTGCCTTAACTGAATTTCTTGATATATTGGCTTCGATCTGACGTTCAAGATCTAAAGCCAACTCTTTTACTATTTCAGGTGATATTCGAGACACGCCTTCTCCTTGGCAAAATAATGAATGACATGGACTCCCCCTCATCAGGCACTGCCACACTAAGTAAGTTTGACTGCGAAATTACCGGAGGCCACCATGTCACAATCTGCCTATGGCATTGATTTAGCCAAACATAGCTTCAGTATCCACGGCGAGAATCACCAAGGCAACCGGTTGATCCACAAAACAATAATGCACTCAAAAGTCCTTGAGCCGTTTGCCAGCATCCATCCTATCATCACAGGAATGGAAACCTGAGATGTCTCAGATAGCAAAGCACTTGGACAGACACAAGAAGAAAAAAAACGTCAGAAGATTACTCTTTAGCGTGTCTGTCCTTGTAATTCCCTATAGCTTCAATTTACCCCGCTTTAGAAGCGAAGAAATCTAACAACACACACTTAGAGCCGAAGAGGAAAACAGAACAATTTACATTGAAAATCCACAACGCGTATAACGCCGCAAGCAGCTGCGGCTTTGTAGTGGATTGTTTTACGGTAGCGTAGCGTTTGGCCGCAAAACAAGGAACGGAAAAGCCGTCGGCCTGCCTTGCATTGTTATGCGCATATTTTATGTTGGGCACCCATTTGGAAATTGGTCTCGAACCAAATTGAGTTCGATGCCATGCTCAAGCCACGCTTTGAGTCCAGCAAGAACCATTATATAACCACCTTTAGCATCAACCGCTTTTGGCAATACATTGTCGCAGATTCCGGGAAATCCCCAGTTAGATATTTTGACTAACGTGGCACCATCTCCGATAGTCTCGAAACTCCACTCAACAGTGGTCGGATCTGAGTCCCACTCAACCAATATGCGACGGTTTTCCTCTAGCTCTTTCACTGTGAGAGAATCTCCTACGCCAAACATTTCCCAATCCCAGCGTATTTTCTTGCCGAGCTCGAGTCGCCCACTGCTTTTTGTGAACCAAAACTTCGTAGTGATTTCCGGATTTATGAACGCTTCAAAACAATCAGGAACAGAACGGTGGATAAGCATTTGGGACACTACTACAAAATTATTAGCTTCCATCAAGTAACTCCAAACTATGAGCGTAAAATTGGCTCGGCGCATAACGCCCGGCACAGGGACTGCTTACCCATAGGCGGGTAAACCGTCCCTGTCGCGTGGCTGTTTTCGCGTCGTCTGCTGCCGCTTGCTATGTGATTGTGGTAGCGCGATCATTGCGCGAGATCAACGGTAGCCTTTTGCCCGTTCTTTTTTCCATCTTTCATATCTGTGACTTTATAGACTGCGCCAGATTTATCGTATGTGGTCCATTCTCCGATCTGGATACCGTCTCGATAGGTTCCAGATCTCATTTTGGTGCCGTCCTTACGAAACCACTCCCAATACCCAACTGGAGTATTACCTATCACCTGTCCTTTAGCCCAAATCGAGCCATCTTTATGGTACTGGGTAAACTCTTTTTCAGCTTTCTTAGTCATTTTTCTTGCTCAGTTTTTATTTCGCATAACGCCGCGCTCAGCCGCGGCCTGCAGCGCATTGTTAGGCGGACTCATGCTCACTACTTTTATTTACCTCATATCGTAGCTCGGCCATCCCTACCCCCATTTGCTGAACGGATATTAGACAGAGCGTAGGGCTTAAAACACGACGCGGAAAAAGTGGCTTACCTTTAGCAAGAGTGGCGGAACCAACTTGAATAATTAGCTCGTCCAACAAGCCCGCGTCATAGAACTGGCCAGCCAAGTCACCGCCGCCGACGATCCAAATATTTTTATCTTTGGCAGCAACCTTCATTGCTTCGTGCGCTTTACGTACATCTCCATTTGAAAAATGAATATCTGCGCCATCAATCATTGGTAGCTTGCGACTAGAGAACACCCAGGCAGGTTTGTTGTAAGGCCATGGAGAACCAGTCTCTTTAGCGACCTGGTCTGCATTACGTACCATCCATTCATAAGTTGATGACCCCATAGCCAAGGCTCCAACTTCGGAAATGAACTCTGGATAGCTAGAGCTATTAATATCTCCAAGAGGAAAAAGCCAATCAAGAGAGTCTTCTTCAGTAGCGAGAAATCCATCAAGGCTTGTAGCTGTGTAATATTGTGTTTTCACTATTTCCACCTATTCAATTGTGTTCGCCTAACATTTTATTCAACGACATCAGGTCGTCTATCTCGCTTTTGTATCAACTTCTATGTAACTGATTCACATATGATTTCATCATTCATGTTCGTTGTATCGCCAATCAGCGACAAGTGATTCGAAATAATAAAGCGATATTCTATCGTCTCAGATCTGTTCTTCATCAGACACGCTACCGCCCTTCACATTGAAGTGAATCGCATGATGGAAATTTGACGCTTTGGCATGATATTCAGATATGGCCGCTGTTTCACGCTTTGATGAGGTTTTGATTGCATATCTGTGCGTTGGGACAGGTTCTGCGACGAGAAAAAAGGAGGCAAAGCCTCCTTGAGTAGGTAGCGTTCAAGCTGTTGATAGAGTTGAATTACTGCACCATGATGCTCTTCACCATACCGGCTTCGGCATGGCCGGGGATATTGCAGGCGAGCTCAACATCGGGTTCACCGTGAAAGTGCCAAAGCAGGGTTTTGGCTTTACCCGGTTTCACCGTCACGGTCGAGCCGCTGTCGTGGTCATGGCCCGATGTCATGTTGCGCATCATTTCCCTGTGTTTCAGTTGCTCTTCCATTGAACCGATGGAGAACTCGTGGTCGATTTTGCCCGTGTTCATCACCACAAACTGCACCACATCGTTCGCTTCGATCTGCACCTCTTTCTTGAAGCGGATCTTCATGTCGTCTGACAACATCACGTGAACCACTTTGTCGGGTTTGGCGCCTTTGGCGGGCATGCCGACGGCAGACATGCCTGCCATGTTCATACCATCCATACTCATCCCCGAATGATCCATTTTACTGTGGTCCATTTTTGAATGATCCATCGAACCGTGGCCCATTGAGCCATGATCCATTTCGTCGGCAAGGACAGTCGTCGAGGCCAGTGCCATGATGAGTGCGAGTACTGTTTTTTTCATCTGTATTTCCTTTCTGTTCAGCAAAATAATTCGGATGTGTTGACGTTGGGTCCTTCTCCCGCCAGGCGGGAGAAAGGCCAGAGAATTAACGATTGGGCGCAACTTCGCGTTGCTTCCAGAGCTTGAAAATGGCTGGTAACACCAGCAAGGTAAGGAGCAAGGCAGACGCCATGCCGCCAATCATGGGCGCGGCAATCCGCTGCATGACTTCCGAGCCAGTCCCCGAGCCATACATGATGGGAATTAAGCCGATGATGACGGTGATGACTGTCATCATCACAGGGCGGACACGCAGCCCGGCCCCTTCCCGGATGGCGTCGGTGAGATCCTGTGCCTGCAAGTGATTTTGCTGCTCTTCTGCCTGTAATTTACGCCCGTGCCAGGCCTGATTGAGGTACACCAGCATGATGACGCCAATCTCTACTGCCACGCCTGCCAATGCGATAAACCCGACGCCGACTGCAATCGAGAAGTTGTATTGCAGCAGATACATCAGCCAGACGCCGCCGACCATCGCCAGCGGCAGCGTGGCCATGATGACCAGCACTTCCCCTACCCGACGGAAGCTGAAATACAGCAGCAGCATAATGATCATCAGCGTGACAGGCGTGACCAAACTCAGTTTGGCTTTTGCCCGCTCCATGTATTCATACTGCCCGGACCAGGTCAGTGAATAACCCGCCGGCAAAGACAATTCTCTTGCAACCCGGTCTCTGGCTTCGGCCACATACGAGCCCAGATCGCGATTTTCAATATCCACAAACACCCAGCCGTTGGGACGCGCATTTTCTGTTTTGATCATCGGCGGGCCGTCTTCATAGCGGATATCGGCCACATCGGCGAGGGCAATTCGTGCGCCGCTGGGCGTGACCAGGGGCAGATTCTGCAGTTTCACCACAGAATCCCGGTAATCCTGTGGGTAGCGGACATTGATCGGGTAACGCTCCAGCCCCTCAATGGTTTCACCAACATTCATGCCGCCAATGGCAGAAGCAATCACCTGCTGAACGTCCTGGATATTCAAGCCGTAACGCGCCGCCTGTCGGCGCTTGATATCAATGGTGACATAGCGCCCGCCGGCAACCCGCTCGGCATAAACCGACGCCGTGCCCGGAATCGCGTTGAGAATCGGCTCAATCTGCGCGCCTACCTTCTCAATCACTTTCAGATCCGGCCCGGCAATCTTGATCCCGATTGGGGTTTTAATCCCGGTCGCCAACATATCGATGCGGGTTTTTATCGGCATTACCCAGGCATTGGTCAGGCCGGGAAACTGCACCAGATCGTCGAAGGTTTTCCGCAGTGACTCCGTTGTCACACCTTCACGCCACTGATCACGTGGTTTGAGTTGAATCACGGTTTCTATCATGGTCAGCGGCGCCGGATCGGTCGCGGTTTCCGCCCGGCCAATCTTGCCCCACACGGTTGCCACTTCCGGTACGGTTTTGATCAGCTTGTTGGTTTGCTGTAGCAACTCCCTTGCCTTGCCAATTGAAATACCCGGATAGGTAGTTGGCATGTACATCAGATCTCCCTCATCCAGCGGCGGAATGAACTCACTGCCCATTCTGGAGGCTGGATAGTAGGCTGATGCCAGCAGTGCCAGCGCCACTACAATCACGGTTTTAGGATAACTCAGGCTGAGATTCAGCAACGGCCGATACAAAGCCACCAGCCCACGGTTGGCCGGGTTTTTGTGCTCCGGCAACACCTTACCGCGAATAAAGTAACCCATTAGAACCGGCACCAGCGTAATCGCCAGTCCGGCGGCGGCGGCCATCGCATAGGTTTTGGTGTAGGCCAGCGGCGAGAACATCTTGCCTTCCTGTCCTTCCAACGCGAACACAGGTACAAAGCTCAGGGTAATAATCAGCAACGAGAAAAACAAAGGCGCCCCGACTTCTTCGGCCGCTTTGCCGATTACCTGCCAGCGGTTCTGATCGGTCAGTGGTGTGCGCTCGATGTGCTTGTGGACATTTTCAATCATCACAATCGCGCCATCGACCATCGCCCCAATGGCAATCGCAATCCCGCCAAGCGACATGATATTGGCGTTGATCCCCTGCCAGTGCATCACAACAAAGGCCGCTAAAATACCGACCGGCAAACTGATCGCAATCACCAGAGATGAGCGAAGATGAAACAGAAAGATGGCGCAGACAATCGCAACCACGATGAATTCTTCCGCCAGTTTCTGCCACAAATTCTCAACTGCGGCGTTAATCAGGGTGGAACGGTCATAAGTGGGCACGATCTCAACACCATCCGGCATGCTGCGCTGCAGTGCTGCCAGCTTGGCTTTCACCGCATCAATGACCTGACTGGCATTCTCGCCATAGCGCATCACAATCACACCACCGACCGCTTCCCCTTCACCGTTCAGCTCTGAAATACCGCGTCGCATCTGCGGGCCAATATTGATATCGGCGATATCTCCCAACAGCAAGGGCGTACCCTTGGCTGTGGTTTTCAATGGCAACGCTTTGAGATCGTCAACGCCGGTCAGGTAACCACTTGTTCTGACCATGTGCTCAGCTTCAGCCACTTCGATAACCGACGCACCGACTTCCTGATTGCCCCGCTGAATGGCGCTATTGACCTGCTGGAGCGTTAAACCGTAAGCGCGCAGCTTGGCTGGATCAATCTGTACCTGGTACTGCTTGACCATGCCGCCGACTGTGGCCACTTCTGACACGCCGTTGACGGTTTGCAGTTCATACTTCAGAAACCAGTCCTGCAGACTGCGCAGCTCAGCAAGATCGTGCTGGCCGGTTTTATCCTGCAGCACATAGCTGTACACCCAGCCCACGCCGGTCGCGTCCGGGCCCAGAGTCGGTTTTGCATTTGCCGGCAACTTAGGCGCAACCTGGCTGAGGTATTCCAGCACCCGCGAACGTGCCCAGTACATGTCGGTACCATCGTTGAAAATGATATAAACGTACGAATCACCAAAGAAGGAATAGCCGCGAACCGTGTCAGCACCCGGCACAGCCAGCATGGCGGTGGTCAGAGGATAAGTCACCTGATCTTCAACCACCTGCGGTGCCTGTCCCGGGTAGCTGGTTTTGATGATCACCTGCACATCGGATAAATCCGGCAGTGCATCGACCGGGGTATTTTTGACGCTGTACAGGCCCGCCAGTGTCAGGAACAGGGCTGCGATCAGCACCAGAAACCGGTTGTGCAGTGACCAGCGAATAATGGCAGCTATCATTGCTCACCCCCGGCCGCATCCAGTTGCTTCAGGGTGTAATCGCTGCCGTTGCGTGCAATCAGAAAGCGGACGGTCTGTCCTTCGGTAAACGCAGACAGATCGATACTGTCATCCACAGTGAAGTTCATTTCGCCCGGCTGCCATTGCCATTCGGGCACCGCTGCGTGAGACAGGGTGATCATGCCGAACTCTGCCATTAGCATGGTAATCTCGCCTTGTACCCAGATATCCCGGGCGGCAGCCTGATCCTGCACCTTGTAATCCACCACCTGATACTGGCCGGATTCTAACTTGGCAATTTCGAACTTTAGTGTCTGTCCTGCTTGCAGCGGGGCCATTTCCAGACGGTCTGCCAGGGTGAAATTCATCACCATGCCCGGCCAGTCCCATTCAGGTACCGGCTGATGATTGATCGTCAGCATCTGGTGATCAGCCATCACCTCGGTAATTTCACCGGTCGCCCAGACGGTGGCCTGTTCAGGCTCAATCCCGTTAATCCGGGCCAAGTCGGCCGACTGGCTGGATTCTGAATCCAGCAAGAAGTGAGCCGAGGTCACAACGCGATCCTGCAAGCTTAACCCTTGCAGAACTTCAATGTATTCTGCCGCCTGACGTCCCACCGCTATACGTGCAGAACGGTATTTCCCCTCACCTTCAGACAGCACCACGCGCGTCATCCCGCCGGATCGAATCACCGCAGAGGCCGGAATCGTCATCACCGCTTTGTCTGTCTCAGGCTCCAGCACAATATTGGCGAACATATTGGGTTTGAGCTCGCCCCCTGCATTGCTGAAATTCAACCGCATCCGCAAAGTGCGGGTGGCTGGGTCAAGAATGGGGTACACATAATCCACCTGCCCCTGCCACGTTTTACCCGGCAGAGCGTCCAGCGTCATGGTGGCTTGGCTGCCTGCCGTAATCCAATGTGCCTGGCGTTCAAACACCTCGGCATCGACCCAGACAGTATTCAGCGGCCCGGCACTGATCACTGACTGCGCCGGTGACAGATACGCCCCTTCACGGACATCCAGGCTGGCGATCACCCCGTCCGCCGGCGCCTTCACTTTCACAGTCTGCAGTGCTTTACCACTTCTGGCGATGGCCTGAATTTGTGCCTTATCAACCCCTAACGTCAGCAAACGCTCATAGGCGCCTTTGAGCAGGCCATCGCGTTTGGTGCGGTATGCATTCAAAAGCTCTTCCTGCGCTTTAACCAGTTCCGGCGAATACAGGGTGAACAGCACATCCCCTTGCTTGACCTGCTCACCCACCGCATTGATGTAGAGGTTCTCCACCCAACCGCTGACCCGCACGTTGATTTGCCACAAGTGCCTTTCATCAAAAGCGACATAACCGACAGTTTCAATTCTGGGCGTCAGTGGCTGAACAGACACAGCGGCTGTTTTCACGCCGAGGTTATTCTCCACCGCCGGATCAATACGAACCGTGCCCGGTTTACTCTTCGCACCGCCTTGGTCTTCTTCATAAACCGGGATCAAATCCATCCCCATCGGCGACTTTCCCGGCTGATCCCGCCGGTAGTTCGGGTCCATTGGTGCCACCCAGTACAACGGGGCTTTCACTTTATTCTCTGAGGAATCGCTGCTGCTGGCTGACTGCGCATGACCGCTGAGGTATTGACTACCGACATAGCCCATTGCACTACCCACCAACAACGCCATTAACGTGATTGTGATTGTTTTCATGATGATTCTCCTTGATCTGTCAGTGGCGTGGCGCTGGCTTGAGCAATGACGGGGCGATGGACTGTAAAGCCTCTCCGCCCAGCAAAAACGCCAGATTGCTGCTGGTCAGGCTGAGATCGACCGTTAAACGTGCCCGCTCCAGCTCCAGTGCCAGTTCATCGCTGGCGGCATTGATCACATCACTGAATTGCGCGGTGTTATTTTGATAGCCACGTTCCACGGCCTGAGTCCTTTCTTTCGCCTGTGGCAGTAAACTGTTCTGATAACGTGCCAGCCGCTCGGCCAGGCTCTGTCTGTCGGCCAGCAAGGCATTGACCCGGGCGTTCATCTGCGCAAGGAGTAAATCTTTCTGAGATTTGGCCGCACCCACCTGATAGTGCGCAGCGGCGCGGTTTCTGTCCTGCCGGTTGTCCGTAAACAGCGGAAGATCCACCGTCAGATAAGCACTGAGCAGATCCGAAGCCGGTTCACCCCGCATGTTATTGGCCTGCCGATAGCCATACATGACTTCGACCGCAAACTGAGGCTGATAGGCTTCGCCCGCGATATCAGCCTGGGTCTGGCTGGCTAAGATCGCCGCGTCCGTCATTGCCACCATCGGGTGCTGAACCAGCAACGGGTAAAACTGACGCGTGCCATCGTGCGACTTCAGCACAGCATCTAACGCTGCCCCGTCGAGCTGATAACTGGCAGCCAGTGAAGCATTCGCCGACAACCACTCCGCTCCCAGCCATTCAGACATCTGCGAGATCAATTTACGCTGGGTCTGTCGGCTGGCCTGAAGCTTATCGTCCAGCCGGCTTACCTGAAGCTGCGCCTGAAGTAAGTCCTGAGTTTCACTTTTGCCAATCGCATAATTGGTCCGGATAAACCCAGCCATTTCTGACATCAGGCGCTGATTTTCCCTGAACACACGTTCGGCATATTGCTGATAGCCCAATTCAAGCCACAATTGGGTGATGCTGTTGGCGACTTCCCTTTGCCGGGCCTGAATTTGCCAGTCCACGCCTTCGGCTTGCTGACGCGCTTTTCTGGCCAGCAGTTCGAGCGTGTCTCCGCGCTCGAACTGCTGCATCAGCCCGACTGAAATATTGGTCATGGGATCCTCGTCAAACTGAAAGCTGTCTACTGGCAAGCCACCGACACCGACTTTCAGTTTGGGATCCATTTGAGTGGCACTGGCAACCGCCGTTTCACGTAACGCACTGGACTGCGCAGCGAGCTGTGCCTGACTGGCGTCATTGCGTAAAGCCAGCGCGATCAATGATTGTAGCGTGTCCTTCCGGGCAGAAACGACAAGTGTGTCTGCGGCCCAGGCCGTAGCCTGCCATGCCGGGGACAGCCAGACGGCACTGAGACTCAGCGCCAAAGCATACAACTGTTTTTTCACCGTATGATCCATTCTGTTTGCTGCCGAAAAACGGCAGAAAAACGATACTCACCGTCGATTCACGGCGAGACAACTTGCGAAGAATGGATTCAGGCGATTGGAGGACGGTAAAGAGACTGAGCCGTGTACACCACAGAAACAACGCTCTCTGCGGGTCTTAAAGCAAACTGGCTCTTCAGAGGAAAAGGTTGATACTGAACGGGCAGCACAAAAGCTGTACTACAAGTTGCGGTACAACAGCTGTGAGCCATGGTCATCTCATGATCGCAACCAGATGGCTGCTGCGCGCTGTGTTCGGCGTGTTCCGTGTCAGCCGTGTGAGACATACCGGCACAATGAGGTTCAGCCGTGACCATGCTGTCACTCAACATACTGAAGGTCATGAAAGGCGTGCTATTGACCACACTCGATACGATGAGTACCAGTGAGGTCAAGAAGGTTAACCAGATTGTCCGGTGCGATTTCCGACGCATAACCAGCCTATAAATGTCTGAACGGCTACACCCTAAAGCTTTCCCTTAGGGGAAGGTCAATACGGGTGGGCTTTCTCTCATAAAAAAATGATACCTGTGGCAAAAAAGATCAATCACACCCCACAGGCACTTGGGCCTTTTTCTGCACTTTCTTATCCTTGCAACAACTGCGGCGTCCGTCTGGTCATACTAAAGAGAGTGTAGCTACCGGATTTCAATCAATGCGCAAATGGTCAGTGCCTACCTGGATACTCGTCGCCACAGGGCTGTTGCTCAATATCGTTTCGGCGCTGATGACCAACGTTTATATCGATGGTGCAACAGTCGATGCGAATCAACTCGTCCAACAGCAAAACAACAATGAAAAGCTCATCAGCCTGACCTGGCAACAGATTGAAGGGATTGAAAGAAAACGGGAACTGGTGCTGAACTTAGTCTCAATCAGTGAGTTAAACAACGCGCCTCTTCCCGTACCGGTTGAGCAAGAAATACAGGATCAGCTGGCACCATTGCACAATGCAGCATTGTCCGGTCTGGCAACAGACAAACTGCCAGGACTCATGGCTGCCTTCAATACCGAGCAGGAAGGGTACAGAGAAAAGATCAATCAGCTCTATATCGATAATCTCTCAATGGCAGAGAAGCACACCCAACTGATGACACACATCTCCGGGTTAAGAAATCTCGCGCTATTTCTGCAGATCATTGGGCTGGCGCTGATTTTAGCCAGAGATCTCAGCCGTCGGCAGGATGTGTCCCGATAGCAAAAAGCCTGCCGACCGAAGCGGCAGACAGGCTTTCAAATCGATGCACCTCAGTTGAACCCAAGTCTCAGCTCAGCCAGATCCTTGCCAGTAAGCCCGGTGGTGTGGTGATGCCACTGGTGATAAAAGTGACCTTGCCATCACGGACAATGAACACGGTTGGCGTAAACGCCACACCCCATTCCCGGCCCAGCACATTTTTTTCATCATTCACATTCTGAAAATCCAGCCCTTTATGGGCAAAATACTGCTGCAGCTTTTGATCAGTACCGGAGGTCAGAGAAATACCCACGGTTGGATAATACTGACTCAGCCAATTGACACTCGGGGTGACAAAGCGGCACACGCCGCACCAGGTGGCCCAAAAATACACCACCACAGGCTGCGCTTGACTGAGCGCCGCGATATCAACCGGCTCACCCTGTATATCCAGCGCTTGCAGGGTAAAAGGCGCGTCATCTGGCACGGACTGGCTCCGCCAGAGATCGACTCCGACGGAAACGACTGTCAGCAGCACAGTAAAAAAGAGGATTTCTTTCAGCCACTTTTGCCATTTCCCCGGGCGTTTTTCGTTCTGTTCACTCACTGGTTTATCCTCCCTGAGCCTGTTGAATGGCAAGCATCACATCCTCGCTGGTGTAAATCACAGGTAACGCAATCCCCTGAGGCGCACCCGGACCGTAAACAATATTAAATGGCACGCCAAACCGGCCATTGGCCTGCAAATAGGCAGTCACGGCATCATTCGGAATGGTCCAGTCTCCCTGCATTCGCACCAGACCGGGCTGCTGAATGGCGTCATAAACCGGTTGCTGCAGCAGAACGCGAACCTTGTTGGCTTTACAGGTGATGCACCAGTCTGCGGTTACATCGACAAATACGGTGTTGCCCTCGGCCACCTGCTGACTGATATCAGCAACATTCAGCGGCTGCCAGCTTGGCTCCGGCGGCAAAGGTGTCGCCCACTTAGCCGCGGTCAGACTGGCGGTGAGCAGGGCCGCAGCGCTGAACAGTAAAAACACGCTGCTCAGTACGCCCACTGGCCTGCCGCCAAACACCTTGACCGAACGCCACACAATCAGGCTCATACCCGCAATCCCCGCCAGCCAGAGTAACCAGACAGGCCAGTGTGGTGCCAGCAGCGTCAGCAGCCATAGTGTTGTCGCCAGCATCATGAGCCCGAACAGGACTTTCATTTTGCCCATCCAGGCACCCGGCTTGGGTAACCATCGCACCATGAACGGGAACAAGGCAATCGCCATCCAGGGCAGTGCCATGCCCAGCCCCAGACCGGTAAAGATCACAGCCAGATTGCCCACACTGCCCGCCAGTGCAAAAGCGACCGCCGTACCGAGAAACGGCGCGGAACAGGGCGTGGCAAGGAAAGTAGCAAACATGCCTTGCGCATAGTGCCCGGCATAGCCTTTGCCGCCTTTGGTGCCGAGCCAGGTATTGATACCCGACGGCAGGCTGATGGTGAACAACCCCAGCATATTGGCACCAAACATGAAGGTCACCAGGACCATCACGGCAAGGAAGGCCCCGCTCTGGAACTGGATCCCCCAGCCGATAGCCTGACCAGACAGCTTCAGCGCCACCAGTGCCAGTGCAATCAGCCAGAATGCGCTGATGATCCCGCCGGCCGAGGCCAGAAACTGCAGTCGGATTTGTCGCTTTTCCTGCTTTTCTGCTGTCAGCACAGTCGAGAGTTTCATCCCCAGCACCGGCAGCACGCACGGCATGATATTGAGGATCAGCCCGCCCAGCAGTGCCAGGCCGAACATCACCAGCAAACCATGACCTGTCTGAGCGCTCATGATGCCGCTTTGCACCTGGACACTGTGCTCAGACAGCACCGCATTGTCTGTCACGGTGACCGTGAGCGCTTGCTGGGCGAGATCCGGCTGACCGAACCAGCTCGACACGCCTATCTGCGCCGTCAGGGTTTCCCCCGCTATGCTGATGTCCGGACGCGAGAAATGGCTGTCTCTGACCGCATCAGAATCGCCATCAATGAACAGATCAGGCTTGTCCCAGCCTTGTGCATTGCTCAACACCAGTTGCAGTGTGCTTTGGTCCGCATCCCAGATCGCAGACTCGATCACTGCCAGCGAAGAGGCTTGCGGCACAGTGCTCAACGCTTGCGCATAGCGGCGCATGTCAGGCTCTGAAGGGGTCAGCTTGGATGGAATAAAGGACAAATCAATCGGATAATCGGTGATCACACAGACCGTCGAGCACGAAGACAGACTCAGAGTCGCCAGCAAAATCACTGGCTGAGAAAAATCTTCCGTCTTGATGGTCATCGGAAAAATGACATCCTCAGCATAGCCGATGGTTTCCACACCGAGTACGTCATACCTTTGCGGCACAGGCCACTGCCAGTCCAGCTCAGCAATATTCGCTGAATCCTGCCAGTTGATGCTGGGTGCCACGCCCCCTTCTCCGGGAGAGCGCCAGTAGGTTTTCCAGCCCGGTTGCAAGCGCACTTCCAGATAGCCAGCCACAGTGCCATTCGCAGCATCTGTCTGCCCGGTTAACACAAAACGTGTTTCAACCGGCGGATGATGAGGGTCGCTCAGCCAGCCCGTAGTGACAACTGATGCCTGGGCAACAGACATCCACAACAGGCACATCCATAGCCCGCTGCTTGCCAGCCATTTGATGGTCAATCTTTGATTTTTTTGCATTGTTTTTCCTAAGTAATAAATACACAGACTTTTTTGGCATCACGCCAGGTCGCCTGTGTGTCATTCCCGGAAAATACACAGTGTCAGGTGAATACGCCTTTTGGGGACTTTCGGATCGCGGGACGGGGGCGGAGACAGGCAGCCTGTACCGAACAGACCGGCCAGCATCAGCGTCAGTAACAAAATGGGGATCAGGAAGAGCGTATCAAGCTGCTGAAACTTCAGCTGCAGCAGCTGTTCCGATAAATCGCATTCAGAGGAATCTGCCGTTGCTTCATGTTCAGCCAAGTCACTCAAAGAAAGGATTTGCACGACTTCAACCGATTGATTCGGGCAAAGCGTCAGCACAGCCGTGTTTTTCGACAGACACACGAACACCACCCAGACGGTTAACAGTAACGCCCAGTGTGCTAAGGATTGTCGTCGGAAAAAATGCTGCATGATCGATTGTCTGTCCCGAAGCCTGACCCGTAAAACGCTGATACCGCTGACTTAGGTGTCAGCCGTATTCAGATAAAAACAATAGGAAAATACCACGAAATCGCCTCAGGGAAACCTGCAGAATGTTACCAGGCATGTCCGGCTGATACTTACATCGCCATATGCCCCATGCCCGTCTCATCTTTCGGATTCGGGCCATGTTCATTGGTGCCGGGCTGTCCCGCTCTGGCGAAGAAAAAGAGCAGGACAACAAAGCCGATGACCGGAATCAGGCTCAGCAACATCCACCAGCCAGACTTGCCAATATCATGCAGGCGCCTGACCCCGACCGCAACAGAAGGGATCAATACTGCCAGCGAGTACACACCGCCCAGTAATCCTGTTCCTTCCCCTGTACCCGGTGTATTGAGCAGATTATCTACAATACCCAGCGCCAGCGTGATGACCAGGTTGATCAAAAAGAAATACCAGTACTCTTGTCGCTGCGCACGGCCTGTGAAGACCGCGTACTTTCTGAGTGCGTACAAATACCAGTTCATGCTCGCTCCCTTGGCTTGGAGGCTGTCAGGTAAATTTTGCAGGTGACCAGGGTCAGTTACACTCAAGTATAGAGTCAGATCACAAATTTATAGTTTTTCTCTTTTGATAATCAGGAAAGCGATGGGGTTCACACCCTTCAAACAGAACGGTCCCTGCGCAGTTAAAGCTGAGATCAAGCGCAAAGTCTGTTCACTGTGACGCGCTACACTCAAAGTATCCTCATGATTCATCAATAGAAGAATCAGACGACTCCACTTTTTCGCCTACGAGCAAGGGCAACGATGACTGACAACTATCAACAGCTGATCCAGCAACTCAGCACCTTCCTTGATGCCGGACAAATCATTACAGACGAAGCCAGACGCCTTGCCTATGGCACCGATGCCAGCTTTTACCGCCTGCTCCCAAAAATCGTGCTTCGCCTGCACAGTCAGCATGAAGTCATTGCGGTGATTCGCGCCTGTGCCGAGCTAAACATTCCCTACACCTATCGCGCAGCAGGCACCAGCCTGTCGGGACAGGCGGTCTCGGATTCGGTCCTGATCACTCTGAGTGATCAGTGGCGAGGGCATATCATTGAAGACAACGGGCTGAAAATTACCCTGCAACCGGGTGTAATCGGCGCGGATGCGAACCGCTATCTGGCCCCTTACGGACGTAAGATCGGACCGGATCCCGCTTCCATCAATACCTGTAAAATTGGCGGGATCGCGGCCAACAATGCCAGCGGTATGTGCTGCGGTACAGCGCAGAACTCTTATCGCACCGTCGATGGCATGACAGTGATCCTGACCGACGGCACGGTCCTGAACACCCGCGATGAAGCCAGTAAAGCCGCATTCCGCCGCAGCCATGCCTCATTGCTCAGCGATTTGACAGAACTCAGGAAAGAGGTCGACACCAACCCGGCACTGAAAGATAAAATCCAGCATAAATACCGGCTCAAAAACACCACAGGTTACGCACTGAATGCGCTGACCGATTTCAGTGATCCGATAGATATTCTGGAGCATCTGATGATCGGCTCAGAAGGTACGCTGGGTTTTATTGCCGACATCACTTATAAGACGGTTATCGAACACCCGCACAAGGCATCAAGTTTGCTGGTCTTCAGCACGATTGAACAAGCGAGTGAAGCCACGTCCATACTGGCAACCACACCGGTTTCCGCCGTCGAAATGATGGACGGCCGCGCCATGCGCTCTGTTGCCGATAAAGCGGGCATGCCCGAATTTATCGCTCATCTGGATCTGGAAGCCGCTGCCTTACTGGTTGAAAGCCGGGCAAGTACCCACGACGAACTGCTCAGCCAGTGCGAGACCATCATGGCCAGTTTGTCTGCGTTTGCCGTCATTGCGTCTGTCCCTTTCACCTCTGAGCCGGCCACTGTCAATACCCTGTGGGCGATCCGCAAAGGCATGTTCCCCGCGGTGGGCGCGGTACGAGAAACCGGCACCACAGTCATCATTGAAGATGTGGCTTTTCCTGTTGCGGATCTGGCTCAAGGTGTTCGTGATTTACAGGCTCTGTTTGCGCAGTTTCGTTATGACGAAGCCATTATTTTCGGCCATGCGCTGGAAGGTAATTTGCACTTTGTGTTCACCCAGGGGTTTGACGCGCAGAGTGAGATCGACCGCTACGGCGCTTTTATGGATGCTGTCGCCGAGTTGGTGGCCGTCAAGTATCAGGGTTCGCTGAAAGCCGAGCATGGCACCGGCCGCAATATGGCACCTTACGTCGAGCTGGAATGGGGCAAAGCCGGCTACCAGCTGATGCAGCGCATCAAGCGGCTGTTCGATCCGCAAGGGCTGCTGAATCCGGGCGTGATCATCAATGACGATCCGCACGCCCACCTGCGACACCTGAAACCCATGCCTGCGGCCGACGATCTGGTGGATCGCTGTATAGAATGCGGATTTTGTGAGCCTGTTTGTCCGTCGCGGACCCTGTCCTTATCCCCGCGTCAGCGCATTGTGTTATACCGCGAGCTGCAACACCGCCGTCGCAATGGTGACACAGCCGGTGCAAAAGCACTGGACACTGTTTTCCAGTATCAGGGAATCGACACCTGTGCGGCCACCGGGCTGTGTGCAGAACGCTGTCCGGTGGGGATTAACACAGGGGATCTCATCAAAAAACTGCGTACCGACAAATATCAGCGCTTTTTGCCGATTGCGCGCTGGACCGCCGATCATTTTGCTACCACAACCCGCTTAATAAAAACCGGGCTGGGTATGGCGCAGTCTGCACAGTCTCTGCTTGGTGAGCACAGAATGACAGCGCTCAGCGACACGGCCAGACGCTGGAGTCACAATCGCACACCGCAATGGCTGCCCGAGTTGCCGACAATCAATCACCATCAATTAACGGAAAGCGGCAACAGTCAGGCCCACGGCGAGAAAAAAGTGGTGTACCTGCCCACCTGTGCCAGTCGTACGATGGGTCAGCAGCCAGATAACCCCGATCAGCGCCCGCTGACCGAGGTGACACTGTCACTCATCACAAAAGCCGGGTTTGATGTTGTTATCCCTCAGGCGCCCAACGATCTCTGTTGTGGGATGCCCTACGACAGCAAGGGGATGACCGAGCCTGCCGCGCAGAAAAGCCAGCAGCTGGAAGAAGCACTCTGGCAAGCCAGCGAACAGGGTAAATACCCGATTCTGATTGATGCCAGCCCCTGCGCTAAACGCAGCGTGGAAAGTTTCAGCCGGCTGATGAATATTGTCGAGCCCGTAGGACTGGTGCTGCATTATCTGCTGCCCTATCTGGAGCTGAAACGTCTGCATGAAACGGTCATGCTGCATGTCACCTGCAGCAGCCGCAAGATGGGGCTTGAAAATGACATGCTGGAACTGGCCAAAGCCTGTGCCAGCACAGTGATTGTACCCGAGCACATTCAGTGCTGTGGCTGGGCGGGCGATAAAGGGTTCAGCGTGCCTGAACTGAATGCAGCCTCGCTGGAACCCTTGAAAGATCAGGTTCCGCCGGACTGCCGGCGTGGTTTCAGCAACAGCCGTACCTGCGAAATCGGCCTCTCGCACCACAGTGGCGTGCCTTATCAGTCGATATTGTATCTGGTAGATGAAGTCGCTCGTTGACTAGTACACAATCGGCGAATACGCAATCAAGACGACCTAGTGTGTTGATGCAGATATTCAATCGTGTTAACCCGAACCCAGATCTCAGCATTAAGACAGAAAAAGCCAGCCGCTGACACTACTATAAAGAGGCCTTTAGGTCTTACATTGCACGAAAAAACCCGCCAATAATGGTATTGGCGGGTTTCTTATTTTATCTGCTTTCAAGACGTTGCGTTTTTTCTTTGCGTTATCTCCGCTTCTTCAGCTGGCCTTGATACTGTAACCTGCACTCGCGTTAGCGACCTGAAAAAAGCTGACCTGCTCAACCACTTCCTGACTGACACGGTGCATGTCATCGCTGCATTGTACGGTTTCCGAGGCAATGGATGAGGTCTTGTCCGACAGCGCCTGGACCGTATGAATATTCTGGCTGATATCGGCGGCAACCGCGCTCTGCTCTTCTGCTGCCGTCGCAATCTGCTGCGTCTGCTCATTGACCTGATTGATCATACTCATGATGTCAGCCAGGAGCTGATTGGTTTCCGACATCCGGGCTTCGGCCTGATCGGCCTCTGTGGTGCTGTCTGCCATCATATCGACCGCACTGCTGCAGGCTTGCTGTAGCTGGGACAGCATCTGCTCAATTTCATTCACCGAGGTTTGTGAGCGCTGTGCCAGCCCGCGCACTTCATCCGCTACAACCGCAAAACCACGCCCCTGCTCACCAGCACGGGCCGCTTCAATCGCTGCGTTCAACGCCAGCAGATTTGTCTGTTCGGCAATTCCGCGAATCACTTCCAGAATACTCTCAATTTTACGGGATTCACCCTGCAACTCGTTCACCACCCCCGAGGTATCTTGCAAAGTGGCAACCAACCGCTGAACCACAGACTGGGTGTGCTCAGAAGATTCAATGCCTCTTTCCGCCAGTTCCATCATCTGATCCGATGCTCTGGCTGAATCTGAGGTATTGACCGCAATACTCTTGCTGGTGGTTGAAAGCTCTTCAATCGCCGTCACGGCCTGAATGGTGTGCTCTGATACCTCTCCTGCCGCAACCTGAATATTGTTGTTGGCATCCTGCAGAATGCGGCTGTTTTCAGTCACCAGGGTACTGGAACGCACGATGCCTTCAACGGTACTGTTCAGACGGTTGACCGTGCTGTCAATGGCGCTGCTCAGCTGGGCCACTTCGTCTGTCCCTTTCACATTGGACAGTACATCCAGATGACCGCTGGCCAGAGCTTCGGCCGTGGCCTTCACCCGGCTGATACCGCCAACCAGACCCCGCGCAATCCAGTGACTCAATCCAAACGCAATCAGCACCGCCAGAATAATGGAGACGTAAAAAACAGTATTAGCGGTTTTAATCGACTGCAAGGTGTCCTGATTGGCCTGGATTGCCATCTCAGCGCTGGCCTGCTGAATCTTATCGAACTGCAGGTTCAGGGCTTCATAACTGTCTACAAAGGCTCTGAATACAGGGTAAGGTGCCTGATGATTGGGTGCCGATTCCATATCCGACACAAACTGATGGGTATTCGCCTGATAAACAGACAGCTTCTGCTCAAAGTCGGCCAGCAGTTGAGGATCACCGCTATAGTCTTGCTTCAGCTCTTTCACCAGGTCTGGGGTGATCGCACTGTTTTTATCAACAATCGCATTAAATTCGGGTACTTGCTCATACAAACCCAGCAGATACACAACCTGCAAGCCCCGCACGTTTCCGATAATATCGGCCTGCGCCTGGCGAATCTGGCTGATCAATTGCGAGACTTTGTAGTTATGCTGGTAAAACTCACTGAAATTACTGCCAATGCGGTCATTGGCTGATTTAATGAATAACATTGCAATCACGAACATCAGTGAAACTGCACCACCTAAAACCAGAATTTTATTGCGGATTGATAAATGACTAAGCTGCATTGACGCGCCCCAACAACGATTTGATGTAATTTTGTCCTCACTATTCACAAAAAGAAAAATAAAGGCAAATAAATGCCACAAGGGAATGACAGAATGTCACTCAAGCTCAAATTTTTGCATAAATATTACGAATAAATTTAATTTTGACTTGCAAGTCAACCCAAAAACCCCTTAATGAATTTCATGCCCTGAATAATTAAACTTATGCAACGGAGACATAAAAGCCGCAGGCATGCGGCTTTCTGTGCGGCTCGGATCAATGCAGTCTCAGGTGTTCCGACGCTTTCTTCTGCGAATCATACCGAGACCAGCCAGCATGGTGCCCAGGATGGCTACGCTGGCTGGTTCGGGGACAGGCACCTCAGTCAGGGCTGAAATATTGGCCTGAATGAAGGCCTGATTCGTGCTTTGCTCCACGGTTTCAAACCTATCGGCAAAGACGCCGTCAACCAGAAACCCCTGAATATTCAACGTATATTTGATGCCGTTGACCGTTGTGACATCAGTGAACTGCGAGGTGGAAACCGTAATAATGTCGGCACAACCGTTCACGTTCACCCCAACGCCATTCGCTTCCCCGTTTGCGCAGGGATCCGCGCTGTTGCTGGTCTCGTTATGGGTAAAGTTAAACACAAACTGCACATCTATCGGGGTACCGCCATCGATAGTCACGGTTGTATTCAACTGCAAGTCGACACTTTGCAGGCTGGCACCTGTACTCAGAATGACATTATTTAGATGGGTAAAGGTGCCCAACTGAAAATCATCGCTGGTGCCGGTATCCGTATCAAAGGTGGTGTCGAAGCTGTTGACAGACGAAAAGTCATAACCGCTCTGCGGACCCGAAGACGGCGATGGCAACCCCCAGCGCAACATCGGGTTATCCGAAGTATTGCCGATCGTCACGGGCTGCCCACTGCCTGAATCTGCCACGGCGTTCACCCAGGAACCGGTAAAGGCGCCAAACTCCACAGTGACTAATGCGGCGTTGACATGGGCACTTGCCAGCAGCGCCAGACTGAACATCGTTATTTTTGTCACAGGTTTCATTGCACACCCCCAACCCAACTTTATTGTCGTTATTGTGTTCGGAAAAAGTGCATCAAGTTCTGTGCCATCGCAGTCTGATCCAAAGACAGTGCAATCCAGAAAGCCGGACAAACCGGGATATAGTCCCAATAAATCAAAGCGATAACGCTAACAAACCTGTATAGGGATTTTTCGGGTCATTTTACGTTTTTTTCAGACCAGCATGCCCAGAACCCTTTACGTCATTCTGTGTAAAAAAAGGTGACACCAGAATTTCTGACTCTCCGTTCCGAGATGACAGGCCCGAAGCTTTATTGAGAAATGCCTTCCAGAATTCATTGTGCATTCAGGCATGATCAATACCTAAGGCGTATCTTTGAAGGCCTTTGATCAATCTTAGATTTCATATTCGCCACGATTTTTGATGTATATCAGCCACTTAGTTTCATCTTCATAGAGTGTTCAATAAACTGCAACAAACCTGTCATAAAACTCTCCTAACCTGTGCCTCGTTCGTTAAACAACTGATTGGCAATTCCGCCAAATTCGAAAGGATATGGAAAAATGAAAGCAAAGGTTATCGGTGCTATCACACTGGCTGGCTCAATGATGTTTAACCCGGCTATGGCGGCTGAAACAATTTCTGTTGTTGGCTCTTCTTCTGTAACGCCACTGATGGAAGTATTCGGCGAAACTTACGCAAAAACACACGATGTTGTGGTTGAAGTTCAGGGCCCGGGTTCTTCTGCCGGTATCCGTGCAGCACACGACGGTTCTTCTGATTTGGGCATGAGTTCCCGTGATCTGAAATCGTCTGAGAAAGCATCAGACATTCAGGAAGTTGTGATTGCCCGCGACGGTATCGCCGTTGTTGTTCACAATTCCAACCCAGTCAAAGACCTGAGCAAAGAGCAGGTTTCTCAAATCTATAAAGGCGAAATCACGAACTGGAAACAAGTTGGTGGTGAAGACAAGCCTATCGTTGTAGCGACCCGCGATACCGCTTCTGGTACACGTGGTGCTTTCGAAGACATCATGTCTCTGAAGCGTAAAGTGAACGGTAAATCCGTTTCTGCGATTTCTCAGCGTGCACAGGTGGCGAGCGGTAACGGTCAGCTGAAAACCATGGTTGCCAGCAACCCATTCTCGATTGGTTACATTTCGCTGAGCTCAGTGGACGACTCTGTGAAAGCACTGTCTATTGAAGGCCATGAACCATCTGTGGAAGCCATCAAAGCGGGTGATTACGGCGTACAGCGTCCATTCCTGGTGGTCTATAAAGACGGCCGCCCTTCTAAAGAAGCACTGGAATTCCTGAACTGGATGAAAACAGCTGACGCACAAAAAATCGTTTCTGAGCAAGGTTTGATTTCAACTCACTAATCTGCAGTGCCTTTTCCGGCCTGGTATTCAGGCCGGATATTTCGATTTCTCAGTACCTGAAGTTTTTGGTTCAGTGTCTGGAGTAATGCAAAATGACCATCGCGAATAATATAGAAAGCGCGCAGAAGAAATCTCAGCTTGCTGCTGCAAACAAAATTGACTGGCGCGAACTCTTTTTTAAATACCTTTTTCTGGCGAGTGCTGTTATCGGCATTCTGTCGCTGATCACCATTGGCTATTTCATTTTCCGTGAAGGCTTTGCGGCTTTCGAAGAGGCCGGCGTTGCCGGCATCGTTCTGGGTGATGAATGGCTGCCACCGGCACTGTTCGGTATCTTTCCGATGATTGTTGCCTCTGTGGTTTCGACCGCAGGTGCTGTCATTTTAGGTGTGCCCGTTGGTGTGATGACCGCGATCTTTATCGCTGAAGTGGCCCCCAAACGTCTGGCCGACATCATTCGTCCCATGGTCGAACTGCTGGCGGGGATTCCTTCCGTGGTTTACGGTTTCTTCGGTCTGGTGATTATCGTGCCGCTGATCCAGAACGTATTCAATGTGCCGGCAGGAAACACGGTGCTGGCCGGTATCATCGTTCTGGCGGTCATGATTCTGCCGACGGTGATTACTGTGTCGGAAACCTCGATTCGTGCCGTACCGCGCAGCTATAAAGAAGGCTCACTGGCGCTGGGTGCGTCGCACATGTTCACCATCTTCAAACTACTGGTCCCGGCTGCCCGTTCCGGGATTATGACAGGCGTCATTCTGGGGATTGCACGCGCCTTAGGGGAAACCATGGCCATCATCATGGTCATGGGGAACTCCCCGGCGATGCCTGAAGGCCTGCTGGATTCAGCACGTACCCTGACTGCCAATATCGCGATTGAAATGTCGTACGCCACCGGTATTCACGCCAGCGCCCTGTATGCCACAGGTATTGTGCTGCTGGTGTTCATCATGATGCTGAATGCTGCCCTGCTCTACCTGAACCGTGAGCGCGCGAGGTAATCACAATGACGCTATCAACAACCACACATCTGCAGGCGAGTAACCCTGCCAGACAACAACTCAAAGACAAAATCTATCTGGGGGTGATCTGGACCTCCGCCACAGTCACAGTCGGTTTTCTGCTGTGGGTGGTCTGGTACATCCTGAGCAATGGCCTGGCCTACGTCGACTGGACATTCATTTCCAGCAACTACACAACGCTGGGTGAAGAATCCGGTATCTGGCCGATGATCGTTGCCACGCTCTACATGGTGCTGGCGTCGATTCTGGTGGCTGCGCCCATGGGGATCATGACCGCGATTTATTTGACAGAGTATGCCAAAGTCGGCAGCCGCCTGGTCAAAGTCATCCGCTTCTGTACTGAGTCGCTGGCCGGTATTCCGTCGATTATTTACGGCCTGTTCGGGATGACCTTCTTTGTGGTTGTGCTTGGCTTTGGGTTCTCGATCCTGTCTGGTGCCCTGACCCTGAGCATTCTGATCCTGCCGGTGATCATCCGCACCACAGAAGAAGCCCTGATGGCGGTGCCGCAAACGTATCGTGAAGGTTCATACGGACTGGGCGCATCAAAAATTTACACTATCTGGCGTCTGATCTTGCCAAGTGCAATGCCAGGCATCGTGACTTCTATCATCCTCAGTGTAGGTCGTGTCATTGGTGAATCAGCACCCGTGTTCATGACAGCAGGCATGGTGGCCCGTCTCCCGGAAAGTCTGATGGACTCCGGGCGGACGCTCACCGTGCACCTGTACAAGCTGACGCAGGAACTCTACACCATTCATGAATGGCATCAGGCTTACGCCACTGCCACCATTCTGATTGTGGTTGTTCTGATCATCAACTTGTGCACCAAACTGCTTGCGAAACGCTTTAACACTGCGACTTACTGATTTCGGGGAAATACATCATGAACAAATTTAACATTGAAAATCTGGACCTGTTTTACGGCGACAACCAGGCACTGAAAAAGATTAATCTGCCAATTCCAAACCGCCAGGTGACTGCACTGATTGGCCCGTCCGGCTGTGGTAAATCCACACTGCTGCGCTGCCTGAACCGCATGAATGACCTGATTGAAGGGGTGAAGATCAAGGGCAAGCTGTCGATGGACGGTGAAGACGTCTACGGCAACATCGATGTTTCCAGACTGCGCATTAAAGTAGGCATGGTGTTCCAGAAGCCCAACCCATTCCCGATGAGCATTTACGAGAACGTGGCTTACGGCTTGCGTGCTCAGGGAGTAACCGACAAAAAACGTCTGGATGAAGTGGTCGAGCAATCGCTGCGCGGCGCAGCGCTGTGGGATGAGGTGAAAGATCGCCTGAAATCGCACGCCTTCGGTTTGTCTGGTGGTCAGCAGCAACGTCTGTGTATCGCCCGCACCATCGCCATGGAGCCAGAGGTCATTCTGATGGATGAACCCACTTCTGCACTGGATCCGATCGCAACCAAGAAAATTGAAGACCTGATGGAGTCCCTGAAAAAAGACTTCACGATCGTGATCGTCACTCACTCGATGCAGCAGGCGCGCCGTATTTCAGACCGGACCGCTTTCTTCCTGATGGGTGAGCTGGTCGAACATGACGATACATTTGCACTCTTTAACAATCCGCGTGATGACCGTACTCGCGGCTATGTCAACGGTGACTTCGGCTAAGCCCGGAGCCCAGACTGTTTCGCAGGCCGTGAAAACCGGCCTGTCCCCCGAAACAGCAGATCCCCGAAACGACAGATAATAAAAGCGATGGTAAGTATTTGCCCCCGGATCGGGGGCTTTTTTTTGTGCTTTTTTTACCCATTTCTGACATTTCACACAACAACCGGACTTACACTTAAATGAACACTGATTAATTCTATTGACGCCGGATATTCAGACCAAGGTCAGACAGGTGAGATGATGCAAAAGAATCATGAAATTTCACATGCTAAATCCTGGATTAACAAGCTTGCAGCAATGGATGCTCACCCTAAACTCACAGGTATTCTGCAATCCTCGCGCATCATGACGCAGCAGTATGCCGCCTATTGCCGCTTACAAAACCTGATGGCCTTTACCTATTCGCAAGTGAGCCACCAGCAACTGCTGGCTGACACCCTTGCGGCTTCAGGATGCGACGCCCTGATCTGCGACCAACGTCACTACCCCGCCCTCTGGTATATGCTGCATCAAATTCACCGACCGATGCTGGTCATTCTAAATCAGGAAGTGTGGACACCCGACTGGTGCTGGCAATTTGATCATCATCAATTCCTCTGCCAACAGGACTTACTCTGAAGCCACCGGCTAGAATTCGCATGTTATAATCACTGCATTCATTCTCATCGCGGCACTCATGATTGCCGCGATGTGCTGTTTTTATCTCCCTGAACCGGAATACCGCTCTACTATGCGCAAGCTTTTACTCTTGATGACGTTGCTAACCTACAGCTTCAATGTGTTAGCTCAGACGGAAACACCCGCCTCTCCGCTTGATGAACTGTCGCAGTTAAATCAGGAAGTCATGGAACTGTATCAGGCCGGCCAGGACCGAACCGGTACCACACGCGATGTCCTTCGCATGCAAGTCCTGAATAAAAATAATGAATTGCGGGACCGGATCGGAGAATTCATCAACGAGCCGCCTGAAGGGACAGCCGCCACCTTGCTCGATTACGTGAAGCGGCAGGAACGCTATACCGACAATACGGCCAGCTATCTGAACAGTAAAATTCAGGCAGATGAAAAAGCGCTGGACAAAGCCTCGCAGGAAGAGCAGTTACTCAAGCTCAAACAGTTGAACGAAGATCGTATGCTGTCTGTTCAGATGCTGGGCGAGCAGTGGGAAAACTATCAGTGGATGGAACTGCTGGGTCACAATACAGATCAGAAAAAAGCCAAGCTGGCAAAAGCCATCGCCAACCGGTTAGAGTTTGTTTCTGCCTCACTGGAATACAATAACCAGCAGGAAAAAGTGCTGGCCAAGCAGCTCAAAGAAGCGTCAGAGAGTGAGAAAGCCACACTCCAGCTGATGCACATTCTGGCACAGCGCAAACTGGCGAGTGATATTGACCGCCTGAACTACTTGATCAGCCTCGGTGATCAGGCACAGATCGATACCTCGAACTATAAAAAACAGCAGTTTGAAGTGACGGGTGATCTCACCAATGACATCCTGAATCCTCAGGTGATCTACTCGATTGTTTCTGCCTGGGCCGAAAGTCTGAAAACCTGGCTGATTGATAATACGCCGCAGGTGTTGTTCAAGGTGTTTATCTTCGCCCTGGTCCTGTTACTGTTCCGGCTGTTAAAAAACCTGACACGAAAAGTGGTGAAACGCGCTGTGGCTTCCCCCAATCTCAAGATGTCGCAGCTGATGCAGGACTTCTTCATTTCGATGTCAGGTAAAGCGGTCTTTTTCCTCGGGCTGTTAATTGCCCTGTCACAGGTTGGGCTGAATCTGGCGCCGATACTGACAGGTTTCGGTGTGGCCGGTGTGATTATCGGTTTTGCTTTGCAAGATACCCTGTCCAATTTTGCTTCAGGGATGATGCTGCTGATTTACCGTCCTTTTGACGTCGGTGATTTTGTCGAAGCCGGCGGCGTGTCCGGAAAAGTCAGCCACATGAGCCTGGTCAACACTACTATCCGTACCTTTGATAATCAGATCATCATCGTGCCGAACAGTAAAATCTGGGGAGATACCATCAAGAATGTCACCCATGAGCGTGTTCGCCGTGTCGATATGGTGTTTGGGATCGGCTATAAAGACAGCATTGAGCAAGCCGAAGCCATTTTACATGACATCATTGATAACCATCCGGCTGTGCTGCGCACCCCGGAAAAAACCATCAAAGTCCATACGCTGAATACTTCTTCGGTGGACTTTATTGTCCGCCCCTGGGTGAAAACGGACGACTACTGGGATGTGTACTGGGACGTGACGCGTGAAGTCAAACTGCGGTTCGACAAAGAAGGCGTTTCTATTCCATTCCCACAGCAGGATGTGCATTTACACATGGTCAGCCCGGAAAAGAACGACACATAAACAAGCTGTCGAAATGCTTCTACACTAAAAAAACACGGTTTACGGAATTTTTTGTCTTATCGTGAGTCAAAAATCTTCGAATCCATTTGGGGAAATACAATGAAAAAACACCTGCTGACTGCCATGGGCACTGCCCTGCTGTTATCTGCCTGCGCCGGAACCGGTGGCAACACAACGGCTGACACTTCTGCTGATCTGACACAATATGAGTGGGAACTGTCCAAGATCGACAATCAGGCCGTCACTATCCCGAGCAGGGGCGCCGTACCGACTCTGGGATTTGAAAATAACACCATGGCACATGGGCATTCCGGCTGTAACCGCTATTTCGGTTCTGCCGAGCTGAAAGACGGCCAGTTCCGCATTGAAAAAATGGGCATGACCATGATGGCCTGCCCGGATGATGCGATGAAACTGGAACGTGTGATGAGTGATACTTTAAGCCAGTGGAGCAAAGCCGAAGTCAAAGGCAATACGCTGACGCTCAGTAATAATCAGCATACTCTGACTTTCACCGCCACCCAACCCATGTAATCCGCACCATTCTGTCTGACAGCATCAACTGAGCGCCTGTTCAGTTGATGCTTGTTGCTGACGAACCTCCGCGCTTACCTTATTCAGTCCTTCCTGCTGTGCCTGATACAGCAAAGCTTCTGTTTGATGAAACAAAGCTTCAGCGGTAAATCCCTGAAGGTCAAAAACAGTTATCGCGCCCACAGAGACCGTCAGATAAGGGTTGGCACTCATGTCACTGTTGGCCAGGTTCAGGCGCTCCGCAGCGGCACGTAAAAGCCGGGCAACGACTTCGCCATTGTTGGTATTCGGCAAAACAGCAGCAAACCTGTCATCATCAAGCCGTGCCACCATATCGGCAGGACGTTTCAATGTTCTGCCCAGTTCATTAGCCAGCATCCTGAGGCTGGACTCATACATGTCCTGCGGACACTGACGGACAAAATCCGCATAGTCATCAATTTGGATCAGCACCACCACCAGTGGGGATTTCTCCCGCCGTGCAATTCTGACTGCTTTGTCGAGGCTTTCTTCAAACGCCCGCTGGTTCGCGATTCCTGTCAGCGGGTCGATCAGGCTCATGCGTTCCAGTTTTTCGTTCACAGCCAGCAATCTGTCATGTTGCTGATTCAGATTATCCAGATAGTGCTGACCCCGCTGGAACACAAAAAAACAGACCAAAGCGGCGACGGCAAAAAATGCGTTCACGCCCCAGAACACCCACCAGGGTGTGGATGACTGATGCTGACGGATATAATCCTGCATCGGTGTGGCTTCAATCACCCAGCGTCGCCCGCCTTTGCTCAGGACCTGATGAACGTAGCGATAATCAGGCGCATACTCGCGGGCGATCGCCTCCTGAGTCAGCGCTTTCTGGCTGTAGTGGTAATGCTTTTGCTGGCTAACCGGCCCGGTATCCGACACAGGGACCAGACTAAATACCAGCTTGTTTGACTGGGGGGCCTGTGTATCAATCAGTGTCAGTGCAAAGGGTTTGACCTGAGTTAAGCCAGGTGAGGAGAGAAAAATCTGTGCAGGATTAAACACCCCAGCCACAAAACCCAGCAGGCTGTCCTGCCGTTCAGTCTCCGACATCGGTTCAGGGAATTCATACACGGGCAACAGGCTGAGGATACCCTGAGCAACCACATCATTGCGCTGGATCTGTAGCGGGACAGTCAGTTGCAGCTGGCCGGTATCTCTGGCGCGCTGAATCGCCTCAAAACGCAGTGAATGCGACCCCAGATCATAGCCGATGACGGCTTCGTTTCCGGTGACAGGCTCGACATAGTAAACCGGATAATAAATCGCACGCTCGCTGGCCGTGACACGCTCACCGGATGCGACCTGTTCGGTAATCACATAGCCGGGCAGCCACGCATTCGCCCGTTGCTCCAAGCTGGCACGATCGGCCTGTGCGACTTCGGGAATCCACTCCAGAGCCGTAATCGCCGGAAAACGGGCCAGAATTTTATCTGTCAGTGCCGTGAAACCTTGGGCGTCCGGAATCCCATGCGTGTCCAGATTCAGTTGCAGGGTATACAGCGCTTCAAAATGACTGTTCATCGCCTGGATAAAAGCGTGTGAGGCTTCTGTAACATCCGATTCAAATTCCTGCTGAATGCGGCGTGTCTCCAGGTGAGAGAAAAAAAACAACATGACTATCGACAAGAGCAACCCGGCTGACAAGAGTAAGCCAATCAATGTAAGACGTTGTCGCTTCATCAAATTCCCTTCAATCATGTAAGCACAGCGGGTTTTAACCCTATTTTCAGTCAGGTGCCGTCTATTTACCAATTTGGTTTCAGATAACAGAGACAAGATCACTATGCGACACTCATAACCCCTGAATGTAATCGATTATAGACGTCTGGATGTTTACACTTCTCTCGATAACCAGTACTCTGAGCAGCAGATAACGTCAGGGACTGAGTGAACATGATTGAAATAAAGCACCTTCGCACATTAGCGGTACTGAGAGACACAGGCTCCCTGACGGCAACGGCGACGACGCTTTGTCTGACCCAGTCGGCGTTATCTCACCAGATTAAAGATCTTGAGCAACGGATTGGCGCGCCGCTGTTTTTACGCAAAACCCGTCCGGTCAGATTCACCGCGGAAGGCGACATCCTGCTGAAACTGGCTGATGATTTGATGCCCCGTATCGCACGCGCCGAACATGAACTGGCCAATTTAAAAGAAGACGCCAAAGGCCGGCTGCATATGGCAATTGAGTGTCACTCCTGCTTTCAATGGCTGATGCCTGCACTGAAGGAGTACCAGATAAACTGGCCGGCAGTGAGCCTGGACTTTTCATCCGGTTTCAGTTTTGAGCCGATACCGGCTCTGGCTGCCGGGGAACTGGACCTGGTGATCACCTCCGATATCAACCCGCGTGCGGAGGTACACTATGAACCTCTGTTCGATTTTGAGATGCGCCTTGTGGTGTCACCACAGTCTCCGCTTGCCGAACTGAGCACCATTAAACCGGCTGATCTCGCCAGCCAGACCATGCTGACCTATCCGGTGCAAAAAAATCGCTTGGATGTGGTGAAACATTTTCTGCAGCCTGCCGGCATTGAACCGAAAGTCTGGAAGCAAGCCGATAACACCCTGATGCTGGTACAAATGGTGTCGGCTGGTTTGGGCGTCGCAGCGCTGCCCAACTGGGCGATTCATGATTTCGCACGCCAGGGATTAATCGCCAGTAAACCACTGGGACAGGGTTTGTGGCGACGACTGTATGCGGCGATCCGTGCATCAGAAAAAGAACGCCATTACCTTCAGGCTTTTTTTGCGACAGCCCGGCAACAGTGCCAGACCCACCTTGAAGGCATTAAAGCGGCCTGAAGCCCAAACAAAAGACACCTGAAAAACGAAGGGCACCGATACGGGTGCCCTGTGTTTATTTAAACTGATTGGAAATGGGATCATAACGATAGCCCAGAGATTCCATTTTTTCTCTGAGCTGATCCTTATCCAGCTCATAGCGGCTGGAGAGATCATCAATGGTATCGCATTCCAGGCGCAGCCTTTCATTGACGATGCCAAGTACAATATTCGCGTCCATGTTCAGCAAGTTACTGATTTCCACTTCTCCCTCCTCCGGCGACTGCCGCTTGAACATCAGACAGAGTTAAAACAGCCCTTCTGTTGTTAGCATAGACGCTCAACCCGCCCTTCGACCAGTCAGATCACTGCAAGCTGACACGCTGCTGAGGCAGACAGCAAGAAAAGCACACCGGATAATTGCCAGACTTTAACAGGTCGCGCCAATACAATATGGCCCGCCCATACCACCTGTGCGGTAATCAGCAATAACAGAGCGCCACAAATCATCAGCAACTGGCTTTCCACCTGCGCCTGAGGCACTGAATAGAGCTGACCTGAAAACAACAACACGCTCAGGATGGCACTCACCAGGCCAGCCGCCGGTAAGATCCGGTGAAAAGCCTGCAAACGTGTGCGTGACTGGGTCAGCAACAAGTGCGCAAGTGCAGCGCCAAACATCGCCACGGCGACCAGGCTCTGCCCCTTCTCTAACCAGGACAACAAAGACAGTGCCAACAGCCAGCTCAGAAACGCCATCGCGCACGATGCGTACAACAGCATCAACGGGCCCTGATCCCGCGTCTTTCCGGTTTTTACCTGGAAAGTGAACCCAGCTAACCCCAGAAGAGGCAAGAGTGCTATCGGCTGGTTGATACACGCAATTAGCCAGCCCAGCATTAGTACGGGGAGCATCTTATGGACACGGCCCCGCTGACCAGGGCAAATCTCACCTTTAGTCAGAACCAGTGTCAGAATGATCTGCGCGCCCAACAGCGCAGAGATGAGCAAAGTGGTATAGGTCATATTCATGAAGGCTACAAAAGACAGAGGAAAACGCCCGAAATTATATCAGAACAGTACTAAAAACATCCATTGCTCAAAATTTCCGACAATTAACCTGGTTTCACATGCATTATGTGAACCAAGATCACGGTTTTGCCACCCATCTTGTAGAATAATTGTTCGATTATAAAAATAAAGGCGTTTACCGTCTGTTTTTTCTCACAAAACAGATGTCAGATGAGCTGGAAGCAAAGATGATATCGACTGATAACCACTACCATAGGCTGCTGTGCCATGCGCTCAAGCTCTATATTCCGGATCTGTGGAGTGCCAAAGCGCACACCCAAAGCTTCCAGAATACGCGAAGCGGATACCTGCGCAGCCGAATTTCTCTGCTCTGTATTGTCTGGGCAGTACTGATCATTGCATGGATACCTTTTGATTTTTTTTACCTGAAAACAGGAGAAGATACCCGCATCGCCAGCGCCCGTTTAGTTCTGGCTTTATTTTTAATCGGTATTGCCAAAGTCAACGAGACGCACACCACCTTACGTCAGTCACAATGGTGCATGACACTCTTGGTGCTGGGACTGAACCTGTTTTACATCTATTGCATCTGGGTACTGGGTTTTCCCAAAGTGTACAGCGGTTTTGAATACGGCTATACACTGCTGCCGATTTTACATGTCGCTATTTTAACGATTCTGCCGATTACGCTAAAGGAAAGTCTGTGCCTGCTGGCCTTCACCGCGGTCACCGAAATCACCGTCGATTTACAGACAGGTACAGTCCTGATGCCGGAAACACTGGCCAACTACTGGTTACAGAATGTGCTGGCAATCGTCGTCATCTGGTCGCAACTATCCAAGCTTTACATGTTGATGCGTTTGTACCGTCAGGCCACACTGGATCCGCTCACCGGTATTTACAACCGGCGCATGTTGCTGCAACAAGCTCAGAAAGCGATGGAAAATTGTCAGGCCAAACGCCAGCCTTTTTCACTGCTGCTGTTTGACATTGATCGGTTCAAACGCATCAATGATACCTGGGGGCATGGCGTTGGCGACAAAGTGCTGCGGGGCTTTGCCAATCACCTGCAACTGGCTTCGCGAAAAACCGATCTGTTCGGACGTTATGGTGGCGAAGAATTTATTCTTTGCCTGCCCTGCTGCGATACCTTAACAGCGCAAAAAATTGCAGACCGGATGTTAGCCGATATCCGCTCACTGAAACTGCCGACGGATATCGAAGAAACCCATGTGTCGATCACCGCCTGCATCGGCATTGCGACTTTTACCTCAGGCGACAGCCTGATGACCATGATAGACCGAGCTGACCGCGCATTATACGAATGCAAAGATGCCGGTCGCGACTGCTACCGTTTCCATCCTTACGGCTATCAGTACCGTGACAGACGCAAGCCATTAGAAGCTGTCGTTGAAGCCAACAGCGAGGCTTAGCGCACACTGACCGATTTCGTGTCAGACCGCCACCGATGCGACCGGCTCGGTGGCCTGCTTTCTTCCAAGGCGCCAGCACAAGGCATACAGTGCCAGATACAACACAGTGCCGCCCACCAGCACCCCATACCAGCTCCAGTGCTGCCAGCAGGTGATCAGATAAAATCCGCCCAGGCTCCCGCCGACATAATAATGCACAAGGTAAAGGGCGGTTGCCGTGGCTTTGCCTGTTTTCGCTTTCTGGCTCACCCAGGCATACGCCAGGGAGTGGGTGAAAAATGCACCGGAGCTGATGAGCAGCAAACCGCTGAGCATGGCCGACACAGAATCCAGCGCGGCAACCCACATGCCCAATGCACTGATTGTTGTCCCCAGTATCATGCCGCTCACCGGCTTATATCGGATACTCCAGCTGCCACTGAGTTTTGCAGTGAGCGTGCCGCTCAAATAACACAGAAATATCAAAGATGCCCAGCTGACCGGCAAGGAATAAGGCGGTGAAACCAGTCTGAACCCCATCACGGAATACAAATTCACAAACAAGGCAAAGTTGATACCGCCAATCAGCATCGGGATCCACAAGACCGGTTGCTGTAAATGCCGGATCACGTGTTTTGTGTGATGCCTGAGCTGACCGCGCTGCGGGGTGAAATGTTGCTGCTGCGGCAATAATCTGGCGACCACCAGAGCGCCAATCAAACTGAAGATTGCCATCCCCAGCACCGCCCCCTGCCAGCCCCAGGCATCAGAAGCAAAACCGCCAAACAGCCGCCCGGCAATACCGCCCAGTGAGTTGGCACTGATATAACCGCCGACCGCCAGTGACAAAGCTTTCGGCGAAAACTCCTCAGCCATATAGGCCACAGCAACGGCAGCAAACCCTGCCAGCGAGGCCCCCATCAGGGCCCGGGCAAGACTCAATATCAACAAGCTTTCAGCCAATAGCATGAGCACACCGACAACCGGCAATAAAAACAGACTGATCAGCATGACCCTGCGCCGGCCAATCATTTCAGAGCTGACAGCCCATGGTACCAGTGTCAGTGCCAGCGCCAGTGTCCCGGCCGCCAGCAGCCAGTTCACTTTGGTGGCACTCACGGAGAAAGCCTCTGTCATCACAGGCAGCAGTGGCTGAAAGAGATACAGATTACAAAACACCAGAAACGAGCCAAGTGCCAGCGCAAAACTGGCCCGGCGATAGGCAGAGCTATGGATTTCTATCACAAACAGCCACCAGACGATGAAGAGTTGCTGGAACAGTAGCAATTTCCCTGTAATAGTGAAAATATATAAAAAATATCGACTCCATATATTTTATTAATAGTCAGGGCCGCCAATGGACATTCGCCAGCTTACTTATTTCATGACCATTGCAGAGAACGGCAGTTTCACGAAAGCCGCAGAAAAACTGCACATTGCCCAGCCGGCTTTAAGCATTGCAATTAAGAAATTCGAGCAACAGTTAGAGATGCCCTTATTTCACCGCAGTGATCGCCAGATCGTGCTGACGCACGAAGGCGAAGTACTGATTCAGCATGCCCGCTTAATTTTGCAACAGGTGGATGATGCAAAGATCGCCATGGCGGAACTGAAGGGATTACAAAAAGGTGAAGTCCGGCTGGGTGTGCCCAGTATGCTGGGGTCGTATTTTTTCCCCGACATTCTGATGGGGTTTAAATCCCGCTACCCCAATCTCAAACTAACGCTGGTCGAAGCCGGCACCCAGTCAATCCGTCTGATGCTGCTGAACGGAGAGCTGGATTTGGGTGTCATCCGAAGTGCCGATCTCCCCGACAGCCTTGAAGCTGAACCGTTACTCACGTCTGAAATGGTGGCTGTCGTCAGCCCGAACCACGAATTTGCCCGGCAGTCCTCGGTGTCGTTCGAACAATTCTTCAGCCAGGAGCTGGTGATGTTCAAGCAAGGGTACTTTCATCGCGACTATATCGACCATGTCTGTCAGACACACCAGCTCAAACAGCACATTGCATTTGAAACGAACCTGTTACCTATGATCCTGAGTATCATCCGGCAGGAATTTGCCATCTCCGCGTTACTGGAAATGGTCACCCGGCACGAATCCGGCCTGGCAGCCGTGCCTTTTGAGCAACCGGTCCAACTGAGTCTGGCTATCGCCTGGCGAAAAAATGGCTATCTGTCGATTGCTGACCGGGCATTCATGGAATTTATCAAAGACCATCAGCGCCATCGCCGATGCCAATCCGTGTAACCCGGCACGGCCAGGTGTGTGTTTGAAAAGTTGCAAATTCGCAATGTGATCAACCTCACATGAAAATTTCCATTAGATGATGTTTGTGTTTCATTTTCTTTTACAATGGTTGTTTGCTTGGGAGCCTGATCGCACCGGAATGTCAAAAGCCAGACCGGATTTCTGTCTGCCGGATCCTTGAAGGACTGCAGAATTTCGATCAGAGTCACATGACCATTGAAAAATGATGGTCTTTCCAGGCACGTCGACCGTATCACTGACTAGCATGGATGATTCACGAATGTTTGAAAAAATCGTTGCCGCACCAGCAGACCCTATCCTGGGACTGACTGAAGAATTCAAAAATGACACTCGCGCTGAGAAAATCAATCTGGGCGTTGGCATCTACAAAGATGAATCGGGCCATACCCCGGTTCTGGCGACAGTGAAAAAAGCTGAAGCTATCCTGCTGGAAAAAGAAACCACCAAATCTTATCTGAGCATTCCCGGCACAGCAGAATACGGTCTGGCTGTTCAGGAACTGCTGTTTGGCAAAGATGCTGCCATTATTGCTGACAAGCGTGCTCAAACGGCTCAGGCGCCGGGTGGTACCGGTGCACTGCGCGTCGCGGCTGAATTCATTAAACGCCAGCTGGGCGATGTGACTGTGTGGATCAGCAACCCAACCTGGGCCAACCACTTTGGTGTCTTTGGCGCTGCGGGCCTGCAGACAGAACAGTATGCATACTACAATGCCGAAACCAAGAGCATGGATTTTGATGCGCTGCTGAGCTCTCTGGCAAATGCCAAAGCGGGTGATGTGGTATTGCTGCACGGTTGCTGCCATAACCCGACCGGTATCGACCCGGATGCCGATCAATGGCTGGCACTCGCAAAATTCTGTGCCGAGAAAAACCTGCTGCCCATGTTCGACTTTGCTTATCAGGGCTTTGCCAAAGGCGTTGAAGAAGATGCAGCGGGTCTGCGTATTTTTACAGAGCACAACAGTGAACTGCTGATCGCCAGCTCTTTCTCCAAGAACTTTGGCTTGTACAACGAGCGCGTGGGTGCCTTCACTCTGGTGGCGAAAACCGCTGAAGTGGCCAGCACGTCATTCAGCCAGGTGAAAAGCATTGCCCGTGTGATCTACTCTAACCCACCCGCTCACGGCGCAGCGATTGTGACTGAAATCCTGAACAATGCCGAACTGCGTGCAGAGTGGGAGCAGGAAGTCGCAGACATGCGTGACCGTATTCAGGAAATGCGTACCCTGTTTGTGCAGACCCTGAAAGATTTGGGTGTAGACGCCGACTTCAGCTTTATTGAACGTCAGAATGGCATGTTCTCATTCTCTGGCCTGAATAAAGAGCAGGTCGCGCGCCTGAAAGAAGAGTTTGCGATTTATATCGTCGGCTCTGGCCGGATCAGCGTTGCGGGTATGACCAAAGATAACATGCAGCCGCTATGTAATGGCATTGCCGCTGTCCTGTAACCTTCGGGTTCAGTTATCTGCACAGAAAGGGGCGCCCAGGCGCCCCTTTCTTTTGGCTGTCTTTTGACTTTCTGTATGATGCGTTATTGCACTTTGCTGTATTTGTGCTTCAAATCAACCGGATTTATCCAGCGGTAACACATTACAAAACAGCTCACGTTCATACTGTCGTTCCAGCTGATCGCGCCACGACTTTTTGGAAATATGGACCAGATAAAAGTTTTCCCGCGATGTATCTGTAACGAATGCCATATCAAACTGCATCAGCTCATAGTGAATGTCATGCACAAATCCCAGCGAGAAACTTTGCCGGCCAGTCAGCTGATTAATGTCCTCCCGGGTTAAACACACACCCTGTTCGTCCTCAGCAAAACGGTTACGCAACCATTCGGAAAACTCTCGAGCACTGATCATTGTCATATTACCTCGTCTGTGAGTGCCTACATCCGTGAATAATCCGATCCTCTTCAATAGGTATAGCAGAATCAGACTAATTCGTCAGACTGAAACGAAAATGCGCCATAAAATCGGCCATGAGTCATGAATGAGGAGTGTGGCTGGAAATACGTAAAAAAGGGAGATAAATGATTGAAAAAGGCAAGAAAGGTAACCCGCTCCTGATCATTCAGGAACGGGGAAGGACAATTATAGCGTTTTATATACGACTTTATTGCCAGCAAGCTGAACTCGCTCGACAAGTCCTTCTTCAACCAGTTTTTTCAGTGCACCTGTTGCCCAGGAAGCGGCTTTGCTGTCTTCCTGACCGGCTTCAAGGCCAATGCTTTTCGGGTTAATGCCTTCAGCATTGTTTGCCACAATGCCCAGTACCTGCTGCTGCTTAGGGGTCAGCGAGACAGTCACTGCGGCTTTACCCGCTGGCGCTTCTGATTTTTTCACGTCAACCTGAGGCTTGGCTGCCGCTACCGGGGCTGCCTGCTTCACCGCTGCTTTGGTGACAGATTTTTGCGTCACTGCCGTGGCCGCTTTGATGCGTTTTTGCAGTTTAAGCTGTACTTTACGTTTGTGAGAGATTCTCATTAACTTCCTACTCCGTTGTACTACTTTCAGTCGCCAGTTTGGATGCCCAGCGGGAAAAAAGTAGCGCGAGTTATATCAAGGATGTCAGAGGAATGCCAGCAAACGGCTATTTTAAGCACAATAAAAGCCATATTTTGCGTATTTTAAGCGACAAGATCTCATTTTTATCTTTTTCAACTTCATGCACTTAATAGAATAAATCGCGAGTTTCATGCAAACTAGCCCTTACGCTTTGCATAAACAGTCGCCAATGAATTGACACCCAAATCGCTCATCGCAACCAGTGAGTAACATCCCTGAACAATTTGCCATACTTGATCAAGGTGAAATCTTCATGCACCTGTGGAGTTATTTTGAATAGTGTTTATATTCAGTCGCCGCATCCCAAACCCGGCGCTTATCTGATTTGGTTAAGCCTGCTGGCGATATTCGCGCTGGGGCTGACAGTCTTTACCTTTCCCGACATTAACGGCGTCGCTGTTGGGCTCTTGCTACTCGCCATGACGACTGTGCTGCTCATCGGCATAAAGCTGAACCAGCAGTCACCCATTACCTTCACTCTCACTTTCATGCATCTTCAGTACCACAGTCCGCACGGCGGCTGGCTGACCCGGTGGCAGAATGTCGCAGATATAGGGCGCGCGTCGGTCAGCACTCAGGGCTGGCACAAACCCCTGCCCTGGATTGGCATCAGACTCAAACATTACGATGAATTCCTGGACAGTATCTGTCCCCGTATCGCCAGTCAGATACTCATGGAACAGCGGGGTTTGATGATCATGGCGTATAAACGCGCAGACAATCCGCCGCACGACATAGAAGACATGTTATTTGATGACAAACACTATGTGGGAGAAAACGGAAAAATCAACAAAGGATTGCTGGCGATGCTGGCAAACCGTATGCGCTACAACAGAGAGTTGATGGGGTATGATTTTTTTATTTCAGAAGATCTGCTCGACAGGCCGGCCGATGACTTCATCGGCCTGGCGCGTCGTTTTCTGGCTCAGGCCAGATAAGCGGATTACCAGAGCGGCATCGCATCCGCAACGTGCGGGTTACTGGCGCGCTCTTCACCAAAAGTCGACATTGGACCGTGACCGGGAATAAAGCGCGTATCATTGCCCAGTGGCCATAACTTGGTTTTGATCGAAGCAATCAAAGTGCCATGGTCGCCACGCGGGAAATCGGTTCTGCCGATACTGCCGTGAAACAGCACATCCCCCACCGCAGCCAGCCCGGCTTCTTTACTGTGCAGAATCACATGTCCCGGTGTATGACCCGGCGTATGGTACACAGCCAGGCTCTGTTCACCGAAGTGGATGTCGTCTCCCTCATCGAGCCAGCGGTCAGGCTGAAACGCAGTCACAGGCGGAAAACCAAACATCTGGCACTGCTGCTGCAGCGAGTTCAGCCAGAACGCGTCGTCTTTATGCGGTCCCCATACAGGCACCTCAAGCTGAGATGATAAAGGTGCCGTGCCGCCAACATGATCCAAGTGACCATGCGTCAGAACGATCTTCACCACCCTGATGCCTAACGACGCAATACGGGCTGTGATACGGTCAATATCCCCACCGGGATCAACAACCACACCTTCCAGCGTTTGATCACACCACAGAATTGAGCAATTCTGCTGAAACGGTGTCACTGGCACGATTTCAAACTGCAGACTCATACATTTGTCCTAACTGTTCCAAAACCGCGCCAGCATACCACACCCCTGCTGTTCTGCGTACTGTGCTTACCAGCGGCGCACCGGACCTGTGTCAATGTGCACAAACCCGCTGCGAGGATAATAACCCACACCACCCAGCTTCAGATCCAGCGCTGCACTGCGGACACGAGACAAAGAAATACCTTCCAGATTAAAATCAATGGCTTGACCGGTCATGTGGTAGCTTTTCTTTGCCACGCCTTTGGTGGAGCCGCGCAGCATTTGATTGGTTTTGGGCGAACGGTAACCAGAGATGATACGAACCTGGCCTTTATGGCTCAGTTCTTCACGGATCTGGGAAATCGCATCGAACAGACGTCGGTCCATTGGCGCCACTTCATTCTGACGAAAGTCGCGGCAAATATGGTTCATGCGCTTTAACTCTTTGTCCAGATAGAACTTCCCGTCAAAGTAACGTGTTTCCAATTCTTCTTTGGTATGAATGTTACATAGGTACAGCTCACGAGCACTTTTCGCGCTGTATGGGCTCGCAATCGCCATTTTTGGCAACATAAAGGCGCCTAAAGTCAGCCCGCTCGCGATCAGGAGCTGACGACGCTTATTATCTACTTCTGACATCCTGAAAAACTCAACTGTAAAACACAAAAAACAAGCGCAAAAGCCTGTAAACGACTGCACGATAGCCGTGTGTTTTCGATGAGTCAACGCACAAATGTCAAAAAACAGACACCAAAAAAGCCAACAAACTGACTAGTTATTGACGCACAAGGAATTTAATTTTTGTAAATTGATGCAAATTTTTCAGAGTCTGGTGAATTTTTATCCTGCTCGTCGTACTGATACACATCATTGCGATAATTCACCAATCCTTCGCCGTCAATCCAGGCTGTCTGATAAATCAGGAACACTTGGATCTTCGGTTTCACACCCACAGTTCGGGTCGAAGTGCGCCCGGCCAGTTGATCAAAGCGCTGTTCGGATACCCCTGCATAGGTGAGCAGCACTTTTGCCATCTCATCCGCGCCCTGAACACGGATACAGCCTGAGCTGAATGCTCTGAAGTCTTTATTAAACAGACTTTTTGACGGTGTATCGTGAAGATAAATCGCCTGATTGTTCGGAATATTGAATTTAAAGCGCCCCAGCGCGTTATGGGCACCTGGCTTTTGCCGCAGACGATACGGGAAATTTTTCGCATTGACATAGCGCCAGTTGATCGAGCTGATCGGTATTTTTTCGTTACTGTTCCAGCCGCGGAGCACGTCGTAATGATGACGATAGAGATAGCCGCTGTCATAGCGGGCCTTCGGCAGAATATCTTTCCTCATAATGGAGTTCGGGACATTCCAGTAAGGATTAAAGACCACCGAGGATAAGCTTGAACTCATAATCGGCGTTGGGCGTTTGGGCTGTCCGACAATCACTCTGGCATCAAATACCATACGATTATCCAGCCACAAATTCAACGCAAAATCAGGAATATTCACCACCAGCCGGGAAGGAAAATCAGACGTCCACACCCGGCTGCGCTGGGCATTAAGTGCCAGCAGGCGGATGCGTTCCTGGGGCGTCACTGCGAGCCAGGCACGGGTTTGCGGGCCGATTGCACCGTCCACTTTTAGTCCATGCCGTTGCTGGAAGTGTTTCACGGCCTCGGCCAGATCGATATTGTAATGTTTTTTGCCCGCGGTTCTGAGTTGCTCCGCCTGATAGTCCGTTAAATCTCCCAAACGTTCCAGCATACTGATCAGAACATCAGGATCTCTCAGCCAGGCGCCCAGACGGATAATGCCGGGCTGACTGAACACAGGCCAGGGCTTCTCCGCTATCGCTTCCATTCGGTTGATGGCTTGCAGAAACTGGTTGTAATTTCGTCCGGTCGGTTTGAGCGATGCGACAAAAGCACTCAACTGATCACGCTCCAGTACAGCCATCAACTCAGCCAGACGTTCATCCGAAGGCGCAGGCATGCGCGCTGGCACTTCCTCGCTAAACAGCCACTGCGTACGGTTATCCATGACATTTTCAATGAAACTGAGATACGCCAGCAAGGTGTCTGTCGCCAGCAGATCATACTGCCGCCAGTCGTTGCTTTGCTTAAGCTGTTTGAGGCGTTTCAGTCGCTGATTAAAATCCGGAGTCGTTTCTGCAAGCGTCAGTAGCCACAACTGCTGCTCAAAATCAGTCACGGTGAAACTATCTTGCCAGAGCGGCACATATCCTAAACCGTGATAGAGCTGGGCAAGCTGTTGTTTATACCGCAGGTCCGGCAGTTGAGCAGACACATCATTGACCCAGGCCAGTGACTTTTGCCGGATCAACGCGAGTTCTTCCGCCTGTTTCTGAGCCTGAATCTGCTCCGGTGTTGGCGCGACAGCTGCTGCCTCGGCCACAGGGGCGGCTTCAGCGACAGCACTTGTTTGCGCTTCTGGTGCAACAGGCGCTTCGATGTCTGTACGGATCTCAGACTGAGGATCTGTGATTGACACGTCCTGTGCTTGCAGCATGTATGAAACACTGCTGGCTACCAGAAGAAGCCCGATACGACCTAGCCTCGTCATGTGCGCTCTCCGCTACCATCACTATCATTATGGCAAAGCAAAGCAATTACCGCTTAAAATCAAGCGATAACTCGATGCTTTCCCTGTTTATAGTGATAAAGGTAGCGAGATCTTCGAAAGGCCGTTGTTTCAAAGTTTCAACTGAACAGCAATTTCCAGTGGTTGTCCCACATCACTGCGGATTGATCGATACGCCCGGGCTGGAGTGGTGTGCGGGTCAGAATTTTGCCCGCCCCGGATCCCACCAGCCATTGTCCCTGACTGACGGCCACCCCGGATGCATCCGTCAATGGCTGCAGATCCACCAGCGCACCTGTTGCTTCACGCCAGATACCATAACAATTGCCTCGCGGCGAGGTCGCCAGCAGGTAGCCATCCAGGCTGGCAATACTGGCAATATAGTGGTTAAACCGCATCCAGTCCTCTTCATCCGCTAACAACGGACGAAGCTCGCTGCCACGGGTATGCAGATGGACCAGCGGCGCGGCCTGATCTGGCAATCCCCGGTATTGCTGACCGCAGGCGATGTCACCGGTATCTGTCACTGCAAGATGCCGGATACTCAGCCGTTTATCTGACAGCACAGCTTTCTCGACCACTTGCCCGCTCTCAATATCGAGATACACTAATGCAGGCTGCATGCTATCCAGATTGAACGGTTCGCGGCCCAAGGTATGGACGCCCCCGACACCTATCGCCAGGGTGTCCGGATCGGCCAGCACCACTTCATGCGGCCCAATACCAAATCCAGTATATTCAGCCACTTTTTGCAGCCCGGCTGTCGGATCATAAACGCCAATCACACCTTCACTGGTTGTGCTCACCCCTTCGGTGGCGAACAGGTAACGGCCGTCAGCAGAAAACGCGCCATGACCGTAATAATGGCGGTTCTGATCGGCACGGCGAAGCGGCAGCATCTCTCCCGTTGCCGGATAAAAAGCCTGCATATACGCCCCCGGACGACGGGCAAACGCCACCGCCAGTGCGCCGCCAGGCTGAATCGCTACCCCGTGACCGCGCTCAGGCAGGGCTATCTGATGAATGGGCTGGCCGTGCGCGTCTGCCACGACAACGGCATAACGGCCGTCAGCGGTTCTGCTGCAGCCGATGAGACGATCGCCGTTTTCTGTGCCAGTTAACTGCCCTTGAGTCAGCGATTCCCTGGCAATATCGGCTGAAGCACAGGCTGACAGAATCCCGGCAGTTGGAAGCAAAATAGCAGTGCCCAGCGCCTTCTTTAGCAGTGCACGTCTTGTTAGATCAGTCACCATCGGTTGCATTAAATCCTACGACAATACCTAAAGCAGGCGATACCTCATCATGGAGCGCGAAACGAATGTACTCCATGCCGTTAAAAATATGGATAAGTTCGCGATACCCATCGCGTGTTTTCAGTAACGCGCCCATGCTGGCGCTTTGCGGCCAGCTGACGAGCAGGCTGTCGAACTGCCCGGCAATACGATCAGCCAGTTCGGCTTCTCCCTGCGCCCGTAATAAAGCATCCAACCCTTTCCCTTCTGCCAGATACAGCGATTGCATGGCCTGTACATTGGCTTTCAGATTGCGCATTGACGTTTGAGAGCGCCAGGACTCGGCCTGATAAGGACGCGGATGACCCGGTTTGCCCATCGGCAATGTCAGCTTCTTCATGGCAAAGTCCAGCTGATTGGTCAGGGCGCCAACGTATTCGCCCAATGCCAGTTGCGGTGTCATTGCCTGCCAGGGATTGGCTTTCCAGGCATCCATCAGGGCTTCCCCACTCTGCGTCAGGCGCTGACCTATTGCCGTTGCCAACTCACAGCCCTGCGGCTGCTGCAACCGCTCAGGATGCGCGTACAACAGCCATTCCATGGCACCCGCTCCCTGGACGGCGACACTTTGATCAGCAAGTAATGCCGCGTTCCAGTGTGTATTCTGAGCAAGAAGCTGTTCCATTTTCCGGCCGGTAATGTCTTTCTTATCCGGCCAGAATTGAATTTGCCAGGTCAGCACCAGTGCAGCTTCACTGCCTTTTTCCCGCCCCTGTAACACCATCCAGTCCTGCATCAGTACTTGCCATGCTGAGCGGCTTGCCGCCAGATGATCATCCGTGTTTGCCTGACAAAGCGTCTCGACGGCACTCTCCAACTCCCGGGCGGCTTCTGTAAATGCCTCAACAGCGTTCACGTGTTGCTGGTGAATCGTGGCACTGACTGTCTCTTGATCTTCCTGACACCCCGCCAGCCCGGTCACCCAAGGCATCAAGCACAGCGCAATCATCATTTTTTTCATTTTCATGTCCTTACAGAGAGTGCAGGAAAGCGATTAAGGCTTCCCGATCCGGTTTAGCCAGCTGGCGCACCTGATCACGGCTGGCCTGCGCTTCCCCGCCATGCCAAAGCACTGCTTCCATCAGATTACGGGCCCGGCCGTCATGCAGAAAATAGGTATGGCCATTCACTTCTTCGGTATAGCCAATCCCCCACAGCGGTGCGGTTCGCCATTCCCGGCCGTTGGCCAGAAACTCGCCGCGACCATCCGCCAGACCTTCGCCCATGTCATGCAGCAGCAGATCGGTATACGGGTGAATGGTCTGCTCAGACAGAGCCGGTAAACTGTCGACTTTGGCGGACTGCAGCTTGCTCTGGTGGCAAGATCCGCACCCTACCTCAGCAAATACGCGCTCACCGCGTTTTACTTGCGGATCATCCAAATTACGGCGCACAGGCACAGCCAGATGACGGGAATAGAATTCAACAAAATTCATGATCTTATCGCTGACTTCGGGGGAGCCGCCATTGGGCAGAGTCTGACAGACGTCCTGACCGCTGGTGCAGTTTTCAACCGGAAACAAACGACTGGTCAGGCCCAGATCGCCGTTAAACGCGCCGGCGTTTTGCTGCATCAGTGTCGGCTGACCGGCTTTCCAGCCGAAGCGCCCGGCAACGGTTTGGTGTTTTTCAACATCCCATACCCGGTTCAGCCGGCCGGAAATCCCCTTCCCTTCTTCCTGCTGTGCTGCCGCAATGGATAGCAAAGTTTGCTCAGGGATCTGCTCAAGCAACCCCAGGCCGATCATGGGTGGCGCAATCCGCGCTGACATCATGATGTCCGGGTGCAGGTCGCCATAATTGAGGTGAGTGATCGCTAGCGCAGGTTTGCGCAGTGTGACGACCTCGCCATCCGAAAAAGTGACCGGCACATCTGTGTATGTCACGGCGATCTGACCTTCAGGCTTGGCATCAGGCAAAGCAAAATCCTGCAACTGACCACCGTAGACAGGATCCGGAATCACACCATCGACAATCAGGGCTTTTTTCTGCTCCGGTGTCAGGGCCGGGATACTTAAGCGCACCAGCATAGACACAGCGTTGGTATCGCCTGCTTCCGGCGGGTGACCACGACCGTCTTTGATGTGACAATTCTGGCAACCGTTGGTATTGAACAAAGGCCCCAGTCCGTCACGCGCTTCGGTGGTCGCGGGGGCCTGCACCCAGGGGTTACGGAAAAAACTGTTGCCGACACTAAAATCCAGACGATGAACCAAAGGGAGATTTGCCGCTGGCATAGAAAACGCATTCGCGCCGGTTTTCGTGACACTGGTTGCGCCACCGGATTTCAGCAAAGAAAGATCAGCCGTAGCCGCAGTTTCACTGTTTTGCTGGGCTGCTGCTGGCAAAGCGATCACCAGCGGCAAAGAAAATGCAACCACCCTGGCTGCAAAGGACTTCAATTTCATGTTCATACACGCTCACATTCTTCAGACAACAAGAATCCGATATGACGGCAAAAGGGCTCAAATGAGCCCTTAATTTTTGTTTTTAATTGATTCATGCCAATACGGTTTAAAACTGGTGATCTGCAGTATCCGGATTCAGATTTGTGACACCCAGAATGCTGGCAGCACGTTCAATCTCAGCGGTTTGCTTCACCAGCGCCATGATGGCGTCATTGACCAGCTGGTTACCGGCTTTGTTACCCGCAGCAATCAGCTGATCAAAATGCTGATTATTTTTTTCCGCTGACTCAACCAGGGTGTAGACCTGCGCACGGGCATTGTCGAACTCAGTATGAATCGCCTTGGCCGCTTGCTGATCTTTCTCCGCCACCAAGTCATGGATGCTCGGCCCTGTCAGGGTGCTGCCATCAACACGCTTGTAAGTGCCGGTGTAGACGTTATAAATGCCCTGCTCATCATAGAAATGGGAGTTATGCGTATTGTCGGAGAAACAGTCATGCTCATCTTCAGTGGAGTTGGCTTCCAGTGCCACTTTCATGCGCTCACCAGCCAGTTCGCCCAAAGACAGGGATCCCATGCCGAACAGCATTTTACGTAAACCGTTATCTGGTGAATCTGCCAGCAGCTCGCTGCGATAATTGCCTTTTTCGGCCACAGACCATTGCTTGGCCATCCAGTCCAGATCGGTCATCAGCAGCTCAGACGCCGCTTTCAGGTAAGCCCGGCGGCGATCACAATGACCATTGGTACAGGCTTCACCGCTTGCAAAATCGGTATAAGCACGCTCACCGGCGCCTGCAGAGGTCCCGTTCAAATCCTGACCCCACAGCAAAAATTCAATGGCGTGATAACCGGTTGCGACGTTGGCTTCCGAACCACCAACTTCATTCATATCCGCCAGTAACTCAGGGGTAATTTTCACTGCATTGAGGGTTGCGTTACCGACCTGGATCGTTTCATTAGCAATGATATTGGCCGTTGCACCTTCATTACCCAGCTCATGGTGATAACCCTGAGCCACATAATCGATCAAACCTTCATCCAGAGGCCAGGCATTGAGTTGACCTTCCCAGTCGTCAACAACCGGATTCCCAAAACGAAACACTTCCGATTGCTGATAAGGGATACGCGCCAGCTTCCAGGCCGCTTTGGCCTCAGCCAGCGTCTTTTCAGAAGGCGAAGCAATCAAAGCATCAATGGCTTTATCCAGGTTTTGGGCTGTTGTCCGGGCATCACTGAAAACATGAAAAGCAATATCTGCGTAATGGCTGACCACATCTTGCTTGGAGACTGCAGCATGTGCTGAAGCGGAGACCACAACAGAAGCGGCCAGCAGCGTCAGGGAAAACGTCTTTTTCATCTTGGGCGTATCGTCCTTGGTGAATTTAAAAACAATGAGGCTTATATTGAGAATTATTATCATTCACGAAAAAGACAATAACAAGTAACAAATAGAAACAATTTGAAAAACAGTGACCAAAATCCGTACAAACATAAAAATGCGACGCTGGGTGGTCAGGTTTTCACCATTTTTCTCAGCGCACCTGCCGATTGTTCATATTGATTCCGTGTTTCTGGCATGGGTCCGATCACTATTCCTCTCATCTACAATAGAAATGATCAGCAGGAATCGACAACGGGTCTGATTATCATGAAATACCGAAGTCGTTCGTCGCTGCCAGATGATGCCAGCAGCTGAAAAATCGTGCAAATCATGGTTTTGACAGTATTTTTGATAGCTGGCTGATTCACTGGCGTGCTAGAATTTTGGCTTTACTCAAGGTCTGACTGAAAAGATAAGCCATCACATCCGCTGACTATTCAGACAACCTGAATCAATAAGTGCTTTTGCCGTTTCTATCACGCAACAATCCATCACCTGATGTTCCGTGCGGCAACAAGGTGGGAGAGCAACATGGACAAACATGAAGAAGTCCTCATCGCCCTGCGACAAATAATCCGAGCGATCGACCTGCATTCAAGACAACTGAACAAATCAACCGGTCTGACCGGACCGCAACTGGTATTGATGAAAGCCATCCGCGATTCAGGTGAAGTGACAATTCGCCAGCTTTCCAGTAACACCAATATGAGTCAGGCAACCGCAACGACCATTCTGGACCGATTGGAAAAACGCGGCCTCGTTGTCCGAGAAAGAAGCAAGCTGGATAAACGCAAAGTGCATGCGCATCTCACCGCGGAGGGCTTGGCGAATCTGGATAAAGCCCCGTTGCCGTTGCAGGAAAGTTTTGTCTCCCGTTTTCAGCAGTTAGACGAATGGGAGCAATCGCTGTTGCTCTCGTCGGTACAGCGCATCTCTTCCATGATGAATGCCGAACACCTGGACGTGGCACCGATGCTGGAAGTCGGCAGTATTACCCAGACCCATCCCGACGACACCTCAGGGCATCACTAAACATCCTTTCTTCTTATCCGCCGGACAGATTCCCGGCGGGTTGTTTTGCCTTTATTCTGTTTGCTTATCGCCTCGTCACACTGACTTTGCTATTATCCATTCCTAAAATTCATTAATGATTCATCGGGACGATTTGTGCTGCTTGAAGGTGTGGAAACATTACTGGTACTCGCAAAAGAAGGCACCATGAGCCGTGCCGGCAGCCGTTTGTACATCAGTCAGAGTGCTGTGAGTAAACGCATCGCCAGGCTTGAACAAAAGTTAGGCAAAAAGCTGATTGTGCCTGATGGCCGGAATATCAAACTAACCCCGGATGCACAGGCACTCGTGGCGCAGGTTGGTCCCGGTTTCAATGAATTAAAAGGCCAGATCTTCGATCAGCAGGCGATTCGGGATCATACCCCGATTATTCTGGCCTGTTCAGAAACCCTGGTGGCCGGTTATCTGGCCGCCCTGATGGGGCGTTTTCTGAAAGACGATCCGCATATCGTGCTCAATACCCACCACACCCCTGTCATTGTTGAGCGCGTTCAGGCCGGTGATGCGACCGTCGGATTTTGTGCCGGTCATCTGCCCGCCCATCACGGGCTTCAGGCAAGGCATTTATTTGATGAGCCTTTTACTGTGGTCTTCAATCAGCCATTGACTGAGACACCAGAGTGCCTGCTGACCAATGATCTCAGCAATCCGGCCAATGCCTATCAGGCGGGCTTACTGCAGCAGGCGGGGATCCGTCCTTTGATGGAAATGGACTCCTACACTGCAGCCGCAAAACTTGCGCTGGGCGGCGCAGCCCCTGCACTGGTGCCGCTTTCTGTGGTGAAGACACTGGCAATCAAAGAACAGGATTGCCAGCATTTTGCGTTTCTGGATGGTTTTGTCCGGCCCATTTATCTTTGCTACCGCCAGCACAGCTACCGCTCAGAGCGCGTGAAGCACCTTATTGAAACCATTGCGGATTTTGTTCCCACAGCAGCTTTATTGCCATCAGCATCGACATAATCACCACCATAGGACGGATGAGCTTTCGTCCGTTGCTGACCACCACTTTGGCCCCGATTCTGGCGCCGATGAATCCGCCGACCGCCATCACCAGACCAATCTCCCAAACCGGCAGGCCTGCCATGATAAAAAACATCAGTGCCGCAATATTCGAGGTGAAATTGAGCACCTTAGTGCGAGCAGTCGCCTCCACGATACCCAGACCAGCCAAAGTCACAAAACAAATGGTAAACAGTGAGCCGGTCCCCGGCCCGAAGAAGCCATCATAAAAACCAATGCTGGTGCCGACAGTAAAGGCAAAAAGTCCGTCAGAAATCTTCGCTTTCCCGCCGTGAATACTGGCCTGGGGCGCGAACAGAAAATACAGAGAAATGACAATCAGCAAGGCAGGAATCATGGTTGTTAATACGCCTGCATCAATCACTTGTACCAGTTCCGCACCCACGGCTGAACCGACAAAAGTACAGAGGATTGCCAGCACCATTTGCCTGAGATCGACCAGGCCGTTACGCACAAAATAATAGGTCGCCGAAAAACTGCCAAAGGAGCTTTGCAGTTTATTGGTCGCCAGCGCCTGCGTGGGAGGGACGCCTGCTGCCAGCAAGGCCGGGACTGTCAGCAGCCCGCCACCACCGGCAATCGCATCAATAAAGGCAGCCAGCCCGGCCACGAAGAATAAAATCGCGAGAATGTCTAAAGAGATGTCCATACTTCTTCCTGAAAACGATGGGGGCCTGTCCCCATGGCCGGAAAAATTAACATCCCTCAGAATCGGTTAACAGCGAAAGCTAAGATATCAATTCATTCCACAATGGAATCAATAAGCACTTAAGCGCTCTTTATGTCTGTCCCTGTAAGGCTAGTGTGTCTGTCCCTGTAAAGCTGTCGTGTCTGTCCTTTTAAGACTGTCAGAAAATGACCCGACCGATCTACACTTAACTTGGAGGTAAAAGGTTATGTCTATCAAGATGTCTTGCTCTGAGTGCACTCCCTCTTTATCGCAGGCTGAAAACTTACAGGAATGGGTCAAAGCTGCCATTCAGGCGCTGGAAGACTTATTGAAGTCTCCGCAAGATTAGCGCTTTCACGCACAAGAAAAGGGAGCATAGGCTCCCTTTCCGACACAGTTGATTGACTGGTTATGCCTGATGGCGACGTCTGTACTGACGGCTTAGCAAGCCCAGTAAGCCGATCCCCAGTAAAGCTAAGCTGCCAGGTTCAGGAACCGGGGTTGGCGGATCGCCACCATCCGGATCAAACGCCACCTGGCCATGTGCCCACTCTTCATACCCTGAATCAAACTCAGAGAAGCTGGAGTAGAGAACAAAATTGTTCTGACCGACGGGAATATTAGCGAAGTAATTCTCATTGATTAAGAACACCAAATCCGTCGCACCGCTACCCGGGCCGTTGTTATTCTTACTGGTATCCAGACGCACTGAGTTATCCAGGAAAGCACCGTTGTCATCCCAGTCCAGACTCCAGAGCAAAGTACTGCTCTGCAGGTTGGCAATATCATCCACATTCTGACTGGCAACACTGGTTGAGAACAGCATCAGGTTCGTCAGTACAATCTCATTATTATTCCCGGTTTCATTGGCATCAAGAATAAAGGCGTAGAAACCATCCAGCGACTGCAGCTCAGAAAACGTTACATCACGGGTAAAATTACCCGACGGATGCTGATCCATCATATAGGGATCTGTCGTACTGGTATTAAAACCTTCCTGGATACCGTTTCCATCCCCGTTGCTGTTCCCATTTCCGTTACCATTCCCACCTTCCTGAACTCGCAGGAATGATCCCAGATTGCCCGATCCCGCCCCGGTTTGCTGGTAAACCGCAACATAACTGTCACCTTGGTTGCCCATCGTCAGAACGGCCTGATCCACACCCGGTGCAGCTAAATTGATTTCAGCCGCGTTGGCCGAAACACTCAGACAACACAGTGCTGTCATAGTTAAACCACTGAATAACTTCATCCTTTGCCCCTCTGTCTACTACATGAGTTACAGATTGATAAAGCAAAGATGAGGCCAAATGGTAAGTGTTTGTTTTTTATTTTAAAAATAGGCTGGATCAGGGAGGGGTGTAAAATTATCAGACACGTCTGTGGTTGATCCTTCCTGTCAGTCCAGGGGCTGTTCATCCTGGCTTTTACGTGTCATTTCTGCCGACAAGGTTAACTGCACCATAACGTACCGCTTAAACACTTCGCTGAGAGGCTGGGTATCCAGCGCCAGCTGCATACACCGAAGCCATGCATCTTTCTCGGCGCTGTTAAGACGTACCCGTCGCCGGTTGATATTGAGATAACGACGACCGTTGGATTTTGTGTAAAGCGGTACTTCACCCCGTATCCAGGTCAACAGAAAAGTCACAAGTGTTTCACGAAAATCAGTCAGATCGTCTGGGTATTTGGCCCGTATCACCGCCAGATCAGGGTGTGTGTCCATACAATGACAAAATGCATCAGCCAGTTTACGAATACCGGCCTCACCACCCGCTGCATCCAGCCGGTTGTGTCCGGATGAGAAATCCAGAGTGCGACTACTGACAATATCTGAAATATCACGTTCGGGAGGTATCACAACATCGCCCACGACAAAAAATACAGCTATGCATTCATTATCGGCAAAATACTGCCAATTGATGGAAAAATCTGTATTCGAAATGGGACAAAAGAAAGCCTTCACCATAAGGTGAAGGCTTGAATGCATAACAGGAGAAGAAATAACCGTTCAGGTGTTGTTATGCGAAAAGGGGATTACAGTGAAGCACTGTAAATTGTCTGGTTTTGCTGATAGAGCCTTAAGCGTTGCGTAAACTTAGCAATGCGTTGCGCTTCTGCGTCCTGCTCTAATTTTTCAAGCGCAATTTCCTGTGCTCTAACCGCCTGGTTGAACTGACCACAGGCAGCATAAGCAGCCGCAAGATTGTCATAGTCTCCCGCATCTGCCTCAGACTTTTTGACCAGTTGTTTCGCCAGCTTCAGTGCCAAATGACCATCGCGCTCTTTTTCATCTGAGCAGGTTGCGTATAACCAGACCAGATTGCGCTTTGAATCCAGAGAACCGCCATTTGATGCCTGGGTAAACCAGTGGATTGCTTTTCCGCAATTCACTTTACCTTCAGCACCGGAGGCATAATAATTTCCCAGCTCGACCATGGCGGGAATATCTCCCTCTTTGGCAGCCTTGCTGTACCAGTTAAGGGCCAGCTCATTATTCTGCGGCAACAGCTGGCCTTTTTTGAACAAGTCACCAATCATTGTTTTTACTTCAGGCATATCCACTGCGGCTTTTTCCAGCCAATACAGCCCTTTCAGCGGATCAGCTTCAATGCCACTATTCCCTTCCAGGTACGCCCGGCCCAGGAAAAGCTGCATATTCTTATCACCTTCTTCCGCTTCAAGTTCGACGTATTTTAGTGTCGATTTCAGGTGATTGGTCGGCTTTGTGGTCACAGATGCCTGAACCGGATGTATACCATACGCCATCACAGCAACACCAAATACTGAACTGAGTGCAATCTGTTTGAGTAGTGTGAGTCCATTCAACGCCGGTGAAAGCAATTTGCCACTGAAAGTCATAGTTGTTTCTCTTTGGTTCCTTTACACGCAATGGGGAGAACTTTAATGAATGGCAGGTTAAAAAACAACCAGACCTATCTGGGCATTCACGACTAAAAACATCGACATTATGGATAAACAGGACAGGAATCAAAGAGTTGTTCTGGCGAGACTGAGATTATTTTTGCGCAAAAATGAGATATTGATCTTGTGAAAAAAGCTAAAAAACCGCATTTTCAGCATGATCGACTAGCTGTTCAGTAGCAATTCAAGCTTGTGACAAAAAGAAACCGGTCGAACAAAGTCGACCGGTTGTACATGTGTAAGTTCGCTAAATCAAAATCTATCTAGCTAGATAACCACTGTATCCCACATCATATCCACCTTCTGATTTTTCCGTCACTTTAACATCGTATTTGCCGTAACCGGAAAACTCAGGGATAGCGTCATCGACATCACACATGATTTCGAAGTCATAATAGCCTTTCGGAATACTTGCCATACCGTAAGAATAGGTCCCATCACCATCATCATTTACAATAGTAATATAATCAGGCTCAGCACCTGAACTTGGGCCTTCAGAGTCGGATTTGAATAAATAAATCAATTTCATGGCATCTTCAATACAAGCTGAGTCCAAAACATCTCCCACAACTTGAATTGCATCTAATTGTTTATTCACCAGCCACATACCTTTACCAGTTATACTATATGTGCCATTTTGCAAACTAAAAGCACTGTAGGGGTCTATCACCATAGAGTACGTGTAGTAATCAGCGTCATCTTTATACTTTTGATACGTATCTTTTAAGTTAAACCCAGCAAACTCCAGTTTACCGCCCAGATCCAATGATTTATAGTCTCCATCGTACTCCTGAACATATGAGTACGGACTACCAGAGCTAATATCAATATCACCATCACTGTCGATATCCCAACCACCTTCACCATAGCTATCTTGATCGTTAATTTTCAGGGTTACACTGACATAATCATCAACCGGCAGGCGAACACCTTTGAGCAGAGAAACCAAATCCTTGCTCATGTGCAGTAAATCAATCAGCACCATGCCTTCTGGCAGCGCATCATTAATGATTTCTGATGGTGGCACACAATTAGGATCTGACTTCAGCGCCTCTTCAATCACCTCATTGGTATATTCAATAATGTTGCCGGCACTACCTTTAATTTCCAGACCTGTAATAGCCAGGCACACTTTGCGTGGGCCGTCATAACCGTCTCCGGGATTACCGGGGCCGCCGGGATCACCAGGATCCGTACCCGGATTTTCAGGGACTTCAATCGTGACGGGCACTTCCTGCTGACCATCTGAATCCAATGGTGTATTCGCAGCGTTATCCGCACTGTCTGAATCACTACAACCCGCCACTGCCATCATGGCGAGCATTAATAGAATTATACTTTTCATGTCATCACCCCTACGACAAAACTTATTCATTCGTTATTCACTATTCACCCAACCCGGCCGCCACGCCTGAAACATGCATTGAGTGGTTAGTCAGATGGCCGACTCCAACACTAAAATTCTAGGCACTCTACCGAGCCCCAAAGCGCTATCGACTGTGACACTAACGATTGAGAAACAGGTCTTAGGAACAAGACAAAACTGACCGCATGATGATGCAAAAGAAGAATAAAAAGAGGCGAAGTGAACGCTCAGACAAGGCTTGATATAAAAGCCCTCAAGTCAGAGGGCTGGAAAGAACAGGATAAAATTAGGCTAAAAAGGGAACATTGTGTTCATTTCTGACTGGAGTAACACATTTAGTTTATGTAACCCTTCCTCCAGTCTCTGATCTGTAGACACTGACATCAACGATAACCGCACATGCCCGGACTCATTCGCATCAGGGCAAAAGTAACTGCCGCTACTCACGATTACATCGCGATTCTTTGCTTCCATGACAAACCGGTCCGAGCGCCAGCCTTCGGGTAATGGGAGCCAGATGTGATAACCTTCACTTTCTCTGAATGACGAGCTCAATATCGACTTAGCAATCTTCTGTCTGCGCATCGCAGTGTGTTGTTGCTGACTGGCAAGGCTAAAAGCACTGCCGCTGGCAATCATCTCAGAGGCTGCAATGTAATTAAGTGGTGAAGAGAGCCAGATATTAGCTCGGATGTGAGCATTAATCATCGTGACTTGACTATTAGGGACTTTAATGAAGCCACAACGTAACGCAGGACTGATTGCCTTTGACAAACTCGTAATGTGGAAGCATTGTTCCGGGATGAAATTGCAGATTGCAGGTATTGTTTCTATGTTCAAAAAACCATAGATATCGTCTTCAATCAACCACACGTTAGATCCGGCAATAACCTCAGCAATTTGCTTGCGTCTTTCGTAAGGCATTGTTATCCCAGTTGGATTCTGATGTGAAGGGATGACAACCACCAACTTTGGCTTATCTTCCCAAATCACAGCCGCCAGGCTGTCAGGGCACATACCATGATTATCCAGCGCTATGCCGACGACTCGCCTACCTAACAAGCTGCCAATGGCCAAAATACCTGGGTATGTCAGGGTTTCAACAGCAATCGTATCCCCAGGTTTGGTCAAAGCGATGATGAGCAGAGATAAAGCGTGCTGGGCACCATCAACCAGCAAGGTATTCTCAGGTGTACCCTTTTCAAGCCCAAATCTGGCTGCCCACTTAACGCCTGATTCCCGATGTACCTTGTGCCCTGAAAACTCTGAATAACCAATCAGGTCTGCACTAAATAGCTTCGACACATTCGTGAAGGCTTCCTGTAGCACAGGTACACTTTGACTCAGGCAAGGCTGGAGAAGAGAAAAGTTAAAACACTCTTCGTGCTCAGGAGCCTGTATGACCTGCCCCAATGCAGTTTTACCCTTTACAAAAGTTCCCCGCCCGACAAAGGATTCTACGCAATCTTTCTCAGCGAGCATCTTATAAGCCTTAGCGACTGTCGCCGGTGTTGTATCCAGTTCTTCCGCTAACTCCCGATGAGTTGGCAGCCGTGAATTAGGGGGATATTGGCCACTTTCGATTCTTGATTCTATGGCACTGGCAATATGCCTGAATTTGGTTTCACTCACACCAAAACTCCATGCAAGGACAACTCAATCTATAAGGTGCCTAGTGTAATGACAAATTGGGAAAATTCAAATTACACATTGACATATGTCATCAAAGACAATTAAATTATCTTATGCAACAAATGACACAACAGTTAATTGGAGAAATTGAATGCTAGAAATTGAGTCACATTATCAAGATGTTGAAAGTATTAAAGAGCTTTTCATTCCCTATGAGTCAACCAGAAGACTAAAAATCGCGTTTTCAGGATTGCGTTTAACGGATGATCAATCATGGCTCAATACCAAAACTTGGTTAGGTCATATGGTTAAATCATGTTTACCCAGTAATATTGCAAGACAAATTCAGTCATTCAAGGACTGTAATGATGTTAATGCATTAATAATCAGAGGATTACCACTCGATGAAAATTTAGCCCCAACTCCTTACCAAGGTTATGTTGAACCATCAAAGCTTCCAGTAATTAGTGCAATTAATATTGGCATATATCATTTAGCAGAGATTGAGCCAATTTCGTTCCAAAACGAGAATAATGGATTTCTATTTAGACATGTCGTTCCTTCGCTAAATAGTCGAAATGACAAATCTTCACATGGCTCACTCCATACCTTTGGTCATCATGTCGATAACCCGGATCTACCCTTAAGCTGTGAGAAAATTTCCGATAAAAGTGGTTGTCCAGAATTCTTATCATTAATGGCAATTAGAACTGATCTCCGTGTTAGGTCTAATTTCGTTCTACTTGATGATGTTCTAAACCAACTGAGCTCTGGCGTGGTAAAACAACTTACAAAACCACATTTTGAAATAAGCCGCCCAGATTCATTTTCACAAAGTACCACTTCGGTGCTGCCACTCATTGTTTACTCTAAATCTAATCAAGTTTATTGCAGATATGACAAAGAAAACACAACACCGCTCACTAAAGAAGCTGCTGCTGCACTAGTAATGTTCGAAGCAAAACTGCAAGCACCTGAAATGAAAAACTCAATTTTGTATCAACCCGGTGATTTTCTATTGATCAAAAATCAGAGGCTAATGCACAGCAGGGAAGGTTTCCTACCACGAGATGACGGCACTGACCGTTGGCTTATCCGATTATTTGGAATGAGCTCTTTAGAAAGAATCGTCCCAGTCAATTCAACAGATAACCACATCGGTAAAGATTAGGATATTAAAATGAAAGGAAAAAAAATTGCATTCATTGGCCTAGGTGTTATGGGATATCCGATGGCAGGACACCTGTCTGATTCAGGACACCAAGTCACTGTATATAACCGAACATCCAGTAAAGCAGAGAAGTGGACTAAAACGTTCAACGGGAAATCCGCCTCAACACCTCAGGAAGCCGCTCGCTTCAGTGATATCGTATTCATTTGCGTAGGTAATGATGATGATGTCAGAAGTGTAATTTACGGCGAAACGGGCGTTCTTTCCTCACTAAAACCAGGCAGTATTGTCGTTGATCACACCACAACTTCCGCCGTGTTAGCCATTGAGCTTGCTAACGCCTGCAAAAATAAAGGGATACATTTCATTGATGCTCCGGTTTCTGGTGGTCAGGCTGGCGCAGAAAATGGGACGTTAACAGTGATGTGCGGTGGTGAACAATCCACTTACAATCACATCACTGAGGTGATCAGTGCTTACTCTAAACACTCCGTTTTACTGGGTGGTCATGGCCAGGGACAACGCTGCAAAATGGTTAACCAAATTTGCATCGCCGGTATTTTACAAGGACTCAGCGAGGCTCTGCTGTTGGCAGAAAAATCTCAGCTTGATATCGAGCAAGTGACTAGTGCGCTCAATCATGGTGCAGCGGGATCATGGCAGATGGCAAACCGGGCTGTCACAATGTCATCAGATCAATTTGACTTCGGCTTTGCTATTGACTGGATGCGCAAAGATTTACTTATTTGTCTGAATGAAGCTGAAAATCATGGTCTTACGCTACCAATGACACTGGATGTTAATCAACGTTATCAGCAATTAATACAGCAAGGACTTGGCCGTATGGATACATCTGTATTAATCAAGTCTTACGCCAATTCACAAAAGCCAGCACTGATCGCGTAAAGGAGTGACTTATGGATCTTATGATGAATGACCTATCTTTGTGGGTTATTTCAGCCCTTATGGTCTCAGCACTAGCCGCTGGCTTTATTGACAGTGTAGCTGGCGGCGGTGGATTGATACTTGTGCCTTCTTTCATACTCGCAGGGCTTCCGCCGCAGGTTGCTCTCGGCCAAGAAAAAATTGTCAGCACACTGGGTACGATTGCAGCGATCCGTAACTTTGTACAAAACAAAAAAGTTATCTGGACCGCAGTGGCTACGGGTATACCTGCAGGGCTAATTGGAGCCTATGCCGGAGCACAGGCCATTCTGTATTTTGATCCAGACACCATTGGCAAAATCATACTGGCAATGTTGCCATTTGGTATTCTTCTCTCTTTTATCCCAAAAAGAGATAAGGGAGTCACGGATGAAAAGGTCAATCCTGCCGTCATCTTATTCGGCGTGCCGAGTGCCGTCTTCGTGATTGGCTTCTATGATGGCTTTTTCGGTCCGGGAACAGGTAGTTTTCTTATTATTGCGCTGCATTATATGCTGCGGTTTGACTTAGTATCAGCTTCTGCAACCTCTAAGCTGTTTAACTTTTCGTCAAATATCGGTGCTTTGATCGCTTTCGTGGTCTCTGGGAACGTCCTGTACCTCCTCGCCATCCCTTTAGTGATCATGAATTTGCTCGGTAACCATCTGGGAAGCGTGTCCGCGATGAAATACGGGCCAACTATGGTACGCAGAACCCTGTCATTATCGCTCACGATTCTGATGTGCTCTCTGGGATATAAGTTTCTGGTTGCTTGACTGTACGCACCTGACTCAATAAAAAAACCAGCATGTTTCCATGCTGGTTTTTTTATTGAGTCAGGCTTTAGGCCGGATCTAACTCGAGTTGCCTGCCTGGTTCCGGCTCACCTTTCGGTTCCTGGCCAAAACCACGTAAACCGACTACATGGACATGTTCCCGATCTTTAAAGATCTTACGCACAAGCTTGTAGGTGGTCCCTTTCTCCGGGCTGATGTTCTCTGGCGCAGCAATCAGCAACTGCATGTCCAGACGATCACACAGCTCAAACAGGGTCGCGATAGACTTGGCATCCAGTCGCGCGGCCTCATCCAGGAACAGCAGACGGCATGGGATAATATCTTTCCCGCGCAGACGGCGGGCTTCTTCTTCCCAGCTCTGCACAACCATCAGCAAGATAGCCTGACCGGTACCAATGGCCTCACCGGTTGACAAGGCGCCCGATTCCGCCTGCAGCCAGCCATCTGTACCACGGTTCACTTCAATGCTGAGCTCCAGATAGTTCCGGTAATCCAGCAGTTCCTCACCCAGGGTTTGCGGTGAACGCTGACCCATATCAATATGAGGGTTCAGTCGCTGGAACAGCTTGGCAATGGCCTCAGAGAAGGTCAGACGGTTATTGCCGAACAAATCCTGATGCTGATCCTGCTGATCGGCCAGGCCCGTCAGCAGGGATTCATGGGTTTCACGCACGTTCACGTTCAGACGCACGCCTTTCACCTGACCAAAACTGATGTTCTGCAGGCCCTGGTTCAGCATCTTGATACGGTTTTGCTCCCGCATAATGGTTTTACGGATGATATTCGCCACGCTGTCTGAGCTGATCGCCAGACGCTTTTCACGCGCCGTCAGCTCTTCAGTCAGGCGGGCCAGCTCAACTTCCATCTCTTCGATGGCCTCAACCGGATCGTCGGTACGGATAATATCGTGACGAATACGCTCACGCAGATGCTGGTACACCGCGATGTAGAACAGTACTTTTCGTTCCGGACGTGATACGTCTTCGGAAGCACGCAACGCATCACGCAGCGTTTCATTATCGGCCACGGCCAGGCGTAGTGCCCCGAGCGCTTTGTCAGACAGCGAGCGCAGTTCGTCGGCCGTCATGTAGGCCATTTCGCGGCGATGCAGGCGACGTTCAACATCACTCTCCCGTGCCAGACGCAATACCGCGCACCAGCCCGCTTTGGTATTCACCACCAGGGTGCGTAAGTCGATATAGTCTTTTTCGACCTTGCGCAGGCGCTTCACCAGATTGCGCATTTCCATATCCAGTGAGGTGGTGGCTTTTTCCAGCTCGCTGCGACGATTACGGGAACTGTGAAGACGTTCATGCAGCTCATCACGACGCAGGCGCGCGCGCTCTTCCGCCTCAAGATCGGCGCGGACACCCAGCTCCTGCAGCTCGCGCTCAAATTCCTGTACGGTTTCCTGCTTGGCCTGATGTGAGCTCTTCAGCGACGCCAGCAACTGGTTGTACTGGTTGCTCTGCGTCTGAGCCTGTTTCAGGCTCTCACGGTGACGGGTACGTTCACGTTCAGCCGTTTCCAGTTTGGACTTCAGTTGCTCGTTAAGCTCAGAGCTCTTGCTCAGCAGCTCAACGGCATCGGCGTAGCCAAAGTGGTGGCGCCGTTCGACCAAATCGGCCAGGGCAAAAATCTGACTTTTCAGTGTCTGAAGTGCCTGGTCCGCATCCTGATACTCAGCCTGCATAGCGTCAAACCGCTCAGGGTCTGTATCCAGTGCTGACACCAGAGTTTCCAGCTCTTCCAATGCCTTACCGTGGCGCTCAAGATAATGACGCGCTTCATCAATCTGGGAGAGCTGCTGCTCCACCTCTTCAAGACGGGCGGCGATCGTCTCATCTTCTAACAAGGCCACGACCGGCTGCAGTTTGGATAACAGCGACAAACCTTCACGTGCCGCGGTAAGCTGGCTGCGCTGTTGCTGCTCAGTGGCTTCGGTGTCGTTCAACTGACGCTGAATCTGATTACGCTTTTCACGGGCGGCGCGAATTGCTTCTTCCGGATCGGGATCAAAAGCGACCGCCAGGTGACTGGCCACAAAAGCATTGAAGCTCTGGTACAAACGCTGAAGCTTCTGGGCATCAAAAGAGGCCTTGGCGTGATCCTCCACAATCTGATCACGCTCTTCGCGTAAAATTGCCAGACGCTGCTCGCGGGCGGCCCGGCCAAACAGCGGTACTTTCGGGAAACGGGAATAACGCAGCTGCTGCTGATTCAGCTGAACACACACTGCCCCTTCCAGTTCGTCGACCACAAAACTGCTGTCATCAAACGAATCCGCTTCGCCTTCGATGATATACAGATCGTCCGGACAGTCATCCAGCCCGGAGAGTTTCTCGCGGACAGAATCAATATCCTGCACCACGATGGCATGGCGTGCAGGGCCGTACATAGCACTGAAATACGGCGCATCATCAATCGTGATGTCGTCGTAAATCTCAGACAGTAAGGTACCGCCCAGCACATCGGCAATCACACGCAAACGGGAATCATCGCTACCGCCCGGCAAGGCCAGACGTTCGATTTCATTTTCAACATTTTGCTTGCGCACCGCCAGTTTGTCTCTGGTGTGAATGGCTTCACGTTCAGACTCCAGCGTCTGGTGCATGGCCGTCATCACGGCCTGACTGTCGTACAGATCCTGGCCAGATTGTTCAGCCAGTTTTTCCAGCGCATCACTGGCGGCAATCCAGGCCGGTGCTTTGCCTTCCTGCAGACTGATGTCTTTTGACAGTTGCTGTTCCTGACGGCGCAGTTCACTGCGTTTTTCCACCAGATCAGACTGATTCTGCTCCAGACTTTCCAGAGTCGCTTCATGACGGGCCTGTTCTTCAGCCAGTGCCAGTTCGCCATCAATCTCAACGGCAAAACGTTTCGCATAAGTGTCTGCCAGATCCTGGGCCTGACGCTGGTGACGCATACTGCGCTCCAGATCGCGATACTGCGCACTCAACTGTTCACTGCGCTGAGCAATCATTCGCAACTCGCGGCCTGTCGCCAGTAATTCACGGGCTTTTTCGCCTGCCGAGGCTCTTTCCACTGCACCCGCAATCGTCGTCACTAGCTGCAGGCCGCGCTCAAATTGTTTGGCAGCGGCCGCTGACATATCCAGCTTGTGTTTCAGTGCCAGCAGTGCCGTGGTTTTACTGTCTTGCTGTTGTTTCAGGCTGGACAGCAGTTCAGCGGCATTTTCCTGATCCAGCGTGTCATCGGCCGAAATCTGACGGGCCTTTTCCAGCGCCTGAACGGCTTGCTGGTACTGTAAAGCGCGGGTTTGCTGCGCATCCAGCGCCTGCTGATAATCGGCCAGCTGAGATTTCAGGCTGTCGACCTCGTCTTCACTGAGCATGGCCTGTTCTTCCGCCATGGCCAGTTGCTCGGCCGCTTCTTCAACAATCATGACCTGCTCTTCCAGACGCTCAGTCAGCTCCAGAAGATCATCACGGTAACGCTCTATTTTTTCCTGCTGGCGAACGGCCGTCTGAACCAGTTGCAAGTGATCCGACGCCGCCTGATGATCCTGCTCCAGCGCGCTCTCGTTCTCTTTCAGCTCATCGAGCTCTTGCGACAGGTTGCCGAACACCTGCTGTTGATCAATCAGGCTCTGGCGCGAGCCGAGCAATTCGCTGCGCAGGCCAAGTGTCTGTTCCAGCTTGACACGGCGCTCATTGGCGTGACGCATGTAATCGGCCGCCACATAATTGGTCGCTTCGGTGATCAGATGTTTAAACAGGTCACGATCGCTCTGGGTAACCTTGATGGCTTCGAGCGTCATGCGGTTTTCACGCAGCGCCGCTTCCATATCCTGGAAGGCTTTCTTCACACCAGAGTTATGCGGCAGCAAGTAATCGCGCAGCGAGCGTGTAATGGCACTGGAAATACCGCCGTACAAGGATGCTTCAATTAAACGGTAGAACTTAGACCGGTCGGTACTGTTACGCAGCTTCTTCGGCAAGACGCCGAATTCAAACATCTGCGTGTGGTAGTCGGTGACAGAAGAGAAGGTTTTAAACTGCACCCCTTCGTACTGAGACACAGCGTCTTTCACTTCATTGATCTGGCGCACCCGTGCCTGGTTCTCAGACAGAGTTTCCACCAGAATATCCGTCGGTTTCACCGCTGAAGGCAAACCTTGGATCAGGAAAGGTTTGATGTCGACTTTTTTGTCCCGGCCCGCAACCTGCTGCAGTTTCACTGCAAAAATAATGCGCTGGTTCTTGGAGTTAACGATATCAAGCGCAGAATAACAGGCGCCTGGCTTGAGCTTGCCGTGTAATCCCTTATCACGGGAAGCATTGGAGCTTCCCGCTTCTGTGGTATTCCGAAAATGCAGCAGGCTCTGATCCGGGATCAAAGACGTGATAAACGCAGCCATGGTGGTGGATTTACCCGCACCATTACCGCCGGAAAGTGTGGTGACCAGTTGGTCAATATCAAATGTCCGGGCAAAGAAGCCGTTCCAGTTAACCATGGTCAGAGATTGGTACTTACCGCGCTCCATCAGGCGTGTTCCTCTTGCTCGGTTTCTTCATCACTTGCAGCGTCATTGGCTTGTTCTTGCTCAATCAGGCTGGATTGCGTCGGCAATTGCTGATGCACAATCGCTTCGCCGTCACGGATCAGGCGAAGCTGCGCTTCCCGGATATCGTCACTGTTCCGCACATCCGCACCAAAGCGGAACACCGCTTCACTGATCCGGAATTTACCGCTGTCACCCAGCATGATCACCATGCCCAGACGTCGCATACGGCGCAGGGAGGTTTTGACTTTATCAAACAGCTTTTCGCGATCCAGATCAGAGCCTGACGCCCGGTTGGTCACCAGCTTCATGAGTTTCTTTTCATCGGCGAGCGACAAAAGCTCATCAAACAGTTCCTGATTGGTAAATATTCCCTCATGGGCCAGACGTTCAGGGCTCAGGTACAGGAAGCACAGCACTTTTCCGACCAGCATATCGAGCTCAGACAGCACAGAGCGGCCAATCAGCGAGGTAGAGCGGGGACGCAGATAGAAGAAGCCTTCCGGTGCCCTGACCAGTTCTGCGTTATAGCGCTTGTAAAACAGCATCAGGTCCTGCTCAAACTCCAGCAAAAACGCATGATTATCCAGATCTTCGCTGGACACATGGCGACCCGAGCGCAGCGCATTATCCAATGCCGGGAACAAGGGGTTGGCAATGGCTTTGGCCAGATTCTCTGGCATAAATTCTTCAATATTTGTCAATGACATTGGCTTGTACCTTGGCTCCGTAGTCGTTGATCAGTTCCCAATCAGGCTGAACCGCACTGAAATCCGACTCGGAATAACCGAGCCTGACGGCCTGATCGACAATAATACGTGCTAAATCAAAATGTTGTGCGTGTGAATGCTGACTCAGGTATTCCCGAATCAAGCTGCCAAGATTGATGGCTGCGCCCTGAGATTTATGGATATCCAGCATTTCTGCAATTCTTTCACTGAGCTGATCGTTCACCTGACTCAGTTCTTCAAATTCAAGGGTTTCCGGCACGATACCTGTCACTTCATCGTCGCGCAGGACCAGCTCTTCATCACGCATGTCAAGCAAGCGGTCTGCATCGGCGTAAGTGAGCTGCCATGGTGCGTCGAAAAACTCGGCGACCGACTGGCGCAAACGCTGGCTGAAGGCACGGTTTTTGTCCATATCAATGGCGGTACGGATAAACTTATGCACATGCCGGTCGTAGCCGATCCACAAGTCGATTGCCTGCTGGCCCCAGTTGATGATCCGGTCCAGCTTTGCCTGCAGGGAGTACACCATGCCTTCGACATATTCCAGCTCCAGATCCGAGGTCGTGCTTATTGCATCCTGAATGGCAAGCAGCTGGGTTTGCAGCTGATCCCCGGCGGCTTGCAGGGTGTCCTGAAGCTCGCGCAGGGTACTGGAGGTTTCATTGAGAAGACTTTCACAGTTGGTGATAGCCGCACGCCAGTCCTGATTGAGCAGTTCAGCAATGTCTTCTTTCACCTGCTGTTGCTGCTCATCCATGGTGCGCTGGTTCAGATCGATCCGATCAAAAATCTCGGCCACTGAATATTTCAGTACCGCGTAGACGTTGATTTTCCAGTGCTGTTCATCACCGCCTTCATGGGCAGCCACCGCCGCTTTATTCAGCTCATCGGCCACCATCGCCAGTTGTATCGACAGTTTCATCGATGAGAACTCACGATGACGGGCGTAGTAATCGGCAATCCCCAGTGCCAGCGGACTGAGCCGGTAGATACTGGCCCCTTCTGTCATCTCACTGGTAAAACGGGAAATCAGACGCTGGCGGACCAGTTCGTTGATTGCGTTATTGGCGCGGAAAACCAGGGTGTCTTTTGACTGATCAAACATATCGCTCACGATTTTGAACGCATCGACCAGCTCACCTTCCCCCAGTTCCTCATCCAGACGCTCGCCGCTTAACACGGCAATCGCCAATAAAAATGCCAGTCTTTCCGTTGGCAGGTTAAGGGCGAATTCATGTTGTTTCACCCAGGTCACCAGCTCAGGAACAGTCTGGGATTGGTCACTCATCCGTTGTCCTTATTTGTTAGATTTATTACTTGCAACCGGCTTTAAGTTTCTTACTGCAACGGTTTCTGAGCGTATACATGGATATACCGCCCTAAAGATAAATACGGTTCCTGGCGGCAGAGGCGCTGCTCCATCGCCAGTAATTGTTCAAGACTGTACTCACCCACCCGGTCGGTACGCATGTAATCATGGAAAGTCCTTACACCGGTTTTGCCCAAAATGGTCAAACCGCCTTCCGTGAGCCATGCATACACCTCTTCCGGTGTCTGGGCCGACTGAGGCTGAAGTTTGAACCGCTTGCGGTGTGGCATCCCTTGTTCGACGTGGGTTAGATTACCGCAAATCAGGTTCTTAAACAGCAAGCCATTATAGTTATAAAACATGACGGAGATGATCCCGCCCGGTTTCAGCTGTGTCATCAGGTGTTCAAGGGCTGCACGCGGATCGCTCAGCCATTCCATCACCGCATGGAACAAAATCAAATCGACCGGTTCATCCAGATAGTGATCCACCTGCTGCACCGGACAATGAATGAGTCGATATTGCTCAAGCAGGCCATTTTTGGCAATTTCCGCACCTGCCAGTTTCAGCATTTCTCCAGAAAGATCACATAAAGTGATTTTATGACCACGTTTCGCAATTAATTGCGACAACTGTCCCATTCCGCCGCCAGCATCCAGCACATGCAATACTGTGCCCTGCGGTGCTGATCTCGCGTCAAGGGTATGTAAAATCTGCTCCAAATCTTGCCATACGACAGTCTGACGGATCAGCCCTTTTGCTGTACCGTAGATGTTTTCTGAGAACTTTTGGGCTAAATCATCAAAATTTCGATCTCTGATCACGTCAGTTTTCGTTATGATAGTGGCCTAGTCAGATGCTTATTGTGTCACAAGCTTTAGAGTAATAAAGGCTTGGAGCACGTATTCAAGCTCAATTGCTGAAATTTCGGACGACCTGATATGTTTGAACTGAAAAAAATCTTGTCAGCTTTTTTGATGCCGCTTCCTTTGCTACTGATCGTGGGCATCACAGGGCTGATGATACTCTGGTTTACCCGCCGCCCTAAGTTGGCCGGGTACATGCTGGCCGTCTCCTTACTGGGTATTTTCCTGGTCGCCTTTCAGCCTGTCTCCAGCAGCTTGCTCACCCCTTTAGAGCGCCAGTATAAAGGCTATATCCCATCCGGTCAGCCGGTTGATTACATCATGGTGTTAGGCAACAGCCATGTGGTCGACAAAGATCTGCCTATCACTTCTGAGCTGTCACGCGCTTCGCTGATGCGCCTTGCAGAAGCCATCCGTATTCATAATCTTTCACCTGGCTCCAAAATCATTCTGTCAGGCTATGACGGAGGCACTGAAATCAGTCAGGCTCGGATGATGGCCAAAGTAGCCATTGCTTTAGGAGTCAACAAACTGGATATCCTTCTGCTGGAAACCGCGAAAGACACCTGGGAAGAAGCCTTTCAGGCGGCTTCTGTGGTCGGTAAACGCAATTTAGTACTTGTGACCTCAGCCAGCCATATGCCGCGCGCTATCGCCGAGTTCAACCAGGCGGGCCTGAGCCCGATCCCCGCCCCGACGAATTATCTCGCCAGTGATGAAATTCATCAGCCTTGGCTGAAATACGCACCGAAAGCGCAGTATCTGGAACAAACAGAGCGATTCTGGCACGAAACGCTGGGCAAATGGTGGCAAAAGCTTCGCGACATGGCCGACAGTGCCGCGCCTGTCAATGTCGTACAGCCGGTCGCACAAAACACCGCAGCCTGAAACATTTCAATATCACAGCCAGTACAACGCTGGCTGTCATTTCACCATCATTTTCTTCAATCGGTTACATCTTCATCAATATTCCATTTGGTTTTAACATGTTCTATTTTTGAATAGTTAAAGTAATTAGGAAACATTCCTTAAACTCCGCTTAATCCCTATGATGCTGAAAACATTTGATGACAGTTCTGCGCAACATCTTATGCAGGCTGGATACCTTATAAATAGAGAGTTGTATGTATCTAATCGTGAACCTGGCAATCTTTGCGCTGCTGATTGCCTTTCTGGTGAAACAACAAAAAAGTGATCAAACCCTGTCTAAACGTGTGTTTACCGGTCTGGGGCTGGGTGTGCTTTTTGGTGCGGCACTGCAGTTTATTTACGGTGCCGGCCATGAAACCATTGCCACTACACTCAAATACGTCGGTATTGTTGGTTCAGGCTATGTCAGCCTGCTGAAAATGATCGTGATGCCTTTGATCATGGTGTCGATTATTGCCGCTATCGTCAAAGTGAAAAATGCTGGTTCACTGGGCAAGATCTCTGGCCTGAGTATCGGTATCCTGCTGGCAACCACAGCCGTGTCGGCTCTGATCGGTATTCTGGTCAGCAACCTGTTCGGTCTGAGCGCTGAAGGCATTGTTCAGGGCGCGCGTGAAATTGCCCGTGGTGAAGCACTGCAGACCCGTCTGGCCTCGGTAGAAACCCTGTCTCTGGCTGACATGATTATTTCATTCTTCCCGGGTAATCCGTTTGCCGATCTGGCCGGCAGCCGTCCAACCTCAACCATTGCCGTGGTGATCTTCTCGGCCTTCATTGGTGTAGCGAGCCTGACGGTTATCCGCACTCAGCCTGAACTGGGCAAGAGCCTGGAAACTTTCGTCAATGTGGCACAGGAAGTGGTCCGTACGCTGGTGCGTATGGTGCTGGCCCTGACGCCGTATGGCGTACTGGCCCTGATGACCAAAGTCGTTGCCGGCTCAAACTACAGCGATATTCTGAACCTGCTCAACTTCGTTGTCGCCTCTTACGTCGGTCTGGGACTGATTCTGGTGATGCACCTGATTCTGGTCGCTGGTGTCGGTGTCAACCCGGTGCGCTTCCTGAAAAAAATCCTGCCGGTACTGACGTTCGCCTTCACCTCGCGTTCAAGCGCAGGCACTCTGCCGCTGAACATTGAAACTCAGGTGAAAAAACTGGGTAACGGTGAAGCGGTGTCTAACTTCTCTGCCTCGTTCGGTGCCACCATGGGCCAGAACGGCTGTGCAGGTCTGTATCCTGCCATGCTGGCGGTGATGATTGCCCCGACCCTGGGCATTAATCCGCTGGATCCGGGTTTTATGCTGACCCTGATTGCGATCGTTACTATCAGTTCCTTCGGTATTGCCGGTGTCGGTGGCGGAGCAACGTTTGCTGCGATCATCGTGCTGTCTGCACTGGATATGCCTGTGGCACTGGCTGGCCTGCTGATTTCCATCGAGCCATTGATTGATATGGGCCGTACTGCGGTGAATGTCAGCGGCGCAATGACTGCCGGTACAGTCACATCCCGGGTACTGGGCCAGGCTGACAACAGCATTTTCGAGCGCGATGAAGAAATCAGTGGTGAGCGGGCCAACGCCTGACGAATCTGAATCTCGTTATCAATCCACAGCCCGGTCATTGACCGGGCTGTTTGCATTCAGGGCTGGCACATTCTTATGTCATGCCCATTTTTCAAAACCTTTCCAGCGTTTTCATCATCTGATCAATCAGCGCAGCGCGCTTTCTGAAATCAACAAAAAAATTATTAATCAACAACACCAAGCCATCCCCTGTCTCTGGATCAATCATGACTCGTGATAGAATGCCCGGCCCACCGCCATCATGGCCCCAGAATGCCCCGTACCTGGGAGATTTGAACTGAAACCAGCCCAACCCAAGCGAACTGCCCGTACGGGGGTCGTGGCGCTGAACCTGCCACATGCTCTCCAGGGTTTCTCTTTGAAGCAAAGCAGGCGTCGTTTTATCCTGGGGCAAACAAGCACGCATCAGGGTGACAAATGCATTGGTGGAAGATCCTAACAAGGCCGCGGCATTCAACGGAGAGAAATACCTACAAGCATTGAAGGCAAAATAGGTTTTATGATCATCCGCTGTAACAGCCGTCTTGCTCAAATAGCCTCTGTCTTTCATTTGCTGGGTAAATACCGCCATGATTGGCGCGCGCGGGCTATTTTTGGCCTCGTAAGGCGTGATGATTTTTCGCTGATCTAGATCGGCCTTTTGCCAGCCAACATCCTTCAGACCCAAGGGCGAAAAAATATACTGCTGGGTATAGTCTTCAAACGAGAGACGGCTCACCTGCTCAATCAAACAGGCTGCGACCATGGTATTCAGGCTCGAATAACCTGAAATCACGCCAATGGGGTCCGGTGTTAGTTGCGAAAAATCTCCAGGTCGATAAGGATCAAACACCAGCTCCGGATTATATTGGGCGCCCTGCGGTGATAAATAAGTCGTGGCCCAGGTTTTCAAATCAACCGAATCCTGCTTGCAGAAGAAATCGGCCATGCTGTCAGGTGCTGATGTCATTCTGCGGGTCGACAGAGATGAGCTGTGGGTCAGCAAGTGATAAGGCGTGATTGCTGTGTCGGGAAAACGCGGATTGCGTAATATGAACCCCAGAAAGTCACTGACATCATCATCCAGCCGGACCTGATTTTGCTCCACCAGTTGCATCAGCGCTATCCAGGTCACCAGCTTAGAGACAGATCCCAGTGTCGGCCAAATGCTGTCCAGCGTTGCAGGCACTCTGTTTTCCAGATTCTGATACCCAAACCCTTTGCCCCACACCATCTGACCATTTTTGATCAAAGCAACGCCGATAGATGCAGCTGGTAAATCGGTTAAAGCATCATTGAACATCTCATCCAAAGTCTCCTCCGGCGTTTCGGTGCCCTGGAGCCACCATGTGCTTGCAGTGCCCGCGACACCAGCGATCACAGCACTTTTCAGTAGGCCTCTTCGTGAAATCTTTTGCTTCATTTACCAGCCAATAACAGTTACCAAGGTTCAGAGATTGGCTAATCACCCGGAACAGGTGAACGTTCAAGCCACGCACCATTAAGCAACTGACTTTATATCATAAGGTGAAGGAATGTTCTGCGAAAGATATCACTGATGGGACAAGGACCTTTGAATACGGGTAAATCAGCATGGTGAATGAGAGAAAACAGCCGACCTTGTGGTCGGCTGTTTTATTTGCGGCAAATCCATCTTACTGAATCAGTAAACGGACTTTTTCCAGATCTTCCGGCGTGTCGACCCCTGCTGGAGGCGGCTCAATGGCGACATCAACATGGATTTTTTCGCCGTGCCAGAGCACACGCAGTTGCTCCAGCGACTCGATTTTCTCAAGCGTGCTGGGTTCCCAACTGATATAGGTATTGATGAAGCCGGCCCGGTAGGCATAGATGCCGATATGGCGCAGCAGGTTCTGATGGATCTCCTGCGGGCGCTTGGCAAAGTTATCACGATCCCAGGGAATGGAAGCACGGCTGAAATAGAGCGCGTAACCGTTTTTATCCATCACCACTTTCACGGCATTGGGATTAAACACTTCATCAGCGTGGTCAATCTCAACCGCCAGGGTAGCCATAGGCGCGTCACTGCGGGCCAGATTATCCGCCACCTGACGAATAATACTTGGCGGGATCATCGGCTCATCCCCCTGAACATTCACAACGATTTCATCCGCTGCGAGCTGGTACTTTTCGACCACTTCTGCGAGGCGCTCAGTGCCGGATTCATGATCGGCACGCGTGAGGCACACTTCACCGCCAAAGCTCGTCACCGCCTCTGCGATGCGCTGATCATCCGTCGCGACAATCACTTGCTTCGCACCGGCTTTGCTGGCTTGCTCGTACACCCACTGGATCATGGGTTTACCGGCGATATCGGCCAGTGGCTTACCCGGTAAACGGGAGGATTGATAACGGGCCGGAATAATGACAGTGAATGCCATTACATCACCTCATCGGCACTCAAAGTGCGTGCTTCCGGTTCCAGCAGTACTGGAATACCGTCATGAATCGGATAAGCCAGGCGATCAAATTTACAAATCAGTTCATTATTGTCTTTATCAAAGTGCAGTTTGCCTTTGCATACCGGACAAGCAACGATCTCAAGCAGACGGTGATCCATATTGTTCCTTCACTTCTATAATTTTGTTCAGTAATTCGATTGACTGAGGCTCTGAAAGTTTGGCATCAACAGGCAGATACCACCAATTTTGCCGGGCAAATGCCTGACACTTCACCGCATCTTTTTCAGTCATCACCAGGTGTTCACCCTGCTCCGCCAGCGCTTCCAGTTCACTGGCCTCAAAAGCCTGGTGATCCGGGAAGGGCTGACAATGTACCGGCGTCACGCCCAGTGCATTTAAGGTGGCAAAAAACCGCGGCGGATGACCGATTCCGGCGATAGCCACAACCTTTTGCAGGCTGTCTGGTGTCCGTCGTTCGCCCGTCAGCAAATTCACCAGCTCTCCAGGCTCAAGATGCATGGCAATTTCATTGTGGCGGGCATCGCCACCATTGCAGATCAAAAAGTCGACCTCGCTCAGTCGGTCACAACGCTCGCGCAGTGGCCCCATTGGAATCAATTGTTCATTGCCGAAGCGGCGTTGGCCGTCAATGACGACAATCTCAATATCTCTGGCGAGCGCGTAATGCTGAAGACCGTCATCGGTGATAATGACATCGACGTCCTTTTCCAGCATTTGTACCGCTTCTGACCTGTTCGGGGAGACCACCACAGGGGCACAGGTACGGCTGGCAATCAAGACCGGCTCGTCACCCGCTTCCGCCGTGGTTGTGCGCTCACTCAGGCGCAGTGGGTAATGGTCTGACTTGCCGCCATAGCCGCGGGATACCACACCGACAGCGACCCCTTGTGCCTGAAGTTGTTCCACCAGCCAGATCACCACCGGCGTTTTACCGTTTCCGCCCGCCGTAATATTACCGACCACGACCACAGGAACGGAGGCGCGGTACGCCACTTTTTTACCGGATTGGAAAGCATGGCGGCGACGGCGACTAATCCAGCCAAACAGCTTGCTCAGTGGCCAGAAGACAGGCGCCAGCGCCCATCCTGCCGGGTGGCGCTCAAACCAGATTTTTTCAATCAGATTTGCCATGAGACCCGCTCTGCTTATTCGCCAAACTGGATTCGGTGCAACTGCGCATAGGCGCCGTCTTTTTCCAGCAGCGCGGCATGGACACCGCGTTCGATGATCTCGCCTTCGTCCACCACCAGAATTTCATCGGCATTTTCAATGGTCGACAGGCGGTGTGCAATCACCAACACAGTTTTGTCTTTCTGCAACTCATCCAATGCGGCCTGAATCGCGCGCTCAGATTCAGTGTCCAGCGCCGATGTGGCTTCATCGAGGATCAGTACAGGTGCATCACGTAACAGCGCACGGGCAATCGCGATACGTTGACGCTGACCACCGGATAAGCTGACGCCGTTTTCGCCAATCACCGTATCCAGTCCCTGATCCATCCCCTGGATAAAGTCCATGGCATAGGCCAGTTCTGCGGCTTTTTCGATATCTTCCCGGCTGTATTTGTCACCACTGGCATAGGCAATATTATTGGCGATGGTGTCGTTAAACAGGTGCACGTTTTGCGACACAATCGCGACCTGATCGCGCAGATTGGCCAGTTTGTAATCATGAATGTCCCGCCCGTCAATCGTAATCAGGCCAGAATCAATGTCATAGAAGCGGGTAAGCAAATTCGCAATTGTACTTTTACCCGAGCCCGAGCGGCCAACCAGGGCCAGTGTTTTACCTGCCGGTAAGTCAAAGCTCACATTGCGCAGCGCGGGGGTATCTTTGGTCGGATAGGTAAAAGTGACATCTTTAAAAGCCACATCCCCTTTCACACGCTGGGTTTCGTAAGTGCCGTGATCTTTTTCGGTTTCCAGCTCCAGGATGCCAAACAGTGTCTGGCACGCCGCCATACCACGCTGAAACTGAGAGGTGACATTGGTCAGCGCTTTCAGTGGGCGCATCATGCCGAACATGGCACCAAAGATCAGGGCAAACGTGCCGGGGGTCAGTTCATTGCGCAGCGTTTCGGTGTTGGCCAGGATCAGCACAGCCACCAGCGCCATTGACGCAATCAACTGAATCACAGGGTTGGCAATGGCCTGAGCCGACACCAGCTTCATGGTTTGCTGACGCATGCGATTGCTAACGTGTTCAAAACGGGTTTTTTCAACCTGCTGACCACCGTAACTCAAAACAACTTTGTGTCCTTTCAGCATCTGCTCAGCCGATGAGGTCACAGAACCCATAGTGTCCTGCATATTTTTAGAAATACGGCGGAAACGTTTTGAGACCACACGAATACTGACCGCCACCACAGGGGCAATCACCAGCAAAATGGCAGACAACTGCCAGCTGTTCCAGAACATCATGCCCATCAGCGCAATAATGGTTGCGCCTTCACGGACCAGACTGACCAGCGCACCACTGGTTGCAGAGGCAACCTGCTCCGTGTCGTAGGTAATTCTGGATAAGAGCGCACCGGACGATTCTTTGTCAAAAAAACTGACCGGCATCGTCATGAAGTGATTAAACACCTGACGACGCATATTCATCACAACATTGCCCGAGACCCAGGACAGGCAATAAGTGGAAACAAAACCGCTCAAGCCACGAACCAGCATCAATCCCAAAAGATAAATAGGCATCATGGCCAGAAAGTTGGAATCTACGCTGTTGAGACCGCCAAAGCTTTCATCCATCAAAGGTTTGATCATGGATAACATCAATGCATCGCTGGCTGCATTAATGATCAGCGCGATAACGGCAGCAATCAAACCCGCTTTGTATAAGCTGATTGACGGCCAGAGTCGTTTGAACGTATCCCAGGTGGATTGATCGTTAGCTTGTTTCATGTAAAACCGATTGTTATCTGTTAGTGGCGGTTATTCTACTCGTTAACGGGTCATGCACCAAGTAAGTTGCAAGGCTCTCTTGCCTCTTATCTCCTGAAAAGCGATGGTTTTTTATCCGTTCAGACCAGGTTTGAGAAGCGCAATCAGGGCCTGAAAAGGGGTTGATACCAGTGTTGCCGGCCATCTTTGCGATAGCGTGTGAACGCGACATGACCCTGTTTGATACGCAGACTGATCTGACCGTCTTCGGCCGTCTCCAGCCAGTGCAAGCCCTGCATCAGGTAACGATGTTTGACCTGCTCCGCCGGGAGTGACCAGGGGCTGTATTTACCAGCAGAGACTAAGGCGTATGTCGCCTGTAACGAATCTAACCAGGTCTGGGTCGACGATGAGTTACTGCCGTGATGAGGCACCAGCAAGATATCTGCTTTCAGATCCGGCTCGAGCCTGGCGAGCAACAACTCCGAAATGGCATCAATGTCACCGGTGAGCAACAGCGATGTGTCAGATTCCGGGTTGAGCCACTGATCACTCACCTGAATCACGCAGGAATGCGGATTGGCCGCTTTAGTTACCCTTTTGGGTGGCCAGAGCACTTTGAACGTCAATCCCTGCCAGCGCCATATGCGGCCACGAACACAGGGCGCAAAACCCTCTCGTTGGTCACTGCTGCGCAGCCAGGCCGGATTCAGACGTGTTATCACATCAGGTGTCCCGCCAGCATGATCGGCATCGGCATGACTGAGGATGAAACCGTCCAGATGGCGAATGCCCTGCCGTCTCAATACCGGCTCGATGACCGAAAGCGCCATGCTTCCTTCCGGCCAGCTATTTCCGGTATCGTAGAGCACAACTCTGCCGTGTCGCTGAATCAGTATCGCCAGCCCATGTCCGACATCCAGCATATCGACCTGCCAACTGTCAGGATCAAGTGTTTGCGATTTACTCCAGTCACTGATGCCCCACAGCGCCAGTACCAGACTGACTTGCAGACACAGAAAGCGCCGCCAGGGCAAAAACCAGCACAGCACGATCCCCGTGACCATCGCCAGCAGGACGATAAACAGACTTTCTGACAGTGGCCACCAGGCCCCTTCCGCCAGACTTGCCAGAGCAATCACCGGATGCAGAGACCAGTCGGCTAACTGCCAGAACACACCAGAGAGACCGGGCACAGCGATCGTGACAACAGCAATCAGAACGCAAGGCACAGTCACCAGACTGACCCAGGGCACCGCAAGTAGATTGATCAGCGGCGCTGCCAGCGAGATCCCGCCAAACCACACCCACTGCAACGGCAGCATGAGCCCCAGCAGTGCCAGTTGCAGCAACACATACACACGGACGGTCTCACGCCAGGGCACGGCGGTCTGCTCTGCCTGTTTCCGTCGCCGGATCCCGCCAATATTGGCCAGATACAGCACCAGCACAGCACCGAATGACAACCATAGGCCGGCCGAGTATGACGCCAGCGGATTGAGGATCAGGCAACTTGCCAGAATGACCAGCCATAGCTGCAGTCCGCTCCAGATCACACCGTAACGAATCATCAGCAAGCACAAGACAGAGGTCAGTAAAGCGCGTTGCGTGGGGATACTGAATCCGGCCAGCCAGGCGTAACCATACGCCAGCAATAACGCCAGCCAGAAAGGTAACCAAAGCCAATATCCGGACTCAGGCAAAGCACCCCGCACCCGGCTTCCGATGCCCCATCCCATCACGACAACCAGTCCGATATGCAGACCGGATATCGCCATCAGGTGAGCCAGTCCGCTATCGCGAAGGATCGACCAGTCATCCTGATCTAAACCATCTCTTTCGCCAAAACCGAGCGCTAACAGATAGGCCCGGTAAGTGAAACCCTCCGTTTGCTGCACCGCACGATCAAACCAGCGCTGACGCAAACTCATTTTGCTATTTTGCGACAACAAGGTACCGGCAATGACAGTTCCAGTCCCATGGATACCGTTCCCCACCGCATAACGTTCAGCATCAAATCCTGCGGTATTTGCCCGTCCGTTCGGTCGACGAACCCTGATATCCAGCGCATATCGCTGACCTTGTTTCAGATGCCTCGCCTCTGGCCAGTCAAGCAATAAACGCAGAGAATCTTTTCGCAGAAGATCGCGTTCCTTCACATGCTCTGTAACAAAAATGAATCGCTTATCAAGAATATTATGATTAATTAGGCTGCGAACTTCGCCAACTATGGTAATATTCCCGCGCTCTTGAGGAAGGCTATTGACTGCCTTGCTATAGTCAGCAGCAGTGACCCATGCCCAGAGCCCACCTATTGCGATCGCAAGAAACAACTTGATACGCAAACAGAAAAATATCGCTCCACCTATAATGATGGCTGTAATAAACCATTTGTAGTCTGGTAAGGAATGCCAGAAGTGAAGTGACAAAACACCAATGGATAAACCGGCTGTCATCTGAAACATCATGACGACCTGACGCTAACAGCCATTATAAATAACGACAGACGATGCCAAGACAACTGATAAAACGTTTCTTGCCCAGCCCAGAGATGATTAAAAACCATAAGGCTTTGAAAGTTTTTGGTACTGTGCTGCATAACCCTAACCTGTGGTGTCTGAACCGCCGATCCGCCTCTGGCGCATTCGCGGTTGGGCTGTTTATGGCATACGTCCCCTTACCCAGCCAGATGATTATGGCCGCAGGGTTAGCCATTCTGTTTGGCGTCAATCTGCCGCTTTCCGTATCCCTGGTGTGGATTACCAATCCAATCACGATGCCGGTGATGTTCTATGCGGCATACAAGCTTGGGGCATGGCTGATGAATGTGCCCTACCAACCTTTTCATTTCGAACTCTCATGGGCCTTCCTTGAGCAGCAGATGAACCAGATTGGTCCGCCGTTTCTGCTGGGCTGTCTCGTCTGCGGCACGATTTGCGCTTTGATTGGCTACTTCGGTATTCGAGGGTTCTGGCGTTATTCTGTGGTCAGAAGCTGGAATCGCCGCCGTTTCCGGCAATAAACACTCGCGAAAATAAGCGCTTCAGAAATAAGCACCAACGATTCACCATAAAAAAACCTCGCCAATGCGAGGTTTTTTTATAACGTCTGATTGATGGGGTGCAGAAAAACACTGCCGGTTTGGAAGCCAGGTAATATCGATTAACGACTGTGTATCATTGACATCAATACTTTTTCGGTCTGATTCACAGTGCTCAGCCAATATAAGCGCCAATTTACCGGCATTTATTTTGCACTTAATACCTGTGCGGGTTGCAGTGCACTCGCCCTGCGAGCCGGATACCAGGTGGCTAACAGGCTGAGCACAATCGCTGTCACCATCACAATGGCAACATCAGGCCATCTCAGCTCAGTCGGCAGGAAATTCACGAAGTAAATGTCACCTGATAAAAACGGATGACCGATCAGTTTTTCCACAAAATGCGCAATCGAAGTCAGGTTCAATGCAACCAAGGCTCCCAGAAAGGCCCCGAGCAAACTGCCAATCAGCCCAGACAGTAAGCCATGCCAGACAAAGATCATTTTAACCAGACGATCACTGGCGCCCATGGTGCGCAAAATCGCAATATCTGCCGCTCTGTCTTTCACTGCCATCATCAGCGTGGAGACGATGTTAAAACACGCAACACCAATCACCAGTACCATCACCAGATACATGATGGTCCGGACCAGTTGGATATCGCGATAGAGATACCCATATTTCTGCGTCCAGCTCTTTAAGTAGACATACACAGGTAAGGTATATCCGACTTCTTTGACGATGTTCGTCGCATCCAGCACTTTATCAACGTTGATCGAGATGCCGGAAACGCCCTCCCCCATAGCAAGATAGTCCTGCGCGTCCAGCAGCGGGACTAAAGCAAAGTTATGGTCAATCTGCCCGCCCAACGCCAGTACACCCGCAACCTGAAGACGAAGCCGCTTCGGCGCTTTGAGCTGGTTGCCGCTGTCACGGTTTGGCAACATGGCGGAAATCCAGTCACCCACTTTGATACCCAGCAGATCCGCAACACCCTGCCCAAGAATAATGTGTTTCTGACCTGCCTGAAAATCCTGCCAGGCGCCGTCTTTGACATAGCCAGGCAAAGCGCTGACCCGGATTTCCTGAACAGGATCGACCCCTCTGACTTCCACCGCTTTAAGCTGTGTGCCCTTTTCAAGCAAGGCCGTAAATTGCACATAAGGTGCCGCGGCTTTGACTCTGGGGTGCTTTTCAACCGTCTCCAGAACCGGCTGCCATTCGGTAAATGGCGGCTTCACTGCTTCCAGCTCCCCATGGGGGATCACCGCCAGTACCCGGTTTTGCAGCTCACGCTCAAAGCCATTCATGGCCGACAGGCCGATCACTATCACCGCGACGCCCACGGCAATCCCTAAAATCGAAGAGATGGAGATAAAAGACACCAGCCGGTTCCGCTGCCGGGCCCGGCTAAAACGGCTGCCGATAAAGAGAGATAGTGGTCGCATCAGGCCACCTCTGCGGCCGCCAACTGGCCATCCTGCATATGCAGGCAACGATCAAGTTTGCCAGCCAGTTCATTATCATGGGTGACCACCAGAAAAGCGGTGCCCGATTCCTCGTTCAGGGTGCGCATCAGATCGTAAATTTCCAGCGCGGTTTTATGATCCAGATTGCCTGTCGGCTCATCGGCCAGCACCAGGGCCGGCTTATTCACCAGGGCCCGGGCAATCGCCACCCGCTGGCGCTCGCCGCCACTGAGTTCTGAGGGCCTGTGGCTGGTTCTGTGGCTCAACCCCACCTGCTCCAGAATCTGTCTGGCCTGCTCTTTGGCTGCCGCAGCGGAGACACCGCCAATCATCAAGGGCATCGCGACATTTTCTTCCGCAGAGAAATCAGACAGCAAATGGTGAAACTGATAGACAAACCCGATGTCCTGGTTGCGTACTCTGGCCTGTTTATTGGCGCTCATGCCATTGAGTTTCTGGCCTTTAAAATAGACATCACCTGCCGTTGGCGCATCCAGCGCGCCCAGTAAATGCAGTAAGGTGCTTTTGCCCGAACCCGATGACCCTACAATCGCCACCAGCTCTCCGGCTTCGATTTGCAGGCTGATATCGTTCAGTACCTGGGTTTCCAATTGGGCTTCACGGTACACCTTAGTCAGATGCTGGCATACCAATAACGAATCACTCATAACGCAAGGCCTCAGCAGGACGGACAGCCGCCGCCCGATAAGAAGGGAAAAGGGTCGCCAGTAAACTCAGACAGATAGCCCCGACAATCACGATAGCAACCTGGAATGGCTTCACATCGACAGGTAACGAACCACCTAAGCTCGCCAGATCAACGCCCAGCAGCGACAAAATACTATTAATATTCAATGCCAGCAGGGTGCCAAGTATGCCGCCGATCACGGCCCCTATCACCCCGCTGCTGGCTCCCTGCACAATAAAGGTCAGCAAGACCTGCTGGCTGGTCATTCCCTGTGTTTTCAAAATCGCGACTTCAGCCTGTTTTTCCATCACCACCATGATCAGGGCCGAAATGATGTTAAAAGCCGCGACACCAACCACCAGCCCCAGCATCAGCCCCATCATGTTCTTTTCCATTTTCACAGCCTGAAACAGCTCACCGCGCTGATCCCGCCAGTCCGACCAACTGAAGCCATCAGGTAAATCAGACTGAGCGAGCGCTGTGACACTAAAGGGATCATCCAGGAACAAGCGCCAGCCGGAGAAGGCTTCGGGTTTGTAACGTAACAGACGGCCTGCATCGGTGATGTTGGTTAACACCAGAGACTTATCGACATCTGATCCGGTGAAATAAATGCCAGAGACAATAAAATTGCGCTGACTGGGAATACGCCCCAGCGGGGTATAGACGCTGACACTGGTCACCATCAGGCGGACTTTATCCCCGACTTTGACCCCCAGTTGCTGCGCCATGCCATTCCCAAGAATGACCCGGTAACTGCCCGGTGTCAGATCAGCAAGCTGCCCTTGCACCATGTGCGCCGCCAATGGTTCATAGCCTTCCGGCTCGACACCCAGCATAGAACCAGCCGCCAGCGCACCGGCACTTTGCAGCACGGCCTCTGCGCGGGTTAACGGCACCACCCGGTTGACCTGAGGCAAGGCAGACAGCGCAACAGGCGGCGCGTCAGGCTGAGTAAAAGGGCCATCCTGCTGAGTAATCAGTGCCTGCGGCAACACACCCAGAATGCGGTCTTTGAGCTGCTGCTCAAAACCATTCATCACAGAAATGACAATCACCAGCGCAAGCACACCTATGGTGATGCCTGCCGTGGACATTGCAGAGACAAAGCGGCTGAAACGGTCACCCGAACGGCCTTTCAGATAGCGCAGCCCAATAAAAATAGGCAAGGGATGAAACATCATTCAGTCTGGAACCATCCTGTTAACAGTGGTCAAAAGCATACCTGCTGCTGGCTGTGATTACCATGCAACTTGGTCAATCTCATGCAAAAAGAGTGGCTAAAAATCAACCTGTTGAGACCTCTAACTTGCCCGTTCGCCGATGCTAAGTGATAATCGAAGAATAGTTAACAAATCACGAGTGTGACATGAATCAGGACGAGTACTTTTCAGTCCATGCAGGGCTTACCATTAATGTTGAACCTTTGGGGGAACATGCAGTGCTGCCCGATGACGCCGAATTTCTGCGGGAAATTCCACCACTGTTTCGTGTTGCCAGTGAATGTAGCGAACTGGAAGGCAGTGCAGAAAAATTGTTGCAGCAAGATAGTAAAGCAATGAACCGCCCACTGCTGGACTATCTTGCAGCACAGAATCATAAGATCAACCTGCTGCTCTCTTTTGTGCTTTCTCAGCAAGATGATCCTGCCCTGCGCCATATCACACAAACCTTTGGGGCGAGCCAGTTGACTTACCTGGCAGAACAACCGCTTCCAATGGAATCTCAGGTTCGCCTGAAACTGTTTCTTGATAATCCCCCTGCTGCCGTGTATTGCTATGCACGTGTCAGTGAATGCCAGGCGAGGGAAGATAAGTTTGACATCACGCTGCAGTACACCAGACTGCAGGAAGACGACAGGGATCTACTCATTCGTGCAGCTTTGCACATCCAACAAAAACTGCTGCGTCAACGTGCGCTGCAACGAAACGAAAGTCAATCATAGTCATGACAACACACACGCTATTTTCTCTTCCTTTGCCGAACAAAGCCGGCGACAAGCGCTTTGTGGGAAATGTCTCCGGCGCCGCATTGGCGGTGGCCATTGCCGAACTGGCGAAAAGCCACACAGGCCCGGTGCTGGCTGTGGTGCCGGATACGCAAACGGCATTGCGTTTACAACCCGAGATCAGCCAGTTCTCTCAGGCAGAGGTCAATATTTTCCCTGACTGGGAAACCCTGCCTTATGACAGTTTTTCGCCGCATCAGGACATTATTTCTGATCGCCTGGCCCGTTTGTATCAACTGCCGACGCAGCAGGATGGTGTCTTGCTGGTTCCTGTCAGCACCCTGTTGCAGCGCCTGACACCGCGTAGTTTTATTCATCAGCACGCGCTGCTGGTGAGCAAAGGGGATCGCCTGTCGCTGGAAAAGTTACGTCTGCAGCTGGAAGCCGCCGGTTACCGCCATGTCGATCAGGTGATGGAACATGGGGAATATGCCAGCCGCGGCTCACTGCTTGATCTCTTCCCGATGGGAAACAATGAGCCCTTCCGGATTGATTTCTTTGATGACGAAGTAGATTCAATTCGTCAGTTTGACCCGGAAACACAGCTCTCAACCGGAGAAATTGACAATATTCACCTGCTTCCCGCGCACGAGTTTCCGACCGATGAAGTGGCCGTGGAAAACTTCCGCATGCGCTGGCGTGAGCAATTTGAAGCCCGCCGTGAGCCAGAATCCATCTATCAGCAGGTCAGCAAACGTACCTGGCCGGCAGGGATTGAATACTGGCAGCCGCTGTTTTTCGATCATACGGATACCTTGTTCGATTATCTGCCTGATAACACCTTGCTGCTGACCATCGGTGATCTGGAGAGCGCGGCAGACCATTTTCTGCACGATGCCGAATACCGCTTTCAGGAGCGCCGTGTCGACCCGCTGCGCCCGCTGCTCGAGCCGAAAGCCCTGTGGCTGACAACGGCTGAGATGTTCAGTGGCTTTAAAACGCTACCGCAGGTCAAGCTGAGCAAAGCCCCGGAAGAAGACAAAGCCGGCCGCTTCAACCCGGCGATTTCGCCCGTGCCGGCACTGACCATCAATCACCAGCTGAAAGAACCCTTATCAGCACTGCGCCAGTTTCAGGAAAGCTTCACTGGAAAAATCATTTTCTCGGTGGCCAGTGAGGGTCGCCGCGAAGCCTTACTCGACCTGCTGGCCCGTATTAAACTGCGCCCTATGGTTTGTCACAGCCTTGAAGAGGCCATGTCCGCCGCCAGCCAGTACACACTGGTGATTGGCGCCGCAGAGCAGGGTTTTATCCTCGACGAGCCGGCTCTGGCATTCATCTGTGAAAGTGATTTGCTGGGTGAGCGCGTGATTCAGCGCCGTCGCCGTGAAGATAAACGCACGGTTAGCTCAGACACCATTATCCGAAATCTGGCCGAGCTGAAAATTGGCCAGCCTGTGGTGCATCTGGACCATGGCATTGGCCGCTATCAGGGCTTGCAGACTCTCGAAGCCGGCGGCATTACTACAGAATATGTCACTCTGGAATATCAGGGCGGCGCTAAACTTTATGTTCCCGTGGCATCCCTGCATCTCATCAGCCGCTATTCGGGTGGCGCAGAAGAAGCCGCGCCAATCCATAAACTAGGCAGCGAAAGCTGGCAGAAAGCCCGCAAAAAAGCCGCCGAAAAAGTGCGTGATGTGGCAGCGGAGCTGTTGGATGTTTACGCCAAGCGTGAGCTCAAACCTGGCTTTAAATTCAAGCTCGATCGCGAAGCCTATGCCGATTTCTGTACCGGCTTCCCGTTCGAAGAAACCCATGATCAGGCGATGGCCATTAATGCCGTGCTGTCGGACATGTGTCAGGCCAAAGCCATGGACAGACTGGTGTGTGGTGACGTGGGTTTCGGTAAAACCGAAGTCGCTATGCGAGCGGCCTTCGTTTCGGTAGATAACAACAAGCAAGTGACAGTGCTGGTACCAACCACGTTGCTCGCTCAGCAGCATTTTGAAAATTTCCGCGACCGCTTTGCCAATACCCCGGTGCGGGTTGAAGTGCTGTCACGCTTCAAAACCGCAAAAGAACAAAAAGCAATTATGCAAGATGTCGCCGAAGGCAAAATTGATATCCTGATCGGCACGCACAAACTGCTCAACGCCGAAGTGAAGTATCAGGATCTCGGCCTGCTGATTGTCGATGAAGAGCACAGATTCGGTGTCCGCCAGAAAGAAAAACTGAAATCGCTGCGCGCCGACGTCGACATTCTCACACTCACTGCCACTCCGATCCCGCGGACACTGAATATGGCCATGAGTGGCATGCGCGATCTGTCGATTATTGCCACCCCGCCTGCCCGCCGTCTGGCGATCAAAACTTTCGTGCGCGAGCGTGAAGACCTGATTATCCGTGAAGCGGTATTACGGGAAATTATGCGCGGCGGGCAAGTGTATTTCCTGCACAACGACGTAGAAAGCATTGAAAAAACGGCGCAGGATCTGGCCACGCTGATCCCGGAAGCACGTATCACGACGGCGCATGGGCAGATGCGTGAACGTGAGCTGGAAAGAGTCATGAGCGACTTTTACCATCAGCGATTTAACCTGCTTGTCTGTACAACCATCATCGAAACCGGGATTGACGTCCCGACAGCAAACACCATTGTCATCAACCGGGCTGATCATCTTGGCCTGGCACAGTTACATCAGTTGCGTGGCCGTGTTGGCCGTTCACACCACCAGGCGTATGCGTATCTGCTGACGCCGCATCCCAAGCGGATGACCAAAGACGCCGTGAAGCGCCTGGAGGCCATTGCGTCACTGGAAGATCTGGGCGCCGGCTTTACACTGGCGACACACGATCTCGAAATTCGTGGCGCCGGTGAACTGCTGGGAGATGAACAATCGGGCCAGATCCAGTCGGTCGGCTTCACGCTGTTCATGGAAATGCTGGAACAGGCGGTCGAGGCACTCAAAGCAGGTAAAGAGCCGTCGCTGGACGACCTGCTGCGCGAGCAGACTGAAGTTGAGCTGCGCTTACCCGCGCTGCTGCCGGAAGATTATATCCCGGATATCAATACGCGCCTGTCCCTGTACAAACGTATTGCCAGTGCCGGCAATGAAGATGCGCTCAATGAAATCAAAGTGGAGCTGATTGACCGTTTTGGCCTGCTGCCGGATGCCGCCACGAACCTGCTCACCCTGAATATGCTGAAACTCAAAGCAGCAACCCTGGGGCTTCGTCGCATTGAGGCCGGAGAAAAAGGCGGCTATTTTGAATTTACTGAAAATGCTGCCATTGATCCCGGTTTTCTGGTTGGTCTGTTACAATCGCAGCCACAGCAGTTCAGAATGGATGGTCCGACTAAGCTGAAGGTCACGGCAACACTGACGGACCGCCGTGAACGCATTCAGTATGTTGACGGCTTCCTAACACAATTGGCTGAAAACACCCTATAATGGCTGGATACCAGTGCGGAGTATAACATTGAAAAATCTGATTTATTTACTGCTGCTTGTCATCAGCCTGCCAAGTTTTGCAGCACGACAATTTGACATTGAAGTCATTATCTTCAAGCGAAATATAGATCCGGAACAAACGGCTGAATCCTGGCCGGATCAGACGGAGCAAATCAATTACAGCGGCACAGTGCGACTGAACAATATGGCGCAACTGGCCAACAGAGGCATTACGCCCATGCCGGCCAGTCAGTTTAAACTGAGTGAACAGTATCAGCGCCTCAAGAGTCATGCCGGTTTTACCCCGCTGGCTCACTTTGGCTGGCGGCAGGGTGATCTCAGTAAGGCACAAGCCCCAACTTTCCGTTTAACAGCAGGCCGGGACTTTTCTGGTCAGTTTCTGCAAGACGGAACCTCTAAAGCAGAAGCGGCGCGCCGTGGGCTGAACAGCAGCGACATGACAGCCCCACCCAGCTTTGATCTTGCTTCCGGTGAGGAAACGCCGACAGAGCCTTCTCAAGAAGCGGCTAAACCTCTGTATGAGTTGGAAGGGAAAATTCAGGTCTATGTGAATCACTTTCTGTTCACCAATACCCAGCTGGATTTACGTGAACCAGGCCGCCGTGAAGTGGTTGTCGGTACTGAGCCACTAGACAGCCTGGATCCCAGCCAGAGCGGGACGGTTCAGTACGGACAGTTGCAGGAAGTGAAAAAGAAAATCGAAGTTGAAGAATTCCTCAAAGCATTCCGCTTTGATCAACAACGTAAAATGCGCAGCGGTGAAACCCATTATCTTGATCACCCGCTGATGGGAATGGTGGTACAAATCCGCCGACTCGATTCAGAATAACAACGTTTACGAGGGGCCATCTGGCCCCTTTTCCGTTTACTGTCTGCAGGAATCACTGATGAAGCTGGACTTCATGCTCACTACTCCCCGTCTTTACCTGCGGCCATACAAGATTGCAGATGTCGATGACAACCTGGCCGCGGTTCTGGAATCGCAGCCGGATTTATCGCCCTGGGTCGAGTGGTGCCATGATGGTTATGACCAACAGGATGCGCACGCCTGGCTGTCGGCTTCTCAGATGAACTGGAAAATCGACAGTGGCTATGAGCTGGCAGTTTTTACAAGCCGTGACGACAAGTTTGTCGGGACTGTGTGCCTGAATAACCTGTCTCAGCTGACCAATTCTGCTGAGCTAGGCTACTGGATACGAAGCAGTTGCCATCGTCAGGGCTATGCAACAGAAGCAATTATTGCTCTGGCCCGTTTTGCGTTTGACACGCTGGCACTGACCCGGCTGGAAATTGTGGTACACATCCGTAATACCCCCAGCCAGAAAACAGCTGAAAGCACAGGCGCGTTGTTTGAATCTCTGAGCCGAAACCGAATTTACACCCATGGCAAAGCCTGCGATGGCATGGTCTACTCACTGATTCCGCAGGACTTGTCACTCAAACGCAACAGGTTCGGCTAACAGACTCAGGTAACCACGAGATACCTGGCTATATTCAATATGAACAATACAAAAAAGGTAGGAATATCAGTGTTTAAAATTATTCTCGCGATCATTATTATCGGCTTGGTAGTTTTCTTCTTTCAACGCAGCCAAAGCAATAAACAGCTTTTAGTGCAGAATGCTGAAGAAGGCAAAGCGTTTCTTGAAGCCAATAAAAACCAGGAAGGGGTCAAAACGACAGCCTCTGGCCTGCAGTATACCGTGCTGAAATCAGGGACAGGCACGGTTCACCCTAAAGCCTCGGACAAGGTGACTGTCCACTACCACGGTACCCTGATTGACGGCACTGTATTCGATAGCTCTGTTGAGCGTGGCGAGCCAATCGCTTTCAACCTCAATCAGGTGATCAAAGGCTGGACCGAAGGGCTTCAGTTGATGGTTGAAGGGGAAAAAGTGCGTTTGTTTATTCCGGCCGAACTGGCGTATGGTAACCGCTCTATGGGTAAAATCGGTCCCGGATCGGTGCTGATTTTCGATGTTGAGCTATTAAAAATTAATTGATCCCCAAACCATCACCACCGCCCGCAGCATACGGGAATTGAGCGTAGCAATAAAAAACCGCCTGAACCGGCGGTTTTTTTGTTGAATCACTCAGTCCCCTGTTAATGAAGCTTGAGATTGGGACGGAGCACTCGGTTTATACGTCCCACCAGCATCATCAGGCTGGTTTTGAAGAAACCGTGCAGCGCGATATGGTGCATGCGATACAACGAAATATACATTACGCGGGCAATCCGGCCTTCAATCATCATCGACCCTTTGGTGAGATTTCCCATCAGGCTTCCGACGGTAGAAAAGCGGCTCAGGGAGACCAGCGAGCCATGATCAACAAAAACATAAGGCTTCTGCGCACGATCCGTCAGCTTAGCGACAATGTTCGAGAAACAACGACTGGCCATCTGATGCGCTGACTGCGCACGTGGCGGCACCAGAGTGCCATCCTTTTGCGTACAGGCAGCCAGATCCCCAATCACATAAATATCGTCGTCACGGGTGGTCTGCAGGGTATCTTTAACGACCAACTGGTTGATACGGTTGGTTTCCAGCCCTGCAATATCTTTCATGAAATCAGGAGCTTTAATGCCCGCCGCCCACACCATGAGTTTGGCCGGAATATGCTGACCGTCTTTGGTTGTCAGGCCGGTTTCGTCCGCTTTAATCACCATGGTTGCCGTGTGTACCTTGACTCCCAGCTTAGTCAGCTCGGTATGCGCAGCCGCTGAAATGCGTGGCGGCAGCGCAGGCAGTATACGCTCACCCGCTTCAATCAGATTCACATTCAGTCTTGAACTGTCCAGATCACCAAAACCATACAAACGCAGCTCTTTCACGGCATTATGCAGTTCCGCGGACAATTCCACCCCGGTCGCACCCGCACCGACAATCGCAATATCAACCGTTTTCTGCTCTTTGTTCGCATGCAGCTTCAGGAACTGATTGTTCATTTCAGTTCTGAATTTATGTGCCTGCGCCGGGCTGTCCAGGAAAATACAATGCTCTCGCACCCCGGGCGTATTGAAATCATTACATTTCGAGCCGATCGCCAGAACCAGAATATCGTACTCAAGCTCACGTTCAGGGAGCAGTAACTCATCGTGTTCATCAAACAGCGGATGCAAAGAAATGCACTTGCGCTCGCGGTCAATGTCTTTCAATGAACCCAATTGAAAATCGAAGTGATGGTTTTTAGCGTGCGCACGGTAACTCAGTGCGTCAACGCCTTCATCCAGCGAGCCGGTCGCCACTTCATGTAACAGTGGTTTCCACAAATGACTGCTGTTTTTATCGACCAGGGTAACGTTTGCCTTTCGTTTACGGCCTAAGGTTCGCCCTAGTTTGGTGGCCAATTCCAGGCCCCCGGCACCGCCTCCAACTACGATGATTCTCGTCACAGTCTTTTTCCTCTAGTTTTTATAAATCTTGCACAAACCGGCAGGAACCTTGTCCTGCCAGGTAAAAATTCTGACTGACGTAGAGTTGGGCAGCGGATCATTTCAATCCGTCTGCGGAGGGAGAGGCATATACTCAATGGGTTGCTTTAAATTGCTTTATTGCTTGTAAGTGCTGGGAGATTTTCTTGAATTTATGTGTTTGTGTATCGTCCCAGATCACTTGGTAATATGCGTCCAATGTTCTATTTATGGCTTGATTATCTAACACTTCATCATGAGTTGAAAGTATACAGAGGCACTTCCCGATATTTTTTTCTCTGAAATCAGACACGCATTTTGTTGCTATATCTGCGTACTCTTCCGGCCGATCAATTTTACCCTGCATATTTGTTTCAGGATGTAAATTTGGGTTAAAAATCGCTTGCTTTATACCGCAGATAAACCCGATTCGCTCAGCCCAATAACCGCCAAGCCCGACCCCGCAGATCAGCGGATGCAGGTCCTCACTGGCAGCAATGAGCTTATCCACTTCTTTCAGTAAGTGTTGCATATCGTGTTTGGGATGAAATGTACTATAAGTCACTGCGCGCACATCGGGATCGATAAATTGCAGCTGAAGTACTTTTTCGTGATTACCAGGGCTTGTGGAATCAAAGCCATGCAGATAGATGATCATAGTCACTCCTGATAAATGTCCGTAAAAAGATAAATCACTACACGGTATAGTGCATTATCCACAAATTTTAAGTGGTTAATTCGCTCACAGATATGCTTACTGCTGGATCAACACGGCTATCTCTTTACGGGTTTCGGTTAATTGATTCATCAGATACTGACGTTGAGAGGAAGATAAACTCTGATTCAGTTGTGCCATTAATGCGAATCGGCGCTGAAGGTATTGATCTAATTGAGACTGTACCGGCGCATAGCGAAGACCGACGACATCTTTTAATAATGTCTCGAATCTCGCATCAAATTCCGGCCGGTGACGTTGCGACAATAATGTTTGCCACTGCTGATAAAGACCGCTTCGCACAGAAAAAAAGACAGGTTCCATATCAAGCTGATGTTTTGCCAGCTCTCCGATCATGGCTTGTTGTTCTTTTGTGAGTGATCCAACCCATTCTTTGCTGAACTTTTCAAATCTGGCGGTGTACCGCTGAAGTTTTTCTTCCTGGCTTAACTTCTCTCTCTTGGTCCGAAGTTCATCCAAATCCTTATTGATCTTGCTGTTAATCTGGTCAATCTGGATATTACTCAGATACCGGAGCAGATTGGCCACCGGTGGGGTGAAGACGGAAACACTCTGCTCTGCCAGTGCCGTAAAGCTATCGTGGTAGCGCGCTATCTGGGCTGAAGTCAGCGGACGTTGCAGATCCTGCTGAAACTCGAGAATCTGCTGATGCAGCTTAGGTAACTCTTGCCGGCGGTGCACAGCCTGAGCCTGTAACAGCTCGCTTTCAAACCGGGATGCCTGCGCTGGCGTCAGACTGACATAATCATCCAGATACCAGGGAACCCAATAGTTCATGGTGTTATAGGCAAGACGGGCGGCACACCCCGAGAGAAAAACCAACAAACACAGGAACAGTAACGGACGATGCCAACGAGCACAGGCTAGACTCACGCGCACTTCCTCCAGAAAAACTGTCTGACAGATTTACCCTGCGATAGCAATCAGGCCGCAGCCAATTTTGCTAACAATGCTTTTGCCTCAATACGATAGGTGTCATCCTGCCACAAATTTGCGCCAGCATAATACCAAAGCATAGCCAAGAAATCGCACCAGGGGAGCCACCGTTGCACTGCTTCTGAGACAAGGTCCGGGTCACCTCCCTGATAACGGCAGTAGTGCTGCGCAGCAGTTACAACATCAAGGTGGTTGGCCTGAACCGTGAATGCCAGATCCAACATAGGGTCACCAGCTGCCGCATACTCCCAGTCAATCACGGCCAACTCTCCACACGGGCGCTGAATGAGATTGTAAAATCCCAAATCATGATGGCAACAGGTGTCAGGAAAGCCACTGTGAGGAATATGGCTGAAATAATGTGCACATACTGATGCCAGTTCCTCCCCGTGATCCTCCGGTGAGATGACAGCGAGATAGTGTTCAGCCCGCTGACGCACGGCTAAACGCCAACCGGGCAAAGGTAACCGGTGAATCCTGGCCTGCAAGGCCATCAGCACAGCTGATGATGGGGCGTGAACACAAACCTCCCCTGTTATCCATTCAACGAGTATACCGGCTGATGTTTTTGCAATAGGACGGGGAGCAAACGGACAAGGCTGCATCGCTGACAACAACCGGTACTCATATTCACGGTCAACACCGAATGCCTGACTGGCAGCGCTGACAGGACGCCAGACCGCTTGTCTGACAGAAGATGACGGGGATTGCAGCTCAAGCTGCCAGCATCGGTTACTGAGCCCGCCGCCTAAGGGACGGGCACGCAGTACATCGAAACCCGCGATGCGGGAGAATGGCCATTCTCCCGGCTCAAGCCACGATGAGTCAGGCACTTACCAGCCCAGCAAGCGTTTGGCTTCCTGCTTACGGATTTCAGTTTCATCCGCCCACTCAATCAGACCGGTTTCCAGATCCATCAGACGCATGGTCATTTTGTAATAGACGTCTTTATCGCTGCCGGATTGCTTCACGATACTGGCAAGGTTACCGTACATCATGTATTCCGCGCCAACCATCTTGCCAAACTGAATCGCCGTACTTTGATTGACCAGTTCATCGTTGTTCTGGAAGTTCAGTTGCTTACGCACTGCTTCTACTCGTGTCATATCGACAAAACGGAACTTGCCTGAGTTCAGCATGCGTGTGCTGATTGAATCGGTAATCGATTCAGTATCAATGTGCTCGCTGGTTTTATTTTTGATGCTGTCCACCACGATGATTGGACGCTTACCGGCTGTGATCGCGCCCACTGAACCCGATGCCAGCATGCTGTCTGTCATGTTTTCCGCAATCTTTTGCAGGTCAGTCGAGCCGAATTCAGAGGTCGTGGTTTCGACTCCCTGGGCATCTCCATAGGTTACCTGTTTTGCACAACCACCCATCAGGGCAGCAATTCCCACTAAAGCTATGACGCGTTTTTTCATTTCTAACCCTTAATCGGTTTTTATCATTCTCGGTATTATGGGATGATATCAGTCAGCCCACTAAACTTGCTTACCAGGTACTGGTCGCTTCACGGATATAAATACGGTAATTGGTAACATCCGCGCTTTTTGCCATGGCTTTGATGGTCATAGTGTCTTTACCGTGCAGAACAAACTGCCGCCATGGGCTTTCACTGCCGCTGACTTCCAAACCTTTGGCATCGTACCAGTAAAAACGGTACTGCAGCTTAATATCCGTATCTGACTTGCTGTTTACCGGCACACCCGCCTGAAGCAGGCCATTCTGACGCGAGACGATGGCTTTTTCGATACCAATCTGATTGGCCAGATAAGGATTTGCAATCACCACATACTGGTTACTGCTATCAATACTGATACCAGAGGTTGTGTTATCCGCGCAGGCGGCCAGCATCACAGTGAACAGTATTACCGCAAAATATTTCATTAGTTTTCTCCTAATAACACCGACCAGCCACGCATGGTCTGGCCCTGTCGGGAAATCCAGACCATAGTGGTACGGCCTGGTTGAACCTCAGCTTCCACCGAGCTGCCCTGCCATTGAACCTGATGGCGCCCGGGTAGCAAGTCTTCCTGGTATAAAGCAACCTGAGCGGGCAGCGTTTGCCAGCTTCTTGTATCCGGCTGCTCTGTTAATGCATTGAATATATTCGCCAACACATTACCAACTTCATCACCGTTTCGCGCTGCCGACTGTCTGACCTGCTCTTTGGCAATCACTCGCAGGCTCTGGCGCAATACCCGTACCGGCAAGGTTTCACTCAAACTCTGTTTGGCCATTTGATCAACATTGACCAAAGGCGGTGCAGTCAACAAACGGTTATTCAGGCTGAGTTTGCCCGGCAATACTGCCGGACGCGGCGGGTAATATGGCAGTGCCAGATTGTAAAGCACACTCTGACCCTGGCTATCATAGAGCCAAAGCGGTAATCGCCAGCCTTCAGGCGCCTGTACCACACCCTGTTCATCTAAAATAATCAGGCGACCGGTTCCTGACTGAGGTGATTGCCAGGGACCATACTTTTTGGCCAGCAACTGCTGATCATCTGTCATGCCCAACCGCTCAGCCAGCCTTTGCACCGCCTCTGCCACATAAGGATTATCTGGAGCGACTGCTAACGCCCGTTTGAAATCAATATAGGCATCATTCAGATTACCATCCGCTTCAAACAACATACCTGACAGATAAAACAAATAGCCATTCTGCACCGCAGCCAGCGTTTGCCCGGCATTCGGATAACGCGCGAGTACCGAACCAATATTATCTGCCAGCCCCTCTTTTTGCAGTTGTCGTTCTGCTGAAGCTAATTCAGATTCACGTTGCTGTTTTGCTGCTTCCTGCACCTGATTGGCTCGACGCATTTCAACCAGCGCACCATCCAGGTCCCGATTATGAATGTAGTTCAGCGCCAGATATAAATGCAAAAATCCCAGTTCATAATCAGAGGCTTGGTAACTGATCATATTGTCATTGGTGAACAGTGATCCCGCCTGATTCAACCCTTCAGACACCTGAATCCGGGCAGCATCTTGCTGCTCTTTCACCGCGTTGTCCGATTTCTGCAGCGCAGCAAAGCTGGCGGTGTAATCGCCTGCCAGCAACGTCAGCCTGCCCCGTTCCATACCATCAAGAATCGCCCCTGCAGGCTCATCAGGCAGCTTGTCTAATGCGCCCTGAATCTGGCCTTGAGACAAAGCCTGTCTGCTCGATGTGGTGCTGGCACTGTAATGACTGAACAGGCTGTGCCCGGATAAATTGGCACAGCCAGAGAGAATAAAAGCGCAAAAGAAAACAACGGTTTTGTACCGGAAATGTTTTTTCATTCGATTCTGTTGATCATCTGGCCGTCAACGCAAATCACTGCTGTCGACAGGCCATGAAGATTCACCCGTCTTAACCAACCAGCATCGGGCCGAGCGGACGACCACCCAACAGGTGCATATGAACGTGATACACTTCCTGCCCGCCGTGAGGATTACAGTTCACAATCAGGCGGTAACCGTCTTCTGCAACCCCTTCCGCTTCTGCCAGTTTGCGGGCAACAGTAAACAAGCGCCCCATCATTGCCTCATCTTCCGCTTCAACATGATTCACTGTTGGGATCAGTTTGTTAGGAATGATCAGGATGTGGCTTGGCGCACGGGGGTTAATATCGCGAAACGCAGTCACCAGATCGTCCTGATACACCACATCTGCCGGGATTTCCTTACGGATTATTTTGCTGAAGATAGTTTCTTCTGCCATGACTTTCTCCATCTGTTGATTTCCACCCTTGCGAGTATGCGTGAGTCGCGTAATCAGAGCAATATTGAACGTCGTTTTAAACCAACTTTTCAGCGATTATTTCACTGCAAAATCTTCATTTTGTTACACCTGCCAAAGTATGTGCAAATCGTATCCGGTTATCCTCGTAAGCATGTCTGACTAGCAAAGTACGATGATATTTTGATGACACCGTCACGGCTTGGAGAACACTTATTTTACGTCGTAAAGCAAACGTTGTATGAGTGGACAAATAAAAATACCAATAAAAATAATCACACTGGCAAGTAAGGAAATGCCCGGGATGCGTCAGACCCGGGATGTTTTAGGGACGATAGTGCAATGAAAAAACAGACTTCTGTCATCCGGCGTATGTACGCAGGTTTCGCCGTGATGATCGGCCTCTTCGCAACCACCAGCACACTGACACTGATGGAAACCAAGACCATCTATGGTCAGTTGGAATCGGTCAACACCGAGTCCGTTCCGTTAGTCACCATTTCCAGTCAGGCCAATGTGGAACTTCTGGTTGCCGACAAAGTGTTTAAAGATTTCCTGACCACCAATGATCAAGATCGAATGCAGCAATATGAAAGCCAGTTTACTGAGTCTTACGATCATTTCAGACAGACTCTGGCCACGCTGATTGATACCGCGAAAGATTACCCAACACTGAGCAGCCAGTTAGAAGCCTTAAAAGCATTGGAAGACAGATACTTTACCCAGGCACAGGTTGCCATGAGCAACTACCGTGATCAGTTAGCCGCCAATGAAGCTCGTCAGCAATCCATCCGCCGCTTTCAGCAATTGCATCGTGACCTCAACGTACGTATGAAAGATGTCATTGCCGATCGCAGCCGGGTGTCTGAACTGATGCTGGCAAAAAGTTACTTCGACAAACTGGGCCAGACAGAATCCATCACCTCTGATGCGCTGGCATCCAGCGATGTTGAAACGATCAATGAAGCGATAAAAAACAATAAGCGTCTGGTGAACCATCTCAGCAATTCTTACCGCACTCTGACCTCGATGATCCCTGACCTCAAGCGGACGTTCGACTCTTCCATCGAGCAGTATAATCAAGACATCGGCCAGTCCGGCGGTGTGCTGGATGTGCATTTTAACTATATTCAGGCTCAGGAACGCCTCTATACCAGTATCAGTAATCTGGCGGCTGAAATTAACAATGCCAACGCTTTACTGGAAAGCTTCCGCAGCCAGGCTCGCGGAGACATGGATACGGCCATCGCTCAGGCCGGAACCTCTTACCAGACAGGGGTCAGAAATACCGTGTTATTAGGCAGCCTGGCCGCATTTCTGGCCGTTGTTATCGGCTGGTTTCTGGCACGAAACGTCAGACAACCGCTGGCTTCCACTCTGACCACCCTGGAAGCGCTGACCGCAGGTGATATGACAAAGCGCATTACAGACAACAAATTTGCTGAGTTCGGACAGTTGAGCCATCACATTAATACCCTGGCCGATCATCTGCAGCAACTCCTGAGCCAGCTCAGCGATGCCTCCGCCGAACTGACGGAAGTCGCAACCCAAAATCAGACCACCACAGCTGATGCGAAAGATCGTCTGAACGAACAGCGCCAGCAAACCGCGTCTGTCGCCACTGCAATGACAGAAATGGAGCACTCGGTCGCTCAGGTGACCCAAAGTGCCCAGCACACGCTGGATAAAGTGAAAAATGTTGAATCGGCCGCGGCAACCGGTCGCAATGTCATGGGTCGCAATATTTCCACCACCCATCAACTGTCCGAGCAATTGGACCAGTCGGTGCAGGCGGTAAATCAGCTCCAGCAAATGAGCAGCAATATCGGCAGTATCCTGGATGTGATCCGGACGATTGCCGATCAGACCAACCTGCTGGCGCTGAACGCCGCGATTGAGGCCGCCCGCGCCGGTGAACAGGGACGCGGCTTTGCCGTGGTTGCTGATGAAGTGCGTATTCTTGCGCAGCGAACCACAGCCTCCACAGGTGAGATTGAATCCATGATTCAAGAGCTGCAATCCAGCTCAAGCCAGGCGGTTCAGGTGATTGAAAGCTGCGTGAACGAAATGGAAGACAGCGTCAACCAGACCTCAGAAGCCAGCAGCGCGATGGAAGAAATTGAAGCCATCATTATTGAAATCAGTGATATGAGCAGCCAGATCGTGCAAGCCACCGAAGAGCAGCGCAGCACCACAGCCAGTATTGCCCGTAGTCTGGAAGACATCAGTGAAATTGCCGACGCCAATCTGGCAGCGATGGAAAGCGTCACCAGCGCCAGCCTGAAGCTGGATCATCAGGCTAAAGAGCAAAACGCCCTGGTTCAACGCTTCACGCTCTGATCAACTCAGGATAATCCCTCATCAGGCCAGAATCCGTTTCTGGCCTTTTTATCGTGTCTGTCCGTTTATCTACCTATCTAATCACAGTTACTGATAATTTTATCTGCTTCGCAAATCCAACCGTTTGGTTTACTATGCGCCACCCAAAAATTTCAGCTGAGTCTATCAGGCATCTATGTCCGCCAACGCCCTATATACAGACCTTTCCGGCTATTACGACTTAATGTGTGTCGATATTGATTACCAGGCACAAAGCCATTGTATTCGCCGACTCCATCAATTGTTCGGTAACAAAGGCAACACCCATCTTGATCTGGCCTGCGGAACCGGTCCGCATGTTCGCCATTTCATTGATTATGGCTATCAATGCAGTGGATTGGATATCAATCAGCCGATGCTGGACATTGCCGCTACGCGTTGCCCAGAGGCCCAGTTCACCTTACAAAACATGAGTGATTTCAATATCACTTCCCAGGTCGACTTGATCACCTGTTTCCTGTATTCCATCCACTACAGCGATGGTATTGAAAAGTTAAAAGACTGCATCGCCAGCGTACACAGTGCATTAAGCGACCAGGGGATGTTCTGCTTTAATGTCGTTGATAAAGACAAAATCAATAACGACTTGTTTGTCAGGCACTCGGCCCAGCACGACGGTAGTCACTTCACCTTCCACTCCGGATGGCATTATTGCGGTCATGGCGAGAAACAGTCTTTAAAACTCAGTATCGAAAAGAGCACAGCTGACGAAACCCATCGATGGCATGACGAGCACCCTATGGTTGCTGTCACTATCAAGCAGCTCAAAGAGATACTGAAGCCATACTTTGAGGTTCACGTTTTTGAACATGACTACGAAAAAATCATCCCCTGGGATAACAACTCAGGCAATGCCCTTTTTGCTTGTGTAAAGATCTGACTCTGATGGGCATCATTCAGTGCGTTATCAATGATGCCCATACTGTCCATACTGTGGACCAAGAGAGAGTGTTACGGACAGACACCACATCAAGAGCATCAAGAGCATCAAGAGCATCAAGAGCATCAAGAGGACAGACATACGATGATGCAGGGACAGGCGCATAAAGAAAAAAACAACTTCATCAGTTTCATGAGGTTCCGACCTGGATCGCGGCTTCGGGATTTGCCCCTTTTATCATTGAGCACAACAAAATACTGTGTATTTATCCAGTTCAATAGTTGTGACTCCCAATAACGACAGCACGCAGCCAACTTATCAGTATAGAAGCGACACCCTACTACCATTGCGTTTCCCGCTGTGTTCGCCGCTCTTTTCTGTGCGGCTACGATGTTCTCACCCAGACCAGCTATGAACACCGGCGGGGATGGGTTGAGAAACGGTTGAAGCGGATTGCCAGTGTCTTCTGTGTGGATGTTTGCGCCTATGCCATTATGAGCAATCACTACCATGTCGTTCTTCATATCAACAAACCAAAAGCTCATCGCCTGTCGAACCATGACGTGATAGAGCGCTGGCTCACCTTACATCGCGCCCCTGTGCTGATTCAGCGTTTTTTAAAGCACGAGGCCTTATCCAAGGCCGAACATACTGCTTGCTTAACCATCATCAAAACCTGGCGCGAGCGGCTTTGTTCCATTAGCTGGTTCATGCGCCTGCTCAATCAATACATCGCCAGTAAAGCCAATCAGGAAGACGAGTGTACCGGCCACTTTTGGGAAGGCCGCTTCAAAAGCCAGGCATTATTGGATGATAAAGCCTTAGCCGCCGCCATGGCGTACGTCGATTTAAACCCGATCCGGGCCGGTATCGCAAAGACACCGGAAGCCTCCGACTACACATCCGTGAAAGCACGCATTGAATCGCTTCAAAAGAACGAAGCAACGGCGCCCTGTCTTTTCCCTTTCGCCGGTAACCCGCGAAATAATATGCCAGAAGGGCTGCCATTTCGCCTGTCAGATTATCTTGAACTGGTCCACTGGACCGGACGACAAATCAGGGAAGGGAAACATCACCATATCCACTCGACTCAATGCCCGATCCTTGAGCGACTCAGTTTTAGCACAGCCTGCTGGCTAAATATTTGCACCAGTATTGAAAAAGGACTCCTGATTGGTACCCCTTCATCTATTCAAGCCGTTTTACCGAAACTGAACCGAAAGCGGTGTATCGGTTTACGCATTCCATAACATTCTCGGCAAACAGTTCCTCAACAACAATCCATTCGCAAGCCGCCCCTCGCCTGAAAATCAGGACTGAGATCTAAAAACCTAGTACCAAGCCAAAAAATCACAGGAGATACATTTCTGAAAAATAATTTATGGCCTTGATAGCCTCTTGCGATACGCTTTTTCTAATATGCCTGTCCTTATAAAATATATGACTGTCCTCATTCAGTTGTGAGCCACCGCGTCTGCTTAGTGTGACTGTCCCCGTTAAGCCACCTTAAGCCGATGCAAACGATTGCGGTTTGAGAGGGCAAATGGGCAATACGGCTTTACTTAGTCACGCCATACTTTTAGAATCGGGCGAATTTTTTGGAGGGAGCTACTATGACGTCGATCACTATCACACGTCCGGACGACTGGCACGTACACCTGCGCGATGGCGATGTACTGAAGGATACGGTTCGGGACATCAGCCGCTATATGGGACGGGCTATCATCATGCCTAACCTGGTTCCTCCCGTGACAGATACCTCTGCCGCTCTTGCTTACCGTGATCGTATTCTGGCTGCTCAGCCAAGTGAAACATTCTCTCCTTTGATGGTGCTCTACCTCACCGATAACACAACCCCTGACGAGATTCGCAAAGCCAAGGCCAGTGGTCATGTATTTGCGGCCAAGCTCTACCCTGCCGGAGCAACCACGAACTCTGATTCAGGCGTCACTGACATCAACAAACTGCTGCCGACCATGGAAGCCATGCAGGAAGTGGGTATGCCGTTGTTGATTCATGGCGAAGTCACCAAGCACGATGTAGATATTTTCGACCGTGAGAAAGTCTTCCTGGACACTGTTCTGGCGCCTATCGTCGCAGCCATGCCAAACCTGAAAGTGGTCCTTGAGCACATCACCACTAAAGATGCGGTCGACTTCGTCAACAATGCCGGGCCGAACGTGGGCGCAACAATTACCGCCCACCATTTGCTGTATAACCGTAACCATATGCTGGCAGGTGGCATCCGTCCGCACTTCTACTGCCTGCCGATTTTGAAGCGCAACACGCATCAGGAAGCACTGATTGCAGCGGCCACCAGTGGCAGCAACAAATTCTTCCTGGGCACAGATTCCGCGCCGCATGCGAAGGGCAAAAAAGAAGCCGCCTGCGGTTGTGCCGGCTCTTATACAGCACATGCTGCTATTGAGCTGTACGCAGAAGTTTTCGAGCTGGCAGACGCACTCGACAAACTGGAAGGTTTTGCCAGCCATCATGGTCCCGATTTCTATGGCCTGCCTCGCAATCACGACACCATCACCCTGACCAAACAAAGCTGGGCGGTGCCGGATACCATGGAATTCGGTGCCGACCAAGTTGTGCCGATTCGGGCCGGCGAACAAATCAGCTGGAAAGTGACAGATTAATCCGCTTTGCCATCATGAGAAGGCTCCTGTTGTGGAGCCTTCTTTCTATCTGTGTCCCTATTTCACACAATCTGCTTGCTTCATCCTCCAGCACGATTAAAGTATAAAAAACAATCACTTTTAAAGAGGTGTCTGTGACTGGTTATGAATCAATTCCCTCACTTGTCATTTTCGCCGTACTGGGCTGGGTTGCCCTGAACACCATTTTTTTCTTCTCTCACCGCTGGCGGCTGTTTTCAGACATTACCTGGATCCTCTTGCTGGGACTGACCTACGGCGCAGTTTCCGCAATGCCAGATTCCAACTTGCCGGATCTGGTGCTGGAGCCCCATGTTGTGCTGTATCTTTTCGTGCCGCTGCTGGTGTTTTCATCCACCCAATGTATTTGCCTGTTTCATTTCAGACATGTGCTGCTCCCAGCGTCACTGGCCGGCTCTCTAGGGATATTGATCAGCATGCTGGTGATCGCGACCGCCATTCACTGGCTGCTCGAAGTTCCCCTTATGCCGGCTCTGCTGTTTGGGGTCATCATCTCTGCCACAGACCCACTGGCAATCAGCGCCTTATTCAAAGATAACCAAAGCGTGACCGAAAATCAGAAACTGCTGATTGAGGGAGAATCCATACTGAACGATGGCTTTGTGGTCACTGTGGCCAGTATTCTTTCATTGGTCATTTTCAGCGGTGTGGAATTTGATTTGGCAAGCAGCAGCCTGAGCTTGGTGTCACATGTCGTGGGGGCTTTGGTGGTCGGTGTCGTCCTGGGACGCGGGGCTCGCTGGCTGCTGACGTTGCTTCATGAGCGGCATTACACCTTAACAACCAATATCACGCTGGCTTTGGCGTATGGCAGTTTTGTGTTGGCGGAAGAGTTGCATTTTTCAGGGATTCTTGCCGTATTTGCCGCGGCACTGGCATACGGTTACAAGCCCTATCAGGATGATGCCAATCACCTGGCACACCAGGAGATCTGGGAATATCTGGATTATGTCGCCAACGCACTGCTTTTCTTTCTGCTGGGTTCCAGCGTGTTTACCCTCTTGTCTCTCGAGATGCTGTCCGCCGTGAACATCCTGTTATCCATACTACTGCTTTTTTCAGCACGGCTTATTTCGCTTTGGCTGATATTGCCAGCCCTGCGTATCGAGTCGGAAAAGCTGTCGCGGCTTGACTTCTGGCTGCTGAATTTCTCGGGCGCACGTGGCGCAGTATCCATTGCCCTGATCCTGATGCTGCCGGCAGATTTCAGTTACAAGCCTTTGTTTCTGACGATGGCAATCAGTATGGTTCTGTTTTCCCTGATTGTTTATCCGGTCATCACCAAGCGCATACTGGCACAAACGAATAGCACCAAAGAGTCGGCTTCTTAACACCTTTTCCGTGGAATCGTCCTCCCTGCATCGGTGCGGGGAGGACGGAAAGTATGATTTTCAGAGCATGAAATTCAGTGGCATCAAGCTACATCTGGCGGCCCGGTATCGGAACGCTGTGGAAGAGCCGGTACAGCACAGGGACCACAATCAGGGTCAGTATGGTCGCAAAACCCAGGCCGAACATAATGGTCACTGCCATTGGCTTAAAGAACACATCCGGCAGTAGCGGAATCATGCCCAGAATCGTCGTGATTGCTGCCATACAGACAGGACGAACCCGGCTGACTGCGGCATCCACCACCGCCTGATATTTTTCTTTACCACTGCTGATTTCAATTTCGATCTGATCCAACAGCACAATGCCGTTTTTCACCAGCATGCCAGACAAGCTCAAAAAGCCCAGTAAAGCCATAAAGCCAAACGGGGTGTTCAGCAACAGCAAGCCGGATGCTACCCCGATCACCGCCAGAGGGACAGTCGCCCACACGATCAGCGCCTCTTTCACCTTGTTAAACAGGAAGATGGTGATCAGGAACATCATCAGATAACCCATTGGCATTGAGCTGAACAACGACGCTTTCGCATCGCCGGATGACTCGTACTCGCCGCCCCATTCCAACGCATAACCTGGCGGCAGGTCCAGTGCCTCAATTGCCGGCTGGATTCGCTTTTGCACCGTGGCGGCAGTTTCATCGCCCAACGGATCAGGGTCAGCCATCACTGTCAGCACCCGCTTTCTGTCTTTGCGTGCGATGAGCGGATCTTCCCAGCGCAGATTGACGGCTGAGATCACTTGCTGCAATGGCACATATCCCTGAACAGCCGGACTCCAGATTTTCATCCCTTCAATGGTGTTGATATCAACACGCTCCTGCTCCGGCAGTCTGGCAACAATCGGCATCAGAGTAGTGCCCTCGCGGTAAATCCCCACAGAGAGACCAGAAAATGCCATTTGCAGCAGATCATCGACATCTTTTTTGGTAATACCGTAACGACGGGCCTGGCTCTCGTTGAACACCGGCTCAAGCACTTTCGTCCGTTCACGCCAGTCGTGACGTATGTTGGCTGTGCCTGCGTCAGCCCTCATGATATCAGTGACGTCTTTGGCCAGGCCGCGCAGTACCGTCGGATCGGGGCCGATCAGCCGGGCTTCGATTTTCGCGCCCGAAGACGGACCAAGCATGATTTGCTTGAGCTTGTATTCCACATTCGGGAAGCCCTGAACAATGATCGCCTGCACCTGAGACATAGCCGGCAGCACATCATCAAACTGCTTCACCCGAATAATCAGCTCGCCATAAGCGGCATAACTTTTTTCGGGTGAATAAGTCAGCATAAAGCGTTGTGAGCCTTTACCCGCACTGGTGCTCACATAATCAATGCTGTCATTTTGCTCAATTTGCTGCTGCATCTGTTTCAGCACATCATTGGTTGCCCGGATATCGGTGCCTTCAGGCAACCAGATATCCACCATGAACATAGGCGAGGTGGAGGCAGGGAAGAAAGATTGCTTAATCAGTGTAAAACCGTACAGGCTCACACCCAGCATGACCACCAGCGATATCACAGTCAGCCAGGCGCGTCGCATACAAAGCTCAAGGAACTGCCGGTACAACACAAAAAACTTGCCTTTGTAAGGGTCGTCATTCTCTTCTGCACTTTCAGCCACTTTTTGCGATTTAAAGAACAAATCGGCGAAGAAAGGCGTCAGGGAAATGGCGGTAAACCAGCTCAGCATTAAAGAAATCAGTAGCACGGTAAACAAAGTACGGGTGTATTCCCCGGTCGAGTCCTGCGATAAGCCAATAGGCGCAAACGCCATGACAGCAATCACAGTCGCGCCCAGGAGCGGCCATTTGGTTTGTGTGACGATGTCAGACGCCGCCTGCAGCCGTGTACGCCCTTTCTGCAAACCAATCAGTATGCCTTCAACCACCACTATGGCATTGTCAACCAGCATCCCCAAAGCAATTACCAGTGCCCCCAATGAAATGCGCTGCAGGTCGATAGCCATCCATTTCATAAACACAAAAGTGGCAAGTACGGTTAACAGCAGAATCAGTCCAATAAGAAGACCGGAACGCAATCCCATGAAGAACAGCAGGACAACAATTACAATCGCAACGGCCTGGCCCAGGCTCACTACAAAGCCGCTGACCGATTTATCCACTTCTGTCGGCTGGCTGTATACTACGCCGATATCGATGCCCACCGGCTGCTGCCCTTTCAGTTCAGCAAGACGCTTCATAACGCGCTTACCGCCTTCAACCACATTGATACCGGAAACAAAAGAGATACCCAGATTCAGGGCTTGCTTGCCGTTATAACTGACCAGATTATCCGGAACTTCCTTAAACCCGCGTTCGATCGTGGCGACATCTCTGAGGTAAATCAGCCCCTGAGAGCCGGAATCTTTAATGATCAGATCGCCCAGCGCATCCGCATTCTGAAATTCACCTGTGGTCTGAACGCGAATATACTCATCCCCGACGCGAATAGCGCCAGAACTGGTCACCAGATTTTGCTGCTGCAAGGTGCCGTAAATTGTATCCGGTGAGATACCCAGGTTACTCAGCCGCTGCATAGATATTTCAATAAATACCTGCTCTTGCTGCGTACCCGTGACCTGTACTTTGCCCACACCATTAACCAGTTCGAGCTCCCGGCGAAGATAATCAACATAATCGTTGAGTTCACGATAGGTATAACCATCGCCGGTCACAGCCAGTAAAATGCCGTATACATCACCAAAGTCATCCACTACTTTGGGCACCCCGACACCGGGTGGCAGGCTGGGTTTCAGGTCATTCACCTTACGGCGCAGTTCATCCCAGATCTGCGGCAGATCGTCCGGTCCATAATTGTTTTTCATGGTCACTGTGATCTGAGACAAATCGCGGCTTGAAATAGAGTTAACTTCATCGACATAAGGAAGCTGACCGATAGCCTTCTCGATCGGATAGGTTACCTCTTCTTCAACCTGCTGCGCTGTCGCACCAGGGTAAGAGGTCACCACCATGGCGTCTTTGATCGTAAACTCAGGATCTTCCAGCCGGCCTAATTCCAGAAATGCCATTGTCCCGCCGATCAGAAAGATCAGAGTCAGCATCCAACTGATGACTTTGTTTTTAATAAAGTATGTGGCTATATCTTGTTTCATTATTTCGCAGCCTCCTGATCCACAACAGTCACATGCTGACCATCACGGAGGCGGTTGACGCCTTCAGTCACAATCACGTCGCCTTCCTGCAACCCTGACATAATACGCACACCATCCGGGACGACTTTATCTGTCACAATCTGGCGCTTGGTCACTGTATTATCGTCATTGACTACCCACACGAATTTATTGGCAGGGTTGATAGCATCGCCATCTTCATTGAACACGGCACTCAGAGGAATCACCGCTTCATCCGAGCGATAAACCTGTATTTTTTGTCCGTCCACTTTTACCTCGACCGAAGTGCCATCAAGAATGAACTGCTCTTGAGGCATTGGCATGGTGAGTGTGACTTTGAATGAGCCGAGCTCAGGATCCGGCTCTGTCGTAAACTCTTTCAGATACGCGGTATATTCTGTCCCGTCATCCAGTATCACTTTTGTTCCCGGCCGCTTATTTTGTACTTGGCTGGCGGTGCTTTTTGAGTAAATCATGTCCGGGGCCTGGATCAGGATATCCACATCAGTCGCGCTATGGATATTCATCACAGCCTCGCCCACCTGCACGTTTTCAAACTGTTCAACAGGTACACGAGAGATCACCCCGCTGAAAGGGGCGTGCAATGCAGTGAATGTCAGACGTAACTTGGCAAGGTTAAGCCTCGCCAGCGCAATTTGCCGTTGTGCAGCCAATTCATCGAACTGCGACTGAGCCAGATAGCCTTGCTTAACCAGTGTTGCCGAGCGGCGATACTGGCTGTCCGCCAGACTGAATTTCGCCTGCGCATCATTGACCGTCAACTGGTAATCGGTCGGATCAAGTTGCGCCAGCAGCTGGCCTTTTTTCACAAACTCACCGGGCTTGACGTTGACCTTGATCACTTCACCGGCAAGACGAAAAGACAGCACAGATTTATCAGCCGCCGCCGCGACGGCCGGAAAAGATAAAATCGGGGAGCTTTGCTCCAGTCCCACCCGATAGACGCTTACAGACGGCGGCGCCTTTAACTCAGACGGCAGCTCCTGGCCACACCCGGTCAGCAGTAACGGCAATCCCCAGAAAGCCGAACGTAATAAGGTACTTATCATCTCAGAGACCCCGCTCCTTCACCCATTCACGAACAATCTGACCTTCTTTCAGCTCAGTGACACCAGAGGCGGCAATCACCGCACCGTCTTCCAATCCACTCACCACACGGGATTGTTCATCCAGCACCACTTCAACTTTGCTGATCTTGCCTTCCTCATTCACTCGCCACACATAAGTGCTGCCGTTTTCCCTGACAATCGTCCGCGCAGGCAATACGCCTGTCCCTGTTTGCGGCAACGCTACTTTGACTTGCGCCGCCATACCGGGGAGTAAGTTTTGGTCAACCGGTTTTTCCATGGTGAGTGTGACCTGATAACTGGAGGTTTTGGTATCGGCTTCGGTGTCAATTTCCTTCAGGTTCGCCTGAAACACCTGATCCGGAATGGTATCGAAAGTCACCTGAGCAGAGGTCTGATCGCCAGAACGCATCCGATTCAGCAATTGCTGTGGCAACTGGAAGCTGACGTTGAGTAGCCCTTCACTCTGAATATGCATAATGGGCTGTTTCGCCGTGACATACTCATAATTGTTGGCCATGGAAATTGAGACCACCCCATCATAAGGCGCAATCAGAGTCGCGTATTTCAGGTTAGCTTCCTGTTTATCCAATTCTGCCTTCGCCTGATTTCTGGCCGCCGTTGACTGGTCAAAATCCAACTCAGACACGACATTGGTTTTCAGCAATTCAGCATTGCGTTTGTACTGTACCTGAGCAAGGTTGTAGTTGGCCTTGGCTTGTTCAACCAGTAACCTGAACTCATCGGTTTTCAGTTGCGCCAATCGCTGGCCTTTTTTCACTTCCTGCCCGTCCAGAACATCCACACTTTCCAGTACCCCCGAGACTCTGAATGCCAGTACGGCCTTATCGCCGGCTTCCACCTGGGCAGGAAATGTCCGGTAGCTCTGACTGTTACCGACTTCAACAGTAAGCAATTTAACCGGTCGGGATACGGGCTCGGGCACCAATTTTGTTTCCTCACTACAGCCAGTGAGTACGCTCACCGACAGCGTCAGGGCCAGCAAAGTGAACCTCATTCAATGCCTCTCCAATTGAGTACGTCTGATTTATGCAACATCATGCTCTCTGTGAAACGCTAACATAGCAAAAAAATGGCATTTTATTGCTTTCTTCCTTAATCAAAGGTTAAACCAGTTCAAAAAAAAGGAGCCATTTGGCTCCTTTTTATTTCAAATTATTTCAGCAGATAACACTTGAGCGTGTTACGCATCCATTTCAGCGATTTTGACTTTCCAGATATCCGGGCCGGTCTGGTGCGCATTCACACCGTCTGAATCGACAGCAACCGTGACAGGCATATCCTGCACTTCAAATTCATAGATAGCTTCCATACCCAGATCTTCAAAGGCCACAACGCGCGATTTCTTGATCGCTTTCGCGACCAGATACGCCGCACCACCCACAGCCATCAGGTAGACCGCTTTATGGTTTTTGATCGATTCAATCGCAACCGGACCACGCTCAGCTTTACCAATCATGCCAATCAGGCCGGTTTCCGCCAGCATCATGTCGGTAAATTTATCCATTCGCGTGGAGGTTGTCGGACCGGCTGGACCCACGGCTTCGTCACCCACAGCATCCACAGGGCCCACGTAGTAAATGAAGCGGTTGTTGAAATCGACGCCCTCCGGCAGGCCCTGGCCGCTGCTCAGCATTTCCTGAATCCGCTTATGGGCAGCATCACGACCTGTCAGGATCTTACCGGACAACAGAACGGTTTCACCGGACTTCCATTGCTGAATTTCCTCTCTGGTGATGTTGTCGACATTGACACGACGCACATTCTGGCCCACTTCCCAGGTCACTTCCGGCCAGTCTTCCAGCTTAGGCGGTGTCAGTTCTGCCGGGCCACTGCCGTCCAGGGTGAAATGCACGTGGCGGGTTGCCGCACAGTTTGGAATCATACAAACCGGTTTAGAGGCCGCATGCGTTGGCGCTGTCTTGATTTTGATATCCAGCACTGTGGTCATGCCGCCAAGGCCCTGAGCACCGATACCCAGCTTGTTGACACGATCATAGATATCCAGACGCAGTTTCTCTTCCGCATTTTGCGGGCCGCGCTCGATCAGCTCATGAATATCAACCGCTTCCATCAGCGACTCTTTGGCCAGTACCGCGGCTTTTTCAGCCGTCCCGCCGATACCGATACCCAGCATACCCGGTGGACACCAGCCTGCGCCCATCAGTGGCACCGTCTTTTCAACCCACTCCGCAATATCATCCGACGGGTTGAGCATCACCATTTTGGTTTTGTTCTCTGAGCCGCCACCCTTGGCTGCCAGCTGAATTTCCACTTCGTTACCCGGCACCATGTCGATATGGACAACCGCAGGGGCATTATCTTTGGTGTTGATACGCGCTCCGGCAGGATCCGCGACAACCGATGCCCGCAAAGGATTGATCGGGTTGTTGTACGCCTGACGCACGCCTTCATCGATCATTTCCTGAACGGTCAGATCGCTGTCCCACTGGACGTTCATACCAATTTTCACGAAACAGGTCACAATACCTGTGTCCTGGCAAATCGGACGATGGCCTTCGGCGGACATACGAGAGTTAATCAGAATCTGTGCCATGGCATCTTTCGCGGCCTGGCTCTGCTCTTTGTGGTAAGCCTTTTCAAGAGCCTGCACAAAATCCAGCGGATGGTAGTAGGAAATGTATTGCAGCGCGTCTGCCACACTGCTGATCACATCTTCTTTACGGATGACGGTCATAATTGCCCTCGTTGCTTATTGTCGTATACGCGCCTGCCAATTGACGGGCCTGGCCCAGACCTATTGATGGTAGGGTGTCAGAGGCAGACCGAAATCTTGAGCTGAATCATCAATACACCGGAAAAGTCGCGGTACAGACGTCGTATTTATTTCCGAGGTTATGATACTCTTGCCCGCAATCTCGCGCTATGCGCCAATCGAACACCTGTCACAAAAAAGAAAATGAAATATTCTGCTGCCTCTCAACTCCAGGTCATGCATCTGGACTATAGCCAGAATGCAATTCTGGACTGGTTCGGACCACTTTCGGCCGCCCCTTGGGCCATGTTACTGCGCTCAGCGGCCCATGGTCATCCTGATAATCGTTATGACATTCTGGTTGCCAAGCCTCTGGCAACCCTTGAAACCCGAGACGGTATCAGTGTGGTCACGGATCCAACCGGCCAGCAACAGAGCTCAGATCAAGACCCGTTTTCCTTACTGCACGCGCTGCAGTCCGAATTGTTACCGGCCTGCCCTGCCATTGACGATCTACCTTTTACCGGTGGTGCTGTGGGGTATTTTGCCTATGATCTGGGCCGGCAGGTCGAGAAAATCCCAACCCTGGCCATTCAGGATATCCAAGCACCGGACATGGCCGTAGGCTTATATGACTGGGCGCTGATTGCGGATCATCAGACCAGCCAGCTGACTCTGGTGGCGCCGGATACCTCAGCGCGATTGCAGTGGCTGCAGGCACAGCGGTCCACTCAATCTGATCAGCGCGAACCCTTCCGGCTGACCACTGAGTGGCAGGCCAATATGACACTCGACAGCTATACCCGGAAATTCAATCAGGTGCAGGATTATCTGACTGCGGGTGACTGCTATCAGATTAATCTCGCGCAGCGTTTCAACGCCGGTTATCAGGGAGATGAATGGCAGGCTTACCGGACACTGGAAAGCCAGAATGGTGCGCCCTTTTCAGCCTTCATTCGTCTTGACCAGGCCGCGGTCTTGTCTGTGTCGCCGGAGCGTTTTCTGAAACTCAAAGACAATAAGATTGAAACCAAGCCGATCAAAGGCACCCGCCCGCGTTCAGCTGATCCGGCCACCGATCAGGCCAATGCCGATGATCTGAAACACGCAGAGAAAGACAGAGCAGAGAATTTGATGATTGTCGATCTGCTGCGCAACGATATCGGCCGGGTCGCATCACCGGGCACGGTGCGTGTCCCCAGCCTGTTTGCTATAGAAAGCTTTCCGGCCGTCCATCACTTGGTCAGTACCGTCACAGCCGAACTGGACCCCAAACAATACGCAGCAACCGATCTGCTCAGAGCCTGCTTTCCTGGCGGCTCGATCACGGGCGCACCGAAAGTTCGCGCGATGGAGATTATCGAGGAACTGGAACCACACAGACGCAGCGTTTACTGCGGCAGCATTGGTTATATCAGCCGCTGCGGCCAGATGGATACCAGCATCACCATCCGGACGCTGATTACGTCAGAGACACAGATTTATGCCTGGGCCGGCGGCGGCGTGGTGGCCGACAGTGAGGTTCAGAGCGAATATCAGGAAACGCTGGACAAGCTGAGCAAAATTCTGCCAATCTTATAGCAGACCCTCAACAAACTGCCGGGAGGGGGCGCCATCAGAGAGTCCACATGTTAGTTCAGCATCACATGCTCAGTCGCTTCCTGCTTGCCCAGCCCGGTCAGTATGACCGAAGCCATCAGAGACGCATCCAGCAACTGCTGCCCAACAGCAGTCGATTGAAGCCGGCAGCCGTGATGATTCCTCTGGTGGCAAGACCTGACGGCTATCATGTAATCCTGACCCGGCGGGCAAACCATCTGAAACACCACCCGGGTCAAGTCGCATTTCCCGGTGGACGTTTCGAAACTGAAGACGGCGAACTGATGAATACCGCCATCCGGGAAACACAGGAAGAGATCGGTATCCTGTGTGACAAGAAAGACATTCTGGGCCAATTACCTGCCCTCCCGACCCTCAGCGGTTATATGGTGACGCCATTTTTATCGACTGTTGCGGCCAGCTACCAGCCCGTACTCGATCCCAATGAGGTCGACAGCCTATTCGAAGTGCCGGTCACCTTCTTGCTCAATCCCCGCAATATGCGCACTCAGCGTTTTACCTTCAAAGGGAAAGAACACACCATTTATGCCATCCCGTATCAGGAATACTCCATTTGGGGTGCGACGGCTCAGATAGTCAAAGCCCTGTCGCATCAGATCTGGGTCGACAATCGCTGAACCTTTCACCACCGGACACTCAAACGGCCTCACCTTTGGTGATCAAACTCTCATTTTCTTGCAACAAATGTTAAATAGTGAGCGAGTTTTTTCACAGATCATTTTTTCACGCTTTAAATAAGCGAAAATACCCAAGTTCCTGTTCCCTATTCAATGTTGGACTAACTTATGCAAACGAAAACTGCATCTGTATCTTCTGCTTCCGCTGCCCCCAAAAGCCGCTGGTCTGCACAGGATACAACCTGGGTGCTTTCCCTTTTTGGTACGGCAGTTGGTGCCGGTATCCTGTTTCTGCCAATCAACGCGGGTATGAACGGCTTCTGGCCACTGCTGGCGATGACACTGCTGATTGGCCCGATGACGTACTTAGCGCACCGCGGTCTGGCGCGTTTTGTCCTGTCTTCCGCGAAACCCGGCAGTGACATTACTGAAGTGGTGGAAGAACACTTTGGCGCCAGTGCCGGTAAATTAATCACCCTGCTCTACTTCTTTGCCATTTACCCGATTGTGCTGATTTATGGTGTCGGTATCACCAATACGGTCGATTCCTTCATGGTCAACCAGCTTGGCATGGTATCCATGCCGCGGGCTTTACTGTCTATCATTTTGATTCTGGGCATGATGTCCGTGATGATTGCCGGTGAAAAACTGATGCTGAAAGTCACTCAGTTTCTGGTTTACCCGCTGGTGGGCATACTGCTGTTTATGTCGGTATACCTGATCCCTGAGTGGAACTTGGCTTCCGTCAGCCTGGATACGCTGCCGTCATGGGGCGATTTCGCGGTTACTCTGTGGATTACCATCCCTGTGCTGGTCTTTTCGTTTAACCACAGCCCGATTATTTCCGCCTTCTCACAGGCGCAAGCGCGCGAGCATGGTGAGCAGGCAGAAGAAAAAGCGTCCCGTATCCTGGCGCGCTCTGCCATGATGCTGCTGGGCTTTGTGATGTTCTTCGTGTTCTCCTGCGTCCTGAGCCTGAGCCCTCAGGATCTGGCGCAGGCAAAAGCAGAAAACCTGGCTATTCTGTCTTACCTGGCCAACAAACACGACAGTCCATTTATTTCATATCTGGGTCCGGTTGTAGCATTTGTGGCTATCGTGTCCTCTTTCTTCGGCCACTATCTGGGCGCGCGCGAAGGTCTGAACGGTCTAGTTTCTAAACAATTAAAGTCGGCTGGTAAGCAAGTTAACGAAAAGAATATTGACAAATTTACCGTTGTCTTCATGATTGCTACTATCTGGTTGGTCGCGACAGTTAATCCTAGTATTCTTGGGATGATTGAAACATTAGGCGGCCCGATTATTGCGACAATCTTGTTCCTGATGCCGATGTATGCCGTACATAAAGTACCGGCAATGCAGAAGTACAAGGGCGCGGTAAGCAACGTATTTGTCACGCTCATGGGTCTGATCGCGATTTCAGCCATTCTGTACGGGCTATTTTTCTGACACTCGTCTGTACAGCATTACTGACAAAATACGTAAAAGAACCGATACTTAAGAGCAGGGGAGCTTTCAGCACCTGCTCTTTTGTTTTGACTATACTCGCCAAGGAAGGGGTGGGAGTTCATAAAAAGATAACAGTCCCGGGCTGAGGCAAGATCGCTTCCCCGACTGAGGTACTACGCATGATCAGTATTTTTGATATCTTCAAAATTGGTGTGGGCCCTTCCAGTTCGCACACTGTAGGTCCGATGAAAGCAGGTAAAGAGTTCGTTGATAACCTGCGTGAAATGGGAAAAATCAACGAGGTGACCAAAATCACCGTTGATGTGTACGGCTCTCTGTCTCTGACAGGTAAAGGTCACCACACAGACATCGCCATTATCATGGGACTGGCTGGTAACAGCCCTGAAACTGTTGATATCGACAGCATCCCTGGTTTTATCGCCAGCGTTGGCGAAACCGAACGTCTTCCTATTGCCGGTAACATGCACACCGTGGACTTCCCACGTGACGGCGGAATGAATTTTCACAATACCAACCTGCCACTGCACGAAAATGGCATGACCATTCACGCCTGGGCCGGTGACGAAAAAGTTCACAGCAAGACATACTACTCTATCGGCGGTGGTTTCATCGTTGATGAAGAGAACTTTGGCAAAGAAGAAGAATCCGACGTCAAAGTCCCGTTCTACTTCACATCTGCACAAGAGCTGGTTCAGCATTGTAAAGAACAAGGCCGTTCGATCAGCTCTGTCGTGATGGCAAACCAGCGCGCGATGCACTCTGAAGATGAGATTAAAGATTACTTCTCGCGCATCTGGAAAACCATGCAAGACTGTATGGATCGCGGCATGAACGAAGAAGGCATTCTGCCTGGCCCACTGCGGGTGCCTCGTCGTGCAGCGGCACTGCGCCAGCAACTGATTACTTCAGAGCGTACCAACAGCGACCCGATGACAGTTGTTGACTGGGTGAACATGTACGCCTTTGCCGTGAATGAAGAAAACGCAGCAGGTGGCCGTGTGGTCACCGCACCAACCAATGGCGCCTGCGGCATCATTCCTGCAGTGCTGGCTTACTATGACAAGTTCATCCAGCCGGTCGGCGAAAAAGAATACCTGCGTTATTTCGCCGCTTCCGGTGCTATTGGCGGCTTGTATAAACGCAATGCATCCATTTCCGGTGCAGAAGTCGGCTGTCAGGGTGAAGTGGGTGTTGCCTGTTCTATGGCAGCAGCAGGTCTGGCAGAGCTGATGGGCGGTAGCCCGGAGCAAGTCTGTATGGCCGCTGAAATCGCGATGGAGCACAACCTGGGTCTGACCTGTGACCCGGTTGCCGGCCAGGTGCAGGTGCCTTGTATCGAGCGAAACGGCATTGCCGCAGTAAAATCGATCAACGCATCGCGGATGGCACTTCGTCGTGCTTCTGAACCACGCGTCTCACTGGACAAAGTGATCGAGACCATGCTGGAAACCGGTAAAGACATGAATGCCAAATACCGTGAAACCTCTCAGGGCGGTCTGGCGATCAAAGTCATCTGCTAATCCCAGGGGACTATCCAGTCAATACATAAAAGGAGGCTTGGGCCTCCTTTTTTATTCTCTGCGCTTCCTGTGTCTTCTGGGCCTTGGCACACTTCCCTGCCCCATTATTTCTCTGCACGCTGAAATTCGCCATGGCCTTGGCCTGGCTACCGCCATTTACTGAATCTGGGGCTCTTTGCTGAGAACAGCCAGCAAGCGGCATAAAAAAACCCCGCACCTGACGGCACGGGGTAAGCAGTAAATATAGAATTGAAAAATTAAGCAGCCGCTTTCAAAGGCTCCACAGCCGCCACTTTGCGCTCACCAATTGGCAGAATCGTACGACCAAACTCATGGTTCAGTACCTGAGCCATCGCAAAATAAATCGCACTCGCACCGCAGATGATGCCTTCAAAGCCAGCAATGGTGCCAATCAGGGCGCTGCCAGTGAAATCGCGGGCTGCCAGCAGGAAGAACAGCACAGTCAGAGAAGCAAATACAAATTGCTTCGCGCGTGGGTAATTGAGTGAACCTACAAACATGAAAGCAGTAAATACGCCCCACAGCAGCAGATACCATGCCATGAAGGCTGCAGGTGCGGCAGGCAGCCCCATATACGGCATCACAATCAGGCCAACCAGCGTCAGCCAGAACAGGCCATAAGAGGTGAAAGATGTCGTACCGAATGTATCACCGCGTTTAAAACACATCATGCCGACAAGGATCTGGGCCAGACCACCATAGAAAATCCCCATCGCCAGAATCATTGAATTCAGTGGAAAAAAGCCTGCATTGTGGATGTTCAGCAAGATGGTTGTCATACCAAAGCCCATCAATCCCAACGGTGCCGGATTTGCAAAATTCGTAGACATTTTATTCCCCTACAGGAAAATTTAAATAAAAGTGACATTAATTAAAATAATTGCGCAATCTGGCGCGGCGCGAATTCTAATCTATGTCCTGAGGGAAAACAATGTCTCAGCGGTACAAAAACCAACCATCAGACAAAAAAGCATGATTATCCGAGAAAAAGTAAATATAAAAAATATATCAAAACCCACTTAAGGTGTAACAAAGTGCGTCAATTACCGGTATTTACTGGGAAAGGAAACAGAACGGATGTTATTAGACAAATTGTCGACGGAGCAGGATTCTCTGCTTTCAGAGCCTGAAACAGATGGCCAGGCATCAGCAGTCATCGTTATATCAAACAATTTTCGAAGATATTGTGTACAAAAAAACCGCTAGCCAGGCAGCGGTTTTTCACTCAGACAGGACCAGATCACACATTCGCTACTGTGTCACGGCAGCGCCTGTTTCACCAGCATCGTTCTGCGGTCCAGTTACCGCTGCGCTGGCATCTGATGACTCACTTGATGCAGGCAAGGAAGGCTGTGTCTCCTCGCTGACAGATAGCTTAGACTGCAGCAAGCTGATCTGACGCTGCTGGCTCATCACCAGAGCATTCAAGTCACGAATGTACTTGTCTTTATCCTTCAGTACCTCATCTGCCGGTGGGCGACTGGCCGTTGCTTCCCTGACATTGATTGCACCAGCAATGATTAATCTGGCCTGTTCCTGAATGGGCTGATCACGCAAATCTTCCTCTTTGAGGGCCTTGGAAATTCTCAGCAACTTATTTTCAAAATCCAGAATATACGACTCGTAATCATCTTTACTTAAATCCCGTAAGCGCCGTACTTCCAATGAAATATGCTGAGCATGGGCAAGCTCAAACTGTACGGTATTCGCCGCCTGCTGGATGGCGTCAAAATCACGGGGGGTACGCTCAATTAATGCTTTACCGGCTTCTATGCGCCGCTCAATTTGCGCATAACTGTTTGGCGCATAATCGTTCACATCCTGCCGGCGTAACTCAATCATCAAGGCTTCCAGCGGTGCAATGTAGATTTTTTTGATCGTTTTCACTTCCAGGCTGTGGCTGCGAGAAAGAAATTCATCCTGCTCTTCTCTCGCATCACTCAACTCATCATCTTCGACCAGGGTAAACAAACTGGCATACAGACGATGTAAGCGGGTGTACTCACTCCGGTAGTATTGTTTGGCGTCCAGAGAGTCCAGATACTGCATCTGGGTTATTGCTGGCGACAGCACATCATCGGCGACTTTCTGTAACTGCTTCAATTGATTAAAAGAAGAATCAACCTGGTTCAGCTCTAACTGTATCTGCTGTAAATAGGTGGTCGAAGAAAACAGAGAATAACTTTTGTATGCCGTCGAGGGTGTTGCTGTGATCTCTTGATAAATTTTTTCTGCGTTTTCCCAGCTGGAGATCATGCCTTGATAAACGTCCGGTGAATAAATGGCCAGTTCGCCGGTCTCTGGCATCAACTGCTGCCATTGCCGGTAAGCAGATAAGATCCGCTGAAATTCGCCCTGCTCAGAGATCGTTGAATCCGTCCCACTCACTTCAGGTGTACTGGAGCAGGCACCCAATAACACGGCAAAGAAGACCACCAGGGCTGAAAGGCCCGTTCTTTTCATAAAAAATTCCGTAATAATTTGTTTTTACAGCCAATATCGACACAATGATGGCAAGCTATGTCTGTAAAGCGGCAGAAGTCCTACCAGTATGAAATGACAATCTCTCCTGTATCTGCACAATCTATGCTTGCAGGGCCACTTTCTTCTTTTATTACAAGCAGAAAGTAGCCACAGATACAAATCGGTAAGATAAAAATGAGTGAATGCTCAAAGAGTTTAACTGATACCTACTTGGTACTAAAGCCTTTACTGGTAAGGAAATCCTTCATAAATGGCCGGGCTTCTTTGGTTAAAGTCGCCGTAATCTGCTCAGACCAACTCATGTCTTTATTACCACCAGTTCGCGACTGGTAATACTGACGCACTTTTTCGTCATACTCTGCCAGCTGATGGCGATCGAGTTCCTGCTGATAGCTGTCCTGATGGATGACCAACGACTGTGGCAGACGCGGCTTAGATTCAGGGTTTTGATCCGGATAACCCAGACACAAACCAAAAACAGGCATGACATGCTTCGGCATATCAAGCAAAGCTGAAACCTCTGCCGGATTATTTCGAATCCCGCCGATGTAAACACCGCCCAATCCCAGAGACTCCGCCGCTAACAGACAATTTTGTGCCATCAACGCAGCATCAACAGCACCAATCAGGGTCTGCTCAGTAAAGCCAAGCTGGGCTTCAGGGTGGATTTGCAAATGGCGATGGAAGTCCACACAAAACACCACAAACTCAGCAGCTGATGCAACATAAGGCTGATCACCTGCCAGGTGTGCTATCTGAGCACGTTTGTCTGCATCAACCACCCGTATCATGCTCACGCACTGGATAAAGCTGGAAGATGAAGCGGCAATCGCACAGTCAAACAGTGTCGAGAGCACATCAGCCTGAATGGGCTCAGCAGTAAAACGTCGTATAGAACGGTGCGCCAGTATTGTATCAATCGTCTGATTCATTGTTTCCTCATCCTGCAGTCCAGCTTAAAAAACCTCATTTTCTTTCCCATCGCAAAGATTATCGGGGGCAATTTATGCACTCTATCATAAACAACCTGATGGTCCAGATTGAACAAGATTAGGGCCCTGCCAACGTGAAAAGTTCATTAATTGATTGATAAATAAAAGCCACTTTCATCAAAGTGACTTTTGAACAACATTTTTTTGTCATATTCACCTTCTATCCTGCAGCCCATCAAAACAGCAATGAAGCACTTGATACCTACTTAGGGGAAAAAACAAATGAAAAAAACTGTTTTAGCATCGGCATTGATTACGGCTTTTGTTTCTGGCTCAGCTGCTGCTGCAAACGTTTATGACAAGGATGGGGCAACCGTTGATTTGTATGGCCGTGCAGTAGGTATGTACTACAGCTCGGATGATAACAGCGAAAAAGGCGATCAAAGCTACTTCCGCTTTGGCGCCAAAGCCAAGTCTGAGATCAACAACGACCTTTACGGTCTTGGCGTCTACGAAACTGAAGTGAACGCCTCCAGCAAAGACGAAGGTCTGGTAACACGTAAAGCTTATGCGGGTCTGGGCGGTAACTTCGGTGAAGTCACCTATGGTCGTCAGGAAGGTTCATTTACCCTGATTTCTGATTATACCGATACCCTGGAAGAGTTCGGTGCAGATGCCAGTGGTACAGGCACCGACCGTTTCGGTACAGGTAAAACCAGCTCAGTACTGAAATATGCCGGCGAATTCAGCGGCCTGACAGTTGAAGCCAGCTACCAGCTGGACAACAACGCTGTCGAGCAACTGGATGGCGATACATCAACCTCTTATGGTATTGCCGCTTCTTACGCACTGCCTGTTGGCGTGAAACTGGGTGCGGGTTATAACTCAGGTGAAGGCCTGGAAGGTACTGACGATGCAGAAGTGACTGCACTGTCTGTCGCGTACGATGCCAACAACATTTATGCCGCTCTGCTGTACAGCATGGGTGAAAACTGGAAAGACAAATCTGGTGCTGAAACCGGCACAGATTACGACGGCTACGAAGTCGTCCTGGGTTATAACTTCGGTAATGGTTTCTCTGCCCAGGCCGTCTATAACTATCTGGAAGCAGATGTGTCCGGCACCACAGCAGACACAGAAGACTACTTCGTCGTCGGCGCCTACTACAAGTTTAACAAAAACCTGCGTACCTACGCAGAGTACAAAGCGGACCAAATCGACGGCAACGAAGACATTCTGGCGATGGCTATCCGCTACGACTTCTAAGCACTTTATTCCACTGCCGCCCAAAGCCAGGCCTGTCCCGCCTGGCTTTTTTCATTGTTTTTACATCAGACATAACAGATTTCCTGCTGATGTAAATATCGCTAACCATCGAATTTTTCTATTGATGCTACTGATAATTCCGACTTTCACCGCCGACGGACTCACGTTATAGTAGCCCCACAAGACAAAGGAGAAGCTCTATGTTCGTAGTAATTTTTGGTCGCCCTGGCTGCCCATACTGTGTTCGCGCAAAAGACTTGGCAGACAAGCTGAAAGAAGAACGTGATGATTTCAATTACCGTTACGTCGATATTCACGCAGAAGGCATTTCCAAGGCAGATCTGGAAAAAACCGTCGGTAAACCCGTAGAAACGGTTCCGCAAATTTTCGTTGATCAACAGCACATTGGCGGCTGCACCGACTTCGAAGCGTACGCAAAAGACAATCTTGGGCTGTTTCAATAATCACGGCTCAATTTCGCAAATGTGACTCGTTGACAAAAAGGCTGTTTAATCAGCCTTTTTTTATGCCGCCAGCCCCGAATACCGGTATCGCATCACTGGAGATTAAGATAAAATTCCGACTTACATCTTTAGTATATTGCGCTGACTTCGGAAAAATTTGTTGTGAACATCGACGTTGCTGACCTGCTTCGCCAGAATGATATTCTGCTCCTCTTCGTAGTTCTTGCTGTGGGTCTTACGGTCGGAAAACTTCGTATTGCCAAGTTGCAGATTGGTAACTCCATTGGTGTACTCCTGACTGCGCTTCTTTTTGGGAACGCTGGTTTTACCTTTGACGCTGAAGCCCTCAATATTGGCTTTATGCTTTTCATTTTCTGCGTGGGCATTCAGGCTGGACCGAACTTCTTTGGTATCTTCTTCCGGGACGGTAAACATTATCTCCTGCTGGCCTTAGTGGTGCTGCTGTCGGCCATCACGATCACACTGACCATGTCGCACTATCTGAATCTGGATTTGGGTCTGGCGACCGGTCTTATGGCTGGCTCTCTGACCGCGACACCGGTTCTGGTCGGTGCAAAAGACGCCTTGAGTGGCGGCTTATCCAACCTGTCTGACCCCATGATAGTGCAGGATCTGATTGACAGTCTGAGTGTGGGATATGCCATGTCGTATCTGATTGGCCTGATCAGCCTGATACTGCTTGCGAAACTCATGCCCAAGCTACAAAAGCAAGATCTGGCTGAATCCTCACAACAGATTGCAAAAGAGCGTGGCATAGGAAGCGTCTCACAACGCAAAGTGTACTTACCCATCATACGGGCCTACCGTGTCGGACCTGAACTGATTGACTGGATTGATGGTCGTAACCTGCGTGAACTGGGCATCTACCGTCAGACGGGGTGCTACATTGAACGTATTCGCCGCCATGGCATTCTCGCCAACCCGGATGGTGATGCCATTCTGCAAGAAGGCGACGAGATTGCCTTAGTGGGTTACCCCGACAGCCACGCACGCCTTGACCCCAGTTTCCGCAACGGAAAAGAAGTGTTTGACCGCGATTTACTCGACCTGCGAATCGTCGAGGAAGAGATCGTGGTCAAGAACGACAACATTGCCGGTAAGCGCTTATCCGAACTGAATCTGGCGGAGTATGGCTGCTTTCTCAACCGTGTGGTACGTGCGCAGATTGAAATGCCAATGGACCACAGTACCCTGCTCAATAAAGGCGACATCCTCCAGGTCAGCGGTGAGAAAAGCCGGGTACTGGGGCTGGCCGAGCGCATTGGCTTTATCTCAATCCACAGCCAGATAGCCGACCTGCTTGCTTTTTGCTGCTTCTTTATCATGGGACTGCTGTTCGGTTCCATTACCATGACTTTCGGCCAGATTACCTTTGGTCTGGGTAATGCCGCAGGTCTGTTGCTCGCCGGAATCTCACTGGGTTTCCTGCGGGCCAATCACCCGACCTTCGGTTATGTCCCGCAAGGTGCACTCAATATGGCCAAAGATCTTGGTTTGATGGTGTTTATGGTGGGTATCGGCCTGAGCGCCGGTTCTAACCTGTTTGAATCGATTACGCAAATTGGTCCGAGCGTCTTTTTAGTCAGCATGATGGTGAGCGTGATCCCTGTCATGCTTGCCTACCTGTTCGGTGCTTACATTCTGAACATGAACCGTGCACTGCTGTTTGGTGCCATTATCGGTGCGCGTACCTGTGCGCCGGCGATGGACATGATCAATGAGCATGCCCGCAGTACCATACCCGCGCTGGGTTATGCCGGGACATACGCCATCGCGAACGTTCTGCTCACAATCGCTGGTACGCTAATTATCATTCTCAGCTGATGCTCTCCTAAGGCTGACCCTGGCATTTAGCAGAGTCAGCCATGATTCAGATGACAGATGGTATCATCTCTCACAATTAACCGGTGAAAATTGTACCCGCCAGCTCCCTTTGTTATAAAGCGTGCTTTCTGGTATTTGCAACTCTATTCCACAGCTTCAGGTAACTTTATTATGATGCGCATCCTGATAGTCGAAGACGATCCGATTCTGTGCCACCATCTGAAAACGCAGCTCAGTGAGCTGGGTAACCAAGTTCAGTGTGCCAATACGGCCGAAGAAGGCCTGTTCTATGCTGATAACTACCCCAATGATGTCGCCATCGTCGACATAGGCCTACCCGACCGTGACGGGATCTCCCTGATTCGTGAAATCCGGGATAAAGGCTTACGACTGCCGATTCTGATTCTGACAGCACGGTCAAACTGGCAGGATAAAGTCACAGGGCTGGAAGCCGGTGCCGATGATTATCTGGTTAAGCCTTTCCAGAGAGAAGAGCTGGTTGCGCGTCTGAGTGCGCTGGTTCGGCGCAGTGCAGGATTCATCAAACCTGAGATGACGGCCGGAGAAATCCGTGTTGATCTGCTGGCGAAACAAGTTTTTGTCAGTGAAAGTCTGCTTGACCTGACCGCTTTTGAGTACGAACTGCTGGAATATCTGATGCGCCACAGCCGCCAGGTGGTTTCCAAACAGCGACTGCTGGACGTCTTGTATGAAGATCAGGAAGGTGATCCCAATACCATTGAGGTGATGATCAGCCGGCTGCGCAAAAAAATCAGCCAGACAGGACAGGACAACCCCATTTCGACGATACGTGGTCAGGGATACATCTTTGAGCTGACCGCGCAATGAATCTGGCAATACTCCCGCGTTTACGCCATCGGGTAATGATCACATCCATCGCGATCATTGCCCTGATTACCTCGGCTCTGGCCTGGGTCATCAATGAACTCTACAGCCAAAGCTACATGGCTGCCTACTCCACCGATCTGGTTGCGCAGATGCCTTTGGTCGTCGCTCAGCTGAACCGGGCCGGATTGATCAAAGACGTTGATAAATGGATTGATTCTCTCGATCCTTCCGCGACGGATTACATGTCGGTGCTTTGCGATCTCAATGACAATACGATGTGGCTGTCAAATGAAGCAAAGGCTGCGGGACTGACAGGCATTTGCAGCAGCCTGCCGGATTCGATGCAGACACCCACACTGGTGAAGGCTGATAACACAAAAAGCTATATCGCTTACGATATCAGCCGGGATCGCGAAAATGGCAATGCTTACCAACTGGTGGTCCTGCGCTCAGGCACGGCCTATGAACAGTCTCTGAGCCGGCTGCACAACCGGACCGCACTCTATCTCGGTTTGTTTGTATTGATCGCCGTTGCCTTTCTCATCGCCGCCTTTCACTGGAGTTTTCAGCCGCTCCGTAAACTGGCCACTCAGCTCAATCAGGTCACGGATGCAAAGCGCGAACAGCTGGACAGTGACTTTCCGACCGAATTACAGGACGTGACACAGTCACTCAATCGCCTGATCAGGATCAGCAACGACAAGACCGCACGCTATCGCCACGCGATGGACGATCTGGCCCATAGCCTGAAAACCCGCCTTGCTGCCGCCAATGCCTTGCTGGATGATCATTCCCTGCCCCGCTGCGATCTCAATCACCGCATGCTGGAGCAAATCAGCCAGATGGACGATCTGGTTCAGTACCAGTTGAAACGCGCCTTAATGGGGCAACAAGGCCTGCAGAAAGACAAAACCCTGCTCAATCCTGTGGTCGAAAGCTTTGAACGGATGCTGAAAAAGATTTACAGCACCAAACAGGTCACCCTGAAACGCCAGTACAGTACCGGTTTGAACCTCCCGCTTAACCGCACCGATTTAATGGAACTGCTGGGCAACCTGCTTGAAAATGCATTCAGGTTCTGTATCAGTGAAATTCGGCTGAGTGCTGCCAGGCAGCAGGGAAAGCTGGTCATTCGTATTGAAGATGATGGACCCGGTGTCAGTGATGACATGCGAGAAGCCATCTTTCAACGGGGGATCAGAGCCGATCAGCGCAATCCGGGACAAGGGATTGGCCTGTCTGTGTGCCACGATATCGTCTCCTGTTACGGTGGCCGTATCTACGTAGAAAAAGCCAGTATTGAAGGGGCAGCCTTCGTGATTGAGCTGCCGGATGACAAGAACAACTGACACGCTTGAATCAATGCGCTGGCTCAGTGAGATATGTGAACCAGCAAGTATAAAAAAACCGCCGATATCGGCGGTTTTTTTATTACAGCAGCAGGATCAGACATCCTGAACGTCAAATTCAACGACAGGATTAACATCTGCATCATAGTCCACGCCGTTCAGGCCAAAGCCAAACAGTTTCATGAACTCGTCTTTGTACATCTGATAATCCGTCACTTCGAACAGATTCTCATTGGTCACCTGTGGCCACAGCGTTGTGCAATGCTCCTGGATATCGTCACGCAATTCCCAGTCATCCAGACGCAGGCGGTTGTCGCTGTCAAGCTCCGTGGCTGAGCCATCAGCTTTATACAGGCGCTGTGAGAACATGCGGAAGATTTGCTCCATGCAGCCCTCGTGCACACCTTCTTCACGCATTTTCTTGAAGACCATCGCAATATACAGCGGCATCACAGGGATCGCTGCACTGGCCTGCGTCACCACACTCTTGAGCACGGCCACATTTGCCGTCCCCTTGATATCAGCCAGTTTATTACTCAGCTCGCTGGCAGCGCGGTCCAGGTCCATTTTGGCTTTACCCAGTGCGCCATGCCAGTAGATTGGCCAGGTAATTTCGGTGCCAATGTAGCTGTATGCAACCGTCTTACAACCTTCTGCCAGCACACCGGCATCGGCCAGCGCATTGATCCACAGTTCCCAGTCCTGGCCGCCCATGACTTTGACTGTATCTTCAATTTCCTGCTCGGTAGCAGGCTCAATGCTCGCTTCAATCAGGACATCTTTGTTGGTATCAACGGCTGTCGCTGTGTAGGTCTCGCCCATCGGCTTGAGGCTGGAGCGAACCAGTTCACCTGAATCCGGCATTTTACGCACTGGAGAAGCCAGTGAGTAAACCACCATGTCAATCTGACCCAGATCTTCTTTGATCAGCTCAATCACTTTCTGCTTCATTTCATGCGAGAAAGCATCACCGTTCAGGCTCTTGGAATACAGGCCTTCTGCTTTCGCGAATTTGTCAAACGCCGCAGAATTATACCAGCCCGCTGAACCCGGCTTTTTCTCTGTGCCTTGCTTTTCCAGGAACACACCGATAGTCGCCGCGCCGGAGCCAAATGCTGCCGCGATACGAGAAGCCAGACCGTAGCCTGTGGAAGAGCCAACCACCAATACACGCTTAGGGCCATTTTCCAGCTTAGGCTGAGACTTGGTGTATTCGATTTGCTCTTTGACGTTTGCTTCACAACCCACAGGGTGAGTCGTTGTACAAATGAATCCACGAATTTTTGGTTTGATGATCATTTCGTTTTCTTCCTTTGTTCTGTTGCCCGTAGGATAAAAGGTTAGTCACTAATTCGCATCAGTTTTATGTTCGAAATCGCTAAAATCGACCAGTGGTTGGAGGTGTTAAGGCAGATTCTTTGATATTGAGCCATGAGTTGCTGAAGAAAACAGCAGCCAAAGGCAGCAAGGATAAGGCTTCAAAACCCGAACCATTTCAGGATAGCTGAGCGAATGAAAAAAATGCCGCGCAAATGCGCGGCATATTCAACCACCAGGTTTATTCTTCATTAAGCAATATCATTGCTTATCAGGCGGCTTTCCCTGGCTGTAAGGCGCCCTTTTTAAACGCTTCGGGTGCGAAGCTGTCCACTTGTATCGCACGCGATCTCAACTGATCAGCATTATGCACTTTCTCAACCTCAGCTTCTGTGATTACTCCCGCATCCAGGGCAATCTGTAGTTTTTCAGCCAGCGGGGCCTTGCGGGGCACAGTGCCAGCTTTCACCGCTTTGGCTAATTTACGCTCAATATCGCGCACACCATACATGGCAACGAAAGCGCGCTCCATGATCGCCACAGGATCATTGTCTTGCTCACCGATATAACAGTTGGTTGTCAGACGGTCACGCGCAACCCCTGGGGTCATCAGCAGTTTGGAAATCGCCAGTTTCAGCTCATCTTTCGGCGCTTCGTAGTGAATACCCAGCGGGAAAGTCAGTGTACGCAGTACCCGGCCAACCCCTTTGCGCGGGAAGTTGTTGAAGACTTCATCAAACGCAACACCGCACTTGTTCAGACAGTGCTGTAACGCGTAATGAACCAGAGGCAGATCTTCTTGCTGACGGCCTTCCATTTCATAACGCTTCAGCACAGCAGATGCCAGATACAGATGGCTTAATACATCTCCCAAACGCGCAGACACCATTTCACGGCGTTTCAGTTCACCACCCAGCGACAGCATAGAGAAGTCAGCTGCCACCGCCAGAGCACGGCTCATGCGCGACAGATGGCGATAATAATACGCGGTTTCACCCGATACCGGTGTCCGGTTGAGCTTGGAGCCTGTGAAAGCATTCAGCAAGGCTTTGCTGACATTACCCACCGCAAAACCAATGTGTTTGAACAGCAGTTGGTCGAAGTCTTTCGCTGCCTGATCAGCATCCGGATTTGCCGCGGCTTCCATCTCTTTCAGTACATAAGGATGACAACGGGTGGCACCCTGACCAAAGATCATCAGGTTACGGGTCAGAATGTTCGCCCCTTCCACCGTGATCGCGACAGGCATACCAATATACTGGTTCGCCAGATAATTCATCGGACCGGCCTGAATACCCCGTCCGGCATGAATATCCATGGCGTCGTTGAGGATAGTCCGGGCAATTTCCGTCATGTGGTACTTGGCAATTGCCGTCACTATGCCCGGTTTTTCTTTCATATCCAGCGAAGTGGTTGTCAGGGTACGGGCCGCCTCCAGCATGTAGGTCATGCCGCCAATGCGTCCCAGTGCTTCTGCCACCCCTTCAAAGTGACCAATTGACATACCAAACTGCTTACGCACATAAGAATAAGCACCGGTGCTGCGTGATGTCAGATGGCCGATCGCAGTGCCCAGTGCTGGCAGTGAGATACCACGGCCTGCAGACAGACATTCCACCAGCATACGCCAGCCACGTCCAACATAGTCCTGGCCACCGATCACCCAGTCCATCGGAATAAACACATCTTTACCACGGGTCGGACCATTCATGAACGCACCACCCAGCGGATCATGACGCTCACCAATTTCCACACCTTCATGGCTGGTTGGAATCAGAGCACAGGTAATGCCAATGTCTTTCTGATCGCCAATCAGACCTTGTGGGTCGCGCAGTTTAAAGGCCAGACCCAGCACAGTCGCAACAGGTGCCAGAGTAATATATCGCTTGTTCCAGCTGACACGGATACCCAGCACTTCCTTACCTTCATGCTCGCCATAGCAGACTTCACCCATATCCGGGATACCGCCTGCATCAGAGCCCGCCTCCGGGCCGGTCAGTGCAAAGCACGGGATATCTGTACCGTCAGCCAGACGAGGCAACCAGTAATTCTTCTGGGCTTCTGTACCATAGTGGCTCAGCAGCTCACCCGGGCCCAATGAGTTAGGGACCATGACAGACACGGCGGCGCTTTGGCTTCGGGTAGCAATGCGCGTCACAATGGTTGAGTTGGCATGTGCCGAGAACTCACGACCGCCGTACTCTTTACCAATGATCAATGAGAAGAATTTTTCTTTTCGCAGATACTCCCAGACCGCAGGAGGCAAATCGCGATCTTCACGGACAATTTGATTGTCATCCAGCATTTTCAGCAGAGTTTCAAGCTCATTGTCAATAAAAGACTGTTCGTCGTCACTCAGCTTCGGCTTCGGGTAATTCAGCAATGTATTCCAGTCTGGCTTGCCGGCGAAAAGCTGACCGTCCCACCAGACACTACCGGCTTCCATGGCTTCCCTTTCGGTATCTGACAGTGGCGGCAGCACTTTCTTAAATACCTTGAAAGCAGGATCACTGATGTAGCGTTGTCTCAGACTTTTATTACTCATGGGTCACGTCCTTTTGTCTTTCTGCCACGTCTTGGCGAGAGTTAACTGTTATCGTTTTTTTGTAGGGTTCAGTACGAGTTCTCGGTCGCTGCTGATACTGGCGCCGGCATGTCTATTGGCGCTGCAACACCCGCAGCAAGATACGGCACCATGCGATCAATCAGATCAGCCGTCGACACAGTGCACTTGAAATCATTTTCAGCAATTTCCCGCAGTGCGGTACTTGATGCCATCGTAAAAACAGACGCCCCTAGGGTGAAATGCAAACGCCAGAACAGGGTCTCCGGATCCAATGATGGATTGGCACGGCAAACTGCTTTCGTAAACAGGTTCAGCACCGGGCTATAACGCGTGACGATAAACCAGCGCAAGTGACCCTGAACGTCGGTATAACCACGACCAATCAGAGACATAAAGATGGTGGCGCCACCAGCACGGAAATTGCCCAGTTTCAGCAAAGGTTGCTTGGTACAACGGAAGACATCTTCCATGCTGAAATCATCGCGGGTCAGCAGCACTTCCAGCTCCTGCTGAAGCGCTGGCATAAATTCTTCCAGGTAGCGACTCAGCACTGCCCGGATAAGCGTTTTCTTATCACCATAGTGATAGTTCACAGAGGCCAGGTTGACTCCCGCTTTGCTGGTGATTGTTCGCAGTGACGTTTCTTTGAAACCATGTTCTGCAAACAAGAGTTCAGCGGCGTCCAGAATGCGGCTTTTTGTATCAGCTTTGACTACCATGTTAAGTCACCCGTATTAAACACATGTTTAAACTCTACACCTTGCTAACAGATTTAACAAGTGATGAACAGTATTGAAATGTAGAAGAAAAGAAAAAAATACAAATAATGCGAAGTGAGATGGGAACCAAGGCTAAATACCGGAGTCATACATAGTGCCACTGCTTTTTCTTAGAAGATTTTCTTCAAAGCCCGTTTTCATCTGGAAACGGGTTTTCTTTCATTTCCGCCCCATGACAAATAACTTGTCACTGCAGTGTCAACTGGTGTGCAGTTGTTTAAAAAAATCGTTACCTTTTGCCTTATAGATATCAATCGGTTAAAAAAAATCGAAAAAAAAGCGCGACGAAATCGGAACTAAGCGAAGTGCGCTCGGTCATAACTAGTGACATTAAGATTATCGAAGTGATTGATAACCGGCCGCCAATGAATGGTTCACTGAACAGCTTTAATCGACAATGCCACTGCTGCTAAACTCCTAATTGTGTTAAGGATTTATTCCTCCCGCTGACTTTTCAGCGGGATTTTTTTTGCCTGCAGGCCTCAAAGCTGATTCTAGTGCAGAACGGTTGGATGCTGCTTCAGAGTTCAGGCGCCAAAGCCATCAGATCCCCATAGCGCCAGTTCAGCCCCAAGATCTGAACCGTTGCAGATGCATTTACCCATTTCCCCTGCTCACCGCCCGGCTGAAACTCAGGCAGCGCGAGTCCTGCCAAACGGGCCATTTCCCGATAGTACACTTGCCTGCTGGGATGTTGTGGCGCCGATAAATGCAAGGTCGTTTTTGCCGGCCAACGCGCTATGATTGCTTCAACGGCAAAAATGACATCGTCCAGATGCACCAGATTGACAGGTGCTCCGCCATTGGTAATGCCTTGCCGACCAGCCAGAAACTTCACCGGATGCCGTTCGGGACCAATCAGACCCGCTAAACGCAATACCACAAGCTCATCGCCCCATACCTGGCGGAGTTGCTGCTCCAGTTCAACGTGCACGCGGCCGGATTCGGTTACAGGGTCAGGTATGGTCAGCTCGGTAATTTCCCCTTCCATATCTCCGTAAACCGAGGTGGTGCTGATAAAAATCAACCGCTGGCAACCGGCCGCTTTGGCTGCCTCTGATAATGAGATAATTTTTGCGCGATATTCATCCGCTGACGTTGTTTGTCTCCCGGGCGGTACATTCAGAACCATGACATCTGCCGTCAGAAATGCATTCAGCGCTGCTGAATGTCCTTCTTTTTGTAATGGCAAGCTGACCACCGCACCTTTGATGCCCTGCTTCTCCAAGCCATCAACACCCTCTTGGGTCTGCTTTGAGCCGAATGTTTCATAACCGGCTTGCTGCAGGTGCTTTGCCAAAGGTAAACCCAGCCAGCCGCAACCACAGATACTGACCCGCTTTGCTTTTTCCATTATTTTCTTCATGACTATATCCCTTGAAACTTATTCGTTGTATTTTTGTTGTACATTTAATTCAAACTGTAAATTAATTCCGAGCCTTGAAAATAAATAACACAAAGCAGCTGAATACTCGGCAATTCATTCGTTTTTCCCCTTTAAAATCATTTCAAAACTGAAAGGGAAAGTAGATCGTGATCAAACTATAATAAAAAGGAAAAGTGATTTTCAGAGATTTGCTAGGAGGCATGAAAAGAAAAGTAGTATAGTTTCATCATATTTGGCAGCGTCGCAACGATCTCGCCTATTCTGAAATTCAGCAACGAATCGCGGTTATCGTATGAATACCCTTGAAAAAATCCAAAACAATTTAGAAAACTTTAGTAAGTCTGAGCGTAAGGTTGCTGAAGTTATCATTGCTTCCCCGCAAACCGCCATTCACTCGAGCATTGCTACTCTGGCTAAAATGGCCGATGTCAGCGAACCAACGGTCAACCGTTTCTGCCGACGCCTTGATACCAAAGGCTTCCCGGATTTTAAACTCCATCTTGCGCAAAGCCTGGCGAACGGGACGCCCTATGTCAACCGTAACGTTGAAGAAGACGACAGCGCAGAAGCTTACACAGCAAAAATCTTCGAGTCTACAATGGCTTGCCTGGATGTCGCGAAAAGCAGTCTCGACCCGATGCAAGTGAACAGAGCCGTCGACCTGCTGACTCAGGCGAAACGCATTTCCTTCTTTGGCCTGGGGGCATCCGCCTCGGTGGCCCATGATGCGATGAATAAATTCTTCCGCTTCAACATTCCAATCGTCTGCTTTGACGACGTGGTGATGCAGCGTATGAGTGTGATCAACTGCACTGACAATGATGTTGTGGTGCTGATTTCTCACACCGGCCGTACCAAAAATCTGGTCGAGATTGCTGAGATGGCACGTGAAAACGGAGCAACTGTCATTGGTATTACCGCCAAAGACTCACCGCTGGATCGCGAATGCTCCCTGTCTATCTGCCTGGATGTGCCAGAAGATACCGACATCTACATGCCGATGGCCAGCCGCGTGGTCCAGATGACTGTGATTGATGTGCTCGCAACCGGCTTTACGTTGCGTCGTGGTCCGGGGTTCAGAGAGAACCTGAAACGTGTGAAAGAGACGATCAAAGATTCACGCATCGCAAAAGAAGGGTTATTTTAAACGCGCATGGGTTTAAGATTCCCGGAATGAAAAACATCAAAGCATGGCAATATGACCATGCTTTTTTATGCCTTCAGTATTCCCTCAGCGTTTAAAACGGACAATAATAGCCGCTTAGGTGAGAATGAAAACGACCAACACGGATGACAAAATCGTCAATTCATTGTCCTATGTCGCCTTTTTACGACAAGCACCTGTAATATAATTACAGATAATGCTAACACTATATACCCAAGTTAGAACCCATCCCATCGTATCCTTTCGACTATATGGAGAGCTTCATGTCTCAAAGGTTAAGACGTACCAAAATCGTAACGACTCTCGGCCCTGCTACCGATCGCGACAACAACCTCGAAGCCATTATTGCGGCCGGCGCCAACGTGGTACGCATGAACTTTTCGCACGGCAGCCCTGACGATCACATTCAGCGCACCAAACAAGTCCGTGAAATCGCAGCCAGACTTGGCCGCCACGTCGCTATCCTTGGCGACCTGCAAGGCCCGAAAATCCGAATTTCTACATTTAAAGACAGCAAAATCAAGCTGGCGATAGGAGACTCTTTCACCCTCGACAGCGACTTGCCGAAAGGTGAAGGCAATCAGCAGGCGGTTGGTCTGGACTATAAAGAATTGCCGAAAGATGTCAGCCCTGGCGACTTGCTGCTGCTTGATGATGGCCGCGTGCAGCTTGAAGTGACCCATGTTGAAGGCAACAAAGTCCACACGAAAGTAACGGTTGGCGGCCCGTTATCCAATAATAAAGGTATCAACAAAAAAGGCGGCGGTCTGTCTGCCGAAGCCCTGACGGAAAAAGACAAAGCCGATATCATCACGGCAGCGGCCATGAATGTGGATTATCTGGCGGTTTCATTTCCCCGCAACGGCGAAGACATGCACTATGCGCGCCGCCTGGCGACCGATGCCGGCCTGAATGCCCGCCTGGTCGCTAAAGTGGAGCGTGCAGAAGCCGTTGCCAGCGAAGAAGCCATGGACGATATTATTATGGCCTCAGATGCTGTGATGGTGGCCCGTGGGGATCTGGGTGTGGAAATTGGTGACCCGGAACTGATTGGCGTTCAGAAGAAACTGATCCGCCGTGCCCGCAGCCTGAACCGCACCGTTATCACGGCCACTCAGATGATGGAATCTATGATCACCAGCCCGATGCCAACCCGTGCTGAGGTCATGGATGTGGCGAACGCCGTCCTCGACGGTACGGATGCAGTCATGCTTTCTGCTGAGACAGCAGCAGGTGATTATCCGATTGAGACCGTCAAAGCGATGGCCAGCGTGTGCCTGGGTGCAGAGAAAGAACACAGCGTGAACGTGTCTTCTCACCGCATGGACCGCACCTTTGATACCCCGGAAGAAACCATTGCGATGTCCACCATGTATGCCGCCAACCACATGGTCGGCGTGACGGCCATGATCACACTGACTGAATCCGGTCGTACACCGCTGATGATGTCGCGTATTTCATCCGGCCTGCCCATCTTTGCGTTGTCTCGCAATGAGCAGACACTCAATCGTGCTGCACTGTATCGTGGGGTCACCCCTGTGTATTTCGACCGTGCCGGTGATGCGGGTCTGGATGTTGCCAAACATGCAATTCACGATCTGAAAGAGCTGAATCTGTTGAAATCCGGCGACTTGGTGATTATCACCCAAGGTGACATCATGGACACTGTCGGCAGCACCAACAACATGCGTATCCTGACAGTCGACTGATACATCAGCGTGACGCACTGAAACGGCGACGCACTAAAACGAAAAAAGCTTGCGGTCCTGAGCATACAGTAACCGCAAGCTTTTTTATTTTCGCTTGACCAGCCCCACCAAGCGTCAATACCCGAGAGCAACTCAGCCTCTTTGACGCACCGCCTGTGACCAAAAACCGTTACTGCGACGGTTGAGACCAGTCCGGGTTAATCCGGGCCGTCAGGATATGATCTTCCCAGCGCCCATTGATCAACAGGTACTCACGGGCAACCCCTTCCTGTTCAAAACCTGCCGATTTCAGAACGGCTGCACTGCGCTTGTTGCGGGGTATGTAAGCTGCCATCACCCGATGAAATTGCTGCACATCGAACATCCAGCGTATCGCGGCATTGAGCGCCCGCCGCATGATGCCTTTACCCTGACATTTTTCATCGAGCGAATAACCCACATGGCAGGCGTAAAAAGGGTGACGCACCAGGTTACTGAAATTAATGACACCACAGACTTCTTCAGAGCCTTCAGTGAAGATAACAAAATAATACGCCAATTGGTGTTTATGAAGTTCTGCCAGTTGGGTCAAACGGCGCTCCCAGCCTTCCACAGTAAAGAAAGCCGGATCCCGGAGCGGTTCCCAGGGCTGAAGAAACTGTTTATTGCGCTGATAATAGGACGCAATTTGACGCGCATCTTTATTTGTCACCAGACGCACTGTCAGTCCATCAACTTTCAATGTTGATGAACGCTGCATGATTGAATGAAACAAGCTGACCTCTGCATACTATACTTTCACTTTAGCGCTACCGGCATGAGGTGCCCCCCTGTGCCTGACTAAAGGTAGCCGTTAAAACTCTCTGACCGGTGAAGGCAATGATGTACTACGACCTGATCAACACTGAGCTTGGTCTGATTTATCTGCAAGCCGACAATCAGGGGCTCAAACTGCTCACCATTGCCAGTGGCGGTTATCAGCCTCCCCCCTGCTGGATTCATGACCCGAAAAAATTGCAAGCGTACACCCTTCAGCTTCAGCAATACCTCGAAGGCCAGCGTCAGCAATTTTCACTGCCCTTAGCGCCCGATGGGACCGCCTTTCAGCATCAGGTCTGGCAAGCGATTCAGGCCATCCCTTACGGTGAAACACGCACTTGCCAGGAACTGGCTGCCCAGCTCGGTAACAAACACGCTCACCAGGCTGTGGCACTGGCAAAGAATGTGAATCCTATTCCGATCCTCATCCCCTGCCATCGCGTGCTCTGCCAAAATCCGAGGATCAGCTGTCGGTTCGGGCTGGATTTAATCAACCTTTTACGTGCGTTAGAACAAGGCCACATCCAGCCCCAACTCCAGCCACTCAGTGGTCACCCAGTGTGATTCACATGGCACAGGACGGACACAGGTCAGGGTTTGCTGATACCGTATTCCCGTAATTTATTTGCCACCGCGGTATGAGACACCCCTAATCGTTTTGCTAATTTACGCGTAGAAGGGTAACTCCGGTACAGGTTTGTCAGAATACCGGTTTCATAACGCTTCATAATGTCATCCAGTGAGCCATCCAGTGTCTCTTCACTGATCACACTGGCCGATTCATTTTCTGGCAACTGAATATCGTCCACCGTCATTTCAGTGCTTTCAAGTTGCGTCATGGCGCGAAACAGAACATTGCGCAGCTGGCGGATGTTGCCGGGCCATGCATACTGACTCAGCATCTGAGACAGTTTGTCTGACATCACAGGTTTTGCCTGCTGCAGCTCTTGGGCAAACTGAGACACGAAGAGCTCAGCCAGTGGCACAATATCTGCCGCCCGCTCCCGCAACGGCGGAACCACCAGCGAAAGCACATTCAGACGGTAATACAAATCTTCACGAAATTGCCCCGCAGCGACCAGATCCGGCAATCGCTTCTGCGTTGAGCAGATCACCCGGACATCAACCCGCACTTCTTTCTCTTCTCCCACCCGGCGGAAAGTGCCGTCCTGCAGAAAACGTAACAGCTTCACCTGCAAATGAGCGGACATCTCGCCAATCTCATACAGGAACACCGTACCACCATTGGCCTGCTCGAAAATACCTTTCTTACCGGGTTCGCCACCGGTTCCGGCGACCCCGAACAGTTCCGTTTCTGCGGCGTTGTCCGGCATGGATACGCAGTTGACCAACAGGAAAGGGTTTTCCCGACGCAGAGAGCGTTGATGGCAGGCTCTGGCCAGCATTTCTTTACCTGTGCCGGTTTCCCCCTGAATCAGCAAAGGTGCATCGAGCAGGGCCAGTTTTTTCGCCTGCGCAATCAAATGGCGGAAACGGGAGGACTGCCCGACCAGGTGTTCAAAGCCATTGTCACCGCTGATCTTGCGCATCGCCAGCGGCATTTTGGCCTCCGACAGGGATTTCAGCAAAATCACCGCACTGGCCAGCACTTCATTATCGGATTCATCGGCCACATAGACCGGCATGACTTCCATCAGATAATCCAGGCCCGACAAGACCACCATTTCGCTATAATGCTTGGCGCTGTCTTTTTCCAGCCAGCGATGGAAGTTGAATCCCAAAACACTGTGGACGGTTTCACCCAGAACAGCTTCTCGGGTTTTGCCTAACAACTGCTCTGCCGGCTGATTAGCCAGATCGATTTTGCCCTGCAGATTCACAGAGAAAAAAGGATCGGGCAGAGCTTCCAGCAGCGCTTTCAACTCTTTATGTTCACGCTCACTTGGCATGAACTGTATTTTACGAACATCCGTCACGCCGTCTAACTGACGGATTTGAAACATCAACTGACGAAATTCTTCAAATTCGATTTCCGGACAATTGAGATAGATAATACCGCTGCGGTCGATTTCGATCCCCCGCAGATCCAGTTCCCGGCTCGCCAGAATATCCAGCAGTTCACGGGTCATCCCAAGCCGATCGACACAAAAGACTTGTAGTCTCATAGGGGTTGCCTTTTCGCTCCAGACAAAACTGTCAACAATTCGTGACACGAAAAGAAGTGTGCGCGGAAGTCGGTGTGTCGTCAAGACGGCAATGCATGAAGGTGAGAGCTATATCGTGATGAAATGGCAGCAGAAAATACTTTTTGTTCCTGAGTGCCGTGAATCGGATAAAAAACGACCAGCGTTTTATGGCTGGTCGTTGTATTTCCGGGTATCAGTCTGCGGGTTTTTCTGCTTTATCACCGCCCAACCGGCTGAGCAAATCACGGCGAATATCGCTCAGCGCTGGCGCTTGATCCGGCTGCCAGGGCAAAGGGCGCATCAGATTGATCGCTTTCAGGCCCAGACGGCCCGTCAACAGGCCCACACCCAGGCCTTGCGCCGCCCTGGCCGACAATCGACCGGCAAGATGCACAGACAAGATATCCATGCTGCTGTCGGTGATCAGCTCGCTGGCACCGGCGATGGCCATATTTTTCAATACCAGCTTGAACAACTGAATCCGCGACCAGTAACCCAGCTCAATGCCATAGACCGCCGCTATTTGATCAATCAGACGAAAATTCCGCCAGGCGACCAGTAAAACATCCGCAAGCGCTAACGGGCTGACCGCGACCATCAGAGCGGCTTCCCGCGCATATTTCACCACCAGCTTTTTGGCCTGTTTGTCCTGCTGACTGAGCACCAGCTGGTCATACATGGCCAACACTTCCGCATCATTGTGCGTGGCCGCCAAAGACGCCTGCCAGCGGCTGTAACCCGGGTTCTCGGCCGAGATCCCGCCTTGCTTGGCCAGCCGGATACAAAACGCTTTCCCCTGCCCGATCCCCTCGGCAGCCAGTAACAGTTCGGCTTGCTCGCGTTCTGTCTGACGATCTTTGAGGCGGCGCAACCTGAGCCATTCCCGGCCAATTACACCAATACCGGTTGCAGCCACCGAGGCCACCAGCACACTCCAGCCCAGCGACAGCCAGTCGCCGCTCTGATAGGCAGTAACAAGATAGTCAACGCTCTGCCACACCGTCAGACCGATGCCGCCCAGCACTAATGTTTTCAGCCAGCGCCGCCGGGAAGACGATTTGCCCAGGGTTTGCTCCAATTGTGCTTCTGCTTGACTGTCTGATTCTTCTTCAGGCGCTGCAGGCAAAAAACTCTCCTGATCGGCAAATTCCAGCCGGCTTTTCAGATCCGGACCTGACGGCTTGGTTTCTTTCTCATCAAATACGATTTTGCTTTGATATGGCTTGGTCATCGCAGCTTATCTCCCAGCAAAAATGATAAGGTTTTATCCATACGAATGTGCGGCAGCGGTTCGTCGCTCTGTTGTGGCAGCGGGCGGAAGCTGACAAAGTCGAAGCCCTGCGCCTGCCAGAAGGCATCATCCGGCAACCTGCGAGGGACTTCGCCGGGAAACACTGTTTGTGCCTGTCCTGACAAGGTGTGCCCCCGCAGTGCCGGCACCTGTTTGCCCTGATGATCCACAAAGCCCGGCTCGGTGGCCTGAATGGCGGCCAGGCTGGTACAGCTCATGTGAATGCCCTCAAAGGAAGCCGTTTGCCAGGCTTCATTAACCATTTGCTGTAACAGACTGACCAGATTCGGATGTTGCTCCGGCGTAATGTGATCAGCCTTGGTCGCCGCAAACAGCACTTTATCGATACGGGGTGAAAACAAGCGGCGCAGCAAGGAGCTTCTGCCGTAATGAAAGCTCTGCATCAGTTGATTAAGTGCATGGCGCATATCATTAAATGATTCACGACCGGCATTGAGTGGCTGCAGGCAATCGACCAGAATGATCTGTCGGTCGAAACGGGAAAAGTGCTCCCGGTAAAAGCCTTTCACTACGTGCTGCTGATAATACTTGTAACGGCGTTTCAGCATGCCGATATTGGTGTCGTCACCTGCTTCGTTTAACTGTGCTTCGGTGTATTTGTCCAGCCACAGAAACGGAAAAAACTGCAACACAGGTGCCCCGGCCAGTTCACCGGGTAAGACAAAGCGTCCCGGCTGAACCCAGTGCAACCCGGCTTCCGCTTTACACTTGAACAAATAATCGGTGAAAGCAGCCGCCAGGCGAGCCAGTGCTTGTTCATCAGCCGGCGCGAAGGGGTCCAGCGTCTCGCCCGCGGCCAGCCAGTCACTGGCCAATTGTTGGCGGCGGCCGGTCATCAAACGGGCCTGCTGTTTTGACCAGACCAGGTAATCCATTTCCAGCAGCGGCAAATCTAACAACCACTCACCGGGATAATCGATGATATCCAGATACAGGGTCGCAGTATCCTGCAGCAGTTTTAACGGACCTTTCTGCGGTTTGAAACGCAGTGCCATACGGATCTGGCTGACATCCCGGGTCGGTTCCGGCCAATGCGGGGGCGATTGCAGTAAAGCCTGCATGCCTTCTTCGTAACCAAAAGCCGGCACGTGCATATCAACCTGCGGGACACGACGGGCCCCGAGCAGATAACCGTCACTGACGGCCGGGAACAGCGGCAGCCGGGGATTGGTACTGACATGCTGCAGCTGATTCACCAGCGAGGTAATAAATGCCGTTTTACCGGCCCGGGACAATCCTGTCACCGCCAGACGCACATGCCTGTCCAGGCCACGGTTTACCAGTTTGTTGAGCTCTTGCCCCAAATGAATCATATCCTGCCCTTTTCGTTGTTATTGGCTGATACGCAACAGAAAAGCAGGCCACCGCCTGCTTTTCGTAACACTTGACCGATCAATTAAAGCTGTTTGAACGCTTTTTCTACATTGAATGCCGATGAGGTGACATAGGCTTCCATGTCGCGGAGCTTGCCTTCCATCTCATCAAATTCATGTTCGATATTATCCAGGAGCTGCGAAGGCGACTGTCCCGACTGCCAGGGTTTCTGTTTCACCGTGTGCTCTTTATAAGCATGCTGCTGAATCTGGCGCTCTTCCGGCATCTTGTCGAGAAACAGACAAGCTGCGATATAAGCCAGCGTCACAAAAAAACCAATCCCCAGCAGAAAGGCAGAGACAGTCAGAATACGCACGACCCAGGCCTCCACCCCGAAGTATTCGGCAATCCCGGCGCAGACCCCGCCCAGCTTCCCGTTCTTCGGATCACGGTATAAGGTTTTCGTCATGGCTTCTGCCTCCAGTGCGGCGCTTCTGCATCGAGTATTTTTTCCAGGGTCACAATGCGCTGCTGCATTTGCTCAGCGCGGACCACCAGCCCTTGTAATTTGTCAGTCTCTTCACCTGACAGCCCCTGCGCCGTCTGACGCTTACTGCGGTAGTGCAAAATCAGCCACAGTGGCGCAACAAACACCAGAAAGACAATCAACGGCCCTACAATGAATCCCATGGACATGCACATTCTCCTTCTGAGACGTTATTCTTTGTCTTTCATACCGGCTTTCAGACGCGCCAGCTCTTTTTCAATGTCATCCTGCGCCTGCAGATCCGCGAATTCCTGCTCCAGGCTTTTGCCCCGGCCTATATTATAGCTGTCTGCTTCCGCTTCCATTTCATCGATCCGGCGTTCGTACTGCTCGAACTTAGACATGGCTTCTTCCACTTTACCGGTATCGAGCTGACGGCGAACTTCACGACGATTGTCAGCCGCCTGATGACGAACGACCAGACTTTGCTGACGGGCGCGGGTTTCCTGCAGCTTACGCTCCAGTTCAGCCACTTCGGTGGCCAGTTTTTCGATGGTCTCATCCACCAGCTTATATTCTTCCTGCAACGTCAGGACGACATCGCTGATTTTTTGTTTTTCAATCAGTGCCGCGCGTGCCAGATCTTCACGATTCTTCTGCAGCGCCAGTGTGGCTTTGTTCTGCCAGTCTTCAGACTGTGACTGCAGACTGTTAATCCGGCGATGCAGCTCTTTTTTATCTGCCATCGCTTTGGCCGAAGAGGTACGGACTTCAACCAGCGTGTCTTCCATTTCCTGAATGATCAGGCGGATCATTTTTTGCGGGTCTTCAGCTTTGTCCAACAGTGAATTCACGTTGGCGTTTACAATGTCCGCAAAGCGAGAAAAAATACCCATGATGTCTCTCCTTTCATGGCTGCAACCACACCTGTCGGGTTGCAAGCATTGTGTTATGTCAATGACCAGATAGCAATCTGCCTGTAACGTTCATTACAAGAGCCGTGCCAACTTTTAAAAAGCCGTAATTTCAGACATTTACCTTTGCAGACACAGATACTCGCTGCTATCTTATAAGTGTTTACACCAAGAGTTGGTGAAATTCACCACACCAGTATTGTGCTTCTCGGCCAACTCGCGCCCGTTGGGCATAATCATTCTCTACACAGAAACGGGTAACCTGATGCAAAAAACAGACAATCTGATCGGTGAATCTGAACCCTTTCTTGCGGCCTTGGATCATGCATCCCGTCTGGCGCCGCTTGAGCGCCCTTTACTGATTCTTGGTGAACGCGGGACAGGCAAAGAGCTGATAGCTCAGCGAATCCACTATCTGTCAAAACGCTGGGACCAGCCCCTGGTGTCGTTAAACTGTGCTGCACTGAGTGAAGGCATCATAGACTCTGAGTTATTCGGCCATGAAGCCGGCGCCTTTACTGGCGCCAAAGGCCGCCACCAGGGCAGGTTCGAGCGGGCGGAAGGCGGCACACTGTTTCTCGATGAACTGGCCACCTCGCCGATGGGGATTCAGGAAAAACTGCTGCGGGTGATTGAATACGGGGAATACGAACGGGTGGGAGGCAGCAAAACCTGTCAGGCCAATGTCCGTTTGATTTGCGCCACCAATGCGGATCTGCCGGCAATGGCTGCAGCAGGTAAGTTCAGAGCCGATCTGCTGGACAGACTGGCCTTCGATATCATCCATCTGCCGCCGCTTCGTGAACGCCAGGAAGACATTTTACCACTGGCTGAATACTATGCCGTGCGCATGTGCCGGGAGATGGGATTTGGCTATTTTGCCGGATTCAGTTCGCAGGCCCAGCGTACTTTGATGACTTATCAATGGCCCGGTAACGTCAGAGAGCTGAAAAATACCGTCGAGCGATCTGTGTTCCGCCAGTCAAATGAAGATCTTCCAATCCAGAATATTGTGCTGGACCCATTTGAGTCCCCCTGGTCGGGTCATGCCCGAAACCAAGAAAACAGCGATACAGAAAGCAATGCTCAGTCAATGAATACCCAGCCTGAGCTACCACTGGATTTGCGTCAGTATCAAACCGAGCAGGAAATTGCGCTCATCAATCATGCCCTGGCACAAGCCAAATACAACCAGCGAAAAGCCGCACAACTGTTGGGATTAAGCTACCATCAACTCAGGGGCTTACTGCGCAAACATCATATGGTCGGCAGTAGCCAGGAAGAATAGAAAAAGGACCTTCGGATAAAAACACACTGGATATTGAAGGAGATACCTTGGTGCTTGGCACGGAAAGTGGTAAATTTAGCCACTTGTTTTTTCTCGACACCATTTAGATAAGAGCGTTGTTATGAACGCCTGTTTCCGATTGCTGCTCACCTGTGCCGGATTGCTGGGTTTGACGGCCTGTTCACAGCCACAACACGATAACACCATTCGCCAATGGGGGTTTATTTATTGTGGTCAGGATACTCCCTGGACCTTTAACCCGCAGTTAACCGATGGCGGACATACCGCAGACAGTCTGGCCGCTCAGGTTTTCGACCGTTTGCTTCAGCTTGATCCGATCAGTCATCTGCCACAACCTGCACTTGCCAGCAGTTGGCGTGTCAGTGAGGACGGGCTTGAGTACACCTTCACGCTCAGAAAAGATGTACGCTTTCAGCAAACCGCGAATTTCACCCCCACCCGGCACTTTAATGCCGAAGACGTGGTCTTCAGCTTTAAGCGGGTCATCGATCCCAAACATCCTTATCATTCTGTCTCTGGGGGACATTATCCCTGGTTTGAAAGCCAGTCATTTGACCAGCTGATTGACAGCATTGATATCCTGGATGCCCACACAGTGAAATTCACGCTTTCGCGGCCCGACAATGCCTTTTTATCAACCCTGTCGAGTTCGTATACGGCCATTCATTCGGCAGAATATGCTGATCAACTGCTGCGGGAAGGGCATCCTGATGACATTGATACCAAACCGGTCGGCACCGGTCCCTTCTATCTGGCTGAATACCATCCGCATGATTTGATCCGGCTGAAACGCCATGCTTTTTACTGGCGTGGCGCACCTTTTATGAATCAGGTGGTGTTTGACATTTCGTCCCGTGGTACCGGCTCACTGGCCAAGCTGCTCAATCATGAGTGTGATGTGCTCTCCTCTCCGGTTGCCAGCCAGTTGCCTGTGATTAAAAGTAACCCGGACTTTGAACTGATCGCCCAGACCGCCATGAACGTTGCTTTTCTGGCCATCAACAATAATGTGCCCGCTTTGCAGGATGTCCGGGTACGTCAGGCGCTCAATCTGGCCATTAACCGCGAAAACCTGCTCGATTCTGTCTACTACGGTACGGGCACCAAAGCCAAAACATTGCTGCCGCCCATGTCCTGGGCGCATGATGACCATCTGGCAGAGGTCAATTATGACCCGGATACAGCCATTGCACTGCTCAAAGAAGCAGGCTATAGCAATAACCTGCACCTGATTCTTGCTGTCCCGATGGAACCCAGACCTTATAACCCAAGCCCACGCAAGACAGCAGAGTTAATTCAGGCTGACTTACGGGCCGTGGGGGTAGATGTGACCTTACTGTTACAGGACAGACCGCTTCGGCCAGGTTCGGTGGCCCAGAAAGGCATCGATCTGACGCTGACCGGCTGGGTGGCAGATAATGGCGATCCGGATAACTTCCTGCGCCCGCTGCTGTCGTGCAGCGCCAAACAGGCTGGCCTGAATGTCGCCAACTGGTGCAACCTTCAGTTTGATAACCTGCTTGAGCTGGCCTCGCGCACCACTCAGCTGGATCAACGGATGGATTACTACCAGTACGCCCAGGAAATCTTGCGCGAAGAAGTGCCGGTTATTCCGCTCGCTCACGGTATCCATTACCAGATCCACCATCAGTCTCTGCACGGACTACATCTGAGTCCGTTCGGGACTCGTTCATTCTCTAATGTGTACCGGAGCGAATAACAGATGTTTATCTATACCATTCGCCGGCTGAATCTGTTTCTGATTACGCTGTTTATTCTGACCTTAATCGGTTACAGCATTTTACGTATTGAGCCATCCAGCTATTGGAATCTTCATGACTTCTGGCCTGGCTGGCTGCTCTATCTCGACAACCTGATGGTGGGCAACCTCGGCCTGAATCAGCAAGGACAACCGATTCTGTCTGAGATTCTCCAGGTGTTCCCGGCCACACTGGAGCTGTGTTTTTTCGCCTTTATTTTGTCGCTGATTGTGGGTATCCCGCTTGGCACACTGGCAGGTATTAAGCGCGGGCGCTGGGTGGATACCTGTATCTCATCCCTGACACTGGTGGGTTATTCTCTGCCGCTATTCTGGCTGGCCATGCTGTTTATTATGCTGTTCTCGCTCAAGCTGGGCTGGCTGCCTGTTGCCGGACGCTACAACTTGCTCTACCAGATTGATTCCGTGACCGGCTTTGCCCTGATCGATGTATTTCTGTCAGACGTGAGCTACCGCTCCGCCGCGCTGATCGATGTCATCCGCCATTTGGTTTTACCAACCTTAGTGCTGGCCATTGCGCCCACCACAGAAGTCATACGCCTGACCCGCGCCTCAGTGGCCGATGTCATGCAGCAAAACTTCATCAAAGTGGCGCAAACCAAAGGGCTGTCCATGTGGGAGATCATCATCCGCCATGCCCTGAAAAATGCCATTCCGCCCATCATCCCCAAACTGGGGATGCAGTTTTCGACCATGATGACCTTTGCCATGTTAACTGAGTCCATTTTCAACTGGCCCGGCATAGGCCGCTGGTTGCTGGACGCCATTGCCACACAAAATTACGTGGCGATTCAGGCAGGTGTGATTACGGTTGGCGGATTCATTCTGTTCGCGAACATTCTTTCTGACCTGGCGGGTGCCATGGTGAACCCACTGACCCGTAAGGAATGGTATGCCATCAAATAATATTTATCAGGAACATAAGATTCCGACGCAATGGGAACGCGCCTGGCAAAATTATCAGGCGAATTCACTGGCGGTGTTTGGGTTATGGTGCCTTGGTTTCCTGCTGCTGATAACGATCTTCGCCCCGTTAATGGTTGCCTACGGGCCGGGAGAGCAAGTGGGCGAGTTTCTGATGCCGCCCTCCTGGGACGCCAGCGGCCATGTGGAATTTTTCTTCGGCACCGATGATCTGGGTCGCGATCTCTTCACCCGGATTCTGCTGGGAAGCCAGCTGACCTTTGGCTACGCGCTGCTCGTGGCGCTGGCTTCGGCGATCCTGGGCATCGTCATTGGCGTACTGGCAGGTATGACCCGCGGACTCAAATCCAGTATCCTGAACCACGTACTTGATACTGTGTTGTCTATCCCCTCTCTGCTGCTGGCCATTATCATCATTGCCTACATGGGTACCGGCATGACCAGTATTCTGCTGGCGATCTGGCTGGCGCTGATCCCGCGTTTTATCCGCGCAATTTACTCTGCTGTCCACGATGAGATGGAAAAAGAGTACATCATTGCAGCGCGGTTAGACGGTGCGAACAGTTTTTATCTGCTGTACTACTCGATTTTGCCGAATATTCAGCCTGTGATTATCAGCGAGCTGACCCGGGCAATCTCGATTGCCATGATAGATATCGCGGCGCTGGGCTTTCTGGGGCTGGGGGCGCAGTCTCCGTCACCGGAATGGGGCGCCATGCTGGGTGATTCCATCGAATTAATCTATCTGGCGCCCTGGACAGTGACCCTGCCCGGCCTGGCCATCACCTTCAGCATCTTAGTGGTAAACTTAGTAGGAGAAGGTCTCCGTCAGGCAATTAATGCAGGAGTCGACTGATGCCACTGCTCGATATACGAAACCTCACCATTGAAATTGAAACGCCTCAGGGCATGGTCAAAGCCGTGGAGCGCATGAGCCTGACACTGAACGAAGGTGAGATACGCGGACTGGTTGGCGAATCGGGCTCAGGTAAAAGCCTAGTCGCGAAGGCCATCGCCGGTGTCACCAAAGACAACTGGCGGGTCAGTGCCGACCGCTTACGCCTTGGCGATATTGATCTCCAGGCCCTGTCTCCGCGTGAACGCCGCAAAGTGGTGGGCCGCGAAATTGCGATGATCTTTCAGGAACCCTCTTCCTGTCTTGACCCTTCTGAGCATGTCGGTCAGCAATTGGAAGAAGCCATTCCGCGCAGCTCTTTCAATGGCACCTTCTGGCAGCGCTTCCACTGGCGCCAGAAACAGGCGATTGCCCTGCTGCACAAAGTTGGCATCAAAGACCATAAACGGGTGATGAGCAGCTATCCCTATCAGCTGACTGACGGCGAATGCCAGAAAATCATGATCGCAATGGCCATTGCCAACCGGCCACGGTTACTGATTGCCGATGAGCCAACCAATGATCTGGACCCCATCACACAGGCGCAGATTTTCCGGTTACTGAGTCGGATGAACCAGCTCAATAACACCACCATCCTGCTGGTCAGCCATGATCTGACCACGGTCACCCAATGGGCTGACCGTATCACAGTGATGTACTGTGGTCAGGCGGTGGAATCCGGCAGTCGTAAGCAGTTACTGACAACACCACATCACCCCTATACCGTCGCCTTGCTGCAGGCCATGCCTGATTTCAGCCAGGATATTCCGCATAAGAGCAAACTCACCACCCTGCCCGGCTCGATCCCGCCATTGCAGCATTTGCCGATTGGTTGCCGACTGGGACCACGCTGCCCCTATGCGCAACGTAAATGCGTGGAAATCCCCAAGCGTAAAAAAGTGAAAAACCATAAATACAACTGCCATTTCCCTCTGAACATGCCGGAGCCTAAATCATGAGTGCCCTGTTGGAAGTGACCGACCTGAGAAAGGAATACCACCATCGTTCCGGCTTTTTTCGCCGCCGCAGCACAGAAGCCGTCAAACCGGTTTCGTTTAACCTGGAGGTAGGTGAAACCCTGGCGCTGATCGGAGAAAACGGTTCCGGTAAATCGACGCTGGCGAAGATGCTGGCAGGGGTTGTCGCACCGTCTGGTGGTGAAATCAGAGTCAACGATGAACCTTTGGCTTTCGAGGATTACAAGACCCGCTGTAAGCTGATCCGCATGATCTTTCAGGATCCGAATACCTCGCTGAATCCCAGAATTCAAATTGGTCAGATTCTCGAAGGGCCGCTGAAACGTAACACCAGCATGACGCCGCAGGAGCGTGAGAGTCGGATCAAAGCGACCTTACTGCGCGTGGGTTTGCTGCCGGAACACGCCTACTTCTACCCGCAAATGCTGGCAACCGGTCAGAAACAGCGGGTATCACTGGCTCGAGCGCTGATTTTGCAGCCTTGTATTATCGTGGCTGATGAAGCACTCAACGGCCTGGATATGTCGGTACGCTCGCAGATCATTAACCTGCTGCTCGATCTCCAGCAGGAGATGGGGCTGTCGTACATCTATGTATCTCAGCATATGGGCGTGATTAAACATTTCAGCGATAAGCTGATGGTGATGCAGAAAGGAGAAGTGGTAGAACAAGGCGCAACACAGGATGTGTTCAGTGCACCCCAGCACCCTCTGACACAGAAACTGCTGGACAGTCACTTTACAGCACCGTCGCACGATCGCAGCACCCGTACCAGCAGCCGCTCAGCGAAGATTCACGTTTAACGAAAAGCCAGCCAGGCCCAGAGTGCTGCCGCACACAGTGATATCACCACAGGCAGTACCACGTAGCTGGCCAATGTCCGGCTGCCGGCAAAACAGGCCATCAGCATTTTCACCAGGCTGTTGACACATGCGGCAAGGACAATCGCAAAGCCAGCGGTCTGGAGACTGAGCTGGTTTTGGCTTTGCCGCCCAAGCGCCAGTGTAATCGCATCCACATCGGTAATCCCTGACACGGCCGACAATACATAAGTACCCGTATTACCAAACCATTCCTGCAGCGCCTGAGCCAGTACGACAATCACCAGCAGCACAACACCAAAAGCTAATGCGGAAGGTAAAGCAAGAGGGCTGCGTTTCACCTGAGGTGCCTGATACCCTGCCATCGGGTTTTTCAGCCAGACCCAAATTGCCGGAAGATAAAAGCACACCATCATGAGCGCCATAGGGACGGCAACAATCGCCACCAGCCGGGCGTTAATCACTGAGCACAGGAAGAGAATCCGCGGAAACATAGTGCCGCAGCTGATCAGGATTCCGCTCGCCAGCAAAGGGGACAGCGCAGTCTCCTGCTTAGATAAATTCGAAAATTGCAGCGTCAGGGCGGTTGAAGAACTCAAACCGGCAAATAAACTGGTAAATAAAATCCCTTTCCGCGGCCCGCCAATTCTGATGGCAAAATAGCCGACGAATGAAATGGCCGCGATGAGCACCACCATCCACCATATCTCAAACGGATTAATGGCTTTCCAGGGACCAAAGCCTTCATTAGGCAGCAACGGCAACAAGACAACTGATATCAGCAACAACCTGAGGGCTGCATCCAGTTCATACTCCTGCACCTTGGCAATGGCGGCATGGAGCTCTTGCTTCATATCCAGAATAATCGCCGTGACGACAGCGGCTGATACGGCGACAACAGGCTCGCCACTCACCGCCAGACATCCCAGTAGAAACGTCAGCAAAATACCAATCAGGCCAGTAATGCTCAGATTGACAGCTAACCGCTGGCTGGACAGATACGCAATGGTGATCACCGCGCTTAACGCCACTAGGGCAAACCCCAGAATCACGGCTGAATAAATGCCGGCCAGGAGACCGATCAGCCCTCCCAGCAAGCCGACCAGTGAGTAGGTTCGAATGCCAGCAACACGCTGCCCTTCTTGTTGATTACGGGTGACCCAGCCACGCTGTAAGCCAACGATTGCCCCCAACAACACGGCAACCCCTAACCGCCAGAGTGGAGATTGCCAATCCAGCACATGCTCCATACGGCTTTATCATCTTGTTGTTCTTACAAGTAAAAGTGTAAGAAACATCTTGGCAAAGTGCTGTAAAAAATAACGCCGAACCACGCTGTTTCTGATCACGCCCTCAGATCAATAAAGCGCTCTATTAGATAAGACAATCAACTATGCCAGTGTATGTGCCCCAAACGAGACATGTGTCATCGGTGAGTGACTCAGCGTACACAAGGGGTACGGTGTCATGTTAGCAAAGCCCGCCGGTGCGGAAATGACACAATCAAGCAGAACTGCCTCTGTCTGAAGAGCCAGAGGCAGCCAATGAGATGGGGGAATTACACCTGAAGAGAGCGGTTAATCTCGGCCAGCACTGCTGCCGGATCGTCAGCCTGAGTAATTGGACGACCAATAACCAGATAATCTGATCCGGCTTTCACTGCTTCTGCTGGCGTCATGACGCGGCGCTGATCACCCGCGGCACTGCCGGCAGGGCGGATCCCAGGCGTCACCAACTTAAACTCTGCACCCAGGTTTGCCTTCAGCATATTCGCTTCCTGCGCTGAACAGACCACACCATCCAACCCACTGTTCTTGGTCAGCGTGGCAAGATTCAGGACATGTTCTTCTGGTGAGCAAGAGATACCCACTCCGGCCAGATCCTGCGCTTCCATGCTGGTCAGGACTGTGACAGCAATCAGCAGCGGCCTGTCTTTACCATAAGGTTCCAGGATCTCACGAGATGCGGTCATCATTCGCTCACCACCACTGGCGTGCACATTTACCATCCAGACACCCAGATCCGCCGCCGCCTTCACCGCACGGGAACAAGTATTCGGGATATCGTGAAACTTAAGATCCAAAAAGACGGAATGGCCTTTGTCATGTAGCTGACGCACAAAGTCCGGCCCAAACAAAGTAAACATTTCTTTGCCTACTTTCAGTCGGCAACTGCCTGGCTCAATACGGTCAACAAAGGCCAAAGCCGCATCCTGAGTCGGATAATCCAGTGCCACAATCACTTTTGGGTCTAACATTCTCTCTCCTAGACTTCTGTTCTGCATTGCTATATTCGAAAGAAAGGGCCATCACACACAGTGATCAGCCCTTTCAAAATTCATACTCTTTTTCGTCATTACTCCCCATCCAGCCCTCGGATGGGTTTAACGGCCCCCCACCCTTTACAGGACGGGCACTGCCAGTACAGTGAATGACTTTCAAAACCGCACTTCCCGCAACGATAGTGTGGCTTCATTTTTAACTGTTCACCAACCAGACTGCGCAGTGTGGTCAAACTGTCTTTGGCCCGGCCTTCTTCTGCTTCATCCAGATGATAATCCATCAGCTGATAGAAGCCTTTCATCGTCGGATTCTTCAGCAACTGACGCGTCATGAAGGTTTGTGCCATAATCGCGCCCTCATGACGCGCAATTTCATCCGCAAGCATGAGTTCCGCAGTCGCCCCGGCATGGTTGTCTACACAATGATGAAGATACTTGATCCAACCATCCTCATTGTTCGTCGCTTCATAGCACTCCAAGAGCATCGGCAGGGTTTCACTGATGTAATCCACATCCTGTTCGGCGACTTTTTCCAACTGCTGAGCAGCAGATTTATAATTTTTTTCAGCAATAAGAATCCGGGCGGTACTGATTGAGGCCCGTACACAATGTTTGTCGGCAGACAGTGCTTTCTTCAGCAGTTGTTTAGCTTTTTCTGAATTATGCGCGCTCAGCTCCAGCATGGCCAGCTCACACCAGTAATGTGCGATATCGTGTCTGAGCTTATTTTTGCCCATTTTAACCAGTTGGCTGGCCATTTCGATCGCGTTGTCCCATTCCCGGGTTTGCTGATAAATCGTCAGCAACTGTTGCAACGCCCCTTCTCTGTGATCCGGTTCATCGAGCAACTGTTCAAAAATTTTTTCGGCACGGTCAAAGAAGCCGGCAGCCATATAGTCTTTAGCCAATTGCTGCAATGCCAGGTTACGTTGATCAATCGTCAGGTTCGGGCGGGCAATCAGGTTCTGGTGAATACGGATGGCGCGATCAACTTCACCCCGGCTACGGAACAGGTTCCCCAGGGCAAGGTGAGTATCTATCGTTTCACTGTCAACCTGTAATAGTTCAATAAACAGGTCAACAGCTTTATCAGACTGATCAGAGAGCAGCAGGTTCAGGCCTGTCACATATTGACGTGACAGGTGATGAGACTTTTCCTGCCGCTTATTACTCGCGCTTCTGTTACCCATGTACCAGCCATATGCTGCAGCAATAGGAAGTAACAGAAACAACAGCTCTAGCATGAAGTGATTATTCCTTGGCGGTCTCTACAGAACGCAACTGCTCTAGTTCTTTTTCTTGTTTAGCGACTTTCTTCGTTAAACGATTTTTCGTAAAGCGGGCTTTCAGATACATAGAGCCACAAATCAACCAACCAATTGCAAATCCGATACCGAAGGTCGCGCCTAACAGCGTAGATAACTGAAATTGTCCTTTGGCAATCAGAAAATCGAAGTCAACCATCACCTGATTCTGCGCACCCAGCGCCAGCGTTAATAAAAAACACGCTATCAAGATAATAATGCCTACTATTTTCATCGTGAATCCTCTCACTAGATCAAAAACTTGATGATTAGATTATGCAGTAAAACGACTCATCAGACCATGATCAACAGACATAAAAAAACGGCATACTTTCAGCATGCCGTTTTTTCGAGCTAAATACGATTATCCTGCATTCGGTGCATTCACGCGGTCACGTAACTCTTTACCCGGTTTAAAGTGAGGAACGTACTTGCCGTCCAATTCCACTTTATCACCGGTTTTCGGGTTACGCCCTACGCGCGGTGCGCGGTAATGCAAAGAGAAACTACCAAAGCCACGGATTTCAATGCGGTCCCCTTCAGCAAGGGTTGTTGCCATATGCTCAAGGATTTCCTTGATCGCATCTTCTACCTGTTTGGCAGAGAGATGAGTTTGTTGGCTGCACAGCCGTTCGATCAATTCAGACTTTGTCATAATCACCCCGTTTTTAGTATGTTTCTCAATAGTATAACCGTTAAGGGGGAAAATGCTTCCCCCCTTGGGGCAAATTATTCGCCTTTAGCCGCTTTAAACGCGTCAGCCATAGCATTACCGAATGCAGATTCGTCCTGCTGGTTCAGGCTAGCCATTGCTTCTTGCTCTTCGTCTTCGTCTTTCGCACGTACAGACAGGTTGATAACGCGGTTCTTACGGTCAACACCGGTGAACTTCGCTTCAACTGAATCGCCTTCAGACAGAACCAGAGTTGCGTCTTCTACGCGGTCACGAGAAGCTTCAGATGCACGCAGGTAACCTTCTACGCCTTCAGCCAGCTCAATGGTTGCGCCTTTCGCATCAACAGCAATTACTTTACCGTTAACCAGAGTACCTTTCTTGTTCAGAGCTACGAAGCTGTTGAACGGGTCTTCTTCGATTTGCTTAACGCCCAGAGAGATGCGCTCACGCTCAGCATCAACAGCCAGAACAACTGCTGAAATCTCGTCGCCTTTCTTGAAGTCACGAACAGCGTCTTCGCCTGCAACATTCCAAGAAATGTCAGACAGGTGAACCAGACCGTCGATGCCACCGTCCAGACCGATGAAGATACCGAAGTCAGTGATAGACTTGATCTTACCAGTTACACGGTCGCCTTTCGCTTGTGCTTCAGCGAACTGCTGCCAAGGATTCGCTTTACATTGCTTCAGACCCAGGCTGATACGACGACGTTCTTCGTCGATGTCCAGAACCATAACTTCAACTTCGTCACCCACGTTAACCACTTTAGATGGGTGGATGTTCTTGTTGGTCCAGTCCATTTCAGACACGTGTACCAGGCCTTCAACGCCTTCTTCGATTTCAACGAAGCAGCCGTAGTCAGTCAGGTTCGTTACGCGACCAGACAGCTTAGTGCCTTCTGGGTAACGCTTAGCGATAGCAACCCATGGATCTTCACCCAGTTGTTTCAGACCCAGAGATACGCGAGTACGCTCACGGTCGAACTTCAGAACTTTAACGTTGATTTCGTCACCAACATTAACGATTTCTGATGGATGCTTAACGCGTTTCCAAGCCATGTCAGTGATGTGCAGCAGGCCGTCAACACCGCCCAGATCTACGAATGCGCCGTAGTCAGTCAGGTTCTTAACGATACCTTTCACTTCCATGCCTTCTTGCAGAGAAGCCAGCAGCTCATCACGCTCAACGCTGTTTTCAGATTCGATAACAGCACGACGAGAAACAACAACGTTGTTGCGCTTCTGGTCCAGCTTGATAACTTTGAACTCTAGCTCTTTGCCTTCCAGGTGAGCAGTGTCACGTACTGGACGAACGTCAACCAGAGAACCAGGCAGGAACGCACGAATGCCGTTCAGCTCAACAGTGAAGCCACCTTTAACTTTACCGTTGATGATACCAATAACGGTTTCAGCATCTTCGTAAGCTTTCTCAAGCTGGATCCAAGCTTCGTGACGCTTCGCTTTCTCACGAGAAAGTTGAGTTTCACCGAAACCGTCTTCAATCGCGTCCAGAGCTACGTCAACTTCAACGCCAACTTCGATTTCCAGCTCACCAGCAGCATTTTTGAACTGCTCAGCAGGAATAGCTGACTCAGATTTCAGGCCAGCGTCAACCAGAACGAAACCGTTCTCAATGGCAACTACAGTACCTTTAACGATCGCGCCAGGGCGTGTTTCGATTTCTTTCAGAGACTCTTCAAAGAGTTGAGCAAAAGATTCAGTCATTTAAATAATCTTCAGTATATGAACAACCATGGGTATCCTACCGCATGGGGTTGAAAACAAAGTCAGTTATCATTCCTTGACACCGACATACCATCAGGCTGATTTCTCAGCCGACAATTTTTCTTCAATGTGAGCCAGCGCCTGTTCGGTCACTTGCTCAATCGACAGATGCGTAGAGTCTAGCACTAAAGCATCTGCTGCGGGACGCAATGGCGCAACAGCTCGGTTGCGGTCGCGATCATCACGTTCCTGAATTTCGCTTAAAAGACTGTCAAACTTAACACTTAAGCCTTTTTGTTGCAACTGGTTCATGCGGCGCTTGGCGCGCTCTTCAGCGCTGGCATCCAGGAAAATTTTCACTTCAGCGTTCGGAAATACCACTGTCCCCATATCACGACCATCCGCGACCAGGCCAGGCTCTCCGCTAAATGCACGCTGGCGACGTAATAAGGCTTCGCGCACCCGGGGTAAAGCCGCGACTTTTGACGCCGCATTGCCAACCTCTTCAGTGCGTAAAGTCGAAGAAACATCTTCCCCTTCCAGAATCACTTTCACCAGCTCGCCTTCGGCAATAAACTGCACATCCAGATGCGCAGCCAGCGGAACCAATGCGGCTTCAGAATCCAGTTCTACACCATGATGAATTGCTGCCAGTGCCAGTACACGGTAGATAGCACCGGAATCCAGTAAATTCCAGCCCAGCTTATCTGCCAACAGCATGCAAAGTGTTCCTTTACCGGCTCCACTTGGCCCATCAACAGTAATCACTGGTGCGTTTGTAGACATAGAATTCTCCGAATTTAATAAACCTTCAGCAAACTTGCTGTTTCAACGCGGGCCGTATTATACGGTAAATTTGCGCCGGAGGCACTTGAAGACAGGAAAAAAATCACCCAGCCTTAAGCTGGGTGACAGGTGTCGTTCAGAGGATGTGAATCAATGGCTTAATGCGGCCAGTTTGTCAAAATAATCCGGGAACGTTTTTGAGGTGCATTTCGGGTCATTAATCGTCACTGGGGTGTCTTCACTCAGTGCGACCAAAGAAAAACACATTGCCATGCGGTGATCGTCGTAGGTGTCAATCGCAGCATGCTGCAGTTGCGCCGGCGGTGTGATAATAATGTAATCTTCACCTTCCTCGACGGTCGCGCCCACTTTACGCAGCTCTGTTGCCATGGCAGATAAACGATCCGTTTCTTTCACCCGCCAGTTATAGACATTACGGATCGCTGTCGTGCCTTCGGCAAACAATGCTGTTGTGGCAATTGTCATGGCGGCATCCGGGATATGGTTGAAATCCATATCCACACCGTGAAGTGTGCCGCGACGGGCGATGACATAGTTATCACCCCACTCAATCTCAGCGCCCATGGCCGCCAGTGCTTCAGCAAACTGGGTATCGCCCTGGATACTGGATTTGCCAATGCCGGTGACTTTCACAGCACCGCCTTTGATGGCGGCGGCAGCCAGAAAATACGAGGCTGACGAGGCATCGCCTTCGACCATAAAATCGCCCGGCGCCTGATACTGCTGGCCGCCTTTGACGATAAAACGCTGGTAATTGTCGTTTTCTACCTGTACCCCAAATTGCGCCATAATGTGCAAGGTAATATCAATATAAGGTTTAGAGACCAGATCGCCTTTGATACGGATCACTGTCTCTTCCGACGCCAGAGGTGCTGCCATCAAAAAGGCGGTCAGAAACTGGCTGGAAATAGAGCCATCAATCTCGACATCACCGCCTTTGAGGCCGGTGCCCTGAATTTTCAGTGGCGGAAAGCCTTCATTTTCGAGGTAGGTAATCTCTGCACCGGCACTGCGCAGCGCATCAACCAAATGGCCAATCGGACGCTCTTTCATGCGCGGCTCTCCGGTCAGGACATACTCACCTGCCCCCAGACATAATGCTGCCGCTAACGGACGCATCGCAGTGCCAGCGTTACCCAAAAACAGCTCAAGTGGCTGTTCGACATGAAATGCCTGCCCCAACCCCTGCACTTCGCAGACGGTTTTATCTTCTGAAAGCTGATACGAAACGCCCAGTTTGGTGAGAGCATTGAGCATATGTCGGATATCGTCGCTGTCGAGCAGATTCGTCAGACGCGTCGTGCCGTTCGCCAGGGCTGCCAGTAACAGTGCCCGGTTAGACACACTTTTGGAACCAGGCAGGTTTACTTCCCCGTCAATACGCTGAATTGGCTGTAAAGTTAAACTCTCCATTGGGTGATTTTTCTATCCTGTTGTATTTGCGTTTCCGCAGAGTAACCAATATTTCGAAGTGATGCTAGTCATGGCAGGGTTCAAAACGCATCATCCCCCGCCAGACTGAGCCTGCCAGAGGATAAAGCCACTTACGAAACCTTGTGACAGGGTCATTTTCTCTGGCTGAATCCTCCTAGTCATCCAGACGGCACTGGCTGACGGCCGAGCCATCAAAATAACATGCCAGATCGACCCATTGGCCCTCAAAACCACTCAGTGAAGCATCCGAGGCGGCGTAACCCCAGATCGCATTCCCGGACACCGGCCCTTGAAGACTGATTTCCGCTTCCTGCAATTCAGGTTCGATTTCTCGCACCAGATACTGGCCATCAACTAAGCTGCCTTCGAGTTCGACCCACTGCCCGTCCAATGTGGCTTTCGTCAGACCGTCCTCCAGGCGAACCGTTGCGCTCATCAGCAATTCAACGCCATTCACTGACAGGGTGTCATTCCTATACTGCGCTGTTCCTTCAATGCTGAACCGATCCGTTGTGACCTGAGAAGAAGACAGTTCAAAGTCCACTTCAAGAGCGGTCAGCTGACCTGCCTGATTGACCAGTTCAACCTCGACCGTGCGACCGGTGAGCAGATCAGACTGAGCGCCATCTTGGTAGCGGGTATCTGCTGTCAGCGTCACGACAGTACGGCTATTGAGTTCAATGGCTGTTTTTTCACGGTTCACGAAAGTGATCACCCCCTCAAGCGCTTTACCATCCATTTCTGCCGCGTCTTCGGTGTCAACCTCGGCAGCCTGGAAAATACCGTCAGCGAACACGCCTGTCACTTCTACCCACTGCCCATTCTGTAACGGCTCATCATCCAGATCCGCACCGGCAAAATTCACCACTGTGTCATTGATCGAGAAGGTCTGCGCTGAAGTATCCAGCTGACTGACACGGCCTTCCACTTCACTGATCGCCGTCGCATCGATCGCCTTTACTGCAGTCAGGGTCAGGTTGCCATCGGCCTGTGGCTGCGCGAAAAGCAGCGCAAAATCACCCACCTGCACGCTCGTCGTCACCTGTCCCAGCAGCACGGCCTGACCATTGACCGTGATGGACTGCCCATCGACTGTGGTCACTTCGCCGCTCATGATAGGTTCGAGCTCTATCTCACTCACCCGGCCATCATCGCTGTCGATTTCAACCTGCATCCCTGAAGCCACATCCGCCAGTAAAAGAGGCTGGTCCTGATAAGACACACCGGCCGATGCGACATCCAGACTGCGACCATTCACCGACATTGTCGCTTGTTCAGCCTGCACACTGTCTACGGTACCAAGCAAAGTCCCTGAATAGGCCTGTTGCGTATCAGAATCGCTGCCACCACACGCACTCAGCAAGCCGCCCAACACGGTAACTGAAAGAATTTTTTTCATGATTTCTGACCCTTATGTTCGCTTTCATTCTTGATACGGCATATGGTATGCAATGAGACGTGAAGTATTCGTGAAGACGCATAAAGGAGGCTGCATGCGGGTTCTGATTGTGGAAGATAACCATAAAGTATCGGAAACCATTGCCGATTATCTGGAGCTGGAAGGCATGGAAACTGACTTTGCCTTTCACGGCGAAGCGGCGCTGGCTCTGGTCGCAGAAAATCATTATGACGTCATTATTATGGACATCATGATGCCAAGAGCGGATGGTATTACCACGGTACAGACACTGCGTCAGGAGCTGTTCTGCAACACCCCTATTTTGTTTCTCACAGCCAAGGACGGCCTGGACAGTAAGGTCGCGGCATTTAATGCCGGTGGTGATGATTACCTGCTCAAACCCTTCGCAATGGAAGAGCTGACTCTGCGTTTGAAAGCCCTTGCCAGCCGGGGGCCCAGACAGGACATTGGCATCCTGACCTATGCCGATATCGCGCTCAACCCTCAAACGGAAGAAGTGAGTCGGGCGGGTCAACCCATCAAGCTCAGCCGCATTCAGTTCAAGATTCTCCGGCTGCTGTTACGTCAGGCACCGGCTGTTGTCAGCCGGCAGGAAGTGATCGATGCCGTATGGGGCGAAGATGCACCGCCCAGCGATGCGTTACGCAGCCATGTGTACAGCTTACGAAATGCCCTTGATAAAGGATTTGAGACCAGCAGACTAGAGACAATTCATGGCAAAGGTTACCGGCTCAAAAACTGATCGCGTCTATCCCAGCATTTTTCATCGCCTGAGAATCAGTTTTTTACTGCTCACCCTGGCGATGTTCGGCTTATTTGGTTCGGTCATTTTCATCGCTGAAGAACAACTCGAAATCATCAGCCTGCATCACTGGCTGGATACTGAGGCCAATCAGTATGCCCAGGAATACCGGATCACAGGCCATAACACGCCGCTGCCAAACCCGGAGGAGTTTGCCAGTTACTGGAGCGAAGAAACCCTGCCGGACTGGCTGGTTCCCTATCATCAGCCCGGATTTTACGAACACTTGCTTGGCACCGAAGATAAGCACTTTACCGTGATTGAACATCCCTCCGGCCAAGGGCTTTTCTATCTGGTTTTTCAGGACGATGCCGATGACTATCTTGACGAGTACGAGAACAGCCTGCACAGCATCACACTGCTCCTTGGTATCGCGGTGACTCTGGCCATCGCAGCTTATGGGGTGTACCTGTCACGGACCTTGTCTCAGCCGCTGATCGCTATCCAGAAGAAAATTGCCCAGATGCCACCTGGCGAGCCTGTCTTTGACCTGGATACCGCCTTTAGCGAAACCCGAGCCATTGAACAAAGCCTGCGCGACAGTAAGCTCAACATCGCAAAATTTTTTCAGCGAGAGCAGGAATTCAGCCGCTTTGCGTCCCATGAGCTCAGAACACCTATCATGGTGATTAAGGGGTCTGCAGATATCCTCAAAAGGATCCCGGATCAACCACGCATTGCACAAAAGGCCGTAAGCCGCTTACAGCAAGCCAGCCAGGAGATGACTTTATTAACAGAGACTTTCTTGCTTCTTGGCCGCGAGCAGATTGATGACAGCTTCTTCTCGCCATGTCATCTCGCCACGATTTTGCAGCAGCAACTGGATGAGCTTTCCCCCTTATTTGCCCGTCAGAATACCAGCTACGCGCTTACACTCAATCACACGGCTACCGTGCAGGCACCGGAAAGTTTTGTCTCCATCATTATCAACAACCTGATCAAAAATGCCTTCAGCTACAGCATTGGAAATATTGATATCGCCCTGAACGGCATTCAGCTCAGCATAGCCAACAGACATGGCGGGCACGATACAGAAAACGCCGGTTATGGCTGCGGGCTGGTGATCGTCAGCCGGATATGCGAAAGAATGGGATGGGATTATCAGGCAGAAGATAATGGAGAAGTGTTTACAACCCACCTGACGTTCAAAGACAGCCAAACGGCATAAACAAACAAGCCGCCTGAACAGGCGGCTTGACTGCAGTTGTCTTTACTCAGGCATTGTCGCGTTCGAATGCCGCCATGAAATCGACCAGCGCCTGAACGCCCTCAATTGGCATCGCGTTATAAATAGAGGCCCGCATACCGCCAACCACACGGTGACCCGCCAGAGCTTTCAGGCCCGCAGCATCTGCCTGTTGCAAGAAGGCTTTATCCAGTTCCGCATTTTTCAGCTGAAAAGGAACATTCATCAATGAACGGTTCGCCTGATGCACTTCATTGCGATAAAAGTCAGACTGATCAATAAAGTCATAAAGCAATTTCGCTTTTGCTTCATTGCGTGCTTGCATCGCCTCGACGCCACCGATGCCTTTCAGCCACTTGAACACCTCACCGGCCAGATACCAGGCAAAGGTTGGTGGTGTATTAAACATGGATTCTTTCTCTGCCAGCACTTTGTAATCCAATATGCTTGGCAGAATGTCCTTGGCCAGACCCAGCAAATCATCACGCACAATCACGATTGTCAGACCGGCCGGGCCGATATTTTTCTGCGCCCCGGCGTAGATCACTCCGTACTGTGACACGTCGATTTTGCGCGACAAAATGGTAGAAGACATATCGGCGACAATCGGCTTGTCCGTCTGTGGCAAGTCACGGATCTCAATCCCATCGATTGTCTCGTTCGGACAGAAATGCACATAGGCCGCGTGTTCAGTCAGCGCCCAGTCACTTGCCGGCAGGACGGCTTTTTTGCCTTCTCGCTCGCACGTAATATCAATCACATTCGGCTGGCAGTATTTCTGGGCTTCTTCAATGGCACTGTGTGCCCAGTAGCCGCCGTCAATGTAATCCGCTGTGGTGGCATCGCCCAGCAGGTTCATCGGCACGGCAGCAAACTGTGCCCGCGCACCACCGTGGCAGAAAAGAACATGGTAGTTGTCAGGTATAGCCAGCAGGTCACGTAAATCACGCTCGGACTGTTCTGCGACAGCGATAAAGTCTTTACTTCGGTGGCTGATTTCCATGACCGAGGTGCCCAGACCATTCCAGTTCACCAATTCCTGTTGGGCTTTCACCAGCACTTCTGCCGGCATCATTGCCGGACCTGCACAAAAGTTATAAACCTTATCCATGATGAGAAACATGCTCCTGCTTTGAGAAAATGAGATGACCCTGTTATCAACCGCATGAATAACCGGATCTGTGTTCTATTTTTTTACACCTTTCATTGGTTGCTGAAAACCTTTTTTGTTGAGTAAACAATAAAAAATACCGAACAGCATCAACGAAACAAACAAAAGAGGCATTTTGCTAAAAAAATGTTATAAAAAAACGCAGCTGTAGAGCTGCGTTTTTCTGGTTAAGCGAACGATCAGTCTTCGCTGCTGTCTTTGGCTTCATCGCCTTCTTCAGGCAAGGCGGCCGCATCGGCATCCGTTGTCACTTCCGCCACAACCTCTTCGCCGTCAACTTGCGCCAACTCGTCATCCTCAGGTTCTTCAATACGCTGAAGACCAACAACTTGTTCATCTTCTGCAGTACGAATCAGAGTCACCCCCTGAGTATTTCGACCAACGCGGCTGACTTCTGCGACACGGGTACGTACCAGAGTACCGGCATTGGTGATCATCATGAACTCATCACCCTCCTGCACCTGAACCGCACCAACCACAGAGCCGTTACGCTCGGAGACCTTGATGGACACCACACCCTGAGTCGCACGACTCTTCGCCGGATACTCTTCCAGGCTGGTACGCTTACCGTAACCGTTTTCAGTCACAGTCAGCACATCACCTTCATGGCTAGGTACGATGAGCGAGACCACTTTGTCGTCATTGGCCAGCTTGATACCGCGGACACCTGCCGCAGTCCGGCCCATGCCACGCACTTGCTCTTCAGAGAAGCGTACCACTTTACCGGCGGCAGAGAACAGCATGATGTCATTGTTGCTGTCCGTGATATTCACACCAATCAGTGAATCACCCTCACGCAGGTTCACCGCAATAATACCGGCACTGCGAGGACGGCTGAAATCGGTCAGCGGTGTTTTCTTCACCGTACCGTCTGCCGTTGCCATGAAGATGAACTTATCTTCTTCATATTCTTTCACCGGCAGAATTGCGGTAATACGCTCATTCTCTTCCAGCGGCAGGATATTCACAATTGGCTTGCCACGTGCAGTCCGGCTAGCCTGCGGTAACTGGTAAACCTTCAGCCAGTACATACGACCGCGGCTTGAGAAGCACAGAATCGTATCGTGGGTATTGGCAACCAGCAGGCGTTCAATGAAGTCTTCATCCTTCATACGCGTTGCTGCACGCCCTTTACCACCGCGTCGCTGTGCTTCGTAATCAGCCAGCAGCTGATATTTCACATAGCCATGGTGAGACAAAGTCACCACCACGTCTTCCTGCGTGATCAGATCTTCCAGGTCGATATCATGGCTGGCCGCTGTAATTTCGGTGCGGCGAACATCACTGAACTGCTCCCGGGCAAGCTCAAGTTCACCACGAATCACTTCCATCAGGCGCTCAGCACTGCTCAGGATCAGCATCAGCTCTTCGATCTGAGTTAACAGACCTTTGTACTCGTCGAGAATCTTCTCGTGTTCCAGACCGGTCAGTTTGTGCAGACGCAAGTCCAGAATGGCCTGTGCCTGTTGTTCTGTCAGGTAGTACATACCCTCGCGAACACCCAGCTCAGCAGCCAGCCACTCAGGGCGAGCCGCATCCACACCGGCACGTTCCAGCATGGCCGCCACGTCACCCAACTGCCATGAACGGGCCAGCAGGCCTTCACGGGCAATTTGCGGCGTCGCCGCCTGACGGATCAGTTCGATGATTTCATCGATATTGACCAGTGCAATCGCCAGACCTTCCAGAATATGCGCACGTTCACGTGCTTTACGCAGTTCAAAGATGGTACGACGTGTCACGACTTCACGGCGGTGGTTGACAAAGCTTTCCAGCATCTCTTTCAGATTGAAAAGCTTAGGCTGGCCGTTTTTATCCAGCGCCACCATGTTGATACCAAACGTGGTTTGCAGCTGAGTCTGTGCATACAGGTTGTTCAGGACCACCTCAGCCACAGCGTCACGGCGACACTCAATCACAATGCGCATGCCGTCTTTATCAGACTCGTCACGCAGTGCACTGATGCCCTCGACTTTCTTCTCTTTGACCAGTTCAGCGATTTTTTCAATCAGACGCGCTTTATTGACCTGATAAGGAATCTCGGTGACAACGATGGTTTCTTTCCCATTTTTGTCTGATTCAATCTCGGCCTTAGAGCGCATGTAAACTTTACCGCGCCCCGTTTTATAAGCGTCAATAATACCTTTACGGCCACTGATCATCGCCGCTGTCGGGAAATCCGGACCCGGTATGTATTCCATCAGCTGGTCGATGGTAATTTGATCGTTGTCCATAAATGCCAGACAGCCGTCAATCACCTCACCCAGATTATGCGGTGGAATATTGGTCGCCATACCTACGGCAATACCGGACGCACCGTTCACCAGCAGGTTAGGAATTTTGGTTGGCAACACAGCAGGAATCCGCTCTGTGCCATCATAGTTGTCAACAAAGTCGACAGTTTCTTTATCCAGGTCGGCCAGCAGTTCGTGAGCAATTTTGCTCATCCGCACTTCGGTGTAACGCATTGCCGCGGCGGAGTCGCCATCAATGGAACCGAAGTTACCCTGGCCATCAACCAGCATATAACGAAGGGAGAAAGGTTGTGCCATACGAACAATAGTGTCGTATACCGCACTATCACCATGCGGGTGATATTTACCGATCACGTCGCCCACAACACGGGCAGATTTTTTGTATGGTTTATTCCAGTCATTACCGAGTACGTTCATCGCGAATAGTACGCGGCGATGTACCGGCTTCAGGCCATCACGCACATCAGGAAGAGCACGACCCACGATGACGGACATCGCGTAGTCGAGATACGAGCCTTTCAGCTCCTCTTCAATGTTTACCGGCGTGATCTCTTTTGCAAGATCGCTCATGGAGCCACTATCCCTCAGGTAGATTCTGTCGTATTTTTATACGTGCAAGGTGCGGGAATATAGCATATTTCCCACTTAATAGGCACACCTTTCAGTGCCTTTCTTGTGAGTAATTTTACGAATTGAAAATAAACACTTGTCCTTTTGTGCAATCAATGGCGACTCTCGCTACCATCAAGTGACGGTTTTTTATACACAAAATCAGCGACTGACGAAAGATGCACCAGAACCCCTGTATTTTCTTGCGCCAAACCCAGGTTAAAGAAACAGGCATTTCAAGTCAGCCGTCTTTCGCTATAATGCCCGCTCTGACATCAATGGAAATGGCGAGCAAGAATGACCAAGCAGTTAAATGTCGATCCGGCAGAAATCAGTAAATTTGAAGAAATGGCATCACGCTGGTGGGATCTGGAAGGCGAATTCAAGCCGCTGCATCAGATCAACCCACTGCGCTTGAACTATGTGATTGACCATGCCGGCGGACTGTTTGGCAAAAAAATCCTCGATGTGGGCTGCGGCGGCGGCATCCTGGCTGAAAGTATGGCCAGAGAAGGCGCGGAAGTGACTGGCCTGGACATGGGGAAAGAGCCATTAACGGTCGCTCGCCTGCATGCTTTGGAAACCGGAACCAAGCTGGACTACATCCAGCAGACGGTTGAAGAACATGCCGAACAGCACCCCGAACAGTACGACGTCGTCACTTGTATGGAAATGCTGGAACATGTGCCGGACCCGGCTTCTGTGATTGCATCCTGTGCCCGACTGGTGAAACCTGGCGGTCATGTGTTCTTTTCAACCCTGAACCGGAACATGAAATCCTATCTGTTTGCGATTGTCGGTGCCGAGCAGGTGATGAAACTGGTCCCAAAAGGTACACATGATCACAAAAAGTTCATTCGTCCGTCAGAATTGATGGCAATGGTTGATCTGACTCCCCTTGAAGACCGTCACATAACCGGTTTGCACTACAACCCACTCACTGACACTTATAAACTGGGTCGTAACGTGGACGTCAATTATATTCTGCATACCGTAAAACCCGAATAAACCCGCTGTCACACCGCCGCCAGGCTCGTTATTCCGGCCTGGCTGGTCTCCCTTTCATCCGCGTTTAGCCCGATGTCCGGATAAGATGCATTATCCTACTGTTTTGCCCTTTTGCTGATATGCTTTAATCACACTCACTGTACTTTCTATATTCGCGCTTGAGATAAGGACACAGCTTATGTGGGGTTACCGGATTGACGCTGTACTTTTTGACCTGGATGGCACCTTGCTTGATACCGCTCCGGATATGGCAAGAGCGGCGAACCGAGTTCTGGCGGACTATGATGTTCAGCCACTGACGGCAGCGCAGATCCAGGCCAACACCAGCTACGGCGCCAATGGCCTGATCAAAGCAGGATTTGGCACCATACCCGCACATCTCAACCCCATACACCTCAGGCAAAAATTTCTTGATTATTACCACGAAGAAATTTGTTTAAAAACATCAATGTATGATGGAATTGATGTACTTTTAACGTATTTAAAAGAAAATAAATTTCCATGGGGAATAATGACAAATAAGCCTGGCTATCTTACTCAGCGCCTGCTGCCCTACTTCCCTGTCTTGTCTGAGGCTGAGGTCGTTGTCTGTGGCGACACATTAGATAAAGCAAAGCCCCACCCGGACCCGCTGTGGCATGCCTGCCAGTTGCTGGACATCCCTCCTGAACACTGCCTGTATATCGGCGACATCGAAAAGGACATGATTGCCGCGCGGGCTGCGCGCATGCCAGGTGCAGTCGCAGGCTGGGGATACATAGGCGACGAGCATCGTCCCGACCTGTGGCAAGCCCAGGCCATCCTGCCTGAACCCGCCGCACTCATCCCTATTCTGGAGCAACATAATCGTAACGAAAGCCCCTTTTTTGACCGATCATGCTGCACGCAAAAATAGAGCGGAAAATCAGGAAAAATCAAGGAAAAAAATTTTTTTCCGGCGGAAAAAACAGGCGCATTTTGTTTGCATTTTCCTATGACACTGGCAAGTCTGATGAAATAGGTGAGTACGCACTAACTATCCATTTTACATCCCCACGTTATCCACAAGCGGTCAAAAAATACCAGCTTGCAAATTCGTATGCTCACCACTATCTTGTTTGCCACATGGCTTAACACCCCAATATATAGTGTTTTGGTCTATCATTTTAAGTGTAACGAAGATCACAATCTTCCTTCACTTTCTTAATAAAATTGCAAAAAAGCACTATAGATCAGGGAAAACTGGGAAAACGATTAAAAATGAATCAACAGCTAACTGTTACCAAGCGTGATGGACGCAAAGAACGCATCGATCTGGACAAGATCCACCGTGTCATTACCTGGGCCGCTGAAGGTCTGGAGAATGTGTCAGTGTCGCAGGTTGAGCTGAAGTCTCATATCCAGTTCTACGATGGCATCAAAACCGAAGATATTCATGAAACCATCATTAAAGCAGCGGCTGACTTGATTTCGGAAGAGTCGCCAGATTACCAGTATCTGGCTGCCCGCCTTGCCATCTTCCACCTGCGTAAAAAAGCGTATGGTCAGTTCGAGCCACCCACACTGTTCGATCATGTCAGCAAAATGGTCGACAAGGGAAAATACGACAAGCACCTGCTGGAAGATTATTCTGCTGAAGAATTCGCCGTGATGGATAATTACATCGATCACTGGCGTGATATGAATTTCTCGTATGCTGCGGTCAAACAGCTGGAAGGTAAGTACTTGGTTCAGAACCGTGTCAGCGGTGAAATCTACGAAAGTGCCCAGTTCCTGTACATCATGATTGCTGCGTGCCTGTTCAGTAAGTACCCGAAAGATACCCGTCTGGACTACATCAAGCGCTTTTATGATGCTGTATCCCTGTTTAAGGTTTCCCTGCCTACACCAATTATGTCTGGTGTGCGTACGCCAACCCGTCAGTTCAGCTCCTGTGTCCTGATTGAATGTGATGACAGCCTGGATTCTATCAATGCAACCGCCAGCGCGATTGTTCGCTACGTTTCCCAGCGTGCGGGCATCGGTATCAATGCTGGCCGTATTCGTGCCCTGGGTTCTGAAATCCGTGGCGGCGAAGCCTTCCACACTGGCTGTATTCCGTTCTACAAGTATTTCCAGACTGCGGTGAAATGCTGCTCTCAGGGCGGTGTTCGTGGCGGCGCTGCTACCCTGTTCTACCCAATCTGGCACCGCGAAGTTGAATCTCTGCTGGTGCTGAAAAACAACCGTGGTGTTGAAGAAAACCGTGTTCGTCATATGGATTACGGTGTTCAGATCAACAAGCTGATGTACACCCGTCTGATCAAAGGCGAGACCATTTCTCTGTTCTCACCGTCTGATGTCCCTGGGTTATATGATGCATTCTTTGCCGATCAGGATGAGTTTGAGCGCCTGTATGTGAAGTATGAGCAGGACGACAGCATTAAAAAACAGACAGTGAAAGCGATCGATCTGTTCTCTCTGCTGATGCAAGAGCGTGCGTCTACCGGCCGTATCTATATTCAGAACGTGGACCACTGTAATACCCACAGCCCGTTTGACCCGGCGGTTGCCCCGATTCGCCAGTCGAACCTGTGTCTGGAAATTGCGCTGCCGACCAAGCCATTGACCAACGTGGAAGATGAAAACGGTGAAATCGCACTGTGTACACTGTCTGCGTTCAACCTGGGTGCGATTGAGAACCTGGATGAGCTGGAAGAAATGGCAGAGCTGACCGTTCGTGCTCTGGATGCCCTGCTGGATTACCAGGATTACCCACTGCCAGCCGCTCGCCGTGCGACCATGAACCGTCGTACTCTGGGCGTAGGTGTGATCAATTTTGCTTACTATCTGGCAAAACACGGCGTGCGTTATTCTGACGGCAGTGCGAACAACCTGACGCATCAGGCCTTTGAAGCCATTCAGTACTACCTGCTGAAAGCCTCTGTGGGTCTGGCGAAAGAGCGTGGTGCTTGTCCGGCGTTCAATGAAACCACCTATTCAAAAGGTATCCTGCCAATTGATACCTATAAGAAAGATCTGGACAAGATCTGTGGTCAGGAACTGCGTTATGACTGGGAAGCCCTGCGCCAGGAGATCGTCACGCACGGTCTGCGTAACTCGACCCTGTCGGCACTGATGCCCTCTGAGACTTCTTCTCAGATTTCGAACGCCACCAATGGTATTGAGCCCCCTCGTGGTTTCGTTTCCATCAAAGCGTCTAAAGATGGCATCCTGAAGCAGGTTGTTCCTGAATACAATAAATACAAAAACAACTATGAGTTGCTTTGGAACATTGGCAGCAATGATGGCTACCTGCAACTGGTCGGCATTATGCAGAAATTCGTGGATCAGGCGATTTCTGCCAATACCAACTACGACCCGAGTATTCAGCCGGGTGGCAAAGTGCCAATGAAACTCTTGCTGAAGGACCTGCTGACAGCGTATAAACTCGGCGTTAAAACTCTGTATTATCACAACACCCGCGATGGTGCTTCTGATGCTCAGGGCGACGTCGCCGCAGACGACTGCACCAGCTGCAAGATATAATCACTAACAAAAACAAATGGGAGCTTCGGCTCCCCTTTGATGCTGAGGACACAATGGCATACAGTACTTTCTGTAAAACTAACAACAACCCGCTGCATGAACCTATGTTCTTCGGGCAGCCGGTGAACGTTGCGCGTTACGACCAGCAGAAGTTCGAAATATTCGAAAAACTGATTGAAAAGCAATTATCTTTCTTCTGGCGCCCGGAAGAAGTTGATGTATCCAGCGATCGGATTAACTTCAACAATCTGCCAGAGCACGAACGCCATATTTTCATCAGTAACCTGAAGTACCAGACGCTGCTGGATTCCATTCAGGGTCGCAGTCCGAACGTTGCCCTGCTGCCACTGGTTTCTATTCCTGAGCTGGAAACCTGGATTGAAACCTGGTCATTCTCTGAGACCATTCACTCGCGTTCTTACACACACATTATCCGCAATATCGTGAACGACCCAGGTGTGGTATTTGACGATATTGTGACGAATGAACACATTATTAAACGCGCCGGTGATATTTCCCGTTATTACGACGAACTGATCCAAGGCACCAGCGATTATCACCGTCTGGGCGAAGGTGAGCATGTTGTCAACGGTGAAACTGTTGTGGTCAGCCTGCACGAGTTAAAGAAAAAACTCTACCTGTGTATGATGTCGGTCAATGCACTGGAAGCGATCCGTTTCTACGTCAGCTTTGCCTGCTCTTTTGCCTTCGCTGAGCGTGAGTTGATGGAAGGGAATGCCAAAATCATCAAGCTGATCGCACGTGATGAAGCACTGCACCTGACAGGCACTCAGCATATCCTGAACCTGATGCGTACCGGTCAGGATGATCCTGAGATGGCGGACATTGCCCGTGAGTGCGAACAGCTGAGCTTTGACATCTTTAAAGATGCCGCAGAGCAGGAAAAAGAATGGGCAGAGTATCTGTTCAAAGACGGTTCGATGATCGGTCTGAACAAAGATATCCTGTGTCAGTACGTTGAATACATCACCAATCTGCGTATGACAGCGGTTGGCCTGAAACCGGCTTACCCGGGTGCCACGCAAAACCCGATTCCATGGATTAACGCCTGGCTGTCTTCTGACAATGTACAAGTTGCGCCACAGGAAGCGGAGATCAGTTCTTATCTGGTCGGTCAGATTGATAATGATGTCAGCGCTGACGATCTGGGTGACTTCGAACTATGAGCCGATTGACCATTACGGTTAACGGACAGAAGGTTTCTGGTAATAACGATGAGCCCTTATTAGTTCAGCTGGAACGTGCGGGCTTACAGCCTGAGTACCAGTGCCGCAATGGTATGTGTGGAGCTTGTCGGTGCAAGCTGACCGCAGGCAGTGTAGAGCAGCGCGAGGCGATGGCCTTTGTTGCACCGGGCGAAATCCTTGCTTGCCGCTCCATACCCACCTCAGACTTGAGCCTGGAGTTTGATTATCAGGTCCAGCTCTCTCCGTCTGCAGTGAATGAGTAACCCTTCTCAACACTGAGTACAGGGCCTGCCACTGTCAAAAAAGCCAGTCTTTGTAATCCAGACTGGCTTTTTTGTATCTTGTGTCCCGTCCTGAATCAGCTCGGCTCTGCCGGTAAAAACAACTCACTCAACCGTTCGAACGATTCATACTGGCCAATTACGGTCTGACCCGTTTGCCATCGACGAAGCATATCCAGCATCAAAGTCGCAACCATTTTCCGGTGAGGTTTATTGGCATACTGCCGTCGGGTACGCACGTGCTGCGCCCAGTCACCGTTTGGCGTAGACAGGGCAATCGCAATGCTGTTGTCATACAGCGGTCCACAAACCAGCGCCAGATCAGAACCCGTCTGCTGCCGGGCGGCGGCGGCCATTGCTAAAGAAGCCCCCATAGGTTCAGCGTCGCTCAACGAAGGATCGACCTGGGTCGTCAGCAACCAGCCCTGACTTAATGCGGTCTGAGTCGCCGGGTTATCCTGCAGCCAGTTGAGCACGTCACCGCCGGTAAACTGCTCGGCAACGGTTAATGTAAGCGGGGCTTTGGAGAAATGTGTGCCTATGGTATCCAGCAAAGTTTCACCGGCACCGACAATGTTCTCCCCCAGCCGCGCCTGAATTTGCGCTAACACGTCAGCAGCCTGAGTATCATCTTTTGGTGCAAACAACTTCACTTCGATAAAAGGTAAGTAAGATCGGTAGCCCAGCTGGAATGACGGGGGTAATGGCAAAGAAGCCAGAGTGTCGTTAATCCCTGATTCGGATAAGCCGAAGCTGTACAGCCGGTGGCATTCAAGGCTGGCAACTTCCGGGTGCAGCGATTTCAGCCTCGGCAGGATCTCGTCTTCGACCATAACTTTAAACTCGCTGGGTACGCCCGGAGTAAAGAACAAGTGCGCACGGTTCAGCTTCATCATGAAACCGCATGCGGTGCCAACCGGATTATCCAGCACGTCAGCGCCTTCTGGCAGCATGGCCTGCTTCAGATTTGCCTGCGGCATGTCACGCCCCAGAATCCGGTACTTTTCGATCATTTGTTCAACCCAGAACTCCGACTGCTCTAAGCCGGCTCCTGCTGCAATGGCTGCCGCCTGAGCAGTCAAATCATCCGTAGTCGGCCCCAGCCCCCCATTTACAATGACGATATCAGCCGTCAGGCTGCACTGCTCGATTTCCGATGCCAGACTTTCAAGCTGATCACCGACGGTTGTGCGTCGCGATAACGCGAATCCGTTCTGAAAAAACAAACGGGACAACCATGCTGCATTGGTATCAACGATATCTCCATGCAGGACTTCTTCACCGGTACTTATCATGACAACTTGCAACATGTTGTTCCTCTTATTGATTCAGTTGGCACTTCACTGTAACACTTAGTCAACCACGAGAGAATCTTAAGCACTGTTAATTGAAAACCCTCTTCGGTGCAATCCATGACGCACACTGAATAACGACCCACACCGTAAACTTAAATTTACACCAAAATAAACAAAAGTTGACAGGTGTTTTTTCTGCATTTAAAGTGCCTGCAGTAAATTACACCTGCCAATCAGCACAATTTACAGACAAAAAGACCAGTTGTTGTATAAATGTTATGAGTATACTCGTCATGAAATCCTATTATCGTCGGCCACAGTGGTCGAGTGCGTTGTAAAGAAAGCTGAACATATCAATTCCTTCCAACCCCGTGCACCATTGTGGCTATATTTTTTCTTCGGAGAGAATCAGCCTGACCGCCCCCTCTCCCACTCACTAAACCAATAAAAATACAGGGAGTTTTTACTCGATGAGCATGAACAAAACCTTCGGCAGTACGTTAATTATTGCCGGAACAACCATTGGCGCAGGGATGCTGGCCTTGCCGCTGGCATCGGCCGGATTAGGTTTTACAACCGCCACACTGACCATGATCGGTATCTGGGCACTGATGGTATACACAGCCCTGCTGATGCTGGAAGTTCATCAACATGCTGATCCTTCAGCGACGCTCCACTCACTGGCGAAAGAGTTACTGGGCACAAAAGGACAAGTTGTCGCCAACATTGCCATGATGTTTCTGTTTTACGCATTATGTGCGGCCTATATTGCCGGTGGCGGTGCACAGCTCAATGACAAATTGTCCGGTTGGTTTGGACTGGATGTCATGCCTCAGACTGGCACAGTGTTGTTCACCTTATTGATTGCGACTGTGGTGTCCGTCGGGACGCATTCGGTTGATTTGGTCAACCGTATCCTGTTCACGCTGAAAATTATTGCGCTGGCAGTTATGCTGAGCCTGTTGCTGCCGCATATTCAGGGACAGCATCTGGTTGATATGCCCGTCGAAAAAGGCCTGCTGATCTCCGCGCTACCTGTCGTGTTCACTTCCTTTGGCTTCCACGGCAGTATTCCCTCGATTGTCCGCTATGTCGGTATTGATATGAAAGCGCTGCGAAAAGTGATGATCGTAGGTGCATCTGTGCCGCTGGTCATTTATTTGCTGTGGCAAATTGCCAGCCAGGGCATTCTCAGCCAGTCTGATCTGATCGCCAACTCCAGCCTTGGCAACTTTATTGCCGCACTGAGCACGCTGCTCAAAAGCCCGATGGTCAGTAATTCTGTTTCTATTTTTGCCGATCTTGCACTGGCGACCTCTTTCCTCGGGGTAAGCCTGGGCTTGTTTGATTTCCTGTCAGATACCTTAAATCAGAAAAATTCGACATCCGGCAGAGTACAAACGGCTCTCTTTACCTTTATTCCACCTTTGTGCTTTGCGCTGTTTTATCCTCAGGGCTTTATTATGGCGCTGGGTTATGCGGCCATTGCCCTCGTGATACTGGCTATCTTCCTGCCTGTGGCCATGGTTTATGTTCAGCGAGGACAACGTCAGACAGCCGGTGAGTACCAGGTCAGCGGTGGTAAACCTGCGCTGATTATGGCAACCAGCGCAGGTGTGCTGATCATCACAGCTCAGTTTCTACAGATGGCTGGATTGATTCCTGCCGTCGGGTAAATCATCATAAAAATGCACACTGAGTTTCATAATGAAAAGTGAGTGTACATTTACCTGTCAGATTAGAACAATTCTGGGCTTAGTCATTTCGCTAAGCCCTGTCTCAAAGACTGCCTCATCACCGGCCCAGCACACTCCCGAGCAAAATGATAGACGGCCAGCTCACTATTTGTGCTTATTTATCATTAATTTACATTTATGCAACACCCACTTCCTGAACCAATATCACGCTTTACACCCTCTCGCATGTATGCCTCCGACAATTTAGGCTATCGTTGAGGCATTGCCCCTTTAAAGTCATTCCTTTATCTGGTATGAGCCAATTCTTTACGACCTTTGAATATCTGCAATCCCCGGTATGGGTTTTCGACATCGAAAACAAAGCCATTATCTGGGCGAATTCTGCTGCACTTCCCCTTTGGGAGGCAGAGAGCCTGAGTGAGCTGACCTCACGGGATCTGGGACAGGATATGTCCGACGCGGTAGAAGCGACCCTGAATGACTATTTGCAAATGTTCAAACGCGGTGAGTCACTCAAACTCTGGTGGAGCTACAGCCCCAAGAGCAAAGTGAAAAATGCCTTGTGTCATTTTTCTGGAATTCCGAGCGAAGATGGCAGAATCGCCATGCTGGTCCATGTCATCTCTGAGGAAGCCAGTCTGAGACGTGAGCTGGCATTTTCAGATGGCTCCAATCTGGCATTGCTTTTTTCGTCCGAGGGCAAGCTGCTCAGTGCCAATCGCGCCTTCATTCACGCGTTTGGTGAGCAGCTCGACAGCCTCGCCACGTTTGTCGGCGACATTAAATTGGCAGAGAAATGGTTACATGATGCCAGTGAAGGTCAGGTTGTTAACCACAGAAAACTGTGCTGGACAGGACGAAATTACGACTGGTTCAGCATTGATGGCAAGTGGCTGGCTGACAAACAGCAACTCTTACTCAGTCTGGTCAATATCAGCCAGGAAAAAGAGCAGTTAAAACAAGCGAAATACCAGTCAGAACACGATTATCTGACCGGGTTGCTGAACCGCAGAGGCATGATTAATGCTATCCATGCCTCTCAGCATTCGTCTCAGCCTTATACCTTGCTGTTTCTGGATGTAGACGGATTTAAGCTGATCAACGACACCTATGGCCACGCCATTGGCGATAAGATGTTGCGGGCTATCGCGATTCGGCTCAGCGAAATTGTTAAATTCAACGGTTTACTGGCCCGCTTTGGCGGTGATGAATTCATTATCCAGATTGACCACCGTCAGGTTGACGATCCCGCCCAGTTTGCGCGAAAGCTGATTACCAATCTCAATAAGCCTTTTCATCTGAAAGAAGTCGGTGAATTGTCGATCGGCTGCAGTATCGGGATGGCCAGCTTCCCGAATGACGCCAAGAAAATTGAAACGCTCATCACCCAGGCCGACATGGCCATGCACCGTGCCAAACTGAGAGGACGGAATCGATGCCATCATTTCTCCCCCGAGATGGCGGAAGATTTATACCGTAAAATGACATTGCGCCACCACCTGACGCTGGCCATGGATGCTGAAGCCTTTGAGCTGTATTACCAGCCTATCGTCGATCTGAAAAACAATCGGTTAGGTGGATTCGAAGCCTTAATTCGCTGGTACGATGAAGATCTCGGTCAGGTTGCACCATCTGAATTCATTCCGCTTGCTGAAGAAACCGGCCAGATTGTACCGCTGGGAAAATGGACGCTGAAGCAAGCGTGTATGCAGCTTTCACACTGGAATAAAACCTATGGGAAGCGTTTTACGGTCAGTGTGAATTTATCCCGGGCGCAGTTGCATGCCAGTCTCGCCAGTTATATTGCTAACTTACTCGAACACTACGACATTGACGCCAAACAACTGGCATTAGAGTTAACGGAATCTGCCATGTTGCAGGAATACGATGACGCTAAACAGTGCCTGGTTGATCTCGCTGAACTGGGGATTGAGCTTCATCTTGACGATTTCGGAACCGGCTATTCGTCACTTTCTCAGTTGCAGAATCTGCCCATTACGATGGTGAAACTCGATCAAAGCTTCGTGCAGGCCAATAACCAAAGCAGCCGGGCTATTGTCGAAGCCACCTGTGCCATCTGCGACAAGCTGAACCTGAAACTGGTCGCCGAAGGTGTCGAGACACTTGAACAGCTGGAGTATATTCAGGAATGCGAGTTTGACTATTGCCAGGGCTATTATATGGGTAAACCCATGCCGGCCCATGAACTGGAACAGCGGCAGTTTAATCTGTTTAATATCATCCCTAAAGCCAGCTAAACCCCCTAACGCCAGAGGCCGCTGCGCTCAGCAGCCTCTGCCCTGTCAGGTCCACATCGGACTGAGTCCCTGCCACATAGCGGCCATGCCCGCAAACGTACAGAGCACCAGCAAGGCATATCTGACCCACTCCGTTTTGATCAAATGCTGAACCTTATAAGCAAGCAAGGTGGTCAGTATCGGTGCGGGCAAAACAATCAATGCGTATTTCAAGTGCCACAGACTGAAGTGACCGGTTGCCGAAAGGGCTATCAACGATAAAACACAGCTGAAAACAAAATACACAGCCAGATTCGCTCTTAATTTTCCGGCTTCCGCATGCTGAAGCACCAGGGCCATTGGCGGACCGCCAATACTGGTTGTTGTTCCCATCAGGCCGGACGTAAACCCGGCTACAAATAAAGCTTTGGGGGTGGGTTTAAAGCGAACCTTCGACAAACTGATCAGAACCGCCAGTAGCACACCCGCGCCCAGTATCAGAGCCAGATGCTCAGCACTGATGTACACCAATATCCAGCCGGCCACGATAGTGCCAGGCACACGACCGACAAAGGCCGCGCTCATGCCGGTAAATGAAATCATCCGGCGGTACTGCCACATATTAATCAGCGCCAGTATCAGACCAACAAATGTCACCACACCCGGCACAAAACGGGGCTCATAAAAATACACAATCGGTGCTGCCACAATGGCCATGCCAAAGCCAACAGTACTTTGAACAAAACAACCGGCCGATAAAGCCAGCGCACAATAAATCAGCGTGCTTGTCTCCATTATTTCTCCAATTGTGCGTGAATCATAATATTTCTTGGCGTGGTGGGTTTATCACAAAATGTGCCGACAGACACCTGATAACCAGCTTCTTGCATCAACAATGCCCGGTCAAAAACCAGCCACATTTCGAGGGGACGGCGAAAAGCCTGGCGAACCAGCTCCATACGCTCGACCTCTCGAAAGCGAGCCTCACCCTGTTGCTGCCAGTGCAAATAGTCAATGTCTCCGGTCAGCGGTAATCCTTTTTGCGCTGCAGCCCACTGACAAAAATCAGTAAACCCATGCTTTAAGCGAGCTTTTTGAACATTCGGGACAGGCAGATATTCGTGATTGCCGGTCAGGTGTTTCTGCAGTGCATCAAAGCCCAGACGGTAGCTGACTTCCACAAATCGCTGCTGTTTCACCCGCTGTCCGGCTGTGACGGTTTCCTGTAACGGCATTCTGAGATCATGCTTGGATAATCTCAGCTCACTCGCTTTAGCCGGTGCCGACAAGGGCTGATAGACTTCATGACGGATCAAGTGATAACAGCAAGGTGACACACTGACCGCCGCGGTGCGCTTTGCCGCCACCTGCTCCAGCAGGCTCACATGCAGATCACCGCAGGCATGCAAAGCCACCGCATGCTGATCCGGCTTTATCACTCTGGCGCTTTCCGGGGCAAAGGCGTCCGCCTGAATAAAGGTCATTGGCAACCCGAGCTGATTGGCAGCGAGCTGGCCGTCTTGCGTCAGACACTGCTGCCATTCAAGACTGGTAACCTCTGTATGGTGGCATGCGGCCAACACTCGCCCTAAATACCCTTTCCCGGCACACCACTCCAGCCAGGGAAGCTGATGCGAAGGCAATACCGCATTAAATGCTAATATCTGCTGCCATTTTCGGCCCGGAATCCCCACATCCAGTCCCCGAGGCAGACGCGGTGAAACGTCTGAAACCGGCGCCAATGCAGGAATATCAGCGAGTTGATGCATTTCAGGCAAGACAGGAAGAAAAACAGCGAGTTCACGAACAAGCGCTGCACTGTCCTCCAGCAAGAGAGCCAGATCCAGCTCGGACAACGCATCCAGCCAGGTCGACAGCTCAGGATTACTGTGTCGCCAGGGGTAATCCTGGCAGGCGAAAGGCATGAACTGCCAGTATGCTTTTTCCTGAGTCAGCAAAGCATCTAACTGACAAAATTTGTCAAAACAGGCAGACATGGATAACCCTGATACGCGGATAAACTGAAAGCCCGTATTTTATCTCATCTCAGGTCGCAAGAGCAGTGAATCATGAAGTGTATGCAAAAAAGCCGCTTAACGCGGCTTTTCAGAAAGAAGACGGCTAAACAAACTCAGCGCACCGGAAGCTTAATATTGGCAAACATGGCTTCGATTTCGTCATTGCTTTTGAGTGCCAACGCCTGGTCAACCACGTTCCGGGTCAGATGCGGGGCGAAGCGCTCCATGAAATCGTACATATAAGTCCGCAGGAAAGTGCCTTTTTTAAAGCCAATGGTCGTGGTACTGGCTTCGAAAATGTGGCTGGCATCAATGGCAACCAGATCATGGTCCGTCTCAGGATCAATTGCCATGCTTGCCATCACACCGACGCCAATGCCCAGCCGCACATAGGTTTTGATGACATCAGCATCAGTCGCCGTAAACACAATACGGGGCGTTAACCCGGAGCGGTTAAACGCATTATCCAGTTCAGAGCGTCCGGTAAAACCAAACACGTAGGTCACTAATGGATACGCGGCCAGATCATGAATCGTAATATCTTTCTTCTGGGCCAGGGGATGATCGGAGCGCACCACAATGGAACGATTCCAGTGATAGCACGGCAGCATAATCATATCCTGATATAAATGCAGAGCTTCTGTGGCGATGGCAAAGACAGTCGTCCCTTTGGAAACCGCATCCGCAATCTGGGAAGGCGTGCCCTGATGCATGTGCAAAGAGACTTTCGGGTAACGTTCAATAAAACCCTGAATCACTTTGGGTAACGCATAACGCGCCTGAGTGTGGGTGGTCGCAATATGCAGCGTCCCCATTTCCGGATGTGTATATTCGCCGGCAACCGATTTAATGCTTTCTACTCGCGAAAGAATGTCGCGCGCAATCCGGACAATATTTTCACCCGCCGGCGTCACTTTGGTCAGGTGTTTACCGCTACGCTCAAAAATTTGAATGCCGAGCTCATCCTCAAGTAAACGAACCTGTTTGCTGATACCCGGTTGAGAGGTATACAGATTTTCAGCCGTCGAGGACACATTGAGATTATGGTTCACCACCTCAACGATATAGCGTAATTGTTGTAGTTTCATTTTCCCGTCCCAAATATAGTCCGTTACATTCTAACAATGCGACTATCTATTTCACTCTGTTATATACAGTATCATAGTGTCTAAAATGCACATGTACAGCAACACATGGGCTCTGAACGCATTCTGGTCATCAGAATTTGACAACAGCTGAAAATCTATACGTCCCTGCACCAGTGACAGATAACCAGTGACTATCCCCAATGTAAAAATGTGCGCACTGCGAATGTGAGGCTATGAGCAAAATTCTACCCTATGCTATGACCTCATGATCAGATGGTGTATCTTATGGCTTCGTTTGTCTGTGGATTATCTGATCGAGTTTTATGAGTATACCTTTAGTGGTCGGTCTTATCGGCCTGTTGTTAGTCCTGGTTGTGGGTTATAACGTTATCATTCAGTACCGGCAGCAGCTGGAGAGCCAGAAGCAGCAGGAATTGGCGAAGCACATTGCCATCATCGACTCCAGTGAAGATCTGATAGGTCATGCTCATCATTTGCCTTACAGCAAAGAATTACTGGTCTGTCTGAATCAACGTATTCTGTCTGCGCTCGAAAGCATGTTCGAGGTTGATCAGAAAGATCGCTCCATGCCCCAGCGTATTCACAACGTCCGGGAGCAGATTCATCAGCTGCAGCAAAATTACACCCCGAATGAAATGTCTGGCTTTAAAGTCCCCACCACAGATCGTCAGGCGATTGCCATGCTGCAGTTGGTCAAACGTCTGAAACAGGTCGTAAAAAGCGAACACAGCAAAGGCCGTCTGGGCACCCAGGCATTCGTCGCTGAGAACGCCCGTCTGGAAGGGTTACAGCTGCGCATCAACATTGAAAACGTCGTGAAACGTGCTAACGATGCCCGCATGAAACGCCAGATTGGTACCGCCAAACAGCTGTTAAGAAAAGGGCTGGATGCGCTGGCAACCAAAAATCACAATTATGCCAATCAGGCCCGCGAAAAATTGCAGGCCATGCTGGATGAAATTGATAACTCGCAGAATCAGAGCAATGCAAAACAGCGTCAGGAAATGCTGGAAAAAGAGCAGGACGAACTGGATGTCCTGTTCCAGCCGAAAAAGAAATGGTAAAGACAGGACATTGCTCATTCAATCAGGCCGCTTTGAAGCGGCCTGATTCGTTTTGGGGTGTACCTGTCAATGAATGAGCCGACATTGTGATTACGATGTGGTGTTTACGACATGGTGTTCACTGAGCACTTTGGCCAGGGTGGCGCGTGAAAGAAGGCCGCACACTTCCCCCTGCTCTCCCAGCACAGGCAAAGCGACATCCGCCTCCAGTGTGACAGGCAACACCTGCTCAAGCAGCTGATGACGCGAAATCGCCGGCACCGGCAGCAAGACCGATTCGTCTAAATCCCCATCCGGAGCATCAGTCATGACCTTTTCAAGGCTGTGGCGAGTCAGTACGCCCAGATAGCGCTGCTGCTCATCCAGCACATAAACCTCGTTCAGACGATGTTGCGCCATGTAGCGGTTCGCCTCAGAGACCGAACATATTCCGATACTGTGTACCTCTGGTGACATCACTGCCTCGACTTTCAGGACTCTGGACCGATTCACATCTTTCACAAAAGCTTCGACATAATCATCAATAGGATGCAGCAGAATATCTGCAGGCCGGCCCTGCTGAATCAGCTCGCCATCGCGCAATATCGCAATCCGGTCGCCCAGTCGCAGTGCTTCGTCCAGATCGTGTGTGATAAAAATGATGGTCTTACCGAGTTTGGACTGCAGGGCCATCAACTGTTCCTGCATCTCGCTGCGGATCAGCGGATCCAGCGCCGAAAAAGCCTCATCCATCAGCAAAATATCGGCATCGGTACACAGTGCTCTCGCCAACCCAACCCGCTGCTGCTGCCCGCCGGACAAGCTTGATGGATAGTGATCGCCATAGCCTGCCAATCCCACAGTCTCGAGCCAGTAGCCAGCTTTTTCCCGCCACTTACTGTGATCAACACCCTGTATCTGAAGGCCATAGCCAATGTTCTGCAGCACAGTCCGATGAGGCAATAGCGCAAAGCGCTGAAAGACCATGGCCATCCGCTGTCGCCGGAATGCCTGCAGCGCAGACGCACTCAAAGCGGTGACATCCACCCCGCCAATTTCCACCTGACCGGCAGACGGCTCAATCAGACGATTAAAATGCCGGATCAAGGTCGATTTACCTGAGCCGGATAAGCCCATCACGACAAATATCTCGCCCTGACAGATCGACAGGTTAATCTTGTTCAGACCAAGCGTGTGCCCGGTTTCAGCCAGAATGGCAGACTTCGATTGCCCGGCCTGTACCTGTTTGAGTACCTGCTCAGCGTGTGGACCAAACACCTTGTACAAGTCGCGCACACGAATTAGCGGAGTGCTTGTGTTATGTGTGTGGATTGAATCAGTCATTTGTGCGCCCCGAAAGATGTTGCTGAGTACGCCGGGCATAGCTTTGGGAGATACGATCAAAAATGATGGCCAGCGCCACGATGGCCAGCCCGTTGAGCAGACCCAGCGTAAAATACTGGTTCGTGATCGATTTCAGCACAGGCTGCCCCAAACCTTTGACGCCAATCATGGACGCAATCACCACCATGGCCAGCGCCATCATAATGGTCTGATTAATCCCCGCCATGATCGTCGGCATCGCCAGCGGTAACTGCACACCTGTCAGCCGTTGCCAACTGCTCGCGCCATACGCCTCCGCCGCTTCGAGCACTTCTTTGTCCACCAGCCGGATCCCCAGATTCGTCAGACGGATCACTGGGGGGATCGCATAAATCACCACAGCAATCAGGCCCGGAATTTTACCGATGCCCAACAGCATCACAACCGGAATTAAATACACAAACGCCGGCATGGTTTGCATCACATCCAGCAACGGGGTAATCACACCTTGCGCCCTGTCGGAACGGGCCATCAGAATCCCTATCGGTAAACCCAGCACGATCGCCAGCAGCGTGGACGCAATAATAATGCTCATGGTGCGCATCGTATCTTCCCACATCCCGAAAAGACCAATGAACACAAAAGCAACGACGACACCAACGACCAGCTTCCAGGAGCGACTGGCATAAAAAGCCAGCCCGGCCAGTATGGCAATCATGAGCCACCAGGGAGTGATCAGCAGCAGCTTTTCAAAGCCAATCAGCATCGAGAGTAGCGGATCGAAGAAGGACTCAATGCTGTCGCCATATTCACGAGAAAAAGAGCGATAGGCGCCATCGAGGGTTTTACGAATCGCAAGCAGTTGATGACGGTCAAGTTGAGGAAAATCCCTCAGCCAGGAGAGTTCAGCCATATCGGGGTTGCCGTAAATCAGTCAAAATGAACAGACCCGGATCAACCGGGTCTGACTGGATCAGCGAGCCGCCAGGGCTTGCTTAATACGCTGTAACGCTGCCGGTGTGACCCACTGACGCCACAGTGACTCATTATCCGCGAGAAAGTGCTCTGCCGCGATTTCACCGTCGGCCTGGTTTTCTTCCATCCAGGCCAGCATGCGGTTCATCTGCGGATTGGTGAATGAACGTTTTGATAAATAGGCCAGCGCGTCTGGCGCTCGTGCCGCAAAACGCTCTGTCACGACCGTATCAACCGGTGACGGCGGATACATGGTCGGCTTGGGGTCCAGACAGTCAGCCTGGGTAATACAAGCCTTATAATGCTCAGCATCGACCCCTGTGCCAAAATCCACTTTCACCATCTCGTATTTACCCAGCACTGCGGTGGGCGCCCAGTAATAACCAAACCAGGGCTCCTGCCGCTCATAGGCTTTGGCGATGGATGCCGCCAGACCTGCGCCTGAACCGGGATCCACCAGCTCAAAACCAGCATCGCCCAAGTTGAGCGCGTCAAATAAATGCTCAGAGGTGATCTGGCAGGTCCAGCCAGCAGGACACCCCATCATGGCGGATTTATCCGGATCTTCAGGATGCTGAAACAAACGGGCATTGGCTTTCACCCCGGCCAGGGTTTTCAGGCTCGGTTCTTTATCCACCATGTAGGCCGGCACCCAGAAGCCTTCTTCACCGCCGTCGGATAAGGTCACACCGGCATAGCGCAAACGGCCTTCCTTGACACCTTTATCCAGTGCTTCGCGCATGGTATTGCTCCACATTTCAGGGGCAATGTCCGGCTCACTTTTTTCAATCATGGACGTTGTGGTCGGAATGCTGTCGCCGGGGACAAGCTCGGCATCACAGCCGTATCCTTGCTGTAGAATGAACTGATCCAGATGGGCAATAAAGGTGGCGGAATTCCAGTTCATGTCAGCAATGGTGACATGTCCGCACCCTTGTTCAGCCTGCGCATTTACACTCAAAGGTAAAGTGACCACGGCCAGTAACCAGGGGGCAATCCGGGGTAAGTGCATATAAAATCCTTTTCTGATGTGTCTGGATGCCAATAACCGGCAGACCTCCTTCACCAGCCATCGACACATACTTTTTCAGTATAAGCACACCAAAATGGAATAACGATGATACAGCCCTCTTTTTTCAAGCTAAGTGATTCATTTTTGTCTTAGTTTCTTCTGATGAGGCAATCTCTGTCATTCTCTGGTCGCTCAGAAAGAGCTTTGTTATAATCCGCCGGTTTTCTTTCTCCTGTTCAACTCAGCAATAAGACCCATCCATGACAGACACTCAGAGCATGATCAACGAGCTACTTCTTCCCGTCCGCCGGTTTCTGCATTGCGAAACCCCGGAAAGCTGGCTTGAGGAAGCACGCAAACCGGAAAACCTCAACGCCTTGCTGGTTGATCACTGTAACTGCGAGCTGAAAGCCAGCCAGACTGCTATTTTCCTGATCCGCAAATACGCCGTTGATGAGAAAAGCGGTCAGGCACTGCTAGACTGGGCAAAGCCGTATGAAGATTTTGTCTATGGCAGAGCACGCCAAAAAGACGCCTTCCACGGCAGGAAAAATGGCCTAAGTGCTGAACTGACAGCAAGGGCGGATTGTCCTTACGGCCAGGATCTGATTGATAAGATGGTTCGCCTGATCAAAGAAGAATTCCACCACTTTGAACAGGTGCTGGAAATCATGGATAAACGCGGCATTACTTACTCCAACCTGAGTGCCGGCAACTATGCCCGCGGGCTGATGAAAGCGGTGCGTACGCATGAACCCGCCACTTTAATCGATAAACTGATAGTCGGCGCTTACATTGAAGCCCGATCCTGCGAACGCTTCGCCAGACTGGCACCGTTTCTTGATGATGAACTCAAGAAGTTTTACATCTCATTGCTGCGATCAGAAGCCCGTCATTATCAGGATTACCTGAAACTGGCTGAGCACATTGCCGGTCAGGATATCCGTGACCGGATTCAGCACATAGGCCAGCGGGAAGCCGGGCTGATTAACACCCCGGATCAAGATTTTCGCTTCCACAGCGGCATTCCGGCCTCAGCTATGGTGAACTGAACACCACACGACTGAAATCAATCCAGCCATTCGCCAGCAGTGAAACCCCGTTGAGATGACTTCGGATATTGAGCTGCTGGCGGTTTTGCCACAAGGGACGATAGACCCCGACATCCACCAGCCATTGTTCTATCGCCTGAAAATGTTCCAGCCGCTCAGCCAGGTTGTCAGACAGAAAGACGGTTTCTAATTCCCTCCGCAGTCGTCTCTGCTGCTGAGGCTGCAGGCATACGTCCAGCGCAGTGCTCGCCTTGAGCCATTCCATCCAGCTCAGTTCCGCATCTTCGCCAAACACTTCACCGGAAATCATGATATCCGACTGGGCCAGCCGTTCCGTGCGGTTGAAGTCCGGAAATGTTTCCACACGACAAATCGCCGGAATACCGGCGGCGTTGAGTGCCGCTGTCAGTTGCTCGGCCAGAGCAATATGATCCTGCAACTGGTAGGTCAGCACAGACAGCGGGCGATCAGGTGCTGGCAGGTCAGAGAAATCCACCGCGTTGTCTGCCTTCAGGCAGAGCGCTTCGGATCGCAGCATCCCTTTTGCAACACGGTAATCTGCCGCTTCCATGGTGGCAGGCAGCGGCTGCTGACGAATGAAAGCAGATAATCGCTTCCTGTGTGCCGGTACCGTCATCCAACCCTTACGGTTTGCATTTAGCAGCGCATATTCACACCCTTTTTCCCAGCCTTCCAGTTGCGAAAACGGCGCTGTCTGTCCCGGCACCAGCCAGGGGTGAACCACATCACTGCTGACCTCAAAATCCATCGCCTGATCGCCAATGTTCCAGATCTCCACGGCATCGAGCCAGGGCCGGTAGCCATGGTATTGTTCAAATGCGCTCAGTCGGGTCAGCCACTCGGTCTGTTCATCAAGACGAAAGGCACCGGCGCCCACAATCTGCCCGTCATGGGACACTTTTGAGATACCAGCCGCCTTTTGTGTTAACAGGGTGGGTATGAAACCCACGGTCGCGTTGGTGATCAGTTTCAGGCGAAGCGGCGCAAGCACCTCAACCCGCTCAAGACAATCAAACAGCCTTCGGTTACTGCTGTCCGAGGTTTGCAAGCGGTCAAAGTGGGCCTTCACCGCTGAAGCATCCAAGGGCGAGCCATCATGAAACGTCAGTCCTTTTCTGAGTGTGACATACCAGTCATTGCCATGACGTTGCCAGTGTGCGGCCAAGTCTCCGTGAATCTCCCCTGAATCCGGATCCCGATGCAGCAAACCGGCATAAAGATAGCTGCCGAGATGCATTTCAGTCCGCCGGGAAAGCTGCACGGCATCCAGATCATGAATCCCCCGGTAAAACGGAATCCGCAGTACATCGACAGACTGTTGCTCCGGTATCACCCGGGGGTCAGAACGGCGAAATCCGGCCAGATATTCGGCCAGCAGTCCCTGCCTTTGCTCCGCTGGTAACAGAGCAGTAGCACGTTCCACCTGATGCTGCGCCAACAGCGACAATGCTTCTTGCTTCAAAACCAGATCAACTGGTTTTTTCAGACAAAGGGTCGGTAAGTTTCCGCGCCCAACACCCGGCTGCCAGCTGATCCAACCTGCTTCCACCAGCTTTTTAATGACAATCTGGGCATTGCGCCGGGTGCAGGCGAATTTCTCGGCCAGTGTATCGAGTGAAATCGACTGCGTTTGTCCAACCGTCCACTCATCCCTGAAATAAATTAATGCTCGCCAATAGCGCATAAAAGATGAAATCCCTTCTTCTCGTTTACACTTTTTCTTCCACTTTTATCACGGATAATCACAAATCTCTATGATGTGAAAAGGAATTTATGATGACAACCGTCACGCAACCTCATGCAGGTATTTGGCAAGAGCCAAAGTTTCTCATGCTACTCTCCAGCGCATTTTTTGCTGCTTTCGGTGCCAAAATCTACAGCCTGGCGCTGCCACTGCTCGTGTATGAACTAACAGCATCGTCCGAATGGATGGGCTGGATGCGCGCCGTCGAGTATTTGCCGAATCTGTTGCTGGCCCTCTTCATCGGAGTCTGGGTCGACCGGGTGAACCGCAAGCACTGGTCACAGGCCATGCTGATTGGCCAGTGTCTTTGCCTGCTCATTGCTTATACCGCCGTTGAATGGCTGGCAGAGCCGCTCTGGGCGCTCTTTCCGGCCGCCTTCATGATGATGGCGTTCGACTACGGCTACCATAATGCACGCCTCGGCATGATGAAAACAGCGCTGCCGCAAGCGTTGCAAAATACAGCCACCGCACGTTTCAGTACCATGTACAGCTTTCTTGAAACTGTCGGGCCCGTCCTGTCCGGCATGTTGCTACTGATGACGGCGATCCATCAGGTATTCCTGCTGCTCATCATTTTCTATCTGATTGCCTTTGTGCAATTACAGCGAATGGCGTTTACGCCCGCAGATCCGGTTGTGCATCCACCAATGCTCACCGCACTCAAAGAAGGCTGGCAGGCGTTGAGTGCCGACAAGACCATGTGCCTGATCACTGCCGCCGTTGTAGTCATTAACACTACAGGCGCTGTGTTTCATGTTCAGGCGATATACTTTGCCAAAGCCACGCTCATGATGACCAACCTGGAAGTCAGCTATCTGATTGCCGCATCGGGGATCGGCGGTATTCTGGGCGGATTCGTCGCCGATAAGATCCGAAAACGTCTCGGTCTGGGTTTGCTGCTGATCCTTTCCATTGCTATTGAATCCATTGGATTTGCCCTGCCGGCCCTGCTGCCCAGTGCGCCCGTGTTGGCCCTGTCTTTCTTTTTGATCAGTAGTATCGGATTGATGAGTTCTATCTGTATCTGGAGTTACCGGCAGGAAGCCTTCAGCGACGCACTACTCGGACGCGTTGCAGGTATCACCGGCTCGCTCTTCAAACTCGGCATGCCATTCGGTCTGGCGGCATCGGGTTATCTGGTAGCGACACTCGGGACAGAAAGGCTGTTCTTAGTGTGCTGTATCATTCAGTTCGCCACTGCGATACTGCTTTGCCTGACCCGTGTCCGGCACACTCCCTAAAGACTCCATTAATTAATACTTAAATACTGGCTGACTCCGAGGCAAGCCCGGAGCAGCCGTATTGCTGATTCAACACGACTTCACCACAGATTCTCAGCCGTTAACATCAACAGCTGGCATATTCATCTGATCTTTACCACTCCCTTGTGTGGCTGTGTGAATTTAGGTAGCTTAAAAACTCACCGATACCAAGGCACCCATCATGAATATCATTTTGCTGCAGCGCTGGCTTCTCACCTGGATACCCCTCAGTCGGTAGCAATTCCCCTGCCCGGCTGTGAATCATGCAGCCGGCCGCCATGTCTCACAGCCTGTTCTCAAACACAAAAGGAAGTGAGTCATGCAAAAAGAACTGGCACCAACTTCGGTTCAGTCGATCGACACACAAGGCATTGTTTATGCACTGATAGGAACCGTCTTTTTTTCATTAAAACCTGTGCTGATCAAAATCGCCTACCAGCTTGGCGGTGATGCTGTCACCATCATGAGCCTCAGAGCAGCCAGCTCTCTGCCTTTCTATTTGCTGATACTTTGCTGGCTGCTCCGCGATGCCGGGCAGCGACACAAGACCCTGCGCTATGGCTGGCAAGCCATGCTGATTGGAATCTTAGGCTATTACTTTGCTTCGCTGTTCGACATTCTGGCGCTGGAGAGTATTTCTGCGCAGCTTGAGCGGTTACTGCTATTTATGTATCCGTCTTTTGTGGTTCTGATCAGTGTGCTGATTTTAAAAGAATCACCCAAAGCAGGGACTTTCCTTTCCATTCTGCTGGGTTATCTGGGGATTGCGCTGATTGTCGCGCATGACATTCAGCATCTGGGTGATGACATCTGGCTCGGCAGCCTGTACGCCCTGCTGTCGGCGATAATTTTTGCCACTTACCTGGTGTTGAGCAAACGGGTAATCAGTCAGCTCGGCAGTTCCTTATTTACCAGTCTTGGCATGACCAGTGCCGGCATTGTGATTCTGCTGCATTTTCAGTGGTCTGGGGTGCAACTGAGTTCGATTTCACTGGATCTGGCCTTGCTGGGCGTGGCGCTGGGATTTTTCTGCACTGTCTTACCGTCTTATCTGATTGCAGCCGCGATGGCACGCCTGACCCCTTCCGCCGTCAGCCTGACCAGCAATATCGGCCCGGCCATGACGGCAGTCTTTGCGATCACCATCCTGGATGAGTCATTCACAATGTATCACCTGATCGGAATAACGCTGGTGGTGTTTGCTGTCATTCAGGTCAACCGCAAGCCCAGGATTGGTCGAATACAGCTGACATCATCAGCCGACCAGAGTCCGAGCGGACCGAAAAAAGCCAGCTCGCCTGCCAGCCCCAGACCGGAAGCATAAAAAAACCGCCAGACGGCGGTTTTTCATTATTTTTCTTTTTTAGCGTTTTTGCGCTTATCGGTAATGAGCCATTTCCCGGCATCATACAGTGCGGTATAACCGGTTGGTTTACCGTCTACTTCTGAACGGACATAGTTCTCTTTGGTCTTGCGGCTAAAGCGAACGACGGTTTTCAGACCATCCGGATCTTCGGTTGGCGCCTCTGTCAGATAGTGAAACTTAGGTGACAGTCTGTCTTTAAAGCGAACCAGTTCTTCCACCAGAGGTGCACGGGTTTCACGAGATTTAGGGAAGGTGCTGGCCGCCAGGAACAGACCTGATGCACCATCACGCAACACAAAATACGCATCCGGATCCTGAGTACAAGGCAGCTCAGGCAAATGCACCGGATCTTCTTTCGGTGGCGCGACCTCACCGTTTTTCAGAATTTTCCGTGTGTTCTTACAGGCTTCATTGGTACAGCCCATGTACTTACCGAAACGACCATTTTTCAGTTCCATGTCTGAGCCGCACTTATCGCACTCAACCACAGGACCTTCGTAGCCTTTCAGTTTGAACTCACCTTTTTCAACCACGAAGCCATCACATTCGGGGTTATTACCACACACATGCAGCTTACGGCTCTGGTCGATAAGATAAGCATCCATCGCTGTCCCACACTTAGGACAACGCTTCTTCGCCCGTAAAGCGGCGGTTTCCACGTCCTCTTCCAGGACGTTCACCACCCCTTCTTCATCACCCAGGTTAATGGTGGTCTTACAGCGTTCCTTCGGCGGCAGTGCATAACCTGAACAACCCAGGAACACCCCGGTTGAAGCGGTGCGGATCCCCATCGGACGAGCACAGGTCGGACACTCAATATCCGTCAGAACGATTTTATTCGGCTTCATACCGCCTTCGTCTTCATCCTGCTCGGCTTTGACTAATTCGTCGGTGAAATCACTGAAAAATTTGTCTAAAACGGATTTCCAGTTTGCCTGTCCTTCTGCAATCTTATCCAGATTGCCTTCCATGCGGGCGGTGAAATCATAATCCATCAGATCGGAAAAGCTGTCTTCTAAACGGTCAGAGACAATTTCACCCATTTTTTCGGCATAGAATCGACGCTGATCCACTTTGACATAACCACGATCCTGAATCGTCGAAATGATCGATGCATAAGTCGAAGGACGGCCAATACCGCGTTTTTCCAACTCTTTCACCAGTGCCGCTTCTGTGAAGCGTGCCGGCGGCTTAGTGAAGTGCTGCTTGGGTTCTAAACTGTCGAGCGTCAGTACATCACCCACCTGAACTGTTGGCAGAGTGGTATCTTCATTCTTGCCTGACGGACGCTGTACTTTGGTCCAACCGGCAAAACGTAATGTCCGGCCTTTTGCTTTCAGCGTAAAGTCACCGGCCTGTACGGTAATGGTACTTGAGTCATACTGAGCGGCTGTCATCTGACAAGCCACAAACTGGCGCCAGATCAGGTCATACAGCTTGACGGCATCCTGATCCATGCCTTCCAGATCCGCCGGCTGGGTATCCACACTTGATGGACGAATCGCTTCGTGTGCTTCTTGTGCGTTGCCCTTACTGCCGTACACCACAGGATTCGCAGGCAGGTAATTTTCACCGTATTCAGACGCAATATAGCCGCGCACAGCCTCGACCGCTTCTTTCGACAAGTTGGTCGAGTCTGTACGCATATAAGTGATATAACCGGCTTCGTACAGACGCTGAGCCAGGCCCATAGTCCGTTTGACACCATAGCCCAAACGGGTACTGGCCGCTTGCTGCAGTGTGGATGTAATGTAAGGCGCAGAAGGTTTACTGCTGGTCGGTTTATCTTCACGCTCAGCCACTTTGTAGGCGGCTTTTTCCAGCAAAGCAACCGCGGCCTCTGTGTCGGCCTTATTGACCGGACGAAATGCTTTGCCCGCCTGCTGGGCGACCATCAGACGTAATGCATCTTTGCCACTGGTGACCGTATTGGCGTGCACATCCCAGAACTCTTCCGGAACAAATGCTTTGATTTCACGCTCGCGTTCCACGATCAACTTGACCGCGACCGACTGGACGCGACCGGCAGACAAGCCCCGGGCGACTTTTTTCCAGAGCAACGGGGACACCATAAAGCCAACAACACGATCGAGGAAACGGCGTGCCTGCTGTGCATTCACGCCATCAATATTCAGTTCACCTGGATGTTCGAAAGCCTGCTGAATTGCATTTTTGGTAATTTCATTAAAAACAACACGTTTATAGCGTTCTTCATCACCACCGATGAGCTCACGAAGGTGCCACGCAATCGCTTCTCCCTCACGGTCCAAATCGGTTGCCAGATAGACATAATCTGCATTCTCAGCCAGCTTTTGCAATTCCTGGACGACTTTCTCTTTTCCGGGCAGCACAGCATAATGCGCTTCCCAATCTTTATATGGGTTCACACCCATTTTATTGATCAGCGCGGTAAGCTCTTTTTCTTTTTTGATCTGTGCTTTCTCTTCAGCGCTCAGACCTTTTGCGGACGATGCAGTCGCTTTTTTTCCCGTACTGCTACCACCGGTAGACAGATCTCGAACATGACCAACGCTGGACTTTACGATGAAATCCTTACCAAGGTACTTATTAATCGTTTTTGCCTTGGCCGGGGACTCCACAATAACAAGAGATTTACCCATATGACTCTATTACGTCCTCGTGCTCGCGAAATTTTCAAATAAAAACATATAGTTGCACGCTAAAAGTGACAGTGTATGCACGGCAACGCTATTACAATATTGGGCTACTATACAAGAAGGTCAACCTGTTTTTAAGAAATTCAGGCTAATTGCTCGCCCCTTCCGCATATGTAAACACTGTGTTAAGTGCTGCTGAATTATCAAACCAGCGCCCGCTTTCATCGGTCTGAGTCAGTATTCTGACAGGGCGCAGATCATTACCACCTCGACGGAACTTTGACTATTTTCAGCTTTGTTTATTTGTGTCAGCTCACATAATTATCTGTATTTTTACAACAAAACGCCCTGTTGTGATTACTTTGCAACCAGTGAAACTATTTAAAGGCGTAATATTCACTCATATTATTTAATTCAGCGAACGTGAGAGTAAAAATATAAATACACCGACCGGTGATGATGACGCAGCCTGAAAGATATAACCCGCCTGATGGCGGGTTATATTCTCAATCTTTACATAATCGGCCGCTGTCCCCGACTGATCCATTTCAGCAACAAACTGTCAGCAGCTTCACTGCCCGCACCTGCCAGACGCTCAGCCAATTTCTTACGCTGGACATAATGCACCTGCAGGACTTCGCGGTCTTTACAGGCTTTCATAATATAATCATCGCTGGTGCCAATACTGTCGACCAGACCAAGCGTAATCGCCTGCTTACCAAACCAGTGTTCACCGGTTGCAACGGTGTCCAGATCCAGCGCAGGACGATGTTCTGCAATAAAATCCTTAAACAAACCATGGGTCGCTTCAATTTCACTCTGGAACTTTTCACGCGCCTTGTCCGTGTTTTCACCAAACATCGTCAGGGTACGCTTAAACTCACCGGCTGTGATTTGTTCGAACTCAATATCATTCTTTTTCAGTACTTTGCTGAAATTAGGCAACTGGGCAATCACACCAATTGAACCCACGACCGCAAACGGTGCTGAGATAATCTGATCCGCGACACAGGCCATCATATAACCGCCGCTGGCAGCCACTTTATCAACCGCAATCGTCAGCTTGATACCTGCCTGTTTCAGACGATCAAGCTGAGAGGATGCCAGACCATAGCCATGCACCATACCGCCGCCGGTTTCCAGACGCAGGAGCACTTCATCGCCGTCCGCAGCAACAGCCAGAATCGCAGAAATTTCTTCACGTAATCCGGCGACTTCTTTGGCATCAATGCTGCCGTGGAAATCCAGAACAAACAGACGTGGTTCACGGGTCGCTGACAGCTCACCCGATTTTGCCGCTGCTTTTATTTCATGCTGACGGGCCTTACCTTTTTCTTTTTCGGCTTTCTTCTCCGCCTTCTCCCTTGCTTTCAGCAAAGGTTTATCGAACAGGTGAGACTCTAAATGATGAACGGTGTCTTTATAACGTTCCGTTAAATCAGTAATTTCCAGTGACCCTTTTCGTGCCCCCTGGCGACCACCTACGCTTTTCACAATGACCAAAATACTGACGATAGCCACCACGACAGTGATTATCTTGGCCAGAAAAAGTCCGTAATCAAACAAAAAATCCAAGCGTATTTCCTCATGTTCTGGTTTTATCTGATTGTAATACCAATCCAATCAAGCCTCTAGGCTTGATAACAAATCCGGTTTACATTTTCGCTTTCCAGTGTGATTTATCGCCTGACTGACACCCGGCACTCGAAAAACACACCATACTGACAGTTAACGGGCTTCGCAACCTGATGTTTTTCATGACCTGTGAATCCTGCTGGCTTGTCACCCTGCGCGAGAAGCGCCTACAATAGCGGCACAAAGACATGCCTTACCAAGAAGGAAAGCAAGTGAATTATCAAACTGCCGCTGACTCACTCAAAGACCGCGTCATTCTGGTGACAGGTGCCGGTGACGGTATTGGCCGTCAGGCAGCAATCAGCTACGCGGCTCACGGCGCGACAGTCATTCTGCTGGGCCGTACGGTTGCCAAGCTGGAAGCTGTATATGATGAAATCGAGGCGTTGGGCTATCCGCAGCCGGCAATTATCCCGCTGGACATGAAAGGCGCTTCAAAACAGAACTATCTGGATATGACAGACACCATTCACGATCAGTTTGGTCGCCTTGACGGTGTACTGCATAACGCAAGCCTGCTTGGTGTGCTCAGTCCTTTTGATCAACTGGGTGAAGATACCTATGACGAGGTGATGCAGGTCAACGTCAAAGCACAGTTCCTGCTCACTCAGGCGATTATGCCTTTGATCAAGAAATCTGAAGACGGCCGTATCATTTTCACCTCTTCAACTGTTGGCCATGATGGCCGGGCATTTTGGGGAACCTATGCGATTTCGAAGTTTGCAACTGAAGGGATGATGCAAGTGCTTGCGGATGAGCTGAGTGGGACTCAGGTGCGGGTCAATGCGATTAACCCGGGCGGCACACGGACAGGCATGCGTGCAAAGGCTTATCCTGGCGAAGATCCTAAAACCCTGAAAACACCGGCTGACATTATGCCGCTGTATCTTTACCTGATGGGGCCTGAGAGCAAAGATGTCAACGGACAATGCATTGATGCCCAGCCCAAGTAAGCGCTAGTTCTGCGTTGCTCTGAAAACACAGGCACAAAAAAGCCGACCACGATGAACGGGTCGGCTTTTTACTGTGCGTCACAGCATTCTTGCGAGAACGAGGCTTACTTACGCGTACGCGGCTTCGCAGGTTTGTTCTTCAGCGGATTCCTGCGGTTGGCGGCGTTTCCGGTCGGCTTACGCTTATTTCCGGCAGAACGCGCCGTATCTTCAGCCGGCTGGTTTTGAGGGGCCGGACGACGATTGTCACGACGACGACCGCGTGAGTCATCGCTGACACGCTCTTCATGACGACGAACGGCACGACGGATCTTACGCACGCCTTTTTTGCGCTTTTGACCTTCTACGGTCAGATGGGTACGCGTTTCTTCCGGCAGTTCAACAATTTCACGCAGGTAGTTGACTTCCTGCAGCTCAAGCTCCAGCCAGCCACCGCGCGGTAAATCTTTCGTCAGGAAAATATCACCGTAACGGACACGCTTGAGTCGGCTGACGGTCACGCCCTGCGAGTCCCACAGGCGACGTACTTCACGGTTACGGCCTTCGGTAATTACCACATAGAAAGTGTGGTTCATGCCTTCGCCACCGGCGTAAACAACATCTTCAAACCGGGCCATGCCGTCTTCAAGCTGCACACCGTTGACCAGATTCTTGACCATCTGCTCGGTCACTTCACCGAATACACGCACCATGTACTCACGCTCAACACAGCGGCTTGGGTGCATCAGGCGATTAGCCAGTTCACCATCGGTCGTGAACAACAGCAAACCGGATGTATTGGCATCCAAACGACCTACGGATACCCAGCGGCCTTCGTTCAGTCGTGGCAGGCGATCAAACACCGTTCTGCGTCCTTCCGGATCGTGTCGGGTACACAGCTCACCTTCAGGTTTGTTATAAGCAAGCACGCGGCACACTTCTTCAGAAGGTTTGACCAGGTCGACTTTGTGACCATCAATACGCACAAGCACGTCCAGGTTATCCAGACGATCACCCAGGTGTGCAACTTTGCCATCAATACTCACCCGGCCTTCTTGAATCATGAGTTCAACTTCACGCCGTGAACCCTGACCAGAACGCGCAAGTACCTTCTGTAATTTTTCACTCATCTGACAAACCTTTGTCGCCTTCACAGGCGTCGAAACATTCTAAAAATCATCATTGCGTTACTCACGTATCTGACACAAGCAACACAAGATACCCGCCGTTTGCTGTCTTCGGCTGAAACGGCGTCCACCCTATTCAAAGCAGCCGTGAATTATGCCAAATACTGCTGCCTGATACCATATAAAAAGCAGGGAAAAGCCGATTCTTTCATCGCCTGAATCCCTTCTCTGCTGACTGAACGCGTTTATTCAAACGGGTGGGTATCACCGGCCCCGTAACGCACAATTTCAACACTGTCGTTACTGAAATCCACCACTGTCGTTGGCTGTTCCCCTAACATACCGCCATGGATGATCAAATCAACCGCATGGTCGAGCGCCATATGGATATCTTCAGGATCCGATTCTGCAGTGTCCTTCCCGGGCAGAATCAAACTGGTAGACATCATTGGCTCACCTAAAGCCTCTAATAAAGCCAGTGCGATCTCATTATCCGGCACCCGGATGCCAATCGTTTTACGCTTCGGGTTCATCAAACGGCGAGGCACTTCTTTGGTCCCTTTGAAAATGAAGGTATACGCACCCGGCGTATTGTTACGCAGTAACCTGAAAGCATCATTTTCAACACGGGCGTACAAAGACAGCTCAGACAAGTCGCGGCACAACAGGGTGAAATTATGCTTTTCGTCCAGCTTACGGATACGACAAATCCGGTCCAGCGCCTGTTTGTTCGCGAGCTGGCAGCCCAGCGCATAACCTGAATCCGTTGGATAAACGATCACGCCACCGTTGCGAACAATTGCCACCGCCTGACTAATTAATCTGGCCTGCGGGTTTTCCGGGTGAACATACAATATTTGACTCATCATTCCTCCAGACCTGCGCTGACTCAGTGCACAGGTTTACAACATTTTATTCCATGCCCCAGTCCTGCCAGACAGGTACTGACGCTTTGGGTAACCAAAGATTACGCCCCAGCTCCGTCCAGGGGGACGGATAATGAAAATCCGAGCCCTGAGAGGACAAAAGGCCAAACTGTTCCGCATACTCAGCCAGAGTACGACGCTCATTCTGGGCCTGCTGAGGCTGAGCCACTTCAATGGCATCGCCGGTTGCGGCCACAAAATCAGTAAGCAAACGCTTCAGCCATTTGGCTGTCATGTCATACCGCCCCGGGTGAGCCAGCACCGCCTGTCCGCCAGCGGCATGAATGGCCTGGACTGCCTCGGTGATACTGCACCAGTTCGGCGGTACATAACCTGTATTGCCCCGGGTCAGAAATTTCTTAAACACCGCCTGCATTGTTTTGGCGTGTCCCTGTGCGACCAGCCACTGCGCGAAATGCGCCCGGGTTAATGTTGCGTCGCCAGCCAGAGCTTTGGCACCTTCATAAGCGCCGACGATCTGGCTCTTGGCCAACCGCTCTCCCATCAATTCAGCGCGGGCGGTACGGCGTTCAGCCTGCTGCGCAATTAAAGACACGATATCTGCATGCGTCGGGTCAATGTTCAGGCCAACAATGTGAATATCAAAATTATTCCAAACTGTCGATATTTCAATACCTTTGACCAGCTTTAAATCCAAATTCTGTGCATCGATTGCCTGCTGGGCAGATTCAAGGCCTGCCACCGTATCGTGATCGGTGATCGCGAGAACATCCACACGGAAGTCGGCCGCCCGTTTCACCAACTCTGCCGGCGTAAGTCGACCATCCGAGGCCGTGGTATGACTGTGAAGATCAAACAACATAAAAATAAAGTCTTGACTTAATATTCATGAACTAGTTTACTAGTACGAAGTTACTCGAAAACAATTCATTACTCAGGTTCTGTTTATGTTACAGCAAAAACAACATTCGCTTCGCGCTTTCTTCACTTGGTGGCTGCATAACCGATAGCGGGTCGTGAGATTTGCTGTGCCGACTGCACAGAATCCAGAACCCGCGCTACGCGGGTTTTTTTATCACTGAACAAACGAATACGAATTCCACCTCTGGCTAGCAAGGACAACACCATGATTATCGTACTGAAACCAACAGCCACCGAGAGTCAAGCGAAAGACATTCTCAACCGTATTGAAGCGGCCGGCCTCAAACCTCTTTATATGCCAGGCGTGGAGCGCATCGTTTTAGGTGCATTGGGCGACGAGCGGGTGCTGCAGAAACTGAATCTGGATGCCAATCCTTGCGTGGAAAACATCAAGCCGATCCTCACCAAATACAAAATGGTCAGCCGTGAAGTGCAGGCACACGATACGGTCGTTCGCTTCGGCAATGCGTCAGTGGGCGGCAATCAATTTGCCGTGATTGCCGGCCCTTGCTCGGTAGAATCAGAACAACAGTTGCTGTCTGTCGCCGAAGTGGTCAAACAGCATGGCGCGGTTGCCCTGCGAGGCGGCGCTTACAAACCGCGTACCAGCCCTTATGACTTTCAGGGCATGGGGGTTGAAGGGCTCAAACTGCTCAAACAAGCCAGCGAGATGCTGAACATGCCCACTGTCTCTGAAGTGATGGAAGTGAGCCAGATGGAAGCCATGTGTGACTACATCGACTGCCTGCAAATCGGTGCCCGAAACATGCAAAACTATGCTTTGCTTAAAGCAGTGGGTGAGAGCAAAAAGCCGGTTCTGCTCAAGCGCGGCCTGTCTGCCACTATCGAAGAATTACTGCTGGCGGCGGAATATATCTATGATGCCGGCAACCCGAACATCATCCTGTGCGAGCGCGGTATTCGTACATTCGAAACCGCCACCCGCAATACACTGGATCTCAATGCCGTTGCCTTCCTGAAGCAGAAAACCCATTTGCCGGTTGTGGTAGACCCAAGCCACGGGACAGGTGTTCGTGAGCTGGTGATTCCGCTATCCCGCGCGGCGGCAGCAGTGGGTGCTGACGGTATTATTGTTGAATCTCACCTCAACCCAGGCGAAGCCCTGTCTGACGGCCATCAGGCGCTGACCGGCCCCATGTTCCAGCAACTGATGCAGGAATTGAAACCCTTTGTAGAAGCGGCAGGTAAAACACTATGAAAACAACGCCTTTAGCTGTCGGAGAACTGGACGTTCTGAATCTGGACGTCCCTTATGTCTCAGAACCCACAGAGCTGTATTACTCAATTTGTGGCGACCGTCCGCACAACCTGTTACTGGAATCGGCAGAGATCGACTCGAAACAAGATCTGAAAAGCCTGATGCTGATTGATGCCGCAGTCCGCATTGTCTGCCGCGGCCGCGAAGTGCGTCTGGAAGCCTTAACCAGCAATGGCCAGAATGTGCTGCAGGCAGTGAAAAACCAGATCCCGGCCGAGGTTGAGCTGGCCGTGGACAACAACACCCTGATACTGACATTCAAAGAAAGTGGTCGTGCACTGGATGAAGACAGCCGACTGCGCCAGTCATCCCCCTTTGATGCACTGCGCCTGATCCAGCACATTTTCCATCAGCCCGCACAGTCGCGCGAAGCGCTGTTTCTGGGCGGCCTGTTTGCCTACGATCTGGTCGCCAGTTTTGAGCCGCTGCCGGAAACAGAGCAGGGTAACCGCTGTCCGGACTACCTGTTTTACGTCGCTGAAACCCTGCTGGTAATCGACCACCAGCGCCGTAAAGGCAAGCTTCAGGCGACCTTGTTCGGCGGCGACAACTACACGGCGAGCTATTTCGAACTGAGCCGCCGGTTGCAGCAAATCAAAGAAATCTGCCTCAAACCAGTAGCCCTGCCCGCGGCCGAGTTATTGGAAACGTGCGAACCCAGCGTCAACATCAGTGATGCCGACTTCTGTACAACTGTTGAGCAATTGAAGCAGTTTGTGATCCGGGGCGATGTGTTTCAGGTGGTGCCTTCCCGTCAGTTCACGCTGCCTTGCCCGTCACCGCTCAATGCATACAAAGCCCTGAAGATTGGCAACCCAAGCCCGTATATGTTCTACCTCAAAGATGCCGATTTCACCTTGTTCGGCGCCTCACCTGAGAGCGCACTGAAATATTGTACCGACAGCAACCAGGTCGAAATCTACCCGATTGCCGGGACTCGTCCACGCGGTAAAAAAGCCGATGGCAGTATCAATCTGGATCTCGACGGCCGGATCGAACTGGAACTGCGTTGCGATAAAAAAGAAAACGCCGAGCACATGATGCTGGTTGATCTGGCCCGAAACGATGTCGCCCGGATCAGCCAGCCCGGTACGCGTTATGTGGCCGATCTGCTCCAGGTGGATCGCTACAGCCATGTGATGCATCTGGTTTCGCGGGTGGTTGGCCAACTGCGCGACGATCTTGATGCCCTGCACGCCTATCAGGCCTGTATGAACATGGGCACCCTGACCGGGGCACCGAAAATCCGCGCCATGCAGCTTATCCGTGATGTCGAACAGCAACGTCGCGGCAGCTATGGCGGCGCCGTCGGCTACCTGACCGGACAGGGAGATATGGATACCTGCATCGTCATTCGTTCGGCGTATGTCGAAGACGGTGTGGCCACTGTACAGGCCGGTGCTGGTGTGGTGTATGACTCCGTGCCCCAGGCCGAAGCAGATGAAACCCGCAGCAAAGCACAGGCCGTGATCACCGCCATTCGTCACGCACACAGTGTGCAATAAGGAGCCGACTATGAACAAACACATCGATATCGTTCTGCTGGATAACTTCGACTCCTTTACCTACAACCTGGTCGACCAATTTCGCGCCATGGGTTATCCGGTCACCATTTTTCGCAACAGCCTGAGCGCAGAACAGGTAGAGCAGGCGCTGGCAGAAAAACAAAATCCGGTGCTGGTTCTGTCACCGGGTCCGGGTGCACCGGCTGAAGCGGGCTGTATGCCAGCACTGATCAAACAGGTGGCCGGCAAAGTCCCCATGATAGGTATCTGTCTGGGTCATCAGGCCATCGTTGAGGCCTATGGCGGCAAAGTCGAAGGGGCCGGAGACATAGTTCACGGTAAGGCCGCGCAGATGACCCATAACCAGCACGCCGTCTTTGGTCAGTTATCCAGCCCGCTGACCATCGCCCGTTATCACTCGCTGGTCGCCACCCAGGTGCCGGACGCGCTCAGCGTCGTGGCGGAGGTTGATGGCCTGGTCATGGCGGTGACGCATGAGCAGGATAAAGTCTGCGGGTTTCAATTCCATCCTGAGTCGATTCTGACTGCGCAAGGCGCGCAATTGCTGGCAAATACCCTCGCCTGGGTGTCGGGCCAATCCGCCACTGTGACTGAATTTTAAAGCTAAGGGAGATGCCCAGATGAACAGCGCTATTTATCCGATTACCGACAAGTTATACGACCAGCAAACGCTGACCAAAGACGAAAGCCGCACATTATTCGATGCCATTATCAAAGGGGACGTCGAGCCGGCGCTGCTGGCTGCCATTCTGACTGCCCTGAAAATCAAAGGCGAAACCCCCGACGAGATCGCCGGCGCCGCCACAGCGTTACTGGAAAATGCCGCGCCCTTCCCGCGTCCGGATTACGACTTTGCCGATATTGTCGGCACCGGCGGTGATGGCGCAGACACCATCAATATTTCCACCACCTCGGCCTTTGTCGCCGCTGCCTGCGGCGTCAAAATTGCCAAGCACGGTAACCGCGGTGTCTCCAGCAAATCAGGTTCATCAGACCTGCTGGATAAATTCGGCATTAATCTGGCGATGTCGGCACAAGATGCCCGGGCTGCATTGGACGAACAAGGGGTCTGTTTCCTGTTCGCGCCTCAGTATCACAGCGGTGTGCGACATGCCATGCCTGCCCGGCAGGCCATGAAAACCCGCACGATCTTTAACTTGCTCGGTCCGCTGATCAACCCTGCCCGTCCGAGCATTGAACTGATGGGCGTGTACGATGCCGCCCTGGTTCGTCCGATTGCCGAAACCATGATTGCGCTGGGGATGAAACGTGCCGCTGTAGTACACGGCAGCGGTTTGGATGAAGTTGCGATTCACGGCCCGACGCTGGTTGCTGAAATTATCAATGGCGATATTCGCGAATATACAGTGACTCCGGAAGATTTTGGCTTGCAAACCCACGCATTAGATGCGATTAAAGGGGGCGAACCGGAAGAAAACCGTGCCATTATCACCAACATACTGACCGGCAAAGGTACCGAAGCACAGCAAAGTGCTGTCGCCGTCAATGTCGCGCTGCTGCTTCGTCTGTTTGGTCAGGAAGACTTAAAAGCCAATGCTCAGCAAGCGATGGAAGTCATGCAATCCGGCAAAGCCTACCAGCTGGTAGCGCAACTGGCCGCACGAGGTTAATCATGGAAACTGTACTCGCCAAAATCGTCGCTGATAAGAAAATCTGGGTTGAAGCCCGGAAGGCAATCCAACCGCTGGACAGCTTCATTGCCGATGTCACTCCCAGCGACCGGGACTTTTATCAGGCCCTGCAAAGCGAAAACGCGGTATTCATTCTTGAATGCAAAAAGGCGTCGCCGTCGAAAGGGCTGATCCGGGAAGATTTCGATCTGGATCATATTGCTCAGGTCTACAGCCGCTATGCCAATGCGATTTCCGTTCTGACTGATGAAAAGTATTTCCAGGGCAACTTTGATTTTCTGCCGCAAGTCCGCCAGCACGTTACCCAGCCCGTATTGTGCAAAGATTTTATGATAGACCCGTATCAGGTCTATCTGGCCCGTTATTACCAGGCGGATGCCATTTTGCTGATGCTGTCGGTCCTGAATGACGAGCAATACCGTGAACTGGCTGCCCTGGCTGAAACGCTGAACCTGGGCGTGCTGACCGAAGTCAGTAACGAAGAAGAGCTGGAACGTGCCATTGCACTGCAAGCCAAGGTGGTCGGCATCAACAACCGTAACCTGCGGGATCTCAGTATTGACCTGAACCGGACCAAAGTGCTGGCTCCGCGTTTGCCGGAAGGGACCCTGGTGATTTCAGAATCCGGCATTTATACCAACCAGCAAGTTCGTGACTTATCAGACTACGCCCATGGTTTTCTGATCGGCAGTTCACTGATGAGTGAAGACAACCTGGAAATGGCTGTACGCGCTGTGTTACTGGGCGAGCATAAAGTCTGCGGACTGACCCACCCGGATGATGCCTGTGCGGCGTACCAGAGCGGTGCGGTTTATGGTGGACTGATTTTCGTGGAAGGCTCGCCTCGGGCCGTCAATGCTGAACTGGCCCGTCTGGTGATGAGTGGTGCCCCGCTGAAATACGTCGGCGTATTTCGCAATGCAGATGTCAATGCGGTCGCCAAACACGCGAACGCGCTGAAACTGGCGGCCGTTCAGTTGCACGGCAATGAGTCGCCGGATTACATTGCCGAGCTGAAAGCCTTATTACCTGCAGACTGTGAAGTGTGGAAAGCCCACGGCGTCAGTCATGCCCTGCCCGACCTGACAGACTGGCCGGCTGACCGGCATCTGCTGGATACTCAGATCGGTAATCAGAGCGGCGGTACAGGTCAGGCATTTGACTGGTCGCTGCTGGAAAACTGCGAAGAGAAAAACCGCATTATGCTCGCTGGTGGTTTAAACCCGGACAATGCCAAAGACGCTGCCGGTAAAGGCTGCCGTGGCCTTGATTTTAACTCAGGCGTTGAAAGCGAACCCGGTAAAAAAGACAGACAGAAATTACTCTCGGTATTCAAGGCACTGAAGCCATAATCACGTGGGCAAACAGCTTGCGGGCTTTGGGCCTGACACAGATGAAAAGAATAGGACAGCAGACACATGAGTAAACTTGACCCGTATTTTGGTGAATTTGGTGGCCAGTTTGTGCCCCAGATTCTGGTTCCGGCCCTGGACCAGCTGGAAGATGCCTTCATTGATGCGCAAAAAGATCCGGCTTTTGAAAAAGAATTTATCGATTTACTGAAAGACTATGCCGGCCGCCCCACGGCGCTGACTTTATGTCAGAATTTAACCAAGGGGACAAAAACCAAACTCTACCTCAAGCGTGAAGATCTGCTCCACGGTGGCGCACACAAGACCAATCAGGTGCTGGGTCAGGCCCTGCTGGCCAAGCGCATGGGAAAACATGAAATCATCGCCGAAACCGGCGCAGGCCAGCATGGCGTTGCGACGGCACTGGCCTGTGCCCTGCTGGGTCTGAAATGCCGTATTTACATGGGTGCCAAAGACGTTGAGCGCCAAAGCCCGAACGTATTTCGCATGAAACTGATGGGCGCCGAAGTCATTCCGGTTCACTCCGGTTCTGCGACCTTAAAAGATGCCTGTAACGAAGCCATGCGTGACTGGTCAGCAACGTACGACAAGGCGCACTACCTGCTGGGCACAGCCGCAGGTCCGCACCCTTTCCCGACCATAGTCCGTGAATTCCAGCGCATTATCGGCGAGGAAACCAAGGCGCAGATACTCGATAAAGAAGGCCGTCTGCCGGATGCGGTGATCGCCTGTGTCGGCGGCGGTTCAAACGCCATCGGTATGTTTGCCGATTTTATCGAAGACACTGAGGTGAAACTGATTGGCGTAGAGCCTGCCGGCTTGGGCCTGGATACCCATATGCACGGCGCGCCGCTCAAACACGGTAAGCTGGGGATTTTCTTCGGTATGAAAGCCCCGTTAATGCAGGATGAACATGGTCAGGTGGAGGAATCTTATTCCATCTCTGCCGGTTTGGACTTTCCGTCCGTTGGTCCTCAGCATGCGCATCTCAATGCCACCGGCCGTGCGGAATACGGTTCAGTGACTGACGATGAGGCACTGGATGCGTTTCAGGCCCTGGCCCGCCATGAAGGCATCATTCCGGCACTTGAGTCAGCACACGCCCTGGCTTATGCACTCAAGCTGATCAAAGAGGAGCCGGAAAAGGAACAGCTTCTGGTGGTGAACCTGTCTGGCCGGGGTGACAAAGATATCTTTACCGTACATAAGATTCTGGATGAAAAGGGAGCCCTGTAATGGACCGTTATCAAGCATTATTCAGCCGTTTAGCGGCCAAACAGGAAGGCGCTTTTGTTCCTTTTGTGACTCTGGGCGATCCGAGTCCGGCACTCTCTTTACAGATCATTGATACCTTAGTTGAATCCGGCGCCGATGCCCTTGAACTGGGCATTCCGTTTTCAGACCCGCTGGCCGATGGCCCGACCATTCAGGGCGCAACGATTCGTGCGCTGGAAGCCGGCACCACGCCAGATACCTGTTTTGACCTGTTAAAACAGGTGCGTGCTAAATATCCTGAACTACCGATCGGACTGCTGATGTATGCCAATCTGGTGTTTGCGGGCGGTATTGATCATTTTTACCGTCGTTGTCAGGAAGCGGGCGTGGACTCTGTGCTGGTCGCCGATGTGCCGGTGAATGAATCCGCAGAATTCCGTCAGGCCGCAGAGAAATACGGGATTCATCCGATTTTCATCGCCCCACCAAACGCCACGGCGAGCACACTGAAAACCGTGGCGGAATATGGCGGCGGATATACCTATCTGCTGTCACGCGCCGGTGTGACAGGGGCAGAAACCAAAGCAGGTATGCCCATTGACCATCTGCTGGCCTCTTTGGCCGAGTATGAGGCGCCGCCTGCGCTGCTCGGTTTTGGTATCTCAGAGCCGGCTCAGGTGTCTGATGCGATCAAGGCTGGTGCCGCGGGTGCGATATCCGGTTCTGCTGTGGTCAAGATTATTGAGCAGCACAGAGAAAACCCAGACGCTTTGCTTGATGCATTAGGACAATTCATCCACAGCATGAAACAAGCCACCAGAAGCTGATTTATCCCTTCCCCAAACCAAGCCCTGGCGTCGTTACATGCCGGGGCCTTTTTGTTAACAGAACCATTACATCCACATCCTCACCCCATAAAAAACCTAATGCATAACCCCACACGCCAGCTGAAGATAAATTGCCTGAAAGCGTAACGGAGGTAGAAAGTAATGCATTACAGCATTGATTATCGCATTATTCTGCTGTAAAACCTTAACCCGCAAAATATTGACTCAAATTAATCAACATTTACGAAACATAAGTCTTTCATCAATTAACAACTTCCACAATAAAAGGTGTTCAAGGTGCTAAAACAACAAGGACTACTTAGCAACATTGGCGTACAGGTTGTCATTGCCATGTGCTTAGGTACATTGGCTGGTGCGATGATGGGGCATTCGGCGAGCATGTTTGCGCCGCTGGGCAGCATTTTCATCCACCTGATTAAAATGCTGGTAATCCCTCTGGTTGCTGTAGCTATCATCTCTGGCGCCGCCGGTCTGGGTAGCAGCCAGTCAGCCGGTAAGATCGGCCTGGTGACTCTGGGTTTCTTTGGCCTGACGTCCGCGGTTGCCGTTGCACTGGCACTGTTTATGGGCGAAGTGTTCCAGCCTGGCATGGGTGTCGACCTGAGCGGCGTTCAGGGTATGTTCGCAAACACTTATGCTGACAAAGGTGACCTGCCTTCGTTCTGGGCAACTATTTTGGGTATGATCCCAACCAACATTTTCCAATCCCTGAATGAAGCAAACATCCTGCAAATTCTGGTGTTCTGCATGTTCTTCGGTCTCGCCGTTTCCAAACTGGAAAAGGAACGCCGTGACCCGCTGATCAACGGTGTGAATTCCATCGTTGATGCGATGGTCTGGATGATCAATGTGGTCATGAAGATCGCGCCTATCGGCGTATTCGGCCTGATGGCTGATGCCGTAGGTACGTTTGGCTTTGATGCCCTGATGGTGGTGTTCAAGCTGTTTGTTGTCTACATCGCTGCCATCCTGGTGTACGGCTTCGTGTTCTACCCGCTGATGATCAAATGCTTCAGCAAGACATCGCCAATCAAGTTCCTGGCTGCAATGAAGAAGCCTCAGGCGGTTGCACTGTCGACTGCGTCTTCCATGGCAACTTTGCCTGTGACCATGGAAACTTGTGAAGAAGAGCTGAAAGTGAAAAACAGCACAGCGGCTTTCGTATTGCCGCTTGGTGCAACCATCAATATGAGCGGTAACGCTATTTATTATGGTCTGGTCGCTATTTTCTTTGCCCAGCTGTTCAATGTTGACCTGTCTATGAGCGCGTATATCGCCATCATCGTCACGTCCACACTGGGCGCCGTAGGTCAGGCAGGCGTACCTGGCCCTTCATTCCTGGTCGTGGCTGTTTTGCTGTCGGCTGGTATTCCTATCGAAGGTCTGCCTCTGCTGTTTGCGCTGGATCGTATCTTCGACATGATCCGTACTGCACTGAATATCACAGGTGATGCTGCCTGTGCTGTGATTGTGGACAGTCTGATCTCTGACGAGCAGAAAGAAGACGTGCGCATGGCAACACAGAACGAAGCATAAACTGCTGCTTCTGCAATCCCAAAAGGCTGTCAGTTGACAGCCTTTTTTATTTTCTGCCGCTTTGGATCCGATTTTCGTTCAAAGTTCCATCAGACCTGGGTCAGACCAGGCGCTTTCTGCTTGCAAGCTACCGCAATATTGATGACCATATGAATACATCTTCCCAACACATGATTTATGATGAATTCAGAAAATAATGTCCCTCGAGGCCAGTTATTACTTCGCACTTTAGCCATGCCTGCTGATACCAATGCAAATGGCGATATTTTTGGTGGCTGGATCATGTCCCAGCTCGACCTGGCCGGCGCCATTCTGGCAAAGGAAATCTCGCGCGGTAAAGTGGTTACCGTCTCTGTCGACAACATTGTGTTTAAAGCACCGGTTGGTGTGGGTGATGTGGTGTGCTGTTATGGCGAATGTAACCGTATCGGGAATACATCGCTCTCTGTGGCCATGGAAGTGTGGGTCAAGCCCGTTGGCAATGACGGGATTGGCGAGCGTTACAAAGTCAGTGAAGCCACTTTTAATTATGTCGCCATTGATGCCAATGGCCGGCCTCGTCCGATCAAGAAAGCCTGATTTATCCGCCCTGACCGCTGGTTGGGGCTTTTTCATTCCGCTATGATAACGGCTGCATTCCACCACAAGTACAGGGAGACAGAACGCATGTGGTACGTCATTTTTTCTCAAGATGTTGAAAACAGTCTGGAGCGCCGTCTGAGCGTTCGCGAAAATCACCTGGCTCGCCTCAAAGCCCTGCAGGATGAAGGTCGTCTGCTGGTTGCCGGACCTATGCCCGCCATTGACAGCGACAATCCGGGTGAAGCTGGTTTTACCGGCTCTACCGTCATCGCCGAGTTTGGCTCACTGGAAGAAGCAAAAGCCTGGGCTGATGCAGATCCTTACATTGAAGCCGGAGTGTATGACAAGGTCATCGTGAAGCCCTTCAAAAAAGTACTGCCGGCCTGATGATGATGAATCGAGCATCCATCAAGGCCCTGTTTGCCGCCGTCATGGCTGCGGTTGTTCTTACCGGTTGTGCTAAATCGCAGGAAGATCTGACCAACGAACTTGCAGAGCGCCGGGCAGCGGTCATTAACTCTAAAGCGCCTTACCCCAAGATTGATCAGTATCAGATCATGAAAGCCAAAGCGCAGCAGAATATCGTTGAAATCACCATTCTCTACGGCGGTGGCGGTAAAGTGGCCCCGACCCAAGCTGCGCAGGCAGCAGCAGCAAACTTCTGCAGTAACCCGGAACTGACCCCTATGGTCAGCGAAGGATTGGGTTATCTGATTCAGATCCTGGATATGCGGGGCAGACCTGTGGTGCAGCAGCCAATCAACGCACAATTCTGTGCCCAGATTGTGGCGCCCGGCTCCTGACCCTTTGCCAGGCAGAAAAATGAGCTACGATAAAAATGCCGGAGAGATCCTCCGGCATTTTTATTTATCGGGCAAACACCATAGCCTTCAGCGCGCTGTCATGGTCCAGATCTTCAAACTCAGGCGGATTATCAAGCCGCTCGATGAACTTCAGTTCAGGCGCTTCGCCTGCCATGCCATCAATCAGAAACTGGGGGGACACGGCTGGTGAATTGACACACGCCAGTACCTTACCATCGGCGGCCAGCATATCCGGTAGGCGGCGCAGGATTTTGGCGTAATCTGTCGTGAGTGCGAAACTGCCTTTCTGGAATGACGGCGGGTCAATAATAATCAGATCATACGGTCCATGCTTTTTCAGTTTGCCCCAGGTTTTAAAGATATCGTGCCCTAAAAAGCTGACCTGGTTCAGATCGTGGCCGTTCAGCCGGTGATTATCCCGGCCGCGCGCCAAAGCCGCTTTAGCCATATCCAGATTCACCACGTGCGCCGCACCACCGGCAATGGCGGCAACTGAAAACCCGCACGTATAGGCAAACAAATTAAGCACTTTGCTGCCTTTCGCCTGATCCATGACCCACCGACGACCATAGCGCATGTCCAGAAACAGGCCGTTATTTTGCTTCTGGCCCAAGTCGAGTTGAAACTTAAGGCCATTTTCCGTCACTTGCTGCCAGGTTTGCAGCTCTCCCCAGATCACTTCCATGGGTGAGCCGAAACGGTCACGGTGCTGCACCAACAGCGAGACTGCACCCGAGCGCTGCCAAATGTCCGTTTGTACCAGCTCGTGAAGTGCAGCTGTCAACGCAGCCAGAAAGTCAGCATCCTGTTCTTTAAACAGGGATATCTGTACCTGCCCGTCAAGCCAGTCGGCCGTCAGTTGCTCCAGTCCGGCCCAGCGCCGGCCGCGACCATGAAATAACCGACGCACTTCATGAGGCGGAGAAGCCAGTTGCGACAGCAAATGTTGACAGAACAGAGGTAAAGCAGAAGCGTCCATGGATCACCCGTATGGAATGAATAATAAATCTCAGTGAATAGCAGTAATAGCGTTAGTCAACACGCGGTTTAACCAGCCCTGAAGGTAACGAAGGCCAGTGAATGTCCCAGGGGGCTGACCACCCGGCCAGGGCGGTCTGCACTTGCGCCCCTTGCCATAACTCGCCTTGTTCAGGCGGACAAATAAAGCAATAGACTTGCCCCTGAAAGGTAAACTGCAGAGCAAATGCGTGTAAATATCCCCGGTCGGCTGCTTCCTGGCCATAAATGTCATCACCGGTAATACCGGCACCGACACTTTTCAGCGCCACCCGGATTTGATGGGTTTTCCCTGTACAGGGTTTACACAGAAACAGCCGGCGGCCATCGCCGGCAGCGGTTGAAATAAACTGGGTAATGGCCGGATTCTCTCGTGTCGTCTCCAGTTTCCAGCTGCGACGACGTGAACGGCTCATATCACCAATCACTGTGCCCTGCTTCTTTTTGGGTTTCTTGCTGCTGATTGCGAGATAAAACTTCTGTACTTCACGACGGGCAAAATTACCCGATAACTCGGCGGCAGCTTTGGCGTGACGGCCCAGCAGCAAAATGCCGGAGGTCATCTTATCGAGACGGTGGATCAGATACAGCTGTTGATCACCGGTTGCCGCAGCGACATCTGCCAACAATGGCTGATCATTGTCATCTTTATGCACACTCACGCCCGCATGTTTGCAAATAACGAGGAAATCCGGGGTTTGATGCAGCAGTGTAAACATGGTTCGCCGTTCAGTTGACTCAGGAAAGCGGCAGTATACCCGCTCTGCTGCCTGACGCCAGCCTTGTGACATCATCCGTTACTGGACGAAAAAAACCAGGAGCATGAGTACCGGACAGACAATGCGCACATACCAGGGCCAGATCCGCCAGAACAGACTGGACTCAACGGCCGGATAGCCTTTGCGGATTTCTTGCAACACTTTGTCTCTGTGCCAGATCCATCCCACCAGCAGCGCGAAAATCATGCCGATGATCGGCTGTGCATAGGCTGTGGTCATGATCACGACCCGGCCGAACAAAGCGTCAAAATTAAAGACAATGACCGCCGAGATGACACAGATGAAGCCACCTATCCACCAAACAGCGGTATGCCGCTTCAGGTTCAGCTCTTCAATGGCACAAGACACAGGCACCTCCAGCATAGAAATGGAAGAAGTCAGCGCCGCAATGATCATCAGTACAAAAAACAGAATGCCGACAATCATGCCCACCGGCCCCATGGTGTCGAACATGGTTGGCAGCACGCTGAAGACCAGTGTATCTGACGCCAGTAATGCCCCGCTTTCGTCATAAATCACAACCCCGTTATGCTGAGCTACAAACATCGCCGGGAGGATCAACATGCCGGCAATAAAGGCGACCCCCGTATCGAGCAGTGCAACCTGCGCCGCTGTTTTCGGTAAATTCGCCGACTTACTCAGGTACGAGCCGTACACCATCATGGTGCACACCCCCAGAGACAGAGAGAAAAACGCCTGCCCCATCGCACTCACAATTAACTTGGGCGACAGATGGCTGAAATCCGGCACCAGATACAACCTCAGACCCGCCCAGGCACCGTCCTGCGTCAATATATAGATCACCATAACCACGAACAGCAGCAGCAGAACAGGCATCAGACGGGTGGACCATTTTTCGATCCCATCGGCGACGCCGCTCCTGACGACCATGACAGTCAGCCACATAAAGATCAGCATGAGTACCAGGTTGCGGCCGCTGCTAAAGGTTTCCAGCCAGTGAGCCAGTGAAACCAGCCCTGCCGCCTCACAAATCGGTGCCAGCAAATATCCCAGCAGCCAGCCGGCAACAATCGCGTAGAAACTCAGTATCAGCGACACTGCAATCATGCCCGCCAGCCCGACCAACCCCATCAGGGCTTTCTGCTGCGGCCAGACTTTCCGCAGTGAAGTGATGGGATCGGCATTGCCATAGCGGCCTATGGTCAGCTCGGCCACCAGTAAGGGATAAGCCAGTGCAAACACCATCAGTAAATACACCATCAGAAAGACGGCGCCGCCATTGCTGGCTGCCTGAGTCGGAAAGCCCCAGATATTGCCCAGACCGACCGCGGAGCCAGCCGCGGCCAGAATAAAGCCTATCCGGGAGCTGAATTGCGCTCTGTTCGCCATACGCGATACTCAAATAACAAGGAGGCTTTTACAAGATAAGACATTCTTCAGCCTAAAATGCCTTCACTATTGATACAAACTACATTAAAAACTGTGTCAACTTTTCGCTTAAGCCTATGTTTTACTGAGATTCGGGTGCAAAATAGAGCACAGGTATGCATATAGAAAGAGACAAGCCGCTTTTATGGATCACGTTTATCAAGTCTTAGCCTGGCTCAGCCTGTTCACCTACTGGGTGGCCATTGCGGCTGTGACGATGCGGGTGGTATTCAAACGTCGTGTGGTGGGTGTGTCACTGGCATGGCTGATGATTATCTACATCATTCCGATTGGTGGCATTATTGCCTACCTCTTGTTTGGCGAGCTCAATCTTGGCAAAAAACGGGCATTGCGTGCCGAAGAAATGTTTGAACCTTTTGCCAGCTGGTTCAAACAGTTATATAACTGTCCCGGTCACCAGCCTCAGCTGATGAAGCTGCATACCAAACCGATTCACGACCTGTGCCGGAACCGCCTGGGTATCCCGGCGTTAGTCGGGAACAGCATGACATTACAAAACACCCCGCAAGCGGTGCTGCGTTCACTGATTTCAGACATCCAACAAGCCCATCGCGCGATTCATCTGGAATTTTATATCTGGCACCCGGGTGGCCTGGCCGACGAAGTGGCGACCGCACTGATTCTTGCAGCTAAACGGGGGGTAAAAGTCAGATTACTGCTCGATTCCGCCGGCAGTATGCGTTTCTTTCGCTCTCACTGGCCGCGATTAATGCAACATGCCGGGATTGAATTAACAGAAGCGCTGGCTGTCAGTCCGCTGCGTATGTTCCTGAGAAGGTTGGATATCCGCCAGCACCGTAAAATTGTTGTCATTGATGCGCAGATTGCCTACACAGGTTCAATGAATCTGGTCGATCCCGCATTTTTCAAAACAGATGCCGGTGTCGGTCAATGGATCGATGTGATGGTACGAGTCACAGGACCTGCCGTCTCAGTGCTCAATTGTATTCAGGCCTGGGACTGGGAAGTTGAAACCGGACAACGCTACCTGCCCCCTGTACCTGAATGCGATGCCACCCCTGCAGACGGCGATATGGACATGATCCAGGTGATTCCGTCCGGCCCCGGCATGCCGGATGAAATCATTCATCAGGTCCTGCTGATCAGTATTTATCAGGCCAGAGAGCGCCTTGTCATCACGACCCCCTACTTTGTACCCAGCGAGCATTTATTGCATGCGCTGATCAGTGCAGCAGAACGTGGCATAGAGGTGCATATTGTCATTCCGGCCAAAAACGATTCTGTCATGGTCGAATGGGCCAGCCGCTCGTTTTTTGCTGAGTTGCTCAATGCCGGTGTCTTGATTCACCGTTTTAACGGCGGCCTGCTGCATACAAAATCGGTTGTTGTTGACGACACCCACTGCCTGATCGGCACAGTCAATCTGGACATGCGGAGTCTGTGGCTGAATTTCGAAGTGACACTAGCGGTCGATAATCCCTTATTCACAGCGCAATTAGCACAATTACAGCAAGAGTATATAAAACATGCCACCCGGATTGATCCGGCAAAATGGCGCCAGCGTTCTTTAGGACACAAATTTCTTGAACAATGCTTTTATATGTTCAGTCCGTTACTTTAAGAAAGAACCAGCTTGCAAAATGCATCGATCATACACCGCCGAAAACGTCATCAATCACGGTAGAGTCAAGGCAGATCTCGCCTGAAAATGCGGGCATTTATGCCTGACTTTCCGGGATAAAAAATAAACCAAAGTAGGTACTTCATATATGCAACTGCTTCTGTTTATCCACATTGAGAACAGGAATCATGCTGCAACGCATAGATAAATTCTGTAAATATTCATAACTGAACTATAAAAAACCATTGATGGGACTTTTTCAGCAATAATCACCAAATACGATTTAAAAATGAAATAATTGCATCATTTCCATTGATAAGAGAAAAGTATTGCTTTGCGCTTTTATATAGCTATCTTTGTATTTACACACAAATCACACACAACAATGAGGGATATGTGATTTTCCGGAAGCTTGTTTCACCGCTTTATCATCATGTCCTCATCACAGGCTTGCTGTTTGCAGGTCTTGCGGCTGTTTTTCCTGTTTTTGCTCTCACGCCACCCCCGTTAACATTAAAAGGACAATCAGCGGAAAATGCCCCCATCGAAGTCCGCCTGACGCGGGATGATATCGCCAGTTTCCCCCAGCAATCCGTCACTACCTCCATGCCCTGGGTCAATGGCAAGGCAACATTTTCCGGCGTTAACCTGCAAACGCTGTTAACGCACTATCAACTCAAACCCGGCACCATACATTTGACGGCCCTGAATCAATTTACCGCTGAGTTAAACTGGCAAGATATGGAAACCTATCAACCTGTACTGGCGGTACGTCACAATGATGAATGGATGCGCGTACGTGATTACGGCCCCTTCTGGCTTGTTTTTGCACTGGATACGTACCCGAACCTCATTGATAAGGGCTTTCTAGAAAAAATGGTCTGGCAGATCAACGAAATTAACGTGGTGCCATGACGTGTTATCTCTGAAATCATTAAAAATTTTTCACTTAGCCGGGATGCCCTTGATGAAAAAGCTGCTTTTTTTTGCAGCTCCCCTGCTGATTGTATTTACTTTTGTGTCTGTGAGTTCTCTGGAATCCAACGCAGAGTCTGTCAGTAAAGATCAGAATCTGGCCAGTTGGTTCATGATGCAACTGGGTGATGAATACAATGAATTCATTTACCAGCTTCAGCGCTATGAGGCCGGGCGTGCAGATCATAACGATGTCTTACTCCAGTATGAAATACTGCTCAGCCGCTTTAATTCCATTCAGGTCAACAGTCAGGTGAACCGCCTTCACAGCACATTTGGCTCATTGCAGTCGTTCAACCATCACTATCAGATCGTGAAAGGCTATGAAGCTTCGCTGCAACAGCTCACCCCACAGAATGTGGCTGAGCTGACCCTGACAATCAAAGATAACTACGATCAGTTGATGAACTATGCATTGAAAACATTCCTCTTTACCAACAATGTGTTGCGCTCAAAACTAGACAAGTTTATTTCTCTGCGCTGGCTGATTCATGCATCCCTGTTTTCCACCTTGCTGATCGGTGTCATGATGATTTATTTGCTGATGAAAGAGTCAAAAACACATCATCAGCTGGCAATGTATGACTCATTAACCGGTATCCATAACCGGCTTTGGCTCAACCGGAAGTTAAAGGATCTGGAGAAAGGCGGCAAAGATTTTGCGTTTTTCCTGATCGACCTGAACGGGTTTAAAGAGGTCAATGATACGCTGGGACATGGTGCCGGAGACCAACTGTTAAAAACAGTCGCGCGGCGACTTGATAACCTGACACACGATGGCATGTATGTCGCCCGGATGGGAGGAGATGAATTTGCGGTGATCCAGGTTTTCCCTCAGTCCGTCAATCAGGCGTATGTGTCGAACTTTCTGATGAACACACTGGACCACGTGCTCAAAATCCCCATTCAGCTCCGCCATCGTGAGTTATCGCTGTCGGCCAGTATTGGCCTGAGCGTGTACACCCCGGGCAGTAAGAGCCTGTCCGAACTGTTGCAGGAGGCAGATTTTGCAATGTATGAGATGAAACAGCAATTCAAAGCGGAGCACCCATACCCAATCACCAACCTGGAACACCCGGCTCCAGATGCCTCCCAAGGGTTTACCAAGCGCCAGTAACCGAAATCTAATTGGCTGACCAGATATCACTGGCCATCACATGGCCCGTTTCCAGCAAGGTTTTTAAATTGCTGATCACCGCAGGCCAGCCCTCACTGACATCCTGATAACTCAGCGAACCCGATTGTAAATCACTGTGGATCACTGTGATTCGGGTATCTTCCCCCAGGTTTTCCAGCGCAACACTCACCTGAGATGAATGCATCACGCCATGATGTCCACCGGTTTCCTGCCAGCTCAGCACTAAATGGTGAGGCGGGTGAATCAAGAGTACTTTTCCCGTCACATCTTCAACTTCGGAGCCATCAGCCCGAATATGCGCCCACCGACTGCCCACTTTCCAGTCAGATTCATTCACATGCCCCCAATATTGCTGGGTCATTTTCGGATCCAGCAAAGCGTTCCAGACATCAGTGTCTTTTGCCGCGATATAGCTGACATATTTGAATTGTTCCAAGCTCATGGGCATACCTCATCGTTGGGCAGCAAAGCAGGCTGCTGAGCCAATCTCCCGCTCTGGGCACTTTGGCTCCGCAACCAAAAACGTATTCAGTCATTCTTTATTGAGCGTAGCACTGAGTGTGTCTGCAAGCCGAACCGGATAGTTACAATAACTTCTTCATTTGCAGCAAAGTCCAGGGTTCACCATTGAAAACACGGGTGGCCCTATCTGCCTGATACGTTTCAAAGCCCATCCCGCGATAACAGTTGACTGCACGAAAATTGTGCTCAAACACTGCCAGTGATACCACCTCGGCCCCGAATTCAGACCCTGCTTTTTCCACTGCCATATCCAGTAACTTCCGGCCATAACCCTTGCCGCGGTCCGATTCATCTGCCACTAAGACGCGACAAATCCGGCAGTGTTTGGGCGATGACTGGTATAACTCAATATAGCCTTTTGGCTGATCCTCGACCTGAAATAAATAGGGATGAACTTCGGGGTGGGCAATATGTTTCTTAATCTGTTCTATGGTCAGAGGAAACTGATACACAGGCCCTCCCCAAAGTAAATTAAACTCCTCATCCGTTACCCAGTCCATGAGCAATGAATAGTCTTGTGTAGTAAATGGACTCAGTTGATACCGGGAGCCTGGCCGTTTAATAAGCATGATCGTCCTTGAACAAATTGATACGGTGTTTAGACAGGTGCAACCGTTCGCAGAAATGGCACCAGGTGACGCTCGGGACCATGACAACAGGCTGAAAAGCGGACTCATTTCCACTCATTAAGTTATCAACACACCAATGCACTGAGTCAAGTTGCACACAGCGTTGTAGCATTACGGCAATTGAGAAGCAGTTCAAGGTTCTAAACCTGATTGATTGCGCTAACTCTCACTTTTCACAGAAGAAATACAGATGGGGGACTGATTCGTACCCTTTTGGGGATATTTTATGCCCATCACAACCCGCAAACTAAATGCGGTTATCATCGGCATCAATATGTTTTTGCTTGCTGGAGTAAAAGACGTATCCGGCTTTTTCCGGATCATTTCATGGTAATAAAAAGGTCACAGCCCCGATTGGCAAGCGCTGTGACCATCATTCGACATCAGAACGACTAACCGTCCAGTGAATTCAGGTCGAGTTCCATGAAAATACTGAGCGGGTGCGACTGATACTGACCGTAAGGCTCACAAACCCGATAGCCCAGGGTCTGATATAAACCAATGGATTCAGGCTGATTCACACCGGTTTCCAGACGGGCAATGCTGACTCCATTGTGCTTCAGGTACTGATGCAAAGCATCCATAATTTGCCGGGATATCCCCAGACCGCGGTAATTATCCAGTACAAACATACGCTTGATTTCGCCGTACTGCCCGTCATCATCCATCATTTTCACCGCCCCAATACCGGCTAACGCGCCGCGTACAAAGGCGCCGACCAGATGAACATTGTCCTTCATGAGGGATTCCTCACTCTCCAGATTGTTCGTCTCAGGCGGGTACAGACTATACATATAATCATCGGACGCGCTGAGGATCCCTCGGACGTCATCACGATTGGGCATAACTTTCTGAATATACATAGTATTAACCAAGCATTAATGTTGTTACTGCTACACAGTCAAGAAATAGTGATCAAAATTTTCATCGCGCCAGAAACCAGCGACGCATACAGCGCCCGAGCGTAAATGTTTCTCTGCGATCTTGCTGACGCGATCCCTCTGGCACCAGTATTGCGGGTACATGAGCGAGCTTTTCTATGAGCTGACAGCCTGCTCCCTGCCGGATTTTGTCTTTCACAAGCTATTCTAATCAGGCTGAATACAAGTGCAACAATCGGAACCAGCCTCACATAATAACAATATTGAAATCGGAATGAGAGCTTAAAACGTAAAGTCATAACATTCTGTGCACTTTCGCACATAGCCACAGACCGGGCAAACTCAGCCTGGGTATTCCGATGCGATAAACCAAACGCTAACGCCATGATCCATGCGCTCATCCGGGAGGCGCACCTTACTACAAGGTCACCTAAGATGCTATCGGGAATGAGACACCTCAGGCGTGAGGTGTCTGGTGTGTGATTTGGCAGTCGTCGGACACTGCCAGGACAGAGGTTTTTCCCGCGGTATCAACTGTGATACTGACAGGAAATTGGGCTTTATTGAGCGACATTCTCGATGTGCTGGAACCACTGACAGCAGAGCGCATTTTATTCCCGTTGCCTGAAACCAGTGAATAGGCAACGCGATCGCCACCTTCAGACCTCATCATGATTGTCACTGAATCCCCGTCCAAACTGCAGCTGAGATCAAATGGCTTTTCGGTCTGGCTTATCGCCAGCGATGGATAAAAACAGAAAGCGGCGATAATCGCCGCTTTATTGATCATAGAGTTAAGCATAATTAATCATTCAACTTTATTTCAATAACGTTATCAGAACTGCTGGATATCAACTTCGTTATTAGACGAGTTACTGATATAAAAGGTGGCTGTATCAGCGCGAGTCTGTTCGATGTCCACTTCATTGTAACGAGAGTCACCCAGGATTTTACCGTAGACACGGGCATCATCTGAGTACTGGTCGATATAGACGTCGTTGTGATCAGCGCCGTAGCCTTTGATGTCCACATACACTTTGTTGTCATCGCCATACTGATCAACATCAACACGGTTATCATCACCACCTTCGATATCCACATCGGCGGTATTGTCATCACCATCTTGGTTCAGAACAACATGGTTATCATCGGCATGATCATCCAGGCTGATTCGACCCGTGTTATCGTCACCGTCTTGCAGCACTTCCAACTCGTTATCTTCTGAGTCGTCGGCTACTTCAACTTTACCGTAGTTGCCGGAACCATCTTGTTCAATGTCGATTTCGTTATCATCGGAACCACCGCTGATATCGACCACTGCTTCATTACCCCAGCTTCCTGGAGATTCCTGATAAATCCACACATCATTGTTATCACTGTAACCTGTAATACTCACATCAGCTTCGTTATCTACCGCCAGTGCACCACCAGAGACCAACAGCGCAGAAATTACCAGAGCTAACTTTTTCATGTGATATTCCTTACATTGTGTTAATGGACTGTAATTTGTTTATTCATTCCGTTGACGATTAGTATTTGCTCATTACCCGATTGATTAATATTAAAACCAGAGTAATTCACATTTGGCTTGTCAATGACGTAAGCCACATTGCCATCACCATCCTGGTTGATGGTTTCGCTAAGCCCTATTCCCGCTTGGGAAAGTACCGCACGATTCTGGTTGCCATTTTGTATAATTGCGCCTTCGTTATTCCACCCGGCCTGATAAATGGCAGCATAATTATCATTACCATTTTGTTCGATATAAGAGAGGTTCCCCCCGCCAATCTGATCAATATTGGCATTATTGTTATAGCCTGACTGTCTGACTAATGCTTTGTTACCTGAGCCAAATAAATGCGTTTGGTTAATTTTCGCTGAACTGTCATATGCATTTATTAATTCAACTTTTGCCGCATTATTAAAGTCATCAGACAATTCAGAAACTCGACTTAATTCATTTTTTGCCAAATCACTTGAGAACGCGGAAAAACTTAAAATAACACCCAATAAGGCTACTGCATTCGAATACTTAAAAGCTTGATACTTCATTGCTGCAACCCTCGAAATCACCTTGTCTTGTTTGTAATTTCAGTATGGTATTTATTTGTCTATTTCCTATGAACTTTATGATGATTATATCTATTTTTTTGCTAGCACTTTATGACTATAAAAACAGTTAAAGACATGAGAACAAAACTTAAAAATCAAATACATAGATAACAACTAGCAGTTAAACCCATGAAAAGAAGAACAAGAAAATGAATGGCTATATTTGTTTTCGAAAATAAATACATATCAAACAAAAAAAGGCAATCACCCGAACAAGATGATTGCCATAGACAGCAAAAAAAGGCCTGGAGAAAAAGAAATACAATGCCTCTAACGACTAAATAATCGGCTGAGTGGTGCCTGAATATTTCTGAATCACAGGATTAGACATATCTGAAGGATTTCTAAGTTTCCACAGATTTGTCTTTATCCCATCGACAACCATTTGTATGACTGCAGAATCTATCGCCGACATAACAGCAACATTTACAGGTTCATTTGTTGTGATGCCCAATTCAGCCTCTAAAAGATCTTTATAATCTATAAATTTAAAAATACCGGTTTGCAGCTCCTGAGACAGGATTGTCTTACTGGTTGTCACACTGAGCAAAATACGGCCACTGCGAATATCCACCGCCCTGACATTCACCGTGACCTGATCAGTCCGGTACTGAGAAGATAACCCGATCCCCAAGTATCTCGCACCCGCGCCGCCGGTCTGAATATTGGTATCGTAAGCAATAATCCCGCCTTCAACCATGATATTGGCTGCCATCAAAGAGGGAAGATGATTACCATGATTTTTCGGTGTCTCGTGTTTACTCTGCGCAGCACGAATAATCTTACGTTCTGTCAGTAAGTTCTGTAACCCTTCTCGCTCTAAGGGAATGAACCACTTAGAATTGAGTAATGCGGTTGTTAACATAGCCGCCCCGCCTTGCGGTACAGCAGTAGAGAAGTTACTGTTCGGCTGAGGTTTATACTGACCGGTTTGATCCCGGAAATCATAAACCGACACATAAACCGGGCCTCGGGGTAAAGGCAAAGAGGTTAAATCTAAATAAGTCGCCCCTCGTGGCATCAGTGTTGGCTCATCTTTAGGGGCAGGAATACTCATAGACTGAGAGCAGCCACCTAAAATTAATGCCGAACACAATAAGGCAATGAGTCTCATGATTGTCTCCTTACATATCCGGCACTAAGCCACTAACTTGAATCGTGGATGTTTCGCCTGTTGCCTTATCCGTGACTTGAATCATCAAAGAACCATTGTTGTCGACGATATTCAACAGGAAATCATCCGTACTGAGTTGCCCTGTATTGCCGTTACCGACATCCGAAAGTAACTGGCCGATGAGACGGGACTCCAGGTTCGCCGCCAGCCTTTGTATACTGCTTTCGTCTTCACCCAGCAAACTGTTTTCTTGTGGCGGTTTATAATCATTAATGGCATTGGCTCCCGCTAATAAATAACTACCATTTAATGGGCTTCCACCAAAATTAGGGTTCACCGGTGTATATATCAGTTCGGTTGCTGAGACATCAATTGTCCAGAAACTCATAAACAATAAACAACATACCTTCCCTTTCATGTGCTGACCTCTTAAATTTCGTCGTAGTCAATATCGAAGGTATCTTTTAAATACCTTTCTATCCGCCATCTCAATACATAATTCTTAACCGCTGAAACAGCCTGATCTGTTTTCTCTTCAATATTCTGCCTTCCCGGAGATAACGCCGTTCTGTATATGATGTTCTGCCGATGAAATACAGTAATAATACTGCCCGATAAGGCTGTCGGCCTTTCTTTCACCGAGATATTTTCTTTTAGCTCATCCAGTTGATCTTCTAACTTTTGTGCAAAGAGAGAATAAAACTCTTCACCCAGTCGAGTCATTGTTCTGTCGATCACTACACCATCAATTTCACGCAAACTATCTAAGCTTTCCAATCGGTCCTGAACTTCTAGCGGCTCATCATTCTCCAGTGAAGGTCCATTCTCAATCGGTTTTGATGATTCAATCGATCCATCCTTTTCTGAACTCACAGCAGGCAACACAATGATCAGACAGGCAATTATCAAATATCGAAATTTCATGATAATAAACTATTGAATGTATGATTCTTAGCCCACATAAACGCCTGCAGGCGGTTCTTGACTTTAATTTTTTTAAACACATTATGAAGATGTGTTTTCACTGTATTTTCACTGACGAATAAAGACTCGGCAATTTGTGAATTAGATGCGCCGGACACCAACAACTGCATAATTTCCTTTTCCCGCGTCGTTAATTCCACGCTCATCTTAGGTATATTGGCTTGCGTGCTTCGGTATTCAGAAATCAGTTCCTGGCATAACTTACGGCTGAACCATAACTCCCCATTTTGTATCTTTAACAACCCTTCAGATAACAATTCAAGCGAGTCACTGGTATAGAAAACACCCACCAGATTCGGCCATTTCTTAAGCTCATCAACTTTTATATCTGTGCACACATTAATTAGAATTTCAGAAGGTATCACTTCTTTATCAGCCATGATGCTCAGATACTTTTCACTAAATTTTGATGTCACGCCGGCAGAATCTAAAACGAACAAAGTTTCTTCAATTTGCCTGGCTGATAACTTACTGATTTCATCCAGTTTGATACAACTTATAGAAAAGGTAAGCTTCTTCACCAAATACTCTTTCAGAATAGAAGACTGGATACTCTCGTCGGACACTAATGCCAATCTAGTGTATGATTTTCTAGACATTCCTACTCGTCCTTTCTTTATTATATTAGCGTTTTAATAAAGTTAACTTTAGTTCACGTCAAAAAAATAACAAACAATAAAGTCACTGTGAAAAACAACAAAAATTAACTCTTTAAAAACATGACGTTACAATAAACCCTGCATTTTATCTCTGATACTTTTTTGTCTTAAAGATCTCAATAAAGTGATATAAAAAATGACCTTCTTATTTTTAGCACTGGAAGTTTAGTTTGGTAGTAAACTTAAGTATTAAATTTCAATTGTCCAGTTAAATTAGATAGTTGATAAAGGCATTTCATGTATAAACATTTTTATCAGAAATATTAGTGTCAATATTTTTTACGTTTGTCTTTTTAGGCAGGCTCACTCTGAGATAGAACGACTCAACATTCACTGTGTGGTATATGGCAATAAAGTGAGCCGCATCGATATCAACATTGGACAAGTAGGAGGATGAATGTAAAACAGTTCAGAAGGAGGGTCGTGCATTTCCGTCTGACTGATTTGTTTGATCTGCATCGAGCTGGAGCAGGGTTTATCACTCGGCTGAGACTGGCCGTCCGCACCCTTCTAGGCTTCTTCACCCTATCTCATTGTGCCAAGGTTCAGGCGAAAAGAAACCGCTGATAGTTCAGCGGTTTCTTCGAATGTGGCGGAGCCAGACAAGGTATAGAGGGATTTTCAAATCCCGGAAAACCCACGCTGAAGCTAAATAAAAAAGCCCTGACTAATGACGGGGACGCCTAGTCGGGACTTTCAAATGTGGCGGAGAGATAAGGATTTATCGCTCGCAAGCTCGCGCCCCTTCGGGCGTTGCCTGAAGGCAACGTGGTCTCGCTTCGCTCGGCTGAGACTGGCCGTCCGCACCCTTCTAGGCTTCTTCACCCTATCTCATTTTGCCAAGGTTCAGGCGAAAAAAAACCGCCGATAGTTCAGCGGTTTCTTCAAATGTGGCGGAGCCAGACAAGGTATAGAGAGATTTTCAAATCCCGGAAAACCCACACTGAAGCTAAATAAAAAAGCCCCGACTAATGACGGGGACGCCTAGTCGGGGCTTTCAAATATGGCGGAGAGATAGGGATTTGAACCCTAGATACGCTATTAACGTATGCCGGTTTTCAAGACCGGTGCTTTCAACCACTCAGCCATCTCTCCTGAATGTGGCGGTGAGGGAGGGATTCGAACCCTCGATACGTTGCCGTATACACACTTTCCAGGCGTGCTCCTTCAGCCACTCGGACACCTCACCAAATTGTTGCCAACGCCTGTCGCGTCGACGGCGGCTAATTTACTGACTTGTGCTAATCGGGTCAAGGTTTTTTCCCAATTAGTTGTACTTTCTTATCTTAAGCGATGATCAAAAGATCAAATCGGTTTTTTCTTAGGCCTAACACACGCTTATTTCTACACTTGTAAGATAATTCTTATTTGAGTCTTACCACTTCGCTATGCGCAATCTCACCGTATTCGTACTCTCGTTCGTCTTATTGATCACCGTCTTTCCCTGCTACGCCAGTGAAGAGCCAGATTCCGCCGCCGCCACACAGCAAACGTCCGATTACAGTGAAGCACTGGACAAACAGATTGCGCTGGCCAAGGAGCTTGAGACAACACCTGATAATGAGAAATTGCTGGAGAAACTGCTTCAGGCACAGGATCAGTTGCAAAAAACGGAAACCTATAAAACGCAAATTGAAAAGAACCGGCAGCTGCTTGATAACTTCAATGAGCAGACGGAAACTATAAAAACGCAAATCAGTGACTTTAATGCCTCAAACTTTCCAGACTTCAGCCAATGGGGTCAGGATCAGCTGACCCTTGAAATCGCTGAGCAGGACAACAAGTTAGAACAGCTTGAATTACAGCGACATAACTATCGCAACGAGATTGAAGACATAGAACGCAGTATGGATGCGTTTCCCAAGCGGGTCGAACAGCTACGTCAGCAGATAGATAATGCCGATAAAGCCCGCAAGCAGGCGGAAAGAGATCGTGATAACCCGCTCTTGCTGGTTCATAACATTGAGTATGAGTTTTATGATACTCAGTTGTCAGCCCTCGAAGCCGAACAATTGACAGGTGATAATCGCCGCACGCTCAGCAAACAAAAGCTCCAGCTGGTCAATGTAGAAATAGAGGCCAGACAAGCATACCGTAACAATCTGCAATTGATGCTGAACCGGCTGCTCAGAACCGATGCCGAACAATCTGCCGTCGATACCGATGAGCTGGTACAAGAGCTGGTCGATCTTCCCCCTGAACTGAAACAACTCAGTGAAGAAAACCGGCGTTATGCCAGTGTGTTATCTTCACTGTCCGATCAACTGGATCAAGTTCAGTTGCAACAGGAAAAAACCGATCAGCAATCAGAACAGGTGGCAAAAACGGCAGAGGATCTGAATAACATGGCCGAGTGGCTGTCTCTCAGCCCGGCTTTCAGTGAAAACATGCGTACCCGGCTCAAGAGACTGCCAGATCCGCCGGATATGTCAGGGCTGGACAATAACATCGCTCAAAATCAGATCCGTAAGTATGAATACCAGCAGCGATATGAAGATCTGACAGAAAGCGCAAAGTCCGCGCCAGAGAAAAACCTGTCAGAGGAACAACAAACGCTGCAATCTGAACTCATTCAGAATAATCTGTCTTTGTTAGAAAAGCTGATCGACAGCAGCGATATTCTGATTTATCAGCAAGCCACCTTAAAAGTTGCCTATGACAAACTGAATTCCTCACTCAACAACCTGAAAAACAGAGCGGCACGCTTGCTGTTCCTGGCCCCGGACAGCAACGCTTTCAGTCTGAAATTAGCCAGCGACACACTGGAAAAATTACAGTGGTTTTTTTCACCAGCCCAGTGGCTGGGACTGCTCAAAATCCCGATGGTCGCCGATCCTGTGCTCCTGACTTTCTGTCTGATCATTGTCGCCCTGCTGATCATCGCCCTCAGCTGGAGTCGTGCACGCTGGAAGAAATACCTGAAAGAAACCAGTCAGTACATCGGGAAAGTGACCAAAGACAAATTCAGCTTCAGTATGATCAATGTCATCTGCTCTGGCCTGTTTGCCTGGCCGGCTCCGCTGGTTGTGGCAGTCGTTGGCGCCCTGTTAAGCGCGCTCTGGCAACTGCCTTTTATCCATCATTTAGGTCAGGCGCTGGCGTTACCATTGCCCCTGGTCATGTACTGCTTCATGAGAGAACTGGTGCGGCCAGACGGCCTGCTCATTAAGCATTTTGACTGGCAGCCCAGCCTCGTCATGCGCTGTTTCGGCCATTACCGCCGATTGATCTGGATCTACCTGCCGATGATGGTTATCCAGAACTTTGCTTTCTATTACAACGACATTGATGTGAACGCCACGCTGGGCCGGCTTGCTTTCATTATCAGTAACTTAGCCGTTAGTTATTTTCTGTGGAAAATGGCCAATGAGCGTATTCCCATGACGTACCGGGATTTACCCCAAGGCCATTTACATCTGGGCCATCACTTATTCTGGTGGCTGTTGATTTTATTGCCGCAGGCACTCAACTATTTTGCACTGATGGGCTATCTGGGTTCGGCGCAACAGCTAATGTCCAAACTCGAATATGCTGCCGTCCTGGGGGTATTTACCCTCCTGGTGTATTACCTGATCAAAAGACTGATGCTGATTCAGCGACGCAGACTGGCTTTCGAGCGGGCCAAAGCAAAACGTCAGGAAATACTAGCGCAACGCAGAGCCGAATTGCTTGAGGGCAAAGAGGAACCCTCCAGCAGTGAGCTGCATATTGAAATTGAAGAGCCGGAAGTCGACTTAGATGTCATCAGCGCGCAGTCGCTGCGGCTTTTGCGCTCACTATTACTGCTGATTTATCTGTTTATTCTTGCGCTCTTGTCATCGGATTTATATCAGGCCACCAGCTTCCTCGAAGACATTACCCTCTGGGATGTCAATGCCAATATTGACGGGATAGAACAGCTCAGCCACATCACGCTGAAAAGTGTGCTGCTCGCGATCCTGGCACTCTGGCTGACGGCCATTCTGGCCCGTGATTTACCCGGTGCAATGGAGTTGCTGGTACTGCAGCATATCAGCCTGAGTCCGGGCACCGGCTATGCGATTACCTCCCTGACCCGCTATATGGCCATTTTCTTTGGCATCATTATCGGTTCGGCATTGATCGGTTTTGACTGGTCAAAAATGCAGTGGCTGATTGCGGCACTGGGTGTGGGTTTGGGTTTTGGCTTGCAGGAGATTTTCGCCAACTTTATATCCGGCTTGATTATTTTATTTGAAAAGCCGATCCGGATTGGTGACACGGTCACCATTCGCGATCTGACCGGGATAGTGGCAAAAATTAATACGCGGGCAACCACTATCGTCGACTGGGACAGAAAAGAAGTCATCGTTCCGAATAAAGCTTTTGTGACAGAGCAGTTTGTCAACTGGTCACTCTCGGATTCCATTACCCGGGTCACCATTGCCATTAGTGTGAAATATCTGGCCGATACCGAGTTGGTCACCCGACTGCTCTTTGAAGCGGCGGATGAATGCGAGCTGGTTCTGGACAATCCTGAACCCGAAGTATTCTTCCTGAGTATTACCGCTGATGCGCAAAATTTTGAAGTACGGGCCTATGCCGCGGAAACCGGCCACCGGCTCAGTTTAACCCATGATCTTCACAGCCGGATTAAGCGTAAATTCCTGGCACACGATATCAGTATTGCGCATCCGCAACTTGAAATTGCCATTAAAAAACAACAGCGCCACCCTTTGAGCCGCTAGCGATCACAACGAAAAAGGCAGTCCGTTGGACTGCCTCTCATCAAAGACGTTTTAGCTCACTGTTTCAGGCCTGCTGGTAGTAACCAGGGACCCTGAACATACGGCGGCATACTTCAAGAAACTGACCGTAAACACCCCCCAGCACACCACTCACCAATGCATTCGTCGCGACCGCAGTCATAATTTGCTCGGGCTCTGCCCCGACAAACCAAAGGATAGCGGCATAGACAGGTGACTGAAACAGCACGTAAGCCAGCATATCGGAGACGAACTTCATCCGGCCTGACGGACTCACTTTTGCTCCGCGGCGGATCATCCAGTCGCGAAAAACACCGTAAGGCCAGGCAATGGCAATGTTCACCGGAATTGACAGTGTCCGGGAGGCCAGCGACTGCTGAAAGGTCATCCCAGAGATAAACACTTCGATCATCATGCCAGTGATAAAGCAGAACACCACCATTGCAAACGTGTCTGCTGCCGCATTGCGCACATTAAATTGTTCTTTCACTGCCGCTCCGAACCATTAACCAGAGATAAAAGCCAACATAGGCAATTCAAAAAGACCATATGACCAGAATCATCATAAATAACCAGTCATTCGTCATATTAAATCAACTTTTAAGTAAAATATCTCACTGTATTAATATTAATGTTGTCTATTTACAACCAATAATCGTGATCAAAGCCGCATCTTTAGCTGCTTGCGCACTACTGACGTGCTACTCAGATCGTATTCACCATTTGTTACGCTCATTTTCTGCATGTTTACTGGTACAAAAGTGGCTATAAATTTCATTTTATCAGTTGATAAAAACAGCTTATCGACAGAAATCAGATGATTGATATAAAAACCAGTGATAAATCATGTATTCCTTTTTCATCAATTTTTTTATTTTGTTTTCATTAGGTTAATGGACAGGTAGTTGCAACATCGGTATCAGACTGGCAATTACCCCTGGTAAAATTGCTTAAAATCGCGAACAGAAGATGCATTTTACTGAGTCACAGCTGAGGATTCTGCCAAATTGAGATAAAAAAGCAGGCTTTTATCGCGGAGATCACAGGGCTAAAAAGAGATTAAACCACAAAAATGAAATTTAATTACGCATCGCAATCCAATCGTCAGCAAAGAAAAAGGGAGCACTAGGCTCCCTTCTGGTTGGTTACGTTGAAAACGGCTTAATAGTTCAGGCTCAGTGTCACACCTGAGAAGTTGCTGTAGCCACGCAGCATCACGTAGTAAGTCTGGCCAGAAGAAACGGCGACATTACAGGTTTCATTGTTCCCACCAACATAAGGACGGCAATCCCAGGATGTCGTGGTGGGCTTGCTGCCGGCTTTCACATACAGGTCTGCATCGCCAGATCCGCCAGTAATACTGACAGAAGCGCTGGAGACTGAAGCGGGAACCGTAAATGTGTAGTGAAGCTCGCTACTTCTGTTACCGGAAAGACCACTGATTGGCTTACCTTTTTCCAGCGTATCACCCGTTGGTGGTGCTACCCCACAAGCGGCATTGACACCGACAGTATTGAAGGCATCGACAACATCGGCAGTGTTATAGCCCAGATCCTGGGTTGCTTTCACAACACCACAGCCACCCTGGTCAAAGGTCGAGTTGGCCGTCCAGTACAGCTGGTTAGCAACCGCAAAAACTTCGAAACCTTTACGGGCATCCCAACCGGCTTTATTGGCCAGTAAGTAGTAAGCACGGTTGAAGACACCGCTTGAATAGTGCACATTCAGACCTGATGTGTACTGCGAAGCATGATCAATTGAGCGGCCATCTCTGGAGGGCTGATCAAAATAACGTAAACCGCCAGACTGTTTGAAAATATCGCTGCCGACGACCCAGTCCACGCTGCCGCGCATATAGAATTCAGCCGCTTCCCCGGCGATATCAGAGAAGGCTTCATTAATACCACCCGACATATTGCGGTATTCCAGACCTGAGTTCTGCTCGGTAAAACCATGGCTGACTTCATGAGCACTGACGTTGATATCCACCAATGGATAGAAGGTAGAATAACCGTCACCAAAGGTCATTGCGCTCCCGTCCCAGAATGCGTTCTCATATTGGGAGCCATAGTGTACACGCATGGTCAGCTGGAAGGTTAACGGTGCCGTATTCAGCCAGTCTTTGTACATATCAAAGACTACCTGGCCAAAATAGTGCGCATCGTTCAGTGGTGAGTACGCGCCATTGATCTGTTTGTGATTATTGGCATTGCTGTCTGTCGGGCAGTTATAACTAAATGCGTTATAGCCTGACGTCGCACCATTCAGATCGACGGTTTTGACTGCACTGTTATTCATGGTACAGGTGGTACCGTTCTTCTCTACCATGAAATTCGGGAAATCGACACCAAACTGGTATTGCCCGGTCTTGGTATTACCGCCAGGGCCAGAACCGGGCGCCTGGATATGAGCAATGCTATCCCAGGTGTCCAGTACATCCCCTGTGTTGGCATCAATAAAGAAATAAGGACGGGATGGCTCTTCAGAAGCAACAAAGAAGCTCACCTGATAAACCAGCTCGGCCAGATTGTTTTCATCCAGACGAACCATCAGTGTCACTTGCTCATTTTCAAGTGGCAGTTCACCGGTGAATTGCGGTGTATGTAATGAAGCATGATGTGATTTCGCAATATTCAGCGCTTGTTTTTCATCAATACTTGCCTGAATGACTGGCAGATCTTGCTCAACATTTTGTGCCATCCGACCATGAACCTGAGTCAGGCCTTGATTACTTGTCGTTGCCACAACGGCAGAATTATAAACGGGTAACCCTTTATAAAGCTGCTGATAGCGGACCTTTTGCTTACCATTTGGTAAAGTGACCGATTTTACAGGTTTAAAACTGTTATTTAATGGTGTCAGTGAACGTGCCATTAACCCTTGCTCCAGAACCGCAGAATCGGTGACGTCAACCATTTCTGCAGCCATCGCCGGCAAGGTGAAAAGTGAACCTAGTGTCAATACAGCCAATGCTTGTTGTTTGTTTGTTTTCATTACTCATTCCTAGAGATTTTAGTGAGCTGCCCTGCTATCCCAACCAACAAACCATTCATAGAGAAAATGCTTTATCGCCAAACTTCTGAGAACATACTGTTTCAGCTCCGTGATACACATGTGCTTTTCAAGAAAGCGATTCAACTTTGGCTCAGCATTTCAATGCTTTGCAAACAAAACAAACAAAAAAACAACAATGAAATGTACAGAAAAATTAACATTTAATTAACAAGAACAACAATAGATAAGAGTTAATACTCTAATGTCAAATAAAATCAACCAGTTGAACTGAGCGTGGTTGTATATAAAGATTTACAATTTAGCGATTGCTAATTTACAAATAGAATGAAAATGAAAAAGGTGATGTAACGAATAAATATAAAATGAATGATGACTCGCAAATATTTATAGCTTGCCCATTTCGCTCAACAGCAAATTAAAAATGTGTTTTTCTTGAATAAACCCGTTCGCTGCCATTTAGAATGAACGACCTTGTTTTCAATATTCAATACAGAATCAATAACAATTCATGAATAAAGACTGAGTCAGGAATGAAAGAATGAAAGAATGAAAGAATGAAGACCAGCTTTAATTTTTCTGGCTGATAAACCATATGGATAAAACTGAAAACCGCCAAATACAAAAAGACCCGCTGATTGCTCAACGGGTCTTTTCTGAATGTGGCGGTGAGGGAGGGATTCGAACCCTCGATACGTTGCCGTATACACACTTTCCAGGCGTGCTCCTTCAGCCACTCGGACACCTCACCAAATTTGAGTTACTGCACTTGCTCAGCAACGGGGCGTAACTATAGTGTTGCCCCAGACTGAGGTCAACCCAAATCATCACATTATCAATCAAGTGGATACTTTTGCAGCACTGACCGGCTCACAGCTCCCTTTTTCCATGTTTTCCCGTCACAAGGCTATGTCTTCTGCTTCTCCCTGCTACAATACCGTTATTCTGCTCACGGACGCTGGAACAGCGTGCCTGCCCATTTGAAAGAGAAACTGATCATGTCTGCGCAACTCTCGGCAATTTTGCAAGACCCTGAACTAAGCCAGCATCTGCTGTCTGAGCATCAAACCCGCGGCTTTGTCACTGCAATGGCAGCGGCCCCTCATTTACTGGATCCGGCTGAATGGCTGGCGTACCTGTGGGGTGGCGATGAAACCTCCCCATTTACCAGTCATGAAGCATTGGAAAATTATGCCAACGCCATCGTTCAGATCTGGAACGATGCGCGTCAGGCCCTGTTGTCCAATCGCTGGGAATGGCCTGAAGGCTGTGATTTGGACGACAGAGAACTGGTCACGCCTGCTACCCGTGAATTTGCCGAAGGTGTATTACAAGGCTGGCAACTGGCGCGGGATGACTGGGAAACCATCATGCCGGAAAACAGCCAGGACAATGCCCTGCTCGGCGGTGTGCTGCTGTCGGTCAGCCTGCTGTATGATCCGGAAAGTGCCATGGCCGCCTTGTCTGAACAAGGCGCCGAAGGTCTGGCACAATTTGAAGAAATCTTCAAAGCCATTCCTCCTATGCTGTGCGGCCTCACTCAACGCGCCCAACAGCTGACTGAAAATCAGTAAAACCACCGCCGGGCAGAAATGACTGCCCGGCGGATGCAACTGACAGGAAACAATCCTCAGTGACTCATCTCTGTCTTTTGCTGGTTGACCTTGCTGTTAATAATTACAACACCGATGACAGCAGTCAAAGCGGCTAATCTGACTGAGTCGTCCATGAACAGCATGATCAGCGCCAAAGCCAGCAGGACCAGTCTGAATGGCTTATTGAGCGGATGGATCAACCGCCCCTCAATTCCCCCCGCAAAAGCGATAATCAGCGCTGCCGTCGTCGCAATAGCAATCACAAAATGCAATGTCTCCCCATCACCCAGGATCAGCCCGGAAAATGCCATCATCGCCGGGATCAGGAAAAAACCCTGAGCCAGTTTAAACGCCTGTACCGCGGATCGCATCGGCGACGCATTGGCAATACCGGCACCGGCAAAAGCTGCCAGAGCAATCGGTGGTGTGACATTTGACGTTTGTGACAGCCAGAAAACGATCATGTGAGCCGTCAGTATCGGTAAGCCAAAATCATTCAGCGCCGGCACTGCCATCACGGACAGCACAATATACGCTGCAGTTACAGGCAGCCCCATCCCCAGAACCACAGCTGCCAGACCAATCAGCAGAAGAACCGACCATAAATGACCACCAGACAACGCCAGCAGGAACTGAGTAAACTGGAGGCCAATACCGGTTTGTCCGACAACACCAACAACGATACCGGCTGTTGCACAGGCAACGGAAATCGGCAGGGCCATCAATGCCCCTTCTTTCATACCTTCAAGCACTTGCCGCAGACTGACACGGCTGGATTTACGGCACAAGGCGGAAACCAGAACAGCCACACACCCTGCAATACCGACCAGTTCCGGCGAGTAACTCATCATCAGTAATGCAGTGACCAGAATCAAGGGGGCGAGAAAATGCCAGCCGTTTTTGAGCACTTCACGCACACCGGCTTTGACATCCATCCCTTCCAGCCCCAGCTTGCAGGCCATCAGGTGAACGTAAAGCAGCGTGCAGGCAAAATACAAAATCGCAGGTGCGATCGACACCAGCAATATTTCGCTGTAAGGGATCCCCGTAAACTGCGCCATCACAAAGGCGCCCGCTCCCATCACAGGCGGCATGATCTGCCCCCCAGTCGATGCTGCGGCTTCAATACCGGCTGCCTGCTCGGGCTTGTAGCCCAGCTTTTTCATCATCGGAATCGTTAACGAGCCTGTGGTCACTGTGTTGGCGATGGCAGAGCCAGAAATAGAGCCTAACGCTGCCGACGCGATCACACTGGCTTTTGCCGGTCCGCCCCGGTATTTTCCGGCAACCGCAAAGGCAATATCGATAAAAAATTGCCCGGCGCCGGTCACCTGCAGAAAAGCACCAAAGAGCACGAAAATAAACACCACCCCGGCCGCAATCGCTAAAGGCGCACCGTACACCCCGTTGGTGGAAAAAATATGGAAGCGGATGAGCTCTTCCAGTTCAAACCCTTTGCTGGCGATGCCAGAAGGCAAGGCATCACCAAACAGGGCATAAGTGATAAAGACCGCCGCTATCACCACCATCACCATACCGACAGAACGCCGGGTCGCTTCCAGCAAGGCAACAATCGTGATCAAACCAGCCAGTTGATCTGGCCCTTTCAGACCATCGAGCAAAAAGCTGATGTCATCATAATCAAACTGAATGATGTGCCAGGTCGCCCAGATGGTGGCAGCCGACAACGCAAAATCGACACAGCGTGCCGCGAGATATAAAGGAAAAGAATGGCTCTCTTTGATTAACGGCTGTGTGAGAAACACTAACACCAGAATCCAGCTCAGGTGTACCGGACGAAAAACAGGCGCCGCTAGCTCTGCCGTCATCCCTTGCCAAATCTGAAAGGCAGACAAAACGATAGCCGCTAGAGCGGCTATTTTCATCAGCATATCAGCAAGCTTTTGCCCGTGCCGGGCCGTGGCTGTCGTTGACATAAAGACTCCAATTCAGCACAAAGGCCGAGAGACAGATCCCTGATCTGTGCGGCCCAGCCTCTGAAAACAACCTTATTTACTGAGACTGCTCATCCAGATATTGCTGGGCACCGGGATGCAATGGCACACCATCGAGTTTCTTCATATTTTCCAGCGTCGTATATTGAGTCACGCTGATGGCTTTACGAATCTTATCCATATTCTCGAAGGCGGTTTTGGTCATCTCATACGCCAGCTTGTTATCCAGATCTTTATTGACCACTAATACATTCCAGATTGCCGGCGCCTTAAAGCTTGCAACGTTTTTATAGGTGTCAGCCGGAGCTTCGATCAATTGATATGAAGGGTTAGCCGCAGTGATTTTCGCCATATCCGCTTCGGTAAACGACAAAATCCGGATGTTACGAGTCAGTGCCAGCTCTGTGATTGCGCCAACGCCCAGACTGCCGACAATCGCTCCGGCATCAATCTGACCATTGGCAATGGCACTGGTAGTCGCGGTGTAATTGAGTGATTGTGCCTGGATATCTTTTTCCTCAACCCCCAAGGCATTCAGAATATTCACCGCGCTGACTCGCGTACCTGACCCCGGCGCACCCAGTGAGACCTTCTTCCCTTTCAGATCGGTAATACTGTGGATATCTGAATCAGCAGGCACCATAAACTGGACAACATTAGGATATAAAGCAAACAAGACGACTGCGTCCATTTTTCTCGGAAAGGGTTTCGTGCCTTCATAGGCCTGCTCGACCACATTGCCCATCGCAATACCCGCCAGTTGCTTATGAGTCGATACTTTGATCACGTTCTCTACTGAAGCGGCAGTGACTTCAGCCCGCATATCAAAGTTATCAATATTCTCACTCCAGATCTTGGCCAGCATGCCGCCTAACGGGTAGTAAGTCCCACTCTGGCTGCCTGTGCCTATGGTGTAATTTTCCGCACTCGCCTGAACAGAAAGTGTCAGTAATGCTGTTGTCGTGAAGGCCAGCCAGCCCTTTCTGAATTGTGTAAGCATAATGATGATCCTGATTATCAGATAGTTAGTCGGGTTATGACATTATTTTTTATCCCACAAATGTTATTGCCTTGTTGGCATATATGATCAACAAAAAAATACTGACAATGAGATCTCAGGTACCACTAAATGTTACAAATATGATTTATTTTGTTATCTATCAGTCAGTCAAGCAGTCGCTCTGTGTGTCGACAATGACTGACGCCAGCTCAGTATCGGCTTTTCACAACCGGACCACGCGAAGTGCGCATCCCTTCACCTAGACTGAATGGCATAAAAAAAGCGACCCTCTGGTCGCTTTTTTTCAGTGAATCCAAATTCTGTTCGGTCAGGCGTTGCCTTTCACTTGCAATTGCAGTGATGCGGCAAAATCCAGCATACGGTTCAGCGGGATCAGCGACTTCACACGGATGGCTTCATCCACAAAGATCTCATGCTTCTCGCCACCTTCGCGTAAAGCCGCTTCAATGGCTTTCAAGCCGTTCATCGCCATCCAGGGACAATGTGCACAGCTTCGGCAAGTCGCACCAGCGCCAGCCGTCGGCGCCTCAATCAGCTCTTTTTCTGGCACCATCTGCTGCATTTTGAAGAAAATGCCTTTGTCGGTTGCAACAATCAGCTTTTGTTGCGGAAGACTTTTAGCAGCTTTGATCAACTGACTGGTAGACCCGACAGCATCCGCTAGAGCAACAACACTCGCTGGTGATTCAGGGTGGACCAGAATCGCCGCATCCGGATGCAGGTGCTTCATGTCTTTCAGCGCTTTGGCGGAAAACTCATCATGAACCACACACTCACCTTGCCATAACAGCATCTCTGCGCCTGTTTTCTTCTGAATGTAACTGCCTAAATGGCGGTCCGGTCCCCAGATGATCGGCTTACCTTCAGCGTCCAGATGCTCGACAATCTCCAGCGCAATACTGGACGTCACAACCCAGTCAGCGCGTGCTTTGACCGCCGCAGACGTATTCGCGTACACCACGACAGTATGATCAGGGTGCGCATCGCAGAATTCGCTGAATTCTTTTTCCGGGCAACCCAGATCCAGAGAACATTCCGCTTCCAGCGTCGGCATCAACACGTGTTTTTCTGGGGTAAGAATCTTGGCCGATTCCCCCATGAAACGCACACCACAAATAATCAGGGTTTTCGCAGGATGTTGATTACCAAATCGTGCCATTTCCAGCGAATCACCGACAAAACCACCGGTTTCCTCGGCCAGGGCCTGGATTTCAGGATCGGTGTAGTAATGGGCGATCAACACTGCTTCTTTTTCTTCAAGCAGCGCTTTGATTTTCGCTTTGTAATCCACCTGCTCGCTTTGAGTCAGTGGAATCGGTTTCGGCGGAAATGGGTACACCATTTCTGAAGGGTCAAATGTCAGGCTCATTACGTCTTGCTCTACCAGCTCGTCCTTACAATCCGCGCATTATACACTGCAATGACGCTGTAATACTAATCTGGATAAGGCATAGCAAGGGTAAACGACACCGCTAACCCAATTTTTGAGAGGTTAGCGGTGAGGCAGAGTCAAAGGCTGACATCTAGTTATTTAAGATTTTTCAGGCTTTTTTCGGCTTGTTGGGATGTTGCAGTATTGGGATATTCTGCCACGACCTGCTGATAGAGCTTTTTCGCGACATCCGGTTTGTTGCCACGCTCGGCTAACACACCCATCTTCAACAGCGCATCGGCGCGTTTATTCGAGTCTTTGAAACTGGCAACCGCTTCGAAGTGTGTTTGAGCATCCGCCATCTTATTCTGGGTAAAATAAAGCTGCCCAAGCCAGTAATGCGCATTGGCCGCGTACACAGAATCAGGATAAGTCGTCAAAAATCCGTTGAACGCCGTTACCGCACCCTCATAATCCTTTTCTTTCAGGATTAAATTCACGGCACTTTCATAGGCGGTATTTTCATCAGCACTGGCAGCATAGGTTTCACCGCCGGCTGCATCTGATTTCTCAGCTTTGGCGGCAGCAGGTTGCTCACGGCTTAATTTGTCAATTTCACGATAGAGCTCGCGCTGGCGTTCCAGCATTTGCTTCATATCATAACTGTTACGTTCAACCATACCGCGTAAATCGCCAACTTCACGGGACAATTCATCAAGTTGACGCTGCATATCCAGTTGCATCTGGCTACGCGCCTCGAACATACGTTCTAAACGTTGCAGACTGCTTTCGCTGCTTGATGAGCTGCCTTTGAGCTCAGAAACAGGAGCAGGTGCGGCGACCACAGGGGTCGCCGCACCAATCAGCAACGTTAATGCGAGATAACGCATCATGTTACTGTTCATTTTCATAACCTTAATTAGTAAACCAGAACCGAACGACGGTTCTTCGCGTAATCGGCGTCAGTGTGGCCCAGTACCAGCGGCTTCTCTTCACCGTAGCTTACGATAGAGATCTGGCTTGAAGACACACCCAGTGCCTGCAGGTACTTCGCAACAGCATTGGCACGACGCTCGCCCAGTGCGATGTTGTATTCTGGCGTACCACGCTCATCAGCATGACCTTCTACTACAATTTTCACACCGCTGTTGTTACGCAGGTATTCAGCATGTGCTTCAAGCATCGCCTGGTAGCTGGCTTGAATTTCAGCGTTGTCAAACTGGAAGTATACAGTTTGTTCCTGACGCAGTTGCTGGTTGCGGATTTCTTGCTCTGACATCGCCGCTGAACCAGAATCTACAGGTGTTACAACTGTGGTTTCTGAGCCAGTGGTGCCAGCGCCAGTGTTCGTTTGAGCGGCAGAACTGTCTGTGCTGTCGGTAGAACTACAAGCAGCCAGAGTAAACATTGGCAGCGCAATTGCCAAACCCTTTAAAACTTTATTCAGTTGCATTTTTTTTCCTTATTTATCGCTATATTGCAGTGAACCCTATAAGAACGGTCCCCAAGATGGCGCTCTTACTCGTCCACTGGTAGCCGGTAAACGAGCCTTAAAACGACCATCAATTGATACCAGAGACAACTCGTTGGATTTGTTATTTACCGAGCTGTAGATAACCATGCCGCCGTTCGGGGCAATGCTTGGCGATTCATCCAAAAATGTTTTTGTCAAAATCTGTACAGCCCCTGTTTTCAAATCCTGTTTGGCAATGTTGTAACCCGAGTCCGATCGGTTCACCATTACCAAATAACGGCCATCTGGAGTCAGCTGACCACCGAGATTTTGCGATCCTTGCCATGTCAGACGCTCAGTCGAACCGTCAGCTAAATTTACTCGATATATCTGAGGTTTACCACCTCTGTCTGACGTGAAAATCATAGATTGACCGCTTGGATCCCAAAACGCTTCCGTGTTGTTAGCACGCCCGTCCGTCACCTGTTTCATCGCTTTCGTCTGTAAGTCCATCACGTAGACTTGCAAACTCCCACTTTTCGACAAGACCATGGCCAGTTTCTTCCCGTCAGGGGAAAAACGCGGTGAACCATTGTGTCTAGGGAATGAGGCGACCATTTCACGGGTGCCATTCGTAATGTCCATGATAAAAATCTGAGACTGCTGGTTTTCAAAACTTACGTAAGCCAGTTTGTTACCGTCAGGCGACCAGGACGGTGACATCAGTGGTTGTTTGGATTTCAGCACCAACTGTTCGTTATAACCATCGTAATCTGCAATGCGTAGCTGGTACGGATAATCCGAATTATCGTCGATGACCACATAAGAAATGCGCGTCAGAAACGCCCCTTTTTCACCGGTCAGTTTTTCATACACCACATCCGAGATCCGGTGCGCGTACTGACGCAGACGGTTGGTTCTGACAGTCGCTCGGTTATTCAGCAAAACGTGATCACTGGTCTGAACCAGTTTGCCGTCTTCCAGACCACGACTCTCGCCATTGGTGAGCTGACCGCGCACCACATCAATCAGCTGGTAATTGATCACATAATTACCATCAGCGTTCTTGCTGACCGAGCCTGTAACCAGTGCATCGACACCTAGTGCAGTCCAGGCGGCATAATTGATATCTGCTTCACTGGTCGGCGTTTGCGGCATGGCATTTGGGGCGACAGGGCTGAATTTGCCACTGCGACGTAAATCCGAGGCAATCACAGACGCCATATCCACAGGTGCGGCACCACCGCCTTCCCATTGAAAGGGAATAATACCGATGGGGCGTGCCGAATCGACACCTTCAGTAATCACCAGTTCCAGTTCAGCATGTGCCAGTTGGCTCATGGTGAGCAGGGCGGCACACAAGCCCAAAATCCAACGCTTCATTAGCTTTCCCTCTTAACTTACTGGCTTCACGGTTAAGCGAATTGAACGCAGTTTTTCCACCACAGCCGGATCTTCTGGCATGGGAAACTGGCTGACTTTGACAACGGCCGCTTTGGCCGCACGACACAAACCTGTATCGCCACCCACATCCGACACATCCAGCAGCAGGCCGCTCACAGACAGTCGCATTTGCAGGTTACATTCTTTACCCGAGAAATTTTGCTCAAACAGCAAATTTTGCTGAATCATCTGCTTGTAAATTTCACCGTAACGGGCCGTTTCATCCGCGATGAACTGCCCTTTCGCACTGCCGCGCTGCTCGGTTTCCGCTTCCAGACCTGCAAACATGTCATTCAGGGCGGCTTCCTGCTGCCGCTGCAGGGCTTTTGCTTCTTTCGCTTTGCGTTCGGCTTCTTTACGGGCAGCTTCTGCTTTACGTGCTTCTTCTTCCGCTTTCTTCTTGGCCGCTACTTTCGCCTGACGATCAGCTTCAGCCTGACGAGCCGCTTCTTCCGCACGTTTTTGCTCTTCAATCTTCTGCTGACGTGCAAGTTCAGCTTTGCGCGTTGCTTCTTCCGCTTCCTGTTTAGCTTTTAACTTAGCCTGACGTTCAGCTTCCGCTTTTTTTGCTTCTTCACGAGCCAACTTGGCTTGTTCGTCTGCCTGACGCTTCGCTTCCGCAGCTTTTTCTTTTTCACGAGAGATCCGTTCCCTTTCCGCATCCGCTTCGCGCGCCGCTTTTTCAGCCTGAAGTTTATCCGCTCTCAGTTTACGAATACGCTCCTCTTCAGCCTGGCGTTGCTGTTCCAGTGCCGCAGCCTGGCGTTCAAGGCGCTCAAGACGCTCTTGCTCCGCTTTTTTGGCCGCATCTCGCTGCTCACGAAACTGACGGGCCTGCTGATTTACCAAAGCCGGATCAACGACAACGGCCTGAATCGTCGAACCCTGAGGTTTGGGCTTCGACATGGTAAAATCCGTTCCCCAAATCAAAGCAGCAATCAGAACAGCATGGAAAAATAACGAAATAATGATGGCAACTGTATAGTTGTTTTTCTTCATTTACGTCCCTACTGCTCCAATGGCTCAGTCATCAGACCGACAGAACCAACACCAGCCTGATTCAAGGCATCCAGCGTTTCGATAATCGCTGAGTAAGGGACTCTGGCATCGCCCCCCACCATGACGGGTGTTTTCGGATTCAGCTGCAATTCGGCTTTCACGCGCGTCAGCAGCTCCGTCAGTTGCAGGCCGCGTATCATGTCATCGTTATTGACGCTCAGACCCAGTTGCCCGTCTTTATCGACTTCAACAATAATAGGGGCACCGCTGTCATTTTCACCGGCCAGTTCAGCGGCCGTTTTTGCCGTCTGCGTGGCCGGTAGCTCGACATCGACACCCTGAGTCACAAATGGCGCGGTCACCATAAAGATAATCAGGAGCACCAGCATGACATCAATGTATGGCACCACATTGATTTCCGCTGTCATCTTGCGCTTTTTCGGTTGATAAGCCGCCATGATGCTTACTCCTGGTTCGCAGCAAACGCCTGACGGTGCAAAATGCTGGAAAATTCTTCCATAAAGGTGGCGTAGTTATGTTCCAGCTTGGCAACCTTGTTCGTCAGTCGGTTATAAAACATCACAGCCGGGATAGCGGCAAACAGACCCATCGCCGTTGCAACCAGTGCCTCTGCAATACCCGGCGCAACCATCGCCAGCGTGGCCTGCTTTACTGCACCCAGGGCAATAAAGGCGTGCATAATACCCCATACGGTACCAAACAGGCCGATATATGGACTGATAGAGCCGACTGTGGCCAGAAACGGCAGATTGGTTTCCATTTCTTCCACTTCCCGCGACAGTGATACACGCATCGCACGGCCAGCACCTTCCATCACAGATTCTGGCGCTTTGCCATTATTACGGTGCAAACGGGCAAACTCTTTAAAGCCTGCATAAAAAATCTGTTCCGTTCCGCTCAGATTATCTTTACGGCTCTGCACTTCCTGGAACAGATGAGATAAATCAATGCCAGACCAGAAACGATCTTCAAAGCGCTCGGCTTTTGAGGCTGCCTGAGACAATACCTGTGAACGTTTCACAATCATCGCCCAGGAGATGACCGACATTCCCAACAGGATCAGCATAACAATTTTGACCAGCAGGCTCGCCTGCAAAAACAAATCCAGAATAGAAAGTTCAGCACTCACTTAGGCTATCTCCGACAGTATATGTTCTGGTATCACAATGGGTTTCATTGAATGAGGGTTGACACAGGCTACCTGAACAGTAGCTTTACACAAGCATTGCCCTTCATTGTTTACTAAAATCTGACAAAATTCGATGGAGGCTCTGCGTACTTTCAACGGCCAGGTACGAACCTTGAGCTGATCGTCTAATCTGGCACCTTTCAGGTAATCAATTTCAAGATGGCGCACCACGAAACTGAAACCTTGCGCTAACATGTCCTGTAAGCTGACCCCAAAACTTCTGAATAGTTCCGTTCGGCCACGCTCAAAAAATTTAAGATAATTGGCATGATAAACAATGCCGCCAGTGTCTGTGTCTTCAATATAAATAGTGATTGGCCAATCAAAGGCGTTTTCTTCTGTCATCCCACGACCACTAATGATGATGCATATCTGACGCCAAAAAAATGACGTCAGCAGGTAATCCAGCCACAACTATACCGGAGTTAATTTGGAGAATGAAACCCCTGACTTTCAGCCGGTATTATTTCCTTTCAATTTTTGACCTTGTCGGTATTTCCGGGAAATACTGTCACATAAAGCACAGCCCGCTATGTTCAGCGGGCTGTGTCATCAAATGCATGTCTTCAGCTCAGTCGAAGCCATAATATGCCCGCTAATATGGGTAAAGCGGCATAAGGCGTGAAAAACAGCTGCCAGTACCAGCGGCGAGGCACAAAACCGACCCCGAAGATAATCGCGGTACAACATGACCAGATGAGCGCCGGAGAAACAACAGGGCCGAAACCGCCGATCGCTTTGGCAAACGAAACAGGATCCCAAAGCACAAGCCCGGCTGTGACCAGTCCCATCATCAGGGCCAGCACATGCAGCGTACCGTGCGCCAGCCAGGCATGGCTTGTTCTGACCCAGGTATCGATGCGATTACTCACTGTCTGATTGGTTTTCAGCATCCATATTCTCTGTCGTTTCTAACCACAGTGCGTTAATAATACCGAACGAGCAGGCTAACAGAACACCCAGAATCCAGGCGAAATACCACATAGTCAGTCTCCTTAGTACAGTGAATTTTTATTGTCTTCGATATATTGCTTATCGAGACGGCCAAACATTTTGTAATAACACCAGCAGGTGTAAGCCAGAATGATAGGAACCATCACAAAAGCCACCACTGTCATAATGTTCAGTGTCAGTTCGCTGGATGTCGAATCCCAGAGTGTCAGACTGTGGTTGGGGATCTCGCTGGACGGCATGATGAACGGGAACATTGCAAAGCCGAAAGTCAGAATAATGCCCGCCATGGTCAGACTGGAGAACAGGAATGCAAAACCTGCCCGTTCAGCACGACACGCCAGAACCGTCAGCAAAGGCATGATCACCCCCAGTGCCGGTGCAATCCACAACAGCGGTTGTGCATTAAAGTTAGCCATCAGCGCGCCGGTCTGGCGAACCACTTCTTTATTCAACGGGTTGGACGCTGCATCCTTCACCAGCTCAGAAGCAATCACATACCCTTCGATGTTTTTCGCCCAGAATCCAGCCAGCACAAAAGCGACTAAGGTGATTAACGCGGTGATCGGCGCAATGTTTCGTGCCCGAGCATGCAGCTCTTCCGTGGTTTTCATCTGCAGGTATACCGCGCCCTGCGTCACTATCATCGCCAGACTGACAATGCCACACAGCAACGCAAACGGATTAAGCAGACCGAAGAATGATCCCTTGTAACTCGGTATCAGCAGCTCACTCAGCACAAAAGGCACACCTTGCAGCAAGTTACCAAAGGCCACACCGAAGATTACAGGCGGCACCAGGCTACCGATGAAGATCGCGCGATCCCACAGGTTACGCCATTTAGGGTCTTCAATTTTTGAACGGTAATCAAAGCCCAGAGGACGCAGCCAGAGGGCTGCCAGTGTCAGCACCATAGCCAGATAAAATCCGGAAAAAGCCGTCGCATAAACCAGGGGCCAGGCCGCAAATAAGGCGCCACCAGCGGTGATTAACCAAACCTGATTACCGTCCCAGTGCGGGGCGATAGAGTTAATCATGATGCGGCGCTCAGTGTCTGTTTTACCAATAATATTGGTCAGCACACCGACCCCCATGTCAAACCCGTCTGTCACTGCAAAACCGATGCACAAGACACCAATCAGCAGCCACCAGATAAGACGTAACACTTCGTAATCAAACATTTTTAATTCTCCTGTCCGTCCCGACTCACTTCATGACTGGGTTATCAGTTAAGTCATGCGGCGCGACATTCTGTTCAAAATGGTAGCGCCCTGTTTTCAGACTGCTTGGACCCAAACGGGCGAATTTCACCATCAGATAGACTTCCGCAATCAGGAAACAGGTATACAAAGCAATGATCGCAGCCATCGATGTCAGTACTTCCGAGACAGCCAGATCAGACGCCGCCATAGCCGTTGGCAAAATTTCACCCACCGCCCAGGGCTGGCGACCATACTCAGCGACAAACCAGCCCGCTTCAATGGCGATCCATGGCAGTGGAATGGCATACAGCGCCGCGCGGAGCACCCATTTTTTCTCAGTGATCTTATGACGGCAGGTTTGGATAAATGCCGCAGCGAATACGCCCAGCATGATAAATCCACAGCCGACCATGATACGGAACGCCCAGAATAACGGCCATACGGTCGGCAAAGAGTCTGCCGCCGCTTGCGCGATATCCTCTTCCGTGGCATCCACGACCCTGTCGGTATAAGGCTTCAGCAACAGGCCATAACCCAGATCGTGTTTCACGGCATCGAACGCAGCAATGTTTTCAGGGGATTTGTCACCCGCACGCAGTTTCTCAAGCAAACCATAGGCCTGCATACCGTTACGGATACGCACTTCATGTTCATCTTTCAGATCACGCAAACCCGTCACTTCAGTGTCGAATGAACGCGTCGCAATAATCCCCATCACATAGGGGATCTTGATGGCGTAATCGGTATGCATGGTGTCCTGGTTAGGTATCCCAAACAAAGTGAAGGCCGCCGGGGCTTCTTCGGTGTGCCACTCGGCTTCAATGGCAGCCAGTTTTGCTTTTTGAACATCACCCAGCTCGTAACCGGATTCATCACCCAGCACGATCACAGACAGAATAGAGGCCATACCGAAAGAAGCTGCAATCGCGAATGAACGACGGGCAAACGGCAGATCGCGGCCTTTAAGAATGTAGTAAGAGCTGACACCCAGAATGAACATGGCGCCAGTGACATAGCCTGATGCCACAGTGTGAACAAATTTCACCTGCGCAACCGGGTTGAGGATCACTTCAGCAAAACTCACCATCTCCATGCGCATGGTTTCGAAATTGAACTCAGCGCCGACCGGGTTTTGCATCCAGGCATTGGCAATCAGAATCCACAATGCAGAGAAGTTTGAACCCAGGGCCACCAGCCAGGTTACCGTTAAGTGCTGGCGTTTGCTGAGACGATCCCAGCCAAAAAAGAATAAGCCGACAAAAGTGGATTCAAGAAAAAAAGCGATTAAAGCTTCAATGGCAAGCGGGGCGCCAAAGATGTCGCCGACGTAGTGAGAGTAATAGGCCCAGTTTGTACCGAACTGGAATTCCATGGTCAGTCCGGTAGCAACACCCAGTGCGAAGTTAATGGCGAAAAGCTTACCCCAGAACTTGGTCATGTCCTTGTAGATTTGCTTTCCGGTCATCACATACACAGACTCCATGATGGCGAGCAGGAACGCCATGCCCAGGGTCAGTGGGACGAACAAAAAGTGGTACATCGCAGTCATTGCGAACTGTAACCGCGATAGTTCGACGATATCAAACATGATAACTCCTTAAGTCACCAGTCTCCCGGTAACGTACGACATAGTGAATCGAGTACGCCCAGCAAGTGTTCTTCAAGATTACCGTCTATTGATTAAAAATTCAGCAATCATTGATAAATAACCTTACAACGAATGATTCATCGATAGGCTATGTAAAACGCCAGCGAACACGCCTGTCTGATTTACAACATCCTTTTCTGACCAGCGAATCGCTCGACAAACCGAATGTTGCAGACTTGTTTCGAATTATAGATTTTAATGTAAAACCACAGCCGAATAAGCTGAAACTAATACTACTGACTTCGCCACACAGGTTCAAAGGTATTTCTTAAAAACGCGCAGATCCGCCAGGCAGATCGCGATTTAAATCGTATAGATAAGGCATTTCCATGCGGGAGATCAAACTTTCCTCAACTGCATATTTTTGTATCTAACACTTTAAAAAAATGTGATTTTTCAATTATAAAATTACAAAAAATGCACGTTTAATCAGTAAACAAAACACCGGGCTCACCAGAAATAACGGGTATATTTTCTCAGTAAAGTTAACCGCTAATCATAGGGGCCTTACGGAGGATAACGCCTGTAAACGGGCGTAAAAACAGTGTGATTAAAATAAAGGCAACAATATTTATTGATTAGTTTTTCTAATCCAAAAATCAAGTGATGACGTCGACTTCAGACAGCGGGTATGACCACACAGGCGGGCAAAACAACGATCACTTCTCAGCAGAGATCAGGGGAGTCCTATTAACATTTCCCGGTTTCGCCATGGCAGTCATGGCGAAGTTTTAAACAATCACTGCCCTGACTTGACCTAACAAAAAAATCAGTCTCTCGTGGGCGGAATCAGGTATTTGGACCGCTTGCGGCATTTTGTCGGTGTAAAGCATCAGGGTTTCACCCACCGGACCCAAATTCACGGACTGGAATTGTTAATGATATGAGATGAGTCAGCCGAATTTACCGGCAAGACCATGCGTGAAAAACAAACAAAAACGGAGCCTTGGGCTCCGTTTTTAACATTTAATGATCGGTATGATCAGCTGTCCGGGATATCCAGACCAAAATGCAGATAGGCGCGATGGGTTGCAATCCGTCCTCGGGGTGTGCGCTGCAAAAAGCCCTGTTGAATCAGATAGGGTTCGAGTACATCTTCTATCGTATCCTTTTCTTCTCCGATAGCAGCTGCCAGATTGTCCAGCCCGACCGGGCCGCCCATAAACTTATCAATAATTGCCATCAGCAGTTTCCGATCCATATAGTCGAACCCACTGCTGTCCACATCCAGCATATCCAGCGCCTGGCTCGCCACCTCGGCGCTGATACGACCATCACTTTTTACTTCTGCATAATCGCGTACCCGCCGTAACAACCGGTTTGCGATACGCGGCGTGCCCCGGGCACGACGGGCGATTTCCAGTGCCCCTTCAGGCGCCATGGACAACCCGAGACACCGGGCACTGCGCTGCACAATATCCTGCAGATCGGCGACTTTGTAGTATTCCAGCCGCTGGGTAATGCCAAAACGATCGCGCAGGGGTGAAGTCAGCGAACCGGCACGTGTTGTCGCACCCACCAGGGTAAAGGGAGGTAAATCGATCTTGATAGAGCGTGCAGCCGGCCCTTCACCAATCATGATATCCAACTGGTAATCTTCCATCGCCGGGTAGAGCACTTCTTCCACCTGAGGACTGAGACGATGAATCTCATCGATAAAGAGCACGTCATTTTCTTCAAGGTTGGTCAGGAGTGCGGCCAGATCACCGGCCTTTTCCAGCACAGGGCCTGACGTAGTCCGGATACTGACGCCCATTTCATTCGCGACAATGTTAGCCAGTGTGGTTTTACCCAATCCGGGAGGCCCAAAAATCAGCAGATGATCGAGCGCTTCAGCACGCAGTTTCGCAGCCTGAATAAAAATTTCCATCTGGCCACGAACATGATCCTGGCCCTGATAATCCTCCAATAATTTCGGGCGGATGGCACGGTCTATGACCTCTTCTTCGCGGTTGACCGGGTAACTCCCCGAGACCAGGCGATCAGCTTCTATCATACAATCTCACTTACACCATGGAGCGCAGGGCTTCACGAATGATCACTTCACTTGGCATATCATCCTGCGCGACCTGAGCCACCACTTTAGAAGCCTGCTGGGGTTTATAGCCCAATGCAATCAGAGCGCTGACTGCTTCATCTTCCGCCCGGTTCTTCTCGGATGCTGCAGACTGCGCCTGACTGGCAGCGGTATCCAGCGCAGGCGTGAAGAGATCGCCCTCGCCCCAGCCTTTCAGGCGGTCTTTCATTTCAACCAGCAGACGTTCTGCCGTTTTCTTACCCACGCCGGGGATCTTCACTAAGGTAGAAATGTCTTCATTTTCCACACAAAGCACAAACTGACTGGCTGTCAGGGCTGACAAGATAGCCAAACCCAGTTTCGGTCCGACGCCGTTGGCTTTGATCACTTCGCGAAATAAATCCCGCTCACTTTTCTTATTAAAACCGTACAGCAGCTGAGCGTCTTCTCTCACCACAAAATGGGTGGCGATGGTGACTTCCTGCCCTGCTTCCGGTAATTCGTAAAAACAGCTCATCGGCATCTGAACTTCATACCCGATTCCGGCGGCTTCAATCACCACTTCCGGTGGCTGTTTTTCTAGGATGATTCCTCGTAATCGGCCAATCACTGCCTTGCCTCTATCTCGCAAATTAAATTGGCTCTAGCATAATAAAGCGCTGGATGGATATCCAGCGCTTTATCAGGGTATGGCAAGAAATGACAGACCAGATCAAGCCTGATGCCGTGACACCAGTGCATTGAGGCTATCGGCGAGCCCTTTTAGGGTTTCAACCCGGTTCGCCAGCTCAGCGCCCTGCTGAGCCACCTGATCCGAAACCTGGTTGGTCTGCACCACACTTTGCGCCACGTCAGTACTGGCCTGATTGAGCTCTTTGAGTGACTGGACCTGAATCCCCAGCGTATCGGCCAGACGGTTCACATCCTCAGACAACCCTGTGATCTCGGCAATAATGCCGCCCAGCTCAGTGGCCGTGGCATGAATGACTTTTTGCCCCTGCTGCACTTCGTTTTTGCTTTTCTCCAGCAAGCTGCGGATCTCTGTGGCTGAAGCATTACTTTTTGCAGACAGCTTCCGGACTTCATCGGCAACCACGGCAAATCCTCGTCCCGACTCCCCGGCTCGCGCGGCTTCAATCGCCGCATTCAATGCCAGCAGATTGGTTTGTTCGGCAACGGCAGTGATCAGCTCAGCAGCCGACATGACTTCATTATTACTGTGCAGGATGCGGGCGATCGCTTCCGTCGAGGCGTTCAGTGATGCCGAGCTGTGCTGGGCCTGAGTTTCTATGGTTCGGCTGCGCTGGCGCAATTCGATCACAGCGCGGTCTGATTCATCCAGCCCTTCTGTCATCTGTCCGAGTTGCTGGCTCATCTGCTCTGCCGCACTGGCCTGCGACAGACAGTTTTGATTGAGATCTTTCACCTGATGATGCAATGCATCCGACTGCTGCTCCAAATCATCGGCTAACTGCGCCAGCTGGCTGGCATTATCACTGGCACGATCCATAATGCTGCCCAAGGCCTGCTCACCCTCTCTGGCTTGCTCAGCCAGTGTATAGCTGGCCCGTTCAGCCTCAGACGATTTTTCCAGCGCGGCTTCTCGCTGACGCACGGTAAAAGCCTGAGCAACACCAATCACAATCAGAGGCAGCAATAAGCCAGACCAGGTTTCCAGCCGTTCTGCTGCCGGCGTTAATACCAAGTGAGGAAAATCGTGGCCGGCCAGAGATTCCTTGATCATCCAACCCGAGATCACGACAACCAACGCACTCCAGATCATGGCTGTGATCGGTCTGGCTGCCAGGAAAAAAGCCACGATCAGCAACGGCATCCAGAAGGCCTGAGTAGAAACAACAATACCGCCACTTTGATAGACGATATTCACAGCATGGATCACCATACCGAGGAAACCTACGTTCACCGCGAGCTCAATCTGTTTCAGCCAGCGGACAAGCAAACCGGCCAGTATTTCACAGCCAATCAGCGTTACAGAAGTGATAACCAGACTGGTGTGCGCGTGACTTGACCATTTTATCCAGCTGTACAGGCCGACAAAAAACGAGATGAGGGTAAAAAATAGCAGGGTATCAACCAGACGGGCCTGCTCGCCTTGCCACTGATGTGCCGAAGGCAAAAACAGGCCGCGCCAAAAAGCGACTGGGGACATTTGGTCATCCTTGTCATTGTTATTTTTGAACTATCCAACAGCTCCGACCACTATATTCAGTTAACAATGAATTAACAAAGAAAAAAGCAGCACAAGGCTGCTTTTTTTGATCCGTCCAACAGAACACATGCCTGACAGGGATATGGATAATCTGACTCAGCAGCACGTGGCTGCTATCTGTATCGTCCCCGTTTTGAACCAGATGCCTGTCCTGCCATCGCCACCAGGGTTTTATGGGTATGGGCATGACAAATCGCCACGGCCAGGGCATCTGCCGCATCCGCCTGAGGCTTACCCGGTAGTTTCAGCATATGGCAGACCATGTGCTGAACCTGTACTTTATCGGCACTGCCCTTGCCAACCACCGCCTGTTTAATCAATCTGGCCGCATATTCGCTGACAGGGATCTGGGCATTCACAGCGGCAACAATGGCGCTGCCGCGTGCCTGCCCGAGCTTCAGGGCTGAATTGGCATTTTTGCCCATGAAGACTTCCTCAATCGCAAAGTCATCGGGCCGGAACTGGGTGATCACTTCAGTAACCCCGGCGTAAATCTGATGCAGCCGCCCCGGAATATCATCGCAACTGGTGCGGATACAACCGCTGCCCAGATATTCCAGTTGCCTGCCCACCTGACGGATAACACCGTATCCCGTGATTCTGGAGCCTGGGTCTATCCCTAAAATAATGGCCATTCAGATTACAACTGTTCCGCCACTTCGTCAGAGATATCACCGTTATGGTATACCTCCTGCACATCATCCAGATCATCCAGTGCATCAATCAGACGCAGCAGTTTGGGCGCCGTGTCTGCGTCCAAATCGGCTTTAGTGGACGGCACCAGGGTGACTTCCGCGTTCTGGGCCTCAAAACCGGCACTGTCCAGCGCGTCTCTCACCGGGCCAAAATCCGCCGGTGTGGTGTAGACATCAATCGAACCATCCTCATGGGTTTCAACATCATCGGCTCCCCCTTCCAGTGCCGCTTCCATGACGGCGTCTTCATCCAGACCCGGCGCGTAAGAAATCACCCCTTTTTTCTCGAACAGGTAATTCACGCTGCCGTCGGTACCTAAATTACCGCCCGCTTTACTGAAGGCATGGCGTACACCGGATACCGTACGGTTGCGGTTGTCTGTCATGCATTCAACCATCACCGCGGTGCCGCCCGGGCCGTAGCCTTCGTAAATGACGGTTTCCATGTTGTCGTCACCTTCACCGCCGGCACCACGGCTGATGGCACGGTTGATGGTGTCACGCGTCATGTTATTCGACAGCGCTTTATCGACAGCGGCACGCAGACGCGGGTTGCTGTCGGCTTCAGGGCCGCCTTCTTTGGTCGACACCACGATTTCTCGGATTAACTTGGTGAAAATTTTGCCACGCTTCGCGTCCTGCGCCGCTTTACGGTGTTTGATGTTAGCCCACTTACTATGACCTGCCATAACAATGCTCCGGATTAATCGAGGGTGTTGTCCCAGCGTTGCGTCACTGGGAGGCGCTGATCACTGTTCAGAACACGGCGAGAGATCGTCCATCAGATGGTAAGAAGCAGACTGCAATGTTTTGAAGAGTGATCGGGCTGGCAGAGTTGCCAGCCCGGATAAACCTGATGGATCAGGCTTCGGTATTTGGTTCGTCTTTCGCAGCCAGTTTCACCGCAATTGCCAGCTCCTCAAGCGCGGCCGGATTGGCCAGACTTGGCGCATCTGTCATCAGACACGCAGCTGCCGTGGTTTTCGGGAAGGCAATCACGTCACGGATATTCTCAGTGCCGCACAGCAGCATGACCAGGCGATCCAGACCAAATGCCAGACCGGCATGCGGCGGCGTACCGAATTTCAGCGCATCCAGCAGGAAGCCGAATTTCAGTTGCTGCTCTTGCGCGTCAATACCCAGAATATTGAATACGGCCGCCTGCATGTCAGCGTTGTGAATACGCACAGAACCACCGCCCACTTCATAGCCATTGATGACCATATCGTAGGCATTCGAATTAGCTGCCGCAGGATTGGCCGCCAGCTCTTGCGCAGTCATATTCAGCGGAGCGGTGAACGGGTGGTGCATGGCATGCAGGTTTCCTTCTTCGTCTTCTTCGAACATCGGGAAATCAACCACCCACAAAGGTGCCCATGCTGATTCGTCAGTCAGTTTCAGATCTTTACCCAGCTTCAGACGCAGGGCGCCCATCGCTTCATCAACCACATTCTTGCGATCGGCACCGAAGAGCAGAATATCGCCAGACTCAGCCTGAGTCCGCTCCAGCAGCTCAGCAACAATCTCTGCGTTCAGGAACTTAGCCACCGGCGACTGCACGCCGTCAAAACCGGCCGCGCGATCATTGACCTTCATCCATGCCAGACCTTTGGCACCATAGATACCCACAAAGCTGGTGTATTCGTCAATTTGCTTGCGAGACAGTTCCGCACCGCCCGGTACACGCAGCACAGCTACGCGGCCTTTCGGATCATTGGCAGGGCCGGCGAAGACTTTGAAGTCAACGTCTTTCAGGACATCAGCCACGTCCACCAGCTCCAGCGGGTTCCGCAGATCTGGCTTGTCTGAACCGTAACGGCGCATTGCTTCTTCGTACTTCATGACAGGGAAAGTACCCAGATCAACGTTCAGCAGTTCTTGCCACATTTCGGTGACCATCTGCTCAGTCACGGCACGCACCTGGTCGGCCGTCATGAACGAGGTTTCGATATCGATCTGGGTGAATTCCGGCTGACGATCTGCACGCAGGTCTTCGTCGCGGAAACATTTCACGATTTGATAGTAACGGTCAAAACCAGACATCATCAGCAATTGCTTGAAGAGCTGTGGTGATTGAGGCAGTGCGTAGAAGCTGCCTTTGTGCACACGGCTCGGAACCAGATAGTCACGGGCACCTTCCGGTGTCGCTTTGGTCAGGACTGGGGTTTCAATATCCAGGAAGCCGTTTTCATCCAGGAAACGACGCACGAAGCTGGATGCTTTCGCACGCAGCTTGATGCGATCGCTCATTTCCGGACGACGCAGGTCCAGATAGCGGAATTTCAGACGCTGTTCTTCGGTGTTCTTCTGGTTAAAGTCCAGCGGCAGCACATCGGAGCGGTTGATGATTTCCAGGCCTTTGGCAATCACTTCTACTTCACCGGTCGCCATGTCTTTGTTGACCTGGCTGTCCGGACGCTGACGGACTTCACCGGTCAGACGGATACAGAATTCATTGCGCAGTTGGTTCGCCACCTCGAAGATATCTTTCATATCCGGGTCAACCACTACCTGAACGATACCTTCACGATCTCGCATATCAATGAAAATAAGACCGCCTAAATCACGACGGCGGTTGACCCAGCCGCAAAGCTCAACGGTTTGTCCCGCATGGGACTTGTTCAGGTGACCACAATATTGGGTGCGCATAAGAATTTCCCGATCTGTTTACTTACAATCCTGTGTGTCCATCCCAAATGGTATGACAGACACCAACTGTGCCAGTTTCAGCCATCATCAGTGCCCGTTGCGGCCTGACTGACGTCCGAAATAAAAATAACGCGGTATTATAAATGAAAAACACCACTGTAGGAAAAACCTCTGGCGTAAATCAAGCAAAATAGCCAGTTTCCAGCCGCGAATGTTGACCGAATGGCGGGATATTCTCCACAATGTCAGCCAATCTCCTATCCGGATGGATAAAAAGTATTCACTAAGGTTTTTCAATGCCCTTTGCTTCCCCCCTTAAGATTGGCATGGCCATGTGGTCACATGCGCCCTGGCAGCGGAGTCTCTATGGTCGCGGCTGCCCTTCAACCGACAGATTAAGCCGGTACGCTGAAACCTTCTCCACGGTCGAAGGCAATACGACTTTCTATGCCACACCTAAGCCGGCCACGGTACAAAACTGGGCGGATGCCACTCCGGATGATTTTCGATTCACTTTCAAGCTGCCGAAAACCATCACCCATCAATATAAACTGATGCACTGCCAGGGCCAGTTGGGTGAATTTTTTCATGTCATGGCGCCTGTGGCAGAAAAAACCGGTATCTGGAAAATTCAACTGCCCGCCAGCTTCGGTCCTGCAGAACTGCCAGCGCTGTCCGCTTTTCTTAAACAGCTGCCGTCAGAGCTGACGGTTGGTGTTGAGGTCCGTCATCCGGCCTTTTTCAGTAAAGGCGAAGAAGAAAAAGCCCTGAACCGGTTGCTCATCGAGCATCAGGCCAACCGGATTATCATGGATACCCGCCCGGTTTTTTCCGCCCCCGCCACCAGCGAGGCCGTCATTGATGCCCACCAGAAAAAGCCCAGAGTGCCGGTTCATGCCATTGCAACCGCCATGCACCCTGTGGTGCGTTTCATTGGTCATCCGGAACTTGACGCCAACGATCCCTTTTTTGCCAACTGGTTACAACGCCTTCCCCTGTGGCTGAGTGAAGGACGCCAGCCTTATTTGTTCATTCATACGCCCGACAACGACTTTGCGCCGGAACTGGCTGTCCGGCTTCATCGCCAGCTGGCACAACAATTGGCCGGCACAGCACAGACCCTGCCCGAGCTGAAATTACCGCAAGGTGGCGACCAGGTATCACTGCTCTGAACCCGGCCTGACCCACCCGGTAAATCCACAAGACAACTGGCGCTATTTTATCTACAATACGCGACTTTTCAGCGGGAGAAGGACTCCCCATAGCCATAAATCGCCGTGCGGCGAGATATGCAGGAAGGAACCGTCCGAGAATCAGATATCAGGTGTGAGGAAGAGATAATGGCTGGCCACGACAATTTGTTCGCCGCCCCGATCGATAAATTGGGTGATTTTACCTTTGACGAACGCGTCGCCGAAGTATTTCCGGATATGATCCAACGCTCTGTGCCGGGATACAGCAATATCATCTCCGCCATTGGCATGCTGGCCGAGCGCTTTGCGATGCCGGATTCCACGATTTATGATCTGGGCTGTTCACTGGGCGCTGCCACGCTGTCCATGCGTCGTCATATCAAGCAGCCCGGTTGCAAGATCATCGGTGTCGACAACTCCCGCGCCATGGTGGAACGCTGCCGTCTGCATATTGACGCTTACCGTTCCGACACCCCGGCAGACATTATTGAAGCGGATATCCGGGATGTGGAGATTCACAATGCCTCTGTGGTGGTGCTGAATTTCACCCTGCAGTTTCTGGCACCGGAAGATCGCCGCCAGCTGCTGGAAAAGATCTATGCCGGCCTGCGTCCGGGCGGCATTCTGATCCTGTCTGAGAAATATGTCTTCGAGAACGGGCAGGCACACGAATTGCTGATCGACCTGCATCACGATTTTAAGCGTGCCAACGGCTACAGCGAGCTGGAAATCAGCCAGAAACGCAGCGCCATTGAGCATGTCATGCGTCCGGACAGCATCCCGGCCCACCGTGAGCGCTTGGCCGATATTGGTTTTCGCAGCGTAGAAGTCTGGTTCCAATGCTTCAATTTCGGCTCTATGTTTGCCATCAAGTAATCAACCCATTAAAGGTAATTTTGACGCGTCATGTTTAGCTTTTCAGAATTCTATCGCTTATTGGCCAATGACGAGCAACTGCGTCCCTGGCTGAACAGTTTGCCGCAGCAATTATCCGACTGGGAAACCGCCCAGCACGGCGACATGGCCCGCTGGGTTCGGGCGCTGAAAAAGTTTCCTACCGATAAGCCGGACTTTATCGACCTGAAAACCCAAGTCAGTGTGATGAATGAAGTGCCGGTTGCCGAGGGTGAGCAAAAACGCCTGGAAAGCTTACTGCGTCTGCTGCACCCCTGGCGTAAAGGCCCGTACCATATCCATGGTATTCACATCGACACCGAATGGCGTTCCGACTGGAAATGGGATCGGGTTCTGCCGCACATCTCGCCGCTCAAACACAGGAAAGTACTGGATGTCGGTTGTGGCAACGGCTATCACATGTGGCGCATGCTGGGTGAAGGTGCCGCACTGACGGTGGGTATTGATCCGTCGAACCTGTTCCTGATCCAGTTCGAAGCAATCCGTCGCCTGATGGGCCAGGATGAGCGGGCTTACCTGCTGCCGCTGGGTATCGAACAACTACCGGAGCTGAAAGCATTTGATACCGTTTTCAGTATGGGCGTGCTCTATCACCGCCGCTCGCCGCTTGACCACTTGCTGCAACTGAAAAATCAGCTGCGCAAAGGCGGTGAACTGGTGCTGGAAACCTTAGTGATTGAAGGCGATGAGAATGCTGTGCTGGTCCCGGGCCACCGTTATGCTCAAATGCACAACGTCTACTTTTTCCCGTCCGCCAAAGCCCTCAAAGTCTGGCTGGAAAAAAGCGGTTTTGTCGATGTGCGGATTGTGGATGAAAGTGTCACCACCACAGATGAGCAACGCTCTACCGACTGGATGACAAATAATTCACTGCCGGAATATCTCGATCCAAAAGATACCTCAAAAACAATCGAAGGTTACCCTGCCCCAAGACGTGCTGTGCTGGTGGCCGTAAATCCTGACTAAGTGTTAACAAAAGGGTGCTACCCGCATCCTTTTTTGTACGCTAAACTACGGCCCCCTAAAGAAAAATAAATAATTACACGATATCCACTTTTGGGAGAAAGCATGCTTGGCCGCAGCGTTACCTTGATTGCATTGACATTAATTTCCGGCTGCTCAATGCTGAAAACCGAACCCAGCCCGCAGCGGGAAACAAATACACTGACTGCGATTGAAATGATGGAAACCAATGTTCATTTTCGTCTGAATCGCATGTCGCAACAAATAAATGAACAAAATGAAAACATTGCTAAGTTAGAAAAAGAGCTATCATCAATGTCAGAAGAACTGAATAAAGTTGCTTCTGTTTCATCGTCTAAACCTGAAGTCATTGTTGAGAAAAAAATAGTGCCGGTACCACAAAAAACTATTGATATCGATCCTAAAACTGCCCATGGCAAAGTTATCCTGGGCGAAGAAGAATGGATCTGGCTGGACTCAGTGCAATCCTTTTTTAAAGCACGGGTTGACACGGGTGCGACAACCTCTTCGATCAACGCACTGGATATCCAGATCTTTGAACGGGATGGCAAGCAGTGGGCCAAGTTCAATCTCAGCCACAGCGGCGAAGAGAATCAGCCTGCCGATCAAATCGTGGAAGCCCCGATTGTCCGCTGGGTGAAAATCCGTCAGTCTTCCGCCGATGATACCGAGCGGCGCCCCGTCGTTGAAATGTGGCTGAAACTCGGCAAATTGCATGAAAAAGCACAGTTTACTCTGGCAGACCGTACGCAAATGACTTATCCGGTCTTGCTAGGGCGGGAATTCTTTAAAGATGTCGCACTGGTCGATGTCGGGAAACAATTCATCCAGGGACGATAACCGTTTTCATCGTGGGGCATGACAACCTGTCATTGCCCCATTTTCGTTTTCATCGTTTCGTTTGCTTCAACCAATAAAGGAAAAATTAGAGGTTGTCATGACGTCAAGAATTCCATTTTATTTTCTCATCACCTTGCTCGTCATTGCCGGGACAGCGCTGAGTCTCTACCGCCATGATATTTATGGTGTGCCTTGGACACCGGGCGAAGAACGTGCCTTGTGGGAACTGGAAGCCAGAGTCGAGTTTGATGCCATCGGCAAGCCGGTCAAGGTTTCAATGGCCGCCCCGGAATCACAGCAGGGCTTCACGCAAATCGACGAAAGCACCTCATCACCAGGTTATGGCGTCGCACTGATCGATACCGATCAGGGACGCCGGGCGGAATGGTCAATTCGTCAGGCATCCGGCAAACAGGTGCTGTATTACAAAACACAGATGCTTGTCGACCCGCTGGCCAGTTACTCGACGGATAAACCCAGAGGCAAGCCTGAGACGCCCAGCCTGGATAATCCTCAGGAAACAGCAGCCAAAGCCATGCTGGCTCAGGCAAGAACGCTGTCGGCGGATAATCTGACACTGACCCGGGAAATTCTGAAACAGCTCAATGACAGGAATAACCAAAACGCTTCCTTGCTGCTCAATGCTTTTCCCCGGGAAAATGTGGTGGTTTTTTTACTCTCGATGGAAGGGATAAATTCCCGCATCGTGGGTGGCTTGCAGCTTGAAGATGGCCGACGTCGTCAAAGCATCAGCCCTATGGTTGAAGTGTGGGGCGGTGAGAAATGGCACTTATTCGATCCGCAAACCGGCCAGGAAGGCAAACCAAACGATGTACTGGTCTGGAATCAGCAAGGTCACTCCTTACTGGATGTGATCGGTGGCCGTAACTCCAATATCAGCTTCTCGATCATTTCGCAGGATATTACCCCGCAGCAGGCCACCCGTGAAAAAGTCCAGGCGGAAGATCTGCTGAACTTTTCAATCCACAGTCTGCCGATTGAAGAGCAGGCGATGTTCAAAACCATCATGCTGGTCCCGATAGGCGCGTTGATCGTGGTCTTCCTCCGGGTCATCGTGGGCCTGAAAACCTCGGGGACTTTCATGCCGGTCCTGATTGCGGTGGCCTTTGTACAGACGCAACTGATTACCGGTGTGCTTGGCTTTTTGTTGATTGTCGGGACAGGTTTAATCATCCGCAGCTACTTATCGCGGCTGAACTTACTGCTTGTGGCCCGAATATCAGCCGTCATTGTGACCGTTATACTCATTATTTCGATCTTCACCGTGGTGGCCTTCAAAATTGGCCTGGTAGAAGGTCTGACAATCACCTTCTTCCCGATGATCATCCTGTCCTGGACGATTGAGCGGATGTCAATTCTGTGGGAAGAAGAAGGGGCGAAAGAAGTCTTTATCCAGGGTGGTGGCTCGCTGTTAACGGCGATCATCGTTTATCTGGTCATGACCAATGATCTGGTGCGTCACTTGACCTTTAACTTTATCGGCCTGCAACTGATTATAATGGCGATGATTCTGATGCTGGGTAACTACACAGGCTACCGCCTGAGTGAGCTCAAACGCTTTAAGCCGTTAGCGGAGGATTAAGCCATGTTTTTATCGCGTTATACTACGCCATGGCGTCTGCGCGAGCGCGGCATCATGGGCATGAACAAGCGCAACCACAGCTATATCGGTCGATACAACGACCGCAGTCTGTACCCGCTTGTCGATGATAAGCTGAAAACCAAGATCATCGCCCAGCGTGCAGGTGCCACTGTGCCTGAACTGATCGGGGTCATTCGAAGCCAGGTGCACGTGAAAGAGATTCACGACATGGTGCGGGACTGGCCGGGTTTTGTGATCAAACCGGCTCAAGGCTCTGGCGGGAAAGGGATCCTTGTCATTATCAAGCATGAAAACGGCTTATACACCAAGCCGTCCGGAGCGGTGATTAATAAACAAGATGTTGAAAGACACATCACCAATACCCTGGCCGGGCTCTTTTCTCTCGGGGGCAAGAACGATGTGGCCATGGTCGAAAACCTGATCCAGTTTGATAATGTCTTCGACGGCTTCAGCTTTGAAGGGGTACCAGATATCAGGGTGATCGTATTTAAAGGTTACCCTGTCATGGCCATGATGCGCTGCTCAACCTCAGCCTCTGACGGTAAGGCCAACCTGCACCAGGGAGCCGTTGGGGTGGGTATTGATATTGCGTCCGGCAAAGCGGTTCGTGCAGTGCAGTTTAACCTGCCGGTCGAGCGCCACCCGGACACGGAACGTTTACTCAGCGAACTGGCCGTTCCCAACTGGCCTAAATTGCTGGAACTGGCAGCCAGTGCATGGGAAATGACAGGCCTGGGCTATCTGGGGACTGACATGGTACTGGATAAAGTCAAAGGCCCTATGGTTCTGGAACTGAATGCCCGTCCGGGTCTGGCGATCCAGACAGCCAATGGCTGCGGCTTGCTGCCGCGACTTCATCACATCGAAAGCCTGGGTACGCCGTCGAAAATGCCCACACCGGCTGAACGCGTCGCGTATGCCGCCGAGCAGTTTGGTGCAAAACCACTGTTCTGATCACTTCAACAGCCCCGGTTTCTGACCGGGGCTTTCTTCTTCAGGCCAATTCGGCGCATAATAGCTCAGTCATCATATTCATTGATTTCAACTGGTTATTGGAGAGCCTATGTCAGAGATCCTGCGTTTATTTGACCAGCCGGTGGATCGCACCAAAAGTAACAGCACAAAGTGGCTGAAGTATCAGGGAAAAGATATTCTGCCAATGTGGGTAGCAGACAGTGACTTCAGAGTACCGGACGCGATCACCCAAGCTCTCCACCAGCATGTCGAGCACGGCGTCTTTGGCTACGGATCAGTCCCTGAATCACTGAGTGAGTTGCTGGTTGAACGCATGGCGACACTCTATCACTGGCAGATCAAACCGGAATGGATTGTCTATTTACCCGGTCTGGTTTGCGGTCTCAACCTGGCTGTTCGTGCCTGTACCGAGCCACATCAGACTGTGGTCAGTCCCAGGCCGATCTACCCCAAGTTCTTTACTGCGGCAAAATACGCATCACGCCCACTGGCCTACTCCCCCGTAACCTTACAGCAAGGGCGATGGCTGATGGATCTGGACGCAACCGAGGTCCCGGCCGACAGCAAACTGCTACTTTTTTGCAATCCGTTAAATCCCGGCGGGACTGTCTACACACGGCAGGAGCTGGAGGCGCTGCACCATTTTGCCAAAAAGCATGACTTGTATGTCTGTTCCGATGAAATCCACTGCGATTTGCTCCTGAATGAAAACGCCCGTCATATTCCCTTTGCCAGTCTGAATGAAGATGCCGCGCAGCGCTCCATCACCCTGATAGCGCCAAGCAAGACGTTTAATATTGCCGGACTTGGCGCATCAATGGCAATCATTCCCAATTTCGAACTGCGACGCCGTTTCAACCGTACACGGGCCGGCATAGTCCCTGAGGTCAATGTGCTGGCTTATACCGCCGCCGAAGCCGCGTACCGTGATTGCCAACCTTGGCTCGACAGCCAGCTGCACTATCTGCGTCAGCACAGAGACAGGCTGATGACAGCTATCAACAGCATGCCAGGACTCAAACTGCATCCAATTGAAGCGACCTACCTGGCCTGGATTGATGCCTCCGGCCTGCCTGTGGCAAACCCGCATGCCTTTTTTGAAGCCGCCGGTGTTGGCTTCTCACCTGGTGCTGATTTTGGCCATTCCGGATTTGTCAGAATGAATTTTGGCTGTACCAGTCAGACTTTGGAACTGGCGATATCGCGCATGAAACACGCCATTGATTCAATCGGTTAATAATTAGCCATCTGATAGCCATTACCGCTAAAGATTTTCACTGCCTGTCCGATAGAGTTAACACTGGTTTTAATTTCTGTCGGACTCCATGCAAATCCATACCATAGACAAAGCACAGCTGATCAACGAAGTGCAGCTTGGTAACCAGCTTAACCGTGCGGTTGAGCAAGGGCGCCGATCTGACTTCGCACTGATGCTGGCTATGTTATCGCCGGACTATCTGGAAACCACGCCGACCGAAAAACCACTGCCGCCCGCAACCACAGAGGAACAGTTGCGGGCCTATTTTGAGTTGCAGGAACCGGCTCCTTTATCCACCTCTGAATTCTGCTACCCGCGGGGTGCAGAACAATCCAATGCTTTTCATTATGGCGGCCTTTCAGCCACCCGACTGCTCAGCTCGTTACAGCCTATTGCAATGACGTTTCCCCCTCAGGATACGAAAGGTTTACCAGAAGAGCTGTACCATAATCTGTCCGGGCATGAGCGTCGCCGCCTGCCGCCCACTCAGCCAGAACCAATCAAAGGCTCTCCGCAGGATCTCTATCTGAATCTTATTCGGGCCAAACGTTCCGCTGAAATGTACGGCGCCGTTGCTAAGGTCTGCTGATCACCCCTCATCTTCATTTCCGTTATTTTTCAGTCAATTAAGAAAATTTCTCGTGGCATATCACAAAGTACTAAATTTCGTGACAAGCGTCATATGCCAAACAATTGAATGCCGCTTTACCGACGCTCTTCACTAAGATTTAACATTATAGGGGTGTGATTCGTTGATTGAATCCTTTGGGTGAAGGTGTACAGCCGTCATTGCTGTTCGACTTCTGAGTATCCACATACAGGAAGATTGCGCTATGAATATTGCAGACTCAGTTATTCTCATTACTGCTGCAGGCTGCCCACTAGGAAAAGCAGCATCGTTCCATTTCGCCTCATTAGGTGCACGGATAGCCTTGGTCGATACAGATAGTGAACGACTACACATGAACCATCAGGAATGCTTGGCCCGCGGCAGTGAATGCTATGCGCTTTGCCTGTCCGACAATAAAGAAGCCACGATTGCCAGCGCCATTGATGCGGTACACGAACAGTACGGAAAAATTGATGTGCTGATCAACTGCTGGCTGGGTGTCGATATTCCCATGCTCCTGACCCAGACCTCAGTGGAAGAATTTTGCCAGCTGATGACAGAAGGCACCTCTGCATTTCTTTCCTTTGGCAAACAAACCGCAAACTATATGCGTGAACATCATCAGTCTGGGGTGATTATCAATTTAGCCGCTTGCCGGCCTGAAAACCCCATCCCTTTAAGCAGCAGCTCCAAAGCCATGCTGGCGGGTTTTACACAAAGTTGGTCGAAAGAACTGGCGCAATACAAAATTCGTGTCGGGGGTGTTTTCCCGCTGATTTTTGATGAGCGGCATGACTTACCCCCCAGCACCCTGCTCAGTCTGCCGATGCAGTATGAAATTGCCCGTAGCGCGGAGTACATCGTCTCAAACGACTATTTCAACGGCAGAATGATTGAAGCGGAAGTGGTCTGAACCCTGACACCTCAGCGAGCTCCCCCCTTGTCCTCGCAATCATTCACGTCATTGGCAGTCATCTGTCGGACGGCATTAAAAAACCCGCCAGCTGGCGGGTTTTTGTTTTACTCAACCGGTAGACTATCAAGCCTTAGCCGCAACCTTCTTGCTTTTTGCTGCCGGCATCACTTTGGTGACTTCAGCAGGCTTTTGATCTGCATTTTTCTTGATTACAGTCGTGCCTTCAAAGGTTTCCCCTTCGACATACGCCTTTCCGTAATAAGAAGCCAGAAGCACCTCTTTCAGCTCGCTAATCAGCGGATAACGCGGGTTCGCGCCGGTGCACTGATCATCAAAGGCTTCAACGGCCAGTTCATCCAGTTTTGCCAGGAAGTCAGATTCTGATACGCCTGCCGCCTGAATGGACTTAGGAATATCCAAATCATCTTTCAGCGCATCCAGCCAGCTCAGCAAGCGCTCAATTTTCTGTGCAGTACGGTCACCGGGCTGAGAAAGGCCCAGGTGATCGGCCACTTCGGCATAACGACGACGCGCTTGCGGGCGGTCGTACTGAGAGAAAGCCGTCTGCTTGGTTGGATTGTCGTTGGCGTTATAACGCACCACATTCGCTATCAGCAAGGCGTTTGCCAGACCATGCGGAATATGGAACTCTGCGCCGATCTTGTGCGCCATAGAGTGACACACGCCCAGGAAGGCATTGGCAAATGCAATACCGGCGATGGTTGCCGCGTTATGAACTTTCTCACGGGCAATCGGGTCTTTCGCACCGTTGGCATAACTGGAAGGCAGGTATTGCTTGAGCAGTTGCAGTGCCTGCAATGCCTGGCCATCTGAATACTCGTTTGCCAACACAGAAACATAGGCTTCCAACGCATGGGTCACCGCGTCATAGCCACCGAAAGCCGTCAGTGATTTGGGCATGTTCATCACCAGATTGGCATCGACGATTGCCATCTGTGGTGTCAGTTCATAATCAGCCAGCGGGTATTTCGCGCCTGTCTCGTCATCAGTAACAACCGCAAACGGCGTCACTTCAGAGCCCGTACCGGATGTGGTAGTAATACACACCAACTCCGCTTTTTTACCCATTTTCGGGAATTTGTAGATACGTTTACGGATATCCATAAAGCGCATCGCCAGCTCTTCAAAGTGGGTTTCCGGATGTTCATACATCACCCACATGATTTTCGCGGCGTCCATCGGTGAACCACCACCCAGCGCAATGATCACATCAGGCTGGAAGCTCTTCATTGCTTCCGCACCTTTTTTGACTATGGTGAGCGTTGGATCGGCTTCCACATCGTAGAAAGCATGGACATCAATGCCCTGTGCTTTGAGCAATGTCATCACTTCATCAGCATAGCCGTTATTAAACAGGAAGCGGTCGGTCACCAGAAAGGCACGTTTCTTATCTTCCAGATCCGTCAGCGCCACAGGCAGGCTGCCACGGCGGAAGTAGATGGACTTAGGCAATTTGTGCCACAGCATGTTTTCAGCTCGCTTCGCCACTGTTTTCTTGTTGATCAAGTGCTTAGGCCCTACGTTTTCAGAGATAGAGTTCCCCCCCCATGAACCGCAGCCTAAAGTCAAAGATGGCGCGATGTTGAAGTTGTACAGATCACCAATCCCGCCATGAGTCGTCGGGATATTCACCAGAATTCGCGCGGTTTTCAGCTTGTCACCAAAATACTTAATGCGATCTTCATTGATATCCTGATTGGTGTATAAGCCCGAGGTGTGACCAATACCGCCAAGATCAACCATCTGGCAAGCCATCTCTACTGCATCTTCGAAGGTTTTGGCACGGAACATCCCCAGGGTTGGCGACAGTTTCTCATGAGCAAACTCTTCATCAATCGTGATGGCCTCACCTTCACCAATCAGCACTTTAGTATCTGCAGGCACTGACACCCCGGCCATTTCAGCAATTTTTGTTGCGGGCTGGCCGACGATGTCGGCATTCAGGTTCCCTTCAATCAAAATCACTTTGCGGACTTTATCGGCTTCTTCTTTGCTCAGGACATAGCCTTTGTGGCTGGCAAAACGCGCCTTCACTTCGTCATAGATTTCATCCATCACGATCACGGCCTGCTCTGAGGCACACACCACGCCATTATCAAATGTCTTCGACATCAGCACAGAGGCCACAGCACGTTTTACATCGGCCGTTTCATCAATCACCACAGGCACGTTACCGGCGCCGACGCCAATGGCCGGTTTGCCTGACGAGTAAGCCGCTTTCACCATGCCCGGACCGCCGGTGGCCAGAATCAGGTTCAGATCCGGGTGCTTCATCAGAGCGTTAGACAGCTCAACCGAAGGCTGATCAATCCAACCGATAATATCTTTCGGCGCGCCAGCCGCGACGGCTGCGTCCAACACCAGCTTCGCCGCTGCATTGGTGGATGCTTTCGCCCGTGGGTGCGGAGAGAAAATAATACCGTTCCGGGTTTTGAGTGAAATCAGGGATTTGAAGATCGCTGTTGAGGTTGGGTTTGTCGTGGGCACAATGCCGCAGATGATACCGACAGGCTCTGCGATGGTGATGGTGCCGAACTCGTCATTCTCTTCCAGAATGCCGCAGGTCTTTTCGTCTTTGTATTTGTTGTAAATAAATTCAGAGGCAAAGTGGTTTTTGATCACCTTGTCTTCAACGATCCCCATGCCGGACTCTTGTACGGCTTGCTGGGCCAGAGGAATACGAGCATTGTTTGCCGCCAGAGAGGCGGCACGGAAAATCTTGTCTACTTGCTCCTGCGAGTAGGTGGCAAATATCTTCTGTGCGGCTTTTACACGGGCAACCATTGCATCGAGTTCTGCCAAATTCGTTACAGGCATAGTCAAACTCCTAACTTTAAGATTGAAAACTTTTTAGTAAGGATACGTCTCTGATTCCTTGCCATGAGAGCGCTTCACGCCAATTGAGCACACTTAGTAAATTGCTTTCAAAACTGATTTTATGACTTCATTGCCAGGTGAGACTTGATCTGGATCATGCTAAACGCACACATCAACACGATGTCACAAGCCAGAAAAAAGCAATCAAGTCAATTATTTAAAAAGCAACTCAATTGAAATCATTCACAAAACAAATGTTTACACACTCGCCACCATGAAAATAAATTTCACACCGGTAATTTTATTTCACAACGAAAGAACAGAGTTAGCTCCCGCAAACGGCTACGGGCAAATACCCCGTTATGGGTAGTATTCACACCACATAAAGCCTAATCCAGTAAGGCTCAGAACGACAATGTCACTGTATGACTTTTTTACTGCCAATAAGCAACATCGAGCATAAATCTAGTAGAGAAAGCAGGAATAACAAAGAAAAACAGTGAAATAGAAGCAGTCAAGCTTGTTTTCTCCTGCTGCTGTCAACTGAGTCAGCGCTTACCGGCAGCAGGCGCACATCGCGCGGAAATGGCTCTGGCAAAGGCCGCGACTCTTAAGTATGCTTTATTTTTCAATCGCTCAGATGTTATTTATGTCCGACTCAACACTCAAAGAAAAACTCTACATCACCATCTTTGGCACCCACACCCCGGCGGGCAAAGCATTTGATATCACACTCATTCTGACCATACTGGCATCGATCATTGTACTGATGCTCGGGTCTGTCAGCCCGATCAGCCAGGAGTGGGGGCAGCTGTTCTACCGGATGGAATGGGGATTTACACTGATCTTTACGCTTGAGTATCTGCTCAGGCTGTACTGCTCTCCCAAGCCGGCCGCGTATGCCCGGAGTTTTTATGGCCTTGTCGATTTGCTGGCTATTTTACCCACCTATCTGGTGTTTTTTTTCCCGGCCGCCCATTACCTGATGGTCATCCGGTTACTGCGAGTCATGCGTATATTTCGGGTACTAAAGCTGGTTCGCTATCTGCAAGATTCTAATTTGCTGCTGAGATCCTTATTACAATCCAGCCGCAAGATTTTTATCTTTTTCACGACGGTCGCGATCCTGGTTACTGTATTTGGTTCACTGATGTTTGTGATTGAAGGACCAGAACATGGCTTTACCAGCATTCCTTACAGCATTTACTGGGCCATCGTGACCTTAACAACTGTAGGCTACGGCGATCTGGTGCCTCAGACAGATCTCGGCAAAACACTCGCCTCTTTCACGATGCTGCTGGGTTACTCCATTATTGCCATCCCCACTGGTATTATCACGGCAGAAATTGGCCACCAGAGTCAGTTACACCGAAGCCTGGTGAAATGCATGAACTGCTCACGCTCAGGGCATGAACCCGACGCCATCTTCTGTAAACACTGCGGCAGCGAACTTGCACATCCGGATGACAGGGTCGTCTCTGCACCTGTCTCAAAATGATCTCAGAATAACGAAGCCGGATCAGCACGCACAAAAAAGCCCTCTTGCGAGGGCTTTCTCATTCAGTTTTACCATGATCCGATAAACGGTTATTTACGGCGCCAGGTCGTACCTTGCGGACCATCTTCAAGAATGATACCCATTGCAGTCAAGGTATCACGGGCGGCATCTGCAGCTGCCCAGTCTTTGGCAGCACGGGCATCCAGGCGTTGTTGGATAAGAGCTTCAATTTCGGCCACATCATCTGCCTTGGCACTGCTTTGCAAGAAGGTTTCTGGATCCTGCGCCAGCAGTCCCAGTACTTCGCCCAGTGCACGCAACTGAGCACCGAGCGCTGAGGCCGCCTGCAGATCTTCACCTTTCAGGCGGTTAATCTCACGCGCCATATCAAACATCACAGAGTAGGCTTCCGGTGTATTAAAATCGTCATCCATGGCCGTGGTAAAGCGTGCGACAAAGGCTTCACCACCCTGTGCGGCAACGTCCGTATCCAAGCCACGCAGTGCCGTATACAGACGCTCCAGCGCGGAACGCGCTTGCTTCAAGTTCTCTTCGCTGTAATTAAGCTGGCTGCGATAATGGCCTGACATCAGGAAATAACGAACCGTTTCAGCATCGTAATGACCTAAAACGTCACGAATGGTGAAGAAATTACCCAGTGATTTGGACATTTTCTCCCGATCAACCATGACCATACCGCTGTGCATCCAGGTATTCACATACTGGGTATCATGGGCACAGCAGGATTGTGCAATTTCATTTTCGTGATGCGGAAACTGAAGATCAGAGCCGCCGCCGTGAATATCAAAATGATCGCCCAGAATGGCAGAGTTCATCGCAGAACATTCTATGTGCCAGCCCGGACGGCCAGGACCCCATGGCGATTCCCAGGTCGGCTCACCCGGCTTGGACATTTTCCACAGTACAAAATCCAGCGGGCTGCGTTTTGCTGTTTCAATGTCGACACGTGCACCGGCTTGCAGCTGCTCCAGATCCTGGCCAGACAGCTTACCGTATTCGTCAAACTTACTGACTTCAAACATCACATCGCCGTTGTCTGCCACGTACGCGAAACCGCGTTCGATCAGACGCTCACACAGTGCAATGATTTCCGGAATAAACTGAGTTGCACGCGGCTCAATATCCGGACGCGCCATGCCTAAAGCATCAAAATCGGCGTACATTTCACCGATCAGGCGCTCAGTCAAAGTCTCGCAACTTTCACCGTTTTCTGCTGCGCGTTTGATAATTTTATCATCAATATCCGTGATATTACGGACAAACGTCAAATCATAACCGCTGTATCGCAAATAGCGTGAGACCACATCGAATGCAACAAAGGTGCGTCCATGGCCGATGTGACATAAATCGTAAATCGTAACCCCGCAGACGTACATGCCTATTTTACCAGGCACTATGGGTTTAAATTCCTCTTTTTGTCTAGTCAGTGAGTTATAGATCTTTAACATGTCTGATAATTACTCATTTCAGGGGTTACGATTCAAAGGGCTGATTATACCCAAGTCGCCTCAAGATGCTAGGTTCAGCGAGATTTGCATGCTTTGCTGGCGCGGTCGCGATTTTACCAATCCCAACCCTCTTCTATAGTTATAGAATTAACCCGGTTCACCTGTATAAACTGTATTGACGCTTTGCCTTAGTTCGTTAGAATTCAGGGTTTAATGCAATACACTCCAGTTAAGGATAAGCTCATGGTAACGCTTCACACCACTTTCGGTGATATTAAAATCCAGCTCAACACAGAAAAAGCCCCAGAAACCAGTGCGAACTTCCTGCAGTACTGTCGTGACGGTTTTTACAATGGCACACTGTTTCACCGTGTGATTGACGGCTTCATGATTCAGGGTGGCGGTATGGCCTCCGGCATGGTTGAGAAAGAAACCCGTGCGCCAATCAAAAATGAAGCGAACAATGGTCTGAGTAACAAAACTGGCAGCATCGCGATGGCCCGTACCATGGAGCCACATTCAGCAAGTTCTCAATTCTTCATCAACGTCAATGATAACAACTTCCTCGATTTCAAATCTGAAACGCCGGATGGTTGGGGATACTGCGTATTTGGTGAAGTGGTTGAAGGAATGGATATCGTCAACAAGATCAAAGCGGTCGCAACAGGTAACTGGGGCTACGTGCACCAGGACGTGCCGGTTGAAGAAGTTGCCATCAATTCTGTGACCATCGAAGAATAATTTCCTGCCAAGGTGGCCGCTCACACCGGCCACCTGTCTCAATACTTATGACCATATGTTTTATAGCTGATTTGCACCTGAGTGCGGATCGCCCTGATATTACCAATTGTTTTCTGCACTTTATGTCAACTGAGGCAACCCAGTGCGACACACTCTATGTGTTGGGTGATCTGTTTGAAATGTGGATTGGTGATGATGATGACAATCCCTTCCATCGCCAGATCAAACGTGCATTTAAAGCACTGACGGATTCTGGTGTGCCCTGTTTTTTCATCCACGGCAACCGTGATTTCCTGATCGGCAAGCAATTCAGCCGCGAAACGGGCGTGAAGTTATTACCAGAACACACAGTGATTGACCTGTTCGGTACGCCAACGTTAATTTTGCATGGTGACACCTTGTGTACCCTGGATGAAAGCTATCAGCGTTACCGAAAAAAAGTCCATAACCCATTTATTCAGTGGCTATTTTTACGCTTACCTCTGGCATGGCGCCAGGCTGTCGGCCGCAAGATGCGCTCTGGCAGCAGTAGCAACAATCAAATGAAGTCCTATGACATCATGGATGTGACGCCGCAAGCTGTGATTGACTTGATGTCAGAACACAAGGTGAGCCATATGATCCACGGCCATACCCATCGTCCGGCTGTTCATGATTTAACCATTGATGGTCAGCATGCCACGCGAACCGTACTGGGAGACTGGTATGATCAGGGCTCCGTTTTGCTCTGCACACCTGCAGGCTGTCAGCTTCAATCGCGCAGCTTCAGAGTGGCAGAACAAAATCAGTGACACATACTCAAACCCACGCATAACCCGGTGATTCATAACCAGAGACTGAATTCGGCTCAGCACCGGGCATTACTTTTACTTATCAACCCTATCTTTTGGGCTTAAGATCACAAGCCGCGCAATTTCTCAGCGAAAGGTCACAGCCAGTGGAAAATTCTACTGCTAATGTTACGCAACAGTGATAATTATTAGTAATATACCGGTTCACACCTGTCATGCGGACTATTCACCAAAGAGAATCACTGGCAATGCAAGCCCTCGCCAACACAACGATAACCATAAACAGTGCTGATATCATGTATTCTTATCTTGCCCGGCAGCCCGTTTTAGATCGCGACAAAACGACTATTGGCTACGAATTGCTCTTTCGCGATGGGCCCAAAAATTGTTTCCCGGATGTGCCACCTGAAGAAGCAACGAACCGCTTATTACTGAACAATTTCTTCTCTAACGGTTCCAACGATGTCTGCAGTGGCAAGCTCGCCTTTGTCAATTTTCCTGAACAAAGCCTGCTGAAAGGCACACCACTTCTTTTTCCGTCCCATAGTTTTGTGATTGAAGTCCTGGAAAGCTGCACCCCCTCTGACACACTTCTGGATACGGTCAGAGATCTTCATCAGCGGGGTTACCAGATAGCACTGGACGATTTTAATCCGAGTGTGGAATGGAACCGATTTCTGCCTTTCGTTCACATCATCAAGTTTGATTTACAGCTGACACCGATTGATAAAGCGCGATTCTTTATCCGCCGTCACAAAGACAAACCCATTCAGTTTCTGGCTGAAAAAGTGGAAACCTACGCCGAATTCACAGAAGCCAAAGCGGCGGGCTTCCATCTGTTTCAGGGATATTTCTTCAGCAAACCGGAAATGATGCAGCAAAAGACGCTCAGCCCTTCCGCGCTGACCACACTGCGGCTCTACCAGCAAATCTGCCAGGATGTCGTGAACTTTGATGAGGCGGAAGAAATTATTGCGACTGATTTGTCCTTGTCGTACAAATTATTACGCCATGTGAATGCCATCACCTCAAACCGTGCTGTGCCCATTTCTTCGTTCAAACAGGCACTCATTTATCTGGGAGAAGAAAGACTTCGCCGCTTTATCAGTTTTGTCGCAACCTCACACGTGACCCGTGACAAGCCGCCATCACTCTACTGCCTGTCTTTACAACGGGCTCACTTGTGTGAACTGCTGGCCGCTGATATTTCCCCGAAATTAAATGGCAACCGTGCATTCCTGACAGGGCTTTTCTCGATGCTGGATTCGCTGCTTGATCAGCCGCTTGATGTGTTAATCCCTATGTTGCCGCTTGATATCAGTATTCAGGACGCCTTGATTCACCGCAGCGGAAAACTGGGATATCTGCTGTCGCTGGTCTGCGCCTACGATCATGCAGACTGGGACCAGGTGGATACCATGTGCATGAAACTGGGTCTGGAGAGTGAACATGTTGCGCACCGCTATCTGGAATCTTTAGAATGGGTTACCAGCATAGAAGAACTGCAATAAATGATGACGAACACACAATTATGTCCTTGTGGCAGCCAGCAAGCTTTATCCGGCTGCTGCCAGCCAGTCCACCAGCATCCGTCGAAGGCCCACCATCCAGAGCAGCTCATGCGCGCCCGATACAGCGCGCATGTTCTGGGACTGGTGGATTTTGTCGTCGCAACTTACCATCCCAGCTGTCAGGCCGAGCAATACAGGGATGCCATCGCTGATTCCGTCAATAGTGACTGGCTCGGACTTGAGGTCGTCAGCAGCCAGGTTACCAGCGAGAATGAAGGCTATGTTGAATTCAAAGCCTTTTACCGTGATGGTGACCAAGAGTACTGCCTGCACGAAAAGTCACGCTTTTTACGTGAAATGGTCGACAACAGTCCGCAATGGTTCTATATCGACGGGGAATATCCGAAAGCGACTGAACCACAGAAAGTCGGCAGGAATGACCCCTGCCCGTGTGGTAGCGGCAAGAAATTTAAAAAGTGCTGTATGTAAGCCGCTCTCCCTGCGGCCTTGAGCAGGAAGAAATTTCTAAAATGTACTAATTAACTATTGCAAAACCGCCTGAGCTTAGTTAGTGTGATTAGCAAGTCCACAGTCAATAATGATTTAGACAGAGTACATAATTATGCGTATCCAACTGGTAAACCTACACCACCATCATCATCCTGATTAGTCTTTCAGGAGGATACGCCTCACTCTGGAAGACGACAAATCGCCTCTTCCAGCGGTCGCTACATATAAGCAGCATTCAGACCCCCGGAAGAGTAATCTTCCGGGGGTTTTTCGTTTTAGCACTGAATTTTAAAGATAAATTAAGCATATAGGGAATGTCATCATGCAAACACAACGACTACGCATTGCTATCCAGAAGAAAGGACGACTGAGCACTGAATGTAAAGATCTCCTAAAACGCTGCGGTGTGAAGTTTAATCTGATCGGTGAGCGCCTTGTCGTTCACTGTGAAAATATGCCTATCGACCTGCTGCTGGTGCGTGATGACGACATTCCCGGTCTGATCATGGATGGTGTCGTCGATTTGGGCTTCATCGGTGAAAATGAACTGGAAGAAGTCGGACTAGAGCGGGCAGCGCGAAATGAACCAAGCAACTACACCATGCTGCGCCGCCTGGACTTTGGTGGCTGCCGCCTGTCGATTGCGATTGACAAAGACGAAGCATATAACGGCCCGCAGGATCTGCAAGGCAAACGCATTGCCACCACCTATCCTCAGCTGGTGAAGCGCTATATGTCAGAACAGGGCGTGACATTCAGTACCTGTATGCTGAATGGCTCTGTTGAAGTTGCCCCTCGTGCCGGCCTGGCCGATGCCATCTGTGACCTGGTTTCCACCGGTGCGACTCTCGAAGCCAACGGTCTGAAAGAAGTCGAAGTGATCCTGCAGTCCAAAGCGGTACTGATTCAGCGTTCTGGTGATTTCAGCGCTGATAAACAAGCATTGATCGAGCGTCTGTTAACCCGTATGCAAGGTGTGATTCAGGCCAAAGAGTCAAAATACATCATGCTGCACGCACCGACTGAATGCCTGGAACAAGTGACAGCTTTACTGCCTGGCGCAGAAGACCCGACCGTTCTGCCGCTGTCTCACGACAAGAGCCGGGTTGCCGTTCACCTGGTCAGCTCAGAAAATCTGTTCTGGGAAACCATGGAACAACTCAAAGCGCTGGGCGCCAGCTCAATTCTCGTTCTGCCCATTGAGAAAATGATGGAGTAAAGACCATGAAAACGGTTGTATGGCAATCTCTGAGTGAACAGCAGCGTGAATCGTTACTGCAACGTCCGGCCATCACAGCAGGCGAGAATGTAACGGCCATTGTGAAAGACATCATTACCGATGTTCGTCAACGTGGCGATGAAGCCTTGCTGGAACTGGCAGAAAAATTCGATAAAGTCCGTCCGGAATCCATCGCAGTCACACAGGAAGAAATTCAGGCCGCCGCTGACAGACTGTCAGAGGACATGAAGCAGGCGCTGCAGCAGGCTTATGCCAACATCGCCAAGTTCCACAAAGCGCAAAAAGCCAAACCGCTGCAGGTTGAAACACAACCCGGGGTGATCTGTGAGCAGGTCACCCGGCCCATTAATGCCGTTGGTCTTTACATTCCGGGCGGCAGTGCACCCTTGCCATCGACTGTATTGATGCTGGGCGTACCGGCACAAATTGCCGGATGCCGGCGTGTGGTGCTTTGTTCGCCCCCGCCGATTGCCGATGAGATTCTGTATGTCGCTCAACTGTGCGGTATTACCGATGTTTACAATATCGGTGGGGCGCAGGCAGTCGCCGCCATGGCGTACGGTACCGAATCTGTGTCCAGAGTCGATAAAATTTTCGGCCCGGGGAATGCATTTGTTACCGAGGCCAAACGTCAGGTAAGCAACGATTTCAACGGCGCTGCCATCGACATGCCTGCCGGTCCGTCTGAAGTCATGGTGATAGCCGACAGCAGCGCCGACCCGGATTTTATTGCAGCAGATTTGCTCAGCCAGGCAGAGCACGGACCTGACTCACAGGTTGTGCTGGTCACCCCAGAGCCAAGTATCGCCGACCGAGTCGCTGACGCCATTGCCAGTCAGCTCAGCAGTCTGTCCCGGGCCGATATCGCCCGTCAGGCGCTCGGCTCAAGTCTGATGATCATTGCTGACAGCATCACTCAGTGTGTCTCTATTTCAAATCACTACGGGCCTGAGCACCTGATTGTTCAAACCCGTAACCCACGTGATTTAGTGCCCCTGCTGGATAATGCTGGCTCCATTTTCCTGGGTCGCTGGTCACCGGAATCCGTTGGCGATTATGCCTCTGGGACCAACCACGTCCTGCCGACTTACGGCTATACCAAAACCTACTCCAGCCTGGGCCTGGCCGACTTTACCAAACGGATGACGGTACAGGAACTCAGTGCCGACGGTCTGCTGGAACTGGCGCCGACCGTGGAAACCATGGCAACCGCCGAAGGTTTGGACGCACACCGCCGTGCTGTCAGCATCCGGGTAGAAAAAATTAAACAATCACGCGCATCGACGTTGAAAGAGGCTTAAGATGAACCCTGAATTACTGGCTCGTAAAACCATTCGCGACCTCACGCCGTACCAGTCAGCACGCCGCCTGGGTGGCAGTGGTGACATCTGGCTGAATGCCAACGAGTCGCCGTTCGTCAATGAATTCAAGATTCAGTGTGACCGCCTGAACCGCTACAGTACCTGCCAGCCAGAAGCGCTGATTCAGGCCTATGCCGATTATGCGCGTGTCGATAAATCTCAGGTACTGACCTCCCGTGGGGCTGACGAAGGGATTGAGCTGCTGGTTCGTACTTTCTGCGAGCCGAAGCAAGACAGCATTCTTTACTGCCCGCCAACTTACGGCATGTACAGCATCAGCGCCGAAACCTTTGATGTAGGTGTGAAGCAGGTGCCACTGACCGCTGACTGGCAGCTGGATTTACCTTCGATTGCTGAAAATCTCGACGGCGTGAAACTGGTGTTTGTCTGCAGCCCGAACAACCCGACCGGCAACCTCATCCGCCGGGAAGACATCATCAGCCTGCTGAACATGACGCAGGACAAAGCCCTGGTGGTGATGGACGAAGCCTATATTGATTTCTGTCCGGAAGCTTCGACCGTTGATTTACTGGCACAATTTCCGAACCTGGTGATCCTGCGCACCCTGTCCAAAGCCTTTGCGCTGGCTGGTCTGCGCTGTGGTTTTACGCTGGCGAACGCTGTGGTGATAGATTTGCTGCTAAAAGTCATTGCGCCTTACCCGGTGCCTGTTCCTGTGGCCGATATTGCCGTTCAGGCCCTGTCGCCCGCCGGTCTGGCCAGAACCAAATTCCAGGTGCTCGACCTGAGCGCCAACCGTGCTTACCTGCAGGCAGGACTGAGTATGTTACCCGGCGTGACGGTCTACGACGGCTATGGGAACTATCTGCTGGTGCGTTTTCCCGACGGGGACGCCTTGTTCAAAGCCCTGTGGGACAACGGCATTATTTTACGCCGCTCGCCGATCGAAAACTGTATCCGTATCAGTATCGGCAGCCGGGATGAGTGCGAGAAGACCCTGGCCTTCATCCGCACTCAGCTGGAAAAGATTTCGTAATTTGGAAGGATTCTATTGTGAGCAAGGAAAAAATTCTCTTTATTGATCGCGACGGCACGCTGATTGCCGAACCGCCGGTAGACTTTCAGGTCGATCGGCTGGACAAACTTGAGCTTGAGCCATTCGTCATCCCTGCCCTGCTAAAACTGCAGGATGCCGGCTACAATCTGGTCATGGTGACCAATCAGGACGGGCTGGGCACAGACAGCTACCCGCAGGCGGACTTTGACGCCCCACACAATATGATGATGGCCATTTTCGAGTCTCAGGGCGTTCGCTTTGATGAGGTGCTAATCTGTCCGCACTTTGAACACGACAACTGCAGTTGCCGCAAGCCAAAGCTTGGCCTGGTTAAAGACTACCTGCAACAGGGCCGGGTCGATTTTGCCACCTCTGCGGTGATCGGCGATCGTCAGACCGATCTGCAGCTGGCCAGTAACATGGCAATCCGGGGGATTCAGTACCAGCGTGAAAACCTGGGCTGGGCGCAAATTGTGGCCGACCTGACCACTCGCCCACGCATTGCTGAAGTAGTCCGCAAAACCAAAGAAACCGATATCAGAGTGAAGGTTAATCTGGATCAGTCCGGTGGAAACGTGATTGAGACCGGTCTGGGCTTTTTCGATCACATGCTGGATCAGATTGCGACCCACGGTGGGTTCCAGCTCATCCTGACCGTCGATGGCGACCTGCACATTGATGATCACCACAGTGTGGAAGATACCGCGCTGGCTCTGGGTCAGGCGCTGAAAGAAGCGCTGGGCGACAAGCGCGGTATTGGCCGCTTTGGTTTCAGCCTGCCCATGGACGAGTGTCTGGCCCAGTGTGCGCTGGACCTGTCCGGCCGCCCCTACCTGAAATTCGATGCCAAGTTCAGCCGTGAGAATGTCGGTGATCTGTCAACGGAAATGGTCCCGCACTTCTTCCGTTCTCTGACCGATACCCTGGCCTGCACGCTGCACCTTTCTTCCGATGGCAACAATGATCACCACATCGTTGAAAGCCTGTTTAAAGCCTTTGGCCGTACTTTACGCCAGGCGATTAAAGTGGAAGGCAACGAGCTGCCAAGCAGTAAAGGGGTGCTGTAATGACTGATTCAACACAAAAAGTCGTCATCATTGATACAGGATGCGCCAACGTTTCGTCCGTACGATTTGCCATTGAACGTTTGGGTTATCAAGTGACTGTCAGCCGGGATCCCGACATTGTGCTGGCGGCGGATAAACTCTTTCTGCCCGGTGTGGGTACCGCCAGCGAGGCCATGAAGAACCTGGCCGAGCGCGATCTCATCTCACTGGTCAGCCAGGTTGACAAGCCACTGCTGGGGATCTGTTTAGGCATGCAACTGCTGGGTGACTACTCAGAAGAGCAAGGCCAGAATGGTACGGAACAAGTGCCGTGCCTGAAACTCTGTCCGGCACCGGTGCAGAAAATGCGCACCGGTGAGCTGCCCTTACCGCACATGGGATGGAATACCATTACTCCGGAAGCCGGCCACCCTTTGTTCAACGACATTCCGGACGGCAGCTATTTTTACTTCGTTCACAGCTACGCCATGCCGGCATTCAATACCGAACAAGGCAGAACCATAGCCAGCTGTGAATACGGCCAGCCCTTTACTGCCGCAGTGCAAAGCGGTAATTACTACGGGGTGCAGTTCCACCCTGAGCGGTCCGGCAAAGCCGGTGCGCAACTGATTCAAAACTTTCTCAATATGTAAGACGACAAGGACTGGTTATGATTATTCCCGCACTCGATTTAATAGATGGTCAGGTCGTCCGCCTGTTTCAGGGCGATTACGGTCAGGTGACCGAGTATAAAGTCAATCCCGCAGAGCAGTTCGCCCTGTATCATCAGGCTGGCGCCGATTGGTTGCACCTGGTGGATCTGACTGGCGCGAAAGACACTTCAGCACGTCAGCTCGATTTAATTCGTACCCTGCTTGCCAGCACACCAGCCAATATCCAGATTGGTGGCGGTGTTCGCAGTGAGCAAGATGTGGCTGATTTGCTGGATGCCGGCGCGCAGCGTGTTGTGATTGGTTCAACCGCAGTAAAACAACCGGAAGTCGTTAAAGCCTGGATGGAAAAGTACGGCCCGGAGCGTATCGTACTGGCGCTGGACGTCAACATTGATGACAACGGCCAGCGCAAGGTGGCCGTCTCCGGCTGGCAGGAAGATTCAGGTATCACCATTGAAGCCCTGATTGAAGACTTCCGCACTGTGGGACTCAAGCATGTGCTGTGCACAGATATCTCTCGCGACGGCACGCTGGCGGGCTCAAACGTCAGTTTGTATCGCGACCTTTGTGCGCAGTACCCGGATGTTCAGTTCCAGTCATCCGGCGGCATCGGCTCACTGGATGACATTGCCGCGCTGAAAGGCACAGGCGTTGCCGGTGTGATTGTCGGCCGTGCCCTGCTGGACGGGAAATTTACCGCAGAACAGGCATTTGCCTGCTGGAACGCGTGATAAGGAGCCTGAGATGTTAGCAAAACGCATTATTCCCTGCCTGGATGTCCGTGACGGCCAGGTCGTTAAGGGCGTTCAGTTCCGTAATCACGAAATCATCGGTGACATCGTGCCGCTGGCAAAGCGCTATGCAGAAGAAGGGGCTGATGAGCTGGTTTTTTACGATATCACAGCGTCCAGCGACGGCCGTGTGGTAGACAAAAGCTGGGTCGAACGCGTCGCTGAAGTCATCGACATTCCGTTCTGTGTCGCCGGCGGGATTAAATCTGCCGACGATGCCCGGCAAATTCTGCAATTTGGCGCCGATAAGATTTCTATCAACTCACCGGCGCTTGCCAACCCTGCGCTGATCACTGAGCTGGCTGATAAATTCGGCGTGCAGTGTATTGTAGTGGGGATCGATTCTTACTTTGATGCCAAAACCGGCCAGTATCAGGTGTACCAGTTTACCGGTGATGAAAGCCGCACTCAGGTCACCCAATGGCAAACCGCGGACTGGATTGAGGAAGTGCAGCACCGCGGTGCCGGTGAAATCGTGCTGAACATGATGAATCAGGATGGTGTTCGCCAGGGCTATGATCTGACTCAGCTCAATCTGGTGCGCGACCTTTGCAAAGTGCCGCTTATTGCCTCCGGCGGTGCCGGTGAAATGGCACATTTTGCCGATGCCTTTAATCTCGCCAGAGTCGACGGCGCGCTGGCCGCTTCTGTTTTCCACAAACAGATCATTCATATTGGCGAACTCAAGCAATACCTTAAACAACAACAGGTGGAGATCCGACTATGAGCCTGAACAATGAAATTAATTGGGACAAGGTCGACGGTCTGGTCCCTGCCGTAGTACAGGACAGCCGCAGTGGCCAGGTGTTGATGCTGGGCTACATGAATGATGAAGCCCTGAGCAAAACGCTGGATACCCGCCAGGTGACCTTCTGGTCACGCAGCAAACAACGGCTTTGGACCAAAGGTGAAACATCCGGCAATGTGCTGCAACTCAAGCAGATTCAGCTCGACTGCGACCAAGACACCCTGCTGGTCAGCGCCGAGCCTGTTGGTCCCACCTGCCATCTTGGCACCACCACCTGCTTTGATAAAGGCACGACCGATAGCGGTGACACTGCCACCGCCCCTGATCTGGTGTTTCTTCACCGACTGGAGCAAGTGCTGGCAGCCCGTAAAGGTGCTGATCCTGAGTCCTCTTACACCGCCAGCCTTTACGCGCGCGGCACCAAGCGGATTTCGCAGAAGGTGGGCGAAGAAGGCGTTGAAGTCGCGCTTGCGGCAACGGCGGGTGACAAAGAAGAGGTAATTTCTGAATCCGCTGACCTGATGTATCACCTGATCGTGCTGCTGCAAGATCAGGGACTGAGCCTGTCTGATGTGATTGCCAAACTGCAGGAAAGGCACAAAGGCTAAAGCCTGAGACAAACTCCATTAAAAAAGGAAGCTTCAACCGCTTCCTTTTTTGTTTTCATTACGCTGGCTTTATCAGGCGCTTTTCGCGGCCTGACGAGCTTGCTCCATCGCTTCTTTATAATGCTTCCGGCAAACCGATACGTATCTGTCGTTACCACCGATTTCAACCTGATCCCCATCAGCAATCGCTTTACCCGAGGCATCATGGCGGATCACCATGTTCGCTTTTCGGCCGCAGTGACAAACGGTTTTCAGTTCGACCAGTTTATCGGCCCAAGCCAGCAGATACTGACTGCCTTCGAACAGCTCGCCACGAAAATCGGTACGTAAACCATAGCAAAGCACAGGAATATCCAGTTTATCGACCACTTCAGTAAGCTGGTGAACCTGCGCCTTTGTCAGAAACTGGCATTCATCCATTAACACGCAATCAACGCGCGACAAGCTGTTCATCTCAGACAGCTTGTCCCACAGATTATCTTCCGGACGATACAGTTCGGCTTCTTCAGACAAGCCAATTCGCGAACTGACCTTGCCCTGACCAAACCGGTTATCAATCGCCGCGGTAAAAATGACCGGCGACATCCCGCGTTCACGATAATTAAATGACGACTGCAACAGCGTCGTCGACTTCCCGGCATTCATCGCCGAGTAATAAAAATACATTTGCGCCATCAGGCTTTCCGCATCACTCTGAATGTCGCAAGATGCTACCGAAGAAGCATGCGAATTGGAAGTCTGGCTCCCCGCTTCATGCGGTAAAGCCTTTTTGCGGTGACTTCCTGTACACCGAGATAAAAAAACCGGCTCAGTGCATACCAAGCCGGCTCAATGCCATTTTACGGCAGGGATCTTATTTAAACTGCGCTCATGCGCCTTTCAGCGGACGTTTAGCAATCCAGCCAAGGCAGACACAAACCAGTAAGAATGCAACCGTTGCGGCCACGAAAGAGACCGCCAGAGAATTGGTCATCCCTAACACGGTAAAACCTACCGCAGCGACGAGTGCCACAGATAATGCGTAAGGCAACTGTGTTGACACATGATCAATGTGATTACAGCGCGCGCCCGTTGAAGAGAGTATGGTGGTGTCTGAAATCGGCGAGCAGTGATCACCAAACACAGAACCCGCCAGTACCGCGCCAAGCATAGGCAGAATCAGGCTGATTTCAGTGGCTGCTGCCAGATCACCCGCAATCGGCAGCATGATCCCAAACGTGCCCCAGGACGTACCGGTTGAGAAAGCCATAATACCGGCCAGCAGGAACAAAATCACAGGCAACCAGACAGGGTTAATATTGCCCTGAACCAGAGTCGACAGGAATTTACCTGTTGCCATATCGCTGATAATGCTGCCGATTGTCCAGGCGAAGAACAAAATCAGAATGGCACCAAACATAGATTTCGCACCAATCCATATAGCATGCAGAATCTGCTTGACCGGAATGGCCTGACGTCCAACAGCAACCAGTGCCGAGAATAACCCCAACAGGCCACCGTAACACAAAGAGGCACCAACATTGGTAGACTCAAATGCGCCGAGAATAGAAAAAGCTTTAACGTCCGCCTGCAAACTCTGATAGCCGGTGAAAATCATGAAGAATAATGTCGCGGCAACCAGCACCAGAATCGGAATAATGAGATCGCCGACTTTGCCATTCTCGCTTTCTTCAATCTCGAGTTCATCATTCAAATCTTTGGCTTCAGCGTGAATTTCTTCTTTGTCGAAACCGCGAGCATGACTTGCCTGAACTTCATGCTTCTTCATCAGACCTACATCTAATTGGAACCAGGCGACAACGAATACCATCAGCAGTGCAAACACAGCGTAAAAATTCATGGGTGCCAATTGTATAAAGGCACTTAACGCAGAATATTCAGTCACACCATGTGAAATCAGAATACCACCCACCACAGTAATGATATATGCGCCCCAGCTTGAAGCCGGCATCAGTACACACATAGGTGCAGCAGTGGAGTCCAGAATATAAGCCAGTTTTGAGCGGGAAACATAAAATCGGTCGGTGACCGGCCGGGAGATCGAGCCAACCGCCAGGCTGTTGAAATAATCATCGACAAAAATAAACACGCCAAGAAAAGCCGCTAAAAGTTTCGCACCGCGTTTGCTTTTAATCTTAGTCTGCGCCCAGAGTGCGAAGGCTCGCGTACCACCAGAGAGCGTCAGTAATGCTGTGGTCATGCCTAATAAAAGCAAGAAAGCAACAATACTCATATTCCAGGTATTGATGCTGCCACCATCGATAAACAGCCCTTCAACTTTCTCTCTTAAATAAGAAACCGTATGAGACAGACTGAAATCCGTCAGCAATAACGCCCCGATCAAAATGCCGATGCCCAGCGAGAGAAGCACTCGTCGCGTGAGAATAGCAAGGCTCAACGCCACCAGGGGCGGTAAAATGGAAATGGAAGACTGGGAAAAATCTACTAGGTTCATGATCTCTACTACAACCGATCGTGGTTGGAGATCTACTGTTAAACACGGTACCGGTGTCAGCCGTGATGGGAAGCGATATAGGAAAGAAGCTGCAGCCTCTCCCGACCCCACAGTAGCGCTCCATAGTTAATTGTAAGTTACTATGGCAGTGTTATCCCTTTCGGTGACAACCCCAGCAAGGTGATTTGACAGATCCGCCTTACTTCGGCATTAGCTCCTTTCACTGACGTTCTTCGGGGTCACCTCCCGCCAGTTACTGATAGATAATGCACCTCTACCCTTAGTCAAGGAATCGCGTATTCTACTTTTTGTTATCTGATTTGCAACCACAGAAAGCCAATATCTGCTACTTTGGATTAATACGACTGCACTAATCTTCTGTATTTACTTACATTTACCCCAAAAACACTCTGTAAATTAATATGAAATTATTAGCATTGCAGCCAGTTAAAATATTCGTACTTTACCATTTTATTAACAAGCAAAAAAACGAATGTGATCGCCATTCATTGCTCCAAGATAAAGCTCAAGTATAAAAAACCGTCTGATTAATAATGTAAGTTGACGATTTTATTTGGCAGTTGGGTTTAAAAAGTATTATTATTGCAGATATAAAGTGACTCATTAATAATTAGTATAACGCCAACAGGAAATTTGAAATGTCTGATGCAATGAAAGCGCTATTAAACCTTCGTAGTCTTCGTGCTCTTGCTCGCGAATATTCACTGGAGCAACTGAAAGAAGCCCTGGAAAAACTTCAGACCGTGGTTGACGAACGTGAAGAATCAGAAGCGGAAGAAATCGCGAAAGAAAAAGAGCGCGAAGAAAAACTGAAGCAATACCGAGATATGCTACTGGCTGATGGTATTGATCCAGAAGAGCTGATGGCTAACATTGGTAAAGCAAAAACTAAGCGTGCAGCACGTCCGCCTAAATACAAGTTCATCGATGAAAACGGTGAAGAGAAAACCTGGACCGGCCAAGGCCGTACGCCAAGTGCACTTAAAAAAGCACTGGAAGAAGGTAAATCTCTGGACGACTTCAAACTTTGATCACCCAAGCTTGATCGTCCATGAACCAAAAAGCCCGGCATTGATGCCGGGCTTTTTATTATTCGCAATAAATCGTCAATGTCGTTTTTTTGTTCAGCTCACTTTGCGGTTAACGAATACTATCTGCCAGCGTACTGACGGCTAATGCAAAATAATGCGATCGGTTCCATTTTAATAATGTTTGATAATTCCCGTACACTAAATATGCTCTGCCATGATTATCATCAGGTTGCACCAGCCATGCGTTGACATCCACCTTAGGGAGCGCAGCTCCGTTCAAACGGCGCACCCCCAGTTGCTGCCACTCTGACAGCGTTTTCATTTTTTGGGATTCAACACCTTTCAGGTTATCACCCAACCCTTCCGGAAGCCGCACCTGGCGTCCCCATGTGTATTGATCATCCCAACCTGATTTTTTCAGGTAATTTGCCGCGGAAGCAAAGACATCATCTTCCGTTTTCCAGATATCGACTTTATCATCGCCATTGCCATCAACCGCGAAGGTCAGATACGAGGTTGGCATAAACTGTGGTTGGCCCATCGCACCAGCCCACGAACCTTTCATATCTGCAGCCGTAATATGGCCTTGCTGTAAAATGGTTAAAGCCGCCATGACCTGCTCACGGAAAAAGGCTTCACGGCGCCCTTCATAAGCAAGTGTTGTCAGCGCCTCAATCACATTATACGAGCCGGTTAAACGGCCAAAGTTACTTTCCACGCCCCACAATGCCACGATGAATCTCGGCTGAACGCCATACTCACGCCCAATGCGATCCAGTGTTTGCTTGTGTTGCTGATAATACTGATTCGCCTGTTCAATTTTCCACTGAGGAACGGCTCTGGGTAAATATTCATCCAGTGTTAATTTCTTTTCTGGCTGATTTTTATCAGCTTTAACAGCACGTTCAATAAATTTGACATCGGCGAAAGCGGATTCAAGAATCGCATCATCTATCCCCTTCTCACGTGCTTCTTGTTTCAACCCGGAAACATAATTATCAAAACTTTCATCAGCCGACACTATCGGCGATGCAAGGCCCAGTCCTAAGGACACAAAGACAGCTACCCATTGCTTACGCATATCCACCCTTTTATCGTCATGTATTATTTTCTGACTTTCTTGCTTTGTATTCGTCTAGAAGGTTAGTCACTGGTGGCGGGATTTGCAGGTAATATCCCTGGGACGAGAGCTGCTCCCGTACCTTATTGATATCCGCCAATGCTAACTTCCTCTCATGACTCAGTTTTAGCACCATTACAAACTGAGGTGTACCAAAAGTGCTCAATAAAGCTTCAGGTACATCTGAAAAATCATCTTTGGTCTTGATATATAAATAGGTGTTTTCTTTTTTAGGACTTTTATAAATTGCACAAAACATGAGCTGACCTGCAGGTTACCAATCACCATTATCTGACCACAAAAAGCAGAAAACATTCCAGCCCAAATCGAGATCCGGGTTCCTCTGCGTTCTGCCATCACCATTGTGGCTATCATTTAAACTTTATACCGAACTCTGACAAGGAGAACTTGCTGAGACCTGCCTGGGAATATAACATGCTATAACCTATGTGATAACGTACCTGAGCGCGAAATTGTCCGCGGAAGATGAATAAGCCATGACAAAAACGGCAGAATTAAAAGGGGGCAGTTATACGCTCTCATCTTTACACTTAGCTGACGGCGGCTTAGAACAGGCAATCAGTTTCCTGAAAGACAAAGTGGAGCAGGCACCGGCATTCTTTGCCCATGCACCTCTGGTGATTGATGTCAGTCAGGCTGGCAGAGCGCTTGATTTTGAACAACTCCGGCAAGGCATTCAGGATGCAGGTATGATCCCGGTCGGGATCAGCGGCTGCAAGCCTTCCCACCTGCAGGCGCAGGCAAAATCAGCTGGTTTTGCCATCATGAATGCGGCCAAGCAGGCCCGCGCCACCAGCCCGGTGATGGAGCCGGCAAAAGTGATTCGTACACCGATAAGATCAGGGCAGCAAATTTATGCCAAAAATTGCGATCTCGTCGTATTGAATCATGTCAGCGCAGGTGCTGAAATTATTGCTGATGGATGTATTCATATATACGGGTGTTTACGTGGCCGGGCCATTGCCGGCGCCAGCGGTGAAACCCAGGCTCAGATTTTCTGCCATAATTTACAGTCAGAGTTAATTTCTATTGCTGGTAATTATTGGCTAAGCGACAAAATTCAAGACGCTTTTTGGGGAAAAAGTGTCGCTATCTCTCTGACTGACAACAATTTAAATATAGAGCATCTGGCTGTATAACTTTGAAAAGGAATAATACAGATGGCACGAATTATCGTAGTGACCTCAGGTAAAGGTGGGGTAGGTAAAACGACCTCCAGTGCGGCCATTGCGTCCGGCCTGGCCTTAAAAGGTAAAAAAACGGCCGTCATTGATTTCGATATCGGTCTGCGAAATCTGGATCTGATCATGGGCTGTGAACGCCGTGTTGTTTATGATTTCGTGAATGTGATCAATGGCGAGGCAAAACTGAATCAAGCACTGATTAAAGACAAACGAGTCGATAACCTGTTCGTATTGCCGGCTTCGCAAACTCGTGACAAAGATGCCCTGAGTAAAGAAGGGGTCGAAAAAGTCTTGTCTGAACTGGATGCGCTGGGTTTCGACTTCATCATCTGTGACTCACCGGCAGGCATCGAAACTGGCGCGCTGATGGCGTTATACTTTGCAGATGAAGCCATCGTCACCACCAACCCGGAAGTGGCTTCTGTACGTGACTCAGACCGTATTCTTGGCATTCTCGACTCTAAATCCCGCCGAGCTGAAAACAGTGAATCACCGGTGAAGCAACATTTGTTGCTGACTCGCTACAATCCTTCTCGTGTCGTTCATGGTGATATGCTCAGCGTTGCTGATGTTGAAGAAATTCTGCATATTCCATTACTCGGTGTTATCCCTGAGAGTCAGTCTGTGCTGAATGCATCCAACAAAGGTGAACCTGTGATTCTGGACGCCGATTCAGATGCAGGCCAGGCATACCAAGACACTGTTGCGCGCTTACTGGGTGAAGATCGCCCGTTCCGATTCTTAGAGGAAGAGAAAAAAGGCTTCCTGAAACGTATATTTGGAGGCTAACCACACTATGGCTTTGCTAGAGTTCTTCCGCCCCAAAAAACAGTCGACCGCGAGTGTGGCGAAAGAAAGGCTGCAGATCATTGTTGCTGAACGTCGCTCCGCGAGTATGGGTAATCCGAGTTACCTTCCCCAGCTCAAACAGGATATTCTGGAGGTTATCCGCCGTTATGTCGATGTCTCACCTGAGCATGTGACGGTACACCTGGACCAGAAAGAAGAAGACCTGTCGGTGCTGGAACTCAATGTCACCCTGCCCGACGAGAAATAAAAAAATCCCCGGTTCGCCGGGGATTTTTTTTTCAGGTGCTCACTTCATCTGCTGACGTGCAGGCGCTAAACCTGAACCAAAGGCAGTACCCGGTGGGCAAACAGTGCTTTTCGCCAGGTCGAGAGCATTTCAGGCAGCTCATCTTCAGGACAGCCCTTCTTCCATGCCCAGCTCAGTAACTGATTAATTTGTTTTTTCGAAGCAAGAAACTCAGTCGCCAGCCCTGTTTCCTTAGCCACAGCATTCACTTCATCTTTGATGCGTTTAACCATTTGTTTATAGCCAGGCATTTCCATCAGGCGAAATAAGGGCTGCGGATAATCCAGCTGGCTCATTTTTTCAACCTCTTTCACAATGGAAATCAAACGGTTGCCATGTCTTTGAATTTCACGCTCATCAAATCCTTCCTGAGCCATCACCGCTTTTGAAGTGATTTCATAACGGGCAACTTTCCAAAGATGTAGCTCTTTAAGCACAAAGTTAAGCGCCAGATCGCGCTTTCTCGCTTCCTGAAGACGCCAGGAAGCCAGCTTCTGTAAAATAGCCAATTGTTTCGGGGACAACTGCCAGGCATTCTTGATGTCGACGTAAACTTGCTCCGGATCAGGAACACGACTGCGTTTCACCAGCATGGTTTCACACTCCTGATGAAGCGCATCCATCCACCCTTTCGCTTCCACTTTTGCCAGTAACTGCTGATACAGAGGCAACAGATAAAAGACATCAGCGGCAGCATAGTCGAGCTGCTTATCACTCAGTGGACGAGCAAGCCAATTGGTTCTGGCTTCGCCTTTTTCCAGCTCAATCCCCAGATATTCCTGTACTAATGCACCAAAACCGGTCGACAAGCCATGACCGATGAAGGCCGCCATAATCTGAGTATCCAACATAGGTGCCGGCATGCAGCCTGCAGCAGACTGGAATACTTCCAAATCTTCACCACAGGCGTGCAGCACTTTTACCACACCAGGATCTTTCATTAACGCCCAGAGCGGCGACATATCTGTCAGCATGAGCGGATCAATCAAAGACAGAAGTTCACCGTCATAAAGCTGGATCAGCCCCAACTGAGCAAACAGAGTTCGCGTACGAACAAATTCGGTATCCAGCATGACTGCCTGCTGCTGACTTGCCTGCTGACAAACCTCAGCCAGTCTGTCATTCGTAGTTATAATCTCAAATTTCAAAACTCACCTTTTTCAGCATTACAAGCAGACACCAGCCTGCTTCCTTTGTGCCTGAACGCCATTCTCTGAGAAATACTGACAACTGGCACAAAACAAAGTGCCGGCTATTGAAGCCGGCACTGAACTTGAAACAAGTTTATCCTAAATTTCAGGATTATGCTTGCGCTGTCTCTTTCTGCGCGACCTGATCTGACTCTTCCCGCAATGCCCGGCGCAGAATTTTCCCGACATTGGTTTTCGGCAGCTCATCTCTGAATTCCACCACTTTCGGCACTTTATAACCGGTCAGGTACTGACGGCAATGCGACAACAGCTCTTCGCGGGTCAGACTAGGATCGCGTTTCACGACACAAATCTTCACCACCTCACCTGAGGCTTCATCCGGCTGACCAATTGCCGCCACTTCCAGCACTTTGCTATGCAGGGCAACGACATCTTCAACTTCATTGGGATAAACGTTGAAGCCGGAGACCAGAATCATGTCTTTCTTACGATCAACGATATGTAAGAAACCGTCATCGTCAAAACGCACAATATCGCCAGTCGATAACCAGCCGTCTTCCGTCAGCACTTCACGTGTTGCTTCAGGACGCTGCCAGTACCCTTTCATGACCTGTGGCCCCTTCACCTGAAGTTCGCCGGTTTGATCCATCGCCAGCACGTGACCTTCTTCATCCACAATCCGGATATCTGTTGAAGACACCGGCAGGCCAATCGAGCCATTATAGTCCGTCAGATCATGCGGATAAGCGGCAACCAGAGGTGAACATTCCGTCAGACCGTAACCTTCCAGCAGATAGTTCTTTGTCGTTGCCAGCCATTTTTCTGCAACAGCACGTTGCACAGCCATCCCGCCGCCGACAGAAAGGTGGAGTCGGCTGAAGTCCAGCTCCAGGAAATCTTCATTATTGAGCAGCGCATTGAACAGTGTGTTGACACCCGTCAGCGCTGTAAACGGATAACGCTTGAGCTCTTTGACAAAAGCAGGAATATCCCTTGGATTGGTGATCAGCAGGTTCTGTCCGCCCATTTCGATGAAAAGCAGGCAGTTCACGGTCAGAGCAAAAACGTGATACAGCGGAAGCGCAGTGACCACCAGCTCTCGGCCGTCATGCAAAATGGGACCGTAGGCAGCTTTCGCCTGCAGCACATTGGCAATCATATTTCTGTGCGTCAGCACTGCGCCTTTCGCGACACCGGTTGTCCCTCCGGTGTATTGCAAAAATGAGATATCCTCTCCTGACATGAAAGGTTTCACGTATTGCATTCTGCGCCCGCGCTTGAGCGCATGGTTCAGTGAGGTGGCATGCGGCAGGTGGTATTTAGGGACCATCTTTTTAATGTGCTTCACCACAAAATTAACCAGTGTGCCTTTAGGCCGGGAAAGCTGATCTCCCAGACTGGTTAAAATGACATGTTCAACACGGGTTTTGTCGACGATTTTCTCCAGCGTGTGGGCGAAATTCGACACAATTACAATGGCTTTCGCACCAGAGTCATTGAGCTGATGCTCCAGTTCACGGGGTGTGTAGAGCGGGTTGACATTCACCACCACACAACCCGCACGGAGTATACCGAACAGTGCGATAGGATACTGAAGCAGGTTTGGCATCATGACGGCGACCCGATCGCCCTTTTCAAGCTTCAGGTCATTTTGCAGATAGGCCGCAAATGCACGACTGCGTTCTTCCAGTTTTCTGAAAGTCATCACCTGGCCCATATTGATAAAGGCCGTTTGATCGGAATATTTCTGGACGGACTGTTCAAACAGTTCAACCAATGACGTGTAAGTATCAGGGTTGATTTCAGCCGGTACATCATCCGGATAGCGGTTAAGCCAAACCTTATCCACCATGCACTCTCCTTATATTTATTAGGGCTTCAAGCGCCAAAAATGGCTGTAGCGGGACATTCAAACACTTGTTCTATACAAGCATTACAGCACAGTTAACATTGAATTAACACAACTGATTAGACCAGCTTGTTGATTTTTGAACTCAACAGCAAAATCTGATCACAAACAAGCCGGGGGCTATCAAGATGGCAGTGATGACCTCCGGGTATCACGATTTGTTCGGCCTGTTTCAGCCATGACAAGCCCGCGTCCGATCCTTTCAGGGATGAAAAACCTTTCTCGCCGATCACTGATAATACCGGACACTCAATATGCCGCATCAGCGCCTGAGCCTGTTCCTCTGTCATCCTGAACAACGAATCACAACGCAACTTATCGTCATGACGCCAGTACCAGTGCTGACCATCGCTCCGGGTGGCTCGCTGAACCAATGGCCTGAGCTGCTCTGGCGTTAACCCGTTGACCCGGCAACGAACAGAGAGTGCGGCCTGAAACGAATCCAGCTTAAGTTCTGCAGGCTGGCGCTGCCTGCGCTTTGTGCGGCTTTCAATCCCCTGCCGCAACCTTTTCGCCGCCAGATCCGCACTTTCATGGAGTGGCGCAAGTCCTTCGATCAGCACCAGTCCAGTGACTGACTCAGGAAAAGCTCCTGCGTAGGCTGCCGCCACCAGCGCCCCCAAAGAGTGACCAACCAGCATCAGGTTTTGAGAGGACAGAGACTGTACGATCTGAGCCAGATCATCGACGTAGTCCATGAAATAATAATAATTATCTGTCTGACGATGCGCAGAAAGCCCATGCCCGGGCCAATCCACGGCAACCAGGTTGAACCTTGCCGCCAGTGGCTCAAACAGCACATCAAAGCTGGCGGCGTTATCGTGCCATCCGTGCAGAAACAAAAGCGTCGGACGGGCTCTGTCGGCATTGCTTACAGGGATAAGTCTGCCGCGCTTTATGCTTTCCTTGCAGGGAGAAAAAGACGTGATGACCGCCAGCTCAGTTTCAGCCAGCGGTAAACGGCTTTCATACATCATAGTCAGATTCGCTGTTCAATCAGGTAGGGAGTCTTACTCGGGGGTCACACGGTACTCGACATCCAGATTATCCGGCCGCAAACCATAGTGGATGTACTGACAACGGATGCCAAGACAACGGTAGTAGGCACTCACATCATCAACACGGATCTGCTCTTTGATTTGCCAGAGTTGCTGACCTTTGGCAAACACCACAGGATAGGTGTAATCAAAATCACCTATCTTACCGACTTCGCTGCCACGCAGCTGGCCGGCAACGGTGACCAGTTTACCCTGAGCATATTCGATGGGATCGGCAAAGCCATCGATATAAGCGATAAATCGCCCCTGGGGCGCCGCGTTCAGCTCAGGCTTACCTGATTTGTCTATCGGCAGGCTGGCGATCTCCAGCCGCGTGCGTGACGCTTCGTTGGCAACCGAGGCTATCACGCCTCCCAGACGAACCTCTTTACCCTGCACGCCCTGTGGGTCTTCAATGACGACGGTTAAGTCGGTGACAGGTGTCTCGGTCGATGTTTGTAAACTGTCTGGCATCTGGCTGCAGCCACCTAAGACGATCAGAGCAAGTGCCAATATAGATTTTTTCACCACAGGATCCTTTTCAAAAACAGAAATTCGCGTCTGATGCTCTGCCAGCATCGAAGTTCAAACGTAGAAATCTACGCCTAACAAATGAGAGTATTCTTCCCGCTTCGCCTGGTGCAGCACATCAAGATAAGCCGACAAGGCCTGCTTATTTTTCCCCTGCGGGCTGTCGTACTGAACTCTGGCCTGAACCTCTTCGATAAAAGCCGGATCCTTGATCGTTTCCGCTACCGCTTTTGCCACCACAGTCGGCTGAGAAACAGGCGCAGCTGCCTGTTCAGCCTTTCGCTGTTTATCGGTTCGCTTCGGCCTTTGCGGCGCCTGCGTGGCTGTCGGTAAACGGGGTATATTGACCATATTGACCTGTGTGTCTTATTCGCTGTGAATACCCATTATTCACGGCCGGGCAATTTTTTCCATGTCACTTCATCACGCAGATAGACAGGACTGGCATGTTCAGCATCGACGGCTTCACCACGCTGCAGAGCAAATTGAGCCAGCCATGCCATATCCTGGGCTTCAGGGTAAAGCACTGTACCGGCTTGCTTTTCGACAGCCAATGCCTGTAATTGTTCCTGATAGGTCTGCCAGCCAGTTCCTGCAGTAAACCAGCGAGCATCCGGTACAGAAATCAAGCGCTCTGATACGTGTTCCGGGTGCAGGACGGCTTCTTCACCCAGCACTTGCCAGTCGCCATCTTGCTGGCGCTGATATTGTCCCCAGTAAATTTCGCCCATGCGCGCATCAATGGCTGCCAGCGTATGACAGGCCTGGTGCAAACGATAGCTTCCCTGAGCCATGGCAGCCAGTGTCGACACACCAACCATAGGCAAGTCGGCACCAAATGCCAGTCCCTGCGCAATGCCAATACCAATCCGCACTCCGGTGAAGCTCCCCGGGCCACGGCCGAACGCCAGCGCATCAAGCTGGGTTAAACGCAAATCCGCTTCGGCGAGGACTTCATCAACCATAGGCAAAATTTTGGTGGTATGTTCACGCGGCGCAAATTCACAACGCGCAATTACTTCACTGCCCACTAAAAGCGCAACAGAACAATTTTCAGTCGCGGTATCAACCGCTAAAATCTTACTGCTCATTCAAGCCTCTGAATGCTGGCTGTCGGCTGCTTGCTGCTCTGCGTGCAGTCCAGACAGAAATTGTCCGACACCATCCACATCCCGCGTACGGGGAATCGGCGGCAGACTTCTTAAAAATACAGCGCCATACGGGCGCGTGACCAAACGATTGTCGCAGATCACCAGCACACCTTTGTCCTGCTGGTCTCGGATGAGCCGGCCGACTCCCTGCTTGAGGGTGATCACCGCATCCGGAATCTGCACCTGCGCGAAGGGGTCCCCGCCACGCAGACGACAATCTTCTATCCGCGCCTTCAATAACGGGTCATCCGGCGCGGTAAAGGGAAGTTTGTCGATAATAACACAGCTCAGCGCCTGCCCTCTAACATCAATCCCTTCCCAGAACGCACCTGTTGCAATAAGCAGCGCATTTCCCAATTCCAGATATTCTGAAAGCAGTTTTTGCTTACTGGTTTCGCCCTGAACCAGGACAGGCAAATCCAGACAGGCGCGAAAACCTTCAGCAAGATCCCGGACCATCTGGTGTGAGGTGCACAGGAAAAAGCACCGCCCCTGATTGGCTTCAATCACAGGGGCCATCAGCGTGACCAATTTAGCCGCCAGCCCATAACTGTTGGGTTCAGGCAAAAAACGCGGCACGCACAGTAACGCCTGCTGCTCATAATCAAACGGGCTGGTCAGCGACATCTGCTCTGCAGGCTGCAGCCCTAAGCGATGGCTGAAATGACTGAAATCTTCATCAACAGCCAGTGTTGCTGAGGTAAAGATCCAGGCACCTTTTTGTTTTTCTATCTGCTCATGAAACTTCTCTGCGACCGACAGCGGCGTAATATGCAACGTAAAATGACGGGGGGTGCATTCATACCAATAGGAATAACCGGTGATCGAGGTATCGCATAAGCGTGTCAGTCTGGCTTTGAGCAAAGTGGTTCGTTCAAACGCAGCGTCCAACAGCTCACTGCGACCCAGCGCCAGTTTGAGCACGTCATGTGCCAGATCCAGCGCATCGTTTAATCGTGTCAGTTCCCGCTGAATAGCCGGACTGTTCACCGCCTCACGCCAGTTGCCGCGAAAGCCGGGTTCGCCCATCACCAATCGCATATCGGATGCAGCCTGACTCAGTCGGTCTGCGGTTTTTTCCAACTGACGCATATCACGGGCTTCAGTGCGATAACCGATAGTAATGTCTTTTGCCAGATCCTGCACTTGCCGGCTCGACAGACTCTGGCCGAAATACTGACTGGCAATATCGGGGATCTGATGGGCTTCATCAAAAATAAACACATCGGCTTCCGGGATCAGCTCGCCAAAGCCTGTCTCTTTAATCGCCAGATCCGCCATGAACAAATGGTGATTCACCACCACCACATCCGCCTCCATGGCTTTTCGCCGCGCTTTCACCACAAAGCAGTCTTCAAAAGACGGGCACTCGCGACCCAGACAGTTATCGTTGGTCGAGGTAATTGTCGGGATCACCGGGCTGTCTTCGGCAATCGAATCACACTCGCTGATATCACCAGTTTTGGTCGCTGAAGACCAACTGCGAATCGTCACCAACTGACTCAGCATGCCCGGGTCGACAAATCCGCCATGGCTTTCGGTGATCTGACGGCTGAGCCGGTCGAGGCACAGATAATTGGAGCGCCCTTTCAGCAGCGCCACTTTGCCTGTATAGCCCAGCGCTTGCGTCATCAGGGGCAGATCCCGGTAGAAAAGTTGTTCCTGCAGGTTTTTCGAACCGGTACTGATAATGGTTTTGTGGCCTTTGATTAACGCTGGCACCAGATACGCAAAAGTTTTGCCTGTCCCGGTTCCCGCCTCAACCACCAGCTGCTGCTGGTGCTGAATTGCCCGCCCGACCGCTTCTGCCATATCAATCTGAGGCTGACGTGCCTGAAAACCAGGGATCGCCTTTTCAAGTGCACCGCCGGGTTGAAAGAATTTTGCAATCATGAGCGCCAATCTATTGGTTATTTATCCAGTATCTTCCATGATTATGCCAAGATTACCCCCGAACAGCCAGCGGCAGTTGTCTGGCATAATTATTGAGTCAGATCACAAAAACTTTTGACGTCGAAATCAAAGCCATGTAAATAATTAACAACATAACGAATACACATATGCACGCAACATAAGGACACCATGGAAAAGAAAACCCTGCTCACCGATTGCCCGGATGCCATGGGATTGATTTCTAAGATCACCAACATCTGTTACAAACATCAACTCAACATTATCCATAACAAAGAGTTTGTCGATCATCGCCATCGTCAGTTCTTTATGCGCACCGAGCTGGAAGGCGTGTTTAATGATGAAACCTTTCTGTTCGATCTGGATCGCGCCCTGCCCGAAGGCAGCCACCGCCGTCTGGTGAGCTCTGCTCGTAAGAAAGTCGTGATTATGGTGACCAAAGAGGCCCACTGTCTGGGGGATATTCTGGTCAAAGCCTATGACGGGACACTGGATATTGAGATTGCCGCTGTCGTTGGCAACTACGACAAACTGGCCGGCCTGGTTGAAAAGTTTGACATCCCTTTTCACCATGTCTGCCATGAAGGTTTAAGCCGTGAAGAGCATGAAGCCAAATTACTGGACTGTGTAAACCAGTATTCTCCCGATTATGTGGTGCTGGCAAAATACATGCGTATTCTGACCCCTGATTTTGTGGCCCAGTTTCCGCACCGGATTATCAATATTCATCACAGTTTCCTGCCGGCATTTATTGGCGCGAAACCTTACTTGCAAGCCTATGAGCGCGGGGTAAAAATCATTGGCGCCACGGCCCACTTCGTCACCAATGATCTGGATGAAGGGCCAATCATCACCCAGAACGTCATTCCGGTTGATCATAACTACAGCGCAGAAGACATGGCCCGTTCCGGCCGTGATGTCGAAAAATCTGTCCTGAGCAAGGCACTCAGCCTGGTCGTCGAAGATAAAGTGTTCGTTTACGGTAATCGTACCGTGGTGCTGTAAGCCTGTGGCGGAAAAGTGTTGATCGCTTCTCCGCCCTCGCTTTATGACTCAGATCAGCCTTCACTCTCGATCACGGCTTTCAGCGAACACGGATGCAGCTTAATGCATACGCCGTCTTTTTTAAACGCAAAGGTCGGGTTTGCCAGCCGCTCTTTCTCCCCGGCGGGGCAGCTCGCTTTCACCTCAATACCGGCCTGCTTCAGCTTGTCCCAGTCCAGTCCGGGAAAACGCGTCTCCAGTACCGCTTTGAATGCCGCTGTGGTTGATGCCTGACAAGGCACGACAAACTCAACATGCTCCCAGCCCTCAACCGGATATTGTTTGTCGCCCGGATAAGGCAGCTCCAGCGCTTCAATCTGCCATTGCCCCGCCTGCAAAGGCTGATCAAAACCAATCACCACAATCGGACGACCATTGATCACATTGGTTGACCACGCTTCACCGTAGGCCAGCCACGCCTGATGCAGTGCCGTCGCTAACGCCGTACTATTGACCCGCAGGGCAATGTGGTCGGCCTGGCAGGCAGAAAGATCCAGCCCCAGCTGTTCAGCAAGCCTTTCAATTTTTCCTATAAATTCAGGCAATTGTGCCAGCATTTGCTCCGGTTGAAGATTTGCCTGCTGTAAATCTTGCATGTAATTTATCCTCATTGTTCTCAGGCCGCCCATTATCCACAGAATCTTTGTCAGTAAAAGCCTTGAGCAACAAGCCTTCAGCCTGCCATCACCATGAGAAAAAATTCAGCTTCTATCGCCTTTTCACCTTGCCAACTGCCCTGTATTTATGGGTATTATTACAGCTAACTATTTTTAGTATCCATGCAGCCGCCTGTGCAGCCAGCAAGCTCCCGTCAGCACTACCCGGATGACCTTTTTCATAAAACATCAGACAGGGTTGTTTTCACCTTTTCTGGTGTATTGCTGACCACGCTTCCGACCGGTTCAGGTGTAAAAGCAAACTGCATAGTTTATTGAATACCCAAGACTTTTGCCTGCCTGTCAGGCTACAGACCGATTTAAAGGATAGACGTGTGAACATTCAAGCACTCATTAACGATAAAGTTTCCCAGGCGCTCGAAGCGGCCGGTGCTCCGGCAGGCAGCCCGGCAGCTGTTCGTCAGTCAGCCAAAGCACAGTTCGGTGATTATCAGGCCAACGGTGTCATGGGTGTGGCGAAAAAACTGGGAACGAACCCGCGCGAGTTTGCACAAAAAGTCATCGACCAACTCGATCTGGGCGATATCGCTGAGAAAGTCGAAATCGCAGGTCCTGGTTTCATTAATATCTTTCTGAATAAAACCTGGCTTGCCAAGCAAGCCGAAGAAGCACTGACTGATGCCCGCCTGGGTGTGGCGACGCAGGAAAAACAAAATATTGTGGTCGACTATTCGGCACCGAATGTCGCCAAAGAAATGCACGTGGGCCACCTGCGCTCCACCATCATCGGTGATGCAGTGGTTCGTACCCTGGAATTTCTCGGTCATAACGTGATTCGTGCCAACCACATCGGTGACTGGGGCACTCAGTTCGGTATGCTGATTGCCAATCTGGAACGTGTGCAGCAAGAGTCCGGCGAGATCTCAATGGAACTGGCCGATCTGGAAGCTTTCTACCGCGAGTCGAAAAAACTGTATGACGAAGATGAAGCTTTTGCAGAACGCGCCCGTAACTATGTGGTGAAACTGCAAAGTGGCGATCAGTACTGTGCAGATATGTGGAAGAAACTGGTCGATGTGACCATGGAGCAAAACCAGCACAACTACGATCGTCTGAATGTGTCCCTGACCCGTGACAACGTGATGGGTGAGTCCATGTACAACGACATGCTGGCAGGGATTGTCGCCGATCTGAAAGCGAAAGGGCTGGCTGTCGAAGATGATGGTGCTCAGGTTGTTTTCCTGGATGAGTTCAAAAACAAAGATGGTGAACCTATGGGGGTTATCATCCAGAAACGTGACGGCGGTTTCCTGTACACAACCACAGATATTGCCTGTGCGAAATACCGCTACGAGCATTTTAACGCCAACCGTGTACTTTATTTTATCGATTCACGCCAGCACCAGCATCTGATGCAGGCATGGACAATTGTCCGCAAAGCCGGTTACATCCCAGACGATGTGTCGCTGGAGCACCACGCTTTTGGCATGATGCTGGGTAAAGACGGCCGCCCGTTCAAAACACGGTCTGGCGGTACCGTTCGCCTGGCTGATCTGCTGGATGAAGCGGAATCACGCGCGAAGGTACTGATCGAAGAGAAGAACCCTGAGCTGGATACGGCTGAGAAAACCAAGATTGCATCGACCGTCGCCATGGCCGCGGTGAAGTATGCTGATCTGTCCAAACACCGCACCACAGATTACGTGTTCGACTGGGATAACATGCTGGCCTTCGAAGGCAATACAGCACCTTACATGCAATACGCGTATACCCGTGTTAGTTCTGTGTTTAAACGTGCAGGTCTGAGTGAAAGCGAGCTGACACACCCTGTTGTGATCACTGATGAAAAAGAGCAGGTCCTGCTGTCAAAACTGCTGCAATTTGAAGAAGCAGTTGAAACCGTGGCCCGTGAAGGTCATCCGCACGTCATGTGTAGCTACCTGTTTGAATTAGCAGGGAATTTCTCCAGCTTCTATGAAGCCTGCCCGATTCTCAATGCTGATGAGCCAGTCAAGCAAAGCCGCCTGAAGCTGGCGCTGCTGACAGCAAAAACCATCAAACAAGGCTTGGATCTCTTGGGTATTGAAACGCTGGAACGTATGTAATCTGGCAGAACATCACATTTATCTAATTAAGCAAAGCTAAACTTATATAGCCTTCTGGGGTATCCTTAGAAGGCTTTTTTGACACAAATTTTTGGGTACTGGCCTTTTTCTGTTACATGGAATGTTGCAATGAGCCTCAATGACTCACACGAAACTGACGACGGGATGACTGACGAATTTCTCACGTCAACTCAAACCTTGCGTAAAGCCATTCCACTGATGATCAAACATAAAGTCCCCACAACGCCGGTCAATTACGCCCTGTGGTACAGCTATACTTCGGATCAGAACCCTATTCTCACTCAGGCCATAGACCAGAGTTTAGCGCAGTACGGGCATTGCCCGCCCAGCCTGAGTGATTCACTTTACCGCACCCATCTGGCCCAGCATCCTGCCAGTGAGCAGGGACAGATAAGTCATAGCCTGCAAGCCATCATGGATGAGCTGTGTCACACGATGAGCGGATCTCAGAAAGAAACCCAGGCATTCCATCACGCGTTATCACGCACCTGTCAGCGGCTGAGCCAGAAGGCTGAGCAGGGTGTCAACGTGCACGAAGCCAATGACTTGGTACAAGAATTGCTGGATGAGTCCCGCCACATGCATCAATCCAGTACGCTGCTGAACCAGCAACTGGAAAACGCCAATCAAGAAATTGAAAATCTGAGAAAAGCTCTGAAAGACAGCCTCAAATGTGCCAACGAAGATCCCTTAACCGGGCTGCTCAACCGACGCGCCTTTCAGCAGGATCTCAGCAGTTGTATCCAGCACCACACACCTTTCAGTCTGGTCTTACTGGATATTGATAACTTTAAAACCTTCAATGATGACTTTGGCCATTTAATGGGCGATAAAGTCCTCTGCTCGGTTGCCCGTCATCTTCAGGTCTGGTGTGAACAAGGAATGCAGGCCTATCGATACGGTGGCGAAGAATTCGTGATTATCTTACCTGGCACCAACCTGCATCAAAGCAGAGACAAAGCTGAAAAACTACGCAAAACTCTCTCTGGCATTGCCGTGCAGGACAAGCAATCAGGAAACACAGTCAGCTCAATCACTGCATCATTTGGGATTGCAGAACACACAGGAAAAGAAAACGGTCTGGCTGTGCTGGCCAGAGCCGATAAGTATCTGCTTCAGGCAAAAAGCCTGGGGCGGAACCGGGTACTGCCTGTTTTATGATGCCTTTACTGTCCGTATCTTGGGGCATGATGAAGGTAGTTAATCTCATCCTGAGTCGATAATCTGCCGCAAACAGCATTACGATGCGGGAACCGGCCGAAGTCTTTAATCACCTGAAAATGACTGACAGCGTACTGATAAAACTCATCAAACTCTGCTTTATGCGCTTTCATGACCTCCTGACGTAACTGGTCGAAGCGAAAGACACTTTCTTCCTGATCTTCCAGTGCTTCTGAATGCTCTAACGGCAGATAAAAGAACACTCGCTCAATAGGTGTTAACGCACGATCAAAATTCTTCGCCAACCCACGCTTACAGATTGCCTGTGCCAAGGAATCATAACGAAAGGCCGCCGCCAAACCCCGATAGATATTACGACTGAACTGATCAAGCAGAATAATCAGCGCCAAGGTGCCTTTAGGGGTTTCTGTCCACGCATTCAGCTCCCCCTGACCAGCACGGCTGACCAGCCCCCGAAAACGTTCGGTGATCTCACGATCCACGGCGTCTCCGCCTTTAAACCACAAAGCCTGTTTATCCTGTTCGGTAACTTCCCCTTTCAGATTGCCAAACCAATAGGTAAGCACTTCCTCACACTCCGCCATGGTTTCCTCCTGACTGTGCCATAACTATGCCTCTGAGATAGTTAAGTCGCTTTCGTGCGTATACGTTCTAGTTTATCCTAGGGCGAGCCAGCAGAGTGCGATGGCTTTTTGTTGACGCCTGATAGCTGACTTGTGAAGCAGTTAATAGAAAGAAGGAATATTTCCATGAGTTTCACCCTTCATCCGAGACTAAGCGCGGATACTCAGTGGATTGGCGATTTACCACTTTGCCGTGTGTTGCTGTCTAAAGAAGCGATTGGTCCCTGGTTGATCCTGGTCCCCAGATATGACGCACTGCGTGAAATTCACCATTTGTCTGTCGCGGATCAACAGCAGTTGATGATGGAATCCTGCTCAACAGCGCAACTGCTTGAGACCTATTTCAGCCCAGATAAAATCAATATTGGCGCCTTAGGCAATTTAGTACCGCAGCTTCATGTCCATCATATCGCCCGATATACAACAGACATTGCCTGGCCAGGTCCCGTTTGGGGAAATACCGACGGCAGCCAGCGCGGTGAAGAAGAGCGACAAGCGCTGGTTGAAAGGCTGAAATTACTCTTTGGTCAGATAGACGGCTTTACGCCCGCATAGATAGCTCAGCTGACAAGTGAATACATCCACGTGAATGACACCGAGTGAAGCCCTCTCACTGCAGAACACTGTCGATTCAAAACAAAAAAACGCATCCATCGATGCGTTTTTTTTCGTTGTTATCCCGGCATCACCGCCAGCAGATTCTGCCGTTCCCGATTCGCCAGTTTTCGGTAATCGGTCCGGGTTTTATTCGGCACAGGTTCAGCCTGAGGCAGCGGCACCTTCATGGCATTGACGGCACGTCCGTATTTCAGTAACTCATAATGAAGATGCGGACCAGTGGAGCGCCCAGTGTTCCCGCTCAATGCGATTTTGTCCCCCATGCGGACTTTCTGACCCACTTTAACCAGTATCTTGCTCAAATGAAGATAGCGGGTTGAGTATTCCCGACCATGCTTGATCATCACGAAATTACCCGCCAAAGCATGTTTTTGCGCTTTGACGACCACGCCATCGCCCGTCGCTAGCACGGGTGTCCCGACAGGTGTGGCAAAATCAGTCCCGTTATGTGGCGAGACTCTGTGCGTAATGGGGTGCTTGCGATGGGGATCAAACGATGAACTGATTCGAAAACGTTTCTGGGTCGGATAGCGGTTCAGAGCCCGGTTCAGGCTGCGACCATCCTCATCATAGAACTCCCCGTCATCATAGCGCATGGCAAACAGTTCCTGATTCCGGTTCATATAGTACAGGGCTTTCACTTCACCCTGACCCACCGCTTTTCCATCAATGAACTCACGCTCAAGGGTAATTGCAAAACGATCACCCTTGCGGGCTTCTTTTCCTAAATCAAAACGCCACTGCAGCGCTTTAACCAGCGTCTGAATTTGCGTTGGTGACAGGCCGGCAGAGCGGGCCGACTGATAGAAACTGCCAGACACACGCCCGGTTAACCGTACCGGTTTAAATTCGCCGGTACGCTCCACTTCTTGATGCTTATAGCCTTTCGAAGTCAGTGTATAAGTATCCGTCAGTTTCGCACTGCGTTCGATCGACAGCTCGCCGATCCGCCCTTCTTCATCCAGTGACCAGCCAATATTTTGTCCGACACGTAAAAACTGAATCGATTTATCTGCCTCAATCAGTTTGTACATATCTGAAATCGGCAACGCATACTGAGTAAAGATTTCGCCTAAGGTTTCACCGGAAGACACTTTGTGGGAATGCGCAACATCAGTGGCCTGATCCAACTGTTGTTCCAGTTCATCTTTGGGAACCTGGAAGTCCGGGTCTTCCGGGTCAAGCACGACACCCAGCGGTTCACTGTTCTGCTCGGACAACGACAAGATCTCTTCTGAGATCAGCGGAACTTCGCGTCGTTGTTCGGCTTCGCTGCGCGAACCGTAGGAAGGAGAATGAACCACAGCAGGCTGCCACATCAGGGCAGCCGCGACGATAAGTGATGTTGAAGCAAGCGCAATTCGGTGTTGACGGGGAAGCTGATAAAACCGTCGGGCTGCAACCGTAAATATTTTCATTGTTATTTATTTAAGACATTCGGCAAAACTTCGTCCGAGTTCTTGCAGGAATCGAACATAACCTCCCTGGCCAGAAGCAATATCCGTTGCCATCGGATCCAGGGTTCCAATTTTGATGTCACTGCCATTTGTGACACTGTTAATGACCGCAGGTGAGAACTGCGGTTCCCTGAAAATGCACTGAACCTGTGATTTTTTTAGCGTATTGCGGATAGCGATCAAGGTTTTTGCGCCTGGGCGGCGATCCGGTGAAACCGTAAAGTGTCCCAGATTGTTTAAACCGAACGTTTCCTCAAAATAGCCATAGGCATCGTGAAAAACGTAGTATCCATTGTGACGCACCGGCTGGAGCTGCTCTTTCAGGTTTTGTACAGTTTCATGCACACTGGCAGTGAACCGGGACAGGTTAGCCTCATATTGCGCACGATTCAACGGATCCAATTCAATCAATGCAGCGCTGATCACTTTTGCAGCCTGAATTGCCTGATCCGGGCCCAGCCAAAGGTGCGGGTCAATGCCATCATGATGATGTTCGTGTCCTTCATGACTATCGTGGCTTTCATGACTTTCATGATCGTCATGGTCTTCATGACCTTCATAATCCCGGAACGAAATGGTCTCTTGTGACGTCAGTGAAAGCGCATTTTCCTGACCCGTTAGTATTTTAGTCAGAAAGGATTCCAGCTCCGGGCCGACCCAGACCACCAGATCCGCCGCTTTCAGCTTTTCCACATCAGATGGGCGTAATGCGTAATCATGAGGTGAGCTGCCTGCAGGCAACAGGGTTTCGCTCTGGCCTGCACCCTCGACCAGTTCCTGCACAATCAGATTCACCGGATGTACGGTGGCAACAACATGCAGATCCTTCGCTGAAACCGTCAAGGGTACCAGCACCATTGCCGCCAAATACCAAGCTTTAAAACGCAACATCTATCGACCCTAAAAATATTCAATGAAAAGAAGATTGATAATGTTATAATATAACACCAACCGATAGCAACGAGATTCACACCCATTTATGGCCAGTACAATGTCCACCAAGCCTTTGGTCGAGCTTCAAAATGTGACAGTTCATGCCTCAGGCCGTCACATCCTTGATCAGGTTTCACTCCAGCTTGAGCGGGGCCAAATCACAACCCTGATAGGTCCGAACGGCGCAGGCAAGTCCACACTGGTGAAAGTCATTACCGGTTTGCGCAAGCCCACATCTGGCCGAGTCGTTCGCGCGCCGGGGCTACGTATTGGTTACGTGCCGCAAAAACTGCAACTCAACGACACGCTGCCGCTGACCGTTGATCGTTTTATGGCTCTGGCCGGACGCTACAGTGCTCAGCAACGTCTGGATGCGCTGGCGCTGGCGAGCAGCGCGCATCTGATCCACAGTAATATGCACAGTCTGTCGGGTGGGGAAACGCAAAGAGTGCTTCTGTCTCGCGCACTTTTGCAAAACCCAGACTTGCTGGTACTTGATGAGCCGGTACAAGGCGTCGATGTCAATGGTCAGCTTGAACTCTACAGTTTAATTCAGTCACTCAGAGATAAACTGAACTGCGCGATAATGATGGTTTCTCATGATCTTCATCTGGTTATGGCTAAAACCGATCATGTCATCTGCCTGCAGCACCATGTCTGCTGTTCAGGTGAACCGGAGTCGATTACCTGCCACCCTTCTTATGTGGCGCTGTTTGGCACACAGCAAAGTGAGCAGCTTGCGCTGTATCACCATCATCACAATCACGAACACGATCTGGGCGGTAGCCTGGTTGGTCCATGCCAGCACGGAAAACACAATGCTTGAATTTATGCTCCCCGCCTTTGCCGCAGGCATTGGTATTGCTCTGTTAGCCGGGCCTCTGGGGTCCTTTGTGGTCTGGCGTAAAATGGCCTATTTCGGTGATACGCTGTCGCATGCCTCTTTGCTGGGCATCGCATTGGGCTTCTTATTGAATATCAACCTCAATCTGGCTTTAGTGATCTGCTGCCTGACCCTCGCGGTCATTCTGGTCAGTTTGCAAAAACAACGCTATATCGCGACGGACACATTATTGGGTATCCTCGCCCACAGTGCGCTGTCGTTAGGTTTAGTGGCCATCAGTTTTATGGATCATGTCCGTATCGATTTGATGGCCTATCTGTTTGGTGACTTACTGGCGGTGACAGCCAATGATCTCATCTGGATTTACGCAGGCGGCGCACTGGTCATGGCGGCTTTAATGACATTATGGCGTCCGCTGCTATCGATGACAGTCAACGAAGATCTGGCTCAGGTTGAAGGGGTGAATGTCGATTTGATGCGCTTATTGCTGATGTTAATGGTTGGCATGGTCATCGCGGTGGCCATGAAGTTTGTCGGCGCTCTGATTATCACCTCTTTGCTGATCATTCCGGCAGCCACTGCCCGTCGTTTTGCACAAAGCCCGGAAAGCATGGCAGTGATTGCGGCCATATTGGGCTGCATTGCTGTGGTACTCGGCCTGTTATTGTCATGGCACTATGACACGCCGGCAGGCCCGTCTGTGGTCGTCTCCGCCGCTTTGCTGTTTTTACTCAGCCAGACAAAGCGTTCAGAGGCCTGATCATCGTAAGAAAGAACGGTATCTGTCCTGGCAGGCCTGCTTGATACTTAATGTCGCTTCAAGCCTGCTTGATTTCGACATGAACTCGAGCAGGCACTGGTAATATTGTTTGTCTTTCTCCGTCAGCAAAATATTATCCAGGTAAAGTTCACGGCAGGCGTTGGTTAACCAGGTGATTGCCGCTGCTTCCTCAGCGGCAGAAACATACGTCAATATACAGTCGTTATACTGTTCGCGCTGTTCAGCAAAACCGGCAGCCCACACAGAACTGCAGCTTAGCCAGCAGGCCATGTATCCGGTCATGATCAGATCATTCATGTCTCACATCTTCACGGCAGTATCCGGTGCACCGGATTCTCTCTATTAAAGATAGATGATGCAGACAAGAATAAAGGCTCCGGCTGAACCAAAGCAGCATTGAATAAAATAAATCCGGGTGTGTGTAAATCACCCGGATTTATCTCTTGCGAAAGCCTGCCCCTTAGTCAGTGATGGCTAAGGTAGTAGCCAGCGCTTTTCTATGATTACCTGTCAGAGAAGATCACACGGATGCGTCTCCCCCCCGCGAGGCGGCTTGTAATGTTGCTTTTTCTGTTCAAGCTGCTGTAATAAAACATCTTTATGAGATTCATTCAGCAATGTCCAATGGCAACCCTGGATCGCACCTGCAAACATCCACAGCAATTTCTGATCCACATTCTTCCCCTGAGCCTGTTTTACCTGCAGATAGGCATCTACGGCGCCCATCTGCTGAAAAGCCTCAACATCATCAATACCGGCTTTCTTCATCATCCTTTCCAGGGTCAAACGCAAGTTCGGTAAATCCCGCAACCGTTTGTGACGCGATGCTCCTTTCACTATTTTTTCCTGCAATGCAATCGCGATTGAGTTTTCAATCAGCTCATTACATAAGGACAACCGGGATGAATACACGGGTGTTATGTCGTAATAATTCACGACGGCCACCGTACTGCGTTTCACATGCTTGAACTTGTGGCAGCCCAATTCGAGTAGTTGCTGATCCAGCAGCTCTCCTCCACGAATATAAAGCTTTTCATTCGACAGCAGAGCATACATGGCTCCCTGAACGAAGATACCTGTCCCGCCAAACATAGAACGCTGTTCATTCGGTACAAAGGTATCCAGGTAATTTATGAATGTTTCTTTTATAAGCGACACAACATAATTCCTAAATTTATTCTTCTTTGTCGATCTAAAACCAACGCCAACTATCATATGCAACGATGTCACACTGAAATTGCAAATTCCACATATGAAACAAAGTACAGATGAAAGTGAGATTCAGAGCAAATTATTAAGAAAAAATAAATGCAATTTCAGGTAATTAGAGTGCTATATCAATAAGGATGAACGGCGAATTCTGTGTCATTTTCCGCTGCTACAGATCGTTTTACACCGTGATAGCGACTAAGGTTAAGAGAGTAAAAGGAGAAAGGACTGAAGAAATATGCCTGATATTGCCCTGTTTCCTTCTGCAAGCCATGTGCTCCCTGAAGGCAAACTGGAAATTACCATTACAGAACATCGTTACCAGCGAATGCTGAAAGAGTCGATTGAAGGACAACGGGATTTTGCATTATGCATGCGAAGTGAGGAAGAGGAGAACGACGAAACCATTACCCGTATTCCCGCGATTGCAACCAAGGTTCGCGTGGTGGACTTTAACGCATTAGATAATGGTTTACTGAGCATTGTCGTTGAAGGTAAAACCAAAATACGAATTTTATCCGTCAGGCATGAGCGTGATCGCCTGCTGATTGCTGACTACCTGCCATTCAGAGCATGGCCGCCAACACCGTTGACAGCAAAACATCAGTGTCTGGTGGAGAAACTGAAGCTCTTTTTCGCCACGATGCCGGAGATCGGCGCCTTATACCCAATTAGTGAATTCGACGACTTAAGTTGGGTGTGTCAACGCTGGATTGAATCACTCCCGCTCGAAGTTCACTATAAACAGCTATTAATTGCTCAGGACTCGCCTGCCCTCACTGCACGTTTTTTACTCAAGCTACTCGATAATCACCAGTTATTTGATGATGATATCAACTAACTCTTACATTGTTCTCAAAAATCACCCGGCGTGGTGTACTCAACTCATCTGACCAAGATAAAATAAGCAAAATCTCATAGGTTAACGTTCCCTCATGCCGCATGTATCTTTTTTCTGGTTAAAACCTGAAAACGACAAAATTTTGACAGGCCTGCAATCAGAGTTTCACGCATTAGTGAAGGACGCGATCAAAGAAAATCGCCTGAAGCTGCCCCCTATTCCTGACGTCCTGACAGAACTGCAGACCTTATGTAACAGAGACGACTCTACCGTTCGGGATGCAGCCACCCTACTGCTGAACGATCCGGGTATGACTGCCACAGTGATCAAAACGTCCAATACCATGATGTTTAATCGCCGCAATATCGTCTGCCACGATATTCAAACCGCGGTCAGCCGGCTCGGCATTTTCCGTGTCAGAGACATCATCACCGCAAAAACAGTGTTAGATATCAAACTGAACAGCAGCTTTGATATTGAATGCAAATCTCTGTTATTAAATAGCGCCACCCGTTCCAGACAACTGGCGGGGTCGATGGCCTTAATTACTCAGAACCTGCTGCAATACCGTCCGGAGCTGAAAATTGAGCCGGAGAAAGCACTACTGGCCGGATTATTTGCCGACATCGGTTTATTCAGCCTGATACATGAATACCAGAACTACCTTGATAGCGGCAATTTTCTGGATATCAATTTTGCTAAATATGTCTTTGAACACTGCTGTAACCGCTCCAGCCTGGATATTCTGAAGCACTGGGGTTTCGACGAAGATTACCTTGAAGTTGCCTGTAATAAGCGTTTTTTTCCTGCTCACAAGAAAGAAGATGACATCACTTATCTCGATGTTGCCCGCATGGCAAACCATTTATTGCTGTTCAAAGACAATGATGATGCCATTGACGAACATGAGGTCGAACTGGATCTGGCGGGAGCAGAAGTTATGTTTACTCTGACCAATCTGCCTGATGAAGAATTGAACAGCCAAATCAACCACGTGCTGCTCAGCAGTGGTTTTTAATCTGTCCGTAAGTGATTTCCAGCCTGATCTCCTCCACTGAAGCGCTGTGGACACACAGCGCTCTATTGACCCTGTGTTCAGCAGCCTGATAAGCTTCTGATTTCATTCACAGCCCATTGACTAAAAGGCTCATCGTCAGGACTGCAGATACCATGCAGAATCCGAGCGTTTCTTTTCGCCAGCACAGGCACTGTATTGTAAGGATACTCATGTTTTCAGGGATGCTTTTTATTTTCCTGCCACTTATTGTTGGCTACCTCATACCGGTCAGAAAAGACTCAGTACTGCAGTTTATTCACACCCAGACATCACGCCTGGTCCTGGTGATTTTGTCACTGATGGGGCTGAGCTTAGCCGGCCTGGATAATCTGGGCGAAAATCTCAGTCAGATCCTGCTATACACAGTCACCTTCTTCGTTTGTATCAGCGCATGTAATCTGCTGGTGCTGCCATGGCTGGATAAACGCTATCCGCTAAAAACCGAGCATGGCCACCAACAACTCCCCAAGGCCAAAATGCTGCTGGAATCAGCCAAACTGATACTGGTCGTTGCCGCCGGACTCGTTGTGGGTCTGTTGCTGAATATGGATTTGAGCTGGGTTGACCAGGCAAGTGAAATCATTCTTTTATTGCTGCTGTTTTTAATCGGCATTCAACTGCGCAACAGTGGCATGACGCTGCGCCAGATCCTGCTCAACAAGCAAGGCATGTTGATCGCTTTAGTGATTATTGCGACCTCTTTGCCTGGCGGGCTACTCGCCGCTTGGCTCCTGGGTATTCCGCTCAATCACGGACTGGCAATGGCCTCCGGATTCGGCTGGTATTCGCTGGCAGGTATTTTGATGGGTGATGGTCTTGGACCGGTCTATGGTGGCGCCTCATTCTTGAATGAACTGCTGCGGGAGCTGGTTGCTTTAACCATGATACCCGCCGTGATTTCTCGCTTCCCCAACACAGCCATCGGCTATGCCGGTGCAACAGCCATGGACTTCACTTTACCGATTATCCAAAACTGCGGCGGGATTCGCTGTGTGCCGATTGCGATCGTCAGCGGTTTCATCCTCAGCCTGTTGGTGCCGGTACTGATGCTGTTTTTTCTGTCGCTTTAAACCAGCATCATCATCCAGCGCCATAGGCGTTGATTGAAGCGCGACAACAAAAAGCCTGGCACAGGCCAGGCTTTGATTCACATGAAAGGAAAAGCGTCACCGCAGATTATGCGTGATTGCGAATCCACTCATCCATTTCTGTACGCAAGTTGTCAGACTTCGTTCCGAAGATTGCCTGAACACCGCCAGAGACCACCACCACACCGGCGGCGCCAAGGCGCTTCAGTTTGTCCTGATCAACGATAGCGGTATCAGCCACGCTAACACGCAGACGTGTGATACAGGCATCCAGGTTCGTGATATTCGCTTTACCACCGAAGGCTTCAACCAGTTCGCCGGCCAGATCAGAGCCCGTTGCTGTGTCAACATCTGCCGTTTCATCTTCACGGCCCGGTGTTTTCAGGTTCAGGGCACGGATAACAAAAGTGAATACCACGTAGTAGAGTACGGCATAGCACAGACCCAGAATCACCAGAGTCCACACATTGTCCGCACGTGGCATCTGAACGATGAAGTCGATGAAACCGTTTGAGAAGGTATGGCCGTGGACAACGCCCAGTGCATTGGTCAGCACATAAGCCAGACCAGCCAGCAAAGCATGAATACCGTACAGGACTGGCGCGATGAACAGGAATGAGAACTCAATTGGTTCTGTAATACCGGTCAGGAAAGATGTCAGAGCAGCAGATGCCATGATACCCATCACCTTGGCGCGGTTTTCAGGTTTCGCACAGTGAGCAATCGCAAACGCTGCCGCTGGCAAACCGAACATCTTAAACAGATAACCACCTGCAAGCTGACCAAAGCCGTTACCTGCAGCACGGGAAGCATCATCCGCTGTCAGGAAGCAAGTCATGATACCACGGGCTGCTTCGCCGGAATTGGTCACACAAGAACCCGCTTCATAGAAGAATGGAACGTTCCAGATGTGGTGCAGACCAAATGGGATCAGAGAACGCTCAACGACGCCATAGATACCGAACGCCAGTACAGGGTTCTGGTTGGCTGCCCAGTCTGAGAATGTTGCAATCGCCGAACCAATTGGCGGCCAGATAAATGACAGCACAACACCCAGGGCAATTGACAGAAAACCTGTGATGATAGGCACTGCACGTTTGCCCGCGAAGAAACCCAGGTACTCTGGCAACTGGATCTTGAAGAAACGGTTGAACGCCCAGGCCGCAACACCACCAGCCAGGATACCACCCAGCACACCGGTCTCGATTTTATCGACACCCATGACATCGGCCATCACCTTCAGGGTGGCAACCATGATGCCATAACCGACAATCGCAGACAGACCGGCTACACCGTCGTTTTTCGTAAAGCCCAGTGCCACACCAACGGCAAACAGCAATGCCATCTGACCGAATACTGAGCCACCCGCCTGTTCCATCAGGTGAGATACCACTTCAGGCAACCAACTGAAGTTAGCCGCCCCCACACCTAACAGAATACCCGCTACCGGCAGAACCGATACAGGCAGCATCAGCGCCTTACCGACCTTCTGCAGGTTAGCAAAAAAGTTCTTAAACATATTGTGCTCCTGAGTGAGATGTTTGTTTTGTTTCAGCGGTTTCCAGCGACCTACCCCCGTAGTCATAATGCTAGCACCGCTCATTTTTATTGTTCGGCATAAGTATAAAATGCGGCGCTAAATATAACGTGACATCAATCAATATTGCCAACCGAACATGAAAGTAAGTTTCAGTTTGACGCATAGATCACAATTAACAATCAACTCAGAAAACACAAAAACATTCAAATAAAACCATTAAATACAACAAATTAGTATGGGAATTCAATGAATCACTGGGATGTAATTATATTTCACTTTTGTATCCCATGTTTCTTCATGTAACGAAACAAGACTTCATGAAATGATCGATAGAAGTTGAGAAAGATATGGATCAACAGAGAGGAATTAAAATAATCAGATAAAAAATAATATAATTATATAAAAAAAGGAGCCTTAGCTCCTTTTTTACCCGATTTAGCGTTTTGCCTGCGAAAAAAGTCGGAAAAAGTTTTCACTCGATACTCTGGCGACTTTGTCGGCAGACACTCCTTTCAGCAGACCGATATACTCTGCAACTTCTTTGACATAAGCCGGCTGATTTTCTTTGCCGCGATAAGGAACGGGCGCTAAGTAGGGCGAATCGGTTTCCACCAACAGTCGCTCCAAAGGCAAACGGCTCACCACATCTTTCAACTCAGCGGCTTTATTAAAGGTCACAATCCCAGAGATGGAAATATAAAAGCCCAGCTCAATCGCCGCTTCTGCCATTTCCAGACTTTCAGTAAAGCAATGGAGTACGCCACCACAACGCTCAGCGCCTTCTTCACGCAAAATACGAATGGTATCTTCACGCGCCATCCGGGTGTGAATGATCAGCGGCTTGTTCAGCTCAACCGCCAACCGGATATGCTGACGGAAAATATCCTGTTGCTGTTCGGCCAATTCAGGTTGGTAATGATAATCCAACCCGGTTTCACCAATCGCGACAACTTTGTCATCGCTGGCATATTGCCTCAGTTGGTCATAATCAAAACCAGCTTCAATATCAAGCGGATGCACCCCACAAGATGCGAACACATGATCAAAAGGAGCGATCATTTCCATCATGGCAGGAAAACTGTTCAGCGTGACACCAACAGAGAGAAAATACTCAACCCCCCGGGCCTGTGCTTTCGCCAATACGTCTGCAACATCAGTATGCAGACCGTCATAATTTAATTTATCAAGGTGACAATGAGAATCGACTAACACCTGGATATCCTCTCGCGTTTCAGTGTATTTATGCTGCGCTGATGAAGCCTGACAACCAGTCAGAGATCAACAGCTCATTATTCAGGCCGGGGTGGGTTTCCAGTTCCCGAATCAGGGCATTAAGCCCTTTGATCTGCGCCAGCAAAGTGGCCGAGCTCAGCTGCTCCGCCACCTGCCGAACCAAAGGTGCAGACTCACAATGCATCAAGTGCTGTTCGGCACCTTGCTGCATTTTGAGGCAATCAACCAGAAAATAACTCAGCCATTTCAGGCTCAAGTGACCATCCTTCATGCAGTTTTCAGCCACGCTGAACAGGCCATGATAGGGTGGAGACAGAAACTGATGAAAGCCTGCCAGCAAATTCTGATGACGGATATCCTGCCCCTGCTCAATAAACGCAAGAGCAGCCAGCGGCGCATTGCCATTCAGCCGTACCGCCTCGAGTTTGATTGACTGCATCAGTTTATTTTCCACCCAGCGCTTTACATCCTGCTCAGGTGGCAGGGGCAGACGCCACTTGTTACACCGGCTGTTCATTGTTGGAAGTAAGCGATCCAGCTCAGTGGCGGTTAAGATGAACTGGCAATTTTCCGGCGGCTCTTCCAGTGTTTTCAGCAGCGCATTCGCCGCGGCCTCGCCCATGTGCTCTGCTTGCTCAATCAGCACCACGCGCTTCCCCCCGAGCTGAGAGGTTTCCCATGCCCAGTGATGACACTGGCGAACCATATCAACACCGATAGCTTTACCATCCTGCGGGCTGATACTGTGACAATCCGGATGCGTCCCGGCATCAAACAGCTGGCAGCTGTGGCAGATCCCACAGGGTTCTTCAACGCCGTTCTGACAAAGCACAGTTTTTGCCAGCTGACGTATCAGTACATCCCCGGCGCACCCGGCAGGTGAAATCAACAGCATGGCGTGGTGCAAACGATCCTGGCTCAGAAGCTGCTGCCATTGCTGCCAGACCGTTGTCAGCCAGGGATAACTCATGCTGACTCCTGCTGTGTCAGCCAGGTATTCAACTGCTGGCGGATATCCGAGGTCACGGCTTCCAGCGATTGTGAGGCATCAATCATCACCACTTTGGGATTATTACGAGACAGTGCTAAAAAGCGCTCCCGGGTTCGCTCAAAGAAAGACAAGTCCATTTTTTCAATACGGTCCAGTGCCCCGCGTCCCCGAGCCCGCGACAGACCCAGTTCAGGGTCAATGTCCATGTAAATGGTCAGATCCGGTTCAAAATCGCCAAGCACCATGGTTTTAAGCTGAGACATCAGCTTTGCATCGAAACCTCTGCCGCCGCCCTGATAAGCCTGTGATGACATATCATGACGATCCCCGACGACCCACTGCCCGGCCTGCAGTGCAGGCTTAATGACATTTTCAACCAGCTGGCTGCGCGCCGCATAGAGTAACAGCAGCTCTGCCATATCAGTCAGCGGCTCTTCCGGGTGCCCTTCTTTCACCAGCGAGCGCATTTGCTCGGCCAGCGGCGTCCCGCCCGGCTCACGGGTCGACTGAATGTCGGTAATCCCCCGTGCCGCGAGTGTGTCGAGTACAGTGGCAATCGCAGTACTTTTACCCGCCCCTTCCAGGCCTTCGATGACGATAAATTTTCCGTTCATTTATTGTTTTAATATCTTTAGATAATGGCGAACAGCACGATTATGCTCGCTCAACGTTGTTGAAAAAGTATGACCCCCTTTTCCGTCCGCCACAAAATAGTAGTAGCCGGTCTGGGCTGGTTTCACGGCTGCATTCACCGAGGCCGCACTGGGCATAGCAATCGGCGTGGGCGGCAAGCCGTCAATGGTATAGGTGTTATAGGGGGTTGGGGTGCGCAAATCTTTTCTGCGAATATTGCCGTCAAATTGCTCCCCTAAACCGTAAATCACTGTCGGATCCGTCTGAAGACGCATCCCTTTATGCAGACGGTTCATAAAGACAGATGACACCTTAGCCCGCTCCTCATCGACCGCCGTTTCTTTCTCAATAATGGAGGCCATAATTAAGACTTCATAAGGGTTATTGAGCGGAATCGAATTGTCGCGGCTTTGCCATGCCGTATCCAGCAGCTCTGTCATATGCCGGTAAGCACGTTTCAGTAAGGCCAGATCGGAAGTACCCGCCGTATAGTGATAGGTTTCAGGTAATAAATACCCTTCCAGCTTGTCGACATCGGCACCAATTGCTTTGGCGATATCCTTCTCGGTCATCTGGAACGTGTCGTTCTTCAGCATCGGCGCATTTTTCAGCTCAGCCAGCCAATCTGAAAAACGGCCACCTTCCAGTAAAGTGATCGAAAACTGATGCTCTTTGCCCGAGGCCACTGTCTTTAAGATATCGCGCAGGGTCTGCGCCTGTTCTATTGAATACGTCCCTGCTTTGATTTGAGCCAATTGCGGTTCGATTCGTCCGATCCAGCGTGTCCAGGGCGAATCGGCAATCAGCCCCATTTGTGTTAACTGATACAGTAGTCCACGAAAGGTGGCGCCCTGTCTGACGGTCAGATATGGCTCAGTATTTTTTATCAGTGGCTGGTCAATACTTGCTCTTACCTGCAGATACGTCCAACCTGCACCGCCTGCCGCAATGGCCCCCAGCAGTACAAACACCAATGCCAGCTTCTTTAGCACGTGTACAACCTCTTCGTTATCGCTTTCAACGCACTGCGTTCAGTGTACGTTTTCGTTTGGATTCGCGTGACCGGCACCAGGGCCATCAACGCATTAGTAATAAAGACTTCATCCGCGCAAAGCAAGGTGTCGAGCGGGCTTTTGACAAACTCAAGACAATAGCCCAATGCGCTTGCCTGTTCACAGACATGTGCTCGCATTAAGCCATGCACGCCAGCCAGATCCAAAGCCGGCGTGTACAATGTGTTGCCACAACGCCAGAAAATATTGGAAGCACTGGTTTCCGCTACATGACCATTCGCATCCAGCACCACAGCATCCAACCAGCCATTCTCTTCAATTTCCTGCTTCAGTAACACCTGCTCCAGGCGGTTCAGGTGCTTTAAACCGGCTAACATGGGGGAAAGGCCGAGTCGCTGCTGGCAGACACCAAGCTCAACCCCTTCCTGTTGCCACCGCTTATAAAAGGATGGCCAGGCAAAGCCGGAAATCATGACCTGAGTCTGATGGCAACCGGCCGGGCTGTAACCTCTGCCTCCGACACCACGGCTGATAATTATTTTTACAACACCTTTCTCAGGATACCCCCAGGCAAGAGACATCACCTTCTCTGTTAAGGGCGACCAGTCCGGCGCGTCAATGCCCAGCCTTTTTAAAGTCGTTTGCAGGCGTTCAAGGTGCTGTGGCCAAAGTCTGGGTTTCCTGTGTTCAATGAGCACAGTGGTAAAACAACCATCACCGTACAAAAAAGCACGGTCATCCGCGGCAATCCTGTCTTGTTCCACATAGCCCTTTTCAGCGCTGCTGATCCACACCATTACGCCCACCATAAAAAAACGGCCCGGTTAGATGACCGGGCCGTCTAGCATAACAGAATCGACTTAGATTTTCTTGAACAGCAAAGAGCCATTCGTGCCGCCAAATCCGAAAGAGTTACACAAAGCGTACTCCATCGAAACCTGACGGGCTTCCCCTGGAACATAATCCAGATCACAACCTTCGTCCGGATTCTCCAGGTTGATAGTCGGCGGTACCGCCTGATCAACCAAAGACATCACAGTAATAATGGATTCAACTGAACCCGCTGCGCCCAGCAAATGACCTGTCATTGATTTCGTTGAAGAAACCAGCACCTTGTCCGCTGCGGCACCCAGGGCACGTTTAATGCCCAGCGTCTCAGCAACGTCACCAGCCGGTGTCGAGGTACCGTGTGCATTCACATAACCAATCTGATCTTGTGAGATCGCAGCATCACGAATCGCCGCTTCCATGGCCAGCGCACCGCCAGAGCCGTCAGCACTTGGCGAAGTCATGTGATAAGCGTCGCCACTCATGCCAAAGCCAACCAGCTCCGCATAAATTTTGGCGCCACGCGCTTTCGCGTGCTCATACTCTTCCAACACCATCATGCCGGCCCCGTCGCCCAGGACGAAACCATCACGATCTTTGTCCCAAGGACGAGACGCGCCCTGAGGATCATCATTACGGGTAGACAAGGCTTTCGCTGCAGCAAAACCGCCCATACCCAGCGGTGTTGATGCTTTCTCTGCACCACCAGCCAGCATCATGTCCGCATCACCGTATGCAATCATACGGGCGGCGTGACCTATGTTGTGCAAGCCAGTCGTACAGGCAGTAGAAATTGCAATATTTGGACCGCGCAGGCCGTACATGATAGACAGGTGGCCTGCAATCATGTTAACAATAGTGGAAGGTACAAAAAACGGGCTGATCTTACGCGGACCTTTTTCAAGCATTGCCTGGTGGTTGACTTCAATCAGACCAATACCGCCAATACCTGAACCGATAGCAACACCAAAACGATTGGCGTTTTCTTCGCTGACTTCAATACCAGAGTCTTTCAGCGCCTGAATGCCAGCGGCCACGCCGTACTGGATAAACAAATCCATTTTGCGGGCATCTTTCTTTGACATGTAATCTTCGCAATTGAAGTCTTTGACCATGCCAGCAAAACGGGTTGCAAAATCACTCGTATCGAAGTGCTCAATATTGCTGATACCACTCTGGCCTGCCAACAAGGCTTTCCATGAAGATTCGACAGTATTGCCAACCGGCGACAGCATACCCATGCCAGTTACAACTACGCGACGCTTAGACACGATTTATTCTCCGGGAACTGAAGTATTAAATAAGGATTTACAAATGAAAATCAGGCGGTCATGGAGACCGCCTGGAAGTGTTCTTGAGATTACTCAGCAGAAGCGCTTACAACGTAGTCGATAGCTGCCTGAACTGTAGTAATTTTCTCAGCTTCTTCATCTGGAATTTCTGTGTCGAATTCTTCTTCCAGAGCCATGACCAGCTCAACAGTATCCAGAGAGTCAGCACCCAGATCGTCAACAAATGAAGCTTCGTTCTTTACTTCAGACTCATCTACGCCCAGCTGCTCAACGATGATTTTTTTTACGCGTTCTTCGATGTTGCTCATACTAATCTATTTCCTTAACAAGAGTTCGCTATTGCGATTTGCTGTAGTTTATTCATTACTGTAAAAGTTGCAACACTCAGGGTGCTGGTCAAACCACGATTCTGCGTCAAATCTACGTGAGTTTGACCTGCATCCAAAAAGATTTCAACTTTTTTGCTTAAATCATGTACATGCCGCCGTTAACGTGCAGGGTTTCGCCTGTCACGTAACCAGCATCGTCAGAAGCCAGAAATGCAACTGCTGCTGCAATTTCACGCGGCTCGCCTAAACGTCCCGCAGGCACGGCAGACAAAGTAGAAGCACGCTGCTCATCATTCAGAGCTTTGGTCATGTCCGTTTCAATAAAACCTGGCGCAACTGCATTCACAGTAATACCCCGTGAAGCCACTTCGCGAGCCATGGATTTAGTGAAACCAATGACACCGGCTTTTGCCGCTGAATAATTCGCCTGGCCCGCATTACCCATAGTACCGACCACTGAACCAATGCTGATAATACGTCCGTAGCGCTTTTTCATCATTGAACGTAGCACAGCTTTAGACAGACGGAAAATCGAGGTCAGATTCGTGTTGATGATATCCTGCCATTCGTCATCTTTCATACGCATCAGCAAGTTATCGCGCGTAATACCGGCGTTGTTCACCAGAATATCAACATCACCAAATTCTTCTTTGATCTGCTTCAGTACCGCATCGATAGACTCTTGCGAGGTGACATTCAGTGCCAGGCCTTTGCCTTTATCACCCAGGTAAGCACTGATCGCTTCCGCGCCGCTTTCAGAAGTGGCCGTACCAACGACGGTTGCACCACGCTCAACCAGAATTTCTGCGATCGCACGGCCAATACCACGACTTGCGCCGGTAACCAGAGCAACTTTACCTTCCAGGCTCATGTTATTTCCTCTTTATATAGCCTGTTGTTGTTCACAGGCTGATGATTCGTTTCGCCGCGAACTGACCAACAGCCATCGCGGCAACTTAAAATTATTTCGCGGCTGCCAGGCTGGCAGGATCATTCACCGCTGCGCCATTCAATGACTTATCAATACGCTTAGTCAGGCCTGTCAGCACTTTGCCCGGCCCGACTTCCAGCAGCAGTTCGACACCTTCAGCAGCCATACGTTCGACAGATTCAGTCCAGCGAACCGGGCCATAAAGCTGTTTCACCAGCGCCAGCTTAATCGCTGCCGGATCGGTTTCTGTCGCAACGTCTGCATTGTTAATCACAGGAATAGCCGGTGCATTGAAAGTCACAGACTCCAGCGCCACAGCCAGTTTATCGGCAGCGGGTTTCATCAGCTCACAGTGAGACGGGACAGAGACTGGCAGCGGCAATGCACGTTTTGCGCCTGCGGCTTTACACAGTTCATTCGCACGTTCCACGGCGGCTTTGTGTCCGGCAATCACAACCTGACCCGGTGAATTGAAGTTAACCGGTGCAACCACTTCGCCCTGAGCCGCTTCTTCACACGCTTTGGCGATCGCATCATTGTCCAGACCAATGATTGCCGACATCGCGCCCACGCCAGCCGGAACCGCTTCCTGCATTAACTGGCCACGAAGTTCAACCAGCTTAATGGCATCGCTAAAGTCCAGCACACCGGCACAAACCAGCGCAGAGTACTCACCCAGGCTGTGACCCGCCAGAACTGCAGGTTGTGCACCGCCTTCTTGCTGCCAGACACGCCAGATAGCCACAGATGCCGCCAGAAGCGCAGGCTGTGTGCGGTGGGTCTGATTCAGATCTTCGGCCGGGCCATTCTGAACCAGTGCCCACAGATCATAACCCAGCGCTTCAGATGCTTGTGCAAAAGTTTGCTGTACGCTTTCATACTGCTCAGCCAGTTCAGCCAGCATGCCAACAGCCTGAGAGCCCTGTCCCGGGAAAACAATCGCGAACTTAGACATTCGAGAATCCTTATACAAAGAGAAATGGCATCCAAGATGCCATCAGTGATGCGGTATTCAGGCGAGATTTGATTAATTCCGCCTGTGCCTCATAGTAAAAAACGTGCGGTGCTATCAGAATTTCACCAGTGCCGAACCCCAGGTGAATCCACCACCAAAGGCTTCCAGCAACAGTGTCTGTCCCCGCTTGATGCGACCATCGCGTACGGCTTCATCCAACGCGGCCGGCACCGTTGCAGCTGACGTGTTCCCTTGCTTATCCAAAGTCACGACAACTTGATCCATCGACATTGACAGCTTTTTCGCCGTCGCCGTAATAATGCGTAAATTGGCCTGATGTGGCACCAGCCAATCCAAATCGGATTTTTCCATATTGTTGGCTGCCAGCGTATCCGTCACCAGATTCGACAACTGTGTGACAGCCACTTTGAACACTTCGTTGCCAGCCATGTAGAGCCATTTGTTACAGTCAAAGGTCTCACCATGTTCAGGCACAGCCAAACTCAGCAAACCGCCAAAATGGCCATCTGCGTGTAAGTGGGTAGAAATGATACCGGCTTCTTCACTGGCGCCCAGCACGACGGCCCCTGCACCATCACCAAATAAAATGATGGTGGAGCGATCTTCCGGGTCACACTTATGAGACAGCGCGTCCGCACCTATCACTAAGACTTTGCTTGCCATACCGGTTTTGATGTGTTGATCCGCCACACTCAGGGCATAGACAAAACCGGAACAGGCTGCCGCAAGATCAAATGCCGGGCACCCTTTCACACCAAGCATTCCCTGTACCTGGCAGGCTGCAGATGGAAAAGCATGGCTGGCTGACGTTGTCGCAACGATAATTAAATCAATTTCTTCCGCCGCAACACCGGCCATGTCCATCGCACGGCTTGCCGCGTGATAGCCCATTACAGCTACAGTTTCGTCTTCTGCCGCGATGCGGCGCTCACGAATACCGGTGCGAGCGACAATCCACTCATCGCTGGTATCCACCATTTTTTCCAGATCCGCGTTGGTACGAACCTGCTCTGGCAGATAGCTGCCAGTGCCTAATATTCTGCTATACATGAAGACTAAAAATGCCTCTCAAGTAGTACGTGTTCCAAACGGTCACTGATTTTTGCCGGTATCTTCCGTTTGATTTCGTGTACCGCTTCACCAATCGCATTGGTCAAAGCAGCAATGTCGGCACTTCCATGGCTTTTCACGACAATACCGCGCAATCCTAACAGACTTGCACCATTGTACTGGTCGGGGTTCAGGCTTTGAATCTGACGGAACAGGTCACTAAACAGCCACTTAGCGATCAATCGCTTAATCGGGTGCTGGCTGACGGCCTGTTTAAAGCTCTCTATAAAGAGATTAGCAACCCCTTCGCTGGTTTTCAGGCTGACATTACCGACAAAACCATCGCAGACCACCACATCGGCTTTGCCGTCATAGAGCTCATTGCCTTCAACATAACCAATATAATGAACATCCGGTGAACGGCTGAGCATAGATGCGCAGCGTTTCACAAGATCATTGCCCTTAATTTCTTCAGAACCAATATTAAGCAGCGCCACTCTGGGCGGTCTGCCTGTCATTTCCTGCTCCGCCAGTACCGACCCCATCACTGCAAACTGAAACAATGTATCGGCATCACAGGACACATTGGCCCCCAGATCCAGCAGCCAGGTTTTGCCGCCGTTTCGGCTGGGAATGGCCGAAACCAGAGCAGGACGCTCCACACCCGGTAATTGTTTCAATGTATAGCGAGCCAATGCCATCAGAGCGCCGGTATTCCCTGCGCTGACACAGGCATCTGCGTCACCTTCAGCCACGGCATCCAGTGCCCGGCGCATAGACGAACCCTGGCTTTGGCGTAATGCCTGAGACGGACGCGTGTGATCCGCGATGGCATGATCGCAGTGGACAACAGTCAAACGGGGGTGATGAGTAGAATTGAGCGATGAGAGTTGGGTGGTGATTGCACTTTGATCACCGAAAAGAAGCAGATTTAGCGACGGGTATTGTAACAGTGCCTGCACGGCGGCAGGCACTGTTACCTGAGGACCGAAATCCCCACCCATTGCATCAAGTGCAACGGTTAGACCAGTCAAGGTTCAACCTTATTTGTTGATAACCTTGCGGCCACGGTAGAAACCGTCAGCAGTCACGTGGTGACGCAGATGGGTTTCACCGCTGTTCTGATCGACAGATACAGCAGCGCTAGTCAGTGCATCGTGTGAACGACGCATACCACGTGCTGAACGTGATTTTTTGCTCTTTTGTACGGCCATTAACCCTACTCCTTATTACTTTTACTCAAGTTTTTTAATACTGCAAACGGATTCGGACGCTCATCAGCAACAGGGATCTCACCGAAGCTCATACCTGATGCAGAGACTGAACAGTCAGCTTCATCATGCATTGGCACTTGCGGCAATTCCAGAATCAGCTCATCCTCGATGAGTTGAAGCAGATTGATCTCACCATTTTCGTCGACTTCAGCCGGCTCATAAGCTTCCGGAAACTCATCTGCTTCCTCGGGTCTGAGGAGCGGACTATAACAGAAATCCACACGGTAATGGTGTTGGAATTCTTCCTGGCATCGCTGACAGGTTAACATCACATCAACATCTGCATGTCCACGCATGAATGCGATATGACGCTGGTCAAAGTCAAATGACAAGGTGACGTTTGCATCACTTAAAACGCTGGAAGCCGATTCAGCCAGACGCTCTAAAAGCTCGGCTTTGATGATGCCATCATAGTCGAGCTTTTTTTGAGCAGCGCGGACCGGATCTACCGTCAGCGGCAATTTTACCTTTTGCATAGGGCGCGAATATTAGCCTTCTAATTGGTTTGAGTCAAAGGAAATGTGTCCGAAATCCCAGCTTTTGACCATTTCCCCCCAAGGGGTTTTCATTGCCCGTCCAGGTCCATGGTACGGCAGGTATAATAAGGTTGGTTCTGAGATAAAACTAGCGTAGATTTCAGCTTATTGCTCACACATTCATTGCGGGCAATGCACACACTGAATACACCTAAACACATCGAGTCAAACCATGAAACAACCGCTACTTCTGGCTTCTACTTCTCCTTACCGTCGCAGCCTGCTGGAGAAGTTCGGCATACCGTTCGACTGCGCCTCCCCCAATATCGATGAAACGCCGCATCCGGACGAGTCCGCGGAAGAGCTGGTCAAGCGTCTTGCACAAGCGAAAGCCCGTGCCTGTCGAAAGGAGTACGCAACTCACCTGATCATCGGTTCAGATCAAGTTTGTGTTATCAATGGCAAGATTGCAGGAAAGCCTCACTCCGTCGCTAATGCCTGTGCTCAGCTTGCTGCGGCGAGTGGCCAGACGGTCACTTTTTATACGGGCCTTTGCCTGTATAACGCTCAGACGGACACCAGCGAAGTGATTTGTGAACCGTTTCATGTTCATTTCCGAGCACTGACAGCAGAAGAAATTCAACAATATGTGGCTCGTGAACAGCCTTTACAGTGCGCTGGCAGCTTCAAAAGCGAAGGATTAGGTATCGCCTTGTTTGATCGCCTTGAAGGCCGGGATCCCAATACCCTGGTCGGTCTGCCACTCATCAGTTTACGTGAGATGCTGTCCCGCCAGGGAATTGAAATCCTTTGAATGCATTAACGCTGGCGAAGTAATTCCAGCGTTCTGTTGAGCATGGCATCCATCGGCGCATTGATCTCCACTTTCTCACCCGAATGCGGATGTTCAAACTGGATATTTGCTGCATGTAAAAAGAGACGGTTCAGCCCGGTCGTCTTGGTATACGCATCAAACCGCGGGTCACCATACCTGTCATCCCAGGCAATCGGGTGGCCTGTGTACTGACAATGCACACGGATCTGGTGCGTACGGCCTGTCACCGGACTGGCCTGTACCAGCGTCGCCTCATCAAAGCTTTCCAGGATTTTAAAACGTGTATCAGACGCTTTCCCGTTCGGATTGACCCGAACAATACTATTGACTTCGTTTTTCAGCAGCGGCGCGGTAACTTTCCGGCACTCTTTAGGCCATTGTCCCATCACCAACGCAAAATAATATTTCTGAACCGTTTTCTGCCTGAACTGTTCCTGAAGTTTACGCAGGGCTGAACGTTTCTTTGCAACCAGTAAAATACCTGAAGTGTCTCTGTCTATCCTGTGTACGAGCTCCAGAAAGCGCGCCTCCGGACGCAACGCCCGCAGCGCTTCGATGGCACCAAATTTCAGGCCGCTGCCACCGTGTACAGCAGTCCCTGAGGGTTTATTAAGGATGAGCATGTGCTCATCTTCATAAATGATGCAATTTTCAAGCTCAGCGACTTTGTCCAGTTTGGTACTGACAGGCGCCGCTGCTTCTTTCTCTGGCAAGGTCACAGGCGGTACTCTCACCAGATCCCCTTCCTGAAGTTTGTACTCAGGTTTTATCCGTTTTTTGTTTACTCGCACCTCACCCTTACGCAAAATCCGGTAAATCATACTTTTGGGCACGTTTTTCAGTCGGGCACGGAGAAAATTATCAATCCTTTGCCCGGCAAAATCATCAGCAATCGCGATGAATTGCACTTTCGGTTTGTCATCTTTCATAGCCTAAGATTCTATCACGGCTATAAAGCAGATTGCCGCAAAAAAGTCACCCTGCTATGATTGCAGTCTGGAACAGGGGAATTTCCCACTTTCCGTGCCATGACGGTCACATTTTCGTCATGATGAATGTTTTTTATCCTGCTCTGCTTGGCGTCGCTGCAATAGGCGTAAGACGATAAGTCATGCAGAGTCATTATTAGTGTTCCGATTGCAGATTTTTTATCGGTGTTAGAGATACAACCGCGATGACGCGGTGTTACCGGCTGAGTACCGTAAGGTCTTAAAGCCACTTTTAATGGTCTTATACCATCTTTAAGTACAGCTGGCAGATACGTGTAGCCACAGAGCACTCCTGAAACATCCAACCGTGAGGTTGCAACCGTAAATCAGACTTGGGGTCAGGCAGCATCGGTAGAAAATCCAATATTGGCTCACTAAAACAACGACAATAAATGAGTACACAGAATGAAAAGAATGTTGATCAACGCAACTCAGAAGGAAGAGTTGCGCGTCGCATTAGTGGACGGTCAAAAGCTATTCGATCTTGATATCGAAAGCCCAGGACACGAATCTAAGAAAGCAAATATCTACAAAGGCCGCATTACCCGTATCGAACCTAGTCTTGAAGCCGCTTTCGTCGACTATGGTGCCGAGCGTCACGGTTTCCTCCCTCTGAAAGAAATTGCGCGCGACTACTTCCCAGCCAACTACTCCTATCAGGGCCGTCCGAATATCAAGGAAGTACTGAAAGAAGGTCAGGAAGTAATCGTTCAGGTGGATAAAGAAGAACGTGGCAACAAAGGGGCTGCGCTGACAACCTTTATCTCTCTGGCGGGAAGTTACCTGGTCCTGATGCCAAACAACCCTCGTGCCGGCGGTATCTCGCGCCGTATCGAAGGGGAAGAACGCACGCAACTGAAAGCGGCTCTGAGCACCCTTCAACTGCCTGATGGCATGGGCCTGATCGTACGTACGGCAGGCGTGGGCAAATCCGCTGAAGAACTGGAGTGGGATTTAAACGTACTGCTCAATCACTGGAGCGCAGTGAAAGAAGCCGCCGATGCCCACCCAGCCCCTTTCCTGATCCATCAGGAAAGTAACGTGATTGCCCGTGCGATTCGTGACTATCTGCGCCGTGATATTGGCGAGATTTTGATCGACAGCCCGAAAATCTTCGACCGCGCCCGTGATCACATCAAGCTGATCCGTCCTGATTTTCTGCCTAAAGTAAAACGTTACGAAGGCGAAGTGCCGCTGTTCAGCCACTATCAGATTGAAAGCCAGATTGAATCGGCTTTCCAGCGTGAAGTGCGCCTGCCTTCCGGTGGCTCTGTGGTGATTGACCCGACAGAAGCTCTGACGTCAATCGATATTAACTCTGCCCGTGCTACGAAAGGCGGTGATATCGAAGAAACCGCGCTGCAGACCAACCTGGAAGCAGCCGATGAGATTGCACGCCAGCTGCGTTTGCGCGACTTAGGCGGCCTGGTCGTGATTGACTTCATCGATATGACCCCGGTACGCCACCAGCGTGAAGTGGAAAACCGCCTGCGTGAAGCAGTTCGAATGGACCGTGCCCGCGTACAAATCGGCCGGATCTCCCGTTTCGGTCTGCTGGAAATGTCTCGTCAGCGTCTGAGCCCTTCTCTGGCAGAGGCCAGCCACCATGTTTGCCCTCGCTGTACGGGGACAGGTGTGGTGCGTGATAACGAGTCGCTGTCGCTGTCGATTCTTCGCTTAATTGAGGAAGAAGCGCTCAAAGACAACAGTTCTCAGGTTCAGGCAATCGTCCCTGTTGCTGTCGCGTCCTACCTGCTGAACGAAAAACGCCGCTCTGTACAACACATCGAAAAATATCACGATGTCAAAGTCGTGATCGTGCCGAATGCAGATATTGAAACACCGCACTTTGAAGTGTTGCGCGTTCGTACCGGCGAAGAAAAAGACACCTTGTCTTACCACATCCCGCAATTGCTGGAAGCAACGCGTGAGACAGAGGCGGCGGAATCCGCGCCCGAGCGTGCCAGTAAAAAGCGTGAAGAACCGGTTCTGCAAGGTTTCACTGCACCAAAAGCACCGGCACCAGTTGTGAAGCCTGCGCCTGCCGTAGCGACTGAGCCGGCAGCCAAAACAGACAGTAAACCTGGCCTGATCCAGCGTCTGTTCAGTGCGCTTGCTGGCCTGTTTAGCAGCAGTGCTGAAGAGAAACCTGCTGAGAAACAAGAAACAAAAGCTGCGGTACGCCAGGATAACCGACGTGACAATCGTCGTGATAACCGTCGTGATAACCGCCGCAGTAAAGACGGCAGCCGTCAGGGTCAGAGCCGCCAACGTCAGGATGATGATCGCGATTCACGCGATACAAAAGCCGATGATAAAGGTCAGCGCCAGCAACGTCGTCGCAATGAACGTCCTAAGCAGGACCGTAATGCCCAGGCTGAAAAGCCAGCGAAAGCGGCTGCACCGCGCACCATCGCTGACGAAGACATCAAAGAGCAAAAGCGCCAACGCCGCGACGAGGTGCAAAAGCAACGCCGTAAGGAAAAACAGCAACAAGCTGAAACGGCAGAGGCAATTGACACCGTTGAAGCGACCGACAACGTTGAGCAACCAAAGACCGAGAAGGTAAAACAACGCCGTCAACGTCGCCAGTTGCATAAGAAGATCCGCCTGGAATCTGCAGAGCTGCAGCCAGCCGGTGAAACAGAGCAAGCCCCTGCTGCGGTCAGTGATCACACACCAAGCCGCGTGAAGAGTGTCGGTATCGAAATGGCGAAAGAGGCCAACGCTACCACCGAGCTTGAATCTGCCGAGCTGCAGTCAGACGCAGATACCCAGGAAGGTCAGGAAGGTCAACGCCGTAACCGCCGCTCACCGCGTCACCTGCGTGCCAGTGGTCAACGTCGTCGCCGCATCCGCGATACGCGTCCTCAACAGGATGAAGATCAGGTGGATCAGGCGGTTTCTGATGCCATTACCCATGCGGTAGAAGAAGTGTCTGACAGCCTGAGCGAAATGGAGAACGTAGTTTCAATTGTTGAGCGTCCGAAGCGTCGTCCGACTAGCGGTGTCGCGTCTCCTGAAATGGCTATGGGCAAAGTCTGGCCTCGTCACGACAAGCCTGCTGTCCATGCAGAAGATACAGCCGAAGAAACCGCAACCCTTGCAACAGAAGCGGTACAAACGGCGCAACCTGCTGAGACGCAGTCTGCACCACTGAGTGGTGTAGCCATGCCGGAACTGGCCATGGGCAAAGTGATGCCACTGCGTCAGCCAGCAGAGCAAACTGAGCAAGCTGAAGCAGTGCCAGCTACGGCGATTGAAACCCCGGCAGCAACTCAGGTTTCTGAAAGTCCGGTTACTGCTGCTGAAGTTACTGAGCCTCTGATCGCAGAGCCTGTCACTGAAGCTGTCACAGAAACAGTGACGGAAAAGCAGACAGCGGCAGTCAGCCCACAAGCGAACATAGCGTCGTCTGCTGATGTGAAGCAACAAGTAACGGCCAGCGCTCCGCGTGGGATTCACAGCGTGTCTCCGATGACCAAAGCCCCTGCGCCGCAGCAGGTACTGGATACGACCCCGGTGGCGATTGCACCGTTACGTACCAGTCTGGCTCAAACCCGTCAGGCAGGCAGCCAGACAGCCACGAGTGTGGCCTCTGCACCTATGACCAAAGCGGTCTCAGAGACGCAAGCGTAATTCTGGCCCAGCAAGAAAAACAAAAAGCCATGCCTTTGTGCATGGCTTTTTTGTTTTCCGGATCCGCTTAAGCACAATGCCACAGGCTCGACACTCACTGCGGCTTAACCTTGATGCAAAATCACCTTTCTTTCAAACCGGCGACTATGTTATCCGCAGCCGCTTCGATCAAATCCAGCACATGCTCGAAACCCGCCTCGCCACCATAATACGGATCCGGAACTTCTTGTGCCTCTGCATCGGCAAAATCCAGTAACAATGCCAATTTAGACAGATGTTCTGTCGGACAGATATCTCTCAGATCAGACAAATTCTGCCTGTCGGCAACCAGAATAAAATCAAACTTTTCAAAATCGCCAGCCGAGATCTGACGGGCACGAATCCCCTCAAAACTGTATCCTCTGGCTTCCCCGGCAGCACGCGAACGACTGTCCGGCCGCTTTCCTTCATGAAATCCAATCGTCCCTGCCGAATCAATTTCAAGTTCAACGCCCGCATTTACGGCCTTAGCACGCAGCACCGCTTCTGCAGTTGGCGAGCGGCAAATATTGCCCATGCAGACGAGCAACACGGATGGTTTTCTCTTCTCTGGCATCAATTGTCCTCATCATCAGATTAGATTGACTCTTGATACAAGACTACGCCCCCCTGGACAATCATTGCAACCTTCGGGCATACACAAGCCAGCCTGCGCCCTTACCCTTGGTTGCTTGCGCTGAGATGCCACATGCATCACCGCAAATCACAACGATCAAGAAAGGGAGCGACATCGCTCCCTTGATCTGAATATCTGATGATTTTTGCGTTATCTGATTAACAGCACAGGCACTGTGGCATCAAGCAGAAGCCGGGTGGTATTACTGCCGACAAAGAACTGGCGCAGTTTCGAGTGGCCGTAAGCCCCCATCACTATCATGCCAATCGATTTTTCCTGCTGATACTGCAAAATCGCACTGCTAACGGATCCCGTCAGGCACACTTGAGTGACGTGAATGCCTGCATTGCTCAGGGTTTCAGCCGCAGATTCAAACGCGTCGCGTTTGTTGTCCGCATCCTCGACCATCACCAAGTGGCACGTCATGCCTTTCAGTAACGGGGTATCAATGGCTTTCTGCACCAGTTTCTGGCTGGTGTCGCTGCCATCAAACGCCAGCAGATACTCTGTCGGTTCACTGAAATCGCCGTTCGCGATCAGGGTGTGGGTCGAAAATGCCCGCACCACACTTTCCAGCTGCGAGCCAATCGCCTTGGTATTCTTTTGATGAAGCTCACCGGACTTGCCCAGCACCAGCACCCGAATTTCCGGTTCCAGTTCCAGTAAGGTCTCGACAAGATGCCCATGCAGTTGCTGCTTCACAACCGAAGGAACGCCAGTGTCGGTGACAAGAGATTCCAGATCATTGAGCAAAGCTTTACTGTGCTGTATTTCCAGTTTGGAGCGTTTCTCATCCAGCTCACTGAGCTCTTTCAGTAACGCTTCGCGACTGCCCAGACCAATGGTCCCGGACAGTTGAGAGTCCGCCTGATAGCGGTCTTTGTCGAGCACATGCAGCAACTTGAGCGGTGTCTCTAACCGCTGAGCCGTCCAGCCAGCCAGATCCACCACGGCCTTCGAGTAGTGCTGGCCGTCTATACATGCGGTGATATATTGCGTCATGCTATCTCCTTAATGGCCGCCCATCAGTTTTTCAACTTCGTCTGGCTTGTCATGAACACCGAATTTATCAACGATAGTCGCTGTGGCTTCATTCATGCCGATAATATTGACCTGGGTCCCTTCACGGCGGAACTTCAGCACGGCTTTGTCCAGCGATGAGACAGCCGTGATATCCCAGAAGTGGGCCGATGACAGATCAATCGTGACACGTTCCAGCACTTCCTTGTAGTCAAAAGCGGCTGAAAATTGATCTGAAGAGGCAAAAAAGACTTGTCCCACAACACGATAGGTTCTTGCTTCGCCATTTTCTTCCAGCTCGCTCTTCACCACCATAAAGTGGCCGATCTTGTTGGCAAAAAACAGGGCCGCCAGCAGAACACCAACAAAGACACCAATGGCAAGGTTGTGGGTCGCCACAACCACAGCAACCGTCGTGACCATGACGATATTGGTCGACAGCGGGTGAGACTTCAGATCTTTAATCGAAGACCAGGAAAATGTCCCAATCGACACCATGATCATGACGGCAACCAGTGCGGCCATTGGAATCTGCTTGATCCAGTCACTCAGGAAGACCACCATAATCAGCAGGAACAATCCCGCAATAAAGGTGGATAACCTGCCCCGTCCGCCGGATTTAATATTGATAACCGACTGACCTATCATGGCACAACCAGCCATACCGCCCAGGAAACCGGTCGCAATATTGGCAATCCCCTGACCTTTACATTCACGGTTCTTGTCGCTGCTGGTGTCGGTAAGATCATCCACGATTGTGGCTGTCATCATGGATTCCAGCAAACCTACGATGGCCAGGCCTACTGAATAAGGCAGGATAATCCATAAGGTTTCCAGATTCAGCGGCACATCCGGCCACAGGAAAACTGGCAAAGTGTCAGGCAATTGACCCATATCCCCTACCGTGCGGATATCAATGCCTAGACTCAATGTCACAGCAGTAATCACAAGGATACACACGAGGGGCGATGGCAGAAGTTTGCCGACATAAGGCACATAAGGAAACAGGTAGATGATTCCCAGCCCGGCAGCGGTCAGGGCATAAACATGCCAGGTCACATTGGTCAGCTCAGGCAACTGAGCCATAAAGATCAAAATCGCTAAGGCGTTCACAAACCCCGTGACGACCGAACGGGAGACAAAACGCATCAGATCACCCAGTTTCAGATACCCGGCAAGGATTTGTAAGAGACCTGTGAGTACTGTGGCAGCCAGCAGATACTGCAACCCATGCTCTTTGACCAGAGTCACCATCAACAACGCCATCGCACCGGTGGCCGCTGAAATCATGCCCGGACGACCGCCGGTGAACGCAATAATGACCGCGATACTGAATGACGCATACAGGCCGATTTTCGGATCAACCCCGGCAATGATGGAAAAAGCAATCGCTTCAGGAATCAGAGCCAGTGCAACTACAAGCCCGGACAAGACATCACCACGCACATTGGACAACCAATCACGCTTTATCGTTTCTATCATAAAATTTCTCAAAAAATTGTGTCAACAAGAGGTTAGAAAGATGAGAAGGTGGGTTGTCGGCTAAGGCGGCGTCATTGACATCAGTCTCTCCCTGGCGAGTAAAAGTGTGATCCTATTCACTCCTTTTGACCTAGTCAATAAAAATGCCTTTTTAACCAGGCTGTACGGGATCAAGCGCAACCTGTGCGAAGACGGATGAAAAGTATCCCCTGCCACAGTAAATCCTCACAAACTGAAACGGTTATGGTTAAATAGCCACAGAAAACCCCCAGACAGCGAAAATACATCTCATGACAGAACTGAAAACCCTGATGCTGTTTTTATTCACAGCGCTAGCCGAAATACTTGGCTGCTACCTTCCCTATCTGTGGCTGAGAGAAGGCAAATCCATCTGGCTGCTTTTTCCTGCCGCGATTTGTCTGGCGATATTCGCCTGGCTGCTTTCTCTGCACCCGACAGCCTCAGGCCGGGTCTATGCCGCTTATGGGGGCGTTTACATCTTCGCGGCCATATTCTGGCTCTGGCTGGTTGACGGCATCCGCCCGACGTTTTGGGATTTGCTGGGTGCATCTGTCGCCATTGCGGGCATGTGTATCATCATGTTTGCCCCAAGGCATACGTAGTTGTTTTCATTCAGTCAGGCTCTGATGGGAAACGGTCAGTCCTGACTGCCCGTCTTTCCTCAAGTTTTACTGCAACAACATAGAAAGTACTTTGCCCTTCGTCATTTACAGCAAATCACCACTACACTTGAACATTGACGTCACACGCCTGTATCAGTATTCAAGGAAAAAGCATGAAAAAACTATTAATCATCTACGGCAGTACCCGGCCCAACCGTGGTGGTTTGCCGGTTGCTGAGTGGGTCGTACAAGAAGCAGAAAGTGCAGAACAGTTCGACGTGGCATTTGCTGATCTGAAAACAGTGAACCTGCCTTTACTCGACGAGCCTGATCACCCTGCCCAGCAAAAATACACCCAAGCGCATACCAAGCAGTGGAGCCAAACCGTTGACGCGGCAGATGCCATCCTCTTTGTGACTCCGGAATACGACTACTTCCCCCCTGCCGCACTGGTCAACGCCATTCAATTTCTGGCCAAAGAATGGGCTGGAAAACCAGCCGGGATTGTCAGTTATGGGGGGGTGTCCGGCGGGCTGCGTTCAACCCAGGCCTTACGGTTGTTGCTATCTGGCGTCGGCACGCTCACCCTGTCGGCTTCCGTACCGATTGCCTTTTACAATCAGTACATTAATGACCAAGGCGTGCTGGAAGCCAATGACGCGATGAAAAAAGGACTCACAGGTTTGCTGACGGAATTGCAAAGAATGACTGAGCTGGTCGCTAAGGCATAAACACCGGCCAGTCCCTGTCATCCGACACATCAGACAGGCCGCAAGATTGTGGCCTGTTCAATTGTACCCGTGCAGACAGCACTACAGGTGTCATCTATCAGCGACACCTCAGCATTAAAGAATGGACTACTGAGGCACGACCCTCGCGGTTCGGCCGGTGACATTAATCCGGACTTTCTGCCCGACCCGAAACACCATGTTCGGGTCAGCAGCCTGGACAATGGCAATAGTCTCTCCGGTATCGTCAAGCTTAATGGTCAGGTTCACCCCGTTACTTTCCGACAAATTCTGTGACGCTTTACTCCCGGCATAGCCGCCCAGTAAACCGCCACCGATAGCTGCGATATCAGAACCGCTGCCGCCACCGATTTTCGAGCCCAGGATCCCACCAACAGCAGCACCTGCGATGGTGCCAACCACATTCTGCTCACCCTCTAAGGTCACAGGATCAATCTGAATAATCGTGCCGTATTTCACTTGCTGGATTTGCTGAGCCTGAGAGCGGCCATAGGTATCACCGTATGGGTTTCTTGCACAGCCACTCACTGCCAGTACCACAATGAAAAAGACAAAAAGGACGTATTTCACAATGTCACCTTCTTTACCTGCCAAGGGGTCACGCTAGAAGTATAGCAATCCTGTTTTTTTGCTCATGCCTAAGGAATGAGAGCACCGGAAGATCATTAAAACACGACTCCTACTTGCGTCTTCTGCGCTGCTCGAACACAATCATCTCCTTTCATTTCCGCAGGAAGGCCAACATCAAGAGGCAGTTATGGCAGACGAACACAATAAACAGGACCGATACAAAACCCGGCAGCAAAAAGTCAAAGATGAAGTTGATGCCCGCGTGGCTGCCGCACAAACAGAAAAAGGCATCCTGCTGGTCATTACCGGTAACGGAAAAGGGAAATCCACCTCTGGTTTTGGCACCATTGCCCGCGCGGTCGGTCATGGTCAGACATGCGGGGTTGGTCAGTTTATCAAAGGTACCTGGGACAATGGCGAAAGGAACCTGCTCGAACAGCACGGCGTGACTTTTGCCGTCATGGGCACAGGTTTTACGTGGGACACGCAAGACAAAGAAGCCGATACCCAGGCCGCTCAGGCCACCTGGGCTGAATGTAAAAAAATGCTGACCGACGCCAGCTATGATGTGGTTTTACTCGACGAGCTGACCTACATGCTGACCTACGGCTATCTGGATATTGATGAAGTGCTGGACACGATTGCACATCGCCCGCCGGAGCAATCTGTGGTGGTGACAGGTCGCGCAGCTCACCGTCGTCTGACTGACATGGCCGATACGGTTTCAGAAGTTCGCAATGTCAAGCACGCCTTTGAGAGCGGTATTAAAGCCCGCAAAGGCGTAGACTGGTAACTCAGGAAGACGGCGGCGCCGAATCATGGCAGACCTCAGAGACATGGCAGAGGTCTGCATCAATCTCCTGATTGCCCAGCAGGCGCAGCCACAACGAAGGTAAATGTTTGATCCGTACTTCCGGGCTGTTCAATTGCACCGGCAGTGGAAATTGCCAGTCAGCATGATGTTCCCGGCTGGCAATCACAAACCGAAACGGCAGATAATCCACCATGCCCAGACGCAAGTCCGTCGCGATGATCTGGCTGCCGTTCTCTTCATAACGGATGAATTGACGGGTAAACCGTTCAAGCGCCTGTAATGTTGAAGGTTTGTCGTTCAGTGGCCAGTGGCCGCGGTCTTTCTCGAGAAAGTCCACCGTGTCTGACTCATCCAGCAGTGATGACAGCCCTTCCCAATAACGGTCTTCGCCGAGCACCACAATTCGCCATAACACAGTATTAAAAGGCGTTGGCGAGACAAAAACCGGTTTGCCTTCCAGCGCTGTTCCGGCCACCTGATTTTCCACTCTCTGCTCAATGAGGTTCATTGCCACGACCGACCAGACCAGATACAGGCTGGACAGGATCACCCCGGCTTTGCACAGGCTGGCAATACGATCACGCCACAGCAGTGCAGCCAGTAGTGTCACGAGCAGGGGCAGAGTATACAGCGGATCGATGATGAAGATGCTTGAAGCCGCCACACTGACAGGTAACGGCCACAAGAGCTGCGTGCCATAAGCCGTGAAAGCATCCAGTATGGGATGGGTGATTAAACAGGCCGCCACCAGGCCCCATAAGTGCAGGAAACTGAATGCAGTGGCTGGCCGCCATCGGTGCCAGCACCACGCCAGCAACAGAGAAAACGGAAACAGCACAAAAAGAGAGTGGCTGAACCCGCGGTGCTTCACCATATCTGAGACGGGATCGCCATAATCGATGAACACATCAAGATCCGGCACCGTACCCAGCATGGCACCGGCCACCAGCACTTTGGGTGAAGCGTTTCGGCCCGCTATCATGCCGGCAACTGCAGCGCCCAACGCCGCCTGTGTCACTGAATCCAAGGTCACTCTCCATGATTTTTTGCAAATTGTACCAAACCGCTCAGTCAGAGATAGCCCAACGACATTATCAGTAACAAAATAGCGGCAAACATAAAAAGGGCCAGCGGTTTACCCGGCTGGCCCTGATCTCATTGGTTTGTTCACAGGCGGCGCGTTAGTTAAACAGCCCTTTCAGCAACTTATCCGTGGCTTCTTTGACTTTATCGTCGTCCGCTTTGTCGCCCAGCAGCTTATCCAGCCCACGCTGCACTTCCTTATTGGCCTTCTCTTCCAGCCTCTCTGCTTCTTTTTTGGCTTTTGCTTCCAGCTCTTTCGCCCGCTTATCCAGCTCGCTGTTCCGCTTCACCAGCTCTTTGAAGTTGATGGCATAATCCGGCGCCTGCCAGGTGCCGGTAATATCAAGCGGCACTGTGATATCTGCGACTTCGTCTACCGATTTACCACCCTGTCCTTTACTGGTGGCCACGACAGAGGTGTCAATCTGAAACGCCAGAGACTGCGCAATCAGATCCGTATTTCCTTTGCCGTCAACCCGCAGCAATGGCGACGCCAGATGCATATTGTTGGTCGCGGCTTTGCCGTCTTTCAGCATAAAGGTCGCCGTCAACGCAGAGAAGTCCGTCTTTTTCGACTCGTCTTTTATCGTATCTGACTGGCCTTTCAGTTTGGCTTTGGCTTCACGGATCATCTTGGGAATATTGATCCCGTTGACTGCACCATCAGCAAAGTTGATGGCAATGGTTCCGTCCAGATTCTTCTTGAGTCGTGACTCGGCCAGCCCCTTGCCGGCCACTTCAACATCGATGTTTCCCGTACCCGCCAGGATATCATTCTCGGCGACATCCACCAGCAAAGGCTGAACCTGTACGCCCTGGATGCTTTTGCTGATCTGGTAAACCGGCAGTGAGCCGTTCGCATCCAGTCTGGCTGTGGCGGTTATTGTCCCATCGTACAGCTGAGCTGCGAACTTATTGAGAGAAAACACGCCATTTTTAATCGCTATCGCCAGATCAACATTGTTCAGCTTGGCGTTCGCTGCCACAAAACGATTCACGGTCACAGTGCCGTCGACATCGAACTGTTTCAAGACCGACAGATCCGGTTCCTGTTCGCTGGCCGACGTACTGCCAGCCGGTGCAGATGCCGTGTTTGCGGTCTCTGACGGCTTGGCCTCCTCACTGGCTGAAGCGACTGCATCGCCACCGGTCCAGTTGTCGACATTGATTTCCTCACTGCTGAGCGCAAAACGGATCACCGGAATATCAGCCTGTTTGAACGAGACATCACCGTTCAATGCCAGCTCATCCGCCTTCACCGTCAATCCGCTCAGGGACGCCAGTGCGGCTTTGAGATCGTATTCAGCATCGCCAGACACGGCCACTTTCATCGTCGGCCGGGGCAGCGCGGCACCTTCGAGATCTGAGGTCAGATCCAGCGCCTGCAGCGAAACTTTTGTCTTATCCTGACTGACCATCAGCCGGGTTTTACCGTCAGCGTTGAAGGCCAGATCCGGGATCTGCCCTTTCGCTGACAGGGTCACGTTGCTCCACTCACCCAGATTGAAGGCATCCAGTTTCAGGGTGACATGCTCCAGTTGGGTGCCGGCTTCTGTCATACTGGCGGAAAGCTCAGTGTTTTTCAGCGCCGCGTTATCCAGAGTTTCCGCCAACTGCAGGCTGGTTTTACCCTGGGCTGAAAAGCGCATCGCACCGTTTTGGCCTGCCAGGTCAAAATTCAAATCCGCCCATTCACCCGGTGCAAACTGGCTCAGATGCATGTTCAGCGAGTCCAGCGCAGTGACTGTGCCGGCTTGATCGTCCCGCATGCTGACACTGGCGTTTTCGAGCGCAATGCCTGCCAGACTGATCACCCACTTCTCACCAGTTGCCGTTTCGCCTTCGGCCACCACTTCGCCCTCACCAGAGGCTGTCGGCTCCGCCTGAGTTTCCCGCGACTCTGACGCTGCTCTGTCTGAGACTTGTGTCTCGCCGCCTATGCCATCCAGGTTACTGACGCCATCTTTACGCGTTTGAATAAACACACGGGCATCTTTGAGCGTGACCTGACCAATTTCCAGCCGGTTCGACAAAAGTGGCAGTACAGACACAGACACACCTGCTTCATTGAACTGAACCAGGTTCGCTTCATCAAACCCAGCCGGGTTACGAAACTCGGTCCGGCCAATCGCAAAACCCACGCTGGGGAAAAAACGCCAGCCGATATCACCTTCAATGACCAAATCACGGCCCGTGGCCTTCTTTACCTGTTCCGCAATCAAAGGCTTAAATTGGTTCGGGTCGATCAGCGTCACCAGAACGCCAATCGCCACCACTACAACCAGCACGATCGCCAGCAATACATAGAGAATTTTTTTCATTCTGTCCTCGAAGTGTGTGCCGTGTAAGTAAGACTTATTGACCTGTGACACACTAAAAAATGCCAACAAAAAATGTCAAAATACCTGATTTATTAAAGCAAAAAATAAGGCCACCGTTAAGGTGACCATATCATTCTGACTACAATTTGATGCGTTTCTGACAAAAATCAGCGATGTTTTTTCTCATCTTCATTGATTCGGCTGGCAACTGCACCCTGCTGATTGTGATATTTCGCATTGGCGCGCTTGTTATAAGGCTTCTCAGCAGAACCTGACAGCACCTCAAAGCTCAGCGCACCGATCGGCATATGCGGACGCAGTGCCAGCGGCAACCGGCCGCTGTTATAAAATTCCAGCACAATTCTGCCCGACCAGCCCGGATCAATCCGGTGCGCAGTCACATGGACCATCAAACCCAGGCGGGCCAGTGAAGAACGGCCGTCCAGCCAGCCGACAATATTATCCGGCAAAGTAACAGATTCGTGAGTCACCGCCAGCGCCAGTTGTCCCGGATGCAGGAAAAAGGCATCGCCGTCAGCGACTTCAATCTCATCACTCATGACTTTTTCGAGCTGTGCCGCAACATCTTCTTTTTTGCCGGAGAGATCGATATACGGCGCACCGTGGTCAGTAAAAATACGGAAATTATTACCTAAGGTGACATCGATTGTCAGACCGCTAATCACATCATTTGACGGGCGCGGCTCAATACTGATCTTACCTTCATCAAGATAGGCCTTGATGTCCTTGTCACAAAGTCTCATGTTGCGGGTTATCTCCAGGGCAAAAAAATCAAAAAGACTATCAGAAATGTTTGCCGCCACTATAACGACCTGCTCGCAGCAGGTCTATCTTTGCAGCCGCTTGCGTGACATGAGGTCACGCCTTTTTATTACAACACAGAATTCAAGTGACAAAAAAGGCTGACCTGAGCCAGCCTTTGCCATACCTTTACGCTTTAAGTAAGCGGGCAATATGCGCTTTTAGTACATCGATAGCAATACGGTTCTTGCCGCCTCGCGGCACAATAATATCGGCATATTGTTTAGACGGTTCAATGAACTGCATAAACATAGGACGAACAGTTTTCTGGTATTGCTGCAGTACCGATGACATTGTCCGGCCGCGCTCTGCCACATCACGCTGCAATCGGCGAAGCAGGCAGATATCCAGAGGGGTGTCCATAAAAACGGTGGCATGCATCAGGTCACGTAAACGAGGGTCTGTCAGCAGCAGGATGCCTTCCAGAATGATCACCTTCTTTGGGGTAAGCGTGGTGGTTTCTGTCATGCGGGTGTGCTCGCTATAGCTGTACTGCGGCACTTCGACGGCCTCACCGCGAATCAGGGTTTCGAGATGATCACAAAGCAAGTCGTGGTCAAGGGCATTGGGATGGTCGTAGTTCGTCTTAACCCGTTCATCCATACTCAGGTGACTTTGATCGTTATAGTAACAATCTTCCGTAATAACACCGATCTGTTGATCGCCAACTTTTTCTCTAAGTTCGTTGTAAACCGTTCTGGCAATCAAACTTTTACCGGAAGCAGACGCGCCTGCAATCCCGATAATTACGCATTGGTGTGAATGTTCAGACATATCAGAAAGCACCTGTAAGAATATCTAGCGGGTTATTACCCAAATTCAGTAACCGGCCCCACTCAGCGGCACAGCACTATACTGCAGGTAAAAATTAAACCGCACGATTATAAGGAGTTGACGCCTTGGATACCAGAGCAAATGCGATCTTGCGCTCAAAACATGATGCAAATGCAACGGCAAACAAGGTTTCAACCGTTACATTCACTGCAATTATAGGGTTTTAATACTGATCTGTTCTGCGACAGGTTGCCCATGCCAATAGAGTCGACTGGCTACGCGGCCGGCCAGTTCTATATAAGCCAGAGCCTGCTCGCTACCCGGTGAGGAAGCGACTGTCGGGACACCCTCGTCAATATCCTGACGAATCTGCATATGCAGTGGCACTTGAGCCAGCAAAGGAATTGCGTAGTCCCGTGCCATTCTCTCCGCCCCTCCGGTCCCAAAAATCGCCTCATGATGGCCGCAGGCACTGCATATGTGGTAGCTCATGTTTTCCACCACACCAAGCACAGGGACCTGCACTTTACTGAACATGTTGATCCCCTTAATGGCATCAGCCAACGCCAGATCCTGCGGGGTTGTAATCACCACAGCCCCGGTGACCGGCATCTGCTGCGCCATGGTCAGCTGAATATCTCCGGTGCCCGGCGGCATATCGACCACCAGATAATCCAGCTCCGGCCACAGCGTTTCATTCATGATCTGCGACAGGGCTTTCGATGCCATCGGACCTCGCCACACAGTGGCATTATCGGCCGGCACCAGATAGCCAACAGAATTGGTATACAGGCCATGAGCCACGACAGGAGACATCATTTTTCCGTCCGGTGATGAGGGCTTTTCCTCAGCCGCGCCGAGCATCATAGGGACAGATGGCCCATAGATATCCGCATCCAGCAGCCCGACTCTGGCGCCCAGCGCCTGTAATCCCAGCGCCAGATTCACGGCTGTGGTTGACTTGCCTACACCACCTTTGGCCGAACTGACGACCAGCAGGTTTTTAACGCCTTTCAAGAGCGGCTTATCATTCACTGCCAGCGGCGCGACACGCACTTTGACACTGATATTGAGGTTAGCGGCAACTTTCTGTGCCTGCTGATCAGCAATCCAGCCGGTCAATGCCTCTGCGACCGATAAAGCGGCAAAAGGCAGCGTGATCTTCACCGCCTGATCACCTTGCCAGTGGACGAGACCGGGAGTATCCGCCCACTCATGTACCAGCCAGGGATGTGCAAACTGATTTAACCAGTCACACAATGCCGATTTATCGGCAAAAGGACTGTCGGGATTATTCACCATGAGAAAGACCTGTTTTGTTCATTGTAATACGCTGTTTTTATCCTACCACTTTGCGTCTGAAACCGCTCTAATTGTCAGTGATTACGGCTATGAATCAGGCCTGCCTTGGGGTACTATTCAAAGCTTATTATCTTTTTTACCCATCATGAGCGAATAGAGAAATATGGCTGCAAACCCAAGAAAAATTCTGGTGACCTGCGCCCTACCGTACGCTAACGGTTCTATCCACCTTGGCCACATGCTTGAGCATATCCAGGCGGATATCTGGGTGCGCTATCAGCGCCTTCGCGGCAACGAAGTTCATTTCATCTGTGCAGACGACGCGCACGGTACGCCAATTATGCTGAAGGCCCAACAGATGGGGATGGAGCCTGAGCAAATGATTGCCGAAGTGAGCAAAGAGCACCAGGCGGATTTTGCTGGCTTCGATATCAGCTTTGATAACTACCACAGCACGCACTCTGAAGAGAACCGCGAGCTGTCTGCTTTCATCTATAACGAACTCAAGAAAAACGGCTTTATTACCAGCCGCACCATTTCTCAGCTGTTCGACCCAGAAAAAGAAATGTTTCTGCCGGACCGTTTCGTTAAAGGCACCTGCCCGAAATGTAAAGCGGACGATCAGTACGGTGATAATTGTGACAACTGTGGTGAAACCTACAGCCCGACTGACCTGATCAACCCGAAATCGGCAGTCTCCGGCGCCACGCCTGTCATGAAAGACTCAGTGCATTTCTTCTTCGACCTGCCTCAGTTTGAAAGCATGTTAAAAGAGTGGACCAAATCCGGTGCGCTGCAGGAAGAAACGTCCAATAAAATGCAGGAATGGTTCGATGGCGGACTGCAACAATGGGATATTTCCCGTGATGCACCTTACTTCGGCTTTGAAATTCCAGGCGAAACCGGCAAGTATTTTTATGTCTGGCTGGACGCGCCTATCGGTTACATGGGGTCATTTAAAAACCTGTGTGACAAGCGTGGTGATCTGAACTTTGATGAGTTCTGGAACAAAAACAGTTCCACAGAGCTTTACCACTTCATCGGGAAAGACATCGTGTATTTCCACAGCCTGTTCTGGCCAGCCATGCTGGATGGTGCGGGTCTGCGTAAACCGAGCAATGTCTTTGTTCACGGCTATGTCACGGTCAACGGCGCCAAAATGTCCAAGTCTAAGGGGACATTTGTCAAAGCCAGCACCTATCTGGAGCATTTGGATCCTGAGTGCCTGCGCTACTATTATGCCGCCAAACTGAACAACCGTATTGATGATCTGGACCTGAACCTGGAAGACTTCTCACAACGCGTCAACAGCGATGTTGTGAACAAGATTGTCAACCTGGCTTCCCGTAACGCAGGCTTCATCACTAAACGTTTCGACGGCAAACTGGCCGATACCTTCGCAGAACCTGCGCTGTACCGGGAATTTGTCGCAGCGTCTGATCGTATTGCCGAGTTATATGAAAACCGTGAATTTGGTCGTGCCATCCGCGAGATTACCGCTCTGGCTGACAAAGCCAACCAGTACGTCGATGAGAAAGCACCCTGGGTGGTGGCAAAGGAAGAAGGCAAAGATGCCGAGCTGCAGTCAATCTGCTCTGTCGGTATTAACCTGTTCCGTGTGCTGATGACTTACCTCAAACCTGTGATGCCAAAACTGGCAGAGCGCGTTGAAGGCTTCCTCAATGAAACCCTGACCTGGGATGGCATCGCACAGCCACTAACCGGCCATGAGATTGCCAAATTCAAAGCCCTGTTCAACCGAATCGACAGCAAACACATTGAAGCGATGGTTGAGGCGTCGAAAGAAGATGCCGCCGCCGAAAAAGCCGCGGTTGCCAAACCTGCCGCTGGTCCTCTGGTTGAGGAGCCCATCGCCGATGAAATCGAGTTTGATGACTTTGCAAAAGTGGATCTGCGTATTGCCAAGATCATCAGCTGTGAGTCTGTGCCAAAAGCAGACAAGCTGCTGAAATTCCAGCTCGATATCGGCGGTGAAACCCGTCAGGTTTTCTCTGGCATTAAATCTGCCTATAACCCGGAAGATCTGGTCGGCAAGCTGACGGTCGTCGTCGCCAACCTCAAACCGCGTAAAATGAAGTTCGGGATGTCGGAAGGCATGATCCTGGCGGCCGGCCCTGGTGGCAAAGATCTGTGGCTGCTGGAACCCCATGACGGTGCCCAGCCAGGCATGCGTGTCATGTAAAGCGGAATTACAGAAACCATCGAAAAAGGGAGCTGCGGCTCCCTTTTTTTATCCTCATTCGGCCTTGTGCTCCAGGCTCAACCGGCCGCACTCACTCACAATCATCCTCTTCTCATCCAGCCACATCACCCGGCGCTCAGGGATTGATTTCATCAAAATCGCAAAGAGCAGACGATCGAACCAAAAAATGCTTGCTATATCAGTATATAAACCAATCAAACGGTTTCTGATTTGTTAATGAATCTAAGCTTTCTCTAACAATTCACTCAATAAAGTGTGATCTCATACAAGCTTTAAATCATGACATTGATTTTACATCGCGGGTTTGTAACCGGAACTGGTAATCTGCTCCGCGCTCTGAGGATCAGTAACAGAGCCACATATAATAAGGAGTGTTCTTTCATGAAAACCCAAAACAAAAAACTGTCCCTGACCGCCCGAGTCATCCTCGGTATGGTACTGGGTATTTTGACTGGATTTATCATCCGCTCGCTTTTCGCTGACACGGCATTTGTTCAAGACTACATAGTTAACGGCCTGTTCGAAGTAGGCGGCTCAATCTTCATTGCCAGCCTGAAGATGCTGGTTGTGCCACTCGTTTTTGTCTCACTGGTGTGTGGTACCAGCACCCTGAGCGATATCAGCACCCTTGGCCGTCTTGGCGGTAAAACGCTGGCTTTCTATCTCACCACGACAGCTGTGGCTATTACGCTTGCCCTCACCATGGGTACGCTGTTTAAACCTGGTGAAGGTGCAGATCTGGCGGCCGCGACCTCATTTGCGGCCAAAGAAGCCCCTTCACTGGGTGAAGTGATCATTGGCATGTTCCCGACCAACCCGATCAATTCCATGGCGCAGGGCAATACACTGCAAATCATTGTCTTTGCCATACTGTTCGGTATTGCCATCAGTGCGGCGGGTAAAGCAGGTGAACGTATTGCCAGTGTCTTTGCCGATCTGAACGAAGTGATCATGAAGCTGGTCGCCTTGCTGATGCACATCGCGCCATACGGCGTGTTCTTCCTGATGGCAAAACTGTTCACCGGCCTGGGTCTGGATGCGATCTATAACCTGATGGGTTACTTCCTGGTGCTGAGCTGCACCCTGATCCTGCACGCCGTGTTCACTTACGGCCTGATGCTGAAAATGTTCTCGGGACTGAGCCCATTCGTTTTCTTCAAGAAAATGGAAGATGCGATCATGTTCGCCTTCTCCACCGCTTCTTCAAATGCCACCATCCCGGTGACCATGGAAACGGCGACCAAGCGTCTGGGTGTCAGCAATAAAGTCGCTTCGTTCACTGTCCCATTGGGCGCGACCATCAACATGGATGGCACCGCCATCATGCAGGGTGTGGCCACGGCCTTTATTGCGCAGGCTTTCAATATCGACCTGACCATGGGCGATTACATGGCCGTGATCATGACAGCGACACTGGCCTCAATCGGTACCGCCGGTGTGCCTGGCGTCGGGCTGATCATGCTGGCGATGGTCTTGAATCAGGTCGGTCTGCCGGTAGAAGGTATTGCGATTATCATGGGTGTTGACCGCCTGCTGGATATGATTCGCACTGCCGTTAACATTACAGGCGACAGCGTGGTCACCTGTATTGTGGGTAAGTCAGAAAACGAAATGGACATCAGCCGCTTTAACGATCCTAAAGCGGGTGAAGAAGACGAAGAAGTGCATTTGCACAAAGCTTAATCAGCAAAATTAATGCATGAAAAAACGCCAGTCTTCCGAGACTGGCGTTTTGTTATGAAGCCTTTTGATACCCGATATTTATTGAGGAAATACCCGGTTCCAGTCTTGCTTCATATCGACCACGATCCACTGCTCTTTTTCAGCCACGGGTAATGCTTTGTCCAGCCGGCCTACCGATGACTCTTTATCGTAAGCCCATTCCCGCTCGGCATCTGTGTGATGTACCAGCACAGACATTCGCGCTCCCTCTCCGGCTTTGGTCCATTGCAGCATGGCCAGGTCACCATCTGAGTTACCGACAGCTATCACAGGCCGCCGGCCAATGATTTTCTGAATATTTACGGGTTTGCCTTCTTTGTCATCGACAAAATCTATTTCAGGCAGGCGTGAAATGACAGGTTTACCATCAATATACTTATATTCCGTCTTGATACTGGAGCCAATGATTTGCTCGGGAGGAATTCCATAGACCTGAGGTGCCCAGGCCCGCATGAATTCCACACCGCCACCAGACACAATATAAGTTTTATAGCCATTGCTTCTAAGATACCCGAGCAACTCAATCATGGGCTGATAAACCATTTGCGTGAACAGCTTTTCTGTCGCCGGATGTTTGGCCGTTTTCATCCATTGATCAACCGACTGCGAAAACTGATCGGTCGTCATATTGGCATGAGTTGCCATCACCAGTTTCATCACGCCTTCCATCCCTGATTTTTTTACTCCTTCCATGTCTCCCTTCAGAAGGGAGGCAAAGGGCTCTTCCGTTTTCCACTCAGGGTGTTTGTCTGCCTCATCTTTCACTCTGTCAATTGCGTAAAACAGCTGAAAGTACGCCGGTTGTTCTGCCCACAAGGTGCCATCATTATCAAAAACAGCAATCCGCTCCTCGACGGGTACAAATTGGGGGGAGTTTTCCTCAGTGGTCTGCTGGACAAACTGCATCACCTGTTGCTTGGTCGCCGTGTCATTCCAGGACGGAAGCGGATCGGCGGCCGCAAATACAACAGGCACAATGACGGCATTCAGCCATAGCAAAAGCAAAAACCTTGTTGCTCGAATCATACAAGTCCCCTTCGCAGTCGGTAGGTTAGTTTTACCAGATATAAAAGTTCTCATGAATATGACGTTGTAAGCTTAGTTCATGTGCCCGGATATTCAGACAGCGCCTTACGGCGGCGGATACCTGCGCGCCAGCTGGCGTAACGGCTGCAGAACCTGATATTGGCTCTGCGCTTTTGCTCTGTGCGTGATTTGCCGCCACACCGAGCGTACAAGCCGGCTGTCAATCTGATCTGACATCAGTCTCTGGCTGTCAGCAAGCCACTTCTCATCCTTTGAAAAATCAGCCAGCGTGCTCAATTGCGTCTTTTCATAGAGCCTTTGATAGATCAACTGACGGCATTGCGGCCAGTCCTGAGCCCGGGCAGCCCGCCAGAGCAGATAACGCGATGGCAACGTGCGGCTGGCAAAATAACGTTTGGCAAGCTGAAAGGCGAGCAAAGCCAGAGCAAACAACACCAGCACAGCAATCAGCCAGGGCGCGTAAAACTTCAGCCACGACTGCAACGTATGTCTCACGGTAAAGGTTTTACCCTCCAGGGTCAGGGTATTGAGCTGCTGATTCTGGCTGTCCCACCATTGCACCTCAATCGCAGGAAAATGTATCTCGCCGCCGCTCTGGATCACGTAGGTTTCCTGCTCGGTTCTGCTGGCTGAATACAGACCGCGATTAGTGCTGTCTTGCAGATCACTGGGGGAAACATAAGTCTGATAGGCATCATCAAACATGGGCTGAGACGGGTTCGGCAGCAAGGCGGCCAGCGTACTCTCAGCCTTGAGTGTGATCCGTCGCGTGAGACTGTCTCCGACACGCAGTGCGTCTGCACTCTGCTGCCAGGTCTGCTCAAGTGAAGCCTCCGATGCCGCAAACCAGGGGCGCTGACCCGTCAGCGCCGGTGAGGGCAATGATGCCGAAAAACGAAGTTCGGGCGTCATTAAGGTTGCCGTCTGGCTCTGTCCGGGAGAGACCGAAACCTCGACGGTCACAGGAATCGGCTGTATGACATACTGGCTCGATTGAGTGACAAAAACCGGAATCTCCCAGCTTTGATGTGACCAGGTGGTTCCTTGCTGCTGCTCGGTATAGTTCACCGCTTTCAGACTGCGTTGCGAGGTCATGAGTCCGGGATCGGTGATCTTGCCAATCCGGGTACCGGCGGTAAACCAGGTCGAGGTTGCCAGATCAATGTGCAATGTGATCATCTCATTCACTGCCACCTGGCGAGCGTTTTTCTGACTGGCCGTTGTCAACCAGGTTTTAATCAGTACTCGATTGTTCTCACTGCTTTCTTCCGCCGCCAAGCCCCCCGGCGTAGCCATCGTCAGCACCAAAGGCAGTAGGACAAACATGAAAGCGCGCAACATAGATTATTGCTCCTGAGCTTGTTGATACTGAATCGAAAATTTAGAGCGCAGAAACATTTTCGGATCCGCCTCTACCCGCTCCAGCCATTTGTTGGCGATCGCTTCATCACCCAGCAGTTGCTCAGCGGTCAGTTTGTCCTGAATCATGACCTGAGTATTGGTCTGCTCATCCGCGCCGTCTGCCGTCTGAGGCTCGTCACCCAACTCGACAGACCCTTCATTGGCATTTTCACCACCGGACTGGCTTTCACTGAACTGGTTAATTTCTTCGATAATGCCCTCGATCACCTGTAGGTTATGCTGCATCGCGGCATTATCCGGATAGGTCTTGACCAGTTCGCGCAACAGTTTACGTGCCGCGACATACTCGCGCTGATGGGCCAGCGCATTGGCGGCATTGAACTGCATAACCTCTTCACTGCTTTGCATGAAGACCGTATGCGCGGCATTAAACTGAGACGCATAATAATACGCGACCCCTTTCCATAGCGGATCAGCAAAATGTTCAGCCGCCTCAAGATAATCACCCCGCCGGAAATACCACTGCCCCTGCTGATCCGGGGTCAGCCAGAGATCCAGCCAAAACTGCTTGAGCCGCTCGCCAACATCCGGTTCAGGGGCTTCTGACTTCTCGCTGGCCGGATTCACCTGATGGACACTCTCAGCATAAGCCGACTCAGGTACTGCCAACAAAGTAAAGATGGCCAGTGCAGCCACGCTCCACTGAACCAGCCAGCCTCGTCGAAACCAAAGCAGCAGCAACAATGCAACAGGAAACAACAAGTAATACCCCATGTCCTGCCAAGGCTGATGCGTACTGGCATTCAGTGCCGCATGATTTTCAACTTTGCGCTTAATCCATTCCACATCTGTGTTATCCACCGTCAGGGCATGTAAATCTGCATTGCTCATATCAACCAGCGCATTAAGGTGATTCATGTTGAGCGGCAAATCGCTGGTTCGGGTGTTATCTCCTGCTGCTAATACCAGCAACTGATGCTTATGCTGGGAAAAATAGTCATGGAACTGGCTGATACTCTGTGCCGATACATCGTTGGTAATCAGTAACACAATACCCGGAATATCACGGCGCTGCAGTTGCTGCTGGATCTGTGAGATGGCCGATGCGGCATTCTTCCCTTCCTTGGGCATGATTTCCGGCGACAGGGCTTCGAGCATAGGTTTAAAAACCGCGATATCGCGGGTCAGCGGCATCGCAATATGCGCTGTCGCAGCATAGGCAATCAAGGCATTCTCCCCCCCGGCCCGAATCGCCAGCAAGTCTTCCACTTTCTGTTTAGCCCGGGTGAGCCGGTCCGGCGCGACATCCTTTTCCAGCATGGCCTGGCTGGTGTCCATCAAAACAATAAGCGGCGTTCTGTCTTCATGAAAAGGGGATGGCTGCTTTTTCCAGGTCGGCCCGGCACACACCAGAATCACCAGTGCTGAAGTCAGTAGCAGGATCAGTAACGGCAATTGCCTGCGCCAGCCGGAACCACCGACAGTTAAGGCTTTTCGCAAGTGTTCAGGCAGATTTTTCTGCCACTGGCTGCCTGCTTCCTGACTCTTCCACTGAACGTAGAACAGATAGCCAAAGGGCAACAGCAGCAATAACCATTCCGGACGTATGAAACGGAACTGGGTCAGCAGCAGGGTTAAATCTGACATATCCATCATGCTGCCTCCCGATCTTTCCGGCTGCGCCGCCAGGTAGCAAGGCTGAAAGCCACCAGATACAAGAAGCTCACAACCATCAGCAAATAAGGATGCAGTGAATATTTGGGCTGGTAGTAAGTACTTTGATATAGCTGAGGTTCCAGTTCATTAATGGTGTCGTAAGCCTGATTCAGCTCCTGGCTGTTCAATGCCTGAAACGCCTTTCCGCCTGTCGTTTCCGCGACGCTATTAATGGTCTCCATATCAATGGCAGTCTCTCCGACCGTCTGCGGGTCACCCATGGCAATCATGTGGATTTTCACCCCGCGTGCTTTGGCCAGCTTGGCCGCATCCTCGGGGGCGACATAGCTGTCAGTATCATTTCCGTCGGTTAGCACGATCGCCAGCTTCTCTTTGGATGATTCTCCTGGCTGCGGGTTGTCTTCCAGCAAGACCTTGATCGCCAGACCAATAGCATCCCCCATGTGGGTACTCAAACCGGCCATGGGTGTCTGCGCTTCAGCGAGCAATGCCAGCCAGGCCTGATGGTCGGCGGTAAAGGGGGCCTGCACGAAAGCAGCATCGCCAAAAAGAATCAGCCCTAATCTGTCGCCCTGACGTTTTGCTGCAAAATTGGCGAGCACTTGCTTCGCTGCATTCAGGCGCGACAGCTTGTCGCCGGCCGCCGAGGTGAAATCTTCGGTATTCATCGAGTCAGACAAATCAACCGCCACCATCACATCCCGGCCAAATTCCTGACGTTGCTGCGGTTTGCCCAGCAGCATGGGCTTGGACAGTGCCAGAACCACCAGCCCCCAGGACACGGTCAGCAAGGCTCGCTGCCAGAAAGCAGGCCGCAGAATACTGGCGCCCCGCTCCGGTTTCTCATCCAAAGCCTCAACCAAGGCATCAAAAAACGGTACCTTAATCGCCGTGCGGCGCGTTTTGTAGCCAGGCGTCAGCCAGTACACCAACAGGGGCAACGGCAGCAATAACAACGCCCAGGGGTACGTCAGCTCAATGTTCATTTCGCCTCCAGACCAGTCCGGGCTGATTGGGGTTACAGTGATGCTTCACCCAGCGGCTGGCCAGAGTCAGTAATTGCTGCGTCTGGCTGTCACTGAGCGTGAAACCCGGTTGCACCAGGCCATCCAGCCAGCGCTGCCCTGCCGGAGAATCAAACCCTTCTGCCAGAGAAGCACTGGTGTCCAGGTAGCGCAGAAACTGCCGGTCAAGGTGTGACGCCAGTGAAGGCTCAACATGTGCCGCGGCCACTTTCAGTACCAGAAATACATCACTCATGACGGACTGGGAAGCACTCTGTCCGCAACTTTGCTCTATTGTTGCAATCGCCTTCAGGGCTTCACGACGGTAACGGTTAAAACGATACAGGCGATACCGGTAAAAAGCCCACAACAGCAGAAATACCAAAACCAGAACACCCAATATCTGCCAGCCAAGTGTCTGAGGCCACCAACTCACGGCGTCCGGCAGGGCAATTTCAATCAAATCTTTCAAAATGTAAGAAGAAGGAGGGGCTGGCTGCGTCATTATGCATTCTCCAGTGCCTGCCGGAATTGGCGAATATGACTGCCTGAGGTGTCCAGCTCAATAAATGGCAAATGCTTCATTGCCATGATCTTACTCAGCGTGTCCTTCCTTGCCTGATACAAGGCGGTAAGATGTCTGTCTACTGCCTGACTTTTTTGACCAGGTTCAATGTTCATCTGCAAATCCCCGTCTGACACGACCCAGGCTTGCTCAGAAGCAAAAGACTGCTCGAGCGGGTCGTTAATCGCAATACACAACACATGACCACGCCGCTGAAGATGCTGCAATTTTTGAATACAGGCCGCATTGCACTGATAGAAATCACTGAGGATAACCACCAGCGCATTACGCTCTTTTCGCTCCATCAACCGCGTAAGCATGGCATCAAGCTGGTTTTGTCCAGACCTAGACGAAGCCACACTCAGTGACTGGTTGACTTCGCAAAGCCGGTGAAGCTGAGCCAGAAATTCTGATTGCGTTCGGGTTGGCCGCGGGTCTGTCAGCCGCTCTTCGCCGAAAATGGCCAGCCCGACCCGATCGTTCTTTTTCACCACAGACCAGCCAATTAAAGCCGCGATTTCCGCCGCTACAACCGATTTCATGGTATCGACAGAAGAAAAAAACATGCTGGCACGCTGATCAACACATAAAGTAACATGATGATCTTTCTCTTCGGTGTACACCCGCACATAGGGCTCACCGGTGCGCAACGTTACCCGCCAGTCCAGCTGACGAATGTCGTCGCCTTTTCGGTAGTGACGCAACTCTTCAAAGTTCAGACCCCGGCCGCGAAAGTTAGAGCTGTGCCGCCCGGCCAGAATACTGTGAATTTTCAACAATGAAGGGGACGATAACTGCGTGGCCTGCGCCTGCAACGCCGCCAGTCTGGCAGGTTGACAGTACAAGCGTGCATCCAGCGAGGGCTCAGCCATAACCACACTCCTACCCAATCAGCACATGATCAAGTAATAGCTGGATGACATCGTTCTTTGTCACTCCGTCAGCCGCGGCGCTGTAACCCAGATTCAGCCTGTGCCCCAACACCGGTTTTGCCATCATCCGCACATCATCGGGCTCAACATGATCCCGTCCGGCCAGCCAGGCACAGGCACGTGCACATTTGTCCAGCGCGATAGAGGCTCGCGGACTGGAACCGACTTCGATCCACTCGCTCAGTTTCGTGTCGGGGTAACGATCCGGGTGGCGGGTTGCCATCACCAGATTGACTATGTAGCGCTCCACCACTTCAGACACATGAATCTCGGCCAGCTGGTTCCGGGCATCGAGCACCAATTGCGGATCGATGCGTTCCTCAGCAGAGGTTTGCTCCGCAGCCATTTTGCCCTGTGACTTCTCTTCCGCGCGCACCAGACGGACAATATCTAACTCAGCGTCATCTTCCGGATAGTCGACGGTGACTTTGAGCATGAAACGGTCCACCTGCGCTTCCGGCAGCGGATAAGTACCTTCCTGCTCAATCGGGTTTTGAGTAGCTAACACAATGAAAGGTTCAGGAAGCTTGCGACTGCTGTCTCCGACCGTCACTGTGCCTTCTGCCATGGCTTCCAGCAAAGCAGCCTGCACCTTGGCAGGGGCCCGGTTAATTTCATCGGCCAGCAAAATGTTGTTAAAAATGGGACCGGGCTGAAAAGTCAGCTGAGGTTTACCGTCGGCGTCCTCCTGGTACATGTCTGTGCCCGTCACATCAGACGGCAAGAGATCCGGCGTGAACTGCACCCGGCCAAATCTGGCGTTCATCATTCCGGCAAGCGCTTTCACTGAACGGGTTTTTGCCGTGCCAGGTAAGCCTTCCAACAAGATATGGCCATTAGTAATCAAACCGATAACAATCGAACGGGCAACATGGTGTTGTCCAATCACGGATTGATCAATTTTTTCCAGCAGCAGATTCATTGCCTGTTGTGCAGCATTCACGTGAGTCACTCCTGTCACTTGTTATTGCTTATTGTATCCGGCTCTGGCGTCAACACACGGCGACCGGGCTAACCGCTGTCCGACCCGCTCAGGGCTGCGCGCGTTTCATCATGACGATCTGCTGCACCAATTGCTGAATCTGTGGGTTACCCGGCAGCAATTGTGACAACTTCTGCGCGTAATACAGCGCGTTATCATAATCTTTGTGCATCAGATAATTCTGCACCAGGGTATAGTGCACATCAGGATTGGCAGGTGCCTGTACCAGCGCCCGATGAAGATAGGTGGAAGCGACCTGATACTGCCCTTGATCCTGTAACAGTAAACCGTAAGTATAGAGGTAGTTTATTTCTTCTTGCGAATTATCAACGGCTTGTTTCAGCGAAAGCAGTGCCTTGTCTTTTCTGCCGCTCCTTACCCAACTCATCGCCAGCGCATAATGTACGCTGGCTTCCTCCGGCTGTACCGCCAGGGCTTGTTCAAGCACGGCACGCACCTGCAGCTCATTGCCGGCACGACGGTAAACTTCAGCCAGATTGACATAGGCCGGTGCGTAAATCGGCTCGACATCGATCGCGGTTTTAAAATATTGCTCGGCGGCCTGGGAATCCCCCATCGCCAGCGCCAGATTGCCCAGGTTGGTATGGGCAAACCCGCGATCCGCATTGTAAAGCTGTATTTGCCGGTAACTGTCCAGCGCCTGCTCAAGCTGCGTCTTTTGATCTGCACTGAGCTGAGCCGCATGAGGCAAGGTCAGCATCGGGGCAAGCGCACGCGCCGCATTGGCTCTGATCGGCATATGCTGATCGGCCAGTAACGGTGACAGAATGCGGAAACGATCCGCCAGAGGGTACTGCGCGGTGGCTGCAATCGTTGCCTGACGTTTCAAAGGTTCGTCATCGCGAATTGCGCGCACAATGGCTACCAGCGAGTTTCTGTCCGGATAGTTTTCCATTCTTTCAATGGCCGATGCCCGAACAATATCCGGTAATTGATTGTCCTGCGCGATACGGGTCAGCTGTTCCGAAGCCGAAGGCACGCCCTGATCGGCAGCCTGGAAAGCCAGCGAGAAATGATCAAGATTTCGGTGCGAGGATGCCGGATACCAGCGCTCGACCTGCTGCTTCGCCCAGGTTGCGCTCTTATCCTGATGACAGGCATTACAGGCATTCGGCGCAGCTGTCTTCACGGACAGATCCGGCCGGGGAACCCGAAAGCTGTGATCGCGTCTCGGGTCAATCTGCATATAGGTGGTGGCAGGCATGTGGCAATCCACACACTGACTGCCTGCGCTGTTGGTTGCGTGTTGATGATGTTCGGTTTTATCATAGGTTTCTGCATTATGGCATTGGGTACAGGTTTGATTTGCGGGCAACACCAGCTCTCCGGAGTGGGGGTTGTGGCAATTGGTACAGGTGACGCCCGCCTGATACATCTTGCTCTGCAGAAACGATCCCCAGACATAGTTTTCATCCCAGACTTGTCCATCCACATGATAAAGCTCAGGGGTCAGCAGCGCTCCCTGGAAGTGCTGTGAAAAATCCATCGGGCCGGTTCGGTCTGCCAACTGAGTACGCCTCGCATGACAGGAAGCACAGACTTCAATTTGCTGGCTGGCTTGTAAGGGCGCCGCGGGCTGCATTTTTCTGTCCGCCTGCTGATAAAAGAGCGGTGTTTTTTTCCCTATGTTCTGCGCAAAACCTTTGTTACTGATGTCCGTGTTTCCGGCCGCCCAGGCAAGATGCTGCTGAGGCTCACCATGGCAGGCCTGGCAACTGACATTCACGGCACTATAGGTCGACTGATAGGTTTGCGTATGTTGATCATAGCGCTTTTCGAAATTGGTGGTATGGCAGTCGGCGCACATCTGGTTCCAGTTCTGCCCCATCTGCGTCCAGTGAAACGGATCATTGGCTTGCTGATCCGGATGGAGATCGAACCAGCGCTGTCCGCCTTGCGCTTTTTCTCGGCTATCCCAGGCAAAAGGTAAAAACTGAATTTTCCCGCCGCCAACTGAAAACGCATATTGCTGCAGCGGATAATAACCAAAAGTGTAGGCCACTTTATATTCGGTACGCTGCCCTGAAGGTTCAATAATATCAATCAGATATTCTTTTTCTCTCTGCCGTAATTGAAAAACGGTTTCATCTTTTTGAAACCTTATGCCGTCAAATTCAGCCAAAACATCAGCGCTATTTGCGTGAGCCATTGCATGAAAGTGATGTGAGCTTTTCCATTGTTGCACTTCATTTTCGTGACATTTCACACACTGAGTGTCTACATTATTCTGAGACACAGCATCAAAAGAGAGAGCTAGTATGCTCAGAAAAAAAAGTGCGCTTGTGACAAAACATTGCTTCATAAAAAAATACTTACTTTCGACTGGTTAATATCTGTATAGCAATTAAACTTAATATTCACAATAAGTTACCGTTAGGAAAACCACCGTCAGCAAAAGAGCAACACATACTGCGATGTAAACATAAACCAAGTTTTTTAACCCGTGGCATTTGCCGTACAAAGGAGGTTATTTTGATTTCTCTTAAGTCAAAAATAACAAAGCTTATGGCTATTATCGGGGTTGCCTTTGGTGCAACCAGTGTCAGTGCAGCAGAAAAACCGAATATACTCGTGATATGGGGAGACGATATTGGCGTTCATAATATCAGTGCTTATAACCACGGTATTATGGGATACAAAACCCCGAATATTGACCGCATCGCAAAAGAAGGCGCGATGTTTACCGATGCCTATGGTCAGCAATCTTGTACCGCTGGCAGGGCGTCATTTATTCTGGGGCAGCACCCGTTTCGCACAGGATTATTAACCATAGGTATGCCGGGTTCTGATCACGGTATTCCTGACTGGTCGCCAACCATTGCTGATTTATTGCATGAGCAGGGATATGTCAGTGGCCAGTTTGGTAAGAACCACTTGGGTGATCAGGACAAACACCTGCCTACTAACCACGGTTTTGATGAATTCTTTGGTAACCTGTATCACCTGAATGCGGAAGAAGAGCCCGAGGGTTATTACTACCCGAAAGATCCTGAGTTTCGCAAAAAATACGGCCCGCGAGGCGTCTTGAAGTCCACCGCTGACGGTAAAGTCGAAGATACCGGTCCGCTGACACGTAAGCGGATGGAAACTGCAGATGAAGAGTTTATGGCTGCCGGTCTGGATTTCATGGAACGCGCCGTGAAGAGTGATAAGCCCTTCTTCATGTGGTTTAATACCACGCGTATGCACGTCTGGACGCACTTAAAACCTGAGTCTGTCGGCACGACAGGAATTGGTCTGTACCCGGACGGCATGGTTGAACACGACAAGTCAGTCGGTACCTTGCTGGACAAACTCGATGAGCTGAAGATTGCCGACAACACGATTGTTGTGTACTCAACGGATAATGGTGCCGAGACGATTTCCTGGCCTGATGGCGGTACCACACCTTTCCATGGTGAAAAAGGAACCACCTGGGAAGGGGGGATGCGCGTCCCTCTGCTGGTGAAATGGCCCAATGTGATTAAACCAGGCACCATCTATAACGACATCATCTCGCATGAAGACTGGATGCCGACCTTCCTGGCTGCAGCCGGTGAACCCGACTTGGTCGAAAAGCTGAAAAAAGGCTATTCCGCCAATGGTAAAGAATTCAAAGTTCATGCGGACGGCTATAACTTTATGCCTTATTTCAAAGGTGAGGTCGAAAAAGGTCCCCGCGACACTATTTACTACTTTGGCGCAACCGGTGAGCTGAATGCGGTTCGCTGGCAAGACTGGAAAATCCACTTTGCGACTCTTTCCGGTGGTATTAATACCGCCGTTCGCGAAACACCGGCCTGGCCTCTGGTAATCAACCTGCGGGCTGATCCCTATCAGAAAGGGGCGCTGGAGTCCGGTATGTATCTGAAGTGGTATGCGGAAAACACTATGTGGCTGTTTGTACCGGTACAGCAAAAAGTCATGGAATTCCTGAAAACCATTCCGGAATACCCATTCCAGCAAGGGTCCAGCCTCAGTGCGAGCAACATCAGTTATCAGACCCTGATGACGCAGGATGCACTGAAAAAGCTTGAAGCCTTGGATGCTCGGGTACCAAGAAACTAACCGTATCAAACTCTGACTCTGCTTACCGCCTGTGCCGGTGGCGTGAGCGAACCATAAAAGACCAGCGTCTCAGTGCGCTGGTCTTTTCTGTTTTCGCCCGCGATGCATATTGATTTCAGACGATCTTCCCCTTTCCACCGGCTTCTTTTCCCATTCCTTGCGAGTGCACCAGGCTGCACCAAAATCATTACATCGCACCAAATCAGTGCACTTATCCCTAAGCACTGGACTTATCATCCCTGATAATTATCAGAGAGATACAGGTATGACTGTTGGTATGAAGCCCAATTAAAACTGGCTCGTTTTTTGCGTTATGCCAGTGTCGTTAAGAAACTGCCCCCAGGCTTCAATCAGCTGACTCAGAAACAGAATCAAAACGTCAAAGAGGATCAACAAAGTATTCATGCCATTCACCGGCATTTAGGGAGTCGATATGTGGATTATTCTCGGTTTAACACTGACTGTGCTGGCACTCACGGCTTGGTATTTCTATAACAAACAGCAGCAGGCTCAGACTGAAGCCCACTTCGATCAGATCCTTGGTCTTCGCCAGCTCATTCAGCTGCTGCGTCAGCACAGACGCTTGTCCCATGACCATCTGATGAAAAATCATCTCATGAAAAACCATGGTGAAACCCTGCCGGTTTTTCCCGAGCAAAATGCCATCCTGAGCCTGAGTCAAGCCCTGCTGAGCCAGACCGGGCTTGAGCAAAAACCCATGTACCGGATTCTGACCCAGCATTTGCAGCAATTAAGCACTGAGTGGCCACAATATTCGATATCACGTAACCAGGCCAATCATGGCAAAAACATTCGTCATGTGATGTATCTGATTGATGACCACTTAACCACCAGCCTGCTGATTGCAGACAAAAGCAGCCTGTTCGAGCAGTATCAGCAGTTCTGGCCGATCACACTGAATGCACTGGATACGCTGGCCCAGTTCCGCTCAACAGTCGCGGTATTTCGCCCGGGTCACACGAAGCAGGAAGTTTTACTGCGCCGGCATCTGCATTTGCTGCAACGCCGGCTGGGGCAAATGAACCTGATGCTCCAAATACCCGGGCCGTCACTGATGGCAGATCAGCTGGAGAATGACCTGACCACGTTGCTGCAATCGGCCAGTGCCAGCAAAGCATGCCGGCTGGCACTGTATAAGTTCTCACTCAGCCTGTCGGATAACATTTTCTATTTGTTTGATGCCAAGTTGACTGAGATTGCCCATGCGCTGGCAATCGAAGATTTCCCGCTCGATATCAGCGCCAGTTTGCAGCCTTTACTGGACCAGGCTGAATCTGAAGCTAACGGTCAGACCCAACTTAAGCTCCAGGCTTGATAAAAATCCAGCCGCGAGGGGGCTGGCTTTCCCTGCGGCAGGTCACAACCTATAAAAAAACCCAGCACGCAGGCTGGGTTTTTCATTTTGACTGTCATCACGGATGATTAACCGATATGGGTCAGACCGCCCATGTACGGACGCAGCACTTCAGGGATTTCAATTCGGCCATCGGCCTGCTGGTAATTTTCCAGCACAGCCACCATAGTGCGGCCAACGGCCAGACCAGAGCCATTCAGAGTGTGCACCAGCTCAGGCTTCTTCTCGCCTTTGCGGCGGAAGCGTGCCTGCATCCGGCGTGCCTGGAAATCACCCACATTCGAGCAGGAAGAGATCTCACGGTACGTATTCTGCGCCGGCAGCCAGACTTCCAGATCGTACGTCTTCATGGCGCCAAAGCCCATATCACCCGTACACAGAATCACTTTACGATAAGGCAGTTGCAGCAGTTGCAGCACTTTCTCAGCCTGACCGGTCAGCTCTTCCAATGCCGCCATGGAATCTTCCGGACGGGTGATCTGAACCAGTTCTACTTTATCGAACTGGTGCATACGGATCAGGCCGCGGGTATCACGTCCATAGGAGCCGGCTTCAGAACGGAAGCATGGTGTATGTGCCGTCATCTTAATTGGCAGCTCAGCTTCATCAACGATGGTATCGCGCACCATATTGGTCAGCGGCACTTCCGCGGTCGGGATCAGTGACATGCCAACGCCTTCTTCCGTCGCAGGCTTGGTATTGAACAGATCTTCACCGAATTTCGGCAGCTGGCCCGTACCGTACAGACTGTCCTGATTGACCAGGTAAGGGACATACATTTCAGTATAGCCATGCTCCTGGGTGTGAAGATCGAGCATGAACTGCGCCAGTGCACGGTGCAGGCGGGCAAACTGACCTTTCATGACGATAAAACGGGAGCCAGACAATTTTACTGCGCTGGCAAAGTCCAGACCTTCAGCCATCTCGCCCAGATCAACGTGATCTTTCACTTCAAAATCGTAAGTCTTAGGTTCGCCCCAGCGAGAAATTTCGACGTTATCGTCTTCGTCTTTACCAATTGGCGCAGACTCGTCCGCAATGTTCGGAATAGACAGCTCAATATCGCTGAGCTGAGACTGTATCTCAGCCAGGGCTTTTTTCGCCTCATCCAGCTCAGCGCCCAGACCGGCAACTTCTGCCATGACTTTATCGGCTTCTTCGTGCTCGCCTTTGCCTTTCAGCTGACCAATTAGCTTCGAGCGGGAATTACGTAAGGACTGCAGTTCTTCCGTTTTCACCTGGATGGACTTCCGTTGCTCTTCCAGGGAACGAAGGGTTTCTACATCAAGGGTATACCCACGGTGCGCTAATTTTTCTGCTGTCGCGTCCAGCTCAGTTCGAAGAAGTTTTGAATCTAGCATGCTAATCCTGTGCTCGTCATAGAATGTTGCACAAAATTTAACCCGTTCGCGGGTTAAATAAGTTGAAATCTGAATACGTTAGAATCCCTAACGCAAGTTGATAAACGATACCCAAAAAGCCTGATTATTGATAGCGTTTCTGCGGGCTTTTTGCGTCCAGTGAGGCCAGATATTCCAGCTTCTCACCAATTTTACTCTCTAAGCCTCGCTCTGAAGGCTGATAGTACTTCCTGCCCTGAAGCTCGGGAGGTAAATAGCACTCCCCTGCCGCATATGCGCCTGGCTCGTCATGGGCATAGCGATATTCTGCGCCATATCCCAGCTCTTTCATGAGTTTAGTCGGCGCATTTCTCAGATGCGGCGGGACTTCATAGTCGGGCAGATTCGCCGCATCCGCTTTTGCCTGATTAAAGGCAGTGTAGACCGCATTACTTTTGGGTGCAGAGGCCAGATAGACAATGGCTTGCGCGATTGCCCTTTCACCTTCATAAGCGCCCACCCGCGTAAAACAATCCCAGGCAGCAATCGCAACCTGCATCCCACGGGGGTCGGCATTGCCGACATCTTCAGACGCGATGGCCAGTAGACGGCGGGCAACATAAAGGGGATCACAACCAGCCTGTAGCATACGGGCATACCAGTATAAGGCGCCATCCGGACTGGATCCGCGAATGGACTTATGCACCGCGGAAATCATGTCGTACCAGAGATCACCTTTGTTATCAAAACGGGTGACCTTCTCACCGGCAACTTCAGCCAGAAGATCTAAAGTGATGACTTTACTCCCCTGATGCGCCTCTGCCATATCTGCCAGCAGTTCCAGGTAGTTCAGCGACATACGCGCATCGCCATTCACCAGCGCCGCCAGGTTTTCTTTCACATCCGGTGCAAAAGTCAGGCTGTCCTCTTTCAAGCCCCGTGTCCGGTCATTCATCGCCTGGTCAATCACAGTCAGGATGTCATCCTGAGTGAGTGACTTGAGTTTATAGACCCGGGCGCGGGACAGCAGCGCGTTATTCAGCTCAAAAGACGGGTTTTCAGTAGTCGCGCCGATAAAGGTCACTGTGCCATCTTCAATATGCGGCAAGAATGCATCCTGCTGGCTTTTATTGAAACGGTGCACCTCATCGACAAACAGAATGGTTCGCCGGCCGGCATGCTGGTTCTGACGCGCTTTATCGATGGCAGCACGAATCTCTTTCACACCCGAGGTCACCGCCGACACACGCTCCACTTCAGCATTGGCATAGTGGGCCGCAACTTCGGCTAATGTTGTTTTACCGGTGCCGGGCGGGCCCCAGAGAATCATGGAGTGCAGATGCCCGGCTTCCAGCGCTCGTCGTAACGGCTTGCCCTGACCGAGTATATGTTGCTGACCAATGTACTCTTCAACGGTTCGCGGGCGCATTCGTGCAGCCAGAGGGCGAAAATCCGAGGAAAAATTGAGACTGAGATTATCCACGCTGACCACCCATTACTAAAAAAGGCGGTATTCCTACCGCCTGATATAAGACACTCTCGTTTTTAACGCAATCAGCGCTTATCGTCCAGTTCTACGCCGGAAGGCGGAGTAAAACTGTATTGCTGACGATCTTGCTTCCCGCGGGCAAACCGGGCAAAGCGAAACTGGCTGAGCTGGCCATCCTGCTCTTCGACGGAAAACCCGCGGACCTGACCGTCCCGGCCGACTGTGACCACAAATTTTCCGGTCGCTGCGGCGCTGTCTTTCGGCGTCAGGGTAAAGGTATCAGCCGTCTGAGCCACATTGTATTTCGCCCAATCCTGATTCTGATTGCGAATCAACAAAACAAATGGTGTTTGCGCGGTCGCATCATCCAGATTCATCGCGGTCACCTGCTCAACCATCGGGGTGTAATACCACAGGGTGCGACCGTCAGACACCAGCAGATTTTCATCCGGGGTGTCAGCATGCCATCTGAACAGATTCGGACGCTGAACCGAAACATTCCCTTCGCCCTCGACCAGCAACTCCCCTTCAGGACTGGTGACCTTCTGAGTGAACGTTGCGCTGAAGGCATCAACTTTGTTCAACCGCTGACTCAACTCCTGCTGAGCGCTGGCAAATGCCAGAGCAGGCAAGAACGCAGCGGCCAGAAGAACGCCCTGAATGGTTTTTGTTATTTGCTGATTTTTCATCATACATCAATCTCCTGCCGGAGCCGGCGCCAGAACTTCTCGGTTACCATTATGGCCCGGAGGACTGACAATACCGTGTGCTTCCAGCTGTTCTACAATACGGGCGGCGCGGTTATAGCCAATTTTGAAACGGCGTTGAACGCCTGAAACGGATCCGCGACGGCTCTCGGCCACAAAAGCTGCAACCTGATCAAAGAGCTGATCAAGATCGTCTTCACCACCGGATGAGGTTTCCCCTGGCAACATAGCTTCCGAGCCCTGATCAGAATTCAGGATCCCATCGATATACTGTGGTTTACCCCGGGCTTTCCAGTCGTTCACCACATTATGGACATCATCATCGGATGCAAAGGCACCGTGAACACGGATGGTGTGACTTTGACCTGCCGGCAGGTACAACATATCACCCATGCCCAGCAGCGATTCTGCCCCCCCCTGATCCAGAATAGTCCGTGAATCTGTCTTGGTTGAGACGGTAAACGCCATACGGCTTGGAATATTGGCCTTGATCAGACCGGTAATCACATCGACCGACGGACGCTGAGTCGCCAGCACCAGATGAATCCCCGAAGCTCGTGCTTTCTGCGCCAGACGAGCGATCAGCTCCTCCACTTTCTTGCCGACCACCATCATGAGATCGGCAAACTCATCCACTATGACCACAATACTTGGCATTTTCTCCAACAGCGGTGGATGTTCGTCCAGACTATCGCCAGGTTTCCACAGCGGATCGTGAATCGGATGCCCGGCGGCAGCGGCTTCTTTGAGCTTGGCATTGTAACCGGCCAGGTTTCGCACCCCTACCGCAGCCATCAGTTTGTAGCGGCGTTCCATTTCACCCACACACCAGCGAAGCGCATTGCCGGCGTCTTTCATGTCCGTGACGACTTCGGTCAGCAGATGCGGAATACCCTCGTAGATAGACAATTCCAGCATTTTCGGGTCAATCATGATGAAACGGCAATCCTCCGGCTTACATTTGTAAAGCAGGCTGAGGATCATCACGTTGACACCTACAGATTTACCAGAACCCGTCGTACCGGCCACCAGTAAGTGAGGCATTTTGCTCAGATCAGCGGCAACAGCCTCACCGGCAATGTCATAGCCCAGCACAATCGGAAGCGGGCCGCGCATGTTCATAAAGCGCTCACTACCCAGCACTTCAGACATATACACGGTTTCACGGTTCTCGTTCGGGAGTTCCAGACCGATATAAGGTTTACCCGGGATCACTTCCACAACCCGCACCGCATAGGCAGACAAAGCACGGGCCAGATCTTTTGCCAGCCCTGAGATGCGGCTTACTTTCACACCGGGTGCCAAATCCAGCTCATAGCGGGTGATCACGGGGCCGGGATAAATCCCGACCACCTTGGCTTTAATTTTGTAATCCGCCAGTTTGGCTTCCACCAGACGGGCGGTATTCTTTAATTCTTCTTCGCTGGTCGGCTGCACATTTTGCGACGGCGGTTGCAGGAGATCCAGGGTCGGCATCGGTGAGGTGGGTTTGGGTAAATCGACGTCTTTTTTCACCAGGAACGGATTATCCAACCCTGCGGCATACGCCTGCTGCTGTTGTGCCTGCTGTGCTTCACGGATCTTGCGCTGGAAAGCCTCTTCATCAGACTCTTCGTCATCAGCATCATCGTCATACTCAGCGTCTGACGCCATACCTGCCCGCTCCAGCTCCGACATCCCATCGTGAACACCGATCTCAATATCCGCCTCACGACCGTCATCCAGGCATTCCTCTTCATCTGACGCCTCTGCTTCCCAGGGAAGATCAGCATCAGGTGCAGCAACAGTATCATCTTGCTCTGACACAGATTCGTACTCAGACATGACGGGTGCTTCACCCACCAGAGACAGATCGCCGATAGAGGGTTCGTCTACCCTGTTCTGCGCCGGCAGATCATCACTGACCACCTGGGCATCGGCCTGACGCTCTTCCGATTCGGCGGCATACACGCTGTAATCGTCATTTTCAGCCAGCTGAGACTGCAAATCATCAATCGTCACACCCGCGATCTCCGGATTGGACCCCAACGGCTGACGGGCTGAAGCAGTTACTGGCTTGCTGCGTTCTGGCATCACAATGGCAGGTTCTGATTGCACGGGTGCGTGTGACGGCGACGATTTCACCTCAGTTTGAGGCGATTGCATTCGGGCGTGTTTCTCAGCAGCCGTATCCGAAACCTGAATGTCGGCCAGCGGTCTTGGAGTATAGGCAATACGCTCTGAACGACGCAGTAAGACGTCATCCTCATCAATGTCGGTCTCGTCCGGATTATTCACTAACCTGGCAGCATAAGCCGTCTGACTTTCGTCAGGAATATCGGCAGCAAAAGGCGTCAGTGTCTGCGGCTGTTCGCCGCGAATTCTATTGAGCAGCCAGCCTAACATCCCTAGGGTGGTCTCCCCGATGCCATCCACCACGCGCAACCAAGAAATACCGGTTAACAGGGTAAACCCAACCGCCCATAAAAACATCAGAACCAGGGTCGTGCCAAGCAGGCTAAACAGCGGCAAAGTCAGATTGGCGACCACATCACCAATCACACCGCCGGAGGAAAAGTACCAGATATCATCAAAGTTCAGATCGGCAAGCCCACAACTGGTCAGAAACAGTAGCAGCAGGCCGAGCAGGCGCGTCCCGTAGATCATGTAGTCCGCAGATTCCCGTTCACCTCGACGACGGAACATGATCCAGGTCACTCCCAGCATCACAAGCGGTAACGGATACGCCAGCGATCCAAAAGTGAAAAAGGCGGTGTCAGCCACCATGGCACCGAAGGCGCCAGCTTTATTCTGCACTGTGCCCTGCCAGGCCGTTTGCGACCAGGAGGGATCAGCCGGGTTAAAACTGACCAGGGCAACCATAAGATACACAGCGGCAAGAATACCGATGATTAAAAAACTTTCCAGCAGGCGCTGTCCGCCTGACAGGCGTATAGGCTGAGTTTTGCCTCTAACTTTCCTCAAAAACTCTCTCCGGTCTTGCTAATACTGGCTGTAAGCCGGGGGTAATCAACGTCCTGTGGGTGACCCAGCTGAATATGCGTTTGTCCGATACAGTCAAGCCACCTCATCAGGCTTGGCGATGTGGCCTATTTTATACCACTTAACAGGGAATGTGACCTGCCTGAGAAAATGTGGGAGCAAAGTAGGAAAACGATGTGAACAACATCATGAACATCCTGATACACCCCGTTGGACAACCTTTCGCTCACGTAGCTTCGCCAAACCCGTTTTAATTGTAGTGGGTTGATAACACAAATAATTCATCTCAATGTCAAATAGATGATGGGATGCTGACTTTTTCAGCAGTTGAGACAAAAAACGCTATGACAGCCACAAAAACAAAACAAGCGGCGCAAGGCCGCTTGGTATTGTCGTAAATCAGACTGGCTCAGGGCCAATTAACGTGTTTTGATCACCAGGTTATTGGTCTGTTTTACTTCTTCCATAACTACATAGGTACGGGTGTCATTCACACCCGGTAAGCGCAGCAGGGTTTCACCCAGCAGCTTACGGTATGCAGACATGTCCGATACACGTGTTTTTAACAGATAGTCGAAATCGCCCGACACCAGATGACACTCTTGAATATCTTCCAGCTCCTGAACCGAACGGTTAAATTGCTCAAAGACATCAGGGGCACCACGGTTCAGGGTAATTTCAACGAAAACCAGCAGAGAGGCATCCAGATATTGCGGGTTCAGCAGCGCAGTATAGCCGCTGATATACCCCTGGCGCTCCAGGCGACGTACACGCTCCAGACAAGGGGTTGGAGACAGTCCAACACGTTTAGACAACTCAACGTTTGAAATTCGTCCGTCCTTCTGAAGTTCGTTCAGAATGTTGCGGTCGATGCGATCCAACTCCTTGGAGGGTTTCTTTTTGGTATCTACCATTTTTTATTCCACCTATTTACTTCCTTGCAAAAAAATATACTACATCTACTAGTTATTTAGTATCAAATACTCTTTTAGTCAAACTATACTGCCATTAGCTCTGTCATTTCAACCTTGTCCATAGCTAACCCTGCTACATAGATCAAGGAGCACAGCATGATCATCGGTGTGCCTAAAGAAATCAAAGACCACGAATACCGAGTTGGCCTTGTTACCAGTAGTGTCAGAGAACTGGTTTCGCTGGGTCATCAGGTACTGATTGAAACCCAGGCCGGAGCAGGTATAGGGTTGTCCGATGCAGATTATCAGTCTGCCGGAGCAACGATTCTTTCGACTGCTTCAGAAGTTTTTACCAGATCAGAGCTAATTATTAAAGTAAAAGAACCCCAGACCGTCGAAAGAGCCATGCTTCGCGAAGGGCAAATTCTGTTCACTTATCTGCATCTGGCCCCTGATTATGAGCAAACAAAGGAGCTGATTCAGAGCAAATCTATTTGTATTGCTTATGAAACGGTAAAAGACAACAAAGGCCGCCTTCCGTTACTGGCGCCCATGTCTGAAGTGGCCGGCAGGATGTCCGTTCAGGCCGCTGCGCAAACCCTGGAAAATTCCCGCGGCGGAAGAGGTTTACTGCTCAGTGGCGTACCCGGCGTAGAACCGGCTAAAGTCCTCATTTTAGGCGGCGGCGTTGTGGGTTCCAATGCCGCCCGTCTGGCGGTGGGGATGCGGGCCGATGTCACTGTGCTGGATCGCAATCTGGATACGCTACGGGCACTGGACTGCGAGTTTCAGGGCAAAGTGAAGTTGCTTTACTCGACCGACGATCTGATTGACCGCCTGGTGCCGGATACCGATGTGATCATCGGCGCAGTGCTGATCCCTGGTGCTGCGGCCCCGAAACTCATCACGGCCGATCACGTTAAAGCTATGAAGCACGGCTCATGCCTTGTTGACGTAGCGATTGATCAGGGCGGCTGTTTTGAGACTTCTCATCCGACCACACATACCCATCCAACCTTTATTGTCGACAATGTGGTGCACTACTGTGTCGCCAATATGCCCGGTGCGGTGGCGCGCACTTCGGCATTTGCGCTGAACAATGCCACATTACCCTACATTATTCAGCTGGCCGGGAAAGGCTATAAACAGGCATTGCTGGACGACCCAGGATTTCTGGCCGGATTAAATGTCATTCACGGTAAAGTGACCTGTCGCGAAGTCGCTGAAGCCTTCAATCTTCACTATACCGATCCGACGGTTGCCCTCAGCATGCACTAACATGTGCCCGTGCTGTTTCGCTGACCTGAGCGCTGAAAACATAGTTTCCGGCGCTTTTTCTTTGAGTTTACGGCACAGCTATGGTCTGCTCTTTCCTTACGCCTGCATTTTCCCTACAATCGATGCCTTATTGATAAGTGACGCTGACTAAGTCTGGAGAAACAATGAGTAACGCAAAACACAGTAAACTACTCATCCTAGGTTCTGGCCCCGCCGGTTATACGGCAGCTGTTTACGCGGCCCGTGCCAATCTCAATCCAGTCATGATTACTGGCATGCAGCAAGGCGGCCAGCTTACCACGACGACAGAAGTTGAAAACTGGCCTGGCGACGCGGAAGGACTGACAGGTCCGGCACTGATGGATCGCATGAAAGCGCATGCTGAAAAATTCAATACCGAGATCATTTTCGATCACATCAACGAAACCGATTTCAGCCAGCGCCCTTTCCTTCTGAAAGGCGATAACGGTGAATACACCTGCGATGCATTGATCATCGCCACCGGCGCGTCCGCTAAATATATTGGTCTGGAATCTGAACAGGCTTTCCAGGGCCGCGGTGTCTCGGCCTGCGCCACCTGCGACGGCTTTTTCTACCGTAATCAGAAAGTTGCTGTAGTCGGCGGCGGTAATACCGCAGTAGAAGAAGCCTTGTATCTGGCAAATATTGCCTCTGAAGTACATCTGATCCACAGACGTGACACTTTCCGCGCCGAGAAAATTCTTATCGATCGCCTGATGGACAAAGTCAATCACGGCAATATCGTCCTGCACACGGATCGCACCCTGGATGAAGTGCTGGGGGATGACATGGGCGTGACCGGTGTACGCCTGAAAGAAACCCAGTCTGATAACACGGAAGATCTGGACGTGATGGGTGTGTTCATTGCGATCGGCCACCAGCCGAATACCGGCATCTTTACCGGGCAGCTGGCCATGGAAAATGGCTATATCAAAGTCCAGTCCGGTTTGGAAGGCAATGCGACGCAAACCAGCGTTCCTGGTGTATTTGCTGCCGGCGATGTCATGGATCACATCTACCGTCAGGCGATTACCTCTGCCGGGACAGGCTGCATGGCTGCACTGGATGCGGAACGCTACCTTGACGCGTTAAACAGCAAGTAAAACTGAAAAGACAGCCACGGCAATCGACCGTGGCTTTTTTGCCTTCCCCCTTTGGGAAACCAGAATTTGACCAACCAGACAGCGCTACTCTAAAAAATGGATAAACAATTACAGCGCGAATTGACCAAATGGTTAAAATCGCAAAGCAAACTTGCCAAACCCTGGCTCATGCTGAGTGTCGGCATGGGATTCCTGTCGGGGCTTCTCCTGGTTGCCCAGGCCGGACTGCTCGCCTACATATTGCAGCAACTGATCATTGAACAGACGGACAAACACCAGCTGATCCCGCATTTTGCCGGCCTGATTGCTGTGGTTGCACTTCGTGCCGCCTGCAGCTGGGGACGGGAAGTCGCAGGCTACCGGTGCGGGGAGCAGATCCGCCTGCACATCCGTCAGCTCATCATCCAGCGACTGCATCAGCTTGGCCCGGCGTTTATCAAAGGTCGCCCCGCCGGTTCCTGGGCCAGTCTGATTCTGGAACAGGTCGAGGAAATGCAGGATTTCTTTGCCCGCTATATCCCCCAGATGGCGCTGTCTGTCCTGATTCCTGTGGTCATTTTGGTGGCGGTATTCCCGTTTAACTGGGCGGCCGGTCTGATTTTCCTGATCACAGCGCCGTTAGTGCCCTTGTTCATGGCTCTGGTCGGTATGGGCGCAGCTGATGCAAGCCGACGCAACTTTACGGCCATGCAACGCCTGTCCGGTCACTTTTATGACCGCCTGCAGGGCCTGGCCACACTGCGACTGTTCAACCGGGCTGATGCCGAAGCCGAAAACCTGCACGATGCTGCCGATACACTGCGCAAACGTACGATGGAAGTGCTGCGTATGGCCTTTCTGTCATCCGCAGTACTGGAATTTTTCACGGCCATTTCCATCGCACTGGTTGCTGTCTATTTTGGTTTTTCTTTCATTGGTGAGCTGGACTTCGGCCACTATGGCTTGCCAATCACTTTATTTACCGGCTTCTTTATTCTGCTGCTGGCACCTGAGTTCTATCAGCCACTGAGAGATCTGGGCACCTTTTACCACGCCAAAGCGCAAGCCATTGGCGCCGCAGAATCCATCGTGACTTTCCTCAATACCCAAGCCGACAACATGAGTGAGGGCAAACAGCCACTGCCCTCTCCCGAGACTATCCACATCAGCCTGACCGACGTAAAAGTGCTCAGTCCGCAAGGGCAGGTGCTGGCTGGCCCGCTGAGTTTTGAGATTGATGCCAAACAACAAGTGGCTCTGGTTGGCCCCAGCGGCGCAGGTAAAACCAGCCTGCTGAATGCTCTGTTGGGTTTTCTGCCCTATGAAGGCAGCATCAAAGTCAATGGTGCTGAACTGCGTGAGATCAACCCGGCCCAGTGGCGTCAGTCTATCAGCTGGGTTGGCCAAAACCCGCTGCTGATTCACGGCAGTATTCGCGACAATATCATGCTGGGGAATCCTAACGCCACCGACGAACATGTCCGGCAAGTGGCGGAAAACGCGTTTGCCCATGAGTTTATCCAGCATCTGGAACTTGGCTTGGATCATCCGGTCGGTGATCGTTCAGCCGGCCTGTCCGTAGGTCAGGCACAGCGGCTGGCCGTCGCCCGCGCCCTGCTTCAGAACGGCAGTTTCTGGCTGCTGGATGAGCCCACAGCCAGCCTGGACGCCAACAGTGAACACCTGGTACAGCAAAGCTTAAATCAGGCAACCCAAGGCCAGACGACTTTGATGATCAGCCACCGTCTCGACCAGTTAACCAGTATGGATAAAGTGCTGGTGCTGGAAAACGGTCAAATCGTTCAACAAGGTCATTTCAGCCAGATCAGCCGCGAAGGCTTACTCGCAGACATGTTGTCACACACAAATAAGAGGGATCTCGATGCGTGATTTAATCCCTTACATTAAACTCTACCGTCGCCATTGGTTTGGCCTGACGCTGGGGATGTTGCTGGGTCTGGCGACCCTTTTAGCTGCCATGAGCCTACTGACTCTGTCTGGCTGGTTCCTTGCCGCCTCTGCCGTTGCGGGTATGACAATTGCCCGTGAAACCTTCAACTACATGCTACCGGCATCAGGTGTGCGTGGTTTTTCCATCGCCCGTACCGCAGGCCGCTGGGGAGAGCGTGTTGTCAGCCACAATGCAACCTTCAAGCTGCTGGCCGACCTGCGCATTTTCTTCTTCCGTAAGCTCATCCCGCTGATCCCTGGCCGTCAGACCAATCTGCGCGACGCCGATTTACTCAACCGCCTGGTTGCCGATGTGGATGCAATGGACCATGTCTACCTGCGGCTGATCAGCCCCTTGGTAATTGGGGGAATTGGTATTCTTGCGATAAGCGGCTTTCTGGCCTGGTTTGACCCGGCGCTTGCCTTAGTACTTGGGTGTCTGTTGTTCACTTTAATGCTTGCTCTGCCGGTTATTTTCTACAAGCTGGGCAAGAAACACGGTGAAACGCTGACCATGGCCAAAGCCGGATTCAGAATACGCCTGCTCGACTGGTTACAGGGTCAGGCCGAACTGTTACTGTTTAATGCAGAACCTGCATACAGAGAACAGACACTGAGCGAGCAGCACCAATTGCTGCAGGCACAGCGCCGCATGGCCAGCCTGACAGGAATGGCCAATGCGATGCTGCTGCTGGTCACCGGATGGTCTCTGGTACTTATGCTGTGGTTAGCCGCTGACGGTGTGGGGGGCAATACGCCCGACCCTATGATAGCGCTGGTTGCTTTTGCCACCATGGCCAGTTTTGAGCTGATGATGCCGGTTGCCGGGGCTTTTCAGTACCTGGGGCAAACGCTCTCTTCAGCCAGACGACTGAATGAAATTATTCATGCGACACCCGACACACAGTTTGACCCGCAAGGCCATCAGGCCAGTGTTCGCGGCGAGATTCAGGTTCGCAACGTCAGCTTCAGCTACTTCGGCAGCGAACAAGCCGTGCTTAACCAGGTCTCTCTCGAGCTCAAAGCCGGTGAAAAAATGGCACTGCTTGGCCGTACAGGCTGCGGTAAATCAACCCTGCTGCAATTGCTGACCCGGAACTGGGATCCCCAGCAAGGTGAGATCATCCTGGATGGCACACCGCTTTCTCAATGGCAGGAAGCGGCATTGCGTGATGCTGTGAGCGTGGTCAGCCAGCGTGTCGATATCTTTAACGGCACAGTTCGCGATAACCTGCAATTAGCCAAACCGGACGCAACCGACAGTGAACTGTCAGCCGTACTGACCAAAGTGGGGCTGGAGAAACTGCTGGATGGGAATAGCCTGAATACCTGGCTGGGTGATGGTGGCCGGCAAATTTCCGGCGGCGAACGTCGCCGGATAGGCATCGCCCGTGCGCTTTTACATGATGCTCCCATTTTGCTGCTCGATGAACCAACCGAAGGGTTGGATCGCCGGACTGAACAACAGATTTTGTCTTTGCTGTTCGAGCATATGCCGGGAAAAACGGTTGTCTTCATTACCCATCGTCTGGTCGGACTGGAGCAAATGGATCAGATATGTCTGATGGATCAAGGCGACATCATAGAACGTGGCAATCACGCTTCGCTGATGGCCCTGAATGGGCGCTATGCTGAACTCTGGCGCAGAGTTTAGCCCATGTAACAAAAAGGCGTTGGAGTGATTCCAGCGCCTTTCTTTCATTCTGCCATGGACAGACTAAGGATAGGTGCGATCCACTCTGACACCGTCGTCAAAATATAGGATCCGGACATTATCGCCTGACTGAAACAGCATGTTCGGATCAATATCCTGAATCACATCTACCAGCTTACCCTCCTCCGTTTTTATCAACAGCTCCACCAATTTGTACTGCCGGATTGATTGGCCAATAGGTTGGTTTTGATAGGCAACTCCGGCGCCCGCCAAAGCACCAACCGTGGTCGCCACCTCTCGGCCATGTCCTCCGCCGAACTGATTCCCTATCAAGCCCCCAACAACTGCACCCAATAAAGTTTGCCAGCCGTTATGTTCGGAGTTGACCACTTGCTGCTGGGTAATATAACGTACCGTTTCCAGTTGACCGAATACTACCTGGTTGACCGGACGCGCCTGATTCCGGTTATAAGGCGCAGCGTGCAACACCGATGAAAACAGCAAAACGAACCATAACCACTTTCTCATACGGATATTCTCCACCTACATTGTATTTATATGGCTATATATTTGCCTGAGCTCGACTCAGTCGACTTACAGTTTCCCCATCCGAGCACGGCGCTTGATGATCCCAATGGCCTGTTGGCCTTTGGTGGTGATCTCAGTGCCCAGCGACTGATTCATGCTTACCGGCAAGGTATCTTCCCCTGGTACGCTGAAGGTGAGCCCCTGTTGTGGTGGAGCCCGTCTCCCAGAGCGATTATCCTGCCAGAGATTTTTCAGCCAAGTAAGAGTCTGAAAAAGTTTTACCGCAAATCAGGCTATCAGGTCACTCTGAACCATGCCTGTCATCAGGTCATTGAGCAATGTGCATACAGCCGCGGCGTTGATGCCACCTGGATTACTTCAGCGATGATTCAAGCGTATCAGCACTTACATAACCAGGGCCATTGCCATTCCGTTGAAGTCTGGCAGGACGGTCAGCTGGTTGGTGGCTTATATGGTATCAGTGTGGGGACAGTATTTTGCGGTGAATCTATGTTTTCTCTCGCAGACAACGCATCCAAGATCGCATTCTGGCATTTCTGCCGGCATTTCAGTGCACATCATGGCACTCTGATCGACTGCCAGATTATGAATTCGCACCTTGCTTCTCTGGGCGCACAGGATGTTTCTCGTGACGCATTTTTGCAAACCTTAGAGCAGCAGAGATGCGCCATACTTAGATCAGGTTGTTATTCGCCCCAGGTCATTGCTTAGTAGGTTACCATGAGTCTTCCCACTGTACGTTTAGGCTTTACACCAGAAATCAGCTGCAGTTATTTACCTGAGCAAAAAGAGCAACTTGGTGTCGTCGTCGACCATCGCTGGCTCACCGCTTCTGGTTACAGTGCGCTGCTTGGCTGCGGGTATCGCCGCAGTGGTCAGGCTATTTACAAACCGATGTGCGAACGCTGCCACGCCTGTACTCCCCTGCGCGTTGACTGTGCTCACTTTTCCCCCAGTAAAAGTCAAAAAAGACAATTAAAACAACTGAGCAGCTTTCAAGCAGAATTTAAATCCCAGCTTGATGACGGCTGGTTTCCTCTCTATGAACAATATATTCGGGAAAGACACGCGCACGGGGCCATGTATCCGGCCAGCAGGCAGCAGTTTTTTGAGTTTTGTCAGGCAAACTGGATGGACACCCGTTTTTTGCACCTCTACCAGAATGAGCGCTTAGTCGCTATTGCCGTCACCGATTTTTTTGACCAGGCGCTGAGCGCTGTCTATACCTTCTTCGAGCCGAACCACCCGTTATCGCTCGGAACCCTCTGCGTGCTCACACAAATCCAATACTGCCGGGACACCGGGCGCCGCTGGCTCTACCCGGGTTACCAGATTGATGATTGCCCTGCAATGAACTATAAAACCCGCTTCAAGCCTTACCAAAAGCTGGTTCGGGGCGAATGGCAATAAAAGTGCAGTGAATTCTCCCCAGCCTCTGCCCCATTAAAAGGAACGAAGTTTGCAACAAAAGCTGACAAAGCGCAGCAGCGAGGGTAAAATTGCGGGCCTGAACTTTACACTTAAACAGTTTCAAGGCATTATCCGGCCCAATCAGATGCAAGGCACGGTAGCCTAAGAGGATTCAATGGCAAAAGAAGACGTAATCGAAATGCAAGGTACTGTACTGGATACACTACCGAATACTATGTTCCGCGTTGAGCTGGAAAACGGTCACGTAGTGACTGCACACATCTCTGGCAAAATGCGCAAAAACTACATCCGTATCCTGACCGGCGACAAGGTGACAGTTGAGCTGACGCCTTACGATCTGTCTAAAGGCCGCATCGTCTTCCGTTCACGCTAATTTGTGCCGGGCTGGTGAAGCGCAAACTGCCCCCCAGTTACGAAAAGCACACAATTCTTTGCCTTAATCACCAAGGCATAAAAAACGGGACGCTCAGGTCCCGTTTTTATTGGCGCTAACAGATGGGTATCAGCGCATTAGTGCGCAGGTTCCATTTCACTGCTGAAGCGGAAATCCAGTGTGCCATCATCTTTCAGTGTCACACGCACTGAGCCACCATTGACCAGCGAGCCGAACAATAACTCGTTCGCCATCGGTTTTTTCAGGTTTTCCTGAATCACCCTGGCCATTGGGCGGGCCCCCATCGACTTGTCATAGCCTTTGTCTGCCAGCCATTCACGGGCTTCGTTTGATACTTCCATAGAGACACCACGGGCATCCAACTGGGCCTGCAGCTCAACAATGAATTTATCAACAACCTGATTAATCACTTCTTTTTCCAGGTGATTAAACCAAATAATGTTGTCCAGACGATTTCGGAATTCAGGCGCAAAGACCCGCTTGATTTCTGACATCGCATCATGGCTGTGGTCCTGTTGAACCAGACCAATCGATTTACGGACCGTTTCCTGAACCCCGGCATTGGTGGTCATCACCAAAATCACGTTGCGGAAATCCGCTTTACGTCCGTTATTATCGGTCAGAGTACCGTTATCCATCACCTGCAGCAGCAAGTTAAAGACATCCGGGTGCGCTTTCTCTATTTCGTCCAGCAGCACGACTGAATGCGGATGCTTAATCACAGCATCAGTCAGCAAGCCACCCTGATCAAAACCGACATAGCCCGGAGGTGCACCAATCAAACGGCTGACCGTATGGCGTTCCATATACTCGGACATGTCAAATCTCAGCAGTTCAATCCCCAGCATTTTTGCCAGTTGCACCGTCACCTCGGTTTTACCAACCCCTGTCGGGCCAGCAAACAGGAAAGAACCCACGGGTTTATTATCAGCCCCTAATCCGGCCCGGCTGAGTTTGATCACTTCGGTCAGCGCTTCGATTGCCTTATCCTGACCAAAAACCAGCATCTTCAGCTTACTGTCCAAATTCAGCAGGACTTCTTTATCACTGGAAGAAACCGACTTTTCGGGGATCCGGGCAATACGCGCAATCATGGCTTCAATGTCACTGACATTGATGGTTTTCTTACGCTTACTGACCGGTGCCAAACGACAGCGTGCGCCCGCTTCATCAATGACATCAATCGCCTTATCCGGTAAATGACGTTCATTGATATATTTGGCAGAAAGCTCTACGGCAGCCCGAATGGCTTTATTGGTGTATCTGACTTCATGGTGGGCCTCATATTTTGTTTTCAGCCCCATGAGAATCTTGGTGGTATCATCCAAAGAAGGTTCAACAATATCAATCTTTTGGAATCGACGAGCCAGCGCTCGCTCTTTCTCAAAGATATTGCTGTATTCCTGATAAGTGGTCGACCCCATACAACGGATTTTACCACTGCTCAGTAAAGGCTTGATTAAGTTGGCAGCATCCACCTGCCCACCGGAAGCCGCACCTGCGCCTATGATGGTATGAATCTCATCGATGAACAGGACCGCTTTTTCTTCTTTCTCAAGCTGCTTCAAAATGGCTTTAAAGCGTTTTTCAAAATCACCACGATACTTAGTGCCGGCCAGCAGTGAGCCGATATCCAGCGAGTAGATCACACAATCTTTAATAATGTCGGGAACCTGACCTTCAACAATGCGCCAGGCAAGGCCTTCCGCGATCGCTGTTTTACCGACCCCGGCTTCACCCACCAGTAATGGGTTGTTTTTCCGGCGGCGGCACAGGACCTGAACGGTACGTTCAAGCTCATACTCACGGCCAATTAACGGATCAATGGCACCGGCACGGGCCAGTTGATTGAGATTGGTGGCAAAGTTTTCCAGACGGTCTTCACCGCTTTCCGCACGCGGATCGTCAGGGCTGACCTCGGACTGGTTCAAATCATCATTGTCACTGTCTTTTACCGTGCCATGAGAAATGAAATTCACCACATCAAGACGGCTGATATCACTCTTCTTAAGCAGGTAAGCGGCGTGCGACTCCTGTTCACTGAAAATAGCCACCAGCACATTGGCGCCGGTCACTTCGCTGCGACCCGATGACTGCACATGGAAAACCGCACGTTGTAATACGCGCTGAAAGCTCAGCGTCGGCTGGGTTTCTCTGCTTTCATCATCAGCAGGAATTAATGGCGTGGTTTGCTCAATGAAGGCATCCAGTTCTTTTCGAAGGGTATCCAGATTTGCACGGCACGCTAACAGGGCTTCCTGAGCAGCAGGATTCTCCAGTAGCGCCAACAGCAGATGCTCAACCGTCATAAACTCATGGCGTTTTTCCCTTGCCCGCGCGAAGGCACCATTGAGACTGGTTTCAAGTTCTTTATTTAGCATAAGGCACCTCCCCTAAATACCACTTGATTTGGCGTGCCGGAAAAAGTCAGGCTTTTTCCATGGTACACAGTAGCGGATGTTCATGCTCTCTTGCATACATCATGACTTGAGCCACTTTGGTTTCAGCGACTTCAGCAGTAAAAATACCGCACACTGCCTTCCCCTCATAATGCACAGCCAGCATCAACTGTGTTGCTCTCTCCAAGTCCATGGAGAAGAACTTCTGTAACACTTCTATCACAAAATCCATCGGTGTGTAATCATCATTATTTAAAATCACTTTATACATCGATGGTGGCTTAACCTGAGTGTCCTCCTTATCAAGTATGTCTGACTCAGGGTTAATCCTTTCGCTTAACTTACTCATAATCTCATCTTAGTCATTTGTTCAATCGGTTGCTAGATTGCGACGGACAAAAAAGATTTCATCCAAATGTTACAAGTCTTGCTTGACTGTCTAAGTCTTTTTACTAAAGTGTACCTTGTAGTAGATACTATCTGCATCAAAATAGCATTTATATTCAAGTCATGTTAAAACAGTACTGGTAAATAAATGCTAAATGGAAATTGAATGCAAAGAGGGATGTAAAAGCATGGCAACAGGTACAGTTAAATGGTTCAACAACGCAAAAGGCTTCGGTTTCATTTGTCCTGAAAACGGTGAAGGCGATATCTTTGCACACTATTCAACGATCCAGATGGAAGGATATCGAACGCTGAAAGCAGGACAACAAGTTAACTACACCGTTCAAACTGGCCCGAAAGGCTATCACGCCAGTGAAATCGTCCCCATCGATGTTGAAAGCGCCAGTAAATAAACGTAGCTGACACATTTACATCACTTTATTCAGGTGGGCAACTGCTCACCTTTAGTTATTACAGCTTCCCCCTACTAACAGCTTCATCTTCAAGCCTTTCATCTCGGACTGCGCTCTTTCATCACTCTTTAACTGACAATTCAATGAATAAACAGTGAATAAAACACCACGAAACAAGTAATTAACAAATCAATTAACAACTCCCTGTTCAGGCCGCGTTTGCTGATCGTTAACAACGAACGTTGATGAGCTAATTATGACCGATTTAGTGGAAGCAACACAATGCCGGGGACATGCTTTTCTGAGGCCGTGAGATAAATGATTCTCTAAAACAAAAAGGCCCAGCCGAAGCCGAGCCTTTTCTCAAATCATGAAACAAACTTACATTTGTTCAATCATGTCGTTTGCAAATTCTGAACACTTGCGCAGTGTCGCGCCGTCCATCAGACGCTCAAAATCGTAAGTCACAGTCTTGTTGCGGATGGCCGCTTCCATCGACTTGATGATCAGGTCAGCAGCTTCTGTCCAACCCAGGTGACGCAGCATCATTTCAGCAGACAGAATCAGAGAACCCGGGTTCACTTTATCCTGACCTGCATACTTAGGTGCAGTACCGTGAGTCGCTTCAAACAACGCAACACCATCACCAATGTTGGCACCCGGTGCGATACCGATACCACCAACCTGAGCAGCCAGTGCATCAGAAATGTAGTCACCGTTCAGGTTCATCGTCGCGATCACATCATACTCAGCAGGACGCAGCAGAATCTGTTGCAGGAACGCATCTGCAATGCTGTCTTTGATGATGATTTCTTTGCCGGTGTTTGGATTTTTCAGCGTCATCCAAGGGCCGCCATCCAGCAGCTCAGCACCGAACTCTTTCGCGACTTCGTAACCCCAGTCTTTAAAGGCACCTTCAGTAAACTTCATGATGTTGCCTTTGTGAACCAGCGTCAGTGAATCACGGTCATTGTCGATGGTGTATTGCAGGGCAGCACGGACCAGACGTTTGGTGCCTTCTTCAGAAACTGGCTTGATACCAATACCGCAGTCTTTAGAGAAACGGATCTTCGTTGCACCCATTTCTTCTTGCAGGAATTTGATCACTTTATCTGCTTCGGCTGTACCGGCTTTGAACTCGATACCCGCATAGATATCTTCTGAGTTTTCACGGTAGATCACCATGTCAGTCAGTTCAGGTTGTTTCAGCGGGCTTGGTACGCCGTCAAAATAACGAACCGGGCGAGCACAGATGTACAGATCCAGCTCCTGACGCAGAGCAACGTTCAGTGAACGAATACCGCCGCCAACAGGTGTAGTCAGTGGACCTTTAATTGCAACTTTGTATTCACGAATAAAATCAAGCGTTTCTTGAGGCAGCCAAGCATCTTCACCGTAAACCTGAGTCGATTTTTCACCGGTGTAGATCTCCATCCAGGAAATTTTACGGTCGCCGCCGTAAGCTTTCTGAACAGCCGCATCAACCACTTTGATCATTGCAGGGCTTACATCAACGCCAATACCATCACCTTCAATAAAAGGGATGATCGGGTTGTTAGGAACGACCAGCTTACCATCGGCATCCAGGGCAATTTTCTGACCTTCTGCTGGTACAACTACTTTACTATCCATTAAATTCTCCTAGCGTCCGTTTGTTATCTTTTTGTAAGATGCGGGGGAATCATACTTGAAAATTCACCAGCACGCCATGGGTGGATTTTTACGTTATAATGGCGCGCTCACAAAATACTTATCCCCTTTACTTATATCGCCATGAAAACTCAACGTACCCGACGCACCACCCGCCAGGACGATCGTAAGCCGTTTCGTCAGTCAGGTGTCCAGCCACAAAAATCGCGCACCGGCTCTCAGCCTGCCCGTCGCCGTGGCCCGCAAAAAATCATTCTTTTTAATAAGCCATTCAATGTGTTAACGCAATTTAGCGGTGAGCCGGGAGACCAAACGCTCGCGGACTACATCCCGGTTAAAGATGTCTATGCCGCTGGACGCTTGGACAAAGACAGCGAAGGCCTGCTGGTGCTGACCAATGACGGTATCCTGCAAGCACGTCTGACTCAGCCCAGCTCCAAACAACCTAAAACCTACTGGGTACAGGTCGAAGGCACGCCGGGTGAAGAGCAGCTCGAAGCGCTACGCACAGGTGTCACATTGAAAGACGGCATGACACTGCCAGCCGATGTCACTGTCATTGAAGCGCCTGATGTATGGGACAGACATCCACCGATTCGTGAACGCAAGAATATCCCGACCACCTGGCTCAGCATTACATTGAGAGAAGGACGCAACCGGCAGGTTCGTCGCATGACGGCCCACATAGGCCACCCGACGCTCAGATTGATCCGCTACCAGATGGCAGACTGGACAGTCGACGGTCTGGCCCCCGGTGAATGGCGGGAAGTCTCGCTCTGAGGATTACTGCCTGTCCGGGTGAAATTTACCGGTACGCTAATTTTGCTAAAACACTACACATTAGCGGAGAGTTACACTATCATTGCCGCAAATAGCAAACGTTTGCGTTAGTGGCAATAAACGAATCATCGTGCAGGCTGACAGCTCAATTTGCCGATGAAAGATGAATAAAGTGTGAAGCGGTTCTCGATCTGTTTCAGTTCGCAGCTTTCTGTTAGAATTACGCCCTTATCACTTATTCAAGATTGAAGAGAAAAATGTCAGATAACAGCCAGAAAAAAGTTATTGTCGGCATGTCCGGCGGCGTTGATTCCTCGGTTTCTGCCTACCTGCTACTTCAACAGGGCTACCAGGTTGAAGGCCTGTTCATGAAGAACTGGGAAGAAGATGACAATGACGAGTACTGCTCAGCGGCAGAAGATCTTGCAGACGCACAGGCTGTGTGCGACAAACTGGGCATTCATCTTCACACGATCAACTTTGCTGCAGAGTACTGGGACAACGTGTTCGAATACTTTCTTGCAGAATATAAAGCAGGCCGTACGCCAAACCCTGACATCCTGTGTAACAAAGAAATCAAATTTAAGGCATTCCTGGAGTTTGCCGATGAAGTGCTGGATGCTGATTACATCGCCATGGGTCACTATACCCGCCGCACTTTCCCGACCCAGCCCGGTCAAAAAGCGCAAATGTTACGCGGACTGGATAACAACAAAGACCAGAGCTATTTCCTGTATACCCTGAGCCACGATCAAATTGCCCGCAGCCTGTTCCCTGTGGGTGAGCTTGAAAAGCCTGAAGTGCGCCGCATTGCTGAAGAACAAGGGTTGATCACCGCCAAGAAAAAAGACTCTACCGGTATCTGTTTTATCGGAGAGCGCAAATTCACCGAGTTTCTGGGGAAATACCTGCCTGCACAACCAGGCGATATTGTCACAGCTGAAGACGGCAAGGTGATTGGACAGCATCAGGGACTGATGTACCACACCCTGGGCCAGCGTAAAGGCCTGCTGATTGGTGGTTTGAAAGACAGCTCGGATGAGCCCTGGTACGTCGTTGATAAAGATATTGAGAAAAATCAGCTAATTGTCGGCCAAGGGAAGGATCATCCGCGTCTGCAATCGAATGGTCTGATCGCCGCTCAACTGCACTGGGTGGATCGCAAGCCGGTGCGTGAGCCTGTGAAATGCACAGTGAAAACCCGCTATCGCCAGCAGGATACCCCTTGCACCATTATTCCTGTCGATGACAACAGCATTAAAGTCATTTTTGATGAACCGCAAATCGCAGTCACTCCAGGTCAATCAGCGGTGTTTTATCAGGGTGATGTGTGTCTAGGCGGCGGCATCATTGAAGAGCGGATTTAAAGGGACAGTCCATGGCTTATACAATTTATGACAGAACCATTGCGTTTGCAGGCATTTGTCAGGCAGTGAAATTAGTACAGACTGTAGCGCGTACCGGCACTTGTGATAACGATGCTTTTGTCACCTGTTTACGCACCCTGACCTCGACAAACCCAAACAATGTGATTGAAATTTTTGGTGAAGAAGCGGACCTCCAACTCGGCCTCAGCACCATGATCAATGAAATCGATAATACGCCGGCAGGCAGTGAAATCACCCGGTATCTGGTCAGCGTGATGGCGCTGGAACGTAAACTGGCCAGCCGTCGCGACAGCATGGCACAACTGGGTGATCGGATTGATATGGTGAAACGCCAGCTGGATCATTTCGACCTGCTTGACGACCAGATGATCAGCAACCTGGCCAGTGTGTATCTGGACATTATCAGCCCGCTAGGACCGCGCATTCAGGTCACAGGGACCCCGGCTCAGCTGCAGCAACAGCATGTGCAGCACAAGGTACGAGCTCTGCTGCTGGCCGCAGTTCGCAGTGCGGTATTGTGGCGTCAGGTCGGCGGTAAGCGCCGTCATCTGATCTTTGGCCGCAAACAGATGCTTGAACAGGCAAAAATCATTCAGGCCCGAAGCTAAACATTATTCTCAGAGAGCGCCTGTTGGGCGTTCTGTAACTCAGCTATAACCCTTTAATCAGGAGAGAGACATCATGGAACTGTCAGCATTGACTGCTGTTTCCCCGGTAGACGGCCGCTACGGTAGCAAAACCAGCGCACTGCGCAGTATCTTCAGTGAATTTGGTCTGCTGAAATACCGTACCATCGTTGAAATTCGCTGGCTGCAAAAACTGGCCGCGACTGACGCTATCGCGGAAGTTCCGGCCTTCAGCGCTGAAGCCAATGCCTTCCTGGATCGTATTGCCGCTGAATTCAGCGAAGAAGATGCCCTGCGTATCAAGACGATTGAACGCACGACCAACCACGATGTGAAAGCCGTCGAGTACTTCCTGAAGGAAAAAGTGGCTGATAATCCTGAGCTGCACGCGGTGAATGAATTCATTCACTTTGCCTGTACTTCTGAGGACATCAACAACCTGTCACACGCTCTGATGCTAAAAGAAGCGCGTGAGCAAGTCATGCTGCCTGAAGTACGTAACGTGATTGACGCCATTAAAGCACTGGCAGCGGAATACCGTGAAGTGCCTCTGTTGTCCCGCACACACGGCCAGCCGGCGTCACCAAGTACAATGGGTAAAGAAATGGCGAACGTGGCGTACCGTATGGAACGTCAGTACCGTCAGATTGAACAGGTTGAGCTGCTGGGTAAAATCAACGGCGCTGTGGGTAACTACAATGCGCACCTCTCTGCTTATCCGGACATCGACTGGCACCAGTACAGCGAAGAATTCGTCACCTCTTTGGGTCTGGACTGGAACCCGTACACCACGCAAATTGAACCGCACGATTACATCGCAGAACTGTTTGACGCCTTTGCGCGTTTCAACACGATTCTGATCGACTTTGATCGTGATGTCTGGGGTTATATCGCACTGGGCCACTTCAAGCAGAAGACCATTGCCGGTGAAATCGGTTCTTCCACCATGCCGCATAAAGTCAACCCGATTGACTTTGAAAACTCGGAAGGCAACCTGGGTCTGGCGAATGCTATTTTTGCCCACCTGGCTCAAAAGCTGCCGATTTCCCGCTGGCAGCGTGACCTGACCGACTCCACAGTATTGCGTAACCTGGGTGTGGGCTGCGGTTATGCCATCATTGCTTACACCTCAACCCTGAAAGGGATCAGCAAGCTGGAAGTGAACCAGGCTGCACTGGAAGCCGAGCTGGACAAAAACTGGGAAGTACTGGCTGAGCCGGTACAAACCGTCATGCGTCGTTACGGTATCGAAAAGCCGTATGAGAAGCTGAAAGAGCTGACCCGTGGCAAGCGTGTCGACGGCGAAGGTATGCGTCAGTTTATCGATGGTCTGGATTTACCGGAGCACGAAAAAACTCGCCTGAAAGCCATGACACCGGCGAACTACATTGGTGATGCTGTGAAACTGACCGATCAACTCTGATCGGCTTGTTTTTCGCTCTCAAGGCCAGCATTGCATGCTGGCCTTTTTAGTTTCTGCCGGTCTGCCCACAATCACTGATATAATCCCCCTTAAATTTCTAACCGATGAAGACTATGTATCAATTTACCTTCTCGTTCAGTGAGTTCTTATCGACTTACTGGCAAAAGCAACCCACAGTGATTAAAGGCGGTTTTGCCGATTTCGTTGATCCGATCTCGCCAGATGAACTGGCCGGACTGGCGATGGAAGAAGAAGTCGACTCCCGTTATATCGCACGTCAGGGTGAAAACTGGCAGGTCGAACAAGGTCCGCTGAGCTTTGACAACCTGCCGGATGATCACTGGTCTTTCATGGTGCAGGCGGCTAACCACTGGCACAGCGGCGCGGCCAGACTGGTCAAACCGTTCCAAGTCATGCCCGGCTGGCTGTTTGATGATCTGATGATCAGCTACTCTACGCCGGGAGGCGGCGTTGGTCCCCATTTCGACCAGTATGATGTCTTCATTATTCAGGGTTCAGGGCAACGCCGCTGGCGTGTCGGCCCGCGCAAAGACAACTACGAAGAATGCTTCCGGCACCCGAACCTGCGCCAAATCACCGGATTTGACCCTATCATTGATGAAGTGCTGGAGCCGGGCGATATTCTGTATATTCCCGCCGGTTTCCCTCATGACGGTTATGCCCTGGAAACCGCAATGAGTTATTCAATGGGGTTCCGATCACCGAAACAGCAAGAGCTGCTGAGTAGCTTTGCCGACTTCATCATCGAAAATGAAATGGGCGATCAACATTATCACAACCCGGATCTTCCGGCTCGTGACAAAGTCGGCGAGCTGCCAGCCAGCGAATGTCAGGGGCTGATCGCCATGATGCGCAGCCTGATGGAACAACCGGAAACCATGCAACAGTGGCTGGGGGAATATTTAAGCCTGAGCCGCCATAACATGGATGTGATCGCAGCAGATCCGCTGTGGTCCGGTGATGAAATCGTGGGCGCGCTGATGCAGGGTGAAATCTTTTACAAAGTTGGCGGCCTGCGTGCCTTCTATCATCAGGGACACCCGCACACTGTCTATATTGATGGCGAGCGTTACGCGTTACCCGCCGGCTGTGAACAAGCCGCCGACTGGCTGTGCAATCAGGACAGTTTCTCAATCGCAGAGGTGGGCGAGCTCATCAATCACTCAGCATTGATTTTACTGCTAACCCAATGGGTGAATATGGGCTACTGGCATCAGGCCGACTAAATCAGATTCCCTTGACCCATTTCAGGACGGGACACCTAAAGCTAAAAAAGCCCGCGATGCGGGCTTTTTGTTGTCTGCCTTTTTGTTGTCTGCACAATGGCCGAAACCGTGGAAATCAGACTTTGAACTGACCCGCTAACTCTTGCTGTTTGTGGGATAAGGAGGTTAAACGCTGACCGATAGTTGCCGAATTTTCCGCCTGTCCCAGAATGGTCTCACTCAGCTCACGGATATTCGAAACATTCCGGTTCACCTCTCCGGCGACCGCTCGTTGCTCACCGGCGGCATGCATGATTTGCTCATTCATTGACTGAATCGCGCGAACCGCCTCGGTAATACGCTCCAGGCTCGCCACCGCTTCACTGACCTGATGGGCGGTATCCCCTGCCAGCTGATTGCCTTCTTCAATCGCATTCACCACATCGCGGGTGCCCTGCTGCAGCACCTCAATCACGTTGCGGATCTGGCCGACAGAATCCTGAGTCCGGCTGGCGAGCTGACGCACTTCGTCTGCAACCACGGCAAATCCCCGGCCCTGCTCTCCGGCTCGCGCCGCTTCAATAGCCGCATTCAGGGCCAGCAGGTTGGTCTGTTCTGAAATACCGGCAATCACCTGCAGAATCTGATTAATATCTTCGCTGTTTCGCTCCAGATCACGCGCCACAGGCACTGCCGTTTCCATGCGGGAAACCAGATGATTCATCGATTCTGCTGAGGCATGAATCACGCCCTGCCCCTCTACAGCAGCAGAATCCGCATCGCGGGCAGCACCAACAGCCGTTTCGGTATGGCTGACAACCTGCTCGGCCGTCTGTGCCATCTCTTCCGATGCCGTCGCGACCATATCCACTTCTTTAAACTGCGCCTGACTGCCATCCCGGGTATGACTGGCCACCTGCGCAGCTTCATTGGCGGTCGTGCCAACTTCATCCACCGCGATGATCACTTGTGAGATGGTGTGCTGTAATTTATCCAGGAAGCGGTTAAACCAGGTTGCCAGTTCACCCAGTTCATCTTGCTGACCGACATGAAGACGCTGGGTCAAATCCCCTTCCCCTGAGGCAATATCCTTTAATCGTTCAGCAATCTGGCGAATCGGGGCAACCAGCCGGGCCGCAGCGAACCACAGCATCAGCAGGCCTGCCGCAGCAATCACTAAGCTGGCCATCAGCTGAATTGCAGAAGATTCATCGCGCTGTTTCTGAATCGCATGATCCAAGCTCGTGGCTTCTGCCAGCACTTTTTCTGCCGGCAGCTGAATGATCACCCCCCAGGTTGTCTGGCCCAGTTCAACCGGATTGTAAGCCGTCAGCCAGTTCTGATCCTGACTCCAGCCGACCACCTGTTTGCCCTGTCTGAGCCAGTCGGTCAGTGTTCCGGGCAGGCCATCACCCGGCATGACGGTACTGCCAACTCTGTCACTGGCCTGATCCCAAGCAACAACAGTGCCGTTCTGACTGACCAGAGAAACCTTCCCGCTGGCGTGAAACAGGTTTTCATCAACGGTATTGATGACACTTTGTAAGGCATCCAGTTTTACATCAATCCCCATCACGCCGATGGCTTTGCCTTTGACTAGTAACGGGATAGTAATCGAGCTCAGCAGTACATTCTGGCCATTATCGGTCGAAAATACCGGATCCTGGACACAGGATTCTCTGCCATTCAGGCTGCAGGTATACCAGGCATTAGTGGCCTTATCGCCAATTTTTGCTTCGCTGATAATCCGTTGTTCGGCTTCGCCGCTTTCGCCACGGAACCAGTAAGGAGAAAATCGCCCCGTTGTGTTCGCGCCGACATAAGCCGCATCCGCGTAGTTGCCGTCTTCGCCATCCAGCGCATCTGGCTCAAATACGACAAACGCACCATGAATATTGGCAAATTCATTCACAGAGCGGCGAAGTAACTCGCTGATAGAACCCCGTAGTTCAGCGCTGTTGGTATAATTTTCTTCCGCGTTATATTTCAGAAACAGCACACTCTGAGCCAGCATCTCGGCCCGATGTGAGGCTTCATCAAGATATTGCTGTACTGAGATGGCCTGCCTCTCAGCTTGTGCTTTGACCAGTTCTTGCGACTGATTTCTGAGCGAGCTGAAAGATTGCTGGCTCACCAACTGCTGGCTTTGTCCCGAAAAGTAGAACGAAAGGCTGGTAAGTACCGCTGCGGTTGCCAGTAAGGCAAAACCCGCCATCAGGGTAATTTTCCACTGAACCGAAAGTGACCGCATATAACCGTCCTTGTAAGTCAAATCAGTCAAAATGTAACTTTTAGTGACAGGAACATCAATTAGATGTTAACAAAACACTCAAAAGTTTGATTTTTATTCAATTTATCAAAAATGTAACAAAAAAAGCGCGGGTTTTACGCCGCGCTTAAAGCCTGTCACAGGCTTAAATCAGTGCACATTCAGGCAAGCCACAGCATGTACATCTCCGCCTTCTAACTGAGGCTTTTTCTGCGCACAACTGTCGGTTGCCTGCGGGCAGCGTGTTCTGAACACACAGCCCGAAGGTGGATTCATCGGTGAAGGTAAATCACCTTCAAGCAACTGAATGGTCTTATTGCGCTCCTTCTCCGGATCCGGAATCGGAACAGCGGACATCAGTGCCTTAGTATAAGGGTGTTTCGGTCCGTCAAACAGCGCATCGCCCTCGCCAATTTCAACAGCATTCCCCAGATACATCACCATGACGCGATCAGAAATATGCTTCACCACTGACAGGTCGTGGGCAATAAAAATCAGGCTGAGTCCCATTTCTTTCTGCAGTGATTTCAGCAGGTTGACCACCTGGGCCTGGATAGACACGTCCAGTGCCGATACCGGCTCATCACAGATAATCAGCTTAGGTTTCAGGATCAGGGCGCGCGCAATACCGATACGCTGACACTGACCGCCGGAGAACTCATGCGGGTAGCGGTTGATCACGTTGGGTAACAAGCCCACCTTATTCATCATCTCTTTCACCCGGGCTTTGACTTCATCAGTGCTCAATTCCGGATAAAAGGTTTTCAGCGGCTCGGCAATAATGTCTCCCACCGTCATACGCGGGTTCAGAGAGGCCAGCGGATCCTGGAAAATCATCTGGATCTCTTTGCGTTTTTCACGCATGGCATTGTGTTCCAGCTTGGTCAGGTCCTGCCCCAGCCAGACCACATTGCCTTCTGTGGCTTGCACCAGACCAATCACAGCACGGGCAAAAGTCGACTTACCACAGCCCGACTCACCCACAACACCCAGCGTTTCGCCTTCGTACAAACGAATTCCGACACCGTCAACAGCTTTCAGCTTGAGCGGTTTGGTCCAGGGCCAGGCTGATTTTGGCGCTATGTTGAAGTGCACTTTGAGATCTTTAATATCGAGTAAAACTTTCTTTTCGGCTTGCATTACCACGTCCCCACATCAGAAAAACATGCACGTAAACGACCTTCAGCAAAAGGCTCCAGTGAAGGGGCTTCCTGTGAACAGCGACTGCTGACACGGTGGCAACGCTCCTGATACGGGCAGCCCACAGGCAGACGCAGTAAGTTTGGCGGATTACCCGGGATGGTCGGCAGTTCTTCGCCTTCGGTATCCAGACGGGGAATCGCTTTGAGCAGACCTTCGGTGTAAGGGTGAGCGGGTTGATAGAAAATCTCATCGATTTTGCCATATTCCATGGTACGGCCAGCATACATGACCAGTACTTTGTCACAGCTACCGGCCACCACGCCCAGATCATGGGTGATCATGATAATGGCAGTGTTGAAATCACTTTTCAGCTCGTTGAGCAAATCCATGATTTGCGCCTGAACGGTCACATCCAGCGCTGTCGTTGGTTCATCGGCAATCAGCAGTTTCGGACGGCACAGCAAGGCCATTGCGATCATTACACGCTGACGCATACCGCCGGAGAACTCGTGCGGGTACATGGTAATTCGCTTACGTGCTTCCGGAATTTTCACCGCATCCAGCATACGCACACTTTCTTCGAACGCTTCAGCCCGTCCCATGCCTTTATGCAGCATCAGGACTTCCATCAGCTGATCGCTGACTTTCATGTAAGGGTTCAGCGATGTCATCGGGTCCTGGAAAATCATCGCAATCTGCTCGGCACGGATCTTATTGAGTTCACGCTCAGGCAGATTCAGGATTTCACGGCCTTCAAATTTCGCGCTACCGCTGATCTTACCGTTCTTGGCAAGCAGGCCCATAATAGAGAACACGGTCTGGCTTTTGCCTGAACCCGACTCTCCCACGATCCCCAGAGTCTCCCCCTGGTTCAGAGAAAAATTCAAATCATTTACTGCGGTGACAATCCCGTCTTGCGTGGTGAATTCTACGCGCAGATCTTTGACATCTAATAAGCTCATCTTTCACTTCCTTATCTTGCCGCCGTGCAGTCAGTGTTCCAGCAAGGTCACCTGAACAGCGGCAATCAATATTCCTTGGTTTATCTGTCTTTCGGATCCAGCGCGTCGCGCAGACCGTCACCCACATAGTTAAAGCAGAATAACGTCAGGACCATAAATAACGCAGGGAACAACAGCTGCCAGATGGCAATTTCCATTGTTTGTGCCCCTTCTTGCAGCAGGGCACCCCAGCTTGTCATAGGTTCCTGTACACCCAGACCAAGGAAGCTCAGGAAAGATTCGGTCAGAATCATCTGGGGGACCAGCAGTGTTGAATACACAGCAACAATACCCAGAACATTCGGCACGATATGGCGTGTAATGATATTCCAGCGGCTGACACCAGAGACATGGGCCGCTTCAATAAATTCCTTGCTGCGCAGTGACAATGTCTGACCCCGCACGATACGCGCCATATCCAGCCAGGAAATCGCACCAATCGCCACAAAGATCAGCATGATATTACGGCCGAAGAAGGTCACCAGAACGATCACGAAGAACATGAACGGAATCGAGTACAGAATTTCCAGAATACGCATCATGACGCGGTCGGTACGGCCACCAATAAAGCCGGAAGTGGCGCCGTACAAGGTGCCGATAACCACAGCAACCAGAGCGCCCAGCACACCAACCATCAATGAAATACGGCCGCCGATCAGGGTACGCGTATACAGATCACGTCCCAGGCTGTCTGTGCCAAACAAGTGACCCTCAGGGCCAAAGCTTGGCGCAGCATGCAATGCGTACCAATCCGTATCATCAAAAGCATACTGGCTGAACATTGGTCCGAAAATCACAGCCAGACAGATCAAAAACAGAATGGCCAGGCTGACCATCGCCGCTTTGTTACGTGTAAATCGAGTACGGGCATCCTGCCACAGACTGCGGCCTTCAATTTCCAGCTGCTCTGAAAACTTCTCTACCGCGTTTACGTTTTCTTTTTTAGTTAACATCATCGGTCAGCTTCCTTAGTAGCGGATTTTCGGATCGATATACGCCAGAACAATATCAACAATCGCGTTGAACAGAATGGTCAGCGTACCAATCAGAATCGTAATACCGAGCACCAGTGAGTAATCACGGTTGAAGGCTGCGTTGACGAACAGCTTGCCAATGCCCGGCAGACCGAAGATGGTTTCAATCACCACAGAGCCTGTGATAATACCGACGAAAGCCGGCCCCATGTATGAGACAACAGGCAACAACGCCGGCTTGAGCGCATGTTTGATAACGATATACGGGTAGCTCAGGCCTTTAGCACGGGCAGTCCGGATAAAGTTACTGTTCAGTGTTTCAATCATGCTGCCCCGGGTAATCCGGGCAAAGGTCGCCACATACAGCAGTGCCATCCCCAACATCGGCAGCAGCATGAATTGAATCGAGCCATCCTGCCAGCCGCCAGCAGGCAACCATTGCATATGAATTGAAAAGATATAAATGAGAACCGGTGCCAGAATAAAGGATGGCATCACCACCCCGGCCATGGCTGTCGACATGATCAGATAATCAAGCCAGGTATTTTGCTTGAGTGCAGCAAGCGTACCGACTGTCACCCCCATCACCAGCGCAAACACAAAGGCAAAGAAGCCAATTTTTGCAGAAACCGGCAGAGCATCCTGAACCAGCTCATTCACGCTGAAATCTTTATATTTAAAAGACGGGCCAAAGTCGCCCTGCAAAATATTCCCCAGATAGGTGGTGTACTGTTCGAAAACAGGTTTATCCAAGCCGTACTTAGCTTCTATATTTGCCATTACTTCCGGCGGAAGTGGGCGCTCACTTGAGAACGGATTACCCGGCGCGAAGCGCATCAGGAAAAATGAGATTGTGATCAGCACCAACAGCGTTGGGATCGCCTCAAAAATCCGTTTTGCAACAAATTTAATCATAATTGTTACCGACTAATAGCTGTGACAGAATTGCCGCATCTCCGGACCTGGTCAGGTGGAGATGCGGACTAGTCTTATATTTTTGATTCTTGCTGTTTATTATTCAGCAATGATGTACATGTCTTTGGTGAACATCTTGTCTTCCGCATTATTACGTGGGTAACCACCCACTTTCGGGTTCACAAGACGCGCTTTCACGTACTGATAGATAGGCGCGATTGGCATATCTTTCGCCAGCAGTTTTTCTGCTTCGACGTACAGTGCTTCACGCTCAGCATCTGAAGTTGAGTCAAGCGCTTTCGCCATGATGTCGTCGTACGCTTTGCTGTGATAGCGAGGATCGTTTGAAGAGTTGTTGCTTTGCATCAGAGACAGGAAGCTCGATGCTTCATTGTAGTCACCACACCAACCGGCACGGGTGACAGAGAAGTTACCCTGACGACGGTTGTCCAGATAGGTTTTCCACTCCTGGTTTTCCAGCTCAGCAGTCACACCCAGGCTCTTCTTCCACATTGAGGCGATGGCAACTGCAATCTTCTTGTGGTTTTCAGAGGTGTTATAAAGCAGGGTAAAGTTCAGGGGGTTGCTGCTGTCAAAGCCTGCTTCTTTCAGCAGTTCTTTCGCTTTTGCCACACGCTCTTTCTGCGTCATACCCGCATACTCAGGCGCAACCGGATCAAACCCAGCAGTGATTTCCGGTGTCAGGAAATAAGCCGGTTTCTGGCCCTGGCCCAGCAGTGCTTTGGTGATGATGTCACGGTCAATTGCAAAAGACAGGGCTTTACGCACACGTACATCATCAAATGGTGCCTTCGCGTTATTAAAGCCGTAGTAGTAAGAACACAGGTTACCCGAGATAGCCACATCTTCAGGATGTTCTTTTTCCAGACGACGGAAATGCTCATTCGGCAGTTCATTGGTGATATCAATCTCACCCGCCAGGAAGCGGTTCATTTCAGCAACCTGGTTTTCGATTGGCAGGTAAGTCACTTTATTGATAACAGTGTTCTCGTTATCCCAGTAGTAAGGGTTACGCTTCATTTCGATGCGTTCATTCACTACCCAGTTGTCCAGCACATAAGCGCCGTTCCCTACGAAGTTTTCTGGCTTAGTCCAGTCATCACCAAATTTTTCAACCACTTTCTGGTTAACTGGCTTCACCGTGGTGTGGCCCATCATCTTCACAAAGTAAGGAACCGCTTGCTCAAGCTCAATACGCAGTGTGTTGTCATCTTGTGCAAAAACACCCAGCGTGTCTTTATCTTTCTTTCCGGCAATAATGTCGGCGGCATTCTTCATGGTGGTCATTTCCAGATACCATGAATAAGGGGAAGCAGTCGCAGGATCTACGGCACGCTTGAAGCTATAGACGAAGTCACCTGCGGTGACAGGATCGCCGTTCGACCATTTAGCATCTTTGCGCAGGTGGAAAATAAATGTGCGGTTATCTTTGGTTTCCCAGCTTTCAGCAACCCCTGGAACTGTATTTCCGTCACCATCCTGGTTAACCAGACCTTCCAGCAAATCGCGAATCACGTGGGACTCCGGCACACCTTCCGTTTTGTGCGGGTCGATAGAAGCAACCTCAGTACCATTACCACGTACCAGTTCTTGCTTCTCAGCCAGTTTCACACCAGCCGGTACATTTGCGGCCATTGCAGAAAATGAAGCAACTGCAACAGAAACACCCGCGCCAAGCAGAAGTGCCTGAGTAATTTTGTTCTTCAACATGCATTATCTCCAATACATTATTTCATTGCGTCCATGACTTTCTCCGACCGGGTTCACTGTAACCGTTATCATGCATTGTTATTCCAATTAACAATAATGAAACAGCCGAAGAATTGGTTGAAAACTTTAACAGTAACTAACAATATTTGCCATAAAATCATCACAAAACAGCGAACACACCTCGTAAAAAAGCACAAAAAAGATAAAAATCTCGACGATGAATCCAGGGTTAGATGTTTCATCCACTTTATTCAATGTTAACAGTTAATGTAGCTAAACATGCCAACAACATGAATAATCGTGCAATTTAATGACATATTAAGTCAAAAATGCATGATTTTATGTTGCCCAATATTCATAATTAACAAATGTGCAACACGTGATAATTAAAAGCTTGATCAATCTCAATAAAAAAAGCGCCATATTTGGCGCTTTTGAATACAATAAAAGGGTTATTTTCGATCGGATTCAGTGCTTAACTGTGAGTGAGCATCATCAAATGCCTCACTTTTTCTTTCTCGCTGCATGTCTCGATCATCATGTATGTGATCAGAAAATGGGTCTCTAATGCCTGCATCTTCCAGAATTTGCTTTACTCGTCTGTTCGATACGCGTCTGTGCTTCATACCCCCTCCTTTGTGAATGCAGGAAATCAATGTGTGATTGGCTGCATTAAGATTTCAGGTTGGTAAAAACAATTACGCCTTCAAAATGGGCGCAATCACGACCACGGCCGTTTTCCGCAGATATTAAATATGGCACAAAATTTCATGCTCTGCCGGAGGTAGGTTTTAAGAACAAAAGCGCATAAAAAAAACGCTGTTAGATTTTGTTTTCACATCCCCTTTTCAGCGCAACTTTCAAGTATCTCAGCCAGATTTTTAGCGCTAATATCACCGATATTGGCAGGGCTATTCTACTGGTCGCAGTAAAGGCAAATGCCAATGAAGCTGTTCCTGAATATTTCCGTTAGTGATCGAGAGTGCAACTATGAGACCAGCCGGCGGCGCATCACGCCCCAGCCCTTCACGAGTCCGTCATGGCTACATGCCACCAGCGCGTAAAGTGAAAGAAGAAGAAGGTATTAAGTAAGCATTTAAGAGTTTTTGTTTGCTCTTAAGCGAATGAAATGGCCCCAAACCTGGGGCCATTTTTTGTTTTAAACTTTTTTGTTGTTGTAACCTGCTGATAAACATAAACCCGGCACCATGGCACCGGGTTCAAAGGCAGTAGTATTTGCAAGTTACGAACTGCGGTTACGCGGAGGGATTACCAGTAAACGCGGTAACCGACAGCGAATGAGCTCTCAGCATCTTTCACGCCACGAGCAACATTAATGTTCGCTTCATCATTTGCATAGCTCAATGTTGCGCCGTCTGCATAACCGTATTCAGCGTATACACGAGACCAGCTGTTTAGGTGATACACACCACCCAAGTAGATTACAGTGTAATCTTCAGACAGGCTTGTAGTACCATCTTGAGCATCAAAGTTAGTAAATTCGTAACCACCGTAGATGCTGGCATTGCTAGCAACGCTATAAGACGTAGCTAACATAATAGTGTCCACATCCAGAGTACGGTTAGTACCTTCTTGCTCAAAAGAGCCATTGTTATATGTCAAACCGACAAGTGCTGGACCAAATGAACGCTCAACAGTACCTTCAAAGTAAGTGTTTTTGATATCAGCAGTAATATCAGTAGAAGTGCTTACTGTTGCGAAGCTATTCGCATCAATTGTGCCATCTTGATCATTATCAGTTGGTACAGTTGACGTTGTAACCGCCTTACCCAGCGCTAAAGATTTGTCTCGGTTATAACCACCACCAACATGCAGATTGAAGCCAGCAACACTTGTACCTAAGAATAGCTCAGCCAGCTCTTGGTTTGAGTCATCTTCGGATAAGCCATAAGTAGAGTTTACCCAGAAGTTTTCACCTTCAAACTTGTACTTAATCGCTGAATCATGCTTACCACCAGAAAGCTTTTCCGAAGTCAGAGCGATACCTGTACCACCAAAGAAGTACGAATAATCTGCACCCCACACATCATCAGCAGAAACTAATTGACGACCAAACGTAAAAGTACCAGCTTGGGTAGCAAAACCTGCAAAATGCAGACGGTTTTTAATATCGTATGAACCTTCAGAATAACCCACACCGAACTCGACAGAACCGACTACATCTAAGTCTTCGTTTACGGCATATTTGGCATTCACACCGGCACGCGAAGAACCCGCGTTCAAGGTAACGTCTGTATCTTCTTTCTTTTCCAACTGAGTACGCAGCTGACCATAAAAATCAACGAACTTTCCTTCTTCGTTGATCAATTCATAAGCATTCGCTGTGTTGGCAATCAATAAGGTAGGGATTGCTACTGCTAAAAGTGTCTTTTTCATTTTACATTCCTGTAACGATTTTGTGTTATTTAGCCCCATCCAAGGACGACAAAAACTTAACAGGCACTGAACAGCGGTGCAACAGAACATTTCAACAGGAATGCAACAACCCAGTATAAAAAACCACCAAAAAAGAAAGTGTGATCACGATCCACCGTGAATAATTAATCACACAAGTAAAATAAAAACCCAAATGATAAGGGTTACATTGAATGGAGGTTATCATTTGATTCACAAAGCTGAACCCAAACTTAATGGCTTTTGGTTATAAGACCTAACAAATAAGAATCAAAAAGATATAAATATTTTTTTGAACTTTATGAATAAGCGGTCATCCGGCTACATTAAAAAAGTGTCATTTTTCACCCTTCACGTTGTTAATACTGTGTTTACAAACATGAATAGAGCAAAATTTCGCCCGCATGATAAGGGACTGGTTTTATACACTTGATATGCATTTTTCCGGGAAAGATATGCATTTTAAATGAATATGAAATAACACCACAAAACAGAATACTGGGTGGAAAGTATAGAATAACGAAAGAATAAGAAAGGTTTCACTAAGGTGGGAAGATTAATAGGTGTTTATCTCTACACAAAAACAGACGATGGAAGACACACCTATTAACCAGAGTTTTTAACATTCATTTTTGCCAGCGCTGCCTGGCTTGCTGGTCTGTTTCGCGGGCATCAACCCAGGTTGTTTCACCTTCCCTGACCTCTTTTTTCCAGAAAGGCGCCTCGGTTTTCAGATAATCCATAATGAATTCGCAGGCTTGAAAAGCGGCTCCCCGGTGCGCGCTGGATACCCCGACAAACACAATCTGGTCGCCAGCGGTTAACTCACCGATCCGATGGATGACAGTCGCAGCCAAAACCGGCCACCGTGACTTCGCTTGTTCAACAATGGATAACAACGACTTTTCCGTCATACCGGGATAATGTTCCAGCGTCAGGCTCGACACGGATTCACCCAGATTCATGTCTCTGACTTTTCCGACGAAAGTCACCACAGCACCGGCCTGGTTTCCCCCGGCCAAGGCTTCATATTCTTCAGCGACACTGAAATTCTCGGCCTGGACCCGAATTTTATCTGTCATCGTTCACCCCCCGGTAACCGGTGGAAAAAAGGCCACTTCATCGCCGTCGTTCAGCAAGGTATTCAGCGGGCAAATCGTCTGATTGACGGCCACTAACAATTTATCGTTATCCAGCGCCAGCGCCCATTTCTCACCGCGCGATGACAAAAAAGCACGTAAATCTTCAGCGGTTGAATACTCAAATGGCACTTGCAACTGATCTTCACCGATCAACTCGCGCACTTGCGCAAAAAATAGCACGTTAATCATCATCCCTCTCCCTGGTCCGCCGTCGAAACCTGAAAATCGCCGGATTTTCCGCCGCGTTTTTCCAGTAATCTGACCGGGCCTATTACCATGTCTTTCTGTACGGCTTTACACATATCATAGATAGTCAACGCCGCCACCGATGCCGCCGTCAGGGCTTCCATCTCAACACCGGTTTTTCCTGCCAGCTTACAGGTCGACACAATACGTACCCGGTTCAGCTCAGGCTGGGCCTCTAGCTGCACTTCGACTTTCGAGAGCAACAATGGATGGCAAAGCGGGATCAAATCCCAGGTTTTCTTTGCCGCCTGAATACCTGCAATTCTGGCGGTCGCGAACACATCACCTTTGTGATGCTGGCCGGAGACAATCAATTGCAGTGTTTGATCCGACATGGTGACGAAAGCTTCTGCTTTCGCTTCACGAACGGTTTCAGCTTTTTCCGATACGTCCACCATATTCGCTTCGCCGGACGCATTAATATGAGTCAGTTCTGTCATGTGTATCTCTTTTATGTTGAATCTGGGAAAACTGCGTCAGCCGCCGATAGAAGCCAGATGAGGTGTCATACCTGTCACGCCATCCTGCAAGTAATGACTGACGGATTTTTCTGTCAGCCCACCGCGGATTCTGGCGATCAACGCGTCGTGCTGATGATCGCTGGCCAGTAAATCCCGCAGTTCCACACCATGATCACCGAACAAACAAAGGTGCAATTTCCCCCGCGCCGACACTCTCAAACGGTTACAGGTCGTACAGAAGCCTTTTTCATAAGGCATGATCAGGCCGATCTCGCCCAGATAATCCGGATGATAGAACACCTGCGCCGGACCATCGTTCAAGCCGCGTGGTTTCAGTAGCCAGCCATTGGCTATCAGCGCATTACGAATACTGACACCGGACACATGGCGTTTGCTGAACAGCTCATCCATCTCACCGGTCTGCATCAGCTCAATAAAACGCAGCTGAATCCGGCGATCTTTTATCCAGGCCAGAAACTGCGGTAACTGCTCGGCATTCATGCCTTTGAGCAGCACAGTATTGACTTTGATCTGCTCATAGCCGGCTTCAAAGGCAGCATCAATACCACGCATCACCTGATGAAACAGATTTTCACCGGTAATGAGATGGAACTGGCGGGGATCCAGACTATCGACACTGACATTAATATTCGTCAGTCCGGCCTGGCGCCATTGCTGGACTTGCTTCTCCATCCGGTATCCGTTGGTGGTGGTTGCCACTTTTTCGATACCAGGCTGTGAAGCAACTGTATGAATGATGTCGGTAAAATCCCGCCGTAAACTGGGTTCGCCGCCGGTAATCCTGACTTTGGTCGTACCGCAGTCAGCAAAGGCCGACGTGATACGGCGGATCTCGTCCAAGGTCAGGAAAGAGGGCTTTTTCCCCTGCTCAGGATGATAACCATCAGGCAGACAGTAGGTACACCTGAAGTTACAGACATCAGTGATTGACAGACGCAAATAATAAAATTTGCGCTGGAAGTTATCTTCAAATTGTTTCGCCACGGAACACCTTTCCAAATACGGGAGGCCAGCTCATTTCTGAACTCACCCTGAGTGAAACCAGCACAGGCCGGTCACTGGCGACACCCTCTTATCATGGACGATTCCGTTATGTCTTCATGACTTAGAAGAGAGCCGCTCGGAGTTTTGATGGCAGTTATGCGTCAGAATATTTTACAAAGAATTTTCACACTCTTCACAGAAAACACACAACAGCGTTGTAATTTCACATTACCAGAGTTTAGCTCTGATTGACAAATAATTGAGAATTACCTTTTTAAGTCTACCCCTGGCCGACAGAAGCGACAATACTACTAAGGAGTAGTCTCTTTAAGCTGATCGAATGGTACAGGGAGGGGTTATGTCGGACATTGTAGAATCTGCGACTGTTGAAGACATTGCATTGTATCTGCAACGGGAAGAAGGGATTGATGCCCATCTTGCCCGCAGTCAGGCCAAACAGGTCATAGACAGCTTTACCGATATGAGAAGCAAAGGGTTAATCAAGGGCTGGTATTTTGACGAGCAAAACCATTTAGAACTGTTACCCAGTGATGCTGCAATGAAAATCATCGCCAATCATAAGTAAGATGTCCGCAAACAGTTATGCTGTCTGTTCGTGCAATTTGCAGAGAGATATTTGCAATTTGCAAAGCGATTTGCATTTCAAAACAGTGGCAAATTTATGACAGCGCTATACTGCAGATGAAAATCCGGCATCCAATTTGCAGTGGGTATGTTAAGCAACGTCGATGAGACCAAACACCAACTAAAATGAAAAAATTGGAGCCGACAATGAGTGACATGATCCCACTGATATTTCAACAGCGTCACATCCTGCCAGGCGGTCGGATCCCAGTACGTATCCCGCCGGGCAGCCAGATGGAGACATTCAAAGTTGCCCTGGCATCGGAAAATGGTTTCGGTATCTGCATGTTCGATGAGGATGAACATGGCCAGCATTTTTGCTACATAGGCACGCGAGTCACTGTCGAAGATTTTGACATTTCCAGTCAGGATGGTGCTTTGATCGCGACCTTATACGGCCACAGCAACTTCAGGATAAAATCTCTCAATCAGGCTGATAATGGCGTATTTTATGCTGAACCTGAGGATATCCCCCAGTGGCCGGATATGACACTGCGCGATGATCAGCAACCACTGGCTGAAAAGCTGCAGGTGATGTTTAACAATCACCCTGAGCTGGACAAACTGCACCAGACCAAATACCTGAACAACTTAAGCTGGTTGTGTCAGCGCTGGCTGGAATTGCTGCCGTTGCCGGCATTTCAGAAGCAGGCCTTACTGACAGCGCCAAATTGCCTGAATACGTACGATTATCTTCAGAGCATCATGCAGCAAAACCACTGAACCTTGAGCCGGCCAGCACAGAAATGTGTGCTGGCTGCACATTTTACCCTTCTGCAGCACAATGCCGCTTTCCCACCCGTCTCCCCTTGGGTACACTCCCATTCAGCACACGATTCAATCACGAGCATTCCTTTACTTATGAGCAGTCTTGTATCTCCATCCTCTGCCAAAATTGTCGCTATCGGCGGTGGACACGGCCTGGGCCGAATTCTGTCTTCCCTGTCCAGCTTCGGTTCTCATGTTACAGGCATAGTGGCAACCACAGACAATGGCGGCTCAACCGGGCGTATCAGGGCTTCCATGGGCGGCATTGCCTGGGGGGATACCCGAAACTGTATCAATCAGTTAATTACCGAACCTTCGATTGGCTCGATGTTATTTGAATACAGGTTCAGAGGGAACGGCGATCTGAACGGGCATAATCTTGGCAATCTCATTTTGACTGCATTAGACAACTTATGCATTCGTCCGCTTGAAGCCATTAACCTGATCCGGGAAATCCTGCATGTAGAAACTCAGATCCTCCCGATGTCGGAGCACCCGACCGATCTGGCAGCCTGGTTACCCGATGGTCAGATCATTAGTGGTGAAACCAGCATTGATGAGCTGCAGCAGATCCCAAAACGCTTGTTCATCGAGCCTTCTGTGCCCGCGACAAAAGAAGCATTAATCGCCATTAAAGAAGCGGATCTGGTCCTGCTTGGACCGGGCAGTTTTCTGACCAGTATCATGCCGCCGCTTTTGTTAAATGACCTCGCCCATGAGCTGAAAGTCTGCAACGCACCTGTCTATTTCATTGCCAATCTGGATAAAGAAAAAGGGCCGGCAGGCAGCATGTCGCTAGAGACCATGTTGCACTGGTGCGAAAGGGCAATGGGGGGAAGAAAAATTGACGGCGTGCTGTCGGACAAACACAGGCCAGAGCTGAATGAAGCCTATGACCAGGTGGTTGGGGAGTTTGCCTCCCGCAACCATGAATGGCGCCATGACCGACAGAAATTAAAAAATGCGGTTGAAAGCCTCCTGATTCGACGCTAAGTGTCGATATTGTTGCGCCATATCACCCACCAGCTGTTGCAGCTCAGGTAGGTGATCGTTGACCCAGGTCTCTTGTCCCTGTTTAACTCTTGATTCACATTCCTGCGCCATTTGGGCTAGTTCATCCGCACCAAAACTGGCTGCGCTGCTTTTGATCGCATGGCTGATTTCCCGGATCTGCATCACACTTGGCTGCTCAGTCAGTTGCTGTAAATATTGCTCTAACTCGCCGCTGAAAACTTCAAGCAAGAGTGCAACAGTTTCCTGGCCAACTTCAACAGCCAAGCGTTGTAATGTTGCTTCATTAATCATGGCAGTCATTTATTCTTTCTCCCTTTGACTACTCTCGGCCTCTTGCCAAGCCTGTAATTTTCGATAGATGGTAGAGGGGCTGACTTCCAGTAAACCAGCAGCTCTGGGAATATTCCCGTCACAGGCTGCGATTGCTGACTGTATTGTCCGCTTTTCTACCTTCCACAATGGTTCAATCTGACTGGGACTCACAACGGACAAACTATCCAAAGCATGGATAACCGTTCCTGGTTCCGGTAAAGATGATGTGGACACAGGGTTAACTGATGCAATTTCAACGCCAGAAACTTGCTTTAGGGAGAAAGGGAGCATCTGAATGAGCACTTCTTCACCATCATTCAGCACAACAATGTTACGGATAACGTTTTGCAACTCGCGCACATTCCCGGGCCAGGAGTGCTGACGGAAGCGCTCAATCACCTCGGGTGAAAAGCGACTGAAGCGCTTGCCTTCTTCCACTGATATGTGCCCCAGTAAAGCATGAGCAATTTCAAGGACATCGTCGCTGCGATCCCGAAGCGGTGGCAGACTGATCGGAATCACATGCAGACGGTAATACAGATCTTCGCGGAAACGACCTTGTTTCACCTCTTCCCAGGGATTACGGTTTGTCGCACACACAAAGCGAACATCAACGGAACTGGTGACAGAAGATCCCACCTTCTGGAACGTACCGGTCTGGATGAACCGTAACAATTTGCTTTGCAATTCCAAATCCATTTCGCAAAGCTCATCCAAAAACAAAGTGCCTTTGTTTGCCAGCTCAACTGCGCCTTGTCTTTCTGTCAGCGCACCGGTAAACGCGCCTTTGACATGACCGAACAATTCACTTTCGATCAGCTCTTTGGGAATAGCAGCACAGTTCAAAGCGACAAAAGCATTATTCGCTCGCGGACTTGCGGCGTGAACCGCTTCAGCGCACACTTCCTTCCCGGTTCCGCTTTCACCGGTAATAAACACGGTTGCTTTACTGGAAGCGGCTGACTCTATCACACGGTACACCGCCTGCATGGGCAGGCTGGTTCCGATAAAGCCTTGATATTGCGCCCCCTGAGTCACTGACATTGCTGTATTGTCGTTCTTGTCATTCTTCAGCGCATTATTCACCGTAATACGCAGCCGATCCGCTTCGCAGGGCTTAATCAGGAAATCCTTGGCACCAAAACGCATCGCTTCCACAGCAACATCAATCGAGCCATGCGCCGTCATGATCACCACGGGTAACTTAGGGTGTTGCTTGCGTACCTGCTCAAGAACCGTCATCCCTGTCATATCAGGCAAGCGCAAATCTAACAGTACCAGCTCAGGCACCGAGTCTTTCATCGCAGCCAGCGCTTCAGCACCGGTACCGACTATTTTGACGTCTAACCCTAACGGATTAAGGTAGGATTTATACAAGGCCGCAACTGATGCAGTATCTTCTACCATCAGTACTTGTCGTACTTTCAGCTTGTTATCCATTTATCCTCCGACGCAGTTCCCTGATCTCATTGTAATCAATAGAAAAAATTGCTGCCTGCTGACTGATGTATTCTTACCAATTTACCATTTCGCATTGCAAATCGGTTTGCAAAATGCAAAAAGCTAGTTCTAGTATAACTTTTTTGTGCTGAGATGGTGACCAGAAATCCCAAATAATCACTTTTCGAGACACTTTGAAAAGTTGGCACGCTTGCTGCATTAATATAACCGACTCTGATAGAGTCAACCTAGCCAACTGACGTTGTTTGTGGAATATTTTCACTTAAACAATGATGCCAACCGAACAATTTACGGTTGGCTTTTTTTTTTGGCTGCATTTCATCAAGGGCGGCAGAACGCCACCCCCGGGCGGGAAAAACCGCTTCAGCTGTTCGCGATAAACTGCTCGCGAAGTGAATGAATCTGATCGCGTAACTGCGCCGCTTTCTCAAACTCCAGTTCCTGTGCCATATCATACATTTGCGCTTCCAGTTTCTGGATTTCAGTTTCCAGTTCCTGCGGAGTCATCAGGTTATAGCTGCCCCGGCGCTCTGCCACTTGATGTAGCTGCTCCGCTTTACTGGCTCGGCGAGTACGTCCTTTACCCAGTTCCATGATATCCGCAACCTGCTTATTCAGAGCCTTAGGTACGATACCTCTTTCCCGGTTATACGCATCCTGCTTCTCACGGCGGCGCTCGGTTTCAGAGATTGCGCGCTGCATTGACCCTGTGATGCGGTCGGCATACAGAATGGCTTTGCCGGACAGGTTGCGTGCAGCCCGGCCAATGGTCTGGATCAGTGAACGCTCTGAGCGCAGGAAACCTTCTTTATCCGCATCCAGAATCGCGACTAAAGATACTTCCGGCATATCCAGACCTTCCCGCAGCAGGTTAATCCCCACCAGCACATCAAATTCACCCAAGCGCAAATCACGAATGATCTCAACCCGCTCGACTGTATCTATATCTGAATGCAGGTATCTGACCCTGACCCCATGCTCATCTAAGTATTCAGTAAGATCCTCGGCCATACGTTTGGTCAGGGTGGTCACCAGCACCCGTTCATTTATGGCTGTCCGAAGTCGGATTTCCGACAACAAATCATCAACCTGAGTCGATACCGGCCTGACTTCAATCACAGGATCCAGCAACCCTGTCGGACGGACAACCTGCTCAGCAATATCGTTACCGGATTTCTCTTTTTCATAATCACCCGGCGTCGCAGAGACATAAATCGTCTGAGGCGCCAGGGATTCGAACTCTTCAAACTTTAAAGGCCGGTTATCAAGGGCGGAAGGAAGGCGGAAGCCGTACTCAACGAGATTTTCCTTGCGGGAACGGTCCCCCCTGTACATCGCACCTATCTGAGACACAGTCACATGCGACTCATCAATAATCAGCAAACCATCGGGCGGCAGGTAATCAAAAAGCGTTGGCGGCGGCTCGCCTTCGGCACGGCCACTGAGATAGCGTGAATAGTTTTCGATACCTGAGCAGAAGCCAAGCTCATGCATCATTTCCAGATCAAACTGCGTACGCTGAGTAATGCGTTGCTCTTCCACCAGCTTATGATTGTCAAGGAGCTGCTGACGACGAATCGCCAGATCGACTTTGATGTTTTCAACCGCTTCAAGAATACGCTCGCGTGGTGTGACATAGTGGGTCTTCGGGTAAATCGTTGCCCGCGGCATATCTTTTTGAATAATTGCGCCAGTCAGCGGATCAAACCGGCTGATGCAGTCCACTTCATCATCAAACAGCTCAATACGAATCGCGTCATGATCGGATTCAGCAGGAAAGATATCGATCACCTCGCCTCTCACCCGAAAGTTGCCGCGCTCAAAAGCAAGATCATTGCGTGTGTACTGCAATTCTGCCAACCGCCGCAGAATATCTCGCTGATCCAGCATGTCGCCACGCCGTACATGCAACATCATTTTCAGATAAGAGTCAGGATCGCCCAAACCATAAATCGCCGAGACAGAAGCAATAATCACCACATCCCGGCGTTCCATTAGCGCTTTCGTGGCGGATAAACGCATCTGTTCAATATGTGCATTTACAGAAGAATCTTTTTCTATGAAGGTATCCGTAGAGGGAACATAAGCCTCTGGCTGATAATAATCGTAGTAAGAGACAAAGTACTCAACCGCATTCTCAGGAAAGAATTCCTTCATTTCCCCGTAAAGTTGCGCCGCCAGCGTCTTATTCGGTGCGAGTATCAGCGTCGGTCTGTCTGCGCTGGCAATAACATTGGCCATCGTAAATGTTTTTCCTGAGCCAGTCACACCCAGCAAAGTCTGGTGTGCCAGGCCGGACTCCAGCCCTTCCAGTAACTGTTGTATGGCTGTTGGCTGATCCCCGGCCGGGGCAAATGCAGAAGCCAGTTTGAAGGATTTACTCATGACATCATCCGAAAAGTTCAGGGAATTGGATCTGATTCCATTGTGAGGGCACCAATCAACTTGTCAACCAAGAAAGGTGAAATCAGCTATTGACCCTGACAAAATGTCGACGTAACATCATGCGCCTCAGTAAGCTCCTTGCTGGCAGTTCACTGTCAAAAAAGTGATAAATCATGTCAAATTCCCAGCGAAAATATACGCGCTGCGAATAGTTAACCATCCACAGCTTATCCTCAAACCGCATTTTTTCATTCACAATCGTCTGAATACGAAACTTGATGTAGAGCTAAAATTCTAACTTGATTTTCTCATCTTTGTTGTCTCTATTCTTGTTCCTCTGAAACAGCAGCTTATCGCCACGCAATGATATCGATTACAAATAAATCACTCATCAAGGCGATGCCTGATTTATCACTTCCCCGAACACAATCAACACAGTTATCCACAGTTTCCGTGGATAAGTCCCCCAACCCCTTGTCGCTTCTGGTTTAACAAAGATCAAGTCCTATTTTACTCTTTTGATACGTTCCGATTTGGAACTGATTTAGGCCTCAATTTGGTCAAAAGAGCAACAAACTTGAAAAACCCTTTTGCTGAGGAGTTGTTATAGCCGTCACAAAGGCAGATAATGGACCGATCACTGGCAAGCATAAAAAAGTTGGTATGACGGAATACCTGTTACTTCTGATCGGCACCGTACTGGTCAACAACTTCGTTTTGGTCAAATTTCTCGGACTCTGCCCGTTTATGGGGGTGTCAAAAAAACTGGAAACAGCCATTGGTATGGGGCTCGCCACGACGTTTGTCCTCACACTCGCATCTGTGTGTGCGTATCTGGTCGAAGCTTACATTTTGCAGCCTTTAGGCATTCAGTACCTGCGTACGCTCAGTTTCATTCTAGTGATTGCGGTTGTCGTACAGTTCACCGAAATGGTGGTACACAAAACCAGTCCGACCTTGTATCGGTTACTGGGCATTTTTCTGCCCTTAATCACCACCAACTGTGCCGTTCTGGGTGTCGCTCTGCTCAATATCAATGAACGTCATAATTTCATTGAGTCTGTCGTGTACGGATTTGGCGCCGCTGCTGGTTTTTCTCTGGTGCTCGTGCTCTTTGCTGCCATGCGCGAACGGATCGCAGCTGCCGACGTACCCTCACCTTTTAAAGGCGCATCCATTGCGATGATAACGGCGGGTCTGATGTCGCTCGCCTTTATGGGCTTTACCGGACTGGTTAAACTGTAATGATGAGCGGAATCTTAATTGCCATTATCGCAATCGCTGTCCTTGCTGCGATTTTTGGTCTGATCCTGGGCTTTGCTGCTGTGCGCTTCAAAGTGGAATCTGACCCTGTTGTTGAACAAATCGATGCGATCCTGCCGCAGACCCAGTGTGGTCAGTGCGGCTATCCTGGCTGCCGTCCTTATGCTGAGGCCATTGCCAATGGCGATGACATCAACAAATGCCCGCCGGGCGGACAGGCGACCATAGAAAAGCTGGCCGATTTAATGGGGGTCGAAGTCAAAGACTCAGCCCATGATGCTGAAAAAAGCATTAAAAAAGTGGCCTTTATTCATGAAGATATGTGTATCGGCTGTACCAAGTGCATTCAGGCCTGTCCGGTTGATGCCATCGCGGGTGCCACCAAAGCCCTGCATACGGTGATCAAAGATGAGTGTACCGGCTGTGATCTCTGCGTTGCCCCCTGCCCGACGGATTGCATTGAGATGATCCCTGTTGAATCGACGCCTGAAAGCTGGCGCTGGAACCTGGATCAAATACCCGTGGTCAATCTTCCTGCCACTGAGCACCACGGTCATAAGGTAGAATAACCGTCATGCTGTCTATTATTGAACAACTCAAATTAGGAAAACTTTGGGATTTTCCGGGTGGTATTCATCCGCCAGAACAAAAGACACAGTCAAACCAAAACCCGGTTTCGCAAGCCTTCTTACCGGATGAGCTAATCATCCCACTCAAACAGCATCTGGGCGCAGTCGGCAGTCTGTCTGTCGCTGTAGGTGATCAGGTGCTGAAAGGCCAGGCGCTGACGCATACTGATGTCGCTCTGAGCGTCCCGGTCCATGCACCAACATCCGGTGTTATTGCAGCGATTGAAGCAAGAACCATTGCTCACCCTTCCGGTCTGTCCGATCGCTGTATCATCCTCAAACCCGATGGTAAAGACCGCTGGGGCACGAAACACAGCATTGCCAGCTACCTGGACACCGAACCAGCCGATCTGATTGAGCATATCCGCAGCTGCGGTATTTCCGGCATGGGCGGCGCAGGCTTTCCCACTGCGCGTAAGCTGCAAAGCGCGTCAGGCAAAACTGACCTGCTGATCATTAACGCCGCTGAATGCGAGCCTTACATCACGGCCGATGATCGCCTGATGCAAGACTATGCCGACGAAATCGTGGAAGGTATCCGCATCATCAGCCATATCCTCAAACCTAAAATGACCGTCATCGGGATTGAAGACAATAAGCCGGAAGCTATTGCAGCACTGACCCAGACGGTGAAAGAAGCAGACAACATCCTGATCCGGGTGATCCCGACCAAATACCCGTCGGGTGGTGAAAAACAGCTGATCAAAATTCTGACCGGCAGAGAAGTCCCGACTCAGGGGATCCCGGCAGATATTGGCATCATGATGCAAAATATCGGCACAGCACACGCCATTAAAAAAGCCGTCATTGATGGTGAGCCGCTGATTCAGCGTGTGGTGACCATCACGGGCCAGAGCGTCAGTACCCCCTGTAATACCTGGGCCTTACTGGGCACACCTGTGCAGGCATTGCTCAATCGCTATGGCTATACAATCGACAAAAAAGCGCCTCGCGTCATTATGGGCGGCCCGATGATGGGCTTTACCCTGCCGCACACTCAGGTACCCATCACCAAAACGGCTAACTGCATACTTGCGCCAAGTCGCAAAGAGCTCAGTGCGCCGGGCGATGAAATGTCCTGTATCCGTTGTACTGCCTGTGCAGAAGCGTGTCCGGTTTCCCTGTTACCCCAGCAGTTACAGTGGTATGCCAAAGACGGCGATTATGACAAGTGTGAAGAATACAATCTGTTCGACTGCATCGAATGCGGGGCTTGTGCCTATGTTTGCCCAAGCGAAATTCCTCTTGTTCATTATTACCGTCAGGCCAAAGCGGAAATCCGCCACAGAAAACAGGATGCGCTCAGTGCCGAGCGTGCCAAGCAGCGCTTCGAGGCCAAGAACGCCCGGATGGAACGGGAAAAAGAAGAACGTGAGCAACGCTTCCAGAAAGCGGCTGAACAACGCCGTAAAGACATGGCCGCCAAAGGTGGCGATGATGCCGTGGCCGCTGCGATTGCCCGGGTAAAAGCGAAAAAAGAAGCCGATGCCGGTGCTGAGGTGAAACCTGCCGTGGCCGCCGCGATTGCCAAAGCCAAAGCCAAACAAGCGGAGGCACAGGCAAAAGCGCAATCGACAGGTGGCACGACGCTGCCAGACAACAGCGACATGGCAAAACTGCGTGAAGCGCGGAAACGCCAGGCCCGTGAACAGAAAGCCGCCAAAGCAGCGGCGGAAGCCAAAGCGCCGGTCACCGAGCCAGAAACAGCCAAGCCGTCGGAAGCCGATGCGAAAAAGGCCGCCGTGGCGGCTGCCATTGCCCGTGCCAAAGCCCGTAAAACGGCCCAGGCAGCTGAACCACAAGCTGACGAACCGGCGAACACAGCTGCAGACGATCAAGCCACAACTGACGCGCCGACCGATCCGAAGAAAGCCGCTGTCGCGGCTGCCATTGCCCGCGCCAAAGCCCGTAAAGCTGCGCAAGCGGCTGAATTGCCGGCAGAGCCACAAGCTGACGAACCGGCTAACGCAGCTGCAGACGATCGAGCCACAGCTGACGCGCCGGCCGATCCGAAAAAAGCCGCAGTAGCAGCTGCCATCGCCCGTGCCAAAGCCCGTAAAGCGCTCCAAGCGGCTGAATTGCCGGCAGAGCCACAAGCAGATGAACCGGCTGATATAGTCGCCGATCAGGCGACAGCTGACACCCAGGCCGATGCGAAAAAAGCCGCGGTAGCAGCCGCCATTGCCCGTGCTAAAGCCCGTAAAGCAGCCCAGGCCACTGCGGCTGAATCTCAGGTTATGCCGCAAGCCGAAAAACCAGCTGAAGCGGCACCTGATACGCAGGCAACAACCGACACGCCGGCCGATGCAAAAAAAGCCGCCGTCGCAGCCGCCATTGCCCGTGCCAAAGCCCGTAAAGCAGCCCAGGCGACTGCGGCTGAATCACAGCCAGAGCCGCAAGCCGAAAAACCAGCTGAAGCGGCACCTGATGCGCAGGCAACAACCGACGCGCCGGCCGATGCGAAAAAAGCCGCCGTCGCAGCAGCCATTGCCCGAGCCAAAGCCCGTAAAGCAGCCCAGGCGGCAGAAAAAGAGGCCGCTGAGAAGCACGCGGAAAACACCAACAAACCCAACGAGGAAAACAAGTAGTGGCTTTTAATATTGCCAGTTCTCCCCATGCACACAGCCGTCGCAGCACCAATGACATCATGCGAAATGTCATGCTCTGCTGCGGCCTGGGATTTGCCGCACAATGGTATTTTTTTGGATGGGGGGTTGTCTTTCAGGTTGTTTTCGCAGGTTCGCTGGCAGTACTGGCTGAATGCCTGATACTGACGTTACGAAAACGCCCGCTTCGTCAGATCCGTGACAACAGTGCCCTACTGACCGGTATTTTGCTGGGTCTGTCCATCCCGCCTCTGGCACCCTGGTGGATAGCCGTCATCGGTATTATCTTTGCCATCATCATTGCCAAACACCTGTACGGCGGACTGGGGCAGAACCTGTTTAATCCGGCCATGGTCGCTTATGTGGTGCTGTTGATCTCCTTCCCGGTGCCGATGACATCCTGGCTGCCGCCAGCTTCCATCAGTGACCACCCGGTAACGCTGATGGAAAGCCTGCATGTGATTTTCACTGGCTTTACGGCTGATGGCTTCAGTGTCCACCAGCTGCGTAACGGCATTGACGGCGTCACCATGGCCACGCCGCTGGATACCCTGAAAACCGCGATGAAAGCCGGTTATACGGCATCAGAAGCGATGGAAAGCCCGGTGTTTGGTACACTGGCGGGTATCGGCTGGACCTGGGTCAATCTGGGTTTCTTGCTGGGCGGTATGGTGCTGCTGAAACTACGGATTATTCAGTGGCAAATTCCGGTTGCCATGTTGTCATCCCTGTTCGTGATCAGCTTTCTTGGCTACATCATCAGTCCGGATGGTGCTGCATCTCCCTTCATTCACCTGTTTTCAGGGGCGACCATGCTAGGGGCCTTTTTCATTGCCACGGATCCCGTATCCGCATCCACCACCCTGCGCGGACGCCTGATTTTCGGCGCTATGATAGGCATTCTGACCTATCTGATCCGTACTTTTGGTGGTTTCCCAGATGGGGTGGCCTTTAGTGTGCTGCTGGCCAACATGTGTGTTCCGCTGATCGATTACTACACCCGTCCGCGGACTTACGGTCATTCATAGGAGCGCTCATGATACTGAAAAACATGCAAAAAAATGGTGGCATCCTGGCTGTGTCTGCTTTTCTGGCAACCGCCCTGGTCGCCCTGACGCATCAGGTGACCGCTTCGCGGATTCAGGAGCAGGAACAAAAACAACTGCTGCAAGTGCTCAATCAGGTCATTCCGAAAGAAAACCATGACAACGAACTCTACAAGAGTTGCACCTTAATCAGCAATCAGGCATATCTTGGTACCAGCGAGCCGATGCCGGCCTATCTGGCGACCAAAGACGGCCAGCCGAATGGCGTTGCCATTGAAGCCATCGCGCCGGATGGTTATAGCGGTGCCATTAAAGTGATTGTCGGGCTGGATATGACAGGCACAGTCACTGGAGTACGCGTACTGGCGCATCAGGAAACACCGGGACTGGGCGATAAAATTGACACCCGGATCACGGACTGGATTTACAGCTTTACCGGACGCAAACTGAACGGTGAGAAAGATCCGGCATGGGCTGTCCGTAAAGACGGTGGTGACTTCGATCAGTTTACCGGTGCCACAATTACGCCACGCGCCGTTGTCAATGCCGTCAAACGCGTGTCGCTGTATTTTAACCAGCAGCAGGATACGCTTTTTACGCAACCGGCTAACTGCGAAGGAGCCTGAATAACATGAGTTCAACGCCAAATAAAGAACTGATGGCAAACGGGATGTGGCACAATAACCCGGCTATCGTGCAATTACTGGGACTATGCCCGCTGCTGGCCGTGTCTGCCACGGTTACCAACGCCCTGGGGCTGGGTATTGCCACCACCCTGGTATTAGTCGGTTCTAACCTGATTGTGTCTCTCATTCGCGAATGGGTGCCGAACGAAGTCCGTATTCCAATCTTTGTGATGATCATTGCGGCGCTGGTTACCTGTGTCCAGCTGCTGATGAACGCTTACACATACGGCCTGTTTTTGTCTCTGGGGATCTTTATTCCCCTGATCGTGACCAACTGCATCATCATTGGTCGCGCCGAATCCTTTGCCTCAAAAAATGCCCCGATGCCGGCCGTCATTGACGGGCTCTGGATGGGGCTGGGCATGACATCTGTTCTGGTGGTGCTCGGCGCAGGACGCGAGATTCTGGGCAACGGCACCTTGTTTGACGGGGCCGACCGGCTGCTGGGTGACTGGGCCTCTGTGCTGCGAATCGAAGTTTTCAGCACAGAGAACAATTTCCTGCTGGCGATGTTGCCACCAGGGGCCTTTATTGGTGTCGGCTTCCTGATCGCCCTCAAGAACATCATTGACAAAAAACAGGCTGAGAAAACACAGACTGCAGAGAAAAAACCCGAGATCGAGCGAGTTCGGATTACCTCTGCCAACTGATTTCTACGAGCCTTTCATCATAGTGAAAGCTCAGCAACATTGATGACGGTGACTGGCATTCCCTACAGATTCTATCTGTGCCGGTCACCTGCCCTGCCAAACTGAGGAAGCGAGCATGAACAACCAAAAACGCGTTCAAATCCTTGAGCGATTGCGGGCAAATAACCCGCACCCTGAGACGGAACTTCACTGGAGTAACCCGTTTGAATTACTGATAGCCGTCTTATTATCAGCGCAGGCAACCGATGTCAGCGTCAATAAGGCCACCGCCAGACTGTATCCTGTCGCCAATACACCAGAAGCCATGCTGGCGCTGGGTGTCGAGGGCGTGAAAGAGTACATCAAAACGATTGGCCTGTTTAATTCGAAAGCGGAAAATGTCATCAAAACCTGCCGGATTCTGGTTGAAAAGCACGGCGGTGAAATCCCTGAAAATCGTGAAGCACTGGAAGCCTTGCCAGGCGTCGGCCGCAAGACTGCCAATGTCGTGCTGAATACCGCTTTTGGCTGGCCGACGATAGCTGTTGATACCCATATATTCCGGGTGTCCAACCGCACCAAATTCGCTATGGGCAAAAATGTCGACGAAGTCGAACAAAAACTGCTGAAAGTGGTGCCGAAAGAATTCAAAGTCGATGTCCACCACTGGCTGATCCTGCACGGACGTTATACTTGTGTGGCCCGTAAGCCTCGCTGCGGTAGCTGCATGATTGAAGATCTCTGTGAATTTAAAGACAAAGTTTATCCCGCTGAATAAGTACTAATCCGAGGAGAGAAAAATGGCAAACGGACGCATTCTGCACACCATGTTACGCGTGGGTGATCTGGACCGTTCAATCGCTTTCTATACAGACATCATGGGGATGAAGCTGTTAAGAAAGTCGGATAACGAAGCCTACCAGTACACCCTGGCCTTTGTCGGTTATTCGGATGAATCTGAAGGTGCCGTGATCGAACTCACTTACAACTGGGGCACCAGCGAATACGAGATGGGTAACGCTTATGGCCACATCGCCATTGGCGTCGAAGATATCTATGCCACCTGTGAAACCATCAAAGCTGCCGGGGGGGATGTTACCCGTGAACCGGGCCCGGTCAAAGGCGGCACAACGCATATTGCCTTTGTGCGCGATCCGGACGGCTATCAGATTGAACTAATTCAGTGCAGTTAACCTGATAACGCGCATACGAAAGAGGGCAGAATCGTTTCTGCCCTCTTTGTTAGCAGCGGTAGGCTGTAGCACACAGACAAATCGCTATTCCACTTTGCCAAAATACTCTGTCACTTCCGCCCGGTAGTTTTCTTCCTGACTACCAGGATCCATGACATCCACTGAGTAATACGGCATTTTTGACTCTTTGAGTTTTTCTATCACGTTCTCCGTCAGGTTTTCCGGACTGATAGAACTGAACACCTCATAAGTGGCCGATCGGTTTAGCCCCATCTCTTCAGCCTGCTCCTTCGTGACCAGCTGTGCCTGAGTCGCTGCCGCAACCTCCTCTTTCATTGTTTCTAAGCCACTGTTCACCACGCCTTTGTCATCTGCAAAGACGGGAGAAGCGGCGATCATTATCACCATAGCCAAGAGTTGCCGTTTCATTTTTTCACCACGCTTTTTCTATTGTTATGTCGGATCAACGATCCTTGCTTCTATCAATCTAGCGTGTTTTGGCTCTCTCTCTTCTTCAATAATGAGAACTGGCATCAGTCGATGATTTCTTTTTGTTGATAATGAGAAACGATCTCATTACTATTTATAAAATACAGGAGGAACTTTTATGTCATTTACTTTCCCAGCGCTACCCTATCCCTACGATGCACTCGAACCTTATATTGATGCCAAAACCATGGAAGTGCATCACAGCCGTCATCATAAAACCTACTTTGATAAATTCATCAGCGCCATTGAAAACACCGGGCTCGAACAACTCACCCTCAAAGACATTTTTTCGCGGGTCTCCGAACTCAGTCCTGCGGTCAGAAATCACGGCGGGGGCTATTACAACCACAACCTCTACTGGCAATGCATGTCACCCAATGGCGGTGGGCAGCCTGTCGGCTTGCTGGCAGAAGCGATTCGATGCCACTTTGGCAGCTTTGATGATTTTAAAATCGCCTTTTCTGACGCCGCTGCGGCTCACTTCGGCTCTGGTTTTATCTGGTTGTCTGTCACTGACGGGCGGCTGGAGATTACCTCGACCCCGAATCAGGACAATCCCCTGATGGATGTGGTGGAAAAACGCGGTACGCCCATCCTGGCTCTGGATGTGTGGGAACATGCTTACTACCTGACCTACCAGAATAAGCGCCCCGACTACATCAGTGCCTGGTGGCAAGTGGTTGACTGGGATCAGGTAGAGCAACATTACCTGGATGCACTTCATCAATAAGAAGGAAATGTAATCATGAACGTGTCACGGTGGGAAATGCACACCTTGCTGGCAGCAGAAGCAGAGAAAGACCATAAGCCCATGATGTCAGTCATCCATTATCAGCTTGCGCTGTCTGAATCACAGCAATTAGAACCTGTCGACGGGACTTTGGATGAGCTGGAAGAATTACTCGCCATCAAAGTGACCGCCTGTCACAACATGGCCAGTTTTTGGCGAAAGCAGGGGGACGGTGACTACGAGCTGAAATATCTGCAACTGGCATCCGAGCAGATTATGTCGCTGATTCCGCAATGCCCGAACCGTGACTGTGAAGCCTTCATCAGCTCATTGGGGTGCTGTAAGTCAGCGCTGATCGATTTTCTCAAACGCCACCCGAACCCCAAAGTGGCAAAACAGGTGGCGCATATCACCACCAGCAACCAGTGTGAGCTCATTGCCAGATTTCGCTTGCAATGAGCGCCCTGTTGCCTCATCCGCAGACAATGGCGGATGAGGCAATCACACATCACATCAGGCTGGAAGTCCGGCCCATAGAAATCACAACACGCCTGTTTTTATTGCGCCCCAGCGGCGTACTGTTGTCTGCAATCGGACGGCGCTCACCAAAGCCCTGAACCTCAATGCGATCTTTCGGCAGACCCAAAGAGACAAAATACTGTTCCAGCTTTTCTGCTCGACGTTCTGATAAAGACTGGTTGGTATTTTTTCCGCCAGAAGAATCACTGTAAGTCGCGACCAGGATTAAATCGATGTCCTGACTGTATTTAATAAAATCCGCAATTTGCGCCAGACGCTTCTGTGAGGCTTTGTTCAGCTCGTCGCTGTTCTTATCGTAATGCAGCACAGTAAAGGAGATATCCTCAAAGTTATAAGGTAACAGATTGGCCAGACAGGTACTGAAGCTCTTGTACCCCGCATTAAACGCCACGGCAGACAGGCCAACTTCAATCCTTTCGTTTCTGTGCTGCCAGTCCTGATAACTGAAGGTCGGTATTTTCCCTTCTTCGAGTTCCGATAACATGTTCCATGCCATCTGCCCGCCGACATAACCGTCAAACTGCTTAAAGAATTTCAGCCGCGTCAATGGTTCTGCCGCATCACCGGGACGCCATCGCGGTGGCATAGACACCAGGCTGACATTGCTGGTCTGTCCCAGCGGACGACGCATTTTCAGTTCAAAGTCGAGGTTCATTTGTTTACTGGCACGGGAGGTAAACTGCGCCTGACCAAAATTCGGAATCCCATGCTGCAACTGACATTCCAGCGGCGTATCCACCACCATCTCCCAGGTGGACTCCCCGGGCGTCGCAACATAATACTTTCCCGCCCAAGCTGGCGAGCAGGCACCCATCAGTGCTAAAGACCAAGCCCCCAGCTTTAATGGCAACGTCATTTTTATCATCCCGGTATAACCTACTTGCAAGTCCTAGGTATTGTATCGGATTTTGCCGCAAAATCTTTAGCCGCCGTTTATCTTTCTGACAACCTCTCAGTATCCGTGTCCTGCCATCACTCCTCAGTGGCAAGGGTTTAGCTTCTGATCCAGATCTGACATAATGCTGGCCTCATTTTTATCAGCAACATTATCATGAGCCAAGAAAACACATTAAATACCCTGAAAAGTCGCTTTCGTGGTTTCTTTCCTGTCGTTGTCGATGTGGAAACAGCCGGTTTCAACGCCAACACTGATGCCCTGCTTGAAATCTGTGCTGTCACCCTGACCATGGACGAAGAAGGATGGCTCAAACCTGCCAGCACGCTGCATTTTCACATCACGCCTTTTGAAGGTGCGGTGATCCATCAGGAAGCATTGGATTTTAACGGTATCAAAGATCCGTTCAGCCCGTTACGTGGCGCGGTGACTGAAGAAGAAGCCCTGAAAGAAATCTATAAAGCCATCCGGAAAGAACAAAAAGAAGAAGGCTGCTCCCGCGCCATCATGGTGGCGCATAATGCGAACTTTGATCACAGCTTCGTGATGGCCGCTTCAGAAAGGGCCAAGCTAAAGCGCATTCCCTTTCATCCTTTTGCCACCTTTGATACCGCAGCACTGAGTGGCCTGGCATTCGGCCAGACGGTGCTGGCAAAAGCCTGTGAAGCGGCGAATATCCCTTTTTGTAACAAAGAAGCGCATTCAGCCCTCTATGACACCGAACGTACCGCAGAATTATTTTGTGAGATCGTTAACAAATGGAAAAAATTAGGCGGATGGCCCGTCGCCGCACTTCAAACAGAAGAAGAAGCCTAAGGTCAGACCTGAAACACAAACACTCATCAGACCTCCTACCAAAGCCCAGCCATGCTGGGCTTTTTCACAAAAATGAAACATACGTCCAATTTTAATCAAACACAAGTTTAAAACACGAATAAAAAATACAGCGTACAAATAGCCTTTCTGCCCCCCAAACACCCTGTTACATATGGTTAACATTGGCGTAGCGAATCCTTATACTCCGTCTCTACAAGCTGATTCACCATTCCTTCATGGATTGAAGAACGCGAAGCATATCAATAATAAACAACAAGAGAGGCAGCAGAATGTCCAAAAGATTTCATGTAACCGCACTCGCCGTGGCCGCCGCGCTGACATCCCTCCAGGCGCAAAGTGCTGGTTTCCAGGTCGCAGAACACTCCGCCAGCGGATTAGGCCGGGCTTTCGCTGGTGAAGCCGCAATTGCCGATAACGCCGCAGTGCTGGCCCGGAACCCCGCCGCATCAACGATGTTCAAACAGCGCACTTTTTCCGGCGCGCTGAGTATTGTCGATCCATCAATTGACGTGGACAGTGTCGACCGGGATCAACAAGCCAAAGATGTCGCCCCCATCGGCATTGTACCGGCAGGATTTTACATCCAACCTGTCAATGACAAGCTCGCCTTTGGTTTGGGTGTCTTCTCAAACTACGGTGTGACAACAGACTACGATTCAAATTTCCATGCCGGCTCTCTGGCTGGTGAAACCTCGCTGATTACAGTGAACTTCAACCCAAGTATTGCGTATCGTGTCAACGATCAGCTCAGCCTTGGCGCAGGCATCAGTGCCATCTTTGCCACCGCAGAACTCAACCGCCATTTTGGCGATCTGGCTTTGGCGGTTCCAGGGGCTGAACCCAGTGACAAAACCATCAAGCTGGAAGGCGACACCTGGGGCTTTGGCTGGAACGTGGGCGCCCTCTTTGAGCTGAATGACGACAACCGCTTCGGAATAAGTTACCGCTCACAAACTGATCTCGACTTTGAAGGCGACTTTACGGATTACACAGGCCGTATCACTGGTGTTCCGAACAATACGGTCCCGGGTGATTTGACCGTTGTTTTACCCGCGATTGCTGAATTTTCAGGCTTTCATCAGCTCGATAGCCAGTGGGCTGTGCACTACAGCGTTCAGTGGACGCAATACAGCAAGTTTGAAGAGCTGCGTGCAACCAGCAACCAGTGTAACCCGGGCTATAACGGCAGTGCCGGACTCTGCTTGCTGAAAGAAGAAGACTATGACGACACATTCCGCTATGCCATTGGCACCACTTATCACGTTAACCCGCAATGGACCATCCGGGGTGGCTACGCCTTCGATGAGCAGGCCGGCAAACCAACCCTGAGTATTCCGGATACTGACCGAAACTGGTTCACCGCAGGTGCAACCTATAACTACAACGCGGATTTATCCTTCGACGTCGGTCTGGCTTACCTCATCGCAGAAGAGATTTCGTTCTCTGAAGAAGGGCAGAACTTTGAGTCCAGTGGCGGCGCGATTATCAGTGCAGCCCAGGCCAACTACCGCTTCTAAGCCAGTTATCACAGTCGAACAGAATTTTAGGGAAATATGATGAACAAAAAATTACTTGCCCTGCTGATTGCTTCCAGCTTTGCACTTTACGGTTGTGGGGATGAAAAAGGCCTGAGCGGTACGCCGACCATCGACCCGGATATCAAAAACAGCCTCAATGCCGAAACCAAAATCGCGTTTGATCTGCTCTCCAACGAAAAAGTTGTGATTACCCCAAGCTTTGTTGCCATGGACCTTGACGACGGCACCATCGCAACTGAAAGCAAAGCTTCAAAGGCTGATTTAAGTGATCCTGCCTTTGCCTGGGGTAAAACCGATGGCTGGAGCACAACTCAACCCATCAACATTAATTTCACAGGCAACGATCTGGCCGCGGAAACCGCAGCAGACAGCTTCTATCTGATCAAGTCTGGTGATCCGACTAGCGCATCTGATACAACAACACCTGAAGTCCTGTCAGTTGACAATGGTGACTTCAAGGTCACAACATCCGGGAAAACCCTAACGGTGATCCTCAAGAAACCGCTTGATCCTGCCAGCAACTACATGTTTGCGGTCACGAGCGACCTCAAAGATGCGGAAGGCAACCCGGTTGGTATGACCAATTCTTATGCGGTCCTGAAGAGTGTCGGTAAAGTGCCGGATGCTGCACTGGAGAAACCACAGGCCATCACGCACGCGGTGGAAAGCACGCTGGCCGCAGTAGCAGGCGCACCAAAGAATAAGATTATTTTCTCCAGCTGGTTCACCACAGCGTCCGTTGGTGAAGTGCTCTATGCCGCGAAGTCCGCTTCTGCATTGGCACTTCAGATGGGCGCAGAAAAAATCTGGCAAGGCAGCGCGATTGCCGATGGCATCAGTCAAAGCGATCTGGACGGTATGTTCGAGATGAGCGTGCCAACCAGTGCCGGTCCCACACCAGGTGGTAATTTCATCTACACCGGAACCATCAAACTGCCGTATTTCCTGGAAAAAGACCCCACAAAATTCAGTACTACACCATGGCAAAGTGGTATGCCGAGCCTGGCAAAAATTAGCTATGTCCTGAACAATGGCTCTGATGCCGACAAAGCGGCGATTGTTCAGCAATTGGCGGCACTGCAGATCACGACAGAAGATTTAGCTGCCGTGAAAACCGATCCTGAAACTCAGGTCAGAGTGCTGCAGGCGCTTACGGGCTCCACGTTAACACTGGCCGATGGTTCGCAACTGGATGAAGAACGACTGATTACCCGCTATAGTCCAGTGCCGAAACTGAAAGCAGTGGATACCGTTGAATATACGCTTGTTTTGTCGTCAGACACGACCAATTGCCAAGTAGGTTCAAGTAACGTTTCCATCTATCAGCACGGTATTAGATCGACAAAAGATACGGTTGCAGCCCTAGCCGACAGTGTGATGGATACTGGATGCCACGCGATCTTCGCGATTGACCATCCATTACATGGCACTCGTGGCATTGCAGGCAAGAGTGCGTCAACCGGGAAACCTGAAATGTACCTGAATCTTGCTTCACTTACTGTGGCAAGGGACAACATGCGCCAGAGCACCATCGATGTGCTCAACCTCCGTGCAGGAATTGCAGCGGTATTCCAAAAACTGGGCACTGCCATTCTTAAGGGGGATACAGCAACTATTGGTGCAATGGGCCAGTTGGCACGCCTCAACCCACAAAGTAAAGTCGGTTTCGTCGGTCACTCATTAGGTGCGATCACTGGTATCAATGTCGCCGATGCTGCCAACAGAACCCTGAATGATGCGACAGGTGATGCGGCTTATGCGATCGACAAAGTCGCACTGGCTAATCCGGGTGCGGGTATTCCTTACCTGCTGATGCAATCCGGATCATTCGGTAATTTTGTCAAAGGTAATCTGTTTGCATCCATAAACAGCGAATTCCAACAGGGTTGTGGGGCTACTGATTTGGCAACCTGCTTTGCTGGTTATCAGCAAGGCAAAATAACCGATGGTTCAACAGCTGCACTCACAGAACTTGCAACTATTTACACCAAGTTCAGCGAATTTGCTTATGTTGCCCAAGGGGTGCTGGATACCGTCGACCCGATTAACACTTCACTGCAAGTCTCGGCAGATTTACCGGTCTACCTGACTCAGGTTGAAGATGATGCCACCATTCCAAATATGCTGGCGCAGCCAGGTACCGCAGGCTCAGTCGTGACTGGCACCAGTATCCTGCTGCCTTACTCGCCGTTTGGCGGAACCCTGCCGTTGCTGCAAACCATGAGCCTGGCTCCGACCACAGCGTCTGTGAATGGACAAACGGTACGTAATGCCGTGTTGTTTGATTCAGGGACTCACGGTTCCTTGTTAGCTGATGGAGGTACTGATCCAGTCGCGACACAAATGCGTGCTCAAGTCAGCTCTTTCCTGAACGGCGATGGGACAGTGCTAGACTATTAATCGTATAGAAATATGGTAATTAAACATTCTAAGGCCAGCTCCGCTGGCCTTTTCCATCTTTGCTGAATAGCCTCTGCATAACAAAAAACCTATCCCGAATCACTTTGAACAACCTGATCGAGTCAGCATCAGACAGCCGTTCATCGCTACTCTGACTGCCCTCTCACTATATCCGGCTAAAAATCCCTCCCAGAGCACAGTTTTTTCTCGACATGCAAGAAATTTTCAGCAAACTAGACGGCCTGCACATTGCCGCCTGGATAGCATTATTATTCAGTGATGCAATCACACAACTATCAATGGAAAGTCGTTTTATGAATCCTGTCGTTATTTCCGTCTGCGTCATGCTGGTACTGGCGCTGATGCGAGTCAACGTCGTGGTCGCGCTGACCTTCAGTGCCATCCTCGGCGGCCTTCTCGGAGGACTGTCTCTCACCGATACCATCTCTGCCTTTGAAGGCGGGCTGGGCGGCGGCGCCACCACAGCTTTGAGCTATGCCATGCTGGGTACTTTTGCCGTGGCCATTTCCCGTTCGGGTATTACCGATGTACTGGCACAAAAAGTCATCAAACGTATCAGCGGCCATCATAATGCGGCAGCAGCGACCGGTGTGAAGTACTCGGTACTGACCATTTTACTGCTGCTGTCGATTTCGTCGCAGAACGCGATTCCGGTCCACATTGCATTTATCCCGATTGTGATTCCCCCTTTGCTGCATGTGTTCGCCAAACTCAAGCTGGATCGCCGCCTGATTGCCTGCGTACTGACCTTTGGTCTGGTGACACCTTACATGGTGCTGCCTGTAGGCTTTGGCGGCATTTTCCTCAACAATATCCTGCTGAAAAATCTGCATGACAACGGTCTGGATGTGGCAGCCAGCCAGGTGCCTTATGCTATGATTCTGCCGGCAGCCGGTATGCTGTTCGGTCTGCTGCTGGCCACCTTTGTCAGCTATCGCAAACCCCGGGAATATTCTGAAGCACAGATTCTGGCCAGCGAGCCGGAGCACGCTGAAATCAACATGCAGCATGTTTATGTGGCCGTTATTGCTATCGCAGCGGCACTGGGCGTTCAGCTTTACAGTGGGTCGATGATCATTGGGGGTCTTGCCGGCTTCATGGTGTTTACCCTTGCCGGTGTGATCAAGTGGAAAGATACCCATGATGTGTTCACTAAAGGCGTGCACATGATGGCGATGATAGGTTTCATCATGATTGCGGCTGCCGGCTTTGCAGCCGTCATGAAAGCCACTGGCGGGGTGGAAACCCTGGTCAGTTCGCTGTCTGATGCCATCGGCGACAACAAAGCACTCGCTGCTCTGTTGATGCTGGTCGTTGGCCTGCTGGTGACCATGGGTATCGGGTCATCCTTCTCGACCATTCCGATTCTGGCGACTATCTATGTGCCGTTATGCCTGAGCTTTGGCTTCTCGCCGCTGGCGACTGTGGCGCTGGTCGGTACCGCAGCAGCGCTGGGCGATGCCGGATCGCCAGCCTCGGATTCAACCCTGGGCCCGACTGCCGGTCTGAATGCTGACGGCCAGCACGAGCACGTGTGGGACACGGTAGTCCCTACCTTTATTCACTACAACCTGCCACTGATTGCCTTTGGCTGGCTGGCCTCTATGATGCTGTAGCCGCTCATAGTTTGGCAGAAACAAAAAGACCCCGCACTGCGGGGTCTTTTTTTATCAATACCAGCTGTCAGATATTATTCTGCGGCTTCTGCACTGTCGCGACGTGCTGCGGCTTCTTTGATTAATGGCTGCAGTTCACCTTTCTGGAACATTTCCAGAATAATGTCACAACCGCCAACCAGCTCACCTTCGATCCACAGCTGTGGGAACGTTGGCCATTGCGCATAAATTGGCAACTCAGCGCGGATATCCGGGTTTTGCAGGATATCAACGTAAGCAAATTTTTCACCACAAGCCATCAGCGCCTGAGAAGCCTGTGAAGAGAAACCGCAGCTCGGCAGTTTTGGTGATCCTTTCATGTACAGCAGAATTGGGTTTTCTTCGATCTGCTGTTTGATTTTGTCGATGGTTTCCATAGCTTCCTCTAACAACGTTAGCTTTATAGTAAGTGTGATACCCACATTCTACTTTGTCACGGCAAGGAAAAAAACGCCTAATGAAAGTAAGGTTAAGACTTATACTTGTCTGAACGCTTGCTTACCATCTTATGCCTGCTGTGACCTTTTTCATTCAGACTACTTTTAATAAAGAAAAAACTTGCTAAAATGATTTGCAAACACGCAAGCCTATCGCTTGTATACAATAACAAACACAGTTTGAAGTGACGCAGGCTTTAGCCTGCTCACGGAAGCAATGTCGTGGGTCTGCCCACACCATCAATATGGAGAATCGAGTAATGGCATTCGAACTACCTGCTCTACCGTACGAGAAAAATGCACTTGAGCCGCACATCTCTCAAGAGACGCTGGAATACCACCACGGTAAGCACCACAACACCTATGTTGTGAAACTGAACGGCCTGATCGAAGGTACTGAGTACGCAGACAAATCTCTGGAAGAGATCATCAAGACCTCGACTGGCGGTGTTTTCAACAACGCAGCTCAGATCTGGAACCACACTTTCTACTGGCACTGCCTGAGCCCAAATGGTGGCGGTGAGCCAACTGGCGCAGTGGCCGACGCCATTGTGAAAGCGTTTGGTTCTTTTGACGCATTCAAAGCAAAATTCACTGATTCAGCAATCAACAACTTTGGTTCATCATGGACCTGGCTGGTGAAAAAAGCAGACGGTTCACTGGACATCGTGAACACCTCTAACGCTGGTACGCCACTGACTGAAGAAGGTGTAACGCCTCTGCTGACAGTTGATCTGTGGGAACACGCTTACTACATCGACTACCGTAACCTGCGTCCAGACTACATGAATGGTTTCTGGGCACTGGTGAACTGGGAATTCGTTGCTAAAAACCTGGCAGCTTAATCCTCAAACCTGACGGTTCAGATCGCAAAAGGCCCGCACATCAGTGCGGGCCTTTTCTTATGGATTTTTGTCAGATTTTCAATTGTTGATTTTTCAGCAGGCAGCCCCACTACTTACTGAGCAAAATCATCGACCTGAATGATCAGACAATCAGGCTTTCTCTGCCAGAATGATACGCAGTGTACGGCGCAGCGGTTCGGCAGCACCCCACAATAACTGATCACCCACAGTGAAGGCATTGAGGAAATCATCGCCCATTGCCAGCTTACGCAGACGACCCACAGGTACAGACAGCGTGCCTGTCACTTTCGTTGGCGTCAGCTCCTGCGTGGTAATGTCACGCTCGTTCGGGATCACTTTCACCCAGTCATTGTGCGAGGCAATAATCCCTTCGATTTCATCCAGCGGAACATTCTTCTTCAGTTTCAGCGTCAGCGCCTGGCTGTGACAACGCATCGCACCGATACGCACACAAGTCCCGTCAATCGCAATCGGGCTGTTACCAGTTGCCAGAATCTTGTTGGTCTCAACGCCGCCTTTCCACTCTTCTTTGCTCTGACCATTTTCGCGTTTCACATCGATCCATGGGATCAGAGAGCCCGCCAACGGCACACCAAACTCAGAGGTTGGGAAGTCAGCTGAGCGCATGGCTTGCGCTACTTTACGGTCAATATCCAGAATAGAGGTAGCCGGATTCGCCAGCTCGCTGGTCACGTTGTCATTAATGACACCCATTTGAGAGATCAACTCGCGCATATTCTTGGCACCAGCACCAGAGGCTGCCTGATACGTCTGGGAGGTCATCCACTCAACCAGACCAGCCTGGAACAAGCCACCGACTGCCATCAGCATCAGGCTGACCGTACAGTTACCACCGGCGAATGAACGCACGCCAGAGTGAATCCCTTGCTGAATTTGATCGAAGTTCACCGGATCCAGCGTGATGATGGTTTGATCATCCATACGCAGCGTGGACGCCGCATCAATCCAGTAACCTTTCCAGCCTGCCTGACGCAGCGCCGGATAAACTTTCTCGGTATAGCTGCCACCCTGACAGGTAATAATGGCATCAAGCTTCTTCAGAGCATCAATATCAAATGCATCATGAAGTACGCCTGCATCTTTACCGAAGTCAGGCGCAGGAATTCCAACCTGAGAGGTTGAAAAGAAAACAGGTTCAATATGGTCAAAGTCTTTTTCTTCCACCATACGTTGCATAAGCACAGAACCGACCATGCCGCGCCAACCGATCAAACCAACTTTCATCATAGCTTGCTACACTCCATGTTGACGTGATTGGGCACCTCCTAAATCGATTGGAGAAAAGCCACCTTTAGTATGCAACAGGTCAAATAAAGGCCATCAGTGACACACTGACAGCCGCATACCCATTTCAATCACGTTTTTGAAAACCACATTCATGACTCTTGCGTATCGAAAACACTCTGCAATCGTGCAACAGCCACGAACCGAAGATAGCTAAATACCATAAAGCAAAGCCCCTACCAACGCAACAAAATGCCAAAATTAACTGGTGTCAAAGCTGTAACACAGCGCAGCATGACGAGTGCACCAGCTTTTTCAGAGTATTCAGCTAATTTGATGTCATTGTACAGAGTGATGATGCTAGATTTTCAGGGAATAAATCATGATTTTTCTGAAAGAAGTAAAATCCTGTTTTTCACACTCTTCAATTCAACAAACCAGATTTTCACTTCCCTTTCGTTGACTTTATTGCTGTCAGGGCATTGATTCATCATCAACTGCTAAAAAGTATTCATCATCTGTCTGTTACGATTGATGTGAAGGCTGAGCAAGGGTTCAGAAATAAGCAGATTATCAGGGGTGAAGCGAGAGGAAGGCGCCAGCAAACTGACTCTGAAGAATACAGTCAGAGTCAGCGGGATAAAAAGTCCGAAACATCAAAGTTCGATCAGACGTACCGCACCGACTTACATCCGCGCGGCACACCTGGTTAACCGCCTGTCAGTTATCGCTGTTCTGGCGTCGCTGAAGCTGATCTTTGAGGTTCGGCGGGGTACCTTTAATCGTCAGTGTATCGGTTTGCGGATCGTAGAAAATGCGCTCACCCAGCAACATGCTGTCGAAGTTGATCGTCAGCCCGCCACCCGAACCGACAAACTTGGTCAGCTTACGTATGGCTGTGCGATCTGCCGGAAAGGTCTCTTCCAGCTCGTACCCCTGGTTGGAGGTAAACTGATAAAAGTCGACACCCGCCTCTGTGGTCGGTAATTCGCCCGACAATTCTTTCACCGCGACTTCTTCACCGGACTGCAACTGACCGTTGCAGTAATCGTAAACCTGCTTGCGGTACTGCTGTTTTTCCTCTTTATCCATCCGAGAATCGGCACAGAAATCCTCAACCGCTTGCATCAGTACCTGATTCTGTACTTTGACGTCCAGTCCGACTTCCGCCTGCAGGAAATCTAAGAAAAAGTCGGCCACTTTGCGACCAACCCGACCTTTAATAAAAGTCAGGTAGCGATTACATTCGGGATCGGTCTCCCAGGATGACAAGTCTATCCGGGCAACAATTTCCATTTTGCTGACATCCAGATAGTCTGTGGCGCTAATATCAAGCTGGTCAGTTACCTTCATGCTGTGGCAGGTCGGCAGAAGGCCGATGAAGAGATAATCGGTAGCCAGAGACTGGTATTGCGCCATCACCAGTGTTCCGGCATCAGCAAACGGATACTTCACCAGTTCAGATTGCAACCGTTGTGAGGCCTGATTGGAAAAAGTCAGAAAATCTAGGTCTCCCTGGCGGCACTGTTTCAGCCAGTAACCGAATTCGCTCTCTTCGGCGAATCGGCCAAAGCCTTTGGCACCCTTGCTGCTGTACACCCGGTGTAATTCAGCAACCAGCTCAGTGGTGGTGTCTGTATGTTCTAATTCCTGCTCTCTCAGCTGAACAGACAGTTCATCTTGTTCATTTTTGGAGAATTGGTGCAGGATGACGTTGGAAAGCGTGAGACTCATAATGGAAAAGTTTTTCAGTAAATCTAAAGTGTAGGGTATTATAAGTCGCTTTCTTCACCATAAAACAAGACCTGATATGCCAATTACATCAAAATACAGTAATGAAAAAGTGGAACAGATCCTTGATGATGTGTTCGACGTCTTTGAAAAGCACGGTACATCTGCTGAATTAGCGCTTATGATTGTAGGTAATGTTGCTACCAATATCATTAACGCTGATGTCCCGGCATCACAACGTCATGCCATTGCTGAGAAATTTGCCCAAGCTCTGCTGACCTCAATCAAGAAAGATTAATCCCAGCACCAGAGAGAAGAAGAACACAGGTATATGGTCTCCAGCGGAAACAACTACAAAGAAACCGTGTCACAGCTGATTAGCTGGGGACACTGGTTCAGTTTTTTCAATATTATCGCAGCCATGCTGTTAGGTACCCGGTACATCATCCATTCGGACTGGCCGGAAACCCTGATGGGGCAGCTTTATATGGGCCTGAGCTGGGTGGGTCATTTCGGCTTTCTGGTTTTTGGCTTTTACATTCTCATTCTGTTTCCAGCCAGTTTTCTGATTCCCTCTCAGCGCTTAATGCGGCTGTTTGCGGTACTGGTTGGAACCATAGGTCAAACCATACTGATTCTCGACACCCATGCTTACGAAAGCCTGGAGTTGCATCTCAGCCCTCTGGTCTGGGATCTGTTACTCAGTGGGGAACGCACCGAACTGAATGCCCGCTGGCAATACCTGTTCATCGTCGTGCCAGCCATCTTCCTGCTCCAGCTGTTCCTGTCGGAATGGCTGTGGCGCAAGCTGCGTAAACTCACCCGTAAACATGTCGGCGTACCGATTGCTTCTGTGTTTGGCCTGTGTTTTCTTGCCAGCCATCTGATCTACATCTGGGCGGATGCCAATCTTTATCGCCCTGTGACGGCACAACGGTCGAATTTTCCGTTGTCCTATCCCATGACAGCCAAATCCTTTATGGAGCGCCATGGCCTGTTAGACCGGCAGGAATATGCCCGTCTGCAGGAAAAGCAAGGCGTTGAAAACAGCGAAAGTATCCGTTACCCGCTCAAGCCGCTGTCATTCAGCGATAAAGGAAGTGGCCAGAACCTGCTGGTGATCATGATTGATGGCTTGCGCAGCGACATGGTCACAACAGAAACCATGCCGTATCTGTCCGCTTACGCACAGCAAAATCTGAACTTTACCGACCATTACAGCACAGGAAACGACAGTACCCTGGGCACATTTGGTTTATTTTATGGTCTGCCAGGGGCATACAATACCAGTATCCGGGCTGAACACAGTCCACCGGTTTTGCTCGAAACCCTCACCAAACGCGGTTACCGGTTTGGTCTGTTCAGCGGTTCTGGCTTTGCCGATGTCATTTATCCTCAGGCTATTTTCACGAAAGATCAGATCGCTTTAGCCGCAGCGCTGAATCCTGAGCCCCCGCATAGCGATCAACAAGCTATCACCAATATGCAAAGCTGGTTGAGCAAACAAACGCCAGGCAAACCCTGGTTTGGCTATCTGGAACTGGTTTCAGTACAGGATTACGAGGATGCTGATCATGCCATCGAGGCGACGTTCTCTCCCTCACTGAAAGACACCCAGCCCGGTGAGGACTCAAGCATCGATCCGGCTGAATTGCTGAAAAACAGTTATCGTAATGCCGCTTACTATGTTGATGAACAGCTGATTGCTATCTTTGACAGCCTAATGAAACGCGACATGCTGGACAATACAATCGTGATGATCACGGCTAACCACGGCACTGAGTTTAATGAAACCGGCACCAATTCCTGGGGTTCGGGATCAAACTACAGCCAGTATCAGCTGAAAGTTCCGCTGATCGTCCATTGGCCAGACAGTCAGAGCGCTCAAATCAGTCGGTCGACCAGTCATCTTGATATTGTTCCCACCCTGATGGAAACCTTACTCAGTACGACAACAGCACCAGAATTTTACAGCAGTGGTATCAGTCTGTTCGATAACAGCAATAAACGACGCTGGGTGCTGGCTGGAGACAATCAGGACATTGTGGTTGTTCAGCCCGAAGGCACCACCATTGTGGATAAATACGGCAACTACACTGTGTATGACGCTGAATACAGAATGCAAGATAACGGAAAACCGAAACTCTCCACCTTGATGCAGGTGATGCATGAACTGAAGCGGTTTTATCAGCCAGGTTCAGCGCAGTAAAATCTCAACAGGGCAGCCTGCACAGCTGCCCTGTTCTTTATTTACGAACCACTCATGATTTTGAACTAATGATAATCAAGGTTACTGGCATAACACTGTTCGTAGCCATCATTCCAGCCATTGGCGTACTTATTCTCTTTTTTCATTCTCTCAGGATCCTGACGAAATCCGTCATAAAAAGTCGTCGCCTGAACTTTTCGGCTGTCACAACCGTCCTGATACCCTTCCAGATAATTGCGGGTAAATCCCAGCTCCGCAAGCTGAGCATGCCGTGTTTGACCACATGCCGACAAAATCAGAGAAAGTGATACCCACAACAAAAACACATGTCGTCTTTTCATGTTCTCACCTAACGGTGCAAATAAAGTCAAATTATCCCCGTAAGGTAAAAATAGTGAAACTTGTCTGTTCGCCTTGTCTCAAGATTGACACAAGGGACGTCTAACCGCAAAGTGCTCACCGCATGTCCAGACCAATCAGCTCATGTTGGCTGTCAGTCAGCAAAAACACTCTCCGGCACCGCTGAGCAGCACTCTCAAAACAAATACCCCCAGCGTATCACTGCAACAACACTCATTAAGACATCATAAATTTGACTGTGGCCGGATTTTAACCAATTGTTTTATCTGTTTATTCAATTTTCCGCGCGAGCACGCTGTTCTATTTTCATTATTCTTATATCGTAATGCGTTGAAAAATACTTCATCAACCCTCTAAGTCAGTAGCAGTGAGAACGGAATGGATTCCTTCTATCAGGCATACTTTTCACAGTGGCAGACAGCAACAGAGAGGTCAGTGGTGATTGACAGGCTGCTTCCTCTGTTTTGCCGCCATTTAAGTGCCTCATCGTGCGGTCTGTTCGTTAAAAAGCACGCTGAATGGATACATTTCACGCATTGCTCTCCATCCATTCAAGCGCCAGCCACACCGCGTGATGAGGAGCTTGATGACTGGCTTTGTCAGCCCCTGCCTTTTTCCCGGCAGAGTGCCGAGAAAACAGTGCTATGGCTTCCGCTGCAACATCAGGGGATACCTCTTGGCTTGCTGGCACTGAGTTATCCGGCAGGTTCAGCACTCACCGATCCTGACTATTTACAGCCTTGTATCCTCCACCTGAGTGCCGAGCTCAGAACTTACATTGCAGCAGGTCAACCTGTTGGTTCAGGTCCGGTTTTACTGGATATGCTACAGGGCTTGCACGATATCTCTTTTGCTCTATGGCGCGCACAAAGTATTGACGAGATGCTCTTTCATGCCGTCGATCAGGGAAAGAAAGTGCTGAATATTGATCGTATCGCTGTTTTTCTTCTGACAGGGCATAACAGAATGAAAGGCACTTATGGCACAGATACCGAAGGAAATACGGTCAAAGAAGCCTATTTTGAATCCACTATCCCGCCTCACTGGTTCATTGACCATCCCCAGGCACAGCATGGTTACCTGGCCATTGAAGAAAACACATCGCTTTATCATGATTTGCAAGAAATCGGGGTTGGCTGGAGTGCCTACACCTCATTGTGGGACGGGGATAAGCGCGTCGGCTGGATAGCTTACGATAACCTGATTCACGGACGCCCGATGGCTGATTATCATCCGCAGCTTCTCAAGCAATTCAGCTTTATTGTCTCCCAGCATCTGGTGCGCAGACAGACAGAAGACAACCTGAACCAACTTAATGGCGAGCTTGAGAAAAGGGTCACCGAACGAACGCGTGAACTGCGACAGCTCAACCGGCAACTGGAATACACCTCCCGTCATGATCCCTTGACTCAGGTGCCGAACCGGCGTGTGTTTGATCAGACCCTGCCCTTAGAATGGCGCAGGGCCCAGCGGCATCAGTTACCCGTCTCTTTGCTGATGATTGATGTGGATCACTTTAAGTCATTCAATGACAACTATGGTCACGCAACTGGCGACCGTTGTCTGACTCTGATCGCTCAGACGCTGGTCTCGGTCGAGCGACGGGCAGGCGCGCTGTTTGCCCGTTATGGCGGAGAAGAGTTCGTGATTCTGCTGCCGGGTCAAAACGCCCAGGCTGCGATTGTCGCCGCACAGAACGCCTTAGATGCAGTGCGTTCATTGCTCATTCCGGTCAACGACCAGGAATACTGCAGTGTCACTGTGAGTGTAGGTATCAGTTGTATCGTACCGGACAAACACTCTACAGCAGATCAACTGTTTAACCAGGCCGATAGCGCCTTATACAAAGCCAAGTCGCTGGGCCGGAATACTTTTTTTATTTACGAAGACTAGTTTATTTACGACGACTAGCCGTCTTCTTCTGGCCTTCACGCTTCTGTCCTGTCGTTCCTGATGAGTGCCTGCTCCGCGCTCGTCGGTGATAGCTCCCCTTGCCTTTGGCGGCAGGCGGGGCAACCGCCTGGAGGGTACGGAGGCTGGGCGGAATACCGCCGGATTTTATCGTGCTCATCAGTTGCTCAATTTGCTGCTGCAGTGCTGCCATGAACGGCTGGTAAGCATATTTCCGCTCAGCCATATCTTGCAGCTGGTGTTCCCAATGTGCCGTCATGTCCGGGTACGTCGCTTCATCGGGTAAGGCGTACACCAAAGCGCGACCAGCATCTGAGGCATGAATATTTTTCCCCTGACGGTAGAGCAACTGGCGCTTGAACAAGACCTCCATAATACCGGCCCGGGTGGCTTCAGTGCCTAAACCGTCCGTCTCGCGCAGAATCTTCTTCAGCGATTTATCTGCGACAAAACGGCCAATGCCCGTCATCGCCTGCAGCAAGGTAGCTTCGGTAAAATGCTTCGGCGGCTCAGTCACCCTGTCTTTGATCTCTCCATCCTGACAGGTCAGCACTGTGCCTTTATCCAAAGGCGGTACCTTATCGGCCAAATCCTGCTCTTTGTCTGTATCGTCTTTGCCCTGCAATACTTTCCAGCCTGGCTGCATCAGCTGGCGGCCTCGGGCAATAAACACCCCGCCAGCGATAGAAAAGGTCAATTTGGCTTCTGCGTAGACCGCCGCCGGATAAAACTGCATCAGATACTGACGGGCAATCAACTGATAAACCTTGGCCTCCTGATCGCTCAGACTACCGGGCTGCACCGCTTTGGGGGTGGGAATAATGGCATGGTGCGCATCCACTTTACTGTCATTCCAGGCTTTTGAGCGTAACGACAAATCCGCGCCCTTGACCGCCTCCAGCATCTGCGGTGCCGTTGACGACACGGCTTTCACCACCTCACTGGCCTGACGATAGTGATCGACCGGCAGATAACGGCAGTCAGAGCGCGGATAGGTAATCACTTTATGTTTCTCATACAGTGACTGGCAGCACGCCAGTACATCCGCCGCGCTCATGCCGAAGCGACGGGCAGAGTCGATCTGCAGTGCCGACAAAGAATACGGTAAGGGCGGCGACTGGCGGGTTTCTTTTCGCTCCGCATCCGAGACAGTGGCTGGCTGGCCTTTGATACGCGTAACGACATTCTCACACAGCTTGCGATTGAGCACCCGGCCCTCCTCGTCTTGCCAGGGTTCGCAAGCCTGGCTCGGCTGCCAGCGGGCGCGGATCACATTGTCCTGATAAGGGATCAGTGCATAGACATCATAAAAAGGCACCGGCACAAAATTGGCAATTTCGTCATCCCGGCGAGTCACCAGCCCAAGCACAGGTGTTTGCACCCTGCCCACCGACAGGACGCCTTGATAGCCGCCCCGCTGCCCAAGCAAGGTATAGGCACGGGACATATTCATGCCGTACAGCCAGTCCGCCCGGGATCGGGCCAGGGCCGACACCGACAGCGGAATAAAATCGCTGTTGTCCCTGAGCTGCCCAAGCGCTCTTTTGACTGCTGCCGGGTTCAGATCTGAGATGAGTAACCGTTTCATGGCCGCTTTTTTTGCAGCGGCCAGTTTCACGTAATCAATCACTTCATCGACCAGCAACTGACCTTCCCGGTCTGGGTCACCAGCATGGATCACTTCATCCGCCTGCTTCACTAACTTGCGGACCACACTCAGTTGCTGCTTGGCCGATTTTCTCGGGGCCAGTTGCCACTGTTCAGGGATGATCGGCAAATCATCCAGATTCCATTTCTTATAGCGCGGATCATAGGCATCCGGTTCAACCTGCTCAAGCAAATGGCCGATACACCAAGTGACGATGTCGCCGTTGGCCACTTCTATGTAGCCTTGATGATTCTTATGCGGACGGGGTAATACGGCTGCAATAGCACGCCCCAGACTGGGCTTTTCAGCGATATAAAGACGGGTCATGAAGTCTGTAACTACTGGAAATAACTCTCCGCACTATAAAGAATCCAACAATAGGTGACAATCATTACTGGATATAAACCCAGTAACAGTTCACAAAGTCGACACGCTAGCTCGCTGAAGCCTGAGACTGAATCAGTCCCGGCATTTGGAGTTATTGGGACCAGAACTCCGGTAAGAATGGGACCTGACAACAATGAAGGAAACAGGCAGCAAAACGCTGCCTGAAGACGTCAGCAGGAAATTACAAATATTCGACAAATTGCGCTAAATCCCGCTCCGGTGCTTTCACATCGCGGCAGTCCGGGGTGCCCAGATACAGAAAACCAACAATCATGTCATCCCCCTGAACGCCCAGCGCTTCACGCACCACTGCGTGATACGCCCAGCTTCCTGTGCGCCAGAATCCCGCAAACCCCTGAGCAACCGCCGCCATCTGCATCGCCTGAGCCGCACAGCCGGCTGAGAGATGTTGTTCAATCACAGGGATTTTATCGCTGGCTTGCACTTTAGCGACAACAGTTATCACCATAGGCGCACGGAAAGGGGCTTTAGAAGCCTTCTCGATCACGGCCTCTTCTGCGCCGTCAGCCTGAGCGGCAGAAACCAGAATATCGGCCAGCTTTTGCAACCCTTCGCCTTGCGAGACGATAAAACGCCAGGGCGTCAGCGCACCATGATCCGGCGCCCTGAGGCCAGCACGGAGAATATTGTCCAATGCTTCCCCCTGAGGGGCCGGGACAGTCATTTTAGGCAGAGAACGACGATTGAGCAGCAGCGACAGCGCATCCATAAATAATGTATCCTTGATGATAACAATTCTTGTTAAATACCATACCACATCTGCCCTGCTGAGTAACCGCCATGCAAGAGAGGCGCCCGCAGGCGCCTCTCAGGTTCAGCAATTCATCTTACAGACGGGCCGCCAATTCGGTGCCCTGGCGGATTACCCGCTTCGCATCCACTTCCCCGGCAAATTCAGCACCACCAATCACATGCACATTGATACCCAGCGCTTTCAGTGGCGCTGACAACTCGTCGACTGAGGTCTGACCGGCGCACAACACAATGTGATCCACATCCAGCACGCGCTGCTGACCTTCCACGCTGATATGCAGGCCTTGCGCATCGATCTTGTCGTAGCTGACACCGGAGAGCATTTCCACACCGCGCTTCAGCAATACCTGCTGATGAATCCAGCCTGTTGTTTTACCCGGACCTTTACCCATCTTGCCCGGACGACGCTGCATCAGCCAGACCTGACGCTCACTGTGCTCGCTTTGAGGCGTACATAATCCACCAGCATGGGTAATGGTTTTATCAATGCCCCAGTCCTGTAACCAGCTGTCCAGCGAACTGTCCTGAGGCTCTGTCAGCATGCTTGAGACATCCACCCCAATACCGCCAGCACCGATCACAGCGACCCGCTGTCCCAACTGCACTTTATCGCGGATCAGGGTCTGATAATCGATGACCTTATCACTGGCTTCCAATCCGGGAATAGCGGGAATACGGGGTTTCACTCCGGTTGAGACCACAACGTCGTCGTAGCCTTTCAGCGCATTGATATCGACCGCCTTACCCAGCTTCAGGTTTACCCCTGTCTGACTCAAACGGCGGGAGAAATAACGAATTGTTTCCCGGAATTCTTCTTTCCCCGGAATTTGCATCGCCAGATTAAACTGTCCGCCGATGTAGTCGTTTTTCTCGTATAAATCGACCTCGAAGCCGCGTTCTGCCGCCGCCGTTGCGAAAGCCAGGCCAGCAGGGCCTGCACCAATTACAGCCACCTTCCGCTTTTGCGCCGCAGGCGTCAGAACCAGTTCAGTCTCGTAGCATGCCTGAGGATTCACCAGGCAACTCGCCCGCTTACCGGCAAACACATGATCCAGACAGGCCTGATTACAGCCAATACAAGTATTAATATCATCGGCACGGTTCTGTTCGGCCTTGAGCACAAAATCAGCGTCAGCCAGGAACGGACGAGCCATCGACACCATATCGGCCTGATCAGATGCAAGAATGGATTCAGCTACTTCTGGGGTATTAATCCGGTTACAGGTCACCAACGGAATCGACACTTTCCCTTTGAGCTTTTCCGTCACCCAGCTGAACGCCGCACGGGGCACCTGGGTTGCGATGGTCGGGACTCGCGCCTCATGCCAGCCAATGCCGGTATTGAGGATAGTCACACCGGCGGCTTCCAGCGCCTGGGCCAACTGCACCACTTCATCATAAGTACTGCCCTGCTCGACCAGATCCAACATCGACAGCCGGAAAATAATAATGAAATCCTGACCGACCCGGGCACGAACAGCTTTGACCAGCTCAAGAGGAAAACGAACCCGGTTCTCATAACTGCCGCCCCATTCATCGGTTCTGTGGTTGGAGCGCTGACAGATAAACTGGTTGATCAGATAACCTTCAGAGCCCATCAACTCAACGCCATCATAACCCGCCTCTCTGGCCAGCTCAGAGCTGCGCGCAAAGGCATCGATGGTCTTGAGGATCTGGCGGCGGCTCATTTCTTTGGGCGTAAATTTAGAGATAGGCGCTTTAATGCCAGAAGCACTGACAGCAAACGGATGCATTGCATAGCGCCCGGCATGCAGCAGCTGAAGGGCAATCTTGCCGCCTTCTTTATGGACAGCATCTGTGATCACCCGGTGCGCCCTTGCCGCCCGTCCGCTGCTGAATTCCGCACTGAGTGGTGTTAAGCGGCCGCGAAAATTGGGGGCAAAACCACCGGTCACGATCAGGCCTACTCCACCTCTGGCGCGGGCAGCGTAAAAGGCAGACAGCTTTTTAAATCCATCGTGTGCTTCTTCCAGGCCGGTATGCATAGAGCCCATCAACACCCGGTTCTTCAGCTGAGTGAAGCCAAGATCCAAAGGTGCCAGCAAGTGTGGGTAGGTCAGAGTGTCCATAGCTTCCCTATATCTCTTTCATTATTGTAGGTCAGACCAGTTATAGCATAGGGTTAACCTTCACTCAAACACCTGTTTACATAACCTCAACATCCATCACTTCACATCCGTCCTGCCGCGCTTTTCAAACAGGTCATTTCAGTCGCACTATAGCTATCATTAGGATTTTACGCTTAGTCTCGGTTAGGATAAGCACTGGGATTTATTATCGGGAAAGGCCATGAAAGTACTACTAAAAGGCATTGCCAAAGTGCTGCGGGGATGTTGGAAGCTGCTGAGCTTCACCCGCCAGTTATTTTTTAACCTGTTTTTCATTGCCCTGATTGGGGTCATCATTTTCGCTTTCCAGCAAGGGGCTGACACACCGGCTCTGCCCGACAAAGCTGCATTGGTACTGGATATTGACGGCCCGATTGTTGAACAGCGATCCTACGTCAATCCCTTCGATCAGTTTGTTGACAGCGCCATGGGTCAGGTACCGGTTCAGGAAAATATCCTGTTCGACATCGTTGATACCATCCGGGCAGCCGCGAAGGACGACAGGATCACCGGCCTTATCCTGAACCTGAAAAACATGCCAGAAACCAACCTGACCAAGCTGCGCTACATTGCCAAGGCCATTGAAGAATTCAAACAGGCTGGCAAACCTGTCTTTGCGACCGGTGATCACTACCGCCAGAGTCAGTACTACCTGGCCAGTTTTGCCGACAAAGTCTTCATGTCTGCCGACGGGGGCGTCATGCTGACCGGTTATGGCAGTTACTCGCTGTACTATAAGACCCTGCTGGATAATCTGGATGTCACCACCCATGTCTTCCGTGTCGGGACCTATAAATCATTCGTTGAGCCCTATACCCGCGACAACATGTCAGACGCCGCGCGCGAAGCAAACACCGCCTGGCTCAACCAGATGTGGGACGCTTACACTCAGGATGTCGCGCGCAACCGCCAGATCCCGGCCAGCGTACTCAACCCTGATGTCAAAGATCTGGTTGCTGAGCTGAAAAGTGTAGACGGTGATTTCGCCCGCCTGAGTCAGAAAATGGGGCTGGTGGATGAACTGGTCAGCCGTACCCAATTACGCCAGACCTTCATCAAGGAATTCGGCAGCGATGGCGACCATGGATTCAATCAAATCAGTTACTACGATTATCAGCCTTCAGTGAGTGCGCCATTCGAACCAAGCAAAAACGGTATTGCTATCGTGGTTGCCAGCGGTGCGATTGTCGATGGTCAGCAGGGACAAGGCAGAGTCGGTGGCGACACAACGGCCGCTTTGCTGCGAGAAGCCCGTCTTGATGATGACATTAAAGCAGTGATTCTGCGCGTCGACAGCCCTGGCGGCAGTGCGTTCGCCTCTGAGATTATCCGCAATGAAGTGGATGCCTTGAAGCTGGCGGGTAAACCTGTGGTGGTTTCTATGTCCAGTCTGGCAGCATCCGGCGGCTACTGGATCTCGTCCAGCGCCAGCGAAATTATTGCTCAGCCAACCACGATTACAGGATCTATCGGTATCTTCGGTATGCTGGCAACCTTTGAAAAAGGTCTGGAAAACATCGGGGTTCACAGCGACGGTGTCGGGACAACGCCCTTTGCTGGTATCGGAATCACCCGAGGTTTACCTGACGATGTCGCTGAAATTTTCCAGTTAGGCATTGAGAACGGCTATCAGCGCTTTATCAGCCTGGTGAGCAAGCATCGCCATCTGTCACTTGAAGAAACGGACAAAATTGCGCAAGGCCGGGTCTGGACCGGTCAGGATGCATTGAAACTGGGTCTGGTAGACCGTCTGGGCGATTTTGATGATGCCATCGTCTCTGCGGCCAAACTGGCAAAACTGGACAGCTACGACACACGCTGGATAGAGTTACCGCTCAGCCCGATGGAGCAGTTTCTGCAGGATATGACCTCGGAAACCAGCGCCCGTATCGGCATGGCCATATCTGCTCAGCTACCCAAGGTGTTCACGCCAGCCTTGCGTCATATCACTGCAGATATCACCAGCATGAATAATTTTAATGATCCTAAAGGACAATATGCTTTCTGTCTGAACTGTTCCAGCACAGGAAATTAACTCTGTCCGGATTCACAGTGATGAAACTTGACTCAGCCCGGTATATCCGGGCTTTTTTTCGCCGGTTTTCACCGTATAATGCCTTCACCATCAATCACTATGCTGTACCCGTACTCTAATGACAAAAAAAAATATCTATATCGCCTATACAGGCGGCACAATAGGAATGCAGAAGTCAGCGCACGGATATATTCCTGTCGCTGGTTTTATGGAACGGCAGCTGCAAAACATGCCTGAGTTTCACCGCTCAGAAATGCCTGCATTTACTATCCACGAATATGCACCACTGATTGACTCTTCAGATATGACCCCTGAAGACTGGCAGCGGATTGCCGATGATATTCAGGCCAATTACGACAAGTTTGATGGATTTGTCATTCTTCATGGTACGGACACCATGGCCTATACCGCTTCTGCGCTGTCATTTATGCTGGAGAATCTGGGTAAACCTGTGATTGTCACCGGCTCGCAGATCCCGCTGGCAGAAATGCGCTCCGACGGGCAGAGTAACCTGCTCAATGCGTTGCATCTTGCGGCAAATTATCCGGTCAACGAAGTCACGGTTTTCTTCAATAACCAGCTTCTGCGCGGCAACCGCAGCACAAAAGCCCATGCCGACGGTTTCAATGCCTTTATTTCGCCCAACATGCCGGCACTAATCGAAGCTGGGATCAACATTCAGGTCAAACCCACCACAGAGCTGAACAAACAGCCTGCCGGTGAGTTTCGAGTGCACCAGATCACTCCGCAACCTATCGGTGTGATCACCATGTACCCCGGCATTTCGCCTGAAGTGATCCGAAACACCCTTCGCCAGCCGGTCAACGCGATGATCCTGCTGACGTTCGGCGTGGGCAATGCGCCACAAAACCCTGAACTGCTGGCTCAGTTGAAGGAAGCTGCTGACCGCGGCGTTATCGTCGTGAACCTGACTCAGTGTCTGTCCGGGAAAGTGAATATGGATGGTTACGCAACGGGCTGTGCCCTGGCTGATGCCGGTGTACTCAGTGGCTATGACATGACCCGTGAAGCTGCACTGGCTAAACTGCACTTTCTGCTCAGCCAGGCGTTACCAACAGAAAAAGTGCGTGAACTGATGCAACAGGACATTCGCGGCGAATTGTCCCGTTAAGTCAGAGTCATCAGGATTACCCGAATTGAGCCGCACGCGTGCGGCTCTTTTTATATCTCAGCTACACTTATAGCAAATTTCGTCTGTCGGCTATGAGCAAGGTTGATTATGATTCTGCACGGTGCCTCCATTTCTCCTTTTGTCAGAAAAATCATGCTGGCCTTATCTTACAAAGGACTGAACTACGATTTACAGCCGCTCAACCCCTACCTGGAAAAAGAGCTGGCGCACAAACGCCATCCCATGGGAAAAGTGCCGGTACTCGAACATGACAATCTGACCGTGATCGACTCAACCGTGATCGCCCATTACCTGGATGACATCTATCCGGTCCCTCCGCTCTACCCCGGCGATGCCGGTGAAAGAGCAAAAATCCGCTGGCTGGAAGAATATGCCGATACCCGGCTGAGTGCGCTGCTCGCCGGTGTGCTCTTCTATCAGAAAATACTCAGAGGTCAGATTCTGGAAAAAGACATTGATCAGGAGGCCATTGATGATTGTATGCAGCATCACCTGCCGCCTGTTCTGAACTACCTGGAAGAACAAGTACCGGCTGAAGGCTATATAACTACCCGTTTTTCGATGGCTGAGATTACACTTTGGAGTATTTTCCGCAGTGGCTGGATGGCTGGCTTAAGATTAAAGCCCCACTATCCTAAACTGGCCGTGTATCTGGAAGGTATTGAGCAAGAGCCCTGGGTTTCAAGTTTAATGGCACAGGAAGATCATGAGCTGAGTGGCTTTTACTGTGACCCTGTGCCTTTCACTGTTCTCAGGCAGTAAGCAAACCCAGCTGAGCGCTCAGACATCAACAGGGTCACAGACATCAGTTCTGCTGCAAAGAGAAACGGGCAATCTCTGCCACAGGCGCTTCGCTATCTTCAATGGCAAAATCACGTTTTAACTCAGATTTAGACTTAAAACGTATCTCACCACCAGCAGCCACAGTCATATGCTCGGCCTCGGTGTTATGACGAGACTGATACAGCATCACAGCCTGCATGGTGGATTCTTTCTGAGCATCAGTTAATGGGGTGCCATCAGCCCATTTGCCCGTTTCTGCTGCAGCCAGTAACTTTTGGTATACCTCTGGGGTCATTGCAGCCAGAATCTGTTGTACATCCATCCCATCTACTCCTCTTGATGCCCGATTATTTCAGGCCACTAGCAATGGTAGGCTACGATAATGACCTGAGTTTGCCAGTCAAGTAGCGCCCTGATTTTAGTTTTCTTTTGTTTTCGTGATCACACTGCAGCAATGTCACATTATTCTTTCTCTCAGGTCAGTTTCTGCCGATAGCTATTAGGGTATTCTTGAATGTAGTGAACAACCTATGAGTAACGCACCGCACATGACTTCTTCTGGCAAAAAAACACGCAACATTTTGTTTTTTCTTTCTGCTGTTGTATTTCTGCCAGCCTGCCAGGGTGAGTTCAAAACGACTGACAGCCTTTGCGCTGCCCATCCCGAGCTGTGTGAAGGGCTGAATAACAATGATGGCCAGTGCCGCATCCAGCGTACTGACCTCATTTGGCAACGTTATAAACAGCTGAAAACGCCAACCGACATTGAAAAACTGCATACGCTTGAGTTCACGCGCAGCTATCAGTATTGCCTGGAGTATGCTGCTGAAATCGAACCGACCCGTTATAAAGAACGCAAATCGTTGCGGGCAACCGCCCTCATTCACAGCTATGAAGTGATTGAACAACTGACAGAAGAACTGGCTGACTCCAAAGAACCCGAGGTCATTTATGATCGCTGGAGTCAGGGCGAGCACAAAGCTAAAGAAGAATTTCTGAAACTGGAAGGAACAGGCCAGCTGCAGACACCTGAATTACAGCTGGCGCTGGCCTCTTTTTATACCGACATTGATAAAGCCAAAACTCGCCAGCTCCTGTTAAGAGCTCTGGAGCTTTATCAGGGTAAAAGCAAAGTCAAACCAGACATTATTCTGACACTGGCGACACAAGCCCACCAGGAGGACAACAAAAGCGAAGCCTATTTGTGGTCAAGAGTGGGTAGCCTGATGGGACTCCCCGTTGCCAGCCCAGAGACCTTATTGCGCCTGTATCCCATGCCGCAACAGGATAAAAGTCATCTGGATTCCTTAGCCGACAGCATTATCCAGAGCATCAGTAGCGGTCACTTCAACCGTGTCTCTGTAGAAAAAAACCTGACCGCACTGCCAAGCCAGCAACCCGGACAGCCATCATCCTGACCAGAGATTCACGGGCAGCACTGACGTTATTCCGCTTCACTAAACTGTAGTGAGACAGAATTGACGCAGTATCGCTGCCCGGTAGAAACAGGCCCATCATCAAATACATGCCCTAAGTGGCTGTCACATTCAGCACAGCGAATTTCCGTTCGCTTCATCCCGTGACTGGTATCGCTTAAATATCGAATTGAATCGGAATGAACAGGCGCATCAAAACTCGGCCAGCCACACCCTGAATCGTATTTTTGCTCAGAATGAAATAAGGCAATCTGACAACAAGTGCAGTGATATATTCCTGTTTTCTTATTATGCAATAACGTGCCTGAAAAAGGCGCTTCTGTGCCGCCTTCCCGACAAACATAATATTGTTCATCCGATAACAGTTCTTTCCAGTAAGAATTTGTTTTAAAAGCCATTTACCTGCCTGTAAATACAATTTTCCAAACCCGAACGACTTAAAATTTGCCAATTTTTGCATATATGGCACATACTTTTGCTCGAAAGGTTTTTACATCCGAACTGTGCATTTAAGCATATTCCCCTGTATTTCGGGTACTGAATTAAAACTGAGCTACATCATTGATTACTTTGCCAGCATTTATAGGTGAACAATTCATCTTTCGGCCAGGATTGTAATAAAAATCCGAAACTTTTTTGATTAAAGACAATTTGAGGTCTGTTTTTGCTTGCAGACCCGCGTGAGATTATGTAATTTTACTACCAGTTATCTTTCATTAGAAATTAAGTTGTGGAGCAACATAATGACTATCAAAGTAGGTATTAACGGTTTTGGCCGCATCGGTCGTTTCGTTTTCCGTGCTTCTGTAGAACGTGATGATATCGAAGTTGTTGGTATCAACGACCTGATCGACGTCGAGTACATGGCTTACATGCTGAAGTACGATTCAACTCACGGCCGTTTCAAAGGCACAGTTGAAGTTAAAGACGGTAACCTGATCGTTAACGGCAAGACTGTACGTGTTACCGCTGAGCGCGATCCAGCGAGCCTGAACTGGGATGCAATCGGTGTTGATGTTGTTGCAGAAGCAACGGGTATCTTCCTGACTGACGAAACTGCACGTAAGCACATCGAAGCGGGTGCGAAAAAGGTTGTTCTGACGGGTCCGTCTAAAGACGACACGCCTATGTTCGTCATGGGTGTAAACCACGAATCATATGCAGGTCAGGACATCGTTTCTAACGCGTCTTGTACGACTAACTGTCTGGCACCTATCGCTAAGGTTCTGAACGACAAGTGGGGCATCAAAGACGGTCTGATGACGACTGTTCACGCAACCACAGCGACTCAGAAAACGGTTGACGGTCCTTCTGCAAAAGACTGGCGCGGTGGCCGTGGTGCTTCTCAGAACATCATCCCATCTTCAACAGGTGCAGCTAAAGCTGTAGGTAAAGTTATTCCTGAGCTGAACGGCAAACTGACCGGTATGGCATTCCGCGTTCCAACTGCAGACGTTTCTGTTGTTGACCTGACTGTTAACCTGGAAAAACCTGCAACTTACGAAGAAATCAAAGCTGAAATGAAGCGTGCTTCTGAAGCTGAGATGTCTGGTGTACTGGGTTACACTGAAGACGCAGTTGTGTCTCAGGACTTCATCGGTGAAGTACGTACTTCTGTATTCGACGCTGACGCAGGTATCGCGCTGACCGATACTTTCGTGAAAGTTGTATCCTGGTACGACAACGAGATCGGTTACTCTAATAAAGTACTGGATCTGGTTGCTCACATCTCTAAGTAAGACTTAGACGATGACTCAAAAGGCGGCTGATGGCCGCCTTTTTGCTATCTGTCATCCCGGATAGAGTCTCGACGGGCAAGAAGTGTCGCCCGATCCTTCATTGGCTTTTCAAGGAATCACTATGGACTTACGTCAACTTCCGACTTCAACAGTGCTTTCAGAACATATCAGCCTGTGCCGTCTTGATGGTGTGGATATCATTCGAATTCTTCACCCTGAATGCCAGGCCGCTGTCTCATTATTTGGTGGTCATCTCTTAAGTTTCCAGCCGCAGGGACACAAGGACCTGATTTGGATGAGTGAGGCCGCCGACTTCTCAGGTAAATCACCGATTCGTGGTGGCATTCCAGTCTGCTGGCCATGGTTCGGTAAAGTTGCCAGTCCTTCGCACGGCTTTGCACGTTCCAGCGTTTGGGAGCTGGAAAGTTTCAACGATCAGAAAAGCCATGTCACGGTCACGCTCACGCTGCATGATTCCCCCAAGTCCCGTGCTATATGGCCCTACCACTTCCATAACCGGCTTCACTTTGAGTTCGATAAAACCCTCAAAGTCCAGCTGACCAGCACCAATACCGACCAGCGGCCTTGGCATATGTCCGGCGCGCTTCATACCTATCTGGCCGTGGGAGACATTATGCAAGCGAAATTGTCCGGGCTGGGTAATGAATACCTCGATGGTCTGGCCGATCAGCAACGTCTTCCAACCAATGGTGTCTTACAATTCGATGACGCCGTAGACAGGGTTTACAGCCGGGCAGAAGACACGATGTATCTGGAAGATCCTGCTCTGTTTCGCCGCCTGCGCATGCATAACCATGGCCATGACAGTGCCGTGGTCTGGAACCCATGGCAGTCAGGTGCGGCAGGCATGGCTGATATGACGCCGGATGGTTACACCACTATGCTGTGTGTGGAATCAGCCGTAGCGGGCCAGAGTATTGTGCTGAAACCCGGGCAATCACATCATCTCAGCACAGAAATCGGCGCCGAGTAACACTCAGGCTCAGGCTCAGGCTCAGGAAAATCTGAGCCTGATTTAAATCCTGACTTCAATCTCTGATCTCAGGCCTGCATGGTAATGTCCGCTTCAATCAGCACCCAGCCATTCCCATCCGGATCATTGAACGTCGCGAAACGCCCTCCCATCAAGGTCACTATCTCTGACAAACTGACCCCCCGGTTGGTGAGTTCATCATATGTCGATGTGATATCGTCAGTATGCACCACCAGCCCCTGAACAGAACCTGCCCGCATTCCCCCAAATGGCATCACCAGACTTATGGTCGTCTCTGCGCCCTTAGGTGCCAGCTGTATCCAGCGTTTGTGACTATCTGCCTTGTGATCCCTGATCAGCTCAAACCCCAGCGCATCTCGGTAAAATAAAAGTGCCTGGCTCTGGTCCGAAACAGGAATCGATACAGTATCAACCCGCGAAATCGGCATGTATCTCCTCCCCCTCAAGCTACACTTTTCTAGCTTAAATCAGAGCTGTTGATTTAGCTCAAAAAATAAGCAATCAGATTACTGACATGCTCCGCCTGTGAGCCGGTTTCCCAAAGCTGAGACATGCCAGACACACGGTTTTCTTCAGTACTTCCCCCGAAAAAACCATCTTCAGCTGACTTTCCCATCACGGACGTCATTTAACGCCAACCGGTACAGCCAATACCAGATTTCGCACCAGTTCCTCCCGTTTGCCCGCTTCAACTCACTTCCCAGAAATCATGCGGCTTCAAGCTGAATCCCGCCCCCGTTAAAGTGGCGATTTTTTAAGCAAGATGGCTTGCAGATCCCTGTTGATAGGAGGATAGTAGCGCTATGGGCAGGTTATTTTTTGCCCACTGTTGTCAGAAGTGTCTGCTAAATTTTTCAGCAAAACCAATCACTCACTAAAGCAAATTAATTAGTTAGGTCTAGTCTTAGTTATGAGGGATGTGAAAGATTATTGATTTCGTCCTTTCTAAATGATTGAAGAACGATTCAGGGGGCATACCATGAGTATTTTTGACCACTATCGTCATCGCTATGAAGAAGCCAAGGATGAAGAGCTTTCATTGCAAGAATTCCTTGAGATTTGCCGTAACGATCGCAGTGCTTACGTAAACGCCGCAGAACGTCTTCTGATGGCGATTGGTGAACCGGAAATGGTTGATACCGCAAAAGACCCGCGTCTGAGCCGGATCTTTTCCAACCGGGTCATCTCGCGCTATCCGACGTTTGAAGACTTCTATGGCATGGAAGAGGCCATTGAACAGATTGTTTCTTATCTGAAACATGCCGCTCAGGGCCTGGAAGAACGTAAGCAGATCCTCTACCTGCTGGGTCCGGTTGGTGGCGGTAAATCCTCACTGGCTGAAAAACTAAAAAGTCTGATGCAAAAAGTGCCCATTTACGTGCTGACTGCGAACGGTGAACGCAGTCCGGTAAATGACCACCCATTCTGCCTGTTCGACCCGCTTGAAGACGGCGAAATTCTGAATAAAGAATTTGGCATCCCTCATCGCTATCTGAACAACATCATGTCGCCATGGGCAGCGAAACGCTTGAAAGAATTCGGTGGTGATATCACCAAATTCAAAGTGGTAAAAGTGCGTCCATCCATTCTGCATCAGGTGGGTATTGCGAAAACCGAGCCTGGTGATGAGAACAACCAGGATATTTCATCCCTGGTCGGTAAAGTGGATATCCGTCAGCTTGAGCATTTTGCTCAGGATGACCCGGATGCTTACAGCTACTCCGGTGCGCTGTGTAAAGCCAATCAGGGTATGATGGAATTCGTGGAGATGTTCAAAGCACCGCTCAAAGTGCTGCACCCACTGCTGACTGCCACTCAGGAAGGCAACTATAACGGTACAGAAGGTCTGTCCGCCCTGCCTTTCGATGGCATTATTCTGGCTCACTCCAACGAATCAGAATGGCAGACATTCCGAAACAACAAAAATAATGAGGCGTTTCTCGATCGTGTTTACATCGTCAAAGTGCCTTATTGTCTGCGTGTCTCGGAAGAGATCAAGATTTACGAAAAACTGCTGATGAACAGTGAACTGGCTAACTCGCCCTGTTCGCCAAGTACGCTGGATATTCTGGCCCGCTTCTCCGTGTTGTCGCGCCTGAAAGAGCCTGAAAACTCAAGCATGTACTCAAAAATGCGGGTGTATGACGGTGAAACCCTCAAAGACACGGATCCCAAAGCCAAGTCTTATCAGGAATACCGCGATTACGCCGGTGTAGATGAAGGCATGTCCGGTCTGTCGACCCGCTTCGCGTTCAAAATCCTGTCTCGTGTGTTCAACTTCGACCATTCTGAAGTTGCCGCGAACCCGGTTCACCTGTTCTATGTTCTGGAACAACAGATCGAACGAGAACAGTTCCCGCAGGAAAATGCCGAGAAATACCTAGAACACCTGAAAGGCTATCTGATTCCCAAATATGTCGAATTCATCGGCAAGGAAATTCAGACCGCTTATCTGGAGTCCTATTCTGAGTACGGTCAGAACATTTTCGACCGCTATGTCAGTTATGCGGACTTCTGGATTCAGGATCAGGAATATCGCGATCCGGAGACAGGTCAACTGTTCGACCGTGCTGCACTGAACAACGAGCTTGAAAAAATCGAGAAGCCTGCCGGTATCAGTAACCCGAAAGACTTCCGTAACGAGATCGTCAACTTTGTCTTGCGTGCACGTGCCAGCAATGCAGGTAAAAATCCGAACTGGACCAGCTACGAGAAACTGCGCACGGTGATTGAGAAGAAAATGTTCTCCAATACCGAAGAGCTGCTGCCAGTCATCTCGTTCAATGCCAAAACCTCTACGGAGGAACAGAAGAAGCACGACGATTTTGTCGCCCGTATGATGGAAAAAGGCTATACCCGCAAGCAAGTACGTCTGTTGTCTGAATGGTATCTGCGCGTACGTAAATCATCGTAATTGATGGATGATGATCAAGGGGGAGAGCTTATGGCGCACTTTATCGACCGCAGGCTCAACGGCAAAAATAAGAGCACAGTGAACCGGCAGCGTTTTTTGCGCCGGCACAAGCAACAGATCAAAGATTCTATTGCTGATGCCGTCAATAAACGCTCCATCACTGACGTGGAAAGCGGAGAAAGCATTACTATCCCTTCCCGCGACATCCGTGAACCCTCGTTCCATCAGGGACGAGGCGGGCAGCGAGAAATCGTCCACCCTGGTAACGATCAGTTCAGCCCTGGCGACCGCATTGAGCGGCCCCAGGGGGGAGCCGGTTCCGGTGGTGCCGGCGAAGGCCAGGCAAGCCCTGATGGCGAGGGACAGGATGACTTTGTCTTTCAAATTTCTAAAGACGAGTATCTGGATCTGTTGTTCGAAGATCTCGAACTCCCGAATCTGAAGAAGAATCAGTTCAACAAACTGGTTGAGTGGAAAACCTTCCGCTCCGGGTTTAAATCGACCGGGGTACCGGCCAATATCGCCATTGTCCGGTCCCTGCGGAATTCACTCGCCCGTCGTACCGCGATGACGGCAGCAAAACGTCGCCAGTTACGTGAGCTGGAGCTTGAACTCGACAGATTACAAAGCACAGAACCGGCACAGCCGTTTGATGAGCAGCGTGTGAAAGAAGAAATACAGACGCTGCGTGATCGCATCAGCAAAGTGCCATTCATTGATACCTTTGACCTGAGATACAAAAACTACGAACGTCGCCCGATGCCCAGCAGCCAGGCAGTGATGTTTTGTCTGATGGACGTATCAGGTTCCATGGATCAGGCCACCAAGGATATGGCGAAACGCTTCTATATCCTGCTCTACCTGTTCCTGACACGCACCTACAAAAATGTGGATGTGGTCTTTATCCGCCACCATACACAAGCGAAAGAAGTGGACGAACACGAGTTTTTCTATTCTCAGGAAACCGGGGGCACCATAGTCTCCAGCGCCTTGCGTCTGATGGATGAAATCATTAAGAAGCGGTACTCCCCTTCCGAATGGAACATCTATGCCGCGCAGGCTTCCGATGGCGACAACTGGGCGGATGATTCTCCCGGCTGCCGTGAATTGCTCGATAAGCACATTCTGCCGGTTTCGCGTTATTACTCGTACATTGAAATTACACGTCGGGCTCATCAGACGCTGTGGCGCGAATATGAGTCCCTGTTGGGCAACCATGAAAATTTTGCCATGCAGAACATTCGCAGCGTAGAAGACATCTTCCCGGTATTCCGAGAACTGTTCAAAAAACAAGTCCATTAATCCTAAGGCGCAGGGCGATATAAAAACTCGCCCATCTGCAATCGACACTTAAGGGACAGCGCTGATTATTGGCCGACGCGCATCAGGGGAGTGGGTTATGGAAACAGAGATCAAACAAAAGGCACTCAGTGACGGTCCGGACTGGACATTTGAACTGCTTGATCAATATCACAAGGAAATCAAGCGGGTGGCCAACCATTACCGGTTAGATACCTACCCAAATCAAATTGAGATCATCACGGCCGAGCAGATGATGGATGCCTATTCCAGCATCGGCATGCCGATTAACTACAATCACTGGTCATTTGGTAAACGCTTTATTGAAACAGAGCGTGGTTATAAGCATGGTCAGATGGGACTGGCGTATGAAATCGTGATCAACTCAGATCCCTGTATCGCCTACCTGATGGAAGAAAACACAATCACCATGCAGGCCCTGGTCATGGCCCATGCCAGCTATGGTCATAATTCATTCTTTAAAGGCAACTACCTGTTCAAAACCTGGACGGATGCCAGCTCGATTATTGATTACCTGCTGTTTGCGAAAAAATACATCTCTGAATGTGAGGAAAAATACGGTGATGTTGAGGTCGAGAAATTACTCGACTCCTGTCATGCACTGATGAACTATGGTGTTGACCGCTATAAGCGCCCGCAAAAAATCTCTCTGGTTGAAGAAACCGCCCGGCAGAAAGCCCGGGAAGACTATCTGCAAACTCAGGTCAATGCCCTGTGGCGCACGATTCCGGCGCAGGCGGAAAAAGATCTGCATGATGAAGAAATCCGTTTTCCTGCCGATCCTCAGGAGAACATTCTGTACTTCATTGAAAAACATGCCCCGCTTCTCGAACCCTGGCAGCGAGAAATTGTCCGGATTGTGCGCAAGATCAGTCAATATTTCTATCCTCAGAAACAGACTCAGGTCATGAATGAAGGATGGGCAACGTTCTGGCACTACACCATACTGAACCACCTTTATGACGAAGGGCTGGTCACCGATCGCTTTATGCTTGAGTTCCTGCACAGCCACACCAACGTGGTTGCGCAGCCAACCTACAACAGCCCTTATTACAGTGGCATCAACCCTTATGCCCTTGGCTTTGCCATGTTCCAGGACATACGCCGCATCTGTGAAAATCCCACCGAGGAAGACAAATACTGGTTTCCTGATTTTGCCGGTAAAGACTGGCTGGATACGGTGCATTTTGCGATGGAGAACTTTAAAGACGAGAGTTTCATCAGCCAGTTTTTATCGCCCAAACTGATCCGTGATTTTAAATTCTTTGCCGTTGATGACGATGACAGAAACAACTATGTGGAAGTCAATGCGATTCACAATGAAGAAGGCTACAGGGCAATTCGGGAAAAACTATCCTCCCAGTACAATCTGAGTAACAACGAACCAAACCTACAGGTATGGAACGTAGCACTGCGCGGCGACAGGTCACTGACGCTGAGATACGTGCCGCATAACCGGATACCTTTGTCGGACAGTTATAACGAGGTGCTCAAACACCTTCATCGTCTGTGGGGATTTGATGTCATTCTCGAGGAAGAACTGAGCGACGGCAGAAGCCATATACTGTCGACCTGCCCCAGCAAAAGCAGCAGTTACTCTTCAGAACTGTGAATTAAAATCTTGCGCAAAAAAAGAGAGGCGTAACGCCTCTCTTTTTTCATTCTCATTGAAATCGCAAGCAGATTACTGCTCTTCTTCATGCAGATAACGTGCAATTTCGATACGGTGACTGTACCAGATAGCGCCACTGTCACGACCGTATTTTCGAATACGATCTGCTACCAGCTCCGGCTGATGATGATCACAGTACGATTTCAGATCGCGATAATATCCTAACGCCAGCTCACACGCTTCGCGGTTCATGAAGTAATAACCACCAACACGAGTATAGATTTTACGCAGACCATTGATTGTCAGGACATACAGAATGTTACCTGAGTGAGTGGCCATTCCCTGAAACATGCGGTAATCAAAATAATTGAAGGCACGGGCACGGCAAATCTGCTCACACAGCTCCGGCTGATCTTTACCGTACTTATCCACGATTTTTCTGACTTCCAGTAACAGCTCAGGCTTTGCCTCACAGCTTTCCACGAAAGACTCAAAGCTGGTCGCCGCCAGAAGAGACTCACAGGAATGGATCACATAATCCAGTAACTGGCTGACTTTTTCGCTGTTCGATTTCACCGCATAGCGCATGTAAACGGTACTGATATCAGTACGGGCAGCCAGCAGATCTTCCAGAACGCGCTGAACATCCTGGCCATCCAATGTAATCAGGGTATCCAGGATGCTCAGTCCTGAAGTATCCATATAATTATTTACCCGGGTTGGCTTACCGTGTTGAATGGTCAACCATCCATCACGCGCCAAACGCTGCAGCACTTCCCGTAAAGTTGTTCGTGTCACACCAATCAGCTCTGATAATTCACGCTCTGCAGGTAAGATTGAGCCCTGCGGAAAGTGATTATTCCAGATACTCTCAATGATGTATTTCTCAGCAAATGTTGCTGGGCTATCCGCCTTTATAACCATCAGTTAGTATTCCAAACTTGCTTCTTGCTTGTCTTTTATAAACTCATCATACCACTAGTTATGGCTGAGTAGAAACGTTGCCTCCGGGAGTTTTGAAGTAAGTTAACAAAGGTGTAATATCCTGCAATCAAACGCTCATCCCAACTTATTGTTCTGGCAGATATATTTATAACTAGGTTCTGATACAATCCCTAAGTCGTAGTCCACGATTTGGATTTACGCCCTATTTTTGTGTTACGAAATATTAACACCTTAACAAACAATTCATACAATCGGTTAAAATTGCGACCCGTAAATAAGGGGAGTCAGCAATGACAGTGCCCCGGAATGGAAGCGATTTGTCATCAAAATCTCAGAGCTTGCAATGACTCAGACACATTCTGAGCCAGGGCTGAGGTCCACCTGTTGTTTTGGTGACGCCCATAAATAACACAGAGATCAAAAAAAATGGCTATCACGCTAGGGAACGCGTTTATTAAGAACTTTCTGGGTAAAGCGCCCGACTGGTATAAACTCACAATCATTGCCTTCTTGGTGATCAACCCCATCGTTTTTTTCTTCATCGACCCTTTTGTTGCCGGCTGGCTGCTGGTTGTTGAGTTTATCTTCACTCTGGCTATGGCATTAAAATGCTACCCGCTCCAACCTGGTGGTCTGCTGGCCATTGAGGCTGTCGCCATTGGCATGACGACCCCTGAGCTGGTCAAACATGAGCTGGTCGCCAATATTGAAGTTTTGCTGCTGCTTATCTTCATGGTGGCAGGCATCTACTTTATGAAGCAGCTGTTGCTGTTCATTTTCACCAAGATACTGATCGGCATCCGCTCAAAAATTCTGCTGTCGCTGTCTTTTTGTATCATGGCCGCCTTCCTGTCAGCCTTTTTGGATGCCCTGACGGTGATTGCCGTTGTGATCAGTGTGACCACGGGTTTCTACAGCATCTATCATAAAGTCGCTTCCGGTCAGGAGCCGCATGCCTCTCACGACCATACGTCCGACCATGCTATTCACGAACTGAGCCGAGACGATCTGGAAAACTACCGCGCCTTCCTGCGCAGCCTGCTGATGCATGCAGGTGTCGGTACTGCGCTCGGTGGGGTCATGACCATGGTCGGAGAACCGCAAAACCTGATCATTGCCAATCAGGCGGGCTGGCAGTTTGGCGAATTCTTCCTGCGCATGGCGCCAGTCACCGTGCCGGTTTTCTTTTGTGGCCTGATTACCTGTGCGCTGGTCGAGAAGTTTGGTTTGTGCGGCTACGGCGCCAAGCTGCCTGAAAACGTCCGCAACATTCTGATCGACTACGATAATGAAGAGCGCAAGCGTCGTACCAATCTGGATATCGCGAAATTATGGGTCCAAGTGATCATCGCCGTGTGGCTGATTGCCGGTCTGGCCCTGCACCTGGCTGCGGTCGGCCTGATTGGTCTGACTGTGATTATTCTGGCGACTGCATTTACCGGTATCATTGAAGAGCACTCTCTGGGGAAAGCCTTTGAAGAAGCCCTGCCCTTCACCGCTCTGCTGGCCGTTTTCTTCTCTGTTGTGGCCGTGATTATTGAGCAAAAGCTGTTCAGCCCGATAATTACCGCTGTTCTGGAAATGGATGGCAATGCACAGATGGGAATGTTCTACATTGCCAACGGGCTGTTATCCATGGTGTCGGATAACGTTTTTGTCGGTACTGTGTATATCAATGAAGTGAAATCGGCGCTGATCGACGGCATGATTGACCGCGAACGCTTCGACATGCTGGCCGTGGCCATCAACACGGGGACGAACCTGCCATCGGTCGCGACGCCAAACGGCCAGGCAGCCTTCCTGTTTGCACTGACATCGGCATTGGCACCGCTGATCCGACTATCATACGGACGCATGGTCTATATGGCGCTGCCGTATACACTGGTCTTGTCTTTGATTGGTCTGGCGGGTATTGAGCTGACATTGATCCCGATGACAGAGTGGTTCTATCAAAATGGTTGGTTATCCGCCGCCAGCGAAGTCATTCCACAATTGGCACCTGCAACTGGACACTAAAGGGAATTTCTGGTTCTCTACGGTGTCATAGTGAAAGCAAAGCACTGAGTAACAAGGGGTTGTCGACTTTTGCCTTTACAACCCCTTTGTTGTATTTGACCGAGAGAATTTCATGCAGATGTTAAAAACCTTCAGCCAGCGCCGTTTGTCGTGGCTACTGTTGTTACTTTTTGTCGTCTTCTTTGAAGGCTGTGCCCTGTTTTTCCAGCACGTGATGAATCTGGCCCCTTGTGTCATGTGTATCTATGAGCGCATTGCGATGTTTGGGATTGGTATTGCGGCTCTGGTTGGCCTGATCGCGCCTAACGTGAATGTTGTTCGCTGGTCAGCTCTGGCATTATGGGGTTACAGTGCCTGGCGTGGCTTGTCTCTGGCCCAGGAGCATGTCGGCTATCAGTTTAACCCTTCCCCATTTGCCACCTGCGATCTGTTCGTCAAACTGCCTGACTGGGCACCTCTGAATCAATGGGCGCCCTGGCTATTCGAAGCGTACGGCGATTGCAGTAAAGTCGTCTGGCAATTTCTGGGGCAATCCATGCCGCAATGGCTGGTGATCATTTTTGCGGCTAACCTGATTGTCTGGGCTGTCATCGTGCTCTCTCAGCTGGTTCAATCCCAGTCAAGCCAATCCTGACAATACAGGAGGCGTCATGCCTCCTGTGTTCTGTTACTGATTTTGGCCACAGCACTGCTTAAATTTTTTCCCGCTGCCACACGGACAGAGATCATTACGGCCAACCCCTTTATAAGGATTGATCGCTTGTGCAGAGCTGCCCCCTTGCTGCAATTCATCAGCCGCCATGACCACCTCTGAAATCATAAAAGGCAGATTGGCGTACAATGCACTGGGTTCTGGCATTCCGTCGATACCATCTTCAGCCATTTGAGACAGCGTACCCGCTTCATCAAGCATCAGCATACAAGTCGTCAGCAAGGCCGACAGCATTCTGCCGGTGCCATCAGAAATGGTTTTACTTTCCCAGTGATTGGCCACATAAGGCCAAACCGCCAGAAAGCCTTCGGCAAAATGCCCCATGGCCTCTGAGACTCCCACGGCTTCCTGCCACTGCAAATCCGAAGGAAGTGTGTACTCACCTGATTTAATGGTCAGATACTGGTGTTCAAAATGCGCCAGTATGCGGGCTCTGTCTTGCTGGCTGATCGTCACGGGCTCCTCTTCTGTCACTCCGCCGTGAATCAGCACGGGCAGCCAGTGATCCGGCTCCATCGCTGCGGGATTGGCATTGGCAGCAAGTAAGGCGCCTTCAATAAAGGCCGGCGGCATGCCTGCCCAGTCATCAGAGAGCGAGATCAATGTGGTCATGGTGGTTTCCTGTCAGTTGTTACCCGCGAGTATAACGCAAACGGAAAAGGCCGCAAATGTGACGATTTGTTGTTGAAATTTCACTCAAAACCACGCAAAAATGACCTTAACGCTAACAGCAGTGAGTCACAAAGATGCAAAGAGAGATCAGCGCGATAATTGCAGGAGCAACCGGACTGGTCGGTAACGAGCTGCTGCACCTGCTGCTCGGTCATGACGCCATGGCAAAAGTGTATGCCTTAACCCGTACCGCATTGCCGTATCGCAGTAAAAATCTGGTGCAAATTGTGCACCCTGAATTACGTGTTACGGAATGGGAAGATACCGATCCCGTCCCTGAGCTTGGGTTTATTTGTCTGGGGACCACCAAAAAGTCTGCCGGCGGTAAAGCCGGACTTGAAGCGGTGGATGTTGAGCTGGTCAAATCGGTGGCTCGCAGCATGCGACAGCTGGGCGTAGAGCACCTGGTTGTTATCTCCAGTCTGGGGGCCACCCCCTACTCTCCGTCCTTCTATCTGCGTTGCAAAGCCAAAATGGAGCTGGCACTGAGTGAAATGGGGTTCAGCCACTGTATTTTCGTGCGTCCCGGGCCGTTGAGCGGTGAACGCTCAGAATCACGGCAAGATGAAGTGCTGTTGCAAAAAGGTCTGGAACTCGCTCAGCCTTTACTTATCGGCCCGCTTTCACACCTGGTCCCCATTCCGGCCGAGGACGTTGCCCTGACCATGCTGAAGCTGGCGATGAAAGCTTTAGAGCTCCCGCCCACCGCTGCGGAAATTCACAGCGGTAATGCACTGAGACGGCAATGCGCTGAGACCCAACATCCCCAGGCCTGACAGACGCAGAGCAAAAGGTGACAAGCCCGGCTAACCGCACTACAATCTCGCCTCTTCAATTGAACAGCAGTAATCTGAGGCTATGAGACTGATACTTGGCCCGATGGAAGGTGTACTTGACCACCTGATGCGGGAAATGCTCACCGAAATCAATGACTACGATCTGTGCGTGACTGAATTTATCCGCGTGATCGATCAGCGTCTGCCAAAAAGTGTCTTCTATCGTCTGTGCCCGGAATTGTTGCAGGGCGGAAAAACCCTGTCCGGGACACCGGTTCGTGTTCAGTTACTTGGTCAGGATCCGGACTGGATGGCCGAAAACGCCCACCTCGCGGCTTCGCTGGGTTCCCCCGGTATCGATATCAACTTTGGCTGCCCGGCAAAATCAGTCAATAAAAGCCGGGGAGGCGCCGTATTGCTGCAAGAGCCTGAGCTGATGCATCAGATCGTCAAGGCTGTTCGCGATGCGGTTGATCCGCGGGTCCCTGTCTCGGCCAAAGTCCGTTTAGGCTGGGATGACCCGAGTCACTGCTTTGAAATCACTGATGCGGTTTTGCAAGCCAAAGCAGATGAAATCACCATTCATGCCCGCACCAAAACCGATGGCTATAAAGCCGAGGCAATAAAATGGGACTACATCCGCCAGGTAAAAAAAGCATCCCAGATTTCAATTGTCGCAAACGGTGAAGTCTGGAATCATGCTGACGGACAAGCGTGTATGGCAGCCACGCAAGCCGATGCGCTGATGGTGTGTCGCGGCGCGCTCAACCTGCCGAATCTGGGCAATGTGGTTAAATATAATCACGCTCACATGGCATGGGAGACGGTGCTGGAACTGCTGCTGAAATATTCCGGTTACGAAATCAAAGGGGACAAAGGCCTGTATTACCCCAACCGCGTCAAACAGTGGTTTGCTTACCTTCGCCACGAATACCCGCAAGCCAAAGCCCTGTTTGCCGATGTCCGCCGCCATAACAAGGCTGCCCCTATTGTCGACGTACTCCAGTCAGCCAAAGAACAGCTGTTTCGTCAAGCCAGTTAACCGCAGCAAAACTGACATAAAAACGTCATCAACAACACTTAGGCTTTCAATCATTCAAGCCTGTCATGAGTAGGTATGACAATGAAAGTGTTGTTTATCAGTCGTCACAATACTTGCCGCAGTATCCTTGCCGAAGCGGTCGCCAGACGCTTTTTACCTGCTCATTTTGATGTCGCCAGCGCAGGTTCTGAGCCTCAGGGAGAGTTGCCTGCGCGCATGCAGACGTATCTGAGAGAGATGGGCCTTAACCCGGCAGATTACCGAAGCAAGTCCTGGGAAGAGTTTTCACGGTTTCATCCGGATATTGTGATTTCAGTCGGCGATACTCAGCATGGCGAGCCCTGTCCGAACTGGCTGGCAGACGGCATCCGTGTCAATTGGGACTTACCCAATCCACTGACAATCAGCCAGGACCCGGATGAGCAGGAAAAGGCTTGTGAGCAAACCGCACAGCTGCTGAAGCACCACGTCGATACGCTGAGCACACTGCCGATAGATAGCATGAGTGCAGAAGAGATAAAAACAAGGCTGAGCCAAATTGCCTTATAGCTCACTTGCCGCCATTTTGCCGCCACCAAAACCTGCCCAGATGGCGGAAAATAAGGGCTAGCGGTTCGGGTGATTCTGGATGTGATCTTCCCAGTCAATCACATCAATTTCATACACGACTTTATCGCGCACCGACTGATTAGCCGCATGCATGGCGTCTTTGGAACCGGTAATCAAAGGGTGCCACTCCGGCAAGGGCTTACCTTCAGCCAGCAGGCGATAGGCACAGGTGTCCGGCAGCCAGCTGAATTCATCAATGCGCTCACGGGTAAGTTTCAGGCACTCTTCGCCCGATTCAAACCGATTGGCATAGTCTTTACAGGAACAGGTTTGATCATCGAGCAAGCTGCAGGCGACATTGGTGTAGTAAATCTCATCAGTGTCATCATCGATGAGTTTATGCAGACAGCACTTACCACAGCCGTCACACAGTGATTCCCACTCTGCATCTGTCATTGCTGTCAGGTCTTTCTCTTGCCAAAATGCTGCCATTGCTGTGCCCCAATCTCTGCGTGATTCGCCCTCTTATTGTAGGGATAAGAGGAAACAAGGCGGTGTTATAGCTGTCTGCACGGCAAAGTGCAAGCCTCAGTCAGGATTTCCCCCTCTCAGTCAGAGGTACAACAGCCGCAAAGGTTGATTCCCGAGACTATGGGTGATAGTTTGCGCCACCAGCGCAAGCGGCCAGTGATACTGGCCGGAATCACGAAGTGTCACTGTTGGATAAGACTGTCAGATAAGTATAGAAGGTTGGAATGGATTGTCGTTTAGGCTGCGGAGCCTGTTGTATTGCCCCGAGTATTTCTTCCCCCATACCGGGTATGCCTGATGGCAAGCCTGCCGGGGTGCGCTGTATTCAGCTAAACGACAATAATCTGTGTAAGCTTTTTGGCAAGCCGGAAAGACCGGCAGTATGCCATCACTTCAAACCCTGTCCGGATGTCTGCGGCGCCACCAATCAGCAAGCGCTGTTGAACCTGACAGAGCTGGAGCAGATTTCAGACGTTCACTTTACCGGATAATATTCGCAAGGCTGATTTGGCGTGCTCCAGGGCCTGATGGCCCGAACTGGTCAGATAGCCGCCATCGGGCTGAGTGACGAGCCCTTTATCATATAAGCGCTGTGCAGCCGAGATCATCTCTGAACTCGCTTCATGGTTCACCTTGATCCCCTCCATATCACTGTGCATCGGGAATTTCACCAACAGATTCAACTCATGGACTAACTCTGGCGTCAGGGGCATAGCGACCTCTCCTCTTAAGAACTTATCTCCAAGCATAGTGAGAGAAACCCAAAGTCGCTGCGGTTTAGATCAAAACAACAGTAATTATCTGAAAAAAAAGAAAACCGCTTACCCCGGTTCAGGATAAGCGGTTTATGAAACGCTTGAGTTTCTAGCGTGCTTTACGTGCGTTCTGTCAGGCCTGGATACCGACAATCAGCCAAGGTGCATTGGGTGTCATCAGATCACGCTCCAAATGCCAGATATCAGAGATATCTTCTTCAACACCTTCATGGCTGTCTTTGTAGCGTCCGGTAAACTTCACACTCAGATGCGCCGTATTGGCATCATAGTCGGCACGCACCAACTCTGCATCAACATACATCACTTCAGTGTGCTGCTCGCCATCCAGCTTACTGCGCTCTGCTTTTAAATCATCAAACAGCGCCGGGCTGACATACTCACGGATGGTTTCCAGCTCATTGAAATTCCATGCGCCTTGCAGTGTGCGGTAATGCTCGCGCGCACCTTGCAAAAAAGCATTCATATCAAAGCCCGGAGGCAGATTGAACGGCACATCGCTATCAGTTGCGCGATACTCAGGCTGGGCAGTCGCCGCACCGGTAAAGGCATCCGCTTGCTGACGGTACGCACCTTGTGCCTGAGGGGAGTCGCCGGCGTACGCCTGCTGATGTCCCATCGCAGTTGGCTTGGCTTTACGCATGCCTTTCAGGAACTTGAAAATCAGAAAAGCGATCAGGCCAAAAATCAGGATATCCATAAACTGAATCCCTTCAAAAGCGCCACCGAAGAATGCTGCCAGCAGTCCACCGGCGAGGAGTCCGCCCAGCAGTCCGCCCATCAAGCCTTTTTTGCCGGCTGATGCCGTGGGGTTCTGTTTACTGATCGTATCGGTTTGCTGCGGTTGCTGTTTTTGCGCCGGAGCCGTATTGTAGCTCTTGCCCAAAGATTTGCTGCCGCCAAACTTTTTCGCTTCCGCGTGCGGAGCCGTGAAAGACACAGCCACCAGTAACGCGAACATGGTGATATAGCGTTTCATCAATCCTTTACCTTTGCCTGTAAAATGCAATCCTTATGCATCCTAGCTGGGGGGATGGTAAAGTCAATCCAGTCTGGGATCCAAATTGTTACCAAATTTAGCAATTCTGATTATATTGCACTGATTCGCTTGATTACCGGCCGACAAGAACAAGCCACTACCGCTTGACAAACAATGCGATCTTCTCCGGCTAAGCTAATGAAATGGCTTGTTACTTCCTGTACATCCCACCTAGTATTAGGCAAGACCAGTTTATCCCAATTTACTTACAGCGAGGCAATCACCATGCAAGAAGCAGCGCATCAGAACACGCACAGTAAACTGATAGGCTATTTGCTTTGGATTTTTGGCTTTACCGGCGCCCACCGTTTTTATTACGGCAAACCTGTGACCGGTACGATCTGGTTCTTTACCCTGGGCCTGTTAGGCATTGGCTGGTTGATCGATCTGTTCTTGATTCCCGGCATGGACAAAGAAGCGGATCTGCGTTTTCAAAGCGGAGAGCTGGACTATAACATTGCCTGGCTGATGCTCACTTTCCTGGGGGTTTTCGGTGTTCACCGGATGTATATGGGAAAATGGATCAGCGGGCTCTTATATTTACTGACATTTGGCTTTTTCCTGATTGGTGTTTTGATTGATTTCTGGACACTGAATGAGCAGGTGTCGGTCAAAAATGCCGAACGCCGTTAATACCGGTCAGTAAGAGACATTCTTGACCCGGAAGTTTTGTTGCCCATAGAATATTGAACATTGTTCTATATTCTATACTTTTTATAGCACACGCAGCCTGTGCTAAGGCAGTCAGCAAACTGTCCGGCCTTTTATTTGTGCTTAGCGCACCATGTAGGGAAGATCATGGCAAGACGAAACGATCACACGCGGGAAGAGCTCATCAGCATGACACTGGAGCAGGTTAAAAAGTTTCTCAGCGAGCACCCCCATCACGAACTCAGCTTACGTAAAGTCGCTGCAATGATTGGCTATGTGCCCAGCACCTTAGTCAATGTGTTTGGTAATTATAACCTGCTGTTACTTCATGCTGTTGCCCAAACTATGGATGAATTGTTTGCTGAAGCTGAAAAACAGTTGCAGCAGTCAGAGTCAACTACTGACGCACTGCGCAAACTTGCCTACTGCTATTTGAATTTTGCGATTGATAATCCTTACCGCTGGCAACTGATTTTCCAGCACACCATGAATGGTGAGGAGCTGCCAGAGTGGCAAAATCAACGCATCAATAACATGATTAACATGCTGGAAAGCCTGATCCGCCAGCTCATTCCTGACCAGTCCGAAACCGCGGTGATGGAAGCCAGTCGCGTTCTGTGGGCAGGCGTACATGGTATTACTCTGCTCACGGTTGACGATAAACTGTTCACCGCAACGCCCGTTGACGGAAAAGCGCTGATCGACAACCTGCTGGACACTTACCTGAACAATTGGCAGGTATGAAGGAGCCCAGCCCGATGAGTTACTCACAATCTGCTTTACTGACCCAACGCCGTTTTCTGCCATATTTCATTACCCAGGCGCTGGGCGCATTTAACGATAATATTTATAAAAATGTGCTGCTCATTCTGATCGCCTTTGCCGCCCCCGGTACTTTGCCCTTTGAGTCCGATTTCATTATTAATCTGGCTGCCGGTATCTTTATTTTACCGTTCTTTTTGTTCTCTGCATCTGCCGGTGTACTGGCAGACTCATACGACAAAGCCAGCATCATGCGTAAAGTAAAAATGGCTGAAATCATCATCATGGCCATGGCCGCTGTGGCGTTTGTGGCAGAAAATTATACGGCCTTATTACTGCTGCTGTTTCTGATGGGATCGCAATCAGCCTTCTTTGGCCCTGCCAAGTATGCTTTACTGCCTCAGCACCTGAAAAAAGAAGAGCTGGTTCCTGGCAATGCGTTGGTTGAAACAGGGACCTTCCTGGCCATACTGATCGGTACCCTGCTTGCCGGAATCATTGCCGATCAGGAAGAGGCAAGGACCATTGCCGCTGTGGCTGTGGTGTCGTTCGCCGTTTTGGGTTATGCCAGTTCGCGTTATATCCCTGAAGCCAAGCCCTGCCGTGAAGGTCAGCGGTTTCGCTGGCAGCCGGTCAGACAGACGCGCAGAACCCTTTCCATCGCTGCAAAAGATAAAGTGGTGTTGCAGTGCGTGCTGGGGATCAGCTGGTTCTGGTTTCTGGGAGCCAGTTATCTGACTCAGTTTCCCAACTTTGCCCGCTTGTTCCTTGGCGGAAATGCTGCTTCGGTTTCTGTGCTGCTGACCTTATTTTCCATCGGTATTGCTATTGGCTCGCTGCTGTGTGATCGCCTTTCTGGCCATCGGATTGAGCCGGGCATTGTTCCGCTGGGCTCACTCGGCATCACACTGTTTGGTGCAGACCTGATGTTTGCGACCCCTGACATTGCTCCGGTGTCAGACTCGTTATGGGCCTTTCTGACCCAACCGGATCTGATTCGGGTGTTCTTCTCACTGACCATGCTGGGTGTGTCCGGCGGTATCTATATCGTGCCCCTGTACGCCATGATGCAAAACCGCGCCGAGCCGTCAGAACGAGCACAGGTGATTGCAGCCAACAATATCTGGAATGCTATTTTCATGGTCGTTAGCGCAGTAACAGCGATCGTTTTCCTGTCTGTACTATCTTTATCAATTCCGCAGTTTTTCCTGTTTCTGGCCGGCCTGAATCTGCTGGTGCTGGGATATATCTACCTGCAGGCACCTGACTTTTTCTGGCGCTTCCTCATCTGGATTGTCAGCCATACCTTGTACCGGGTCAGCCACCAGCAGCTGGAGAACATCCCCAAACAAGGCGGGGCTTTAATTGTCTGTAACCATGTCAGCTATATGGATGCCCTGCTGCTGGCCGGTGCCTGCCCTCGTCCGATCCGCTTCATCATGGATGAGGACATCTTCAAGCTGCCACTGATTAAAACCTTCTGCAGCGCCTGCAAAGTCATACCGATTGCAGCCAAAGACAGGCGTTCGATTCAAAAGGCCTTCGAAGAAGTAGAATATTATCTGTCTCAAGGGGAACTGGTGTGTATCTTCCCTGAAGGTAAACTCACCCATGATGGGGAAGTCGGACCTTTCATGCGTGGAGTGGACCTGATTTTGAAACGCTCCCCTGCGCCTGTCATTCCAATGGCGCTGCAAGGCCTGTGGGGCAGCTACTTCAGCCGTGAAGGCGGTAAAGCCTTGCTGAAATGGCCAAAACGTTTCTGGTCGCGGGTGACGATTGTCGCCGGCCCTCCGGTGAATGCGCAATCGGCCAACAGCGCAGCTTTACGGGAGACCGTGATTGCCCTGCGCGGCGAATCTCGCTAAAACGCTGACACAACGGAAAGTGCGTGATTTTGCGCTTTCCGTTTTTCTCCTGATTTAACTTTTTTCACAGAATAATTCACTAAAATAAAAACCAATATTAATTGTTAAAACCATCCGTTAGCCAACGAAAGCGAGATATCCTCGGCCTGTTCGCCTTTAGACCAACTTTCACGCTTTTGGTTTTTTATTCTGATAAACATTAAAATACCGCCCCTTCACATAATTTTTTCCTGCAAACCCTTTATCAAAAGGTGGCATTTAGTGTAATTTGTGGGAAATATTCACTTTTCGCAGGATAACCACATGCACAACATCGGGATGTCTACCAAGCTCAACAATGTTTGTTATGACATAAGGGGTCCCGTTCTTAAACATGCCAAGCGCATGGAAGAAGAAGGCCACAAAATTCTTAAGCTCAACATTGGCAACCCCGCCCCGTTCGGTTTTGATGCACCGGATGAAATCCTGGTGGATGTGATCCGCAACCTGCCCACCTCGCAAGGTTACTGCGATTCAAAAGGCATTTACTCAGCACGCAAAGCCGTGGTCCAGCATTACCAGAAACGCGGCCTGCTGGATCTGGATGTTGAAGATGTCTATATCGGCAACGGTGTCTCTGAACTGATCGTCATGGCGATGCAGGCACTGCTGGATAATACGGATGAAATTCTGGTTCCTGCACCCGATTACCCCTTGTGGACGGCGGCTATCTCCTTGTCTGGCGGCAATCCGGTACACTACATCTGTGATGAAGAATCGGACTGGTATCCTGACCTTGATGATATTCGCAGTAAAATCACCCCGAAAACGCGCGGGATTGTGTTAATCAACCCGAACAATCCGACCGGTGCAGTCTATAGCCGTGACTTTTTGCTGGAAGTAATTGAAATTGCCCGTCAGCACAAACTGATTATCTTTGCCGACGAAATTTACGACAAAATTCTGTATGACGGCGCCCAGCATACGTCTATTGCCCCACTGGCAGAAGACGTATTCTGTGTCACCTTCAATGGCTTGTCTAAGTCTTACCGTGTCTGTGGTTTCCGTGCCGGCTGGATGTTGCTCTCCGGGCCTCGCCACGTCGCCAAACGCTACATCGAAGGACTGGATATGCTGGCCTCAATGCGCCTGTGTGCCAACGTACCGATGCAGCATGCGGTACAAACAGCCTTAGGCGGCTACCAGAGCATTAATGAACTGATTTTACCTGGCGGGCGTCTGCTTGAGCAGCGCAACAAAGCCTACGACATGATTACGCAAATTCCCGGCGTATCCTGTGTGAAACCCAAAGGGGCTTTGTACTTATTCCCGAAACTGGATCAGAAAAAGTTCAACATTGTCGATGATCAGAAAATGGCCCTGGACTTCCTGCAGCAAGAAAAAGTGCTGATTGTCCACGGTACAGGCTTCAACTGGAAAAAACCGGATCACTTCCGCATTGTGACATTGCCCCGGGTCGATGACCTGGAAATGGCCATCGGCCGTCTGGAGCGATTTCTTCATAGTTACCGCCAATAATAGTTACCGCCAATAACGATCAATCGCTATCGGTAATCAAGCGTCCAGCCCGTATCGCAAAGCCCCTATCCCAGGGGCTTTTGTTGTTTCCTAGGCTGCAAAAAATCTGTTAGGTTTAAAGAGCAATCTGATCAATGTGGAAACATCATGAAAACCAGCCATTTTTTTGCTCATCTCGCTCGTATGAAACTCATTCAACGCTGGCCGCTGATGCGCTGCGTCGCCACTGAGAATGTCTCTGAGCACAGCCTGCAGGTGGCCTTTGTGGCCCACGCACTGGCATTGATCAAAAACCGTCACTTCGGCGGACAACTGAATCCTGAGCGTATTGCTCTGCTGGCCATGTTTCATGATGCCAGTGAAGTGCTGACAGGCGACATGCCAACGCCAATCAAATACTTCAACCCGACCATTGCCGAAGAATACAAAAAGATTGAACTGGCCGCCGAGCAAAGGCTGCTTTCTATGCTCCCAGATGAGTTTCAGGCCGACTACGCCCCTTTGCTGGTCAGCGATGCCATCGACCAGCAGGACTACCACATCGTCAAGCAGGCCGATACCTTATGTGCTTATCTGAAATGCCTGGAAGAACTCAGTGCCGGTAACCACGAATTCACACAGGCCAAGAAACGTCTGGAAGAAACGCTGGAAGAGCGAAAGACACAGGAAATGAGTTATTTCCTGAAAACCTTCGCCACCAGTTTCAACCTCACTTTGGATGAGATCAGCTAATGCCTTTACCCAGCGACCCAAGCACCGCTCTGTGGCAAGCAAGAAAGAGTCAGGAGCACAAGGAGCGCCGCGATGATCACCGCACTGCCTATCAGCGTGATCGCGCCAGAATTCTTCATTCTGCGGCCTTTCGCCGCTTGCAGGCCAAAACCCAGGTGCACGGTGCCGGCCATCACGACTTTTACCGCACCCGACTGACCCACTCGCTGGAAGCCTCACAAATCGGCACCGGCATCGTCGCTCAGCTGAAAATCAAGCAACCTGAGTTTCGCTCGCTCTTACCTTCGAACAGTCTGATGGAAAGCCTGTGTCTGGCCCACGACATCGGACATCCGCCTTTCGGCCATGGTGGTGAAATAGCACTCAATTATATGATGCGTGATCAGGGTGGCTTTGAAGGCAATGCGCAGACGTTCAGAATCGTGACACTACTTGAGCCCTATACCGAAAACTTTGGTATGAATTTATCACGCCGTACTTTACTCGGGCTGCTGAAATACCCGGCTTTTATCTGCGATACCAGAGCCACAGAGCAACCGCCTGAAGTCAGCGACTTTCGCCATTTGCGCGCCAAAGACTGGCAGCCGGCCAAAGGCATTTACCGCGACGACAAAGAGACCTTTGCGTGGGTACTGTCTGGCCTGCCTGAGCAAGACAGGGAACTGTTCGGCATGATGCGCAGCGAGCGGCAATCCCCCAGTCAGCATCTCAAAACACGCTTTAAGTCTCTGGATTGCTCCATCATGGAGCTTGCCGATGATATTGCGTATGGCGTGCACGATTTGGAAGATGCCATCGTCATGGGCATAGTGACGCAAAAACAGTGGGAAGATGCTGCTGCCAGTCAGTTACTGCATTGTGGAGAACCCTGGCTGGCTTCTCGCACGGAATGGTTGAGCCAGCAGTTGTTTGCCGATCACCATCAGCGTAAAGATGCCATTGGTGCCTTGGTCAATGCCCTGATCACCGCCATTGAGATCGGCCCGACAACGGCTCAAAATGCCCCGGCATTCAGCGAACCACTGCTAAAATGGAACGCCTACCTGTCGGCTCCGATGGAAAATGCCCTGACCGTACTGAAACAGTTTGTCAGTGAGTATGTAGTGCACAAACCGGAAATCCAGCTGCTTGAGTACAAAGGGCAACAAATCATCATGGAAATGTTCGAGGCTTTCACCTCTGATCCGGAGCGGTTATTGCCGGCCAGTACCCGCGAGCGCTGGCGCACGGCCCTTCAGCAGAATGAAAATGAACAGCGGATCATTGCTGACTACATCGCGGGAATGACAGACGGGTTCGCCCAGCGGCTTTACAGCAACCTATTTCAACCTGCAAGTGAATGGAAAATAGGCCCCATCGTTTAACGTTACTTACCATAATGCCGCTCAAACAGCCCGGGCGGCATCTGACTGATCTGAAAATCGATCATTTTTTCAAATGCAGCCACTAAGGGCAGAAAACGCTGGCTTTCACCTTCAAGCTGACTCAGGGCATAAAACGCAGCTTCAACTGTGGACAATCCGGCTTGTTTGGGCGATTTTCGAATCCGGTAATTCCCTGCGGGTACATCATCGAGGCATACGCAGGGTAAGGCTTGCAAGTTCGCCGACAAACGCCACATTTTATACGCCTTTTTCCATGTGCCATCGAGCAGTATTAATGTCGTCAGAGGGGATGAGGTGTTCTGTACAGCCAGGCTGGAAAGCGGTACAGCCTGTTCGTCCGGATAAAGTACCGCCGCATGGCGCGCCGGGTCTGCCAGCAGACTGTTGATCTCCTCATGCTGGCTGAAATCTTCGCCAACCCATAGCCGCGCGTTGGGTAACGAGAGTGTCAGGATACGGGCCGTACCGAGCGGCCGGCTGACCTCTGAGGGGTGTTGCAATATCCAGAGTTCAGTTCTAGCATCAATTTTTTCGATCCACTGGCAAATACAGGCGTTGCCTGCTTTACCGCAATCTTCACAGTATCGGCTCATTGAGGTGCCCTTGTTATCACGATCTCTGTTCCTGTCCCTGCTGACAATATCTCTGCTTTGTATCATTGCGCAATTTGCACCGCTTCATTCGCTGCTGGAGTGGCAACGACCACTGATTGAATCCGGGCAATGGTGGCGGATCCTAACAGGAAATCTCACCCACACCAATTGGGTCCATCTCGGCATGAATATTTCAGGTCTGCTGATCATCAGTTATCTGTTCCGGTTTTACCTGACAGCAGGCCGTTTTTGCCTGTTATTCATCGCGCTAAGTCTGATTGTCGGTCTGTCACTGCTTCTGACCACACTGACGGGTTACTCAGGCTTATCTGGCCTGCTGCACGGGATTTTCATTTGGGGAGCCTGTCAGGATATCCGCACACAGCGCGCCGGAGGACGGTTATTGCTCATGGCGGGTGTCTTAAAAGTCAGCTGGGATTTATACACCGGAGGATCTGCTGAAACAGCAGCGATGATTCATGCAACTGTGGCTGTAGAAGCGCATTTTGCCGGGGCTGTCGGTGGCTTTTTGCTCGCCATGCTGCCTCCTGCTTTCAGGTTATCAGCATTCCCTGTCAAATAATGTCAGTTGCAAGGGGCGCATTGCACCCCTTACAAGATAGTGGCGTTTCGGTTTTCAGCTCAGTCAGAGCTGAATACGATCACGATTTTTTTCTACAGTTGAGGCACCAATCCCTTTGACCTTACTCAGATCATCAATCGTGGCAAAAGCCCCATTCTGCTCCCGGTAATCAATAATGTTCTGAGCCTTATCCGGACCAACGCCTAATAGCAGTTTGTCCAGTTCTTCAGCATTGGCACTATTGATATTTATTGTTATTTCAATCCCTTCATGCTTATCGGACGCGTCTACCACTCCCGGTAAAACAACGCTCGATGCCAGCAAAATTAATGCAAATGTGTTTTTCATTTTTTCTCCTTAGTATTAACGCAAACCAAGGATAATCATTTTTAATCACACAATAATGCTTGCCAGGAGATGACGAGATAAAAAAACGACGGGCCGCACAAAGCGGCCCATCTATGATAAATATCAATTACATTTAGTTTGCAGATGCATCCAATACCGGATAGGTCACTTCCGCATCAGCACGCAGGACATCCAGTAAAGCAACCACATCCTGCTGCGCATTCATCTGAGCAACCTGCTCGGCCAGTTGCCCGTTCACGCTGCCCGATTCAACCTCAGGTTCAATCACTTTATCCAGCGCAATCACAACAACATTGCCCTGCTGATCACGGGTAACCCCGTAGACAGACTGACCTTCAACAGGCTTGGCCATGGCAAAAGCTTGTTGTGCAATCACAGGATCGCTGCCGCGACGACTGATCGTCTGAGGCTCAGAGAAGCTCAGATCAAGCTGGTCCAAAATAGCGCTATCACCATCCCGCAATGCCGCAAGGATCTCATCCGCCTGCTTCTCAGCTGCTTCTTCACCACGCTGGGTGGCTACTATCTCATGGACCTGATCCGCAACCTCTTCAAAAGGTAACAACTGCTCAGGGCGGGACTCATCAACACGAACCACGATGACATGCTCCGCACCCAGTTCAATGACTTCTGAGTTCAAACCATCGTCACGTACTTCCGCACTGCTTAACGCCTGAACAACAGCCGGTGAAGCCAACACGCCCTGGGCATTGTTGAGCGCGAAAAAGTCAGTCTTCTGCACTTTGGCATTCACTGCTTTTGCCGCATCATCCAGTGAGTCCGGCATTTCAAACGCTGATTCTGCCAGTTTGGTTTGTTGCTGATAGAATGCTTCTGCCGCTTTTTGTTCACGCAGATCTGCTAACAGTTCGCTGCGAACCTCGGTCAGCGGCTTGGCTGTCGGCGCTTTGACCGCTTCAAGCTGAATAATGTGATAGCCAAATGAGGATTTCACAACGCCAGACAGATCCCCTTGGTTCTCCAGGGCAAAGGCCGCTTCCTCAAACGCTGGGTCCATCACGCCGCGCTCAAACCAGTCCAGTTCACCGCCTTGCTTCGCACTAAAAGTGTCATCCGATTTGGCTTTTGCCAGCTCAGAAAAATCCGCCCCCTGATTGAGCTCGGCAAGAATCGCATCCGCCTTTGACTGCGCTTCAGCATCATCACCCTGAATCAGAATGTGACGGACATGGCGCTGCTCAGGCGTTGAAAATTTAGCCTGGTTATCCTGATAATAAGCATTCAGCTCATCATCACTAACATCCATGGTCTCTTTCAGCGTATCGCCAGACAGCTCAATATAAGCAACCTTCACTTGTTCCGGACGAGTAAAGGCTTCCGGATGCTGCTCGTAGTAATCTTTGCTGTCGCTTTCTGAGATCTCAACAGTTTCCTTAAACGTATCCAGGTTCAGGGTCAGACTGCGTACTTCACGCTGTTGTTGCTCCAGTTGCTGCAATTGAACCAGCTCATGACTCAGTGCAAAATCACTGCCCTGAATCGCGCTCAGCAGCTGCTGACGCAGCATGTCGGTGCGCATGTACTCGGCAAATTGCTCAGGCGTGAAACGCGAGCGGCGAAGCAAAGAAGCATACACTTCATTATCAAACTTACCGTCACGCTGAAATTCAGGCATTGAACGAATTGCTTGCTTCACCTGCTCATCACTGATGCGTAAGCCCAGCTCGTTCGCACGTTGTTCAATCAGTGCGTCATTCACCAAACGGTCCAGCACGCTGCGACGAAACTGCTGAACATACCCAGGGTCACCCATCAGCGTAGAGAAATACTCTCCCAGCTGCGACTGCATACGGTTACGTTCGTTCTGATATGCCTGCTCAAACTGATTCTGGCTGATTTCCTCGCCGTCAATCTTTGCCGCTACAGGCTGATTAGAATTTGCCAGATAACTGCCTACACCGGCAAAGACAAAAGAAAATATGATTAGGGAGAGAATAATCTTCACCCAAATGCTGCTAACGCCTTCGCGCATCCGCTCCATCATAACGTGCCGTATCTCCTAGTTGTTCGAGCTGGCAATCATTGTTGATTACGATTCGAAAGAATCACAATCTGTTCACCTGATACAATGTAAAAAAAGCGCATCAGATATGATGCGCTCTCGTGTTACGCAATAATGCCACTATATGACAAGAAGCGTAAAGATTTGTTCATTTCAACTTACTGGCGAGGCCAGAATCAGTTGACAGAATCTTTCAGCGCTTTACCTGGTTTGAAACCTGGTACACGTGCTGCTGCGATTTGGATTTCTTCACCGGTTTGTGGGTTACGGCCAGTACGGGCAGCGCGCTCACGAACAGAGAATGTACCAAAACCAACCAGAGCAACCTGGTCACCTTCTTTCAGAGACTCAGACACGGCCTCAATGAAAGCGTCCAGTGCACGGCCAGCAGATGCTTTAGAAATATCGGCACCTTCGGCGATTTTATCAACCAATTGAGTTTTGTTCACGATTTCTTCCCCTCTATGAACATTGTCTTCCTGACAACAGCATAATCTATGTTTACGCTGTGACGACAAAGGACAATCAAAAACTTGTATCAGGTCTAATTTATCAGCTCATTGTGACACTGAACAGGCTGTAAGCCTTGTTATTATTGAGCTTACAGCAAATTAGACCCCACTTATAGCCAGACAGAAAAAGGCTGACAAGCGATTTCCGTCACAGTCAGCCACTTACATCTGTTAATTTTGCTGCATATCACTGTTTTGAGCGTTTACCAGCTCGATTCCTGACGGATTATTTTCCAGTGCGATGCGTAACACATCATCAATCCAGCGAACCGGGCGAACTTCCAAATCAGCAATCACGTTGTCTGGGATCTCTTCCAGATCACGTTCATTCTCTTTCGGAATCAGCACGGTTTTAATGCCGCCACGGTGTGCTGCCAGCAGTTTTTCTTTCAAACCACCAATCGGCAGCACTTCACCACGCAGGGTAATTTCACCTGTCATCGCGACATCACTGCGCACAGGGTTACCTGTCAGGCTGGACACCAGTGCCGTACACATGGCAATACCCGCGCTTGGGCCATCCTTAGGGGTTGCGCCTTCAGGAACATGGACATGGATATCACGCTTCTCATAGAAATCGTTGTTAATACCCAGTTTTTCTGCCCGAGTGCGCACCACAGTCATCGCTGCCTGGATAGACTCCTGCATCACGTCGCCCAGAGAGCCGGTGTAAGATAGCTTGCCTTTACCCGGCATAGACTCAGTTTCAATGGTCAGCAAATCGCCACCCACTTCGGTCCACGCCAGCCCGGTGACTTGTCCAATGCGATTACTTTCTTCTGCTTTTCCGTAGTCAAAGCGCTGCACACCCAGATACTGCTTCAGGTTCGCCTGATTAATGGTGACCTTCTTCACTTCCGGATTCAGCAGGATCTCTTTCACCGCTTTACGGCACAGTTTAGAGATTTCACGTTCGAGATTACGGACGCCGGCTTCACGGGTGTAGTAGCGGATAATACCGACAATCGCCGAATCTTCGATCTCCACTTCGCCTTTTTTCAGGCCGTTGCGTTGGATCTGTTTTTCCAGCAAGTGACGTTTTGCAATATTGAGTTTTTCGTCCTCGGTATAACCAGACAGACGAATCACTTCCATACGGTCCAATAACGGGCCCGGAATATTCATCGAGTTCGATGTGGCCACGAACATCACGTCGGACAAGTCGTAATCCACTTCCAGATAATGGTCATTAAACGCATTGTTCTGTTCCGGATCCAGCACTTCCAGCAGCGCTGACGCAGGATCGCCACGCATGTCGGACGACATCTTGTCGATCTCATCCAGCAGGAACAGCGGGTTTTTCACGCCCACTTTGGCCATTTTCTGAATCAGTTTGCCTGGCATAGAGCCGATATAAGTCCGACGGTGACCACGGATTTCAGCTTCATCACGCACCCCGCCTAAGGCCATACGCACGTATTTACGACCCGTAGCAGCAGCAATGGACTGTCCCAGAGATGTTTTACCGACACCCGGAGGGCCAACCAGGCACAGGATCGGGCCTTTCAGCTTATTGATACGGCTCTGAACGGCTAAATACTCAAGAATGCGGTCTTTGACGCGTTCCAGACCATAGTGGTCGGCGTTGAGGATCTCTTCCGCTTTTGCCAGATCTTTCTTGACCTTGGTCCGCTTGTGCCATGGCACGCTCAGCATCCAGTCAATATAACCACGAACCACAGTGGCTTCAGCAGACATCGGCGACATCATCTTCAGCTTTTGTAATTCCTGCTCAGTTTTTTCACGCGCTTCAGCCGGCATTTTTGATTCGTCGATTTTTTTCTTCAACGATTCGAATTCATCCGGCGCATCGTCCAGCTCACCCAGTTCTTTCTGGATGGCTTTCATCTGCTCATTCAGATAGTACTCGCGCTGGCTCTTTTCCATCTGTTTCTTGACGCGGCCACGGATACGTTTCTCAACCTGCAGCAGATCAATTTCAGATTCCATCATGGCCATCAGGAACTCCAGACGTTCCGTAATATCCACGATTTCGAGCACTTTCTGCTTATCTGCCAGCTTCAGTGGCATATGCGCAGCAATGGTATCGGCGAGACGAGCAGCCTCATCAATGCCATTGAGTGAGGTTAAGACTTCAGGCGGGATCTTTTTGTTCAGCTTGATAAAGCCTTCAAACTGATTGATCGCAGTGCGAACCAGCACTTCCTGCTCGCGCTCGTCCATTTCCGGCGTGACCAGAAATTCAGCTTCCGCACTGAAAAATTCGTCGTCAGTTAACTTCCTGACGTTTGCACGCTGCTGCCCTTCTACCAGCACCTTCACTGTGCCATCCGGCAATTTCAGGAGCTGTAGTATGGTCGCAACTGTGCCGACATCATAGAGATCGTCAACGGTGGGTTCGTCAGTTGCCGCTTCTTTCTGGGCAACCAACAAAATTTGTTTATCGTTATCCATTGCGGTTTCAAGGCAACGAATGGATTTATCCCGGCCTACAAACAATGGAATAACCATATGAGGGTAGACCACCACGTCACGCAGTGGCAGAACGGGAATGGCAAGGCGTTCCGAACGCTCCAGGTTCATATTGTTCTCTCTTTCCGTTCAGTCTCTTTTCATGAGTATATGGGGGCAGACTGACAAGATTCAACGGTCGATTTGCCAGAAAATCAAAAAGGAGGCCAAAGCCTCCTTTATTTACTCAAACTGTACGTTTTGCAACCACTTACTCGCCGCCTGCAGCTTGGTTTTCTGTGTTTTCATAAATCAGCAAAGGTTCAGACTCCCCTTTAATAACTGATTCATCAATCACGACTTTGCTCACGCCTTCGGCAGAAGGTAGTTCATACATAGTATCGAGCAGCACCGCCTCGACAATAGAGCGAAGGCCACGTGCACCGGTTTTACGTTCCATGGCTTTGCGGGCAATGGCCTGCAACGCATCGTCACGGAATTCCAGTTCAACGTTTTCCAGCTCCAGTAATGCAGCATACTGTTTAGTCAGCGCATTTTTCGGCTCACGCAGAATCTGCACCAGCGCAGATTCATCCAGCTCACTCAAAATCGCAGTCACTGGCAGACGACCGATAAACTCAGGGATCAGACCGTATTTCACCAGATCTTCCGGTTCGACTTTCTCAAACAAATCGCTGAGTGTGTTGCGCTGGTCTTTCGAACGGACTTCCGCGCCAAAACCAATACCTGAACTGGTTGCCACACGCTGCTCTACCACTTTATCCAGGCCTGCAAATGCACCGCCACAAATAAAGAGTATTTTCGATGTATCAACCTGCAGGAACTCCTGCTGAGGATGCTTACGACCGCCCTGTGGAGGCACAGAGGCAACCGTACCCTCGATCAATTTCAGCAGCGCTTGCTGTACACCTTCGCCAGACACGTCACGGGTAATTGATGGATTGTCAGATTTACGGGAAATCTTATCAATTTCATCAATATATACGATTCCGCGTTCCGCTTTAGCGACATCATAATCACATTTCTGCAGCAGCTTCTGGATGATGTTTTCGACATCTTCACCGACATAACCAGCTTCGGTCAGGGTCGTTGCATCCGCCATCGTGAAAGGTACATCCAGCATACGCGCCAGCGTTTCTGCAAGCAGTGTTTTACCACTACCCGTCGGACCAATCAGCAGGATGTTACTTTTACCCAACTCGACACCATCACTGGTGGTGTCGCCATTACGCAAACGCTTGTAGTGGTTGTAAACAGCTACAGCCAGTACTTTCTTCGCGTGATCCTGGCCGATGACATAATCATCTAAGTGCGTGCGGATCTCCCTTGGCGTTGGCAGTTCATTACCATCGCGCTTTGGCATAACTTCTTTGATTTCTTCGCGAATGATGTCGTTACACAAATCGACACACTCATCGCAAATATACACAGAAGGGCCAGCAATCAGCTTGCGAACTTCATGCTGACTTTTACCGCAGAAAGAGCAGTACAGCAGTTTTCCACTACCACTCTCTTTTCGCTTATCTGTCATTCGCTAACCTCATATTGGGTTTCACCCATCCTTGCCTTGTTTTGAGTGTATAACATCTCTCGTCACTTTGCTGTCACCTTGCCCCTTCAGAGCACTGTGCACCATAATGACAGGTTAGTCACGCTTATTCAAAACGGCATCGACCAGTCCATACTCCGCAGCCTGCTCAGCAGACATGAAGTTGTCACGGTCTGTATCTTTTTCAACGATTTCCAGTGGTTGACCCGTATGTTCAGCCAACAGATTGTTCAATCGCTTCTTAATTGTCAGAATTTCCTGAGCATGAATCTGAATATCAGAAGCTTGCCCCTGGAAACCGCCTAATGGCTGATGAATCATGACACGGGAATTAGGCAGACAAAAACGTTTCCCTTTCGCGCCACCTGCCAGCAGGAATGCCCCCATTGAGCAAGCTTGTCCCATACAGAAGGTACTCACATCCGGTTTGATGTGTTGCATGGTGTCATAGATGGACATACCTGCAGTGACTGAACCACCAGGAGAGTTAATATACAGGAAAATATCTTTGTCAGGGTTTTCTGACTCCAGGAACAACAGCTGTGCCACAACCAGGTTGGCCATCTGATCTTCAACCTGACCAGTCAGGAAGATCACACGCTCTTTCAATAGTCGGGAATAGATGTCGTAGGAACGTTCGCCACGAGAGGTCTGCTCGACCACCATAGGAACCAGCGCATTCATGATTGGCGACATGGCGTTATTATCTTGGTAGCTCATAACCTTATTTCCCCAAAAAAATTAATGGCCCGAATGATTGACTCATACGGACCATTGTTAGCAGAAGATTTGAAATAAAGTCAAATCTTTACAGTCATTTCAGTCAATTAAGCTGCTGGTTGCTGATTCATCAGCTCATTGAAGCTTACTTCTTTTTCTGAAACCTGTGCTTTAGCCAGTAGAGCATCAATCGCTTGTTCTTCCAGAGCAACATTACGCATGTTGTTCATCAGTTGCTCATTCTTTTCATAGTATGCAACAACTTCTGTTGGATCTTCATAAGCAGATGCCATTTCAGTGATCAGCGCCTTAACTCGCTCGTCATCGGCTTTCAGTTCTTCAGCCTTGATCACTTCACCCAGCAGCAGACCGACCACGACACGACGCTTCGCTTGCTCTTCGAACAGCTCACGTGGCAGTTCTGGTGCGTTATTTGCGTTGCCGCCGAAACGCTGAACCGCCTGCTGACGCAATGTGTTCACTTCCTGGTCAATCAGTGCAGAAGGAACATCAATGTCGTTTTGCTCAATCAGGCCATTCAGAACCTGATCCTTGATACGGCCTTTAACCGCTTGCTTCAGCTCACGCTCCATGTTCTTGCGCACTTCTGCTTTCAGGCCGTCAACTGAACCGTCTTCAACACCAAACTTCTTCACAAATTCTTCGTTCAGCTCTGGCAGTTCCTGAGCTTCTACTTTGTGCAGTTTGATCGCGAACACAGCCGCTTTACCTTTCAGGTTCTCGGCGTGATAGTCTTCAGGGAAAGTCACTTCAATGTTGAACTCTTCACCCGCTTTCTTACCCACGATTCCTTCTTCGAAGCCCGGAATCATGCGGCCCTGGCCCATTGCCAGAGGGAAAGCTTCTGCTTTACCGCCGTCGAATTCTTCACCGTCGATAGAACCTGTGAAATCAATCGTCACACGGCTGTTTGCATCAGCTGCAGTATCAACTTCAGCCCAGTTCGCTTGCTGCTTGCGCAGCGTTTCCAGCATCTGAGCAACGTCTTCGTCTTTCACTTCAGCGGCAGGCTTTTCAATCGCAATCTTGTCCAGACCTGTCAGTTCAATCTCAGGGAACACTTCGAAAGTGGCTTTGAAAACCAGATCTTTACCTTCAGTCATGTCGACTGGGGTGAATGTTGGTGCGCCGGCTGGGTTAATTTTTTCTTTAACAATCGCTTCAATGTAATGACGTTGCATCACTTCGCCCAGCACGTCCTGACGCACAGAGGCGCCGAACATACGTGCAACCATCTTAATCGGTGCTTTACCAGGACGGAAACCGTCAAAGCGACGGGTTTTCGCGATTTTCTTCAGCTGGGCAGTCACTGCATCTTCGATGTTGGCTGCAGGGACAGTAATCGTAATTTGGCGTTCTAGGCCTTCAGTGGTTTCAACGGTAACTTGCATTTTCTTAAACCTCAAAACTGACTCAGGTTGACTGAGTTATCTTGCCCGTCAGATCTCTGCTGACGCTGGCATCCTTTCGTGTTACGGCTTGAACACCATAACGCCTGAATTCGGTCAATTTCTGTATCACTGGCCAGTGCCACTGAAACAAAAATTAAAGCGCGGTATTATAACGGCCCAGCCCTCTTTCGTCGAGGTATCTGGTGCCACACCAAGTGTAAACCTTCGGACAAGATAGGGGCTGAATTCGCATTTTCAAGAGAAAACACGAAAAAATTGCAGTTTAGCCCCGCTTTTTTGTTCAAATGTCGATTCAGTGCAGGAATTTTAATCAAAGCTTCACGCTGCTTTGTGGACTTCAACCTGAGATCAAAAATGTTTAAGCGGGTAAAAAAGAAGGGATAGAACGGAGAAAATGGCGCGCCCTGCAGGATTCGAACCTGCGACCACATGCTTAGAAGGCACGTGCTCTATCCAACTGAGCTAAGGGCGCTTTGTCTGGGTGTTAACCGTCTGGTGCGTTAACTGACGGGGGTGAATTATACGTCGCTTGAGATCAAGGTCAACGATAAAACGTTAAAATCCCTGACCAAATGCACCAAGCGGTTAAACTTACGACAAACATCCCCTCTTGATTGGCTCAGCGAAACATCCTTCCTGCTCTTCCAAAGCAAAGTTTATCGTTTGAAAGCCTTGATATTGCAGCAGTACAGGCAGTCATCATCTTTTGGGTCTCACAGATAAATTATCTGGAACCCGCAAAAAGCAAACGTTTGCGCTATAGATTTCCCCCCCTTTCTCTGCGACAATAAGCCAGCTCAGTTCATTTCTGTACGAAGGAAAATCATGGCCGCTCAAATCATTGATGGAAAACTTATCTCACAAACTGTCAGACAAGAAGTTGCTGCGCGCGTGAAGGCTCGCACTGACGCGGGATTACGTGCACCTGGGTTAGCCGTCATTCTGGTCGGTCAGGATCCTGCCTCACAGATTTATGTCGGCAGCAAACGGAAAGCCTGTGAAGAAGTGGGCTTTATTTCCCGCTCATTCGACCTGCCTGCGGATACCACTGAAGTCGAACTACTGGCACTGATTGATGAACTGAATGCGGATCAGTCCATAGACGGGATCCTGGTGCAATTACCTCTGCCAGCCGGTATTGATTCCACCAAAGTGCTGGAACATATTGATCCAGAGAAAGATGTCGACGGTTTCCATCCCTATAATGTCGGTCGTCTGTGTCAGCGTATTCCTAAGCTGCGTTCATGTACGCCGAAAGGGATCATTACGCTGCTGGAGCGTTACAACATCCAGGCTCGGGGCAAACATGCAGTGATTGTAGGCGCATCAAATATTGTTGGCCGCCCAATGACTCTTGAGTTGCTGTTGGCCGGCGCCACAACCACGACTTGTCATCGGTTTACTCAGGATCTGGAAAGCCATGTGCGTCAGGCCGATATTCTGGTTGTCGCAGTTGGAAAACCTAACTTTATTCCGGGCAGCTGGATTAAAGAAGGCGCGACGATTATTGATGTCGGTATTAATCGCCTGGACAACGGCACACTGGTCGGTGATGTGGAATACGATGTCGCGCGGCAAAAAGCCAAGCACATTACCCCTGTCCCGGGTGGTGTTGGCCCGATGACCGTGGCCACACTGATCGAAAACACCCTGTTGGCCTGTGAGCAATTCCACGAAGGCTGACAGCGAGCACGTGAATTGCAGAGACTAAAAAGCGAGGTGATAACCTCGCTTTTTGTTATTAACCTGGGCAGACCCGCTTTTACAAACCGGGTATACAGGTTGAGTTAGTTTTGCAGCGTTTTCAGATAAGCCGCGAAATCTTTCCCGAGCGCAGGATGACGCAATCCGTATTCCACGAATGCCTGCATGTAGCCCAGCTTACTGCCGCAGTCATGACTCTTACCTGTCATGTGGAACGCATTCACCTGCTGCTTTTCCATCAACATATCAATGGCATCTGTCAGCTGAATTTCATCACCTGCACCAATCGGTGTTTTGGCAAGAATCTCCCAGATTTCGGCTGGCAGGATATAACGCCCCACAATCGCCAGATTAGACGGCGCCAGATCAACCGCTGGTTTCTCAACAACCTTGGCCATAGCGGCTGAATCGCCTGGCGCAATTTGTTCACCACTCAGATCAGCCACCCCATAGTTAGACACTTCCGACATAGGGACAGGTTCAACCATGACCTGGCTGATGCCAGTGTCATTAAACAGTCTGACCATAGCAGCCATATTCTCACTGCGCAGATCGCTGGCGGCATCATCCAGAATCACATCAGGCAGTACAACCGCAAATGGCTCGTTGCCGACCAGAGGACGGGCGCAAAGCACTGCATGGCCCAAGCCTTTTGCCTGGCCCTGACGCACATGCATGATCGTGACATCATTTGGACAGATATTCTGTACTTCGTCCAGCAACTGACGCTTCACCCGTTTTTCAAGCGTGGCTTCAAGCTCAAAAGACGTATCGAAGTGGTTTTCAATGGAGTTCTTGGATGAATGGGTCACCAGTACGATTTCTTTAATACCGGCAGCAACACATTCATTGACGACATACTGAATCAGAGGTTTGTCCACAATCGGCAGCATCTCTTTCGGAATGGCCTTGGTGGCGGGTAACATCCTGGTCCCTAAACCGGCTACCGGAATGACCGCTTTACGAACTGGGGAAGACTTTTGCATTGTTTTTTCCATGTACGTTGGCATTGTCAGCCGCAATATAACAAACTTACCCAGATGCAGCGAGAGATCAGAGCCATAAGCGTGAACTCGTGTCCTCCGCGGTGATTCTGAGAGGTTACGCAAATAGGCAAAGCAAGGGGTTGATGCGTGGTCACATTAACCGCGCCGGACGATATCCGCATTATCAATACTGATTTTGACAGGTTTTCCGAGCAGGTTGATCAGCATGAATGAGCGCTTCTCGCCATCAGGTTCCTGATAAATGGCTTCAAGCCCTTTGAACTGGCCTTGTTTCAGTTCCAGGCATTCGCCGGGTTTGGGCAGATTAGACAGCAGGTTTCTGTGCTCATCGCAATTTTCATTGGTCATGAGCTGAAACAGCAATTCAGGCTGAACTTTTTGCGGATATGCCCCCTGACGAATAAAGTCAGCCACACCGCGTGTCGAACGCACCGTGGTATAGCTGACCTCTTCAGGGTCAAAACAGACAAACATATAATTCGGAAACAGAGGTTCATTGACAGTGACGCGCTTTCCGCGCACCACTTTCTCAACCAGGACCTGAGGGTAATAACATTCCACACCCTGACGATCCAGATTGACCACGGCCCGCTCCTGCTCGCTTCGCTTGCAATAAAGTAGGTACCAATCTTTCATATCGTCTCTGCCTGGAAAATATATGTCTGAAATTGATTATATGGTGGAAGGTATAAACCTCAATAGTTTCCCTGCACATTGACGCTAAGCGTTTACTTTTCCAACGTTTTCCGATGATCTCTCTGCATTTCGGAAAATGGCTTCTCTGCTAAACTTTGGTTTTTGCCTTCACTGCCGGATGGATGTCGGGCTCTTTCATCGCGTCCAGTCGCTGAATGGTAATGCTGAAATTAGCCGCCCCAATTTTGCTTAAAGACAAGCGGGCGCCAGAATGCGGCAAAACATAGGTCGAGGCGAGATTTTTACGTGCCCCGTCCCCCAGACTGGTACCAGCCTGAATGATCATTTCGCCATCACTGGTTCTCAGCATGGCTTCTGATCCGGTTGAGACCACCACCAGACTTCTGTCACATGCATCAAAAATCCCGAACAATCCCTTGATGGGCACAGCGTAACCCGATTGCTTCATCCCATTTTCAATGGTTTGCAACATACTGGAAATATCATTCTCGCTTGCCATGCGTTTGCGCAGATAGTCATTGAACAAAGCCCGGATCAACAGCACAGTTGCCGCGCCATGCCGGCCTCCGGATTCAGCATCAAGCAAATAGAAAGCCAAACGACCGTCCATCAGCCAAGTGTAGTCAAGCAGCACAGGCTGCACATCGGCAGACTGCAAAACACAATAGCTCATCTGCCAGTCACCCTGGCGCGATAAGGCGTCCGGCATCAGTCCCACCAGCAGCTCGCGGGCAATCTCTGGGTTAGATTCCAGCTCATCAATATGCCACTGCAGCTCTTCATCAACGGTCGAATCATGCTGTAATAGCTGGCTGGAAAAATCTGTGTATTCCGTGGTGTTTTCCTGGGCCTTGAGTACCGACATCAGTGCAGCTTTCAGGACCATAATGTTATCCAGCGGTTTGACCAGAAAGTCTTTCACGCCATGCCTGAGCGCGGCAGCAACATCGGCCATTTCTCCGGTACCGGAAATGACAATGACGGGCACCATGGGGTAATGCAGTGAAACCTCTTCAACAAACTCCATCCCTGTTAATACGGGCATCGCCAGATCGCACAGAAGCACATCAGGAATACCGTCGCGCAGTGCCCGCAGCCCCTGCAACCCATCTTCAGCTTCCCTGACCTCGCATCCTTGCGACAGCAAAAAGCCTGTGATCATCCGGCGAAACACCGGATCGTCCTCAACGATGAGGATATCTTTACCTTCTAGCAACGATTGTGCCCTCCATGAAACCAGGGGCCAAGAGCACAGAATAATATTCTGCTGAACAGCCACATCCTTCCGAACGAATCTGCGCCATGCTGAGTAGCCGCGATGAATGTTCTCATTTAGGATAGGCGTAAAACCGCGCTACGTCAGGGCGTATGCCTGTTCATGAACTTTAGTTTTAGTATTCTGTAAGCCAGTTCAAAATCTTGCCCTTTGCGGAACCTGCGTTCGTCCCTGAAGTTCCTATTGAAATAACACTCAATGTTAACCTCTTCACATGGCGTGTTTTGTTATACAATTCCCACTTTCTCATATCCGATCACAACACGCCTATGAAGCTTGATGATTTAAATTTATTTCGCATTGTGGTTGAGGAAGGCAGCTATACCGCCGCCTCTCGCAAGCATCAGGTGCCGGTTGCCACGCTGACTCGCCGTATACAGGCACTGGAAGACAGCCTGGATCTGCGTCTGTTAAACCGCCATGCACGCAAGCTGTCGCTGACTGAAGCGGGCCAGCAGTATTACCAGTTGTGCACGCCCATGCTTCAACAGTTACTGGATACCGCAGAAAACATTCGGGATGAGTCCAGAGGGGCCAGCGGACGCCTCAAAATAGCAGCCCCGACCAATCTCAGCAAAGTCATGCTGCAGCCTATGCTCAACGCCTTCATGCTTGAACACCCGGCCATCAGCATTGAGCTGTTTCTGAGCAATGAACCTGAACAGCTCGATCCAACCGACTGGGATGTGATTTTCCGTGTCGGTCCGCAGCGTGATTCAGCACTGATTGCCCGTAAAATTAACGCTGTGGAAGATATACTGGTTGCCAGCCCAGACTATCTGCAGCGGCAACCAGCGCTCACTCATGCGCAAGATCTGTCCAAGCATTCGCTGCTCAAAGGCTCTCCCCTACTGCGCTGGCGACTCACCAACAAAGATGGCGAAACCATCACAGTCAATGAAAAAGGTCGTTTTGAGTCTAACCAGCTCAATGTGGTCAGAAAAGCCTGTGTGGCCGGGCTGGGGATTACTCTGATGCCAGATGTCATGCTTGAAAAATACATTCACAGCGGTGAACTGGTGCGGGTCCTGGATAACTGGTCAGCCAACCCACGCAATGTCTATCTTCTCTATAATCACAAAGATCACCAGCCAGAGAAGCTGAGACTGTTTATTGAGTTTGCCAGTCACTTCTTCAGCACATCCTGAGCCTGCTCTCCTTGCCAACCGGCAGAAGCCCGTCTAAATGTTATATAACAAAGAACACAAAAAGTGCCCGGATATGCACTGACAGTGTTCTGAACAACAACCTGTAATACGTTGTGCGATTTGCACCCTAGATAACGAGGATAGGTTATGATTCTGGGACATTTATTCGGGCTTTACACTCATCCCAAAAAAGAGTGGCACAACATTGATGAACAACACGAGGGGATGCAAAGCAGCCTGAGCCACATTATGCTGATTGCCTTGCTGCCCCCTATTTTTGCCTACATTTCCAGTGTGTTTATCGGCTGGCGTGTCGGCGCCGTTGACCCGATTTATCTAACACCGTCCAGCGCACTATTTATGTCTATCGCCATGTATTTTGCCCTGATTGGCGGGGTATTTGCTCTGGCTTACCTGACCTACTGGATGAGCCACACCTTTGGTTCAACCCCGACCTATACTCAGGCTCTTGAACTGGCAGCTTACACAGCAACGCCCCTGTTTATGGTCAGCATTGCTGCCTTGTATCCGCAGCTGTGGTTTCTGATGATGGCCGGACTGGTCGGTATCACCTACTCTGTGTACCTGCTCTACACAGGTGTCCCGATTCTGATGCACATCCCGGAAGAGCGCGGCTTTATTTATGCCAGCTCGATTGTCACCTGTGGTCTGGTGCTGCTGGTTTCCATTATTGCCGGCTCTGTCATCCTGTGGAACGTGGGTTTAGGCCCGCAGTTCAGTCACTAACCCATTCCGGCTCCGGCTTCAACCCATGAAAAAGGCAAGCTCAATGAGCTTGCCTTTTTGTGTTCAGACGCGGGTACTGACAATAAAGACGTTATACGCCTTCGTTATAAAGTTCCAGATTTGCCAGTTCCTGCTGAATCTCACGTTGCGTTTTGGCATCTTCGCTGCGCAGCGTTTCCAGATACTCTAAATACTGCTGATTCACATCGCCCGTGACATAGTTGCCATTAAAGACCGAGGTCTCGAACAGTTTAATGTCAGGATTGCCCTCTGCAACCGCATCCACCAGATCCTGCAAGTCCTGGAAAATCAGACCGTCTGCGCCGATCATCTTGCAGATTTCGTCCACTTCGCGACCATGGGCAATCAGTTCATTGGCGCTTGGCATATCAATGCCGTATACGTTCGGGAACCGAATTTCCGGCGCCGCAGAAGCCAGGTAGACTTTTTTTGCCCCCGCTTCACGCGCCATTTCAATGATTTGCTCAGAGGTGGTGCCGCGAACAATCGAATCATCGATCAGCAACACGCTCTTGCCCTTGAACTCTGAGCTGATTGCGTTCAGTTTACGGCGTACCGACTTACGGCGCAGCTGCTGACCCGGCATGATAAAGGTACGGCCGACATAACGGTTCTTCACGAAACCCTGACGGTAAGGTTTATCCAGGGTGCGGGCAATTTCCAGCGCACTGTCACAGGAAGTTTCCGGGATCGGAATAACGACATCGATATCCAGATCATCCCACTCACGTTTAATTTTCTCACCCAGCTTCTTACCCATATTCAGGCGAGCGCTGTACACAGAAATCTTATCGATGAAAGAGTCCGGACGGGCAAAATACACAAACTCGAACACACATGGGTTCAGCGCCGGATTTTCAGCACACTGCTCAGTGAACAGCTGGCCGTCAAAAGTGATATAGACAGCCTCACCCGGCGCAACATCACGCATGAAATCAAAGCCAACCGCGTCCAGTGCCACTGATTCAGAGGCAACCATATACTCGACTTTCCCTTCAACTTCGCGCTTACCCAGGCACAGAGGGCGAATACCGTGCGGGTCGCGGAATGCCATCAGGCCATGCCCGATGACCATAGCCACCACAGCATAGGCACCACGGACTGTTTTGTGGACAGCGCGAATCGCTGCAAAGATGTCATCAGATGTCAGAGGGTAATTGGTTGCACCTTCCAGCTGATGGGCCAGAACGTTCAGCAGAATTTCCGAGTCGGAAGAAGTGTTCACATGACGGCGAGCCTGCTCAAAGAGCGAATCTCTGATATCAGCTGCGTTGGTCAGGTTACCATTGTGCGCCAGTGAAATACCGTAAGGAGAGTTCACATAAAAAGGCTGAGCTTCTGAAGCACTTGAGCTGCCCGCAGTCGGGTAACGAACGTGCCCAAGACCGACAGTCCCCTGCAGACGCTGCATGTGCTTTGCTTCGAATACGTCACGCACCAGGCCATTGGCCTTACGCAGACGGAAACGATTGCTTTCCAGGGTAACAATACCGGCAGCATCCTGGCCACGGTGCTGCAGCACGGTCAGTGCATCATAAATAGACTGGTTAACCGGGGTGTTTCCCACGATTCCGACAATACCACACATGTCCTAAATCCTCGTCATGGATCATCAATAATTGCATTGAGTAACAATACGTTAGTTTGTTGCCCTCATACGGTTACTCAATGCAATTAATATAAATCCGGCGCTATAACGCGCCGGGAAGAAAACTGGAACTCTCTTTCAGGTAAGAGAAAAACCACTCAATTACCACGCCAAACTGCGGGATTAACTGCGACGCCTGCCACCATTCTGCGTCAGCAAAACCGGTAAAAGCATCCAGAAAAAACAACACAGCTGCAATGATAAGCACACCGCGAAGGGCACCAAACACAATACCCAGTACCCTATCGGTACCAGACAAACCGGTTTTCTGCACCAGTTGTCCGATCACGTAATTCACGACCGCTCCCACAATCAGTGTGGCAATAAACAATACTGCGATAGCACTGCCATTTCGTATGAGCTCATCCTGAATATTGGTGAAATACACCGCCAGTTCTTTGTAAAAATTGCTGGCGACAAAAAATGCCGCAAACCAAATCACCAGCGACAGCGCTTCCTTCACAAAACCACGGATCAAACTGACCAGTGAAGAAAAGGCAATCACCCCTAAAATGACATAATCAATCCAGATCATCTTCTACTTCATTCTTGTTGTTGGCGCGTATTCTAACAGAAAAAATCAGAACGCAAACGTTTACCTAAGGGTTGAGTGGGTTAAATCTGAGCAATTGCCCGTTCAGCCCGGTAAGTTTACGCAAATCGTCTGCTTTTCCTGACAGTTTATCTTTGTCGATCTCGGGTCCGACTACAACACGTGCCAAATCACCTGGTTTCAGCTGTTTTGGCAGAACGTGTGCCTGATAGCCTTTGCTTCTGAGTTTCTCGACCAGCTGATGGGCATTCTCAAAATTACGGAACACTCCCAGTTGTATCACCCAGCCACTGTCCGTGTTGCCCGGCTGCGGTTCACCCACAGGCTGCGGTTTGACTTCAACCGGCTCTGACACCGATTCGGACAAGGCCGGTTGTCCGGCAATTTGCTCAGTCACTGGCATTGGCGGTAATTCAGCTTCCGCATCCACAGGTTCCGGGATCGCGGTCATGCTCGCTTCATTCCCGGTCTCAGGCTGGAGTGGAATACTGGCAAACTGCTCCTGGAAGTGCTGCTTTTTACCATCAAAAAAATCGGGCAGAAAAATCACACCGATTGCGACCAGTACGATCGTTCCGACCAGACGACTCTGAAATTTACTCGCCACACTTACTCCTGTATCTTGATATAGCTGGATACTTCGCCAACTGTGTGAAACGAACCAAAAACAATGATGACATCGTCGGGTTGCGCCATCATTAATGCCGCCTGATAAGCCAGCTCAGGAGCCGTATACAGCGCCCCCTGAAACGTCAGATGTGCTGCTATCTCTTGGGCTGAAGCGGCGCGAGGCCCCTGAAGCGAAGCCGGATACCAGGCATCCACGACCGTTTTCATTTCCACTAAGGTGGATGGGATATCTTTATCGCGCAGCATACCAACCACGCCGTGGATCTTACCGACCGGACGCACATTCTTCAGCGCCTTCAGCTGGCGAGCCAGATAATTGGCCGAGTGCGGATTATGAGCCACATCAAGCAAAATCAACGGATTATCCGACACTGTTTCCATGCGACCGGCAAGACGCACTTTAGCTAGACCGGACACAATATGCTGATCACTGATTTCCAGATCGGCAACGCCCAGTGCCATCAGTGCCGTCGCCGCGTTCGGCAAAGGCAGTGCCGGCAGAGGCAATTGCTCCATGTCGAATGCACCGCACTTCCAGTTCCAGGTCTCCCCGGTCTGCTCATAGGTATACTGATAACCCACCTGATACAACTCGGCACCGATGCTGTCCGCATGAGCGGCCACCGACGCCGGGGGATTAGGCTGACCACACACCGCTGGTTTATCAGCGCGGAAAATCCCCGCTTTCTCATAGCCAATCACTTCGATATCGCTGCCCAGCCAGTCGACATGATCAATCGCCAGACTGGTGATCACCGAAACATCGTGATCCACGATATTGGTCGCATCCAGCCGGCCACCCAATCCGACCTCTAACACCACCACATCGACCTGATGGCTTTTAAAGAGGCTGAGCGCAGCCAGCGTACCGAATTCGAACAGGCTCAGGCTGATGTCCTGACGGTAGGATTCTACCGTCGCAAAGGCCTGACTGTGTTCACTATCATCCAGCTCCTGACCATTAATGCGTACCCGCTCGTTGTAGCGCACCAAATGCGGCGAGCTGTATACACCCACGCTGTAACCCGCCTGCAGCAGGATGGCTTCAAGAATAGCGCAGGTTGAGCCTTTACCATTGGTGCCAGCGACTGTAATTACAGTCGGTGCCGGTTTGCACAGTCCGGCGCGCTCCCCCACGGCCTGGACACGATCCAGCCCCAGATCGATGGCACTGGTATGAAGATTTTCCAGATAAAGAAGCCAGTCATTGAGTGGTGACGTCGCCGAAGGCACAAATTGCGGCGTTGCAGAGGTATCAGACATGTAACAGTACTAACTAATGTGATTAAGATGATGTCGCTTAATGTAGCATGAAGTGCACAGAATTTAACGGTTGAGAACCAAGTGAAGAAAGGAAATGTGGAACAATAACGCGAATTACCGGGCTGACAGGCCGCTTTTCACCTCAACCTGACATTGACCTGTACAAAAAAACGCCCGGTTTTTAACCAGGCGTTTTTTCATCTTTTAAGCTTTGTCTTATGCGGATTCGGTATTGCTGTCCGCATCGGCATCTACTGACACCAGCGGCTCCCTTTCAACAGGAACCACGAGCGGAGACTCAGTATTCATCATCTTGGCCAGCAGGCCGCCAATCCGCTGACGCATTTCACGACGATCAACAATCATATCAATCGCACCATGCTCCAGCAGGAATTCACTGCGCTGGAAGCCTTCCGGCAGTTTCTCGCGTACTGTCTGCTCGATCACCCGCTGTCCGGCAAAACCAATCAGCGCTTTCGGTTCACCGATATTGATGTCACCCAGCATCGCCAGACTGGCCGAGACACCGCCCATAGTCGGGTCTGTCAGCACAGAGAAGAAAGGCAGGCCTTTCGCCGACAAACGCTCCAGTGCCGCACTGGTTTTCGCCATTTGCATCAGCGACATCAGCGCTTCCTGCATCCGGGCACCGCCGCTGGCAGAGAAACACACCAGACCACAGTTGTTTGCTATGGCTTCATCAACCGCGCGAACAAACTTGGCACCGACGACCGAACCCATAGAACCGCCCATGAAGGAGAATTCAAAGGCACAGGCCACCACAGGCTGCTGCAACAGTGTGCCTTTCATGGCCACCAGCGCATCTTTCTCACCGCTGGCTTTCTGGGCTGCTGCAATACGGTCTTTGTATTTTTTCGAGTCACGGAATTTGAGGTGATCTTTCGGCTCCAGCTCCGCAGCAATTTCCACCTGACCTTCTTCATCGAGGAAGGTTTCCAGGCGGCGACGAGCTTTCATGCGCATGTGGTGATCACACTTTGGGCAAACTTCCAGATTGCGCTCAAGATCAGCGTAATAAAGTACCTGTTCACAAGAGGTACATTTCGTCCATACCCCTTCAGGGATAGATGCTTTACGAGACGTTACAATGTTGCTTTTTGTGAGGATCTTTTCAAGCCAGCTCATGAATGACCTTTCATTTACATCTCCCCCGCCCTGTGGCAAGGGATAATCAATTCGATAATTTCAAGTCCGGAATTAAAACACAAACTCGTCTAAGTGTAGATAAAAAACTGGTTGTACCTTGAGGAAATAGCGTGTTAACGGGATCTTAGCTCAAGAAACTTGACCGACCAGTGAAAGCCCGGCTGACCCGCTCTCGCTCACATTTCACACAATTTCTGCAGACTCTGCCTGCAAGGCAAGCAGCCCGACAGCAAGAGTCTGTCAAAACAGGCCGCCCGCTTACAAAAAGAGCGGTCCAGCCGGAACATCTGGCAAATCATAGACCTCAGGATAATCAACTTCAACCAGGTACAAACCTTCTGCTTTGGCGGTCGCACCCGCTAACGTACGATCTTTTTTCGCCAGCAGCCACTGAATCCATTCAGGTTTTTCTTCACCCCGTCCCACTTTAATCAAGCTGCCTGTGATATTACGCACCATATGATGAACAAAGGCATTGGCCTTGATATCAATGATGACGTAATGCCCCTGACGGGTGACATTCAGGTGCATCACATTACGCCATGGGCTGCGGGACTGGCAAAACACCGCCCGGAACGAGGTAAAATCATTCTCGCCCAGCAGGTACTGTCCGGCCTGATGCATTTTCTCGGCATCCAGCTCACCGTGATAGTGGCTGATCCCCGAACCAAGGATAGCAGGCCTAAGCGCGTGATTGTAAATGACATAACGATAGCGTCTGGCGGTGGCGCTGAAACGGGCATGGAACTCATCCGGCACTTCCTTTGCCCAGCGCACAGCAATATCTTTGGGCAAATGGGCGTTGGTGCCCATCGTCCAGGCCACCAGCTTACGCGGCGTATCGCAATCAAAGTGCACCACTTGCCCGGTGCCGTGCACACCGGCATCAGTACGACCGGCGCATTGTACCTCTATGGTCTGGTTGGCGATCTTGCTCAGCGCTTTTTCCAGCCTGCCCTGAACACTGTCAACGTCACGCTGACGCTGCCAACCAAAATAGCGGCTCCCGTCGTACTCAATTCCTAAGGCAATTCGCATGTCTGCACTCTTACTTGTCTGAAAACCCTGCCAGCCTGCGCTGGCAAAGCGAAAGCAGGGATTATAAAAAAAGCGCTAAAAGAAAAGAAGTCCGCATCAGCGGACTTCCTGTTCAGAGTGATGAAATGATCAGCGATCCATCTTTAATAACAGATTCGCGGCTTCCCGGCTGACATCGCCATCACCGTTCTCAGCCACATCTTCCAGCAAGAAAAATGCCCCATCGGTGTCATTCATTTCCAGATAAGCTTTGGCCAGATCCAGTTTACTGGCGTACTCACCCGCACCGTCAACGTCAATCTCACCAATGCCTGCCAGCACATCCGGGAACTCATCCAACCCCACATCCAGCTTCAGCGGCGCAGAATCCAGTTCAGGATCCGATTCCCCTTCCAGCTCTTTCATCAGTTCATCAATACTGATATAGGGCTCGTTGTCACGGGCCGAGGCAATCAGCTGGCTGTCTGCCTGAGCAGACTCTGGGCCATCCATTACATCGTCAGCCTGTTCAGACAACGACGGCTGCTCACCCCAATCCTCACTTTCCAGTTCAGGTTCAGGAATATCGGCTCCCCAGATGGCGCTTTCTTCCGGCGACAACTCCTGCTCTTCCAATTCCGACAGCGGCACACTGTCGTGTAACAGCCACTGTTCGTGCTCAAATTCCTCAGCATTGTCCAGCTCTGCCTGAGGCTCAGCATGAAATGAAGGCTCAGCCTGATATTGGGGCTCAGCCACACTGCCATCCGCAGCAAGCGCGATTTCATGCGCATCATCGGATGGCTCGTTGTCGGTACGGATATTGTCGGTCTGAAGATTTTCTGACTGAATGTTATCCGTCTGGATGCTCTCGGACTGGTGACTATCGTCCGGCATCCGGGGCCATTCAGCATCGGCTGTCAGCTCAGTATCCGTCCCGTCTTGAGTGCGGATTGAAGGCAGTGTCTCATCGGACTGAAAATCCTCAACAGCCTGCATGGCAGGCAGATCAAGCTCAGGTTCCGCCAGCAGGGCCGCCATATCCAGTCCGGCAGAGTCGATCAGCTCATCACGCCAGGCTTCGTTCGACTGTGGTTGTGGCTGCAATGGTGATGCTGGCTCGGGCTCAGGCTGAAATTGGGCCTCTTCACCGTACTTCAGTTCCTGCTCGTACTGCTCCAGCTCCATCTGCTCTTCAAACGAAGCATTCAATGCATCATCTTCGTCAAACTCTGGCAAGGTCGCCGGATCGATCACCGCATATTCGTACTGAGGTTTGCCATGCATCGGCACGGCTTGCCCGCCATTCTCTTGCAAATCTGCCGCGTGCGAATCAGTTTCTTGTATAGAAGCCGCTTCTGACAGTGCTGAAGCATCCTGCTTCGGCTGACTCTCAGTCAGGCCGCCATTACGTTCAACGGCTTGCGCCGCCAGTTGCAACTGTTCCGAGACTTTATTGAGCGCCGCCTGAGCGTCATCGTCAGACCAGTCCTTCTCATGCGCATCGTCTTCCCATGCGACGGCTTCAGGATCCAGTAACGCGGCTTCTTCATCAAACTCAGGAAATTCATCCAGATTGAACACAGGCTCCTGACGTCCGGCAACAGCCTCCTCCCAAGCAGGATCGAGTGTTGCTTCTGGCTGCTCCGCGGCCGCATCAGGCTCTGGCGATGGCGCGGGTTCATCGGCCACAGCAGATCCAGCAGCCGCCAGCGGTGTCGTCAAGGGTGTGTCATCGCGGGACTGATCAGCCTGAACCGCTTTCTGGTACCGGTTCTGTTCTATCAGCTGGCTGGCTTCATCACTGTTGTGGTGCCATGGCGCGGTTTCACTCTCTGGGTTCTCCGCCAGCGCTGTATCGGAAAGTGCCTGATCAGGTTCAGCCGCCACATCGGGTGCAGCGAACTCCGCACTCTGCGGGGAGCTTGTTTCTGCTTCAGGCTCAGGCTCGTGATCCTGACTGTCAGCAACAGATGCTTCGCTGTGTAAAACAGATTCATCGGCGACGTCTGTAGGGTCAGAATCAATGCGTTCAGGGACTGTATCTGCAACCTCTGTCTCTTCAGAATCAGCCTTCTGCGCTTGACCCTTCTCAGTTTCAGCAATCTCGTCTTCCGCTCTGAGTTCCGGGGCGAAATCCGGGCGGTCAGCCTCTGCAGCAACGACATCATCAGTCTGAGCATCACTCAGCAGACTATCGAGATCATCCTGTGGTGTGCTCGTCTCTGCCACCCGTTCATCCGAAATGACAGGAACTTCCGGCTCTGAGTCCAGCACGGTTGCCGGCTCATCCGCTTCATCTGCTGCAGCCGAAGCCGCCGTCTCTGATGCGGTCTCAGCCATACGCTCCGCATCAGGAGCATCAGTATCAGTTTCAGTTTCATGAAAGCCGGCATCATCAAGGCCTGCATCAGAAACCGGGGGTTCAGTGCCACTTAAAACCGGGTCATCGCCGTCAGCCATGCGCTCAGGATATGCTTCTGACAGCTCTGCCAGTGTCTCCGTGTCATCCAGTTCACTTAAGTGCTCATCGACGGTTTTTTTTTCAGCAAAGATCAGATCGTCGATGTCATCCGTACTGAGCGTATTCTCTTCCTGTGATGCGGTTAGCCAGGATGATTCCGCGTCCTGAGGCTCTTCGTCGTCCAGTGTCAGCAGCTCATCGAAAACATCTTTGTCTTCATCGGCGTTTTCTTCGGTATCCAGCTCAGGATCGATCTGCGTGTTGGGGGTCTCTTCATCCAGCAACTCATCCAGCAAGGCTGTACTGTTTTCATCCAGTTCAAAATCGCTGTCAGCATCGCTTTCCCGCTCATCAATCAGCTCGTCCAGCAACTCAGTGCTGCTGGCATCCAGGTTGAAATCGGCATTGAGATCGTCCAGCCCCCAGTCCTCTTCCGCACTGTCATCCCGGGAGCTGTCAGCCTGAATATTGTTAACCGCAGGACTGACAGGCGCGTGCTGCTCGTCATCTTCGCGTTCAAAATCCTGCATCAGTTCATTGAGGATGTCCTGATCCAGCATGCCAAGTTCAATACTGTCGGCTTTATGACCGGTCAGTTCACTGTCGGCAAAGGCATCGAACAGATCGTCATTACGCTTGTCCTCAACGGGCTTTGCCGGCGATACGTCCTCGTCATCCAGTAAACCTACGGCAAGATCAAAGTCTGTTTCTTCGTTATCCTGTGCACTGAAAGGCTTGTCCCAAAGACCACTCAGGCTGTCTTCTTTCTCCGGCGATGGTGCGGGTGCCTGATCAATCTGGTCCAGAGCACGCTCCATATCCTGGAGGCCAATGGCCTGATTATTGCTCTTGACTGAGATATCACTCTTTGGCAATTCATTACCAAAGGCGTCATCGAGCCCGTCCGTCAGATCCAGCTCATCCAGCTCTGCATCGTTATCATCAAACAAATTGTCTGAGAAGATTGGATCGTCCTGCGGGGTCTTATCATCAAACAGATCGTCAAGACTGCTGTCTTCACTATCCAGCCCCAGATGCGGCTCATCATCATCCAGATCAGAGGCCACAGGTTTCGGCGCGTCTTTGCTGACTTCAGCAGCAGGAGAAGCAGCCTCATCTTCTTTACGGCGCCGACCGGCGAAAAAGGCCAGCAGACCGGCAATCAGGCTACCGGGGATCAGGGCTGCACCAGCCAGTGCCCACGGGTTTGCAACCAGTTTATCGAGCCAGTGGACTGGCGGTTGTTCGGTCAGCGGCGCGTCAAGCGGGCTTTGTTGCGCTTTCTGCTGGGCAATGAAAGACTGAATTTCGCCGCGCAGCTCCTCGTCACCCGCCAGCTGTTCTTTCAGTGCACCAATTTCATGCTGCATTTCAGACAGCCGCACGCGAAGCAGCTGATTGCTTTCGCGCAATTGGGTCAGCGCTTCATCTGAAGAATCAAGCTGCTCCTGGAGTGCAGACGGAAGCACGTCATCCGCACGACTTGCGGCAGCGGCGGTCACACCGACTGCTGGTGCTGGAGAGGATACCGCCGATGCGGCAGATCGCTCTGGCGCTGCAGCAGCCGTTGCAGGACGCGAAGCCGACACCTGTGGCGCAGTGGCCGCGGGTTTCGGTGCAGGGGCTGCTGGTGATGCAGAAGCTGAGCCTGCTGTCGCTGTCTGAGGAGAGGCAGGGCGGCTGGCATTGCCTGCAGGCGTATTCGCTGTACGCGCGCGCGTCTGCTCGCGGCGTTGCAGATCAGACTCTACCCGGTTCCGTATCTGATCGGTATTTTCCGCCTGTATCTGAGCCATGGTCGGCATTCTCAGGCGACTGCCCGGGATCAGGCCATGAATATTGTTATCGGTGAACGCATTGGGGTTGGCACGGAAAATGGCCCCAAGGACCTGATAAATAGAAACGCTGTCATTGGGTTTATACCGTGACGCAATGGACCACAAGGTTTCGTTTTCACCTGTCGGGCCGTAAATGCCCACGGAACGGTTCACGGGAGCCGTGGCCGGACGCGGCGTGGTCACACGTGGCTGGGTGACTGCGGGCCGGGGCGATGGCGCAGGTGACACTGCAGGTGCTGGCGGTTGCGCGGGTTCATCAACCTGATCGGTCGGTCCCATGATGCGAACAGTGTTCGCTTGAACGGCAACTGGAAGCTGCAAAGCCGCCGCAGCGATAACGACCGGTAAGATGGCACGTTTCATTTTATTTGATGAGTCAGACACTGCCTGCTGTCCTCTCTGGCAGAGATAGTAAACTAGGAATTCTTCGGCCTGTAGCCAGAATACTTGAGCGTCAATGCAAAACGACAGGCGTTTGTGAACATTAAAAGTGATTGTTGCCTGCCATGGCTTGATGTCAATCACCACGCCCGGCTTTTACTGTGAAGATCAAGAAATTGGCTCAAGGAATTCAAAGGCGTGCCCATTCGCACGCCTTTGAATCGCTGTATGTATCCGGCTGTTGGCGCCGTGACAATGTGCTTTACGTCTTACAGGTATTCCTGGATCAGTTTTTCTGCAATCTGCACGCTGTTGGTCGCCGCGCCTTTACGGACGTTATCCGCCACCACCCACAGATTCAGCCCGCAGGGATGACTGATGTCTTCCCGGATACGGCCAACCATGACATGATTTTTGCCGACAGCATCCACCACCTGAGTCGGATACTCGTTGCCATGGAAGACTTCGATACCCTCGGCATTTTCCAGCAGGCTGATCACTTCTTCCATGATCACCGGCTGGCAGGTTTCCACATGTACCGCCTCAGCATGGCCATAGAATACCGGCACCCGCACGCAAGTCGGGTTCACGCGAATATTGGCATCGCCCAGAATTTTCTGGGTTTCCCACACCATTTTCATTTCTTCTTTGGTGTAGCCGTTCTCCATGAACTCATCGATTTGCGGCAGGCAGTTAAAAGCAATCTGCTTCGGGTAAGCTTTGTTTTCAACCGGCAAACCGTTCAGCAGTTTGGAGGTCTGACCCGCCAGTTCATTCACGCCACTTTTGCCAGAGCCGGACACCGACTGGTAAGTCGCCACGTTGATCCGATCAATGCCATACGCATCGTGAATCGGCTTCAGGGCCACCAGCATCTGAATGGTCGAACAGTTTGGATTGGCAATAATATTGCGGTTACGAAAATCAGCCAGTGCCTCCGGGTTCACTTCCGGCACCACCAGCGGAATTTCCGGGTCATAGCGAAAACAAGAGGTATTGTCGATCACCACCACACCCTCATCCGCGGCAATCGGCGCCCAGTGTTCAGAAGCCTCGGCCCCGGCAGAAAACAGGGCGATCTGCACCTGTGACCAGTCAAAGTCTTCAACATTGGTCACACGGACACTTTTACCCTTAAATCGCAGCGTTTTGCCCGCACTGCGCTCAGAGGCAAGCAGATACAGAGTACGGACAGGAAAATCACGCTCCTCCAGCACTTCGACCATGGCTTCCCCAACGGCACCGGTGGCTCCGAGAATGGCAATATCAAATTCCTGACTCATGGTGTTTCCTCAACAGTAAAACCTAATTTAGCCAGCGACTCTAACCCAAAATGCCCCTGGCCTGCTACTGTGACCGCACTGTATTCGCGTCGATCCCAGTAATTTTTTCGCATCTTATCAAATTCCGACGCCATGCCGGCATCATCGACCGCCTGCATCTGACGACGAAACAGAGCATCATCCTTTCGGACATCGTAGATCAGCTGAATTAAGCTAAAGAGACTGTCTTCATCCCACGCCCGGCTCAGCCGAACAAACGGCACAGGGGCAACCGGTAGCAATTCTGCCGCTTCGACTCTGTCATCCCGACCCAGAAACTCACAGAAGCTGTTGAAAATCATTGTGGTGCCGCGGGCTTTGCCTTCCAGTCCGTACCCTGCCACATGCGGGGTGGCAAAGGCCAGCAAAGGCAGCAGTTCACGATCCACCAAAGGCTCATGCTCAAACACATCCAGTACCGCCGTCAGTGCTTTCCCCTGACCGGATTGCGACTGTTGCAGAGCAAGTTTCAGTGCCTGATTGTCAACAATCGGGCCGCGGGCGGCATTGATCAAAATCGCCCCGTCTTTTAAGCGGGAAAGAAACGCCTGATCGACCAGATGGTGCGTCGGATAATCGCCCTGCCCGGTCAGCGGGGTGTGTAGGGTAATCACATCACATTCCTGAATCAGCGTATCCAGTGAGGCAAACTGCCGTGGATCACCTTCCGCTTCTTTCAGGGGATCATTGAGCAAGTATGGGATACCTAAGGCATCCAAACAGCCAGCCAGGTATGAGCCGACATTGCCTGCCCCGACAATCCCGACTTTTTTGCCGAAGATCGAAAAACCCTGCTGCTGGCCCAGTACCATCAGGCTGCTCAGCACATATTCAGCCACCCCGACCTTGTTACAGCCGGGCGCAGCCGTGTAAGCAATCCCCTTGGCTTCCACCGCGGCCTGATCAATATGGTCCTGACCGGCAGTTGCCGTACCGACAAAACGCAGCTGATCAGCTTTTGCCAGCAAAGCGGCATTCACTTGGGTGACTGACCGTATCATGAGGCCATCAATCCCCACTAAATCGTCAGCGGTCAGTGTGCGGCCGGGTTTGGCGATGACCTCCCCTAAGCGACCGAACAGTTCAACCGCATAAGGCATATTTTCATCTACAAGGATTTTCATTGGGGCTCCGAAAAAGTCACGCGAATCAACTGCGGACTAGCATGGGAAAAAATCGCCTGATGTCAAGAAAAGCTCAGGCTGACTGGCCATTCTGCAGCAATAAAAAAACCCGGTATCTATACCGGGTTAAACATCCAGGATGGGGAAGAACACTTGATCAGTGCCGCGTCTGAATACTGGCGCGATACAGGCAAGCCTGAGAACCGCGCCGCCCTGGAAATCAGGGGGATACAGACTCTGCACGAAGCATCATCTGTATGCCAGCCTATCAGGCTTCGTATTTCTTAATCACCAGCGTCGCATTGGTACCGCCGAAACCAAACGAGTTCGACATTACGGTTTTCAGCTTGGCATCACGGGTTTCACGCACAATGTCCAGACCTTCTGCTGCCGGATCCAGGTTATCAATGTTGATACTCGGAGCAATGAAGTCATTGTCCAGCATCAGCGTGGAATAAATGGCTTCGTGAACACCAGCAGCACCCAGGGCGTGACCTGTCATGGCTTTGGTGGCAGAAATCGCCGGGCTGTTCTGACCGAACAGTTCCTGAATGGCACCCAGCTCCTTCACATCCCCCACAGGCGTTGAGGTGCCGTGCGTGTTGATGTAATCAATCGGCGCGTCCAGATCCTGCATCGCCATCTTCATACAACGCACTGCGCCTTCACCGGAAGGGGCAACCATGTCGTAGCCATCTGATGTCGCGCCATAACCGACGATTTCACCGTAAATTTTCGCGCCGCGCGCCAGTGCATGCTCCAGCTCTTCCACGACAACCATGCCGCCGCCGCCGGAAATCACAAAACCGTCACGGTCGGCATCATAGGTCCGGGATGCTTTCGATGGATCGTCATTGTACTTGGTCGACAACGCGCCCATGGCATCGAACATCATGGTCAGTGACCAGTCCAGCTCTTCACCGCCACCGGCAAAGACGACGTCTTGTTTGCCCAGTTGGATCAGCTCCAACGCGTGACCGATACAGTGTGCGGATGTCGCACAGGCAGAGCTCATGGTGTAGTTGACACCACGAATTTTAAATGGGGTTGCCAGACAGGCAGAGACGGTGGACGACATGGTACGCGGTACCATGTATGGACCGACGCGCTTCACGCCTTTCTCACGCAAAATATCAACGGCAGCGACCTGGTTATACGAGGATGCACCACCTGAACCGGCCACCAGGCCCGTCCGTTCATTCGAGACCTGCTCTTCAGTCAGACCAGCATCTTCAATTGCCTGTTCCATAGACAAATACGCGAAGGCTGCGGCATCGCCCATGAAACGCATTTTTTTACGATCGATATGATCAGCCGGGTTCATTTTCAGGTCGCCCCAGACATTGCTGCGCAGTTTTGCGTCTGCAAACTGCTGAGAAAAGTTAATGCCTGATTTACCTGTTTTCAGTGAATCCAGTACCTCTTTCACATTGTTACCGATACTGGATACGATACCCATGCCTGTAATTACGGCTCGTTTCATGATGAATTCCTACTGTCATTTAACGCGGTGATGATAACGGGTTTAGCAAGCTTAAGTGGTCAGCTTTCCCCGTGATCGGTTACAATCCGCTACTTATCGTGGTCAGTTGATGATCTTTTACCAAAGTTTGCCTGTAAGACATAGCGGCATTTCACACATCTTGCTTAAAAAATCATCACGTTATCTTTACAAAGAGGTTGTCCTTTTGTCCCACTCGTCGCCAAAACAGATTGAAAATGCCGTTCTGGACTGGAACGAAGCCGGTACGCCGGTTTCGCACGATTTCGACGACGTGTATTTCTCCAATGCCAACGGACTCGAAGAAACACGTTATGTCTTTTTGCAGCAGAACGGACTGCCGACGCGCTGGGAAACCTTTGACCGCCGCCGGTTTGTTGTGGCAGAAACCGGCTTTGGCACAGGGTTGAATTTTCTTGCGGTCTGGCAGTGGTTCAAAGCCTTTCGTCAGGCCAACCCGGACGCCAGTGTTCAAGCGCTGCATTTTATCAGTTTCGAAAAATTCCCGGTCACCCGCGAGGATCTGATCAAAGCCCATCAGTCCTGGCCTGAGCTGGCCGATCTTGCCCGTCAGCTCCATGCCCATTATCCGCCTGCCGTGGCCGACTGCCACCGCCTGGTACTGGAAGACGGCATGATCACCCTGGATTTGTGGTTTGGTGACATTCAAACCTCTCTTCCTCAAGTATGGACCCCGGCAAGCGGGTTAGTCGACGCCTGGTTTCTCGATGGTTTTGCCCCCAGTAAAAATCCGGAGATGTGGAATCAGGACCTCTTCGACGGCATGGCAGCGCTGGCCCGCGAAGGGTGTACCGCCGCAACCTTCACCGCCGCCGGTTTTGTCCGCCGCGGCTTGATCGATGCCGGGTTTGACATGAAAAAAGTCAAAGGGTTCGGCTACAAGCGAGATATGCTGGCCGGCACCTTATCAGAACGCCGCCAGGGGGCGAATTTTTCGCCCTGGTATGCCCGCCAGAGCGCTGCAGATTTATCCGACGTGGCGATCATCGGCGGTGGCATTGGATCGGCCGCAACCGCACTGGCACTGGTGCGGCGCGGCGTACAAGTCAGCCTTTATTGTGCCGACGCCCTGCCGGCCGAAGGGGCATCGGGCAATCGCCAGGGCGCTGTCTATCCGCTGCTGAATGGTTCCAACGATGCACTCAGCCGTTTCTTTGCCCCGGCTTATCTCTACGCCCGGCAGTTTGTCGAACAGGCCGCTGCAGTCAGTGATTTCAGTCATGACTGGTGCGGTGTGACTCAACTGGCCTGGAATGAGAAAACGGCAGAAAAACTGGAAAAAATGCTGAGCGGCGGCTTTGCACCGGAAGTGGTTCATGCCCTGGATGTCGAGCAGACCCGCGCCATCACAGGCGTAACCACCGGCCATTCCAGTGTGCATTATCCGCTTGGCGGCTGGCTGTGCCCGCAAGCGCTGACGCGCGCCCTGATCCAACAGGCCCAGGCAACAGGACGCTTGTCGCTGTACACTGAGACTGACATCACCAGCCTGAGCCAGAATGACAGTGCTCAGTGGTCGCTGATCAGCCGTGATCACCGGCAATTCACCCACTCCACTGTGGTGGTGGCTAACGGGCATCGTTTTACCGAGTTCGCGCAGACCCAGAATATTCCTGCCTACTCAGTCCGTGGTCAGGTCAGCCATGTGCCCAGTCAGGGTGAACTGGCGCAACTGAAATCGGTGCTGTGTTACGACGGTTATCTGACGCCGGTCAACCCAGACACACAGACGCACTGTATCGGCGCCAGTTATCGCCGCAACAGTACCGATCTGAGTTTCTCGCCAGAAGAACACCAGGACAACCAGACGCGGCTGGCTGAGTGTCTGCCCACAGTTGACTGGCCAACAGCCATCGATTTCTCCGCACAGGATGCCCGAACCGGTGTTCGCTGTGCCAGCCGGGATCATTTGCCTTTCGTCGGGGATGTCTGCCGCTATGATGCGCTGCTGAGTCAATATGCCGATCTGCGGGAACAACAAAGCGAAGCGGCGGAAGTGCCTGTTTATTCCGGGCTGTATGCCATGATCGGGCTGGGCTCCCGCGGCCTTAGTTCCGCGCCCCTGTTAGGCGAACTGCTGGCGTCCCAGTTATGCGGTGATCCATTGCCACTGCCTCTGAGTGTCCTGGATGCCCTGCACCCGGGACGGATGTGGGTACGCAAATTACTCAAAGGCAAAGTAGTCGAAAGCTAAGCTCACGGCTTGCCGGAGCCCAAAGCAATCCCTCTCCTCCCCCGTTTTTCCGCGATGCAGAGAAGAGCAGAGAGCAAGAATCCCAGACACTGAAAGGAACCAGTGTCTGGTGATTGTTTGATTATTGCTGATTGGTGACAGGTGGCGCAGGATTATCATCACCGCCGCCGGTATCTGATAACGCAACGCCTATCACGACTGCAGCCACCCCGACAGCAACCACTGTGGCCGTTAAGCCCCCGGCAGATGCTGCAGACGCTGTGGTGATGCCCGCCGCAGACCCTTTCGAGGCGCTTGTCGTCGAGGCAGAAGATGTTGTCGCAGAAGCTGGGGTTGTCACTGGTGTTGATGTGGCTCTGGGCACAGCGGGCACTTCTGTGGCCGTCTCTGCCGCACTCGCCCCCATACTCACCATCATTCCAGCAACGATTACTCCAGCCGCCATTAGCGCAATGACGGGCTTTTGGGAATCGCTCCCCGTAAGAATTCTTGCAAGAGTTCTCATAGCAGTCCCTGACCATCTCAAATAACCAAAGAGGTAATTCAAGTATAGACAGGGATGCTAATTTTCTGTGATATATGTCGAAATCAAACCGCAAGAAAAGTAAGACACTCCCCCATTTTGGTCAGAACTCTCTGATTAATCAGCACCAAACAAATCGCGGGTGTAGACTTTCTCCAGCACATCTTCCAGCTCTGGTGTCATTCGGTTCGACACAATCACATCCGACATGGCCTTGAACTCCGCTAAATCACGAATCACTGCGGAATGAAAGAATGTATCCTCTTTCAGCACAGGTTCGTAGACGACGACATCCACACCTTTGGCTTTAATGCGCTTCATGATGCCCTGAATGGAGGATGCCCGGAAATTGTCTGAACCGCTTTTCATGATCAGGCGGTACACACCTACCACTCTGGGCTTTTTGCGCAAAATGGATTCAGCAATAAAGTCCTTGCGGGTGGAGTTAGCCTCAACAATGGCGCGGATCAGATTGTTCGGCACTTCCTGATAGTTTGCCAGCAATTGCTTGGTGTCTTTGGGTAAACAATACCCGCCGTAGCCAAAAGAAGGATTGTTATAGTGCGTGCCAATGCGCGGATCCAGCCCCACTCCCTGAATAATCTCACGGCTGTCCAGGCCATGCGCGGCGGCATAACTGTCCAGTTCATTGAAGTAAGCCACCCGCATCGCCAGATAGGTATTGGAAAACAGTTTCACCGCTTCGGCTTCGGTCGAATGGGTGAACAGCACAGGAATATCGTCTTTCACTGCACCTTCAATCAGCAGATTTGCAAAGGTTTCAGCCCGCTGCGACTGCTCACCAACGATGATGCGTGATGGGTACAGGTTATCGTACAACGCCTTACCTTCACGAAGAAATTCGGGCGAAAACAGAAGGTTATCCGTGCCTAACTCTTCTTTGATCCGCCGGGTGTAACCGACAGGCACAGTCGATTTAATCACCATCACTGCATCAGAATTGATGGTCATCACATCCCGGATGACAGACTCTACGGATGCCGTATTAAAATAATTGGTGACCGGATCATAATCGGTTGGCGTTGCGATAATCACGAAATCGGCGTTTTCATACGCCAGGTGTTTATCTGTTGTGGCCGTCAGATTCAACTCACGGTGTTTGAGGTATTCGCTGATTTCTGTATCAACGATGGGAGACTGCCTCTGATTAAGCTGATTTACCTTCTCTGCTACAATATCCAGCGCAATCACCTGATGGTTTTGCGCCAGCAATACAGCATTCGACAGGCCAACATAACCTGTTCCTGCTACTGTTATTTTCATTCTCTGTCCTCAAACTCGGCTGACTTAACAACAATGATAGCCCCAGCTTAACGGGTTGATATGGAATGCAGATGACAAAGCCCATTAAACGGATTGAATATACTGCTCAGCTATCACTGTGTTATCGCGCAGAATAGAGTATCGAAAGACAGTGCTGATGCAAGTGAAGACTTAATCCTGATTCAGGTTTGCGCAAACTATCACCTTTGCATCCGGTTTAACCTTTTGCAAACGTCGCGCCAGTGCTTCCTGTGCCGGTCTGTCGCCATGAACCAGACGAATTTCAGTTGGCCCTTTCTCTATCCCCTTCACAAAACGGATCAAATCCTGCTGATCGGCATGGGCTGAATACCCCGTCATGGTGTGCACTCTGGCGTTCACTTCAACACGGTGATTATTAATCATGACTTCTTTCGCGCCGTTTTGCAGTTCCCGGCCCAGTGTGCCTCTGGCCTGATATCCAATCAGCAGCAGATCGGTTCTGGCGTCAGGCAGTAACGCTTCCAGGTAATTCATGATCCGTCCGCCGCTGCACATCCCGCTGGCAGCCACAATCACAGCCGGCTCACCACTGGCTTTCAGACGATTGACTAAGCCAACATGGTCACTGTGTTCATCGATCTGGGTGCACTGATCAAAATCCAGCGGGTGGCGCCCGTTGTCCAGCCTGGCCTTGGCTTCTTTGGTCCATAACCGCTTAAAGCCCTGATAGGCTTGTGTGATTTTCATCGCTAACGGGGAATCAAGGACAATCGGCAAATTGGACCACGGACTCTCTGCCGAAGGCTGGCGAAGCTCCTGGTTCACAATGTTTTCCAGATCAAACAGCAGTTCCTGGGTGCGTCCGAGACTGAACGCCGGGATCAGAATGGCCCCACCGTCTTTTAACGACTGCTCAACCACACTTTTCAGCGCCTGCTCTCTTGTTTCTACGCCAGGGTGGCGCTTATTGCCATAGGTGCTTTCCAGCACCAGCACATCAGCGTGCAACGGTGGCTCCGGGTCAACCAGCAACGGGGTATTGCTGGGACCCAAATCGCCGGAGAACACCACTTTCCGGCGATCGGGTAACAGCAACTCGACATAAGCTGACCCTAAAATGTGGCCTGCCTGACGAAATGACAGGCTGACATCCTGGCCATCCGGCAGCATGATCTGCGCCCTGCAATCAAATGGCACAGGTTTGAGCTGAGACCGCACCAGCCGGATAAAGGCTTCGCACTTTTCATCGCTCAGACCCAGTTGCAGTTTCAGTCCATCTTCAAGCATCAGAGGCAATAAAGCCGCCGTTGCTTCTGTCGCATAAATCGGCCCACGAAAACCAGCGGCTAACAACCAGGGAATACGGCCGACATGATCGATATGGCAATGGGTCAGAATAAGGGCCCGAATCGGCTCAACCGGAAAGGTAATATCATTGCTGGCTTTGGCTTCCTCGCCCTGAAATGCACCGCAATCGATGAGCAGACTGTATTTTCCCAGCTGTAGTTCATGACAGGAACCGGTCACGCCGTCCCTGGCTCCATGGTGTAAAATATTCACCTGATTCCCTTGGTGTTATATAGATTTAATAATTCAAACAGCATGACAAAGTTAATGGCAGCTGAAACATTAGTAGCAAAATTGCGCGACTGAATTCACGAAAAACTTTCACGCCTAACACTTGTTAAATTCAATTTTACGACACCAAGTTATTTCACGATCCCCAATCACCGACAATTCTCTTTTAACTCTGCCTTACAAATGATCTCCCCTTTGGCTCTGTGTCTTGAATTTTACATTGCCTGTTGTTTAAAAATCATACTAAGCACGTAGTTCATAATACTTACAAGCAAAAAATTTCTGAGGAAGTAATTTTAAAGAGTTTGAAGGAAAAGCGTTTTAAACAAACTGAGATACGTGGAGTGATGCATTTCGAGTCTCGAAGAACAGCTATATTATTTTAAGCGACGAAGATATAGTGATACCGCGCTGTCAGCCATGGCTGACGTTGGGTCAGTGCCCGACTCTCGTACACTTTGCAAAGTCAGGCCATCGGACTGGCCCTCAGCCACCGCTACTGGTCGATGCAGGTCGTCAGTGACAATCTGGACTATCAGCAAGCCAGTCAGCTGAGCGTGCAACTGTCGGGTCAGGTGCCATTCTGACGACACCTGACCGGGTCATAACTTGGGAGCAGTAAACGGCTGAAGCAACCCCAGCACTTCAGCCGTTTTTGCTTTCATCAGCGCAGGATCGCCACGGGACTCGACATTCAGGCGCAGAACAGGTTCGGTATTGGATGCCCTGAGGTTAAAGCGCCAGTCAGAAAAACTCAGACTGATCCCGTCAGTTTGATCCAGTGCCAGCGCGTCCGGCTCGTACACAGCGCGGACTGTCGCGATGGCATCGTCCGTATCAGTGACCGTCAGGTTGATTTCACCAGAAGCCGGATACGCCCGCATCCGGTCCGCGACCAGCTGCGACAGACGCCCCTCTTTCACAGACAGCAATTGTGCCACCAGCAGCCAGGGGATCATCCCGCTGTCGCAATAGGCAAAATCGCGAAAATAATGGTGGGCACTCATTTCGCCGCCGTATACGGCGTCTTCCTGCCGCATCCTCTCTTTGATAAAAGCATGACCGGTTTTTGACTGAATCGCTTCTCCACCGTTTGCTGTGACAATATCGACTGTATTCCAGATCAGGCGGGGATCATGAATAATTTTTTTCGGCCGGGCGTCCTTCTGATCTGCGGCTTGCTGCAAAAAAGCTTCGGCCAGTAAACCGACAATATAGTAGCCCTCAATAAACTGCCCGTGTTCATCGAACAGAAAACAGCGGTCAAAATCGCCGTCCCAGGCAATGCCCATATCGGCCTGATGCGCCCTCACCGCTTGCGAGGTCGCCGCCCGGCACTCCGGCAATAACGGATTGGGAATCCCGTGAGGAAAAGTGCCATCGGGCTCATGGTGGATTTTCACAAACTCGATGGGGATCCGGCGCTGAGCAAATTGCGCCTCCAGCGCATCAATCACATGGCCCGCCGCCCCATTACCTGCGTTCACCACCAGGCGCAGCGGTTTAACCTTTGCCGGCGTGAGATAGGACAGCAGGTGATCAATATAGTCCTTCAGCACAGAATGATGGCTCAGCTGGCCGACCCGCGCTGGCGCCGCAAAGTTATTGCTTTCCGCCAGCAGGCGAATATCGTTTAACCCCGTGTCGCCACTGACAGGGATTGCGCCGGCCCTGACCAGCTTCATGCCATTGTAATGGATAGGATTATGGCTGGCTGTCACTTCAATCCCGTCAACGAGCAGACTTTGCGCCGCGAAATAGACCTCTTCTGTCCCGGTCAGACCGAGATCGATCACATCTGCACCGGCATCCATCAAGCCTTGGGCCAGTGCCATTTTCAGCGACGGCGACGACAGCCGTACATCACCGCCAACTGCCACTGCCTGTGGCCTGAAATGCTGGCCGTACGCCCGGCCAATCCGGTAGGCAATGTCCTCATTCAGCTCCCGCCCCAGCTCACCGCGGATATCGTAGGCTTTAAAACAGGTGAGTCTTTCCATGCCGTTCTCCTTCTGGCGCTGCCATCCCGCTTACTTTCTGCCGTACCTGTCTTCAAAGCGAACAATGTCATCTTCGCCGAGATAACTGCCTGACTGCACTTCAATGATTTCCAGCGGAATTTTGCCCGGATTCTCCAGCGCGTGTACCACGCCGACCGGAATGTAAGTGGACTGATTTTCGGTCAGCAACCAGGTCTTATCCCCTTGCGTCACTTTCGCCGTCCCTGAGACCACCACCCAGTGTTCGGCGCGGTGATGATGCATTTGCAGCGATAATTTTTCCCCCGGATTGACCGTGATGTGTTTCACCTGATGTCGGCCGCCGCTATCGACCTGATCATATTTGCCCCAGGGGCGATACACCTCCCGGTGCAACTCGCATTCCGGGCGTTGTGCCGCTTTGAGCTGCGCCACGATGGCTTTCACCTCCTGGACTTTCTCTTTCGCGGCCACCAGTACGGCATCTTTGGTTTCGATCACCACCACGTTGTCCAGACCAACCGTCGCCACCAGACGGCTGTCGGCCCTGAGGTAACAATGGTGGCTCTGCGCGGTCAGCACATCTCCGATGACCACATTGCTTGCGGCATCTTTGGGACTGAGATCCCACAGCGATGACCAGGAACCGACATCGCTCCAGCCCGCTTCCATCGGCACCATCACCGCCTGGCGGGTTTTCTCCATCACCGCATAATCAATCGACTCAGCCGGACAACCGGCAAAAGCTACGCTGTCGATACGAATAAAATCCCGGTCCCGCTCAGGCGATACAACCGATTGGCGGCAAGCGGACAGAATATCCGGCCGAAACTGAGATAATTGCTGCAAATAGGCAGAAGCACGAAACAGGAACATACCGCTGTTCCAGTAATAGTGACCACTCACCAGATACTCACGCGCGGTATTGAGATCCGGCTTTTCGACGAATTGCGCCACCTCAAAACCAGTGCCAAACCCCGTGCCAAGCGCCGCGCCACGTTTGATATAGCCGTACCCGGTTTCGGGCGACTGCGGCGGAATTCCGAAAGTCACCAGCTTACCGCTGTCCGCCAGCGGCAGCGCGGTCCTGACGGCCTCCGTAAACGCCGCGGTATCAGTAATCAGATGATCAGCCGCCAGCACCAGAAGTAAGGGATCACTGTCTTCCAAAGACAGGCAGTCTGGCGATTCCTGTGCCAGTAGCGCCGCCAGCGCAATGGCAGGTGCGGTATTACGCCCCTGAGGTTCGAGCAGAAGATGATTCGGCTGGCTGGTGCAGGATCTGAGCTGCTCTGCGGCAAGAAACCGATGCTCTTCCTGGCAAATTACTAATGGGGACAGGGCATCCAGCTCAGCCAGACGGGCAAGGGTTTGCTGGAGCATACTGAGCGGAGGCGATGAAGCTGCTACCGACGAGAACTCAGGGGGCTGAAGGGCAAGGAACTGTTTCGGGTACTGCTCGCGGGATAAGGGCCACAAACGACTGCCTGTCCCCCCAGCCAGAATCACCGGTAAAATCTGCATACGCCTTTCCCCTTCGCAAAAAAGTGCAAGATGCTCGGTACTTCTTTATCCGTCTTTCAGACTTTTTTATCGCCTGTTCAGGCAAGTATAGACAAGGGGATTGGAGGCGCACGGATGAAAAAGTGCCAGCCGCGGCTGTGTTGCTGAATGCACTGGCGACTTCCTACTCATTCAGCCGATCAACTTGAGATCGTTTTTCCGTTGGGTCTTCAGATCAGTATAAAAGTTTTCATGTGAACCAAGACTTAACAGGTAGAGCCTTAATTCGTTATCAACCCAAGAGTAGCCAAGCAGCAATTCTTGTTTGTTCATCTTGAACTTATGAACTCGTAAATGTGACAAATCGCCTTTCTTCTGCTGCCCTATTTCTGGGTTGGCAATAATCTTTTCGATCTCATCTTCGACGGTGCTGAGCTGCTTTGTTGGCAGTTTGCTCAGAGCTTTGGTAAATCGCCTAGCCTCAAAGACCTCAATTTTTCTTTGTTCTTCGCTCATATGGCTTCACCAATCCCTGCTTAACCTCTTCTGTAGCTAATAATGATTCACGGACAAATTCATAAGACAGGTCTGGGTTCTCCATCATGATTTTACCGATCTTGGCCCAGTACTCTATTTGCATGGGCACAGAGCGATTCTCTGCGATCCCATAAGCCTTGGCTTCGGAAACAAAGTCATCATTTAACCGGACGCTTGTTGCCATAGTTCAATCTCCTATTTCATGGTGATTTGAGTATAGGCATAATGGCGCGCAATGCAATCTTTTGTCGCGCATGGTGCATTTAATCTTCTATCATACTCAGCAGCATCTGCGGATTCAGGGCTTGTGTATTGTCTTGCCCTGAAAGGACTTTTTCTGCCAGATCGCGTTTGTCCCGGTGAAGCTGAACAATTTTTTCTTCCACCGTGTTTTCTGTGACCAGACGATAAACGGTCACCGGCCTGCTCTGCCCCATGCGGTGCGCCCTGTCGCTGGCCTGATCTTCCACGGCCGGATTCCACCACGGATCCAAATGAATCACAGTATCGGCTTCCGTCAGGTTCAGGCCCGTCCCGCCCGCTTTCAGGCTGATGAGAAAGACATTGTGCTCACCTGCTTTAAAGGCCCCAATCGCTGCTTTTCTCTGCTGACTGCTCGACTGGCCGTCCAGATAACTGAACGACAGCGAGGCTTGTTCCAGCTGCACAGAAAAACGCTTCAGCAATTGTACAAACTGGCTGAATACCAAAATCTGATGGCCGCCTTCTATGGCTTCTGACACCAGTGCCAGAGCCTCCCGGAGCTTACTGCTCTCTTCTGCAAAAGAATCAAATACCAGGCTGGCATCACAGCATACCTGTCTTAACCGGGTCAGTGCGGCAAGCACTTCGACCACACCCTTGCTGTTTTTGGCTGTTTTCAGGGCATCCTTACGGACAGCTTCATACGCAGCACTTTCCTTGGCCGATAAATAGACGGTGTGGGTGATCTCGGTTTTGCTGGGCAGCTCAGATAACACCTCATCTTTCATTCGCCGCATAATGAAAGGACTGATCAAGGCTTTCAGCCGCATCATATCCTCGGTATTGCGCGCAGCCTGACCATATTTCTGTCTGAACTGCTTCAGCGAACCCAGCAGGCCCGGATTCAGGAAAGCGAACTGGCTCCAAAGCTCTGTTAAATGATTTTCAACCGGCGTACCAGTCAGGGTAAAACGCCGCTCCGCCGTTAAACCAAAGACCAGTTTGGCCCGTTTGGTTTGCGGGTTTTTAATCTGCTGCGCTTCGTCCAGCACTATGGTTTGCCAGTCTTTCGCCTGCATCGCTTCCTGACAGCGGGTCAGCAATCCGTAACTGACCAGTACAATGCTCTTTTCACCCGCTGCGGCAATGGCTTCGTTCCGATCATCCACCTGCTCCAGATCCACCACGGTCAGTTCTGGTGCAAAGCGCTGGCATTCCGCCTGCCAGTTATGAATCACTGACTTTGGCGCCACAACCAGTGCCGCACCCTCGCACTGATAATGACAGATCAGACTGATGGCCTGCAAAGTTTTACCCAGCCCCATATCGTCTGCCAGACAGGCGCCAAAGCCATGATGAGATAAGTGCGCCGCCCACCGGACACTGGTTTTCTGATAGTCCCTCAGCGGGGCAAGAATATGCTCAGCAACCACCGGTTTCTCTGACCATTTTTCTTGCAGCGACTGCCATCCCGCATCGCCCTGATGGCTTAAGGTTTCCAGGACCTGTTGTAAGGGATAGGCCATCTGCACATCAACAGCCATCTCCTCATTGAGCAGACCGTCCAGCATACGCAGTTGCTGCTGAAGCTCATCTTCCATCAGCACAACCAGGTTGTCGCTATCCTGCTCAATAAATCCCTGCCGGCTATTTGCCAGTAACAGACGCAGGTTCAGCTCCAGATCCTGGTCCGTAGACGCCTTACCGGTGACAGCAAACCAGTTTTTGCGTTTCTCGATATCCAGCGTCAGATCCTGACGGGTCAGTACCTTTACCTGACTGCTGCGCTGACGCCAGTGAACCGGCACGTCCTTTAAATGCTGCACAGCCTTGATGAGCGATAACGCGGCTTCACCCGATAATGTCCAGCGCCGTTGCTTGTTCGCTTTCAATCCCAGACGCTTGCCCAGCGCCAGTGAATCCGCTTTCTCCCGGCTGAGATCACGCTGATACCATTGCTGATCCGGGCCGCTGATCCATGCATCACCCTGCCCCGAAGGCATGCTGATACGATTTGCCGGCAGCTCACCGGACACATCATTCTGATGCTCAATTGCTACCGCCAGTGTGCCCTGATGCCAGTCCAGCCATAAATGCGGCCTCGTATCCCAGTGACCCGGCTGTATATTTCCTTTCCGCTGACAAGGACTGTACCAGCGTAAATCTTTCTGCTGTTCCAACAACGCTGTCAGTGGTTGCAAATGCTCCAAAGCCAGTTGTTCAGGTCTCGATTCAATGACATCAATGAACTGAGGCGATATCGCTGAGGTATCCAGAAAACACCAGGCATCATCCATCACCTGCCGCAATGTTCCACTCGTCATTTGGGGGAATAAATCGAGTGTGACCTGTTCACCTGCCTGCAAAACAGCCAACGGCTTCACACCGTGCACACTGACCGACTGGCCGTCCTGACTGATGATGTTGTCACAAACCGACAAGGCTTTCAGAACAGGCAGTACATCGGAAGCCGGGGGGCTCCAGCGAAACCTGCCGTGTCGTTCCAGCTGCTGAAAAACATGCCAGTCCGCATCTGACATTAAAGCTTCAGCCGCTGAATACTGAATCGAATACAGTTGAATCACCCGGCCTTTCGTCCAGCCACGTTTCCCCATGGACTGAATCCTTGGCTGAACGTTCAGTGTTTTCAGGCACAACTCCCAGACCAGTCGCTGAGCAGCCTGATGCTCCTGATCTGACTGGATCGTCTGCGTCAGCTTTCTTAACCAGATATCCTGGCGGGCAGCCGGGACATAAAAGGGAGCGTCAGATTCGCTGAGTTGACCGATCAGGTAACGCAGGGCGTGCTTGGCCTGGGCGGCTAACATGCTTTCAGAGTGATGGGATAAAATCACCTCCGTCAACGGGTGTGCTTTCACCTGAGCCACCCAGTGCTGATACTGTTTCGGGCTCGCTTGCTGCCATTGGCACAGCATCAGCACATCCAGCAATAATTTCCCCCAGCTCACGGAATCCGCAATCACCAGCAGTGAATCAAACCAATCGTCAACACCCGCAAAATATTCCTCTTGCTCACGATAAGGCGCAATAATGAGGTAAGCCTGCTGTTGCCAGAACTCGTCATACGCGATTTGCTGACTACGGTGAGCGTCGACGCTGTGCTGATAGCTTGCAACGGCTTCGGGTTTGTCCAGTAAAGCCACCACGGCCAGATCAGCCAAGGCCGTGTAGGAATAGCGTTTTGCCGTCATGGCGGAGAAAGCCGTGCGATGCTGGAAGTACTTGTCATCGTACGGAGCACACAAGGGGTGGGAAACACTTCCGACCCTGAGCGCCTGCCAATGATCCTCAGTTGGCGCCCAGACAACCTGCCTTCTGCCGTCATCCGTAATCGTTTTACTGGCTAACGGCTCCCATGCAATATTCCCCGTCGTATAAAGCTGATTGAACAACCAGGCCCATCCCTGCAGGCTGTATTTCAGCCTGTCCTCTTCAATCAATGCCAGTAATTCCCAGACATCTGGATGCAGGAATAAATGCATCAGCAGCCCTTCCGCCTGCGGAGAAATCGCCGAATAGGCAAACATCCAGCGGGTATTTGACAGCACAGAATAAACTTCCAGTTCCGCAGAGAGCTGATCAGAATGGGTCATCACGGCATAAAGGGTCCGTTGCCGGCCAAACCGCAATATGCTCTGTAATGCAGACAAACATCCGTTCAGCGACAAGCTCCAGCTCTGCCTGTTTTTCACCACCAGTTCGACTTCCTGCATTGCAGAGAGTGCAGCCTCTATCTCAGGGCCACTATGGCGATTGCTGAGCTGCCGGCACAGACTTCTGGTGGTGATGCCGGATGAAATGAGAATCTGGGCTAACAGCTCTTCAGTCACAGAAGCTTCAGACTGTAAATATTGCATGGATTTCCCTGCTGAATGATATCAAACCATTGATCAAAGATGATTGTGATGCGAGTGATTGTAGAATACTCATGCTGTTGCAACAAACACTTACAGCGACCTGACCCGAATCAGTGCGATCAACAGGGCAACCTCATGAAGATTTTCCAACCAATCAGTGACCAATAGCCAAACAACGATTAGTGTAAAAATCATCACCTGTGAAGATAGTGAATCGCATCTCATAGGCAACTCAAAGGATGTGATCAAAAAGGGAACACACGAGCGTTCAGACTTTCTGGTGTTTATAGCGGCAGCAGATAAAACGGAGGGAACAAAAGTAATAAATTACTCACTGAATTGTTTTCTTTTCTTCCTAGAGAGGCAAAATGTTGGTAGTCTTTTGGCGTTTTTTATACCCTCGGACCCCAGCATGATAGCCGATTTTTTCTTTGTCTTTTTTTCTTCATTTGCCGCACTTTTTTTACTTCGAAAGGTCGCCAAGCGTGTCGGCCTGGTGGACAAACCCAATGCCAGAAAGCTGCATCAGGGGGCGATCCCGCTGGTTGGTGGTTTGGCGATTTGTATTACCCTAGCGCAATTTCTCTATTACTCACCGACGATACTGGACGACGCCGGACTGTACGTTTTCTGTATCAGTATTCTGACCATCATTGGCGCACTGGATGATAAGTTTGATGTCAGCTTCAAGCTCCGGCTGGCCATCCAAGCCTTGTTATCTGTCTGCATGATGTATTTTGCCGGACTGGAACTGCATACGCTGGGGGATATGATTGGATTTGGCACCATCGATCTGGGGATGTTTGGCTATTTGGTGACCGTACTGGCGGTGATTGGTGCGATTAATGCGTTCAACATGGTCGACGGTATTGATGGTCTACTGGGTGGGTTATCTATGGTGACCTTTGGCGGGCTGGGCATCATGCTGCTCCACGATGGACAGCAATCGCTGGCCTATCTGTGCGGTATCATCATCGTCGCCATGATCCCTTATATCTTGCTCAACTTGGGGGCATTTGGCCGAAAGCGTAAAGTCTTCATGGGGGATGCAGGCAGTATGCTAATCGGTTTCACTGTGATCTGGTTTTTACTGCTCGCCAGCCAGAATGGCACCCGCCCACCGTTGCGTCCGGTGACTGCACTCTGGATAATCGCCGTGCCCTTAATGGACATGACAGCCATCATGATCCGCAGAATCAAGCGTGGGGATTCGCCTTTTAAACCGGACCGCGAGCACCTGCACCATATATTCCAGCGTCTGGGCCTCAATTCACTGCAAACACTGATTGCCATCTGCGCAATCGCAGCATTGCTGAGTTGTGTCGGTATTTATGGAGAAATTGCCAATGTACCTGAATATATTATGTTCTGGCTGTTTTTAACCTGTTTTGTATTATATTTTATGCTGCTAACCCAGATTGAGAAACGTACGGGTTATACTAGCTGAGAACATTAGCAAGAAAGTTTTCTTATAAACTTTGGTCGACATTCATAATTGTTGGTTTCGACCAAAGTAGAGTTCTAGATTTCTTAAGTAGTATTTATTCGAGAACAAGTTTATTGAAAATAACTAGTCTGTAGTATTTCGACTTAATAAACGTTTTGACAAACTACTGGAATAAAATATCAAGTAAATCAATAAACCAATGCTACCTTTGACGTTACTTCGATACAATATTTTATCCAATAAGCACTTCATTCTCTGGGTGAAACTGAGTGATTCAAGTGAAGCCAAAGTACTCAAAGTTGAATTATCGCTAAGTTCTGGGTAACGCTGCACTAAAGTTTTAGCCTGTAACACAACTGAGTCCATACTTTTCACAAATCTAGGCAAAACCTGATGGATTAGAAAAATTCTTTTTTTTCTGGCACCAATTGTATTGTTTGCGTGTTGTCGATATCGAATGGTCGGCTGGTCTAAAAAAATTATCTTACCCTCAACGGAAGCAATAAGAGCTAGCCACCAATCATGCATATAAGCAGAGTCAGGAATAGGGAAAGCTCTGGATAATAGAGCACGATTGAATAAAGTTGTACACCCGGATACCACATTTTGCTGAGCAAGATTTGATAGGGATGCATACCAATCTTTCCCTATATTCTTTAGAGAGAAATAAGACTCACTAATAACCTCTAAATTTTCATCAACAATCTGAACGTCAGTAAATACTAAGCAAGGCGTTGCAGTAACTTCCTTACAAATTGCATTAAAACAGTCTCTTATTTTATTTGTATTCCAAACATCATCCTGATCAGAAAACATAATATATTCAGCTTGTGAATACTGAACACCACGGCTGAAATTTTTTGCAGCACCGCGCTTTTTTCCATCAAAAGGATAGTACCGAATTTTACTGTCTTCCGCTTGAGCCGATTCTATCAATGATGCTGTCGAGTCTGTAGAACCATCATCAATAATAATTAACTGATGAATCAGTTCTGAATAACCATCACAGTGCTGAATTGACTCCAATTGCTCTCTTAAGTACTTTTCACCATTATAGGTTGCAAGAACGATATCAATTTTGTTCATCGTCCCTGCCTATCAAGTCGTGTGATACTTCGGTTCAAAATTTTTTGGTTTTGATACTTTTCAATCGATGATTGTCGAGGTTTGACAGCGACATGCGTCATTGAATATTTCAATACACTTATCACATGCCAAAAAAAATACTTAGAAAAGAATTTTTGACTATCACGCTGCCGTAAATGCACCGCAAAACTATTCTCAACCATATCTACATTTATATTTAAAAGACGAGCACGTCGACAGAAATCAATATCTTCGCAATAAAGATAAAAATACTCATCCATACCACCTAATAAAATGTAATCTTCCACACGAATGCCTAAAAAAGCACCACTGCACCAGTAAGCCTGACCTTTAGGTAGCTGATTATTAGTGCGTTTGACAAGTGTATTATTCCGATTCAGCAGGTAAGATGATATGAAACTACCAAATGATGGGTAATGTCGAATATTATGATCTTGTATTTTAAAGTTCTTGTCGACAAACAGATTCGCCGTTAATATCTGGCTTCTGGATTTAGACAACTGATAACAATAATTATCAAAATTCTCCTCGTCAATGATTACATCAGGATTTAACATTAAATAATAATCATCCACCTGATGCCCAAACTCATTAAGATAGTACAGAAAGTTTAAATTATTATTCGCAGCAAACCCTAAGCGCTTGTCATTCTTCACATAAATGACATTGATTTCATTGCAATATGTTTCAAGCTTACTTGTAGGGCAGTTATCCCTACATACTACCCTCACATTATCCAGCGAAGCCAACCGCTTCAATGTACCGATTTTAATGATCAGGTCTTCATGCCCATGTGATACTACAGAAATAATTACCCTCATAGGCAATCAGCTCTACTCAATTTGCTCATCTATCGCTTACTCATCATAATAACTTTGCGTGAGCGAAATCAATTTATCAAGATGAGAAAACGGTAATGCATTAATTCCCGCGGCACCTTTACGCCCTCCCCCTGTGGCAAAGGAGGAACAAATCTCATCAGCCCCTTGTTTGTTGGCTAATGGCGCACGCAAAGATACAGTATAATGTCCATCATTATTATCAGTCAGCACTAAATGTGCTTTGTCTGGCGTCTGGTTCGCCAGATCATTCCCGAAAACACCACTGACCCGACGACTCCAAGCCTCATTTGGCAGAACAATCACCTTCAACAAATCAGCGTCATAAAATACAGGACTGGATTTTGCCTCTGCCATATCCTGTTCATAGGCTGCTTTTAAAACATAGTAGGGTGACGTTTCATCATCTTGCAGTTCAAAGGGAGTATCGTAGCACATGAGCCGCTGAAACAAATCAGCAGGGTGATAGTGGAGATCATCGATCGCGGCGCCATACCCGTTATAATTAATTAATGTGCCGAGCTCTTTCAAAAAATCGCGTTCTTGATGCGAATAACCGTATTCCGAAGCTAATTCATCAGCACGCTTCACCAGGTTGTCACCATAAGCTGCCGCAATGGCCCATGCCTTATATTGCCCCTTTAATACTTGATTGATAAGCAAGCTGGTGCAGGTATCAGCAGACAAATCAATATGAGCATCCAGTAATTCAGAATCAGGAATCTCACCACTTCTATGGTGATCCGCGTAAAACACAGGTACCCCACTGTCCAGCAATGCGATTAATGCTTCCATATTTTTCTCCATCGAAACATCAAGCACTGTGATGGAATCGCCTTTTTGTGCGTTCACTCTTCTTAACAGGGCAATATCTCGCTTTATCCCTGTCACCTTGACTGAATTTTTCGGTTCTGCTTTTCTCAACTGAAGCAGGGCAAGAATACCATCCGCATCGCCATTAAAAACATCAAAGTGCGTCATTACTGTCATCCCTTACTTCTTTATTTACAATGCCTTGTGCTATCAGATAGTCAACAATTTCCTGAGCACAGCTTTCAACGCTCCGATCGGCAGTTTTCACATGCAGCTCAGGCTTTTCTGGGATCTGATATTCTGAATCTATCCCTGTAAAATGTTTAATCTCACCTTTTCGTGCTTTTTGATATAAACCTTTTGGATCCCGGCCTTCACAAATCGCTAAAGGAGTGTCGATAAACACTTCAATAAATGCATGATTGGCAATTTTGCTTCTGGCTTGCTGCCTATCACTTCGAAATGGTGAAATAAACGCAGTCAAAACAATCATTCCGGCGTCGACGAACAAATTTGACACTTCACCAATTCGGCGAATATTTTCAACACGATCAGCATCATTGAAACCAAGATCACCATTCAGCCCATGACGAACATTATCACCATCCAACACATAGGTACGAGCATTCATTTGATAGAGTAATGCATCAACTGCGTTTGCGATCGTTGACTTACCAGAGCCAGACAAGCCGGTAAACCAAAGTACACATGGCTGATGTCCATTTGCCGCGACACGTTGTTCATGAGAGACTGAGTGAGTATGCCAAACCACATCTGTGGATGCATGAGTATCCTGATTTTCTTTCACCTGATATGGGGAGTCCAACATCTAAAAAACCTGAAAATTAAAATGAGAAAAAATAAGGGACTGTAATTATAACAACCGCAGCATAAACCAGGCTCACCGGTGCACCGACTTTCAGAAAGTCATGTAACTTATACCCACCTGCGTTAAAGACCATTAAATTAGTTTGATATCCGTACGGACTCAAAAAACTGGCACTCGCTGCAAAAGCAATCGTCATAATAAATGGCATTGGATCAACACCAGCAGCTGTAGCCATTGACCAACCAATCGGAAACATAAGCGCAGCCGCTGCATTGTTGGTTACCAGTTCAGTGATAATCCATGTTAAAAAATACAAGGTAGCAAGAACCAGCAATGGGTTCTTACCCACATCCAGTGATGCCACACTCAGTAATAATTCCGAAGTGCCCGTTTTCAGTAAAACCTGCGAAAACAGCAGCGCAGAGCTCACGACAATCCATATATCAAAAGGAAGCCTGCGAGTCACTTCGTTGACCGTTAAAGCTTTAGTGAGCAACAGAACACCAGTCAGCACGACCAACGCCAATAATAGGTCGACAACACCCAGTGCGGCAAGCGCAACCACGCCAACAAAACCTAAAACTGTTAACCACGACTTTACTGCTGACATTTTGCTCTCTGGTTCAACACCACTCAGCACGATAAAGTTCTTACTGACATTTTTCCTTGAACGAAAATCATCCCCGACAGCAAGCACTAAGAAATCACCTACCTTTAGTTTCAGCTCGCCCAATTTTCCTGATAACTGCTCACCGTCTCTGCGAACCGCGACGACAGCAGCATCAAACATTGCGCGAAACCCAATCTCTTTCAAAGTATTGCCTGTTAGCATACTCTCTTGTCGAATCACAACTTCCGTTAAATTCGAACGTAATAAGCCATTACTGTCGGCAAACAATTCAAGTCCGCTGAACTGTTTGATCTGCATCACTTTTGTAACATCCCCACTGAATATCAGACGATCGCCAGCTTCCAGTACTTCCGAAGGTGATACTGGACTAATAAGGCGTCCACTTCTTACCAATTCTGTTAAAAAAAGCGATTCCAAATGTCGTAAACCATTCTCTTCAACACTTTTTCCTATCATCAATGAATCACTACGTAACCTTGCATCGATGAAATAACCTTTAAACTCATCCGCTTCATGCCGGCTCTCTGGCAGAAAGCGATGACTAAACCAAATTGCCAGGCCACAAAAAAACACAAGACATATACCCACCCCTGTAAAAGAAAAGAAATTCAGGGAATGACCTGCCGCATCAAGATACAGACTATTGACAATCAAATTCGTTGAGGTGCCGATCAATGTGAGCGTGCCCCCCAGGATTGCAGCATAAGAGAGCGGGATCAGAAGCTTACCGGAAGCATGATATGGATTGTTTCTCACAGGTGAAAGTAAGGTCGCAACAACTGCCGTATTATTCAGAATTGCAGACGAAAGGACAGTGCTGGAGAAGAGACGAATCCAAGTTGATGTATAGTTGTTGACCATCAACTTGGTGGACACCAACCGAAGAATGTGCGTTTTTTCTAAAGCTATGGAACACACAATCAATAAAATCAAAGTAAGTAATCCCGAATTGGCGATACTTGCAAGAAGCAGCGTTTTATCAGCTAACCCAGTTAACAACAAACTGAGCATAGTGATCCCAAACACTTTTGCTGGTTTTGCCTGAAAACAAACCAAACCTACCATTGTGCCAACAAAAATTAGCAATGTAAGAATTACATCTGTTGACATACCACATCCCAAATGACAAAAGCGCCCCGCTATTAAAACGGGGCGCAAACATTAAAAACAACTTGTTATAGTTTATTGATATCTAACGCTTTCCAGTGTGGAAAATGCTTGCGAACCAGCGCATTAAACTCGATTTCAAAATCGCTGAATTGCGCTGTATCAGCAGCAGGTTCGTCATCAGCCAAAGGCTTACGAATCATGCCAGCCCCCACTGTGACATTGGTAAAGCGATCAACAATAATAAACGCGCCCGTGAGGCGGTTCTCGACATAGCTATCGAATTGAATTGCTTCATTCAATGCAATCTCGCAGTTCGCAATTTCATTCAGGGCCAGTTCGCTGGCAGGAAGATGCTCAAGTGTATTCACATCAACACGGTAATTGAATTTTTCCGCACGACCGAACACAGATTTACAACCCGCTTTGATAATGTACTCACGGTCGAGATGCATCTGCTGTTCAGACATCCAAACAACATCGGCTTCAATGCGTGATGCACTTTCCGGACGGTCATGAGAACGCACAATCATGTCACCGCGGCTGATGTCAATTTCATCTTCAAGTGTAATTGTCACAGACATACCAGCAGAGGCTTTTTCCAGGTCACCATCGAAAGTCACAATCGAGTCTACTTTGCTTTCTTTGCCGCTTGGAAGAGCCACTACGCTATCGCCAACACGGATTTCACCTGAGCTGATTGTGCCGCAGAACCCGCGAAAATCTAAGTTCGGGCGATTTACATACTGAACAGGAAAACGGAAAGCATGGTGACGCTTACTGTCGATATTTACGGTATTGAGCAGACGCATCAGTGTTGCCCCAGGATACCAAGGCATATTCTCACTTTCGTTTACTACATTATCGCCAAGCAATGCTGAAATCGGCACAAATCGCAGATCATCAAACCCCAGATTTTCGGCAAACTGGCGATACTCCTGCTTAATTTTTTTATAAACAGCCTGATCGTAATCCACCGCATCCATTTTGTTCACAGCCACAAGAATGTGCTTAATGCCCAATAAAGAGCAGATGTAACTGTGACGTCTCGTCTGTACCTGAACACCATGACGTGCATCAATCAGAATGATTGCCAGATCACAAGTGGATGCACCCGTTGCCATGTTACGCGTGTACTGCTCATGTCCAGGAGTGTCTGCAATGATGAACTTTCTCTGTTCCGTAGAAAAGTATCGATAAGCAACATCAATTGTAATGCCCTGCTCACGCTCCGATTGCAGGCCATCAACCAGCAAAGCCAGATCAAACTCTTGATCTGTCGTGTTAAAGCGTTTTGAATCTTTTTCGATCGCAGCCATCTGATCTTCAAAAATCATCTTGCTGTCGTACAGCAAACGTCCAATCAGCGTTGATTTGCCATCGTCCACACTGCCACATGTAAGAAAGCGCAGCATGTCTTTGTTTTCGTGAACACGTAGATACTCTTCAATATCTGACGCAATAAGGTTTGATGCATGGGACATTGTTATTCCTTTAGCGTGCTGTTCTCTTCCAGCAACGCAATGTTATCTGTTGTTTCTAGCAATAAGTGCGCATGAAATGAATCATAGAAAAATGGATATCAGAAGTAGCCTTCCATTTTTTTCTTTTCCATTGAACCCGCTGAATCGTGGTCAATCATGCGGCCCTGTCGCTCTGATGTTGTACATAACAACATCTCCTGAATGATTTCAGGCAAAGTTTGCGCTTCAGACTCTACCGCGCCAGTCAGTGGGTAACATCCCAAGGTACGGAACCGTACTTTCTTCATTTGAGGGACTTCGCCTTCACCTAAAGGCATACGCTCATCATCAACCATGATCAGTGTTCCGTCACGCTCAACAACAGGTCGCTCTTTGGAAAGATACAGTGGAACGATTTCAATATTTTCCAGATAGATATACTGCCAGATATCAAGCTCTGTCCAATTAGACAGCGGAAAAACTCGAATGCTCTCGCCTTTATCCACACGGCTGTTATAAATGTTCCACAATTCCGGACGTTGATTTTTCGGATCCCATCTGTGATGCTTATCGCGGAACGAGTAAACACGCTCTTTAGCACGTGACTTTTCCTCATCACGACGAGCCCCACCAAAGGCAGCATCAAAACCATATTTGTCTAATGCTTGCTTCAACCCTTCTGTTTTCATGATATCTGTGTGTTTGGCACTACCATGCTCAAACGGGCTAATATTCATTTCTAAACCCCGAGGGTTCTTATGAACAAGTAAGTCAAAGCCATAGTCCTTTGCAAGACGGTCACGAAACTCAATCATCTCTTTGAATTTCCAGTTCGTATCGACATGCAAAAGCGGGAACGGGATCTTTCCAGGGTAAAACGCTTTACGTGCAAGATGTAAGAGCACAGATGAATCTTTACCAATGGAATAAAGCATAACCGGGTTATCAAATTCTGCCGCAACCTCGCGGATAATCTGAATAGACTCTGCTTCCAAAGCCTTGAGATGTGTGAGTTTTTCTGAGTTATTCATAAGTGATGATTACTTATTGCGATTAAATGTTGATGACTTCATGGCGACAAACTATAACATACGCATCAATAATACTTCAGTATTGGGATACGTTGCACACTGTCCTGTGCCACATTAACGATTAAAAATACGATGACGCCCAACAGCAGCGCCATTAAAATTACATGCCACTCTATATGCACCCAATTGATCTAAAGTTGCTTACCGCGAAGCCGCAGCCGGACATCATTAATATAGCGTAAAGCTAATATTTGTTTCGGATTACGCTTCAACGCTTCAGTAAACAATCGCTCGGCAAACTCCAGCTCATGGTTTGCAAAGGCAAACTCCCCCATGCTTGCTAATATATGAGGCGGATAAAACTTATCCGGAATTTGGACCTTATTCACTAAGGTTGATAACGATGCCCCATTGATATCGGCTTCGCGCGCCTGAAACTTCTTGGCCGGTTCTCGCTTCCACCACTTACGTTTTTCATCAATAAAACACGGCATAAAAAAAGGGGTGTCGACGTAAAGGAAACGATGCTGACTCACAATACTCTGAAGCTTGAGATAAAGCGCCATGTCGTATTCTTTCAAAGAATCACAAACAAAGCTTAGCTCCGCCTGCGAGGCATCCTGGCTTCGGTAGGGTATGAGCTGCCTTTCACGCAACAAACGAAGCAAAGGCTCAAGTGCCGGAAAGTGACGATTTTTGATGAAGGCAGCCAGTCTCTGGCAATGATTTTCATTGGCCACTTTTTGCTGCTGAACGGGAATCACTGAATATGCTTCTGACTGATGCTCCATGCTTTGCAAGAAGTCATGGACAGTTGTTTCCAATTTAGCAATGGGAAAGTAGTTTAATAAACGCTTGAACTCCAGCGCTTCAAAGCCGTATCGTCGGTTAATCTGCCCGGTGTTTACACTTATGTCATATTCAAGACCAATAGCAGCGAGTATATCTTTGACTATGTCTCCCCCCGTGAACATCCCCTTTCCGTAAGGGCGAAGATCCAGGCAGATCTCTTTGTGACTATCTAACACCTGGGCCAAAGCACCTACCACAGGAAAACTGCTGATCGGGGCATGAAAGGGCAAATAATGACCGTGCAGTTTCACTTTTTGGTTATAATCGGATTCATGAAGATCGAGCGGATCCCGAATGTAGCCGATGAAAGTCGCATCTTTGAACACGGTCATTAGTTGCGAGAGCATCGGAAAGAAAAACTCTGACGACAAAAATAACACACGCGCATGACTGGCTTGGAATGACTGCAGCAGGCGATTTGCTTTCGCCTGACTGAAACGATATTGGCCGTCAGATGTCTTAACTGTCACTGACTCTATATTGCCCGAGCTGACCGAGTTTTTATCAACGGCATGCGCCGGATAACAAACCTGTTGTTCAGCCAACCAGCCCCGGTGGGAATTCATCCATGCCTGAATGGCAGAACTGCCTGTTTTCCCCGGGCCAAAATGTATATAAATTCTCTTATCCATCATACTGCTTAGCGATAAGTAAAGTCTTCTCTGTCTAACGTGAGCCAGCGACTGTAGTGGGGATCATTCATCAAGGTGTCTCCCCAGGTTTCTTTCATGTAATTGATTTCACTCTGGAAACGTGCTTGCTTTTCAGGACTGTCTTCCGGACCGCGACTCACAGATTCATGGTGGATAAGCTCTGCATAAGGCGTCCAGAGATTTCGATACCCCGCTTCACGCACTTTCAAACAAAAATCAACATCGTTAAATGCGACAGTTAAGTCTTTCTCGTTCAACCCGCCGACTTGTTCAAACACACACTTGCGTACGGCCAAACAAGCCGCCGTCACAGCACTCAAATTTTGAACGATCTGCAGGCGTTTAAAATAACCGGGGTGATCACCAGGGAAATACTTATGTGAATGACCCGCCACACCGCCTAATCCAGTGATGACACCCGCATGTTGCAAACGGCCATCGGGGTAGAAGAGCTTGGCGCCAACACAGCCAATGTCAGGTCGAATCGCATGGGAAACCATTTCACGCAACCAGCCTGAATGGATGGCTTCCACATCATTGTTAAGCAATAGCAGTACTTCACCTTGCGCATGCGTTACCGCAAAGTTATTAATCGCGGAATAGTTAAACGCATCATCATAATGAAGCCATCGAATTTTACGTTCCGCTTCCAGCTCTGAAAAGAATTCAATCGCGGCAGGTTCATCGCTTTGATTGTCGACTAACAATATCTCAAAGTTTTTGTAGTCGTTCTTCTCATATAATGAGTCAATACACTGCTTAACCAGCGCATGACCGTTTCGTGTTGGGATAATGATGCTCACAAGGGGTGAGTCGTCAGGTATTGGCCAGCACACTTTATAAGTATTGGCCAGTCGCCCCATCTCTACCGTTGCGCCCAAGCCTTTCACTCTGTCTTGGAGTGCTTTCAGGCCAGCAGTTTCTGCATAGCTTTTCTCTGACTCAGCAAACGCTGTTGAGCCTGGCAGAGCGCGCCAATGGTAAAGCACATAAGGGATATGCACTATACCTTCACCTTTGCAGTGTTCCACCGCGCGAAGTAAGAGGTCATAATCCTGGCTGCCCTCATAGCCTTTCCGAAAGCCGCCAATCGCTTTTAATAAAGATGTCTTATAAATCCCCAGATGAGAAATATAGTTATGCGAATATAATAAATCCGGATTCCAATCGGGTTTGAAGTGTGGTTGCACCCGATGACCATTGACATCCAGTTTATCCTCATCGCTGTACAAAATATTTGCACCCGGATGATTCTGTAAAGCATGAACAACCATTTTTAGCGCATGCATCTGTAATACATCGTCCTGGTCAATTAGTACCACATAATCTTCTTCAACGACAGACAAACCAGTATTTGAGGCTTCAGATATATGACCATTTATTTTTCTATATATTACTTTAATACGATTGTTACTTTCAATTTTCGAAAGGTATGAATTATGCTCACTTCCACTTGATGCATCATCAATTAAATACAAAACAAAATTCGTATAACTCTGATAAATAATAGAATCAACCATCCTACCAAGATGGAAAACATCAGCGTTATAAACTGGACATAGAAAGGCAAAAGTATGTTCACTCTTATTAACTTTCATTTCTGAAAGTCGACATCTCTGTAACTCAAGTATGTAATTATAGCTATCAATAACAGGAGGAAATAGCCCCCGGTAAAGCCTTGTGGCCCATGTAAACCTCTTTAACTTGGCAATTAAAAAACTCTTTGCCAATTTTAAAAAAACAGCCATCCTCCCCCCCTAACAAAATGGCACAGACAATAAAACAAGTGGTGGTCATAAACCACCACATTTTCAACATCATCATGCCTAACAACATATAGTTATTATTCTTTCGATGTATATTCTTGTAATTTCTCTTTAATAAATGCGCCATCCGGTCTTAGATTGTGGGCCATTTGCATCATTAAAGTGGACTTAAAAGTATCAAATTCCTCCAGCAAAATAGCTGAATCCCGGAGCAAATTAACACATCCATCAGATACAACCTTACCAACAGTCTGAAAATAAATTTCCTTCGCCCTTAGAGCATCATCCTCACTTGATATTTTTTTCATTTTTCTATCTACTGTTACATGTCCATCGTAGATGAAATTAATTAACCGCTGGTAATTATAAACAACCTCATTATAATTAGTCTTAAATTTAACACAGACCTGATCATCTAACCCAGCATAAACTTCCCGAAGATATTGGTTTTCCTTTAAGATATCTAAAACACTATCATTAATATCTTTTACTTTAAGCTGTTCTATGACAACCTTCCTTTTCGCTCTAGTATCATCAGCATTAGTTGAACCGCCATTCATTTGTATGACATCATTACCCAAATTGTGCCATGTGTTTGTCTTTTTCGCTGTAATTCTTGACAGAGCCTGCTCAAAATAATCATCTCGAGTTAAATAAATCAAAACTACTTTATCATAAGTTTTGTTTAGAAACAGAAGGTAATCATTGAGATTAGTTCCTTCAAATCCTAGCCCTTTACTTAGCATTAACATAGCTTCATCAAGGTAATTCGCCATTAATTTCAGGCCGAAATTTCCTGATTTGTCATGACATCGATTATAAAACTCATCTTTATTAAAATCTCGACCATCTAGGTAATCAAGCAAGTGTTCATCTGGATTCCCCATGCATTGTGTACTTGCTAAATCCTTACAAAGCAAAGTACTACCAGAACGCTGGGTCGACAATATAATAAATGCTTTTTTCAACATAATTACTTCCTAATAAAATCCACTTACTTTCGCTTAATTAAATTTGTTATCGCACAATTGAATTCTTTATCATTGGGCCATAACTTCAATAAAGTTTTAGATGAGCTTTTCAATTTATCAAAATCATCATCCAAGAGCTTATCAAATGACTTGTACATTGACTCGACATTATTAGGTTCAAATAGAAAACCATTAACACCTTCAACAATCATCTCTTTGGCTCCAAACAATGCCGTTGACATTAAAATCAAATTATGGGACGACGCTTCGAGTAAAGTTATTGGAAAGGACTCCATATTAGAAAACGAAATGAAAATATCAGCTTTTTCGTAGTACGGACTTACTTCCGGAGTTTCATCTATTATTTTTAATTTCGAAAACAAATATGTTCTACTTTCTAAAGCCGACTTGATTTCGTTCGCGTATTGGTCATTACGTGCTCCAACAAGGGTAAATGTTGCTGGTATTTCTTTCTTTTCGAAATAATCTAAAGCATCAAAAACCATCTTCTGGTTTTTACGTTCACAGACCGAACCCACTGTTACAAAATTATAACCCTGTGTCTTAATTTTATTTTGAGTGAGGTCTTGCTCTACAAAATAATTATATAAAATCGTCCAATTTGAATCATTTAGCAAATATCGGTATACATTCACAGTATAACGTGAAACAAAAACATTAAAATTATTCTTAATCGACAAAGCGGACTGATCTACCCAATACCCACCAAAATGACATAAATGATGATCAAATGACTCACTTTCATGGATGTAATTAATCTGTTTGCATTTCAGACCAGAGGTAACGGGATATAAAGCTGCGCTACAAATGACAGTATTTGCTATCACCAGTGATATATCATGTTGTTGCAACCACATGCTTACGGCCGCTCTGCGGTTGCTGTTGGTAAAATAGTCCCACCCACAAATATGTATATTATCTGCGAAGCTTTGATAATCTCGTAAACGTTCGCCACCTTCCAATGCAAGAATTGAAACATTGAAGCCACTATCACTCAATACTTTGGCTGTATCATAAGCAATACGTGAAGCACCTTCAAGCTTCATGTTGTGGGTAAACACAACAACATTTTGATTTCTATAGTCAAATGTTGGGTGTTGATTTGCATACAGAAAATCACTGGATTCAGGATCAAGTATTAACTGAATTCGCTTTGGTATAACCTTCTGCGCATATTCACTGAATCTGTGACTTATTTCGACTTCCTCTTTTGGATTATCATTGCCGAGACCCGTCCCACGAGTTGCACCTTCGATATGTACAGCACTAATGTGATTCATTGATATAGTGTGTAAACCTGACTCATTTAATCGATAGCCAAGGTCCACATCATTATAAGCAATTGCAAATTTTTCTTCATCAAAACCTTTCATTTTAAAAAATTGCTCTGCTCGAAGCATTAGACATGCTCCGGTGACAGCATCACATGTGAGCGGCATTTGATTAATGTCAGCATATTGAAGCCCACGACCATATAAACCAGGAAGCTTATTTCGGTGTATCCCACCGAAAATGCCTCCATTTTGTACAACATCAGATGGCCATTTTAAAACAGGAGCAACTGCACCAATTATATTAAACTCTATATATGCAGTAAGACGAATCAACTCATCTTTTGAGATAAGTAAATCATCATTAAAAAAGAGTAAGAATTTAGTTTTAGCATATTTTTTTGCAGCGGTATTACAGATTTCAGCAAAAGAAAAATTAACACCCTTTGGAAAGAAGTGTTCTATAATTTTCGGTTTGTTTTGAATATCAAGATTTTCTAAGATAATCGATTTTTCTTTTTCGAAATCTGTGTTATTTAATGCAACAACAATGTTAAATTTATTTTCACCTAGTTTATTAAGCGCCGATACAACCAGTTCTCCAGATCTTGATGGTATAATAATTGTCACATCTTGATCAAGTGCCTTGTGCTTATCCTCAAATCGGGATAATACCTTCGAAACGAACTCATCATATTGGTAAAAATCAACTTCAGATGAATGATGCTTGATGTTCGAGCATTTTAAATAATTTTCTAACTCGATCACAACACTGTCGATTGATTGCATATCAAGGGTTGTTGATTTAAAGAAAGCACCAAAAATATCATTCAGCTTTGTAATTTTATTTTTCATTAACTCGCTTCTCGTTAATAGACTCAACAACAGAGTTCAAACCAGATTGCCAACTAGATTTCATTGCATCCAGATCCGGTGAGATATAATATGATGTGGCATTTGCGAATGAGTCTTCATTTTCAACACCTACAAACATTTTACAAAATTCAAAATCTGGAATAGTTAGGTATTCTAAAATATTATTAAATGACTTTTCTTCGATATTTAAATACTCGCCATTTTTCTCTTTATATTCCACGATGAAATCTACTACATCGTCTTGAATTCTATTAACAATTCCCTTGATTCTTTCTTCGTTTTTGTTAACCTTCCGAATTAAACGCCCGGATTTTTCGAAATAATGTGCACTACCTATATTCTCATCACTAAATAATGCTTCCAAAATAGGAATAACCTGACCGTACTTTTCTAGTTCAATATTCTCATTGATTGCATCGTACTTATGTTTGAATACCATATTCGAAAATGTTGCAAAATAAACCCAGCTAACATCAGCGTTTGGAAGCAACTTTGTAAATGCTTTTGCACTTGTTCCACGATATCCAATATCAAATGCAATATATTTATTATGATCTACTATATTATGAGAACTCAAATAGCTTTGATAAAGACCTCTCTGCTCTTGACAATATGGAATTATTTTTTCATAAAGTGCCGTTTTTAACGTCTCATTTTTATCAATCATTTCATCAGAAAGTTGAGATATTTTTCCTTCGACACTAAATCCTAATCGGTTTTTAATTTTTCTACCGATAGTTGTAGAGAAGCCATCCCGATTAAAGCATTCATCAATATCATTAAAATCTTCAATTATAGAAGCGAAATTTAAGCTTCGAGAGTTACTCAACTCAGGTATATTTACATCGTATAGCGCATTGTAACTACGTTTTAACAGGTAGCCATCCCGTCCTAAGGTAAATATATTCGTACCTTCATCTAATGATTTAATGCTATGTAAATATTTTGTCAGAGATATCATCGAACTCGCAAGAATTGGAGCAATTATTGAATTTTTTTCGATAATACTCCTCTTGATTTCTTTCCTGATTAAAATATCAGAATTTACAACTAAATCTATATATTTCCTTAGCTTAGTTTCATTAATTGTAGGAATTCTTATCGCTTGATCAAAATATTTACTTGCGTTTATATAGTCAGAGTAATAATTATCACCAATCATATAAACATTCTGAAAGTTCCTTCTATCCAAAATCTCAAAAAAGTGGTCATAAAGCTCACTAGAATGCTTACACAATGAACTGTCACCAGAAACAGTCATTCTTTCAGAAAATCTATCTTTGAATATCGGTGGTAATATATTAAGCAATTCATTTTTTGTTAAATGGAAATCACTTATCAGATGAATCTCATGTCCATAAGCTTCTAGCTTATCCAAGAAATCAAACACTGATTGTCTAACTTTTATTGAATTTTTTTCTTCTTCTAATTCAAGAAGCATCAAATGTTCAGCAATCTCTTCAGAAAACTCAATTTCAGCGTAAATATCCTTGAGTAAATACTGCTTTGAGCCGAATTTACTTTTACAACGTGTTTCTGCTGCGATGCGTTTTGCACCAAACCCCCAATGCTTACTTTTTAATTCTACAATAGAAAAGATATCTTCTGGATTGAATACTTCACGATAGATCAACGTATCAAATATATCAAAGCAGAAAAGCGATTTCTCTTTGGTACAAGGTTCAAAATAAAAATTCAAGAAATATTCCAAATCCGATTCTTCAGCTTTGTCCCTCATGAACCCAATTATAGATTCATTTTCTTCTAAACTATTTAGAAAATCATATCCATATTTGTTCTTGTACTTAAAAAATACAGAAGAAAAATGTCGATATCTACCTTCATTTATTCCGAAGTTAATGAAATGACTATAGGCTTCTTCGTTTGGAACTGTCTTTAAATCCGAATATGACTCTTTGTACACCTTTGAACAAAATAGGGTTTCATTCTTACAATAGCAATTATTTTCAGCACTACTGGGAAGTCTATATATTGAAGAAAAATCTTCAATTTTCTCATCAATTCGGCTACAAACTCGCCCCTCATTTTTCCCATAAACAATATAGTGATAGAATGGGTTCAATCCTGAATTTAAGACATCATCATTATTCTCTAAATAGTATTTAGTTGAAAAGTATTTAGATGGGTCATACCTCAGAGAAACACCAGTTTCCAAATAATGATTAATTGGATCGATACGATTTTCAATACCATATTTTCTTCTATAAAAATCGGCATCAAATAAACCTGATTCTTTTATAGTATTATATGCTTCTTTTTTATTTCTTATACTTCTAAAAAAACTAAATATCATAGTAAAACTGTCCACCACTGATTATTATCCAAATACCATTCAACCGTCTGGCGAATACCAGATTCAAAAGACTCAACGGGTTTATAACCTAATTCGTTATTGGTTTTTGTTGCATCTATTGCGTAGCGGCGATCGTGTCCTGCTCTATCGGTCACATAGGTAATCAGTGATTCAGATTTACCTTGAGCGGCTAACCTTGCTTGCGGGAATTTGGTCAGAAGTTCTGAATTGGCCTCGCTCGTGAAGTATTCATTCATTAGCTGACAAACGACTTTAACAATATCGATATTAGCCCATTCATTGTGGCCACCAATATTATAATTCTCACCAATACGGCCTTTTTCAAGCACTAAATCAATACCGCGGGCGTGATCTTCAACATACAGCCAGTCGCGAATTTGCTGGCCATCGCCATAAATAGGCAGTGGCTTATCATGCAAAATATTGGTGATAATAAGCGGTATCAGTTTTTCGGGAAAGTGAAAAGGGCCGTAATTATTTGAACAGTTTGACGTCGTGACTTCCAAGCCATAGGTGTGGTGATAAGCTCTCACCAAGTGATCGGAAGCCGCTTTACTTGCTGAATAAGGCGAATTAGGTGCATAGGCCGTTTCTTCTGTAAAGGCAGGATCATGTGGCTTTAGTGTGCCGTACACTTCATCTGTGGAGACATGGTGAAAACGGTGCTTCAGCGGTGCTTCACCTCGTGATTTCGGCTCATCGATCCAGACTTTTTTGGCAGCCTTCAGTAAACTGTGTGTACCGATAATATTGGTTTCAATAAATGCATCTGGGCCAGTAATGGAACGGTCGACATGGCTTTCAGCCGCAAAATGGACGATGGTGTCGAGTTGATATTCCTTCAACAGGGTTTCAACCAAGTTTGTATCACAAATATTTCCGTGTACAAACACCAAATTCGGGTGCTCGGCTACAGAGGCAAGGTTGGCCTGATTACCGGCATACGTCAGTGCATCAAGAACAACCACTTTATCGTCAGTATGGTTAGCCAACCAATAGTGCACAAAATTGGCACCAATAAAGCCGGCACCACCTGTCACTAAAATATTACTCGTTTTCATTCTTTTCTCTCATTTAAACTGAATATTTTAATTAATTGTTTTCATTTCTTCTAACATGGTTGAAAGCTGTTGTCGCCAGTGCAGCGCCCGACCGCACGAGGCTGTTTCTGCTGCGGTTTTATCAATCACACTGAAGCTCGGACGTTTAGCGGGGGTAGGATAATGACTTGCTGGAATTGGAATTACCGGGATTGCCTTCGCTAACAGCCCCTTTTCAATAGCCAGCTCCTGGATAGCAATGGCAAAATCATACCAGGACGCCACTCCGGCATCAGTCCAATGAAGCAGGACTGGTTTTTCACTTCTGTAATCAGCACAGAATGAACTACCTGATTGTTCAACCAGACGCCAAATCATCTCTGCCAACCCTTTGGCCCAGGTGGGTGTACCAACTTGATCCCACACTACACCGAGTTGTTCTTTTTCTTGCATCAAGCGAAGCATGGTTTTCACAAAATTATTGCCATGCACTGAATACACCCAGGCTGTGCGGATAATCGTTGCGTTACCACCTAAAATAGCCGCAATTTTTTCTTCGCCGGCCAGTTTAGAAGCACCATAAACACTTAAAGGATTAGTCTCGTCGTCAACCTGATAGGGTGTGGTTTTGCTGCCATCAAATACGAAATCCGTTGAGATATGGATCAGCTTTGTGCTCAGCTCTTGACAAACAATTGCCAGGTTTTCGCTCCCCAACGCATTGACCGCATAAGCTGCTTCTACATCGCTTTCTGCTTTATCAACCGCGGTATAGGCTGCCGCATTGATAATCAGATCGGGTTTTTCATTGCACAGGGTGTCCCGAACCGACTCGCGGTTTGTAATATCCAGTTGCTTTGAGCTGAAACTGACGATATGCATCGTAGACGGGGCTGTGAGACTCAACTCAGTGGCCAGTTGCCCGCCGTGCCCGGTGATAATCACTTTTTTCATTGCAGGTATACCTTATTCGAACACAGGGGCTGCCAAGAACGCCAATCCGGCTTCGTCTTTTCCTGAAAGAGATGGCATACAATCAGGCAACAGAGGCCACTCGATATTCAAGGTAGGATCGTCCCACTTGATCGATATTTCCGCGCTTGGATTGTAAAAATCGGTGCACTTGTAGACGAATTCAGCAGTTTCACTGACAACATAAAACCCATGGGCGAACCCTTCCGGTACCCATAATTGCCGCTTGTTTTCTGCAGAAAGATACACCCCAACCCATTGACCAAAGGTCGGCGATTGTTTGCGCATATCAACAGCAACGTCAAACACTTCTCCCTGTGTCACCCGGACTAGTTTTCCTTGCGTATTCTCTGTTTGGTAGTGAAGGCCACGCAATATTCCTTTACCAGACTTGCTGTGGTTCTCCTGAACAAAGGTTCTAGGACAACAGTTTTCGTTGAACGTTGTTGTACGGAAGGTTTCCATAAAGAACCCACGTTCATCACCGAAAACTGTTGGTTCAATAATTTTCACATCTGGGATCGCGGTTTCAATAAACTTCATACAGGCCTCAGTGACTCGAATACACTTTGCTGTCCAGCAGATTTAACAAATACTGGCCATAGCCAGATTTCTGTAAGGGAATGGCAATATCACGCAGGGTGGATTTATCGATATAGCCCATGCGATAAGCAATCTCTTCAGGACAACACACTTTGAGTCCCTGGCGTTTTTCAAGAGTTTCAATAAAATGTGCTGCTTGCAGTAAACTGTCGTGCGTACCGGTGTCTAACCAGGTGGTACCACGACCCATGATCTCGACAGTGAGTTCTTTCTCTCTGAGGTAAGCGTTGATCACATCAGTGATTTCAAGCTCTCCACGGGCAGAGGGTTTAACGTTTTTGGCATACTCGACAACTTTGTTGTCAAAGAAATATAAACCAGGGACAGCGTAATTCGACTTCGGGTTTTCCGGTTTTTCTTCTATCGATAAAGCTTGACGGTTGTCATCAAATTCAACCACGCCATACGCCTTAGGATCAGCAACATGATAGCCAAATACAGTTGCACCTTCATCTTTTTGGCAGGCCCGGCGGAGTGAAAGGGAAAGGTCGTGACCATAAAAAAGATTATCCCCCAAAACTAACGCAACATTATTATCGCCAATGAACTCTTCACCCAGAATAAATGCTTGCGCCAGACCATCTGGTGAAGGCTGAACCACATACGTAAACTTAACGCCCCAAAGCGCACCGTCACCCAATAGTTCCTGAAAACGAGGTAAGTCCTGTGGCGTTGCAATGATGAGCATGTCACGAATACCTGCCGCCATCAGGGTTGAGATCGGGTAGTAAATCATGGGCTTGTCGTAAACAGGCATTAGCTGCTTACTGACCACTTTTGTCAACGGGTGCAAGCGCGTACCCGATCCCCCCGCCAAAATAATTCCCTTACGTTCAGTTTCAAATCTGTCAAGGTTTAACATAGCCTTTCTCGTTGTTTACGTTATTATTTAAGTTCATTGACGGTTGCAATGACGATTCGCCCAATCCCATACAGCAAGAGCAATAATGCGGTGAAAAGTGTAATATTATACGTTTTTCTTGGGTATTGGTTTTCATCCGGCAGTGTTGGACTTTCCACAACAACCAGATATTTCAATTGTCGGTAAGCTTCAATACGCGACTTCTCCAATGAAATTTTCGACGACGTATAAGCTTGTAAAGCCAGTTCGAGGCCAACTTTCAATTCTGCATACTTTGCCAGTATTTCGCCAACTGACAAATTGTTGGGTATGACTTGATCAATAGCCTGGCTTGCCGATGCGGAAACGTCAGTATCCTTGTCATGGTGTGACAACCGTCCCCTTTCCTGCTTCAGCTGCAATTCAAGTGCCTGAATCTCATTCTTAGCCGCAATTACCTGTGGGGCCCGTGCATTCATAATCGATTCAAGGGCATTTAATAAAGAACGCTTTTCCGCGAGCTGAGCTTCTAATGTATAGGCGATTTGCTGTATTGCTATGCCTTCAGCTTCTGGATCCAGCAAGTTGTTACGCTGTTGAAATTTTAATAATTCACGCTTGGCCATTGCCAATTTATTTTCAACACGAACATGTTCGCCTTGTATAAACGACAATTGAGACTCAGCAAGGTCGTGGCCTATCTTATTAATATACCATTCAGTACGATTAACAATTGCTTTAGTTAACTGCTGAGCATATTCAGGTGTAAAGCCCTGTGCATTAACTTGTATAACAGAAGCTTTCTCATCAATATCAACCGTTACTTTATGCCGAAAGTAATCATAGAAGTCTTCTTTAGAATAATTATTGTCTAACCGTGAATAGAAATCGATATTTTCACTGAGAAAATGCGAGGAGAGCTTCAGCTCTTGATTCAGATAATCCAGCATATCTTCTGAATATATGTATGCTCTCGCTAGCTCTAAGTCAGAAGATCCGGGAACTGATACCCCAAACCCGGAAAGCAGCGCCATAGATGCATCCATGGTTGCCATTGAATCTGGCTGCTTGATGATCAATTTGGCTCGACTCTCAAAGCGTTCAGAAGCTATCACGATTTGATAAATAGCAAAGAGCATCACAGGTAAGATGACAATCCAAAACAGTGCTGAGTGCCTTACCCAGTCCACTAGGTTCGCTTTTGGATCGGATTGCTTTAACGCTGGTTCTCTCTCGGTTTGATGCTCCGATTGAATTCTGGGTACTTCGCGCTGGCTTTCACTTTTCTTAAGGTTTGAGACTCGCAGCAAAATTCTCTTCGCAAGCTCTGCATCTGTTTGCTGTAAATCTTCCGCTTTTTGAGTTAAAAAGGATGGATTTTCCCACTCAGCCTGACTCACTGTTTGGCGAATGGCGTGGAATCGCTTCTCTAAATTTTCTTTTTGTTGTGTTGCCGCTTTCGTCAGATTAGTAATCCGTAAACGGATTCGATTCGCTAAAAGCGGATCCTGGGCATCTAACTCGCTCGCTTTGGTTGCTAAAAAATGTATATCGCGCCATTCTTTAACCGAGGTTTCTTTTCGAAGTGAATCAAACCGTTGTTCGACTTGTTGAGCCTCAGTAAGTGAAGCTCGTTTTTCACTCTTATTCGCTGTTATTTGATCGGACATAAATTACTGCGCCTGATACACTTTAATTCCCTCTTCTAAATCAGGGAAGTAAGTCAAATTACCTTTATCTATAACAATTGCACTGTCGCAGAACTCACGGAGTTCCGGCATATTATGGCTAACCATTATAACGTTTGCGGACCGACTGCGATTCAGTAGAGACTCTTTAGCTTTATTTCGGAACTTCGCATCGCCGACCGATGTTACTTCATCAATTAAGTACACATCAAAGTCGATGGCGACAGAACAGGCAAAAGCTAATCTGGGCCTCATTCCGCTGGAATAAGTTCGCACCGGTAGATCAAACTTCACGCCTAATTCAGAGAAATCCAGAACCTTTCGTTCATAAGCATCGAGGTCTGCAACACCATTCACTCGACCAATAAAGCGCGTATTTTCTCTTCCTGTCATGGCCGGGTGTAACCCCGTCGCTAATGCTACAGGCCATGAAATATTTAACTCTGTAATGATTTTCCCTTTATTCGGATATTCACTCTTTGCCAGTAGTCTGAATAATGTGGACTTACCCGCGCCATTTTTACCTAAAATTGCAATATTTCTATTGGAAGGAATATCAAAATTCAGGCCATTGAATATAAATTGCTTACCTAAGTCCGATGGATAGAACTTCGTCAAATTTCTCAATAAAATCATCTGCTTATTACCTGTTTCCAAGAAATAGTATACACAGACAAGGCAACGAAAACAGACAAAACTGCCATTGCGCAGAGGTACTTGAAACTGACAGCAACTGCACCATAGTTGCTATACGCAGCCTGACGCGATAACTCAATGGCTTGAAGAATTGGATTCCAGTTAAGATATGGCCATACCTCTGGTCCAAAATCTTGTAGTGAGAAAAAAACTGCAGAGATGAAAAACAGGGGCCTGGTAAAAACTGTCCTTATTCGTCCAAACTCCGGAATAAATCCCTGAATCATAGAAAAAACAATACCGACCGAGCAGGCAATAACAGCCAATAAGAAAAAACAACTGATTAATATCAATAAATTATCACCACGGATATCAATATTGAGAAAATACATTAATACAATCAAAACAAACACGACAAAAAGCTTGACTAAAATTTCAAACAAAGCTGTCGCAAGATAGGCACTGATCGGCTGTACCTGCCTGAATGCAAAGAGCGATTTATTTTTATTCAATGACGTTGATGTTGACTCCATAAGCGTTAGAAACAGTTGGACTAAAACCATTCCATGAACCATGAAAACGAAGGTTGGCATTCCGTGTGTTTCCCCACCTTCGATCAGCCCTCGTATATACGAAAGCGCAAAGATAAATGAAAGAGGGTTTATAATGGCCCAACTGATACCAAATTTGTCATTGAACCCTGTGCGAATTTCACGGATGAACAGGGCAAAGATGACATCCCGCCAAACTTGAAGTTTATTTCGCTTTAATATTGACGCCATAAAAAATCAGGAAAGCACTGCCAAGTGCAATGCTTCACTTCTCCATCAGTTCAGTACAACGTTAGCGGCAACAGCAATCTGATAAATAATTTGAGTGATGTCTTTCACAGCTTGCATTGTTTTCGCATCGACTCTAGGCAGTATCAGCAACTGATCTCCAGGTTTAAGCTGCGCCTCTGAACCGAACTCAATCAAACCATTTGCACGTACAATCAGTGGGCGCTCATAATTTGCACGCTCAGTATAGCCACCGGCCCAAGCAATGTAGTCCTTCACACTTGCATCTGGGTTATACACTAAAGCTTGCGGCATAATCACTTCACCACCAACCTGGATGAGATCACTTTTTGGTGGAATAACAACAACATCACCCTGCTCTAGAAGAATGTTCGCCACAAGCTCATTGTCAGATACGACGACTTTACCAAGCGGTTCAATTTTTCGGGCTCGCTCAGTGAACCTAAGTACCATTTCTGCTTCTCTAGCACGAATTGTGGCTTCTCCATCAGACGACGCTGGTGCAGTAAAAACACTACGTTCTAAACGTTGTAATGACTGCTCAATCATGTCTTTTTGACGTTCAGCAACACTTTTACGCAATATGTAAATGGAATGATAATCGGCCAAATCTTTTTCTATTCCGATATGCGCCAGTAAGGTATGGAGCCGTGTTCCCTTGCTCAACGCATAATAAGACGGACCTAGGTAGCTGCCACTAATCTGTACATCCAGCACTTGCGCACGTAAATCATCATTAAAAATTAACTTATCGCCATCTTGCAATTTGAATGACTTAAACTTATCGAACGGCAGGTAGATTGAAAAAGGCTGACTTCGTCGTGTTCCTACTATCCCAACGTGGCTGACCTTTGCAAATGGCTTAGCGAGGGATTCAATTTCTGCGCCAGTAATATTTTGTCCCTGAATTTCAAAACGAAATGGATTTTTCACTTTGCCAGAAACTGAAACTGTCGGCTGTTGCTGCTCAACCAAGATGACATCACCATCTTTGAAGTTAAAACCTACTAACATTCCCTTTCGAAGAAACGCATATAGATCAACTGTTGATATTACCTGTCCTTTTCTAAGTACTTTGATATTACGATAGCTACCACGTTCAGAATCAACACCGCCAGCACGTTTTAAGTAGTATAAAACACTATCCGCAGAGACACCTGCATATTGCCCAGGGCGAACAACTGCACCTGAGACATACACGCTCACCGGTGTTGCCGTTAATAAATTGACATATA